>NZ_SNQG01000003.1 GCF_004378255.1 Mucilaginibacter phyllosphaerae
AGAAATGTCAATTGGTCGGGGTCATATGGTTTAAAGACTACTTTCGCTCCCATGACTTTAAGTTACCAAAATCGCATTAAATAACAAAAAGGCTGCCCCACTTATGAGACGGCCTCTTTTTATACTCATCCGGTTTTGATTCCTGAATCTATCAGTCCTGAGTCTCTACCCAATAATCTTCATATTTTCAGCATCCCAGTTTATCACTTTGTTTTGAAAATAGCTGTCGTTACAGGCTAATGCAGGCGCAGCAGCGCGAAAGCCAAACACCGCATCCTCTACTACAGGTTTCCCGGTACGTATTGCATCCATAAAGTTAGCAAAGTGGTCTTTTGAGGCATTATATCCATCGGGGGCGCGATAAGTTATGGGGGCAAACTGCGGCGTTTCCTGCTGGGCTTTAGTCCAGCGTTTATTGTAATCGTCCATCAATTTTTTCTGTTCGCTTTCTGTATAAGTGAACAGCGAATCCCAGCCTCCTATTCCCGGCGCCTGGGGCATTTTATTCTGGTGAATGGTAAAAGCCTCTCCTTCTCCCCCCAAGTCTATCACCCCCTCAGATCCTACGATCCTGGTAGTGCCGTGGTCGCCCTCGCCGCTTATAAAATTTACCCGTAGGGTTACCTGAAAAGCCGGGTGCTCTTTGGTTTCGCCATAATGTATCACGGCGCTCATCACATCCGGCACATTGCGGCCATCCTTCCAATAATCCAGATCACCAATAGAATAGATGCTTTTTGGCCCCTTGGAACCGGTTATAAAATGAATGCCGCTTAACAGGTGCACAAACAGGTCGCCGGCAACCCCGGTACCATATTCGCGGTAATTTCGCCAGCGGAAAAAGCGATTGGGGTCAAAATCGTGCTTAACATCGGCATTGGCCTGGTATCGCGCCCAATCTACATTTTGTATGTCCCCATCAGTAGGTATAGTATATTGCCAGGCCCCCAAAGCGCTTTGGCGGTTAAATGATGCCTCGATAGAATTGATCTTACCGATAACACCCGACTCGTACATCTCTTTAGCCTTACGATAGGCGATACTGCTTACCCGCTGGCTCCCTACCTGGAAAACCGCCTTGGTTTCCTTTTGCACACGGATCTCTTCCAGCCCCTGGCTTATTTTGTGCACCATCGGTTTCTCGCTGTACACGGCCTTGCCTTTACGCATCGCATCGATAGAGATCTGGCTGTGCCAGTTATCGCTGGTAGCCACAATAACCGCATCAATATCCTTACGCTCCAGAATGGCCCGGTGGTCCATCGTTGTAAACAGATCTTTGCCATAAACCTCTTTGGCGCGCTCAAGCCGGCCCTTATACAGGTCGCAGGCGGCTACCATTTCTACCCCCGGTACACTCAGTGCGGCATTGGTATCATTAAAGCCCATTATACCCATGCCAATGGTTGCTATGCGGATCTTATCATTAGGCGATACGCGCTTTTGATCCCGCAATATCCTTACCTCATTTTCTTCTTTAGCTGCTAAACTGGTTAGCGATGCCGATGTAAGCAAAACGGATGTACCCAGGTGCTTTAAAAACTTTCTGCGATCGGTTGACATAATGATTTTTAATTTGCTTTAATAATAGGTTAATTATTGCAGGCGCAATATTGGTTTATGAAAGGCAATTTAATAAAAAAATTAAAACCCTAACAGCATTTGCTTATTAATATACAGCCGCTTACAAACGGCATTCATAACAAATACTTATTAATATAATTTAAAAAGTTATAAATTGCATGCTGTTACCCCAATTACAAACTCAATTACGCTATATGAAAAAAATTTATCTATTGGTATGTGCCTGCCTTTTAACCACGCTCGCCTACAGCCAGGCCGATTCAAAAATTGCCATTATTCCACAACCCGTTCAAATTACGCAGCATAGCGGCACCTATACACTGCCCAACGTATTGGTTGTGCAATCAGGCTCGCAGGATGGCATGACGCCGATACTCAACCTCATCAAAAATAAATTCAGCACCGCCACGGGTAAAATTATCCGTATAAAACCTGTTGCTGCCAATGCTGCACTAAAACTGGTGCTTACCAAAACTACGGATAACGTAATTGGTAACGAGGGGTATTACCTATCGGCCAAAGCAAACGGCGTAACCATTAGGGCCAATACCGAAGCAGGCCTGTATTATGGTGTGCAAACCCTGTTGCAGTTATTACCAAAAGAAATAGAGGGTAAGGTAATAGCCAATGTAAAATGGGCCGTACCCATTGTTGATATAACCGATTACCCGCGCTTTGGATGGAGAGGGCTGATGTTTGATGTATCGCGCCATTTTTTCACTAAAAAAGAGGTGATGAGCTATATTGATAACATGGCAAAGTATAAGCTTAACCTTTTCCATTGGCACTTAACCGATGACGAGGGCTGGAGAATAGAAATTAAAAGTTTCCCTAAGCTAACTACCGTGGGCGCTTATAATGTTAAAAAAGAAGGGACTTTTGGTGATTTCATTCCCCCAAAACCAAACGAGCCGCGTAATTATGGCGGGTTTTACACGCAGGATGATATTCGCGAAGTAGTTAAATATGCCCAAGAACGTTTTGTAAATATTTTACCAGAGGTTGATGTGCCCGGCCATAGCCTTGCAGCCGTTGCCTCCTACCCTGAACTGTCGGCTACGCCCGGTGCCGATAAATATGTAGTGCGCTCGGGCGAAAAGATCATGGACTGGTCTAAACCCGGCCACCCGGCTTTGGTAGATAATACGCTGAACCCGGCAGGCGAGTTTACCTACCAGTTTTTAGATAAGGTAGTTGGCGAAATAGCAGAGCTGTTCCCGTTTCCGTACATCCATATGGGTGGCGACGAGTGCGCCAAAAACTTTTGGGAACAAAGCGATGCGGTTAAAGCCTTAATGGCCAAAGAAAACCTGAAAACACAGGAAGAAGTACAAAGCTATTTTGAAAAACGGCTGGAAAAGATCGTAGAAGCTAAGGGCAAAAAATTTATGGGCTGGGACGAGATATTGGAAGGCGGCATTGGCCCGAATGCCGCTGTAATGAGCTGGCGGGGTGTAAAAGGGGGAATTGAGGCCGCTAAACTTGGCCACGAAGTGGTGATGAGCCCGACTACCTTTGTTTACCTGGATTATATGCAAAGCGACCGCGTAATGGAGCCGCGTGTTTACGCATCTTTGCGCTTAAATAAAACTTACGAATTTGACCCCGTGCCTGCAGGGGTTAATGCCAAACTGGTAAAAGGCGGCCAGGCTAATTTATGGACAGAACAGGTGTACAACATTCGCCAGGCAGAATATATGACCTGGCCGCGGGGTTTTGCACTGGCAGAGTGCGTATGGTCGCCTGCCGCCAAAAAGAATTTTAATGAATTTTTTACCCGGGTAGAAAAACACTTTGAACGCTTTAACGAGGCTGAAATAAAATATGCCCCAAGTGCTTACGACCCTATATTTAATGTAGGCTTAAACCCCGACAGCACATTAAAAGTTACCCTAACCAACGAGGTGCAGGGGCTTGATATTTACTACAGTTTTGACAATTCGTACCCGGATAGGTTTTATCCCAAATACACCGGCGCGCTTACCGTGCCTGTTGATGCCTCGCTGATGCGGGTTATTACCTACCGTGGTAAACAACCCATAGGCCGAATGGTAAATATGCCCATAAGCGAATTAAGAAGCCGGGTAAAATAGTTTATACAGCTTTACCTGTTTGCATAAGAAAGCCGCACCAAAAATAGTGCGGCTTTCTTTGTTATCATAGCTCGCCTTGCGTTGCCTCAATGTCATAAAAAACCTGCTCTGAAAACCACAGGGGCCTAAACTGGTTGTTACATAAAAGTAATTGCATTTAAAATAACACCGGCATTACATTTATGTTATTTGTTTACTGTTTATTTGGCTGTTAAATAATAGCTAAATAATATCTATTTATTATTTAAAATGTGATATTTACAGCGCAAACCTGAATATCCATTTAACTTATTATCACCGGTTACATGAAAACTACTCCTTCTAAGTTACAGATCCTTTCAATTGACATCGGTGGCTCCAGCATAAAAGCTACTATCCTGAACAGCAAGGGCGACCTTACTATGGACTATAAAAAAATAGCCACACCTAATCCGGCCAATCCGGATAACGTGGTAAAAGCCATTAATACGCTGGTTAAAGATTACCCGGCTTATGATAAGGTATCCGTTGGGTTCCCCGGCTATGTACGCAACGGGGTGGTTAAAACCGCACCAAACCTGGGTAACGATTACTGGAAAGATGTTAATTTTCGTAAAAAGCTGGAAGATGCTTTAGGTAAAGATGCCCAGGTAGTGAATGATGCCGATATGCAGGGGCTTGGTGTAGTAAGCGGCAAAGGGCTGGAAATGGTAATTACCCTGGGCACAGGCTTCGGCACGGCTTTATTAATGGATGGCCACCTGCTGCCACATCTGGAAGTTGCGCATCACCCGGTATCAAAAGGCCGCGATTACGACGAATACATTGGCGATAAAGCGCTTGATGAGATAGGCGAAAAAAAATGGAACCGCCGTATCCGTAAAGTTTTTAAGATTTTAAAAACAGTATTCAATTACGACTATTTATATATAGGCGGCGGCAATTCTGATCTGCTTGATTTTAAGCTGGACAAAAACATGAAAATAGTAACCAATGCCGACGGCATTAAGGGTGGGGCAAGGTTGTGGCAGGAGGATAAACACCCCGTTACACACACCGCTATGGCAACCCCAACCAAATAATAATCTTTCTTTTTTTAAATACAACAATGGAAAAACAAAACGAAGAGCTGGAACAATTAGCAATAAACACCGTAAGGATCCTTTCGGCAGATGCAGTACAAAAAGCAAACTCGGGCCACCCCGGCACGGCAATGGCTTTGGCACCAATGGGCCACGTACTTTGGACCAAGTTTTTAAACTACAACCCCAAAAACCCCGATTTTGCAAACCGCGACAGGTTTATCCTTTCTGCCGGCCACGCGTGTATCTTACAATACAGCTTTTTGTATTTAACGGGTTATGATCTTTCTTTAGATGATATCAAGGCATTTCGCCAGTTAAACAGCAAAACAGCCGGCCACCCCGAATATGGTTTGGCACCGGGTGTTGATGTAACCACCGGCCCGCTTGGCCAGGGTTTTGCAAATGGTGTTGGCTTTGCCATTGCCCAAAAACATTTAGCTGCACGTTATAACAAACCGGGTTTCGATCTTTTTAATTACAACGTTTATTCCATCGTAAGCGATGGCGATATGATGGAGGGCGTAACTTCTGAGGCGGCTTCGCTGGCCGGCCACTTACAGTTAGGTAACCTCATCTATTTATATGATGATAATCATATCTCTATCGAAGGCAGCACAGATATCGCCTTTAATGAGGATGTGAGCGCACGTTTCCGTGCCTACGGATGGCATGTGCAGGACCTGCCGGATGTGAATGATACCCATGCATTAGAGCTGGCACTGATCAACGCTAAGTCTGAAACACAGAAACCGTCATTGATCCGCGTTCGTTCCTTAATTGCTTATGGTAGCCCAAATAAATCTGGTACTGCAGGTTCACACGGTTCACCGCTTGGCCCTGATGAGATAAAACTGGTAAAGGAATTCTTTGGTTTTGATCCGGAAAAATCATTTGATGTACCTGCCGAAGTTTTAGAATATTACCACAAAAAAGGCGCACGCGGCGAAAAAACCGAAGCTAAATGGAACGAACTTTTTGCTAAGTATAAAGAGAAATTCCCTGAATTAGCTGCAGAATACGAAGCTGCATTTAAAGGTGAATTACCGCAGGGCTGGTCAGATAAATTACCGGTATTTAAAGCATCTGATCCTAAAATGGCAACCCGCCAGGCATCTGGGAAAGTGTTGAATGCCGTTGCAGCCGGCCTGCCAAACCTGCTTGGCGGCGCGGCAGATCTGGCCCCATCAACAGAAACCAACTTAAAAGATTTTGATTCATTCACGTCAGAGAACAGGGGCGGCCGCAATTTCCACTTCGGGATCCGCGAGCATGCCATGGGTTCGGCCTTAAATGGTATGGCTTTAACCAAAGGTTTGTTACCATTTGGCGCAACCTTCCTGCAATTTGCTGATTATATGCGCCCGCCGATACGTTTGGCAGCCATTATGAAGATAAATCCAATATTTGTTTACACACATGATAGTATTGGCTTAGGCGAAGATGGTACCACACACCAGCCGATAGAACATCTGGCATCACTGCGTGCAATTCCTAATGTTACCGTTATCCGCCCTGCTGATGCTAATGAAACTGCATTTGCGTGGAAAGTAGCTATCGAGAAAAAAGGCGGCCCAACTGTATTGATATTTACCCGCCAGGGCTTACCTATCCTTGATCAGGATAAATATGGTAAAGCCGCTGATCTGGAAAAAGGTGCGTACGTTCTGTCGGAAGCTAGTAAAGATGTCGACCTGATATTGATGGCAACCGGTTCTGAAGTTGCGTTGATCATGGAAGCTCAGGCTAAGTTAGAGGCTGAGGGAATCTCAACCCGTGTGGTAAGTATGCCGTCATGGGAGTTATTTGAAGCACAAAGTGCCGAGTATAAAGAAAGCGTTTTACCTAAAGCAAGCCGTAAACGTTTGGCAGTAGAAATGGCCTCACCAATGGGATGGCATAAATACACTACCGACGAAGGCGATATGTTAGGCATGACGACCTTTGGCGAATCGGCACCGGCAGATGACCTTTATAAACACTTCGGCTTTACGGTTGATAACGTAGTTAATAAAGCGAAAGCTTTATTGTAGATGTGAGACGTGAGATATGAGACGTGAGATTAGCCTGAATGCTTTTTTCCTGTCTCATATCTCATATCTCCAATCTCATATCTCAAAAAATGGATAGTTTAATCAGTACGCTGGAATGGTCATCACCGATCATCAACCCTGCCGGCAAGCAAAAAGTAGCGCAGCAAATAGCCCAAAAGGTTAAGGATGGCGATGTGCTTGGCGTTGGCTCGGGTTCTACAGTTTATATGGCGTTGCTGGCTATATCCGAAAGGATAAAAACGGAAGGTTTGAATGTACTGGCTATCCCTACGTCAATAGAAATATCTATGTTTTGCAGCAAGCTGGGCATTCCCTTAACCACACTTTTTGAACACACCCCCAACTGGCTGTTTGACGGCGCCGACGAGGTTGACCCCAACAACGGTTTAATAAAAGGCCGTGGCGGGGCTATGTTTAAAGAGAAGTTATTGATTAGCAGCAGCCCGCTGAATTATATTATTGTTGATGATAGCAAACTGGTACCAAAATTGGGGACCAACTTTCCGGTACCGATAGAAGTTTTTGCGCAGGCACTGTTACATGTAGAGGCCGAACTGAAAAAACTTGGCGCCAACAGCATTGTACTTAGGCCTGCAAAAGGCAAGGACGGGCCGGTTATAACAGAAAATGGCAACCTTATTTTAGATTGCTATTTTAAAGAGATGAATAACGGCCTCGAAAAAAATATTAAAGCCATAACCGGCGTAATAGAAAGCGGCCTTTTTATTGGTTACGATCTGCAAATAATAACAGCAGAGAATAACTAAATGAATTTGACTTAAACGTAACGTAATAAGGAGATTAAGATTACACTACAAAAAGCTATAAACGCCACATTTGTGCAGCAAAAAGTTAATAATTAATAGAATTAAAAACCACCATACATACATTTATCATGGCAAATAACGTAAAACAAATACACGATTTCGGGCAAAGCATCTGGCTTGATTTTATTGACCGTCAGATCATCAGCAGCGGTAAGCTTAAAAAATTAATTGACGAAGATGGTATCCGTGGGGTAACATCCAACCCGGCAATTTTTGAGAAAGCAATTTCAAGCAGCGCTGATTATGATGCAGATATTGCCGAATTTGGCAAAACCGCTGCTACCACCGAAGACCTGTTTTTTGAATTGGCCGTTAAGGATATCCAGGCTGCCTGCGATATTTTTGATGATTTGTATAATGAAGAAGTTGTTGGGGCAGATGGTTATGTAAGTTTAGAAGTATCTCCGTTTTTGGCTTTAGATGCCGAAGGTACTGCCAAACAAGCAGAAGAACTTTGGGAAAAAGTTGACCGCAAAAACGTCATGATCAAAATTCCGGGCACCAAACCCGGTTTAAAAGCCATCCGCGAATCTATCGCCAAGGGCATCAATATCAATGTTACTTTATTATTCGGCTTACAGCGTTACGAAGAAGTTACCGAAGCCTATATCTCCGGCCTGGAAGATCATTTAGCTGCCGGCCATAATATCGAACACATTTCATCCGTAGCCAGCTTCTTTTTAAGCCGTATAGATGTGGTAGTTGACCCGTTATTGCAAGAAAAAGGCGCTGATGACCTGGTTGGCGAAGTAGCTATCGCATCTGCTAAAAAAGCATACGAAATTTACAAACGCGTATTCAGCACCGAGCGCTGGAAGGCCTTAGAAGCAAAAGGAGCCAAACCACAGCGTTTGCTATGGGCAAGTACCGGCAGCAAAAACCCTGCTTTTAAAGATACCAAATACGTAGAGGCCCTTATCGGCCCAGATACGGTTGATACCGTTCCGTTAGAAACTATCGACGCTTTCCGCGAACACGGCATTGCTGCCGATACCTTAATGCTGGGCTTAGACCAGGCTACCGAAACTTTAGGCAGGTTAAAAGCCTTAGGCATCGATCTGGATAAGATCACTCAGGACCTGGAAGACGAAGGTATCGAGAAGTTTAACAAGCCTTTCGAAAAACTGCTGAAAGCTATCGAAGATCAAAAAGCTAAAGCATAACGTTGTGGAAGCTACATCAGTAAAGGTCTTATTTTTTGATATTGGCGGTGTATTGCTCACCAATGGCTGGGGGCATGAATCCCGGCAAGAGGCTGCCCGGCTATTTAAGCTGGATTATAAAGAATTGAGCGAACTGCACACGTTTATATTTAACGTTTACGAAGCCTCTGGTGTTGATCTTGAAGAATACCTGGACACCGTAATCTTTAACCATCCGCGCGATTTTACCCGCGAGGATTTTAAAAACTTCATGTTCAAGCAATCTAAAGAATTGCCTGATATGTTAAAGTGGTTAAAGGAATGGAAAAAGGATTGTGGTTTCCGCATTATAGCTATCAATAACGAGGGCAAGGAGCTGAATGACTATCGGGTAAAAAAGTTTAAGCTGCATGAGGTTTTTGACGCATTTGTGTCATCCTGTGAAGTGAAGATCAGGAAACCGGACCCAGCCATCTTTAAACTTGCCATGGGCATAGCCCTTGCTACCCCGCAGGAATGCGTGTACTTTGACGATCGGAAGATGTTTGCACTTGCCGCCGACAAATTGGGTATGGAGGCGCACCAGCATACCTCGTTTGAAGAAACAAAGAAAATATTAGAAAATTTAAAGAAAGAAAACCTCAAATAACATGAGCGCAACAACAGATAAATATGCTTTTGGCATGATAGGCTTAGGCGTAATGGGCCGCAGCCTGCTGCTAAATATGGCCGACCATGGTTTTGCCGTGGCCGGGCACGATAAAGATGCCGGCAAAGTAGATTCGCTGAACACAGAAGGCGGCGACTTGCAGGTAAAAGGTTTTTTAGACGTAAAAGAATTTATAAAAAGCCTTACTACGCCACGTGCTATTATGATGCTGGTACCCGCAGGCAAACCTGTAGATAGCGTGATTGCAGAGCTTTCCCCGCTTTTGGATAAAGGCGATATTCTGATAGATGGCGGTAATTCGCACTTTACAGATACCAACCGCCGTGTAGAAGAGCTGGAGGCTAAAGGCCTGCATTTCTTTGGTATGGGTGTATCTGGTGGCGAAGAAGGTGCACGCCGCGGCCCAAGTATGATGCCCGGCGGTGATAAAGATGCCTATGCCGTAATGAAGCCTATTTTTGAAGCCATTGCTGCCAAAGTTGATGGCGCACCATGTGTAACTTACATTGGCCCAGGTGCATCCGGCCACTTTGTGAAGATGGTGCATAACGGTATCGAATATGGTATTATGCAGCTACTGGCCGAAACCTACGAGGTGATGAAAAAAGGTTTGAAGATGGATGGTGCTGCCATTGGTAAGGTATTTACCGATTGGAATAACGGCCGCCTGCAATCGTTCCTTTTAGACATTACAAAGGATATTTTCGCCTTTAAAACGCCCGGAACCGACCATTTACTGTTAGATGATATCAAAGACGAGGCCCGTGCAAAAGGTACCGGTAAATGGACCTCGCAAAGCGCGATGGACCTGCAGGCCCCTATCCCAACCGTAGACACGGCGGTTGCCATGCGCGACCTATCTAAATACAAAGCCCTACGCACAAAAGCAGCCGGCATCTACAGCACCAACGACAACCCAACTATTGAAGGCAGCGTAGACGAATTACTGGCCGCTTTAGAACAGGCCTTCTACTTCACCATGATCATCAGTTACGCGCAAGGCATGCATATGCTGTCGCTGGCATCTGCGGAGTATAAGTATGACCTGAAGCTGGACGAGATAGCCAAGATCTGGAGGGGCGGTTGTATCATCCGCTCTAAATTCCTGGAGAATATTTACGGCGCTTATGGTAAGGATAAAGGCCTGGAACATTTGTTATTAGACGGTGATGTGGCCGGCTTGGTTAAAGACACACTTCCGGGGATCCGCAAAGTGGTTTCATCAGCAGTAAATGCCGGTATAGCCATCCCTGCATATGCAGCATCGTTAGAATATTTTGACAACTTCCGTAACGAACGGATGCCATCAAACCTGACACAGGCACAACGCGACTACTTTGGCGCACATACATACGAACTAATAGGCAAAGAAGGCACCTTCCACACACAGTGGGCACCGGTTAACGAAGATAAATAATAGATAAAGACAAGAAATCAAGATGCAAGAATCAAGACACAGGAAGAATAATCTTGCTTGCTGCTTCTTAAATTCTTGCATCAAAAAATATCATCATGAGTAGTAATACAAAAACAGAGCCTACCATATTTATCATATTTGGCGGTACCGGCGACTTAAACTCGCGTAAAATTGCCCCGGCATTGTACAACCTGTTTTTAGACGGGTGGATGCCTAACCAGTTTTCTATCATCGGTACCGGGCGCACCAAATTAACAGACGAGCAGTTCCGAACGAATTTACATAACGATATCAACCAGTTTTCGCGCAGCGGTAAAGCCGACGCCAAAAAATGGGCCGATTTCGAAAAAAATATTCACTACCAGGTATCTGATGCTACTGATGCTGAAACCTACAAAGAGTTTGGCAAACGCATTGACGCACATAATGCAGAATGGAAAACTACAGCCAACGTATTATTTTACCTGGCGGTAGCACCAAACTTCTTCCCTATCATCGCCTCTAATATATCAAAAGCCAAACTGGCCGAGGATAAGAACAAGGTGAGGATCATTATCGAAAAACCATTCGGCCACGATCTGGAAACCGCCAAAGAGCTTAACCAGCTGTTATCGGGTATTTTTGATGAGTGCCAGATCTACCGGATAGACCATTATCTGGGTAAAGAAACCGTACAGAATATTATGGCCTTCCGCTTTGCCAACTCCATTATGGAGCCGCTGTGGAACCGTAATTATATCGAACACGTACAGATCTCGGTTACCGAACAGCTGGGCGTTGAAGAGCGCGGCGACTATTACGACGGCTCGGGCGCTATGCGCGATATGATCCAGAACCACCTGCTGCAGCTGCTTTGCCACGTAGCGATGGAAGCCCCTGTTAGCTTTAATGCAGATGAAGTGCGCGACCGCAAGGTTGATGTATTAAAGGCCATGCGCCGGTTTACACCCGAGGATGTGCGTAACTCGGCCGTTAGGGGCCAGTATGGCAGCGGCTGGATGAAGGGACAGGAAGTTCCCGGCTACCGCGAAGAGCCCAAGGTTGACCCGCAATCAAACACCGAAACCTTTGCCGCCATTAAATTCTTTATTGATAACTGGCGCTGGCAAGGGGTACCGTTTTACCTGCGTACAGGTAAGCGCATGCACCAGTCGTCATCAGTGATTACGATTCAGTTTAAAGATGTGCCGCATCAGATCTTCCCTGCCGAGGCTACCGAAAGCTGGCAGCAAAACAGGCTGATCATCAGCATACAGCCCGAAATGAGCATCCGCTTACAGGTGCAGGCCAAACGCCCGGGTATAGATATGGTACTGAATGCCGTAGATATGGTATTTGATTACAAAGGCACCTATACCAACCAGGCGCCCGAGGCTTATGAAACCCTGATACTGGATACCATGATGGGCGACCAGACACTGTTTATGCGCGGCGACCAGGTGGAAGCAGCGTGGGACCTGGTGATGCCGATATTAAGCACCTGGCAAAACAAAAAGAGCCTGAATTTCCCTAATTATTCTGCCGACTCCTGGGGGCCCGAATCTGCCGAGGCGCTGATTGCCCGCGATGGATACAACTGGTTCACCCTGCCTGTAAACGGCAAAAAATAATAACGGATACGAAGCCTCTCCTTTAGAGAGAACAGGGTGAGGCCCAACAGGTAAAAACAATGAACATGAAACTGAACATCTATCAAACGGATACCGAAGTGCTGGCCGCATTGGCCAGGCACTTTGCCGATCTATCCAAACAGGCTATCGAGTCCAACGGCCGTTTTAGCGTTGCGCTTAGTGGTGGCAGTTCGCCAAAAAAACTGCATGAGTTATTGGCAAGCGAATACCGTGATAGTATTGAATGGGATAAAGTTTACTTCTTTTTTGGCGACGAACGCGATGTGCCCCTAACCGATGCGCAAAGTAACTACCTGATGGCCAAACAAACCCTGTTTGACCCGCTGGGTATCGATCCATCGCATATATATGCCGTGCAAACGGCATTGGGTGCCGAAGAAGCCGCCAAAGATTATACCCGCCACCTTATTGGCTTTTTCGACGGGCACAACGCCTGTTTTGATCTGGTGATATTAGGCCTGGGCGATAACTCACATACGGCTTCGCTGTTTCCGCATACATCAGTATTGACAGACGACAGCGCATCAGTACAGGCCTTATATATAGACGAGGTAAAAATGAACCGCATTACCTTTACCGCTCCCTTGATCAATAACGCGCATCACATCGCTTTTCTGGTTTACGGGGCAGGCAAGGCCGAAGCCGTAAAACATATCCTCGAAGATCCAACGGATATCCAGGAGTATCCCGCCCAACTCATCCAGGGCGCCGACCTGCAATGGTTTTTGGATGAACCCGCGGCCAGCAAGCTGGAAAATAAATAAAAGCATAAAGCCTCTGCAAATGAAATGCGGAGGCTTTCCTATTTATACCCCCTCCTCTTGAAAAAGCAAAGCATGTTAAGCAGGTGTTCACGTTCACAGCCGTGAACACTCATGAATATTTATAACTATCTAATAATCAGAAAAATCAAATCTGTGGTGACAATACATTGCCACCAGATTTTAATAATTTACCACACGTTTTTGTGAAGTACGGAGCAATCTCCGGTAAGAACAATGCTATCGCGAGCTTATAGCTCTTGATTTAGCATAAGGTCAGCTTTCAGCTGACGCAAGCTGAAAGTTTGCTCAATACCCACACACAAGTTACGCTACTCTAAACTTGCACCAGCAAAATATCATACCTAATTAATTAAGAGCGTTGACTTGCAATGGTTCCTCCAAGAACCAGCAGTAAATAAACTGGAAAATAACTAATAGCAAATCATTTTTTAACATTGATTTACTTTGTTGCATAGGCAGATTATTCATATATTGCATTTTAACCTGAACCGCAATGAAAAAAATAATATCAAAAAAAGGAATAATTCTTATTATCATTCCTGCTTTTGCAATTTTCCTACAGTTTTTTTTGAGAATTATAATGAAGAAAGACTTTAATACGATAGGGATATCATTAGGAGGATTAAGTCTGGGACAATTATTACCCTTCTTTCATTTTGATCATTTCATTTCAAGCAAAGTTTTAGGTATAAATCCACACTATAAATTTGAACATGGTAAATTTATTATATCGTATGACACTTCTGCAAACGTCAAACCAGAAGAGATTGAATCCATAAAAAACATTTTTATTATTGCAATATTTATCAATTTGGCACTTTTTTTAATAATAATATATTTAGGATTAACCAACCATATAATATTACATACTCTTTTCGGTTTAATAAGTTGCGTTGTTTCTTGGTACCTGCTTATTTATAAATAACTATGGATATTGTTGCAATAGTTATCGGAATTATTTTATGTTTTAGTTTGGTTATTTGTGCTGTAATCATTCGATTAAAATCTCATGGCTTAAGGTTAAGTATTCAAACAAGAGCATCTTCTGCAGAAGTAAATAAAATATTAGTAAATGATGTTACAAATCATTTTAAAATGATAATGCTGAAAAATGGCATTGTGATTTTAGAAAAACATTCTGACGAATATCCTTTGTTATTACATGAATTTGAAAAACAATTAGCTCGAAAATTAAGGCATAATATAAATTATGCGTATGATACAAAGGAGGTTGAACATATTAGAAAAATAATTCATAGGACAACTATTCAAAGAGCATTGTTCCATGAATTTGAAAAAGAAAGCAAAACTGATTTTTTATTAAAGGCAATCACTGTATATTTTGAAATACTTAAATTAGTACTATTTTATGTATCATCTAATAAAGACAATTATTCGAAGTTTAGAACAGCAGAACACCTTTACAAAATAGATGATTTCAAATTGAGACTTAAAGAAGGCGAAACTGGTCTTGAAACAATATCAGTTGATAAATCGCATTAATTTCCTTGCTGCTTTTACATTTTTCTCCTTAAAATGCTGTCGCGAGCTTATAGCTCGTGACTTCGCACAAGGTCAGCTTTCAGCTGACGCAAGCTGAAAGCTTGCACAATACCCACACACAAGTTACGCTATGCTAAACTTGCGCGAGCACATGGTAAAAAACCACCAATTTTACTTTTCTACTATCCCCTGTTATTTCGAACGAGATGCGAGGAGAAATCTTTTTACAAGCGATTTGGCGAACCTGCATGGCCGCCTGTATAATGTAAAAGTTTTCTCCTCGCCACTCCACACAATCCTGCCCATGTTCGTTCGAAATGACATAGGGTGTAATTATGTAGGGAGAGTAAATATTACTCTTCGCCATCCTCTCCTTCAGCGACTGCCAGCATGCCTTCGGGTTGTTTAAAATTGCTTTTGACGAAGTGGCACCAGTCGCATTCTTTTTTGCCGCAGCCGGTGTTAAAGTCGTGGGCCATTATTTTTTGGTAAACAGTGGTGATCTGGCCGGTTACTTCTTCAATATCCTGGGGTGATATCACCACTTTGGCCTTGTAGTATTCGCCCTCCTTTTCGGGCTCTACAAAATCAAAAATAGTGTTGATCACCTCCCAATCATTGGTGCGGTCGTTATCTACCAATATCTTGTAGAACACCGCCTGGCGCCAGTAGTCGCCGCCGTTTGGCTCTTCGTTGGTCGGTCTTTCCAGTTTGGGTTTGGCGTTGCGTACGCGGCCTGTTTTGTAGTCTACAACGGTTACCTGTTTGCCGTCAAACTCTATCTTATCCAGGTTACCTTTAATGGGCACACCGGCTACTTCAATATTTTTAATGCTGCGCTCGGTTTGGGCTACTTTATTCCAGGCAGGGACATTTTGCTCGTAATAAAGCGGCAAAATCTTTTCGCCGTAATCAACCCGGCGCTTAAAATCCTCCTTGGTGAACGAATCGCGGTTGCGGTACATATACCAGCGAAACTCTTTTAAAAATTCTTCGGTAGATAAAAATTCGTTGTCGTTCTCTTTAAGTCTGCGATACGTTTTATTAAGCGCCCAGTGCACGGCCTGCCCAAAGGTAGCCGAAGGACTTTTACCGGACGGCACCCTGATCAAACACTGGAAATAGAACCTCAGCGGGCAATCCAGGTAATTGCTAAGGTGCGTAACCGATAGCGTATAATTTTGCAGTAGTTGGTTAATATAATTCCTGTCCAGCAGTTCTACCACCGGCTTATCCGCCTCGCTAAACTGGGTAGCAAAAAAGGTAAGCATATCATCGCTGCTTACTTTAGGGTAGCTTACCTGCAAATGCGTATCGGCCAGTATCTCGCCGATGAATTGCGATGCTTCCTGGTCCTTGCCGTTTTTGTCTTTACCGGCGTAAGATACATTCAGGCATTGTTTGGCGCGGGTAAGCGCCACATAAAACAACCTGCGCGATTCCTCTTTTTGGGCAATATCATCCGATGCTGATTTGGTTAAGGTATCCGGGTAGCTAAAGCCGCTATTGCGGCCTTTGGCATCCCAGGTTTTTTTATCACAACCGATGAAGAACACGTGCTCAAACTCCAGCCCTTTTGAGCCGTGCGCGGTTAAAAAGTTAATGCCGTTGTCAGAAAATATTACCTTATTCAGCTCCAGCCGGATGTTGTTTTTGCGCATCAGGTCGATGATCATGATCAGTTCCGACAGCTTGATCTCGGGGTTCTTGCGGCTTTCATCTTTCAAAAAGTCGAAAAAGCTGGTCAGCATTTGCATGTGCACGCCTTTATCGGGCTGCTGCATAATGTATTTAAGGATGCCCATTTTGGCAATTACGTTCTGGAAGAACTGTTGCAGCGTAACACTTACGGCATCGGTTAACAAAGCATCAATATCATTCACCAGGAATTTCATTTCCTGCGTGGTATGCTTGCTGAACAGATCTGTTTGCGCCGCTAATTTTAACTCGCTGATGTACCGGCGTAACGAAGTTTTTGCTGTATTATTAGTTGTACTGCTAAAATTCTCTTTAGATACCGCTATGCTGGCCTTAGCAATCTCGATAGGCGGAATGGTAAAGAAATCATAATGCAGGATCTCAAACAGCAATTCATCGCCGCTATAGGGCGAATCCAGCTCCATGCTCAGGTAACGCAAAATGTTGATGATCTTCTCGCCGAAAGGGATGGTGAGTACATCAATTTTACGCTTGGTATTTACGGCGATGTTTTGCGTATCTAAAAAATGCAGCAACTCTTCTACCTGGCTGTGGTTACGGTAGATCACCGCAATTTCGCCCGGAGGGGTACCTTTATCAACCAGGCGTTTGATGTGCAGGGCAACATCTACCAGTTCCTGGCTGGGGTTTTCATATTCTTTGATGGATGGCTCGATGATCTCCTGCGTAAAGCGCGGGTGCGATGATCGCAAATTTTTATCCAGGTTTAGCTGTGCAGTTAAACGCTCGTTATTATTGTTGATGAGCGCTCTTGAAATATCCAGGATGTGCTGATTAGAGCGGTAATTATGCCTTAGCACAACGGTTTTAAGCGTATCTACGTAATCGCCGGCAAAATCCAGGATATTACGCATGTTGGCTCCCTGAAATTTGAATATCGACTGGTCGTCGTCGCCCACCACAAATACATTCGGCGTATCCCAGTAATTCAGCAAAAACCGCAGCAACTCGTTTTGCGAGCCGCTGGTATCCTGAAACTCATCTACTAAAATATACTGGTAACGCTCCTGATAGCGGCGCAAGATCTCCTCATTCTCGCGGAAGGCTTTCAACACCCAGATGATCATGTCGTCATAGTCGTACCAGTTCTTGTCGCGCATTTTGCGGGCGTAGTTTTGATATTCGGCAACGGCAGCCAGCAGTTTACTCATGGCCTCCTGCACTTTATCGATATCTTTTTGCTTGGGGTCGCCTATTTTGATCCCGGCTTTAGCGTTGGCGCGCTTGTAAATAAACTCTTCGCGGTTGGGCAGGTCGTCCAGGTATTCCTGCACGGCTTGTTTAACCAGGTCTTCCGTCCAGTTCTCGGTTTTCATGGTCGAAAAAAGCTTTTTCAGCCTCGGTGCATCATAGTAAACATCGCCCGTAAAACGTTTTAATAAATGGTCGTTCCCAAATTCATCCACCAATTCGCGGAACAGCATAGCCGAGTCCAAGTCGGATAAGGCTTCCAGGTTCAGCTTACCAAAATATTCCAGGTTCTCCTGGATGATCTCGTTACAAAACGCGTGGAAGGTATATATGTTAATGCGGTAA
This sequence comes from Mucilaginibacter phyllosphaerae, assembly GCF_004378255.1. GTDB lineage: Bacteria > Bacteroidota > Bacteroidia > Sphingobacteriales > Sphingobacteriaceae > Mucilaginibacter > Mucilaginibacter phyllosphaerae. The sequence goes on from NZ_SNQG01000003.1 coordinate 18,023, forward strand.
GCATCCGGGCCAATAAATTCAAACAGGCGCTTGCGCATCGCAACAGCGCCCGCATCGGTATAAGTAAGGCAAAGGATCTCGCTGGGCAGGGCGTCGGTATCCGTTAGTATCTTACCAATGCGTGCCGCCAGGATCTGCGTTTTACCCGTGCCCGGGCCAGCCACCACTAATACGGGGCCGTCCATTTGGTTAACGGCGGCCAGCTGCTCGGGGTTTAAGCCCGCCAGCGCTTCCTGAAACTTAACGTTGTATTTATTTAAGGGAGATTGCATGATGTAAATTTAAGAAAATAAGGGGGCATAATGGCGGTTTGCACCATCAACTTGTTAACGTGTTCGGGCCTATCCGGCAAGCAGGATAAGACGAAGAAATAAGGAAAAAATGCCCTACTTTTCCACCTTCCGGAAATCGTAGGAGCCGTACTCTACAAAATCGGCCACCTTAACACGCAAGCCGGTTACCTTGCCGTCCTTCACAAAAAACGGGAAGATGGCTTTACCCAAAACCGGGTCGGAGAAGGTTACATAAAAGCGGTTACCGCCCAGTGGCTGCAGGTTGGCAAACATTTTAGGGTGATGTTCAAAACGGATCTCCAGTTCGTTATTCTTTTCGCCCTGGGTAATTTCCAGGCTGCCGTAAAAGTCGTTCACGTATTTGCCGGTATATTTACCAGGCGATAGTTCGGGCTTCAGGTTAAGCAGGGTACTGTCGCGCATTTTTTTATCAATGGCCCTAAACTGGGTGGTGTTTGTTTGTTCGTATTTAAGGTAGGTATCATTATAATGGTAATTCTTGTTTTTAAACATGGCGTCCAATATATCCCAACGCAGGGTTTCAAAAAAGTCGTTTTTATCGGTATTGGTCAGGATCACGATACCTAACTTTTCTTCGGGTACCAACGTTACCGACGATACGTATCCGCTAACGCCACCATCGTGCATTACCAAACGGCGGCCCTTATAATTTTGCAGGAACCAGCCCAACCCATAAAGCTGAAAGCCAGTTTCGCCGCTTAGGTGTTCTACACTGCCCACATAATCCTGCGGCTGGCGGGTGGCTGCTATGGCCGCAGCAGGTATTACCTGTTTGCCGCCCACTTTACCGTTGTCCAGCAAGGCCATTACCCATTTGCTCATATCGCTTGCTGATGAGCTGATGCTCCCCGCAGGCGCCAATCCATCAATATTACAGTACGGTATGGCGGTTAAACGGCCATCAACCAGGGTATGCGGTACGCTACGGTTTAGTGCTTTGGGCATCTCTGCTGTTAGGGCCAGGGTATTGTTCATGCCCAGCGGTGCAAAAATATTTTCTTTTAAATAAGTTTCCCATTGTTTGCCGGTAACCCGTGGGATGATCTCGCCGGCGGTTAAAAACGCGGCATTAGTATATCCCCACGTAGTACGGAACGGGTAGGTGGCTTTTAACCTGCCCAATCTTTCTATCACTTCGTGGCGGCTCAGGTTGGTATTATAAAAGGTAAAATCGCCCTGAAAGGTGCGAAACCCCAGGCGGTGGCTCAACAGATCTTTTACAGTGGCCATTTCGCCGGCTGCCTTGTTTTCCAGCTTAAACTCGGGGATGTATTTGGTCACCTTTTCATCCAGCGACAACTTTTTTTCGGCCTGGAGCATGGCCAGGGCTGTTGCGGTAAATGCTTTGGTATTGCTGCCTATCATAAACAGGGTATTGGCATCTACCTTGCCGGGCAGGCCAAGTTCTTTGATACCATACCCTTTCATCAGGATGATCTTACCATCCTTTACAATAGCTACGGCAGCGCCGGGGATGCGCCAGTCGGTAAGTGCTTTGTTAATGTATATATCCAGGCTGTCCTTTATAAACTTGCTCCTGTCAACCTCCTGTGCGTTTACGGTAATACCAACAATAAGGCATAAAAACAGTATGTGTAATTTTTTCATGGCAGATAAAATATCAGAGGCTTTAAAATGCTAATTTAACGCAAAATTTACAGCAGCATTATTTATTTAAAAATTATATCCTAATCAATAGCAACAACATGAATTTAAAGATCTGCCGCACAGGCTTATTATTGCTGATGCTTGCCATGCCATTGCTTTGGCAAGGTATTGCCACCGCCCAGGGCCGCACCAACTGGACCAAAGACGGCAACCAGTACTACAAAATAAAAAGCGGAGAAATATTGTTGGTGGATGCCCGCGACGCCGGCAAACAAACCACCTGGATAACCAAACAAATGCTAACGCCGGAGGGTAAAGCGCCTATCGCTATCCGCAGGTTTACCTTATCTGATGACGGGCAAAAGGTACTGATCAACAACAACACTAAAAAGGTTTGGCGTTATGATACCCGCGGCGATTACTGGGTGTATGACCTCACCGCTAAAAAGCTGGCTAAACTGGGCGGCAACCTGCCTGCATCATCCCTTATGTTTGCCAAATTTTCGCCGGATGGCAGTAAGGTGGGCTATGTAAGCGGCCACAATATTTATGTGGAGACCCTGGCCGATGGCAGTATTAAACAACTAACTACCGATGGCACCAAAAAATTGATCAACGGCACGTTTGACTGGGCTTATGAGGAAGAGTTTGATTGCCGCGACGGGTTTCGCTGGTCGCCGGATAGCAGGAATATTGCTTATTGGCAGATAGATGCCGGCAAGATCAAAAATTACCTGATGCTGAACACTACGGATTCTACCTACTCCTTTACCGTACCTGTGGAATACCCTGTTGCAGGCGAAGACCCCAGCATGGCGCGTATAGGTGTAGTGGATGTAAATACTGCGGCCAACAAATGGATGAATATCCCCGGCGATGCCATACAGCATTATATTACCCGGATGGAGTGGACCAAAAACCCTAACGAGATCATCCTGGAGCAGCTGAACCGCGCACAAACCGAAAGTAAAATATTTATCGGTAACATTTCAAATGCAACAACCCGCATCATTCACCAGGAAAACGATAAGGCATGGATAGACGGCAAATCCCGCTGGAATAACGGCAACCCGGTTGGCTGGGAATGGCTGAACAAAGGCAAGGACTTTTTATGGGTGAGCGAAAAAGACGGATGGAGGCATATTTACAAAATTACCCGCGACGGCAAAGAAACACTGATCACCAAAGGTAATTATGATATTACCGGCATAGATCTGATAGACGAACCGGGCGGTTATATTTATTATAGCGCATCGCCTGCAAACGCTACACAAAATTACCTGTATCGTATAAAAATCAACGGCGGCAACGCCGAACGTTTAAGCCCTGCAAGCCAGGCCGGCAGCCATGATTATGATATATCCCCAAATGGCAAACTGGCCCTGCATAGCTTCTCTAATGCCTACACACTGCCGCAAAACGAACTGGTTAGCCTGCCAACCCATCAGCACCTAAGCGGCGACAGCATTAAATTGAATGCAAACGCTGTTAACAAAACCGAGTTTTTTAAGGTTAAAACAGTTGATGGCATCGAAATTGACGGCTGGATGAAAAAACCAACCAATTTTGATCCGTCAAAAAAATACCCCGTTGTATTTTATGTTTACGGCGAACCCGCTTCACAAACCGTAACAGATACTTATGGCGCAGGTATGAACTTTATGTACAACGGCAACATGGCCGATGATGGTTACATCTACATCTCGGTAGAGAACCGCGGCGCACCGGCACCTAAAGGGGCCGGATGGCGTAAATCGATCTATAAAAATATTGGCATCCTTAACATCCGCGACCAGGCAATGGCCGCAAAAGAGATTTTAAAGTGGCCTTATGTAGATTCATCCCGCGTAGCCGTATGGGGCTGGAGCGGTGGTGGTTCGTCAACGCTTAACCTGATGTTTCAGTATCCGGAGATCTATAAAACCGGCATTGCCGTAGCCGCCGTGGGCGACCAGCTGACTTATGACAATATTTACCAGGAACGTTATATGGGCGTACCCACTAATGATGAGGGCCGGGCGCCGTTCATCAAAGGCTCGCCTATAACTTATGCTAAGAATTTAAAAGGCAACCTGCTGTATATACATGGTACAGGCGATGATAACGTACACTACAAAAACGCCGAGGAACTGATCAACGAACTGGTGAAAAATAACAAGCAATTCCAGATGATGGCTTACCCCAACCGCACGCACGGCATATCTGAAGGGCCGGGCACGGTTGCGCATCTGCACACACTTTATACCAATTACCTAAAACAACATTGCCCCCCGGGCGCCAGGTAAAGGCGATTACATAGCTTATTAAATAACAAAGCCCTGCACAATATGCGGGGCTTTACATTTTAGGTTTATAATTGGTTAAAATGGAAGGTCATCTGCATCGTTGTTGCGGTAGCCATCGGTATCTGATGTTTTTAATGCCTGTTTGGGTGCATTATCATTCTCAAAATCGGTTTTGCGACCCAGCATGGTAAAATTTTCGGCAACTACCTCGGTAGTATATTTTTTGATTCCTTCCTTATCTTCAAAAGAACGGGTGCGCAGCTTGCCTTCAATATAAACCAGCTTGCCTTTTTGTAAAAATTTTGCGGCTACATCTGCCAGGCCACGCCACATAACAATATTGTGCCACTCGGTTTGCTCAACCTTGCGGCCATCCTTATTAAACGTTTCAGATGTTGCCAGAGGGAAGCTTGCCACCGCAACCCCTCCTTCTAAATGGCGTACTTCAGGGTCCTTTCCTAAATGCCCAACCAGTATTACTTTATTAATTCCAGACATGCCATAAATTAACGGAGAATTATTTAGAAATTAAAAAAATATTTTATAAATATAAAAACGCGCTGCGGCATAGCTAAGTTTTTCAGATCATCAATACCGGTAAAAAACCAGTTCTGCTGCAGCTTTTCGGGTAAATCTTTTAAAACCAAAAACCTCATAAATATATGCTGATGCGTAAGTACGTGCTTAATTACAGCGGTATTATCCTTTAAAGTAATGTTTTTGCCAAATATTTTCATCTCCGGCATCTGCAATAACTCCACAGGCTCTATCAGTTCACTTGTTTCAATTAACGGCAAATCGTACATATTGGCCCAAATATCACCATCGCCACGCTTATTCATCAATACCTTTTCTCCGTCGGATATTAACATATAGTTAAAATAGCGTTTCCGTACTTTAACCGTCTTTAATTTTACCGGTAAATGGGTTGTTGCGTTTGTTTTAAAGGCAACACAACCGGTTCTTACAGGGCATATACCGCAGGCAGGATTTTTAGGTTTGCAAAGCATTGCACCAAATTCCATCATAGCCTGGTTATGGGTTGCCGGGCGGTGGCGGTCAAGCATATCGTCGGCAATTTGCTGAAACATTTTTTTGCCCTTTGGCGAATTTATAGGTTCATCAATTCCAAAATACCTGGCCAGTACCCGGTAAACGTTTCCATCTACAACGGCACGGGCTTCGTTTGCCGAGAACGAAGAAATTGCAGCAGCCGTATATTCGCCAATACCGGTAAGCTGTATCAGATCGGTATATTTTACAGGGAATGTTCCATCATATTTTTCAACAACCAGCCTGGCCGTTTTTAACATATTGCGCCCGCGAGAGTAATAGCCCAGGCCCTGCCATAACCTTAATATTTCATCCTCGGCCGCTGCTGCAAAGGCCGTTACGGTAGGGTACTTTTCGGCAAAGCGATAAAAATAAGGCATACCCTGCTCTACCCGCGTTTGCTGCAATATAATTTCAGATAGCCATATTACATAGGCATCTGTAGTTTTTCGCCAGGGCAGGTCGCGCTTGTTATCGTTATACCAGTTAATCAGTTCTGCAGAGAAATTCATTTGATACAAAGTAACATCTTATCATCTGAGTATCATAATTAAGCGCCAAAAATGCCTGTTTGGCCCCGCCCGAAAAAAAATCTGCTATTTATTTTAATCTTTAATTTTAAAGCGATACTTTTGCAACCCCAAAACAGTTAAGTATTTATACATTTAAATAAAAGAAAACAAGATATGACCAAGGCAGAAATTATAGCTGAAATCTCATCTAAAACAGGAATAGAGAAAGTTGATGTACAGGAAACTGTTGAGGCGTTTTTTAAGGTAGTTAAAACCTCTATGGTTGGTGGCGAAAACGTTTATGTAAGAGGTTTCGGTAGCTTTGTAGTTAAAAAGAGAGCGAAAAAAACAGCGCGTAACATTTCAAAAAATACTGCCATTATTATCCCAGAGCATTTTGTACCAAGCTTTAAACCGGCTAAAACTTTTGTAGAAAAAGTACGTACAGGCAACAAAACTGCTAAAGCAGCTAAATAATAATAAGGCATGAGGAAGAAACAAATAGTTATAGGTGTAGCAGTTATTGCTGTTATGGGCTATTTGTATTCTTTACCGGTTAAGGGTTTGGTTAAACCTAAAGAAGCAACACGCGGCACAGCTGCTGCGGCAACAGCTTCGGCATTAAAACCAAACGCTAATATAAACGCAGCATCGGTATCGGCACTGGCTAAACCCAGCATCGATATGTCTATAGCTAAAGAAATAACCGGGCTTGAGGAAAAACTTAAAACCGCCGGCCAGGCAGATAAAGTTACTCTGCAAAAGCAATTAGCCAAAGCATGGGATAGCGTTACCCAGCCGGCACCTGCAGCATTTTATTACCTTGAGGTTGCCCGCAAAAGCAACAGCATGGCAGATTGGCTGGATGCAGGTAACCGTTTTAACGCGGCTTATAAAATAGCACAGGATACTGCTGCACAAGGTACATATGTTGCCAATGCCGTTGAGGCATTTAACCATGCTACCAAACTGCAGCCCGCCAACCTTGAGGCTAAAACAGGTTTAGGTGTTGCCTATGTAAACGGCGGTGCTATGCCCATGCAGGGAATAGCCCTTTTGCTTGATGTAGTAAAGCAGGACCCTAAAAACCATGATGCGCTGCTTAACCTGGGTATGTTTGCCATTAAGAGCGGCCAGTATGAAAAGGCGGTTGACAGATTTAAAACGTTACTTGCACAGAAGGAAGAGATAGAAGCTAATTTTTATTTAGCAGAAAGCTACAAACAACTGGGCAAAAAACAGGAAGCTATTGCGGCTTATGAAAAATGCAAAGAATTAATGAACGACCCGGTTGCCGGGCAGCGCATTGATGAGTATATAAAGGAATTAAAAAAATAAATTAATCACATTTAAAAATTATTACTATGCCAAGCGGTAAAAAACGTAAAAGACATAAAATGGCTACCCACAAACGTAAAAAACGTTTAAGAAAAAACAGACATAAGAAAAAATAAGCTGCTTTAAGTAGTTTATTACCCCGGTTTTTACCGGGGTTTTTATGTGAGTTTTATTACCCACCTATTAACTTGCGGTGCAATTTTGCGCCGTTTTAAGAAATGGAGTAGCAGTTGATAAAAGAATTAATTATCGATTCATCCCCCAACGGGGCTACTATTGCATTATTACAGGACAGACAGCTTGTAGAACTCCATAAAGAGCAGATCACTAACAATTATACTGTTGGCGATATTTATTTGGGCCGCATTAAAAAAATTATGCCGAGCCTGAATGCCGCTTTTGTGGACGTTGGTTATGAGAAAGATGCCTTTTTGCATTACCTTGATTTGGGGCCCCAGGTACAAAGCCTGTTAAAGCTTACCAAACAAGTACGTAGCGGTGGATATCAATCGAAGCTTTTAGATAATTTTAAGCCCGAAGCTGATATAAACAAAGGGGGCAAAATCTCTGATGTTTTATTAAAAGGCGCGCTTATACCGGTACAGATAGCCAAGGAGCCAATTTCTACAAAAGGCCCCCGCTTAAGTTCCGACCTGTCAATAGCGGGCCGGTATGTTGTACTTGTGCCTTTTTCTGAGGTGATATCCATCTCAAAAAAGATCAAGAGCAATACAGAACGTACCCGCCTGCGTAAGGTGGTTGAAAGTATTAAGCCGAAGCATTTTGGTGTGATCATCCGCACCGTATCTGAGGGTAAGGGGGTGCAGGAATTGCAGAAAGACCTGCTGGACCTGATATCCAAATGGGAAACCTTTGTGACCAAATTGCACGGTACCGAACCCTCTAAAAAGGTTTTGGGGGAGATTGGCCGTACATCAACCATTTTAAGGGATATCCTGAACCCGGATTTTCAGCATATTTATGTGAACGAACAAAGTATGTATGAAGAGGTGCGGTCTTATATCCACGAGATCTCTCCGGACCTGGAAGGTATTGTAAGGTTGCATAAGCACAAGGAGCCGCTTTTTGAGCACCACGGTGTTGATAAGCAGATAAAGTCAACCTTCGGCAAAACAGTAAACCTTGCCGGTGGCGCCTATCTGGTTATTGAGCATACCGAAGCCCTGCACGTTATTGACGTAAACAGCGGTAACCGTACTGCCAATAAAGAGAACCAGGAAGAGAACGCTTACCAGGTTAATAAAGAAGCTGCCAAAGAAATTGCCCGCCAGTTGCGCTTGCGCGATATGGGTGGTATAGTGGTGGTGGATTTTATTGACATGCACAAGCCTACCAACCGTAAAGAGCTTTTTGATTACCTTAAAGCACAAATGGCTGATGACAGGGCAAAGCATACTATTTTGCCGCCAAGCAAATTTGGCCTGATACAAATTACCCGCCAGCGGGTAAGGCCCGAAATGAATATTGTGACCAGCGAGGTTTGCCCTGCTTGTGGCGGTACCGGTAGCATCAGGCCAACCGTTTTACTGATAGATGATATTGAAAACAATTTCAATTACATACTGGAAGAGCAAAACGAGAAAAACATTACACTTTGTGTACACCCCTACATAGAGGCGTACATCAAAAAGGGATTATACACCCGCCAGATGAAATGGTACTTTAAATACAACCAGTGGATCCGGATAAAAAGCAACCCTGCTTACCAGATCACCGAGTTTAAATTCTTCTCGGCTAAAGACGAAGAAATAAAGTTGTAAATGTTTGCATTTAAAATGCAAACGTAAAAAAGAGCAGATGCATGATAAGCACCTGCTCTTTTTATTTGCTATTTACCTAAGCGCCCCGCTATTATCAACCGACCATGTTTTACCACCGCCATCTGTAATGGTAGCAATAAACTGGTTTTTTGTACCTTCAACGGTTAATGTATTCTCTTTACTGTTGATCGTATAGTTAGCGGCATCGATCCCCAAATCAGGCAGATTGTTGGCATAAGCCTGATGTGTTGCCCGGTACTCCCGCTGTTTATAGTACACCAGCCACAAGTATTGTTTTTGCAAGTCGGCATACGGCATGGTAAACGTTGCCTTATCAGCAGTAGTGCTTTTGGTAAACTGCAAATACCCCCAGCGCTCGGGCGCGTGCATATTAATAATGCCGGGGGCAGACCATACCCAGTTACGCTCGGGCAGTTTTTTGCCGGCGGCATCCTTCAGTTTAACATATTTACCGTTTTTAATTGCTGTATCCCACTCCACGCGAGAGAAGTTTACGCGCCACAGGTCGCCCTCTTTAGGCGCACCCGCAGCAAAGCCCATTTTAACAGAACTGAACGGGATCTTAAACTCCACGGTCCATCCGGTATCCTTGTCTGCAGGGTTATTTAATGTACCCTGCAGCTGCACCGCCGATTGCATGCCCGGAGTATCCCAACTGATGAGGGCATCCCCCCTGTCTCTATATGGCTTGGGCATAAACAGGTCGAAGATCTTGTTCAACTGGTTTACCTCTATCTCAAAATAATCGCGGCCGTCCCCGTCCGGGTCTATAAATATTTCAAAATCGTTGTCGTTAAAAATAACGGCGTCGTGCCTGGTCAGGTTGGCCCAAAGGTGCGGTTCTTCCATTTTAACGGCAATAAAAAGGCAGCTATCGCCCCAAAGCATTTTCATTTGCGTGTTTAAATTCGGGGCTGGCTTCAGGTCGCCTTCAATATCTATAAACTTATCCGTCCATGCGGCTTGCTGCCATACCGGGTCGTTGATGTGGCCGTTAATTTTGGGGGCCTGTTTGGTATAAGTAACCACATAGTTTTTAGGGGTGATAAATAAATGAGGCATGGCGCTAAAAGCGCTTTGGGCCTTAACCTGCCGGCCAATTAATAACAGGGTACCGAGTAGTAAAATCCTTTTAGTAAACATCTGATAAATATAATTTAATTGCTTTAAATCCCTAATAACATGTGTAAAAGCATTTTTAACCAAACAGCAATTGCTAAATAAATTAGTACATTAAATAATAATCTGCATATTTGCACATGCGCATATCTGCACATTAACAACATGGCTAAAACCAAGATCGCTTATTTCTGTCAAAGCTGTGGCTTCGAATCGGCCAAGTGGCTGGGCAAGTGCCCAAGCTGCCAGCAGTGGAACACTTTTGTAGAAGAAATTTTAGAAAAATCGAGCGCATCTGTCCCCAACTGGAAGGCCAGCCCGGCATCATCGCAACGGGCGAACAAACCGGTAGAGGTAGCCGATATCACGTTTAAAGAAGAACACCGCCTGCTTACACCCGATAAAGAGTTTAACCGCGTTTTAGGCGGCGGTATTGTTGCCGGGTCTTTAGTGCTGATAGGCGGCGAGCCGGGCATAGGCAAATCAACCCTGATGCTGCAACTGGCTTTGAACATGCCCAATGTAAAAGTGCTTTATGTATCGGGCGAGGAAAGCGATCACCAGATAAAGATGCGGGCGGAGCGGTTAGCCCCCCACCCCCCTGAAGGGGGAGCTTTTGACGCGACTGGTAGCCTTACTCCCCCTTCAGGGGGCCGGGGGGCTGGAGCTTGTTTCATCCTTACGGAAACATCCACTCAAAATATATTTAAGCAGATAGAAGAGTTACAGCCTGATGTTTTGGTGATAGATTCTATCCAGACGCTGCATTCATCGCATGTAGAATCAACACCGGGCAGCGTATCACAGGTGCGCGAATGCACGGCCGAATTGCTGCGCTTTGCCAAAGAAACCTCTACCCCGGTATTTTTAATCGGCCATATTACTAAAGATGGGATGATAGCCGGGCCGAAGATACTGGAGCACATGGTGGATACCGTTTTGCAGTTTGAGGGCGACAGGCACCATGTGTACCGCATATTACGTACTATTAAAAACCGTTTTGGTTCATCATCTGAGTTGGGGATCTATGAAATGCTGGGCGAGGGCCTGCGCGAGGTGTCTAACCCGTCAGAGATCTTGTTATCTCAGCGGGACGAACCCTTAAGCGGCATCACCATATCGGCCACTTTAGAGGGCATGAGGCCGATGCTGATAGAAACCCAGGCGCTGGTAAGCACATCAGCCTACGGCACGCCCCAGCGCACCGCTACGGGCTTTGATACCAAGCGTATGAGCATGCTGCTGGCCGTGTTAGAAAAACGCTGCGGTTTTCGCCTGGGCAACCAGGATGTTTTTTTGAATATTACGGGGGGCATCCGTGTAGAAGACCCGGCAATTGATCTGGGTTTGGCAGCGGCCATCATCTCCTCGCATCAGGATATCCCCATACCTGCCAAAACCTGCTTTGCCGGCGAGATCGGCTTATCCGGCGAGATCCGGGCCGTTAACCGGGTAGAACAGCGCATTGCCGAGGCGCAAAAGCTGGGCTTCGAGCAAATTTTTATCTCCAAATACAATATGCCCTCGGCTGCTAAGGACAAAAAACGCCTCGACCTTTCTCGTTACACGATTGATGTAAAACCTGTAGGCCGGATAGAAGAGGTTTTTGGATTATTGTTTGGGTAGAGGGTGCCGGCCTTCTTCAAATGAGAAGGAAAAGCATGTATTTAAAGCACTCTCTATAAAGGATATCAGAGAGAGGATCTAAGATATTTTTATCGTTAGCAATGTAATATCATCAATCGGCTTGCCTTTTATCACCTGGTTAATATAATTCATCAGGGTTGCATTAAATTCATCGGGGGTAAGTTCACCGTTGTTAATTACAAACTCAAGCAGCTTTTCTTCGCCCCAGCTTTTAACATTCTGCAATTCATGGTCCATCAGCCCATCCGTATAATTAAATAAAAGGCTGCCGGGCTCCAGGTCAATCTCGCCTTCGTTCAGGAAGGGTAACTCCTCAAACGCACCTATCATGGTAGTACCCAGCTTTAGCGGGATGGCTTCACCATCAGCATATAATATCGTAGGGTTATGGCCGGCGTTAATGTAGTTAAGCTTACGGGTCTTCTCGTTGTATTTAGCCAAAAACAGGGTTATAAAACGCTCGCCCTTGGTGTTCCTGATCATGATCTTATTAAGCCGTTCTACTACGCTTGTCAGTTCATCTTCAATAGCAACCAGGCCGTGCAGGCTGGCCTGAAAATTCGCCATCAGCAGCGCCGCAGAAATTCCCTTGCCGGATACATCGGCCACACACCATAAAAATTCCGTTTCGTTCAGCCGGAAGAAATCAAAATAATCGCCGCCAATATCCTGGTGCGGTAAATATTTAGCGCCTACTTCAATCCCATCCTCTTTATACTCGCGCATGGGCACCAGCATATTTTGTACCTCAACAGCCAGCTCCATTTCGCGCTGAAAACGCTCGGCCTGCAGGCGTTCGCGAAACAGCTTTTTATTCTCCAGCGCAACCACAATAACATTGATGAGCGTTTGAATAAAATTAAGGTCGTTGTTGAGCATATCGCCCGACGTGTTAAAATCGCCGATCAGTGCAAAGGCCAGTGCTTTGTTTTTATGATAAATAGGGATAAAGTAGTTGTATTTACTTAAAACAGCATTACTATGTCCTATTAAAGGGGCGGGTGCTTTTATTTTATTAAGATGTACCCAGGTTTGGTTAAGCGTTGTGGGCGATTCTATATTACCGCCATATTTAGAGATACAACTATACGCCCCGCTTTTTTCTATCAAAAAACGGAACATGCCTATCTGCAGGTAATTTTTCAGGATCACCTCCAGCATTTGTATCAGGGTTGGGGTTGGGGTATTTTTATTGATTGCCCGGGTAACTTCCAACAGCGAATTCAATTCGGACTGCCGCTTTAGCAGTAACCTGATCAATTCATCCTCGCCAGAACTATCGTTGTTGTTTTGCATTGTTGTATAGGCAGCCTAAAATAACTAAATATTCCTTTTTTTAAGGATTTAGCCATGTTTTTTTTAGCCTGACCGGAAAACCACACTTCGCTACCTAACCACCCGCCCTTTCCAGGCGTATTTACGGGTGTTGCCAATAAGCCCTACATATACAAAGTAAATAATATGTATGGGCGCCAGGATAATAAGCAACCCCACCAAACTGGTACGTTTAAAAAAGGCGGTAATAGGTAATAAAAAGGCTACCTCTATCAGATACTTTAGCAGAAACTGAACCAGGAAAAGTTTAAAATAAAAAATACTATAAAAGCCAAGCCCCGCATTAACCAATAACGACAGGTTAAACAGCCAGATGCAAACGGCCAGGGCTACCACAGTTTTGTCTTTATACCGGGTTGATTTGGATGCCCACCTGCGCCGCTGCTGCAAAAATTCCTGCAGGGTATGCTTGGCATGGGTGTACACAACGGCGTCGCGGTTTTTAAAAAAGCCTATCCGGGCGGGATAAATTTCGGCTACTTTTTGCAGCAGCAATTCGTCATCGCCCGATGCCAGGTCGTCAATCCCCTTAAAACCGCCCACTTCGTAAAATACATCTTTACGGTAAGCAAAATTTGCCCCGTTACAGGTTGATGCGCGGCCATTGCCTATAAATGCGGCGCCGATACCGATTAGGTAAGAAAACTCCAGCGTTTGCAGGCGCTCAAATAAAGTGGTTTCTTCAAAATAAGAAACCGGCGACGAGATCATTACGGGCTGGTGCGTTTCGTAGTACCCCACAATGGATGACAGCCATTCTGTGCCCATGCGGCAATCGGCATCGGTACAAACCATCAGTTCGCCGGTTGACAGGCCGATAGCCTCTGAAATAGCTTTCTTTTTATAGGAGTTTAACGGTTTATCCTCGTTAAGCTGTAACAGTTTTACGCCATGCGCAGCATAGCTGCTAATTATTTCGGCCGTGCCATCCGTAGAGTGGTCGTCCACAATAATTATTTCGGTAAGGTGGCGGGGATAGTCCTGCGCAATAATATCATTGATGGTGAGGTGGATGCGCTCGGCCTCGTCACGTGCGGCTATCAGGATGGTTACTTTAGTGGTTAAACCGGCCGCGCCGGTGTTAGGGCGCTTTAATGCCGCCCAGCCCTTTATTAGCCAGGCAACTACCAGCAGGTATAAACCTGTTAGCAGTAAAGAAATGATACTATGCAGTGCGGTCAAAGAATTTCAATTTTAAAACAAATACCGACCCTATGATGGCAGGGATAATCAGGTTGATCAGCCAGATGGATGATACCGCTGCAATAATAGCTATTTGCTGGTTGGTAATAAATAAAAATAAATGAGTTGCCGTATAACTGCGTACGCCAACATCCAGCAGATCTAACGATGGCAGGGCCGACTGGATAAAGATAAACACAAACACGGTGATGATCATACCAAAAAACGGCAGGGCGGGCAGCAGCAAATGGATTACAAGATAATACTGGAACGAAAATACAAAGAAACGGGCCAGGCTGTAACCGATCACCACCAGCAGTTCGTGGCGGTTATACCGCCCCATAATATCAAAAAAGCGATGATATTTTTTGAGGAACGATACTTTATCAAGCCAGCTTACCAGCCATTTGATATGGAAATAAAACACCAGGAACAGTGTTAAAAAAGCCAGCGATAAAACGGCGATGCCCAGGTATAACCAGATACTTAAATTTAAAAAGTAATATAAAAACCATAGCGAGGCCAGTATGCCCACCAGGTTGGTAATTACGTTTTGGGCAAACGCGCCTACGGCCATGGCAAATACACCGTGGATGCGTTTTCGCGGCGGTAAAAACATAACGCGGCCACCATACTCGCCTATCCGGTTGGGGGTAAATATGGCCCAGGTTAATCCGCAAAAAACAGCCTCAACCGCTTCCCAAACCGATACGCGGGTTAACTTTTTTGCCAGGTACTGCCATTTTAAACTTTCTAAAAACCAGTTGGCAACCATTAGCAGCACAACTGCCGACAGCGTGTAAATAACCTGCCCGCGGCTGATAACCGAGATAAGTTTTTCAAAGCGCGCCAGGTCATCATTCTTTCCTAAAAATTTATTATAAATAAACAGGAAAGCTAAAACAAGTATGGCTGCTTTTATAAGGTACGAGAAGATCTTTTTAGCGGCGGCTGTCAATTTAAAATTTTGTGCAATGTTACAAAAAGCAGGCTTGCCCCTTTACATTAATTTTACTTTAACCGCGTTTTTAAAAATGTTAACGTATAGCCGTAGGCTTCTTTACTGGCGTTGGTATCATAAACCGGGTTGCTTGGGTTTGCAAAACCATGGTCGGCATCATACTGGTGCAGGTATAACGTTTTACCGGCAGCTTTCATATCGGCAGCAAATTTAGTAACCACTTTGGTGTTTATCCATTGGTCTTTATTGGCAAAATTACCCAGTACGGCGCAATTAAGCATTTTTAGTTTAGCAACATCCTGCTCGGGCATGCCATAATACATCACACATCCAACCGCCTGTTTATTTGCCAGCAGGGTTGCCTGCAGGCTCCAGCCACCGCCAAAGCACCAGCCAATAGTAGCAACTTTTGCTTTAGAACCTGCGTAACCAATAGCCCCTTTTATAATGGCCTTTGCCCGTGCATCAGTTACGGCTTGCATATACTTGCCGGCATCCTGGCTATTGTCGGCAACTTTACCGTCGTAAAGGTCAAGGGCTATTACATTTACATTGCCTATATCATTGTACATTTTTTCGGCTTCGCGTTTTACAAAGTCATTCAGGCCATACCATTCATGTATCACCAGCAAATAATTATTAGTTGCTGTTTTTGCTTTTAGCAGGTAGGCATTAGCTGTTTTACCATCTGTTGTATGATAGGTAATGGTTTTGCCGATGGCGCTCTGGAAATGAAACTTTACCGGATCCTTATGTGAAGCACGAAATTTTTTATCAGATGCCAGCATGGCAAATTGTTGTGTAGCCGACGGTTTGCAACAGGCCATTTTTTGCGCAAAGGTGTAGCCTGCGCTGATCATCAAAAGCGTTAAAAGAAAAAGTTTTTTCATGGGATGAAAGGTTTAATTAGTTCTATACAATTTGCAGCTAAAATTGTTTTTAAGGCGGCATTGCTTATGGTATGCTGATCATCATGTTGTTAGTAATGCTTATCCTTTAAGACCCTGATACGGCATGCCGATACTGCCACATTAAACGCAATTAATGGGTGTTTTTTAACTTAACCCGCCACATAGCAAAACTAATTTATACCTTGCATTACCGCAAGCCTGCTAACAGGCGCTTGCGTAATCCTGTTAAACCAAACATCTGTTATGATAACCTATAATAAACATTTGCTGATTGCTTTAGGCCTTTTTAGCGCAATAAACGGCCATGCAAAGGCTGTTAATGCCAAACGCGATACCACCCTTGCACCTGTAGAAACACAAAGCGCCAACACTAATTATAAACCGGCCTTTCGCGGGCAAACCCGTATTGGGGGTATAAAAACAAAAACACCCTACACCGCAACCGTTATCAACAGCGAGCTTAAAAACCCTTGGGGTATCCACGTACTACCCGACGGCCGCTTTTTAATTACCGAAAAGGGCGCCACCATGCGCATCCTCAAAGCAAATGGCAGTTTTGATAAGCAAATAGCCGGGTTGCCCGCAGTGCTGGCCCGCGGGCAGGGCGGCTTGCTTGATGTAACCATCGACCCTGCCTTTGCCAAAAACCGCATGATCTATTGGGGCTATTCCGAGCCGCCTGCCGACGGTTCGTTACTGGCTATTGCCAAAGCCAGGTTATCTGCAGACGACAGCAAGTTGGAAAATGTGGAAGTGATCTATAGGGCTAACCCGCCATATAAAGGCACTTTACAATATGGCTGCCGTATTGTGTTTGATAAGCAGGGGAACCTTTTTGTAAGCACCGGCGAAAGAAGCGGCGTAGATATCCGCATGAAAGCGCAGGACCTAAGCGCCGGGATAGGCAAGATCATCCATATCACCAAAGCAGGTAAAGCTGTTGCAGGCGGCCCTTTTGCCGGCAAACCCAACGCCCTGCCAGAGATTTACGCCTATGGCCTACGCAACCCCGACGGCCTGGCCTGGAACCCCGTAACCGGCGAATTATGGGAAGCTGAATTTGGCCCGCGCGGCGGCGATGAGATCAACATTATCCGGCAGGGTAAAAATTACGGCTGGCCGGTAGTTACCTACGGCATTGAATACAGCGGCGAGAAAGTTGGCGAAGGCATTCAGCAAAAAGAAGGCGTAACACAACCGGTTTATTACTGGGACCCTACCATATCGCCCGGAAACATCACTTTTTATACAGGCAATATAACCGAATGGAAAAACAACCTGTTTGTTGCCGGCCTAAGCGGCCAGCACATAGCCCGCTTAGTGATCAAAGCCAATAAGGTTACAGGCGAAGAGCGCTTGTTAAAAGATAAAAACGAACGCTGGCGGGCAGTTGTAACAGGTAAAGACGGCGCCCTTTACGGCATGACCGATAGCGGAAAACTATACAGGATAGCGAAGAAATAATTTAAATATGATGAAGGCTGATGTAAAAATCAGCCTTTTTTATGGCTCGTATAATTTCGGCGTGGACACCGAAACCGGAAATTTAATTTTATACCCCTCCCTCGGAGGGATGCGCAGGGATGTGAACTGGCAGGTACGGGTTGGCCTCGCGTATAAACCCCTCCCTAACCCTCCCAAGCGAGAGCATTTATATCATTTACCCCAATATCTCCTTAATATCATCTGCCGAAAGCGATTTGATAAAGCTTTCTTCGGTGGTGATAAGGGCGCGGGCAACGCTTAGTTTACGCTGCTGCAGGGCTAATATCTTTTCTTCTACGGTATCTTTAGTGATGAACTTGTAGATAAATACATTTTTGGTTTGGCCGATGCGGTGCGTGCGATCGATCGCCTGCTGCTCAACCGCCGGGTTCCACCAGGGGTCGAGGATGAAAACGTAATCGGCCTGGGTAAGGTTAAGGCCTACCCCACCAGCCTTTATCGAGATCAAAAACACCCGTGTTTTGGCATCTTCCTGGAATTTTTTAACCACATCGCCCCGGTTTTGGGTACTGCCATCCAGGTAAACATAAGGGATACCTTCTTTATCAAAATGCTCGCGGTAAATGGTAAGCTGTTTTACAAACTGCGAAAAAATAAGCACCTTGTGGCCACCATCCAGCACGCTGGCCAGGGTGTGTACCACATTTTCGAACTTGCCGCTGTCGCCTTCATACTCGGCATCAATCATGGCGGGGTGGTTGGCTATCTGGCGCAATTTTATCAGCCCCTGCAGTACCTGGATCTGGGTTTTAGCATAGGTGCCATCTTCAATACTGCGCAGCAATTCATTCCGGTATTCTGATTTCACCTTGTCATACACTTCTGCCTGTTCTTCGCTCATCTGGCAATAGAACAGGTTTTCAGTTTTTGGCGGCAGCTCGGTTGCTACCTGCTCTTTGGTGCGGCGCAGCACAAAGGGCTTTATAATGGCTTGCAGCTTGCGGGCCTTATCCTCATCCTTCTTCTTCTCGATAGGGGTCACAAATTCATTCTGAAAGAATTGCTGCGCGCCTAATAAACCGGGGTTGATGAATGACATCTGCGTCCACAAATCATTTACCGAATTTTCTACCGGCGTACCGCTCAATATCAATTTAAACTTTGATTTTAACTGCCGTACCGACTGGAATGATTTTGACGAAGGGTTTTTGATGTTCTGGCTTTCATCCAATATCACATAATCAAAATAATAAGCCTTAAACATTTCAATATCTATCCGGCTGATACCGTAGGTAGTGATTACCACATCATAATTGGCAAACACCTCTGCTGATTTATAGCGGAACGCCCCGGTATGTACCATCAGCCGCAATTGCGGTGCAAACTTTTTAGCCTCGTTAAGCCAGTTATAAATGAGCGAGGTGGGCATTATTACCAGCGAAGTGGCTTTGCTGCCGGCACCCTCGGTATCTTCTTTATGTTTTTGCAGCAGGGCAAGGGTTTGGATGGTTTTACCCAGGCCCATATCATCGGCCAGGCAACCCCCAAAGTGGTATTCCTTTAAAAAATGGAACCAGTTGTAACCGGCCTTTTGATAGGGGCGCAGGCTGCCTTCAAAATTTACCGGCATGGGCACATCTTCGGTCTCTTCAAAATCGGTCAGCTTTTGCAACTTACGGTTCATGGCAACCTCGGCCATCTCGCCGCCATGCAAATCGCTTACCAACCCCAAATGATGTTTGCGCAGCTTTAGCTGGTCGCCGCCCTCGCTAAAATGCAGCAAATTACCGTATTGCGAAAACCAGCTTTGCGGTATAACGGCTATCTCGCCCGATGGCAGTACAAACTCTTTTTTATGATTAAGAATATGGTTTTTAAGCTGAATGAACGGAATGCGGTAGGGGCCAAAGTAAACAACGGCGTTAATATCAAACCAGTCGTTATTTTCGCTTATCTCCAGGTCTATCTTAGTGTTGCCAAAAACATAACGTTTTTGCCCGTCGGGCTGATCGATCTCAAAGCCCTTTTCTATCAGTTCGTCATGATGCTGGTTTAGCCATTCAAAAACCGGGAAAGACCGGTCGCCTTCTTCCTCTTGCGATGCAACCTCCAGGTTCTGAAACAGCGAGGAAGCTGTTTTTAACCCCATCGCTTCCAATACAGCAAGTTTCCCTTTTTCCCAGGCTACCGAGCGTTTGATCCGGTGAAAAAGGTAATCGTTACCGGTTTTCTCCATCCGTACAGAAATTGTACGGCCATCCCCGTAAGGGAAAACATAGCCTGCATACTTAAAATATAGCTGCAGCTGCGAGGTGCCGCCTTCTACATAAATAGGTTTAATAAATGCCGTGGCATCATATTTTTCGGTATTGATGGTAAAGCCTTCGGCGTAAACGTTATGTTTTTCTATGAGTGGGGCAACAAACTTTTCGAAGTAAGACTGCTCTGATGATTTGGGAATAGAAATAAATCGCTTGTTAAGGAATGGCTGCAGTTTTTTCCCCTCTATCTCTTTATCAAAATAATACAGCGTATCGCCCAGCAGCATCCAGGCAGGGTGGTTACAGATCACCTCGGCATCCTTAAACATAAACTCGATGCGCATGCCCTGGTATTTAATGGTAGGGAAATAACGGATCTCCTCTTCATTACGCCTGAAATGGAATAGCACCGTCGCGGCTTCGTCTGCTATGTGTACCTTTCGCCCGGCGGGGTAACCCTCCTTGCTCATCTGGTACATTTGCTTGTTATTGCTGCCCAAAAGGGCCAGCGCCTCCACCAGTTTCTTCTCTATTTTGGGGCGGATCGTATCAAAAAGCTGGTCGTTAAAAATCTTGGCAAAAAATTCAAACGGGCGGATGGGCTTCTTATAAAACTTTTTAATAATGTTACCCTGCTCAATATCCTCTAAAATTTTAATGAGTTTACGGTCGATATCATCAATACAATCGGTAAATTCTTCGGCTGTGTTCGAAAACAAGCGCTGGTGGGTAAAAGAAAACTCGCCGTTGGGGTTTAACTGAACAACATGCGGTTCGATAACGTACGACAGGAAATCGTGCCGTGCAATGGCATAAATGATCTGGCAGGGCTTGGTACTGTCTACGCGTAGCATTAATTCTTCAAAGAGGTAAAAAATTAATAAAAGCTACGATCAGAAAAAATTCAAACGTAAACAGAATTTACAGCAACTAAAAATTTTTAGCTGTAAATATTTGTTAACAGCTATGTAAGCGGCTAATTATTCGACAAGCTACCATAACAGACTAAAACAAATCTGCCCTGGCAATAGCTCAATCGTAACCTCTACTCCTTTCGCTTCATCCGCGAAAAAGGGAAGCCGTTGCATCCTTTCCGGGGATTCTGCCGGTCGGCTTTGGCGGTGGCTTCGGCAATCTGGTCGGTTTTAGCATCGTAAACGCTAAGGCAAAAGCCCCATTTCCAGGGGTCCATGTTGCTAAACTGCATGTAGTCTATCCGGGTGTACAGGCCGCCCTCTCCGGGGTTTTGGGCATCATTGCGGGCAACAATGTACTGGTCTTTAACATTCCATTTAATGATGTGGTACCTGGTGCGGGGCAGCTGCATAAACAGCGTATCGTTAACCGTGTACCGAATGCCGTAATCGTCTACAAAGTTCCCTTTAAACAGGGCGGGTATTTCCTCGTGATGATGGTAAGCAGGCTTTTTATCAGCAAGGCTGATCATCGACAGGAACACAATAAAAAATGCCAGTTTTTGCATGTGCTAATTTAACAAAAGCCCCGCTAAATTAAATTAGCAGGGCTTGCTTATGCTGTTATTTTACTTAGCCAAAAACAGGGGCGCGTATCTTGCGCGGTAATAATACGCCAGGAACAGATCGCCAGCTAAAAGAAATGCACCCGCGCCAAGCTGTGCCGGGCTGGTTATGGCATGAAACAAAACGATGTTGATAAGAATTGGGAATATCACCACTACAGCCAGCGTTACAAACCTGCCTGTAACCAATGCCAGCCCGCAAATCAATTCAATAATTTTTACATAAAACATTAAGTTAACAATGGCAAGCCCTTCATTATAGGTTTTAGTGGCTTCACTCATTTCGGGCATTTTACCCATCTGAATTTTAAAAAGAAACACAACCGACGCAAACAGCAGCAACAGCCCCATCAGCGTACGTACAACGATCATTGCAATTTTCATATTATTTAGAGTTTAAGGTTTATTATTGCTTTTCTAATACCTGTTTCAGGTTGTTCATACTTTCTTCCAGATCCCTGCCCAGCATTTTTTCCATATTTACAAAAAGCAGCATGGCATTCATCGGGAAGGGCATTTTACTGGCAAAGGCCCATTTTACGCTTGTTGTATTTTCTGTAACCGATTGCGTAGCAATGTAGGTATCGGCTACGCCTGCAAACGGTTTTATAAATACCACCCTTATATCTACCCTTTCGCCATCTACAATTTTTTCGATAGTTTGGTTGCCTTTGCCCGCCTGTTTCATATCACTATCCCAGGCGGCGTTATAGCCTTCGGTACCATCTGTACCGGTGTAGGCCATCCGTTTATTGGGGTCCATCATTACCCACTTGCTGTAATGATCCTGATTGCGCAGGTATTTTACATAATCAAACACCTGCCGTCGGGGCTTATTAATAATGATGCTGCGCTGTATGGCGTAAGCTTTGGGCGCTATGGCAGCCAATAATAACACAATTACAATAATACCGGCAAAAATGCCTGCTATGGTTGTTAATGTATCCATGGGTTACAGGTTTTTAATAGCTTCGTAACGTTTCCAGAAGTAGTACAATATAAACATTATTGCAAGTACTATCAGCGGGATCATTAAAAGGCCAACACCATCCCCAACAAAAGCCCTGGATGCAAATGCCCCCACAAAGTTAATGAAGAAGCCCGCGAAGGCCCATTCTTTAACGGTTTTAAATTTGTTTTGGGCAATAGCAATAGCGCCTAAAACTTTAAAGCATCCCGTTATTACCATAATATAAATAGGGTAGCCCAAATGGTGCATCACTTCCTGCCCGGTGTTTTCGCGCATTATACCGGCTACCCCATCCGGCAGCATCGCTAAAACAAATAATGCGGTAAGGATCCAATAAATGATTTTAATCGTTTTTGATGACATGATAAATAAGGTGTATTATTTCTCGTCGGTAAATATGCCCCAGCCTATACCGTATTGATCGATTACATTGCCCATGGTTCCGGCAAAAAAGGTCATCACCTCATGCACTACCCTGCCGCCTTCGGCCAGTTTGGTAAATTTATCCTGCACCTCCGATTTATCAGCGCAGGTTAAGGTTAACGATACGATACCTGCAACCGCCTCTATATTTGGGTTGGGCATATCGGTACCCAATATGCTAAAATCGCTCCCGGTAAGGTCGGCATGCAGCATACCCTGCTGTGCCTCTTCCGGAAAGTTAGCCTTCATCGGTGAATCTTTTACCGGCATCAGGTTTAGCCGGCCGCCAAGTATGCTTTGGTAAAAGGCCATCGCCTCGCTGCATTTGTTGTTTTTAAAGTTGATGTATGCACAAATTTTCGACATCGCGTTTCATTTTTAAGGTTTATAATTGGTCAGGTTAATATCTCGCAGTAATGCCCGTTTAATTTAAGCAATTCTACAATACAGTGCGGGCAAAAATCATGGCCTTCTACCCGCAGTATCTTGTCGCAATCTTCCAGGTCGAAGTTTATTTTGCTGGCCGGGAAGTGATTTAAAAGCTTTTTGATCAGCATACGGCCTTTCCCCTTTGTAGCCACATTAGTTTTAAAAACTTCTATCATTATAAATAGGCTAATTTGATACATACAAATTTGCATCGCTTTTATCAATTTAAAAGGGTGTGATCACGACAATCTACAGGGTTAATTGCGACGGTATTAGCAGCTGATTTGATAAGATTAAAGAAGGTTTGTTGGGGGGGTAGTAAAGGATGAATATTATGCCAGAGGCTTACATCGTGGCAGATATACTTTATCATTTTACTAATATTAGGCAATTACAAGATTGGCGGTATCGGGTGCAATACTAATGGTGGCAATAGCACCGCTGTTAAAATTTAAAAAATCGGATTGTACACCGTCACTAAAAATTACGCCGCCACCTGGCATAAGTGATTCAATCGTTAAAATATGCCTGTTTTTTATTATGCCTGCTGTGATTCCAATTTGTGTTTTAATACTTTGGAATGGTTCTCTTACGGCAAATAGCAGCTCACCATTTTTTACTTTAGGCCGCTTAGGCTTTAAATTTTTTTCGAATATACCTGCTACGCCATACGCCATGTTAAAAATAGAACTCAACCAGCCTGTAGACCCTTCTGGGGTAGAAACTATTAGTCCGCTGGAAGATTGCTCTTCCGTTTTGTCATCAAACGATATTTTGTACCGCGCCGATACATGGCTGGATGCACCTATAAACAGATCGTTAAACGCAAGTAACCGCTGCCCGTCGTTCAATTTAGCTTCAGCAAAATTTACTGTTTTTGATTGATATTGGTTTAAAATAACTTTTTCTACCCCGGTAATAAAGTTGCTTATATCAAATGGCAATAAAACGCCATCGTAACGCGCCCTATCGGGATTTACTGCTACAATAGGGACATTTTTAGCATACTTTGCCGTATTTGCCACAAGGCCATCCTGCCCAATAACTATCACAACATTCTTTTCGGAAAAGATAAACGACGGGATAAAGCCCCGTTCAATGATCTTATACTTTATAACCTTAGATAATTGTGTTTGCAACGAATTTAACGCTGTATGAAATGTTTCATGCTCGGCAACATAATCTTCAAAATCACCGCCAAGCCTTTCTATATAAAATTTGGCCTGGGCTTTTGTATTAAAACGTTCGATCAATACTTCCAGCCTGGTTTTATTTTTTACAACGATGGCATACTCTACACTCATTTACGTTAGTCCTGCCTTTCGCTTTCTTTGCTATTTAACAATGAGTCTAACAGATCCGGGCTGATGTTGAGGTTGCCTATCTTATCGGCGTTCTCTGCCAATTGCCTGAATGCAAGCGAGATATTAAATTTAGGATCAGGATTATTATTTAATGCGGTTAACGTTTTCCAGTCAATATCCTTGTATGGCTTTAAGGTGGTTTCTATAACAAATCCTTGCGTTTCGGCTTCTTTTCTTTCATTAGCTGTTTTTTGTAATATCAACTCTTTACGCTGGTTCTCAACGGCTATGTCTGCGGTCAATTGCATTTCCCGTAGTTTGCGCTCGTTATCCGCCCTTTGCACCTCTGATTCCATCCTTTTTTCAGCTATCTGCTTTTGCTTTTCTTCAACAGCAATCTCCGTATTCAGCTCTGTTTCCTTGATCCTTCGTTCCTGTTCAACCGCAAAGTTACGGCGTTCGTAAATTGCCTGGTCTGCCTCTTGCTGCAGTTTTTCACGGGTGTCTGTTTCCAGGGCTCTTGCCATCTCAGGCGTGGCAGAGATCCCTAAGATATTTGCGCCTAAAATCTCTATACCCATCATACCAATAGCGGGCGAAGATTTTAGCCCTTCCATAATACGCTCTTCAATTGCTTTGGCCGACCGTATCGCGTCTTTTAGCTTAATACTATGGATATAGGACGATGTGGCTGTTTGCGCCTCATTTATAATGCGCTGGTTTAATTTTTCGATGTCATTTTTTTTGTATTGCCCATAGTCGTTTACCGTAAAATCAAGCACATCTGCCAAAACTTTTGGCTTGCTGATTTTATAACTTATTTGCCCCTGTATATTAACCGACTGATAATCATTGGTGGTTTCGCTAAATATAAAGGGCAGATCATTACTGCCCATTGGAATGGCAACAATTGAACTATTTGGTGCAAAGTAGAAAAACGAAAGTCCGCGGCCTTCTTTTTTTATGTCACCATTTTTAAAATGAATAACATAGGTCATCGAGTCGAATTTTATGTGCTGGATTCCAAACATGTTTAGGTAATTTAGTTACTGCTTAACTCCTATAAATCTGCTATTATTTTTTTACTAATTATAATTAATCCTGTCAATTTTTCTTTCCCCCTGCTGACACACTGTTGTCATTCGCCTATGGTTTCTTTGTATCATAAACTTAAAACAATAAAACGCCATGACAACTACAGCAGCAACCGACACTACAGTATTAACAGCCGATGAGCTTTTAAAAAACTGGCAAAGCCACCGCGGCTTAAGCCGCAGGGTTTTAGCCGCCTTCCCCGAAAAAGATTTATTTGAGTTCTCGATAGGCGGCATGCGCCCCTACAGTGAACTTGCCGGCGAAATGATAGGGCTTGCCAGCGCCGGTATGAACGGTTTTGTAACCGGCAAATGGGAAACATCGCCCGAGCTTGACCATTTTAACCACGATGCCAAACTCACTACCAAAAGCCAGTTCTTAGAAGCCTGGGACGAAGTGACCGACCAGATAGACGCCCTGTGGCCGCAGATACCGGCCGAACACTTCCATGAAAAGGTAGCCGCTTTCGGGCAGTATGAAAATAGCGTAACCAACACCATTCTTTACTTTTTAGATAACGAGATCCATCATCGCGGCCAGGGCTACGTTTACCTGCGCGCCCTGGGTATCGAGCCGCCTGCATTCTGGGACAGATAGCATTTTGCCTTAGCCTGCCCGCCGTAAAAACAATATTGCGCCTCCCCTTCTCTGTTAGAGAAGGGGCTGAAAGCCGGATAAGGCTAAGAGGAAAGGGCGATGCTGTTAAACTAAAACCGCCAAACCAATATCCTGCTGGTTTTTTGGCCCTGCGACATAGTAATGGTTTTTATATCTGCCGCCTTATGGTAATCTAACGATTTGTAGCAGCCATCCAGCGTGGTCTTTTTAGAGATAAGTGAGGAGAACCATTTGCACGAACGCGCAAATTGCTTGCTTTCGGTGATCATGGTGTTCAGGAAACGCGGTTCGCCGCCATCATACCAAAGCTCGTTGTTACGGCCGCCAAAGTTCAGGTCGGCGCCTTTATCCTCCTGCCCCAGGTTTTTCCATTTGCGGGTAGATTTTTCTTTTACCTCTTTTGAGGACGAGTGGAACGGCGGGTTGCACATGGTGATATCAAATACCTCGCCCGATTTGATAACACCCTTAAATATACCCGAATAGAATGATTGCGCACGGATCTCGATATTGCCCGACAGGCCGTTTGCATCAACAATTTTTTGTGCCGAAGCTGCTGCTATATAATCCGCTTCGCTGCCAACAAAGTTCCATCCGTAAACCTTGTGCCCTATCAGCGGGTAAATGCAATTAGCGCCCACGCCCACATCAAGTACCTTTATCGTTTTACCGGTTGGTACCTTACCGTTGTTGCCTTCGGCCAAAACATCGGCCAGATAGTGGATGTAATCTGCACGGCCGGGTATGGGCGGGCAAAGAAACCCTTCGGGAATATCCCACTCGTTTACCCCGTAATGATGTTTCAGCAAAGCTTTATTAAGCATTTTAACCGCCTCGGGGTCGGTAAAATCTATAGATAATTCCTCAAAATCATTTGCTGCAACAAAATCCCTCAGCCTGGGCAAAGCTTTAATTAACCCGGGCAGGTCATACCGGCTGCGGTGCAGGTTACGCGGGTGTAAGTTCAGTTTTTCTTCGGGAAGTGCTTTAGATTTATCTGCCATCATATTTCACAAAGTTAGCAAGTATATTTGTGATTAAACATTATACCAATAATGGAGCCCCGCATTGCATCCCTTCCGCATAAAAAATTAATTGGCCAGCAGGTAAGCATGAGCCTTACGGCTAATAAAACCCACAGCCTGTTTAGCGGTTTTATGCCGCGCAGGCACGAGGTTGGCCATAAGTTAAATACCACTGTTATTTGTATGCAGGTTTTTGAGCCCGGCTTCGATTTCCGGAACTTTACACCGGCTACGGTTCATCAAAAGTGGGCCGCTGTTGAAGTTGCTGAATTTGATGACGTGCCGGCCGGAATGGAAACATTTGAGCTTGCGGCAGGCTTATATGCCGTATTTGCCTATAAAGGCACAGCAGCAACATTTGGCCCAACCTATAACTATATTTTTAATACCTGGCTGCCCTCCTCGGTATATGAATTAGATAACCGACCGCATTTTGAAGTACTGGGCGACAAATACAAGAATAACGACCCCGAATCTGAGGAAGATATTTATGTACCGGTAAGGCTTAAAAGCATTTAGTTTTTTATCCGTTTGCTTTTAAAGCCCAGGCGCTTTAACCCTTTTTGGATATCGGGGTTTTTCATAAACAGGTTCCAGATCAGCCCGCTGCGGTAATTCTCTATCATTACTACAATTGGCCCCTGGTCTATTGCCAGGTGTGTTTTAGCGTACCAGTTATGCGATTCGCTAAAGCCGTCGGCAAAACCATACGGTCCCCAGATCTTGTCGCCCAGGTCATAATAAAAATGCTTCAGCGCCTGCATAGCATATGCCGGCGCATACGGGAATGATGACAGTGCAGCCGTTGGCTGTATCACGCCATAGTCCACCTCGGGGCAATGGGCAACGTAGCCTTTATAACTATCGCCTGCAGTAAGGCCCCAGCAATTTGCGCCATAGCCTTTATAATGCTTTGGGTTCTCTATACAATAGGCGCGGTTTATCAGCGTATGGTTTTTGGTTTGCAGGGCGTAATCTACATCGTGGTCGTCTGTAAGGCCGTTGGGGTCTATCCCCATGTAAGTGTATTGCTCAAAAAACAGCGGGCCGCCTTTATCAAAATTGCCTAAGGGCAGCTCAAAGCCATAATAGGTTTTGCCATTCTTCCAGCTATCCCTTTTCACCCAGCTGTTTTCATATAATTCTTTTGGGATAGGGTGTGTAGGCGATGCTGCCGATATAATGTAGGTAATCAAAGCCTCGTTATATCCAACCACCGGGAAATTCATCTGGAAATCATTATTAGGGCTCCAATGCCAGTACAGGTTTTTATTGCCGCTGTTGCTGTGCCAGTTCCAGTTGGCGGCATCCCACATCTGCTGCACCCGTTTCTGAAAATATCTTTCTTTGATGGTGCTGCCGTTAAAATATTCTTTAGCGCCCAACAGGCCCATCAGCAGGTAAGATGTCTCTACAATATCGGCCGCATCGTCAACCCTGTCAAACGCTATGGTTTTGCCGGTGGCCCCGTTCATAAAATGCGGATAAATGCCGTGGTAGCAATCGGCCTTAATTAAAAAATCTACAATTTTTATGAGGCGGTTTAATGCCGTGTCGCGGCCTATCCAGCCGCGGTTGGTAGCCACCACAGTTGCCAGGATCCCCATACCGGTGCCGCCAATGGCGCAAGCCTCGGGGCCAAAGGTGCCCTTGCTCAGGTTGGGCTCGTCATACGCTTCATTTATATAATCCCAGTAATACTGGGCCTTAACCGTATTGTCGCGTTCGCGGGCAAGCCCGCTTACCGGGTGGGCATAATGCCAGAAATAGCGAAACGTTTGCCGCTGCACAATATCAAGCAAAGCCGAGTCGCTGATGTTTTTGATAATGCCTACCGGGGCAATGGCATTGGGGCCTGCAGGCCTGGGTTGCGCGGCTTTTTTTACCTGCCCAAATGCACTTGCGGCAAATAAAAGCACGGCAAGCATAAAAATAGATTTATTATTCATGTGTTTAAAGGCAAATTTGTATAATTGATTAAACTAATGTAGGGTTTTGCAGGTACAATTAAAACCTGCCTGGCTGCCAAAACTAAACTGCAAATATTACCGTTTTAAAATATGCTTTTATTTAAATACCTTAAACGCCAGCTAAAAAGATTAAAAATAGACCTGCTAACCCAACGCACTTTTTTAGCCGGCGGTGTGCCCAGTATCGATAATAATAACATCATTAAAACGGTAAGCACCAATTACGAGGAGCTGGAAATTATTTTTTTTGAGCATAGCCCGTTACGCCCCGGTGATGTGCTGATAGATGTTGGCTGCGGTAAAGGGCGGGTATTTAGCTATTTACTTTACAAAGGATTAAAAAATAAAATGATAGGGTACGAGATAAATGAATCTGTTGGCCTTAACACCGCCAGGCGCTTAAAACAACATAAAAATATCGAGATAAGGGTTGATAATATTTTTGACGATTTCCCGCCGGATGGCAATGTATTTTATCTTTATAATCCTTTTAAAGATAAAATGATGGAGAGCTTTAGAGCCGAGATCTTAAACATATCGCACCGCAACCCGGTAATTATTTATAACAACCCGGTACATTTATCCCTGTTTGATACCGCCGACTTTACTTATCAATATTATGATTTGCCTGTGCCAGAGTATAACTACAAGTTTCAGTTTGCGGTGATAAAAACAAAACAAGGATAAAACCACCCTTGGTAATTTAGCTGTACCAAACTGGCTCTTTTGTTACGGCTTCTTAACATCAGGGGCCTGCTGCTTTAACCGCGACCGCACCTTTTTCACTTCCTCTGCTGTTACCAGGCTGCTATTATTGCCAAAGTTATTGCGGATGTAGGTAAGCACCTGCGCAATTTGCTCGTCCTTCAAAAAATCATGCTTAGGCATTACGCTGTTGTAGGGCTTATTTGCTACTTTAATAGGGCCCTCTAAACCCTTAAGCATTACCTGTATAGCACGGTATTTATCCATATACGGGCCACCGGTAACCCACTCCGAACCACTCAGCGGCGGGAACAGGTTGCCATCGCCTTTGCCATTGGGCTGGTGGCAGCCGGCACAATAATTTCTGTACAGTTTTGCCCCGTTGCCCAGCATCCCGCTCATCAGGTTATTGCGCAGTGGGTCTGGCCGTTTAAAATTCGAAGTGCTTTTTCTTGCTTCCATTTGCTGCAATTGCAACCTGGTAAACTTGTTTTTATCGCCTGTATAGCTGATGCGCCAAATTTTGCCTTTTTCGGTTTCTGATACGTAGAGGCTCCCATCCGGCCCCATAGCTAAACCCATTGGGCGGTAGCGGGCTTCGCTGGCGCTTATAACCGTTTTACGGCCCGTAAACCCATCGGCAAATACCTCCCAGTTGCCGGCCGGCTTACCATTTTTAAACGGAACAAAACATACAAAGTAGCCGCCCTGCGGGTAAGGCGACCGGTTAGTTGAACCATGGAAAGCAATAAACGCACCATTCCGGTACCGCTGCGGAAACTGGTCGCCGGTATAAAATAGCAGATCGTTGGGGGCCCAATGCGCCTGGAAAGCCATAATAGGCTGATTATATTTTTTGCCCTCGCCTGCTTTTTTTCCGTCACCTCCATACTCGGGGTTTAGCAGCTTCAGGTGTTTTATGGGGTCGTAAAAATAGTATGGCCAGCCGGCGTCGCTGCCCTCGGTTACCTTTAAAAATTCTTCGGCAGGCATTACTGCACTTTGCCAGGCATTAAACTGTTTGGGGAATAACATGTGCAGATCATCCCGCCCGTGGGCTACTACATACAGGCAGTTTTCGCGGGTGTTCCAATCCATGGCCACAACGCTGCGCAGCCCGGTTGCATAACGTTTGCCGTCCTTTTGTTGCTGCCCCTGCTTTGCCTCATCAAACTGCCAGATGCCGCCATATTCGGCCAGCAGCGGGCAGCCCTCTATCCCCGGCGAGCCGGGTACCCTGTTCTGTTCCTGGCACGCATTGCTGGGGGCGCCAAAGGCAACATACATATGGCCCTTGCCATCAAATGCCAGCGGCTTGGCATCATGCTCGTGCCGGCCGTTAGCGTCATGCAGCAGCAATTCGAGCGGGCCGTCCGGCACAAGTGTTTGCGGGTTTAACCTGGTGCGGTACACATTAGTTTCCGAGCTGAAATACAGATAGCCATTATGCACCCGCATGCTGGTGCCATACGTTCCTTTATCTTCATAATCGGCAAATTTGATGATCGTATCTGCCCTGCCATCGCCATTGGTATCGCGCAGGGCAGCATTACCGCCTGCAAAATCCGGAAAACGCAACTTTACATAGATATCGCCATTGGTGTTTACAGCCAGGTGGCGCGCGCTGCCTTTAAGGCTATCTACTACCACGGTTGCCTTAAAATGCCCGGGCAATATCAGCCCGCCATTTTTTTCATCATTGTTTTTTTTGCCTTTATCTAAAATAAACGCCAGGTTTAAAAACAGGAAAGCTGCAACAGGCAGCAGTATCATTTGCTTTTTAAAAGATCTCATTTCGGGCAGCTATTTTGCAATATGGCTAAAATTCATTTAAACCCCAATTAATCACCGGTTGTTGTTTTTGTTGCTGCGCTTACTGCAATGTTGCGCGGCGGGCCGTATCAGTTATATTCTTTAACGCTAAAACCCCATGCTGTCTAAAAAAAATCAGAGCAGTTCTTTAACTTTTTTAAGCCATTCCCTTGCCATCAGTTCGTGCCCGGCGGGCATGGGGTGCACCCCATCCCAGATCCAGTGCCCGGCAGGCGCCTTTTGTAAGGCTTTATTAAATGCATCCTGAAAAGGCACATAAACGGCATTGTATTTTTGAGCTAATTGCTTTACAATACGCTGCCTTTTTTGCACTTCGCGGGCCCAGGTATCGGGGGCTTTGCTTACCATGCCTATGTTCAGTATAAACGGTTCGCAAAGTACCAGCTGCGTATCCGGCAAGGTTTGTTTAGTTTGATCAAGCAGATTGCTGTAGCTGTTTGCAAAATCATCTGCGGTAGCCTTACTGCCCTTTACAATCACAGCAAATACATCGTTTACGCCTATCAATATACTCAGCACATCGGGCTTAAGATCCAGCGTGTCCTTTTGCCAGCGGGCGGCCAGGTCGGCTACGGTATTCCCGCTGATGCCCCGGTTAAAAAACCTGAAATCCCTTTCGGGATGCTCGTAATTCATCCTTGCGGTTATCAGATAGTTATAATCCTGCCCGTAAAC
This sequence comes from Mucilaginibacter phyllosphaerae, assembly GCF_004378255.1. GTDB lineage: Bacteria > Bacteroidota > Bacteroidia > Sphingobacteriales > Sphingobacteriaceae > Mucilaginibacter > Mucilaginibacter phyllosphaerae. The sequence continues at coordinate 50,384 of NZ_SNQG01000003.1, forward strand.
ATGGTTCCAGTCGGCATCATAACTCCTGCCCCCGTCGGTTATAGAATCGCCCTGAAACAGAATGATCTTTGCATTTTTATGATCAACGGGACTGCCTTCTTCTAAACCCGAAGCCATTATTATACCGGGTGCCGTTATTGCCGCGGTGCCGGCAAGCGCCAGCTTCCTGATAAAGCCCCTTCTGCTATCTTTCATGAAAAATTATAAAGCGTTTAGCACGTAGGTATTGCCCTTTTTGGCCGTGAATGAACTTACATAACCCTTGCTGGTTTGCTGTACCTTCAGTTTCACTCCTTTTATTTCTATCTTTTCTGCAGTGCGTATTTTGCAAAGGCCTGCATTTTGTGCGGATATTTTTGCACTTACCAGCTTTTTGTTAGCCCATTTAATATCAACGCTAAAATTGCCGCGTGCCTTAAGGCCTTTTACGTCGCCGGCGCCCCAGGCGTCGGGCAGTGCGGGCAGCAGGTGTATTTCTTTCAGCTGGCTTTGCAGCAGCATTTCGGCCATGCCTGCGGTACCGCCAAAGTTACCATCTATCTGGAAAGGTGGATGCGAATCAAACATATTAGGGTAAACGCCGCCGCCATGGTGGATATCTTCCTGCGCCCCCAGGCTTGATTTTAGCAACTCCCTGATAATGGTGTGCGCGTGGTTGCCATCCAGCAGCCTTGCCCAAAAATTCACTTTCCAGGCCAGGCTCCAGCCGGTACCGTCGTCTCCGCGGATTTCCAGCGTTTTACGCGCCGCATCGGCAAATGCCGGTGTGTTTAAAGCCGAGATTTGGCTGCCGGGATACAGCCCGTATAAATGCGATACATGCCTGTGGTGCGGGTCTACATCCTTAAAGTCTTTATACCACTCCTGCAGGTTACCAAGCTTACCTATGTGCAGCGGATAGAGCTTGCTCCTTTTGGCCACAAGCATCGCCCTGAATTCCGGGTCGATGCCGAGGGCTTTAGAGGCATCTATCAGGTTGGTGAACAGATCATAAATGATAGACATATCCATTGTTGTAGCTACTGATACCTCGCCCTTTTTGCCGTTCTCATCTATAAAATCATTCTCGGGCGATAGGGAAGGCACAGATACCAGGTACCCGTTCTGATCTTCTACCAGCCAGTTGAGGCAAAACTCTGCCGCACCTTTCATTAACGGATAAGCGTCCTGCTTTAAAAACTTTTTATCGTTGGTGTATAAATAATGCTCCCACAGGTGGCGGCACAGCCAGTTACCGCCCATATTCCAGTTGGCCCATTTAGGGTCGCCCTGGCCTTTATCGCCCACCGGGTTTGATATGGCCCAGATATCGGTATTATGGTGTGCTACCCAGCCCTTCATGTTATAAAACTGCCTGGCCGTGGTTTTACCCGTTACCGAAAGATCTTTAATGAAGCCAAACAAAGGCTTGTGCATTTCAGACAGATTGGTAACCTCGGCAGGCCAGTAATTCATCTGGGTGTTGATATTGATGGTATAGTTCGAGCTCCATGGCGGGCGCATCTCGTTATTCCAGATGCCCTGCAGGTTAGCGGGTACACCGCCCGGCCGCGAGCTGGAGATGAGCAGGTATCTGCCGTACTGAAAATACAGACTTTCGTACCCGGGGTCTGCCGCGCCGGCAGTATAGCCGTTAATACGTTCGTTGGTTGGCAAGCCGGCATTGGTGTTTTTTGCAGGCGGCTGCAGGTTTAAAGTAACCCGGTTAAAATATTTTTGATAATCGGCAATATGGGCGGCCAGCAGCGTAGCATATGGTTTTGCTGCTGCCTTAGCCAGGTAGCTATCCGCAATTAGCTGCTCATCCTTATCCGGGCATTTATCAAACCCGTTAAAACTGGTAGCTGCAGAAACCAGCAGCATTAAACTGCTGGCACCGTTTACACTAATGCCGGATGAATCTGCCAAAACCCGGCCATCTTCGTTAATAACCTTATATTTAAGCACAAAGCGCATCCCGGTACATTTATCGGCATCGTTGTATTCTATGGGATGGTTATTGGGATTATAATAAACAGGGTCGACATGCGAGGGGGCTTTGCCGCTTAATGCCATTACGGTGCGGCTGTTTTGCTTTATCTGGTGATGTAACAGGCTGTTGGCGGCAATTTTTAAATTAAGCTGCCCCGGTTTATCGGCAGTGAACCGCAGCACGATAACCTGATCTGGCGCGGAAGAGAACATGGTGCGCGTATAGGTAACACCGTTTGATGTAAACCGTGTTGTAGCAACGGCCCGGCCAATATCCAGATCGCGGTAATAGTTGAGTTGAGCGGTATCCTTAAGCTGCTGCTTAATGTACAGATCGCCAAGCGGCAGGTACGATTCTGTGTACAGGCCCTGCATTTTTTTAGCAAGCTTTATGGCTTCGGCATAGTCCTGCTTTTTTAGCAGGGCATCCCTTACTGCAGCCAGATACTTTGGCGCATCGGGGTTAATGTTGGCTTTTACCGGCCCGCCCGACCATAATGTTCCCTCGTTTAGCTGAAGGTGCTCTTCGCCTACGCCGCCATATACCATGGCGCCTAACCGGCCGTTACCTAAGGGCAGGGCCTCTGTCCACTCTTTTGCGGGTTGTTTATACCATAGTTTAAGCTGATGCTGCTGCGCAAACATAACAGCGGGAACAATCACAAAAGTGAAGCAAAACAAGATCCGTTTCATTTATTAAAAATTAGGCGTGTAATTAACTGCCGGTTTATCAGGCAATAAAACTATTTCGCCGCAATATAAATCAATACGGGTAGTGTTTATACAATTAATTTAAAATCATTCTTTTGAGATAACCCTGCCGCTATGATGATGAGCCGGGTTAAACATTGGGGCTACCGGTATGCAGCCCATCGTTATAATCCCAAACTACGATATTCCATAATCCGGTACCATCCTGATAGCTCCCTGCAACTTTAAACCCCATTTTTTGATGCGCCTTTAATGAAACATTATTCCTTGCAGAGATCTCGGTAACGCATAACTCAAAACGGGCATCTGCCGCTTTCCTTGTTTCGTGATAAAGGCTTTGTAATAAGCCCAGCCCCCGGAAACTTTCATCCACGCACACCTGGCCGCCAACCATAAATTGGTATCGGGCTAAAGCCTGCCCGCGGTAAAAACAATTTTCAAACTCTTTAAACATCGGTGTAAGTTCCGGCAGATCGTTTTGCATGGATTGATCCATTGATAAGTTATAACCTACAACCCGCCCCCCGCACAACGCAACCACCTGGGGCATTTTAGCTGCCATTCTTTTCAGTAATTCTACCGTATGCGCTGCAAATACAAACCCGCTCTGCGCCTGCTCCTCGATACTTAAAGCCTGGTGGTGGTTGCTTTTTTACAGTTGAATAATTTGCTCAAAATGCTCCGTTGTTGATGCTGTTGTAAAAGTGATATGCCCGGGTGCTTGCATGATGCGATACTGGATGCTTTAACTTTATTTAATGATGATGGCTAATAGTATAACATTAAAGTACGGAATATATTGGTATTAAAGCCGCATTTTTTAATAAAGCAACCCGAATTACGGGGGTCAAAGAATGCACATGAGAGGTGCTTGAAAATATCATTTATACAGGTATTTTATGCTACAGCATCGCACCGATACTATGATGGCCAAGCTTATTCCAAATATCCAATAAAAAATAGCGCCGTTCCCGCTCCCGGGAAGCGGCGCTTCACTACAATTGCTATTAACTAATCTTAAAAGAACGGAGTATTATTTTTATGGTTTGTTACTTAGGTAACAGAGGCTAAATGACGGGGGGCTTTTACTTTGAGTAACCCGCTTCTATTGCAACCCGGTACTTTTCTCGGGTAGTAATATTATTTTTATTAAATTATTGCCACTTAAATATTTATTTGCCTTGCTTTTTATGCTTTCGGGCGTGATCTTTTCCATCGTTGCACTAAAATCATTGATCGCGTAAACGTCCCCTTCATTTAAAGCATTATCGTTTAGATATTCCGACCAAAAATCATTAGCCCGTAATTGTGTTTCATGCGTCCTCGATCGCTCGGCCTTAAATTTTTCGATATTGATTGCGGTTGGGCCTACGGTTTTGATCTTGCCTACCTCATCTAACGCCGAGGCAATTAGCTTTTCGACATTGGCAGGTGCGCAGCCAAATGAAATGCTGAAAACATACCTTGCCGAGGGAATTTTATTGTACCGTACATTTACACCCGGCGAATACACGCCGCTCTCTTGTTCCCGCAAACGTTCAATCAGCCTTATTTGCAGTACTTCTGCCATGGCATCCATTTCTAAATTATTGGCATAACTGTAATCATAATCGCCGGTAAATTTTAATGATACGGTAGCCTTAGGTTCCCGGCCTGCCTCTATAATTTTAGTGATATTACCTGCCGGGGGGTGTATGCCCAGGTCTTTCGCCCTTTCGTGCGTGTAGGTTGCCGGTAACGAGCCCAGGTATTTTTCGATCAAAGGCTTCACTTTATCGATCTCGAAATCACCCACAAAAGTAAAGGTGAAATTAGCGGCATCAGCAAACTGCTTCCTGAAAATGTTATAACTTTTATCAAGATCCAGCTGGTTTAATTTTTCCGGGCTTGGCGGTGTGCGCCGGCTGCTGTAATTGCCTAACACCGTGCTAATAGTATCATAAAAGCGGTTTTCGGGGCTGTTTTTCCTGTCGGCTAAACTGGCCTTTGATTCAGAGATATATTTTTCAAAAGCAATTGAATCTTTGCGCGGTGCTGTAAAGTATAAATAAAACATCTGCAGCAATGTTTCCAGTTCGGCAGGTGAAGCCGCCGCCTGGATACCCTGGCTGTAATCGGCCAGGAACGGGCCGGTGGCAATACTTGTACCGGCAAGGAATTTATTAAGGTTGTTAAAATCATAACTCCCTAAACCCGAACTTGTTACCAGATAAGCAGCTATATTTGCCGATTCGTAATCGGCATCGCTGTAAAGCGAGGAACCGCCAGGGGCCACTGCCTTTACCAAAATATCGTTATCGCTAAATTTGGTAGGCTTTAATATTGCTTTAACCCCGTTACTTAATGTTAGTTCGGTGGCTTTAATGCCGCCCAGCTCGGTTTGCTTAACAATTTTGCCGGGTACCGGCTGGCTGGTTAAAAGCGCTTTTTCGGTAAAGCTGTTTTTGTAGGGCAGGATATTTTCCTGGCGGATAGACCGGATCCACTCGTTAACAATCTGCTCATCCGGCAGGTTAGCGCTATCCCTATCCGGGCCGGTAATAATAATATCCCTGTTACTATCGCTGTTAAACCGGCCAACTACGGCATTTACATCTTTTAACAAAAGCTGCGGCATTATGGTATTGGTCAGTTTATATTCTTTCTCAATCCCCGGGGCGGCGGTGCCTGTTAAAAAATAAGCTAAATACTCACCCATATACTGTTCTGAGTAGGTTGTATGTTTTTGCTTGTAGGTATTTTCGCTGTTTTTTAAATAATCGCGTTTAGCTTTTTCAAATTCGGTTGCTGTAAAACCATATTGCTTTAATCTTTCAGTTTCGCGCCAAACTGCTTTAAAACCATTCTCTAAAGCGCCGGGATTGGCCACCACACGCATGGTAAACGCATCAATATTCCCTAAAAACGCCCCTACATTAGCGCCCCCGTAAATAAAGGGCGGTTGCTTTTGCTGCGCCAGTTCGAGGTAACGATTACCCAACATATGATTAAATAATTTCCTGATGATCATTTCACGGTAATCATCGGCAGTTTTAACAGGGCGGGCCTGGCGCTTTATTAATACTTGTACTTGTGTTGATGTTTCCTCCGGGTCTGTTGCCTTAACAAAATGATTGCTGCCGGTAAGTGTAAAAACATATTTAGTTCTCGGCTTTTCTTTTACCGGGTTTTTAAGGTCTGCAAACTTTTGTTTGATCGCTTTTTCTATTTCGTTAACATCTATATCGCCCACAACAATTAAAGCCTGCAGATCCGGCCGGTACCAATCATGGTAAAAGCGGGTAAGGGTATTGGGTTTAAAATTGTTCAATACCGTATCCATACCTATTGGCAAACGCTGGCCGTAACGCGAGTTACCAAACAGCACCGGGAAATACTTTTGCTGCATGCGTTGAGCGGCCCCCTTTCCTAATCGCTTTTCTTCTAAAACCACACCGCGTTCTTTTTCAATCTCTGCCGGGTCCAGCGTAGCGCCTTGTGCCCAGTCGCGCATGATCTGGATGCCGCCGCGCAGTATATCGGGCTTGTCGCTTGGTAAAGGCAACTGGTACACGGTTTCATCAAAACTGGTGTAGGCGTTAATATCCGCTCCAAATCTTACCCCGGCTTTTTGTAAATAGTTAACTAACTCGTTTTTGGGAAAATGGGTGGTGCCATTAAAGTTCATGTGCTCCATAAAATGGGCTAACCCCTGCTGGTCGGTTGTTTCCATTAACGAGCCGATCTTATTGGCCAGGTAAAAGATCACCCTGTTTTTTGGATTGGTATTACGCCTGATGAAATACGTGAAACCATTAGCCAGCTTACCCGTGCGCACAGCAGCATCAAGCGGAAGCTGATTTGATTGACCGCGCTCAATTTTGCGGGCAACTTTTGTTAACGATGGATTGGCTTTATTTTGTGCCGTGCAGCATAATGCGCTAATAGCGAAAATAGCTGCCATATAACACCCTTTAACGGATATTTTAATTTGCATAATGATGATAATTAATTGTTGAGCAGCGTTAGGCCTGCTGTAGTTGCGTTTAAATACTGATGGTGGCTAAATTTACTTCCCTAAAACTTCCATAAGTTTTTTGTTCAGATCTTCCCCGCGCAGGCTTTTGCCAATGATCTCCCCTTCCGGGCTGATCAAAAAGTTGTCGGGAATGGATTGAACCCCATACTTTACGCGCGCCTGGTTGTTCTTCTTAAGGTCGGATACCTGTTTCCAGGGAAGTTTGTCTTCTTTAATTGCTTTTAACCAGGCGGTTTTGCTTTCATCCAGGGAAATGCTGAGGATGGTAAAGTTTTTATCCTTATAAAGCTGATACTGCTTAACCAGGTTGGGGTTCTCATCACGGCAGGGATGGCACCAGGATGCCCAAAAATCTACCAGTACATATTTGCCTTTATAATCAGCCAGGTTAATAAGTTTTCCCTGCTGATCGGGCTGTGTAAAATTGGGGGCAATAGCGCCGACATCAACGGTTCGCCATCTGATCAGCTTTTTTTGATATTCTACACCCAAAGGGGAGTTTTTTAAACCGGCCGACAAGCCGCTAAAAAGCGGTTCAACAATTGCCAGATCAGGGATACCGCGGGATAAGGTAATATTCAGCTCTGTTAAACTAAGCAGCGATGCCGGATGCGCTTTAATAAATTTAACCACTATTGCTTTTACGGCCTCATCATGCGCCTGATCAGATAAACCGGTTACCTTATCTTTTTCGAGGGCTAATGCATTGCTTTCATCATTAAGCGGAGTGCCCGAAAATACGCCATTCCCTTTTTGTAAGGAATCTAAGCTGTTAAGTTTAATCTGCCCCGGCTCCAACCATAAATGTACAATTGTTGCCATAGCCTCTTTTTCTGAAGGCGTAACCAGCAAGCTGGCCTGCAGGGGGGTATCAATTGTTCCGGTTAGCATTATTTCGCCATTTTGCACTTCGGCTTTATTCTGCACTGTTTTACCGTTTTGCGTATATTGCAGGGTAACGGTTGCCGGTTTGCCGGCCTTGCCCTGCAATGTGTAGGTGTTATTAACCTGCGCCAGGGATATGAGAGGGGCCAAGGCTAAAATAAAGCCCTTTAAAAATTTAAATGTGTTCATCTTTTATCTTTTGCTATCCGGTTACAGCGGGTGTAACCGGTGATCATGTTAATAAGTGTTTTGAGTGATGGCCCCGTTACTGTTGGTGATATCGCTTTGCGGCAACGGCGAAGCATATCGCCTGGAATTTGCCGGCAGGGTGTACGTTTTTACCGGTTCGGTATCAGATACGCCGTTTGCCGTGTAAGGATAAAATGTGCGGGTAAGCAAAGGCACATCATCACCGGTGTAGGTATTGCTGTTGTACCTGCGGATATCAAACCATCGTTCGCTAAAGGGCATTTCCCTGCGGCGCTCCTGCAATATTGCTGCTATAGCCTCATCCTGCGAGGCGGCGGCAAGCCCCGGTGTACCGGTAATCGTGCGCTTACTGTATAACTGGTTAACTGTAGCCATGGCACTGCCAACATCGCCTGTGCGGGCCTGGCACTCGGCCTTTATCAAAACCATTTCGGCAACTGTTGGCCCTTCGGGCATGTTATCCTCATAAAAAAACACATAACCGGGGTAGCTTACCGCAGGGTTATTCAGGCCTTTTTTGTATGAATAATTTTGCACAAAATGATACTTATAGCGCAAGTCGTTATTCTTATCATACAGGTTAATTAACGCCTGGCTGGGTATATACCACCTGTCGCTGTTGTTTAACACACGGTAATACAAAAACTCTTTCCAGCCCAGTTCGTCGGTCGGGTCAAATGAGGAGTTGCGATCATGTGTATAAGGGAAATTAAGTACTACATCTGTGCCTCCGTTTATGGTAACGGTGGCAGGTATGCCATAACGCATCTGGCTATTATAATCAACCAGTACATTGTATAATGCCAGCGCAGCGCCGGCGTATTTAAGGGCATTTACATAATCGTTGCGGTTAAGGTAGTACCGGGCTGCAAAACCATTTACAGCTGCGGTATTAGCACGCCAATGCCTGGCTATGCCATTTTGCACCAACGGAACCGTAGTTTTTAATGCCTCGGTTAAGTCTGCCTCAATTTGCTGATAGGTGGCGGCAAGCGTTTGGCGCGATACAGCGTTATAATCCGGTAATGTTTTTATGGGTAAGCCGGGCTCGTTCTTATTGGCATCAGTATAAGGCAGGCAATATGTATTGGCCAGCTCCCAATAGCTATATGCACGGATAAAGTGCGCATCGGCCCTTAATGCGGCCTTATCTGCTGCCGTACCGCTTACCTTATCCAAATTGGCTAATACAACATTGGCGTTAAAGATCTTTACGTATTCGTTGCTCCAGAAGTTGGGCCCCGCAAAGTTAGACTGATCTGTCTGCGACAGGAAATTGGTATCCCACACCGAAAACTGAACAGCCGACTGCGAAAAGATAAATGGCTGTGCATCATATAAGGTGGTTGACAGGCCGTTATCATCTGTGCCGTAAATCACTACGTTATCACTCTCCTTGCTATAGGTTTGGTAGTTATTGAGCAGGGCGTTCAGATCATCAGTTGTGCTGGCTACAATTGTGGTGCCTTTGGATGGTTTGGCGTCAAGAAATTTATTGCATGACGTAGCTGAAACAAGCAGCATGGTTAAAACAAGCCATACAGCCGTTAACCTTGTATTTTTTATTTTCATCAGGATTATGATTTATAATTCTACTTTAATACCAAAAGTGTATTGCGCGCGCGGCTTAATGGTGCCGATGGGGTACTCCGGGTCCTCGCCCGTTTTGTTGGCCACAACCGTATATAAATTATTACCCTGCAAAGTAAGCTGCGCACCGTGCACCCCTAATTTTGATAGTAATTGCCTGGATATATTGTAGCTTAAGTTCACCTCCTGCAGCCTGGCCAGGTTAGCATTCACATAATTATAACTGAGGTAAGGGTAGTAGCCTATCCAGTTACCGTAACTGTAGGTGTTGGGGTCTGTGGGCAGTGTCAGCATTTTTGACGGGTCGGCATTAAGCACTGCGGATATTTTGCTGTTGGGTAAATTAACCGACCCTGATTGCGGGTAGTTAAAATACTGCGCCTTAAACACGCCGCCAAATTTGGCTATCAGGATGAACGACAGGTTAAAATCATAGATCTTGAAGGAGTTGGTCATCCCCAGGATATACGGCGGATTAAGCGTGCCTGCATTTTTAAGAAAACCCAGCCCATCCATCGACGGGAAGTTTGAAAGCTGGAGCCTGGTGCCATTGGGGCCAACTACCGTAGGGTTGCCCGCATTGTCGAGCCCGGCATATTCAAAAGCAAAAACAGTGTTGGGGTCATAACCCTCCCTGTATGATCCCTGCCCGGTATTTACCAGCGCGTATGCCGGGCTGCTTGGGTTAAACAGTTTAGTGATACGGGTTTTATTGTAAGAAGCATTAAAGCTGCCGTTCCAAACAATATCATTTCCTTTCAATGGGATAACGGTCCCTAATGTGATTTCAATGCCCTTATTATCCAGGCCGGCATTATTAAAACGTTGTACCGATACGCCATTTACGGATGGAATGGCAATCTGGGCAAGCAAGTCCTTACCTTTTTTATTGTACACATCAATTTTACCATACAATTTATTGCCGAACATTGCAAAATCAAGCCCCAAATTAAATGTGCCTGTTTTTTCCCAGGTAAGGGTAGGGTTGCCATTATCTGCAATGGTGGCAGTATAATCTTTGGTGTAATTATCGGCCCGGGTGTTGTAGCTTAGTAAAGTATATGGACTGGTAAGGTTATCTACATTGCCTGTGTAGCCATAGGTTGCGCGCAGGTTTAAACGGCTTAACCAGCTTACATTTTTCAGGAATTCCTCTTTGGTGATATCATAGCCCAACCCCATAGAATAAAAGGGCGAGTAGCGATACTTAGGCTCTTTGGCGATCAGGTTAGAGGCATCGGTACGGTAACTGCCGGATAGCGTATATTTATTTAAATAAGTGTACGATGCATTGGCAAACATGGAGAAAAAGCGGCGGGTAGCATACCCAAAACTGTTGGTGTAGTTAAAGTAATTGCCATAGCCATACCAGCCGGTTGTGCCCGTTGGGCCGTTTGGAAAACTACCTACGTTAAGCGTGTTTTCGTTATAACCATACGTAGTGGGGTTGGTGTAGCTCTGCGTTACAGCGTTGTTAACCTCGGCACCTGCTACTATGTTAATTTCGTGCTTATCGGCAAACATGCGCGTAAAGTTTGCCTGGTTACGAATGTTATAGGTTTCTACAGTGGTGCGGCTTTGATCTAACATACCGCCCAATGGCAGGTTTGGCGTTACATTGCCGGTAAGCGTTTGATCCCAGGAAGAAGTAGTATTAACGGCATTACGCACATAAAAGGTTTGGTCGTTACGATAATTCTTATTAACCATGCTTAAATTTTCGTACTGTACTTTAGTGTCGAAAGTTAAACCGGGCAATATTTTAAAGGTAAGGCCGGCCTGCAACCGCGCCGTAATATTGTTTTCGGTAATGCTTTGGTTCTCTCTTTCCTGTATGGGGTTGTAAGAAAACGAATACGGGAACATGGAAAGCGGTACGGTTCGGTCAAGTATCGGCTGATAATACTGATGGATATCTGTTAAAGAACCGTCGGGGTTTTTCAGCATTTCATACGGCGAGAGGGATTGCAGGTAATATAAACCTACCCCGTTATTATTATTTTTTTGGTAATTTAAGGTAGTTGAGGCATAAACATCCAGCCATTTATATACGTTGGCGGTTGTGCGGTAGTTAACAGCATATTTACGGCTGTCGCTCCCCGTAAAATTCGTTTGGCTTTGCTCGGCAAGTACAGAAACCAGATTATTCATCCGGTTAGTACCGCCTGATAAGGTAAGGTTGTATTGCGTGGTAACAGGTGCCGACAGCAGGTAGTCGGCAATCTGGCTGCGGTTATCCTGCGTTTTAAGCTGTGCAAGGCGGGCGCTTAACTGGTTGTTAGTTAAAAATCCCAGCCTGTTCTCGTTCAAGGCAACGGTTGCTTCGGATGTTCTGTAATTTTCATAAAAAGAACCCGAATTTGGGAACGCGCCCCATTTGTTAAAAGACAGCTGCTCATAATCTACCGTTTGGGCAGACGACGCCAGGCCGGTGGCATAACCTACATTAAACTTGGGCGAAAACCTGGTAAAAGCAGAAAATTCTACCTTAAGCGGTGCATTACGGCCGCCTTTTTTAGTGGTAACCACAATAACGCCATTGGCTGCACGGGCCCCCCAGATAGATGCGGCAGCGGCATCTTTTAAAACAGTTACGGTTTCAATATCATTGGGGTTAACTGAATTAAAATAGTTTAAGCTGGTATTCCTTATAGCAAATCCGTCAACCACAAGCAGCGGTTCGTTATTTTGATTATTAGCATACAGGGTTGTTTGGCCGCGTATCTGTATCTTAGGGATGCCATCCACATCATACCTAACCTGCATACCGGCAACTGTACCCACTAAGCGTTCGGCCAGGCTTTGGTTTGGCTTTTCTATCTGGCTTTTCTTTAGCAGATCGAACGAGCCGGTTGCCCTTTCTGCAGATATTTGCTGGTAGCCGTTATTTACCACGTTTACCGTACTCAGCTGCATTTGCCCGGTTGACAGGGTGATCCGTTGCCTTACATCTTTGCCTGTTAAGGTAACATAGCTTTGCTGCGCTAAATAGCCTATATAGGTTACGGTAAGCTTATATTCGGCCGGCGGCAGGTTACCGAACCCAAATTCACCAAACTCGTTTGTTTGGGTAACATAGCTATTCGGCACATTTGCCAGCGGCTGCCTGGTTTCCAGTGCAACCGTAGCGCCTACCAGCGGTGCTCCCGCCGTATCCACCACGCTTCCGGAAATACTTGCCTTGTCAAAAAAAGATCCTATCCTGTTAAAGATCGTCTTCTCCTTTATCACCACCATTTTATCCTCTATCGAATACTCCAGCGATTGGCCTTCCAGGCATTTTTGAAGAACCAATTCCAGGGCCTCATCTTTTACAGCAATGCTAATGGGTTTCTTTTTGCTTAAAAGTTCGCGGTTGTACAAAAAATCATAACCTGTTTGGTTATGGATCTGCCGGAAAAGCTTTTCGAGCGACACTTTATTTTGGTTAAGCGTTACCCGTTGGGCCAAACCTGCCGCACTTACCTGCATCAACGTAACGATGAGTATAATGGTAGTTAAACGCATTATCAGCCATATTTTATGGATATAGCCTTTCGGCATACCCGGTTTCCTGGTATAAAATTTATACATTTGTTAAGTTTGGTTTAGCAGTAAGCCTTATGGTTCGAAGCTTGGGGCCACTGCGATTATTGTTGATATTTTTTATTAACTGATGCCAAACAACTGCCAGGGGTGTTTGCGCACTTCTGGCTTGTTTGTTTAATGCCTTAGCTTTGCTGCTGTAAAAATTTGCCCATTTGCTTTGGTTAAAAGGTTAATCAATCTGGTTAATTAGGATGTATGTTATAGTTATTTGCTTACGTAAACCTTTCGCCCCTCCACTCTGAAATGCACCTCGCCCGTTTTCGCCATCATTTTAAGTATCGTTGAAATGTTTCTCTCTCTGGATGAAAAACCACCCAGCTGTAAATTAACCGGTGCCGACGGCTCATAGATCACTTCAATATTATACCAGCGGGCAACCTTGCGCATCGTGGTGCGGAAATCATCCCTGCCAAACATAAATTCGTTATTCTTCCAGGCCACCGCCTCTTCGGTATCGGCATCATTAACTGCTATGTTATTACCCATTAACACGGCTTGCTCGCCCGGTTTTAACATCTTGTCTTCGTGGCGCAGGCCGGTCACCCTAACGCTCCCCTCAAGCAGCGTGGTTTTGGTTGCAGACTCATCGGGGTAAGCGTTGATGTTAAAGTGTGTACCCAAAACCTGCACCTCCTGTTGGGCGGTTTTTACAATAAACGGATGTAACTTATCTTTGGCAACCTGAAAATACGCCTCGCCCGTTAACGTTACCCGGCGCTGTGATGCCGCGGCGAAAGATGCCGGATATTTAAGTGCTGATGCCGAATTCAGCCAAACCTCGGTACCATCAGGCAAGCGCACCTGGTAGGTTTCACCTTTTGCCGTGGTCAGCGTATTAAACTTGTTATAATCTTTCTTATAATCTTTTACCTCGTAAATAAGCTGCCCGTTAGCGGCTTTAGTAATCTTTACGCCAACCTCCTCGGCTACTGTGCCTTTAGTGGTATCCGTTAGTACAATCTTGCGGCCGTTCGCCAATGTCAGCGTTGCCGTGTTCCTGCCGGGGGCTAAATCATTTTGGGCTGTTTGATCTTTTGCAGCCGGTTTAACACTATACTGATAAAAGTATAAGCCGATACCCAGGCAGGCTGCAATTGACGCAGCTATACCAATTCTTTTAATAAAATTACTTTTATGGGGCTCATCCTTAATTTCCCAAATGGCATTTTCTGTTTTAACCTGATTTAAAACCCTGTCCCAGCGTTTAGTGTCATAATCATCTTTCAGCTCTGTAGCCTGCAATTCATCAAGCAAAACATCTTTTATCTCTTTATCGTGCTGCCCCGTTGCAATTAATTTAAATAATTGCGTTACCTCTTCGGGCGAAGCGGTACCGGCCGTATATTTTTCAAATAATGTTTTAACCAGGGCAGTATCGTTACTCATAACTTTGTGGGTTATTTTCTTGTATAATTTGCATTTATACAGATAAGACGATCACCAGGCCATAGTGGACTATCCGAAAAAAAGATTTTTTATAAAAAATTGAATGAAGCTTTTATTTGCCTGTTAACAGCACAAACACGGCTACAGAAAAAACACTGGCGCGTTTTTCTGCAAACATGCGGATAGATTTTAATGCCGTTACCAATTGGTTTTTTACCGTGTTGCGAGAGATATTCAATCTTTCGGCAATTTGTTCGTGCGTAAGGCCTTCGTTCCTGCTCAGATGATAGATGAGCCTGCGTTGTTCTGGTAAAGCAGAAACTGCCAGATCTATAATGGCTGCGCTTTCCCTAAAAATAACCCGCTCCTCCGTATCATTGGTTATTTCTGTAGAACGATAGGCGATCTTGTCCATCAGCTTTACGTTATTCGCTATCTTTTTTAGATAATCCAAAGTTTTGTTGGTAGCGATATTGAACAGATACGAGGTAGGGTGTTTAATGTCATTTAACAAGTGCCTGTTGATCCAGAGCTGAACAAAAATATCCTGTATAATTTCCTCGGCTAATTCCGGCGTGCGCACCATTTTTTCTACAAAGGGAGAGAGCCTTTTGTTATAATGATGATAAATTGTTTCAAAGGCGGTTTCATTACCCTTTGCAAGTTCTGCAAAGAGTGCCGTTTCATTAATCAGTTTGTGAATGGTGTTTGCCATTAATAACTTTTGCCTTGTTGCTATTACTATCCTAAATTTAATAATAAATAGCTACCAATATTACTTAATTATTTGGTAATTATTAAATTAAGGCAAGTAAAAGGCTTGGCTGCCGGCTAAAATGCTAAACATGGCGCTAAAAAGTAGTCGCCACTTTATCTGCCTTGTCAATAATCTACATGGTAAAAAAGAGAACGGGAAAACTCTTCCTATCGAAAGTGCTTTCCCGTGAAAGTGGTCCTGACGAGAATCGAACTCATATCTAAAGTTTAGGAAACTTCTATTCTATCCGTTGAACTACAGGACCAGTTCTTTTTAAGAGTTGCAAAAATGCAAATTTTACCTGACCCGAGCAATTAACGTTACAATTTTATTCTGTATCGTTATTTGTAGTGTTGGTTAAAGCAGCAGCAGCCCCTATGGCACCTACTACAACAGCGCCGGTAACCACTTTTTAATAACCGGTTGCCTTTGATAAGATAAAGTAGTCGCCCCTGGTATGGTCAAATCCATCCAACTGCTGTAGGTCTGTTAAAGATGTTAATGACCTGGATACGAAAAACTCATGCTGATAAGCAAATGGTTTCGGCTGATTATCTTGTATGGTGTAAAGTGTAAGATACGTTTTAAATAAAAGAGGGGAATTTGCTTTTTCGAAATTGGCATTCTTTACCTTAGTTAGGCTTTGTGTGTATTTATCCGGTATCTGCTGGTTTTTGAAAGCGCTGTCTGGTATCGGCAAAAATTCATTAGTAAGAAAAAGTGTAGTATTGTTACTTTGCGAGCGTGGTGGTAAAAATGTGGTAGTTTTAGGCAGGCCTGCAACTGCATTTATATTGCCTGTTGTAAAACTTGTGCTATTAACGGCAGGGATAAGGTTACGGTAGGTGCTTGTTGTAGCATCGATTGAACCATTAATATGCATGTTTTCGGGCACAAAACTAATCGCCTTATCGCCAATGATTAAAGCTGATCTTTGCCAGTCGATATATAACGGCTGTTCTAATTTATTATAAACGTTGATGGAAACGGGTGCATTGGTACCGTAAAAAGAGTAGGAGATCCGAACGGAGTCGTTCTGAAATTCAAAATTGCCCGATTGTTCGTTTTTAGATGTGTTAGTACTGCTAAGAACATTTAGCTGATACCTGCTACATGATGTTAAAGCGAAAAAGCAAATTATTAATATAGTAAAAGTTAGGGTTTTCATAAAATGATCCGGTTATAAGGGTTGTTATAAAACCATGACTTAGAAACTAAGCCATGGTTTAATCTGCAACAAACTTATTACCGTATCACCGATCCGTTGGGCATTTCATCCGCCGGGGCCACAAAGCTTAGTTTGCCTTCGGCATTTTCGGCCATCAGGATCATCCCCTGCGACATGATGCCCTTTATCTCCCTTGGCTGCAGGTTTACCAGTATGCTTACCTGCTTACCAACAATGGTATCCGGCTCGTAATGCTCGGCAATGCCCGATACTACCGTACGCTGATCGATCCCGGTATCAATAGTTAATTTTAACAGCTTTTTGGTTTTAGCAACCTTTTCGGCAGTTAAGATGGTACCCGTACGGATATCCATCCCCACAAAATCATCAAAGGTGATATTTGCTTTAGCCGGGGCAACAACCGGTTTTGCGGCAACCGCCGATGCTGCTTTTTTATCCGCTAATTTTTGGATCTGCTTTTCAATGGCTTCGTCCTCTACCTTTTCAAAAAGCAGGGCGGCCGGGTTAAGCTGATGCCCGTTGGCAAACTCCAGTTCCTGGTCAAATTTAACGGCATCCAAATTTAGCATGCCGAATATTTTAGTGGCCGTGGCAGGCAAAAACGGTTGTAAACAGGTGGCCAAATGGCCTATTAATATCAGGCTGTTGTGCAGGGCGTTCCTGGCCGTTTCAGGGTCGTTTTTTATGCGTTTCCAGGGCTCTTGTTCCGTTAAATAACGGTTGCCCAGGCGGGCTATATCCATCACATTTTGCAAGGCCGCACGGAAACGGTAGCTCTCCAGATTTTTGCCCAACTCGTCATAATGGCTGCCCAATTCGGCATCTACTTTGGCATCTGTTAATTTTATGGCAGCGCCAGCGCCCTCTACTTTGCCATCGTAATATTTGTGCATCAGTATCATTACCCGGTTAACGTAGTTGCCTAAAATGGCTACCAATTCGTTATTTACGCGTGCCTGGTAATCTTTCCAGGTAAATTCGCTGTCGCTGGTTTCGGGCAGAATGGATGTTAGCACATAGCGCAGCTCATCCTGCTTGCCGGAGAATTCTTCCAGGTACTCGTGCAGCCAAACTGCATGATTGCGCGATGTGGATAGCTTATCCCCTTCCAGGTTCAAAAACTCATTGGCAGGTACGTTTTGCGGCAGTATATAATCGCCGTGCGCCTTTAGTATGGCCGGGAATATAATGCAGTGAAACACAATATTATCCTTACCAATAAAGTGCATCAGGCAGGCATCATCTTCCTTGTTGGCTTGCTTTTTCCAGTACTGCTGCCAATCCTTGCCGTTATCTATGGCCCACTGCTTAGTGGCCGATATATAGCCTATCGGCGCATCCATCCACACATATAGTTTTTTGCCTTTGGCCTCTTCTAATGGTACGTCAATACCCCAATCCAGGTCGCGGGTCATCGAGCGCGGCTGCAGGCCTGATTTTAACCACGAGCGGCATTGCCCAAATACGTTCACCTTCCATTCACCTTCTTTTTCGTCTATCCATTTCTCTAACCAGGGCTGGTACTTATCCAAAGGCAAATACCAATGCTTGGTGGGTTTTAAAACCGGCTTTTTACTGCTCAGGGTTGAGATCGGGTCAATCAGGTCTGTTGGGTTTAATGATGTACCGCAGTTTTCGCACTGGTCGCCGTAGGCTTTATCGTAGCTGCAAACCGGGCAGGTGCCGGTAATATAACGGTCGGCCAAAAACTGGTCGAAATCTTCGTCGTAATATTGCTCAGAATATTTTTCAATAAACTCACCTTTCTCATACAGGTTCAGGAAAAATTCCTGCGACAGATCATGATGTATAGCAGATGAGGTGCGATGATAGATATCAAACGAGATCCCAAACTCTTCAAAACTATCCTTGATCTGGTTATGATACTTATCGATAATAGCCTGCGGGGTGGTACCCTCTTTTTTGGCTTTTATAGTGATAGCTGCGCCATGCTCGTCAGATCCGCAGATGTACACTACATCCTTTTTCATCAGCCGCAGGTAACGTACAAAAATATCTGCCGGCAGGTATGCGCCTGCCAGGTGGCCAATGTGCAGCGGCCCGTTAGCGTATGGCAACGCCGATGTTATGGTGTATCTTTTATATTTATTAAGTTGCGACATTAAACAGGGATGTTTATTAATTTGCAAAGATAACTTTTTAGTCGGTAAGACGGAAAGTCCGGATGACCGTAAGACGGAAAGTTGATCAGCATAAAATATAATTTAAACTTTTCGGACCTATGCCGACAATCGAACTCGCGGACACACCCATCCCCTACCTTAAAAAAGGTGATAAAGTAGCCATAACCTGCCCTGCAAAAAAGCTCCCGATCGCTATGACGGATGCGGTGGATCTTTTAACTAACTGGGGCCTTGAAGTTGTATTGGGCGATACTGTAAATGCCAGCTATCATCAGTTTGCGGGCGATGATGCCTTTAGGGCTAAGGATATGCAGCGTTTTATTGATGACGATAGCATTAAAGCTATTTTTGCTGCACGCGGCGGCTATGGCACTATCCGGATGGTTGATCTGGTTGATTTTGCCAAACTTGCCACGCATCCTAAATGGCTGGTTGGCTTTAGCGATATTACGCTGCTGCATGCACATATTATTAACAATTATAGTTTGCCCTGCATTCACGGGCAAATGCCTTTAAACATCCCGGATGCTACTTCATACTCTTTAGAAACTTTACGCAAAGCCCTGTTTGGCGAAGAACTTAAATACCTGATTGAACCCAACCCCGTAAACCGTATCGGTAACAGCGGCGGTGTACTGATTGGAGGCAACCTTTCTTTACTGCTGGCAATTATAAATTCTGTTAGCGATATGGACTATAGCGGAAAGATCTTGTTTATAGAAGATGTAGGCGAATACCTTTATGCTGTTGACCGGATGCTGAGAGCCCTTAAACGTGCCGGAAAGCTTAAAAACTTGGCAGGTTTAATTGTGGGTGGTTTTACCGATCTGAAAGATAACGACATCCCCTTTGGCCAAACGCTGCCACAAATTGTAATGGATGTTGTGGCAGGGTATGATTATCCCGTTTGTTTTGATTTCCCGGCAGGGCATGTAGCCAACAACTGCAGCCTGGTGCTGGGCAAACCGCTAAACCTGATGGTAAAAACAGAAGGGGTTGAACTAAATTACTTATAAACCAAATACAATATACTATGGCATACTTTAGTAAATTAAACCAGTACAAAGATGCTGGCTTGCTTATTATCCGCGTTGGCTTAGGTGCAATGTTTATTTACCACGGCTACCCAAAGCTAATGGCCGGCACCGAAGGATGGGCAGGCTTAGGCGCATCAACCAAATATGTAGGGATAAATTTCGCCCCTGTATTTTGGGGCTTTTTAGCCGCACTGGTAGAAACACTTGGCGGTTTCCTGCTTGTTATAGGCCTGGCATTTCGCCCGGTTTGCTTACTGCTTGTAATTAACCTGGTTGTTGCTGCAGCGATGCATTTAGGCAAAGGAGACGGGCTGCAAGGCGCCGCCCATGCGATAGAAGATGCTGTGATGTTTGCCGGTTTACTATTTATCGGCCCTGGCAAGTATAGTGTTGATAAACGCTGATCAAAAAAATTTAAAACACAAAAAAGCCGCTCATCAAGTGATGAGCGGCTTTTTTGTGTTTAATACTGTTTACTATTTACGTACTAATACTTCTTCGGTGGTTCTTGCACCGCCCCTGTATTGGTAATGTAAGGTAAATGTTTTGGTTGCCGGATCATATTTATTTACACCTTCTTGTGTAAAAGGACCCGGTAACGCTGCTTGTGTTGCAGCAGGCCATATAACTGTAACCGAATTATCTGCATTTATCTTAAGATACAATGGCGTAGCATCACCTAAATCGGCAACAGTTGAAGATACTGTGTTAGCATCTACTGTACCAAGCACCTTAGTTTGATTAATCGCCCTTTCGTCCAATCCAACACGAACAAACTTACCAGTTGCGGTATAGCTTGCATCATATTGATTTTTGATACCTACAGTAGCAACAATTGTATCCTGAGCTTTGCTTGTTAAACCACTTGCGTCGGTAATAGCTAATGCAATAGCATATTTTGGAGCAATTACCTTAGCGCCATTGATCTTAACTGTAAAGTTCTGAACATCAGAACCAGCAGGAAAATTAATTGTAAAGCCGGTTGATGTTTTTTTAATATTATCGTTACCAAGAGTGTAAAGATCATTAAGAGGCATATTAACATACGCTCCCTCTCCAAACTCTGCATCCAAATATGCCTGGCCTAAATCTTTAAATGTAATTGTTTGCGCTTTCTGTAATTCTGCAGATGATGCAGCATCCTTTCTTAACGTAAACAACGAAACAGTTTTGATATCTGTAAAGGCATCAAAAAACAAGTTTCTTTGCGGCGCTTCCACAACTCTAATGTAGGATTTTCCTTTCCCTGTTGCTTGTTCACCCGAGTAGCTATCCTTACGGCATGCATTGAACAGCAATACTGCAACGCAACCTATAGCCAGGTATTTAAATAAATTCGTTTTCATATTTTTTTTTCTAAAAAATGTAACAATAGTTAGTTTTGATCCCACCATACACGCGCATCCTGAGAATCGGTTCCTGCTGCAACAGCAGGTCTTGTGTTAGCAGGAATCCTTTTAACAGCCTCAGCGTTATTTACACCGTTATTAGTAGCCTCTGATACTGCATAAGTAAACCTTCTAACAATTTGCTTTGAAGTATTGGTAGCATTT
The DNA here is from genome assembly GCF_004378255.1 of Mucilaginibacter phyllosphaerae. Lineage (GTDB taxonomy): Bacteria > Bacteroidota > Bacteroidia > Sphingobacteriales > Sphingobacteriaceae > Mucilaginibacter > Mucilaginibacter phyllosphaerae. Next base: position 71,423 of record NZ_SNQG01000003.1, read on the forward strand.
GGAGCCGGCAATAAAGCTGGTACACCATAGGCTACTGTTGGCGTGGCAGGAACAAGAGCTACCGGGGTAGATTTTCTCCAGATATTCCAACCCATGTGGCCGTCCGGATAAGATGCGATCCAGCGTTGTAAAGTAATTCTATCCAATGCATCCTGGCCAGTTAAACCTGTTAAGCTACCGGCACCTGCTGTTAAATAATTAGCTGGTACAGTAACATTAAATTGTGCATGTGATAAAGTAATACCAGCATTATAAAAATCCTGTGCACTACCTGCTACCCATCCGATATTAACGGCTTCCGCTATTGCTAAATTCACCTCAGCAGCTGTAATTATATTAACTACGCCGTTTTCCAAACGGAAACTACCTCTTAAAACACGAGCCCATTTAGGATTAGCATCTGTAAAAGTAGTGGTTACTGCACGAGTATAACCATAAGGTACGCCAATATCCGAAGTTTCAGTATTTCCTGCGGCTTCTGATGCACCACCATAAGATACGATACGTGCATCATTAAGATCCTTTAACGTTTCGGTCATTATTTCGCTTTCACCATAATCCTTACGACCATCGTATAATGACCACCATCTGCTTTTGTAGATGCCGCCAGGATAAGTAACCGCAAAATTATCAGCATTTGAATTAATGTAACCGGCAGACATAGCAGCCTTAAAGTCTGTTGCAGCATAACCGCTTGAAGCAGGTACTTTTTTAGATAGCTGTATTGATACCAGCATCCTCAAAGAGTTTGCAGCCAACTTCCATTTAGCAATAGAACCGCTATATATAATATCGCCGGTAATACCACTGTTATCAAGCTCTGCAGAAGCAGATGCTAAAGTTGCTAAAATACCTTTATAGATATCTTCTTGCTTATCATACTTAGGCGTAATTACCTCTACACCTTTCAAAGCGTCTGAGTAAGGTATGTCACCCCAAGAATCTGTTAAAACCCAAAACACGTACTGCTGCAAAATTTTTGCTACAGCTTTTTGGCTTTTTGTTGCTGTAGGTGTGTTAATTATAGTTTGCAGATCAAATAATACCCCGCTGTACGCGCCTGTAAAATCATTCTGCGGGATGGCATAAAGCGATGCAGTTGTGTACTGAGTTTCACTAAAATACTGAGAATACTGCGCGCCGCTAATTGCTGTTGTACCGGTTGAAGCATAGCTGGTAACTGCATTTTCTGCATTTGTTAACAACGCATTTACAAGTGGTACGTTAACAGCAGATGGATCAAGATTGGTACCACCAAAGTCTTTGGGTTTGTTACAGCCTACTGCGCCCCATAAAAGGACTGCAGATAAAGCATATATATATTTTCTTTTCATTTCGTTGAATGTTAAATTATTTTTTTGATTCTTAGAAACTCATACGTAAGTTAAAACCAATAGCTCTTGTGCCTGGCAACTGACCGGTTTCTCCTACAACTGCATCAACCTGAGACGGATCAAAGTCCTTAGTTTTTGCATACAATAAGAATAGATCACGACCTACAAGCTGGAATGACGCACTCTTGATATATTTGTTTATACCCAATTTAGCAACTGGTATTTTATAAGCAACTCCAAGTTCGCGTAATTTAATAAAGGTAAGATCGTAAATGTATGAATCAAAAGTTTTGTTATTGTATAAACTGTGGAAGTAATCCTGGGCATCTACATAAAAGCTAACAGCATTACCATTGGCATCAACACCGGTAGTTTTAACACCACCACCGTCAGCAACAGCATCACGAATTGGGTTACCTTTATCATTCAGGCCTGCAGTACGTGCAGTTAAGCCGCTATATGAACCCCACATGTTTGATAATGAAACGAATTTACCGCCAAACTGGTAGTCGATGTTTGCATTGATCGTGAAATCTTTAAAAACGGTGAAGCTATTTTGTAAACCACCTGTGTGTTTAGGCAATACGCTGCCAAAATAAACTTTTGGATCATTTTGATAAAAGCCATTTGCATCTAAGATTGGTACGCCTGATGAGTTACGCAATATACCATTACCGAATATTTGACCCCATTGTTTGCCCTGCTCATGTACTAAGCCAGGCATTGCATTTGCACCACCCCAAACTTGCGCAACAGAAATTTGTTGAACATTGTATTTATTACTGATCTCAACAACTTTGTTATCAAGCAAGTTAGAGTAAGTTGCACTAATTGTCCATGAGAAATTAGGGATTCTTACCGGTGTGCCTTCAAGACGCAAGTCAATACCTTTTCTGGTAATTAAACCTACGTTAGTATAAATAGATGTTACACCTGCTGCACCGTTAACACTAACAGCTTGTGGGAAGTTTTTCTCATCACCATTCCAATAAGTAGCTGAAATGCCTAATCTGTCATTTAAGAACCTTAAATCCAAACCTAACTCTTTTTGAGTTACCACAGAACCTGTTAAAGCTGGGTCAGTGATCTGATCTGCTCTACCTTGCAGAAGGTTACCGTTAAATTTATTGGCACTAACATTATATTGTGTGCCCGGATAAGTGTAAGCACCAAATGTTGTACCATTACCAAACGCTTTAGGTATTTCACCCCAAGATGCCCTTAATTTACCATAGCTTAACCAATTTGATTGGCTTTTCAACAAATCGCTGAATACGAATGAACCACCGACAGATTTAGATAAGATTGAAGGCTTAGAGGCTGGTAATACAGAAATCCAATCGTTACGTAAGGTACCTTCTAAAAACAAGAAGTTTTTGTAACCAAAGTTAGCACGGCCAATTAATGCCCTGTACTGCTCTCTGATTCTTGAATTACTTATTACCGGCGGATCAACTGAGTTACCAACGGTAAATAGATCATCAATAGCCAGGCCATTAGAAGTACTATTATAAAGGTCTTTATAAGTCCAGTTGTAAATATCTGTACCAACATTGGCATTTACAGTAAAGTCACTTATTTTCTTGTCATAAGTAGCTAAAAACTCCCAGTTTTCACGATTAGAATATGTTTGGCCTGTGTAATAGTAGCCTTTATTCCTTGCCTCATTACCAGTAGTTTGCGTACCGCTTACAGCTAATTGCGTACTATACTTTTGTTCCTCCCAGGTATTAGTCTGAGATTTACGGTATGTTCCTCTTATCGAGAAATCTTTTGTTATTTTATAGGTTAAACCGATGTTACCTAATAAACGGTCGCGGTTTAAAATATTGTTATGCAGATCTTGCGCCGTAAATGGATTGTACCAGTAGTTACCAGCGTAAAATTGTCTTCTGGTTGCAGCGGTAGAGCCATCGTAAGAACTTGGGTTATTATGGTTCCAGCTTGCGTAAACACCATCAGCTGTTCTTAAGCCTCTTAATTCCTGCATGATACCCATATCCAGATCACGGTGGAACCATTGGTTAAAGTTACCGGATGAGTTATTTGAATAATCATCGTTGATCTCACCGTTAAGCTTGCTGTTGATATAGTTGATATTTGCAGTTAAAGTTAATTGCTTGCTCAAGTCTACCGAAGTATTTAACTGGAATGTATTCTTCAATAAATATGAAGTTGGGATCAAACCGCGGCTGTATTGGTTACCGTAAGATAATTTAACTGAATAATCATCACCTGCTTTGTTAAAAGCAACTGAGTTATTCAAGGTAATACCGGTTTGGTAATAATCACGTGCATTATCCGGGTTAGGAGTCCAGCTTGCGGTTTTATTTGAGTATTTAGTACCGGCATACCAGGCATACCATGGAATGTACTCCTGGCCAACCATTTTAGGGCCCCAGCTTGCATCATCCGTATAGTCAGGATAATATTTGCCGCTTAAAGCCTGCCATTCTGTTGGGTCGCCGGCTTTCCAGTTGTATTGAATAAAGTCAGCAGAACCACCACCACCATAAGTATTTTGGTAGTTTGGCAAGATGTATGCTTTATCAAACTGAGAGCCTAAGTTAAGATCGATGCCTATTCCACCGTTCTTTTTAGCCTTTTTAGTGGTAATAACGATAGCACCGTTAGCACCCTGAGGACCAAACTGAGCAGAAGATGCCGGGCCTTGCAATACAGTAACGTCTTCAACATCATCGTTGTTAAAGTCATCTGCATTTGTAAGGATGGTACCATCAACAACGTAAATTGCGCCGTTACCAGATCCAAAACCGGATGCACCACGAAGCCTAACTTCAGTGTTTCTGCCTAAAGCAGCAGCAGACTGGCTACGAACTTGTAAACCGGCTACCTTACCCGCTAATGCATTGTTAATGTTTGTTTGACGAACAGTGTTTAACTGCGTAGCACCAACAACCTGTGCAGAACCTGAGGTAGTACGAGAGTTTTGTTTGATACCAAACACACCCGTTACCACCACCTCTGAAAGCTGACTGGCGCTTGAAGCTAAAGAAGCGTTTACCACAGCACCGTTAATAGCAACATCCTGTCTGGCAAATCCAATAAAAGAGAAAGACAGTTTTGTTGCCGACGCTGGCACACTAAGACTAAATTTTCCGGAAACGTTGGTTTGAACACCAATTGTGGTTCCTGATACTGTAACACTTACTCCCGGCAATGGCAAACCATCGTCTTTGGAAGTAACTGTACCAGTAATCGTACGATTTTGTGCATGTACCTGGGTTATGCATAACACCAGAAAACACAAACTTACTAGTAGAAGTTTTTTCATGTTTGTTAATAATAAGATCAGTTAATAGTTAATTAATCATAAAAGTAGTGTTCCATTATCAATAAATCAAATTAAAAAGTGAAAAAAGATGCTTTTTAATAAAAATATTTTAAAAAAATATAAGTAATTAAAAAATACAGTACTATGTATTGCATAATACAATCCAAAACATATATCTTTGTATTATGATTGTAGAAAACACACAAACCCAAATGAGGAAAGGCATACTGGAGTATTGCATCCTTTCCATTATAGCAAAGGGCGAGATCTATGCATCGGATATTATTGCCGAGCTGAAGAAGGCCCGACTGCTTGTAGTTGAGGGTACGCTATACCCCCTGCTTACCCGCTTAAAAAATAACGGCCTGCTTGCCTACAACTGGGTGGAATCAACATCCGGCCCGCCGCGCAAATATTATGTGTTGAGCGATGATGGCCGCAAGGTACTCGAACAGCTCGACGGCACCTGGCAGGAACTTGCCTTTGCCGTACAAACCGCCATTGGCGACAGAAACAATAACTAACCACTAATTATCATCACCATCATCATGAATAAAACTATTATCATCAATATAAACGGCATCGTTTTCCATATCGAAGAGGATGCTTATGAGATCCTCAAAAACTATATGACCGATGTACAGCGTCATTTTATGAACTCGGCCGATAGCCTGGAGATCACCACCGATATCGAGAACCGTATTGCAGAGATGTTTAACGAGATCCTGCTGCGCGAAGGCAAACAGGTGATCATTATACAGGATGTTAAAACCGTTGTGGAACAAATGGGATCTGTTGAAGACTTTGAAACCATTGAAGAAGGCGATAAACCGCATGCCCAGCAGGCCTTTATCTACGGCAGCGGGCCACGCCGCCTGTTTCGGGACCCTGATGACCACCTGGTAGCCGGCGTTTGTTCGGGCATTGCCAACTATTTTGATTTTAATGCCGTTTGGGTACGCTTGCTATTTGCATTCTCGGTACTGTTTGCAGGCACGGGGTTCATTTTATATGTAATACTATGGATTGTTGTGCCTAAGGCCGTTACCCGCGCCGACCGTATGGCCATGAAAGGCCAGAAGCTGGATTTGCAGGGCTTTAAAAATAATTTTGAGGAAGAGCTAAACACCGTAAAAGGCAACTTAAACACCTTTAGGGACGAAGCCCGCCCGCTTATCTATAAAACCCGCGATTTTGCCGGCGATATTTTTAGCCACTTCGGCAACTTTTTGGGCGGCGCCGGCCGTACCATTGGTAAACTGATAGCCATAGCACTTATTGCAAGCTGCTTTGCAGGCATTATAGGCCTCATCATACTGGTAATATCTGCCTTTGTATATGGTAATCACCATATTGGTATCTACCACATGTTCCCCTTTAACATTGCCGATGAGCGTGTTAACAACATATTTATAGTATGCTCGGTACTGATGGCCATTATACCGCTATTAGCTATTATTTTAACCCTGATCCATTATGTATTTAAAGGCAATGTAATTAACCGCACGGCAGGTTCTGTCTTATTGATGACATGGGTAATTGCCCTATGTATCGTTATTTATTACACGGCTAAAACATCTGCCGATTTTAGGGACTACGCCAGCTTTAGCCAAACCATAAACATCAAGCCATCTGCCGATAGCACCTATTACCTGAAGCTGAACGATATTAAATTTTTAACAAAGGAAGACAGCATCAGGCTTAAAGTGAAAGAGGATTTTAACGGCCGCATTATTTTAGATGACGATGACGATAATAATATGGACCTGCCCGATAAGAACATAGATATATACATCGAAAAAAGCGATGTGGCACAACCCGTGCTGGTAGAATCATTCAGCGCACGCGGCAGCGATTATGAGGATGCGCTATATAATGCCCGTGGCACCAATTACCAGTTTAAGCAGGAAGGCAATGTACTGCGCTTTAACCGCCGCCTGGAAAAACAGGCCGACAGGCGCTGGAGAGCACAAAGGCTGCATCTTACGCTTAAGATCCCCCTGAACTCGAAAGTTATCATTGACCAGCAGATAGACCGCTTTGTAAGAGATATCAGCGCTTACGATTGCAACCAGGTAAACAAAAAAGAAGATGCATCTGCAGCAACATTCATCATGACGGATAATGGCCTGCAATGCAAGGTAGATACTTTGGTTATCCCGCAAACGCTAAAACAAAAAGCCGTTGCAGATAGCGCCGCAAGGGCAAATGCCGAATAACAAATGAAAGCTATTATTATAAAATATATAAGCCTGCTGCTTTTCAGCGGGCTTATATTACCCCTTTATCTGGCTGTTCCTAAAAACGACACGAAACCGGCCGGTCATAAATTTATTTCTGCCGCAAAAACCATCTGCCGGCCAACCCCGGGCCAAACCTATTATATTACTATACAGGATATTGCAGCGCTTTTAATACCGCAGTTAAAAAAGTAACACTTTTTCTGTAACCTTTCTGCCCTAAATTACATCTTAGTATAAAAAGATAATTACATGCCCCCCTGGTGGCGGCATTCATAATAACCCTGTAGCTTTATATGAAAAAAACAGTACGATCTTATACCCTTTTCGGCGCGTAACCACGCAATAACACACGCAAACTTAATGCTTATAAAAAAACAAAGGATCACCCTTTGCAGGGAATTCTGTTGCTTAAATTTTTTGAACCATGAAAACACACTTCACTAAACTACTATATATTATACTGTTTGTATTTACAGCCGGCGCCGTAAACGCGCAAAATGCCAAAACAACAACTGCTATACACGGCATACTGCAGAATGACCAGGCCAAACCGATGGATTACGCCACGGTAACGCTGCTAAGGGCTAAAGATTCGTCGGTAGTAAAAGGCACCCTAACTAATGATGCGGGCAAGTATCAGTTTGAAGGTATAACCGCTGGCCGCTACATGGTTAAAGCCACAACCGTTGGTTATCAGCCGGCCTTTACAGCTGCTTTTGAGGTTGATGCAACAACAACTGCGTTTACAGCTCCCGTTATTAAAATACTGCAGAACAGCCAAAGCCTGCAGGGTGTTACCATTATTGCCGCTAAACCGCTAATTGAGCGTAAGCTGGACCGCACCGTGATGAATGTGGAGAACAGTGTGTTAGCTGCAGGCAACAATGCCCTGGAAATACTGGAACGCGCACCGGGTGTAACCGTAGATAAAGATGATAACATCAGCGTTAAAGGCAAGCAGGGTGTTACCGTAATGATAAACGATAAGCTTACCTACATGTCGGCAGCGCAGCTGGCCACCTACCTGCGCTCTACAGACGGTTCTAACATCCAGTCGATAGAGATCATCACCAACCCTTCTGCCAAGTATGATGCGTCGGGCAATTCAGGCATCATCAACATTAAACTAAAAAAGAATAAGTTAAGCGGTACAAACGGCAGCTTAACAGTAAATGCGGCCTACGGCAAAAACTTCAGGGATAATACCAGTCTTACCCTAAACCATAAAACCGGTAATTTAAACCTGTTTGGTACCTTATCCCGCGGAGATATTAACCGCGAAAACCTGATAGATATTGACCGTTATATAGATAGCGCCTCAAAAACCACTTACTTTAAGCAAAAAACAACCATGCTTAATCATATCCATTACAACAATTATCGTTTTGGGGCCGATTACAGCACATCTGATAAAAATACGATAGGCTTTGTTGTGAACGGCGATTACACCAACGAGTATAACGACAATAAAAGCACTACTTACCTGGGCTTAACCCCCGCCGCCAATGATTCTTACCAGAATACGTTAACAGATATGAAACAAACTTACCGCAGCATATCTGCCAATATTAACGACAGGCTGCAGCTGGATACCAACGGCCAGGCATTAAGCTTTGACCTGGATTACTCGCGCTACCACAATAACTCGGATGCTAAATACGACACCTATTTTTTTAAACCGGATGGAAGCAGTATGTCTGCGCCGCTTTTTTTAACCAACCAAACCCCTTCGTTTATTACGATATGGACGCAAAAAGCCGATTATACCAAGCAATTAACCAAAACACTAAAGTTTGAAGCAGGTGCAAAGTTCAGTTCTGTAAAAACAGATAACGACCTGCAGGCACAAATAAACAATAACGGAACTTTTGTAAATGATACTACGCGCACCAACCGTTTTGTTTACGACGAAAAGATAGCGGCAGGATACCTTAATTTGGGTAAAACTTTTGCCAAAACAAGCGTACAGGCCGGGTTACGCGCCGAACGCACATCATCTACCGGCAACCTGGTAACCGGCAACCAGGTAGTTAAACGCCAATATCTGGATTTCTTCCCGAGTGTGTTTATTAACCATACACTGTCTGACAAGCATGAAATAGGCATCAGCTACAGCCGACGCATAGACCGGCCCAATTATGACAATCTAAACCCCTTTAGATATTATCTGGACCAATATACTTATGAGCAGGGCAACCCTTTCCTGAAACCGCAATACACCAACTCATTCGAGTTGAGCTATACCTATAATAAAACCATTAATGTTACGCTGGGCTACAGCCGCACTTCAGACGTAAGTACGCAGGTATTGTTAACAGATTCGGTAACCAAAGCCACTTATCAAACCAACCTTAATTTACAATCGCAGGATTCTTATAACATCAACATCAATTCGCCTTATACCATTGCCAAATGGTGGACCGGTAATATCAATGCCACCGGCTTTTACCAAAAGTTTAAGGCCGACTCTTTACTGGGCGGGCAGCTGAATGCAGGTAAAGCCGCTTACCAGATCAGGGCCACACAAAACTTCCTGTTCAGCGGGTTTAAGGCAGAAGTATCGGGCAATTACCAATCGTCATTACGTTACGGTATCTTTGATATCAGGCCGCAATATTCTGTAGATGCGGGTGTAAGCCGGTCATTTGCCAATAAAAAGCTGAATGTTAAACTATCTGTAAGCGATATTTTTGATACCCGCCGTAACAATGTAAGCAGCCATTTTCAAAGCGTTAATTTAGATATCAGGCAGAAGAACGAAACCCGCTTAGGCCGCCTTACACTTACCTACAACTTTGGTAACAGCAAAATAAAGGCAAGCCAGCGCCAAACCGGCGCCGATGATGAAAAAGGCAGGGTAAAAAGCGGAGGGTAGCCCCCGGCCCCCTGAAGGGGGAGCAGAATAAGCCAAAAAGCCTGTCTATGATTTATGGACAGGCTTTTTGCTTTTCAAGAACTCCCTCTTCAGGGGGTCGGGGGGCTACTGCACCATAAACACTGCGTTACTAAACAACAGTTTGCCATTCTCCCAGAAACTACGGAACAGGGGATCATCCACCAGATAAACTACCGAACCACGGCCGATAGATTGCACGCCCAGCAGCATGCCGTTATTTATTTTTTGTTTGGATTGCACACCGGCAAAACCGGCCACATAACTGTTTTTTTCTACCGTACCTACATTCCAATCGTCATCGCCAAGCATTTCATAAATATCGTCGCTCAGTTTTAACGAGTAATAATATTTAGGGAAACCGAAAGCCAGCGGATGGGTGTTGTCCATATTCAGCTTAAAAATGGCCCCCGGTATGCTGGAGCGGATCGCATCCCGGTTACGGTCGGCATAAACTTTAATGATCGGTTTGGTTTTCGCATCTGCCTTATCATCCTTTTTAATCTCTTTCTTTTTAATGTCGAACCCTTTTTTGTCTACCAATGCGGCTACTGCATTTTCTAACGCAATCAGTTTACCGCCATCTCGCACCCAGTTTTGCAGGTTATCTGCCGACAGATCGTTATACCTGCCATCAGGCATGATCAGCACATCAAAATCTGCCAGCTTGATCCGGTTGAGATCCTGGTACCTGATCAGGTTGATGGGGTAACCGATCTGCTGCTCAAAAAAGTGCCATACCTCGCCCATCGCTTCCGAATTGATCCCATCACCACTCATTACCGCTACCCGCGGCTGCTTAATATATTTTACATCGTACGAGCCGATATCCGATCCCTTATCCACAAAACCGGTAGATAGCGGCGTAAGCTCGTGCTCCATATCGGCCGCTGTTTGGGTAACTACGCGGTCAAAATCTGCCCGGTCGTTCCCGGCTTTGGTAACCAGTAAAGATCCCGCGGTAAACTTCTTCCCACCGGCTTCAAAAGGTGTTTCCGAATAGCGTACTTTAATCCCTTTTTTTAGCAGGGCCGATAAAAATTTAACATCGGCGATAGATTGCCATGCCGATACATAAGCATAGGCCTTTGTATTGGTTGGCAGCTGCGGCTTAACGATGTTGCGGCTGGTATTGGCCGGCTTGTATGATTCCTTAACGCCGTAAGCTTTTAACCCGTAAGCATAAGGCAAGGCCCAGGCAGTAATATCATACGTTGCCGAGTCGGGGATAAAGGTGCTCGGCTCCAGCAGCACATGCAGCAACACCGATTTTGGCTGATAAGCGTTCACCACCAAATCATTGGCATCTACGTTATACTGTTCTGTTGCATGCGTAAAGTAGTTATAGCCCGTTACGGCTTTTTGGGCAAGCCCATAGCCAAACCTAATGCCGTTACGGGTAAGCATTTTGGCCAGTTCGTTCACCTTTTCGTTATTATCGTTTTTAATTACATAGGTTTTATACACGCCCGGAGGGTTTTGGCGGCTGTTATCATAAAATTTTTTAAACTCATCAACCACCTTCTTTGCATTTGCCGATACGATCTCGACGGTGCTTAAGCTGGTGGTATGGTGGTGCGCAATACGCTGCGCCAGCGTAAGCGTATCGCCGCTGCGGGTAACCACCGCCAGGCCCGCGCTGATGCCGCCCTGCTCATAGGTCATCCCTATTGCGCCATTGTAAAGCGGGTAAGTATCCCCGTATGATGGGTACAGCAGGTCAAACTCCTGCTTGGTAAAATACATCCACCCGTTCTGATCGAAATATCTGGCGTTGTTTTTACCGATCACGATCTGAAAATCGCGCTGCCATTGGGTTATGTCCTTATGGTAAGGCTCGGCAGCAGGGGCAAAATAATAAGGATTGTTATAACCCTGCTCGTGGTAATCTACATGCACTTCGGGCAGCCACTGGTTAAACAGGGCAACACGCGCCTGGGTTTCTTTTTGTGCCTGCCATGCCCAGTCGCGGTTCAGGTCAAAATAATAATGGTTTACCCGCCCGCCCGGCCATGGCTCCATGTGCTCGCGCGAGGTTGGGCTGGCATCGGGCACCATGCCGCGTACCGAATTGTAAAAATTGGTGTACCTGTCGCGCCCGTCGGGGTTAAGGCAGGGGTCTATAACCACCACGCTGTTTGCTAACCATTCCTTTGCTTTGGCATTTGCCGGGTCAACCAGGTCAAACAAGGTCCACATGGCTGCTTCGGTTGATGACGGTTCGTTACCGTGCACGTTATAACTCAGCCAGGTAATCACCGGGGCATTTGCGGCAATGGCGCCGCTCTCTATCCCCGCCATGCGCAGGTTATTATGGCGTATCTCTTCCAGCCGTTTTATATTATCTTCTGATGCGATGAACATGGCCAGCAGCGGGCGGCCTTCGTTAGTGGTGCCAAACTGCTGCAGTTCTACATTTTTAGCAGTTTTGGCAATGTATCTAAAGTACTCGGCCACCCGGTAGTGCGGGGTAAATTTATCGCCAAGTTTATATCCTAAAAATTCTGCCGGCGATTGTATTTGCTGCGCAAAACCTGCGGCGCCGCAAAAAGCAGCTATTAACGTAAGTAGTAGTTTTTTTAACATGTATTTATGCTTATGTACCTAAAGGCTAAATCTAAAGATATTTTTTTGAGGTTTCATCATCAGGCTATTAATCAAATCTGCACTTTTGCACATAACGCCATGACACCCATACAAGCCCTTCAACAATATTTCGGATACAACCAGTTCAGGCATTCGCAGGAAGCTATTATTGACCATGTTTTAAATAAGCAGGATACCATGGTGCTGATGCCTACCGGCGGTGGTAAATCGCTTTGCTACCAGTTGCCTGCGGTTTTAATGCAGGGGCTAACTATTGTAATATCGCCGTTGATAGCTTTAATGAAAGACCAGGTGGATAGCCTTAACCTTACCGGCATCCCGGCGGCATTCTTAAACTCCAGCCAAAGCCCTGATGAGCAGAAAAATATTGCTATCCGGTTAAAAAACAATGAATTAAGGCTGCTTTATGTAGCGCCCGAGCGCTTGTTTGGCGCCGATAACCGCATGATGGTTTTTTTGAAAACATTAAACGTAGTGCAGATAGCCATTGATGAAGCGCATTGCATCTCGCAATGGGGGCATGATTTCAGGCCGGAGTACCTGATGCTGGCCGGCTTAAAAAGTGAATTCCCGGGGGTGCCGGTGATCGCCCTTACCGCCACTGCCGACAAGCTTACCCAAAAGGATATCCTGGAGAAGCTTAACCTGCATAAACCGGCCGTTTTTATATCGTCTTTTAACCGCGAAAATATCACCTATCGCGTTCATCCTAAAAAGAACAGTTTTAGCCAGCTTTTATCCTTTTTAGAGGCGAAAAAAGGTGATTCGGGGATCATTTATTGTCTTTCGCGTAAGTCGACAGAGGCTTTAGCCGACGATCTGAAGGATGCGGGTTATGCAGCGGCGGCCTATCATGCCGGTTTAACAAACGACGTAAAAGCCCGCAACCAGGAGGCATTTTTAAAAGACGAGATTAAGATCATTGTGGCAACTATTGCCTTTGGGATGGGCATCAACAAAAGCAATGTGCGTTATGTAGTGCATATGGACCTGCCCAAGAACATCGAAGGTTATTACCAGGAAACCGGCCGCGCAGGCCGGGACGGCCTGGCTTCGAATGCACTTTTGCTTTATTCGCCTGGTGATGCCATTAAGCTGCGCAGCTTTGCCACGGTAGAAAACAATAAAGAGCAAAGCGCCATTATGCTTAAAAAGCTGGATGATATGGTAAATTATTGCCAGCTGCATGCCTGCCGCCGCCAGTTTTTAATGCATTATTTTGACGAGCAGTTTCCGGACAATTGCGGTTCCTGCGACTTTTGCCTGAGCGAGTTCACTAAATTCGACGGAACTTTGATCGCCCAAAAGGCATTGTCGGCTGTTACCCGGTTAAAAGAGCGGTTTGGTGCTAATTACCTGATCGATTTTCTGCGTGGCTCCAGAAGTGAAAAGATCTGGGCAGAACACAAAAGCCTTAAAACCTATGGTGCCGGTGCCGATATCAGCAAGGCCGATTGGCAGCGCTACCTGCGCGAATTGATCTCGCAGGGGTTTTTACGTGTAAGCGAAGATGGTTATTCTGCCATGCAACTCACCCCAAAAAGTGAGGCCGTTTTAAAGGGCGATCTAAAGGTTGAACTGATAGCCTCGCAGGTTACCGACGAGCAGGAACACGAGGAATTGAACTATGAAGCTGAATTGCTGGCCGATCTGCGCCATAAACGCCAGGAAATCGCCATCGGCGAAAACCTGCCGCCCTACATCATCTTATCTGATACTACCCTGCTGGAATTGGCCACCTACTTGCCACAAAAGATGGATGAGATACGTTTGATCTCTGGTTTTGGAGATGTGAAGCTGGCCAAATACGGGCGCGATTTTTTAGCCATCATCAATAATTACAGCGCAGCTAAAGGCCTCTCATCCCGCATTAAACAAAATGCTATAAAGCGCGAGCGCAAGGCCAAGCCACGAAGCGGTAAATTATCAGACACTTTCCAGGCTACCTATTTATTGTATAAAGAAGGCAAAAACGTTACCGAGATAGCGCAGGAGCGCGGATTATCGCCAACCACAATTGAGGGGCATTTAAGCCGTTATATACAAACCGGCGAACTGGATGTGTACAACTTTGTTAATGAAAGCAAGATCCCAGCCATACAGGATGCGGTTGAAAAATATGGCAGCGCCATGCTTTCGCCCATTAAAGAGGTTTTGGGCGATGGCTACAGTTACGGCGAGATTAAGGCCGTTATTGCCTGGATGAACAAAGAAGCGTAATTTAGATTGCAGATTAACCATGAAAACAACTACCGAAGAGTTATACCAATTATTTACCCAGCATCCAATTATCAGTACCGATACGCGCAAAATTGCACCGGGCAGCCTGTTTTTTGCACTAAAAGGCGATAAATTTGATGCTAACACTTTTGCACAGCAAGCTATTAAAGCAGGTGCCGCCTACGCCGTTATCGATAACAAGGATTACGCCTTGAGCGAACAATTTTTACTGGTTGATGATGTGTTAACCGCCCTGCAAAACCTGGCCAGGTACCACCGCGGCCAATTAACCATCCCGGTTATAGGGCTTACAGGCACAAACGGTAAAACCACCACCAAAGAGCTGATCAATGCCGTGCTGTCGCAAAAGTTTAAAACGCTGGCCACGCAGGGTAATTTAAATAACCATATTGGCGTACCGTTAACTATCCTTACGATTGATCGTACGCATGAGATGGCAGTGATAGAAATGGGGGCTAATCATCAAAAAGAAATTGCACTGCTTTGCACAATTGCCCGGCCAACACACGGCCTGATAACCAATGTAGGTAAGGCACATTTAGAAGGTTTTGGCGGTGTGGAGGGCGTAAAAAAGGGCAAGGGAGAATTATATGATTATCTGGCACAGGCCGATGATGCCGTTGCCTTTGTAAACAGCGATGATAAGGTGCTGGTAGAAATGCAACAGGCACGTACCTTAAAAAATGTAATTTATTATGGCAAAAACAGCAGCCCGGATAACCTGGTTAGCGGCAAACTGCTGGATAACTCGCCGCTCCTCACCCTAAAGTGGCATGACAAAACAAGCTCGTCACACAATGTACAATCGCAGTTAACGGGTTCTTACAACCTGGATAATATTTTGGCGGCGATCTGTATCGGCCGCCTCTTCGGGCTGGATTCTGACGAGATCAATCAAGGGATAGAGGGCTATCAGCCTAAAAACAACCGTTCGCAGATCATGAAAACGGCTACTAACATCCTCATCTGTGATTTTTATAACGCCAACCCCAGCAGCATGTTTGTGGCGATAGAAAATATGGATAAACTGCAGGCGGCCCGTAAAGTGATGATATTGGGCGATATGTTTGAGATGGGGGCCGAGTCTGCCGTGGAGCATACCCTGGTTATTCAAAAAGCCCTGGGCGCCCAGGTAGATGAGCGCATTTTTATCGGTAAAGATTTTTCGAGCCAGCAAACAGAGGTGGATAACACTAATTTGATCCATACCACTTTTTACTTAACTGCCGAGGATGCCATGATCGGTTTGAAACAAAACCCTATCAGCAATGCCACCGTTTTAATAAAAGGATCAAGAGGTATGGCTTTGGAGCGATTGGTGGAGTTGTTTTAAAATTAAAAAAAATGTAAATTTGAATATGAGCACAATTGTAGTACATACAGAAACCGAAGAACAGGAAAAAGCCGTTAAAGCTGCTCTAAAATCACTTCACGTATCTTTTGAAGATGAAGTAGATGAAACAGAATACATCAACTCGTCTCCCGCAATGATTGCAAGAATTGAACAGGCAGAAAAAGATATTGCGGCAGGTAAAATTGTAAAGGTTGATATCGATAGCCTGTGGAAATAGCATTTACGCCCCAAGCTATTGAAGATTTGGAGTTTTGGAATAAATCTGGTAATAAAATTATTCAAAAAAGAATACAGGCGTTAATGGTTTCTATACAAGCAACACCATATGAAGGGATAGGTAAACCAGAAGCTTTAAAACATAATCTTTCGGGAAAGTGGAGCAGGCGAATCAATCATGAACATCGTTTGCTTTATGTTGTAAATGATACCGAAATAACTATATTGGCATTACGCTTTCATTATTAAGTGCTAACATCGCCACCTCTTCACCCACCAAAGTACCCATAGCTACCCCCATGCCGTTACAGCGCACGGCGCAAAAAATATTTGGCTCCAGCTGCTTTACTATCGGGCTTATCTCGTCACCAAAACCCATGATACCGCTCCACCAGTAATCAATTTCGGCATTCCGACCGGGCAGGATAACTTCATTCAGGTAATCAGTCAGCTTTTGTTGTATAGTATTGGTATGCCCAAATTCCGGTGTTTCTTCCGCAGCAAAATCAAGGTTACGGCCGCCCCCAAAAAGCACCCGCCCATTGATGTTCCTGAAATAATAATAGCCTTCCTGAAAATGATAGGTTCCTTTAAGTTTTAAACCCGGTATTGGTTTGGTAACCAGCACTTGCCCCCGGCCGGGTGTAACCTGCAGTTGCGGGTAAAGCTGTTTGGCAAAGGCATTGGTAGCCATAATTACTTTTTTTGCCTTAAAGTTTCCCTGCGGAGAAAGGATCCGGATCTGCTCGACTTCATTACAGATAGCAGAAACCGCGCACCCGTTTAACACCATTACATCCTGCTGATAACATTTATGCAGCAAGGCCCGCATCATTTTGCCGGTATGTATCTGCCCTTCAAACGGGTTATAAATCATTCGGCTTACACCCGCAAAGCCAAAACCTGCAATTTTAGCATCAGCAACTGCATAAATGTCAGGCCCATCAATAACCGGGTTTAATAATTTATTTAACCGGGCTATATTATCAACCGCTTCCGCAGCCTTTAATTCTTCACCCTGCATAAAAAGCTCATAGCCGCCATGCTGGCAATAGTCGATATTTTCATCGCCCAGCTTTTGGCGAAGGCGTTGCAAACCGCGCCATTTATAATTGGCCAACCGGGCAACGTCATCCTCTGCCGTATGTTTTAAGGCCTCCAACAATTCCGAAACCGTACCAAAACAGGCAAAACCGGCATTTTTAGTGCTTGCACCACTTGGTAAAAAGCCGCGTTCTAAAACCAGCACCTTCAAAGCCGGCTCGCAGGTTTTTAAATGCAAGGCAGCACTTAGGCCAACAATACCGCTGCCAATGATGATTATATCGGCGTTATCAATAAATGTGGTACGCTCCCAGTAAGAGAAATTATCGTTGTCCATCTATTCAAAAGTAAAAATTCCAAATTCAAAAGCATGCCTGGCGCAATGTATTTGCAACTGCTTTTTAATTAACTGGAATACTTTTTGAAATATGCTGTTACAAAAACTATTGAAGATGATGAACCTACTATTTATATCCTATAATTCGGCCCTGCTGCTCATGATCGTTATTGCTTTGGTGAGTTTTATTGTGCAGGCCCGTTTCAGAAGTAAATTTAAGCAGTATTCAGAAATGCCCCTGCTCTCGGGCTTATCGGGCAAGGATGTAGCCGAGCGGATGCTGAAGGATAACGGCATCTATGATGTTAAAGTTATATCTGTAGATGGCCAGTTAACAGACCATTACAACCCCGGAGATAAGACTGTAAACCTGAGCCCCGATGTTTACCATAGCCGCAGTATTGCCGCAGCCGCTGTTGCCGCGCACGAGTGCGGGCATGCCGTACAGCATGCCAGGGCCTACAGCTGGTTAAGTTTTCGCTCATCTATGGTACCTGTAGTTAACGTGGCATCAACCCTAACCCAATGGACGCTGATGATTGGTATTATGCTGTTATTTTTTACACACAGCCCCTTTGTTTTGGCTATTGGTGTTGGCGCGCTGGCACTGGTAACACTTTTTAGCTTTATTACTTTACCTGTAGAATTTGACGCCAGCAATCGCGCGCTGGCCTGGCTGAATAATAACTACACTATTATGCAAACACGCGAGGAGCACGACCAAGCCAAGGACGCACTTTGGTGGGCAGCTATGACCTACGTTGTGGCGGCTTTAAGTTCGTTGGCAACATTGGTTTATTACGCCTCGTTTTTGTTTAACAGAAGGGATTAAGCAGGGCGATAATTATAATTTCAAATAATTTATTTTTAAGTGTAGCATTAACACTAAAGCCTGCGTAATGGCATTAATCGTTCTATTGATTTTTGCATTACAACGTATTGCATGCCATTTGAGATAGCTGGCCAGCTTCTTCAGGGCACCATAATCTTTAGTTTGATTGTTGTTTAGAAAGGCTGCCCGCCTCCGGGCAGCCTTTTAATATTTAAAAACCGGCGTTTTTTACAAGTAGCTTTTAATGCCATATATTAAATTTAAATACCTGTTAAACCTTACTGCCTCATGCTAATCCTAAGGATGGTGCAGCAAGCGGCATCAGATCAATCCTTATCTTAATTTTAGCATAATGCCCGTTAAAAATGTTTTTTTATCTGTACTGTTAGTAGCATTCTGTTTTTTTTGCCAGGCGCAGGATGCTTATAAACTCAACCTAAGGGTTACCGGCCGCAATGCCTATTTATCATCTATACATTTTAACTCTCCTGATTTAACCGTTTATATCGACCCAGTGGGCCGGCTTATACAAGATTATGATGTCCGCGTTAACGATTACTACGACGGCATTGATGACGATGGCCACAATACCCGCTTTACAACCATTAATAGCCTTGGAATTGAACACTATACAAATTTTGATTGGAACGAATTGCGCGGAAAAATAAAAACAATAGGCGGCCTAACCGTTATGTATTACGACAGATTTGACCGCGACGAATTAATTGGTAAAATAAAATCTATCGGCGATATAAAGTTTATTTATTATGACCGATTTGACCGGGATGAACTATTGGGTAAAATAAAATCAATTGGCGATACACACATAACTTATTATGACCGATTTGATGATGATGAACTGATAGGTAAGTTAAAAACTGTAGGCAATACCCAAATTACCTATTATGACAGGTTTGATGGCGGTTACAATACCGGAAAGGTTAAGGCCATTAACGGCACAACAGCAAACGTGATCTGGCATCGTCACCTTTAGTTGTGTTATACACAAAAAAGCCCCGGCATTTCTGCCGGGGCGGTGATATCTTGATTTTGCATCTGTTTAATTTAACCTGTACGGTGCAATTAAATAAAACTCGGGGATCTGTACATTAAAAACAGCATTATCCAGCAGGCGCTCCATTTGGTATTCGCCTTTCATGCTGCCCATATCGGTTTTCAGGTTGCAGCCGCTCACATACTCATGCGAATTGCCCGGCTCGATAATGGGCTGCTGGCCAACTACACCTTCGCCTTCCACTTCGCGCTTGGCGCCGTTCGAGTCGAAAATATACCAGTGCCGGCTTACCAGCCGCACGGCGTAATTGCCCATATTCTCTATACTTACCCGGTAGGCAAACATAAAATGGTCGTTCACCGGGTTAGAGTATTCGGGCTGGTAAATTGTTTCAACTGAAACCTTAACACCTTCAGTTATCGTAGTGGCCATTGTTTTATTATTAAAATCTTATATTCAAATATATAGCAAGCGAACAAATATTAAGCCATTTCAAAGGCATATTTTTTTGCTACTTCGCCTAATATATCCATAATCTCTTCTACGGTAGCTGCGGTAACAAGTTTCATCCTAAACTCTTTAAAATCAGGCACACCCTTAAAGTAATTGCTATAGTGTCGGCGCATTTCAAAAATACCGGTGCGCGGCCCTTTCCACTCCATAGACTTTTGCAGGTGCGTTTTGCAAACCTCAATACGCTCGGCAATGGTAGGCTTATCTAAATGCTGGCCGGTTTTAAAATAATGCTTAATCTCGCGGAAGATCCACGGATAACCTATGGCGGCACGGCCTATCATCATCCCATCTACCTCGTACTGCATGCGCCATTCGGCAGCCTTCTCGGGCGAATCGATGTCACCATTGCCAAATATCGGGATCCTGATGCGCGGGTTCTTTTTAATATCACGGATCATGCTCCAGTCGGCAACACCTTTATACATTTGCGCACGGGTGCGGCCGTGTATGGTTAGCGCTTTGATACCTACATCCTGCAGGCGCTCGGCAACCTCATATACGTTTTTGGTATTATCATCCCAGCCCAGCCGGGTTTTTACCGTAACCGGTAAATGGGTAGCCCCTACAACCGCTTTGGTCATGGCAACCATTTTATCAATATCCTGCAGCAGGCTGGCACCGGCACCACGGCATGCCACCTGTTTAACCGGGCAGCCATAGTTAATATCCATCAGGTCGGGCCCGGCAAGGGATGCTATTTCGGTAGCTTCGCGCATATGGTCGATATCGCTGCCAAAGATCTGGATGCCTATCGGGCGCTCATACTCAAAAATATCCAGTTTTTGGCGGCTTTTGGCGGCATCGCGTATCAATCCTTCAGACGATATGAACTCCGTGTACATCATATCCGCGCCGTTTTGCTTGCATACATAACGAAACGGCGGATCGCTCACATCCTCCATCGGCGCCAGCAACAGCGGGAATTCTCCTAATTCAATATTTCCTATTTGTACAGACATGCTTATATTTAACCCTGCAAATTTACGAAATTTAAGCTATATGATGAAAAGCACTGTAAATCAAACATCTCCGGCCAGACAATTCCTTTACTTTGTAGTGCTGTTTGCCGGGATATTTGTGTTGTTTAACGTTATTGGCCTCGCCCTTATTGGTTTATTTTACGGGTTTGACCTGTTGATGAACATTGGCCGCCTGAATTTTAGCGACCCGCAAACTGTACCTGCGCTATACCTGCTTCAGATAGTAACCACCACTATTCCGCTTTTTGCAGCACCTGTTGTGTTTGCTTACTGGCTTACCCCAACACCGCGTGCATACTTAAAACCTACACTCAAGTTCCCGCTATGGCTTTGGATAATTGCCTTCTTTGTTATGCTGATATCATCGCCACTTATTGAGCTTTTAAGCAATTTAAACCAGCAAATGGTATTGCCCGGCTGGCTTAACGGCATAGAGCGCTGGATGAAAGAAAGCGAGGAGAACGCCAAACGCATAACCAACGCCATTTTGCAGATGAAAACACCGTTTGATTGTATTAAAAACGTTTTCCTGATAGGCTTTTTAACTGCCATTGCCGAAGAGTTTTTGTTTAGGGGCGGTATGCAAACCATTTTATTGAACTGGATAAAAAAACCACACACCGCCATTTGGGTAACTGCTGCTATTTTCAGCGCGTTCCACCTGGAGTTTTACGGCTTTTTACCACGCATGCTGCTTGGCGCGTTGTTTGGCTACTTTGTTTACTACAGCGGCAGCATCTGGCCCGCTGTATGGGGCCATTTTTTAAATAACGCTACTGCTGTAATTGCAACTTATTTATATCAGCAAAAACAAATAAAGCTAAACCCCGATGCGCAGAACATTTTTAGTTGGTGGCAATATGTATTTAGCGCGGTAATTATTTTAGTTTTGCTATTAGTTTATAAAAAGGTAGCACAGGGCAAGCAAAACCCTGCATTAAATGGAGAAGAATTGGGTTAAGATCTTTACATCTTCAAATTATTATCAGTCGGAAATTGTGAAACAGGTGCTTACCGGGTACCAGATAGACGCGGTATTGCTAAACCGGCAGGCATCATCACACCAGGCTTTTGGCGATATTGAAGTGTATGTGCACCAGGAAAACTTTAGCAATGCTATCGAAATAATGATTTTGAACCAGATCAGTTTATGAAAACACGCGCCATAACCGGCTTTTTTTTTATCATCGTAATGGTTGGCTCGGTACTGCTGGGCCACAACGCTTTCGGTGCATTTTATTTGATCCTGAGCCTGCTTTGCCTGCACGAGTTTTACGGCCTTAATATTAAAAGCGGCTTGCAGCCCAACCGGGCATCGGGCTTTGTGAACGCCATTTTTATCTATTCTATTTTTGCCGTAATGGTATATCACGACAGGCCCATATACCACAGCCTGTTGTTTTTACTTACGCTTACCTTTAGCGCCATATTTATACAGGAATTGTTTAAAATAACCGTAGCGCCGCTTACCAATATTGCCTACACGATATTAGGGCTGATATTTGTGACCGTACCCTTTACATTTTTCCATGCACTGGCCTTTATTAACGGGCCGTTTAATTTTCATTATCCGCTGGCATTTTTGCTGATGCTTTGGGCTAATGATACCGGGGCCTATTTGGTGGGGATGAATTTTGGCCGTACCAAGTTATTTGAACGCCACTCGCCTAAAAAAACCTGGGAAGGGTTTATCGGCGGCGTGGTTATCAGCGGCGGTGTGGGTTATCTTATCAGCCTGTATTTCCCGGAGCTCGACTGGAAGCACTGGGTATCTGTAGGCATCCTGATCTCGTTCTTCGGCACCCTGGGCGACCTGATCGAATCGATGTTTAAACGCAGCATCAATGTAAAAGACTCGGGCGGTATATTGCCGGGGCACGGGGGCCTGCTGGATAGGTTTGACGGTTTCCTGCTGGCTGCACCCATTGTTTATACATACTTGTACTTTGTAGTAAATGTTTAATTTTGTAGAAACTTATATATCAATATAATGACTTTTCATAAAGAAGGATATACATCACTTGCCGTAACCGTACTATTTATATTTGTGCTGAATGCACTGATACAATTTTATTTTCCGGATGCGTATGTAGTTAAATGGATCATATACATCCTGTCGTTTTTACTGTTTGTAACTATTGTACAGTTTTTTCGCAGCCCTACCCTACACATCAGCCCCAACGAATTGGAGGTGCTTTGCCCGGCAGACGGCAAAGTTGTTGTAATTGAAGAAACAGATGAGCCTGAATTTTTAAAAGACAGGCGCATACAGCTTTCGGTGTTTATGTCGCCCATAAATGTGCATGTAAACCGCAACCCCATCAGCGGCGTAGTTAAATATTTTAAATACCATCCGGGTAAATACCTGGTGGCATGGCACCCAAAATCATCCACAGAAAACGAGCGTACAACCGTTGTAACCGAGAATAGCAATGGCACACAGATATTGTTCCGCCAGATAGCGGGCGCATTGGCTCGCCGCATTGTATGGTATGTAAAAGAAGGTGATGTGGTGGAGCAAGGCCAGCAATTCGGCTTTATCAAATTTGGATCAAGGGTGGACATTTTTCTGCCTCTGGGCACCAAAATAAATGTAGAACTTAACCAGGTAGTTAAAGGTGGCCGCACAGTTTTAGCCGAACTGACTAACACGCAACCGGCAGCAGAGCTTACATCTGATGTGATAGCGGAAACACATATACCTGACCACACCGAGCCATTATCTGACGCGCACGGTGAAGAAACATTGGTTATTGAGCATGAGGCAGAAAAGGCCAAACCCGCAGCGCCAAAAAAACCGATAGCTAAGGCTAAAGCAGCTGTTACCCCCGCAAAAAAGCCGGCAGCAGCCAAAACCCCCAATAAAAAAGACGATAAATAAATTTCACCTACAGTTATAACAAAGGGCCCTGGTGTAATATACCGGGGCCCTTTGTTTTTAGGCTGATTATTTAACTGCTAATAGTTGAACAGGCTCAATCATCGAGTCGATCAGTCTTAAACTTAGCGCAGCGACTGAAGGCGGCCAATGGTTCGGCAGGCTCACCAGGACATATTCCACCATTACAATCCCACCATGTCCGTCTGAGCTTGTCGAAGACTTGGCAAAGCGGCTAATGGTTCGACAGGCTCACCATGACATTCCTCCACCATGAGAATCCTCACCATGTTAGTCTGAGCATGTCGAAGACTTGGCAAAGCGGCTAATGGTTCGACAGGCTCACCAGGACAGGATACAACATTACAACTCCCTCCATGTTAGTCTGAGCTTGTCGAAGGATTAATAAAGCGGCTAATGGTTCGACAGGCTCACCATGACACATTCCATCATTACAACCCCCACCATGTCAGTCTGAGCTTGTCGAAGACTTGGCAAAGCGGCTAATGGTTCGACAGGCTCATCATGACAGGATAAACAAATATGTCAGTCTGAGCTTGTCGAAGACTTGACAAAGCGGCTAATGGTTCGACAGGCTCACCATAACATATTCTACCATTACAACCCAACACCCTAATGTTATCAGTAACCACCAAAAATATCCGCACAAAAAAAGCCGAACGTTATGGGTTCGGCTTGTCTGTTTTTTTTTAAATTGACTATGCTGCCAGTTGCAGCTCTACTTTATCTATCAGGGCATTAATATCAAAGGGTTTGTGCAATACATCGTTTGGGGCACCATCTTGTACAAGTGCGGCATCCAGGTTATCCTCAGCCGAACAGATAATTACAGGGGTATCTTTAGTAAGCGTGTTCAGTTTTAAAAACTTGCAGATCTCGCGGCCGTCCATTCCGGGCATTTTGGCGTCCATAATCAACAGATCGGGGTGGTTGGCCAACACTTCTTCAATCACATGCTCGCCGTTAGATAGCGAAGATACATCATAGCCGCTGTTCATCAGGATGTAACTCATCACCTCCACTATCAATTCATTATCGTCTACTATTAATATCTTCTTGGTCATGGCTATGTTTTTCAGGAAGTTATACAAAGCACGTGCCGTAATTGCGGGTTGCTGTTAAGCTAAAGGCAATTAGGTTAACCATAGATATAAAACCGCCCGAAATAAAAAAAGAGCACCATGTATTTACATCGTGCTCTTTTTAGCAATTGTGCGGTATTTACCGCATTGGCGGTTTATATGTGGATAAAAAACTCACCGGCAGGGCGGCGTACCTTGGCTGCATGGCTTAAATCATCATCCTGTGCGCGGTAGCCTACTGTGGCAATAACGGTTGCGGTAAGTCCTTTTTCTTTTAAGCCCAGTATCTCGTTAAAACCTGCCGCATCAAAACCTTCCATAGGGCATGCATCAACGCCATGCTCGGCAGCGGCAGCAAGTAAAAAGCCCAGGCCGATATATGCTTGTTTTTGCGCCCAGATCAAAGCCTGTTCTGGTGTGCGAGAGCTTACTGCGCCTACTAACATATTCTCAAAACCTGTTAAGGTTTCGCGCGGAACGTTACGTGTTTGCGCAACATTATCAATGTAATGCTTAACAAAATCAGCGTCAATGTTCGTTTCGGCAGCAAATACGATCAGTTGCGAAGCATCAGTGATCTGCGGCTGGCCATAGCCTGCGGCCTTCAATTTTTCGCGTGTTTCGGCATCTTTTATCACTAACACCCGGTAGTGTTGTAAGCCATATGATGATGGGGCCAGTTGTATGGCATCCAGTAACGTTTGTAAGGTATCGGCCGGGATATTTTTTGCCGTGTCGAATTTTTTAGTGGCATAGCGCCATTTCAATTTATCTAATAAAGCCATGTTTGTTTTGTTTTAATGTGCGGCAAACATAGATGTTTAAACATGCAACACGGTCATATTTAAGTAAATACTACAAAACTGGTAGAGCATTAACTGTACTTAAAATTCATCGGCGGTGGATCGCAGATCGCCGTATGCTTCGCCTGTAAAATGTGCGGTGTTGGTAAACGCATTTATGGTAAAATCCCAGTAAGCGTGCTGGTTGTTCAGATTGTTTACAATGGCCGAGCAACTAAAGGTAAGCCGCAGCTGGTAGGTTATCCGCAGCCTACCCGTTAAAACTTGCGGATCAAACCGTTTGATCTCGAATTGCAGCCCCTCAAACTCTGATGAGCCGAACTTATCCTTATTCTCTTCGGTAAGCGCATTAATTAATAAAGTATATGGCTGGCTGCCGGGCATAAAAACCGTTTGAATAACTGCCAGTAACTGCCTATCATTTTGCGGCAATAAGCAGCCGTCAGGCAGCGCTACATCAAACTTTTCCTGCATTGGGTTAAGGCATACGGTCTTTAAGTTCCTTCACTTTTTCTTTGCCCTCATCTTTCAGCCGGTTCTTTTCGGCTTTGATCTCTTTTTTGGTGCGGCCTGCGGTATCCACATTATCCACACGGTTTTTATAATCGGCCTTTACCTTTTCAATTTCGGCCTTCAGTCGGGCTTTGATGGCATCGTTGGTCTCTTCTATCTTTTTTTCCATCCGTGCTTCGGCCGTATCTTTTTTGCCAAACAGGCGCTGAAAGAAGTTTGGTTTTTTAGGCTCTTCAAAAACGGGCGCTATCCCGGCTACCCCGGTGCCGTCGTCATCATCGGTTTGCTTCATCAGGCTATCGGCAACGGCGGTATCAATCGGGGCAATAATACGGCGCAGGCCTTCGCGCAGGCGCACGCTGTAAAAGCCATAGGCATTGCTATCAGGCTGGGTAAGGCCCTTTTTAGCCATCAGGCGGCCTATCAGGTTAAAGTAGCCATGCAGGCCCTGGCGTAAAGATCCATCCGGCTGAAAGGCGTATAAGCCCGCTTTGGGGTTAGGTACAATGCTGGCCAGGTAAATACTTTCGCCAATGGTTAATTCAGACGGCGATTTGCCGAAATAATACCGGGATGCTTCGCCAATGCCATAAATGCCGCGACCCCATTCAATAATATTAAAATAAACCTCCAGCATGCGGTTTTTGCTCATGATGCGGTTATTTTCTATCAGCCATACGATCAGGATCTCTTCTATCTTGCGCGACAGGGTTTTGTTACGGCTTAAAAACGCATTCTTGATCAGCTGCATAGAGATGGTGCTGCCGCCACGTTTAAACTTCTTTTCCTTAATATCTGTAATGAACGATTTACGGATAGATTCATCCACAAAGCCGCGGTTAGTGTAAAAAGAGGGATCCTCGGCAGTCATCACTGCATTCCGCACGTTTGGCGAGATCTGCTCCAGCGGTGTAAAGTTTACTGCGCCGGGGCCAATGGTATGCGGCGGCATAGGCTTGCCCCTTTCATAAGGCACATAAACAAAAGTATTGTTCAGTTTGCCCAGGTCGGCCTTGCCGTATTTGATGATGCGGAAATCCTTGTCTTTTTGCAGGCTGGAATTAAACACCATATCATCCAGGTGCGCCATGTTCAGCAACATGTTAAGGCTATAGTTGAGCTTTCCTGTTGCCTGTAAACCCTCTAATGATTCAAACATTCCGGTAGGGAAAGATTCGAACAGATCCTGCGCCTTTATCCACCCCGTATTTATCTTAACCTCGTAGATCTTGACCGGGTTAAGCGTATATTTTACATATGGTTTGGCGGTTAGTTTTTTAAGATGAATAACGGACGAACTATCCAGCGATACAAAATTAGGGCCTACAAAAACGTTGGCATCCACAGATCCGCTGGGCACCACCACATCGCTTACGGATAGGCTGGGGTGGTTAAGCAGCAAATTGCGCACACTCCACGAACTGTATATTTTTGTTTCGCCATCGCTATGCTTAACATTACTCAGCTTGGTGCTGATGGTATCAAAGTTCAGCTTCAGTTTAAACTTTTTTTCGATCAGCGGCAACTCCACCTTTTTCCCCTCGGCATACAGATGTACATCAATGTTCTTGTCAGACGGTTGCATCTTACCATCAATATGCCAGGTTGCGGCGCCATCATCCACCTTAATGGTAGATGCCATTTTGCCATCCTTAATAATAGCGGTTGATGCCAGCAGTTTTACTTTTGTGCTATCATCTACAATGCTAACTAAAAAATTATGCAGCGACAGGTTATCGGGGATCTTGTAAAGCACCTCGTTGATCAGGTTGTTGGATAGTTCCGACAGATCAACCTTATTACCCGTGCTGGTGGTATCCTTTTTCTTTTTAAACAAAAAATCGAAGTTTTTAACCCCTTTAATGCTGGTGAGGTTCAGGTGGCCGTCCTGCAACACCACGTCGGCCAGTTTAATATTGCCAAAAACCAGCGGTAAAACCTTAACGCTTACATTGAATTTTTTAACCGAGAACAGGCTGTCGCGCTGAAAAGGCACCACGCTGATATCGGTAAATGCCACCGTACTTAGCCCTATAAATTTGGCCGAGCCTATTTTTACATCTAAATTATAATCTCTTTTTGCTTTTGCCTTAGCTTTGCTGATAGCTTTTTGAAGCAATACCTCGCGTTTAGAATAAGCAACGTACCCACCAATAAGCATAATAACTACTAATATAAGGGCAGTTATACCTGCAATACGGATATATTTGGGGTTAATACGGCGCATAAAAGAATTTTGCTTCAAAACTAAACTAATTATGATGTGGTGCAAACGGATGCAAACTGCAAATTGTTTTTTATAACAACGCATGCTGCAGGCTGTTTTCGTATTTTTGCGATGAAATAAATATGGATTTTACTAAAGAACAAGTTTTACAAGCCCTTGGAAATGTTGAAGAACCGGATCTGAAAAAAGACCTGGTAACCCTCAACATGATCCAGGATATACATATCGACGGGAATAAGTTAAGCTTCTCGGTAGTGCTAACCACACCGGCGTGCCCGCTTAAGGCTTTAATTGAAAACGCCTGCCGTAATGCTATTGCGCATTTTATAAGCAGGGATATTGAGGTTACCGTGAACATGACGTCGCAGGTTACTTCTCAAAAAAACACAGGTGTGCCGGGGGTTAAAAATATTATTGCGGTAGCATCCGGTAAGGGTGGTGTGGGCAAATCAACGGTATCTGTTAACCTGGCGCTGGCACTTTCAAAAACGGGTGCTAAGGTGGGTTTGATAGATGCGGATATTTACGGCCCGTCTATCCCCATTATGTTCGGGCTGGAAGGGCAGCGCCCAAAGGCCACACAAGAAAATGGCAAAACCCGGATAGAGCCGATGGAGAAGTATGGCATCAAATTGCTTTCGATAGGTTTTTTTACCGATCCTAACCAGCCGGTGCCCTGGCGCGGGCCAATGGTATCTACTGCCATAAAACAGCTGTTTAACGATGCCGACTGGGGCGAACTGGATTATTTGGTGATAGACCTGCCGCCGGGTACCGGCGATATCCATATCACGGTTACACAAAGCTTCCCGGTTACGGGGGCGGTTGTGGTAACAACCCCGCAAAAGGTAGCGCTTGCCGATGCTAAAAAGGGCATAGGTATGTTTATGATGCCGGCTATAAATGTGCCTATTATGGGTATTGTAGAAAATATGGCCTACTTTACACCCGAGGAACTGCCCGATAACAAATATTATATATTTGGGCAGGGCGGCGGCCGTAAGCTGGCACAAACCCTTGACGTACCGTTTTTAGGCGAAATACCGTTAATTAAAGGCATCAGCGATTCCGGCGATGCGGGCAAACCTATCGTGCTGGAAGAAAACGGTGTGATGACGGCCGCATTTATGGAAATGGCCCGGCGTGTAGCGCAGCAGGTTTCTATCTGCAACGCACAAAAAGCGGATAACTTAAATGTGGTAAATAATTAATAACTTTACTTTATAATTTAAATATAATGAGTTTAACAGATCAGGTGGAAGCAGCGTTGGATACCATAAGGCCTTACTTAGAGGCAGATGGCGGTAACGTTTCTGTTGAAGAGATCACTCCTGAAAAGGTGGTAAAGCTTAAGTTGCTGGGTTCGTGCGGCTCGTGCCCCATGAGCATCATGACGCTTAAGGCTGGGATTGAACAGGCCATTTTAAAGGCCGTGCCAGAAATTACCGGTATCGAAGCCATCAATTTAACCGCCATTGACGACCCCAATGCCGTGCTTCCCGAAAATTTAAGATAGTGTTAAGAAGTGTTAAATACGGTTATGGATACTTTCAATAACGTATTTTTACCCGCTGTTTAAAACAATTGTGAAACAGCCGGGTAGTAATAATGCGTACGCATACATGAAAAAATTAATTGGCATATTATTTTTACTAAGCTCTTTATCAGCGTTCTCTCAAACCAAAGAGGCGCCGCTGGTACAGTTTACGGGCGTGGTATATAATGCCGATAGCGCCGGCGTAGTGGTGCCTTATGTAAGTGTTACCAATAAAAGCAACCACAACTCGGTTATCATCACCAATTTTAAGGGCTACTTTTCTTTTGTAGTGCATGAGCAGGACTCGCTGCAGTTTACCGCTATAGGCTATGCCCCGGTAACGGTGGTGATACCGGCCAATGTAAAAAGCAAAAGCTATACCGCGCAGATCTTGATCAAGCCGCAGATAACCAACCTGCCGATGGTAAGGGTATTCCCCTGGGCCACAACAGACGAGTTTCGTAAGGACTTTGTAAACGCCAAAATAGCTGATGACGACCTGGAAATAGCTCGCAAGAATATCAGCCGCACATCCATCGTAGCTATGACCAACAGCCTGCCGCGCGATGGGCAGGAGATCCAGTCGGCCAATGCCCAATACATGCACCAGGATATCGTAAACCAGCACTCGCGTACCAACCCGCTGCTTAACCCACTGGCCTGGGGCAGCTTAATTAAATCGATAACCGACGGGGACAGTAAGTAAGGGTTAGTAATTAGAGGCTTGTGATTAGAGATTAGTTTTAAAGCATAAAAAAAGCAGGATATTGATATCCTGCTTTTTTGTTATATAAATTTAGCGATGCTTATCTCTAATTATCTAACCCCAAATCTCTACCTTCCTTTTTTAGCCGCGGGGAATTTCATGCGGTAATCTACATCAACGGCACCTTTAGAAATATCGTTTAGTTTTTTCTCGATAAGGCGTTTGCGCAGGGGGCTTAGTTTATCGGTAAATAGTTTACCTTCTATATGATCGTACTCGTGCTGAATAACGCGGGCTGCCATGCCGGTAAATGTTTCTTCGTGATGTTTCCAGTTCTCGTCGTAGTAAGACATCCGCACGGTTGATTTACGGGTAACATCCTCGCGGATATCCGGGATGCTGAGGCAGCCCTCGTTAAAGGCCCACTCTTCGCCGGTTTCTTCTAAAATGCTGGCATTAATAAATGCTTTCTTAAAATCCTTCAGCTCCGGCTCATCATCATCAAACGGGGTAGCATCAATTACAAACAAACGCATAGACATGCCCACCTGCGGTGCAGCCAGGCCAACGCCGCGCGCGCCATACATGGTATCAAACATGTTGCCTACCAGCTCTTTAATATGCGGGTACTCATCCGGCTCGATAGATGTGGCTTTTTTCCTTAAAACCGGGTCGCCGTATGCTACTATAGGATATTTCATGCTGCAAAAATAGGAGTTTTCTTACTTAGGCTCAAATAATAAGGTTATCATACGGTCATTATCAAATATTTCGTTGCTAATTTCCAGCAGCTGTTCGGCCGTTACAGCATTAATTTTGGCAAAAATATCCTCCAGCGAATCGATACGGTTAAAATCCATCAGGCTTTTGGCCATAGAGATGATCAGGCTCATGCGGCTCTCTTCGGCCAGGGCAATCTGGCCAATAAACTTTTCTTTAGCTTGTTTAAGCTGTATGGTGCCTATCTTATTATCGCGCAGTTTTTTTAATTCTTTATGCACCAGTTTAAGGGCTTTGTCTGCCTTTTCGGCATCGGTACCAAAGTAGATGGAGAAAAGGCCGGTATCGGTTAACGAGGTGTAGTTAGATTCGATGGTGTAGGCAATGCCGTGTTTCTCCCTTATTTCCAGGTTAAGGCGGTTACTCATGCCCATGCCGCCCAAAATATTGTTCAGCAGCAGCAGGCCATACTTGTTTGCATGCGCAGATGGGTACGCCCTGCCGCCCAAAATACAATGTGTTTGCGATATGGGTTTTTGCAGCGCATAAATACCCTGCTGAATGGGCCCGGGCGCTATGCGGTTTTTTTCACTGCTGTTTTCGGGTACGCTGCCAAAATACTTTTCGCACAGCTTTACCAGTTTCTTAAAATCGTAATCGCCGTAAACAGCGAAGATCATTTGGTGGGTATTGTTGTTGGCTGTGATGAATTGTTTAATATCATCGCCATTCAGTATGGCAACACTTTCCGGCGTGCCTAAAATATTGTTGCCAATGGGGTGGCCCTTAAACAGGTACTCCTCAAAATCATCCTGAATGGCCTCTTCGGGCTGGTCCAGGTATGACGAGATCTCGTCCAATATTACGCCGCGCTCCTTCTCCATTTCATCTGCCGGGAAGGTGGAATGGAACAGGATATCCTCAAAAAGGTCAACTGTGCGTTCTAAATGTTGTTTTAACAGCGAAGCATGGATGCAGGTGTATTCTTTAGTGGTATAAGCGTTTAAATCGGCGCCTACCAGTTCCAGCCGGTTCAGTATCTGGGGGGTATTGCGCCTTGCGGTTTCTTTAAACAGCAGATGCTCAATAAAATGGGCCAGACCTTCTTTTTGCGGGAGTTCATCGCGCGAGCCTGCATTGAGCACAAAGCAGCAGTGCGTAATAGGCGAGGGCGAATGTTTAAATAATATGCGGATGCCGTTTGGCAATGTATGTACCTGGTGATCTGTCATAAAAGCTTTAAAGATAGCGTATAAACATGCAATTTGTTTGGCTTTGCGTATGTTTACGGTATGAAATTACAAATAGCCGACCTTGAATTTGAGCCCTTGTATTCGCATGAGGCCATACAGCAGCGTGTTGCCGAAATTGCACAGGATATCAATAACGATTTTGAAGGCCGCCAGCCCATATTTGTAGGCATATTGAATGGCAGCTTTATGTTCGCGTCTGATCTGGTTAAAGAGATTGTGGTACCCTGCGAGGTAACTTTTACTAAGTTGGCTTCATATTTCGGCGGCCTATCCAGCACCCGCACCATTCGCGATGATTTTGATTTGCACGTAAATATCACCGGCAAGGATGTTATCCTGCTGGAAGATATCATTGATAGTGGTAACACCATCAAATACCTGATAGAGAAATTACAGGTGCGTAACCCGGCATCTATAACCGTTTGCACGCTTTTGTTTAAGCCAGATGCTGTGGAGCACAGCATTGAGGAATTAAAATATGTAGCCTTCCAGATCCCCAACAAATTTGTAGTGGGCTATGGTTTGGATTACAAAGAACTGGGCCGGAATTTGCGCGGGATATATAGTAAAATTGGGTAGCGGCTGGGTGGTTGATCCGGGCGGTACGCTATCATAGTTATACAAAGAAGCAGGGAGGGGGTTAGGCAGCTGTGGTTATTAATCCCTTCCTGCTATTATAAACGCCTCTCCTCCGTAAGGCGTAATGTAAGCAGCCAACATTTTTTGTGGTATGATAAAGGGTAATTTAAGGTATTATTTAGGGTGATATTAGGGCGCGGATAAGTAAAAGTATGGTTAGCTTTAGCTCATATAACCTTACTTAAACCCACAATGGAAAATTACCTGCACGGCCTTTTGGATGAAGATAACGACCCCGTTATTCAACAGTATTTAAAGTATATTGATAATGGCATCCCCAAGGCTAAAAAAACCAAAAACGTTTTAATCATCGGCGCCGGTATGGCCGGTATGGTTGCCGCCCAGATGCTAAAAAAAGCCGGGCATAAGGTAACCATTGTAGAAGCCAACACCCGCGTGGGCGGCCGCATCAAAACCTTCCGCAACACAAAGGACAAGCAGTACTTTGAAGACGACAGCGTGTATGGAGAGGCCGGCGCCATGCGCATCCCCACTATTCATCAGATGGTGTTTAAATACATCGAGCAGTTAAAGCTTAAAACAGAGCCTTTTTATTATGTATCGGTAGATAAAGCACAGGCCATAGCCTACCGCACAGATCCTAAAGTTGTGGTATCCAAAACACGCAATTCGCTTTTTTATGTGAATTACAACCGCGTGGTACAAAAAGACTATTTTAAAGATGGAGCCAATATTAACGAACTGCTTGATTATAACCTGGAAACCAGCAAGCAAAACTTGTATGAAAACCAGCGTGCCGATATATTGCTGGCAAACGTTTTAAACCCGCTTAAGGCTTTTATAGCGCAAAACCCCACCAAAAACTGGCCTTTGCTGATACAACGTTACGGCGAATACTCGATGAGGCGGTTTTTGGTAGAGCAAACTTTGTATTCTGATAATGCCATTGAGATGATAGGGGTGCTGCAAAACCTGGAATCGCGCATGGCGTATGATTTTCTGCAGAGCTTTATCGAATCTAACATCATTAAGGATACTACCGAATTTAAGCAAATAGTAGGCGGAACCGACCTGCTGACCACCGAGTTTTTTAAAGCACACAAGTTAAAAGAGAACACTTATTTTGACTGCCGCGTAACCGACCTGTTTATTGATAAAACCACCAATAAGATCAAAGTAAATACACACGTAGAGGTGGAGCGCGACCCTGAATTTTACAAAAAAGCGGGCTTCGAAAAAATGCCGACGCCTATTGAAGACCTGGGGTTTGATGAAGTGATCGTAACTATCCCTTTCTCGGCATTGCGGCACGTGTATGTTACCCCGGGCTTTAGCCAGTTAAAACGTAAGGCCATCCGCGAATTGCATTATGATTCGGCCACCAAGATCCTGATCGAATTCAGGCAGAAATGGTGGGAAGAGGCACCATACAACATTGTAGGCGGCGGCTCGATAACCGACCTGTCTAACCGTTTTGTGTATTACCCGAGTATGGATATTGGCGGCAAAGGCCATGGTGTGATATTGGCATCATACTGCTGGAGCGACGAGGCAAGCCGATGGGATTCTATGGATGATGACGAGCGTTATTTTTATGCCTTAAAAAACCTGGCCATTTTACATGCACCCAATGACCCTAAAGAACAGGAGCGCATCAAGGACCTGGCCGTAATGACGGTTGACAAAGCAAAACAAGAGGTGAAGCTTACCGGCAAAAAAAGCGTTATTGGCGCGGCAACCCAAAGCTGGATGCGCGACCCTTACGCCTTTGGCGAGGCTGCCATATTTAACCCCGGCCAACTGCATTTGCTGCAAAAGCATATTATAGCAACCGAATGGCATGGCCGCGCACATTTTGCAGGGGAGCACACCTCGCTTAAGCACGCATGGATAGAAGGTGCCATCGAATCGGGCATCCGCACGGCGCTGGAAGTGACCGAAACTATTGGCAGCCTTAATAACCCCAAATAACATGGCCGCAAAAGAAGTAACCGTAGCAAAATATTTGCAGATGCGCTTGGAGCAGATGGGCCTTAACCACCTGTTTGGCATAGCCGGTAATTACACCGCGCCATTCCTGAACACCATTCTGGAGGATAAAAAATCAAAAATACAGGTAATTAACGATACCAATGAGATTAACGCCGGCCATTGCGCCGATGCTTATGCGCGTTTAAGGGGCTTTTCGGCAGTGGCGGTAACGTATGGGGTGGGTGCATTTACCTTGCTTAATTCGGTAGCGGGCTCTTATGTAGAGCATTGCCCCGTGCTGGTAATTAACGGCGCGCCAACCAGCAGCGACCAGATGAAAAATATCGCCCAAGGCATGCTGGCATCACACATGACGGGCGATATGTA
Source organism: Mucilaginibacter phyllosphaerae (assembly GCF_004378255.1). Classification (GTDB taxonomy): domain Bacteria; phylum Bacteroidota; class Bacteroidia; order Sphingobacteriales; family Sphingobacteriaceae; genus Mucilaginibacter; species Mucilaginibacter phyllosphaerae. Next base: position 107,028 of record NZ_SNQG01000003.1, read on the forward strand.
CAGCAACATTAACGTGTACCGCAATGTAACCGTAGCGGCAGAGCAGGTTACCAGTTGTGTAGATGCCCCCTATAAAATTGATGCGATACTGGATGCCTGCATTTTATATGGCAAACCCGTTTACCTGGAGGTTTTTGAAGATGTATGGCGCATGACTTGTAAACCGCCAAGCACTCCGCTAACTGTTAAGGCGTTAAAGGGCTGTAAAGAGAACGCCCTGAAGGCCGCCCAGCATGTTGCGGCCATGTCGCTCAATAAAAAGATAATTTTTTGGGGCGGCGAAGAAATTCAGCGCTATGGTTTGCAGCAAGAGTTTTTAAACCTGGTAGAAAGCACCGATACCGAGTTTGTTACCTCTATACTGGGTAAATCCATTGTGTCCGAAGATCATCCTAAATTTAAGGGGGTGTTTAACGGCAATGCATCGCCCAAAGATGTAAAGGAGCGTTTTGAAAAAGCAGATGTTAAAATTGGCCTGGGTGTATGGACAACCGGCAAAAACCTGGGCGGTTTTGACGTTTGGAAAGACGATACCGTACTGGCCAACCACAGCGGTGTTAGAATGGGTGCGGCCTATGAACCGAATGTATCGCTAAAAGATTTCATAATCCTGTTAAAGCAGGAACTATTGAAAGTGAAGTTTAAAGCCTACCAGATGTACGGGCCGGGCAGGCTTAAAGCCTCATTTTTTGTAGCCGAAAGCATGACCAAAGCCAAGCCCGTTATACCCGTAACGTACGACCTGTTCTTTGGGCGCATGAGCAAATTTATTGATGCCCGCCACGTGGTGGTAGCTGATGCCGGTTTCCCGCTACTGGGTGCGCAGGGCATCCATATTGCCGAGGCTAACGGTTTTGTGGCGCAGGCATCGTGGCTGTCTATCGGGTATTCGGTGCCGGCGGCAACGGGGGTTAAATGCGCCCGGCCGGATAAGCGCGCAGTTGTTTTTGTGGGCGACGGCGCTTTCCAGGAAACCTGCCAGGCCGTATCTACCCAAAATAAGCTTAAGCATAATACCATTGTTTTTGTGCTGGATAACGGTATCTACGGTATCGAGCAGATGCTGGTAAACCCCAACCCCTTCCGCGGTAAGGATAAGGTGGAATACCCGCTGCCCGATCTGAACACGGTTTACGCCTACAACGATATGCACCGCTGGAAGTACGCCAAACTGGTGGATGTATTTGGCGGTAAAGGCTTTGAAGTAACCAATATGGATGAACTGGAAACCGTTTTAAACCAATTGGATAGCATAACCGAGAATACCATTATTCACGTGTACCTGCCCAAAACGGATATCCCCGAGGCCATTGCCTACAAAAATGCCAAACCCGGCGAGGATGAATTTTTAAATAAGAACTGGAGTTTATGTTAATAGATTAATTGTGAGGGTTGCCGGATAATTTGATAATTATCCGGCTTTTTTTATACCGCAACTACGGTCATCTCGCTTAGAATTTCCAGCGCTTCGTCAATATTGGCAATGCGGTCTATACTCAGGCGGAGGGTGTTTTTTACTTCCTTAAGATTGGTGCGGCGTGGGTTACGCTGTACAAATTCCAGCACTTCTTTAAAGGCCTCAGTTTCAAAATAAGCAGATTGCTGGTTGGTGATAAAATAACCGCGCAGTACATTTTTTTTAAGCGATACCTTTTCAAAGCCGATGGCTTTGCCCAGCCATTGCAGCCGCATAGAGTTTAACAGATCATGCACCTGTGGGGGGAGCGGGCCAAACCTGTCATGCAGTTGCTGCTTAAAATCCTGCAGCTGGTTTTCGTTTTCCAGTTTGCTCAGTTCGGTGTACAGGTTATAGCGCTCGCCAATGTTGGTTACATATTCATCCGGGATCAGGATCTCCTGGTCGGTATCTATCTGCGTAAAGCTGATGAATGGTTTTGGCTTTTCATCCGGGAAAACGCCTTTAAATTCGTCCTCTTTTAGCTCCTGTATGGCCTCGTCCAGTATCTTGTGGTACATGTCAAAACCAATTTCGGCAATAAAGCCGCTTTGCTCGGCACCCAGCAGGTTACCGCTTCCGCGAATGTCTAAATCGCGCATGGCTACGTTGAAACCGCTGCCCAGGTCGCTAAATTCTTCAATGGCGCTCAGGCGCTTGCGTGCCTCGTTGGTGAGGGTGCTTAAAGGCGGACTCAGTAAATAGCAGTAGGCCTTTTTATTGCTTCGCCCCACACGGCCGCGCATCTGGTGCAGGTCGCTCAGGCCAAACATGTGGGCATGGTTAATAATAATGGTATTGGCATTGGGGATATCCAAGCCGGCCTCAATGATGGTGGTGGCCACCAGTACATCATACTCGTGGTTCACAAATTTCAGCATAACGTCTTCCAGCGCATCGCCCTCTAACTGGCCGTGGGCAATACCTATGCGGGCTTTTGGCACCAGTTTATGGATCATGGCGCCCAGCTGCGGCAGGTCGGCCACGCGGTTATGGATAAAGAACACCTGCCCGTCGCGCTCTATCTCGTGCTGCACGGCCTCTTTTATCAGCGTGTCATTAAACACGTGTAATTCGGTAACTACCGGCTGCCTGTTAGGTGGCGGGGTAGAAATAATAGAAAGGTCCCTTGCACCCATCAGCGAGAAATGCAGTGTACGCGGGATAGGCGTTGCCGTAAGCGTAAGCGTATCCACATTGGCGCGCATCTGTTTCAGCTTTTCTTTTACCGTTACCCCAAACTTTTGCTCTTCGTCGATGATCATCAGGCCCAGATCTTTAAACTTCACATCCTTACTCACCAAACGGTGTGTGCCTATAATGATATCTACCTTGCCCTCTTTTAGCCCTGCAAGGGTGTCTTTTATTTGCTTGGTGGTTTTAAAACGGTTCACATAATCAATGTTCACCGGGAAACCTTTGAGCCTGTCGCTAAATGTTTTGTAATGTTGGGCCGCCAGAATGGTAGTAGGCACCAAAATGGCCACCTGCTTGCTATCGGCCACCGCCTTAAATGCGGCCCGTACCGCTATCTCTGTTTTACCAAAGCCTACGTCACCGCAGATCAGCCTGTCCATCGGGTGCGGCGATTCCATATCTTTTTTAAAATCTACTGTAGCCTTCTCCTGGTCCGGAGTGTCCTCATAAAGGAAAGATGCTTCCAACTCGGTCTGCAGATAACTATCCGGCGAAAAGGCGTTCCCCTCCTGCGCCTTACGCACGGCGTAAAGCTTGATCAGATCGCGGGCGATGTCCTTAACTTTTTTTTTTGTGGTTTTTTTGAGGCGTTCCCAGGTATCGGTACCCAGCTTGTTCATGCGGGGTTCGGTGCCTTCTTTACCGCTGTATTTACTGATGCGGTTAAGCGAGTTGATGTTCACATACAGCAGGTCGTTATCTGCATAGATCAAACGGATCATCTCCTGCACTTTGCCGTTCACTTCCACTTTTTCCAGGCCGGCGTATTTGCCAATGCCGTGGTCAATATGGGTGATAAAATCGCCGGGCTTTAAGTCGCGCAGTTCTTTTAAAGTAATGGCCTGCGACCGCTGATAACCTTTCTTAAGCTTGTATTTATAATAACGATCGAAGATCTGGTGATCTGTATAGCAGGCCAGCTTTTGTTCTCTGTCTATAAAACCTTCGCGGATAGATACGCTGATCGGGGTAAACTTTACGTTCTTATCCAGGTCTTCCAGTATGGCGTAAAGCCGTTCTACCTGTCGTGCCGAATCGGTAAGAATGTAGTTCTCTATCTTTTCGGCGTCGTTATTTTTAAAATTATGGATCAGCAGGTTAAAATCTTTATTAAACGATGGCTGCGGGCGCATCTCAAAATTGATCTGTGCGGCATCGTTGTAAAAGAATTGCTTGCCAAATTCTACCAGGGCAAAATCATGCAGCTGGTCGGCTATCAGTTTTTCGTCGGTAAAGCTAAATTTAGGGTCTATCCAATCCGGGTTCTGGTTCTTTTCATCGGCAGATAAGGCCTTCCATAGCTGGGTAGCTTTTTTATGGCCGGTTTGGATGATATCCAGCGTAAACTGTACGTCCTTTATCCATACCTGCGTATCCGGCTCCACATATTCCAGCAGCGAAATGTTATTCTCCGTCAGGAATTTAGACTGCACATTGGGTACAATAGTAATATGCTTCACCTGCTCTACCGATAGCTGGCTCTCTATCTCAAACGTACGGATCGACTCAATGATATCACCAAAAAATTCAACCCGGTAAGGCAGATCATGCGAGAAGGAGAAAATATCTACAATACCACCACGTACAGAGAATTGCCCTGGCTCGTAAACAAATTCAACCCGGTCAAAATCATACTCCACCAAAAACTCCGTAATAAAATCAATACTGAGTTTGTTATTAACCGAGATCTCCAGCGTGTTTTTCTCCAGCGATGAACGGTCTATCACCTTTTCGGCCAGGGCTTCGGGATAGGTTACGATCAGCTGGCCGTATTCGGTAGCATGATTAAGCTCGTTCAATACCTCGGCACGGGCCAAAACGTTGGCGCTGTCGGGCTGGGTAAATTCAAAGGGTTTGCGGTAGGATGAGGGAAAAAGCAGGATGTCTTTACCGGTCAGGTTCTCCAGATCGGCCAAAAAGTAAGCGGCCTCTTCGCGCTCGGGCAGCACAAATATCATGTGCTTATGCTGTAAAAAATACAATGCGGCGGCCATGGCCGCATCTCCCGACCCGACTAACCCACGCAGCTGTACCCTTGGATTTTTACCGGCATTTAAGGCTTGCGCCAATGCCTTTATCCGCTCGTCTGCCTTATATCGCTCTAATATATCACGGATGTTCAAAACGGTGTAAATATAGGTAAAAATGCTTTTTTGCAGCAGGCAGATAATATATCATAAAATTAAAGCAAACAATTTGCGCTTATGTTTACTTTTAAATGATATTTCCCAATTACAACAAAGTATAACTTTTATAACATGAAAAACTCGGTAATATTTGGATTGATAATAGGTGTTTTAAGTTTAATATGGCTGTTTGTGATGCGGTCTACAGGTTACAACCTGTCTGACAGTAAAACCAACCCGATAGAGTATGTTTCGGTACTGATACCGCTGATAGGCTTATTTTTTGGCGTTAAAAACTTTAGGGACGGTGAGCTGAAAGGTAACATGGGCTTTTTAGAGGCTTTGATACAAAGCTTTAAAATATTACTGGTAGGCGGTGTACTTGCCGTGTTTGCCGGTATCATATTTATTAACTGGGGTAACGTGGATAGCACGGATACCACCTTCCAGAGTTTTAGCGGCCGCATTTTTGGCGCCCTGCTTGTTGGCGTGATAGAGGCTTTTGCCGTATCTTTATTGCTGACCACTAAAAGCAACCGTGTCGATTAGGCAAATATTTAACCGTTATTTTGAATTAACATTCTGGATTATGGCTTTGGCCTGCCTGGCGTTTACTAACCCGGCCGGCCAAAGCCATTTTAGCTTATGCCCCTTAAAGCTGCTTGGCTTTACCTGGTGCCCGGGCTGTGGCTTAGGCCATGCTATTTCTCATCTTTTTAGGGGCGATATTAAAGCGTCCTTCCATGCGCATTGGCTGGGCATCCCCGTGCTGGCCGTTTTGCTGTACCGGATATACACGCTTGCTGTAAAAAAGCCATATCGCTTTCAATAAGTATCGGTAAAAAAAGTTCCCCTATTTCGCCGGATAAATATCCATACTTACCGATTGTTTGAGCGCGATTGCCTATTAACTTTAGGCAGATTTGTCATTCGATAGTAGTTTTACATCATCAATCACAACATAACAATTAACAAAATGGAAACTTACAATCCTTATATGTCACTGCCAGGCATCACAACAGAGGAAATGGCAGTTTTACACCAGGCAACAAGCAGCCTTACCGATAGCCAGAAGCAGAGCTTCTTTATGATCTACTCCAGCAAAAGAAGAAGCGCGCAGGATATTTTAATATTTACACTGCTTGGGTTTATTGGCATAGCCGGTGTGCAACGGTTTATGGTAGGCCAGGTTTTAATGGGTTTATTTTACTTTTTCACCGCCGGTTTTTGCTTTATCGGTACCATTGTAGATTTGATAAACCACCAATCCATCGCAAACGAATACAATCAAAAAATGGCCTACGAAAGCTTTAACATAGCTAAAATGGGCTTGTAATTAAACAATTGATCATCTAAACCATATCATAATCATGAAAACTTTTAAAACAGCAACTGCCAATAAATTAGCCTCACGCTTCGATCAGGAATTAATGAATATCTTAATGAACGACCTGAGGCTTATCAAATTAAAAACAGCAACAGCTACCAAAAGATAAGCGACGGCTACAAATTATAAAAGAATCAAAACGGGGTAAGAATTGGAAGGCTGATGCAAATTAGCCTGCACCAAAGAAAATATTACCTGTACGTTTTGATTTTTTTTGTGGCCTCTCCCGAGTAATAGAAAGGAAGATTAATCCGGTTACCCTTTATCGCCTAAGATTCTCTCCCCGGAGAGGGGTTGCGTAGGAATATGAAATGGCAGGGAGGGGTTTATCTGTTATGCCTTACACAGAAACCCCTCCCTGCACCCTCCGTTGGGAGGGAATCGCGCAAAGCCCAAACGTTATGGCGGGACGAGCCTATAAAATTATTCCTTCCAAACCTCGCCCCGCCTTATTATCTTAGTGCAATTATGAAATTAGCACAGCTAACCGCTTACCTGGAAAGCCTGGCCCCGCTGGCCTATCAGGAATATTATGACAATTCGGGATTAATTGTAGGCCAACCGGATATGGAAGTGAACCAGGCCCTGATATCTCTGGATTGTACCGAGGCCGTGGTAGATGAGGCCATTGCCACCGGCTGCCAGGTTATCATATCGCACCACCCCATTGTTTTTAAAGGCCTAAAACGTTTTAACGGCAAAACATATGTAGAGCGCGTGGTTGAAAAAGCCATCCGCAATAACATTGCGCTGTACGCCATCCATACCAACCTGGATAATGTGATGACGGGTGTTAACGCCCGCATTTGCGAAACTTTGGGACTCACCAATACCCGGATACTGGCACCTAAACAAGGGTTGCTTAAAAAGTTGGTAACCTACGTGCCGATAGCGCAGGCAGAGCAGGTGCGTAAGGCATTGTTCCATGCAGGGGCGGGCCATATTGGCGAGTATAGCGAATGCAGCTTTAATGCCGAAGGTACCGGAACTTTTAAAGGCGGCGAAAACAGCGACCCTTATGTGGGCGAGCCCGGCATCCGCCACCATGAGGAGGAAATGCGGATAGAAACCGTTTACCCTGCAAACCTGGAAAGTAAGATCATTATGGCGCTGGTATTGGCGCATCCGTATGAGGAGGTAGCGTATGATCTGTATAACTTAACCAACCAACACCAACAGATAGGCAGCGGGATGATAGGCGAACTGGAGGTGCCGGTGGACGAAGCTGAATTTTTAGGCGAAGTAAAAGCTGCGATGGATTGCGCGGTGATACGGCACACCGCCTTTACCGGGAAACAGGTAAAAAAAGTAGCGGTTTGCGGCGGCTCGGGCGGCTTTTTGTTGAAACAGGCCATTGCTGCTGGCGCTGAGGTTTTTATCACGGCTGATTACAAATACCACGAGTTTTTTGACGCCGAATGGAAAATAGTAATTGCAGACATCGGACATTTTGAAAGTGAGCAATTTACGCAACAATTATTGTGCGAAATTATTCAAGAAAAATTTGTTAACTTTGCCATCCGTTTAACAAAAGTGAATACAAACCCCGTCAAATATTTTATTTAATGGAACAAACCATAGAACAAAAGCTTAAAGCTTTATACGACCTGCAAACCATCCACACCAAAATTGACAAGATACGCCAGGTAAGAGGTGAATTGCCTATGGAAGTTGCAGACTTGGAAGATGATGTTGCCGGCCTTGAAACCCGCATCCAAAAGATCAAGAATGAGCTGGATGACCTGGAGGACGAAATTGTAACCCGCAAAAATCTGATCAAAGACGCACAGTCTAACATAAAAAAATACGAAGCCCAGCTAAACGAGGTTAAAAATAACCGCGAGTATGATGCCATCTCTAAAGAGATTGAAATACAGGGCTTAGATATACAGGTGAGCGAGAAAAAAATTCGCGAGTACGGTTTCGAGATCGCCTCAAAAACCAGCATTTACGAAAAAGCACAGGCCGACCTTGATGCCCGCCGTGCAGATCTTGACGCCAAAAAAGATGAGTTAGGCACCATTACCGCCGAAACTGAGAAAGAAGAAACTGAACTAACTGCACAGGCAGAAAAAGCCACAGGTACAATTGATGAGCGTTTATTGATCGCTTACAGCCGCTTGCGCAAAAATGCTAAAAACGGTTTGGCAGTAGTTACTATTCAGCGCGATTCTTGCTCGGGTTGCTTTAACCAGATCCCGCCCCAGCGCCAGTCAGACATCCGTCAGCGTAAAAAAATTATCGTTTGCGAGCATTGCGGGCGTATTTTGGTTGATGAGCTAATGGCTTTGGAAGAAGAGAACGCATAACGTAACAGAACCACTATTCATAAACTTATATTTAAAAGGCTCCTTTGCGGAGCCTTTTGTGTTGGTATAAAAAGCATAATCGCAATGACGAGAGTTGGTTTTTCGAGGATGGCTCATTTATAATCCACTAAATTTTCAAATAAAATTCTAATCCCGGCGTTAAGGGTTATCTTTACCACCGAGAAGATACAGAGCTATGGGATTACCGCTAAGGATTACATTTAACGATAAGGATTACGTTTACCAGATAGTAAACAGCCGTTTGATCAATCAAAAAACTACCGAACTGGAACTGTTGCTAAACGGAGAAAAATTGCAACTGGTAAAAGAAAACACCATCTGGATACAAAAGGAAGGCGAACACCACACGCTCGACCCGCAATTTGTGCAGGCGCTTGGCCGGTCGGTTTCGTTACGGCTAAGAATGTGATATTATTTAATAAACCAATATATAAAATGAAAGCCCTGCAGAAAAATTCTGACAGGGCTTTCATTTTATATGCATAGTAAACTTATATCGCCAGTATCTCTACTAACTTTAAAAAGTTAGGGTTTATTTCAACATTGTGTTTGCAGGCATGCTCAAACGGCGTGTACGAGATCTCGTTATGGATAACACCTATCATTTCGTTGCGGTGGCCGTCTTTTAGCGCCTCTACAGCGGCAACGCCCACACGGCTGGCCAGCACCCTATCCATGCAAGACGGGCGGCCGCCTCTTTGAATGTGGCCCAAAATAGATACCCGGGTATCATAATGCGGAAAGCGTTCTTTTACATGGCGGCCTATCTCAAATGCGCCCCCAACATCATCCCCTTCGGCAACAATTACAATTTTTGACAGCTTATCCTTACGGCCATGCTCCAGCCTTTCGCAAAGGGCATCAATATTGGTTTTACTCTCTGGTATCACAATGGCTTCTGCGCCGGATGCAATCCCGGTACGCAGGGCGATCAGGCCCGAATCGCGGCCCATCACCTCCACAATAAACACCCGGTCATGAGATTCTGCCGTATCGCGTATCTTATCTACCGCATCAATAACGGTATTAATAGCCGTGTCATAACCGATGGTAAAATCGGTGCCCAGCAGGTCGTTATCAATGGTGCCCGGTAAGCCAACCACGGGGATGTCAAACTCTTCACCAAAAATATGCGCGCCGGTAAAAGTACCGTCGCCGCCAATGGCAACAAGCGCATCAACACCATGCTTTTTTAGCTGATCGTAAGCCAGTTTGCGGCCTTCCGGGGTGCGAAACTGCTCGCTGCGGGCTGTTTTAAGAATGGTACCGCCACGCTGAATAATGTTGGAAACAGATTTCCTGTCCATGGCAAAAAACTCGCCGTTTATCATTCCCTCGTACCCTCTGCGGATACCGGTTACATTAATACCATAATAAATTGCGGAGCGTACTACCGCCCTGATGGCGGCATTCATACCCGGTGCATCACCACCTGAGGTAAAAACTCCAATGTTTTTGATCTGCGTCATTTTATAAAGGGCGCTGTCGCGTTATGTGTGTAAACAGAAATAAATTATAAAAAGCCAGCAGCAGGCCGCATCGTTTTTATAAATTTCCGCGAATTTACATTAATTTTTTTTAGCCGCCTACTTTTTATAGGCTGCTATGCCACTTTCCAGGTAAGCCTTAAAGGTTTTAACATCGCTGGCGCCTTGGGGCGGTTGTACCAATGTTTCGCCTTTCTCATTAATAATTACATAGTACGGCTGCGCATTGGTTTCGTATTTAGAGATCTCAAAATCCAGCCATTTGCCGCCCAGCGTAGTGATATTTTTATGCGTTGCCTTAGAGGTGTACTGCTCTGCAGCCGGCAGCTCTGTTTTGTCATCAATAACCAGCTGCAGCATCACAAATTCGTTTTGCAGCAGTTTAAGTACTTCGGGGTTGGGCATTACGTTCTGCTCCATTTCGCGGCAGTTAACGCAATTCCAACCGGTAAAATCTATTAGGATGGGCTTGTGCAATTGTTTGGCAACTTCAATAGCCTGGTCGTAATCGTACCAATCGTCAAGCCCTTCTACCTTTGGCAGGCGTTTAAAAAGCTCTTCGTATTTTTTTGTTTTGATGGTTGTTGTATTTGCCGGGGCTGCTGCCAAACCGCCGCCTGCCGATATTTTAAAGTCCTGCGTACTTAAGGGTGGCAGTAATGCGCTGATTGCTTTTAATGGCGCCCCCCAAAGGCCGGGCACCATGTATATGGTAAAGGCAAACATGCCCATAGCTATAAATGTACGGGTTACTGTTAAATGAGTAACATCGCTATCGTGCGAGAACTTGATTTTGCCAATAAGGTATAAACTCATCAATATGCCAATGGCTATCCACAGGGATAAAACCACTTCGCGGTCGATCAGGTTCCAGTGGTAAGCCAGGTCGACATTCGATAAAAACTTCAGAGCGAATGCGATCTCGATAAAACCAAGGATCACCTTAACGCTGTTTAACCAGCCGCCAGATTTTGGCAGGCTTTTTAGCGCCGACGGGAACATGGCAAATATGGTGAACGGCAAAGCGATAGCTAACGAGAAGCCAAACATCACTATAGCCGGGCCAAGCCTGTCGCCTTTGGTAAAGGCGCTTGATAGTACGCCGCCAATTGCAGGGCCGGTGCATGAAAACGATACTACTACCAGCGTGGCGGCCATAAAAAAGATACCGGCTAAACCGCCCTTGTCAGAATTTGCATCCAGCTTGTTGGCTAATGAGCTTGGCAGCGTTATTTCAAACGCCCCCAGGAATGATGCCCCGAATACGATCAGCATCAAAAAGAAAAAGAAGTTGAAGATGCCGTTGGTTGCCAGCCCGTTTAAAGCTGCCGGGCCAAAAATAATGGTAATAAGCAAGCCAAAAACCACATAAATAAATATGATGGATAAGCCATACAGGCCAGATTGCCAGATGGCATTGGCCCTTGTACCTCCACGTTTGGTAAAAAAGCTAACCGTTAAGGGCAGCATAGGGTAAACGCAGGGCAACAAAAACGCTGCAAACCCGCCTACAAAGCCAATGATAAATAACTGCCAAAGGCTTGTGTTTGCATCATCTTTACCGGCAGCGGTTGCCACTGATGCTACCGTAGCGGCCTTCTTTGCAGTATCTGTAACAGGTGCTTTCTTTTTAGCGGCCGCAATACTGTCTGCCGCAGTTGGTATATCCGTAAACTGTACATCGTTGGTAGAAACGGTATCGGCTGTTTGGGCTTTAACCTGTTGCGGCGCTATGGCCACAACAGTAAAAAGGGCAATCAATAGTATTAACGCGTGCTTAAAAGGGCGGCGCAGGGGGGCTGGTATCATTTGTGCTGACTTAAAAAAGGGATTATTTACCTAAGGGGACAGAGAACTTAACCTCGTCTGGCGGAAGGCACTTTTGATCGTTACAGGTCATAAATTCCAGTTTGCCTTTTACAGCCGATGCCTTAGCCGATTTTAATTTGATCTTTTGCTGAAACACAACCGAGTTTTCAAAGTAGCCCACATTCATACCGAATGTTTTTTCGTATTTGGTTATCGGCTTGGGCTCAATAGTTGGGCCGGCCAGCGTGTATTCTTTTGACGGTGCAAAGGTAAAGCTGGTTTTTACCGGCCCGCCCTCTTTAACCGATTGCGAATAAATGTGCCAGCCCTGGTCAATCGTAGCCTTTAAAAACACAATGGCCTCGGTGTTGCTGACCTTTTTGGCCGCGTATGACCACCTTACCGGTTGTTCAATCTGCGCGAATGCTGCCGTGCTTAACACTAATACAGCTAATAAAACTACTATTCGTTTCATATTTTATTTATTTAAAAACTCTATTTCTTTTAAGTTATACAGATGCTCGCCATCGTTTTGTTCAACAACCAGCAAACCGTTTTCTTTAACGTTTATGATCCGGCCCTCAAACTTCTCCCCGTTCGACAGGAATTTATGCCATTCGTTTAACCGATATAGTCGGCTAAGGTACATATTCCTTACAAAAGCGCCCCGCCCGGCTTTAAGGTGCAGATAATAGGCTTCTGTATGGTTGCAAATTTCTGCTAATATATTTTTTAATTCATAATCCCTTTGTAATATCTTTTTAACCGATGTAGCATTTATGGCGCTCTCATCAAAGTTTACCTGGTTAATATTGATGCCGATACCTATTACCGAATGCCTTATCTGGCTGCCCTGTAAAACATTCTCTATCAGCATGCCGCCAAGTTTATTATTGCCGTAATAAATATCATTGGGCCATTTTATCTTCAGGCTGTCACGCAGCAGGGGGTATAAAGCGTCATATACACCCATACTAACGGCGCGTGTAAGGTCAAACTGCTGCTGTGCCGATAAAAAGGTGGGGTTTAATAAAATGCTGAAAGTTAAATTTTTGCCGGGCTCGGCATACCAGGTGTTTTGGCGCTGGCCGCGGCCGGCAAACTGGTGTTCTGCCATAATGACCGTTCCTTCAGGTACTGGCTTGGAATTTGACAGGATATTTTTAAGGAATGTGTTTGTTGAGTCAACTTCTTTTAGTGTCACTAAATTTTGTCCCACAAATAATCCTGAAAATATGTTATTTTGCAACGTATAATATTTTTAAACCCGAAATCGTTCAAAACTAAATCTTTTTAATGGTAAAAAGTAAAGTGATAAATGAATCCGCCTACATTTCTGAACTGGCCATACACGGCATGCAGGAAAAAAAGGGGAATGATCTGGTAAGGCTTGATCTTCGTAATATAAACAGTTCGGTAGCAGATTACTTTGTAATTTGCCACGCCGATTCGGCCACACAGGTAAAAGCAATTGCAAATAGTGTTGAGGAAGAGATTTATAAAGCCATGCAGGCAGAACCCTGGAGAAAAGAGGGCCTGGAGTATGGCGAATGGATACTGCTGGATTATGTAGATGTAGTAATACACATCTTCAGGACTGATAAACGCGAGTTTTATGGTGTTGAAGACCTATGGGGTGATGCTGAAATTAAAAGCTACAAAAGCGCTTAAACAAAGCTCAGGTTAAAAATACCCTTTTAAATTAATAATGATTGATGAGCTTGTAGAACATGGAAATTAAAGATAAAAAGTCCGAATCCAATAAACCTTTACGCAAGGTTCCGAATAAAAAAATCACGCCTAAACCGCCAAAGTTTAACCTGATGTGGCTTTATGCTATCGCGATTATAGGCATACTGGTTGTGCCAACCTTAATGAGCGGCAGCATTGGCAAACAGATAGATTTTCAGCGTTTTAGCAATCAGATGCTGCGCACCGGCGATGTTGACCACATTGTGGCCTACAAAAACGGCGACCTGGTAACGGCCGAGGTTTACATTAAAAAGGATAGCCTTACCAAAGCACAGTACCAGGATGCCAACAAAGGGCAGCGCGGGCTGGGCATTGCCGCCAACGAGCCGCAGTACAATTTTACAGATGCATCTTACGAAAGCTTAAAGCAATCTATCGCTGCGGTACAAAAAGATGTGGCTGATGCACAAAAAACACCTATAGAGTATCAGCAGGGTAAAGAGAACCTGCTGAGTAACTGGCTGGTACAAATGGTAATTATGGCGGCCCTGCTTGTTGTGGTGTGGCTGTTTATTATGCGCCGGATGGGCGGTGGTGCAGGCGGCGGCGCAGGCGGCCAGATCTTTAACATCGGTAAATCAAAGGCTACCCTGTTTGATAAGGAGGCACAGGTATCGGTAACGTTTAACGATGTTGCAGGCCTGGAAGAAGCCAAACAGGAGGTGATGGAAATTGTAGATTTTCTTAAAAACCCTAAAAAATACACCAACCTGGGTGGTAAGATCCCTAAAGGGGCATTATTAGTAGGCTCGCCGGGTACCGGTAAAACCTTGCTGGCCAAAGCGGTTGCCGGCGAAGCGCAGGTACCTTTCTTCTCCCTTTCAGGATCTGATTTTGTGGAGATGTTTGTTGGGGTGGGTGCATCACGTGTGCGTGATCTGTTCCGCCAGGCAAAAGATAAGGCGCCATGTATCATTTTTATTGATGAGATTGATGCCATTGGCCGCGCCCGTGGTAAAAACAATATGATTGGCGGTAACGATGAGCGCGAGAACACGCTTAACCAGTTGCTGGTAGAGATGGATGGTTTCGGTACCGACTCGGGTATCATTATCCTGGCAGCAACCAACCGCCCGGATGTACTGGATAGCGCCCTGATGCGACCGGGACGTTTTGACAGGCAGGTATCTATCGACAAGCCCGATTTGATTGGGCGCGAGCAGATCTTTAAAGTGCACTTAAAGCCTTTAAAACTGGCAGAAGGTGTGGATCCGAAAAAACTATCGGCACAAACACCGGGTTTTGCAGGTGCAGAGATTGCCAACGTTTGTAACGAAGCAGCCCTGATTGCTGCCCGCCAGAACAAAGAGGCGGTTGATATGAAAGATTTTCAGGATGCTATTGACCGGGTGATCGGCGGGCTGGAAAAGAAAAACACCCTGATTTCGCCGGAAGAGAAACGCGTGGTGGCCTACCACGAAGCAGGCCATGCCATTGCCGGCTGGTTTTTAGAGCATACCGATCCATTGGTTAAGGTATCTATCGTTCCGCGTGGTGTTGCCGCATTAGGATATGCACAATACCTGCCAAACGAACGGTTTTTGGTAGCCAAAGAAGAACTGATAGACGACATGACGCTTTCTATGGGCGGCCGGGTTGCCGAGGATATTATTTTTGGTAAAATTACTACCGGCGCCTTAAGCGACCTGGAGCGGATTACACGCCTGGCTTACGGTATGGTTAAGATCTACGGAATGAATGATAAAGTGGGTAACCTTTCTTTTTACGACCCGCAGGGCGACAACCAGTTTGTAAAACCATACTCTGATGCTACGGCAGAGCTGATTGATGCCGAAGTGCGTAACCTGATCGAATCTGTTTACGCCCGCACTAAAGACCTGCTGAACAAACATCGCGAAGGGCTGGAAAATGTAGCCGCAAAATTGTTAGAGAAAGAGGTGCTTTTTCAATCGGACCTGGAAGAGATCTTGGGCAAGCGCCCGTTTGAGCACCGCACCGCATACGATAAGTTTGTTAATGGCGAACCGTCGCTTGTGCCGGATAATAACGCGATACCCGATTCGCTTATCGACCCAACCATCTCTAACATAGAGAAAACAGGCGATAACATCTAAAACATCGTATTTAATGGATAACTAAAAAAGTCGCAAGTCTGGTAATAAGATTTGCGACTTTTTAGTTTATACTTGTTAATTTTGGCCCGGCATGAGGGATATCACTACATCTAAAGAAAAGCTTTTGAAAAAGGTGCGTAAAGCGCTGCTGGAAAAACGCGACAACCCGTATCCCAATCTGGAAGACCTGCCCATGTACCCGCCGGGCGAAGAAATACCGGAGGTTACCTTTGCCGAAGAGTTTACAGCGGTAAGCGGCCAGTTTGTTTTTTGCGAAGACGAAGTGCAGTTTATAGAGAACCTGCTGGAACTTGCCGAAGAGCGTAAATGGCATAAAATTTACTGCTGGGAGCCGCCATTGCAAGAGATACTAAGAACCTACGAATATCCTTTTTTTGAAACCGATAAAGATTTTGAACAGGCCGAAGTAGGTTTTACCCTTTGCGAGGCACTGATAGCCCGCAACGGCACTATACTGTTATCAAACGCCAACGCCGCCGGCCGCCGGCTAAGTATTTACCCGCCGGTACACATTGTGCTGGCCTACACCTCGCAGTTGGTGCCCGATCTGAAAGACGGTTTTAAACTGCTGAAAGAAAAATACGGCAGCCACCTGCCATCAATGATAACCCATGTTACCGGCCCAAGCCGTACTGCCGATATTGAGAAAACACTGGTTTTAGGCGCCCATGGGCCTAAAGAGCTATTTGTGTTTTTGCTGGATGGGTAAACCACATATTTATACGCAAAGTATCGCATCGCTACGTTTGCTTGCATAACAGACGCGAAGTATCGCGTCTCTACGTTTGCTTGCATAACAGATGCGAAGTATCGCGTCTCTACGTTTGCAATTTCAGATCCTCCAGCTTACTTTCTTCCAAAACCATCCGCTCGCTAACATTTTTGTGGTAAGCCCATTTTACCAGGCGGATATAACCGCCCTCAATTTCTATCCCGGTAATATCGCCGTCGTTAAAACAGCAGCAGCCGGTGTTAAAATAGGTATCCAGGTAGCCGTTAAAATCAGGCTGGGTGTTTCCTTTCAGGTGCAGGCTGGTTATCTTTTTTTCCAGTTCGGTAATTTTTAACACATCATGCGCTTTTTTAGCATTATCCAGGCCGGTGTAAAGGATCTCCAGCTGGGTTAACGATTTAAAAACCGGCTGGTGCGTATGCCCGGTTATCAGCAGCATGTTTTTACGCTTACTGCTCCATTCATACATCATCCGGTTATGATCTGTTTTTAACTGATTGTTATATGCCGGCGTATTGGGGTTGATGCGCAGGAACCCCTGCAGCGGCCCCCATACATCAGATACAAACCACTTGCTAAACCAATTGCCATCGCTCTGCAGGTCGCCCTGGTGGCCGTGGGTCATAAAAATTTCTAATGGCTGGTTATTGATGCTGGTTTTTAAAATAACACCTTCATATACATGGATGGTTTTGCCGTAGATCTGCAGCAAACTAATTGCAGCCAGCGGGTCGTTGCCCCAGTACAAGTCGTGGTTGCCAAATATCTTTACAAAGCGGTCGTCGTTAATAAACAGTTTTTCTTTCTTAAACGTAGCTTTATTATGGCGTTTAACACTGATGAACAGGTTTTCCCAAAGTTCTTCGCTATCGCCAAGGTTTATATAAATAAACTGCTGCTGGTTATAATGATCGAGCGCTGCCAGATAGTTTTTAGCCGACCGGGCAAACATATCTGCACCATCCCTGGCGCCCTTGTGCTGGTCGGACAGGATGATGAACCTGTCTTTATCCATCTCGAACGGGATCACCAGCCCCTTTTTACCGGGCTTTACCATTATGTTTTTATACAGCGCGCCCAGGGCCTTATTCACCCGTGCTTTGTTGGGGCGCGACGAAAACCTATCGGCCAGGGCAGAAACCGGTTTGTAGAGTAAGCGTTGTAAAAAACGGCGCATGCAGGTTAAACATGCGCCGCCCTATATTGTGTGATAAGGTATAATGATAAATGGAAAATGTTGGGCAGAATGCTCCGCCCGTCATTTCCTTCCATATGCTTCCCCCAAAGCATACATTTTTTTAAATATTATAAACAGCCTGTAGGTTTAATTGCTAAATCCGTTTTCAGCATCGCCGGGCAAATCAACTATTGATATGCAAATCAAAATTGCGGATATACAGAAGCGGTTGAAAGAAGAAGAACACGGTAACCGGGTGGGTATTTATCTGATTAAATACCGTGAAAAAACGGTACTTATTTAATGGGAGCGGATAGTAAGTTTGTATCAATCAATTTGTTTTTTTACTAAACCATAATCAAAATGTTAACAAAAATTGTTAAAGAACCCACTTCAGATAAAGAGTTGCTAAACGGGGCTGAAGTTACCCAGGACCAATTGGACGGATTGTCTGGTAATTACTTTTTAAAAGTTCATGTCACTTCCAAGGGGCGGATACGCCGTATGGATGCATCTAATCCTGCGCCGTATCAGGATTTGGAAAAAAGGGATACTAAAACTATCTATTTTACAAAAGAAAAAATTGAAGAGCTTTTTAAAGATAATCCGGGCAGCGACGGGCTAAAGATTTACCTTGGGGTACATAATAAAGATATATATCCGGGTATCAGGGACGATAATTACGAAAACAAAGTTATGGTGGTTTTAGTGGCAACAAAAGGAGAGGCAGAAATGAAAGATGTAAACGATAAGGTAATGATAGCTGGTGTTAAAAGTGGCGGAATGGATAACGGCAAGCTATGCCCGCCGGATAAAACCTGTTAAACTTGCTAAATGTTTAGGCGCCTGTATCTTGTATTTGAGTTAGTTGCTCTGTTAACTGTACTTTTTTGTTTTGACAAAATAAAAAAAACAGCGTATAAATACTTTGCACCGTATCTGGCCTTTGTACTGATATATGAAGTTGGCTCTATAGAGAACTGGTTTGTAATAGATCACAAAAATTTGTGGATCTCAAATATTACGCTCGACATTTTTTTTGTTTTTTATAGCGTATTCTTAACTCAGCTGATCAGGAGCATAAAGTTTAAGGGATGGATAAAATATATTATTATTTTATCCATCCTGTTTTCCATAATAAATACGATATTCATTCAGGGCTTTTGGGAGTTAAATACCATCACTATTTTAATACAGTTTGTTATTCTGATTGCTTTAGCTTGCTTTTATTTTTACGAGCTGATGCTTCAGCCCAACTATGTATTTAATATTGCCAGTGGGCCCGGTTTTTGGATGAGTACAGGCGTGTTATTTTTTTGCCTTACCGAGTTTTTATTTTATTCGGCATTTGCCTATATGGCCTACGAAAAAAATTATACGCATTATGATATCGTTCAGCTTGTATTATCTAATATAGCCAATGCAATTCTTTACTCCTGCTTAACAATTTCATTTTTATGCATACAAAAGATGAAGTGCTGATAGCTATTATTTTTGCCGGGACAGTAATTTTATTACTGCTGGGTATTTTTATTATCAGTTTTTTATTCTTTTACCAAAAAAGGCATAATACGCATCTTTCAGAACAAAAAAACCTGAAGGCAGCATTCCAGCAAGAACTCCTCAAAACCCAGGTAGAGATACAGGAACAAACGCTTAACCACATCAGCCGCGAAATTCATGACAATGTTACGCAGGTACTGTCATTTGTAAAACTAAACCTGGCCATACCGGTAAAAAGCACCGCAAAAGAAACCGAATTAAAAATAACCGAAAGCCGCAACCTGGTAGCACAGGTGATAAATGATCTGCGCGACCTGTCTAAAAGCTTAAGCTATGACCATATTGTACAGCTTGGCCTGGTAAAAACCATCGAGATAGAAACCGATCGCCTGAATAACAGCGGGATGATCATTGCAAACCTTGCCATAAACGGCAACCCGCATAGCCTGGGCGAACAGCGCGAAGTAGTACTGTTCCGCATTTTTCAGGAAGGGCTGAATAATGCCCTTAAACACTCGGGGGCAAAACAATTAAATATCGGCTTGGATTATTTTAACGATTTGTTTAATTTAACCATTCAAGACAACGGTGTGGGTTTTTTGGCCGGGGCGCTCCCTAATGGCGGTTCGGGCTTAAAAAACATGGTGAACAGGGCCGCTTTAATTGGCGCCGATGCTGCTATAAACAGCGCGCCGGGAGAAGGCTGTTGTATTAAAATTGGGATCAACCACCTTACACAACATACATATGCCAACGCAAACTACAATAGCCCTGGTTGATGATCACCGCCTTTTCAGGAGTGGTATCGTATCATTAATAAACAGCTTTACAGGTTATAAAATATTATTTGAAGCAGCTAATGGCGAAGAGCTTACCCGTAAAATATCGCCAAAGCTTAAGCCCGATATTGTTTTGCTGGATATTAATATGCCCGTTATGGATGGCGTAAGCACGGCACAATGGCTGCGCAAAACTTATCCCGAAATAAATGTCATCATCCTATCGATGTTTGAAGATGCCGAAAAGGTTTTGGGGATGGTTAAAATGGGCGTAAAAGGATATTTGTTAAAAGATGCCGAGCCCCACGAATTTGAACAGGCCCTTGCCAAGGTAACCCAGGGCGATTTATACTACCCCGAATTTGTTACCCGCCACCTGGCACACCGCTTTAGCAAAACTACCGAACAGATTAAGCTGAATGCCCGCGAAATTGAATTTTTAAAACTGGCCGGTACCGAACTTACCTACAAGGAAATTGCCGACCAGATGTGCGTTAGCGCCCGTACCGTAGATGGCTACCGCGACCAGCTTTTTGAAAAACTACAGATAAAAAGCCGTGTGGGGCTGGTTTTATACGCCATAAAAAATAAAATGATTGAGTTGTAATTTGCTAATTATTTTAGCAAATTTGCTTTCATGTCGCATGAGGATAACGCCGGATTTTTTAAGGGGAGAGGGGCGCAGGTAAACACCCACAACAAGTTTTTAAAAAACAAATATGTGCTGGAGCACATTGAAGGGCTTGACGAGCAGCTGCTGGAAAACACCCATACGCAGCTTTTTGAAGAAAACCCTAAAAAGATCGTGAGCGAATCTGACAGCCCCGATCTGAGCCATTTTCATTCCATTAACCCGTATCAGGGCTGCGAGCATGGCTGCATTTATTGCTATGCACGCAACAGCCACGAGTATTATGGCTTTAGCGCCGGGCTTGATTTTGAGCGCAAGATCATCGTAAAGCGTAATGCGCCCCAACTGCTCGAAAAATATTTAAACAAAAAAGGCTACCAGCCGGTACCCATAGTGCTATCGGGCAATACCGATTGCTACCAGCCGATAGAGCGTAAGCTGAAGATTACACGCGGCCTGCTGCAGGTATTTTTAAAATACCGCCACCCCGTAAGCATCATTACTAAAAATAATGTAGTGCTGCGCGATATAGATCTGCTGGGCGAAATGGCGGCTATGAAGCTGGCCCATGTAAATGTATCTATCACCACGCTGAACGAAGCTTTAAGGCAAAAACTGGAACCGCGCACCGTAACAGGTATGAGCCGATTGGGGGTGATCCAAAAACTGACGGAGAAGGGTATCCCCTGCCGGGTGATGGTTGCGCCCATTATACCGGGGCTAAACAGTAACGAGATCCCCGATATTATAAAAGCCGCGGCAGACCGTGGCGCGGTATCTGCCGGGTTTACCATTGTGCGCCTGAATGGCGCCATTGCCGAGATCTTTACCGATTGGGTACACAAGGCCTTCCCGGACAGGGCAGAAAAGGTGCTTAACATGATCAAAGCCTGCCACGGCGGCAAGCTGAACGACAGCGAGTTTGGCCGCCGCATGAGTGGCGACGGGCACGTAGCGCAATCTATCCATCAGTTATACCGCATGGCCTGCATGCGGTTTTTAGCAGGCCGCGAGATGCCCGATTATGACCTTACCTTGTTTACGCCCAAAAGCGGTAAACAAACCAGTTTGTTTTAACAAAAATTGTAACCTGTTTTAATACAGCAGGGGTTTATCCATGCCGGTATAGCATGGAATAAACCCCTGTAATAAATATGAATGGATGTGGCCGGCTTATTCGCCCTTAGGCGAAATGTCTACTATTTTGGCTTCGCTTTCCCTTTGCAGCTTTTTAAGCATTTCAGACCCTATCAGTGCATCTATTAAGCCATTGCCGTTGCCATTCTGGCCGTTAACCAAAATCTCGGGCACCAGTTTAATACCATTGGCCGCTAAGGCCTCTGCTACGCGTACAATGGCGTATTGTTCGGTACCCATGGCTTCGGTTTTTTGTTTGGTCACTTCGGCTTCGGCTAAACCAATGGCTTTTATTTTGCCGGCATCGGCGTTACCGTTCACTTCGGTTGCGTTGGCATCCGCCTTGGCGTTTATGGTTTTTGCTTCCGCATCGGCACGGGCAATAATGGTTTTATTCTCGGCATCCGCTTTAGCGTTAATCACCCGCGATTCCGCGTCGCCTTTAGCAGCAGCAACCCTTGAGGCAGCCATTTGAGTGTTGATCTCTACCTGCCGGGTTGATTTTACCACCTCGGGCTGCATATCGGCACCGGCTTTGGCGCTTTCAAATTCTTTACGCTCTATCTGTGCGCTTTTTTGAATTTCGTAGGTAACGCGTTCCTGCTCGGCTATTTTACGGTCGGTAAGGGTTTTCATCAGGGCTTCGGGCGGCACAATATCGCCAATTAAGGTATCTACACCCTCTACGTTATAGGCGGCTAATACTTTACTGATCTGTTCCCTCGCGTCTTCCTGCCTTTGCGACCGCGCGGTTAAAAACTCTATCACACCACTTTTTTGCGCCGAGTTACGAAAGTAGTTGGCAATAGTAGGTTCCAGCACCTGCGATACCAGGTTTTTCATGTTACCGAAACGGGCGATAACCTTTGGCGCTTCGTTACGCGGGATGTGGATGATCTGCGAAACATCCAGATTAAAGGTAAAACCATCTGATGAACGCACGCTGATGGTGCACAGGTTTTTATCCAGCTCGTGGCTCTCGGTTCGGCTGTTGGCCCAGTTTAATACAATGTTAGTAGTAGGCACTATCTCTACCGTATGGGTATATATATTTACCGGGTGCTTGCCCGGATCCAGCGGTTCGTCCCAAACACCTTTATCATATTTTTTTACGATGTTACCGTGGGTAAAGCCGGTGCCGCTGGTATCTTTCCCCTCCGGCCCTACAAAGGAGTTCACCACGCCCACAAAACCAATGTGGATGTGAATCATTTCTACCTGTTCTACAATGGCAAACCAGGGGTTTAAATAATAGGTACCCGCCAGTATCACATCTTCCTGCAAGCCCTTTTTACCGCCGGCTTTAATAAAGGCCATCGGGTCCTGGTAGTTGCGGTGCCCCATTACAGATCCGCCTGCTATCTCGCCTTTTTCCAGTGGCTCACCATCTAAGGTGGTTACAATACCCACCTTGTTTTCATGAATGCTGGTGATAGGCACCATCACAATCTCGAACAAAAAGGTATTGATACGATAGTTACCCGGCGTTAAGAAAGCGGCCTGCGGACCTTTTTGGCCGTTATTTTCCAGGAACGCCTGCGAATCCTGAAATTTGTCGCAGTCTACCGGTTTGCCCAGCACACGGCCGGTATCCATTGGGGCACCGTCTTTAGCCTTTACCAGGCCCAGCTTATCCTGCGGGATAACCGTGAAGGACTCCATCGTAATAATGTATTGCCATGGCCACATGCGCCAGTAAAGGCCCGGGGCAAGCGGCTTGGCCTGCATACCCGCTTCGCCATAAATAGCAATGATGCGGCCGTCGGGCAGCCGCTTATCCCCGTAAAGGGTGAATTTTTTAACAACCAAACCAATACGATCATCAGGAACGATGATCATACCAAAAAATACGCGCAATACCAATTTGTAAAGCACCAGAGCGCCAACCAGCAGGGCTACCCACCAGAGTTGAATAATTGTTTCAGACATTTGTTTTTTGATTTATTTAACGGGGCCCTTAAGGTGCGGGCTCCTCACAATAACTTATAGCTTTATGAGACCTTGGCTATATAGTGATAGTAGGATGCTGGTGTAATTTAGTTGTTACAAAAAAGTGAAGAATTATTTTTTTACTGATGTACTCCCTGTTTAATTAAACTATTTACTACAAGCCTTTTATATATAAATATTAATTTATACTTTTGCATCCCCGCAGAAAGAACTCCGGGGACAATGTTGAATACATAAAAACAAAAGAATGGCAACTAAGATCAGACTGCAAAGACACGGTAAAAAAGGCAAACCTTTTTATTACATCGTAGTAGCAGATGCCCGTGCTCCAAGAGACGGTCGTTTTATTGAGCGTGTAGGTTCATACAACCCAAACACCAACCCTGCTACAATTGATATCAATTTTGATAAAACATTAGAGTGGGTTAACAATGGCGCACAGCCAACAGACACTTGCCGTGCAATACTGTCTTACAAAGGCGTATTATACAAAAAACACTTACAAGGCGGTGTTAAAAAAGGTGCTTTAACCCAAGAGCAGGCAGAAACCAAGTTTGCGGAGTGGTTAGATCAAAAAGACAGCAAAATAACAGGTAAAAAATCAAATCTTAACGCTGCAAAAGACGAAGCCCGTAAATTGGCTTTAATTGCTGAAGCTAAAAAGAAAGATGATAAAGCTGCAGCTATTGCTGCTAAAAACGCACCTGTAGCTGAAGAAGCAGAAGAAACTGAGGCACCTGCCGAAGAAGCAGCTGCCGATACTGCAGAAAGCGCTGAGTAATTATTTGAACGAAAGTTCTAAAGCAAATGGCGAAGCAACCCACCGGTTCTTCGCCATTGTTATTTAATAACATTTGAATATGAAGACTGAGGATTGTTTCAGGTTAGGGAGTATCCTAAAAACCAAAGGCTTAAAAGGCGAAATGCAGGTGTATATTGATTTTGAGGGCGCAGAAGCCATCAAGATCAAATCTATTTTTGTAGATATTGCCGGCAAGCTGGTGCCTTATTTTGTAAGCTCGATAAAGTTTTTGCAAAAGAACCAGGCCTACCTTAACCTGGAGGACGTAGATACTATTGAGAAAGCCACAATGTTGGTTAAGAAAGATATTTATCTGCCAAATAAAGTAAAGCCCAAAAAGAAAAAAGAAGAATTTACCCTTAAAGATGTTAAAGGCTTTATTGCGGTAGATGAAACCCATGGCGAACTGGGAGAGATACTGGATGTAGTGGAATATCCGCAGCAGTTGATCGCCTCGGTAAACTTTAAAAACAAAGAGGTGCTGTTCCCGCTGAATGTGGAGATCATTAAAGGCATCGATGTAGAAGGCGGTGAGATCTACATTGCCCTGCCGGATGGTTTGCTGGATGTTTACCTGGAAGGATAACGGAATAGAATCAGGATCTTTAGATTCAAGAACCAGGATTAAAACTAATCTCTATTCTCCAATTGCTAATTACTAAATTTGCCCCATGCGTTTTGATATCATATCTGTTTTGCCCGGTTTGCTGGAAAGCCCCTTCGCCCACTCCATTTTACAGCGGGCGCAAAAAAAGGGCATCGCCGAGATTGTGGTGCATAATCTGCGCGATTATGCTGCCGGCAAGCAAAAAAGCGTAGACGACTACCCTTATGGTGGCGGCAGCGGTATGGTAATGGCCATTCCGCCTTTTGCAGCTTGTATCGAAAAGCTGAAAAGAGAGCGCGAGTACGACGAGGTCATCTTTATGTCGCCGGATGGGGAAACGCTGAATCAGAACATAGCTAACCAGCTATCCATCAAGAAGAACATCATGATACTTTGCGGCCATTATAAAGGGATAGACCAGCGCATCCGCGAGATCTACGTTACCCGAGAGATCTCGATAGGCGACTATGTGCTATCCGGCGGCGAACTGCCCGCAGCGGTGCTGGTTGATGCCGTAGTGAGGCTGATACCGGGCGTACTGAGCGATGAGACCTCGGCCTTGTCTGATTCTTTCCAGGATGATATGCTGGATGCCCCGGTTTATACCCGCCCGGCCGACTGGAACGGGCACAAGGTGCCAGACATCCTGTTAAGCGGCAACACCCCTGCCATAGAAAAATGGCGTTTTGAACAAGCTTTAGAGCGCACTAAACAACGCCGGCCCGATCTGTTGGCGTAATTTGGTTAATATTGGCCGGTTAAAATGTGATGTGTTAACTATTTAATAACCACTTACATATTCTTCCCGACCCACTAAAAACCTGCACAGCTTGTGGACAAATAGCAATTTGTGGAAATTTTTAAAATAGGTTTTTAAAATCCAAATAATATCCTTATAATTGCACTCCGATTTTTACGGGTTAAAAATCGCTTTAAGAGCTAAAAATCATGGATTTAGTAAAATTTGTAGAAGAGCAATCAGTAGTTAAGAATACCTTCCCGTCGTTTAAGGCCGGTGACACTGTTAGCGTATATTATAAAATCAGAGAAGGTAACAAAGAACGTATCCAGCTTTACCAGGGTGTTTGCCTGCAGCGCAACAGCGTTGGTAACAGCGAAACTTTTACTGTACGTAAAGTTTCTAACGGTATTGGTGTTGAGCGTATCTTCCCTATCAATTCTCCAAACATTGATAAAATTGAAGTAAACAGTGTTGGTAAAGTACGCCGCGCTAAACTTTACTATCTGCGTGCCCTTACCGGTAAAGCAGCCCGTATCAAATCTAAAAGGGTTTAATTACATTTCGCCTTACGGCGGATACCATATAATATTTAAGAACCTGCCCGTTACTATGGGCGGGTTTTTTTGCGTTGTATTTTAGCTTGGTGAGCCTGTCGAACCATTGGCCGCTTTGCCAAGTCTTCGACATGCTCAGGATGACATTACGAATTTGTCATGGTGAGCTTGTCGAACCATTTGATGATTTAGATAATTCCGGTAATAACTTCCATTGTCCTGCAATAATAGCTTCCTTTTTGGCCCTTCTCCATCCTTTAACTTGTTTCTCAAAGGCAATAGCCTGATTTACATCCGTAAATATTTCATTAAAAACCAACTTTAAAGGCCGCCGTTTGAAAGTATAACATTGAGGATTCTCACCAGTATCATGTTCAGCAATGCGTCTTTCTATATTATTTGTAATCCCTGTGTAGTAGGAGTTATCCCGGCACAGTAAAATATAAACATGATAATTGCTCATACTACTAATATACAGTAATCCATTGATGTACTTTTAAGAGGCTTATTTTAAATTGTCATGGTGAGCTTGTCGAACCATTGGCCGCTTTGCCAAGTCTTCGACACGCTCAGACTGACATATTTGTTTATCCTGTCATGGTGAGCCTGTCGAACCATTAGCCGCTTTGCCAAGTCTTCGACATGCTCAGACGGACATGGTGGGGGTTGTAATGATGGAATGTGTCATGGTGAGCTTGTCGAACCATTAGCCGCTTTATTAATCCTTCGACAAGCTCAGGATGACATGGTGGGGTTGTAATGTTGGATTGTGTCATGGTGGGAATTGTCATGGTGAGCTTGTCGAACCATTAGCCGCTTTATTAATCCTTCGACAAGCTCAGGATGACATGGTGGAGGTTGTAATGTTGGATTGTGTCATAGTGAGCTTGTCGAACCATTAGCCGCTTTATTAATCCTTCGACAAGCTCAGGATGACATGGTGGGGATTGTCATGGTGAGCCTGTCGAACCATTAGCCGATAGATGCTGTTACTTAAAAATACTTTGCGCTTTCTTGATGGTTTTTTCCAGGTTTATCCCTTTGTCGAGTACGCCTTTAAACAGGTCGCCTTCTGTTTTAAGCCTGTCTACAGCGTTATGGATGGTAAAATCTTTCATGGTCAGGCCGGGTTTCACCTCGTCCCAATGCAGGGGCATAGATACCGTTGCACCGGGTTTGGGCCTTAACGAGTATGGGCCGGCAATGGTTGCGCCGGGGCGGTTCTGCAAAAAATCCAGGTACATTTTACCGTCGCGATTTTTTACCATACGCTCTAATGAGGTATAATCGGGGATCTGCCGGTGCACAATGTTCACGATAAGGCGGGCAAACATCTGCGATTGATCGTAATCATACTGAGCCCCCAGCGGGATGTAAATATGCATCCCCGTTGAGCCCGATGTTTTGCAGTAGCCGGGTACATCTATGGCATCCAGCACTTTCTTTACTTCCTGCGCAGCTTCAATTACCTGGTCGAATGTGTTTTTATCCGGATCAAGGTCGATTATACAGTAATCCGGATTGTCTGGCGATTGGATGCGGCTAAACCAGGGGTTCATCTCGATGCAACCTAACGATGCCATCCAAAGCAGGGTGGCTTCATCATGCCCTACCAGGTAATCCTTATCCTCGCCCTCGCTGGTAGTATAGGGGAAGGTGCGCACCCAATCCGGCGATTTGCCGCGCACATCCTTCTGATAAAAGCTTGGCCCGTGGATGCCGTTAGGGAAACGGTTTAAGGATTGAGGCCTGTCTTTTAAATAAGGCAAAATATACTCGGCCACCTGGTAATAATAGTTAAACATATCCCGCTTGGTAATGCTGTCTTCGGGCCAGTAAACCTTGCTCAGGTGGGTAAACTTCAGGTCGTGCCCGCAGATCTTTTTAACCTGCGTTTCTTCCTTAGGATTAAGCAGCGTACGTTTCACCGTTTCCTTTGGCGCGTTAACCAGCTTGTGTTTGGCTGTAACCGGCTCCTTTGGGGCCTTTGGCTTATCCTCTTCTACCATTTCCGCGGTATCGGCCTCCGTTTCGCGCACTATATCTTTAGCCTTTTTATCCACCCGCATGCCTTCAAAAGATGGGTGGCGAAAAACACCATCGCTGGTCACCTCGGCAAAGCTAACCTCGCAAACCAGTTGCGGCTTTAGCCAGGTTGCTTTAGCCCTGGGCGGGTTTGGCCGAAAGCGCGATGGTTTGTTTACATCCGGCTCGCTGGTAAAAGGCACTTTATCTACAATCAGCGGCTCAAACATGGCCATCATTTCTTTTTGCAGCTTATCTGAAAAGCCCGTGCCCACCTTGCCTACATACTGAAACTTGCCATCTTCGTAAACCCCCAGTAAAAGCGAACTGAATTGCTTGGCGGTACCCGCATTTTTGGTAAAGCCGCCAATCACCACTTCCTGGCGCTTGTTTATCTTTATCTTCAGCCAATCTTTTGACCGGTTATTGGTTAAATAAGTGCTGCTTGCCCGCTTGGCCATAATCCCCTCTAAACCCAATTTGCCGGCAGCCTCAAAAAATTCGGTGCCGTTGGCTTTAAAGGTCTGGCTCAGGCGTATGCGGTCGTCATCCGTCGGGATCACCTCTTTCATAACGGCCTGGCGTTCTGCCAGGGGCAGCTCCATCAGGTTTTTACCCTCATACCAAAGCAGGTCAAAAATGTAAAGCACCAGTTCGCCGTCGGCCTCGCTGCGCCAGTTTTGCAGTGCGCCAAAGTTTGATACGCCCTTATCGTTCAGCACCAGTATTTCGCCATCAACTACGGCGTTCAGCTTCCAGCTTTCCAGCAGTTTTTTAAGCGGGTAATATTTCTCGTTAAAATCTTTGTTATTGCGCGATAGCAGCTGCACCTCGCCTTTATTGATAAACCCAAGTGTGCGGTAGCCGTCCCACTTCACCTCGTAGATCCAGTCGGGGTCATCAAAGGGCTCGTTCACCAGGGTGGCCAGCATCGGCTTTATACCGGTAGGAACTTTGCCCTTAGGCGCTTTCTTTAAAATCGCGTTAGTATCTGTCTTTTTACCGGCCGGTGTTTCCTCAGCCTCATCAGATAGCTCTTCTATAGGTTGGTGCAGTTTTTTTTTAGATGAGGCCTTCTTTTTGGGCTGTTCGTCTTCTACATCCTGCTCTTCGCCATCCTTCCAAACCTTCTCGCTGGTTTTTTCCATTTTTTCGATGGTTTTGCCGGAGCGCACCGATCTGTCTTTTTTCGTGATATCCGTAGTGGATGCAAAATCATCTTTATGCTTGATGAGCAGCCAGCCGTTCTCGCCCATGCCGTGGGTTTTTACCAGGGCGTACTCACCTTCCAGTTTTTCGCCGTGGAGCTTTATTTTAAGCGAACCCTCTTTTAACTGCTTCAGCAGATGTTTTTCCTGTGCTTTTTTACCCTTAATTTCTTCTATAGGTTCATACGTGCCCTCGTCCCATACAATAACAGTACCCCCACCATATTCGCCCTGCGGAATGATGCCCTCGAAGTTGCGATAGTCGAACGGATGATCTTCTACCATCATGGCCAGGCGTTTGTTCTTAGGGTCGGTAGAGGGGCCTTTAGGTACCGCCCAGCTTTTTAATACGCCATCCATCTCCAGCCTGAAATCGTAGTGCAGGCGCGATGCATCGTGCTTCTGGATCACAAACATCAGCTTGTCCTTATCCTTGCTTTTACCGGCTTTGGGTTCTGTGGTTTTTGTAAAATCACGTTTTTTTGCATATTTCTCCAGGCTCATAACTAATTAACAGCCAGCCTTAATTAAGGTTTGAAAATTTTAATTAGCAATTAATTACCGGGGCTATTCCGGTTCGATCTCAATCAGCGACAGGTAGTTACCGGCAGGATCTTTAAACCAGGCGATGGTTGGACCGCCGTTTCCTTTAGCTACGCCATGCTCGTCTGTTTTCAGGTACTCGCTGTCGTAGATCTCGAACCGAACGCCGCGGGCGGTCAGCTCTTTTACCGCTGCTTCCACATCTGCCACCGGGAAGTTCAGGATGGTATAGGTAGCGGGCTGATGATCTTGTTTGGGATAAACCAAAATGTTGTTCTCATTGCCATTGATGTGAATGGTGAGCATGCCACCCATGTCTTCTGTTTTATTCACCGGCAGGCCTAAAGTTTCACCATAAAATTTGTGGGCGGCATCAATGTCGTTAACCGAAAAACCGCTGAATGCTTTTGAATTTTTTAACATATCCTATGATTTTGGTGTAATGATTAAACAACACAAAAAACCTGCCGTTTATTGGAACAACAAGGGCGAATGAAGGGCGAAAAAAAGACGTTCCGGGGCGTTTTAGATCCCTATATTTTCCAGGTATTTATACCCGCTGCCGGTATTTACCAGCACCACCGTTTCGCCGGGTTTTATCCAGCCGGTGGCTTTTAGTTTTTTATAGGCCTGCCATAAAGCGGCGCCTTCGGGGGCAATCAGCATGCCTTCGTGGCGGGCAATTTCTTTAACGCCATCATTCATTTCGCTATCGCTGATGGATAGAGCTGTGCCGTTGCTATCGCGCAGCACTTTTAATATTATTTTATCGGCAAATGATTTGGGTACACGCAGGCCGTTGGCTATGGTAAAGCCGCCATCAACAAATTCGGCATGGGTTTGGCCGCTGTTAAAGGCCGTTACAATACCGTTGCAGCTTTGGGATTGTACCGCTACCATACGGGGGCGCTTACTGCCTATCCAGCCCAGTTGCTCCAACTCGTCAAAGGCCTTCCAGATTCCGATAAGGCCTGTACCGCCGCCTGTAGGGTAAAATACCACATCGGGCAGCTGCCAGTTAAACTGTTCGGCAATTTCAAAACCCATTGTTTTTTTGCCTTCCAACCGATAGGGTTCTTTCAGTGTGGAGATCTGGAACCAGCCGTGTTCTGCAGCTCCTTCTGCCACCAGTTTGCCGCAATCGGCAATATTGCCGTCTACCTCTATCAGCCGGGCGCTATACAGCCGGCATTCGTCCTTAAACACCTGCGGCGTTAATTTGGGCATATAAACAATCGCATTTATACCGGCACGGGCCGCATAAGCCGCTAAAGCGCCCCCTGCGTTACCAGCTGTGGGTATCGCAATGGTTTTTATACCCAATTCCTTTGCTTTGGATACGGCCATGCCAATCCCTCTTGCTTTAAAAGATCCGGTAGGGTTACCCGCTTCGTTCTTCCAGTAAACCAGGTTGCCATCGGTATCTTTGGCCAGGTTCTTTATCGGGATAATCGGCGTAAAGCCCTCTCCCATAGTTACTATGTTTTCCGCACCAGTAACCGGCAGCAGTTCGCGGTAGCGCCACATACTATTAAGGCGGCCTTTTAGTACCAGTCTATCCAGCGGCTGGCCAAGGTCATACTGCGCAAAAAGGGTACTATTACAACCCTCTTTGGTACAGAATGTATTGCTTACAAAGGCATTATAGATTGCACCGCATGCCGGGCATTTCAAATTTATAAGTAACGACCCGGTGCCGGCAGCAACATTAGTTTCCATGTTATAAATAAAGTATCTGCTTACTTAACCGCAAGTATCCTGCCTTTATTTTAAGGCACTGATAAAGCCGGTAAATACTTCCTTTTTTAAGCCTGCGGAATTACAATTCGTAAAGCGAGCCCTTTAATTTAAATGTGGTACCTGGCAATGATGCAGCAACCGAAATCTCGGGGATGTTTACGATCAGCTTACCGTTTGTATTTATAATTACCTCTGCAGAAACATCGCTTCCGCCCAGGTAATACAGTACGCCGCCGGCTGCATCGGTAACCGTAACGCGGCATTGATTTTCTGTAAGCGCAGCCGAACCGGCTACAATTGTATAAGTACCGCCCTTCACAGGCAGGGTATTAAACTCAACCTTTACAGCATCTTTTGATCCGCCGGCGTTGTCTTTAAATATAATCGCATTGGCTGTCCGCCCGGCCTGATCTATTGTGTGTTCGGTACTATTTATAAAATAGCTGTTACCTGGTAAATCCGGGGTATAACCATCTTTTGTACAGGCAGCTATCATAAACAGCGCCGAAATCATTATTAATAATAGTGCTTTTTTCATGTTAAATGTTTTTTGTTGCGGGTAAATATCCGCTTTTTATCTAATGGTTTAAAATACTTATTCAATATAACGATTGCGCCCGGCTAAAACCTTTTTGTTTAAAAACAGTTTAAGGTATTGACAATTAAATTTTTAACAAAAATTTTATATTTATGAAAATCCGAATATTGATACCCTCGTTATTTGTTTTGGCGGTGGTAGCCTCTGGCTGCGTAAGTAATAAAAAGTATAAAGAATTACAGGCTAATTACGACAAGCTGGATAGCAATACCCGCAATCTGCGCGGAAAATACCTGCTTACCGAACGTAATTTAGGCATCTCTACAGAACGAGTGAAAAGCCTTGACGAGCAGCTTGCATCTGAACGGGCCAACAACAAGCAGCTGCAATCGGCCCTTGATAAGTGCTTAACTTCCAGCGGGCAGGGCAATGTGAACATTTCCAAGCTGGTTGACGAGATCAACAGTTCTAACCGGTACATTCAGCAACTGGTTAACGCTAAAAACAAAAGCGACTCGCTGAATATGGTGCTTACCAACAACCTTACCCGGTCTTTAAGCCAATCGGAAATGCAGGATGTTGACGTAAAAGTGCTTAAAGGTGTGGTATATGTTTCACTGGCTGATAACATGCTATATAAATCTGGCAGTTACGAGCTTACCGACAAAGCCGGCGAAACCTTAAGCAAAATTGCCAAGATCATTAAAGATTACAACAATTATGATGTATTGATTGAAGGTAACACAGACAATGTACCCATCACGATGAAAAACATCCGCAACAACTGGGACCTAAGCGCCTTAAGGGCATCATCTGTAGTAATGGCCTTGCAAACCACTTACCAGGTAGACCCCAAACGTTTAACAGCGGGTGGCCGCGGCGAATACAACCCTATTGCCGATAACAGCACAGCTGCAGGCAAGGCACAAAACAGGCGTACACAAATTATCATTACCCCAAAACTCGATCAGTTTATGGACCTGATAGGTAAAGCGCCCGAGTCGGCCCCTGTAAAACAATAAGTTGACACGATTTGAATTAAACAAAAAACCCGCTTGATATGCGGGTTTTTTGTTTTGTATGTCGGGATGGCAGGATTTGAACCTACGACCTCCAGCACCCCATGCTGGCGCGATACCGGGCTACGCTACATCCCGAAATTTTATGTTTACTTCAAATAAACGCTGCAAATATAATAAGTTGCGGTTTAAAGGCTAAAAAGCTTTTAAAAAATCTAAGGCGATATCAGAGTTTTTAAACTCATCGCTTTCCAACACCTCTTTTTCCATATGAAAAAAGCTGATCAGATCCGGATGAGCATCCAGGTCTACATTTTCAAACTTCATACTCCAGTTGTTAAACCTTCTTTCTTTTAAATCGGCTTCTTTCAGCAGGGTTACTTGAGTATGGCGGGCATCTTTTTTTATTTTATTAAAGATCCATTGCACCTCCTCCTGCTTCCCTTCCAGCACCTGCATAAATCGCGCTTCAACACGGCCATTTACCGAGCCTTCAATATAGGCCAACATACCCGTTAGGCCATGCGATTCATTCCACGTACGCGACTCTGTAAGCAATTGCTCTAAATCGCTTTTCTGCATAAGTTTGGTAGCCGTGCTAAAATAAATTAAGTAGTATAACATATAGCTGTTGTTTAAACTTTTAAATATATAATTATAATAACAGTATTAAACGCTTGATCAATTGGAGCTTACGCCCCGTTCACATAATTTTTGCTTATAAATGTTTGTAACTGCTTCTACGTTAACAATACCGATGCCAAAAATATGACGTTCCCCGTGGAACTTAAGCTAACATTTTAAGGATTAAAGCGCCTGTAAATGGTGCTCATTTACTGCCATAACATTTTGCTGTTGCTTTAATTTTTCTTTACGCTGATAGCGAAAATGCAGCAGGCCGATAAGCAGGGCTGCAATACCCTCGCATAAAATGGTATTAGGCGCACCGATCCATTTAGATACAGAGCCTACAAGCAGCCCGCCTATGGGCTGGAGCCCGAAAAAAGCCATTGCATAAAAGCTGATAACCCGCCCGCGCATCCCCGGTTCAACGGTGGTTTGAATCAGTGTATTGCTGATGGTTATCTGCGACATCATCCCGAAGCCGGCAATCGTTGCAAATACCAGCGCCAGCCAATACGTATTTTCGTGCGAGAAAAGCAGCAGGCCAATCCCAAATACAAGCGTGTTGAAGCCCAGGATCTTTTTAAGATTGCTCCCTGCCTTTAGCGACGCCAGGAATATTGCCCCGCTAAACGCCCCCAGCCCTATTACGCTATCAATAACCCCAAAAGTGGTGGCATTCCCTTTAAAAACCTCGCGCGCATAGTAGGGTATCAAGGTACTAAATGGCAGCACCAGCAGGCTAATCAATCCCAGCATCAATATCACAAAAGAGATGGATGGCGTAGCTTTAAGATAGGCAAAGCCCTCTTTTAGTTCGCCAAATACATTTTTGGGGTGTTTAGTTTCTACATACCGGGGCAGGCGCATCATCATCAATGACCCTATTACGGCAATAAAGCTTATCGCATTCAGCCCAAAACAAAACCCATCGCCCCAGTACTCTAAAACAAACCCGGCAATGCCTGGCCCTATTAACCGCGACAGGTTTACCATGGATGAATTAAGGGCCAATGCGTTGGGCAGGTCCTTTTTATCTTCTATCATCTCATAAACCAAAGATTGCCTTGCCGGCACATCAAACGCATTAATAATGCCCAATAACACACTTAGAGCAAGTATCTCCCATACGGCATAGTGCTTTAGCAGAATAAGCACGGCCAGCAGGGTTGCCTGTACCATAGATGCCACCTGCGTGGTTAACAAAACCTTGTAACGGTTATACCTGTCAGACACCACGCCGCCAAACAGGGATAATACAAAAGAGGGGAACTGGCTGGCAAACAAGGTTAGCCCCAGCATAAAGGTAGAATGGGTAAGCGTGTAAATAACCCAGCTTACGGCTGTTTTTTGCATCCAGGTACCAATTAACGATACGGATTGCCCGGCAAAATATAAACGATAATTACGGCTGCGGAAAGCGTTAAAGGTAGTAATATTCATATTATAATTATTCAACGACAAAAATTGCGCGGTAATTGTTTTTTGCCCGCTATGTGTTATTTATATTACGATGTTGTGGCATTTGGTTTGCGCTATTCAAAATGATTTTAAATACCTAAAATATACCCTTATCAATATTAATTAATACTTTAATTTCGTTTTATTGTGTAAGTTGGCAGCTTAACCCAAATATGACCCAGGCCGAAAACTATGACCTGTTGATTGAAAAGATCAACACATTTATTCGCAAATACCATTATAACAACCTGCTGCGCGGGCTGATATTTTTGGGTGCAGGTATATTTTCGGCCTATGTAGTAATTACCCTGCTGGAGTATTTTGGCAATTTTAACACCACCTTGCGCACCGTTCTGTTCTATTTTTTTATTGTGCTGAATGTGGGTTTAATTGTTTGGTTGGTTTTACCGCCACTTTTAGCAGGTTTAAAGCTGCGTAAAACGTTAACACATGATGAAGCTGCCGAGATAATTGGCCGGCATTTTAATGATGTGCACGATAAGCTGCTTAACACGCTGCAGCTAAAAAAGCAGGCGGCAGAAAACCCTTCACACCGCGAGCTGATAGAGGCCAGTATCAACCAAAAAATAGAAGCCTTAAACCCGGTTAGTTTTCCATCTGCTATTAATATTCGCGAGAACAGCAAATATTTAAAATGGGTTATCCCGCCCGCGGCCATCATTTGCATTATTGCCTTTGCTGCCCCATCGGTTTTAACAGAAAGCACCAAAAGGCTTATCAGGCATAACGAGTATTTTGCGCCTGTAGCCCCTTTTCAGTTTGTACTGCTAAATAAAAACCTGTCTGTGGTACAAGGCGAAAATTACAAACTGGACCTGAAACTAACCGGTGATAACCTGCCTAATGACGTTTATGTAGAAACAGCCAGCACTACTTTTAAGCTGGATAAAGATAATATCAGCCGCTTTCATTACCTGTTTACTAATTTACAGCAAAATACAGCCTTTAAATTAACGGGCAACGGTTTTGCATCTGTGCCTTACGAGATAAAAGTTAACCGGAAACCCGTGCTGCTGCATTTTGATGCCGGGCTGGTGTATCCCGCCTATCTCCGTAAAAAAAATGAGACTGTTGCCAATGCCGGCGATCTGACGCTACCGGCCGGTACTATTGTAAACTGGCAGTTTCATACGCAAAACGCATCTTCGGTTTTATTTACGATGGATGGGGCTCACAAAACTATTGAGCCCAAAAACAGTGATGTATTTGAACATCGAGAGCGGATCCTCAAAACCACCGCCTATCAGGTTAGCCCCGTAAATGACCGGGTACGCCGAAGCGATTCTGCCGGTTATCGTATTAATGTAATTGCCGATGAAGCCCCGGCTATTGAAGTGCAGGAAAAGCCCGATTCGGTAAGTATGAAGGCTTTTTATTTTAACGGCCGCGTACAGGACGACCACGGCTTTTCATCGCTAAAATTTTACTATAAAACGGGCGGCAAAGGGGCAGAACGATTATTAAGTAACCCTGTAAAGGCTGATTTGAATGCTTTGCAGTCGGCTTTTTTTTACTACTGGGATTTGAAAGATCTGGGCATTAAACCCGGCGATGTGGTTACCTATTACTTTGAAGTAGCCGATAACGACGGTGTTAACGGCCATAAAACAGCCCGAACGCCCGAACGTACCCTGAATATACCCGATGCGGCGGCATTGGCCGATCAGCTTAACGCCGGCACTAACGCGGTAAAAGAAAAAATGCAATCGGCAGTAAAACTTGCTGCGCAGATAGAAAAAAGCGCGCAAAAGCTAAATCAATCGCTGTTAGATAAAACTGACCTTTCTTTTGATGAGAAAAAACAGGTGGAAGAATTATTGCAAAAACGTAAAGACCTGGATGAACTGGTGAAAGATATACAGGCCGATAATAAAAAGAACCTGTATAACCGCCAGGAAAATCAGCAGCAAACGCAGGAATTGATGGACATGCAAAAGCAAATAGAAAATTTGTTTAACAACGTGCTTGACGATAAAACCAAAGAAATGCTGCAAAAACTGCAGCAGCTACTGCAAGAAAGCCAAAAAGACGGCACCCGCGATGAGCTTTCTAAAATGCAGATGGATAATAAATCATTAAAAAAGGAACTCGACCGGATATTGGACCTGTACAAAAAATTAGACTTTGAACAAAAGCTGAACCAGAATATCAACCAACTGAACCAGCTGGCGCAGGAGCAGCAAAAACTGGCCGGGCAAACACAAAAAGCGGGCGATAATGATAAAAACCTGCAACAGCAGCAAAAGCTGAACCAGCAGTTTGATGATATTAAAAAATCGTTGGATGAGCTGCAGAAAGAGAATGAAAAAGGCGGTAACAAACAGGAGTTTAAAAACCCGGATGCCGAAAAGCAGGCCATTGATGAGCAAATGGATAAAAGCACCGACGCTTTAAAAAAGAACAACCGCCCGCAAGCCTCCAAAGCGCAGCAGCAGGCGGCCAAACAAATGAAACAATTGGCCGATAAGATGCAAAACGATGACGCCGAAGGCCAGGAAAGCCAGAATGCTGTTGATGCCCGCCAATTGCGCGAGTTGTTAAAATCGTTGGTTAATAGTTCTTTTAACCAGGAAAAAATAATGCAGCAATTACGCGGCACAAGCCCTACCGACCCTAATTATATTAGTTTGGCACAAAGGCAAAAAGATATTAAAGACAATTTAAAAACAGCCGAGGATAGCTTATATTCGTTAAGCCGGCGTATCCCGCAAATACAATCAACTGTAAATAAAGAGATTACAGGTATTAACGGGCAGATTGACCAGTCGCTTGAAAACTTAGGTGAACGCAAAACGCCCGAAGCGTTGCGCAACCAGCAATTTGCCATGACGGGGATGAACAATTTGGCACTGCTATTGAGTGAAGCGCTTGAGCAATTGCAAAAACAAAAAAATAAGAGCGGTAAGGGTAAAGGCAAACAGCAATCTTTATCGCAATTAAGCAAAATGCAGCAGCAGCTAAATCAAAACATGCAAAAAGCCCGCGAGGGGATGCAAAAAACGGGTAATATGCCGCAGGGTAATGGCGGGCAGCAGGGCATGAGCGAGCAATTTGCAAAAATGGCCCGCCAGCAGCAAATGATACGGGAATCGTTACAACAAATAAATAAAGAGAGCAATAAGGACGGGGCCGGCGGTTTGGGAGATCTGGATAAAATATCAAAAGAAATGGAACAAACTGAGAACGATCTCGTAAACAAGAAAATTACAAATGAAGCGTTAAAGAGGCAACAGCAGATACAAACACGTTTGCTTGAAGCTGAAAAAGCAGAACAGGAAAGAGAGCAGGACCAAAAGAGAGAGAGCCGGGCGGCAGGCAATATGCCACCGGGGTATATTAAAGCTTTGCAGGATTATGAGCAGGTTAAGTCAAAGCAAACAGAGCAGATAAAAACAGTGCCTGCGGCGCTTAACTTGTACTACAGGCAAAAAATAAAAACATACTTTGATCAACTTAATGGAAAATGATATGGCACAGGCAAATGTTCAGACAGGTGAACTTTATACATTACAACTTCCGTCAAAACACGAAAGCATAACACAGCTGGAGGCTTTGATTGAAGAGGTAGCGGATAAATATCAGGTGGCCGAAGATGTTTTTGCCAACATGATGACCTGCCTTAACGAGGCGGTTATTAATGCTATTATACATGGCAATAAATTAAACCCCGATAAAAAAGTTTTTGTAAACGTAGAGGCCGACCCCAAACGGATCATCTGGACCGTAACAGACGAGGGTGCAGGCTTTGATTATAATAACCTGGCCGACCCTACAGCTGCAGACCGGCTGGAAGAACTGACCGGCCGTGGGGTGTTTATTTTAAAACATCTTGCAGATCAATGCATTTTTAATGCAAGCGGTAACGAGGTTGAACTACATTTTAAGATATAAATGCCGGCCATTACCTTCCACGAGGAAGACATCAGTTACACGTTAAAAAACAAAACAGCCGTACGCAAATGGATAACAGACACCATTACTGCCGAAGGTTATAAACTGAACGAGCTTACCTACATTTTTTGCACTGATGAATATCTGCTGCAGATCAATCAGCTGTACCTGGATCACGATACTTATACCGATATCATTACCTTTGATAATTCGGAACAAGAAGGCGTAATTGCCGGTGACATCTTTATTTCGATAGAACGCATTAGGGATAATGCCGCCAAGTTTGGCGTTACCGATACACAGGAATTACATCGTGTTATCATTCACGGTACGCTTCATTTGCTGGGTTATTTGGATAAATCGCCGGCCGACAAGAAAAAAATGACGCAGAAAGAAGATTTCTATTTAGATAAAAGAGGTTTTTAATAGCTAATTTTACATCTGTAATTCAATTATCTCCGTAATTCACTCACATCAAATTCTAAAAAATGAAATTACTTACATTAATATGCGCTATGATGTTTATTACATCGGCTCCCACATCGGTTTATACCTTTAAACTAAAAACTATTGATGGGCAAGATTTTTCGCTGGCTAAATACAAAGGCAAAAAGTTACTTATTGTAAACACTGCCTCAAAATGCGGTTTTACACCACAGTACGCCGAATTACAGAAACTTGCCGACCAGTACAAAGACAAATTGGTTGTGGTTGGCTTCCCGGCTAATAATTTTGGAGGGCAGGAACCCGGCACCAACAGCGAAGTAAAAGAGTTTTGCCAGAAAAACTTTGGTGTTACCTTCCCGCTAAGTTCAAAAGTAAGTGTTAAGGGCGATGATATAGCGCCGATATTTGCTTATTTAACCAAAGAACCGAACCCGGATTTTACAGGCGAGATTAAATGGAACTTTGAAAAGTTTTTGATAGACGAGAACGGCAAGCTGATACACCGCTACCGCTCAACTACAAAACCTTTGTCTGACGAGATAACCAAAGCATTATAAAACAAAAAGGGAAGCTGTTTAGCTTCCCTTTTTGTTTGTAGATATTTGCAGTGATACCAAATTAGTTATCACCATTCTTTTTAGCAGCATCTTTAGCTGCTTTTTCTTTTGCTTCCTGGGCTTTTTCCTGCACTTTCCTTATCGAATCTTGTTTAGCTTTTTTTGCCTTTTCCTTCTTTTTAAAGAAACCCCTTAGTAAAAAGTTATGTTGGGCTGCTTTCAGGTCTTCATTCAAAGTGGCTGTAGTAGTATGTACGCCCTTCATGGTGGTTTGGGCCTGTTTAACAGTACCTTCTAAATCGCGGGCTATTTTATCATTATTTAGCAGGCGGCCTATGCTGCCTTTACCGTTATTTACTTTGGATACAATTTCTGACAGATCGCTGGTAAGTGATTCTGCGTTATCAGCCACTTTGGTAAGTTTTGTGATAATCTTATCTACATCAACCGGGTTAACAGATCCTAACTCCTTGCCATCACCTATTTCTGTTTGGCTGGTGATACCGCCCGGCGCTATCACTACCAGCTTATCCCCCATCAGGCCGTCGCTGCCGATGCTCATTTTAGAATCGGTTTTTATGAATTTTTTTACCGAATTATTCAGGGTCAGGTCCACCCTTACCGAACTATCGGTAACGATATTTATGGCTTCAACCACCCCCACATTGATCCCGGCAAAGCGTACATTGTTACCCACGGTAAGTCCGCTTACGTTTTTGAACGTACCGTAAACTTTAAAGGTAGAGTTAAATAAACTTTTTTGATTGCCGATGTAAAATACCGCCAGGAATAGCACCAGTAGCCCAACTACGGTAAATACCCCGATCTTTACTTTTTGCGATGATGTGGTTTTCATGTTGTTACGTTAAAAAATGACTTTACCAGTTTGTCGTCTGATCTTTTTAGCTCATCAAATGAGCCTTCAGCTATATATGTACCCTCATTCATGATCACTACACGGTCGGCAGTAATTTTGGCGCATTCCATATCGTGGGTGATAATTATAGACGATGTTTTATATTTTTTTTGCATGCTAAGGATCAGTTCGCTGATCTCGCGCGAAGTGATCGGGTCCAGCCCGGTGGTAGGTTCGTCATAAAGCATTATTTCGGGCCGTACAATCATCGTTCTGGCCAGGCCGGCACGTTTACGCATCCCGCCCGAAAGGTCTGACGGCAGCTTATCTATGGCATCCAGCAGGCCTACTCCGTCAAGCGCCTCTTCAACGCGCTTATCCAGTTCGGCCTGGTCGGTGATCTTCAGGATACGGGTAAGCGGGAACTCCAGGTTATCCCTAACCGTCATCGAATCGTACAAAGCACCACTCTGGAACAGGAAACCAACTTTGGTCCGTAATTCTTTTAGTTCAACCTCGTTCATCCGGCTTACATCATCGCCAAAAACCTTTACAGTACCGTTGTCCGGCGTAAGTAAACCTACAATGCATTGTATGGTAACTGATTTCCCCTGACCGGATTTACCCAACACCACTACGTTTTCGCCCCGTTTAAGCTTCAGGTTAATGTCTTTAAGTACATCTTTCGCCCCAAACGATTTAGATATATGGTTTATATCTACCACAACCTCGTTATCAGTAACCGGCTTATCTTTTGGGGTAGAATTAGTTTGATTTTGCATAGTTTACCTGTAAAATAATAAGCTGGTTATCTGTACCGCAAGAGCATCAATAACAAAGATCCATAGCGATGCCGTTACCACTGCAGAATTTGCGGCAATACCTACACTTTCGGTCCCTTTGTTAGAATTATACCCTTTATAACAGCCCACAAAGCCTATGGCAAAGCCAAAAAAAACGGTTTTAACCAGCGCCGGGAAAAGGTCTATAAATTCAAGCGATGCGATGCATTTATGAAAATAAAGCGAAAAACTGATATCATCTGTAAAGTTTAAAGCTAAAAAACCGCCAAACAAGCCGATTGCATCACCAATTATGGTAAGCAGCGGTATCATTAGGCTGGTAGCTAAAATACGGGTAACAACCAGGTATTGTAAGGGGTTTGCCCCAGATACTTCCATGGCATCTATCTGCTCGGTAACCTTCATACTGCCCAGCTCGGCGCCAATGCCGGATGCTACCTTACCTGCGCAGATTATGGCTATAATAACCGGCCCTATTTCGCGGATAAACGATACGGCAAGCGTTTTGGGCAGCATACTTTCGGCACCCAGCTCCAGCATAGACGGCCTAAGCTGCAGGATAAGCACCAGCCCCATAATAAAGGAGGTGATGCCTACCAGCATCATAGAGCGATAGCCAATTTCATAACACTGGCGCACAAACTCCGACCACTCAAAACCGCCCCTGAAGATATTGCGGAAGAAGCTTGTAAAAAATACGCCCTGCTCCCCAACGCCTTCCAGCCATTTTTTGTATCCGGTAACTGCCTGTTCTGCCATAAGTTATTAATTACTGCCTTTTAAAACAAAGTATTCCTAAAATGTTTTAAACCGCCGTAATATTCTTCAGGATCAGCTTATAAACATCGGTACTTCTATGATCAATATACGGCTTTCGCTGTTGGTTTCTATCGCGAATGCGTCTGTTTCGTAAACGCCAACGGCATCCCTTTTGTTTAGATCGTGCCCCGCAATTTTAGCACTTCCTTCTAAAAGAAATACATAAGCGCCGTTCCCGGGAGTTATCATGCTGTAAATTAACTGTTTACCGGCATCAAAATTACCCTGGGAAAAGATGGTATCCTGGTTTAACCAAAGGGTATCTTCACTTTTTACAGGTGATATCAGCGTGGTGAACTGGTTTTGGATAAATTTGTCGCCGAAATGCTTCTGATCGTAACGCGGCTGGATATTCCTCACTTTAGGGAAAACCCAGATCTGTAGGGACTTAGTATCCTCATTTTCAGAGGGGTTATACTCTGAATGGAAAACGCCCGTACCGGCAGACATTACCTG
This sequence comes from Mucilaginibacter phyllosphaerae, assembly GCF_004378255.1. Classification (GTDB taxonomy): domain Bacteria; phylum Bacteroidota; class Bacteroidia; order Sphingobacteriales; family Sphingobacteriaceae; genus Mucilaginibacter; species Mucilaginibacter phyllosphaerae. Next base: position 150,291 of record NZ_SNQG01000003.1, read on the forward strand.
TACATCGCCGGCTTTGATGATGCCTTTGTTGCCCATGCTGTCCTGATGTTCTAAGGCGCCTTCCAGTACAATGGTCGTGATTTCCATGTTGTCGTGCGGGTGGCGGCCAAAGCCGTTTCCACGGGCAATAAAGTCGTCATTCAGCACCCTTAAAACACCAAAATTCGTCCTTTTTTCGTCCCTAAAAGGCCCAAAACTGAATGAAAAGTTTGCCTTTAACCACCCGATGTCGTTATACCCTCTTTCGCCTGCTGCGTGAAATACTGTCTTCATTTTTTTTATTAATAAGTAAATACTCGTTATGTAATTAAATACATGTTTAAACATTCAATATTCACTCCACAATTTAATTATGCGTATTTTTGCACGTTAAAACCTACCATAATGGCATATAAAGCAGTTATAGCAGGCGCAAGCGGCCTAATTGGCAGTAATTTATTAAATATATTACTGAATGCACGCGAATACACGGAGGTTTTAGCAGTAGTGCGAAAAGAATTACCGCTGCAGCACCCTAAACTGGTTCAGTTGGTTGTTAACTTTGATGATTTGGCAAAGCATGCGGGGGCCATAACCGGCCACGCAGTATTCTCTTGCCTGGGCACCACCAAAGCGCAAACACCGGATGAAGCAATTTATAAAAAAATAGATCACGACTATCCCCTGCAGCTGGCACAATTAGCAAAGCAAAACAGCGTTGATCAGTTTCACGTGGTATCGGCGGTTGGGGCAAACGCGGCTTCTTCCATCTTTTATACCCGGCTGAAGGGAGAACTAGAAAACAGCCTGAAGAAGCTTGGCTTGAAGGCACTTTACATCTATCAGCCGGCTATGCTGATTGGCGGGCGGGAAAAGCCGCGCCTGGCAGAAAAAATAGCAGGCAGTTTGTTTAAACTGATAGACCCGTTGCTGTTTGGCGGTTTAAAAAAATACAGAAGTATTAAAGGCAGCACCGTGGCTATGGCCATGTACAAAAAATCATTAGAAAGCACTACAGGCACTTTTACATATCCATCAAACATAATACATACAATTTAGTGAGCACATATATCTCGGCCGAAAATTTAGGCCACTCTTTTCATGATAACTGGTTGTTTAAAAACCTTACCATTGGTATTAACCGCGGCCGCAGGGTTGCGCTGGTAGGCATCAACGGTGCAGGTAAATCAACCCTGTTAAAAATACTTTCGGGTTCGTTAAAACCAACCGAGGGTAAGGTTGCACAGGCGCGCGACCTGAATGTGGGCTACCTGGAGCAGGACCCGCATTTTAAAAACGCCGTTACCATCAGCGATTACATCTTTCATGCGGATAACATTCAGCAGCAGCTGATCCGCCGTTACGAGGAGTTGTTAGAGAACGACCCGGAGAATATGAAAGAGATGGATAAAGTGATGGAGGAGATGAGCGAGATCGATGCCTGGGAATATGAATATAAGATCAAAACCATTTTAGGAAGACTTGACATACATCACCTTAACCAGCACATTAACACCCTATCGGGCGGGCAGAAGAAACGTTTGGCTTTAGCTAAACTTTTAATTGAGGACCCGGAGATCTATATTTTAGATGAGCCTACTAATCACCTTGATATTGATACGATTGAATGGCTGGAAAAATTACTGACCGAAGGCAGCAAAACTATTTTAATGGTTACGCACGACAGGTACTTCCTGGATAACGTTTGTAACGAGATATTGGAGATAGACCGCGGTAAGATCATCCCCTACATTGGCAATTATGGTTACTACCTGGAAAAGAAAGCCGAAAGGGACGCATCTGATGAAGCTACCTTCCAGAAAAATTCTAACCTGTTACGTAAAGAGCTGGAATGGATGCGCAGGCAGCCTAAAGCCCGCGGCACTAAATCAAAATCGCGCATTGATGCCTTTTACGATCTGGAATCCAAGACCAAAAACAACGGACCTAAACAAAACGTTGAATTAAGTGTAAAAACTGCGCGCCAGGGTAACAAGATCATGGAGATGCACGGGATAAGCAAGGGTTTTAACGGCAACACTTATATTAAAGATTTTAGCTATACCTTTAAAAAGGGCGACAGGATTGGCCTGGCCGGCAAAAACGGCAGCGGTAAATCTACCCTGCTGAATTTAATTACCGACCAGTTACAGCCCGATAGCGGCGAGATTATTAAAGGCGAAACAACGGTTATCGGTTATTTTAACCAAGCCGGCTTAAGCTTTAAAGAAGATGAGCGCGTTATTGACATTGTAAAAAATGTAGCTGAATTTATTACGATGGCCGATGGTAAACTGATCTCGGCCTCGGCATTGCTCACACTGTTTTTGTTCCCTCCTGCCAAGCAATACGGCATGGTATCTAAACTAAGCGGTGGCGAAAAGAAACGCCTGCACCTGATGAGCATCCTGATCAAAAACCCTAACTTTTTAATACTGGATGAACCTACCAACGATTTGGATATTGATACGCTGAACGTACTGGAAGAGTTTTTAACCAATTTTCCCGGTATCCTGATCATGGTATCGCACGACAGGTATTTGCTGGATAAACTAACCGATCAGCTTTTTATTATGGAAGGCGGCGGCAAAGTATTGATTTATAATGGCAACTATACCTCGTACCGGATAGAGCTGGAAGAAGCCAAGCAGTTAAACAAAAAACCTGCGACTGCCTTATCTACACCCATACAAACCGAAACTCCTAAAAAAGCAAAACTGAGCTTTAAGGAGGAAAAGGAATTGGAAGGCTTGGAAAAAGAAATAGCAGATATTGAAGCTACGTTAAAAGCGACCACCGATGCTTTAAATACCACCAATATCGACCCAAAGGAATTGACTAAATTAACGGATAAGATTGCTTATTTAAATAAACAGCTGGACGCAAAATCTGCCCGTTGGATAGAATTAGGCGAATTAAAAGAGGCGTAAACATGAAGGCATCAGATATTATTGCTTCTGTAGGTGTTATTATTTTATTAATAGCATTCCTGCTAAATATCTTTAAAAAGATCTCGGCACAAAGCAGGCTATATTCTGGCCTGAACTTTATAGGCGCCGCTATCTGCTGCTTTTCATCCTATTTGATCTCTTTTTATCCGTTTGTAGTATTAGAGGGTATATGGGCTGCATTTGCTTTGTACTCATTTATCAACGTTCCACGTGGAACATCTAAATAAGGCTTTATATAATGTTCCACGTGGAACATGGAGGTTATATGTTTAAGAAATATAATGTAATAGTTGTTGGTGCAGGCCATGCCGGTTGTGAGGCTGCTGCTGCTGCTGCCAATTTAGGCTCGTCTGTTTTGCTCATTACCATGAATATGGGTACCATTGCGCAGATGAGTTGTAACCCGGCTATGGGCGGTGTAGCCAAAGGGCAAATCGTGCGCGAGATTGACGCTTTAGGTGGATACTCGGGTATTATTACCGATAAAACATCCCTGCAATTCAGGATGCTTAATTTAAGCAAAGGGCCTGCCATGTGGAGCCCGCGTGCACAAAGCGACCGGATCCGTTTTGCGGAAGAATGGCGCATAGCCCTGGAAAAAACACCCAATGTGGATTTTTGGCAAGATACCGTTACCTCTTTATTAGTCAAAGGCAATACCGTTGCCGGCGTTAAAACATCTATTGGTGTAGAAATAGAAGCCGATGCAGTAGTATTGACTAATGGTACCTTTTTAAATGGGGTAATACACATTGGCGAAAAGAAATTTGGTGGTGGCCGTACCGGAGAAAAAGCAGCTACCGGATTAACCGAGCAATTGGTAACCCTAGGCTTTGAAGCCGGCAGAATGAAGACCGGTACACCACCCCGCGTGGATGGCCGCAGCCTGAATTATGCGTTGATGGAAGAACAGTGGGGCGATGAAGAGCGTGGCCGTTTCTCATACACTAATGTAGAATTAGCAACCGACCAGCGCTGCTGCTGGATCACCTATACCAATACCAAAGTACATGAAACCTTAAAGGAGGGTTTCGAAAAATCACCGATGTTTACCGGCCGCATCAAAGGGTTGGGCCCGCGTTACTGCCCTTCTATAGAGGATAAGATCAACCGCTTTGCCGAACGTGATCGCCACCAGATTTTTGTAGAGCCGGAAGGATGGAACACTTGCGAGATTTATGTGAACGGCTTCTCTACTTCGCTGCCGGAGGATGTACAATACAAAGCGCTTACCCAAATACCGGGATTTGAAACTGCCAAAATGTTTCGGCCAGGATACGCTATAGAATACGATTTCTTCCCGCCTACCCAATTAAGCCTTACCTTAGAAACTAAACAGATCAGTAACCTGTTTTTTGCCGGCCAGATAAATGGCACAACCGGTTACGAAGAAGCCGCATCACAAGGTTTTATGGCGGGCATCAATGCGCATCAAAAAATAAATGATCAGCACGAACTGATCCTGAAAAGATCAGAATCGTACATCGGTGTATTAATAGATGACCTGGTAACCAAAGGTACAGAAGAGCCCTACCGTATGTTTACCTCGCGGGCAGAACACCGCTTATTATTACGCCAGGATAATGCCGACATACGCCTGAGCCCGATTGGCCACCAGTTGGGTTTAATAAACGATGAGCGCCTGGATAAAGTTAACCGTAAGATCAAAAACTCTGACGATATAGTTGCCTTTACCAAAAGCAAAAGCCTTAACCCGGCCGAAGTAAATACCATGCTGGAAGAGGCCGGTACTTCGCCGTTGAGCCAAAGCGCCAAATTATTTAATTTACTTACCCGCCCGCAAATAGGCTTTAATGAACTGAAGCGGGTAGATAGCTCATTACAAGATAAGTTATCGGGCTATGATAAAGAAACTGTTGAGCAGGCTGAAATAAAAATCAAATACGAGAGTTACTTTATAAAAGAAATGGAAATTGTTGACCGGATGAAAAAGATGGAAGACCGGGAAATAAACCCCGAGTTTGACTACCGCCAACTGGTTTCACTTTCTAAAGAAGCGCGCGAAAAACTGATGAGAATAAAACCACGCACTTTAGGCCAGGCTTCCCGCATTTCGGGTGTATCGCCGTCGGATGTATCGGTTTTGATGGTTCATGTATCCAGATAATTCATAATTAACTGTAAATCAATTATTTATAAAAAATCGCTTATAAGACATTTTCTCAGTTTTTTAATAGTAGGTTTCATCAAAACATAAAAATCGTTTATAGGGCATAAAAACAATGTTAAATCTAAAATCGACTGTTTTCGGTAAAAATTTCTTCTTTATTTTTATTTGCTTGTTTGTTTTTGGCTGCGCAAGTATCCAAAGGCCACAGGGAGGCCCCCGCGACCTTACCCCGCCCAAATTATTAAAGGCCACCCCGGAAAATATGACCCGAAATTTTGCGGCTAAAGAAATTAAGCTGGAGTTTGATGAATTTTTTAAACTGAGTAACCAGTACCAGGAGATCAGCATTAGTCCGGCGATGGAAAAACAGCCGGAGTACAACATCAGCCGTAAAAACCTGATCATTGATTTTAAGGATACGCTGCAAAAAAACACCACCTACGTGATCAACTTTGGTAAGGCCGTGCAGGATGTGAACGAAAGCAACGTACTTAAAAACTTTACGTACGTTTTTTCTACCGGCCCGCATATAGATTCGTTGAGCATGTCGGGGTCTGTGATCAACAGCATCACCCAGGAAAAAGAAAAAGATGCAACGGTGATGTTATTCACCGTGAAGCAGGATTCGCTTTTATTTGGCAAAAAGAAACCTGCCATTTTTACCACGACAGATTCATCGGGTAACTTCTCGCTCAACAACCTGCACGACGGCGAGTACCGCATTTATGCTTTAAAAGAGACCAGCCCCGATAAAATTTTTAATAATGATAAGGAGCTGATCGCTTTCTCTAACAAACCTATCGTTTTATCTAAAGATACCGCAGACATCCGCTTAAGCCTGTTTCAGCAGGTGCCCGAAAAATTCCGGGTAGCAGAAAAGAAACTGACGAACGAGGGCGTATTATCATTAGTGTTTAACAAGCGCTTAAATAACCCATCGGTAAAAGTGATCTACCCGCCTGCCCTGGATGCCCAAAAGATAGTAGAGATCAGCAAAACCAAGGATACGGCACTGGTTTATATGCGCAATATGGATTTCGACTCGTTACGGGTAGCTATATCTGATAATAACAAACCGATTGATACCATATACCAGCTTAAAGGGCGTAAAGAAAGCTTTGTACGCACGCTAACCTTTAAGTATGATATTAACCGCGATAACCGGCTTAAACCCAATACAGACCTTAGTATAACGGCTAACCTGCCTATAGCATCTTTTGAACAGCCGCTTATCGGCTTAAACGAAGATTCTGTAAATGTTACCAATTTTACGCTGCTAAAAGATACAGCCAATGCCAAAAGGATATTGATGAAATATAAGTGGCGGGTGGGCAGTAAATACCAGCTTACCCTGAATGAAGGTGCATTTACTGATATTTATGGTGATAAAAATAAACGTACAGGAATAGCTTTTGAAGGCGACAAACCCGAAAATTACAGTGTGCTTATCCTAAAGGTTACTATACCCGATTCCTCAAAAAATTACGTTGTTGAACTGCTGGATGATCAAAAAAATGTATTAAGGAGCGACCGGGTAATTAAAAATACATCCATCGTTTATAAAAACTTTTTAACCGGTAAGTACAAAGTAAGGGTGATATATGATGCCAATAAAAACGGAAGATGGGACAGCGGTAATGTACGCCAGAGAAGGCAGCCCGAAAATATCTGGATAAGCGATAAGATACTTACGCTAAGGCCAAACTGGGAAGCGGAAGAGGCAATTGAGATACCAAAAGAACCTGTTAACCCGTAAACCAACCGGAATACATGATATAGTTTTGCGGTAATTTATCTAACAAAGCCTTTTGCTCATCGGTAAGGGGTTTTATTTTTTTAGCAGGCGTGCCGGCATACAGGTAACCGCTTTCGCATATGGTTTTTTCTAAAACCACAGAACCGGCACCGATGATCACGTATTCTTCCACCACCGCATCATCCATTACAATGGCCCCCATACCTATCAAAACATGATCATGCAGGGTACAACCATGTACAATGGCGTTATGGCCAATGGATACATTATTACCTATGTTGGTAGGCGCCTTTAGATAAGTTGCATGTATCACAGCACCGTCCTGGATATTGGTGTTATCCCCTATGCTGATGTAATGTACATCGCCCCGGATCACGGCGTTAAACCAAACCGAGCAATGATTACCCATTACCACATCGCCAACTATGGTAGCATTTTCGGCAATAAAACAGTCCGTTCCCCATTGTGGTGCTTTATCTTTTACAGGCAAAATGACAGGCATGATATAAATAGTGATTGATTGAGTTAGTGAATTGGTGATTGAATAGTAAATTTTATTTATGTTTGAAGATAATTACAAGCGAAAATAGCTCAGTTGGTAGAGCATCAGTTTCCCAAACTGAAGGCCGCGGGTTCGAATCCCGTTTTTCGCTCCAATTTAAAAAACAGTGTCCTCCAAAACATCCTGATGTTCAGGATAATCCGTAGTGAAATGCAGTCCCCTGCTTTCGTGCCTGGCCATGGCCGATTTTACGACTAAATAGCTCACCTGGATCAAATTACGCAGTTCACAAAGCTTAACGGATAGCTTGGTTTTCTTGTAGAAATCCTCGGTTTCTTCATATAATAAACGCAGCCTGCGCATTGCCCTTTCCAAACGGAAATCAGAACGTACAATACCCACATAATCATTCATGAGTTTTTGCATTTCACGGATATTATGCGTAACTAAAATATCTTCGTTAGATAATTGAACACCATGTTCGTTCCAATCCGGTATATTTGGGGGTATCTGCAAACCCGCAAAATCAACAATGGCATCCTGATAAATACGGTGTGCAAAAACCAATGCCTCTAACAAGGAATTTGAGGCCAATCGGTTAGCCCCGTGTAAGCCGGTAGAAGAGCATTCTCCGCAAGCATATAACCTATTAATGGATGATTTTCCCTGATGATCTACCAGTACTCCTCCGCACATATAATGGCAGGCCGGCGCCACAGGGATCATATCGCGGGTCATATCAATACCTATTTCCAGGCACTTGGCATATATATTAGGGAAATGTTCTAAAATATCCTTTTTCTTTTTATGGCGGATATCCAGGTAAACAAAATCCTCACCCGATTTCTTGATCTCTGCATCTATTGCCCTAGCCACGATATCTCTTGGCGCTAATGATTTGCGCGGATCATATTCCTGCATAAACTCCTCGCCATTGGTACGCTTTAAAACACCACCCATACCCCTTACCGCTTCTGATATCAGAAAAGAAGGGTATTCACCCGGGTTATACAATGCTGTTGGATGGAACTGAATAAATTCCATATTGCGCACCTTACCTTTAGCCCTATACACCATGGCCACACCATCACCGGTAGCTATAACCGGGTTGGTTGTTACCGAATAGATATGCCCGGCACCACCGGATGCCATTACGGTTATTTTTGACTCTATTTTTTCTACCTGGCTATTCTCGGTGTTAAAAGCATAGATACCATAGCACTTAATATCACTTGATGATTTATCTACAAACTCACCCAAATGGTGTTGGGTTATCAGGTCTACAGCAAAGTAATGGGTCAATATCTCGATATTAGGTTCGCGATGTATCTCCTCTAATAAAGACCGTTCAATTTCAAAACCAGTGATATCTTTATAATGAAGTACCCTGAACTCACTGTGTCCGCCTTCTTTAGCAAGGTCATAAATACCCTCATTCGTCTTATCGAAATTGGTACCGTAGTCGATAATCTCGCGGATCCGCTCTGGTCCTTCCTTTACAACTGCTTCTACAACCGCCGGGTCGCAAAGGCCGTCACCGGCAATTAAGGTATCATTAATGTGTTTTTCAAAAGAATCTTCTTTTTTATCCACAACTACGGCAACACCACCCTGGGCATACTTCGTGTTGCTTTCATCTTCGTTAGCTTTTGTAACTATCAGAACCTTACCATGCTTTGCGGCCTTTAATGCAAAACTTAGCCCGGCTATCCCCGATCCTACTACAAGGAAATCAACAGTTCTGGTCATGTTTGGTATATGTATTGTGTAAAATTAGTACTTATGTTAATAAGCGGTATAAAACATGTTAACTTTGTGTAAGTAAAAATCTAACAATTAATCAAGACGTTGATAACTCTGAAAATTACAGTTTTTACAACTACTTTTGAGCAAATTGTAAGATGATTTTACAACGAAACTAACATTTTATTAAGCAAGTAATTATTAACAAATAAGTTTTTGAGATAAATATTGTTTCTTATACGCATCTTAAAATCAGTATTATAAAAAATAAAAAGCTGTTTATAAATGTTAGTAAAAATGGAAAAACAACTTTAAGTGTAAATCGTATTTCAACTTTTAAACATAACTAACACCTTAATAACAATAGTTTTATTTATATATATAAAAAGAGTTATTATTAATTGATTTGTGGAATGGATATCTTCGAAGAAATAAAAGTGAAAGGTTTTGCCGACGAATACATCAACCCGTCGCTGGACCTTTTTGCCGAAATAGAAAAATTAAAAAAAGAAAAAAATGCCGTTATACTGGCCCACTATTACCAGGAAGGAGATATTCAGGATATTGCCGATTATATTGGCGACAGCCTGGGCCTATCTCAGCAGGCAGCCAAAACAGATGCCGATATTATTGTTTTTGCCGGTGTACACTTCATGGCCGAAACAGCAAAAATATTATCACCAAACAAGAAAGTACTGCTACCGGATCTGAAAGCCGGATGCTCATTGGCCGACAGCTGCCCGCCGCATTTGTTTAAAAAGTTTAAAGAAAATTACCCCGACCATCTGGTGATAACTTACGTAAACTGCACGGCCGAACTAAAAGCTTTAAGCGATATTGTTTGTACATCAAGCAACGCGGTGCAGATAGTGGAAAGCCTGCCAAAAGAACAGAAGATAATTTTTGGTCCGGATAGAAACTTAGGAGCATGGGTAGCTAAAAAAACAGGCCGCGACCTGGTTTTATGGAATGGTGCCTGTATGGTACACGAGATATTTAGCCGGGAGAAAATTACAAAGCTAAAAGAGCGGTATCCAAACGCCAAAATATTGGCACATCCGGAATGTGAGGAAGTTATATTACAAATGGCCGACTACATTGGATCTACCACCGGGATATTAAAATATGCTACCAACAGCCCCGAAAAGGAGTTTATTGTAGCAACAGAAGCAGGTATCTTACACCAGATGCAAAAGGATAACCCGGATAAGAATTTTATCCCGGCTCCCCCTAATAACACCTGTGCCTGCAACGATTGCCCGCACATGAAAAGGAATACATTGGAGAAACTTTACCTGTGCTTAAAAAATGAAATGCCCGAAATTGAGGTGCCTATGCACATTATAGAAAAGGCTGTAAAACCTATTGAACGTATGCTGGAGATCTCGGCAAGTTTAGGCTTATAAAAATCAAAAACCCGTCATTGCGAGTTAAAAGCGATGACGGGTTTTTAATGGCCGAGGGCTAATAGCAATTACAAATTATCTTTCTTGGTTTCTATAGCATCCTGTACGCTTTTTGGCAAGTTCGATAGCAAGTCATAACCGGTTGCAGCTTCTATATCCCTTACGGTAACACGGTATTGTTTCCAATCGGTATTAATGGTGTTAGTGTTAGGTGTATTTACTGCAATAACACGGGTATTAGCGGCAACCCGGCTCACATCTGCATCACCTTTTGGTACAATTACAGCAACCTTCCAAACATTACTTGGTACAACTACATGGTCGTTGTTAATTTTGTTAAAAGCACCTTTTGAACCTGTACCTCCTGTACCATAATTACCCATAATAATATACACCTCGTTACCGGCAACAACTTCTGTACGCAGGTAATTTTCGAGATTTGCCCAGGTTTGCTGATTATTTTGCGGTGCCTGTGGTATCATGTTGGTCATTAAAAAAGTAGCTGAATTGGCATCTGCAGAGCTCGTCCTGTCGGCAGACGGGCAATTATGCCCCCTGTCAAAACCAGACCCGGAATAGCTGGTACTTTCTACATGATAAAAGTTATTTGGCAGGCCTATAAAACCGGCAAAATTATCAACACGCGGCGCTGCATTGGTAATATTGGTAGCATCTAAGTGCCAGCTTACCCAATTTGGTGTACCGCGTGTACTGCTGTAAGATTCTGTGTAATATCCCTGGTCTATCAGGTAATTATCAACCATTACTATATTAGGCTGCGCGTTAGAAGGGTTACCTAATAAAAGGTTACTATTATCTCCATTACTTGGCGGTGCATCAGCGCCAACAGTTACGCCTCTTTCGCCTGCAGGTGTGCCTGTACCGGGGTCGGTACTGCCGTCTCCGCCGGTGGTATCAGGCTGGCCAACAACTATGCCTGCATCACCTTTGCCTTTGAAGGTAATATCATCTATATTGATACGTGCCGTACCTGTTTTTTGGATTCTGAAACGTACAGGTTTGGTAGTGCTTACCACAAAAGAATCTGTAGCAAGTGTGGTGTTGTTTTCGGCAATATCCGCACCTAATTGTTTAAAGGTTGCACCGGCATCGTCAGATATCATTAATTGCCAGGTTGATGCTGCATCATTACCATATTTGGCATGCTTTATTACAATTTTTTCCAGGTTTTGGATATCAAATTTCATGGTGATATCACCGGTACGTAAACGAACTGCTTTTGCATCTGCCTTAACATCTGCAGCAAGGTTACCAATTAAAGCATCATTAAAATTCCATATACCGGTTATCAACTGTACATCTGCAGCAGCATAAGATCCCTTCGTTCCGGATTCAAAACCCTCGGTAATACTATAAGGTGCCGGTGCGGGTGGTATAACAACCGGATCTATTGGCGGGGTTATAACTGTATTGTCTTTCTTACAACTTGCAATAGCTAAAGCAAGTGTAGCATATATAAGTAATTTTCTGATTTTCATGTAAATGTATTTAGTAAAGCAAAAGTATTTGGAATGTATTAACCTAACGTTAATTAGTTGTTTGTATGATAAATATTACAATGATGGTTATTGCCGTAAGCTTTTGTATTTTTGTATTTTATTTTGGTTGCACTATTTAAAACTGATTATGCCGTTTATACCGGGCAGGATAATTAATAGGTGTGGTCATAAATTTAAATCCGTGTAATCATAATTATATGTTCGAGAACGAAGAGAAAACCAATATAGAATCATTAGGAGAGTTTGGGCTGATCAGTCACCTGACAAAAAATATAACCCTTACCCAAAAAAGCACCGTTAAAGGTGTAGGTGATGATGCGGCTGTTTTAAATTTTGAAGGAAAGAAAACACTAATATCTACCGACCTGCTTTTAGAAGGCATCCATTTCGATCTGGCATATACACCTTTAAAACACCTGGGTTATAAAGCAATACAGGTAAACCTGAGCGATATATATGCCATGAATGGTACCGCCAGCCAGGTAACGGTTTCTTTAGGGATGAGCAGTAAATTCCCTTTAGAGGCTATTGAAGAATTATACGAAGGTATTTACCTGGCCTGCGCTAATTACAATGTAGATATTGTGGGTGGCGATACTTCGGCATCTAAGCAGGGTTTGGTTATCAGTGTAACCTCTATTGGTTATGCCGATGAGCAGGATGTAGTTTACCGTAATACAGCCGAAGAAGGCGACTTGATCTGTGTGTCCGGCGATCTGGGTGGTGCATATACCGGCCTGCAATTGTTAGAGCGCGAAAAACTGGTTTATATAGAGAATCCAAACATCCAGCCTGATCTGGAGGGTAAGGATTACATTGTAGAGCGCCAGTTAAAACCCGAGGCACGTAAAGATATTATTGATTTGCTGAAGGAACTAAGCGTTAAACCAACAGCAATGATAGATGTATCTGACGGTTTGGCATCAGAGATCTTGCATATTTGCAAACAAAGTAATAAAGGCTGTAAATTATACGAAGAAAAAATACCTATCGACCCGATGACCTATGAAACCGCCCGCGAGTTTGGCCTGGACCCTACCGTGTGTGCCCTAAGCGGTGGCGAGGATTATGAGTTGCTTTTTACCGTAAAACAAGCCGACTACGATAAGATCAAACACAAAATGGATTTCTCTATCATAGGCTACATTACCGAGCCAAACGAAGGCTGTAGCCTGATCACCAAATCCGGTAACCAGCATGAGTTAAAAGCGCAGGGATGGAATGCGTTTAAGGCGGAAAATAAGTAATTTTAAAAAAGGGAGGTAATAAAGATTACTACCTCCCCTTTTTTTATCTGTATTTAATTATCCGTTCTGTATAAGTTTCTGGTTTCCCATTCGTATAACTGATGCATTTTAACCAATTTCCATTCTCATCTATATTTGAATATTTAAAGGTATGGGAAAACGGATATTCACCCGATATTTGCTTTTCAGTCAAGGTATTTCCATTGTCATCATAAGTTAACCCATACTTGAAGTTTAATTCACCGTTAGCTTTGTAAACTTGTAATTGAGAAACAAGATCATTTGCGTAACTGAATTTTTCCTTACCTGTGAATTTCCCATTAGCGTCATACCTATTAATTTCACTTAGCAAATTGCCACTATCATAAATATACTTAGCTTTTGAGCTTAATTTTCCTGATTCAAAGTCATCAACTTCAACAAGTAATTCGCCGTTGTATTTTTTTAGTGTGTATTCGGTAGGCTTATTAACTATAATAATTTTGTTGTTATGACCCTTATCATCGTATTGAAATGAGAATTTATTATTATGAACTTCGGCACTGTCCGCACTACCATAATACCAGGTGTTATCGCTTGCTTCAGTATTTCCAGCTTTATTAAAAGTTGAAACAGTATGTAGTTGAATTTTATCTTTTACGATCTCTCCAAATTTGGTTTCGGCTTTATATCTATTAACAATTATTTCATTAACATTGCCATGTACATGGCCTTCTTGTAAATCATTTTTCTGTTTTTTTGTACATGATATCAATATGCTTAAAGCATAAGGAGTGATAATTTTGATTTCATAATTGTTTTAAGGTTATTCGTCACTAATATATTTATTATCTATTTGCTTGTTAGCCTTGGCACCTAATTTTTTTATTTTTTCGGCCGTTATCGTCAGGTTTCCACGTCCGTCTGTAAGTTTGTTTAAGGCTTTATCATAGCTATCCTGGCTTTGTTTGATGTTTTTTCCGATACCTTCCATATCGCCAACAAAACCCACAAATTTATCGTACATCTCGCCGCTTAGGCGGGCAATCTCCAGCACGTTTCGGTTTTGGCGTTCCTGTTTCCAGATGCTGGCAATGGTGCGCAGGGTAGCCAGTAAAGTACTCGGACTAACAATCACTACCCGCTTATCCCAGGCATCGCTAAACAGGTCGGCATCCAATTGTACGGCAAAACTAAAGGACGATTCTATAGGTACAAAAAGCAACACAAAATCGGGCGAATTTACCTGGTACAGGTCGTGGTAACTTTTTGAGGATAGGCCGTGCACATGGTTCCGTATCGATTCGATGTGTGCTTTAGAATATAATTTACGCTCTTCCTCGGTTTCGCAATTAACCAGGCGCTCATAAGCTATCAACGAGACCTTAGAATCAATTATTAAATGTTTTTCATCAGGAAGGTCAATAATAACATCGGGCTGCAACCTGCTGCCGTCAGAATGGTTCAGGCTGGCTTGCACGCGGTATTCCCTGTCGCGCACTAATCCGCTGCGCTCTAAAACTTTCTCTAATATCACCTCGCCCCAGTTACCCTGCTTTTTATTGTCGCCCTTTAAAGCTTTGGTTAGGTTTGATGCCTCGGTACTGATCAGCTTGTTCAGATCCATCAGTTGCGTAATCACACCTTTGAGGGTGTTGCGCTCTGCAGCTTCCATATTGTAAACCTTATCTACTTTGTCTTCAAAAGCTTTAATATTTTCTTTGAGCGGATTTAAGATGGTATCTATACTCAGCCTGTTAACATCTGTAAACTCACGCGATTTTTCTTTAAGCAACTTCTCTGCAATGTTTTCAAACTCGCGCTGAAAATGCTGGCGGGTATGTTCAATTTCCGCCTTTTGTTCGGTCAGCTTTTCTTGCTGTGCTTTAAAGTATGACCGGGATGATTCTAAGGATTGATTGGCCTGCGCCAATTGGGTACGCTCATACAATAACTCATCAAGCAGGCGGTTTTGCTCGTCCTTAAGTAATTTGGTAATATTATCTTTTTCGGATAATAGGCTTGCGGCCTTTTGCTCGGCCTGGGCCAGTGCTATTTTCAGAAGATCATTTTCTGTTTTGAAGGCAGAAAGCTCATCTGCAGAAATGCCATTTGCCTGCGGCCGTTTCAAAAAAAGGAGAACGGAAATAAGCAAAATTACAATAGCGGCACTTAAAACTAAAACATCCACTTTGATAAAAATATTAGCAAAACGAATATAGTAATTTTAAGATCAGAATAAAATATGAGTATTTAATGTTTAGTGCTAACCGTATCTTTTGATGGGTTGGTATTAGTGATACCATCAGCAGATGTATCCTGGCCACCGGTTTCTACCGGTGTAGCCGGATATTTGGCGCTATCAGCAGTTGTTGAACCACCCACATGGACCTGGCCGGAATCTGCCGAATCAACTTTACTGTCTTTACTCTTACAGGCGCCTGCACCTATTGCAACCGCAAAGATCATCAGGATAAGCTTTTTCATTTAGGGTTAGATTTAAGCGTATCTGTAGTTGGGTTGGCCGTACCTTTTCCGTTAGCGCTGGTATCTGTACCGCTGGTGCCGGTTTGGGCAGGTGCACTGGATGAAACAGTCGTATCTGCAGCACCCGAGCTACCTACGTTTGTAGCGCCGGAATCGGCCTGGTCGCCACCTGTCTTATTATTTCCTGTACAAGCCGATAAGCTTAATACAGAAAAGGCAAATATTGTAATAAATAACTTTTTCATCATAAGTGCGTTATGTATTTAACTACAAATAGCTGTATTTGCTGTTTTAATTATTTACAGATAATGGTTTTACCTATGAAGCAAGTTATATTTATAATTGGCATAATATGTTGTTTAGTGATAGGGGCCTGCTCTAAAAAAGAAAGTGCTGCACCGGCTAATCAAAAGCATACGATAAAAATAACGGCATCAGCCAATGCTGAATTTACAGCGGTAGTTTCGGTAGCAGAAAGTATTGGAGCAGCACAAACCGAAGTAAAAAATATTACCGTAGCAACAGGTACATCTTTTGAGTTTACAACCGAAGCAATCACAAACAGCT
Organism: Mucilaginibacter phyllosphaerae; assembly: GCF_004378255.1. GTDB lineage: Bacteria > Bacteroidota > Bacteroidia > Sphingobacteriales > Sphingobacteriaceae > Mucilaginibacter > Mucilaginibacter phyllosphaerae. The sequence goes on from NZ_SNQG01000003.1 coordinate 166,559, forward strand.
ACGTTTTTTTAAAGCTATCTACCAACGTAGCAAACAACATTACTTATAAAATAGCCGATAACGGGATTGTTGCAGAACAGGGCACAGATGTAGAATTTGCAACACGCACAACACAAACTATTCAGCACCTGGTGCAGTAATTATTTTGCTTTCTCTACCCTTAAGCCGGCATCGATAACCTCGTGCAGGGGGTTATCGCGCATGTTTTGCTCTATCTGGAAATGGTAAACACCTTTTGCAGGGAATTTATACTGTTTGCGTAAAAGTAATTGATAGCTATATAAATTGCCGCTTCCACTGCCCAGCCACTCGCCATCGTTATTGGCCAGCTTAAATTCGTACCGGGTTGTATGTGTTTTTTTGCCGGGAGAGGTTTGGGATAACAACGCAAATATATTGGAGTACCTGTAACTGCCGCTAACCCTTAAGTTAAAATAAAGGTTATAGGGTTCCTGGATATCGTCGATCTTTACATCGTACTTAAGCTTGTTTACGTACGACCAGTTGTGGTTGGCAATAGCCGTGCTTTCATCAATAACGCTGTCAGGGTCGGTGCATCCCTGTGCTGTAAACAGCACAAGGGTTATCAACACACCGGATACATATTTTAAAACATTCATTTATTCTGCACTGCCGCTGCCGGGGCTATCGGTACGCGTTTGATTATTGTTAGCACTATTAGGCCTTGAGCGGTTATTGTTGCGCCTGTTATTATTGCGGTTGCCCTGCGGGCGATTTTCGCCCGCACCATCGGGTTTTTGGCCGCCTGCCTGCTGCCCATCAGGTTTGTTGCCGGCTTGCTGTTGGGGGCGGTTGCCATTGGGCCTGTTGCCCTGCTGGCGGTTACCGCCGCCTTCCGGCCTTGGTCCGTCTGGCCTGTTGCCACCCTGCTGGTGCTGCTGGCGGTTACCATCGGGCCTGTTGCCCTGCGCCGGGCGATTGCCGCCGCCTTCTGTTTTTTGGCCCCCGGCCTGCTGCCCATCGGTACGGTTGCCACCCTGCTGGTTACGGTTACGGCCTTTATTATTTTTATTACGATTGTTGTTTTGATTCCGGCGCTCATCCAAACGGGTTAGGCTATCCTGCCCAACAACATTTTCGTAATCCAGCACCTTTACCGGCTTGGTTTCCATTTCAACCACTTCGCCCAGGTCGGCAGGGATAATACCCTCGCGGTTTAGCTGTTGTATCTCTTTAACTTTGGCAATAGGCATCGGCACCCATGATTCTTCCCTCGGGTAGCTAAACCACATGATCTTTTTAAAGATGTCTGTTTTTTGCAAACGGGCATCTCCCTTTTCGGTTTTAAGCACGTTTACGTTATCCGGGATATGCTTAAGCGCATCCATATAAGTATCCAGCTCGTAATTTAAGCAGCATTTTAACTTACCGCACTGGCCGGCAAGTTTAAGGGTATTTAAAGACAGGTTTTGATAACGTGCGGCAGATGTAGATACCGTTTTAAAATCGGTTAACCAGGTACTGCAGCAAAGTTCGCGGCCGCAAGAGCCTATACCGCCTAAGCGGCTTGCTTCCTGGCGCATACCTATCTGGCGCATCTCGATCCGGATCCGGAAATTTTCGGCCATTTTTTTGATCAGTTCCCTAAAATCAACGCGGCCTTCGGCTGTGTAATAAAAGGTTGCCTTGGTTTTATCACCCTGGTAATCCACATCGCTTATCTTCATAGACAGGTTAAGATCAAGCGCCAGCGTGCGCGATTTGTGCATGGTTTCCCACTCCATATCCTTGGCCATCTTCCACTTGTCTACATCGGCAGGGGTAGCCCGGCGATAGATCTTTTTAACTACATCCGCCTCTTTTACGTGGCGTTTGGTCATTTGCATGCGTACCAGTTCGCCAGTGATAGATACGTGGCCGATATCATAGCCGCCGGTAGTGGTTTCTACCGCCACCAGGTCGCCTGCTTCCAGGTAAATGTTATCGTTGTTGTGATAAAATTCCTTACGCGATCCTTTGAATTTTACTTCGATAATTGAGTAAGGCTTATAATTAGTTGGCATATCCATATGCGACAGCCAATCGTGTACATCTAATTTGCTGCAACCATTTGTAAGGCAAGAGCCATTACTTTTGCAGCCCGCAGGCGAACATCCGCCTGTTGAGCAACTTCCGCATCCCATAATTAATTCGGTATATAATGATTCCCCGCAGGGACAGTTTTCAAATTTAAAACTTTTATAATTTGTAAAGATACGTCTAAAAACAAGATTTTAGGGTTAGCATTACGTTCTATATGATAATGAGCTTTTTCCAGCTCGGTAATTATGGCTTGCGCCATGGCATTATTAATAACTGCAGCCATTTTTTTGGCAGTTTCCATCTCCTGCGCAGGCAGTTTAACTATCCTTTCGGCCCCGGCCCTGATCAGGCAGCACTCGCGGATAAAGCTGGTGCCGTAGCGTAAAAAGTTCTTTTGATTTTCGCGGCCCATTTTCGCGGCATTATCTACAAAACTTAAAATCTCCAGTCCTTTATTGCCAAAGCACAAGCGCAGCCATTGTACAAACAGTTCATGATAACTTTTAGTATCGTGCTGCAGCATTCCCAGTGCTTCGGTCATGTTGCCATTGCTTAAATAGGCAATTTGCGAGGCAGCAGTTTCTGTTTGGTGATGCCTGTTCATCAATTCTGTTTTGATGTCCTCATAGTTTAAACAGGGTACTTTTATCAGCTGCGTACGCGAGAGGATGGTGTTCAGTATCTGATCCTGATTTTGGGCAACCAGTAAAAACAGCGTATTAGGCTGCGGTTCTTCAATAACTTTAAGCAGGGCATTTCCCTCTTTGTCCAGATATTCGGGCAGCCACAGGATTAGAATTTTATAAGCAGATTCAAAAGGCTTAAAACTGAGTTTTTTGATGATCTGGTGGCATTCGGCAATATTGATGTTGGCCTGCTTGTTATCGGCATCCAGGTATCCGCGCCAAAGATCCAGGCTTAGGTATGGGTTAGCTGTAAAAGCATTGCGCCATTGTTCAATAAAGGTAAGAGCGGTATCGTCCTTATGCTTCGCGAAGAAGGGGTAGGAGAAATGCAGATCGGGGTGCATGAGTTTCTGATATTTACGGCAAGAGGAACATACACCGCAAGAATCATCGGGTTGCTTATCCTCGCACGATAAATATTGCGCATAAGCAACGGCCAAAGCCAAACCACCGGCACCTTCGGGCCCTAAAAACAATTGTGCATGGCTAACTCTGTTCTCGGTTACCGAGTTGATGAGCCTTTGCTTGGTTGCTTCCTGTCCGATGATCTCCTTAAACTGCATTTGGTGCAAAATAGTAAATAGATATGAGATGTGAGATATGAGATTTGAGACAGTAATAGGTTTACGCTATCTTTGATATATAAATCCGAATGAAAATCATCTTTTGTCTCATATCTCACATCTCATATCTATCATGCGTATAATGGCTTTCGACTATGGTACCAAGCGGATTGGTATTGCCGTTACCGACCCCATACAGATCATTGCAACCGGTTTAGACACCATCCACCCGTTAAAAATAATAGACTACCTTAAAAAATACTTGCAAACAGAGCAAGTGGAGCGCTTTATTGTAGGCGAACCCAAACAGATGGACAATACGCCGTCGCAATCGGCCATGCATGTAAAAGGTTTTGCCAATCTGCTAAAAAAAACCTTTCCGGAGATCCCGGTAGAAATGTTTGATGAGCGCTTTACCTCTAAAATGGCATCGGCCACCATTGCTCAAAGCGGCATGGGCAAAAAAGCCCGGCAAAATAAGGAACTGGTAGATACCATATCGGCGGTGATATTGTTGCAGAGCTGGATGAGTAAAAGTTATTAAATTTACTTTATGGAAAAGAAAAATCTATTCGAGGAGATTAAGCATTTAAACAGCATTGGTCAAGAGTACTGGAGTGGAAGAGAGTTATTTAAAATATTAGGATATTTGAAATGGGACAAGTTTCTTAATGTAATTGAAAAAGCAAAAGAAGCCTGTAAAAATTCAGGCCAGGATGAAAACGACCATTTTCCCCGGGTGGAGAGAATGGTTGAAATAGGTTCTGGAGCTAAACGGGATATAGGAGATTTGCATCTAACAAGATATGCTTGTTACTTAATTATTCAAAATGCAGACCCCGCTAAAGAGGTTGTAGCACAGGGGCAAACATATTTTGCTATTCAAACTCGTAAGCAAGAAATTTTAGAACAAGGCTTTGAGCAGCTAAAAAGTGAAGAAGAAAAGCGTCTTTACTTGAGAAAAGAAATGGCCGAGCACAATAAGCACTTAGCTGATGCCGCACGCGATGCTGGTGTAATTAAACCGGTTGAATACGCGATTTTTCAAAACCATGGATATATGGGATTATACGATGGATTAGGAGCAAAGGAAATACATAAAAAGAAAGATTTAAAAAAAGGGCAAAATATTTTAGACCACATGGGCAGCACTGAATTAGCTGCTAATTTATTCCGAGCCACGCAGACAGAAGAAAAATTGAAGAGAGATAAGGTTAAGGGGAAAAGCAATGCGAATAAAACGCATTATGAGGTTGGGAAAAAAGTAAGGCAAACGATTAAAGAATTAGGCGGGACCATGCCCGAAGATTTACCAGCAGAAGACAGTATTAAAAAGCTTGATTCGGGCAATAAATTCGAATGAGATTTTACTGTTTAAATAGATTATTAGACAGCCAAAAATCTCGTTAAAATTATTTCCGTACCTTTGCCCCTATGGAAATCCTTGATCCGGCCTTGCAGGCTTACCTTGATAGCCATTGCGACCCGGAGCCCGAGGCGTTGCAACAAATAAACCGGGAAACTTACCTGAAGGTGCTTAAACCGCACATGCTATCCGGGCATTACCAGGGCCGGTTGCTGAGTATGCTCAGTAAAATGATCCAGCCAAAGCTTATTTTAGAAATAGGTACTTATACCGGTTACTCGGCCGTTTGCCTGGCAGAGGGATTGGCAGAAGAAGGCGTTTTGCATACTATTGAGGCTAATAGCGAATTGGAAGAAATGCTTAATTCACATTTTAAATCAACAAATGTGGATAAAAAAATCAGACTTCATATTGGCCCTGCAGAGGCTGTAATGGCTGATTTAGAGTTAAATAACATCGACATAGTGTTTATTGATGCGGATAAACGAAATAATTTTAGGTACTTTGAGTTAATATTAGATAAAGTAAGGCCAGGAGGCTTAATAATAATTGATAACGTTTTGTGGAAAGGGAAGGTGTTTGGCAACCATAACGACGCCGATACCGTAAACATTCGCAAACTAAATGAACGAATAGCTGTTAACACACAGGTTGAAAAACTAATTCTACCTGTACGCGATGGCATATTGATCATCAGAAAAAAATAATTATGAAGAAACTCTTAACTATTACACTGCTTTCAGTTTCCGTTTTCATTGCTTCTACATCAGCCGTATCGGCACAAAGCGCAGCACAATCATACATCGAGAAGTTCAAAGATAATGCCATTCGTATTATGCACGAAACAGGTGTGCCTGCAAGCATCATTTTAGGTGTGGCTATGCACGAAAGCGCCAGCGGCAAGAGTGCAATTGCCCAAAACCTGAACAACCAGTTTGGAGTAAAAGGTGGAGGATCTGTAGTTTATTATAAACACAACAAAAAAGTACGCTCATCTTATAAGCGCTATGACAACGTAATGGATTCTTTTAAAGACTTTGCCCGTATCATGACGGAGCGTAAACAATTTAGCCACCTGGCAGATAAACTTACGCAGTATGATTATAAAGGATGGGCAAAAGGTATCCAGCGCAGCGGCTACGCCAGCAGCAAAAAATGGTCGGCACAGGTTTTAGGCATCATCAGCAAATACGACCTGAACGAGCTGGATGACGATGCCGTATCTGAGGAAACAGCAGATCCGCAGAAAGCCGAATTGGCCGAAAACAACAGATAATTGTATTTTAAACCTTAAGTTTGGCTGATAAAAGCTAAAACTACATGCGTAGGATATATACATTATTAGTTGCTGTACTTTTGTTTACCTCGTGCTCGGCCCACAAGAGCACCATTAGCAGCAGCAAAGCCCGCAAAAATAATAAGGCTATACAAAAACGCAACCGCCAGCTGATAGATCAGCACCGTGATCTATCCTCACTGGAGTATATCGAACGCTTTAAGGCCATTGCCATTCAGGAAATGAATACTTACGGCATACCGGCAAGTATTACCCTGGCGCAGGGGCTGTTTGAAAGCGGCAGCGGCAACAGCGAACTGGCCAAGGTTGCCAATAACCACTTTGGGATTAAATGCGGCAGTACCTGGGCCGGCGAAAGCTATTATAAAAATGATGATAACGAGAACGATTGTTTTAGGGTTTATAATAACCCCGAGGAGTCTTTTCGTGACCACTCCGAATTTTTAAAGAAAAAGAATTACGCCAGGCTGTTTGAGCTGGATAAAAATGATTTTAACGGCTGGGCATATGGCCTAAAAGCCTGCGGTTATGCAACCAACCCCAAATACCCCCAACTGCTGCTAAACATTATTACCAAATACCAGCTTGACCAATATGACCGGCCCGAAGGCGAACTGGCTAAAATAAAACGCGAAGACCGGGTGTTAGCCCAGATTAACGACAATATTAATACCCCGCAGGACAGCATCTCCAAAACCCCGCCTGATGATAAAATTTACACCGTAAAACAAGGCGATACACTATACAATATTTCTAAACGTTTTGGTATCACTGTTGATGAATTAAAAGCGCTTAATAAGTTATCTGACTATGGTATTAAGCTTGGGCAGAAACTTGTTGTAGTGAAATAGTGCGTTAAAGATTGTTAAAGAATAACATTACCCCCCATAATTATGTAGCTTTAAACTTTATAATGAAGTTATGGCTTGTTCTTTTTTTTAGTGTACTTGGCACAACTGTTTTTGCCCAGCAAAAGCAGTTTACCGGCATTGTGTTTGATAAAGAGAGCAAAGCCCGCGTTGCAAAGGTTAACGTGCAGAATATCACATCGGGTAAATCGGTATATAACAACTTTCAGGGTGAATTTACAATTGTAGCCGGCCCGGGCGATGTACTTGTTTTTAGCAAGGCCGACCATTACAGCGATACCATTAAGGTAAAAAGCTACCAGCCGCTGGCCATTTATTTAAAGCCCAACGCCATAGCCCTGCGCGAAGTAACCATAAGGGACAGTATGTTAAGCCCGCAAAGGCGCCTGGCAAATACACAGCGCGAATACAGCAAAATTTACGGATCGTTAAACAATGCCGACCTGTTAAGTGTAGGCAGCGGCGGTGTAGGCTTTGGTATAGATGCGCTGTATAACGCCTTTAGCAAAAGTGGCCGTAATGCGGCCAAACTGAGGGATATTATTGATGCAGAGTATCGGCAGTCTATCATCGATTATCGTTTCAACAAAGCCTTTGTGCAGGGGGTTACCCATTTAGAGGAACCTAAATTAACCGATTTTATGCAAAAATACCGCCCGGGTTACTACCTGGTTACCACAGCCGGCGATTATGAATTTATAGATTACATCAGAAAGAATTTAACACGCTACCTGCGCCACCCTAAAGCGTATGAACTTGCCCCCCTGCCACAAGTTAAATGGGAAAACGAATAATAGTAACGCCGTTTTTAAAAGTGAGCGGCATGGCGCTGTATCCGTTTATACTCATCAGCCACCAGGCATTGCTGGCTGATGCGGTTTTAATTAACCACGAAAGGATCCATTTAAGGCAACAGGCAGAATTGCTGGTAATACCTTTTTATATTTTATACCTGTTAAATTATTTGATAAACCTGGCTATATACCGCAACCATCAAAAAGCATATCTTAACATTGTTTTTGAGCGTGAGGCATACGCCCGCGAAACCAACCTGAATTATCTTAAAAGCAGAAAATGGTATAATTGGATAATGTATTTTTAATTAATACAATGAAATAACAGATTTTTGCGTTTTATTTGCGAATATGTTGAAAACCAGTATCAGGCTTATTTTCTTACTGTCGTTCTCGATTGCATTGTCGGCAAATGCACAAACTACTGATACCCTAAAAAAGGATACGGTTAAAATAGATACCAATCTGCTTAATAAGTACCGCATTCAAACTAAAAAGAATGCCATACCGGTGCCACCTACCCCTATACAGATACAGCAGGAACTGATACCGGTTACCATGCTGGATTATAAGATTAGTTACTGGCGTAAGTTTGTAACATTTGGCTTAAATTTTAACCAGGCGGCGTTTAGTAATAATTATGCAGCGGGGGGCGTTTCTTCTATCGCACTTGGGTCTACCTTTATATACCGTACAGAATACAACAAAGCGCCGTTTAGCTTTGTATCAGAGCTTAACCTGCAGTATGGTAAATCAAAAAACAAGGGGCAGTCGTCGCGTAAAACAAACGACCGTATTTTTTGGGATAATAAAATAGCCACCCAGATGTCTAAACACTGGTTTTTCTTCGGCTCGTTAAGTTTCGAATCTCAGTTTGACAAAGGGTACCAATACGATGCCAGTAATGTTTTGCCCCCTGTGCTGATCTCGAACTTTATGGCGCCGGGTTACTTAACCGAGTCTGTGGGTTTTGAATATAAGCCAACTACCTATTTCGATCTGCGATTAGGTACGGGTACCGCCCGCCAAACCTTTGTGCTGGATGACGTGGTGCGTAAAACACAAAGTTATGGTGTAGATACCGCAAATAATAAAAGCGTACGCAACGATATCGCGTTCCAGATTGTAGGAATCTTTGATAAAGACATTGCCAAAAACATGCACCTAACATCACGTTATGAAATGTTTATACCCTACGGGCAGCCAATTAGCTATACCCGCCACCGTTTAGATGCCGTGCTTGCTGCCAAGGTTAACCGGTTGATAAATGTATCTATCAACGGCACATTGCTGTTTGATAAAAATACCGGCATTAATGATGTGCAGGGTACCGAGGGATTATCATTAGGGATCTTATATAAATTCCCGTAATTATTATGCACCAAATAAACGCGTCATTGCTTCGTACCGCAATGACGTGATAATAGAATCAATAAAAAATCCCGGCATCTCTGTCGGGTTTTTTCATTGTTTTGAGCAACGCGAATTTACATTTTTGGCATCCGGCGCATCATGTTAGCCATAGCTGCCGGGTTGCTCATTTGTTTCATTACCTTACGCATGTCTTCAAACTGCTTCATCAGGCGGTTAACCTCTTGCAGATCGGTACCAGAGCCTTTGGCTATACGGTTACGGCGGCTTGGGTTGATCAGGTCGGGGTTTTCTTTCTCCTTCGGTGTCATAGATTGGATAATGGCTTCGATGCCTTTAAAGGCATCATCGCTTACTTCTACGTCCTTCATCATTTTGCCAACACCCGGTATCATCCCCATCAGATCTTTCATGTTACCCATTTTTTTGATCTGCTGTATCTGGCTGTAAAAATCGTTAAAGTCGAATTTATTTTTACGGATCTTTTTTTGAAGTTCGGCAGCCTCTTTTTCATCAAACTGTTGCTGCGCGCGCTCAACCAACGATACTACGTCACCCATTCCCAGGATACGGGATGCCATACGGTCCGGGTGGAAAACGTCAAGCGCTTCCATTTTTTCGCCGGTACCAATAAACTTGATCGGCTTGTTAACAACCGATTTAATGGATAGCGCTGCACCACCGCGGGTATCGCCATCCAGTTTGGTTAATACAACACCGGTAAAGTCAAGGCGATCATTAAATACCTTAGCGGTATTCACGGCATCCTGCCCGGTCATGGCGTCAACCACAAACAAAATCTCGTGTGGGTTAACGGCAGCTTTAACCTGCTCAATCTCCACCATCATGGCTTCATCAATAGATAAACGGCCGGCGGTATCAATAATTACCACATTGTTGCCATTCTGTTTAGCCTGTGCAATGCCTTCGCGGGCAATAGCAATCGGGTCTTTAGATTCCGGGTTGGCGTAAACTGGTATGCCCACCTGCTCGCCTAAAACCTGTAATTGGGTAATGGCCGCCGGGCGATAAATATCATCGGCTACCAATAACGGTTTTTTGCCTTTTTGGGTTTTTAGGTAATTGGCCAGTTTACCGGTAAAGGTTGTTTTACCTGCACCGTTCAAACCCGCTATCAGGATAATGGTTGGCGATGGCTTAAGGTCCAGCTCGGCGGTGGTGCCGCCCATCAGTGCGGTAAGCTCGTCGTTCATCAACTTGGTTAAAAGCTGGCCCGGCGAAATGGAGGTTAATACGTTTTCGCCTAATGCCTTTGTCCTTACATCATCTGTAAAGGTTTTGGCTGTTTTATAGTTAACGTCGGCATCCAAAAGAGCTTTGCGTATCTCTTTCATGGTTTCGGCCACGTTTATCTCCGTAATTGATCCCTGACCCTTCAGTACTTTAAACGCCCTGTCGAGTTTATCCGATAAATTTTCAAACATTATTTAATTCCTAATTTTTGAGGATACAAAGTTAAGATTTTGAAGCAATTCGCCTTAATAATCATTACACAATTCGGTATTTAACATTTAGCCGTTAATAATTAACAAAAAAACTTGTAACGTTTTTACGCCTGGCGCATCTTATGAAAACTATTAACCAGCCTGAATGAGAGTTTTTTTACTTGCCATATTGTTGTTTGCTATAACATTAAATGCCTTTTCGCAAAAAGACAAGAAAACACTGGTTGCTGTAAAAACGCAGGCAGCCCCCAAAATTGATGGCGAACTTGATGACGCTGCCTGGCTGAATGTACCCGTCGCAACGGATTTTGTGCAGTTGCGCCCCAATGCCGGTACGCATGAAACCACCGCAGAACGCACGGAAGTAAAAATAATTTATGATAACGAAGCCATTTACATTGGCGCCCGGATGTATGAAAAAGACCCGGCCAAAATTGCCCGCGAATTTGCCACGCGCGATCAGGTGGGCAACGCAGATTTTATTGGGGTGATATTTGACACCTACAAAGACGGAATAAACGCATCCGGCTTTTTTGTAACCGCTACCAACGGGCAGTTTGATGCTAAATATGCGCTGCCAAATGCCGAAGGTAACTCCGAAGACCCTACCTGGAATGCTGTATGGATAAGCAAGGTAAAAATTGACAGCCAGGGTTGGACAGCCGAAATAAAAGTGCCCTACTCTGCCCTGCGCTTTGCTAAAAAGGATATCCAAACCTGGGGGATGAACATCATCCGCAAACGGCAGAACACCCAGCAGCAGCTTTTTTGGAACGAGCTTGACCCAAAGCAAAATGGTTTTATAAACCAGGAAGGCATCCTCACAGGGATAGAGAAAATAGCGCCACCCGTTCGCCTGGCCTTTTTTCCTTATTTTTCTACCTATGTAAACCATTACCCATACAACACAGCGGGCGTTCCAAATACTAAAGCATCTGTTAACGGCGGTATGGATGTTAAGTACGGCATAAACGAAAGCTTTACACTTGACCTTACCCTAATACCCGATTTTGGCCAGGTGCAATCAGATAATAAAATACTAAATCTTACACCATTTGAGGTAAAATATAACGAGAACCGGCCCTTTTTTACCGAAGGTACCGAGCTGTTTAATAAAGGTAACTTGTTTTACACGCGCCGGGTTGGCGGGCAGCCCATTAATTATAATGATGCCTACAACAACCTACAACCCGGCGAAACGGTTGTGAGCAACCCTACCGAAACTAAACTTATTAATGCGTTTAAGCTATCGGGCCGTACGTCAAAAGGGTTGGGTATCGGGCTTTTTAATGGGGTTACCAATACGGCCTATGCAACTATAGAAGATTCGGTAGGTAAACAGCGTCAGGTAGAAACCAGCCCGCTGACCAACTATAATATTTTGGTGCTGGATCAAAACCTCAAGTATAACTCGTCGGTGACGCTCATTAACACCAATGTTAACCGTTTTGGTAAAGATTACTCTGCCGATGTAGGGGGCTTTGTTTTTAACCTTAATAACAAAAAGAATTCGTATAATTTATCTGGCTATGGGTTAATGAGCAATAAGTTTTATAAGGCGGAGCAAACGGTTACCGGCTATAATTACAACCTTACTTTTGGTAAAACGCTGGGTAATTTTACCTGGAGCGTATCGCAAGACCGGGTAGATAAAAAGTACGACCCTAACGACCTGGGCATTTTGTTTAATAACAACTACCTGGATCATAACATTAACCTGTCGCTGGCTAATTATAAGCCCAGGCACCTTTTTACCAAGTGGAGCCTATGGACAAACACCTACTCATCTTACCGGGTATCGCCATACAGCTATCAGTATTTTAACCAAAACTTTGGCGCCGAGGCTAACTTTAAAAACTTTTGGTACGCCAACTTTAACGGGCACATCCGCCTAAGCGGGAACGATTTTTATGAGCCGCGCGTACCCGGCCGTGTATTTAAAACGCCCGAAACCTTTATATTTAACTTAAACCTGCAAACTAACGAAGCCAAGCCATTTTCTGTAGGAGTATTTTATTCAAATAAATGGCTTAACCGCTATGATGGCAAAGGCACCGATGTAGAATTGTTTTACAATTACAGGGTAAGCAACAAGTTTTCTGTAGGGGGCGATTTTATGGTTAGTCCGCGAATAAACTACACCGGTTTTGCTACAATCGCTAATGATAATACCACACCAATATTTGCCTTGCGTAACGAACAGACGGTACAAAACATTTTTAATGTAAAATACACATTCACCAACATCATGGGCCTAACTTTTAGGTTAAGGCATTACTGGAGCAAGGTAAACAACAAACAGTTTTTTGACCTGGCCCCAAACGGTGCATTGGCTAATTTGGTAACTGCAGATTTTGACCATAATGTTGACCGCAACTTTAACACCTGGAATATTGATATGATCTATGTTTGGCAATTCTCGCCGGGCAGCGAGATCAGCCTTGCCTGGAAGCAATCTGCACAGAGCTACACTAACGAAGGCAACCAGAACTATTATCATAACTTTAAGGATACCTACAACCTGCCGCAAAACAACAACCTATCTGTTAAGGTACTTTATTACGTAGATTTTCAAAGTTTAAGAAAGCATCATAAAGGGTAATACTTACTTTAACCCAAGGGGTATAATATAAAAAACAAGCAATATATTTACCGGTATGAAAGTATGCTTAACCTTTGTCCTGACCTGTTTTTGTGCCGGATTGCTCGCTCAAACCAAAACAATAAAAAGCATTAACCCCGAACTTAATATAAAAGAAACGTACACGGTTTTAAAGGCTAACCCCGAAATAAAGGATGGAGGCTACAAGGCCACAAATGCCTACAATAATTCTGTAATTTGCGATGGCTTTTATAAAAACAACTTAAGGGATAGTTTATGGATTTTTTATGGTTATCAGGGCAAAATATCTGCTGAGGGTTCTTTTAAAGAAGGCAAGCGTGTGGGTATCTGGAAAATGTATGGCTTTGATAAGGAGATGAAGGCAGAGTATGATTTTACAAGCGGCAGGCTTATTTATCTTAAACAAAACGATAAGGAAAAGGATGCGCTTTATGACGTTATTACGAACGAAGGTATTACGAAACAAAAATTAGAGCACCCGCCTATATTTTTGGGAGGCGAAGGAGCGATAATAAAGAGCTATGTACAGAATATTAAATACCCCGCCATAGCACGCGAAAACAATGTAAAAGGCAAGGTAATAATAGGTATAACCATTAACCAGGATGGTATAGTTACCGGTTATCGCGTTAAACAATTTGTTGGTTCCGGGTGTGATGAAGAGGCTTTACGTGCCGTTAAATTAATCTATGGTGATTGGTTGCCGGGTATATTAAATGGTGTGCCGGTTAAGGTAGAATACGATATGCCGGTTAACTTCACTTTAGCGAATTAATTATCAGCATTACATTGCTTGCGGGTTAAACCATAAACATAATTTTATAATATTATACCTTATGCGTAAAAAATTATACTTATTATTATTTGCACCATTAATTTGCTTATATGCCAGGGGGCAGGCACCGGGTGCTAATGTTGATGTACAGCATTATCGTTTTGCCATCACTTTAAACGATGCAGATGATACGATAAAGGGGCAGGCTACTATTAGAGCCAGGTTTTTAAAAGCATCTACCAAACTAACGCTCGATCTGTATAAAAAGAACACCGCCGGTAAGGGTATGCTGGTATCTGTGCTGAAGGATAACGGAGTTTCTGTAAAGTTTATGCAGGATAGCGATAGGCTGATCATTAATACCAAAGCTGCTGCAGGGTCTGTACATCATTATACAATAATTTACCGGGGGATACCAACAGATGGTTTGATTATTTCAACCAACCAGTACAATCACCGTACCTTTTTTGGCGATAACTGGGCAATAAGGGCGCATTACTGGTTGCCTTGTGTAGACAACCCTGCTGATAAAGCTTCTGTTGAATTCCTGGTAACGGCCCCGGCAAAATATACCGTAGTGGGTAATGGCTTAAAGGTGCTTGAAAAGCCCCTGCCGGGTAATAAAAAGCTTACCCAGTGGAGCGAGGCCGCTAAACTGCCAACCAAGGTTATGGTTATTGGCGTTGCCGATTTTACGGTGGCCAACCCCGGTAACCCGGATGGTACGCCGGTGTATAGTTATGTTTTCCCTGAGGATAAGGAGAATGGCCTTAAAAATTATGCGGTTGCTACTAAAATTTTGCCTTGGTTTGTAAAGCATATAGGCGCTTTTCCGTATAAAAAGTTGGCTAATGTGCAGTCTAAAACCATGTTTGGTGGTATGGAAAATGCCGGGGCTATATTCTATTATGAAAGATCGGTAAATGACAGTAAAGGCATTGAACCATTAATGGCTCATGAAATTGCGCACCAGTGGTTTGGCGACGCTATCAGCGAAAAAAGCTGGTGGCATGTTTGGTTAAGCGAAGGGTTTGCCACTTATATGACTAATTTATACATGGAAGGTACCTATGGCCCCGATACTTTAAAAACCCGCCTTGCTATTGATAGGGATGCAATATTTAATTTCGAAAAAAGATATAAAACCCCGGTGGTAGATTCGGCGTATAAAGGGCCAATGCTAAACATACTCAACACCAATGCATATCAAAAAGGCGGATGGGTGCTGCATATGCTTCGCCGTAAAATCGGGGATGCCGCTTTTTGGAAAGGGATAGCCGCATATTATAAACAATATAACGGCAGCAATGCCAACACAGATGACTTTTGCTTGGTAATGGAAAAAGCCTGCGGGCAAGATCTTAAACCGTTTTTTAAGCAATGGCTGCGTACTGCCGGCCATCCTGATCTAAAAATAACCTGGGAGTATCAGCAAAAAAGCAATACGGTTGTAATGCACATTAAACAAATGCAGGAAAACCCCTACCAATTTGCGCTGGAATATCAGATAGATGGCAAGCAGGCCTTTGTAAATATAAAAGAGGTATCTACCAGCATCACTATACCAGTTAACTCGGCCTACCCCGAAATTAAGATAGACCCCAATGTAAACCTGCTGGCAATATTTAACATCAATAATAAACCTTCTGACCAAAAAACGGTCGAATAACAGGCAGGCATAATAGTTTAATCGTTACAAAAAAGCCTATTGGCCTAATAAAATTTTGTAAAATAAATTTTTACAAAACAATATACTTTATTTAAATGTTTTTCGTATAATTGATTCATAAAATTAACCGCATTAGTTCACTTAATTATTAACATCATGACAAAAGCCTATCAAGCCATTTATGTAATGTTTTACAGGTGGAGTTTCAAGCATTTTGGGCAGGGCACATTGCCCCAGTTTAAATCGTTGTTTAATGTTAGCTTTTTGCTGGTTGTAGTGCTAACAAACGCTATGCTGATTACAAAACTAATGGTTAATGCACAATGGCTAACCATAAACACATCAACCTATGTTGCTATACTGTTTGGCGCGGTTGGATTTTTACTGATCAACCATTTTATACTGCTAAATAACAGGATGTTTAAACAATTGAACACGCGCCTGGCTACCATTAGCGTACATAATAAAAATATATTTTCGGTAGTATTGCTGGTGAATGTGGTGTTTGCCTGCGGCTTATGCTTTATCAGATAGATATTTTATATGCTATATAAAAACCCGTATCATACCCGATGCGGGTTTTTTTGTGGCTTGTTATATGGCATGTATGCGATCAATTGGCAATGTTTTAACTATTAGAATTTTTGCCCTGATTTATTGATATATATATTAATTAATAATATTAACTTTAGGTAACAAGCCAAAAGCCAATAAACCACTTACTTACCAATTAAAACCAATTATTTATGAAAAAGAATTTAATTTATTCGCTTATTGCCGGTATATTATTAACCGGTTTATTATCATTTACAATAATTAAGGTAAATAAAAAGGCAACCCCGCTGCCGGCAAAAAAAACAGGGAACGTAAAAGCCAAAAAGTTTGCCTGCTCCTGTGTTATAACAGGGATAAGTAATTCCGGCACTACTTTTACCTGGACAACAAATAGTCAGCCTGTCGATCATTTTAACTATGGTGGTTATTACCAGGCTGGGGGTACATTTTCTGGAAGTACTTATTCTCCACCGGTATCTATATCTTACAAAAGCGGTGGCGGCAGGTTTAGCGTAACGCCTATTTGTGCCGATGGCTCGTCCGGCACTTCTATGAACATATTATTTTAATTTTAAAATTTTGGCCTGTTGTATCCCCCTGTCAACACACTTTGGCAGGGGGATATTTCTACTGACATATTCTGTTATCCCCTCAAATAAATTCTATATCTTTCGCCAACAAATTCCTATCACGTGTTAGTTAAGACCTTTGGAAGTGCGGTTTATGGTATTCAGGCTATTACCATAACAGTTGAAGTGAATATCAGCGGGGGCAAACTGGCCTATTTTATTGTTGGCCTGCCAGATAATGCGGTAAGGGAATCCATGCAACGGGTAGAAACCGCATTGCAAACAAACGGCTACCGTATGCCGCGGCAGCGTATTGTGGTTAACATGGCCCCGGCAGATATCCGCAAGGAAGGGTCTGCCTATGACCTTACAATTGCCGTTGGGATACTTTCCGCTTCGGGGCAGATCCAATCAGAAGAGTTAGAGAAATACCTGATCATGGGCGAACTGTCTTTAGATGGTGGTTTGCAGCCCATAAAGGGGGCCTTGCCTATTGCCATACAAGCCCGTAAAGAAGGCTACAAAGGGTTTATTCTGCCAAAGCAAAATGCCCGCGAAGCCGCCATTGTAGATAACCTGGAAGTTTACGGCGTAGAGAATATCAAACAGGTAGTAGATTTTTTTAACGGCGATGTTGCTTTACAGCCCGAAGTGGTAAATACCAGGGATGAATTTTTTAACAGCCTAACCGCTTATGACAGCGATTTTAGCGATGTGCGAGGCCAGGAAAACATCAAACGCGCATTAGAAATAGCTGCGGCTGGCGGCCACAATGTAATATTGATTGGCCCGCCCGGGGCAGGTAAAACCATGCTAGCGCGCAGGCTGCCGTCTATACTGCCGCCATTAAGCCTGTATGAATCATTAGAGACCACCAAGATCCATTCTGTAGCAGGTAAGCTGTCTACTGCTGATGCACTGGTAACCACAAGGCCGTTCCGGTCGCCCCACCATACCATTAGCGATGTGGCTTTAGTTGGCGGTGGCAGCAACCCGCAGCCCGGCGAAATTTCGCTGGCGCATAACGGTGTGTTGTTTTTAGACGAACTGCCCGAGTTTAAGCGCAGCGCCCTTGAAGTAATGCGCCAGCCGTTAGAAGAAAGGCGCGTAACCATATCGCGGGCCAAGTTTACGGTTGATTATCCCAGCAGCTTTATGCTGATAGCCAGCATGAACCCCTGTCCCTGCGGGTACTACAATCATCCCGAGAAAGAATGTATCTGCCCGCCGGGGACGGTTCAAAAATACTTAAGCAAAATTTCCGGCCCGCTGTTAGACCGGATCGACCTGCATGTAGAGGTTACACCGGTAAATTTTAGTGAATTATCGTCAGACAGGTTAGCAGAGAAGAGCGACCCGATTCGCGAACGGGTAATTAAAGCCCGAGAGATACAAATGGAACGCTTTGGTAACAAGCCCGACCTGCATGCCAATGCACAAATGAGCCCGCAAATGGTGCGCGACGTTTGTAAGATAAATACCGCAGGGCAAACCCTGTTAAAAAAAGCGATGGAAAAGCTGGGGCTATCTGCACGGGCTTATGACAGGATACTGAAAGTGGCCCGCACAATTGCCGACCTTGCCGGGACAGAAGAAATTTTGTTAGAGCATCTGGCAGAAGCTATCCATTTTAGAAGCCTGGACAGAGAGGGTTGGGCGGGTTAAGCCGCTGCTATATCTCTAATTAAAAAATTTGCTTTTTTTAAAACTTATTTATAGCTTCACCCCTCTACATTACCCATGAACGATAAAACAAAAAAGATCATCATTTTTGACGATGATGAGGATATTCTATCTATCTGTAGCTATATATTAGAGGAACAGGGCTGGGAAGTTTTTACTTATACAGACTGTAATGATATTACCGAAAAGGTTGCAGGAATTGTACCTGATGTGATATTAATGGACAACTGGATACCGGATGCCGGGGGAATTATTGCAACCCAAACTCTTAAGAAGGATGAGGCTTTAAAAGCGATACCGGTGGTATATTTTTCTGCCAACAGCGATATACAATTACTGGCCGACCATGCGGGGGCAGAAACCTATCTGGCCAAGCCCTTTGATCTGGATGAGCTTGAAAAGGTTATCAATTCAGTAATTACACATAACTAAATAAAGATATTTTAAACAAAAAACCCATCCGTAAGCAACGGATGGGTTTTTTGTTTAAACCGGTTTATAGCGGCCCGCCGCCCGGAGGGGGGCCACCCATGCCGCCGCCCGGCCTGTCTCCACCACTTGGCCTTTCGCCACGGCCGCCTGCCCTGCCGGGGTCGCTGGCAGGCGCCTTACCCGAGAATTTAGACAGGCGGAAGGTAAAGGTAACCAGGTAGTATCTGCCAAGTCTATTAACATTACTTTGGGTAACAGTGCTACCGTTATTTACAACAGAAAAGCCGGTGTTCTCATTAAATAAATCATATGCTGCAAAACGCAGGGTGCCGCGGTTATCCTTCAGGAAACGGCGTTCTACATAGGCGTTTAATATGTTGGGGTTTTTAACGGCTATAGTGTATCCGTAATTTAGCGTTTTGGTATAATCGTAACTAAAGGTCCAGTCTTTCCAAACATAGTTTTTACCGTTTATCCCCAAATCTACCGAGTTAATGTTGGTGTTTTGGTTAAATGCGGTGCTTAACGTATTGGTACTTTTGTTTAAAGAGTACCGGGCAAATGCCTCTGCATCTATAATATCGGTAACATTTACCCTGAAACGTAATTGAGGCGCAACAGTAAAGGTTTTAGCAATGTTTTTATTTGCAGCGGTAATATTGTTAAGCGAATCTACATTTTGCGAAAAGCCTATATTGTTGGTATAATTAACCTGCCCGCCAAATATTATGGTGTATTTACGTTCGCTCCATGGTTTCGAGTACATAAAATTTGCCCCTGCGGTGTAATAGCCATCGGTATTTAAATATTTAATCAGGTTGGTGTTTTGCAGGTTTTTCAGATCCGGATTTTGTGCCAGCGTAGCATCTGTAAACCTGGTTGGATAAGTAACGATGTTCTGAACGATTTTATTTGACGTTTGCGAGTAGTTTAAACCGATCAGAAAAATGTTACCTGTTTGAAAGCTGAACATATTATAACGTGCCGACAGGTTGTTGGTAAATTCGGGCTTTAAATTGGGGTTACCCTGTACCGGGTATAAGGCATTAGAAAAATCAATAACGGGCTGTAGCTGGTTAAATGACGGCTGGTTGCTTTGCCCGTTATAATTAAAGCGCAAAGACTGGCTCCGGCTGAAGTTATAATTAAAGCTGGCTGCAGGTATTACATTAAATGTAGATACGCTGGTAGATACGTTATTTAACAGGTTGGTTCCGTTAAGTGATGCGGGTTGTGCGCCAACGCCTAAGGTTAAATTGTATTTCTTTTCGATGATACGGTAATTAAGGCCAAAGCGGTTGGTTGTAAAAGTGTATTTATAATTGTTGCTTAATAAATCGTATTTATAATAAAAATCGGGGTTGGATTCAAACAGTACATCGGTTTCTTTATCGCTGGTGTTATAATTATGGTTAAAGGCATAATTAAATTCCAAGAAAGACACCTTGCCTATGGGTTCCTGGTAGGACAGGTTTAGGCCATAAGTATTAGTGCGGCCATCGGTATAAATTACCTGGTTTAGCGGCGCCGTTGGGGTGCCGGCAGTATATTTATATATCGGGTTATCATACTGGTTGTTTATGCCAATGTTAGCGTTAAACCCGATATTTAAATTACGTTTACTGTGTTTAAAACGATGATTGTAAAAGCCCGTAACCCCATAGCTTGGAGATGATGTAGTGCTTACCGAATTTGAAGTGTACGCCAGGTTGGTAACACTATTTCTGGCCGATGTTACATCATCCACGCTGCTTACATTACTGCCCGAATAGTTGAAGGTGGGGGTAGCCTTTAAATAGTTTAAGGTATCCGGCTTCCATTCCAGGTTAAAGCTGAAGCGGTGATTGGTAGGGTTATTGGTTTCGCGGCTTAACTGGTTGCTTGTATTGGTTGATGTTACTGTTTGGCCAGCCGCATTCTGAACAGAAACGGTATTGGTTTGTAACGAGGATGAGTTGGTAAATATCGTGTTGTCTGTAAAGCTGTAGGTACCGTAAACGGATAAAGTTTTACCCCACTGATCGGCATAGTTAACGCCTATAGACCGCGCGTTGGTTATCCCGTTGGCATTGGTTGTAGAGCCGCTGCCGCTGCCACGCAGGGCATTGCCCCGGCCACCGCCGCCACCGCCTCCAAAACCGCCGCCGCCTGTTGCTCCCCCGGTTGGCGAGCCATAAGTAAAGGTATTAACATTGGTGTTATTGATGTTGCCTAAAACAGAGATTTGCTGGTTGTTGTTGAATTTAAAGAACCTTAGCAGGCCAATGTAGCGGTTATCATTAGTAACGCCGGGGTTTTTAGGCAGCAGGTCGGAGCCATCGCCGGCTGTTGCCTGGCCATAATAGCCATAGTTTTTATCCTTGCGTATGGTAAAGTTTAAGATCTTGTTCGGCTCGCCTGTTTTAATGCCGGTAAGGTTTGCCTGATCGCCATAATCGTCAATGATCTGTACGCTTTCTATAACGTCTGCAGGCAAATTTTTAGTGGCGCTTTGTACGTCGCCCCCAAAAAAGTCTTTACCATTTACGCGAACTTTGGTTATTTGCTTTCCCTGCGAGCTCACGGTGCCGTCTGTTGCTACATCAACTCCCGGTATTTTTTTAAGCACATCTTCAATTGGTGCATCCTGCCGAACCTTGTAGGCAGACACGCTGTATTGTACGGTATCTTCTTTAAAAACGATGGGGTTAACACCAACAATGGTTACCTGGCCAAGCTGTTTTGTTGCCGATTTAAGCACAATAGGATCAAGCACAACCGCTTTGCCATCTGCCGGCAGGGTATAATGTTTTATCAGCCCTTCATAACCTATCGAACTTATTGTAAGGGTTATTTTTGTGCCCTTTACCGATGGAAATGAGAATTTACCATTAACATCTGCAATAGAAATTGTACTGTCTCCCAGATCTGTACGCAGTTTAATATTACTGCCGGGTAACGATAGCCGGGTAGAATCGATAACAGTACCGCTTATTTGCCGGGCGGTTTGTGCATTACCGCGTGTAATGCCTAAGCATATCATTGCCAATATTAAATAAAGGTATTTCATCATATTTTTTTAAATGCAGGGGTGTCATATATGCCCTTATAGACACATTTAGAATACAAATGTTCACTTAATTCGCTTTAAATATTTAATAATCATACTATTGTTACATTTTTAATATCGGCACCATAAAATTGTTACATATAACACAAAAAGGCCCCGCAATTGCGAGGCCTTTGAAGTGATTTTTGAAATAAGCTGTACAATTAACGTGCAGCTATTTAAGGTTATCTTAAAGTATTTACTACCTGGTTGTAGTTTTTAAGATTTAAACCAGGATGTGTAACAGATAAGGTAGATATAGATGTGCCCGGCACAACCACTACCCTAAAATCTAACCCGTCTCCGCTAAAGTTTGCTTTAATATCAATATAGCCTACACCGTAGCTTGATATGCTTAACGTGCGGTCTGCTTCAGCATAAGGGAGAGCATAATAACCAGTAGTTGAGCCTGTAACCCTAAAATAAACCAATATCAAACCTTTATCAACAATATCCTGTGTAATTGCAGGGATAGAAAGGCGGGTAAAACCGGTTAACGTTACCGATTTATTGGTAAGTAAAAAGTTTTGCACTTGGGCATTACCGTCTTTACCGGCTGCGCCGGTGGCACCCGTTGCGCCGGTAGCACCAGCCGGGCCTGCCGGGCCTTGTGGCCCTTGTGCGCCAGTAGCACCTGTTGCGCCGATAGCACCTACTGCACCAGTAGCTCCAACAGCACCGGTGGCGCCTGTTGCACCTACTGCGCCTGTAGCGCCGGTATCACCTTTTGCTCCTGCAGGGCCTTGTGGTCCGGCTACACCAGCAGCACCTGTTGCTCCCACTGCGCCTGTTGCACCGGTAGCGCCTGTTGCACCAATAGCTCCTGCAGGGCCTTGTGGGCCTGCAGCGCCAACAGCACCGGTAGCGCCTGTTGCACCAATAGCTCCTGCAGGGCCTTGTGGGCCTGCAGCACCCACAGCGCCAGTAGCGCCTGTGTCACCTTTTGGTCCTGCGGGTCCCTGTGGTCCGGTAGCACCTGTAGCACCCGTTGCTCCGGTAGCGCCTGTTGCACCAACCGGGCCGCCTGCAGGGCCAGCGGGTCCTTGTGGTCCGGTAGCACCTGTTGCGCCGGTAGCTCCGGTTTCACCTTGTTCGCCCTGTACTCCCTGCGGGCCTGGCGTTGTAGATTTTTTACATGCACCAAAGCTTAAAAAACTAAGCGCTATAGCAGCTAAAATAAGTCTGTGTTTTTTCATATATGTTTTTGTGAGTGTTAGGTCTTGTACGGAGTTATTAACATTTGGTTTCAAAAAAAACAGGGTGTGGAATAAAATCTTTTTTTATTCAAAATAATGTGTTATGTATTGACCGGTAAATTTTACAAATGTTGATAAGTTTGTTTGGTGAACAATAACTTTTAACCACAGGCTTTCGTTATACCTAAAAAAATGTTTAACCTATGGATAAGTTTAAAGGGTCTTTGCACAACAAGGTGCATCATTGGATCGATGCGATAGGCTTTAGGCTTAATACATCACAAATAAGCGGTAAAAACAAAGTTACCACCAACCATTATTTTTTTGAAACCTTTAATTTTTTTGAGAAATGGAATGGTAATGAGCCGGCGAAAGCAAAATTTTTATGCTTTGACACCTATGGAGAAAAAGTAAGTGTAAAAACTTTGCTGGATCTGCAAACGGCTTTTTTTGAAAATATAAGTCAGCTTAAATAACATTACAGCAAAGCCCTCCTAAATACGAGGGCTTTGCTGTTTAAAATGCGGGCAGCTTAAAAAGTTGTTGCCGGCCAGCAACCATTGTTTTGTTGCATTGTGCCATCTGTAAAGCGGCCGACAGGGCTGCCGGAGTTGATATTAACTACAGGGCGGGTTGGGTATAATGCCTCTTTGATGCGCAGGCGTAAATCTGTATAGTGGGCGCTTGTTAAGGCATCACCGCCTTTTGGCAGGCTGGTGGTTATTTTAGCAAGCTCGGCACGCACCATCGGCCTGATATCAGATAAAGCAATATTAATAGGCGTTAACCCCATATTTGCTAATTGTGCAGCGGTAGCACCAGGGAAACTAAAGCTGGCATCTTCATTCAGCAAGCTCTTTAACCTGTCAATATACCCGCGTTGCAGGTTGCGTTTAAATTCATCAGGAACGCCGGACGCAAATATGCCCGAGCGCAGATCTGTAAATAATTCGGTAACGGTGTAGGCTTTGGCGCCATTTTTAGATTGATTATCAAACATTCTGGCCAGGCGCGATGCATTTAAAACATTTGCTACAGCATTAACCTGCACGGCTTTTATCCGGCTAATCACCACACCATTATCAAACTTGCTTAATTCATCGGCATTAATGAGCCATTTAGGGGTTGTAAATACCTGCTGATTTAAAAAGGTAACAGCATCGTGCTGTAAATTTTTGCCGATAAAGCTATACACCGCCCCTTTCTGATCATAGGTTTTAAAGTTTTCACTCATGCCACCTATATTCATGGTTACGTGGCCTATGTAGCGATTATACTGGCCTATTACTTCGTTATATAAGGTTACCAGGTCATCATATTCCTCCCCTTTCTGAAAGGTCCATTTTTCAATATTTGGCAAGATCCTTTTCAGGTTGGCAATACCATAAGTGCTTGCTTTCATGGCATTATCGCCCAGGTCTTCATTTTGGAGGCGCGGATCAATGGATGTGCCCTGCCTGCCGTAGTAGTACAGCGGGTTGCCGGCGCGTTCTTTGGTCCAAACATCTAACATTTCTTTTTCCTGCTGTGCGGTTTTCTTACCGGGGAAATAGCTATAGCCCCATTTAACCGACCAAAGATCATACTCACCGATTTGCGGATAAAGGTGTGTAACGCCATCGCCCGGCTGGGCAATATAATTAAAGCGGGCATAGTCCATAATAGATGGCGCGGTGCCGTGTTTATCGGTAAATGATTTGGAACGCAAAGAGTCTACCGGGTAGGCGTAGCTTGACCCAAAGTTATGCGGCAGGCCCAGGGTGTGGCCAATTTCATGAGATGATACAAAACGGATCAGCTCGCCCATTTGCGCATCGGTAAATTTAGCCATGCGCACATGGGGGTTAACTGCAGCCGTTTGTATAAAAAACCAGTTCCGTAAAAGCATCATTACGTTGTGGTACCAGCCAACATGGCTTTCCAATATCTCGCCTGTGCGCGGGTCTGATATGTGTGGGCCATAGGCATTCTGCACATCCGATGCAAAGTATCTTACCACACTATAGCGCGCATCTTCTGTACTAAACTCCGGGTCTTGCTTTGCCGTTGGGGCTTCTTTACCAACAATGGCATTTTTAAAACCTGCGGCTTCAAATGCCTTATTCCAATCGTTGATGCCGGCAATAAGATATGGCACCCATTTTTTTGGGGTTGCGGGGTCTATATAATAAACAATTTGCTTCTTGGGTTCCACCAGTTCGCCGCGGGCGTATGCCGCTTCGTCTTTAGGCTCCAGTTTCCAGCGATGAATATAAGCGGTGGCTTCTGCCTTTTGCGCGCCTGTGCCATAATCTGTTTGTTGCTGGCCGAAATAACCAACGCGGTCGTCATTTAAACGTGCTTTCATCGGTGTTTTTGGCAGTAACAGCATCGATGTATTCAGTTCAAAGGTTAATGCGCCGTTGGTGTTGTCTGTAGGTGATTCTGATGCACGATAGGTTTTAAGCGTGCGTGTCTCGATATTTATCGGGAAACTTTTTACTGTATCTATGTATGACCGGCCGTTATCCAGGCCGGTTATTTTGTACATTTTTTTGATATTATCGGGCAGGCCTATGGCGGCTAAATCGCCATTGTAAAGGTCGGTAACATCAACCAAAACTCCCGTTGTATCTTTGTTGTAGGCCTTAACATCAAATGAAGCCAATATGGCATCCAGGTTTGAGTTTTTAACCGACTGGTACATATCGCTGGTGCTATCGGCCTTTACCGAATAGCTTGGCACCCGGATGAATACCTGCTTATCATGACGCTCCCACTTCCAAACCTGGTTGTTAACCTCTTCGCCGCCGTATTGCTGGCCAAAAGATTTTAGCCCCGCCGGGGTTTTAACAAAACGGGTAACCACCAGCATTTCGCGGCTAATTAAGCTATCGGGTATTTCAAAGTAATATTTACCGTCTATTTTGTAAGTATTAAAAAGGCCGGTGTCTGCTTTGGTTTTGCCAACAAGGTCACTAAATTTTTTGATGCCCTCTTTTTTACCGGCACCGATGGTTGCAACAGCAGTAGAGCCTCCTTGTGTAGTGGTTGTTTTAAGCGTAAGGGTACGGTCGGCCGTGGTTTTTTTGGTAGCGCAAGAACTTGCCATGGCTGCAATGGCAATAGCCGCTACGCCCAGGTAGGTGTTTACCCGCAGAGTTTTATTCATTTGTTTTAATTAAAATTAGTAAAGGCTAAAAATATCGAATATATTTTTGAGTTAGCAAACGAAACAATTTAGTTACGAATAAACAGGGTTAAATGCGTTGTTTTAAAGTCATGATCACCCTGTCGTACTTTTTATCATGATAGATTTCGAGCAGCAGGCTGCGTTCGGTGGTTTTAAAGTAGGCGTCAATTTCTTCGAGGCTCATTTTTGATACCGGTTTAAAGTTTATAGAGGTTATTTCATCATCTTTTATCAGCCCGATAATGTCTGCCGGCGACCCCGGCTCAACGCGGCCGATTATTAAATGATTAAGGTTTTCGCCGGCTGTATAATATTCCATACCGCTCATATCATGCTCAAATGGGGCATTAAAGCGCTCGTTTGCTTTTAAGTACATTAGGTTGTTGGTGTAATCAAATATCACGTTAAACCGTTTTAAAATACCCAGGCCAATATTACCATCGCGCTTTACCGAATAGTTGCGTTTTATATAGTCAATATCCGGAAAAGAGGTGATAACTTTTTTTATTTTATACTTGCCCATTTCAATAGCGGCCATACGGCCTACATAGCCTGTAATGGGGCCATTAAGCGCAACGCCAAGGTTTGCCTTAACGGTTTTTTTGGGTAAGGCATTGTTTTGGGGCAAGTTTTCCAGCGAAAGGGGGTGCCCGGCGCCAAGGTCAATGATGAATTTGTTTGAAATACGATTACCATCCGGAAACGTAATCATAGCGTTCATGTACGGCTTTTGTTCTTCTATGGTGATAGGGATCTTTTGGCTGCGCTTAAAAGGCTTAAGGTGTTTGGGGCTGCAAACGGTTATAGTGCTATCGGTGAAGTTGATTTTAACAGCCAGATTGTTAAAAAACTCGTAACCTAAAAGGCCGTGCACCGGCATCCCTACGTAGCCCGACAGGTTAAAATAATCGGTTTTTAAAACAGCTGCTGATATATTACTGCTTAAAAGGCCCGGTATGTGTACGTTTAAATGCGGTGTTACAAAAGCCTCGAATGAATCGCTTTCGCCAAGCCCTGCCAGTTTAATAGTTCGGGGGTTTACTACGTTGATAGAATCTATCAGCTTAGGCTCTGTTATTACCATAAGGCCTACCCCGGTATCTAAAATAAAGTTATAAGGCCCGCGGTTATTGATGTTGAGTTTAATCATCATCATATTACGCACAATCTTAAACGGGATATCTACATTGCGGCGGCCGCTGTCTACTTCAAAAAATTGCGCATTCGCCGATAAAAAAAGGCAATGAACTATGACTGTAAGCCATATGTGTTTAAACTTAGGATATTTATATCTACCGGCTAACACCTGGTTGTAATTGGAGTTTAAATCTACGTTATTATTTTATAAAAATAACAGAAGAGTTTATCCTCCAATTCAAGATCTTGGGGCTGTTAGCAGCCCTCGGGCTTTTTGCCATCTTCATCGGGGTCGCACCGTAAATTACCCTGTAGCTCGGGGTTTTGCGGCGGCAGTTTGGTTACGGTGCGCTCAACCTCGGTTTGCTGCACATGCACGGCATATTCTGCAGGTTCTATGTGGCTGCCTATGGCTTCGGCATATACCTGTGTAAACTCTGCCCCGATATACAGAATGGCTGATGTATAGTAGATCCAAACCAATATTACAATGAGCGAGCCTGCCGCACCATATGTAGAACCCTGTGCGGTATATTGAATGTATAAGCTGATGATATATTGCCCTATCATAAAAAGTACCGCGGTGAACATAGCGCCCGAGCGTACATCTTTCCACCTGATCTTAACGTCTGGCAAGAACTTAAAAATGATCCCAAACAGGACTGAAATGACCGTAAAAGACACAAAAAGATTAATACCCTGAATAAGGTATTTGGTAACGCTTGGAACGAAACGGATGATCTGATCATTTAAAGCGTTAATAAATAAATTAACCGCTAACGATACCAGCAGTAAAAAACCTAAGCTTAAAATAAGCGAAAAGGATAGAAACCTGTTTTGAAGCATTTTTACCCAGCCCCGTTTAGGCTTGGCCTTTACCCGCCATATGGTATTCAGCGAATCTTGCATTTCAATAAAAATACTGCTGGCACCCACCAGCAAAGTAACAATTGATATTACTACGGCTAAACCCGTTTTACCCGAAAATTCCAGACTTTTTAGCATCTCCTGGATCTGTTCGGCAGCCTTTGAGCCTACATAATGTTCAATCTCGGGGTATAAACGGCCTGTTGCGGCATCATGCCCAAGTATCAATCCGGTTACCGAAATTATTAATATTAATAATGGGGCAAGCGAAAAAACAGTATAATATGCTAATGATGCACTGAATTTTAATCCGTTGTCATCAGAAAAACCGCTGAACGTGGCCACCAATACCTTCCAGAATTGCTTTAAATATTCTTTGCTAAAAAACTTCATATCAAAAATCAAATATATTTGTTAGTACCTTGTAGTTAAAAGCAGTTAACACCATGAGAATTATAAAGATGCCCCCTAACTTTTTTAAGTTATTGTTTATTTGTTTTTTAATAAGCAATTTTAGTGCCTTAGCTCAAAAAACCAACATATACATTGTTAGGCATGCCGAAAAAGTGGTGTCGCTGCCGAAAGCAGACGACCCGGTTTTGAGCGAGGCCGGCACTAAACGCGCCCAGGCTTTAGCTAAAGAACTAAAAGGCCAACACATTAAAGCTATATATATAACTAAATATAAACGCACTGGCTTAACCGCCCGGCCCCTGGCATATAAAGCCAAAATATTACCACGTGTTTATGTTGATACCGCGCTTAAAGTGTTTGCCAAAACCATTATTAAAAATTTTAGGGGTGATAATGTTTTGATTGTTGGACACTCTAACACCATTATGAAGCTATTAGAGGCTTTTGGCGCCGATACCCCTTTTGCCGAACTGGACGAAGAGGATTACGATATGCTGTTTAAAGTAACCATCAAAGAGAATGGGGATGTGCAGCTGGCCATTGATTATTATGGCGATAAACACCACACCAATGAAATACCCGAAAAATACCAGCCCGAAATAAACCACCCCGAGGCTGTACGGCCGTTCACGAATTATTAAGCAGAAGCAAGAAGAAGGAAATCAAGAATCAGGAAAAGAGATCTCAGTTAGTTTTGTTTTCTTGATTCTTATCATCCTGATTCACCTAATGATTGGATACCACCAGCAGATCGAGGTCTTTACAAGGGATGTTAAAGCGCTCGCCCATGTGCTTGCTGGTGAGGTGGCCCTGGTATATATATACCGATTTGCGGATGCCTGCCTTTTGCCAGATCACATTTTTCAGCCCACCCATTTCACCAATATCCAACAATATAGGCGCAAATATATTGGTAAGAGCATAAGTGGCCGTGCGTGCCACGCGCGATGCAATGTTGGGCACACAGTAATGGATTACATCGTACTTGCGAAAAACCGGGTGCGTATGGTTGGTAACTTCTGATGTTTCAAAACAGCCGCCCTGATCTATACTCACATCAATAATTACCGAGTTAGGCTTCATTTTGCTAACGGTAGCTTCGGATACGATCTGCGGGCTCCGGCCATCTTCGGCCCTTATGGCGCCTATGGCCACATCGCAGGTAGTGATGGCCTTCTCTAAAACAATGGGCTGCACAACCGATGTAAATACACGGGTGCCAATGTTGTTTTGCAAACGGCGAAGCTTGTAGATGGATGGGTCGAAAACCTTTACCTGGGCGCCTAATGAGATAGCTGTACGCGCAGCATACTCGCCTACGGTGCCTGCGCCCAATATTACAATTTCTGTTGGCGGCACACCGGTTATGCCTCCCAGCATCAGGCCTTTGCCATCAAAAATATTGCTCAGGTATTCTGCGGCAATAAGCACGGATGTAGCGCCTACAATTTCGCTCATGGCGCGCACCACGGTAAGCGAACCGCCTTCATCCTCCAGATGCTCAAAACACAAGGCCGTTATCTTTTTTTTCATCAGCGCATGCAGGCAATCGGCCTTTAAGGTTGAGAGCTGCAGGGCAGATATCAGCAGCTGCCCGGGTTTCATCAGCTCAATCTCTTCTTTGGTTGGCGGTGCAATTTTAATGATGATATCGGCTTCGTAAACTTTTTTGGTATCGTAAACAATTTCTGCGCCCTGTTCGCTATAGTTATTGTCGGTAAAATTAGCGGCCTGGCCGGCGTTGCTTTCCAGCATTACGCTGTGGCCGTTGTTTATTAGTAAAGCAACCGAAAGCGGGGTGAGCGGGATGCGGTTCTCCTGGAAGGAAACCTCTTTTGGGATGCCAATATAAAGCTTGTCTTTTTTACTCTTAACCTCCAGCATCGACTCCTGGGGCTGCATCATTGCCTGCCTGGCAACGTCTGAAAACCCGCTGTATTTCCCTGTGCTCATGATATATAATTGTTTTCCGGCTGATGAAGATAAGAAAAAAACAGACTTGCTTGTTAAATGTTTTCAATGGTTATTTGCCTGCTGTTGGCATCAACCACTTGTATGCGCACACCCGTATAGCTATCGGGTATCAGGTTGGATATCTTTTCCGGCCACTCTATAAAACAGTAATTGCCAGAGTAAAAGTATTCTTCATAGCCCATATCCAACGCCTCGCTTTGGTCTTTTAAACGATAAAAATCAAAGTGATATACAGGCCCGTTTTTACCCGCATATTCATTTACGATAGAAAATGTAGGGCTGGTAACAGCATCACTAACATCTAACGCCGCACACATAGCTTTAATAAGTGTGGTTTTACCCGCGCCCATATCACCATAAAACAGAAAAATGCGCGTATCACCAGCAAAGTTTAATATCGCGTTTGCCGTTTGTGGCAGGTCGGTAGTGGATGTGGTGTGTAAGTCCAATTTTTTATACTTATAAAATACGTCATTGCGAGGTACGAAGCAATCTCTGAACTTTGCATGCCGATAAGCATGTGTGGAGATTGCTTCGTACCTCGCAATAACGTGTGGGATTAATTGTTCAAATATATCCTATTTAGGCCCGTAAGTTACTATCGGGATGATCATCTCTTCTAACGAGATCCCGCCATGCTGGAAGGTTTCGTTATAAAAATTAACAAAGTGGTTATAGTTATTAGGGTACACAAAGTAACTATCGCTTTTTGCAAAAACAAAGCTACTGCTTACGTGCAGTTTAGGCAGCATGGCATCGTGCGGGTTACGAATATGGAATACCTCTTTAGCGTTGTAGTTCAGGTTTTTGCCTTGCTTGTAACGCAGGTTGGTATTGGTATTGCGGTCTCCGATGATCTTGCTCGGGTTTTTAACCCGTATGGTGCCGTGGTCTGTAGTGATCACAACCCTTACCTGTTTGGATGCCAGGAATTTCAGCAGGTCAAACAAAGGCGAGTGCTCAAACCACGATAAAGTTAGGGAACGGTAAGCGGCGTCATCACTGGCCAGCTCGCGGATCATCTGCATATCGGTACGGGCATGACTAAGCATATCCACAAAGTTGTACACCACCACATTCAGTTCGTTATTCATCAGGTTATTAACCGATTCGTTTAAAGCACGGCCCTCATCAATATTCAATATCTTATGGTAGGAGTGCTTTACATCCCTGCGTAACGTCCGTTTTAACTGGTCGGCCACAAAATCGGCTTCAAAAAGGTTCTTGCCACCTTCATCCTCATCGTTCTGCCACATTTGCGGGTACCGTTTTTCCATTTCCAGCGGCATTAAGCCCGAGAAAATGGCATTACGTGCATATTGTGTTGCTGTTGGCAGGATGCTGTAATAGGTATCCTCTTCCTCCAGCCTGAAGTATTCTGATATGATAGGGTTAATGATCTTGAACTGATCGTAACGCAGGTTATCTATCAATATAAAAAATACCGGCCCGTTGCCATCCAGCTTCGGGAAAACCTTCTTTTTAAATAACTGCGGCGAACTTGTTGGCCCGTTCTCCGGGTCTTTTATCCAGCCCAGGTAATTACGCTCTACAAATTTGCAAAACTGTACATTAGCTTCGGCCTTTTGCAGGGTAAGTATCTCGTGCATGCCGGCATCTTCCAGGGTTTCCAGCTCCAGCTCCCAATAGATCAGTTTTTTATATACATCTACCCATTCCTGGTAGCTCAGGTTATCGTTAAGTGTCATGCCCAGGTTCCGGAAATCCTGCTGATAAGCCATCGTGGTTTTTGCACCAACCAGCTTCTTATTTTCGGTAAGCTTTTTAATGGTCAGCAGTATTTGCTTGGGGTGTACCGGTTTAATCAGGTAGTCGTCTATTTTGGAGCCAATGGCATCCTCCATTAAGTACTCTTCTTCGTTTTTGGTGATCAGTACTATTGGTACATCGTTATTCAGATTCTTTATTTGCTGCAGGGTTTCCAGGCCGGTAAGGCCGGGCATGTTCTCATCCAGAAAAACCAGGTCGAAATAGCCTTTTTTAAATTCATCAACAGCATCATTACCATTGGTAACGGTAGTTACCTTGTAGCCTTTTTCGCCCAGGAAAAGTATATGTGGTTTAAGCAGATCAATTTCGTCGTCGGCCCATAGTATAGTGGTATCCTGCATAATATATTTTAATTTTACCACCCTATAACCTTTGGATAGTGTATTTTGTTGTAAAAATAGGCAAAGGATTAACATTAATTAACAAATAGAGGGTGCTTGTTTTGTCATAATTCAACACTTTTGCATTTTTACAAGCTGCTTTGAATAAAAAGAAAATCATCAACGACCCGGTGTACGGGTTTATCAGCATCCCTACAGAACTGGTGTATGACCTGATAGACCATCCATACTTTCAGCGCCTGCGCTATATTAAGCAGCTGGGGATGACGCACTTGGTATATCCCGGCGCGCTGCATACTCGTTTCCACCATGCTTTGGGCGCCATGCATTTAATGAGCCTGGCCATAGAAACGCTTTGCAATAAGGGGCTGGAGATCTCTGCGGAAGAAAAAGAAGGCCTTACCATTGCCATTTTACTGCACGATATTGGCCACGGCCCGTTTTCGCATGCGTTAGAGCATACCATTGTAGAAGAAATAAGCCACGAGGACATCTCTATTTTGCTGATGAATAAGCTGAATGAGGAGTTTGAGGGTAAATTATCTTTGGCCATCAGCATCTTTAAGGGCGAATATCATAAGCACTTTTTGCATCAGCTGGTAAGCAGTCAGCTGGATATGGACAGGATGGATTACCTTAACCGCGATAGTTATTTCACCGGCGTATCCGAAGGGGTTATCAGTTCTGACAGGATCATTAAAATGCTGAATGTTAAGGATGATAGTATTACGCTGGAAGAGAAGGGGATCTATTCGATAGAGAAATTCCTGATAGCGCGCCGGCTGATGTATTGGCAGGTTTACCTGCACAAAACGGTTATTGCTGCCGAGCAGCTGCTTTGTAAAATATTTACCCGCAGCCGCGAACTGGCTTTGCAGGGCACCCATTTCCCGCTAACGCCTGCCTTAAATTATTTTCTGGAAAATGTGATCAGCAAAGAGGCATTTATGAACAGCGATGCCCATTTAAAAACATTTGCCCTGCTGGATGATACCGATGTAATGGCAGCAGTAAAGATATGGGCAAACAGCGATGATTTTGTACTGGCCAAACTTTGCAATAGCCTGATAAACCGCAGGTTATACCATGTGGATATTAATGCCGAAAAACCCGGCGATGCCTTTGTAAATGAATTAACAGGCAATGCGATGAAAAAATTTAACATCAGCGAGCACGAGGCATCCTATTTTGTATTTACGGACAGCATCCGCAATAACGCATATAATAAAGGCGATGGCAACATCCATATTTTAATGAAGGATGGTACCATTAAAGATATTACCCTGGCCAGCGATAATTCAAACCTGGAGGCATTATCAAAAACCGTAAAAAAATATATACTTTGCTACAGTAAAGAGCTGTTATAGGTTGGGGCGTAGAGAATGGTTAAGCGGTGAGTGGTTGTAAAACGGCTAACAACCTAAATTCACTCATTATTAATAATTTGTTGCTATGGTTTTAACATTTAAATTTGTACGATGCAATTTACCGCAAAGGATATAGCCTTTATGCTAAACGGAACAGTTGAGGGCGATCCGCTTGTGGCGGTTAGCCGGCTGGCCAAAATAGAAGAAGGCAGCAACGGGGCGTTATCATTTTTAGCTAATCCTAAATATGAGCAATACCTGTACACAACCCAGGCATCTGTTGTAATTGTAAATAACGACCTGCAGCTAACAGCCCCGGTAAAGGCAACTCTTGTACGTGTAGAGAATGCTTATACGTCGTTCTCGCTCCTGCTGGAAAAATATAATACCATAAAACTTAATAAAACAGGCATAGAAGAGCCCAGTTTCATCCACAAATCGGCTAAAATTGGTAAAGACCCTTATATTGGTGCTTTTACCTATATAAGCCAGGATGTTGTTATAGGCGATAACTGCAGGATCTATCCCGGTTGTTATATAGCCGATAATGTAAAGCTGGGTAATAATGTAACTTTGTTCCCCGGTGTTAAAGTGTATTTTGATTGTGTAATAGGCAATAACGTAGTGATACACTCGGGTGCAATTGTAGGCAGCGATGGTTTTGGCTTTGCGCCCAATGCCGATGGCAGCTATACCAAGGTAGCCCAGATAGGCAATGTGATTATTGAAGATAATGTAGAAGTGGGCGCCAATACCACTTTAGACAGGGCCACGATGGGGTCAACCTATATCAGAAAAGGCGCTAAAATAGATAACCTGGTGCAAATTGCCCATAATGTTGATATAGGGCAAAACACGGTGATTGCAGCACAGGCCGGTATTGCCGGCAGCACCAAACTGGGCGAAAGCGTAATGCTTGGCGGGCAGGTTGGCGTAGTTGGGCATATTAGCCTTGCAAAAGGCACAAAGGTACAGGCACAATCCGGGGTTGGCCGTACAATTAAGGAAGAGGGTAAGAGCTGGGCCGGGTCACCGGCTATTGCATACGCTGCAGATATGCGATCTAACGTGGTAGTAAGCCGCCTGCCCGAACTGGAAAGAAGAGTTAACGAACTGGAAAAGATAATTAAAGAACTAAAGAACAGAGATGTTCATTAGTTCAATTGTTCATTAGTTTATCAGGCTATATGCCCTATAATAAACTATTATCAATGAACCATTGAACCGATGAACCAATGAACATCACAACATGAATGTAAAACAAAGAACTATTAAAGCGCCGGTATCGGTTTCGGGTACCGGGTTACACACAGGGCAAAGCGTTACCATGACGTTTAACCCGGCTGCTGAAAAGCATGGCTACAAGTTTCGCAGGGTTGACCTGCCCGGCCAGCCCATTATCGATGCCGATGTGGATAATGTTACCGATACATCCAGAGG
Organism: Mucilaginibacter phyllosphaerae; assembly: GCF_004378255.1. GTDB lineage: Bacteria > Bacteroidota > Bacteroidia > Sphingobacteriales > Sphingobacteriaceae > Mucilaginibacter > Mucilaginibacter phyllosphaerae. Next base: position 202,107 of record NZ_SNQG01000003.1, read on the forward strand.
CACAACCCTTACCCAGAACGGGGCAAGTGTTAGTACGGTTGAGCATGTGCTTGCTGCTTTGGTAGGGTTAGAGATAGACAACGTTTTAATAGACATGAACGGCCCCGAAACGCCCATAATGGATGGCAGTTCGATACAGTTTATTGATGCGATTGAAAAGGCCGGTTTTGAAGAACAGGCTGCAGACAGGGAATATTATCATATCCCCTACAATATCCACTACTCTGAAGCCGACCGCAAGGTTGATATGGTAGCGATGCCTTTAGATGATGATTACCGCTTTACCTGTATGGTTGATTACAACTCGCAGGTTTTGGGCAGCCAGCATGCTACCATCTCCAGCCTGGCCGAGTTTAAAAAAGAAATTGCATCCAGCCGCACTTTTTGCTTTTTGCATGAGCTGGAAATGCTGGTCAAACACGACCTGATCAAAGGCGGCGACCTGAATAATGCCATCGTTGTGGTTGATAAAGATGTGGATGAAGAAGAGCTTACCCACCTGGCCAAGCTGTTTAACCGTAAAGATATTAATGTTGCCCCGCAAGGGATTTTAAATAACATAGAATTACGCCACCAGAACGAGCCGGCACGCCACAAACTGCTGGATATGATTGGCGATTTAGCCCTGGTAGGTGTTCCGCTTAAAGGCCATATTATGGCTGCCAGGCCGGGCCACGCGGCAAACGTAGCCTTCGCAAAAAAAATAAAGGCACTGATCAAAAAAGAGCGCAGCCGCAAACACATCAAGGTTTACGATCCAAACATGACGCCGGTGTACGATACGGTACAGATCATGAACATATTGCCGCACAGGCCGCCGTTGCTGTTGGTTGATAAGATATTAGAGCTTACCAAAACCCACGTGGTTGGTTTAAAGGCCGTAACCATGAACGAGCCCTTCTTTGTAGGCCATTTCCCCGGTGCACCGGTTATGCCGGGCGTATTGCAGATAGAAGCTATGGCCCAAACAGGGGGAATATTGGTATTAAATACCGTACCCGACCCCGAGAACTGGTTAACACTTTTTCTTAAGATTGAAAATGCAAGGTTTAAGGATAAGGTTTTGCCGGGCGATACGTTAATATTCCGTTGTGACCTGATTGCGCCTATCCGCCGTGGTATAGCGCAAATGAAAGGCATTGGCATGGTGGGCGAAAAAGTTGTGGTAGAGGCTGAGCTGATGGCACAGATAGTTAAATATAAATAAGTATGATACAGCCGTTAGCATATATACACCCACAAGCCAAAATTGCCGATAATGTGGTTATAGAACCCTTTGTTACCATCCACAAGGATGTAGAGATTGGCGAAGGGACCTGGGTGGGCTCAAACTCCGTAATTATGGATGGTGCCCGCATTGGTAAAAACTGCCGTATCTTCCCGGGGGCTGTCGTATCTGCCCCGCCGCAAGACTTGAAATATAAGGGCGAGCCAAGTACCGTTACCGTTGGCGATAATACCGTTATCCGCGAATGCGTAACCCTTAACCGCGGTACCGCGTTAGATAAAAACACTACAACCATTGGCAGCAACTGCTTACTGATGGCTTATGTGCACGTGGCACATGATTGTGTTATTGGCGACAATGTGATCATCGCGAACGGCGTACAGCTTGCCGGTCACATCAATGTTTATGATTATGCCTTTATCGGCGGCACTTCTGCCGTGCACCAGTTTGTAGAAATTGGCGCACACAGCATGATATCCGGTGGATCATTGGTGCGCAAGGATGTGCCGCCATTTACAAAGGCCGGCCGCGAACCTTTGTCCTATATCGGCATCAATTCCGTTGGCCTGCGCCGCAGGGGCTTCAGCGCCGAAACGATCAACGAGATCCAGGAGATTTACCGCATCATCTTCCTGAAAAAATATAATATGACCAAAGCTTTAGATATTATTGAAGCGGAGTTTGTACCCACCGTTGAACGCGACGAGATCATCAACTTTGTACAGAACTCGCAACGCGGCATCATGAAGGGTTTCGGAATAGGCTAATAGTTTGAATCAGAATTTACAGAATGAAAGGATTATCAAAATCGTTCTGTAAATTCTTAAATCCTGAAAATTCTGATTCAGACCATGAACATCACCCTCCAAAACATAGGCCGCCGCTTTAACCGTGAATGGATCTTCAGGGGGGTAGATTATACCTTCGAAAATGCGGGTAAATACGCTGTATTGGGGTCTAACGGCTCAGGCAAATCTACCTTGCTGCAGGTATTGAACGGCAGCTTGGGGCCATCTGAAGGCATCATTAAATATTTTGATGGTGGCAAAGAAATTGAAGCAGGTGCTATATTTAATTCATTAAGCCTTGCAGCCCCCTATCTGGAAGTTATAGAAGATTTCTCACTGAATGAGATGATTGATTTTCACTTTAAATTTAAACCGTTTAAAGCCGGGATGGATAACAATGCCGTAGCGGATCTGCTGAACCTGGAGGGTAGCCGTAATAAGCTCATCAAATACTTTTCATCCGGCATGAAGCAAAGATTAAAACTGGCGCTCGCCTTTTGTGCCGATACACCGATACTGATGCTGGACGAACCTACATCCAACCTGGATACACAAGGGATAGACTGGTATTTAAACCTTATAGAAAAGTTTAGCGATGGCCGCCTAACTATTGTATGCTCTAACCAGGAGCATGAGTATAGCTTTTGTAACAAAAGGTTAAGCGTAGCGGATTACAAGCCCCGGCCCGTTGGTGCCTGATATAAGTTTTAAGGGGTATTATCTCAAAACACCTCTCTGAAATTTAAAATCAATTACATAATTTTGTACGCTCAATTATAAATTTTATGGCAAAAGCATCTGATGTAAAAAATGGGAACGTGCTTCGCTTTAACGGCGAACTGGTACAGGTAGAGGAGTTTTTACACCGCACACCGGGCAACCTGCGTGCATTTTACCAGGCCCGTATGCGTAACGTAAGATCGGGTAAATTGGTAGAGTACCGTTTCCGCACGGATGAAGAAGTGGATATTGCACGTGTTGAAACCAACAATTACCAATATTTGTATGAAGATGGCGAATCATTGGTTATTATGGATAATGAGACCTTCGATCAGCATAATGTATCAAAAAAATTGTTTGGCCCCTCGGTTAAATTTTTAAAAGAGGGTATGAATGTTATTGTAGCTTTTGAAAGCGAAGAGCCTATTATGGCATCTATCCCCAACTCTGCCGAGTTGGAGGTTACCTATACCGAGCCTGCTGTAAAAGGTGATACATCTACCGGCGCCATGAAAAGTGCAACTGTAGAAACAGGCGCCGAAATTAAAGTCCCTTTATTCATCAATATTGGGGATAAAGTTAAAATAGATACGGCTACCGGTAGTTACGTAGAGCGTGTGAAGGGTTAATACTATTAAATATCATCCAGAAAAGCCTCCAGTTTGGGGGCTTTGTTGTTTGAATAGATTTGTACTCTATTTGATTATGCAACAAATAGAAAATTATAAAGCGCGCGGCTATATTTGGGTCTGTTGCAAAGGGAGAAAGCTCGGATAGTAGCGACATTGACCTGCTAATTAAAGGAGGGCAAGATTTTACTATGTTTAAAATGCTTTCTTTAGAACAAGAAATATCTAAATTAATTAATAAAAAGTTGATCTTGTAGAATACAACGCTCTAAAGCCATCTATCCGAAAAGAAGTGCTTCAATCTGCTATATCTATACTATGAGCAGGACTGACTCTGTTTATATTCAGGATATTCTTGAATCAATAGTTATTATTGAGAACTACATTGGAAATAAGTCCGAATTTGATTTTACACATCATATGATGGCATAAGATGCCGTAGTACGAAGATTTGAAATTATAGGCGAAGCGGCTTCCAAAATTATCAGAAAACTTAAAAAGTCAAAATCCTGCTATACTCTGGCGCTTGATTTACCAGTACTTAAAGAACAGCTATTGGCAATTAAAAAGCCCGCTTAAAATTCCAGCTCCAGCAATACCGGGCAATGGTCTGAATGTTTTGCTTCCGGCAGTATGGCGCAACGTTTAATATTGGGCTCAAGCTCTTTACTGGCCAGGGCATAATCAATACGCCAGCCCAGGTTTTTGGCTCGGGCATTGGCGCGGTAACTCCACCAGGTGTAGTTGTGTGGTTCTTTGTTGGTATGCCGAAAGGTATCTACAAAGCCCGATTCTATAAAGTTCTCCATCCATTCGCGTTCTTCGGGCAAAAAGCCTGATGAATTGGCGTTTGATTTTGGGTTATGGATATCAATAGCCTTGTGGCAAATATTATAGTCGCCGCAAATAACCAGGTTGGGTATGCTGGCCTTTAGCAAGGTTAGGTATTTACCAAACTCATCCAAAAACCGAAATTTAAAGATCTGCCGCTCGTCGCCGCTTGAACCGGATGGGAAGTAGACACTCATGACAGATACCTCATCAAAATCTACCCGGATACAACGGCCCTCGCGGTCAAAATCGGGGATACCGCATCCGTACTCTACATGTTTAGGTAAACGTTTGCTGAAAATAGCCGTGCCGCTATAGCCCTTTTTTTCTGCCGGGAACCAAAAATGCTGGTAGCCCATGGCATCAACCAGGCCAAGGTCCGTCAGCACATCAGGCGTTGCCTTAATTTCCTGCAGGCAAACCACATCGGCATCTGTAGCCTGTAACCAGGCCAGCCAGTTTTTATTAATGGCAGAGCGGATGCCGTTAACGTTATAGGTAATTATCTTCATACCCCCTAACCCCCTGAAGGGAAAATTTTTCTTTAATAGTAAATAAATATAAGCCCTTCAAAAGCTCACCCTTCAGCGGGCTGTGGGGCTAAGTAGTTCATCAAGTCGTTTACATTCTTTTTTACTTAATAACTCTATGGTCATCGGTATATCTGTTTCAGGCCGGTCCCGTTCATCCTTTTTAACGGCAGCAATCCGGTCAACCATATCAATGCCGGTAACAACCTCGCCGTAAACCGTATAGTTTTGATCCAGGTGCGGCACTCCGCCAACAGTGGTGTATATATCGCGCTGCCATGCGGGGATCTTGCGGCCCTTAAGGCGGGTGTTCTCTAAGGTATCTAATTTGCCTGCGGTAAAACGCTTGCCCTCCACAATATAAAACTGGCAGGCGCTTGATGCTTTCTTGGGGTTATCGTCCCTTGCTGCCGCTAAAACACCACGCTTATGAAAAAGGCTGTCTTTAAACTCGGCCGGTATGGTATATTTCAAATCGCCGTTGCCCAGTTCGGCGCCGGCTTTGTTTTTAGCCGTATCGCGCGAATCCGGGTCGCCCCCCTGGATCATAAAGTTTTGGATCACCCTATGAAAAAGCGTGCCGTTATAAAAGCCCTCTTTGGTTAATTTTATAAAGTTGTCGCGATGCAGGGGCGTTTGGTTATATAAACGGATAATTATATTCCCATAGCTGGTTTTGATGCGCACATACTGGTTTTTAGGCGGTTTGGCAAAAACAGTGCTAATCGTAAGTAGTAATAAACAAAGGGTAAAAAGTTTCTTCATATTATTTTAGTTTTACCAATTAAAATTCCCATTCCATTTCAGCCTCAAAGTAATCAATTATTAACGATTTGATGAGCATCTCCTGCTCCAGTATGGTATAATTTGGCACAACCTTAACCAGTTTCCAATGCGGCCAGCCATCCTGGTCCAGCCCTTCCAATTCGTAAAAACCCATTTTGCTGAATAACTTGCAGTTGGCAATATGCATCAATTCCTCTTTTTGCCTTTTGCTGAATTTGCGCGGGCCCTGGCCAAGCTCCTGCACGCCAATTAAAAACAGTACTACCTTAATATCGGGTTTTTCGTTATCAAACTCGGTAGCGATACGTTCTTGCAAAGCGGCCCATTTTAAATTGATCTCAGCAGGTTTCATAACCGCAAATATACTGATGTAGGGCGGTTATCAGTATTTATACTTCCGGGCAATTAACAACATTGTTACGTTTTTAAAATAAGTTTAGCACTTTATTAATTACTTTTGCGTTGTATTGCCAAAAGCATAGCTTGTTTTGAAGAAAAGTACTTACCAAATTATTTGCGCCTGGGCGCTAATGTTCTGTTTTATAACAGGGCAGTATATGGTATTTGCGCATCAGCACAACATCATTAAAACAATACATGCAAAAAACTGCAACGATTGCCATAATACCGCAAAGCAAACCTTAAAAGAAAAATGTCAGCTTTGCGATAGTATGCACCATACCCACATGGAGGTGCTTACAAGCAGTTATCACCATGTATTCTTTGCTTCAAACCATAGCTTTGTTAGCCTTAATTACGCTTTCAAGAGCATCGGTCTCGTCCTGTCCCAAGGCCGGGCCCCCCCTGTAAATTCATAATAATTCCTGCCCCAGTCAAAAGCCGCTTTGTGTGGCGTTTTCTTGTATTTATTAAAATTTTATTATGAAACTTAAGCTTATTTATTGCTTTATATTTTTATTGATTCGGTTTACTGCATTTGCAGATGTTATTGATATTAAAGGGAAGGTTGTTGATGCCAAAACAAACCAGGGCCTTGCCGGTGCCACCGTAAGCATCCCGGATCTGCGCATAGCCGTTGCTACCAACATCGATGGCGAGTTCACCATCAAATCTATCCCTACCAAAGGTAAATTTGTAGTACAGGTACAATATCTTAGCTATAAAACATTAACCCAAACGGTAGATTTTTCATCCAGGGCATCATTAGTGTTTGCTTTGCAGCCCAGCGTTATCGAAACACATGAAGTGGTGATAACCGGCACACCTATTACATCGGGCAGCCGCAGCAACAGTACATCGGCAACTGTGGTTTCTAAAGAGCAGCTGCTGGGCTCGTCAACCAATTTGATTGATGCTTTGGCCCGCCAGGTGCCGGGCGTAAGCCAGATAACCACCAGCCAGGCTATTTCTAAACCGGTGATACGCGGGTTAAGTTATAACCGTGTAGTAACCTTAAATGACGGCGTTAAGCAGCAAGGCCAGCAATGGGGCGATGAACATGGTATTGAGATGGACCAGTATGCAGCAGGCCGTGTAGAGGTTTTGCGTGGTGCAGCATCTTTACAATATGGATCTGATGCGTTGGGTGGTGTTATTAATGTGATAGACCCGCCCACCCCTTCTGAAGGTAATATTGCCGGTGAGTTTTTAACCAATTACTCTACCAACAACGGTTTAAGCAATACATCGGTAATGTTAAGCGGCAACCAGGATGGTTTTGTATGGCGCGGCCGTGGTACCTATCAAAATGCTTACTCGTTTAACACGCCGGCCGGCCGTTATATCAACAGTGGCTTTAACCAAACCAATGCAAGCGGCATGTTCGGTTTAAATAAAAGCTGGGGCTACTCGCATTTAAACTTCTCGTATTTTAAAGATAATATTGGCTTTTACGATGCCGACCCGGGCGACCCCTTATACAATAACAGCACCAGCCGTACCATTGATTACCCCCGCCAGGATATCCGCCATTATAAAGTGGCTTTGAACAATAATTTTCTGTTTGGTTCCAGCTCGTTAAAGTTAGACCTGGGTTATCAGAAAAACCAGCGCCGGGAATTGGAAGAGAACCCGGTGCCCAACCTGTTCTTTGATATGAACACCTATTCGTTAGATGCCAAGTATTACCTGCCCGAAAGCAATGGCTGGCACCCGGTAATTGGTTTAAGCAGCAGCCTGAGCCATAGTATTAACCTGGGCGAAGAACTATTGATACCTGCTTATGACGAATATAGCACAGGGGCGTTTGTTTATGCTAAGAAAGTATGGGGCCAAAATACATTTAGTGCCGGTGCCCGCTTTGATTACATCAAAAACAAGGGCAAAGCCCAGAACGATGCGGAAGGCAACCCGATATTTACCGGGTTTGACAATAAGTTTTCTAACGTAAGCGGTGCCTTAGGCTATACCCATATTTTTAATGATGTATTAAGCTTTAAGGCAAACGCAGGTAGTGCTTTCCGTGCGCCAAACCCGGCCGAGTTAGGCTCTAACGGTGTGCACGAAGGCACCAGCCGTTATGAAATTGGAGATGCCAACCTGTCACCAGAAAGAAGTTACCAGGCGGATGCTACCCTGGAATACGGATCGGGCTTTGTAACCGGCAGCTTCGGTATTTATGAGAATTATATCCATAATTATATTTATGCATCCAATACCAATAAAGAACAAACGGTAGTAGTTGATGAAGAAACCGGTTTGCCTCGCTCATATGATACCTACAGGTACGGGCAGGTAAACGCTAATCTTTATGGCTTTGAAGGTAATTTAACCCTGCACCCGGTTTCATTTATTCACTTCGAAAATACCTTTAGTTATACCGAAGCCAGAAATACTTCGTTCGACAGGCCGTTGCCGCTGATCCCTGCAGGTGTATTGCATAACACCCTGCGTTTTGAACCGAAGTTTAAAGGCATTAAAGATTTTTACTTTTATGCCGGGATAGATAACTTTTTTAAGCAAAACCGCATAGACCCTACTTTTGAAACGCCCACAGATGGTTATACGTTGCTTAATGCCGGTGTAGGCGCTACATTTAATGTAGGCAAACAGCCGCTTAAATTATATGTATCGGGCACTAACCTTACCAACAAGGCATATTATGATGCCCTTAGCCGCTTAAGGCCGGGCCGTTTTAGCCAGGAAGACCCAACCTATGGTGTTTACAACATGGGCCGCAATATAACCTTTGGTGTTTACATCCCCTTCGGAACCAATAAATAGTACAGTTAGTTAGTTTAGTTAGAAAGAGAGCCCCGAGTAGTTAACGGGGCTTTCGTTTTTTATCAGGATGATAACAAGTTGATTAAATGATCCCTCTTGATAACAGGGCATCCTTTAACTGATGCGGCGAGATGAAATGAACAGAAGCTATCCCCTGTTTTTCTGCCGCTAATATGTTGCGCAGGTTGTCATCAATAAATAAGGCTTCTGCGGCTTTAACCTGGTATCGGTTTAATAAAAGCCGGTAAAATTCTGGTGCCGGTTTACGCATTTTTTCTGTTCCGGATACTACGATGCCATCAAACCAGCTCAGGAAATCGTAACGAGCAAAAGCAACCGGGAACGTTTCTGCCGACCAGTTGGTGAGTGCATATATTTTGTACCTGCCGCTATCTTTAAGCTGTTTAAAGATCTCAACAGTCCCATCAATGGCGTTGCCCAGCATTTCATCCCAGCGGCCGTAAAAGGCACGGATGTTAGCTTCGTGCTGTGGATATTGTGCAACCAGCAGTTCGGTGCCCTCTTGCAGCGATCGCCCGGCATCCTGTTCTTCGTTCCAGTCGGGTGTGGTAATGTTTGCCAGAAAATTTATCCTCTCCTGTTCATCAGCAAATAGCTTTTGGTAAAGGTAGTTCGGGTTCCAGTCGATAAGTACTGCCCCGAGGTCGAATATTATGGTGTTGATCACTTTTTCCTTTCTGCGTTTTGTTTCTCAAACTTTAGTTTAAGCTTTTCTTTATTATCCTTTTCGATGATCTTATAGCTGCTTACTACCGAGTCCGGGTTAAGGTACAGTACCAGGCTTTTAGCATAAATGGTATCAATGCCATCCATTTTGCGTACGATCTCATACTCCATGCTCTTTTCTTTTGAGCCATTACGCTGCGGATATTTTAACAACCCTAAAGCCTGTTTGTAAGTAAGCCCTTTAAGTTGATGGGTTGCCACCAGGTCGTCGACCATGCTGTTGCGTTTAGGGAAATCGATGCCGTCGCCATCATCCCAGCCACGGGTGGTAAATTTTTCCTTTTTTATATCACAGCCGTACAGGGTAACAACAATAAAAATGAAGGTAAAAAGTTTAACAGCCGTGCTTTTATACATGATGATAGTGCTATGCATTATTAAGCAAATATCCTTTAAATTCTTCAAAGCCGGTGCCTAAACTTGTGGCGTGATGTTCTTTTTTCTCTAAAGCTTTCACTTGAGCCGGGATATCAATTTTATCGGCTATTTCCGGTGTAAAAACATCCGGGAACTTACAGGGATGCGCGGTTGATAAAAATACGCCCGCTACATCCTCCGTATGATTTGCCTGCTGATACTCCTTTAACGCTTTCCAGGCTATAGCGGTATGCGGGCAGGCCACATAGCTATATGCTTTATCTATGGCATCTATGGCCTGCAGGGTTTCTTCGTCATTATAGGTATAGCCAACGATCAGCTTTGTAAGGGCCCCGGGTTGTTCGTCAAACAGGTTGGCTATGCGCACCCAGTTGCTTGGGTTGCCTACGTCCATTGCGTTAGATAAGGTTGCTACAGATGGCTTCGGCTCGTACACGCCTGTTTTCAGGAAGGCGGGCACAGTATCATTAGCGTTAGTTGCTGCGATGAATTGCTCAACTGGCAAACCCATCTTCCAGGCCAGTAAACCGGCGCCTATGTTACCAAAGTTACCGCTTGGTACAGCGAATATTACTTTGTTGATACCTTGCCTAAGCAGCTGTGCGTAAGCATTAAAGTAATAGAACGTTTGCGGAATAAGCCTGGCTATATTGATAGAGTTTGCCGAAGTGAGGCGGAATTTCTGGTTAAGTTCGTTATCTGTAAAAGCTTGTTTAACCAGCGCCTGGCAATCATCAAACGTGCCGTCAATTTCTAATGCGCGGATGTTTTGGCCGTTAGTGGTTAACTGCTGTTCCTGTATCTGGCTTACCTTGCCTTTTGGATAAAGAATGGTTACCCGCGTATTGGGTACGCCTAAAAAGCCAAGAGCCACGGCACCGCCGGTATCGCCGGATGTGGCAACCAGCACATCCAGTTGTTTTTCGCCTTCTTTTAAAAAATAGCTCATTACACGGCTCATAAAGCGTGCGCCAAAATCTTTAAACGCCAGGGATGGGCCATGAAAAAGCTCCAGCACGTAAATGTTCTCTTCGAGTTTAACCGCGGGTGCATAAAAGTTTATTGCATCATGAATGATCGTTTTCAGGTCATCTGCCGGGATATCGTCGCCCAGCAGGTTTTGCGCTACATGGTAGGCAATCTCCGGCAGGGTATATTGGTCCAGATTGTTCAGAAATTTATCATCAAGCCGAGGGATCTCAACCGGCATATACAAACCCTTGTCTTGCGGCATGCTGTTAAAAACCGCCTCTTTAAAACCTACTCTTAAATCTTTATTGTTTGTGCTGTAAAATTTCATTTGTCCGAATCAGAATTAACTGAATTTTAAAATTAACTGAATTTGATGTCTTGAACCTGATTAGAATTAGGATATTCTGCAAATCCTGTAATTCTGTAAATTTTGATTCAGACACTTTTTTATCCCAAAACCCTTGGCCCTGCATCATTGATGGTTGATACATAACCGTTAGAGCCTATTTTAATATTGGTTAAATGTTGTTGTAGTTTTTGGGTGATGCGCTTGGCGGTTTCCTCATCGCGGGTAAAGGCAAATACCGAAGGCCCCGAGCCGGAGATACCGAAACTCACCGCACCCAGATCCATCGCCATTTGGCGCATCATGTAAAAATCGGGAATGAGCATGCTGCGTACGGGCTCTACCAATACATCCTTCATGCTGCGGCCAATCAGGTCAATATCCTGCATGAACAGGCCGCTTACCAGCCCTGCTATATTCCCCCATTGGGTCACCGCATCCTTCATCTGGATGTTTTTACGGATGATCTGGCGGGCTTCTCTTGTTGGTACATCCACATCCGGGAACACAATGGCACACCATAAACCTGCCGGATGCGGTAAACGCACCACATCCAAGGGCTCATAACTGCGAATCAAAACAAAGCCACCCAATAAAGCAGGGGCAACGTTATCTGCATGGCCATGGCCGCATGCCATTTCTTCGCCCTTCATGGCAAAGGGTAGCAGGGCAGATGGGTCGCTTTCATCACCCAGTAAAGTTTTTATGGCAAACAACCCTGCCACCGTACTGGCCGAGCTGGAACCCAAACCGCTGCCTATCGGCATTTTTTTATGCAGCTCTATATCCACGCCCACATCAAGGCGATCAATACTTCTCAGGTAGTGTTCTACGCTTACACTTACGGTGTTTTTTGCCGGGTTAAGCGGCAGCCTGCCATCATCACCTGTAATTTTACTAATGGTGATGCCGGGCTTATTAGCCATGCGCATAATTACCTCATCGCCGGGTTCGTTCACAGCGAAGCCCAGCACATCAAACCCGCAAACCACATTAGCAACAGTTGCCGGTGCAAAAACGTGGATTCCCCCCCCGCCCCCTGAAGGGGGGGCTTTTGAAGGGCTTGGTTTCTTTATTTCTTTTATATTTTCCATTATATTAAATTCTGTTCCCCCTTCAGGGGGTTAGGGGGTTTAATTAGCACCTACATTTATCAGATCGGCAAACACACCGGCGGCAGTTACTTCGGCACCTGCACCGGGGCCTTTAACCACCAGCGGGCGCTCTTTATACCTGTCGGTAGTAAAGGATATAATATTATCACTACCACTCAGCATATAAAATGGGTGGCTTTCATCAACCATTTGCAGGGTGATAGATGCTTTGCCGTTTTCCAGCTTGCCAATGTAACGCAGCACTTTCTTATCGTTTTCGGCCTGTTGTTTCAGGTTGGTAAAAAATGCGTCTTCGGCTTTCAGGGTGGCGTAAAAATCTTCTACCGTTTGGGCTTCTAAGCAGGCTTTAGGCAATACGCTTTCTATCTGTACATCGGCTTCTTCCATTTCGTGGCCGGCATCACGGGCCAGGATCAATATCTTACGCATAAAATCCTTACCGCTCAGATCATCGCGCGGATCGGGCTCGGTGTACCCTTTTTCCTGCGCTTCTTTTACCACATCATGGAAATTGGCATCACCCTTAAAGTGGTTAAAGATAAAGGATATTGTGCCAGAAAGGATAGCCTCTATCCGCTGGATGCGGTCGCCGCTGCTCATCAGGTCTTTTAAGGTACGGATAATGGGCAGGCCTGCGCCTACGTTGGTTTCGTAAAAAAAATCAACCCCGTGGCGACGGGCGGTATCTCTGAATGTTTTGTATTGGGCGAAGGAAGCCGAGTTACCTATTTTATTACAGGTTACTACAGATATATTAGATTTAAAAACATCTTCGTAAAAAGCTATTGGTTTAGGGCTTGCCGTATTATCAATAAACACACAGTTGGGCAGGTTCATCTCTTTCATTTTGGCGATAAATCCGGCCAGGTCGGCTTCATGGTCAGAGGCCTGCAAATCGTTTTGCCAGGTATCTAACGATAAGCCATCGCTGTTGAACACCATTTTACGGGTGTTGCTGATGCCTGCAATTTTAACCTGGATGCCGTTATTTTTCTGTAGAAAGTCTTTATGGGCATTTAGCTGGTTAAAAAGTGTTTTACCAATATTGCCTGTTCCCAAACAAAATGCATGCAGCGTTTTGGTTAGTTCGATAAAGAAAGCATCGTGCACGGCGTTTAAGGCCTTAGCAAGATCATGCGCCGAAATAATCACCGAGATATTATACTCCGACGAACCTTGCGCAATTGCTCTTACATTGACACCGTTACGGCCCAGCGCGTGGAATAATTTACCGCTCATGCCGGGGGTTTGTTTCATGTTTTCGCCTACGATGGCTAATATAGCCTGATTGCGCTCTATAACCAGCGGCTCCAGTTTGTTGGCCAATAGTTCCAGTTCAAATTCCTGTTCTATCAGTTGCTGGGCCTTGTCTACATCGTGCGGCTGCACGGCAAAGGTGATGCTATGCTCTGATGACGATTGGGTGATGAGGATGATATTGATCTGCTCGCGCGCCAGCAGCGAGAACAGCCTGCCGCTAAAACCCGATTTACCTACCATGCCGCTTCCTTGTAAATTAAGGATGCTGATGTTGTTGATAGATGAGATACCCTTGATAGGCAAAGTAGAAACTTTACAATCATGGCGGATAACCGTACCGGCAAATGCCGGCTCAAAGGTGTTTTTGATCACTATCGGGATCTTTTTAAGAAACGCCGGGATCATGGTTGGCGGGTAAATTACCTTTGCGCCGAAGTAAGATAATTCCATTGCTTCGGTATAAGTCAGCTCTTCCAGCGGGAAGGCTTTTTGCACCATGCGCGGGTCTGCCGTCATCATGCCATTCACATCCGTCCAGATCTGTATCTCTGCAGCATTAAGTGCAGCGCCTAATATAGCAGCCGTGTAATCGCTGCCGCCGCGGCCTAAGGTGGTTATCTGCCCGGCATCATTACCCGCAATAAAACCGGTAACGATCAGCAGTTTATCGTTGTTTTGTTGGTAAAATGATTTCAGCAGCACATCTGTCAGTTCGCTGTTTACTTTTGCGTTGCCAAAGGCGTTATCAGTTTTGATCAAATCTGATGCATCAACAAAAAGCACATCTTTAAAATGCTGGGCGGCTATTTTGCTCACCATTAAGGCCGAACAACGCTCACCAAAACTCAGGATCTGGTCGCGGGTTTTGGGGGTAAGTTCACGCAGGGTAAGTACCCCCTGCAGCAATTCTTCCAGTTGGTTAAAATGAATTTTTAGGCGGGTAAAGGCAGGGTTTTGGTTTTGCACATCAAGCAGTGCTTTTACAACATCAAAATGGCGTTTTTCCAGTTCGGCTAATGCTGCGGTAAACTCACTCCCTTCGGCTGCACCCTCTGCCATGGCAATAAGCAAATTAGTTACCCCGCCCATGGCAGATAGTACCACCACGGGGCGGCTGCCCGGTTTATCCTCGTCTTTTAGAATATCCAACAGGGTTTTGATGCTGCCTACCGAACCAACCGACGTACCTCCGAATTTTAATACTTTCATTTTTTGTATCTGTTAATAACTTCTTAAACCCACCTAAATGCTCTCGCTTAGAGAGGATAAGGTGAGGCCAAAAAAAAGCCTTCCTCTTTTGGAGGAAGGCTTCTGTTTGGTTTGTTTATGTTTTTACACCATACGATTACTTTCCTCCGAAATATTTGCCGGTGGTAATAATAGTAATAATTGTGGTGTTGTTAATTGTCATATATAATGCCGGTAAAGTAAGTAGAATTAATTTTAAATACCAAATGTAAAATGGTTTTATTTTTTCAAAGCCTTTAATCTTTCCTAAATTGCGCACTTATGCAGGGACTCATTACAAAATCAACCGGGAGCTGGTACCAGGTAAGGTGTGGAGAAGACACGATAGACTGCCGGATAAAAGGTAAATTCCGGATCAAGGGTATCACCACCACCAACCCATTGGCCGTTGGCGATGTGGTTGATTTTGAGATGGAACCGGAGCAGGGAACGGGAGTGATCACTAATTTACACCAGCGTAAAAACTATATTATCCGTAAGGCTATTAATCTTTCCAGGCAGGCGCAGATCATTGCCGCCAATCTGGATAGGGCCTTGCTGGTGGTTACCCTGGCATCGCCACGTACCTCTCTGGGGTTTATAGACCGTTTTTTAGTTACTGCCGAGGCTTATGATATCCCTGCCTGTTTAATATTTAATAAGCTGGATCTGTTTAGCGATGAGGGCCTTGAAATACTGGCCGAATATCAGGCGATATATGAAAGCATAGGCTATCCCTGCTATTCGGTATCTGCGTTAGCAGGAACTAACATTGATGAGGTGCAGCAATTGCTTAAAGACAAGGTAACCCTGTTTTCGGGCCACTCGGGCGTAGGTAAATCCAGCCTGATCAACCGGTTATTGCCCGACCTTGACCTGCGCACACACATGGTATCTGAATGGAGCGACAAAGGCATGCATACCACCACTTTTGCCGAAATGTTTGAACTGCCCCAAGGCGGATACATTATTGATACCCCCGGCATCCGCGAACTGGGTGTGATAGATATTGAGAAAGAAATACTCAGTCACTTTTTCCCCGAAATGCGCGAACGTATGAATCGATGCCGGTTTAATAACTGTCGCCATATTAATGAACCCGGCTGCGCCGTATTGCAAGCCCTTGAACAGGGTGAGATCTCGCCATCCCGGTATGATAGTTATTTGAGTATTTATAATGGGAACGATACCAGGGCTTAAAGGAGACAGGATATTAAGAATCAATAAACAGGAAAGAAATAACTACAATAAGAAGTCTTGACTCTTGCGTCCTGACTTCCTGAATCTATTAAATATGCGGGCAGTAATACAACGTGTTTCAGAAGCATCATGCAAAGTTGATGGCGAAATAACCGGGCAAATAGGCCCGGGCTTTATGATTTTGTTAGGTATTGAAGATGCCGATACCGACGAGGACCTGCAATGGCTTGCCCAAAAAATAACCGGCCTGCGTGTTTTTGGTGACGAGAACGGATTGATGAATAAAGGGCTTGCCGACATTAACGGCGAGATCCTGCTTATCTCTCAGTTCACGCTTTTTGCGCAAACTAAAAAAGGTAATCGCCCATCCTTCATTCGCGCTGCAAGGCCTGATAAGGCTATACCTATGTACGAACAAATGATCAAAATGCTGGCAACCATTACCGGCAAAAAAATAGCCACCGGCATTTTTGGTGCAGATATGAAAGTGAGTTTAGTGAACGATGGCCCGGTTACCATTACGATAGATACTAAAGTTAAGGAGTAAGAACTGTACTTAAACCCTTTTTAGAAACCGGTGGTGTGAGGCAAAAAAAATGCCCGGTCAATTGCTGACCGGGCATTTTTTTATTCTATTCTTCTTTATGATTATTGAACTTCAAAAACATTGCTGAAACTGCCGCCATCAGGATAATAACCGGTGATGATCAGCCGGCCGTTTCTTAGGCTGGTAATTACTTTATCCATATCGGCAACGCTGTTAATAGGCTGCTTATTGATAGACGTAATTACTGAACCTACCGGGATTTCGGTGTCGTCAAAAATCCCGCCCGGGCGAACCTGAGTTACCAATACACCAGAGTTTACATGGAACTTAGCTTTTTGAGCCTGGTTCAATGGTTGGAAGCTTGCACCCATTTTATTAAACAATTCTGCCGCTGATTTTGAAACTGCTGCAGTACGTGGGGCCGGTGCGTCTGCTTTAAGGGTTACCGCAAAGTTCTTTTCGCTGCCGTTACGTAAAACAGTCAGGTTAATCTTATCGCCGGGCTGTAAACGTGCTACGCGCTCCTGCAGGTCGGATGATTCGTAAACCGGATTACCTTCAACTTTGGTGATGATATCGCCGGTTTTAATACCTGCTTGTTCTGCACCGCCGCCTGTTACCAGGCTGTTAACATATAAGCCGTTGGTTTTATCGCTGTTTACGCCTTTGGCTGCATCAGGGTCGCTCAGGTCGGCAAAGCTAACGCCAATATAACCGCGTTTAACCGCCCCAAACTTTTTAATGTCATTTAATACCTTTTTTGCCAGGTTAATAGGGATGGCAAAACCATAGCCTTCGTAAGAGCCGGTATGCGATGCAATAGCCGCGTTAATACCAATCAGTTCACCGGCAGTATTCACTAATGCACCGCCGCTGTTACCCGGGTTAATAGCCGCATCGGTTTGAATGAAAGATTCAATGCCTTTTTTCAAAGTAGGGTTTTCCTGCTGCCTCACCGGGAATGGATTATCATCATCCTCGTCTCCGCGGCCAATAATACCTATGTTACGGCCTTTTGCACTTACAATACCTGCCGTAACGGTAGAATTAAGTTTAAAAGGGTTACCTACAGCTAATACCCATTCGCCTACGCGCACGGCATCAGAGTTGCCCAATTTTACAATTGGCAGGTTGGTAGCATCAATTTTAATCAGGGCAAGGTCGGTATTTGGGTCGGTACCAATAACTTTGGCCTCAAACTGGCGGTGGTCGTTGGTAACAATTTGTATTTTTTCTGCCTTAGCAACCACGTGGTTATTGGTTACAATGTAACCGTCGGGCGAGATGATCACACCAGATCCTGAGGCCATCTGCGGCCCTTGCGGGCGCATACGCTGGCCAAACATTTGCCCGAACATCTGTTCCAGCTGATCCTGCTGACCGCTGCTTTTATCAGAATAAGTGGTGCGGATGTAAACTACTGCCGGCGTTACCTCTGCAGCCGCCTGTGTAAAATCTACCGAGCCGGCAGATGATACCACGTTACCTGTACCTTTGTTGCTTGCAAAATAAACCTTTTGTTTATCTTCAATGCTCATATTGTCGGCATACTTGTTTTCGGCAAGTTTATATACGCCTAACGCCATGGCCCCACCTACAAAGGCGGTTAATAATGTTAAACCAAATTTTTTCATATTCTTAATCAATTCGTTTGTTATTTACTCTTGGGTTTCAAATTTAATACCATATAGACGATATAATCAATAATAAGTTATGTCTATTTTTGTTAAAATTTGTTAAATTAAGATGAACATCAGCCTATATTTGTTACGTGCTGTTACGTTCAGCTTATTTAACGAACCAGATAAGAAACCATTGTGCAAATAAAATTTTATAAATACCAGGGTGCCGGTAACGATTTTGTTTTAATAGATAATCGTGAAAATGAAGTTAAAGGCATTGATAAAGAGATTGTTGCAGGGTTTTGCGACAGACGTTTCGGTATTGGAGGCGACGGCCTGATGCTACTGGAAAACGAGCCAGGCTTCGACTTTAAAATGGTTTATTACAATGCCGACGGCAACGAAGGCAGCATGTGCGGTAATGGTGGCCGCTGCATCGTAGCTTTTGCCAGGCATCTGGGTGTTATTGCAGACACGACAAAATTTCTGGCAACAGACGGAGTGCATCATGCCAAAATTTCAGAAGCGGGCAATTGGGTTAGCCTGCAAATGATAGATGTAGCTGATATTAATAAAGACGGCGAGGCCTATATTTTGAACACAGGCTCACCGCATTACGTGAAATTAACCGCTAACCTTGAGGTTAAGGATGTATATAACGAGGGTTACGCTATCCGCAATAATCCGACATACAAACAGGATGGTATCAACATAAATTTTGTTGAGAAAATGGATAAAGGTTACTTTGTGCGCACTTTTGAACGCGGCGTAGAGAATGAAACCTATGCCTGCGGCACGGGTGTTACAGCTGTTGCGCTGGCTATGGCTAAACACAACCACCAAACGGGCACGTTAACTACACCTATAAAAGTTTTAGGCGGAGACCTAAGTATCCGTTTCGATTATGATGGAGAAACGTTTAGTAATATATTTTTAGAAGGCCCTGCAGAACTGGTATTTGAAGGCGTAATCAATCTTTGATCAGATCCGCAGTACATTTTTACCACCCTTTAAATAATAGCTTTTACCCATCCACACAAACACACCATCTGTTTTAACAGGCAGGCTGATAATGATATCCCATTTAGTGCCGGTTTTGGTATAGCTAACAGCAATGGTTCCGTTAGGATGCGGCATTTCGCCTGATGCCTTTTCCATTTTGCCTAAATGTGGCGCTATTTTTATTTTACTAAAGCCGGGCGCATCACTGTCGACACCTAAAACAGTACGAAAAAATTCAATATTAGGGCTGGCACCCCAGGCGTGGCAGTCTGACCGGTTGTGCTCCAGATCAGAGATCTCTGCCCAGGTGGTCAATCCGTTTTTGATGTTATTGCGCCATACATCCAGCCAGGCCGTATAATTATTACCCAAGCCGCCTTTTACCATAGCCTGGTGTACATAATACTTAAAGTAAATGGTGGCCTGTACCAGGCAGGTGTCGCTTTCCAGCTTTTTTGCCAGTGTATTTGCTGCAGGCCCGCTTACTGTACCGCTTAAAATAGCCAATGCGTTAGCATGCTGCGAATAGGTGTCTTTATGTTTTGTATCGGCATATAACCCTTTACCTGCTACCCAATACTTATGCTGAATGGTTTGCTTTAACTGTGCTGCACGGGCGCTGTATTGCTGCGCGTAAGCTGGCATGCCCAGCCTGGCTTCCATTTCGGCGGCTTGTCTGTAGGTCCAAAGCAGCTGCATGTCTAATATGGCAGAGTTGCCGTTGCCGTCTTTTGGCGGCTGGCCAAAATCCCAACCTTTTTTATCTTTCGAGTTTTTGTTTATCCAGTCCACAAAGTTCCAATAAGGCACATTTTTAAGCGAGCCATCTGCCTGCTGGTATTTGGCAAAGAATGATAGTACCTGCCTTACACCTTCCAGCTTATCCTTTACAAATGCGGCATCGGTTCGGTACATCCAATAATCATGCAGCATGGCAATGTACCATAAAGAGAAGGTAGAAATGATCTGCGGACTATAAGATGGGTGCCTGCTCAACGTAAGCCCTTCGGCCACACGCGAATGGTCTATCAGGTTAATGGCGTTGCGGGCAAGGCGGTCATCACCGGCATTGTAATAAGATACCATGGCCTGTATGCGGCCATCGCCAACATATTGCAGTTGTTCGTAATAAGGGCAATCAAAGTAAGTTTCAACGGCGCAAAGGCGGGCGGTGCGCCAGCCAATATCCAATATCTGCTCATCTTCGGGGCTTCCGGTTTGCAGTTTGGCGTTCATTTTAAATGGATAGCCGGTAAATGTGCCGTAAATATCATTAATGGTTAACGGCTCGTTTTTGGTGGTGATGTTTACCAGGATATACCGGAAGGTTCTGAAAGTAAGCGTAGTAAAAGTTTGGTTGGCAGATCCATCTGCCGTGATGCTATCCTTACGCCCCACAAATTTGTATCCTTCCACGTTGTTACGGTTTGGTTTAACGATCTGGTAGGTGTTGCCCACATTGACCATCGGCGATTCGCAGTAGGTTAACGAAATACCTGCCTTATCACCTCCGCTTATGTTTAGAGTAAAATAGGCGTTTGTTAGAAAAGATTGATCCAGCAGCATAGAGGCCTTTGTATTTGCCGGAATAATGACTGCATCTTTCGCTGCCGGGAATCCCTGCGGTGCATCAAAACCTGCCGTTTTACGTACCGATGCAAGGCGCTGTAACTTTAACTCCATTTGCGGAATGGATGAGGGTACCAGCATCCAGCCAAAGGCATTGGCAATACCTTTGGGGTTGCCGTTATCTATCTTTTGCGCCTGCTGCCATTCGCTGTCGTTAAAGCTAACGGCGGCCCAGTTTTTTATCATTTTATGCATGTCCAGCATCTCTCCGGGGCCTGCCACGTAATAAGTGGAATAACCTACGCCGGTTAAGGGTTGATAAGCCGGGTCACGCGTGCCTTTCCAGGTATTGTTGGTGTTCAGCACTTCTTCATCCGGGGTATCGCCCTGTAAGATAAAACCTGTCCGTTCAGATATTTGTGCTTCGGGCCTTACATCGCCTTCATTCCAAACCAGCGCAGCAATCGTATTTTTGCCTGCCGTTAAATATTGGGCGATATCAATCGTTTCATAATTCCAGTAATAAGTATCGCCACGGGCCGGCCCCATGCTCACCAACCTTTCATTCACATACAGCTTATAGCGGTTGTCTGCCGAAACATGGATCACAAATTTGGCAGGCTTAGTGGGCAGGTCAACATTCTTCCTAAAATAATAAACTCCGTAAGCTTTATTCAATTCATTAGGTACCGAGATCCATTGCGCCTTCCACTGTTTACTTAACAGATTTGGATTAATATTTTGCGCTGAACCCTCTTTAGGATCAATAAAGCATAGTAAAAGAAGTATAAGCTTAACAAAAGTTTTCATAACAGGCGGGTTACCGGAGGTGCCTTAAAGTTAGGGTTAGCTTTGACAAATTCAAAATTTGCCCAAGCGATAAGCTTCCAACTTGGTTTATAGCCACTAAGGCCTTGAAGCAGGCTTACCATACTTAGCGGTGCGGGCATCTTTGATAACACCTTTCCAATTCAAGCCGTAAGCAAAATCATATACATGGCCTTCCGAATCGGTATAACATTTCATGTCATGCGGCACATCTTCATACTGTCCTTCAACAACCTTCATGTCTAAAGGCATCTGTAAAGGTAACAGTGCCGATGGTTGTGCCTTGCCCGTCAAAATATCCAGACTGGCCTGCCCCTGTACACCAAAATCGGCTATGATGGCATTGGCATTTTTTTCAAATTCGGCAAATACCATTGGGTTGCTTAGGTTTACCGATACAATAACGGGCTTGCCCTTCATTTTAGCGTAAGTATCATTTACCATTGCCAGGTCGGATACATTGGTTGATGTTTCGGCTTTGCCTTTGTAGCTGCGGTTTGTAAATTTTTCCAGCGGGTCGCCGCCGGCTATACTGGTTTCGCGGGCTGTTCCTGCCATATATTTACCATATTGCAACGATACCGGCAAATAGCCGTTGCCGCCGCTTTTAGCATCGGCCTCATCATAGCCGCCGTGGCCTATTGGACTGGCAATAAATACCAAGGCATAATCAGCCTCTTCGGGATTATCGGTCACTTTAAAATATTTTTTAACCGTTTCCATATTTACCGGATATTCCAGCTTTTCGGGATAAGGCATGCCCAGGAAATTTTTGCCCGCCGGCGTGAACTTTTTGGGTACATAAACGGTTTTGCCTGTTTGCAGCGGCAAAATGTTAGCCTTGTTCTTCAGCATTACAATAGATTTTAATTGTGCCTCGTAGCCAGCTTTCATAAAATCGGCATTACCTACTGTTTGTTTAGTATTTTCTATATTCAGATATGGGTTTTCAAACAACCCCGTACGGAAAATGCCCCGTAGCAAACGTACGGCAGATTGCTCGAACCTGGCTCGCATAAAAGCCTCGCCATGTTCTTTGATGCCCATTTGGTAGGCTTCTAATACGGGTGCGGCATCGTTGTTGCCGCCAAACTGGTCTACCCCGGCCATTAGTATTTTGTAGTGGCGCTGTGCAACGGTTGCTTTCTCCATCCCCCATGATTTACCGGATAGGAAGCTATTGATCACTGTTTCATCACCGGTTACCAGCCAGTCGGTACAAACCACGCCATCGTAGTGGTATTTATTGCGCAACAGATCGGTAATAATGTATTTATTGTAATTGTTGGCCACATTCTCGTGGTTTTTGGTGTCCTGGTTAAAGCTGATGGTATAATAAGGCATTACAGCTGCGGCCATGCCGGTTTTACCATTAAGTTTAAATGCGCCTTGTGTAAAAGGTATCAATGCTTCGTTAAAATTATTGCCAGGATAAACCGCATATTTGCCGAAGCCATAGTGCGCATCGCGGCCACCTTCGCCCGCGCCGCCTCCCGGCCAGTGTTTTACCATTGCGTTAACACTGTTGTAACCCCAGCCGCCGCTGATCTCCTGGGTGCCGGCAGATGTTTGAAATCCATCTATATAAGCCCTTGCCATATCTGCCGCCAGCTTCGGATCTTCGCCAAAAGTGCCGCTTACGCGGTTCCAGCGCGGGTCGGTAGCCAGGTCAACCTGGGGCGACAAGGCCGTAGCTATGCCCAGCGCCCTATATTCCTGCGCAGCAATATGCCCGAACTTTTGGGTTTCGGCAGGATCAAATGTTGCAGCCATGCCTAATGAGCCCGGCCACATAGAGATGGTGCCACCGGCCCCTGCATTAAATTCAGCAGTGGCCAATGTGCCGTGCCGCGGGTCTGAACTGTTATTAGCCGGGATCCCTAAACCGGTACCTTCTGCAAAGGCCTGTACGTTATTGTTCCATTTGGCAGCAACCTCAGGGCTCTGCACAGATGTGATGAGCACGTGGCGTACATTATCGGTTCCTAAAAACTGTTTTTGCTGGTCAGACAGGTCATATGGATTAGCGCCGCTTTCTGCAAAGGGTTTTCCACCATAGGTGCCCGCAAAGGGCCCAACCGGAATGGTTGGGATCATTTGATGCCGGCTGTATAACATTAACCCGGCAATTTGTGCCACGCTTAATTTAGCGGCAAGATCTTTAGCGCGGATATCAACAGGCAGCCTCCAGTCTTCGTATTTATCCAGTTTGCCGTTCTTATTCAGGTCTTTAAAAGCAAGGCCGTCAACCGTAAGGATCTTTACACCGGATGTGGCAGCATAACCCAGCCTTTGGCCGCTCTGGTTAGTTATCAAGGTAATATCACCATTTTTGGTTTCGGTCCATTTGGTTTGGGCGGATGCAAATGCAGGCAGCAATGCCAACAGCAAAAGATAATTTTTTTTCATAAACAGTTTCAGCTTAAAGCGGTTTACATAAAGCCAGGCAGCGTTATGCTATATTTGGTTGTTGATGACACTTTAACCTTATTGTGTCATACTTACACAATTGTAAATAATAATATTTTAATTAACAAGCTTTTAAGCATTTACATTTTTTTGCACAAAAAAAACCTGCGCGCTTATTTGCTGCGTATATTAAACATCCCTATTTAATTCAAGCATGTTATCAGATAAACTAAAAGAAGAAACCCAAAATAACCATCAGCTATTAGAGAAGGTATTAGTAGGGCAACTGAAAGCGATACGTACCCCACATGAATATGTTAATTTGCTTAAAACATTTTACAGTTATTTTGGCGGACTGGAAAAACGGATAAATGAGGTGATTGATACCAGGCTGTTGCCAGATAATGTTGAACGACGCAAAACACAGGCTATTGCTAACGATATAGCCAATCTTGGGGGCGAGGTATCTTTAATGGCATCTGCCGATGACCTTCCAGCCATCAATACCCATTTAGAGGCATTAGGGGCTTTATACGTGATAGAGGGATCTACCCTTGGCGGCAAGATCATCAGCAAGATGATGCAGCAGCAATTGGGTGCAGATAAAGGGATGACATTTTTTGCAGGTTATGGTGATAAAACCGGGCAAATGTGGGATACCTTTAAGGATGCGCTTAACGGGCAACCGCAAAACACCGAACAGGAGGCCGTAGTAATTGCCGCCGCTAACCAAACCTTTTTAAAGTTTGGCGAATGGTTTGATAAAACAAATCAACGGGTGCCAATAGATCTGGCATCCTAAAGCCGACGTTATTTAATAAATGCGATATTAAATGTAGAGCCTGCGCCAAGTTCGCTGTCTACCCAGATTTTGCCGCGGTGTTTTTCTATAATTCGTTTTACAATGGCCAGCCCAACGCCAGATCCCTCTATATCGCCAACATTATCTGTACGGTGGAATAACTCGAATATGCGCGGCAGGTGTTTAATATCAATGCCCATGCCATTATCCGTTATGGTATAAACCACCTCGTTCTCGTTTTCCATACCCTCTATAACCACTTTTGGCGGCTCAGATTTCATGGAGTATTTTACAGCATTACTGATAATATTGGCAAACACCTGCGATATCATTACCGGGTCGCCTTGTATTTTGGGGGTATTGCCGATGGTTATGCAGCTTTCATCAACGCCATAAACCAACAGCAGATCGTTCACAATATCACGTATGATGTTGCCTGGCTGAATTTCTGTAAGCACGAAGTCTGACCGGTTGATGCGCGAATAGTCTAACACCTCGTTGATCATGTTGTTCATCTTATCGGCACCGTTATTAATACGCTCCAGTACCTTTAGCGTTTGTGGCTTCAGATCCTTATCGCGTAGCAAGATCTGGGTAAAACTTTTAATGGTACTGATAGGATTCTTCAGATCGTGCGATATGGTAAAGCTAAACGTATCCAGCTCTTCATAAGCCTGTTTTAACTTCTCATTGAGCAGGCGTATGGCCCCTGCCTTTTGGTTAATGGCGTAAGTGATCTCGCTGCGCAAGCGTACTACAGATTTAACCTCCTCGTTGGTCCAGCTTTTAGACGTACCGGTAACTGTTTGCGACCATTCTTCGAAGGAGTTGCGCGGCGAAATATGCGCCATGCCGCCATCGTTGGTAACAATAGCAGGTTTTTCGGGGTTGCCGGCCCAGGTAATGGTTTGCAACTGCTCGGGCTTAAACCATATTACATATTCGCCAAGTTCGCGCGACAGTACGGTAGCCATGATGCCTGATGCTACATCCCTAAATAGAGTAGCTTCCGGATAGGCCGAGGGCAGGTTGCTGGTGTAATAAAAAGTATCGGCAATATTATTTTTTAGCCAGGCGGTAAGGCTTGTTATTTGCGAATCGGTTGGGGTTACACCCAATTTGATCATATTGTTCTCAAACAATAGCACGGCACCGGCAGCATCAACTGCATTCATCAGTGTAACAGCATGCCCGGTTAGGGCATACTCAATATTATTATCTTTCAGCATCAGGCGGCTCAACTGGTCAACAGCGCTTTTATAACGTTCCTGCTGTTGCTGATTCTCCTCGTCTTGCCTGAACTCTAATGCCGATGACAGGATCTGCCCGATCAATTTGGCCGACTCGCGCGACCGGTAATCAATAAAGCGCGGTGAATAACTATGGCAGGCAATAAGCCCCCAAAGTTCTTTTTTATACAATAATGAAATGCTGAAGCTCGACTCGACCCCCATGTTTTTGAGGTATTGAATATGTACCGGCGATACCGCCCTAAGGTGCGATAGGGTCATATCCAATGGTTGGGTATTGTTTGCTGCTGCTAATATGCCCGAAGGTTCGGTATGTACATTTGCAATTAAACGGGTTAAATTCTGCTTATAAAGTTCGCGGGCTTGCTTGGGGATGTCTGTTGCGGGATAATGCAGCCCAAGCCACGATGTCAGTTCGGCATTTTTTGCTTCGGCAATTACCTCGCCATGTCCGTCTTCTGCAAAACGGTAAACCATAACACGGTCATATCCAATTACATTTTTTACCTGCACGGCGCTGTTATTAAGCAGGCTTTGCAGGTTTTTATCGGCCAGCATTTCAGAGATGGAGCGGCCGATCATCCGGTGCACATCTGTAACGCTGTCTGATTTTGCCGGTTCAAACTCCAGCAGGTAAAAGTCTCCGGAATGAGATATAATTAAGTGAAATGCTTTTCCCTGTATATCGGTATTAAACGGGTTGGTTTGCTCAAAGCCGTTTGTGCGGCCAAATGTAATCAGCTTGTTTATAAAGTCCGGCGGTTCGTTTTTACCAATAATAGATTCAATAGAGCTAATATGTTTATCTATCAAATTCTCGGGAATCTCGGGTATAAAGTTTTTAATGTTTTCGCTGTGGTAATGAATCGCTCCATCCTGGCCTATAACTATTAAAAACCCATGAGATTGTATTTTACCGGGGATATGGATAGGTTCTTTATCGCAATTAGTAAGATCTATGTTCACAGGAGGTGTTTTGTATGGGGTAATAAATTAAACAAATATGAAAAAATAATAGGTAAATGCTTCGTTTAATTGGTTTGTTATCAATATTTAATATTTTAATGGCTGTTACAGGCTGAATTGAAATAATAAATATAAAAAACCATGTCGGGATTTGCCCTGTAAATAGTCGCATAACACCCTAAGGTTGTAAGGTAACGGTTATATATTTGATGTAATTATAAACCAATTTAAAACTAAATACGATGACGAAGGAACTTTGGATGAACCTGCCCGTAAAGGATATCAAACGGTCGAAAGCGTTCTTTACCGGGATAGGCTTTACCATTAAAGAAGGCCCCGGCAGCACAGATACCTCTGTTGCTTTATCAGTAAGCGAAAAAAACACCATTATCATGCTTTTTCAGGAAGATGTATTTAAAAGCGTTGCACAAAATGGCCTGGTTGACACTTCAAAGGCTACAGAAGTAATGTTTAGTTTTGGTGCCGAAAGCCGCGAAGAGGTGGAAGAAGTTGCCAGAAAGGTAATTGCAGCCGGCGGTAATGTTTTTGCCCCTCCGGCAGAAATTCAGGGGTGGATGTATGGCTGCGCCTTTACCGACCCCGATGGACATCGCTGGAATGCCTTATATATGGACATGAGCAAAATGAACAGGTAATAGCCATGAATAAACCAAAAGACGTTGATGATTACATTAGGAATTATCCGGCTGATGTACAAGTCAAATTGCAGCAATTGCGCAATACTATCAAAAAAACGGCACCGCAAGCCAAAGAGGTTATCAGTTACAGTATGCCTGCTTACAAAGCAAACGGTGTGTTGGTTTATTTTGCCGCCTGGGAAAAGCATATTGGCTTTTACCCCGGTGCAGGGGCTATAAGCCACTTTAAAGATAGGTTATCTGTTTACAAGGGCGCTAAGGGATCGGTACAATTCCCTTTGGGTGAACCGTTGCCATTAGAGTTGATAAATAAAATAGTAGATTACAGATTGCATGAGGATGAAGCGAAAGCGATAGCCAGACGAATAAAAAAAGCTAATGAACTACCTCGGCAAATCCTTAAATGCAATAACCGGCGGTATTGTTCGCGGTTTAATTGCCAGCTTTTGGTTTAACTGCGTAAGTCCGTTAAAAAAGCCGCCGTTTTTAAGATAAAATATTTTGCCGTTTGTGCCGCCGGCATAGTCATTTCGGTAATTTTTTCGTGCAGCTTCATCACCTGTAAAGGTTGCACTACATATTGGCTGCCATTGGCCACTGCTATCAGCAACCCATTGGTTTGTGTAATAAGCAAGCCGGGTTTTATCACCGTTTTCAGGTTCGAAATTTTCCAGGAAAGAATGCAGCCCTTTCAAATAAGTTGTTGTTTTTGGCCTGCTAAAACTTGCTATCAACAGCCATTTGCCGGCTTTAATATCTTTAAACCAGGCGGTGTAGGTAGTGGTGTTTTTTATTTTATTGGGGTTTGCTTCTAATAAAAAAGCGTAGGTGTTACCTGCCTGCCATGGGTAGTGCAAATAGCTTTGCCCGCCAGATCCTTCATCGCCAAAAACGCCGCCATGCACTTTATCGCCTTTTTTTAATAATTTAATACGCAGGCTATCCGGGATGCTGTTAGGGTCATCAGTATTAAATGGGCTCCATACCGAGAACAATACCCTGCGCTCGGCAGCAGAATTTACCTGCATACCAAAGTAGCCCTCTTTAAAACCATCGGCCATAAAATAAGACCCGATCACATCCATTTTTTGGGGAACGGTGATCTCGTTGTAAAACCATTTTACCTCATTTTTTACAGCGTTGGGCACCTGGTAAGTTAAATGCACCGATGGCCCCCGCCTGCCAAAATGAAAGGAAGAGCCGGCAACTACGTAGGTTAGCGTATCCTGGGGTTTTAGGTCGTCTACAATCAAATCGGTAACCTGTGCATAAACGCTGTCTGTTTTGCTGATACCTTTTAGCGCCACTTTTACATAACCGGGCCGCCTTATATTTAAAGTACCCAGGCTTACAGTATCAAAAACAGCGTTGTTTAGTTTTTTAACAAAAACGATATTTGCCACTGTTGCAGCTATGGTGCTTTTACCGGCAGGCACACGCAATCTTAAAGCAAGCTTTAAGGGGTGCGCGCTATTTGTTTTAAAATAAATGTTGATGACATCCTGCCTGTTTTTCCAGTTAAACGCACCGCCATCTGTTATAACGGCATTGCCTTTTGCCCAGGCATTGCCCCCAAGTGGGATAGCCATTTTGGCCGACTGGCCAAATGCCAAATTGTTGAGTAATACAATTGCGGCAACAATAAATACGATTTTCATGAATTAGCTAATAAGCGGATAGGTAAAGATAAAAAGATAAACCCGTTTACATCCATTTTATCACGAGTGTCTCTTCTGCTTCTATACTAATATGGCCACCGCCAATTTTACCGCCGTTATTTGCAAATAGGATGATAGGCTGTAAGGCAGCGTCTTTTTGAATCAACTTAAATTCGCGCCGCACATCAGCTTTATTTACAAGGATAGTTACTGTTTCCTTGCCGTTTACCATGGTTTTCATTAGTACGCCATGTTGGGGCGCTTCAAAAACAAAGGGCATGTTACGGGTGCTGTAATCAAGCGCTTTGGCCATAAACATATTTAAATGCCCGTAATCGCCCAGGATACGGCTGCCTAAACCCACCAGGGATGGCAGCCAGTACACCGATCCTTTGCCTAATTCATTATGGGTTGCCATAATATCGTTATCGCGGGCAGCAATGCTATTTGCTGTGGTGCTTTTTAACAATGCCTTCCATTGATAGGCGGGTAAAGCTATGCTATCGACCACCATTTCTTCCATATCATCTATGGCTTTATATTCCAAAACATCTGCCCCAAGCAAATTACGCAGGGGGAAGCCAAGGCGTATCGTAGCAACAGCGTTCTCGTCGTAATAACCGGTTAAGCCATCGGCAATCAGTTTGCCGCCCTGTTTTACAAAACATTCTAATAAAGCCCGGTATTTTGACGGAATAGAGATTTGATGCGGAAGAATAATAGCGATGCCGTTATAACTGCTTTTGTTAAAATCAAACTCGCTTATTTCTTTAAAGTTAGCTTGCACGCCAGCCTCGCCCAAAGCCTCAAAATAGGCAATGGCTGATTTCATCACCCCACCTTCATCGCGTCCCTCATAGCTTTTGCCGCCCATTTGCAGCGTTTTTTCAATCCACAGGGATTCGCGGGTATAAAGTATGTTAATGCCCGATTCTACTTCCCTTGCGCCTTTAAAAAAGCTACTGTGTTCATTTAGGGCGTTAATAACATTGGTGGCAGCCAGTAACCTGTCAGATGGTTGGTTGTGATAGTTAAGCATAGCCCATTCCCCGGCTTCAATACCGGATGAGCGCGGGTTTAAGCACCAAAAAATAGCTCCCTTACTTTCGCTGCCTATCGCTATCCATAGCCACTGCGCAATCTCTTCTTTTGTTGGGCAGAGCGCTAAAAAGCCGCTGTAGGTATTGTTGCCGCCCTGCAACTCCGTCATAAACCAAGGGATCTCTCCTGCCCCCGAACGTAGGATCTCGCAGTTAGCCGCAACCGCCAAAGCATACTGCTGCCTGTTAAAGTATGCAAAATGCCAGCTGGCATGTGCCGAGCCGCCCAGGCTGGTTAAAAAATTGCGCCACGCAGGGAAATCATATTCGGCCACGTTTTTAAATATAGCGTGGTTATTTATGTGGATAATGCTGCCGGGGTCATGTTTATGGATCTCATCCGTTAGCCATTGTAAGAACCAGGTATTGTAATACAGATGAAAACGTTCGTCGGCAAAGTTAAAGCGATCGTAGCCGCCGCTGTTGTATTCGGGATTAGACTGGGCCGACTGCCATTCTTTAAATTTATCTGTCGCAAATTGTTCTTGTGGAAAATGCCCCACGCCCGGCTCGTTCACCGGCACCCAGCCATAGCAGGATCTGAACTGTTTAAAGTGGCCTACCACATTTTCTACATATCGCGCAATTGTACCAAGGTGTTTTTCATCCTTCGGGAATTTTAACCCGCCCAGGTCGGTAAAGGCCGTAGCCGGAAACAGGTTGCCATAAATTTTGATACCGTATTTATCGGCAGCCTTGTAAGCTTCATCAAATAATGTAAAATCCCAGGTTCCATCATCATTGTGCATATAGGTTTCAAACAGGCGGACGCGGGTAACCGTCATCCCGGCTTCCTGTAAACGTTTAAACCACAGGTCAATCTCCTGGGGTGATTGCCCGGGCTCTATAAAAACCTCGGCACCCAGCATTATCGGCGTAGCTTGTTCTTTTGATGAATAGGGCATAATAATTTACAGCGTTTATTTAGCTGCAAATTATTAACTTTTTAATACGCGAATGGTTTTAGGCGCTGTTTAAGTGGACTGTATATAGCTGTGCAACTGCTCTATGGTTTCTTTTTGTGAGTGAATGGTTTCGTAAACCAGATCGTTAATAGAGATAATTCCGCATAGCTTTTGTTCCTTATCAAACACGGGCAGGTAGCGAATGTTGCGCTCGCTCATGATGAGCATGCAATCATCTACAGACGATTCCGGAGTGATATGCGGAAACCCGTTGCTCATGATCTCGCCAACCGTAGTATCATCAGAATGTTTTCCCATCAGGATGATCTTACGGGCATAATCCCTTTCGGTTACCAGGCCAAGGTATTCATCGTTTTGGGTAACCACTACCGAACCGATATTTTTTTCGGCCATTAGTTTTAATACGTTTAAAACAGTGGTTTGCGCGGGTACGGCAATAACATTGCTCCCCTTGCGGGCAAGGATGTGTTTTACGCTTTTCATATATCAATTCAGGTTATTGGGAGACCTCAATTTACAAATAACTAATAGAAAAACAATAAGTTAGCAAAAAAAAATCTGCCCGCAGTTAGGTTATGGCGATTACCTTATCTTTTAATACGCCAAAAACACGATCGGCCTTTCTGCTCAAAATAGCCACTTTACCGGTAAACCTGCCAAAAGATGGTAGTATGGCCTGGTTTTTACCAAAAGCAAAACAAGGCAGTGTAACACTTTGCCGGCCCCTGCCAACCAGGCTCACGCCAGGGTGAATATGCCCGCATAAAACATAGCCGCCTTCCTCTTTTTGTTCCGGATTGGCAAGTGGGTGATGAAGCATCAGGAACGGCCCCATAATTAACTTTTTATGCAGGGTGATGCCCAGATCTATATAGTTTTTATCGCTGATAATGTCATGATTGCCTTTTATCAGGATGATCTGTAATTTAGGGAACTGACTGCGCCAAAGTACAAACCAATCCCAATCGTTATTCATATCGCTGTGGAATAGGTCGCCCAGAAATATAAGTTTTTGGGGTTGATGCTCGTGGATCAGGTCTGATAACATGGCAAGGTCATCCTGTTCCATATTGCGGGGTATGGCGATGCCCGCCTTACGGAAATGCCCAACCTTGCCAAAATGTACGTCAGCTGCTATCAAGGCATTTTCTTGTTGCCAGTAAATAGCCTTTTGCGGCAATAATAAAAGATCCTGATCTAAAAATTGGAAAGGTGTGCCCACACTCATCGTCATAACGGTTGCAAAGATAATGATTTGGTAAGCTTAGTGAGTGGAGAGTGGTTGATTTGTGAGTGGTTTTCGGGCGTTGAGTTCCTCATCCGTGGCACTAAGTTCTCAACCCTCTATTCGCGCAGGCAAAGAGCGGGTGGACGAGCGAAGCGATGTTGGGGTGAGTAAAATAGCCGCTATGCGCATAACCATGCCACCTCACCTTCCAAATTTTTCTATCTTGCCTTATGGAAATTAAACAAGCCCAGCAACTGGTTGATGAGTGGATAAAAACAACCGGGGTGCGTTATTTTAATGAATTAACGAATACCGCTATGTTGATGGAAGAAGTAGGCGAAGTTGCCCGCATTATGGCGAGGCAATACGGCGAGCAGTCGTTCAAGGCATCGGATAAAGAAGTTAACCTGGCCGATGAAATGGCCGATGTGCTTTTTGTGCTGATCTGCCTGGCTAACCAAACCGGGATTGACCTGACCGAAGCGCTGGAAAAAAACATGAAAAAGAAAAACATCCGCGATGCCGACAGGCATAAGAGTAATGAAAAACTAAAATAACACAGCTATTAAACGAGCTTAACCAGCTTTTCGCCATCCAGTACCGGGATAGCCGTAGTAAGATCTACCTGCAGGCAAAACGCTATATCTTTTTCGATGCCCAGCTTTTTGAGGCGTTCGCCATGGGATGTTTTGCTAAGGTATTGGGCTATATCCTGTTTGCCTATCCGGAACAGATCGTTTGCGGCAATAGCAGGGTCATCCAGTATAAAGCCGGTATCTTTCAATTGTTCTATCACGGCGCCGGCAAAAAGGGTGTCTTCCAGGTTAAAGTTGTTTTTCCAGCCCGCACAAACCAGCAGGATGTTTTCCTGCTGTGTTTTTAACCAGTTACAAAGTGCAGTTAAATTCAAAAAAGAACCTATCACTATTTTTTTGGCACTGCGCGATAAATGCAGCGCATGTGTACCGTTGGTAGTAGTAAGCACCACCGTTTTACCAGATACCTTTTCGGCCGTATAGGAGAATGGCGAATTGCCAAAATCAAAACCATCTACTACCTTACCATCCCGCTCGGCTGCTATCAAATAGTTTAGCCCCTTTTCACGATAGGCGGCGCATTCCTCTACTTCAGATACCGGGATAATGGCCTCGGCGCCATTTTCTATCCCATAGCAAATAGACGAAGTGGCCCGGAAGATATCTATGACCACTACGATATAATCCTGCACATTATATAACGGTATAAGGGCAGGGGTAAGGCAAACGTCTAACGAAGCCCCCCGGCCCCCTGAAGGGGAAGTAGGATTATTCTGATCGGTCATGATGTGCTAATCAATTTCTGTTTCCCCTGCAGGGGGTTAGGGGCTCTATTTATAAAACGGAGGTTTAGCAACCTTTGCTTTTACTTTATTATCGCGGATAAGGATGTAAATCTCCGTACCTTCTTTAGCAAATTCATTTTTAACATAACCCAGGCCAATTGCTTTTTGCAGCGATGGCGATTGAGTGCCTGATGTTACTTTACCAATAACATTACCATCGGCGTCAACAATCTGGTAATCGTGGCGGGGGATGCCGCGGTCTATCATTTCAAAACCGATTAACTTACGTGTTACACCCGCTGCTTTTTGTTCTTGTAAAGCTGCTGAGTTGGTAAAATCTTTATTGAATTTGGTTACCCAGCCCAAGCCTGCCTCTAACGGCGAAGTAGTATCATCAATATCGTTACCGTAAAGGCAAAAGCCCATTTCTAAGCGTAAAGTATCGCGCGCAGCCAAACCAATTGGTTTGATGCCAAATGGCTCACCGGCTTTAAATACTTCATTCCAGATAAATTCGGCATGCTCATTATCAAAGTAAATCTCAAACCCGCCGGCGCCGGTGTACCCGGTAGCAGAAACGATAACGTTTTCAATCCCGGCAAATGTGCCCTTTTTAAAGGTATAGTATTCCATCGAAGCCAGGTCTATATCTGTAAGGCTTTGCAGCGCATCAGCAGCTTTAGGGCCTTGTACGGCTAACAGCGAGGTGCGGTCTGATATATCTTTCATATCCACCCCATCGGTATTGTATTTGGCTATCCAGTTCCAGTCTTTCTCTATGTTTGAAGCGTTAACAACCAGCATGTAGGTTTTTTCATCTATCCGGTAAACCAGCAGATCATCTACAATACCGCCGTCCTCGTTTGGCAGGCACGAGTACTGCACTTTACCATCATAAAGTTTAGAGGCATCGTTACTGGTAACACGTTGGATCAGGTTAAGCGCCTTTTCGCCTTTCAGTATAAATTCGCCCATGTGGCTCACATCAAACACACCCACGCCCTTGCGCACGGTATCATGTTCGGCATTAATGCCAACGTATTGTACCGGCATGTTATAGCCCGCAAACGGCACCATCTTAGCGCCCAGATCTGTATGTACTTGTGTTAAAGCTGTATTCTTCATGGTTAAATTTAGTATTGTGGCAAAAATAGCAAAATAGCTGTAGTGCGTAGGTGTGTTTATATAATTGATTGGTAAAAGCCGGCCAGCTGCAGGGTAATGTTATTTATATCGTGTTGCTGCTGTACCAGGTGGCGGGCAGCATGGCCAACCTGCCTGCAATAATGCTCATCGGTAATGCATTTTTTTATGGCGTTATAAAATTCGTCTATATCATTAGCAATAATGATATTTTTACCGGTTTCGATATTTATGCCTTCTGCACCTAAAGTTGTAGATATGATGCATTTCTCCATCGCCATACCTTCTACGATCTTTACCCGCATGCCCCCGCCGGATAGCAGCGGCACGATCATGATGGATTTACTGTTCACAAACTCCAGCGCATCGTCAACCTCGCCATGTATAAATACTTTGCCAAGTACTTCATAATCGTCAAACTGCTCGGGGATGTTGTGGCCTGCCACATAAAACCGGGCTTTCAGGTCGCCGTCTGTAAGTTCTTTATGAAAGTTATCGATGAACCACTCTATCCCCTCCCTGTTGGGCAGCCAATCTAACGATCCGAGAAAAAACAGGCTCGGAAAATCATCTTTACTATGGTCGGGTTTATAAAGGCTCAGGTCAATACCTATCGGCAGCACAATAAGCGGTATCCTTGTACCAAAGGATAGCATGGAGGTTTTATCCTGCTCGGTAAATACTACCATGGCATCAAACTTATTAAGCAGCGCCAGTTCGTAATTTTTGATGCGCCGGGCCAATAGCTGCAGGTACCAGCGTTTAAAGGGGTCGCTTTTTTGCTGGGCCAGCTTTTGCCAAACCTGATGCTCGATATTATGCGCCCTGAAAATTACCTTAGCTTTTGAATTTTTGCGAATAACACCCAGATATGGCGCTACAAAGATGCCCTCTAACTGGATGATATCGTACCTGTTATCTATAAGAGTTTTAAAAAGCAGTTTCTCGAACCCGGCATGGTAATACTTATCAATGTTGTAAGAGTTATTGGTAAATAGGTTGCTTACCGCCTCTATGATGGTAACACGGGTATCGATATCGTACTCGCTGTAGGTGATCTTATCCAGCAGTGCATCGCGCTCCGCCGGTGATCTGTTCTTTTTTACGTTGAGGGATAATAACGTTACCTGGTGGCCAAGCTCAACCAGCCCTTTAATGGTATTGCCTACCACAATGGGGTAGCCGCCATTTTGGGGGAACGGTGCGCGGTGTGTTAATATCAGTATCCTCAAGGCCGGGCGTAATTGGTTCGTTCAAAGGTATTAAACCTTGCAGGGTTTGGCAATTAACTTTTATAATTCAACCAGTTCGGGGTCGGTTATCCGGAAAGTTTTACGATGGTATGGCGTATGCCCGCGTTCCATCACCATTTTACGGTGGCTGATGGTTGGATAGCCCTTGTTGCTTTGCCACTCGTATTCCGGGTGCTCTAAGGCAATTTGTTTCATATAATCATCGCGATAGGTTTTGGCCAGGATGGATGCTGCCGCTATACTAAAGTATTTTGAATCGCCTTTAACAATACAGGCATGCGGAATATCGCGGTATTTATTGAACCGGTTGCCATCAATAATTAAGTATTGCGGTATGCAAAGCAGCTTATCTATAGCACGGTGCATAGCCAAGAAGGATGCATTCAGGATATTGATCTCATCTATCTCCAAATTATCACACCAGGCAACAGCATGGGCAATGGCTTTTTCCTCTATTTCGGCACGCAGCGCATAACGCACCTCTTCATGTATCAGTTTGGAATCATTTAGCAGGCTGTGGTTAAAATCGCGGGGAAGGATAACCGCCGCAGCAAATACAGGCCCGGCCAGGCAACCGCGACCGGCTTCGTCGCATCCTGCTTCAATATATTCGTGCTGATACCTGGCTAATAACATATACGTTTATGGGGTGCTTGTAATGATACAAATATCTTAAAATAAGCTGCGGGCCTAAAATATTTTTATGAAAATAACTATAAACCAAACAAACAGATAAAACCAACAACTGCTAAGAATGTTAAAACAGGGGATGAAGAAATTAGTATTGATATTATTTATTTTTTGCGGGTTAAACGGGTTTGCCCAAAAAAAAGTAGCACTGCCGCACGGAATGGTTTTTGGCAATAAGCCCAAGGGCATTGCGCCCGTGCCGGCTACCAGGATAGAAACGCTGATGGGCAAAAAGATAAGGCAAACCACCGCGTTAAGCGGTACTATAATACGTGTAACCCAAGAAAAAGGCGGCTGGTTTGAAATGGATGCCGGCGGCGGGAAGATCATAGCAGCACATTTTAAAAACTACAATATTAAACTCCCGGTGCAGTTAAAAGGCCGTGGGGTAATTATACAAGGGGTAGCCCAACGGGTGTTAACAGCGGATGACCTGCAGCACTTTGCAGGCGACACGGTTACCGGATCTAAACAACACAAAGAAAAAGTTAACCCTAAAGCGCGGCTTACGTTTGAGGTATGGGGGTTAGTGGTGGACAGATAGTTTGTTATTACACTAATAACAGTATATAAAAAAAAATAGCGAGGAGCTTTCAACCCATCGCTATTAAATCTTTTCAATTACTTTTTAAATCATCTATGCAAACCTTGCTTCTTTTCTTAAGGAGGATGGCTCCACCGATAAGTAATCGGCAAAAAGGGCTTTTACTTTTCCTGCAATTTCTGCACGGTTAACGGATGATGCATCGCGGCGGCATTTTAAATAATGCTCGCGGGCAATTTTTTCGGCCAGGTCGCCAAGTGTTTTTACTTTAAGTTCGCGGCCAAATTTGCCAGCCAGGATCAATCCTGCAACAGAGATCACCATGCCGATGTAGCCTATAACGCCATAAACAAAGCTAAGGCTTATAAAAACAAGCAACGATATGGCAAACGCCCACACAATACCTGGTTTAGGGCGCAACAGGTTCATGTGCAAGCCCATTTCGTTCTCTACATCAGCAACAACCTCAATCCGGTTATCTCGCGGAAAAAGTTCGCAAAGTTTGGTTTGCGGCTTTAGGTCGCAGCGCTCTATAGGTTTTTTGGCGTTAATGGCACTGCGCAGCTTATAAAAGGCCTGCTGCGTTGTACAGCTGTCGCTTTGTACCTGTTTAACCTTATCCACAACCAGATCGCACAGGGCGCCAAAGGTTTTAATGTGGGTTAGGTCTTCATCTATAAACCTGATATTAAACGATCTTTCGATCTTTAACAAAACATCACCTACATCCTCCGGGTCGATATTACTTAAATTAACAACCGGCGCATTATTCTTTAAACTAACTTTCAATACAGTACTCCTAAATTAAACCATATTAACCGCCTAAAAATATAGGCGGCTAACCTTAAATTCAAACCTGATGCCAGTATGAATTTATTTGCTCAAATACATTGACTTTTCTTTATACAGGTGCCTGAAATATGGGTCTTGCAGATCAGGAATAAACCTGATAGCCTCGCCTGTTGATTTCATTTCGGGGCCAAGCTCCTTATTCACTTCCGGGAACTTATCAAACGAAAATACGGGCTCTTTTATTGCGTATCCCTTAAGCTTACGCTCAATGGTAAAATCTTTTAATTTGTTAACACCCAGCATTACTTTGGCGGCTATATTGATGTAAGGTACATCATAGGCCTTAGCTATAAACGGTACCGTACGTGATGCCCGCGGGTTGGCTTCTATTACATAAACCTTATCTTCTTTTACTGCAAACTGGATATTCAGCAAGCCGCGTACGTTTAAGGCACGTGCTATTTTGGCGGTATATTCTTCCATCTGGCTAATCACGTTATCGCTCAGGTCAAATGGTGGCAGCACGGCAAATGAGTCGCCCGAGTGGATGCCGGCCGGCTCAATATGTTCCATCATACCAATGATATGCACATCCTCGCCATCGTGGATAGAGTCTGACTCGGTTTCTGCAGCACGATCCAGGAAGTGGTCAATTAATACCCTATTACCGGGTAAATTTTTCAACAGGTTTACCACTGCTTTCTCCAGGTCTTCATCGTTGATCACAATGCTCATTCCCTGGCCGCCTAATACATAGCTTGGGCGAACCAATACCGGGTAACCAACTTCATGT
This sequence comes from Mucilaginibacter phyllosphaerae, assembly GCF_004378255.1. Lineage (GTDB taxonomy): Bacteria > Bacteroidota > Bacteroidia > Sphingobacteriales > Sphingobacteriaceae > Mucilaginibacter > Mucilaginibacter phyllosphaerae. The sequence continues at coordinate 241,149 of NZ_SNQG01000003.1, forward strand.
GCAACTTCCAGTGCTTCTTCAGCACTTTCTGCAACCCCATATTTAGGGTAAGGAATATTTAGGTCTTTTAACAGGTCGCTGAAACGGCCGCGGTCTTCGGCCACATCCATATCATTGAATGATGTGCCGATGATCTTAATGCCGTGCTGATGGAGCTTTTCGGCCATTTTAAGGGCGGTTTGGCCCCCTAATTGGACGATAACGCCCTCCGGTTTCTCCAGATCGATGATCTCGCGTACGTGCTCCCAGAAAACGGGCTCAAAATAAAGCTTATCGGCCATGTTAAAATCGGTAGATACGGTTTCGGGGTTACAGTTAACCATAATGGCTTCGTAACCGCTTTCTTTAGCGGCTAATAAACCATGCACACAGCTGTAATCAAACTCAATACCCTGGCCTATACGGTTGGGGCCCGATCCTAATACGATGATCTTCTTTTTATCAGATACGATAGATTCGTTCTCGCCCTCGTAAGTGGAATAATAGTAGGGTGTTTTTGCAGCGAATTCGGCTGCGCAGGTATCCACCATCTTATAAACACGTTTAATGCCCAATGCTTTACGGCGCTGGTAAACATCCTCTTCGGTCACATTGCCTAAAATATAGGAGATTTGCGTATCCGAAAAACCACGTTGTTTAAGGGTGAAGAAAAAATCTTCCGGAATGTTATTTAAGGAGTAGCGGCGCAGTTCTGTTTCCAGATTCACTACATCCTGGATCTGGTTCAGGAACCAGCGGTCTATTTTAGTTACCTTGCGGATAGACTCGATAGGCACGCCGAGGCTCATGGCATCATAAATGTGGAATAGCCTGTCCCAGCTTGGATGCTCCAGGCTGTGCATAATCTCTTCCAGGTTGCGGCTTTGGCGGCCATCTGCACCAAGGCCGGCACGTCCAATTTCTAAACTCTGGCAAGCCTTCTGCAGGGCTTCAATAAAGCTGCGGCCTATACCCATTACCTCGCCTACCGATTTCATGGTGAGGCCCAGCTGGCGGTTAGCGCCTTTAAATTTATCAAAATTCCAGCGCGGGATCTTTACGATCACGTAATCCAGCGTAGGTTCAAAGTAAGCCGATGTTGTTTTGGTGATCTGGTTCTCTATCTCATCCAGGTTGTAACCAATGGCCAGCTTGGCAGCTATTTTGGCAATTGGGTAGCCGGTTGCTTTTGATGCCAGTGCTGATGAACGCGATACACGCGGGTTGATCTCGATGGCAATAATTTCTTCGTTAGCCGGGTTAACCGAGAACTGTACGTTACAACCGCCTGCAAAGTTACCAATGGCGCGCATCATTTTGATGGCCTGGTTACGCATTTCCTGGTAGCAGCGGTCGCTCAGGGTCATGGCAGGGGCTACGGTTATCGAATCGCCGGTATGGATGCCCATCGGGTCGAAGTTTTCGATAGAACAGATAATGATCACGTTATCATTATTATCTCTTAGCAGCTCCAGCTCATATTCTTTCCAGCCTAAAACAGCCTGCTCAACCAAAACTTCGTGGGTTGGCGATGCTTGCAGGCCGCGGCTTAAAGCGGCGTCAAATTCTTCTTTTTTATGTACAAAGCCGGCGCCTTTACCGCCTAATGTATAGCTTGGGCGTATCACCAGCGGGAAACCGATAGTTTGCGCAGCTTCTTTACCCTCTAAAAACGAGTTGGCAATTTTTGAAGTGGCTACCCCAACGCCAATATCAACCATTAACTGGCGAAAGGCTTCGCGGTTCTCTGTTTTTTCTATCGCGGCAATATCAACACCTACAATTTTAACACCGTATTTTTTCCAGATGCCGCGTTCGTCAGCCTCAATACAAAGGTTTAATGCTGTTTGGCCACCCATTGTAGGCAGCACGGCATCAATATGTTGTTCCTGAAGGATCTGTTCAATACTGTCGCAGGTAAGCGGCAGCAGGTACACGTGGTCGCCAATAACTTTATCCGTCATGATGGTGGCGGGGTTACTGTTGATGATGGAAACGGTTATCCCTTCATCTTTTAAAGACAAGGCAGCCTGCGAACCGGCGTAATCAAACTCGCACGCCTGGCCTATAATAATAGGGCCTGAACCAATAATTAATACGGATTTAATGGAAGTATCTTTGGGCATAGGGCTTTTTTAAGTCAAAAAGTTAAAATTCAAAAGTTAAAAATGGATGGTCCATTTAACATAAATCCTATGCGCTGAAAGGCGAAAAATCCCGACCTCAGCGTCGGGGTGCAAAGATAGTAATTTGCAGGTATTTGAGTAGTTTAATTTGCAATTTAATATAGCTATTGGCTTTCTATTAACCCAGCTAACTTATCTGATAAGTTTTTGCCCTTAATAACAAATTAAATTTGCTAATTATTAGCCATGGAAAACGTAATCGGCATACTGTACCTTATGGTTGCAGGGAACCCAAATTCATAGCCATTGATCCATGGGGAAGAAGCAGTTAGGGTTTTAACAGCCTCTTCGTCTGTAGTTGAACTCAAAGAGCTTAATATTTCCAAATTTGTTATTTTACCATCCTTTTCAATAATAAACGTTAATACTACCCTTCCCTGAACCTTATTTTGCAGGTCAATGATCGGGTAACGCATATGCGTTCCTAAAAATCTCCCGAAAGCAACATCCCCTCCAGGAAATTCAGGAACTATAAATCTTTTTTTATAGCTTGATTTTTGCCCCATTGATGAAGCTTCCCCGGATAGCAATTCACCATCTGTGTAAGTTTCTACGAAAGTGATATCCCTCTCTTTATAAGCCCCTTTCCATTCACCGTTTCGTTTCCCATTTTTAATAGGGCCACTTTCTGTGACATGGGTAAAATTCTGGTCGTACTGGCTGTAAACACCATTGCCATCTGTAGCGGTAACAACGCCTGTTGTATCATAAACATTTTGAATGGTGAAATTTAAAGAATCTGACGGGCCTTTTTTGAGCGTATATTCTTTATGAACGTACAGCTTGCCGGATGGAAAATACTCGTAATAAGAGCCAAATCTGTTACCATCTTTATAATTAGCCATTATTTTCCTTTTGGCGTTATTATAATACTCAATTACATTCCCATCAAATTTTAGTGATGTTAAAGAAATGGATTTCCCAATAAGTTTTGGTTGCCCGTTTTTATAGTATTGTTGTACAATAAAAAGTTTTGATGCGCTATCCGGTCGGATAGTTTGCATGTAGTAAATACTATCACTGCTTTTGGCTGGCCACCCATTTTTGTCATAATAGGTTCTGTCTTCAATTTGCGCCAAACATTGCAGAGAAAAAAACGAAAAGAGTAATAAGCAGTAAAGTTTCATTAATAAGGATTTAAGGGCCCCTAAATTACTTTATTAGTTTGTTATTCGCATCCGGAAAGATCAAAATAGGCTCATAAGCACGGGCTTCTTCGGCTTCCATGTAGGCGTAAGACATGATGATCACAATATCGCCAACCTGGGCAAGCCTGGCGGTTGCGCCGTTAAGGCAAATAGTGCCGGTACCGCGTTCGCCTTTAATAACGTAAGTTTCGAAACGGGCGCCGTTATTGTTGTTCACAATTTGCACTTTCTCATTAGGGATGATATTAGCCGCTTCAATAAGGTCTTCATCAATAGTTATACTGCCAACATAGTTCAATTCGGCCTGTGTAACCTTAACGCGATGAAGCTTTGATTTTAATACCTCAATAATCATATTGCAAAGGTAGGAATTATTTTAGTCCATATACGATAGCCAATATTTCAGTGGTTTGTAAAATATATCAGGCATCAAAACGCGCCTGTTTTACTATTTACCGTACTATCACATTATCTATCAACCTTGTTTTACCTACACGGGCGGCAGTAAGTGCCACAATGTTTTGGGTATCGGCTTTGGCCTGCAATAGTGTTTTGCCATCTACAATTCTAAAATACTCTGGTTCTACCTCATCTTCTGCGGCCAGTTTTTCTATAGCGTGCTGTTGTAATGTTGCTATATCATTGCTGTTAAAATTATCTTTTACCCAAGTTAATGTTTTTGATAACACTAACGAATGTTCTCTATCTACAGGGGTTAAATGGATATTGCGCGAACTCATGGCCAGGCCGTCGGCCTCGCGTTCAATAGGGCACATTACCATGTTAACCGGTATTTTCAGTAACTCTACCATGCGGCTTACTACCATAAACTGCTGATAATCCTTTTGCCCCATATAAAGGTTAGCCGGTTTTACAATATCAAGCAGTTTAAATACAACCTGCATAACCCCCTGATAATGGCCGGGCCTGAATTCGCCTTCGAGTAAATGCTCTAACCGGCCGATATCTAAATGCCATTGCTCATTATCGTCATACATTTCGCTCACATCCGGGGTAAATAAAATGTCGCATCCGGCTTGTTCCAATTTGGCTTTGTCGGCTTCAATCGGGCGGGGATACTTTTCCAGATCCTTCGGGTCGTTAAACTGGGTGGGGTTTACAAAAATACTGCAAACAGTAATTTGGTTGGCCTGTTTTGATTGCGCAATTAAAGACAGGTGCCCGTTGTGCAGCGCGCCCATGGTAGGCACAAACCCAATGGTTACATTGCCTTGTGAAATTAAATAACTGCGTACCTGCCGGCGTGTAGTAAATGTTTTCAAACTAAATAGATTGCAAAAATTTGGTAAAGGTGTATAAATAACTAAAAACTACCAAACGCTATTGCACAAGTGGTTGCCAGTTCATATAATAATGCTTATATTTGCAAACTCAAATTTTTGACTTCTTTACATTTATTAATAGATTAGTGATGGGTAAATCAAAACTACTGTTCATAACTCATGAAATGTCTCCTTTTCTCGAATTAACAAAAATTGCTGAGATCACACGCCAGCTTCCGCAAGCTATGCAGGAGAAAGGTTTCGAGATCCGCATTTTGATGCCGCGTTTCGGGAACATTAATGAGCGCAGGAACCGTTTACATGAAGTTATCCGTTTATCAGGGATGAATATTATTATTAATGATAATGATAATCCGCTGATCATCAAGGTAGCTTCTATCCCTGCAGCACGTATGCAGGTGTACTTTTTAGATAACGAAGAATATTTTCAACGTAAACATGTGTTTAATGATAAGGACGGTAAATTTTATGCCGACAATGATGAGCGCATGATATTTTTCTGTAAAGGTGCTTTAGAAACCGTTAAGAAACTGGGCTGGGCGCCTGATGTTATTCATTGCCACGGTTGGATGAGTGCTTTGGTACCGGCGTATTTAAAAACAACCTACAAGGACGATCCTACTTTCAAAAACTCAAAAGTAGTTTACTCTATTTATGAGAATGATTTTACGGAAAAGATGGATGCCGATTTTTCTCGTAAAGCGGTAATGGGTGACATGACCGAAGCTAATACCGAAGCGTACAAAGACGGAACCAATACAGCTATGTATGCAGGTGCTATTCAGTATAGCGACGCCATCGTTTTGGGCAGCGCCAATATTGATGCTGATGTGTTAAATAATGTTAAAAACAGCAATAAATCAGTTATGGAATACGTTTCTACCTCTGATTACGAAAATTATTACAATTTTTACGAAGAAATCACCAGCGAGCAACTGGTGGATGTTGCATAAGCTTTTAAATTATATATGAAATTTAACAAATTAGGCTTATTAACCCTGTTAATAAGTCTTTTTATTTTGGATAGCTGTAAAACCCAGGACAGTATCGGGTTGGATGTTGACCCGGCAACACGGATCAATGGTACGCTGATACAGGACACCAGTGTGGTTACCACCACTGTTAGGGAAGACTCTATTATAACTAACAATTTTAATACAAGAGCGCCACTGGCTTATTTTAAAGACCCGGATCTTGGCACTACCGAAGCTAATATTGCTGCTGTACTGCGTTTACCAGGCGGAACAGCTTACACCTTGCCAACCGGCACCGTTACAATTGATTCGGTAAGGCTGGTTTTGCCATATGCTGCCGGTGTTAGTTTTTACGGCGATTCGCTTTTGTCGAGCTATAAAATTGATGTTCATCAACTTAACGAACGAATTGTAACAACCAAAGCTTACGCCAATACCTATCACTTTGCCTCAAAGCCCGAATTGTTGGGCACAAAAACATTCTTTGCACGGTCGCATGATAGCGTAACCATTGCCAATATCAGAACCGGTAAAGTTGATACTATACAGAAGGTTCCGCCGCAACTACGCATACCCATCAGTAACTCATTTATCAACACTAACCTGTTTAGTGCAAGTTCATCCACGTTAAGTTCAAGCACAATATTTGAAAATACCGTAAATGGGCTTTATTTTACTTTAGATAAAAACCAGACGCCCGGTACTGGTGGTAATTTATTCTTCAACCTCGATTCGGCATCAGTAAAGGTTTATTACAAACGCGTAGATGGTACTACCATAGATACCGCAATTGCATCATTGCCTTTTGGCGTAAATGTTAATGAATTTAAACACACTTATTCGGATAAAGTTAAGGCTTCGTTAGATGGTACATCCACCGATGGGCTTGTTTATTTACAGGGGCTTGCAGGGTTAAGGGCTAAACTGTCCTTCCCGGATATAAAAAACCTGTTTACTTCATTAGATAATAAAGTAGTGCTTAACCGTGCAGAATTGGTTGTAAAGATTAAGCCCGGCACAGCTACGCCATTTGCACCCGCTAAAAGATTAACCCTTTACAAGTATAACATAGCAGGGCAGCGGGTAACTATACAGGATGCTTCAAGTTCTGATGCACGCGCTAATTCAGTATTTGGGGGCAACTATAATCCAACCACGGGTGAGTATCATTTTATTATAACGGCATTTCTTCAGGATCTTATAACCGGTAAAACGGTAGACTATGGAACTTATCTGGCACCGGTAGATCCTACCGGTACTGCCATCGTTGTTACACCCGAGGCAAATTATGCAGACCGGTCAATGATCGGGGGTAAAAATTCAGCATACAGGGTAAAGATCAATATCATTTATACCAAACTTACCCAATAAAACTTATTAAATTTTTTTAAAAACTTTTTAAATCAGGTTAAAAAAAGCCCCACATGGGGTATTTTTTTTTATATGCTGTTTTTAGCGTAGATAATATTATTTATCTGTTACTTTTGTCGCACAATCAATTCTAATTATTACCATAAAAATACTTTATTTATGTGCGGCATAGTAGGTTATATAGGTTTCAGAGATGCCTATCCGATAGTGATCAAAGGGCTTCACAGGCTGGAGTACCGGGGTTATGACAGTGCCGGTATTGCCCTGTACAATGAAGGGCTGAAACTTTTTAAAAAAGCAGGAAAAGTTATTGATCTTGAAAATTTCGTAAAGGCTGAGGACCTTAGTGGTTCTGCAGGTATGGGCCATACCCGGTGGGCCACGCACGGCGCCCCCAGCGACAGAAATTCTCATCCGCATACTTCTGGTGATGGGAAGCTAACCATTATACATAACGGGATCATCGAGAACTATGCTACGCTAAAAGAAGCCCTGTCATCAAAAGGGCACGAATTTAAAAGCGATACAGATACAGAAGTGCTGATACATCTTATTGAAGAAATTAAAGATGTTACCGGCCTGGGCCTGCGCGAGGCAGTAAGGCTTGCCCTGAACCGCGTGGTTGGTGCTTATGCCATCGTTATTATGAGCACAGATGAGCCCGACGAACTCATAGCCGCCCGCAAAGGCAGCCCGATGGTTATAGGTGTAGGCAAAGGCGAATACTTTATTGCATCTGATGCTACGCCGATTGTGGAATATACCAAAAACGTTATTTATTTAAATGATAACGAGATTGCCTATGTGAGGCGGGATGACCTGCTGATTAAGCATATCGACAATACGATACAAACACCGTATATCCAGGAACTTGAGCTTAAGCTGGAAATGCTTGAAAAAGGCGGCTACGACCACTTTATGCTTAAGGAGATATACGAGCAGCCCCGCTCCATCCGCGATTGCCTGCGCGGCCGTATAGACCCGGCGCAGGGCCTGGTTACACTGGGCGGGATAAAAGAGTATATAGAGAAAGTGAAAAACGTTGACCGTATTATTATTGTTGCCTGCGGTACATCATGGCACGCCGGTTTGGTTGGCGAATATTTAATAGAAGAGTATGCCCGTGTACCTGTAGAGGTAGAGTATGCATCAGAGTTTAGGTATCGCAACCCAATTATATCATCAAAAGATCTGGTTATTGCCATTTCGCAATCCGGAGAAACTGCCGATACCATGGCTGCTATTGAATTAGCTAAAGAAAAGGGCGCTACGATATTTGGTATTTGTAATGTGGTGGGGGCATCCATCCCGCGGATTACCCATGCAGGTGTTTATACCCATGCAGGACCGGAGATCGGTGTAGCATCAACAAAAGCCTTTACAGCGCAGGTTACCATTTTAACGCTTATTGCATTTTACATAGCACAGCAACGGGGCACTATTACGCAAAGCAAGTTTATAGAATACCTTACCGAGCTGGACGAGATCCCTGCGTTGGTAGAGCAGACCTTAAAATGCAATGATGCAGTTAAAGTAATTGCCGAACGTTTTAAAGATTCTGCCAACTGTCTCTTCCTTGGCCGCGGCAGCTCGTTCCCGGTTGCATTAGAGGGTGCGCTTAAGCTTAAAGAGATCTCTTACATCCATGCAGAAGGTTACCCGGCGGCAGAAATGAAACACGGCCCAATTGCCTTAATTGATGCAGATATGCCGGTTGTGTTCATCGCTACCAAAAATTCATCGTATGAAAAGGTGATCAGCAATATACAGGAAGTTAAAGCCCGGGGCGGCCATGTTATAGCTATCGTATCCGAAGGGGATACGGATGTTAAAGAAATGGCCGATTATATTATTGAAATACCGTTAACCGGCGAAACCTTTGTGCCTTTACTGGCTACTATCCCTTTACAGCTATTGTCATACCATATTGCGGTTATGCGTGGTTGTAATGTAGATCAGCCGCGTAACCTGGCCAAATCAGTAACGGTAGAATAGAAGCCTTTCTAACCAATCAATAAATAGCGGGCCGATAGTATATCTATCGGCTTTTTTGTGTTTATAAAAAAAACTGGAACAATACTTGCCTTATTAAAGTCAACTAAAATTAATATTATGGCAGCTAAAGGAAAAAGAGGATCGTGCTGGGCCGGGTATAAAATGGCAGGCATGAAAAAGAAGAAAGGCAGGCAGGTGCCTAATTGTATAAAAACTAAAGCTAAAAAGAAGAAGTAAAAAAAAGCGGTCTGTCACAAACAGGCCGCTTTTTGAATAACTTAATTGTCGGGTATGGTTACCCTTGCATATGGCTCATGGTTTCTGCAAGATCTAACTGCAGGCCTTGGGCAATGGCCATTCCTAAGCCTATATCTGCCCTAAACCAGTGGCAAAGCTGCCTGTTGGTTATCTCATCCTTTTTAGGGCCATCAATACCGCTCATAGAATGCACAATATTTTTGATCAAATCTTTTTTAGCCTCGTCGCTCATCAGTTTATATAAATTACCCGGCTGCGTATAGTGGTCGTTATCGCCTTCGGCATTGCGGTCATACCAATCGGCAACTTGTGCGTTCACATCCCAGGCGGGCTCTCTGTAGTTTTGGTCGGCTATGATATTGTCAAAGCTGTTTGGGAAGTAGTTAGGATTTTTGCCGCCGTTGCCATCAATCCGCATCTGCCCGTCACGCTGGTAGTTATTCACCATAAAAGGGCAGCGGTTTACCGGTATTTGCTCATAATTAGCCCCCAGCCTGTAGCGGTGCGCATCCGGATATGATAGTATGCGGCCCTGCAGCATTTTATCTGGCGAATAGCCTATGCCATCTACAATATGCGCGGGTGCAAAGGCAGCCTGCTCTACATGTGCAAAATAGTTGTCAGGATTTTCGTTAAGTTCTAAAACGCCAACATCAATCAGCGGGTAATCGCCATGCGGCCAAACCTTGGTCAGGTCAAATGGGTTGATATGATAAGTTGCAGCTTCGGTTTCGGGCATTACCTGTATTTTCAGGTCCCATTTAGGGAAGTCGCCGTTATCAATATGTGTTAGCAGGTCGTGCTGTGCAAAATCAGGGTTTTTACCCCGCATGTCGGCTGCATCTTCATCGGTAAAGTTTTTAATGCCCTGTTGTGTTTTAAAGTGAAACTTTACGTAAAAGCGCTCATTATCTTTATTGATAAAAGAAAAAGTATGGCTGCCAAAACCATCCATATGGCGATAACCGTATGGTGTACCCCGGTCGCTCATCAGGATAGTTACCTGGTGAAGGCTTTCGGGGTTAAGCGACCAAAAATCCCACATCATGGTTGGGCTTTTACAATTAGTGTATGGGTCGCGTTTTTGGGTATGTATAAAATCACCAAACTTTTTGGGGTCTTTCACAAAAAATACCGGGGTGTTGTTACCAACCAGGTCCCAGTTGCCATCCTCCGTGTAAAACTTGAGGGCAAAGCCGCGCGGGTCGCGCTCGGTATCTGCCGATCCCTTTTCACCGCCCACGGTAGAGAAGCGCAAAAACGTGCGGGTTTGCTTACCTATTTCGCTAAAAATTTTTGCGCGGGTATATGGGGTAATATCGTGTGTAATGGTTAACGTGCCATAAGCGCCGGACCCTTTTGCATGTACTACCCGCTCGGGGATGCGCTCGCGGTTAAAGTGAGCCATCTTTTCGTGCAGTATAAAATCCTGCAGTAAAATAGGGCCGCGTGGGCCTATCGTTTGCGAATTCTCGTTCTCTGCATAAGGCTTGCCGGATGCCGTAGTAAGCTTGTTTTTTACAGGTTCCATAAATGGGGTTTATTATATTATCAAACTTCCACAAAAAAGTTCAATAGAAAAAATCAATAATTACTATCTTTAGATAGGATATATTGATAATGACTATAACTCAGCTTGAATATGTAATTGCAGTGGATACCTACCGCAGTTTTGTTGCCGCCGCCAATAAATGTTTTGTAACCCAGCCTACCCTTAGTATGCAAATACAAAAGCTGGAAGATACGCTTGGCGTAAAACTTTTTGACCGCACCCATCAACCAGTTATCCCTACAGAGATAGGCGAAGAGATAATTGCCCAGGCAAGGGTTTTACTGGCCGAAAGCGAAAAGATAAAAGAGATCATCAGCGACAGGCAAAAGGAGTTGTCGGGCGAATTGCGGGTGGGGATCATCCCAACGGTATCTCCTTATATATTGCCCAAGATATTGAATGGCTTTATCCAAAAGTATCCGCAGGTTAAACTGATTGTATGGGAGCAAACAACAGAGCAGATCATTCAGCAGTTAAAAATGGGCACACTGGATTGCGGTATCCTGTCTACCCCGCTGGCTGAAAGCAGCTTGACAGAGATCCCGGTTTTTTATGAAAACTTTGTGGCGTATGCTTCAAAAAACAGCAAGCTTTATAAAAAGAGGACCATTACACCCGAAGATATTGATATGGAAGAAATTTGGGTGTTGAATGAAGGGCACTGCATGCGCGAGCAGGTGCTTAATATTTGCCAGCGGCGCAAGGCAACCAAGGGTTTTCAGCATTTTGAGTATAATACGGGCAGTGTGGAAACCCTGAAACGGATGGTAGATATGAATAACGGCGCCACTATTTTGCCTGAACTGGCCCTCGCCGAAATGAGCGACCGCCAACGCGACCGTGTACGTTATTTTAAAAGCCCCGAACCGGCCCGGGAGGTAAGCATTGTGATACACAGGAATTTTTTAAAACGCCGTATGATCGAAGCCCTAAAAGTGGAAATTCTTGATTTTGTACCGAAAAGGCTGCGCACCAAAAAGAAGAAAGAGATAATGGCGATATAGGCTGATAAGCCCGTAGATGCGCAATACTTCGACTTTGACTTGGAAGACGCGAAATATCGCGCCTCTACATTTATTACGCTTTAATTCGTTACTTCCCGCAATGCCTCAATAATTTTTTGAGCTGTTTCTGCTAACTCATGTTGCGTTGGCGTAAGTTTGGGCCTTGCAAAGTTCATGTCGTCTACCCTGTTCAGGGGTATTAGGTGGATATGTGCATGGGGCACTTCCAGGCCAATTACGGCTATACCAACCTTTTTGCATGGAATAGCCTTTTTAATGCCTGTAGCTACAATTTTGGCAAACATCTGCAAGCCCATATATACCTCATCATCCAGATCAAAAATATAATCAACTTCGGTTTTAGGGATCACCAGCACGTGGCCTTCGGCTAACGGAGAAATATCCAGAAAAGCTAAAAACTCGTTGGTTTCTGCAACCTTGTGCGCGGGTATTTCGCCAGATATTATTTTTGAAAAGATGCTCATAATGGGTGAGTGGTTAATAATAAAAGTTGGTTAGGCGGGTGGTTACTCGCCCAACCAATAATTCTTTATCGGCTAATTTCTAATACCTCAAATTCTATTTTACCTGCTGGTACGGTTATCTCGGCAACCTCGCCAACAGATTTGCCTAACAGGCCCTTTGCAATAGGTGATGTTACCGATATTTTGCCGGCTTTCATATCTGCTTCGCTTTCTGATACCAGCTGGTAGCTCATGGTAGCGCCGCTTTTAACATTTTTTATCTTTACAATTGATAGTGCAAGCACTTTAGATACATCCAGTTTCGACTCATCTAACAGGCGTGCATTGGCAAGCGTTTCCTGCATCTGCGCTATTTTACCTTCGTGCAGTCCCTGCGCTTCTTTAGCCGCATCGTATTCGGCGTTTTCAGAAAGATCGCCCTTGTCGCGCGCCTCTGCTATTGCGGCGCTTATATTGGCCCTGCCTGTAGTTTTTAAGTATTGTAATTCTTCTTTTAATTTTTCTAAACCTTCTTTGGTATAGTATGATACCTCTGCCATAACACAATTATAATTAGTATTGATTATCAGTTTACGCCAAAAAAAACCGCCCCCCTACTTTCTGATAGAAGAGCGTGATGGCCTTAAAAACAAACAAGACTACGTGGGAGTGCCTGCATAGTCTTGTTTAGTGTAAAACGAAGATAATATAATTAAGTTTTAATATCCAAATTTTTGTTGTGCGATTTCACCGATCTTTTTTTGTAGAGGCGATATACTTCGTGCCTCTAAGATAAGCCAAGCTCGCCCAGTTTACGGGCCATTACTTCACTTATTTTGCGATAGCTTTCAAATGTCCAGCCGGCTACATGCGGGCTAAGTATAACTTTTCCGCTTTGGCGCAGCTCTTCAAACCATTCCTGCTCGGCTAATGAGGGGAATTTTTCTACCTCGAGCACATCCAGGCCGGCAGCTATAATTTTACCTTGTTTTATAGCATTTAGCACAGCCTGTGTTTTTACCACTTTGCCGCGGGCCGTGTTCAACAAAAATATGGGCTTTTTAAAGTGGAACAAATACTCATCATCTACCAATCCGCTGGTTTCTTTAGTAAGCGGGATGTGCAGGCTTAGTACATCGCTGGTGCGCACAATCTCTTCCATGCTAACCTCACGGGCATATTGGTTGCTAAAGCCGGTTTTATACTTGTCATAAGCAATAACCAGTACCCCAAAGCCCGATAGCCTTTTGGCAAAGCTGCTGCCCATGTGCCCGTAACCGATAATGCCAACGGTTTTGCCTTTTAATTCATGCCCCCTGTTCTCTTCGCGCAGCCATTTACCGTTACGTATCTCGGCATCGCCGCGGTTAATGTTGTTCATCAGGGAGAGTAGTAAACCCATGGCATGTTCTCCTACGGCATCCATATTGCCTTCTGGTGCGTTAATAAGTTTAATGCCTTTTGCCAAAGCATAATCCTCATCAATATTATCCATACCTGCGCCGGCGCGGCAAATAAAGCGCAGGTTTGCCCGGTCAATAAAAGCCTTATCTACCTGGAATTTTGAGCGGATAGCCAGCCCGTCATAATGATGGATGATGGCGCAGGCCTCTTCCAGCTTCATGCCGGGTTGATAATTGCAGGTAAAGCCAAGTGCTTCGGCCTGCTCCATAAAAGCCGGGTGCAGATCGTCGACTATCAGTATGTGGTTTTTCAATGGCGTAACAGATTAATGCTGTAAAACTACAAAAGCGTTAACTAAACGGCGAAGCCCTGTTTAAATAATCGTTCAATTATATACTTTATATTTAGTCCTCTTCTTTAAGGCCGGCAGCATAAGGCCACCTAATCTTGGCACGTAAATAGCAATGCCTATACTATAATAGAGATACAGCCATGATACTTCCATTTAAAAAGAAAAGAATTGATATTAAAAAGTTTGCCGATAGATTATCTACAGATGGCTTTAAACAGATTTTTGACCACATAGACCAGCTGAGTATTAAAAGAAGCGTAGACAGAATGGGGCTTGACAAATTTATTAACCAGTGCGCCTATGTAGCAGCAGGCTCTGGCGCAATTGCCGGGAGCGGTGGTATTATGACCATGCTGATAGGGATGCCCATAGATTTTGTTAATCTGATAACGCAACAATTTAGGGTTACCATGGCCATTATGTATTACACTAAAGGTAATTATAAAATAAGCTTTGATGAATTTATGAAACTGGTAGCCACATCTTTTAAGGTAGAAGCCGGTGTAGCTGTTACCAAAACTATGATGGAGGGAATAGCCGAAAAACTGTTGCTTGCTTTTGGCGTACGTGCAGCCGAAAGGTTGGTGCCGGTAGTGGGGGCTGTAATTGGTGGAACCACAAATTACATTTTTGTAAAGCGTATGGCGCAGCAAATAAAAGAGCTGAAAGGGGCAAATAAAACGGTCATCATCCCGATCAACTAATTGATTTTTGATAGTAATAATAGATAGTTATTTAATCTATAATAGATAAAAACTATAGTTTATAGATATTAACAATAAGTTTGGAAGGGTTTTTGTTGGTATATTTGTTGCATAAATTTTAATAAAACAATCAACATGTTAACGATAGGACAAAAATTCCCTGAATTCTCTAAAATTGCTGTAACAAGCCTTGAAAAAGGTAAAGAGTTTGAAACGATAACTTCTGAATACCTGGTTAATGATGATAACGTTTGGACCGTAATGTTCTGGTGGCCAAAAGATTTCACTTTTGTTTGCCCAACCGAAATTGCCGAGTTCAATAAAAATTTTGGCGAGTTTCGTGACCGTGACACCCGCCTGATCGGTGCATCTACCGATAGCGAATTTGTACACGCTGCCTGGAGAACACACCATGATGACCTGCGCGATCTTAAATTCCCGATGCTGGCCGATACTTCCAAATCATTAGCGGAAAACCTGGGTATTTTGGAGCCGAACGAAAAAATTGCTTACCGCGCTACCTTTATTGTTGATCCTACCGGCATCATCCGTTGGGTATCAGTAAACGACCTGAACGTAGGCCGTAATGTTAAAGAGGTTTTACGTGTGCTTGATGGTTTGCAAACCGACGAGCTTTGCCCTTGTAACTGGGAAAAAGGCCAGGAAACTTTAACAGCATAACTTTAAAAATCATCAAAAGCCTTGTACTTAATTGTGCAGGGCTTTTTTATTAATTTATATTGATCATGAGCGAAAGCACCGAAATAGTGCAGGAACTGCTGGAAGCAACAGGCCTGGACAAAACATACCGCACACTCGCCCTAACATTGTTAGAGGCCGGCGAATCGCGCTACCTGCGCGACCTTAAATTGAACTTTAACAGCACCCTAACCTCAGAGCATCTTAGTGCAAAAGAATGTGCCCTGCTGGGTTTAAGCACCGCTGTTAATAACCACAATGCACCGCTTACTGCCTATTACACCAACCTGGCCAAGCAAAATGATGCTACAAATGCTGATGTGGCAGAAGCTGCAGGCTGTGCCTCGTTACTGGCATCAAATAATATATTTTACCGGTTCAGGCATTTTACCCAGAAGGAAAAATACACACAGATCCCTGCACGCATCCGTATGCAGCTGATGATGAAACCGGTAAGCGGTAAAGAGTTTTTTGAATTGATGAGCCTTGCTATTTCGGCAGTTAACGGTTGCGAAATGTGCGTTAATGCACACGAGGATTCGTTAATAAAATTGGGTACCACCGAAGAGCGCATATTTGATGCGGTGAGAATAGCATCCCTGGTTACAGCTACCGGTAAAATAATTTTCTAATAAAAAGAAATTATTTTCACTCTATTAAAATAATATCGAATAAAATTTGGGTTTGTTAATTTAAAACCCTTAATTTTAAGGCTTAGATTATTACGAATTCCTGTTATCAGCCTAATTTTAGCTTAAAATTACCAGAGCCAGGAAGGAATACAAATTTAATTGTTGATTTTTTGGAGAAGCCATTCCGTTCGTAAGAACAGAATGGCTTTGTTTTTTAGTGGGCATCGGTAACAGCCTTTAGCTTTTTAAATGGCTGCAGGTATAATAACGGTATTGAAAATAGCATCACTAAACCAGAGATCCAGTAGGCATCGTCATAAGTCAGCAACATGGTTTGGCGGATAACCGTACCTTCAATAGCCGCATAGGCCATGTGGGTAGCATCTATTACAGATTTGCCCTGTGCCATAAAGCCATGTATGTATTGGTTAAGCCGATCGGTAAAGGCCGTATTATAAGGGTTTACATGTTCAATCAGGGTACTTCTGTGGAAACCCTGGCGAATGTGTATAATGGTTGTTAAAGCCGCGATACCAAACGATCCGCCCAATTGGCGCATCATATTGTTTAAGCCCGATCCCTGCCCAATTTCCGGCCCTTTAAGATCAGCCATGGCCAGGGTGGTTAAAGGCACAAATAATAAGGCCATACCTACACCGCGTATCAGCAAAGGCACTAATACGTCTTTTTCGCCGGTTGCCAGTGTAGAGTTACTCAGCATCCAGGTAAATACAAAAAACAAAAACATGCCCGCGGTAGCCATAAATTGTGCAGGCACACCTTTATTAAGCATTTTACCAATAAATGGCATCATTAAAATTGTACAAACCCCACCGGGGAACAGCAGTTCACCCGTTTGCTGTGCATTAAAGCCCAGCAAATTCTGGCAAAACACCGGGAACACAAACACCGAACCGTACAACCCAAACCCAAGAATAAAAGATGTAAACATACCTACCGAAAAACTACGGTGCCGCATAATGGCAAAGTTCACTATCGGGTGGTCTGTACTTAGCTCTCGCCATATAAACAGCAGGGTACCAATAACTGCAGTAACGGTTAATACAATAATATAAGTTTTAGCAAACCAGTCTTCAGATTCTCCTTTTTCCAGGATAGTTTGTAAGCTGCCTACAGCAATTGCCAGCAGGGCTATACCCCACCAGTCAATAGGTTTCTTTTCTTCCTTGGGTGTTTCTCTAATGAACGTATAGGTAAGAAATGCTGCTAAAGCGCCTACCGGGATGTTTACATAAAAGATCCATGGCCACGAGAAATTTTCGGTTATCCAGCCGCCAATGGTTGGGCCTACAGTTGGGCCTACTACCGCGCCTAAGCCAAATAAGGCTGTAGCGGTACCAATCTGTTCGCGGGGCCAGGTTTCCAGCAGTATAGTTTGCCCGGTAGATATTAAGCCGCCCCCCGCAATCCCCTGTATAATGCGAAATACAACCAATTCATCAAGCGAGTTTGCATTACCGCATAAAAAGGATGCAATGGTAAATACAATAATAGAGGTAAGGAAATAATTTTTACGACCGAAGCGCCCGCCCAGCCAGCCAGACATAGGCAGGATGATAACGTTTGCTACGGCATAGCCGGTAACTACCCAGGCAACATCCTCAAGGGTTGCGCCCAGGTTACCCTGTATATGCGGGATAGCTACGTTTACGATGGTGGTATCAATCAGCTCAAGCAATGATGCCATGATCACCGTAATTGTGATAATCCATTTTTTAAAGCCAGTTTCAGCCATTTTATTTAGTCTTTAGTAATTACCGAAACATCTACGCTCATACCGGGGCGCAGTTTCGCTATGTCTTCTTTGCTGCCGGTTAATTTTATCTTAACAGGCACACGTTGTACAACCTTTACAAAGTTACCGGTAGCATTATCCGGTGGCAATAAAGAGAATTTAGCGCCTGTAGCAGGCGAAAAATTATATACCGTGCCTTCAACCTTAAGATCCGGGTAAGCATCAACTTTAAGATCAACCTTCAGCCCGTTCTTAATTTTATCTAACTGGGTTTCTTTAAAGTTTGCCGTTACAAACAAGCTGTTGTCATTCACTACAGAAAACAATGTTTGCCCGGCCTGTACCAGCTGGCCTACCTGCACATTCTTTTTTGCAGCCAAACCGCTTGCCGGCGATTTAATGTTGGTGTAGGATAATTGCAATTTGGCATAATCAATATCAACCTGCCTTTGGCTTACACCGGTATTGGTAACCTTTAATTGGCTGCGGCTGGTAGCTACCTGCTCTAAAGCGGCCTTATACTTGTCGCGGGATGCGTTATAGTTTGCCTGCGCCACTTCCAGGTCGGCTTTGGCCTGGTCAAACTGCTGGCGGGTGATAGATCCATCCTGAACCAGGTTAGCGTAACGGTCGTAATCCTTGCGTACTTTATCTAAACGTGCTTTTGCAGATGTTACATCGGCCTTAGCACTTGATGAATTTGCCGCAGTAGTAGAGATCTGCGATTCGCCAACATTAATACCGGCGCTTGCACCAACCTGCGCCGCCTGGGCCTGCTCTAACTTAACCTGGTAATCGCGCGGGTCTATCTTAACCAGCAATTGTCCTTTGTTAACATGTGTGTTCTCTTCAAACATAATACTGTCAACATAGCCGCCAACCCGTGCCACCACGGGGCTTATATCGCCATCAATCTGCGCATCGTCGGTATCAACGTGTTTGCTGAAGTATATATATTCCTTTACACCAAATATGATCCCTGCTAAAAGAACCACTCCCAGGATAATAGGGAGTACCTTGTTTTTCTTTTTAGGTTCTGTTTCTTGTGTTTCCTTTGCCATCGCTTTATGTATTGTAATTATTTGTTAAGTTTTCCTGTTGATTTTAATAAAGTATAGTATGCCAAACCTGCATCGGCCTTAGCCAGTTCCAGGTTAATTTCGGCCTGGTAAAGCAAGGTTTGCGCATCGGCACGGTCTGTAGCCGATGAAATATTGCTGCGGTATTTAGATTCCAGTATCCGGTTGTTCTCCAGTGCCTGGTTAATTGAGGTTTGCAGCAGTGCAATCTTATCCAAAGCCATTTTGTAATTCTGATAACTTTGGTTAACCTCATTTTTTACATTATCCATGGTGATGCCGCGGTTTATTACCACTTCCTCACGCTGTAATTTAGCTTCGTTAACTTTGTTTTTATTAGTCCAAAGGCTGCCAAAATCCCAGCCTAAAGTTAAGCCTACAGATATTGGGGTAATGTAATTACCGCTTTTGGGCAATGGGTTTGCAGATACCCCTACATAGTAGGCGCTGCCCGATGCCGAAAGCGTGGGGGTAGTATTTGCTTTAATGCTTTTTATGTTAATATCGGCAACCTGTGTGCGTAAATCTGCCTGTTTAAACTCGGGGCGGTTGGTCATGGCCGAATCTAAATAAGATGCTAAAGGCATAGCAGCCCTGTCGGCTTCTGTTATCTGTGCGATATTCAGTTCGGTACCTTCGGGCAAGCCCAATAAAATATTCATGTTGTAGTTAATGATCCGGCGGTTGTTTTCCAGATCAATACCATTCAGCTCGATGTTTGAGCGCTGTAACTGAAAACGCAATACATCATTTTTAGTAACCAGGCCCTGTTCAAAAAAGCGTTGCGATTGTTTGATCTGGGCATCAATGGTTGCTAAATTTTGCTGAACCACCTTTTTGCTTTGCAGTACCTTATACAGGTTATAATAAGCGTTAATAATGCTGTAAGCTATCTGGTCCTTATCGTTAACGGCGTCTAAACGGGCAACCTCGGTTAATAATGTGGTCGATTCGCGGGCATATTTTAACTTATTACCTGCAAAAATTACCTGGTTTAAAGATAGTGTACCTAAATAAGCGTTTGCACTGGTGGGCAACCTCAGGCTTTCTTCGCCAAAATTTAATTTGTTGGCGGGTATCTGCGCACGATTATAACCAAAGCTGGCACTGCCTGTAGGCAACGACCGGTCTTTTGCCTGCTCGTATTGAGATACGGCCTGGTCGATGCGAGATTGCGAAAGCTTGAGTACTTTACTGTTGTCTATCCCCAGTTTAAGGGCTTCTTCAAGCGTAAGGGTACGGTCCTGTGCGGCGGCGGGGTTAGTAAACAGCAAAGCTATAATTAACATAGCCGTACCGCCCGCGGCTTTTAGGGCCTTGTTGATGAGTGAAGGTTTCAATGGTTTATAAGTTATTGTTGTCATTTTCATTCTGTAAGTAAGCTTTTAACAGTGTTTTCATATATTTTTTAAACCGTGGTTTAAGCAGGTCATTCTGTACACCGGCGTCCAGCACATCAAAACCAAGCACCTTTGATGAAATATGCGGTGTATTTACGATGTAGTTTTTTGTGCCAAAAATGGTGGCGACTAAAAGCTGCTGATCGGCATCCTTGTTAAAGTCACCCTTTTTAATACCCTCGGCTATAATGTTTTGAAAAACCGTCACGTTTTTCATGATAATATCGGTGATCTGGTCGGTAAGATCTGTTTTTTTAGATTTAGAGATCTCGCGGTTAAGCATAATGTGGAAGCAATTGTTGGTTACTACCTTATCTATATAACTATCAAGATATTTATCCAGTTTTTCCCAGGAATTAATGCTTTCATCATTACCTATACTAAGCAATACATTTTGGAAACTGGTGATCCTGCGATCAAATATGGCCAGGAAAACACCTTCTTTTGATCCGAAATAATAATTGAGCATAGCCATGTTTACACCGGCTTCACCAGATATCATACGGGTTGATGCCCCGTCGTACCCGTGTTCTGCAAATACACGCTCGGCAACATCAAGTATGTGATCTTTTTTATCAGTTTTATCCTTTTCCATTTTCTTTTTAACGGCACAAAATTAATCAAACGATTGATTAATGTAAATATCAATTTATCATATTTATGTAATCGTTTTACAGGTAATTCAAAAAATCAATCCGATAATTAATTGGGCGGGCTATATCTTATCACGCAATAATTATCATACCAATTATTGCATCGGGGTTAGTTTAAGATATATTTGTTTTATGAAGCGTTTTCTACCTGTACTCATTGCCCTGTTATCAGTTTGTTCATCCGGATATCCACAAGCATCGCCACCGGCAGATATAGGCAGCATACAGCAAAATCTAAAAAAGCTGAATGTGCTTGGAAGCGTGCTGTACATTGCAGCCCACCCAGATGATGAAAATACCCGTTTACTGGGCTATCTGGCGCAAGAAAAGCATTATCGCACCGGCTACCTGTCGCTTACCCGCGGCGATGGCGGGCAAAACCTGATCGGCACCGAGCAGGGCGAACTTTTAGGTTTGATACGCACACAGGAACTTTTGGCAGCACGCAGGTTAGATGGTGCAGAGCAATTTTTTAGCCGTGCCAATGATTTTGGTTTTTCGAAGAATCCCGAAGAAACCCTGAAGTTTTGGGATAAGGATAAAGTGCTGGGCGATATGGTTTGGGTGATCCGCAACTTCAGGCCCGATGTAATGATCTGCCGTTTCCCTACTACAGGCGAGGGCGGGCATGGTAACCACACCGCATCAGCCATATTAGCGCAAGAAGCTTTCAGCGCAGCTGCCGACCCTAAGCGCTATCCGCAACAGTTAAAGTATGTAAGCGTGTGGCAAGCCAAACGCCTGCTTTGGAACACCTTTAGTTTCGGGTCTGTAAATACTACATCGCCAGATCAGTTTAAGATAAATGTTGGCGGTTACAACCCGTTATTAGGCAAAAGTTACGGAGAAATAGCTGCCGAAAGCCGCAGCAACCATAAATCGCAGGGGTTTGGTTCGGCAAGGCAGCGGGGAGATGCCTTTGAGTTTTTTAAGACCATTTTAGGCGATGCCCCCAAAGCCGACCTAATGGACGGCGTAGATGTTAGCTGGAACAGAACGCCGTTTGGCGCCCCGATAGCCGTACAAATTGAAAAGATAACCAAAGCCTTTAACAGCGATGCGCCGCAGGCATCGGTACCGGCTTTAGTGGCTTTGCTGGGCGATGTAAACCAAACTGTTGCAACTAACAAAGCCTTCCAAACCGTTAGATTAACGGAGGGTGCTAATACTGCTTATGACTATTGGCATAAACAAAAAACAAAGGAGTTAAAAGAATTGATAGCGCAATGCGCAGGCTTATGGTTTGAGGCTTATGCTGATGAGCCTGCCTACGCTTTGGGCGATGTGATAAAGATCCGCGCGCAAATTATAAAACAAAGTGATGCTGCCGTAAATTTTGGAGGTGTTAGTATCGTAGAAGGAGGAATTGCAGGTACTAATACGCCACTCGCCCAAAATCAGCTTCAAACATTTAACCTTACTTTAAAGGCAGAAAAATTATCCCAACCTTACTGGCTGGAATCGCCTCATGGCATAGGCAGCTATACGATTAATGATGATCTTAAAGTGGGCAATCCCGAGAATCCGGATGCGCCTGCGGTTATCTTTTTATTTAATATTAACGGCAAACCAATTGAGTTTGATCGTACCGTTCAGTTCAAATATGTAGACCCTGCCCGCGGCGAGATCTACCAGCCGTTAGCGATAGCGCCCCCGGTAACCGCCAACATTGCCGAACATGTTTACGCTTTTAACAATACACAACCGCAAACGGTACAGGTAAAACTGAAAAGCTTTACCAATGCAAGCGGCAGCATCAGCCTAAAACCTTTGGCGGATTGGCAGATCAGCCCGGCTAAAGTTGATTTTGACGGCAAAAATAAAGGCGATGAATGGATAGTGAATTTTAACGTATCGCCTGCAAATACTAAAACCAGCACTGCTGTTTTGCAGGCAAATATTACCGCCAATGGCAAAACATTTGCACAGGGGTTACTGGATATAAGGTACAACCATGTGCCCGCAATCACCATTTTTCCACCTGCTGAGGCAAAACTTGTAAATATCGACCTGAAAACTGCCGGTAAAAAAATCGGTTACATAGCCGGGGCCGGCGACCTGATACCCGAATCTTTACGCGAGATAGGATACGAGGTGCACCTGCTAACCGAAAGCGAGGTCATCAATAGCAACCTGGCTGTTTATGATGCCATTATAACCGGCGTACGTGCTTATAATGTAAACGAACGGCTGGCTTACGAGCAACCCAAGTTAATGGAGTATGTAAAAAATGGCGGTAACCTGCTGGTGCAATACAATAACAACAATGGTTTGGTTACGCGTAATATTGGCCCCTACCCTTTTACGGTGGTTAACCAGCGCGTTACCGAAGAGGATGCCAGGGTGACATTTTCAGACCCCTCCAGCCCGGTGCTTAACTATCCCAACAAAATAACCGATGCGGATTTTAATGGCTGGATCCAGGAACGCGGGTTATATTTTGTAGATAATATAGATAGCCGGTACAATACCCCCCTGCAAATGAATGATACCAGCATGGCGCCAAATAAAGGAGCGTTGATTGTAACAAATTATGGTAAAGGGCGTTTTGTGTACACATCGTTTGCATTCTTCAGAGAACTGCCTGCGGGTGTGCCGGGCGCATATCGCCTGTTTGTTAATTTGTTGAGCAAGCCAAAAAACTGATAATTCAATTAGGCATCAATGGTTTAATAACATAAATTTGCAACAGAAAATTTAACATATACACTATGTCACATCATCATCACCCGCACCACGAAGAAGAAAAAAACTACGATTACATATTTTATCTTGTTGCTTTACTTACAGGTATGTTTGTAGGTGCAATTGTTGAAAGAGGCCTTATCTGGATCCCGGTAGGTGGTGTGCTGGGTTTATTAAGCGCAGCCCTGTTTATCAAATTCCTGGTGAAAGGCCGTGAAGAGGTCTGATCATACCGACCTCCCTTCTTTTATAAAAAACTGGAACCAGTTTTACGGTATCGTTATCGTATGGCTGGTTTTTTTAATTCTTGTATTTTGGCTCATCACTAAATTTTTTGAATGAGCTTAACCGACTGGATAGTATTGGCCGTTACCTTGCTGGGCATTGTTATTTACGGCATCCGGAAAAGCGGCAGCAGCAAAAATATCGATCAGTACCTGGGTAACCGTTCGCTGCCGTGGTACCATGTGGGCTTATCTGTTATGGCCACACAGGCCAGCGCTATTACCTTTCTTTCTGCACCCGGGCAGGCATATAGCGATGGAATGCGCTTTGTGCAATTTTACTTCGGTTTGCCGCTTGCCATGATTGTGCTTTGCGTAACCTTTGTGCCTATCTTTCATAAACTTAAAGTTTATACGGCCTACGAGTTTTTAGAGCAACGCTTCGATCTGAAAACACGTGCGCTTACTTCTACTCTGTTCCTTATCCAAAGGGGGCTATCTACGGCTATTACTATTTATGCACCGGCCATAATCCTCTCCGGCATTCTGCATATCAATACTACTTACACTACGCTTTTTATAGGTGGCTTGGTGCTTTTTTATACCGTTTATGGTGGCGCAAAGGCCGTTTCGTACACGCAACTGCTACAAATGAGCATCATTTTTACCGGGATGTTCCTGGCCGGTGTTTTTGTGGTAATGCTGTTGCCTGATAATGTGGGTTTTGGCAAAGCTGTAAAACTGGCCGGTAACCTGGGCCGGATGAATGTTATCGACTGGAAGTTTAACCCCAACAATCGCTACAACATCTGGAGTGGTATCATCGGCGGATTTTTCCTGCAGTTATCTTATTTCGGTACAGATCAAAGCCAGGTAGGGCGCTATCTAACAGGTAGTTCGGTAGGGCAAAGCAGGCTGGGGCTGATCATGAACGGGCTGATCAAGATCCCGATGCAGTTTTTAATATTGCTGATAGGGGTACTGGTATTTAGCTTTTACCAGTTTAACCGGCCGCCGGTATTTTTTAATAATTACGAGGTAGAGCAGGTGAAAAAGGGCCCTTACGCCCCGCAGTTTAACCAGTTTGAAAAACAATATGCCGATGCATTTGCCCAAAAAAAGGAAAAAACCGAGCGCCTGATAAAAGCATTTGACAGCAAGAACGAGCGGGAAATTACCATAGCCAAAAATGACCTGAAAACGGCCGAAAAACGTACCGATACCGCCCGTAAAAGTGCCATAAACCTTATTAAAAAAAGCAGCGGGAACAATGAGGTAAATGATACCAATTATGTGTTCCTCACCTTTGTTACGCATTACCTGCCCAGGGGGTTAATAGGTTTGCTTATCGCTATTATCTTCCTCGCATCCATGGGGTCTACCGCGAGCGGGTTGAATGCCCTGGGCTCAACCACGGTGATAGATATTTATAAACGCATCATCAAACCCGGCCAAAGCGAGCAGCAGTACGTTAATGCATCGCGCCTGGCAACAGTATTTTGGGGTTTGGTTTGTATTGGCATGGCGCTTTACGCAAGCAAAATAGGCAACCTGCTGGAAGCCGTTAACCAGTTGGGCTCTTACATCTACGGTACCATTCTGGGGGTATTTATTGTGGCTTTCTATCTAAAAAAAGTTAAAGGCACCCCGGTATTTATTGCGGCCGTTGTTACCGAAGTAATGATTTGCATTATGGGCTATTATGGCACGGTAGCTTACCTTTGGCTTAATGCCATTGGTTGTTTTAGCGTAATTATTATTGCCTGTGTACTTAATAAACTTGCACCCGCCAAAGCGGTATCTTCTTCATAAAACTTTTTAAAAACACATTGGGGTTTTTGGCATTAGTACTATGTTAACGTATGAAAGCTAAAAACAATGCATCCATTTACAGCGCCTTAGCTGCCAACCTGCTAATAGCCGTAACTAAATTTATTGCAGGAGGGTTTACCAACAGTTCGTCCATGATATCAGAGGGGATCCACTCTATGGTTGATACGGTTAACCAGGTGCTGCTTTTATACGGCTTAAAGCGCAGCCATAAACCGGCGGATGTAAAGCACCCCTTTGGTTATGGGCGCGAGCTTTATTTTTGGTCGTTCATCGTATCTATTTTAATTTTTGGCCTGGGCGGCGGGATCTCTATTTACCAGGGCATCAATCACATTATCAAACCGGAGGAGTTGGGCAACCCATTCTGGAACTATATCGTCCTGGCATCATCTTTCGTGTTCGAGGGCACCTCGCTTTTGATCGCTATCAAAGAATTTAACAAGGTACGGAACGGACAAAGCTGGTGGTCGACAATTGTAAAAAGTAAAGATCCGTCGAGCTTTTTGGTGCTTTTTGAGGATGGCGCCGCTGTATTAGGTTTGTTTATCGTTTTTGTATTTATGCTGATAGGCCACCATTACAATATGCCTTATATGGATGGTATCGCATCGGTACTGGTTGGTTTGCTGCTGGTATTTGTATCGGCTATATTGGCCCGCGAAAGCCGCAGCCTGCTGATGGGCGAAGGCATTGCACCTGTAACCCAGCATAAAATAAGGGTATTGGCCGAAAAGGATGAGGCCGTTATCCGGGTAGTGAACGTACTGTCCACCTATCAGGCGCCGGATGATGTGATATTGATGCTGATTGTTGAATTTGAACCCGATATTGACACCGAAGATATTACCGCATCTATAGAACGTGTAAGGCTGGCAATTAAAACAGCCTTCCCGCTTATTAAACTGGTTTTTGTGCAGCCGCAAACCTACACCCGTATCCCCAGTAGCCTGTTCAGCACAAAAAAGCCCTGAGTTTTTTGTTGAGGGCTTAAATTACTTACGGGGTACCTGTACTATTCTTTTGCCTGGCTTATAACGGCTTCATTCAGGCGAACGTACTCATCATCATTGGTTTCTTTAGCCAGCTTTATACCTTGCTGGGCAGTTGCTATGGCAGCGGCTTTATTGCCGATTTTTAACTGCACGCGTGCTTTCCATAGTTTAAACCAGGGCGCCTGCGGCTCCAGCTTTTCGGCCTCTAATGCCCACTGCATGGCTTTTTTAAGGTCTTTATCGTTTTCGTAATAGTATTGTATGGCGTTAAAGTAGGGCCGCTTTTTAATATCGCCCTGCATCAGTTTATCAATATTGGCGGTTATCTGCGCATCGTCATCCGTTTGCATGCGGATGGGTACCGCCGTGCGGTCCCAAACAATGTACAATTCTGTAGATTTTGTGGTTGAATTGGCAAACTGCATGGTTAAAGTTTCGCGCTTCTCTTTTACATCCACAGGTTTTACCTTAAAGCGTAAAAGGTCGGCTTCCTGCTTGTAGCTGTAAGCCCCCCATTGTTTGGCGGTTTTATTCAGAATGATGGTCCAGCTGTTTTTTTCGGGGATGCTGAATAAGGCATAAGTGCCTGCGGGTACCTTATTGCCTTCTACCAGTACGTTCTCGGTAAAGGTGATGGTGGTGGCAGCGTTGGCCCCGGTGCGCCAAACTTCGCCGTAGGGGTTAATGCCGCCAAATATTTTGCGGCCTTTAACATTTGGGCGCGAATAAGTGATGGTGATTTTACCCAGCCCAAAATCCTGTATCAGGGTTTGTGTTGAACTGGCTTCGGGAATGCGTGGCTGCTCTTGTGCGTAAATATTTAAGGTTACACATGCCAGTAGCATGGTAAATGCATATATAATTGTTCTTTTCATTCGTATAATTTACCCACTAAGGTAGCAATTGTAAGATGAATTTTTAGTGAAAAGGTTTAACGCGATTGAACGTAGGCGGTATAAAAAAATAAAAGCCTCCCAACCTTGCGTCGGGAGACTTTCAACCTAAACCTTATCACAATTAACCGGCAAGATTGCCGGTATGCATAAGTAATAACAAATACTATACCAAAATTACATTCATATGCAAAAAAAGCATAAATGTGTCCTGGTGACACAAAAACGCATATTTTTATTAACTTAACGCCATGTTAATATTGCAGAATTGGAAAAGCTGTCATCCTTTTTGTACACAAAAAGCTGACAGTTACGGCCTTTTTGCCACTGTTTTGCGGCGCAGGTAGTTGTCCAGTAAAAATAAACCCATTACTAAATCAAAAAACAAAAATGCCTTTACAACCGGGCCTTTAAAATAGTGGTTGGCATCTGTAGCGCCTGTAATTAACTGTTGGGGCATTTCAAAGCTGTTGCCGGCTGCCCAGTTTACAGATGATAACGCATAGATTAGCAATGCCGCTATAGTAAGTACAAAAAAGCCGGTTATGGCCATAATAATACGTTTATCTATGGCAGCTTTTAAGGGCTTCATGGCATTTTCTGTACGTATGGTTTCCATTACCTTGTAGGTGAAGGCCATGGCGGGTTCATCCAGGTCCATGTTCGCAAACTCCTGGTTAAACTGCAGCAATTCATTGTATTTTGAACGATACATCTCGTCCTGTTCAATAAGCAGGGCAATGGCTTGCTGCTCGGCAGCGGGCAGGGTGCCATCAATGTAGTTCCAAAGTTTTTTTTCTATACTGTTCATATCAGTTCGTTAACTTCGTTTTTTAAATTGCGCTCCAGCTTTTCTTTTAAACGCTGGCGCGCTCTAAATAGTTTTACTTTAACCGTGTTAGCCTCCATCCCCAGGGCCTGTGCAATCTCTTCCAGGGATTGTTCGCCTTTGTAAAACAGGGTAATAATCGTAGCATCATCCGGCAAAAGCTGTTGTATGGCCTGGTTAAGGTAGTACGATCGTGATTTGTGCTCCACATTATACTCATCATAACCGCTTGGCTTACCTGCTATTTGTATATAGCTTTCATCATCATCAATTGATGAGGTGCTTACCCGCTTCTTCCGCAAAAACGTCATGGCGGTGGTATAAACTATACTGTACAGCCAGGTGCTGAATTTTGACTGCTGCTGAAACGTGTTTAAAGACCGGTATGCCTTTATAAAACAATCCTGCGCTATTTCTTCGGCATCTTCGCGGCTTTTGGCAAAACGCAAAGCCAGCGTAAATACAAAACGCTGATGGCGCTTAACCAGGTCTGCATAGGCCGATTGGTTGCCATTTAAGGTTTGCTGTATTAACTCGATGTCTGAAAGCTTGCTTTGCATAGGATACAACCCCTATGACGACACTTTTGCCGGCCAGGTTACAGTTTAATTAACATTTTACAGGTAAACATTACTTTGATGATGCATCACGCTGCTTTAATAAATTTAAGCATTAACATTCAGATATATAGCATAAATGCGCACCTGTATATATTGTAAGCCCGAATTTTAAATATTTTTTTGGCCGGGTGTAACCTATGCAAAATAGGTGTGGTCATAGCTTACAAATACACTGTAGTGGTGTAACAGAAACAAAAAAATTAACTTATTAAATTTATATTATCATGGAAGGTGTATTAGTACCAATTTTAATTTCCCTGGGGCTTTTTGCAATGATCTTTGGGATATTTTATATCCGTAACCGCGAACGTATGGCAATGATAGAAAGAGGCATGGACCCACGGGCCTATAAAGCGCAGCCCGCGCCTTACCAAAACCTTAAATGGGGCCTGTTATTAATAGGCTCAGGGTTAGGGTTGTTTCTTGCCTACTTGCTTGACCGTACCGTTTTTGCAAACACACACGACGAGAATGAAGCCATTTACTTTGGATTGATAGCCGTTTTTGGAGGCCTTGGCCTGGTGTTTTCTTACCGGATAGAAAAGAAGGAAATTTACGACGTAGAGCACAAAAAAGAACACAATTGATTTGGTGTAAACCAAAAAGCGGCTGCATCATTTAATTTACGATGCAGCCGCTTTTTTTTTAAAACCGCTGCCTAAGCAACGCCCATGGCAGGGATAACTAAGGTTTATTACCTTTTAAATAACAAGCAATAGCCTTAAAAAAATTTTACCGGTTGCTCTTTTATAAATTTAGCAATCTGTGCATGGCGGGCAGCCACCTACAGGCTGGCATAAATTATTAGCGGTACATTTAATAAGCCCTGTACAGCACCCTAATGAGTAAGCATCGCCTCTTTGCCCTTGTGCGGCGCATCCTGGTAATTTACCACCTTGAACTTGCTTCATCTCTTTTCTTGTAAGAGCTGTTCCTAAATTTGATTTCATAAAATTAATTTATTTTGGCCATGGTTTTTAAAGAGGTACAAGGCTCGCTACCTTTTGGGCTGATCTGTATTTTAAAGGAGATCATCATCAAAAAATAAAATGGCCTTAAGCAAGCACCTGGTAAATTGATGTAATTGCGTTTAGGTTTCTATAAACATACAAACACTTATTTGGCAAAACAAATTTTATTTATCGTTTAATTTGGGGCGGGCAGATAAAAAAGGAATTTAATAGCGGCTGTTTGATCGGCAGATGATGCCCGGTGCCAAATGCAATTTTGAGTTATATGTTCAGACGGCGAACAGATCATTTCCGGATAATACGGAAAATGAGAATATATGATTAATCAGGATCAGCCTCTGTTATTTATGCCTTAAGATAACGGTCGTTAATAATGTTAAGGTGATAGATCTCGTGCCCGGCGGTAAGATATACCAATGCCCCTACTTTAACCAGCGCGCCGCTGGCTACACCGCTGCGCATTAGCTGCTCTTCGCTTAAGGAGTTAAAAAGATATAAAGTGGCTGCGCGCACGGCCTTAAACTCATCGGCCAGGCTTTGGATGGTGCGGCTGTTAAAATCGGTACTGTTAACATAGGTTTCCTGGTCAAACCCCGGCAGGGAGATATCCTCGCGCGAGAAAACAAAAGCACGGAAAGAAAACACCCGCTCGGTATCTATCATATGCCCCAACACCTCTTTCAATGTCCACTTGCCGGCCGCGTAGGCGTGCATAGCCTGCTCATTGCTCATGTTATAAAACAAAGCATGGGTTGATGCCTGGTTATCTGCAAGCACCTGTAGTACATTGGCCCCGGCGGGCACTGCGTTTACGTAGCCTGCTGCATAAGGTGCATATTCATCAGAGTTTGGCCTGTTTATCATATCGTATGGTTTTTAATATAATACGGAAGGTGGTGCCTTTGCCCACTTCACTGTCTTTTACAAATATTTGCCCGTTATGGTAGTTTTGGATGATGCGTTTGGTAAGCGATAAGCCAAGCCCCCAGCCACGTTTGCGGGTAGTGTAACCCGGCTGAAACACCGTATCGAACTTAGACCGCGGGATGCCTTTACCGGTATCGATAATATCAATATATATCAGGTTTTTTTGCTTGCTGCCGGTTATCTGTACCTTAATGCTGCCACTTTCGGCAATGGCGTTCACTGCATTTTTAAGCAAGTTTTCCAGCACCCAATCAAACAGCGGCACGTTGAGGCCGGCATGCAAACGGCGGTTGCCGGTAAGCTCAAAGGCAATTTTATTACTTACGCGCACTTTAAAATAATCTACAAAATCTTTTACCACTTCGTAAACGGAGTGGTCTTCTAATTTCGGGGTCGATCCTATTTTCGAGAAGCGGTCGGCCACTATTTCCAGCCGCTTTACGTCATTCTCCATTTCGGCCATCAGCGGGTCGTCTTCGGCGTTAAACTTATCCTTAATCAGCTCTATCCAGGCCATTAAGGATGATATGGGTGTGCCCAGCTGGTGTGCGGTCTCTTTAGCCAGGCCTACCCAAACCTGGTTCTGTTCTGATTTTCTGGAGGAGCTGAAAGCCGTGTAAGCCACCATCAAAAATATGGCAATAACCGATAGCTGAATGTAAGGGAACATCCTGAGCTGTGTAAGCAAGGCCGAATCTTTATAGTAAACAAACTGAGGCTCGTTCAGCATGGTGAATTTTATGGGCGCGTGCTGTTCTTTCATGTATGCCAGCTCGTCCTTAAAATACCCGGGGTCGTATTGCAGTTTACGTTGCTTCAGCTCTTCCTTATCAAGCTTGTAGTTGGTTTTAGATGGGTCCAGCCCGCGCCAGTTGGTAATTTCACTTCTCGAATCGGTAATAATGGCCGGCACCACCAGGCTATCCCTTACCGCAATAACATAGGTTAAAAAATCATTATCATAAGTATTAACCAGCTGTTTCATGCTCAGGGCCCATACCTGCGCGCGGGTACGCTCAGACCGGGCAATGTTACGCACCAGGTAGCTGGTATAAAAAACAGAACCGCTGGCGATAACCACGGCAAAGGCAAGTAAAAAATATTTCCAGCGGCGTTTTTGTTGATACGGGTTCATAAGTAGATGCTCAAATAACGAAAAAAATTCCGGTATGTAAATTCCGGCATAAAGGTGATCAGCGCCCGGCCTCTACCTGCTCAATTACGTTGGATATTTCTTCTGCACGTTTATCCCAGGTATTATTTTCGGCTGTTTTTAGTCGCTCCCGGCGCTTTTCGGCGCTGTCCTCAGCAATTTCAGATCGTACGTATTGCAAAAACGTTTCCTTATCGTCGGTTATTTTAATCAGGCCGGTAAAGTCGGCAATATCACCAAAGGCGGTACTTACCACAGGCAGGCCTGCTGCCAGGTATTCATTAATTTTCATGGGGTAAATGCCCCTTGTCAGGTCATCCTTAACAAAAGGGATAATGCCTGCCGAAAAGCTTTGCAGGTATGCCGGGAGCTGATCGGGCATCTTTGGCCCTTCTATTTTTACGTTAGGATATTTTTTCAGTATCGCCAGCCCTTTGTCGCTTAATATGCGGCCTACAAAAACAAATTCGGCATCGGGCATCCCGGTAAACAGGTGCTGCAATATATTGTAATCGCTGCGGTCGTCAATCGTACCAATGTAGCCCACCACTTTTTTACCCGGGTTGGGCAGGCGGTTAAAGCCTTTTTTAAACAGATCGACCTTAACGGCATTTTTAACAATAAAGCATTGTTTACAAAGCGCGTTCTTACTTTCATACAAGCCCTGCGAAGTAACAATTACCGCATCTGCTATTTTCATAACACCGGCTTCCAGGCGCAGGCCATGGCGCGATAACCAGCTGTGCGCACCTTTGATCTCGTCATAGCAATGATAGATAAGGGTTTTTTCGCCGAAGGCATGGCCGTTCATCAAACCCATGGCGGGGTTAAAAGAGGTAAAATTGATAAGGTTATGCTGCATGTTTAGCTTTTTTAAAGCTTTTTGCACCACCCGGCGCAATAGCCAGGCGTTAAACTTTAGCAGCGTATTATACAACCCGCCCGCCGGTAAAAAATTTACCGGGAAAACCAGCGGCGGGAAAAGAATATGTACGGTACCGCCGCCATCTGTTTGCAGCGTACGGATACGGCTTTTAAGCCCGAACACTTTTTTAAAATCAATGGCATCTTTATCGCTTACCCCTTTTAGTGCATCTTTATAGGTATAAGCATTCTCTACAAAAAGTACATTATTGGTATCCGCTAAAACTTTCATCAGTTCAACCACAGCCTTAATATAATTGCCGTTCCACTCGGTGCCGCTGATGCAAAGTATATTACGGTTGTTTAACATAATTTAATGTATTTATGGCTAAAATAATAATAAAACGGGTTGTTGATAACCTTATACGGTTAAAATAGCTTTTTGTGCTAAGTATGTATTTTTAAATATATCCGGCTTATGTTTTCTTGGTGTGCATTTTATTAGAGTATAAAATAAAAGCAAACATTATATGCCGGTTAAGGTATAAATTAAACAAAATTTATAATTATGCCGGCATAAGTACAGCTTTGGCAGGTAGGTGTTTTACCATAACTATCAATTGCGTATATTTAGTGTTGTATAAAAGGAGTTATGATCGCGATTGCAAATACAGACAGCCAAGAAATTATTACCCTGCTGCATGATGCCTATGCAAACCGCATCCATAATTTAAAGCATAGCTTATTGCTGGCTAACGAAGCCCTTGCCCTTAGCCGCAAAATAAATGATAAAGCGCTGATCGGGAAAAGCCTTAACCAGTTATCCTTATTTAATATGATACGCGGTGCTTACAGCCGCGCAGTGCAAATGGCTAAAGAAGCCATCCGCTGTTTTGAAGAATTAGAAGATGAACGCGGCGTTGCCGATGCCAAATACAATATTGCCGGCGCGTATTATAAAACAGATAATTATCATTTAGGCCTGATTTATCTTTTTGACAGCCTGGCTATATACCGCAAATATGATGATCATCATAACCAGGCGCGCACCTATAAATCATTAGGTACTATATATGAGTATTTTGGCGACAGTAAGAATGCCGTGCGTGCATATAAAAATGCCATTGATGCCGCCCGTAAGGTAAGGGATATCAATATGGTATCTAACGTTTACAATCCTTTATCGGGCATTTATCTTAAACAAAAAAAAGTGGCCAAGGCTTTGCGCATCATTGAGCAATCAATAGCCATGAAAGCTAAAACAGGCGATATCAGGGGGATGGCGTTTGCCTTATACGGCCGTGGCAAGATATATACCCACCAGGGGCGTTTTGAAGAGGCCGAAAGCGACTTGTTGAGTGCTATTGAAATACACCTTGCCGCCGGCGAAAAGCTTGGCCTGGGTATGGCCTATCATAAAATGGCCGCCTTATATATTGAAATGGGCTTGCTGGATAAAGCCCGCGAACTTTTAAAAAAGGGGCTAACCTTTAGCACCAAATATAATATTGCCATCACCAAGTTTAAATGTAGCTACCTGCTTTACCGCATCAGTAAACTTGAGAAGAAACTGGAAAGCTCTTTAGCCTACCTGGAACTTTATTTACAGCAAAAAGAAGCGGTTATTAATACGCAAACGTTAAAGGTGATAGAGAATTATGAGCTGATAGCCAAAATGGAATCGATGGAGAAGGAGGCCGGGCTGCAGAAGGAGCGGGCCGCCATTATAGAAAAGCAGGAACGCGCAGAACAGGCAGCAAGGATGAAGCAGGATTTCCTGTCGACCATGAGCCATGAAATTCGCACCCCGCTTAATGCCGTAACTACCATCACATCGATGCTTACCGAAAAAGCCGGCAATGAAGATGGCCTGCTGGAATCATTAAAGTTTGCCTCGAATAACCTGCTGCTGGTAATTAATGATATACTTGATTTTACCAAGCTGGATACCGGCAAGGTGCAGATAGAAAATGCACCCTGTATGTTTAACGAATTAATGGGCCGGATAATTAAAACATACAACAGCCTGGCGCATAAAAAAAACATCCGGCTGTTACTGGAAACGGATAAAGACCTGGCCGATTGCTATGAGATAGATGAAACCAAATTATCACAGATACTGGGCAACCTGATAAGTAACGCCATTAAATTTACCGACCACGGCCATGTAAAGCTAACGATAGAAAAGCTGGACAGCCTTATTGATACCGATGAGCTAAAGTTTAGTATTGCCGATACAGGCAGCGGCATCAACGAAGAACATTTTGACGAGATCTTTGAAAGTTTTTCGCAGCCAAAATCAATTACCACCCGCAAGCAGGGCGGCACAGGTTTAGGCCTGGCCATTGTAAAAAAACTCACCGAGCTTTACGGCAGCAAGGTGCAAATAGAAAGCAGCGTTGGTATCGGGTCGGTATTTTCATTTAAGCTGAAACTGAAAAGGGCCGGTGCGCCGGGTAAAATTGCTTTAAAAACAGCAGACGGGCTAAAAGGGAAAACCGTTTTACTGGCCGAGGATAACCTGATCAATGCCATGGTAGCGCGCAAGCTGCTGTCAAACTGGGGGATGATAGCCGAGCATGTAATAGATGGTGTGCAGGCGGTTGCCCAATCAAGGCTAAAGGCGTTCGATTTTATTTTGATGGATATCCATATGCCCGAAATGAATGGGTTTGATGCTACCCAAAGCATCCGTAATACTCAAAACCCCAATGCCCATACCCCCGTTTTTGCCTTAACTGCAGATATAACCGCCGAAAGCAATATAGATTATAAAGGCTATTTTGATGGCTTTTTACGCAAGCCGATAGAGATTGACCGCCTTTATGAAGCTCTGATGAAGGCATCCGCTTAAAACATAATAAATTATAAAACCTGCCGCAGAGTTGCTAATATTACATTTTATAAAAAACGCCGGCAATGAAACATTATGGCCTTATAGGGTTCCCGCTTTCGCACTCGTTCTCTAAAAAATATTTTACCGATAAATTTGCGGCAGAAGGTATCACCGATTGTACCTATGAGCTTTACCCGATCGAAAGTATAGAAGACCTGCCAAAATTATTGCATCAGTACCCCGATCTTTGCGGCCTTAACGTAACGATACCGCATAAGGTGAAGGTTATAAAACAGCTGGACTGGGTAAAGCATGATGCCAAAGGGGCGGGTGCTGTAAATTGCATCCGTATTACATCAGAAAGCCCGGTGCTGGCGGCATTCTCCGGAGAGGTGGGTGTGCAGGGGCATGATTTTAGGCTGGAGGGTTATAATACCGATATTTATGGCTTTGATATGTCGCTTACTCCCTTGCTGGAAGACCATCACGACAGCGCCCTGATTTTAGGGGACGGCGGCGCAGCACGTGCGGTAAAATGTGTATTGGATAATAAAGGCATCAGCTACAAATGCGTAACCCGCAAGCCGGCAGAAGGTAACCTGTTATTTAGCCGGCTTACCGCAAAAGATATCAAAAACACCAAGCTTATTATTAATACGACCCCGGTAGGCACCTATCCGGATGTAAACGAGTGCCCGCCTATACCTTATGAAGCGATAACGGATGAACACCTGTTGTTTGACCTGATCTATAACCCGGATAAAACCCTGTTTTTGAAAAAGGGAGAAGAACAGGGGGCTACCATTAAAAACGGTTACGAGATGTTAGTGTTACAGGCCGAGAAAGCCTGGGAGATATGGAACTCGAAAGAAAAACACCCGTGAGATATTCAGCGCTTATTTTAATGGTATTATTTATTGCCGCCTGCGGCGGCAATGCAGATTATGCGCCCAAGCCGCGGGGGTATTACCGTATTGTACTCCCTAAAAAAGATTACCGGGAATATACCGGGGGTTGCCCCTTTACCTTTCAATATCCTAAGTATGGCAAAATAGAGCAGGATAAGTCGGCTAATGCAAAGCCCTGCTGGCAAAACATACAGTTTGCGCAGTTTAATGCCACGCTGCATTTAAGCTACCAGCCCGTAACCTCAAAAAAGGAATTTAATGAGCTGATTGAGGATGCCCATAAATTAAGCTTTAAGCATACGGTTAAAGCAACGTCTATCGATGAAGGGATCATCCGCTATCCGGATCGTAAGGTGTATGGCATTTACTATACCATTGATGGTAATGCGGCATCGTCTGCCCAGTTTTACTTAACAGACAGCACCCACCACTACCTGCGTGGCGCGTTGTATTTTAATTCCGAACCGAGGCTTGATTCTATCCAGCCCGTTCTTAACTTTATTAAGAAGGATGTGGATGTAATGATCAAAAGCTTTAAGTGGAGATAGCAGGAAAGTAACATCGAACATCCAATATCAAATGCTGAATGATGAAGTATTTGTTTCTTCATTATTGGAAATTCAACATTCGTTATTCGATATTATCTGATTTGCGATTACCATTCACCTTTAATAAGCTACTTTTGCATTATGGCGAATGTTAAGTGCTTTGTAAATAACCCCTACCAGGAAAATACTTACCTGTTGTTTGATGAAACCGGCGAATGTGCAATTATTGACCCCGGCATGTATAATGCAGCAGAACAGAACGCGGTTACCGGTTTTATAAAAGATAACAGCCTGAAACCGGTGCTGCTGCTGAATACCCATTGCCATATAGACCACGTACTGGGTAATAAGTTTGTGTTTGACCAATATGGTTTAAAACCGCAGTTTCACCAGGGCGAAACAGATGTGCTGGCAGCAGTGGTAGCCTACGCGCCGGCAATGGGCTTAAGGTACGAGCCTTCGCCCCTGCCGGATGAATATCTGCCGGAAACCGGTACCATAAAATTTGGGAATACCATATTGCAACTGATATTTGCGCCCGGCCATTCACCCGCACACTTGTGCTATTATGATACCACCGCAAACCTGCTGATTGGCGGCGATGTATTGTTTAGAAACAGTATTGGCCGTACCGATTTGCCCGGCGGCGACTTTAGCACCCTGGTAAAAAACATCGAAGAAAAGCTTTTTGCCCTGCCGGATGATTGTACGGTTTACCCGGGCCACGGCCCCCAAACTACCATCGGGTTTGAGAAACAGACCAATCCATATTTGTAAAGCATTAAACATTTGAACACCTCCGTCTACATAGCCAAAAGGTACCTGTTCTCTAAAAAACAGACGCATGCCATCAATATCATATCGGGCATCTCTATACTGGGGGTGCTGGTAGGCAGCGCAGCTTTAATTATCATTCTTTCGGTGTTTAACGGGTTGGAAAAAGTGATCCTGTCGCTTTACAGCAACTTTACGCCCGAGCTTAAGATAGAGCCGCGCTACGGCAAAACTTTCGACCCGCACTCGCCTTATTTTGAGGGTCTTGGGCGCGATAAACGCGTAGTATCTTATACGCAGGTGTTGCAGGAAAAAGCATTGATCCGTTACGGCGACAGGCAGTTCATTGGCACGATTAAAGGAGTAAGCAGCGATTTTTTAAAAGGCCGTACGCTGGATAGCACCATCCAGTTCGGTTCGTTTACGTTAAAGGATAACGGGCAGGATTTTGCTGTGGTTGGTTCTACCGTACAGGGTAGTTTGGGGGTAAGCTTAAAAGATCAGTTTACGCTGCTGCAGATCTTTTCGCCCAAGCGCAATGCGGGCAGCTCCACCAACCCCATGAATGATTTTGTATTCCGGTCTATCCAGCCGTCGGGCGTGTTTGGCATCCAGGAGGATTTTAATGATCTGATCATTACCCCCATCGAGTTTACCCGCAGCCTGCTGGATGAGCCGAACATGGTATCCTCCATCGAAATAAATTATAAAAAGGGCACAGATCTGAATGCAGTGCAGGAAGCAATTATAGATCGTATCGGTAAAAATTACACCATCCGCAACCGTAAAGAGCAAAACACTGAATTGTATAATACCATTAATTTCGAGCGCTGGTCGATATTTATGATACTAACCTTTGTGTTGATCATTGCCATATTCAACATCATCGGCTCGTTAACCATGCTGGTGATAGATAAGCGGAAGGATATTGCCATTTTAACCAGTTTGGGGGCCAACAAGGGGTTAATACAGCGCATCTTCTTTTTTGAGGGGATGATGATATCGGTTATCGGCTGTGTAAGCGGCCTTGTTTTGGGCCTTATCGTATGCTATGTACAACAACAGTTCGGCTTTATTAAAATGGGTTCAACCATGTCTGTACTGGATGCTTACCCTGTGGCCTTTAAATTGGGCGATATTGGCCTGGTGTTTTTAACCGTAATTGCAATTGCTACAATTGCATCGGGCATCAGTTCCAGCCTGAGTGTAAAACGGCTGGATGAGATAAAACAGGAGCTGTAGGGGGGCTAATTTGCCTATTGGCGAGTTTACTCCTCCCCAGCCCTTCTTTGCGCAGCAAAGAAGGGAGTAAAATAAAAAGCTTTCTCCTCACCCTTTTTGCGCTTGCGCAGAGAGGGTCGGCAAGCGAAGCGATGCAGGGGTGAGTAACTGCAGCAAGAGGCATCGCTCCTGATATTTTTTACAAATACAATTTGCAGGCCGCTTTCAATTCATTAGCTTTAACCATACCTTCGCAAATAATAAATTCAAACTCATTCGCCTAAGCAGCGTTACTAAATACTATGGAATCAAAACGTCAGCAAAAATTTGCCGGGGTAATACAGCAGGACCTGGCCGCAATATTTCAACGCGAGGGGATGAACTATCTTCCGCATACCCTGGTTACCATAACCAAGGTGCGCGTAACGCCCGATCTGGCCATTGCCCGTGTATTCCTCAGCTTTTTTAACAATACCGATAACCAAACGGCACTGCAAACCATAAAGATGCATGCGTCAGAAATTCGCTACAAACTGGGTGCGCGCATCAAAGATCAGGCGAGGATAGTACCCCAGCTGGAATTTTTTGTGGACGATACCAGCGAATATGTAGAGCGTATGGATAAGATATTCGACAAGATAAGCAAGGAAGACCGCCAGCCGGATACCGAGTAAACAAGATGCATGCTACCGAAAAATTAGCAGCTTACATTAAAGTCCGCCCCGGTGCTATTGGCAAAGTGGTGGACTTTGATATTAAAAGCGACCGCCTGTACCCGCTTGACCTTACTGCCGCCAACGCCGAACTAACTACAGAAATGGTTGCCGATACACAGGCTTTTGCTGCCTGGATAAACAATAAACTGGCCGGCAGTAACGCCCGCTACTCCATTGGCGGTTATATGGAGCACCGCACCATTTATACCCGCAGCGCATTGTTTGATACCGCTGATGAACCCCGTCGCCTGCATTTGGGTGTAGATATCTGGGGCGATGCTGGCTCGCCTGTTTATGCGCCATTACCGGGCACGGTGCACAGCTTTGCCGATAACGATAACTTTGGCGATTACGGGCCAACGCTTATTTTGCAGCATCAGTTGGATGGGTTAACCCTATATAGCCTGTATGGGCATTTAAGCCGCGAAAGCTTAACTGGTTTGCAGATTGGGCAGTATGTTAACATCAATCAGCAAATAGCAGCATTTGGCAACGCTGATGAGAACGGGCACTGGCCCCCGCACCTGCATTTTCAGCTGATGCTGGATATTGGCGATGCCAGGGGAGATTACCCGGGCGTGGGGCAATATTCCAAAAAAGACCAGTATCTGCAAAATATCCCCAATCCCGAATTGATCTTGCAGTTTACCGGCGTTAATTTATTATAATCTGACCCGATTGCATTTTACACATTAGTGATTATATTTGCGGTCGTAAAAAACTTCATTTTTAATAACATAATGAGAGAAATACAATTCAGGGAAGCGCTAAGAGAAGCCATGCAGGAAGAAATGCGCAAGGATGACAGCATATACTTAATGGGCGAAGAAGTTGCCGAGTATAACGGTGCTTACAAAGTAAGCCAGGGTATGCTTGATGAGTTTAGCGCTAAACGGGTAATAGATACGCCTATATCTGAATTGGGCTTTGCCGGTATCGGCATTGGTTCGGCCATGAACGGCTTAAAACCGATCATCGAATTCATGACGTTCAACTTCTCGCTGGTAGCTATCGATCAGATCATCAACGGCGCAGCCAAGATCATGTCTATGAGTGGCGGCCAGTTCTCTGTGCCAATTGTATTCCGCGGCCCAACCGGTAATGCGGGTATGTTAAGTTCGCAGCACAGCCAGTGTTTCGAAAACTGGTATGCAAACTGCCCCGGCTTAAAGGTGATCGTCCCGTCAAACCCTTACGATGCTAAAGGCCTGCTAAAATCAGCCATACTTGATCCGGACCCGGTTATCTTTATGGAATCTGAGTTGATGTATGGCGATAAAGGCGAGGTGCCCGAAGAAACTTATTATATAGAAATAGGTAAAGCAAAAGTAACCAAAGAAGGTACTGACGTAACTTTAGTAGGTTTTGGTAAAATAATGAAAGTGGTTAACGCTGCCGCAGCCGAACTTGAAAAAGAAGGCATCAGCGCAGAGGTGATCGATTTGCGTACTGTACGCCCTATCGACTATGATACGGTTATTGCTTCGGTTAAAAAAACTAACCGTTTGGTAATTGTAGAAGAAAGCTGGCCTTTAGGCTCTATTGCTACCGAGGTTGCCTTTAAAGTACAAAAAGACGCCTTTGATTATTTAGATGCACCGGTATTGCGCATCACCGGCGGCGACGTTCCGTTGCCTTACGCACCTACCCTGATCCAGGAGTACCTGCCAAACCCCGAGCGTGTGGTAAAAGCAGTAAAAGAAGTAATGTACGTTGCTAAATAATCAGCAACTAACAAATATCTGAAAGCCTTCCGCGCATTAGCCGGGAGGCTTTTTTGTTCCTGAACTTTATAAACTAAATTTGAGCATACACATATATAATTAACAGGATATATACCGAAGCAAGAAAACTCCACCTCATTTTTTAATACCTATTTATACCGGCATCAATCATTTTAGTATGCACACAATAGATGGTAATTTGCGTTGTGTTAACAAAAATAATTTACATGAGCACCATCCTCCACGTTTTAAACGGCGACGCCACCCTTAACGGATTTGAACAAACCAGCCTTGACGGTGATATATTAGTTTGGCGCGAAGTATTATCTGAAGGCCCGGTATCTGTAAACATAGAAGGTGGCGAATTTTGGAAGAACCGTACATCCTGGATCATAAATACCTTTGATGAAACCTCCGAAGGCTATCAAACCAAAGTGATAGAGCCGCTGGCAAAGCTTAATGAGCCTTATGAAGAAATTAACCTTTGGTTTGAGTTTGATCTGCACTGCCAGGTAAACCTGTTGGGTATAATGATGCTGCTTTCGCAGCAAACAAATTTATCTGGGCCCGCCGTGTACCTGATATGCCCGGCAGAATATCCGGGTGTGGAAGATTTTAGGGGTATGGGCGAGCTGGACGGTGGGCAGCTGGAAGATCTGTACGATAACACCCGTGTACAACTAAGCGATTACGATTTTGAACTGGCTACCGAAGCCTGGAGCCTGTACATCAACGGCGATGCCAGCCGTTTACAGGGCTGGCTTAACAGCGTACAATTCTGGGCCAATATGCAATGCCTTAAGCCCGCTTTGCAGGCGCATCTAAAACGCCTGCAGACTGATCAGCAAGGCCTTAATTATATTCAGCAAACTTTGCTTGATATTTATAACCGGGGTATTAAAACCAGGCCCGAAATTTACCGGGCTTTTTGGCAGGCCAATAAAATATATGGCATGGGCGATAGCGAGCTGAACATTTACCTGAATGAGTTACAAGCCCGCAAACTAATAAATATATGATGTTACGGAACCGTTACCGCCATGGTAGGGGTGCGGTCGCTTTCGTTTTTTAATCTATCCAAGGCCGTAAT
Organism: Mucilaginibacter phyllosphaerae; assembly: GCF_004378255.1. Taxonomy (GTDB): domain Bacteria; phylum Bacteroidota; class Bacteroidia; order Sphingobacteriales; family Sphingobacteriaceae; genus Mucilaginibacter; species Mucilaginibacter phyllosphaerae. The sequence goes on from NZ_SNQG01000003.1 coordinate 283,871, forward strand.
TACATAAAAATAAGTTTTGCCGGGCTGCACATTGCTGTCAAAGTACAGGGGTGTGGTATCATACTGAATATGCAGGATGTTTTTAGGGTCGCCCAGGTCAAACTTTTCGCTTTCCTGGAAACGGTACACCACATAGCCGTAAGTTGGTTCGCCATCTTTAGCCGGTAAAGGCGCCTGCCATTTTAGCATCACGCCTTTGTTTTCGGCACGGGCAACAAAGTTTTGCGGTGCATTGGGCGGGATAGAGTCCAGCCAGAGCATGGGGGGCGGCAGGGCCGGGTAACGGTAAAAATCTTTTTTTAAGGTATCGGCCAAATGGTTGGCATTGGCAATTAACGATTGCGACCTAAAGTAAACGCTGCCCTGCACGCGCGGGTTTGCCCTTATCAACCGTAGCTGGTTAGGAATTTCTGAAGGGTTTTTAAATGCCGGGCTGCGCTGTTCATAAAAACGGTAGGGTGCCTGGCCTATATATAAATGGCGGTTGTAAGTATTGTTGCTCCACCAATCCAGCAATATATCAAATGCCGCCGCGCGGTTGCCTATCTGCCAGTAAATTTGCGGGTTTATATAATCTATCCAGCCTTCCTGCATCCACTTGCGGGTATCGGCAAAGTTTTCGATATATGACGAGCCTCCGTTGGTAGCAGAGCCATCAGGGTGCTGGCTTTTATTGGCCCAGATACCAAACGGGCTGATCCCGAATTTCATGTTGGGTTTATACTTGTGGATGCTGTCGGCCATCATGTGTATCAGCTTATCCACATTGTCGCGCCGCCAGTCTTTTATATTATCAAAGCCTTCGCCATATTTGGCAAAAGTTTCGGCATCGTTTATTACCTGCCCCCTAACCGGGTAAGGGTAAAAGTAATCATCCATGTGGATGCCATCCACATCATAGTTCTTAACTACATCCAGCACCACCTGTACAATATACTCGCGCACCTCGGGCAGGCCGGGGTTAAATAGCTTTATGCCGTCGTATATAAAAAACCATTCGGGCTTGGTACGGGTAATATGCTCGGGCGCCAGGGTAAAAAATTTGTTATCAAAAGTAGCGCGGTATGGGTTAAACCAGGCATGCAGTTCCATATTGCGTTTATGCGCCTCGGTAACGGCAAACTCCAAAGGGTCGTATCCGGGTGCCTGGCCTTGCTTGCCTGTTAAATATTTCGACCACGGTTCGCGGCTTTTGGCGTAAAAAGCATCGGCAGCGGGCCTTACCTGAAACATAATGGCGTTAATGCCATTTTGCTGATGAATGTTCAGTTCATCGGCCAGTTGTTTTTTTTGCGCCTCGGGGGTTGCACGCGCGTTGGTTGGCCAGTCCAGGTTTACCACGGTAGCTATCCAAACGCCCCTGAATTCGTATTTAGGCTGTGTGGTGCTAAGTTCTTCTGGGGTAACGGTTTGCGCAACTGAAAGGGATTGTATTACTGAAAATAAAATAAGCGTAAGCAGATATCTGTATAATTGCATTAAGCGGATGTGTTATTTTTTAAAGCCTCAAAGATATAAACTCATAACTAAGCAGTTTTAGTATTAGTATAATAATTGAGCCTGTTTTGTGTTTTAATGATATTGTATTTATTTTAGCCAGCATGTAACAGGCACAAAACGGCAGGCTTTTTACTGCTGATGTTAGTTTTTTGCCTATATTTATATTAAAAATGTAAAAAAGACAGATAGTGCCGGCAGGTTACAGCCTGTTACATTATCATAACCTTTAACTATTTACTATGGAATACCAACCAGTAGAAAATCAGCCCAATCAAGCCCCCAAAAAAAACTCTAACGTAATTTATTTTTTGATAGCCGTTGTGGTTGCCTTATTGGGTACCGATGTTTACCTGTACACGCAAAAAAAGCAATCGGATGTGAAGGTTGTTTACCAGAACGATGAAAAAACCAGGCTGCAGACCGAGCTGGACAGCCTGGAAGCGCAGATAGAGCAGGTTAACGCGGGGAGGTCAAAAATGTCGGCTATGATGCAGGCAAAGAATGATTCATTGCGCCTGAAGATCCGTGTATTGCGCAGCGAACTGGCTAAAGGCAAACTTACCGTTGCCGAATTAAGCAAGGCACAGGAAGATATTAAGCAATTAAGGTACTTTGTAACCAAGTACACTGCCGATATAGAAGAACTGAAAAAACAAAACACCACCCTGATAACCGAGCGCGATACCTTAAAAACCAACCTGGCTACCGTTAGCCAAAAGGCTACCGACCTGGAGCAAAAGAACCAGGAGCTGGATACCAAAGTTAAGGTTGCATCGGCCATTAAAGTAGCTACTGCCGATGTTGTTGCCTACAAAGTAAAAAACAGCGGCAAAGAAAGCGACGTTACCAAAGCCAAACAGGCGCAAAAAATAAAAATAAACTTTACCGTTGCAACCAATGCCGTTGCAGAAAAAGGCCTGCATGACGTATATGTACGTATTATTGACCCCACCGGTAACCTGATCACCCAGACAGATTCGGGCACGTTTAACGCCGATAGCCAGGACCTGCAATACACCTATAAAACATCAATTGATTTTAGGGATGATGGCAGCGGTTACACTATCGACTGGATAAACCCTGCGCCATTCCAAAAAGGTACCTATACCGTGCTTTTATATGCAGATGGTTATACTATGGGTAAAACAAGCATAACGCTTAAATAAAAAATTACAGATACAGAGAGCGCCCCGTTTGCCAAGCAAGCGGCGCTTTTTTGTGAATATACATGATGGAGGGATTTTTGATTGCTGTATTGCCAATAGCTCTATGGATGTAGATCAACCGGGCAAAGGCTACAGCTTGCCCAAACAGCCTGCGATACTTGCTTAACAGGCAGGGATAAAAAGCTAAACTTTTACCCTTATACCGGTTCCGCGCTTGCAGCAGGCAGGCTTAAATAAAAGGTGGTGCCTACATCAATAGCCGTTTCGAACCAAACCTTGCCGCTGGCATTTTCTATAGAGTTTTTAACAAAGGCAAGCCCCAGGCCCGTGCCCGAGCTTTTGGTGGTAAAGTTGGGCTCGAATATCTTTTCGCGCATTCCTTCGGGGATACCACTGCCACTATCTTTTATGGTAAGCAGTATGTTTTTTGAGGTGATGAGATAATTGATGTCTATCTGGCAGTTGGCCCCGGCGGGGGTAGCCTCTATGGCATTTTTAAGCAGGTTGTTAAAGCAGCGCAACAGCTGGTCGCGGTCTGCGCCTACATAAAACGGGGCGTCGGGCGGGGTAAAGTTTATCGTAACGTTATCCATTTGTTTAAAAATGGTAACGGCCTGGTTAAGCATTTCAAAAATATTGATACGCTCTATCCGGGTATCGGGCATTTTTGCAAATGCCGAAAATTCCGACGCTATAGACGACAGGCTTTCTATCTGCTCTACAAATGATTTACTGAAGCGTTCAAACTTCTGGTCAAACTTAGGGTCCTTATCCTTCCACGACTTGTCGAGCAGCTGCAGGCCCAGTTTTAAGGGCGTAAGCGGGTTTTTTATTTCATGGGCAACCTGTTTGGCCATTTCGCGCCAAGCTGTCTCACGTTCAGATTGTGCAAGCTTCAGCGCGCTGTTTTCCAGCGCGGCTATCATGTTATTATACTCTTTCACCAGCGCGCCAATCTCGTCGTCGCGGTCCCATTTAATGGGCTCGTTCTTTTTACCGTAAATGGTTTTACTTAAATTGTATTGTATAAAATTTAGGGGGGCAGTAATCTGTCGGGCTATAATTACCGCAAATAAGCCAATGGCTATAAATATCAGCGCATAAACATTTATCATAATGTTCAGCAGCGAGCCAATGCGCTCGGTATAATCTGTGGCATTGGCAAAGTAGGGTAATTGTAAGTAAGCAACAGTTTCGTGCTTTACATTGCGTATGGGGGTGTACGCCGCTTTATACGTTAACAGCCCTATTTTTTCTTCGTTAAGCTCCTCTGATTTTTGCAGGCCGTTTAAGGCAATAAAGGCCCGGCCGTTCATTTGGCGGCACAGCAGGCCGTAATCATATATTTTGGGCTGCGTGGTTAGCAGTAACCGGCCATCCAGATCATAAAGGGAAAGATCGGCCGAGTAGGTGCTTGCCAGTTCATCAAACCGTATTTTGCTATCCTCGGTAATGTTATTGATAAAACCGTTTATCGTACCGGCTTCAAACGCAGATGCTATCTGCATGATTTTTGACCGGATGAGTTTATCCTGCTGTACCTGGTATTGTTTACTTATAGATATAAAGGTAATAAAGCCCACCAATATCAGGGTGATTACTACCGCAAATATCATAGAGAACTGGATGCGGGTTTTATACAAGATCCTGTCCCAGGTGAATTTAAAGCTCCAGTTAATGCGGTTGTTACTGATGCTGAAGATCTTTAAACGGATCCACACCATACGGATAACCAGTATTATGGCGCTAAACGCCAGGAATACCACAAAGAAAAACGTAAGCGCCGTAATGCTGGATAGCAGGACGTTGTTTTCCTGGCTTACCACGATCAGGTTACGCTTGCTGGGTTTATAAAGTAAATGGCTAAAGGTTGTAAATTTTTCTGTAAATCCCTGTTTAGAGCTTCTGGTGGTTTGCACCGTGTACTGTTTTAAATCGCCTTTTAAATCGCGGTTTTTAATGCTGTAAACGTAAGTTCCGCTTTGGCCTATCAGGGTGTCATCCGTGTAAAATGCAAAAGAGTAATCTTTAAATTCATCATTGTTGCCTTTTACGTCCTTATCTATCAGCAGATCCGGAAACTTGCCGGGCGCAACAAGCGGTTTAGATTTAAGCTCGATAACGATGGTGCCCAGTTTTTTACCCTGATCAAATACCGGTAATATGGCAAAGTAACTCTGAAACCCGAAAGATTCGTTTTGGCGGTAAAAGTAATCAGATACCTTATAGGAGCTATATACCACCATGTCTTTAAACACATCTATCGCGTAGTTCTTGTCTACCGATATGGGCTGGTCTGCCGTATCGTACTCATGCACCTGGAAATCATATTTGGATAAGTACCGGTCAAAATAAAGTTTTTGCAAGCGGGTTTCCAGGTAATCGGCAGCATGGTCGGGGTTTTTATAATAGGCAACCAGCATTGGGTCAACAATGATCTGTTTTTCTATCTTTTTAAAAATAACATCAGCCACCGCGTCATCAGGCACTTCAAGGCGCTGTATTAAAACCTTACGCAGTTCCTGCTCTTTAATAGATTCGAAATGGTTTAACTTGATGGATGCTATAATAGCACAGATCAGTACGATACCGATGAATGAAGTTGCCGTGAATTTTTTATCGATATAAAGGTGCGCATAACCCCTGATGCACAGCATCAGCATCCAAAGCAGGTAAAAGAAACTAAACCCCTGGTAATAAGTTATCACCGCGGTACTGATAATGATGCTTATCAACAGGATCAATGCTTGCCGGATAGCCGGGATATCCAGTTTTAAACAAATGGTAAGTATTACTTCGTTCAATAAAAAAAACATCAGGAAACTGAAGCAGAGCATCAGCACCCCCAACAGGCTAAAACCCGACAGGTTGAGCACATTGTTTACATCAAAACTGATGCGGGAATTGATGACCAGGCCATAAAATACCTGCAATAAATTGGTTGATGTAACGATAAGGATGGCAATGCAGCAAATGAGCACCACGTAACCTGTTACCTTACCGGGTACGTTTTTGATGAACCTGTTGCGGTAAACAAAGGCAAATGCCACAAGCCAGCACATGGCCAGGATATTGATGCAAAGGTCGCCAAGCGAACGGTAGACAGGCGATGAGGCATACAGCTTGGGGCTAAACAATTCCATTTCCTGTGTAAAGCCGGGCCAGCCATAATGCAGGTTTATAAACCTGAATAGTACAATAAACCCGGCAAGCAACAGCAGCGCGCCATAGATATATCCTTTGCCTGCCAGGTAACGGGCAATGTTATTAACGAGTAAAAACAAGGTGAAAATAGCCAGCAGCCAAAAGCCCACCACAAAATAAAAAAAGCGGTGGTTAACGCCTTTTACCAGTTTTAAAGAGAAAAGGTATTTGTTATTAACATCATGTACGGTGTAAATATTTTTATCGGTAAAATCGGCAATGGTAACGTTGTGGTCTGCAGTAAGGTCTTTAGAAAAGGTGTTTACCAGATATTCGTTAGTGAACGGATAATTTGTTTTTACCGGGATGAAGAAAATAACGGAGGTAGCCCCATCGTTTTTACGGATGGCTTCGTAATAGCCGTTGGGTTGTTTAATAAACGATGTGCCTTGCTTTATTTTAGCTATGTTTTGCGGTATTATTTTGGCCCCGGTCCAAAAATCAAGCGCACCATTTTTATAAACAAGCAGCCAGATAGCGTTTTTAATGGTAAAGTTTTGAATATAAGTTAAACCTTTGGCCGGGTTGTTCCGCAGGTTTTTTATCTCCTCAAAAGTTTGTTTTTTATTTAGGGCATCATAAACAATGTTTTCTTTATTGTGCAGATTGCTTTCTAACAGCCGTGCCGTTTGTACCAGGTTATTTTCGGGCGTGTAAGTTCGCTCAACAACAATTGCTGTAAACAACAAACTGGCAAACAAAAGGCCCAGTAATAAACGTATTTTTCCGGCTGTGGTCAATTGATAAATCTGCTCTAAAAACGGTTATAAAAGTAAAGCCATCTGTTAGCTAACGGATGGCTTTGTGATTACTGTATAATGGCGCTTGCCGTTTCAACCTCGCGGCTTACCTTTTTTACAAGGCCCTGTAACACCTTGCCGGGCCCTACCTCGGTAAAGGATGTTGCGCCGTCCTGCAGCATATGTTCCACCGTTTGTGTCCATCTTACGGGGCCTGTTAGCTGCGCTATCAGGTTGTGCTTAATGTGTTCCACATCGGTATATGGCTTGGCATCAATATTTTGATAAACGGGGCAAACGGGTTGGTTAAATTCCGTATTTACAATAGCGGCTTCCAGTTCTACGCGGGCAGCCTCCATTAAAGGTGAATGGAATGCGCCGCCAACATTTAGTTTTAAAGCGCGTTTTGCACCGGCCTCGGTCATTTTTATACAGGCGGCATCAATACCTGCTACCGTGCCGGATATAACCAGCTGGCCCGGGCAGTTATAATTTGCAGGCACAACAACATCGGTTAATCGCTGGCAAATATCTTCAACTGTAAAATCATCCAGTGCTAAAATAGCAGCCATGGTGCCAGGCTGTATCTCGCAGGCCTTTTGCATGGCATTAGCACGTGCAGCCACCAGGCGCAGGCCGTCTTCAAAAGATAAGGCGCCACTTGCCACCAGGGCAGAAAATTCGCCCAGCGAGTGGCCGGCAACCATTTCGGGTTTAAAATCATCACCCAAAACCTTAGCTAATATTACCGAGTGTAAAAAAATAGCCGGTTGGGTTACATTGGTTTGTTTCAGGTCCTCTTCGGTACCATCAAACATTACATCTGTAATGCGAAAGCCCAAGATACCGTTAGCCTGCTCAAATAACTCACGGGCCTGCTCGCTTTGCTCGTAAAGGTCTTTACCCATACCCGAGAACTGGGCGCCCTGCCCAGGGAAAATGTATGCTTTCATTATTTATGGTTTATAGGTTCATTTGTTCAATGGTTCATTTGTAACAGTTTAATTGATATTTAATTTTTATGCCAATAAACTAATGAACCAGTGAGCCAATGAACTAACTCAATTTAGAACTAATTAAATTTAAAAATTCTGTTCTGGTCTTCTCCTTTAAAAACTCGCCGGTAAATGCCGATGTGGTAGTTGCCGAATTTTGTTTTTGTACACCGCGCATGCTCATGCATAAGTGCCTGCACTCAATTACTACGCCCACGCCAATGGGGTTAAGCGTATCCTGAATGCAATCGCGTATCTCGTTGGTCAGGCGTTCCTGCACCTGCAGGCGGCGGGCAAATACATCAACTATGCGTGGTATTTTGCTTAAGCCTACTACATATCCGTTGGGGATGTAGGCAATATGCGCCTTGCCAAAAAACGGCAGCATGTGGTGCTCGCACATCGAGTACACTTCAATATCCTTTACAATCACCATCTGGCTGTACTCTTCCTTAAACATGGCCGAATTCAGGATCTCTTTGGCATCCAGGTCATACCCGTGGGTAAGGTAAAGCATGGCTTTGGCAATGCGCTCGGGAGTTTTTAACAGGCCCTCGCGCCCGGGGTCTTCACCAATCTGTTTTAAAACATCCAGGTAACTGGCAGATAGGTTTTGGATCAGCTGGGGGTTATAACGGTCTATCTTCTGGTATCCGTTAATGCCCGCGTCCCTGTCAGGAATGTTATCGTCGTTGATCATGGGGTGGGGTTATCCGCCAAAATACTCGGCAGAGTTGTTTTCTGTTTCGTACAATTTTACCGAGTGTAAAAACACGCCGGGGTAAGCTTCTATCGGTGCTTTAAGCTGATTGAATATGCCAATGCACAGCAATTCGGTTGATGCCATAATGCCTTTCATAAATTCCACATCCATATTGATGTTTTTATGATCCAGCTTTTCTATCACATATTCATTGATGATCTGCTTCAGCTCTTTCAAATCCATCAGGTAACCGGTAGCATGCGTTATCTCGCCCTTAACGGTTACAAATAAATTGTAGTTGTGCCCATGCCAGTTTGGGTTGGCGCATTTGCCAAAAACCTCGTTGTTTTTCTCTGCGCTCCATTCCTCGCGGTACATGCGGTGTGCTGCGTTAAAATGTTCTTTGCGCGTAATATGTATCATCATAGCAATTAATGGTGCAAATATACAAAACAAAAACAGGCCAGTTGTTTTATCTTAGCTGCCAAAAATCAGCATTTATGCGAATATTGTTTGTAGCGGCAACGGAGTTTGAAGTTGAAAGTTTAAAGTTTAAAGTCGAAAATCAAATTAAAGCCCCCGACTTTAAACCTTCAACTTTAAACTCTAAACTCCTGATCACCGGCGTTGGTATGGTTGCTACGGCTTTTTCGCTGGGCCGCGAACTGGCAAACAATCAATATGACCTGGCCATAAACCTGGGAATAGCCGGCAGTTTTGACCGCAGTTTTGCCTTGGGCGGTTTAGTGGAAATTACCGAAGATACCCTGGCCGAACTCGGCGCCGAAGATGATGAAACCTTTTTACCCATAACGCAAATGGGCTTTGGCGAAAGTGTTTTTAAGGCGACTAAGCCATTAGCCGATATTTATAAAACCGCCAATTTAAAGCAAGCCACAGCTATTACGGTGAATACCGTGCATGGTAACTCGGCATCTATTAAAAAAGTACAGGCACGTTTAGGCGCGCAGATAGAAAGCATGGAAGGTGCTGCCTTTTTTTATGCCTGCCGCGAGGCCGGGGTGCCGTGCATGCAGATCAGGGCAGTGTCAAATTATGTAGAAAAACGTAACCGGGATGCCTGGCAGATAGGTTTAGCCGTTAAAAATCTGAATACATTTGCAGGGGAGTTGGTGGAACGTTTAAAAGTTGGAATGCTGTAACGTTTTCCTCATCCTGCCAACATTACAACACTAAAAAATGAAATTAACTATCGGTTTTTCGCCCTGCCCTAACGATACTTTTATTTTCGATGCGCTTATCCACCATAAAATTGATACCGGAGGCCTGGACTTTGAGGTGTTTTATGATGATGTGGAAACGCTTAACCAAAAGGCTTTTCGCGGTGAACTGGATATTACTAAACTAAGCTACCATGCCTTTGCCTATGCGGCAGATAAATATGTTTTGCTGGACGCCGGGAGCGCTTTGGGCTTTGGCGTTGGCCCGATGCTGATAACCAAACAGGGAGATGTCTCCAATCTCCAGTCTAATATCTCCAATCTTAAAATAGGCATCCCCGGAAAATACACTACGGCTAATTTTTTGTTGAGCCTGGCCTACCCCGATGCAACAAATAAGCAGGAACTGGTTTTCTCGGATATTGAGCATGCTGTTTTAGATGGCCGTGTGGATATTGGCCTCATCATTCATGAGAACCGCTTTACTTACCAGGACAAAGGCCTGCATAAAGTTATGGACCTGGGCGATTATTGGGAAAAACGTACCGGCTGCGCCATCCCTTTAGGTGGCATAGTAGCTAACCGTAATTTACCCTTAGATGTTCAGCATAAAATAAACAGGGTTATCAGGCGCTCGGTAGAGTTTGCCTTTGCCAACCCCAAATCAGGATTGGAATACATCCGCAGCCACGCACAGGAGATGAGCGAAGAAGTGATGTATAAACACATCGCCCTTTATGTAAATGAATTTTCGGTTGATCTGGGTGTTGAAGGCAAAAAAGCAGTTAAGCTCTTATTTGATACCGCTTTGGAGAAAGGCATCATCCCCCAGATAAGCGAAAGCTTGTTTTTGAATGCGTAAACAGGGAGGCCCGTGCGATTCCTTCCCCTGGGAAGGTGTAGGAAGGGGTTTAACAAAGCGGCGAACCCCTCCCTGCCACTACACATACCACCGCGTCCCTTCACAGGGAGAGAATTTAACCTAAATAGAATATTTATTACGCCCTCTCCTTCGGAGAGGGCCGGGGAGAGGCCTTTTACCTCTCCGCTAACAGATCATCCGTCAGCTTCTCAAACTCGCTGATAAATTCGGTATAATGCTCGCCGGTGCCCGGGCCGTTAAAGCCGGTGTGGATCTTGCGCACATCGCCTTTTTTATCAATGATAATGGTAGTAGGGAAGCCAACTACTCTGGTAAGGGCGGGCAGGCTTTTGGCTGTCTCGGCTTTATTGCTGGTGTAGCCGGTTATCAGTACAGGATATTTTACATCAAACCTTTTTTGTACTTGGGCCAATGCTTTTTGCGATTTGGCAAAATCGGTAGTGCGCTCGTAAGCCAGGCCGATCACTTCTACCCCTCTGGGCTGATATTTTTTATAATAATTAACCATGTAGGCGGTTTCGTCCATGCAATTAGGGCACCACGATCCCATGATCTGCACGATCACTACCTTGTTTTTAAACCTGGCATCGTCCAGCGATACCTCTTTGCCGCTAAGATCCTTAAATGCGAAAGCCAGCTTTTTGTAGCCCGGCTTTAAGGCACTTAAAGAATAAGCATCCGGTAGTTTGGCATTTTCGTCGCGCACGGCTGCCCATACATCCCTACCGGTCAAACCCGAAAAGAATTTGCCATCTGTCAGGGTGTTATTATCCGCAACCTTTGCCTTAAACAAAAAGGCGTGCCCGCCATCAAAGCAGGACAGGTACAGGCTGTCGCCGTTTAAGGTGCCTTCTAAAAAGCGGTAATCACCGGTGGTGGTTAAGAAGGTGCCGGTCACTTTCTGGCCGGTTTGTTTAAACTCGCCCACGGTGGTATCGCGGCCATCGCCCTCACCCATAATGGCCGACCATCGCCCGCTTACATTATAAGTGCTTTTTGTGGGTGATGGAAAGAAGCGGTATGGCGTTGCAGCGGTAGCCGAAAAAGGCATGGGCACGTCGCGGTCACCCAGGTGCCGTATGTAGTTCCCTTTTAGCGTATTCCCTGCAAGCGCGAGTCTGAATTCAGAATCAAACAAGGGCATTTTTATAAATACCGAATCGCCTTTGGTGGTAACATTGGTTACTTTAAAACGCTCGGTACTGTTAATAATATCCAATTCCTGCGCGGCGCCTTTGTTGTTTACATCAAAGTTAAAGGGAATTTGGTTGGCAGATGCGGTTGTTAAAACGCCACGCCAGATACCTGTTTTCAGTTTGGTTTGTGCGATGCTTATTTGAGATAGCGCAGCAACAAGTACTGCGCTTAGAAATGCCTTTTTTATCATATCCAAAAATAGTCTACTAATTTTATATACTTTATCAAAAGTAATAAAACCTGCTAAACTATTTCAATACTTCGCGCGATATTACAATGCGCTGAATTTCTGATGTGCCTTCGTAGATCTGGGTGATCTTGGCATCGCGCATCAGGCGCTCTACATGGTATTCTTTTACAAATCCATACCCCCCGTGTATCTGCACCGCCTCTATAGTGGTGCGCATGGCCGTTTCTGATGCAAACAATTTAGCCATTGATGCCGCCTGCGCATAAGGCCGGCCATTATCTTTTAACCAGGCTGCGCGGTGGCAAAGCAAACGGGCTGCTTCAATTTCGGTAGCCATATCGGCCAGTTTAAATTGGATGGCTTGTAAATCGGCCAGGGTTTTGCCGAATGCCTTGCGTTCTTTGGCGTATTGTACAGAAAGTTCATAAGCGCCGGCTGCTATACCCAATGCTTGTGATGCAATGCCTATGCGGCCGCCCTCCAGCGTTGCCATAGCAAACTTAAACCCAAAGCCATCCTCGCCAATGCGGTTTTCTTTGGGCACCTTAACATCGCTAAACATCAGCGAATGCGTATCACTGCCGCGGATGCCCATTTTGTTTTCTTTTGGCCCAATGGTAAAACCTTCCATGCCTTTTTCCATAATAAGCGCATTAATGCCGCGGTGTTTTTTGCTGGCATCGGTTTGCGCCATTACAATATAGGTGCTTGCGCTATTGCCGCTGGTGATCCAGTTTTTGGTGCCGTTAACCAGGTAATGGTCGCCCATGTCAATAGCGGTAGTATGCTGTGATGTGGCATCAGAGCCGGCTTCCGGTTCGCTCAGGCAAAAAGCGCCGATAACTTCGCCGGTTGCCAAAGGTACCAGGTACTTTTGTTTTTGCGCTTCGCTGCCATACTTTTCCAGCCCCGAGCAAACCAGCGAGTTGTTCACCGATACTACTACCGATGCCGATGCATCAACCTTTGAAAGCTCTTCCATCACCAGCGAGTAGGATATGGCATCCATGCCGCTGCCGCCATATTGCGGCGACACCATCATGCCCATAAAGCCCAGTTCGCCCAGTTTTTTGATCTGTTCTGCCGGGAATTTCTGATGCTCATCGCGTGCTATCACGCCGGGTTTAAGCTCGGTTTGTGCAAAATCACGGGCTGCCTGGCGTATCATTAGGTGTTCTTCGGTAAGTTCAAATTGCATGTGTAAATGTAAAATAATTTTAAAGGAATTGCTGATGATAAACGCAGCTTATTAATTCCTTAATCTTTAATTAAACAAATCACTACATAACATTAATCTTTAGCAAATAACCCCTTAATGTACCTGGTACACTTTTGCGCTTAACTAAAAACAATAAAATGTTAAGCACACAAAAGAATTTCCTGAAAAAAGTATGGCTCGCATGCTTGTTTAATTTAATGTTTGTAGGGGCCGGCTGGGCGCAAACCAACTTAGCCGGTATCTCTGGTAAAGTGTTGGATACTAACGGCGCGCTTTTACCAAACGCAACCATTACCGTTAGAAATGAATCTACAGGCTTTATAATTAAAGCTTCTTCTAACTCAAAAGGCACCTTTTTGCTAAAAGAATTACCGCTGGGTTCGCCTTACAGCATTACGGTTGAGGCAATGGGCCTGGCAACGCAAAAGCAAACAGGCTTTGCCTTAAACCAGGGCGACCTGCTGCAGGTATCGTTTGTAATGGAGCAGCGGGTTCAGGAATTGAATGCGGTGGAGATTAAAGCGCCTACCACCCGCAATAAAATAGAGAACATTGGTTCTGCCACAGCCGTTACCGCCAGGGATATTGCAAAATTACCCGTAAACGGCCGTAACTTTACCTCACTGGCAGATCTGTCTCCACTAAGCTCGGGCAGCAGTTTAAGCGGCCAGCTGGCATCGGCAACTAATTATACTATTGACGGTATGGCCGCCAGGGGCACCATTTCGGGCGGTTTGCCTACCGGCGCTTACTCTATTTCGCTGGAGGCTGTGCGGGAGTTTCAGGTGGTTACCAACCAGTACGATGTAACTTACGGTAATGCCGGCGGCGGTACCATCAGCACGGTAACAAAATCGGGCACCAACGTACTTTCGGGCAGCGCCTTTACCTATGCCCGCGCCAACTGGTTATCCAGCCCATACGGCTTAAACGGTATAAAACGTAACCAGGCGTTCTCTACCTATCAGTATGGTTTCTCGTTGGGCGGGCCTATTGTTAAGGATAAGGCACAGTTTTTTATCGCGTGGGATCATCAGGCCGATTCAAGGCCGCTTTACATCGCCAACATCCAATCTGCCGATGATGAAAAACGCTATAACGTAACACAGGCTACCTTAGATAATTTTTTAACCATTGCCAGGAATAAATATGGCGTGGCTAATTCGCCGCAGGTAGGCCAGTTTGATAAATTTAAAAATACACATGCCGGCTTTGCCCGTATCGACTGGCAGATAAACCCCAAAAACCTTTTCACCATTCGGGATAACTTTATTTACGATCTGGATAATCAATCAGACGGGGATAACACGGCCATCAATATCTACGAAGTATATAGTACCCGCAAAAGCATAAATAACAGTGTAATGGCATCGTTACGCAGTATTTTAAGCCCTAATTTAACCAACGAGTTAAAAATTCAGCACTATTGGGAATATAATAAGCTGTTTGCCAACAGCCAGTTACCTGCAGATAATATCCCGCGTGCTATTATCCAGAATATTCCTTCGGTGGCTGCCGATGGTACTACTTACAACACATCAATACAACTGGGCGGGCAGCGTTATGGCGGCGATTATTTTAACAATAACGTGGTGCAGCTTACCGATAACCTATACTGGACCAAAGGCAAGTATAACTTTACATTTGGTGGCGGTTTAACCTTTACCAACCAAAATTCTATTTACGGCAGTGAAATAAACGGTCGGTTTTTCTTTACCGGATTAACAAATTTCGACAATCTTACCCCATATCGTTATGCAAGGGACATCTACACTTCATCAGACAGGAATATAAAATTTAACATCCTTGCGCCAAACCTGTATGCGCAGGTACAAACTACGGTATTCCCGGGGTTTGACCTTACCGCGGGGATCCGTGCCGATTACACTAATTACCTGGACAGGGCAAATTATAACGAAGTTGTTTTCCGCACGCTTGGTTTAAATACATCCAACAAGCTGGCAACCTTCCAGGTGCAGCCAAGGGTACAGGCCACCTGGGATGTTAACCAGAACGGTAAAGATATCATCAGATTGGGCGGCGGGATCTTAGGCTCTGCGCTTAACCCTTATTCTATGATCAATAACATGCTGTTTGATGGTTCGCACATCGTAGGCGTTGACCTTACCGGCAGCCTGGTGCCAAAACCCAACTTCCCGGGGTACAGGGCAGATCCGTCTACCGCACCGGGGTTAGATCTGTTAAACAACCCGGCAGTACCTAAGCTGGCAACCATCAACATGAATGGTAAAGATGCGAAGGTGCCGGTTGTATATAAAGCCAATTTTTCTTATTCGCACTTTTTTGCGCAAAACTTTAGGGTTACGGCAAGCGCTTATTTAAGCCTGGGCCGCAACAATTACACTTACCTGGATAAAAACATGGCAGATCAGCCCTACTTCCGCATAGCTGCTGAGGATAACCGGGGCGTATATGTACCGGCAAATACCATTAATGCCACAAATGGTACCGTAGATTGGACAAAAGGCAGAAAAACCACAGAAGTTGGCCGCGTGTTAGAATTGCAAAGCATAGGTAAGAATAACCAGATGGCTTTTGTGTTTGATGCGGATTACAGGTATTACAAACAGGGCGAGATCTCGGTATCTTACACCTGGAACCAAAGTAAGGATAATACATCTTACAATGGTAACGTTGCCAATACGGCCACCCTGGTGCAATATATCAAAGATGACCCGCGTAACCTGAGCGCTGTTACTTACTCAGATAACCAGTTCAGGCATAAGGTAGTGGCTTACGGCAGCTCGCCAACCTTCCATGGTTTTAGCGCAGGTGTAAGGTTCTCGGGCTTAAGCGGCACCCGCTATTCGTTATTTGTGAACGGAAACGTAAACGGCGATTTTGTAGCCAGTAATGACCTGGCTTATGTGTATGACCCTAATGCGGCTTCAACCCCGCAATACCTTAAGGATGGTATCAACGCCATTTTAAACAACCCTAAGGTTGAACAGGGCATGAAAAACTACATCAGAAAAAGCTTTGGTAAAATTGC
The DNA here is from genome assembly GCF_004378255.1 of Mucilaginibacter phyllosphaerae. Lineage (GTDB taxonomy): Bacteria > Bacteroidota > Bacteroidia > Sphingobacteriales > Sphingobacteriaceae > Mucilaginibacter > Mucilaginibacter phyllosphaerae. Next base: position 299,862 of record NZ_SNQG01000003.1, read on the forward strand.
AGAACGCAATGGCGGCGAAAACCCGTTTTATGGCGTGGTTGACCTGCGTTTGATCAAAAAGCTGGCGATAGCCAAAAAACAGTACTTAGAGCTATCTGTAGATTTGTTTAACGTAAGCAACTTATTAAATAAAAACTGGGGCGTTAACCACAACCTGGGCGCAACATCCATCTACAACATCAAAAGCTTTGATGCCACCAACCAGCAATATGTTTACACGGTTAACACTAATGCAGGTGTATCAAACTTAAGCGGTAACCCATACCAGTTTCAGTTGGGTTTACGCTACGGATTTTAATTAAAAAAATGATGAGAACAAATAGTTACAGCATTATGATAGCCCTGTGTTTGGTTTTGGGCTTTAAGCCGGCCACACAGGCGCAAACAGCACCGGCAAAATATGTACTATTGGTAACAGTAGATGGTTTCAGGCCCGAATTTTACCTGGATAGTACCTATGCAATGCCTACCGTAAGGCAACTGATGAAGAACGGTGTTGCGGCACAGGGGCTAAACCCGGTGTTCCCCTCGGTTACCTACCCGGATCATACCACCATGATCACCGGCGTTACCCCGGCAAAACACGGTATTTATTACAATACCCCCTTTGAGGCCGAAGGCGCAACCGGTAAATGGTATTGGGATTACAGCCTGATAAAAGCGCCTACCCTGTGGGATGCCATGCATAAAGCGGGTAAAACCACTGCCTGCGTGCGCTGGCCGGTAACCGTTAACGCACCGATAGATTACCGGATACCCGAGTACTGGAATTATAAGAACATGGCCGACGCCCGGGAATATACGGCCGCCGCTACCCAGCCGGCATCGTTATGGAAAGAGGTACAGGAGAATGCAACAGGCATGCTGGAGGCCAATGATCTGAACGCAACCAATGACGAATTGGTGCAGGATGAGAATGTAGCGCGGATGGCCGGTTATATCATTAAAAAGTATAAGCCCAACTTTTTGGCGCTTCACCTGGCCTGTACAGATCATTACGAACACGAGAACGGGCGCGAACACTACATGGTGAAGGCATCTGTAGCCGGTGCCGACAGGGCAATTAAAACACTGGTAGAAAGCCTTAACCGCGCCAAAATAGCCGATAGCACCGTTGTTATTGTAATGGGCGACCACGGGTTTGAGAATATCTACCAAAGCTTTAACCCCAATTACCTGTTAAAGCAGGCCGGTATAATTACCGATATTAAAACAGGCAACTGGAAGGCACAGTTTCATTCATCAGGCGGTTCATCATTTCTGCAGTTAAAAAACAGCAATGATAAAGCAACCCTAAGCAAGGTACAGGCTATACTGGCACAACAGCCTGATAGCATAAAGCGCTATTACCAGGTAATAAACAAAGCACAGCTAACCCAAATTGGCGCCGACCCTAACGTGCCACTTGCGTTAAGCGGCATTAACGGCACTACGTTTGGCAATAAAAGCGATGTTGAAACCGAAAAATTTGCACACGTAAAAGGCACCCATGGCTTTTTCCCGGATCATAAGCAGATCCAAACGGGTTTTGTAGCCTTTGGCCCCGGCCTTAAAAAGGGTGTGGTTGTACCGGTGATGAACATGGTGGATGTGGCGCCTTTGATAGCCAGGCTAACCGGTGTGGATATGCCTGCCATGGATGGAAAGCTATATACCGAAATGTTTAAATAATTAATTTTATAAGGGTGGCAAAATGCCCTTTAGCCAAGCCCCGGATTATAATTCCGGGGCTTTTTTGTGGGGCTGGCCCTGCCGGATGCCCGTAGGCCGGTAAGCGGGGTTGATCTAATATGCCGAGGTGAAATCTAAACCTTTGTAGTTGAGGTTTTTTATGATACCTTGCCTGCTAAAATCACCCTTTATCACATGAAGAAACGCTTGATCTTTGGCATGCTATTTTCCCTGGTTTTAAGTATAACAGGTTATGCCCAAACAAAAAAAGTAGCTGTAGTTACCTTTTACGCTGTAAAAAAAATTGGCGTTGCCGACTTTGGCGCTACAGCCAATGCTGCCGTTACGCAACTGGTAGACGACCCTGATTTTAATATGTCGCCTTTGTTACAAAACTTTCACGACCAGTTTTTTAACACCTATGCTAAAGATTTCACCTTCCAGCTGTTGCCCGAAGCAGAAGTTACCGGTAATACAGATTACAAAGCATACGCCCCTGCGGGCGAGGCAACCAGCGGCGTTTTTAAAGACAACTACAACTTACCGTACGATGGGTATAAAATAATTTTACCCTTAGCCGGTAAACAGAATGAAAAGGCTTTGCTTAAAATATTTAACCAGGCCGATGGCATTATGAAGGTTTATATCGATTTTGACCTTGTAAAGATAGGCTTTGGCGGTATGGGGGTAGTAAAAGTTAAAGCAAACTGTAATATTGCCATGTATAATAAAGCGGGCGATAAAGTTTTTTCTGTTAGTACCGATGCCAGATCTAAAGGCAGCAGCCCCCTTATTGCCGGGGTGCCCGTTTTAAAAACAGATAAAATTTTGCCCATGTGCGAAAGCGCATTGGCCGAACTAATGACCAACCTGCAAAAAGATATGCCTAAAATGATAAAAAAGGCAGAAGCCAAACTATAATATAAAATGGCCCCTGATTTAAAATTTACGGCCTTGCCTTACTAACATGTTTAATTTTAAACTGCCAAATTAAGCCTATGCTACGTAATTTATTGTTGGTCACCTATCGTAATCTGGTAAAAAACAAATCGTACACACTGCTCAATGTAATTGGTTTAAGCCTGGGTATAGCCGCGTTTATAGTAATAAGCGCCTATGTGCATTTCGAAAAAAGCTACGATAGTATGTACCCGGATGGTAACCGCATTTACAGGGTAGAAAGCCGGTTTTATCGCTCGGGCGAACTTACAGATAGCTGGGCATCGGCCAGTAACGGTTATGGCAAGGCGATGTATGATAATTTGCCCGGTATAGCCAGCTATGCCCGCATTAGTTGGGCAGATAATGAAAGGGATGTTAGATACGGGGATATAAAATACCGCGAGCAGCGCGTGTGTTTTGCCGATAGTAATTTTTTATCATTTTTTGCATTGCCGCTGCTTAAGGGAAACGCCGCAACTGCTTTAAGAGATATCAATAGCGTAATTATTTCAGCCGCATCGGCAAAAAAATATTTCGGCAGTTCAGCGGCAGCAATAGGTAAAACCATGCAAATAGCCACCCAGTTTAATACCAACAGCTGTATGGTAACCGGCGTTTTTAAAGATCTGCCGGTAAATTCAACCCTTCAGTTTAATATGCTGGTATCTTTTGCCACAGCGCCCGCTTGGGTTAAAGAGTTTTGGTATCAGCACAATAATTACACCTTTTTAAAGCTCAAGCCAAAAGCTTCGCCCGGGGCCATCGAACAGCAATTCCCGGCTATGGCCGAGCGTTTTAAAACAGAGAAGCCTTTAAAAGAGCTAAAGTGGGCCGTGCAGCTAACCCCATTGCCAAGCATCCACCTAAACCCCATAAAGCCCTATGAAATGGAAGTTAAGGGTAACCGAAGCGCCGTGAACTTTTTGCAGATAATGGCTTATGTCATACTGCTGATCGCCTGTATCAATTATATTAACCTGGCCACCACAAAATCTGTAGACCGGGCACGTGAAGTAGGTATCAGAAAAGTTAGCGGTGCGCACACTTCGCAGCTGGTGCTTCAGTTTTTTATAGAGTCTTTTATTATCAACCTCTTGTCGTTGGGCTTTGCCACCTTATTGGTGATATTGATGAAGCAGCTGTTGCAGCAAATATCCGGAGATGGAAAATCCTATCAGTTATTAATAGATAGCGGCCTGCTTATTAAAATAGGCCTTGTTTTTATATGCAGCGTATTATTATCGGGCATATACCCGGCAACGGTGCTATCGGGGCTTAAGCCTATTAAGGTACTTAAGGGGCGCTTTGCTTTTTCAAAAAGCGGGGTATGGCTGCGCAAAGGAATGGTTTCTTTTCAGTTTGCGGCGTCGTTTTTATTGCTGGCGGGTACCCTGGCGGTTTACAGGCAGCTTAATTTTATGAACAGCCAGCAAACCGGGGTTAACCTTAAGCAAACTATTGTGCTTAAAGCGCCCTCGGTCACCGGCAATTATCTGGAAAAGGTGAATGGCTTTAAAAGCAGCGCGGCAAGCCTTGCAGGCGTACAGGAAGTGAGCATATCTGGTGCGGTGCCGGGCAAACAAGTAGCTATGGCGGCCGCCTGCCGCCGTTATGGTACATCAAAGGCCGACGAACGTACCTATGATATGCTGCGGGTTGATTTTGATTTTATAAAAATGTATCAGCTGCAGCTTGTGGCCGGCCGTAACTATAACCCAACAAACCCCGGCGATACCACCAAACTTATCCTGAACGAAACAGCAGTAAAGCAGTTTGGGTTTGCATCGGCGCAGGATGCCGTTGGCAAAAAAATCTGGGTAGAATCTTTAGATCAGGAGCCAAACGAGATCATCGGTGTAATTAAAGATTATCATCAGCAATCATTAAAAGACGCCTACTTTGCAACTGTGCTTTTTATGGATCCGAAGCTTACCTGGGTACCATTAAAATACATTTCTGTTAAAGCAGACCAGGCGCAGTTAACGCAGATCAATCAAAAGCTTAAACAAACCTGGGAAGACTTTTTCCCCGGCTCATCTTTTGATTATTTTTTTCTGGATGATTTTTATGCCCGGCAATATGAGCAGGATATTCATTTCGGGCAGGTATTTATGCTTTTTTCATCTATGGCTATAGTGATTGCCTGTTTGGGGCTGTTTGGGCTAACATCCTATTCAACCGCAAGGCGCCGTAAAGAAATAGGGGTGCGTAAGGTACTGGGTGCATCTGCCCAAAGTATCGTGCAAATGCTTGCCGGCGATATGTTTAAGCTGATTGTTACAAGCAGTGTAATAGCTATACCATTAGCTGTAATACTTATTTACCAATGGCTGCAGGGCTATGCTTTTAAAGTGCAGATAACGTGGTGGCAATTTGTTGTGCCTGTAATTGTACTGATGCTGATATCCTTTTCGGCAACTATTGTACTTACTTACAGGGCCGCACAAACAAACCCCGTAAAAACGCTGCGCGATGAGTAACTAATGCTGTAAATTAATTGAATGGTTCTGGAAACAGATTGACAGATGTTATAATTAGCTGCCGGTTACGAAAGTAGCCGGCAGCTAACATTTGTATTAGTTTGTTATGCCAGGCTGGCTTTGAAAAAATCAAGAGTACGCTTCCAGGCCAGTTCTGCAGCCGCCTTATCATAACGGGGCGTAGTATCGTTATGGAACCCATGATTTACGCCTTCGTAAATAAAGGCCTCATATTTTTTATGGTTCTGCTTTAAGGCGGTTTCGTAAGCAGGCCAGCCGGCGGTTATCCTGGTATCTAATGATGCGTAATGCAGCATTAGCGGGGCGGTTATCTTTGGCACATCTTCAGCTGCCGGCTGGCTGCCATAAAAGGGTACGGATGCTGCCAAACCGGGTACACGCACGGCCATCATATTAGCAATGCCGCCGCCAAAGCAAAAACCAACAACACCTACCTTGCCGTTGCAATCCGGGTGCGTTTTAAGGTAATCGAAGGCCGAAATAAAGTCTTCCTGCATCTCTTTAGGGTCGCGTTTACTTTGAAGCGTACGGCCATCATCGTCATTACCGGGGTAGCCGCCAAGTGGCGTAAGCGCATCCGGCGCCAGGGATACAAAACCGGCTAAAGCAGCCCGCCTGGCAACATCTTCAATATAGGGGTTTAGTCCGCGGTTTTCGTGCACCACAATAATGCCGCCCAGTTTCTTTTTAGCATCAACAGGTTTTGAGAGCAGGCCTTTTATTGTGCCACCACCTTTAGGCGATGGGTAATTGATATAGCCCGATTGTAAGCGGGGGTCATCGGCTTTTACCTGTACATTACCGCTATAATCGGGCATTAAAAAGCTCATTAATGCGGGTACGGTTAAACCGCCGACAGCGTACAGCGATAGCTTTTCTAAGAAGCCCCGCCTGTCTACCCGGTTGTGTGCATAATCGTCATACAGGTCAAATACTTCCTGTTTAACGTCTTCCTTTTTTATCTGGCTCATGGTTAAAGGGATTTATTCAAATGTAAACAATTAAGCCTAAATGCTTGTGAATCAAATTGTAACAGTATGGATACTCAATTCTAATCATAACAAAACTTTAGTAACAGATCTTAAGATCCTGTTAAATAAGCGTTTGTATTTTAGTAACCAGCTGATCCATATCAAATGGTTTAGAAATGTAATCGTTAGCGCCTGATGCTTTAGCTATCAGGCTGCCTTCGGTACTGGCCGATATTACAATAACCGGTAATGTTGCCGTATCCGGGTTTTTACGCAGGGTTTTAAGTACCTGGTCGCCAGATAGTACGGGCATCCAAAGGTCAAGCAGTAAAAGATCCGGGTGTTGTTCTCTTATCACGTTGTAAATATTAAGGCTGTTTTTTTCGGGGATAATATCAAAGCCTTCTTCTTCTAAAACAAATTCCAACATATCTAATATGCCTTCATCATCATCGCAGATCAATATCTTTTTGCTCATATGCCGGTTAATTTAACGGAAGGGTAAAACTAAAATTCGAACCCTGGCCTTTTTCACTTTCTACCCAAATTGTACCGCCATGATTTTTAATGATCTCTGAACAGATGTAAAGCCCTATGCCCATACCCGGGAAACGCTGTTGTATCTCGCCTACCCTAAAAAACCTGTCGAATATTTTATTCTGGTCTTCGTGGCTGATACCCATCCCGGTATCGGTAACAGATACTTTTACAAAATCGCTTACGCGCGATAAATAAACATTGATCTGATGCTCCTCGGGAGAGTATTTAATAGCGTTAGACAGCAGGTTGTTTATTACCTGCACAATGTGCGATTCATCGCCAACGTAAGTAATACCGGTGCTGCCTTTAAGGATAATCGTATGCGTTTTAGTTACAGATTGTATGTTCTCTACCGCTTCTGCCACCATTTTATCAAAATCGAAGGGCTCTTTATGCAGTTCGATATTGCCGGTTTGTATGCGCGATACATCCAGCAGTTCAGATATCAGGTTGTTTAAGCGGGTAATGTAGATGCCTGTTTTTTGCAGTACAGTTTTAAACTTTTCGCTGGCGTTTTCTGGCAGCAGGCGGTTCATTACCTGTACATAGCCCTTAATGGTAGTAAGCGGCGTTTTTAACTCATGGCTGGCAATAGATAAGAAATCATCTTTCCGGCGCTCTATTTCCCGTCTGTCGGTAATGTCTTCAATCGCTATCAGTATCCTGTCTTTAAACTGTCCTTCCAGTTCAATCCGGTGGGCGTTTAACAGCATTAATTTTTTACCGATGTGCGGAAAATCATGCTCTACCTCAAATTCTTCTACGGGGTTATTGGTAGGCAATATATTTTCCAGCAATTCCTTTAACGCCGGTATATCCCATTGGCCGTTACCCAGCTCATACAGTAGTTTATTTTCGGTTTCTTCGCGGCTTACCTTAAAGGTTTTTATAAAGTGGTCGTTAACGCTTAAAACATTAAAACCGGGGTTAAGCACAACCAGGCTTTCGCGAACGGTTGCAACAATACTGGCCAGGTAATCTTCGCTTTCCCTTAAACTTTTGGTACGCTCTTCTATCTTGCGTTCCATTTGGTCCTGATGCTGTTTAAGCTCCTGCTCTATATTTTTGCGGCGGGTAACATCATTTTGTACGCCTATAAAATAGCACACATTTCCCTCCGCGTCTTTTATTGGCGACATGTACAGTTCGTTCCAAAACAATGTACCGTTTTTTTGATAGTTGCGCATTTCCACAACGCAGCTTTTGCCGTCAGCAACAGCGTTTCTCAATATTTCACGCTCTTTTTGGCTCCGGTCTTCTTTTTGCAGAAAGCGGCAGTTATGGCCAATTATTTCTTTGCGTTTATAGCCTGTTATACGCTCAAATGCGGCATTACAATAAATGATAGGGTTATCGGGCTGCTGGTTATCGGTAATGATAACTCCGGATATCGAGGCATCTAAAGCCCGGGTCATCAGCTCAAAATCCTGCTCAGATGTTTGATTGGAGAATATAAAACTCCCTTTGTTTAAACTGTCCAATTTAATGTGATATAGTTAAATGCAACTTAAATTCTCCACTTATAACAAAATACCTGCCATATATGTGTAATTATTGCTATAAGTTTTAAGTAAATGTTTTAGGATGGCAAAAATAATATTTTCGGTAAAATACCCATAGCCCGGCAGGATATAAGTAATTAAACGGGCGATTTAACGTCTACCAGTTTTTGCTTATCGGCAACCTTTTTCCAGATGGTGAATGCGCCGTAGATAAATATCAGGCCGATGAGGATATACACCCAAAAAGGGATGTTGCGGCCAACTATCATTACATAAACATAAGGCAGGGTAAAACAAACCCCTGCAAATAAAATAAGCATAAGGAATGGTTTTTTTGCCCGGATATTTTTAAGCACAAAGCCAAGTAAGGTAAAACAAGAGATCTTACTGATGAAGTAAAGGCTGCCCAATATCAGCGGATCAACATCGTGCTTTTCGCCGAGGCTGATCACCCAGTCTTTAAATTGCGTAAGATAATCCATCATTATCTGCAATATAGCAATTACAAGCATAACCTGCGCTAATTAGTTTAACCGGGTGGTTAAACTAAAAAAGCGGTAAGCCCTTTACAGGTTACCGCTTTTACAGTGTTTATTTTGCAGGATTATATTTTAACATTCTCCATACCGTATTGCTTTAATACGTCGGCAGGTACCCCCATCCACTTATTGGGCGAATTGCCGGCATAGCCAATATCCTTAGTGCCCATTTCGCTGCTCCAGAAACCGGATGCTGTAAGATCGCGCATGCGGTTAAAAAAGGCCACACCTTGTGCCATTTCTGCTTTGGCTTTATTGGGGTAAGCTATCTGGTCCAGCATCTCGGTTTTTTGGCTGCTGCTGCACTTGATAAAAGTGTTGCCGTAGCGGTTAAGGCATTGCATATCCAGCCATTTTAAACCACCGCGCATGGGCAGCTTGTGGCTGGGGATATCTTTCACAATAAATTCTATAAACTCGGGCACCTTGGCATCAGATGCGCTGCCCGAGTGGGCGTCTTTAGGGATAATGATGTCGGCAAGTACAGTAATGGTAGCCATCTCATGGTCATCAAAAAACTTTTCGGCCTTTAATTTATCTTCACGTTCTACTTCATAGGCCTCGCGGCCCGGTACTGCTCCCGTTTTGCCATCGGCAGTTTCGGGGGCTTTTTTATCGCTTGGTTTGCAACCGAAGATCAGCCCGGTTGATAATGTTCCTAAACCTATTGCTTTGAGGGATTCGCGTCTGTTCATGATGATACCTTATACATTAAGTTTTTTACGTTCCTGAAGAATATATTCTGCTGTGCGCATGCTCAGGGCCAGAATGGTCCAGGTAGCATTCTTATCGCCCTGCTGCACAAACGGCGCGGCATCAACCACAAAAAGGTTTTTACAATCATGCGCCTGGCACCATTTGTTTAGTGCCGATTTTTTAGGATCATCGCCCATACGCACGGTACCCACCTCGTGGATGATCTTACCGGGGGCCTCTAAACCATAATTGGTATCCTTGCCCTGCATGGTGCCGTAAATAGCGCCCATGTTGTGCAGTATCTCCTCAAAGGTTTCCTGCATGTGTTTGGCCTGGTTAATCTCGTCGTTGGTCCACTTGTAATTAAAGCGCAGTACCGGGATACCATATTTATCAACTACGCCGTTGGGGTCTATTTCGCAATAGTTATCGGCACGGGCAATGGCAGTACCACGGCCGGCCATGCCAACCTGTGTGCCATAAAAACGGCGGTAGTCATCTTTTAAGCCGGCACCGTAACCGCCGCCGTCTTTCTTTTTACCATCGCGGCCCGGTACAGCGCCGTTCATATCCTGTATGCCACCGCCAAAACCGTAAGATGGCATGTGCATACCACCGCCATATTCGATATGATAACCACGCGGAAAGTTGAGCTTTTTGTTATCCAGCCACCAGGGCGAGTAAATGTGCACACTGCCCACCCCATCCTCGTTATAACGTTTGCGGTCCATCAGCTGCGGAAGGAAACCGCCCGCGCCGGAGCCTGTACTGTCATGCAGGTATTTACCTACCACTCCGCTGCTGTTGGCCAGGCCGCCGGGGTGCGCTGCAGATTTTGAGTTAAGCAGGATCCTGGCAGATTCGCCGGCACTGGCGCCCAGTATTACTGTTTTAGCGTTAACCTGGTACTCCTGCAGATCAAGTTTATTTACATAAGATACGCCTGTTGCCACGCCATCTTTATTAGTGATCACCTCGCGCACCATGGCGTTGGTTATCACTTTTAAATTGCCGGTTTTAACAGCCGGGATAACCAGGCACGATGATGCCGAAAAGTCGCCGTAAACTTTACATGACCGGCCGCATTGGCCGCAGTAAAAACAGGCGCCACGGTCTTTGTTGTTCGGCAGCGCCTCGGTTAATACCGATCCGCGGCCGGTAATTACCTTTACACCGGCTTTTGTTGCGCCTTGTTTAATAAAAAGTTCGTTCAACCGCGGTTTGGGCGGCGGCAGGAAAATGCCGTCAGGCTCGCTTTCTATATTCTCTACGGTGCCGTAAATGCCTATCATGCGGTCAACCTTATCATAGTAAGGTTTCAGTTCGTCATAAGTTATAGGCCAGGGGTCGGTAAGGCCATCTTTTGGTTTAAAATCCTCGGGGCCCATACGTAAAGAGATGCGGCCCCAGTGATTGGTGCGGCCGCCCAGCATCCTTGCACGGAACCAGGCAAACTCAGTCCCGTCCTTTTGGGTATAAGGTTCGCCCTCCAGCTCCCAGCCGCCATAAGCAGCATCAAAATCGCCGAACGGGCGTGTAGTGCCTGCGCCGCGGCGGGCAGATTCCCACGCCCATTTTAACTGGTGCGAATCTGTTTTAGGATCAAAGTAAGCGCCGGCTTCCAGCATTAAAACCTTAACACCCGCATTAGCCAGTACATAACCGGCCATACCGCCGCCCGCGCCCGACCCTACAACCACTACATCGTAAGTTTCGGTTGATTTTTTTATTTGTAATTCTTCCATTAATATAATAAGTATCTAAAATATAAATATTGCAATCGCATTGAATTACAGTTGTTTGATGCTGATGTTTTTAAATGCTACCACAGCACCGTGTGATTGCAGCGCGATATGCCCTTTTGGATAAGCGGCAAAATCTTTCCAGGTTTTAAATTTGCTGTTGTTTAATAATTCAGTCCACTCAGGGCTGCCCATTTGCACATTAATAACTTCTTTACCATTCAGCCAAAAGGTAAGGTGGCCTTTATCCTTACGGATCTTTGCCTTATTCCACTGGCCTGCAGGTTTTGCAGCATCGGCAGGGGCGGCTTTCATATCATATAAAGAGCCCGCTAAATGATTGGCTTTTTTATTGTCTTCGGCTTTTTGGTTATCCAAAACCTGCATTTCTACACCCGATAAATAGGTTGCACCCAGTGCCGGGTCTTCGTGTACCCCGAAGATGATGCCGCTGTTACCGCCTTCGGCAATTTTCCAGTCGATAGTAAGTTCATAATTTTCATATTCGCCGTCGGTTATCAGGTCTGCCTGGCCGGGTGCTTTAGGGTCAAGCTGTAAAGCGCCTTCAACAACATTCCACGGGCCTGCCGTTTTACCTAAATAAGTGTGCCAGCCGGTGGTGGTTTTACCATCAAATAAAACCTTGGTTTGTGCCATAGTGGTATATTGTAACGCAGCCACAGCAAGTGCACTCAGAAAAAGTTTTTTCATTTTTTTAGCGTTTAAGTTGCGCAGGGGCGCATGCCTGTTTATTTTTTAGAATGCTAAATGTATGATTTATTTTAATTGATGCTATGAAAATGCGGGCTTCAATCGAAATTTTTACAGATGAGAAAGGAGTAAAGCCGGCCTAATTCTTATGGAACAAAAAATTTAAACCCGATGCTATCCCAAACTGCATGTAAGCGTAGCTATCCTGAAAGTAGATGTTATAATCGTCCTGCCCGCGGTAACCGCCGCCAACCACAAAAGATACATTCTGCATAAAAGGGAACTGGTAATAATACTTTAAGCTGGCATTAAAGCGCTTTTTTAGATTTAAAGCGTTGTAGCCATTATACCTGTCAGCAATGTAGGTAAAATCAAACTGTATGCGTTGCCAGTTTTTAAAAGCAGATTTATCCGGGTTGATGTCATCCCGGTAGCGTTTGGCAATGTTGAGCATGTAGCCGCCATTTACACGTACAAAACCATAGTGCCCGGGCAGGCCCACGGCTGCGCCTGCACCATTAAAAATGCCTTTATGTACCTCTATACCTAATGTGCCATATTGGTTATCAATCGTGTTCGGCTTATCGGTGCGTTTGCCAATAGTGTAGTTAAGCGAGTAAAAATCGGTGCTGAATTTCCCGCTGTCGCGGTTAAAGCTGCCATCGGGCCGCAGCGTTGGCCCGCGGATGCCGTTAGAATGGTGGGTGTAAGACAACTGCAAAAATTGCGGATGATAGGCATCGCGGTTAAGGCGGTAGTATAAATTACCGCTGGGCATATAGCTTGGCGATTTTACAGGTTCGCCATAGGCTTTAAGCAATCGCAGTTTTACCCTGGCCGATACATCAAAAAAGAAACGGGATTTAGATGTATTTAACAATACAAAATGTGCATTAACATCGCCCACCAACAGGGTTTTTAACGGCTGAAAAAGCTCCTGGCCAAAAAAAGCCGGTTTTAAATTCTGTACATAAATATCGTTAAAATCGCGGTTAATGATACGGGTTGCAATTTTGCCGGTATCTGCTACCGGTTTTACAATACCGGTATCAATAGCTACGGCGTTGCCGTAACTTAATACCGGGATAAGCAGCGCCATCAGCAACAAAAAAAAATTAAAACGGCAGGTAACGGTTTTATACATAGCAATTATTAGCAACCTTATTAATAGCCAATACCCCAAATAGTTTGGTTACGGGGCTATTTAAGCACAATTATTCTGCTTTCAAAAGTACAAGATAGTTCATCATAATAAAGTAAACATCAATTACCCGTAAAAATGCCTAACTTGCAAACTAATATTTTATAAGATACGTGACTTTTCAGGATTTTAATTTTAACGAACAGCTTTTAGAAGGCGTTTTGAGCATGGGGTACACCACCCCCACCCCCATACAGGCAATGGCCATACCGGCCATATTGAATGGTGACGACCTTATAGCCTGCGCACAAACAGGCACAGGCAAAACAGCATCATACCTGCTGCCGGTTTTAAACTATATATGCAATACGCATAAACACCATACTACTGCCCTGATACTTGCCCCCACGCGCGAACTTGCCCAGCAGATAGACCAGCAGGTTGAAGGCCTGGCCTATTTTACGGGCGTAAGCTCGCAGGCGGTTTTTGGCGGCGGTGATGGCATGGCCTATGAGCAGCAGCGCCGCGGCATTCAAAATAATGTAAATATTATTATAGCTACCCCCGGCAGGCTGATAGCGCACCTTACATCGGGTGTATTAAAATTTAATGATATTACGCATCTGGTATTAGACGAGGCCGACCGGATGCTGGATATGGGTTTCTCTGACGATATTATGCGTATTATTGGTTATTTGCCCAAAAAGCGCCAAACGCTGCTGTTTTCTGCCACTATGCCGGGGCGTATCCGTACGCTGGCTAATGCCATACTGACAGACCCGCAGCAAATAAATATTGCCATATCGCAACCCGCCGCCGGTATAGATCAACAGATATACCGCCTGCACGACGGGCAAAAAACACCGTTATTAAAAAAGCTTTTAAAAGATGGCGGCTACCTAAGCTCCATCATCTTTGCATCCCGTAAAGAAATTGTAAAATCGCTTTATAAGGAGTTAAAGTCGGCACATATCAGTGTGGCTGCCTTTCACTCAGATCTGCAGCAGGGCGAGCGTGAAGAGATCTTGTTAAAATTTAAGAACAAGCAATTGCCGGTAATTATTGGTACTGATGCCTTATCGCGCGGTATTGATGTGGAAGGGATTGACCTGGTAGTGAATTATGACGTACCCGGAGACCCGGAGGATTATGTACACCGTATTGGCCGCACCGCACGTGCTGCCACAACAGGTACTGCTATAACCTTTGTTAATGATCGTGACCTGAAAAGGCTGAAAAGCATTGAACAGCTTATAGAAAAACCCATTACCGAAAAGGAACTGCCCGAAGACCTTAAAAGCATTGAGCATGTAAAGGAAGAACGGCCTGCTGGCAGCGGCCAAAGGCGCGATGGCAAACGTAACCCCAAAAGGTTTGGCAAGAAAAAACCGCCACGCCCGGCAGCAGGTTAAACCTTGTAATATTTATGTGGTCTATTTGTTTTGTATAGTCAATGTGTTACATTTACACACAAACCAATTAAACTAACCAGATAATGACATCAAGACGTTCGTTTCTGAAAAGCACCGCGGTGCTTTCAGCCGGCCTGCTAATGGCACCAGAATTATTTGCAGCCCATAAAAAAAGATACATAGGCGTACAGCTTTATACCGTGCGCGATGCTATGGCCAAAGACCCGGTTGCCACATTGGCTAAAGTAGCCAAGGTTGGGTTTAACTCTGTAGAAGGCGCTACTTACACCGGCACCCAAAAATTCTACGGAATGGAGCCTGCCGAATTTAAAAAGGTTTTGGGCGATAACGGTTTAATTATGCCAAGCGGCCACTTTATGTTGGGCGAAGGGATGCCAACTACCAAAGGTACCATTACCAACGAGTGGCAAAAAGCGGTTGATGATGCCGCAGCCGTGGGCCTTAAATATATGGTGTGTGCTTACCTGCTTGACAGCGAACGCGGCACGCTTGACCACTATAAAGAAACTGCCGACAAACTGAATAAAGCAGGCGAAATAGCCAAAAAAGCAGGCATACAGCTTTGTTACCACAATCACGATTTTGAATTTGCATCCCAGGATGGTAAATACCCTTACGATGTATTGCTGGACAGCACCGACGCCGGGCTGGTAAAAATGGAAATGGATATTTACTGGATGTACAGGGCCAAGCAAGACCCAATTGCCATGTTTAAAAAACACCCGGGCCGTTTCCCGCTGTGGCATGTAAAGGATATGGATAATACCCCAAAACAAATGTTTACCGAAGTTGGTAACGGCGTTATCCCGTTCAAAAAAATATTTGCGCATGCTAAAACAGCAGGCCTCAAATATTTCTTCAATGAGCAGGATATTTGCCCCGGCGACCCATTTGTAAGCATTACCAAAAGCTACAACTATATTAAAGCAAATAACTTACACGTGTAGTTATAAAGAGAAGCAGAACAATAAGAATGAAGATACAAGAAAGCCTGGTTGCGTTAGTAGCCGGGCTTTGAATTTTATGGCAACTTCTTCTACAAGTGTTCATTGCGAACGAGCGATAGCGCGGAGAAATCTTTGCACCAAATGCCGCTTTACATTCAAACTATAATGTAATTTTAAGTATGTGGAATTATAATTACTACATATATATTGTTATTACTTAATTTATTACGAGCATTTTACACATATTGAACACGCAATTGAACGTGAGAAAGAAATAAAGAAGTGGCGTAGGGAAAAGAAAGACGCTTTGATTGCAACTATAAATCCTGATCTGAGATTGTTAAATGATGACGTAAATCAGGATTGATTGAATGCCGGAGGAATTATTTCCGCCCTGTCATTTCGAACGAACTTGCGTGGGGCGGCGCAGGGTGTGAGGAGAAATCTTTTACACTTTGCATTCGGTCATGCACGTCGATTTCTGGTGTGAAAGATTTCTCCTCGTACCTCGTTCGAAATGACTTATTTGGTTTTGAGTATGTTACACCACCTTTATACCATATTTTGTTAAAAGCCCTTCCAGGCCGGCGGTAGCGAATATGGCTTTTTTAAGGATGTTCAATTCCGGGTCGAGGATGATGTTGTAAGACGTGCTGAAGTTTACCGATGTAAGATCCGTGCGGTTAAAAATGGCGTTCTCCAGGTTGCATCCATCAAAAACAGAGGCCGATAAATTGGTTTGTGTAAAACTGGTTTCTTTTAATGATGAATGCTTGAATTTAGTTTTTACCATCTTTTTGCCGGCGAAGGATGCATAGTCCAGAATGCAATTGTCAAACCCAACGCCAAATAAAAAATCATCGCATTTGCTAAAGTTTACGGCCAGGAGTTTGCAGCCTTTAAATAGGGCATCGTTTAGGGTTGTACCATCAAACATAGCCATAGACAGGTTGCACTCTTCAAAAATACAATCCAGGAATTTAGTGCGGTTAAAGTTGGTTTCGGTAAAGTTGCAATTTTTAAACGTGCAGCTTTGAAACTCTTTCTGCCTGATCACCTCATTGGTGAGCGTTAATTTATCGAAGATTTGGTCGTCGTAAGTCGGCTGGTCGAACATAGCGTAAAGTTAATATTTTAGCTAAAAACTGCGATTTTAAATTAGCCATTCCAGGTATTACCTATCTGCCAAAGCAGTTGTTACTTTCCCCACTACATCACTAATAAGCTCTGCAGATTTAATAATACGCTCGTGCCCTGCACCGCTGTAGTTTTTGGTTTTGATGGATGGGTGTTCCTTTAAAAAGCGCTGAAGATAGGCATCTGGCAGCATCATATCCTGGTCATCATAAGCCAGCCAATGATTTACGGTGTTATCGAAAGTGTACAGATCGGGCATATTGTAATAGGATGGGTAGATGCCATACTTCGCTTTAAAATCATCCAAAAAGTTTTGTTGTGCCTGTTGCGATACACCTGCCGCTGTCATATTTTTTATAAAATTTTCCTGAAGAAGAATAAATGGCGCTATGCTGATAAGCAGGGATGGTATGATCTTAAGATCAGATAACGCTGCCACATTAGTCATGGCCCCAAAGGAATGGCCAATGGCAACATCCGGTATGCCGCTTGCCTCAATCACAGCTTTTGCAGCAGCCACAAATAGTATCAGGTTAGACAGGTCGCCTCCCGAGCTACCACAGGCGGGGGCATCAAAGGCCACAATCTGTATATTTGGCAATTCTCTCAGCGCAGTTATCAGCGCGTCAAAATCTGCCGCTTTTGAACCCCAACCGTGCGTAAGCAAAATTTTATGTTTCCCTGTGCCCCATCGGCAGGCATTTATGGTAAGTTGCTGCTTGGTAAAATAGGGGTCGTTAATAACCACGCTAAATTTTTCGGCATCTGCTAATAACAGTTCCTGGTGCAGGCGCAGAGGCATTTTTGGCGGGTAGCAGATCAATTGCCAAAGCAGATCATTCATTTCGGCCGGGTTGCTTTCGGCTACTTTTGTTTTGATATCCAGTACTATTTGCTTCAGTTTTTTCATGCAGATATTCAAAGCTAAAATAAATAAACAGCGGGTAGCGGTTAAATTAATATGTTTACAAACAAATCGCAATATGGCCAATTCAACGTATATAAAACATGGATCTAAACAAGCCACATGGATGCTGATATTGCTTGCGCTATTATTCTTGGCATCGTTACTTACGGTTTTTAAGGCACCAACCTATCATTTGTGGCTGGTTGCTATAGCTGTTTCCGAGTATTCGCTGCTATGGGCCGCGGGTACAGCCGTGCTTTTAATAGCCGGTTTTTGGTTACAGAAATATCAGCTGGCATCAGTAATGATTGGCCTGCTGGCATTAGGGCTTTTTTTATCGCCCGTTGCAAGGGCATATATTGCAGCAGCAACCGTAAAAAAAGAATTTAATAAGGCCTTTGGTGCAGGCAGCACCATTATTAAAGGCGATAATACTCAACCGCCATTCAGCTTTTTAAAGTTATTTAAGTTTGCCGGCAAACAACCAGTTTATAACACCTTAACCTACAGCCCTGCGGATAAGCTTACACTTGATTATTATCCGGCGCAGTTTGGTGGTAAAAAACCATGTATTATAGTAATACACGGCGGATCCTGGAGCAGCGGCGACAGCAGGCAATTGCCCGAACTGAACAACTACCTGGCAGCGCAGGGCTACAATGTGGCAAGTATAAACTATCGCCTTGCCCCGCAGTATCAGGCGCCACTGACTGTTAACGATGTAAAGCAGGCCTTTGCCTATTTGCGTAAAAATGCAGATCAACTAAATATAGATACCGGTAATTTTGTACTGCTTGGCCGGTCGGCAGGGGCGCAGATTGCTTTATTGGCCGCTTACACCTTGCATGAGGCAGGTTTAAAAGGCATAATTGATTTTTATGGCCCGGCAGATATGGTTTGGGGCTACTCGGCCCCGGCAAGTAAACTGGTGATGGATTCCAGAGCGGTTATGGAACGTTATCTGGGCGGCACCTACAAGGCAGTGCCCGAAAAGTATTTTGACAGTTCGCCTATTGAATTTGTTAACCGGCAAACCGTACCAACGTTAATAATACATGGCAGTAATGATGTTTTGGTATCGCCTGTGCATAGCAGCAAGTTAAACGCAAAATTACAGCAATGTGGCGTAAGGCATTTTTATTTGAACCTGCCCTGGGCTACGCATGGGTTTGATTATCATTTGAACGGCCCCGGCGGCCAGCTGTCTACCTATGTTACCGAGCGTTTTATCAATGCGGTTTGTCGTTAAGTTTTGGGCCCTACAAAAGCTAAAGCCAACTCTTTTGATTTTATTGATAATTAATATTTAAATTAATACATCATTTTTGGCCATTATAGTAAGCGGATGAATGCAATAATTTTACATTTGTGTTGAGATAACCCCTGATGAACAATTTTGACATTCTTTTTTATTCATCGCCCAGCCCTATGTGGGTATTTGATGTAGCTACTTTACAGGTGCTGGAAGTGAATGATGTTGCGCTAACCGAGTATGGATACAGTAAAAAAGAATTTTTAAGCAAAACCATCATTGATCTTCGCCCGAAAGGAGATATAAAGCTTATAACTGATATTTTACCGCAAATACGATCACATCATACCAATTTCAGGGAGTTTAGGCACCAGCGTAGCAACGGAACGATCTTTTATGTAGAGATCATGTCGCATCCGATTGTTTTTAACGGCAAAGAGGCCCGGATTGTAGTTACCCAGAATATAGAAGATAAGAAAGCTATAGCAGGCCGGTTAAAACTTACGCAAAGAAAGCTTAACAGTATATTAGAAACCACCAGTATAGGTTATTTACAGGTAAACCGCAACCATGTGGTAACCTATTGGAACAAGGCTGCCGAAAACATGATCGGTTACAACCGGAAGTATATTTTAGGTAAAAACCTATGGGATGTATTCCCGGAAACGTTAGGGACTGATTTTGATGTACAATACAGGCTGGCTATAAAGAAAAAGCATAACAAAGAGTTTATATCCTACTTTTGGCCCCTTCAAAAATGGTTTGCTTTTATTATATATTTTGTTGAGGAAGACCTTTTTATACATTTTAAGGATATTACGGATAATAAGGTATATGAAGGCAAACTGCTCGAAAAGATTGAACAGCTAAAAGAGGTATCCTATGTTAATTCGCATTACATGCGTAAGCCTGTAGCCAGTTTACTGGGCTTAACCGGGCTGATCAATAATGGAATAATTAATAGCGATGAGTACAAGGCAGTAGCCCAAAATATACATGAATGCAGCTTAGAGCTCGATAGCATTATGCACATGGTAAACAACCGGGTTAATGATGAGTACAGGTATGCCGTAAGCCCTAAAATGACCTCCTTTTTGTTAAATGATCTTTTAGACGAAGTGATTACCGGGATAAAAGCACATCACACTACGCATGCCATTCTACTAAAGCATAAAGAAGAGGTAAGCTGTTATGGCGATGAGCAAAGTATAGCAGCGGCAATAAAATACCTGATAGAAAATGCGATCAGGGTTTCGCCGGAGGGAGATAAGGTAGAGGTATGCCTTGATGTAGTGGATGGTAATGCAATTTTTGCTGTAAAGGATTTTGGCGAAAGTGTGGATGAGAAAATTCTTAGCCGCATATTTATAAGTTTTGCAAAAAAAAGTATTTCTAAAAAGTTAGGGACAGGTTTAGCCAAAGTGTTAGATACCGCCTTTAGCCATAACGGCAGTATCTGGGTTGAAAGGAACAAGATAAAAGGTTCTGTTTTCATTATGCGCCTGCCTATTCCAGGTGCCGGGGTTTATAAAAGGGATGATGTATCTATTTTTTCGGAACACCGCGGGCCGGGGTTTGAGCTTAATTATGATGAGGCTTTACCCTGTGCTGTTTTGGAATGGTATGGCTTCCATACCTTACAGATTATAAGGGCCGGATGTTTAAAGTTGTTAAGTTTAATATCACACAGAAAAACAGGGTACGTTTTGATGGACAGCAGGGCGGTTGCCGGCACATGGAGCGATGCGACAGATTGGGTATCGGCAATGTTTTTCCCGATGCTGCAAAAAGCCGGTATAACCCATGTTGCCTGGGTTTATTCTACAGGTGCGTTCAATAGATCTTCTACTGATGCCATTATTGCCGGTTTAAACGGTACGGTTACGGTTAAAGCCTTTGAGGATGCTGCTGCAGCGATACAATGGTTAAAAGATCAGGCTGCTTATAAACCCGAATAATAATCGTAGCCCTGTTCGGCCCAGTAATCTGGCGGGCGCCGGTTACTAAAAACCATGCTGCCGATACATTTTAAATTTTTGATGCCATATTTTACCGGAATGATCAGCCGGAGCGGCTGGCCATGTTTAGGTATCAGCGGTTTACCGTTCATTTCATAAGCCAGTAAAGTTTGGGGGTGCATAGCGCTGGGCATATCAATACCTACATAATACTTTTTATCCGGCGTGGCCATACCTACGTAATCAAGTTTGGCCTGGTCGTCAAGCTTAAAATGGCTTATAAAATCGCTGAATTTTACACCACCCCAGTAAGATATTTGGTCCCAGCCTTCTACACATTTAAAATCAAATACCAACTCGGTTTTAGGCAGAGATCTTATTTCATCAAGCGTAATGCTCATTACCTCGCCCGATGGCTTATTTACCTGCAGGCGCCAGTTAGGTACATCTGGTTTGTCATGTAAGCCAATCCTGCTGTTATAGCGTACCACTTTTGCAGCGCGTTCTTTTGGGTAGGTTTTTACCAGGTTGTTATTGTTAAAAACCCTTCGAAACGCCAGTTCTGTTTTATTTAAGGCGCGGCGTAAGGGGGCTTTTGCGCCTGCGGTTACCGTAGGTGTTTCTTTAGGCGAATTTTTTAGCCAGCTCCAGCCGGCATAAGCCGCCCCCGAAAGTACTGTGAATGTACCGAACGAGATAAATGTACGCCGGTTTATCTTTTGCTCGATAGTAAGGGGCTTTTTAAGTTTTTTACTTTTCATCGCTCACAGCAGGTTTAATAATGCGTTTAGGGCTATTATCTACTACCTCAAACCCGGTTATCACCGACTGGAAGTTTTGCCACCCTGCAATTATCACTTGCACCACATGGATGATAAAGAAAAGCACGTAGCCAATGGTTAGCACAAAATGTTCTATCCGGGCGGCATGGTAGCCGCCGCAAAGCCAGGTAAGGTTGTTAAACTGTACGGGTTTATAAATAGCCAGCCCGGTTATTAACGATCCGAACCCCATGATAATAATAGCGGTGTAAGCGATACGCTGTGCGGCATTATATTTTTTTTGCGGCGGCGCTATTTTACGGATATGCAGATCGTGCAATAAAACCTGCCAGGCTTCTTTAAATGAATTTCGTTTAGGAGCCAGTTCGCGCCACTCGCCGGATACGAGGGTGTACAATACATATACCACACCATTTATAGCAAAAAACCACATAAACAAAAAGTGAAAGGCCATGCCTTCAGATAAGCGTTGCGGAATATTTAAAGCACTGTAGAACCAGTTAGGGAAAAATTTAAGATAGGTATGCCCAAATAAGGTTATGGAGTAAGTATCGCTGGCCCAGTAAATAAGCATACCGCTCCATATCATAATGGTTAATATGGGGAAATTTACCCAATGGCACCACCGCATGGCTAAAGAGTATTTTTCTTTTATGGCTTTCATTTTATCTATATAAAAATAGGATTAAATATTGGTGCCTGTTAATTACCTGCTATCACCACTTGCGGAAATGCCGAACGGGCAGCCGCCATAATTTGGCCGGTTTGTGTATTCTGTACAAAGCCTATCACCTCATAACCCTGGGCAAAAAAATTATCCGGTAGTACTATAGTTGCTGCGCCGGTTTTATTATTGCCTAATGGGATGGATTGCAATTTGTTTACGATTTGGATGTGTGATAGGGTACGGCCACCATTCTCGCCACTTTTTACTACCGAAGTAGCGTTTTTTTGTACCAGGGCCAATACCAAAGCGGTATTATCGCCGCTGCCTTCAGTGGTATATTTAAGGGTTGCTTTATAGTTATTAACGGCCAATCCCGTAAGGTTAACCTGTGCTTTTGGCGCTTTTTCCAGATTGGTGCGGATGGCGTTTCGTAAAGTACCCTGTGCCGAGCCAACAAATTCGGTTTGCCCGTTAATCACGGCCTGCGGGGTGTAAACTCCGCTTAAATGCAACCAGTGGGCATAGCTGCTTTGGCGTTTGCTAAAATCAGCTTGGCTAAAGCTATCCTTCCAGCCCAGGCGGTTCCAATAATCTACATGGTAGGCTAAGATATATACGGGTTTGCCTGCGTTTTCTTTTTGTACACGGGCAAGCAATTCATCGGCAGGCGGGCAACTGGAGCAGCCCTCTGATGTAAAAAGTTCCACCACCGCAAAGCCCTTCTCTGCGCCATGGTTTACCACCGGTTTGTTTGATCGGATAAAACCAGCCGAAACCAAACCTGCAATTGCCAGGCAACCTGTTGCTATCATTATTTTTATCTTTCTCATAACAGATGCGTTTTGTGGTTTAGTCGGTGTGCAAATTAAATCCTTACAAATAATATTATATTTATAAATATATTTTATTTACGAAGGGCACAATCAATAAGTTTTGTAAGGATTTTTATAAACCAACGACTAACGGAGAGATTTTATAAATGGACATGACAGAATCGGCGCCTGATACCCGGCAGCTCGACCCGCATAACTGGGTTAAGCATTATGCAGATTATCTATACCTATATACCATAACCCGGATCAAAGATGAAGAGCAGGCCCGTGACCTCGTGCAGGAAACCTTTTTATCTGCCCTGGAGGGGATGGAAAGATTTGCCGGCAAAAGCTCGGAGCGGACCTGGCTAACCGCCATTTTAAAAAATAAGATCATCGATACTTATCGAAAGAGATCGTCGGGATTAAAAATAGTTGATGTGAATGAACCCGAAAGCACAGCGCCGGATTTTTTTGAGGCCGATAATGGCCATTGGAAAAAAGAATACGCCCCTGTAAGTTTTAGTATGGGTAGTGAAGAAGGGTTATATAACAAAGAGTTTAACCAGATACTGCAAAAGTGCATGCAAAAACTCCCTGCCTTGTGGATGGCTGTTTTTACCATGAAGCATCTGGAT
Source organism: Mucilaginibacter phyllosphaerae (assembly GCF_004378255.1). Taxonomy (GTDB): domain Bacteria; phylum Bacteroidota; class Bacteroidia; order Sphingobacteriales; family Sphingobacteriaceae; genus Mucilaginibacter; species Mucilaginibacter phyllosphaerae. The sequence goes on from NZ_SNQG01000003.1 coordinate 323,351, forward strand.
GATGCCACTACCAATAATATTTGTGATGAGCTGAAAATAACAGCCTCCAACTTTTGGGTAATTATCCATAGGGCGAAATTAAACCTGAGGGCCTGCCTTCAAAAAAATTGGATATAGCTATGAGCAACTTAAAAAGTATGATATACAACTGCAGGCAAGCCACTTTTTTAATAGAAAAGCGCATGCTGGGCAGCTTAACATTTAGGGAACGGATAGAGTTAAGGATACACCTTACCGGTTGTGATGTATGCACCCTATATGTAAAACAAAGCCAAAAAATTAACGAAATGATAAAGCAGCTATTTAAAAAGCCTGAAAACAACAAAGTAACGCTGGAAGATGAATTTAAAGAAGCCATGCAGCAAAAAATACAGCGTGAGCTAAATAAAAACTAATTGTTTGTAAGGATACTTAAACCCAGGCGACCAATAATATGCTACGGCTTAAAGAGAATGAGCGGAGATTTTTTTATTTTGCCTTACAAATCATGAAAAAATTATTATTCATCCTGGTACTATATTCGGCTACGGCATTTGGCCAGGAAAAGAGCCGGAAAACCTTAAAATTTTCGATAATAGGCGAGGTTGAAAAGGAATCGGTGATCACGTTGGATTCGCTGAAACAATATACCATCAGGCCGATAGGCGATATTAAGGTAACAGACCACACCGGTGCGTTTAAGCACCAGGACGAGGAACTAAAAGGTATCCTGCTGAAAGATGTGCTATCGCATACCCGATTTAAAACCCCAAGCCCCAAACTACTTAGCCGCTTTTACTTTGCTTGCACAGGTACCGATGGCTATACAGTGGTTTATTCATGGAACGAATTATACAATACCACCGTTGGCAACCAGGTATGTATCATCATAGAAAAAAATGGCATCAAGGCAGATAAAATGCCCGAGAGTCTGCAAATGACATCAGCTGGCGATTTTAAAACCGGCCGCCGGTATCTGCACAATCTGGATAAGATAATAGTGTCGCAAGTGCAGTGATCAGCCTATCTCCAGTTCATCCGTAGTTATCCCGTCCAGTTCCTGCGGGTTGTGGCTAACGATGAGCACGGTTGCGCCGATTTGGGCAAACAATAGTTTAAGGGTTTTTATAAGGGCCGATTTCATTTTTACATCCAGCGAAGAAAAGGGCTCATCCATTAATAAAAGCTTTGGTTTGATGGCCAATGCGCGTAAAATAGCCAGTCGTTGCTGTTGCCCGCCCGATAGGTGATTGGGTTTATGATCCGCAAATGTATCCAGTCCGCCAATGCTTAATAAGCGGTTTATCCAGTCGGCATCGTTTGTTGCATATTCCAGGTGTTGTTTAACCGTCATGTTAGGGAACAGCGCATAATCCTGAAAAACGAAACCAATATGCCTTTGCTGCGGCGGCAGATTGATGTTTTGCGACGCATTGAACCAAATAGTGTTATTTGCATTGATGGAGCCGCTATCGGGCGTTATCAGCCCTGCAAGCATCTTAATAAAGGTGGTTTTACCCGTGCCGGAGGGGCCGGTGATGCGGGTAATACTACCTGTAATAAACTCCTTTTTTATCCGGAGTACCTGTTGGCCGTTATAAGCCTTCAGGCCTTTTTCAATATCAACTGCTATCATGCTAACGGGCTTTTTGCCGGGTACTTATTGTAAATAAAAACGCCTAATACCATAGCAAAAGTAATGGCGAACAGAATGAACGAGTAGTGATTGGCAGCAGCATAATCCCTTTGCTCTACCGAATCGTAAACGGCTATAGATGCTACCCGTGTAACGCCCGGTATATTGCCGCCTATCATCAGCACTACACCAAATTCGCCTAAAGTGTGGGCAAAGGTAAGTACTGCAGCCGTTAATAATGATGGTTTAATATTAGGGAGCAGTACATACCTTAGCGTTTGCCACTGCGTTTTACCCAAAGTGTAAGAGGCTTGCGCCAATGATGCCGGCAATTGCTCAAAAGCCGACTTAACCGGGCTGATCATGAATGGCATGCTGTAGATAACCGATGCCAGCACCAGTCCTTTAAAAGAAAATACAAACTGCACATCAAAATTTTGCTGCAGCCAATGCCCCAACCCCTGCTGCGGATTAAAAGCCAGCAACAAATAAAAGCCCAGCACAGATGGCGGCAAAACTAAAGGCATGGTTATCAAAGCCTCGATAATGATGCTGACTAATGACCGTTTTCTGGAGAGCCACCAGGCCAGGGGTAAGCCTATCAGTAGCAATACCAGGGTAGTGATAGCCGCTAATTTAAGGGTGAGCCAAATAGGTGAAAAATCCATGTTTTACAGGGTATGGTAGCCGTAGGCCTTAAATATTTTTTTAGCCGGTGCGCTTAACAGGTATTGATAGAATGCAATTGCAGCAGATTTATTTTTAGCGTTTTTAAGCACTACCATAGCCTGGGCTATGGGCTGGTAATGGTTTGCGCTAATGATTTGATAATACAATGGTGTTTTGTTGCTTACATCTTTTATCAGCGATAGCGTTGTAAAGCCTGCCTGCACTACACCGGTTGTGATGTAAGTGTTTACCTGTGCAATACTTTCACCAAAAACTATCTTGTTTTTTACTTTATTGTAGATACCGGCTTTGTTTAATGCCTGTTGCGCAGCTTTACCATAGGGGGCAATGGCCGGGTTGCCAATGGCTATTTTATTAATATTGTTAAGCGGTAAAAGCTGGTTCCAGTTTTTAAGATGGAGGTTTTGTGTACTGCAGATGATGAGTACCCCCTGTGCATAAACAGCAGCATTTTTTATGGTGAAACCATCCTTTTGTAAAGCTTCGGGAAACTCCGTGTCGGCAGATAGGAATACATCATAAGGCGCCCCATTACGGATCTGTGTGGCCAGGTTGCCGGATGAGCCGGATATGATATCAAGATCTATCTGACTACGTATTTTAAAATCCCGCTGCAGATCCTTCATAACCGGCTGCAGGTTGGCGGCTATGGCAACGGTTACATTTTGCGCATCGGCATTAAAAATAAATAAGGCGAAAAAAGTAAAAAGTGCTGTAAACGTTTTGATGAGTAATTTTATCATGCCCGGTAATATGTTCCACAAAATACGCAATATTGCTATACCGGTACAAATGTTAAATGCTAAGGGCAATTAACTACATTTGTTAAACGCGCTTTGCCAATTAGCGCATACTTCTATCGTAATTCAATTAAAAAATGAAAAAGCTGATCACAACAATGCTGCTTTCTACTGCCGTTATGCTCGGTGTAAGCGCACAAACATCCCAATTTATCACTGTAAAGGAAAAAGAGATCATTGGCGTTAATGGTAAGCCTTTTTTAATGCGCGGTACAAACCTGGGCAACTGGCTGGTGCCCGAAGGTTATATGTTTAAATTTAAAAATATTAGTTCGCAGCGCCTGATAAACCAAGCCTTAACAGAATTGATAGGCCCTGAAGATACCGGGCTTTTCTGGAAAAGATTTCAGGATACCTATATTACCGAGGCCGATATTAAATTCCTGAAGGCATCGGGCATGAACTCTATCCGGATACCTTTTAGTTACAAGCTTTTTACGTATGAAGATTACATGGGCCAAAATAATCCCAACCGTGGTTTCGAACTGTTGGACAGGGTGATCGGCTGGTGCAAAAAGGCAAACTTGTATGTAATATTGGATATGCACTGCGCCCCGGGCGGCCAAACCGGCGATAATATTGACGATGGCAGCGGTTATCCGTTTTTATTCACCAGCGCCGCCAGCCGTAAGCTAACTGCGGATATCTGGCGAAAAATTGCGGCGCATTATAAAAATGAAACGATCATCATGGGCTACGACTTGTTAAATGAACCCATTGCCCATTATTTTAAGGTTGATGAAATTAACCCGCATTTAGAGCCGACCTATAAACAAATAACAGCCGCTGTACGCTCAGTTGATAAAAATCATTTGGTATTTATAGGCGGGGCGCAATGGGATAGCAATTTTAAAGTATTCGGTAAGCCGTTTGATAGCAAAAGTGTGTACACTTTCCACAAATATTGGACTGACGTTAAGCAGGATGTGATACAGGAGTATTTAGATTACCGCGATAAATATAATGTGCCTATCTATGTGGGCGAAACGGGCGAGAACGAAGATGCCTGGGTGAAAGATTTCCGCATCCTGTGCGAAAAGAACCGGATTGGCTGGCACTACTGGCCATACAAAAAGCTGGATAATACTAAAGGTATTACCAGTTTTAACCAACCCGAAGGTTACGACGAGATAATTGCTTATACCGAAAAACCGCGCGGCAGTTTCGAAGAGATCCGCAAAGCAGCCCCGGCAGATAGGGAAAAGATCAGGAAAGCTTTGTGGGGTTTTTTGGAGAACAGCAAGTTTGTAAACTGCCTGCCTAACAAGGGATATATAGAGGCATTACGGCTGAATTTGCCGCCCAAGTAAGGCTAAAAAGCGGCGATAGTTCGCCAATTATCGCCGCTTTTTGCCCTTTTATTTCTGCATGCCTTTTATCTCTTTGATCAGGCGGATTTTTAGGGTGATGATGATACCGGCAATAAATGCACAGCCCAACACATACTCCCACCGGCCATGCTCAACTGCCGACCATATGATTATTACGCATAGAAAAATTACTATGTTGTAAAACACATTTAGCGCAACTTTTTTACCCATATTAGTAAACGTTAAGTTCCGGGTCTATCTCTGCTTTCCAGGCTAAAATGCCGCCTTGCAGGTTGCTCAGGTTGGTGTAGCCCTGTGCTTCTAACTGCATAATAGCTGCTGCGCTGCGTTTGCCGCTGCGGCACATCACTACAACCGGTTTGTCATGAGAGATCTTATCGGCCTCAATTAAAATGCCGCCCAGTGGAATGTGCTGCCCGCCAATATTAGAGGTTTCAAATTCAAAATCCTCACGAACATCTATCAGTTGCAGGTCTTCGCCTTTATCCAATTTTTCTTTAAGTTCCTGTACGCTTATTTCTTTCATTTCAATTGTAATTAATAGTCAAAGGTATGTTTTTCTGTATCAAATATTTGTAGTTAATCTGTAACAATCAGTACCTAAGTGCGTTTTATAGATAAGCTTAAAATATTTCGCTTTACGTTCATGAAAAAAATCACCAGATTTTTTTGGTTCTGTTCCGGCGCGCACGTAGACACACTGAAAAAATATCCTATAGAACATAACAAGTATGTGGGCATTGGTGCCACCATATTTTTCACGGCTTTGTTTGCCTCGCTTTCCGGAGGGTATGCTATGTATTTTGTTTTTAGCGGCAACGCTTTTGCCGTTGGTTTTGCCATACTGTTTGGGCTGATATGGGGTACCGCCATTTTTAATATGGATAGGTACATCGTATCCAGCATCAATAAAGAGGGCGGCATGAACCAGCAGATCCTGCAGGCTACACCGCGTATTTTATTGGCTATCATGATAGGGGTGGTCATTTCCCGCCCGCTGGAACTGAAGATTTTTGATAAAGAGATCCGCACTAAGCTAAAAACAGCCTATTTAAAAGGCCAGCACAGTAAAATAGATACCCTGCAAAAAACCTATCAGCAAAAATACGCGCAGGAACTGGTTAAAAACATCGACCTGAAAAAGGAAAAGGATTCGCTGGAGCGCGATATCAACCGCTCGCGTTACGAGTTGAACCAGGAAGTATTTGGCGATAAAACCAATCAAACATCGGGCATTACAGGCTACGGTACCTACGCCAAACAAAAAGCACAGATACTGCAGGAAAAGCAGGACAGGCTTAAAACCGTTACCGAAAACCTGGGGCAGATGGACCAGTATCTTGGCCAGCGTAAAGATTACGAAGGCTTAAATTCTACCCGTTTATTCAGCGAGAAGCAGCTGGATAGCCTGGCCAATGTTGCCGGCTTTGCAGACCGTAACTGGGCACTGGGCCAGTTATCTTACAATGTTGATGGCACGCGCGATCTGGATACGTACATGGCCATATCATTTATAGGCTACCTGTTCATCTTGTTTGAGTGTTTGCCCGTTTTTGTAAAGCTGATGTCGCCTAAAGGGCCGTATGATACCGCCCTTGCCAAAATTGCCGAGGCTAACATTTACTTTGCCAATAAAGATAAGGACAAGGAAATGGCCGTTACCGACCAAACGTATGATCATAACCTGGATGCAGATGTTGCCCGGCGAAAACAGATGATAACCGGGCAGTCGGAATTTGACCTGGGGCGGCATAGTTATGATTGATAAATTCCCTGCAAAGAGGTAGGTAGCCGGACGATTTTGATAGGAGTTTTTTGTAATAAAATTGATAGGCACGATATCTGGATTAAATAGTAATTTCATCGGCTGAACTCATATCATCTTACATGAAGAAAATAGTTTTATTTGCGGCCGTTGCATTTTGCACCTTTACGGCTCTTGCACAAAACCCCAACAAGTTTCGTAACTCGCTTTACTATGCGGTTTCATTCCCTAATGCGGCCCACCACGAGGCCGAAGTGATGCTGACCATTCCCGAGGCTCCAACAGGTGCATTTCGTATCCGGATGAGCCGTTCATCACCGGGCCGTTACGCTACGCATGAATTTGGTAAAAATGTCTATAACGTAAAAGCTACCGATGTTGACGGTAAACCCCTGCCTGTAAAACAGGTGGAAGGCGACGTTTATGAGGTGGGCGATCACCCGGATATTGTAAAAATAAGCTATACCCTGTTTGGTAACCATACCGATGGCACCTATGTAGGGATAGACCAAAGCCACGCGCATTTAAATATGCCTGCGAGCTTTATGTGGGTAGCTGATAAAAGCATAGCCAACCGCACCATAAAGTTTGAGTTTAACGATTTGGATAAATACGGTTGGAAAGTAGCTACCCAGCTAAAGCACGAAGGGGATAACGTTTACAGTGCCCCCAACATGCAATACATGATGGATAGCCCAACAGAGCTATCTAACGTAAAAACAAATACCTGGGAGGTAGTAAATACGAATGGCAAAAAGCAAAAGGTAGGTATTGCCGTTCACTCTGATGACGACCAGGCAACGGTAGACAATTTTGCCAAACTGGTGCAAAAAGTGGTGCTGGAAGAAAAAGCCGTATTTGGCGAACAGCCCGATTATGACTACGGGAGCTACACTTTTTTGGATGATGTGCATCCCAACAACTTTGGGGATGGTATGGAACACCGTAACTCAACCTGTATCGTAGACCGTTCTGAAAAGATCGCCGGGAACGAAAAAGATCTGTTAGGCACCTACTCGCACGAGTTTTTTCATAGCTGGAATGTAGAGCGTATCCGCCCAAAATCATTAGAGCCATTTAATTTTGAGCATGCTAACATGAGCAGCGAACTTTGGTTTGCCGAAGGCTTTACCCAGTATTACGGCGAACTTGTGCTTGCCCGGGCGGGCATAAACGCTGTGGATGATTATGCAGGCACTATCAGCGGCCTGGTTAATTCGGTATTGGTGCCGCCGGCACCCCAAAAATATTCGCAAACGCAAATGAGCCGTTATGCGGTGTTTACCGATGCCGGCGTAGCGGTTGATGCTACTAACTATACCAATATTATCACCAGTTATTATGTTTATGGTGGTGCAACAGCTTTAGCGCTGGATCTGCGCCTGCGCAGTGAGTTTAAAATAACCCTGGATGATTACATGCGCCAGGTTTGGCTGGCACACGGCAAGCCCGAAAAGCCGTACACCATTCCCGATCTGCAGGCGGTATTGGCCAGGGTTACCAACCCTAAGTTTGCAGCCTCGTTTTTTAATGATTACATCTATGGTGTAAAAAAGAATAATTACGAAGCCTTATTGGCCAACGCAGGTTTACTGATGCAAAAGGCAGCACCGGGTAAAGGCTGGATGGGGCGTGTACAAGGCAGGCCCGTTAACGGGGGATTGTTAATAACCGGCAGCACCGCATCAAATGCTCCGGTTTATAAGGCCGGTTTAGATGCCGATGACGTTATCCTGAAACTAAACGGCAACGATATTAAAGATGTGGCCGCATTAACAATTGCAATTAAAGATAAAAAGCCCGGCGATAAAGTAACCGTAAATTATAAGAACCGCACAGGCAGCCACGAAGCCATTATTATATTAGAAGAAAGCCCTGTGATAGAAGTAGTAATCTACGAAAAAGCCGGCAAAACGTTAACGCAGCAACAAAAAGATTTTCGCAGCAACTGGTTATCATCAAAAGTAAAATAATAATGAGATTTAAAAATTTAATAGCGGTTACCGCTTTAGCCCTAACACCAACCCTTGCCTTTTGCCAGGATGTAAATAAATTAATTAATCAGGCTGATGTAGAACGCATCATTAAAACCCTGAGTGCAGATGATATGGAAGGCCGTGGTACTTTCACAAAAGGGATTGACAAAGCCGCCACTTTTATAGAGGGCGAATTTAAGGCTGCCGGGCTAAAACCAATGGCCGGCGCTACCGGTTACCGGCAAACATTTGCACAAACACGTGTGGCACCGGTTAACCCAAAAGTTATTTTTGACGGTACGCCTGTAGCCGATGATAAGATAGCGATTACAACAGGGCTGCCCTTTAATTGGAAAAGCGATACTACGGTAAAGGTCATCAGCATTACAGAAGAAAAAAACTACCGTACGCAAATAGGAGCAGCGATGCGCAGCGGTAAAAAGTTGCTTGTGCTTTTAGACGCTTCTATGGGTGGCCTTTTTAAACGTATCCGCGATAGGGCTGTTAAAGGCAGTATTATTAGTGATGACAGGGGGCCTGCGCAGCCTGTAACTTATGTACTTGGCGCTGCCGAGCCAAAAAGTTTTGAGGTTAGCTGCGAGGTAAAAACAGAAAAATTGCCGCTTAGTAATATTGTGGGGATGCTTCCCGGCAAATCAAAACCGGATGAATATGTGGTTTTTGGCGGCCATTATGATCATTTGGGTATCATTAAACCAATGGAAGGCGATAGCATAGCCAATGGCGCCGATGATGATGCATCGGGTACAACGGCGGTAATTGCATTGGCTAAATATTATAAAAAGCTAAATAATAATGAACGCACACTGGTATTTGTAGCCTTCACGGCCGAAGAGATAGGTGGTTACGGTTCGCAGTATTTTTCTAAACAGTTAGATCCTGAAAAAGTGGTCACGCTTTTTAATATCGAGATGATCGGTAAGGCTGCAAAATTTGGTGAGAACTCCGCTTTTATAACCGGATTTGAACGGTCGGATTTTGGTACTATCCTGCAAAAGAACCTGGAAGGCACCGCCTTTAAGTTTTATCCGGACCCATACCCCGAACAAAACCTGTTTTACCGCAGCGATAACGCTACCTTGGCCGCTTTAGGTGTGCCCGCGCATACGATCTCTACCGACCAGATCCCTACAGATAAGCTTTATCACACGGTAAAGGATGAATACAGCAGCCTGGATGTAAATAACATTGTGGCTACTATCCGCGCTATTGCATTAAGTTCGCGTAGTATCGTATCTGGTAAGGATACCCCAACAAGGATCCCTAAACAATAAGATTTTAGGTGTCAGGTATTTTGCAAGGCCCAAACAATTGTTTGGGCCTTGCTGTTTATTGGCTAAACTAAACAGGAATATTATGCAATGGATGGGCAGACGCGAAAGCAGTAATACAGAAGATGGCAGTTCAAGTGGCGGCCGTGGTTTAGCACTTGGCGGCGGTGTTGTTGGCATTATTGCAGCGGCCATATACTTTTTTACCGGGATAGACCCATCGGCAGTACTTAACGGCGTACAGGGTGGTGGCTCCCAGCAAAATAATACAACTGCCGTAGCAGATACCAAAGAAAAAAAGTTTGCCAAAGTAGTACTGGCAGATACCGAAGACACATGGACCAAGCTTTTTAACGACATGGGCAAAACCTATGAAAAGCCCACTATGCACTTTTTTGAAGCCGCTGTAAATACCGCTTGCGGACAGGCCGGCGCTGAAACGGGGCCGTTTTATTGCCCTGGCGATCAAAAGGTTTATATCGATCTGTCTTTTTTTGATGAATTATCTAACAAGTTTGGGGCTGCGGGTGATTTTGCACAGGCCTACGTTATAGCGCATGAGGTTGGGCACCACGTACAGGATTTGCTTGGCGTAACAGCCAAAATGGATCAGGCGCGCCAGCAGATGAGCAAGGAGGAGTATAACAAGCTATCGGTTAAGCTGGAATTGCAGGCAGATTTTTATGCCGGGATCTGGGCCTATTACCAAAAAAATGATAAAAAGGTGTTAGACCCCGGTGATATTGAAGAGGCTTTGAACGCAGCCCACCAGATAGGCGACGACCGACTGCAGAAAGAATACCAGGGAGAAGTGCACCCGGATAGTTTTACCCATGGCACCAGTGCACAGCGCATGTATTGGTTCAAAAAAGGTTATGAAACAGGCGATGTAAGCCAGGGTAATACCTTTGCCGCTGCAGACCTGGAGTAAGTAGATTAGCGGGCATTACTTCCCCTTACCGCCGGGCAGGGTGTTCACGTTCACGGTTGGTGAACACCGTGAACGTTTTTAAAGTATCTCGTAGTCAGATGTTTAGTGTTTTTTAAATTCAATTGGGGGCAACAATTGCCCTGATGCGGTCTTCGGCAAGTTGTACCAGTTCTTCAATGGGGGCCGTGTGGGGTTCTATAGGTTCTAATACTTCCCACTTCATAGGTGTAAAAGTATTCATGGGGTACATGCCGTATTGGATCATCTTCCAGCTATCGGTAATGGCAACCGGCACCAGCAGCGCATTGGGGCATTTTTTTAACAAGGTAGCTATGCCTGCCGCACGGAATGGCTTTACCCTGCCGTCTTTCGATCGTGTCCCTTCAGGGAAGATCACGGCGCCCCAGTTATTAGCCTTCATCCGGCCGGCAAATTTGGCCAGTTCGGTGATGGATTGGCGCGAATCTTTACGGTCGATATTTGCACCGCCGCCATGCCTGAGGTTAAATGAGATAGAAGGGATGCCTTTAGCCAGCTCTACCTTTGATATAAACTTGGCGTGGTATTTACGCAGATAATAGATCATGGGCGGGATATCAAACAAGCTTTGATGGTTGGCCAGGAATATAATGGGCCTGCCCACAGGTAAACTTTGTTTGTTAATAAAGATGATGCGGTTGAACAGGATATAGGCAGTATGCAGCAAAAAAAAGTTCAGGATATCTACCGATCGCTTGTGCGCACTGTATCCGCCCAATTTTAAACACAGCCATTGTATGGGATGGAATATCACCAGTAGTAAAAAGAATGCTAATATGGCAAACGGAGAAAGAATGTAGCCTAAAAACTTTTTCATCAAGGCCGCAAATTTAATTTTTTTTGAGGAATTGATAATAAGGATTTTATAAAGTGTTCTCCAACTGCATCAGGCGCGCCTTCAGCACTGCGGCTACCGCCAGCGAATCGGTTATCTGACCACCGCAAACCATCCTGTAAACGTCCTCAAAAGGCACTTTTTTAACCATCAGCTGTTCGGTTTCTTCCGGTTCGGCTTCATGCTGTTCCAGGCCGCGGGCAATATACAGAATGCAAAGTTCATCACTTACCGAGTTGGATAGGTGCATCCGCTGGATCTCGTCCCATCTGGATGCCTTTAAGCCGGTTTCTTCCAGTAATTCGCGTTTGGCAGATTCCAGCGGGTCTACCCCGATGATGCCGCCGCCTTCCGGCAGTTCCCAGCTGTATTGGTTAAGGGTAAAGCGATATTGGCCAACCAGGTAGGTGTTCATTTCGTCATCCAGAGGCAAAATACCAATAGCCAGGTTTTTGTAATGCACCTGCCCATAAATACCCGGATTGCCGGATGGGTTGATCACCTGGTACTCGGTTACGTTTATCCAGGGGTTATCATAGATCTTTTTTTCCGAGGTGATCTTCCAGGGGTTGGCTTCGGGGTGTTGCATATTCAAAGATAAAATATTCCCGCATTAACGCGTGTTTTACACCCATGTCAATTATGTACAAAGATGCTTGTGTACTGGCTTTGCATGTTGGAGACGCGAAGTATCGCGTCTTTACAGTACCCGCCTCGTAATGTGTTGGAGACGCGAAGTATCGCGTCTCTACAGAACCTGTCTCGTAATATGTTGGATACGCGAAGTATCGCGTCTCTACAGAACCTGTCTCGTAATATGTTGGAGACGCGAAGTATCGCGCCTCTACAGTACCTGTCTCGTAATATGTTGGAGACGCGAAGTATCGCGTCTCTACAGTGCCTGGTTCGTAACATGTTGGAGACGCGAAGTATCGCGTCTCTACAGTACTTGGCTCGTACCATGTTGGAGGCGCGAAGTATCGCGCCTCTACGGTACCTGTCTCGTAAATATGTTGGAGGCGCGAAGTATCGCGTCTCTGCAGCGTCTTATGCAAGCGATATTTAGCCCAAGCAAAAAAGGCGCACCATTTGGCGCGCCTTTGTATAATATACCGGTTGATATTACAAACCGAAGGCGCTTTTAACCTGATCTACGTAGTCCAGCTTTTCCCAGGTAAATAATTCTACCTCGCGGGTTACAATGCTGCCATCGTGCGCGTGGAATGATTTGGTAACCGTTTCGTTTGGGCGGCCAAAGTGGCCATAAGCGGCGGTTTCGCTGTAAATAGGGTTACGCAGTTTAAAGCGGGTTTCGATAGCGTAAGGCGTCATGTTAAAGATCTCCTCTACTTTTTTAGCTATCTCGCCGTCGTTTAAGCTCACCTTGGCGGTACCGTAGGTATTTACATAAATACCCATAGGCTGTGCAACACCAATAGCGTATGATACCTGCACCAACACCTCGTTGCAAACGCCGGCAGCTACCAGGTTTTTAGCGATGTGGCGGGTTGCGTAAGCAGCAGAGCGGTCAACCTTTGATGGGTCTTTACCGCTGAATGCGCCACCACCGTGGGCGCCTTTGCCACCGTAAGTATCCACAATTATCTTGCGGCCGGTTAAACCGGTATCGCCATGCGGGCCGCCGATAACAAATTTACCGGTTGGGTTAATATGGTATTTAATATCGTTATTAAAAAAGTGGGCGTATTTTGGATATTTAGCCTTGATACGGGGGATAAGGATGCTGATGATATCGCTGCTGATCTTCTGTAGCATCGCCTGCTCTTCGTCAAAATCATCGTGCTGGGTAGATATCACGATGGCATCTATCCGGGTAGGCTGGTTATCATCGCTGTATTCTAAAGTAACCTGCGATTTTGCATCCGGGCGCAGGTACTTAATGTCGGTATTTTCGCGGCGGATGGCAGCAAGCTCGCGTAATAAGGCATGCGCAATATCTAAAGCCAAAGGCATATAGTTATCCGTTTCGATGGTGGCATAGCCAAACATCATACCCTGGTCGCCCGCGCCCTGTTCTTCTTTCGAGGTACGGTCAACACCCTGGTTAATATCCGGCGATTGCTCATGAATGGCCGATAGCACACCGCAGGAGTTACCGTCAAACATATATTCGCCCTTGGTATAACCAATGCGGTTAATTACATCGCGGGCAATTTTTTGTACGTCTAAATAAGTTTTTGATTTTACCTCTCCGGCTAAAATAACCTGCCCGGTTGTTACCAGGGTTTCGCAAGCCACTTTTGACTCGGGGTCGAATGCTAAAAAGTTATCAATTAACGCGTCCGATATCTGGTCGGCAACTTTATCCGGATGCCCTTCTGACACGGATTCCGATGTAAATAAGTATGGCATAGTATGTTATGTAATAAACGTTAAAACCGAAAGGTAAGGATTTATTTTTACGTAGTAAAAGGAGCAGGGTTAGCACTTTTTTACGTGGTTGCAATCCAGTCCCGCTGTTGTGGTTATCAACATTGGGGCATTAAATCAGTCCACTTTCGGGAGGCAAAAATAAAACAATTTTTCACAAAGCCGAAAATACATTTACTTTTGCCGCTTGTAAACTTATATAGTTGAAAAGGAAAGCGTTATTTATCATAAACCCGGTATCGGGCGGGAAAAAAAAGGATGGGGTGCCGGATCTTGTACAGAAATACGTTGACCCAACTATTTTTGATTACGATATAGAGTTTACCACGGGGATATTCCATGCCAATGGCCTGGCAAAGGCAGCTGTTGGCGAGTACGATATTGTTGTTGCCGTTGGCGGCGATGGCACGGTTAACGAGGTGGCATCGGGCATTGTAAATACAGATACTGTTTTGGGGGTTATCCCCTATGGGTCGGGCAATGGCTTATCCAGATTCCTGAATATCCCGATGAACGTAGAGGAAGCCTTTAAAACGCTTAACCAGGCAAGGGCAATAACCATTGATGCCGGGCAGATGAACGGGCAATGGTTTTTTAATATGGCCGGGATGGGGTTTGATGCCCACATTAGCCATGTATTTGCCCATGGCAGCGCAAAGCGTGGGTTTGTAAGTTATTTTAAATCATCTGTAAAAGAAATCTCTACCTATCAATCTAAAAACTATCATATTGAAATCGACGGGGTTGCTTATAACCGCGAAGCCTTTATGCTGAGTATGGCCAATTCATCACAGTATGGTAATAATGCGCACGTATCGCCAACGGCATCTGTACAGGATGGTTTGCTGGATGTTTGCATCATTAAACCGTTCCCGCTGTGGCGCTTTCCGGAAATGGGCCTGCGGATGTTTACCAAAACAGCCGATAGCTCCAGGTATGTAGAGATCATTAAAGGCAAGCACATCCAGATCACCCGGCAGCAGGAAGGCCCTATTCACCTGGATGGCGAGCCGCAGGTTGCAGGCACGGCTATTGATATACAGGTAGTGCCCGATGCCTTGAATGTAATAGTTGGCGCATCATATCATAAATAAAAAGGCTTCACCCAAACCCTTCTCCGGGAGGGAGGGCTTTAGAGAAGAACGGCTAAAAGGCCGCACCCCAAACCCTCGCCGAGAGGGAGGGCTTTAGAAATAAGGGTTAAAAAACAATATAAAATAAAAGTATCCCTACCGGGGAGATAATTTACAGGTGTAGTTTTTATGGTGTTCATGAGGGCTACGCCGTTTAAAGGGGGCTTATATGGCAAAGAAGAATTTTACAGGCATCATGTACTCTACCGACCCTGATTTTCAGTATCAGCAAGAAGGCGGCGGCGAGCAGCAAACTTTACCTGCACAGCAGCAAAATTTAAAAATATTTTTAGACAGGATAAAAGGTAATAAACTGGTAACCCGTGTAAGCGGTTTTATTGGCCTTGCCGGCGACCTGGAAACCATCGGCAAAAAACTAAAAACAAAATGTGGCGTGGGCGGCTCTGTTAAAGACGGCGAAATACTACTGCAGGGAGATTTTAGGGATAAGGTGCTTGCCATGCTGCAGGCGGATGGGTATAAGGCTAAAAAAGCCGGAGGATAGTGTATTCAGTTAAAAAATATTTTAACCGTTAAGTGTTGATTTTAAGTGATTTATGTGGTGTGTAAAATATACATTATGTAAATAAATACCTTAAAAAATTTGTTTCTTAGTGTATCAAAAGGGTAATTTTGGGCAACCAATTATAAATTATCTTCCTGATGAATACCACTACCAAGCAGTTGCCCGATTTAGGGTATCTAAACCTGGGTAAAAGCCTTACTGTTTTTTACCAGTTAACCCCCGCACAACTTGTTGAAGCTGCCATTAAACGGACCGAAGGTGTATTGAGCGATACCGGCGCCCTGGCTATTGATACGGGCAAGTTTACCGGCCGGTCTCCAAAGGACCGCTTTATTGTTGATGACCATGTTACGCATGATGCGGTATGGTGGGGCAGTGTTAATTTTAAGTTTGATGGTGCCAAATTTAATGCCCTATATAATAAGGTAACTAAATACCTGGCCGGCAAAGAGATTTTTGTGCGCGATGCCTGTGCCTGCGCTAACGAAAAATACCATATAGATATCCGTGTAGTTACCGAGACGGCCTATCAAAACCTGTTTGTGCATCACCTGTTCATCCGCCCCGAGATTGCCGACCCCGAAAGCCGGCCCGAATGGACCATTATTGCAGCGCCCGGCTTTACGGCCGACCCGGAAACCGATGGTACACGCCAACCCAATTTCTCGATCATCAGCTTTAGCAAAAAAATTATCCTGATAGGTGGCACGGGCTACACCGGCGAAATTAAAAAGGGTATTTTTTCGGTACTGAACTTTATTTTACCGCATGACAGGCAGGTGCTGTCTATGCATTGCGCGGCCAATACCGGCGTAAAAGGCGATACCGCTATCTTTTTCGGCTTATCGGGCACGGGCAAAACCACCCTCTCTGCCGACCCGGGGCGCAGCCTGATAGGGGATGACGAACACGGCTGGAGCGACCATACCATATTTAACTTTGAGGGCGGCTGCTATGCCAAATGCACCGGGCTTACTGCCGAAAGCGAGCCGGAGATATTCAACGCCGTTAAATATGGCGCCCTTTTAGAGAATATAAACTTTATACCCGGTACGCGCAGGGTTAACTATAATAATACGGATAAAACCGAAAATACCCGTGTTGCCTACCCTTTAACCAATGTAAGCAGCGCGGTTACACCGTCAATAGCGTCATCGCCCCAAAATATATTTTTTTTAACGGCGGATGCCTTTGGGGTGCTGCCACCCATATCAAAATTAACGCCCCAGCAGGCCATGTACCACTTTTTATCGGGCTACACGGCTAAAATAGCGGGTACCGAAACGGGCATTACCGAGCCGGTTGCCACTTTTTCGGCCTGCTTTGGCGAGGCCTTTTTACCATTGCACCCGGTAACCTATGCCAACCTGTTGGGTAAAAAAATTAAAGAGCACCAGGTAAATGTATGGCTGGTAAATACCGGCTGGGCGGGCGGGGGCTATGGCGTTGGCCGCCGTATAAAACTGGCTTACACCCGCGCCATGATCAATGCTGCCATCAGCGGTGCGCTAAACCATGCAGATTATCACCCGCACCCCGTATTTAATATGATGATGCCCCGCAGTTGCCCTAACGTGCCAGACGAGATCTTAAACCCCGTGAATACCTGGGCCAATGCAGAAAATTACGAAGAAAGCGCAAACAAGCTTGCGAATGCGTTTGTTAAAAACTTTGAAAAATATGCCAGTTATAATACAGCACACCTTATAAATGCCGGGCCAAACACCGTAATTACAGTGTAGTTAGACGCAAGTATATCACTACTGTTACATACATTTTACAAGTTTTTGCTTGCTATTATTAAAAAAAATGGGTTGTATTGTAAAAAATTGTCTGCCGTACAGACAATTTTTCTGTTTAAGAGCGTTATGTAATCACCAATTTGCAGAACCGCTTAAGCTGTATATTAAATAATTATAAAGAATAACATAAAAAGTTTTTTTATTTCATTTAAATTCTATTTTTGTTATTCGCTTAAAACGCACACATTTTTATTAACTTATATTACAAACAAAACGAAAACTAAAATTTAAAAAGTAATGGCAAACGCACCAACAAAACCAACTACTCCTGTAAAAAACGAAAGCTCAAGTGCATCGGGCGCATTTGCAACTTTGACCATTCCTATTTGCATAGTAGTGGCAATTTGTATCTTCGTATTCATCTTAGGCCACCCAAGCCATTTTAAAGGCGGTAACCCTGATAACGATCCTAATCCGGGCGATATCTTCGGTACTGTACACAAAGGTGGTGTTATTGTACCTATCATCCTTTCTTACCTTTTAATGGTGATCGTATTTTCAATCGAAAGGTTCATCGTAATCGGCAGAGCTTCTGGTACAGGTAACGTAGATGCTTTCGTTAGAAAAATTCAGGCTTTCTTAAACTCAGGTAACATCGAAGCAGCAAACGCTGAGTGCGACAAACAAAAAGGTTCGGTAGCAAACGTTATCAAATCTGGTTTGAAAAAATACCGCGAAATGGAAGTTGATCAAACAATGGATGTTGATCAGAAAGCCCTGGCTATCCAGAAAGACATTGAAGAAGCAACTGCTTTAGAGATGCCAATGTTAGAGCAAAACTTAACTATCATCGCTACCCTGGTATCAATCGGTACATTAACCGGTTTGTTAGGTACGGTAATCGGTATGATCGGTGCGTTCTCTACCTTGGGTGCATCTGGTGCTCCAAACCAATCAGAACTTTCAACTCACATTTCTGAAGCACTTATCAACACAGCATTAGGTATCGGTACATCAGCTGTATCAATTGTAATGTACAATGTGTTCACTTCAAAAATTGACAAGTTGACTTACGCAATTGACGAAACCGGTTTCAGCATCGTTCAAACATTCTCTGCTTCACATAAAAACAGAGCGTAATAAAATATTAATGCGGATTTATTCATTTTAACAAAATATAATTTGGATGAATCCGTTAAATAACTATATTTACATTAATATTTTTTAAACGATAAAAAGATGCCAAGAGTAAAAGTCGGGAGAAAGAGCACCGCAATAGATATGACCGCCATGTGCGACGTAGCTTTCCTGTTGCTTACTTTCTTCATATTAACAGCAAAACCAAGAACAGAGGATCCTGTTCCGGTAGATGTTCCTGCTTCATCGGTTGAGCAGCCTATACCAGACGATAACGTGCTTTTGTTAACCGTTGGTAAGGGTAAAATTTTCTTTACGGTTGATGGTACAGATATACGTAAACAAACCCTTACACAAATGGGTGATAAGTATAACGTTAAATTCACACCAGGTCAGCTTCAAACATTCTCTAACCTGCAGGTTTCCGGCGTACCGATGAACCGTATGCAGCAGTTTTTGGATTTAGATGCCGACAAGCGTAAGGCTTATGTACAACCGGGTATCCCTGCAGATACAACAGCAAATAACGAGTTGGCTGACTGGATCAGGGAAGCGCGTAAAGCAGACGTTGCTTTGCACAATAAAGCGTTAAGGATATCTATCAAAGGCGACAGTAAAGAGGAGTACCCTACGATCAAAAAGATAATCGGGATACTCCAAAATCAAAAAGCTAACAAATTTAGCCTGATCACATCAGTCAGGAGCGCACCTAAAAATTAAAAAAAATGGCAGAATTAGACACCTCCTCCGGCGGGGGGAAAAAGGGCGGAAAAGTAAGAAGTAAAAAAGCTTCAACACGTGTGGATTTAACCGCGATGGTGGATCTTGCTTTCTTGCTGATTACATTCTTTATCATGACCACCACACTATCTAAGCCTAAGGCTATGGATGTGGTTGTGCCCGCCAAGGATGAAAAAGTAGACGATCAATTACCGGTTGCCGCATCACGTTCGATGACGCTATTATTAGGTGCAAACGATAAACTGGAATGGTTTATTGGTGTACCGGGCGATACTGCACCAGAAACTATTGGTTATGGTAAAGATGGTTTACGCAAAACGCTTATCGAAAAAAGTAAGGAAGTACAGGCGAGCACCGGTAAATACATGGTTGTATTAATTAAACCAAGCGACAAAGCCAACTATAAAAATGTGGTTGATGCCTTGGACGAAATGAAAATAACCGCTATACAGTCGTTCGCGATTGTAGATATTACGCCTGCTGAAGTTGCATTGCTTAAGCGTGACGGAAACTATTAACGAACTATTAAAGTAAATTAACGTTATAAGATAATGTTTGGATCAAAATTAGACATACTTAACCAGCAGTGGATTGACGTTGTTTTTACAGGCCGTAACAAAGCTTATGGTGCATACGAACTAAGAAAAGATAACCCTCGTAATACAAACAAGGCCCTTATTTTTGGTGTAGCAGCATTTGTTTTACTTATATCTTTTAAAACAATACTCAATGCAATCGAGGGATTTATCCCCAAAGCTGATGAAAAGGTAAAGGTTACCGAAGTGGTATTGCCTCCGCCTCCAGTGAACGAAGAGGTTAAACCACCTCCCCCGCCACCAGAACCACCAAAACCAAAAGTTGACCAGGTGCGTTTCCCTCCTCCGGTAGTAAAACCGGATAATGAGGTGCGAGAAAAAGAACCGCCAACCGTAAAAGAGTTGGAAGTTGCAGATCCGGGCCCAAAAGACCAGAAAGGCGACCCTAACCAGGCCATCACTATCGATGAGCCGGTTGGTAACGCCGATGTGAAACAAGTGGTTGAGGAAAACCCCAATCAGATCTTTACCGCGGTAGAGCAGGTTCCGGCATTCCCTGGTGGTGATGCAGCATTTGGTAAATATTTAAGTAATAATATCAAATACCCTGCTATAGCAAGAGAAAACAACGTACAAGGGCGTGTGGTTTTAACCTTCGTAGTAGAGCGCGATGGTTCATTAACAGATGTTAAAGTACTGCGTGGTTTAGGTAGCGGTACCGATGAGGAAGCTATCCGCGTATTGAAAAAATCACCTAAGTGGAAACCAGGTATTCAAAACGGGCGTCCGGTTCGTGTACAATACAGCATACCTGTAAACTTTACACTTGCATCAGAATAAAAAATCAATGTTATCAAATAACAATGAAGAGCAAAAATCGCCCAAAAGGCGGTTTTTGCTTATTTTAGGAGTTACTGTATTTATATGCTTTTGCGTATTGGGGTTAATGATCCTGTTTTGGGATGGTTTCCCAATTAAGTTCCAGCAGCCACAACGTACACTATTTGGCGTGGTGATTTTAATATACGCTGTACTGCGTTTTTCGCGTTACTTAAGAAAGGACCCGAATGAAAATTAATTATAAACCCTTACTATTGGGAATTACTTTTTTAGCCATATTACAAAGTTGCCAGCAAAATAAAAGCAACAAAGCCCCGCTTGACGGGTTTACATCAGGAACCATAAAAATTAGTGCAGACGAATCTTTTGCGCCTATTTTAGACGAGGAACTGTATGTTTTTAAGGCAAGTTTCCCGGAATCTAACCCGGTACTTGATTACAAGCCTGAGGCCGAAGTGGTAAACGACCTGTTAAACGATAAGATTCGTGCAGTGATACTATCCCGCAACCTGGATACAGCCGAACTGGGCGTATTAAAAAGGCGCACTTTAACAGCAGATGTAAACAAATTTGCCATAGATGCTGTTGCCATAATTGTAAATGAAGCTTCAGCCGATACTACGATATCATTAAAACAAATAAAAAGCACGCTTTTGGGGCAATTAAATACAGATAAAAATATAGTATTTGATAACCCAAACTCCAGTTTGGTAAGGTATTTGAAGACTATAACAGGAAGCAAGGAATTTAAGCAGAAAAATATTTACGCGCTAAACTCCAGTAAAGAGGTAATAAAATACGTAAGCACGCACCCTAATTCGATAGGCATTACAGGCTTTGCGTGGTTAAATGATCCCGATAAGGACTATGCAGACGCTGTTAGCAAGGTTAAAATAGTTGGGGTTAAAGACGAAAACAGTAAAATTGCACCCAACGAGTACTTTAAACCTTCGCAGAATACACTTGTCCAACATCTGTATCCGTTAAGCAGGTCGTTATATATCATAGACTGTACGGGCCGTAAAGGATTGGCAGCAGGGTTTGCCTCATTTTTGGCCAGCGAACGCGGACAAAGGATCATATTAAAATCTGGTTTGTTGCCAGATTCTATCCCTTCAAGGGAAATAAACTTAATACACTAACACTAACTATATACACATAATAAACTAAGATGAAAATGATCAGTAAGATAAGTAAAATAGTATTAGCACTGACGCTTGTAGGTTCATCAGTTTTTGCGCAGAGTATAGCCGATGCAAAAAAAGCGATTGATGCCGAGCAGTTCCAGAAAGCTAAATCGATGCTTAAAAATTTAACCGTTACACAAGCTACCAAGGATGAGAATTTCTTTTACCTGGGCTGGGTGTACATTCTTCAGGAGTATCCGGATTCTGCAAAAACCATTTTTCAGAAAGGTATTGCCGTTAACCCAAAATCAGCATTAAACTATGCAGGTTTAGGTGCCGCAGCATTTTTAGATAAAGACAGGAATACCGCTACTACAAATTTTAACCAGGCAGTTGCACTGGCAGGTAAGGATAGCAAACCGTATTTATACGTGGGCCGGGCATACCTGCTGAACGATGTAGACGGTAAGGTACCGGCTGCCGATGCTAATGCTGCAATAGCGGTATTAACCAAAGGTAAAACCGTAAATCCTAAAGATGCCGAGATACTGGTAGCCCTGGGCGATGCGTTGCGCACACAAAGTAAAAACACCGAAGCCCTGAGTAACTACCAGGCAGCTTTAGATCTTGATCCGAAGCTGGCCCATGCTAAAGTTGCTACAGGTGTTATCTGGAAATATGCCAACAACTTTGAAAGCTCAGAAACTGAATTTAAGGCAGCTTTAGCTATCGACCCTAACTACGGCCCTGCTTACCGCGAGTGGGCAGAAACAGATGTACGCTGGGCGTTTTCTGATCCTAAAATGGCATCAGCAAAAATTAAGGAAGCTACCGAGCAGTACAAAAAATACCTGTCGTTAACTGATCTGTCTATAGAATCTCGCTTGCGTTATGCGGATTTCTTACTATTGTCTGGTGATTTTAAAACCTTACAAACAGAAGCACAATCATTATCAGGTGCAGCTAACAGCAACTTAAAGGTTTATCGTTATTTAGGATACGCCGGTTACGAGAATAAAGATTATCCGGCTGGTTTAGCCGCGATAAATACCTGGATCACTAAAGCAGACCCGAAGCGTATCATCCCGCGTGATTATGTTTACCTGGGCCGTTTACAAATTGCTTCTAAGCAAGATTCATTAGGTATAGCTTCTTTACGTAAAGCCATCGCAATTGATACCACACAGGTAGATGTTTATCCGGAAATTGCTAAATCGCTTTACGGGCAAAAGAAATATCTTGAAGCTGCCGAGGCTTATAATGTTTTCACTAAAAAAGGCCGTGGCGTTAAGTTGTTAGATCACTTCTATGAAGGTATTAGTTATTATTTTGCATATGACGATAAAAAGCCGGGTGCAGATTCAATAATAGCCAAAGCAGATTCAGCGTTTAGCTATGTAAACCAAAAAAGCCCAACAACTGCTGATGCTTATCTTTATCGTGCACGTGTAAACGAGCTGAAAGATAAAGACCGTAATAACATTGTAGGTTATGCCAAGCCTTTTTACGAAAAATATATTGAAGTAACCAATGCTAAAGGCGGTACGCCAACAGATAAAGTTAAAAAAGAACTTGCCGAAGCTTATGTTTACTTAGCAACTTATGCCGAATTTAAAGAAAAGGATATGGCTAAGGCTACAGAAAACTACAATAAAGCTAAAGAAAATGACCCGGCTAATAAGCAGGTTATAGCGTTCTTTGCCCGTAAAGGTGGTACCGCTAAAGGCAAGTAATTAATACAGCATAATTTTAAAAAGCCCCTTAAAAGGGGCTTTTTTATTATCCGCTCATTTGTATATTTGCAGCATGGAATTAAAAAGTTTACCGGTTAACTATTTGCCCATCATATTCCAGATGCTGGTAGCAATGGGCTTTGTTGTTACAACCATGTTTGTAACCCACAAAATTGGCCCTAAGCGTGTTACTAAAGATAAGCTTACCCCGTTCGAGTCGGGTATCGAGGTAATTGGTAACGCCCGTACGCCCATGTCTATCAAATACTTCCTGGTAGCCATACTTTTTGTACTGTTTGATGTAGAGGTTATTTTTATGTATCCCTGGGCCGTAAACTTTCGCGATCTGGGCCGCGATGGGATGATAGAGATGTTCATCTTTATGGGCACCCTGTTAGCAGGTTTCTTTTACATCATCAAAAAAGGCGCCTTAAACTGGGATTAATCATTCCGGGTCAACTTTCATCATCCGGGCGATGGGTTGCAAAATCCCTTGCGGTAAATTAATGATGTTAGCGCCTAATAGTTTAGATTGATTCTAAATATATTCCTGTGCATTCATAGTGTATTCGTTACAACGTATTTATTGTAAATTTGCCTATCGGTTTAACTGATGAGTTAATTTTATTGATAAGAATTAATGAGTGATATTCAAATAGTTGAGGCTCCGGCAGGTGTAGAAGGATCTGGTTTTTTTGCCACATCAATGGATAAGGCGATCGGGCTGGCGCGTTCCAACTCGTTATGGCCGCTTCCATTCGCAACATCCTGCTGCGGTATCGAGTTTATGGCTACCATGGGTTCGCATTACGATTTAAGCAGGTTTGGCGCCGAGCGTTTAAGCTTTTCGCCCCGCCAGGCAGATCTTTTAATGGTAATGGGTACCATATCTAAAAAAATGGGCCCGGTTTTACGCCAGGTTTACCTGCAAATGGCAGAACCGCGCTGGGTGATGGCTGTTGGTGCCTGCGCATCAAGCGGCGGTATCTTTGATACCTACTCTGTTTTGCAGGGTATTGACGAAGTTATCCCGGTGGATGTGTACGTGCCCGGCTGCCCGCCACGCCCCGAAGCGATTATTGACGGTTTTATGGCTATCCAGCAATTGGTTAGAACAGAATCTTTACGCCGCCGTGAAGAGCCTAAATACCAGGAATTGCTGGCTAAATACGGAATTCAATAATGGGTAAAATAGCTAACGAAACGCTTTTACAAAAGCTTACAGATAAATTTGGCGAACAGGTTGCCCAAACAGGTGCTGATTATGGCCTGCTTACGGTAGAAACCAATAAAGAAGTTATTACGGATGTTTTAACTTTTTTAAAAACAGATGCAGCCCTGCAGTTTATCTTTTTAACAGATCTTACTGCCATTCATTACCCGGATCAAGAAAAGCAGATAGGTGTAATTTACCACCTGCATAGCTTAACAACAAACACCCGCATTCGTATAAAGGTGTTCCTGACATTGGATGACCTGCATATCCCAACGGCATCAACCATTTGGGATGGTGCCAACTGGATGGAGCGCGAAACATACGACTTTTTTGGGGTGATATTTGACGGCCACCCGGATCTGCGCCGGATACTGAATGTTGATGACATGACGGTATTCCCGATGAGGAAAGAATTCCCGCTGGAAGATCCAAACCGTATTGATAAAAAAGATTACTTTTTCGGGAGATAATATAAGATGCAAAACCACCCGGTATATACCGACAACGATCCGCAAACCGAATACTCTACGCTCAACCTGGGCCCCACACACCCTGCAACCCACGGCGTGTTCCAGAACGTGCTGCAGATGGATGGCGAACGTATTGTTAGCGGCGTATCAACCATTGGCTACATACACCGTGCATTTGAAAAAATTGCCGAGCACCGCCCATTTTACCAGATAACGCCACTTACCGACAGGCTTAACTATTGCTCGTCGCCCATCAACAACATGGGCTGGCACATGACGGTAGAAAAACTGCTGAACATACAAACGCCAAAACGTGTAGATTACATGCGTGTAATTATCATGGAACTGGCCCGCATTGCAGATCATATCATCTGTAATGGTGTATTGGGCGTAGATACAGGCGCGTTTACAGGTTTCTTGTACATGATGGAGCATCGCGAAGAGATCTACGAGATCTACGAAGAGATCTGCGGCTCGCGTTTAACAACCAACATTGGCCGTATAGGTGGTTTCGAGCGTAATTTTAATAAAATTGCCTTCGATAAGATCCGTAAGTTCCTGGTAAGGTTCCCGCCGGTATTACGGGAATTTGAAGCCCTGTTTAACCGTAACCGCATCTTTGTAGACCGTACAAAAGGTGTAGCTGCTGTTACTGCAGAGCAGGCATTAAGCTACAGCTGGAGCGGCCCTATATTGCGCGCCACCGGTGTAGATTATGATGTTAGGGCGATGGAGCCGTATTCCTCTTACGAGGATTTTGACTTTGAAGTACCTGTTGGCGAGAATGGCGACGTTTATAACCGCTTTTTGGTACGTAACGAAGAAATGTGGCAAAGCCTGCGCATTATTGAGCAGGCGCTGAACAAAATAGAAAAAGAACCAACCGATATATTCCACGCGGATGTACCGGCCTTTTATCTGCCTCCAAAAGAGGAAGTATATAATAACATGGAAGCCCTGATCTATCACTTTAAAATTGTGATGGGCGAGGTGGATACCCCAACTGCCGAAGTTTACCACGCAGTAGAAGGTGCCAACGGCGAACTGGGCTTTTACCTGGTTAACGATGGTGGCCGCTCGCCGTACCGTTTGCATTTCCGCAGGCCAAGTTTCATCAATTACCAGATGTACGCGCCCATGAGCAAGGGGATGTTATTATCTGATGCTATTATTAACATGAGTAGTTTAAACGTTATAGCCGGAGAGTTAGATGCTTAGTGTACAGGATACCAATACCCCGGTAACATTTTCGCCGGAGCTGATCAGCAAATTTGCTGATGTGGTGAGCCGTTACCCCGAGGGGAAACAAAAATCGGCCTTATTGCCCATACTGCATTTGGTACAGGCCGAGTTTGGCTGGACAAGCGTACCCGCCATGGATAAAGTGGCCGAATACCTTGCTATCCAGCCGATAGAGGTTTATGAGGTGGCATCATTTTACACCATGTACTTTTTAAAGCCGCAAGGCAAGTATATGTTAGAGGTTTGCCGTACCGGCCCCTGCGAAATTGTGGGTGCAACGCCGATAATGGAGCATATAGAAAAAACGCTGGGTGTTAAGGAAGGTGATGTTACCCCCGATGGCTTATTTAGCTGGAGAGGTGTAGAATGCCTTGCTGCCTGTGGCTTTGGCCCGGTGCTGCAAATTGGCCCCGAATATACTTTTTACGAAAATTTAACCACCGAATCAGTTGATAAACTGATTGGCGACCTAAAAGGAAAGGCGAACAACTAATGGCACGTAAATTACTTTTAGAACATATAAACGTACCCGGCATCAATACATTCGATGTTTACCGCTCAAAAGGCGGTTACGCTGCTGTTGAAAAAGCCCTGAAAACCCTTACCCCTGACGAAGTGGTAGAAGAGGTTAAAAAATCGGGCTTGCGCGGCCGTGGTGGTGCAGGTTTCCCTACCGGGATGAAATGGAGCTTTCTGGCCAAACCGGAGGGTGTTGCCCGTTACCTGGTTTGTAATGCCGACGAATCTGAACCCGGTACCTTTAAAGACCGTTATCTGATGACCCATATCCCTCATTTATTGATTGAGGGCATGATCGTAGCCAGCTTTGCGCTGGGTGCAAAAACATCATACATATACGTACGCGGCGAAATGATGCCGCAGATCCGTATCCTGGAAAAAGCTATCGCCGAAGCAAAGGCAAAAGGCTTTTTAGGTAAAAATATTTTAGGCACAGGTTACGATCTGGAGCTTTATGTACAACCGGGTGGTGGCGCTTATATCTGTGGTGAAGAAACCGCTTTGTTAGAATCACTGGAAGGTAAACGTGGTAACCCAAGGATCAAACCACCGTTCCCGGCTATTGCAGGTTTGTATGGCTGCCCTACCGTGGTTAACAACGTAGAATCTATTGCAGCCGTTGTGCCTATCATTAACGAAGGTGGAGACGAGTATGCCAAATTAGGTATAGGCCGCAGTACCGGTACTAAACTGATCTCTGCCGGTGGCAACCTGCGTAAACCGGGTGTTTACGAAATTGACCTGGGATTACCGGTTGAAGAATTTTTATACAGCGACGAATATTGTGGCGGTATTGCCAACGGCAAGCGTTTAAAAGCGGTTGTTGCGGGTGGTTCATCCGTACCCATTTTACCGGCTAACCTGTTCCTGAAAACCATTAATAACGAAGCCCGCCTGATGAGCTATGAATCATTAGCTGATGGTGGTTTTGTAAGTGGTACTATGATGGGATCTGGTGGTTTCATCGCTTATGACGAAGACCAGTGTATTGTAAGAAACACCTGGAACTTTGCCCGTTTCTATCATCACGAAAGCTGCGGACAATGTTCGCCTTGCCGCGAAGGTACCGGCTGGATGGAAAAAGTTTTACACCGCCTGGAATACGGCCATGGTAAAATGAGCGATATGGACCTGCTGGTTGATGTATCTAAAAAGATAGAAGGTAATACGATTTGTCCGCTTGGCGACGCAGCAGCATGGCCGGTAGCCAGCGCTATCCGCCATTTCAGGGACGAGTTTGAATGGCATGTAACGCATCCGCATGAAGCAACAACCAGGAATTTTGGTATTGCACATTATGCAGATCCGTTGCCGAAGTTAGAAGAAGCAGCAGGGTAAGTCAAAATTAAAAGCGTTGTCAGTCTGAGCTTGTCGAAGACTAATTCGCTAATGCTTCGACAAGCTCAGCATGACAAAGTATAAGAATAGTAATCGCCACAAGGCGACAAATAAATAAGGACGATAAGTCAAATGAAAGTTACGATAGACGGATTTCCTATTGAAGTAGAAGCCGGGACAAGCATCCTGAACGCCGCAAGGCTGATAGGTGGCGACATTGTTCCGCCGGCTATGTGCTATTACTCTAAGCTGGAAGGCAGTGGCGGTAAATGCCGTACCTGTTTGGTACAGGTAACCAAAGGTTCTGAAAAAGACCCGCGCCCAATGCCCAAGCTGGTAGCAAGCTGCCGCACCACGGTAATGGACGGTATGGAAGTGAAAAACATCACTTCGCCGGAGGTTATCGAGGCACGTAAAGGTGTGGTAGAGATGTTGCTGATCAACCACCCGCTGGATTGCCCGGTGTGCGACCAGGCAGGTGAGTGCCATCTGCAGGATCTGGGTTATGAGCATGGCGCGGCCAAAACCCGTTACGAGTTTGACCGCCGTACCTTCGAGAAGATTGACATAGGCGACAAGATACAGTTGCATATGACCCGTTGCATTCTTTGCTACCGCTGTGTATTCACTGCCGACCAGATCACCGATCACCGCATCCACGGTATCTTGAACCGCGGCGATCATTCAGAGATCTCTACCTACATCCAAAAAGCCGTTGATAACGACTTTAGTGGTAACGTAATTGATGTATGCCCGGTAGGCGCTTTAACGGATAAAACTTTCCGCTTTAAAAACCGTGTGTGGTTTACTAAGCCGGTTGAGGCGCATCGCGAATGCGAAAACCCTAAATGCTGCGGTAAGGTTACCCTGTGGTATAAGGGCGAAGATGTGATCCGTGTAACGGCACGTAAGGATGAATACGGCGAAGCAGAAGAGTTTATTTGCAACACCTGCCGTTTTGACAAAAAGAAAACCAGTGACTGGGTGATAGAAGGCCCGCGTAAAGTATCGCATAAATCTGTTATCAGCTCAAACCACTACGATACGCTAAAACCGCTGCCGGTTGTAAAAACTAACCCGGTATTGATGGAAGCGAATAAAGAACAATTTGAAAGGGAGACACGCCTGTAATGGAATTAGCAGATATCGCCATAAAATTTGGGCTCATCATCATCATCTTTGCTATTAGCCTGGTGGTAGCTATGTATTCTACCTATGCCGAGCGCAAAATAGCAGCATTTTTTCAGGACAGGGTTGGCCCTAACCGTGCAGGCCCCTGGGGTATTTTACAACCCATGGCCGATGGTGCCAAAATGTTTATGAAGGAAGAGATCATCCCGACCAATGCAACACCGTTCCTGTTTATTGTTGGCCCATCATTGGCTATATTAACAGCTTGTATCGGTTCTGCAGTAATTCCATGGGGGCAAAACCTGGTAATTGGTGATAAAGTTATCCCCTTGCAGGTTACAGATATTAATGTAGGCATCCTTTACATCTTTGGTGTAGTATCCTTAGGTGTATATGGCGTGATGATAGGCGGCTGGGCATCTAATAATAAATACTCTTTATTAGGGGCTATCCGCGCAGCATCACAAAACATCAGCTACGAAATTTCGATGGGGCTTTCTATTATCGCCCTGTTAATGGTTACCGGTACCTTAAGCCTGGGCGAAATTGCCCAGCAGCAGCATGGCTGGCACTGGAATGTATTGTATCAGCCGGTAGGTTTCCTGCTGTTTATGATCTGTGCATTTGCAGAAACCAACCGTACACCCTTTGATTTGCCCGAATGCGAAACCGAACTTGTAGGTGGTTACCATACCGAGTATTCATCCATGAAACTGGGCTTTTACCTGTTTGCCGAATATATTAACATGTTTATATCATCGGCAGTAATGGCTACCCTGTATTGGGGCGGTTATAACTACCCGGGTATGGATTGGGTTACAGCGCATGTCGGCCCGGTAATAGGCCCGCTGATTGGTACCGGGGTGTTTTTTGCCAAAATATTTGCTTTCATCTTCTTTTTTATGTGGGTACGCTGGACCATCCCGCGTTTCCGTTACGATCAGTTGATGGATTTGGGCTGGAAGATCCTGATCCCTTTAGCCATCGCAAATATTGTTATCACCGGTATTGTTATTACTTTTTTAAATTAGAGAGAGGTTAGTTTCAAATGGAATCATTAAGTAATAAAAAGAAGCAATTAACAGTAAAGCCCCTTAACTTTTGGGAACGGGCTTACCTGCCTGCCATTGTAAGCGGCCTGGGCATCACCATGAAGCACTTCTTTAAAAAGCCGGTTACCATACAATACCCGGAGCAGAAGCGCGAGTTTTCTGAAAACTACCGCGGTATGCACTCGCTTAAGCGTGATGAGAACGGTGCCGAGCGTTGTACCGCCTGTGGCTTATGCGCGTTATCATGCCCGGCCGAGGCTATTACCATGCAGGCTGCCGAGCGCCAGAAAGGTGAAGAAAACCTATACCGCGAAGAGAAATATGCCGCTGTTTACGAAATAAACATGCTGCGCTGCATTTTTTGCGGCTTATGCGAAGAGGCATGCCCTAAAGAAGCTATTTATTTAGATGGCGACATTGTGCCTTCTGATTACCTGCGCAAGGATTTTATATACGGTAAAGACAAATTAGTAGAAGCACCTTTAAATCAATAACCAAAGTTTTATACCTTTGCGCGGCACAAAGCAGGCACAGGTATTTGTAAAATATAAACAATGAGTACATTTTACTTCATCGCGTTTTTATCCATATTTTTTTCGATACTGGTTATTTCTGCAAAAAACCCGGTGCATAGCATACTGTACCTTATACTTACCTTTTTTACTTTTACCATTCACTATATATTAATGAATGCCCAGTTTTTGGCTATCGTAAACTTTATTGTTTACATGGGCGCCATACTGGTATTGTTTTTATATACGCTGATGCTGATAAACCTGAACAAGGAGAGTGAGCCCGTTAAGCCCTTTATGGTAAAGATAGCTGCCGTATTTGGCGGTGGGGTCTTAGCGGTAGCGCTGGTATCGTCCCTAAAATCATTAGGCGTATCTGACCCGGTGGTGTTAAAGAACCCCGAGCTTGGCCTGGTAAAAAACCTGGGCAAAGTATTGTTCAACGAATTTTTATTACCGTTTGAAGTATCGTCGGTATTGCTGTTATCGGCAATGGTAGGTGCGGTATTATTGGCTACAAAAGATCCTCAAGAAACTAAAGCAACCATCTGATGGAAAGTTTAACCCAAACCATTCAAGCGGTTCCGCTTAACCACTACATTTTATTAAGTGCTATTATATTTTCGATAGGTGTAATGGGCGTGTTATTGCGCCGCAACGCTATTGTAATATTCATGTCGGTTGAGCTGATGCTTAATTCGGTTAACCTGCTGCTAACCGCATTTTCGGTTTACCGCGGCGATGCATCGGGCCAGGTATTTGTATTTTTTATTATGGCCCTGGCCGCTGCAGAAGTTGCAGTAGGTTTAGCCATCATCGTAATGATATACCGCAACACCAACTCGATAGATATTAACGTACTGAACAGGTTGAAGTGGTAACCCCCCAGCCCCCTGAAGGGGGAGCAAGAGGAGAAAAAAAATAAAAAAGAAAAACTTCTATTCCCCCTTCAGGGGGGTAGGGGGCATAAGAGATTTATATGGACAATTTGATCTGGCTTATTCCTGTACTACCCTTAGCCGGTTTTGTTATTAACGGACTGGGGCGCAATACCCTTTCTAAAGGTATTATCGGTGCTATTGGTAGCCTACTGGTACTGGTTGCATTTGGTTTAAGTGTAGCTACTTTCTTCCAGATAAAATCTACAGGGGTACCTGTTAACGTAACCCTGTTCGACTGGATTGCTGTGGGCAACTTCCGCATTCCGTTTGCATTCCTGATAGATCAGTTAAGCTCTATCATGCTGCTGATCATTACAGGTGTAGGTTTCCTGATCCATTTATACTCTATCGGCTATATGCATGACGATAAGGGCTTTGGTAAGTTTTTTTCTTACTTAAACCTGTTCGTTTTCTTCATGCTGTTATTAGTAATGGGTAGCAACTACGTGGTAATGTTCATCGGTTGGGAAGGTGTGGGTTTATGCTCTTACCTGCTTATCGGTTTCTGGTACACCAACCCAAGCTATGCCGATGCCGCCAAGAAAGCATTTGTAATGAACCGCATTGGTGACCTGGGCTTTTTGCTGGGCATCTTTTTATTAGTAAATACATTTGGAAGCGTTGCTTATGCAGATATCTTCCCTAAAGCGCCTGCTGCAGTTACAGCCGGTGCGCCAATTGTATTAATTACCTTATTATTATTTGTGGGTGCTGTTGGTAAATCGGCCCAGTTGCCATTGTTTACCTGGTTACCTGATGCCATGGCCGGCCCAACCCCGGTATCGGCACTGATACATGCTGCAACCATGGTTACCGCAGGTATCTATATGATAGCACGCTCAAACATCCTGTTTACGCTTGCACCAGATACCATGGAGGTGATTGCCATAATCGGTTTAGCTACCGCAGCATTTGCAGCATTAATTGCATTAACACAAACAGATATTAAAAAAGTACTGGCCTATTCAACCGTATCGCAATTGGGGTACATGTTTTTAGGTTTGGGCGTTGGCGCTTACACGGGTGCATTCTTCCATGTATTAACACACGCATTCTTTAAAGCCTTATTATTCCTGGGTGCAGGTTCTGTTATCCACGCCATGAGCGGCGAGCAGGATATGCGCAAAATGGGTGGTCTAAAAGGTAAGATCAAGGTAACTTTCATCACCATGCTGGTGGGTACCATTGCTATTGCAGGGATCCCTCCGTTCTCGGGTTTCTTTTCCAAAGACGAAATTTTAGCCGCGGCTTTTGCACATAGCACCACATTTTACGTAGTGGGTGTTATCACCGCAGGTTTAACCTCTTTCTACATGTTTAGGATGATGTACCTTACTTTTTGGGGTAAATTCCGCGGAACGCATGAGCAGGAACACCATTTGCACGAGTCGCCGGCTAACATGACCATCCCATTGATCATCCTGGCTATCCTTTCTGCCATTGCGGGTATGATTGGCGTGCCGGCTGTATTAGGTGGCCACCACGAGTTAGGCGCTTACCTGGCCCCAGTATTTGAACAATCGCATAAGATATTAGGAGAGCACGAACTTAGCCATAACACCGAATGGATATTAATGGGTACATCGGTATTAATTGCTCTTATCGCTATGGGTTACGCCTACAGCAAATACGTAAGCAAAGCAAGCGTACCGGTGGCAGATGAGGATGAACGCCCGGCATTGGCCAATCTGTCCTACCACAAATTCTATATTGATGAATTGTATGATAAAGTTATCCGCAAACCGCTGGATGCTATTTCGGTATTCTTTTATAAAGTGGTGGAGCAATTGGGTATTGATGGCTTTGTGAATGGTTTGGGCAAAGGCACCTTAGAGACAAGTAAAGGCCTGCGCCTGTTGCAAACAGGTAATGTAGGTTTCTATATATTTATGATGGTGGTAGGTATTATTGCCATTTTAGTGTACAGTTTAATTAAATTATAAGCGCCTTAGCGTTAACATAGAAAATGACGGTTAGCATTTTACTTTTTTTACCGATTTTGGCAGCGCTTGCAGTGCTGTTATTTAAAAACGAAGCTGCAAAGCATGCTGCACTGTTTTTCGCTGTAGTTGAGCTTGGTTTAGCCCTTTATTTCCTGGCAGGTTTTGTGCCGGATGCGTCTGTACAATATGCTGTTGATGTGCCCTGGATAGCCCAGATAGGTGTTTATTTTAGCGCAGGCATTGATGGTATCAGCATGGTAATGGTTTTACTAACCACCGTATTGGTGCCTTTAATAATATTAACCACCTACAAGCACGAATATAAAAATGCCAAAGCTTTTTATGCGCTTATCCTGTTTATGCAGGCAGGGTTGTTGGTTGTATTTACCGCGTTAGATGGCTTTTTATTTTACGTAGGCTGGGAAGCGGCCCTGATCCCTATTTATTTCATCTGCGCCTTATGGGGCGGCGAGAACCGGATCCGGATCAATATCAAATTCTTTATTTATACGTTTGCCGGTTCGTTATTTATGTTGTTGGGTATCATTTACCTGTACCTGCAAACGCCGGATAAACTGTATGATATCCACAAGTTTTACGAGTTAAGCTTATCATTAACCCAGCAATCGTGGGTATTCTGGGCGTTCTTTATCGCTTTCGCTATTAAGATGCCGATATTCCCATTCCATACCTGGCAGCCCGATACTTATACCGAAGCGCCATCAGCAGGTACCATGATGTTATCTGGTATCATGCTAAAAATGGGTATTTATGGCGTTATCCGCTGGTTAATACCTAATGCGCCTGCCGGCTTTTTGCAATGGCAAACACTGGTTATTATTTTATCGGTTATCGGCATCGTATATGCATCATTAATTGCATTTAATCAAAAAGACGGCAAACGTTTGGTTGCCTATTCATCCATAGCACACGTTGGTTTAATAGCCGCCGGTATTTTCGCCTGGACAACCCAGGGCGTACAGGGCGCCATGATCCAGATGCTGAGTCACGGTATTAACGTGGTAGGGATGTTCTTCATCTGGGATATTATCAGCCGCCGTTTAAACACGCGTGATATCAGCCAGATGGGCGGTATTGCCAAAGTGGCCCCTAATTTTTCTATCGCCTTTTTAATAATTGTATTAGGCACTGTAGCCTTGCCATTAACCAATGGTTTTGTAGGCGAGTTTTTATTGCTGAAAGGCGTGTTCAATTACAACATCTGGGTAGCTGCAGTTGCAGGTTTAACCATCATATTTGGTGCGGTTTATATGCTGCGGATGTACAAAAATGTAATGCAGGGCGAAACCAACGAACTTACAGCTGTTTTTGCTGACATAAGCGGTTCAGAGAAATTGGTGCTGGCCATTATTTGCGTGTTAATAATCGGTATAGGGGTATATCCTCAGCCAATTTTACATATATCAGAAGCTGCTGTAACTAACCTGGTTGATACAGTAAGTGCGAAGTTTAACAATAGCGGCTTTTAGAACTTACAATAAATGATCACTTTAATAATCATATCTGTTTTACCCATAGTGCTTTTGTACCTGGGTTTATATAAAGCACAAAAGGCATTATTGCCGGTAACCATTATTGGTTTGCTTGCCGCCCTGGCTGCTGCTGTTATGCAGTGGACCACCAACGACCAGCCCCAGCCAATTTATAACGGCATGATGCTGTTCAATAATTTCTCGGTAGCATTTTCTGTGGTAAGCATCATTTCTACAATATTGATCCTGTTGCTGTCTAAAGGTTACTTCGAAAAAATAAGCACGCATATTGCCGAGTATTACGCTATTATCCTGTTCTCGTTAGCGGGTATCATCGTTATGGTATCGTATCATAACCTAACCATGCTGTTTATCGGTATCGAGATCATGTCGGTTAGTTTATACATACTGGCAGGGATCCGTAAAAAGGATTTTGCATCTAACGAGGCTGCTCTAAAATACTTCCTGATGGGGGCGTTTTCTACCGGCTTTTTGTTATTTGGTATTACCTTGATCTATGGTGCATCTGGCTCGTTCGACCTGGATGTGATCCGCGACTGGGTGGTTACCCATCCGCGTAATATCGACCCGTTATTTTACACCGGTATATTGCTCATCATTGTAGGCCTTTGCTTTAAAGTTGGTGCAGCTCCCTTCCATTTCTGGGCACCCGATGTTTATGAAGGTGCACCTTCGCTCATCACCCTTTTCATGTCAACCGTGGTTAAGGTGGCAGGTTTTGCGGCATTCCTGCGTTTATTTTCGGCATGCTTTTCTACTATTGCAGATTTTTGGATGCCGGTATTACTGGTTATCACCATTATTACCTTGTTTATCGGCAACATTACGGCCCTTTACCAGCAAAGCTTTAAACGGATGATGGCTTTTTCGAGCATATCGCATGCGGGCTACCTGTTGTTTGCCATTGTGGCTTTAGGGGCGGGCTCGGCCAATGCTGTATTTATGTATGCTACGGCCTATTCAATTGCCTCTATCATTGCCTTTGGCGGCCTGATACTGGTAAGGCAGCAAACAGGCAGCGATAATTTTGAAGGCTTTAACGGCCTGGCCAAAAAAAATCCATTCCTGGCGCTGGTGCTTACGGTAAGTATGCTATCGTTAGCGGGCATACCGCTTACAGCTGGTTTTATAGGTAAGTTTTTTATGTTTAGCGGTGTATTGGCCCATTATAATGTTTGGTTGGTAATAATTGCGGTGGTTAATGCCATCATCAGCATCTTTTACTATTTCAGGCTGATTATTGCCATGTACTTTCGCAGTGCAGAACGCGCCGAAGTTGAAGTGCCGGTTTATTATAAATTTGTACTGGGCTTTTCGGCCATTGTAACCATTATTATAGGTGTGTACCCTGCGTTTATATCCGGCCTTATTTAATAAGGCATTTAACTGCAAATTGATTAAATATTTGTAGTTTTACGGATATAGTTAATGGAAAACTTTTGGGAATACCTGCAAAATCTAACAGATGCAAAATCCATTTTAAGTAATGGTGGTTTTGTTGTTTTGTTGATTGTGGTTTATGCAGAAACGGGTTTATTTTTCGGTTTCTTTTTGCCGGGCGATTATTTGTTGTTCCTGGCAGGTATATTAACAGCAGCGGGCATCATCCATGTACCCATATATGTGCTTGTTCCATCGCTTATCGTATCGGCTGTATTAGGTAATTATACCGGTTATTGGTTTGGTTACCGAACGGGGCCTGTGCTGTACAAGCGCAACGATTCCATCTTTTTTAAGAAGCGTTATGTAGCCGTAGCACAGGAGTTTTATGCCAAATATGGTGGCATGGCTTTGATTTTAGGCAGATTTTTCCCTATAGTTAGGACATTTGCACCTATATTTGCAGGTGTTGTTAAGGTTGATATAAAAAAGTTTAGCCTTTACAACATCGTTGGAGGCGTTGCCTGGGTTACAACGTTAACCCTGGCAGGCTATTTTTTAGGCCGCCGTTTCCCAGAACTAAAGGATTATTTGCAGTACGTAGTACTGGCATTAATAATTATTACAACAATTCCGCTGATTATTGCTTTTGTGAGAAGACGATACGTAAAATCAAAAGAAGAGTAAAAATAAATATATACATATACACATGAGTACACAACATCCCTGGCACCAGGTTTCACCGGGCGATAACATTCCTGAAATAGTAAACGCGATAATAGAGATACCTAAAGGTTCAAAAGCAAAATATGAGATAGATAAGGATTCGGGCTTGTTAAAGCTTGATCGTGTATTGTTCTCGTCGGTAATGTATCCGGCAAATTATGGTTTTATACCGCAAACTTATTGTGATGATAACGATCCGTTAGATATCCTGGTACTTTGCTCTATTGATGTTTTCCCGATGTCTATCATCGAGGCTAAAGTAATAGGCGTGATGCACATGGTTGATAATGGCGAGCAGGACGATAAGATCATCGCGGTAGCCAAGAACGACATGTCTGTTAATTACATTAACGACCTTGACGAATTGCCGCCGCACGCCATGAAAGAAATTGTGCGCTTTTTTAGCGATTACAAAATATTGGAAGGTAAAAACGTAACCATCGAGCATTTGTTGGGCGTACGTTACGCGCACAAAGTAATTCAAGAAAGTTTAGAACTGTACAAGTCTACTTTCCCCGATAACCAATAATTTAATTAATGGACCCCGCACATTACGAAATTAGTGTTTTCTATATTTTCGCAACCATATTCCTGGTACTGCTAAACGGCTTTTTTGTGGCAGCAGAGTTTGCCATGGTACGGGTAAGAGGGTCACAGATTGAGTTACGGGCCAAAGCCGGTAGCGGTGTAGCCAAGGTTGCAAGAGGCATATTACATAATTTAGATGGTTACCTGGCTGCTACGCAGCTGGGTATTACTATTGCTTCCCTGGCGCTGGGTGTGGTGGGCGAAGGTGTAGTTACCAACATTGTGTTGCGCGCTTTTATGAGCGTAGGTATCGAACTTACCCCCGGCTTTGTTACGGCAAGCCATATCCTGTCTTTCGTGGTGATCACCGTGCTGCACATTGTGTTTGGCGAGCTTGCGCCTAAATCGTTAGCTATCCAAAAATCTGCAGGGACGGTTATGGCCGTTTCGGTGCCGTTAAGGTTCTTTTTTGTGGTGTTTAAGCCCGCTATCTGGCTGCTTAATGGGTTTGCCAACTTTATTTTAAAGCTGTTTGGCATCACTACCTTAGAAGGCGGTGAAACGCATCACTCTTCAGAAGAATTACAATACCTTTTAGAGCAGGGCCGGGAAACCGGCGCGCTTGATTCTAACGAGCACGAGCTGATCCAGAACGTGTTTGATTTTAACGAGCGTGTGGTTAAGAACATTATGGTGCCCCGTACCAAGATATCGGGTATCGAATTAGAAACCACCAAAGAGGAATTGCTGGAATGCCTGATAACCGAAGGTTACTCGCGCATGCCTGTTTATGACGAGGTGATTGATAAGATAGTAGGTATTGTACACGCCAAGGATATTTTGCCTTTACTGGCACGCGGCGAGCAAATTGTATTGAAGGATATTATCCGTAAGCCCTATTTTATCCCCGAAACCAAAAAGATAAACGATCTGATGGCGGAGTTACAGCAAAAGCGGATCCAGATAGCCATCGTATCTGACGAGTTTGGCGGTACGGCCGGGATGGTTACGCTGGAGGATATTGTAGAAGAACTGGTAGGTGAGATACAGGATGAGTTTGATGAAGAAAAACCTATTGTTGAGAAACTGAACGACCGCGAGTTTGTAGTGAATGCCCTTGCCCCCATCTATGATGTAAATGAGCACCTGCCGCATGACCTGCCCGAGGATGGCGATTTTGATACCGTATCCGGATGGCTGGGCCACATATTTGGTAAAATACCCGATGTAGGCGAGCAGAAGGAAAGTAACGGCTATAATATTACCGTGTTAAAAAAATCCGACCAGAACATCGAATCTGTAAAGCTGGAGTTGCTGATCAACGAAGAGGATGCGGTAGATTTACATTAAAAGTTAATTAATACAAAAGCTTAAAGCCTTTCGCTTTTGGCTTTAAGCTTTAAAGTATGCAGCTTTTTTATACGCCCGATATCAACCCTGCTTTATCCCAATACTTTTTAAGCGAGGAAGAAAGTAAGCATGCTGTGCGTGTATTACGCCTTAATGCAGGCGATGTTGTTACATTGATTGACGGTAAAGGCGGCCTGTATAAAGCCGAAATTAAAGATGCCCATCCCAAGCGTACCATTCTGCAAATAAATTCGGTAACTCAGGAATTTAACAGGCGTAACCACTACCTGCACATTGCCATAGCCCCAACCAAAAATTTGGATAGGGTGGAGTGGTTTTTAGAAAAAGCTACCGAAATAGGTATCGATGAGATCTCGCTCATCATCTGCCAGCGGTCGGAAAGGAAAGAAGCGAAGGTTGAGCGGCTGGACAAAATTATCACCTCGGCTATCAAGCAATCTATCAAAGCATATCACCCGGTATTGAATGCTCCTGTTAATTTAAGTCAGTTTTTAAAGCAGCCATTTAACGGGCAAAAGTTTATAGCCCATTGTGATGATGGTGAAAAAACAGAACTGGCACAATCCATCAACAAGCAAAGCCGTTATTTAATATTGATAGGCCCCGAGGGTGATTTTACACCCGCCGAAGTTGATGCCGCTTTGCAAAACGGATATAAAGCCATAACTTTAGGGGAAAGCCGCCTGCGTACCGAAACCGCCGCACTGGAAGCCTGCTTTGAAGTGAACTTTTTAAACCGATAAATGAGGAAACCTGTTTTTATTGCCATGGCTATAGCGTTGCTTTTTTGCATCAGCAGTTTTAAGGCGCCGTCGTACAAAATGGGGCGGTTAAAATACAACGGCGGCGGCGACTGGTATGGCGACCGTACCGCCCTTATCAACCTGATTAAGTTTTGTAACGAAAACCTGAAAACCAGTTTCCAGCCCGAGGAAGAAATTGTAGAAGTAGGCAGCGAGCAGATCTATAATTACCCTTTTATATTCATGACCGGCCACGGTAACGTAATATTCAGCGATCAGGAGGCACGTAACCTGCGCCGGTATTTAACAGGTGGCGGCTTTTTGCATATCGATGATAATTACGGCTTTGATAAATTCATTCGCCCGCAGATGAAGAAGGTATTCCCCGAACTTGATTTTGTAGAGCTGCCGGTAAATTATGCTATCTACCATCAAAAATACAACTTCCCTAACGGGCTGCCCAAAATACATGAGCATGATGGTAAAAGGCCGCAGGGTTTCGGGCTTATTTATAAAGGCCGGCTGGTGTGTTTTTACACTTATGAATGCGATTTAGGCAACGGTTGGGAGGATTATGGCACGTATGCCGGCGATAGCCAGGAAGCGCGGTTAAAGGCCCTTAAAATGGGTGCTAACTTAATACAATATATCTTTACAAAATAGTTAACAGGCACTCTGTAAAAAAATTCTGATCTGATGTACAAAATAAAGGTTAATCAAAAGCACGATTTTGAAGTAGAC
The DNA here is from genome assembly GCF_004378255.1 of Mucilaginibacter phyllosphaerae. GTDB lineage: Bacteria > Bacteroidota > Bacteroidia > Sphingobacteriales > Sphingobacteriaceae > Mucilaginibacter > Mucilaginibacter phyllosphaerae. The sequence goes on from NZ_SNQG01000003.1 coordinate 363,898, forward strand.
AGGAAAGCGGAAGAGCTTACCGTAAATGGCAGCAACATCCAGGCCGATATTAAGCAGCTAAACGATAAGTTGTACCACATTATAAACAACAACGGATCATACAACGCCGAGGTGGTGAGCTTTGACCATGAAGCAAAAACTGCCGAAATTAAAGTGAATAACAATATTTATACTCTTGCAGCTAAAGATCAGTTTGATGTACTGCTTGATAAAATGGGATTAAGCAATTTAATGGCCGCCAAGGTGAGCGATATAAAGGCCCCTATGCCCGGCATGGTATTAAAGGTTTTGGTAGAAGAAGGCGCCAAAATTAAAAAGGGCGACAACCTTTTTGTGCTGGAAGCCATGAAGATGGAAAATATTATTAAAGCCCCGGCAGATGTTATTATTAAAAACATTAAAATAAAACCGGGCGACAAAGTAGAAAAGGGGCAAATCCTGATTATTTTTTAAGTAAATTATTTACTGAGAAAACTGAACAAAAGCCGGGCAAGCTAACCCGGCTTTCACTCAGTTTTTTTAAATTACTACATCTCGCCTAATTTCATTAAAGCATAAAATAGCCCGGTGCAATGTAACGCCTGGGCTATTTTATTATCGGCTAAAAGCTGTTTTACTTCGGGTATGGTGTATTCCAGCACCTCTAACTCTTCGTGTTCATCCAGTTGTTGGTCTTGCACTTTTTTGCCGCCTTTAGCCAGGTAGCAGAATGTTTTATTATTTGCGGTAGATGGGTTGGCGTACACTATGCTTATCAGTTCGATATCATCAAAGGCGTAACCGGTTTCTTCCAGTAGTTCGCGGCGCATGCCTTCTTCCGGGTCTTCCCCCTCTTCAATCACACCGCCGGGTATCTCCAGCGATACAATGTTGGCGGCATGCCGGTACTGGCGCACCATAATTATTTTGTTATCTGCTGTTAAGGCAACCGCGTTTGCCCAGTTTGGGTATTCTAAAACGTAGTACTGCTCAACTATCCTACCGTCGGGCATTTCGCATTTATCACTGCGCAGGGTAGCCCAGGGGCCTTTATGTATATACTCGGATGAACAGGTTTTCCAGTTAAGATCGCTCATGATTGATGTTAAAGTAATTGTAGATCGATTTTCGTTTGGTGATATTATCAAACGACTCGTAGTGATGTTCGGTTTCCAGCAGATTAAAAATCACCATCACTTTTTTAAGCAGGGCCGATGTTTCTTCGCCTGGGGTAAAGGGTTCTGCAAATACATATAACATCTGGGCAAGCGCATTTAGTTTTTCGGGGGAGTAGCCTGCATCAAGAAGGCGCCTTTTAAAGGCTTCGTCGTCCAATTCTAAAAGCGATTGTAACTCCGCGTTGTATTCTTCATCCAAAACCTCGTTAAAATATTTCAGATATTCGGCATATTCTCCCTCGGTTTTAAGGCCTAAAAGTTTGGCAAGCATCAGCGCGAACTTGCGCGCCTCGTTCATCACAAAATCACGTTGAAACATAGGTTAGAGATTTGTGGTTGGTGATCAGAGATCGGTTACTGGCTTTTTGCTTTCTCCTTTTACTTTAAATACTACCAGCTGCCGCTGCTTCCGCCGCCGCCGCCGCTGCCGCCGCCAAAGCCGCCGAAACCACCGCCGCCGCCGCCAAAGCCGCCTCCTCCACCCCAGTCGCTGCCGCTGCTGCGGCCACCGCCACCAAGCATATTGCCCGCCAAAAACCACCAAAAAGGGCTTGCACCGCCACGGCTGCCAATAATACGGCCACCGCCACCGCCGCCACGGTTGCGAAAAATGAAGATGAGCACCACGATAACAATAATTGCAATAAAACCAATAGGGCTGCCATCGCTTTTGCCTTTTGCTTTTTTAGGGTCGGCCTTATACTCGCCCTTCATATACTTCATGATGTTGGTTGTGGCCGCATCCAAGCCGCCGTAATAATCATTTGCGCGAAAGCGCGGTTTCATATCATCCTGAATGATCTGCTGCGTAATAATATCAGGCAATGCACCTTCGGCACCGTAGCCGGTTTGGATAGACATTTTGCGGTCTTTTATAGCAACCAGCACTAAAATGCCGTTATTTTTTTCTTTGTTACCGATGCCCCACTTCCTTAATAGCGCAACGCCGTATTGGTTAATATCATAATCGCCGGTAGACTGCATGATCACTACCGCTATTTGCGTAGAGGTAGAATCATTAAAGGCTACAAGCTTATTTTCGAGATTACTTTTATCAGATGCCGATAGCGTGCCGGTATAATCGGTAACCAGCGTATTAGATCTTTCAGGAATATCCTGCGAAAAGGCGATAGTTATGCAGAGCAGCAGCCCCAGGCATAGAATTAGTTTTTTAAACATCTTTTGTTTTTAATTACCATCCATAAAGGCAATATCGTCGGGTAGTTCGTTCTTATCGTTAAGCAGATGCGGGAAATACCTTTTCAGCTGTTCGCCGGCTTGTGTAATGCCGGTAACGATCCCTTCAAGCAGGTTGCCATATTTAAAATGGTTAAGCATCAGTTCTTTGGTGCTATCCCAAAAATCGGCAGGTACAACGCTGTTAATACCTGTATCACCAATAATGGCAAACTTACGGTCAACCGTGGCAACATAAATAAGTACACCGTTGCGCAGCTTTGTTTTATGCATTTCCAGCTGTGTAAAGTATTTTACAGCACGGTCAAGGGCTTCATCGCTGCAGGTTTTTTCCATGCAAACGCGTATCTCACCAGATGTATTCTTCTCGGCATCGGCCACCGCTTTTTGAATGCGCTGTTGTTCCTCTTCGGTAAATACGGCCATATTGATTTTTGATTACACAGAATATTATTGATTTTGATTACACGGATAATTGGAAAATGATTATACCGGTTTTTAAACCGGTATAATCATTTCCAAATCAGTGGAGTCTTAGAATTGTACTTTAGGTGCTTTGTCAGATCCTGCTTCACTTTGGAAATAGCCTTTTTCTGCAAAGCCAAACATTTTAGCCGTAATGTTTGCCGGAAAAGTACGCACCTTACTATTATAAGCCTGTACCGATTCGTTAAAATCGCGGCGGGCTACAGAAATGCGGTTTTCGGTACCTTCCAACTGTACCTGTAAGCCTCTGAATGCTTCATTAGCCCTAAGTGTAGGGTAGTTTTCTGATGCTACCAGTAAACGGCCCAATGCGGTGCTTAACTGGCCTTGTGCCTGTTGGTATTGCTGTATTGCCTCTGGTGTTAACTTGGTAGGGTCAACCTGTATCGATGTAGCCCTTGCACGTGCATTGGTTACTTCAGTTAGAGTACCTTTTTCAAAATTAGCCTCGCCTTTTACGGTTGATACCAGGTTGGGTATAAGGTCGCTTCGGCGCTGGTACTGGGTTTGCACTTCGCCCCATTTGCCTTTAACGTTCTCGTCAGATTTTACCATGCCATTATAGCTGCAGCCACCCATCAGGGCCAATACTACAACAACGGCTATTACAATAAGTAAATTTTTCATTTGTGTGATTTTTTGTTATTTAAGGTGATGTGAATTTACAAATTAGATTACAAAACGCATACCGTTGTTACAAAACGTAACAATTACGCCATAATGGCAATATTTAGCTTTGTAAATGTAATTAAATGGGGCTTACATGCCATATGGATTTTATATTTGCCTACTATAAGTACTATTACCGACACACATTTATAACATCATTTAATAAATGAAGAAACTATTAAGCGCTTTTTTAATGTGCGCCGGCCTGCAGGCTGCTGCACAAAACAAGCCGCACCAAAATTTAGTGCAATATGTAAAACCAATTATTGGCACCCAGCGAATGGGCCATACTTACCCCGGTGCAACCGTGCCTTTTGGCATGGTGCAACTTAGCCCCGAAACAGATACCGCCAGTTACGAACTGAACGGTAAATATAACCCCAGGGTTTATGAATACTGCGCCGGCTACCAGTACGAAGATAAAACCATAGTAGGCTTTAGCCATACCCACTTTAGCGGCACAGGGCACTCAGACCTGGGCGATTTTTTAATTATGCCTACTGTTGGCGCTTTAAAACTTAACCCGGGTGTTGCCGATAAACCGGGCAGCGGTTACCGATCGGCATTCTCGCACACCAACGAGGTGAGCGCAGCCAACTATTATAAAGTAAAGCTGGATGAATCAAACATCACGGCAGAAATGACTACCAGCACGCGCGTTGGTTTTCATCAGTACACTTTCCCTAAGTCAGACCAATCGCACATTATACTGGACCTGATGGCCGGGATCTATAACTACCCGGATAAAACCGTTTGGACCTATGTAAAGATCCTGAATGATAGTACCCTGGTGGGTTACCGCCAAACTAACGGATGGGCGCGCACCCGTAACCTGTATTTTGCCATGGCCTTCAACAAAAAATTTATGCAGCATGGGTTTAAGAAATACGATAAACGCGAAGTATATGGCGGCTTTTGGGGAAAGTTCAATCAAAGCAAAAACTTCCCCGAGATAGCCGGCAAACAGATCCGTGCTTACTTTGATTTTAAAACCGAAGAGGGGGAGAAGATCAAGATCAAATTTGCATTGTCGCCGGTAAGTATGGATGGCGCCATGGCCAATATGCAGGCAGAAGTACCGGGTTGGGATTTTGATAAAGTAAAAACCGACGGGCAGGCACAATGGGAGAAAGAACTGGAAAAAATACAGGTTAATGCGTCGGTAGAGCGCAAGCAGGACTTTTATACCGCCATGTACCACACCATGATCAACCCGACCATTTATATGGATGCCGATGGGCAGTACAAGGGGCTCGACCAAAATATACACAAGGCGGAGGGATTTACCAATTACACCACCTTCTCGTTATGGGATACCTACCGCGCATTGCATCCGTTGTTTAATATGATACAGCCCCAGCGCAATGCCGATATGGTAAAATCAATGATGGTGCATTTTGAGCAAAGCCCCGAGCGGATGTTACCGGTTTGGAGCAACTCTGCCAACGAGAACTGGTGTATGAGCGGCTACCACAGCGTATCTGTTATTGCAGATGCCGTGGTAAAGGGCAATGCGCCTTTTGATGCCGAAAAAGCTTTAGCCGCCTGTGTAGAAACCGCCCGCCACCGCAGCTATGAAGGTATTGGCGATTATATAGATAAAGGCTACATACCGGATGAAAAAACAGGTGTATCGGTATCTAACACCTTAGAGTATGCTTATGACGACTGGGCGATTGCACAGATGGCCAAAAAATTAGGCAAGACAGAGATCTACAACGAATTTATTAAGCGCAGCGAGAATTACAAGAATGTTTACGATCCGTCGGTAGGGTTTATGCGCCCTAAAAAAGCCGATGGCACCTTCCGTGCTAAGTTTGACCCTTTAAGTACCATCAACGAGGGTTTTATAGAAGGCAATTCGTGGAACTATACTTTGTTTGCGCCGCAGGACCCGCAGGGGCTGATTAAACTGATGGGTGGGAACGCCCGTTTTGTGCGTTACCTGGATTCGCTGTTCACCATGAACCTGCCGGATAAATATTTTGCCGAAACAGAAGATATTACGCGTGACGGCATTATTGGCAATTACGTGCATGGCAACGAGCCGTCGCACCATGTAGCCTACCTGTACAATTGGACGGATAAGCCCTGGAAAACACAGGAACGCATCCGGATGATCTTACCACGCATGTACAAACCAACCCCGGATGGTTTAGGCGGTAACGACGATACCGGCCAGATGAGCGCCTGGTATATTTTCAGCTCGATGGGTTTTTACCCGGTAGCGCCAGGCTCGGTTGATTACTCGATAGGCAGCCCATCTGTAAACAGCGCCACTATACAGGTTGGCAATGGCAAAACGTTTAACATTACCGTTAAAAACCAAAGCGAAAAGAATGTTTACGTGCAAAAAATGACTCTGAACGGTAAGCCATATCCAGCGCTAACCTTAAGCCATCAGGATATTATGAACGGCGGCGAAATGGTGTTCTATATGAGCAGCAAGCACAAATAGGGTATAATGTACTTGATGATAAATTGCTGATTAATTTAAAACAGCCATATAAAACTTTGTTATTTATAATATAGCACTGCCCTATTTAAGTAAGGCTTGCGTTCCAAGCGGGAAATATGTAGCTAAACAGGGTTTTTTATTTAAATATATTGGGGGATTACTTTGTGGTTATTAGGAATGAAATTTCAATGCCTGTAAAATTAGTGCTGCTTGCTTCAGCAAAAAAGCTACACAAAATTAAAGCGGCTTTTTTTTAACGAAGAAGTTATGGGGTTCTTGATTTAAATTAAGGCTCCTGAGAATGTTATTTAATCCTGGTCCAATATTGGGATTTGCCAAACAAAGAAATTCCTTTGTATCCTCTTACCTTCATTGTGCCGTCATCATCAAGCTTAAGGTAACACTTATAGGTGTTTTTACTTTTAGGGTCATATATGGTTCCGTCCCACCTGTTATCTCCTGAAAATTTAAGATCCCGCAAAATGTAAATACCCAACAGGCTTGTGGGCAAATGTAAATTAACCTTCTTATCAATACTCCATGTAGCATTAGTTAATTTGCCATTGTATAAACTATCTGTACGGGTAATTGTAATTTGAGCCTTTTGATCCCCGGTTTGCCACACACCTAAAATAGTATCTCCTGCCTGCTTGCTGTTAAGTTGAATTTCCTGCGCTTTAACCGGTAAATAAATTAAACTTAATAGGATTATAAAAAGGTGTTTTTTCATCAAAAAATAATTGTTTATGATAAAAGATTTTAAAGCCTGAATAGTTTTAAAACAGATAAATAACATCACCGGCAGGCGTTATCCCCATCTCAATGATATCAAACCCAATCAAAAAGGGGCGTTTTTTTACCTGAAAAAGGTTGTTTTTTGGCGAAAACATATCACTTAATAAAGGCGAATCGTACTGCAAAAAGCTGTTTTACAGCATGTTAAGATGATGGTGAATTTATAATTTAGGTATGTGCCTGATAATCAGGTGTTCATGCAATATTCACAAGCGTTCACGGCCGTGAACGTGAACACCAAAGTACAGCCTGAAACTTTTTTTTAAAATAATTCCACCTGCGTAAATACGCTGCGCGGTGCCCCTGTTTCTTTGTATCAACATTAAGAAATAAAGGAGGTTCGCCATGAAATTCAACCTGTTAAGCAAACTATATTAAGTTGCCGTAAATTATCTCTCATGATATTCCTTACATGGCTTTAATATGGATCTTTGAGAAAAAGAAACAAGGCCCAAGCGGAAAAGAAAACTTGGTTATTAGACACACCTTTAGTAAATATGGTGGGGTGTTGTTTTTTGTGCTGCTGCTGGCCTTTTTGCATACGTTGAAGAAGGGCTATGGGATGGGATGATCTGGAAGGAACATGGAAGTGTTTTTACCATATTCTCCGGTTTGCCTAAAATAAGTAACGAACAACTGTTGGCGCTATTGGTCCCGCTACTTGCCCTGCCCCAATCTACACATTACGTGCTGGACGGATTTATCTGGAAAATTAATAAGCACAAATAGCAGCTATATCACAGGCATTACCCGGCATACTGGCAACTCCTTTGAGGAATTTCTAACATTTAATTATCTTCGGCCCGTTTGCTACACCCGGATGAGCAGACGGCTTACCAATCGTTTATAGATAATAAAATTTGTTGTTACACTTATTGTGTCAACTTATTTCAGGACGATTCAATCCATCCAAAACAAAAAGCCCTTCAGATTTTCATCTAAAGGGCTTTTATCTTCCTGCGGAATGGACGGGACTCGAACCCGCGACCTCCTGCGTGACAGGCAGGCATTCTAACCAGCTGAACTACCACTCCGTTTGGGACTGCAAATATACGCACCTTTTTCTTTTACACAAATGTTTTTCAAAATATATTAAAATAGTTGTTTTTAGCCTTAATTAACAGCGTATAGACACTTTTTGAAAAAATACTTTAAATTCGTTTTTTCAATATCCAAATATTAACCGCTCACGCAATTTAAAGAAACAACATGCTGCTATTAGGCATTGATATAGGTACTTCTTCAGTAAAAGTATGCGTTGTTGATGCTGAAAATCAAAGCATTGTAGCATCTGCACAGTTCCCCGATCAGGAGTCGCCCATACTGTCATTACGCACCGGCTGGGCAGAGCAGTCGCCCGATATGTGGTGGCAGCAAACGCAGCAAGCTATCGGCTTATGCCATAAAAAAGGCGGATACAACCCCAAAAACATTGCTGCAATTGGTATTGCCTACCAAATGCATGGGCTTGTTTTGGTAGATAAGGAACAAAAAATTCTGCGCAACAGTATTATTTGGTGCGATAGCCGTGGGGTAGAAATTGGCGAGAAAGCCTTTGCTGATATTGGTACGGAGGCTTGCTTATCGCACATGCTGAATTCGCCGGGTAACTTTACCGCCTCGAAACTGGCCTGGGTAAAGCAAAATGAGCCCGAAATATATAAGCAGATAGATAAGATCATGCTTCCCGGCGATTACATCGCCATGAAACTTACCGGCGAGATCACTACTTCCGCCTCGGCATTATCAGAGGGCATCTTTTTTGATTTTCAGTTTAACGGTTTATCAAAAGATATTACAGATTATTTCGGTTTCAGCGATCAGTTATTCCCTACGGTTAAGCCGGTATTTTCGGCACACGGCAGGGTTACCGCACCGGTGGCCTCGCAGCTGGAGCTAACAGCAGGGATCCCGGTTACTTACAAAGCCGGCGACCAGCCCAACAACGCTTTATCCTTAAACGTACTTAAACCCGGCGAGGTGGCCGCAACAGCTGGCACATCCGGTGTAATCTATGGTGTAAGCGATCAGCTGGCGTATGATCCGCAATCGCGTGTTAATACCTTTGCGCATGTAAATTACAGTAACGACCGTAAGCGCCTGGGAGTATTGCTATGTATTAACGGAACCGGGAGCCTTTATCGCTGGGTAAAAAATACGTTTGGCGGGTCGCTTACTTATCAGCAAATGAATGCCGAGGCGGCAAAGGCACCTTTGGGTAGCGATGGCTTACGCATATTGCCATTTGGTAACGGAGCCGAAAGGATGCTGAATAATAAACAGATCGGCGCCCATTTACAAAATATCGACCTTAATTTGCATACCCCGGCACATATCTTCAGAGCGGCGCAAGAAGGTATTGCATGCGCATTCCGCTACGGGCTTGATATCATGCGCGAAAATGGCATGCACCCAACTGTGATACGCGCAGGTAAAACCAATATGTTTTTAAGCGATCTGTTTGCCCAAACCTTTGTAGATGCCACCGGTATCCCGGTAGAGCTTTATAATAACGATGGTAGCCTGGGCGCGGCATTAGGGGCAGGCATAGGCGCCGAAATATATTCTTCGCAAGCAGAAGCCTTTAGTAAGGCCGAGCGGGTTGGTTACATAGAACCGGCCGATACAGGTGCTTTTGAGGCCGTTTACCAGGACTGGAAATCCATACTGGAAAAGCATCTGGAAGAGGTATAAGCTTACATGATGCAGAAACAAAAAAATAAATTTATAAATCAATCATTCAATAAATATTTACCAAAATGGGAATCGTAACCGGAGATCAGGAATTTTTTAAAGGAATAGATCAAATTAAGTATGAAGGGCCGCAATCCAATAATCCGCTGGCATTTCGCTGGTATGACGAAAACAAGATAGTGGCCGGCAAAACCATGAAAGAATACCTGCGTTTTGCCTGTGCTTACTGGCATTCCTTTAATGGCAATGGTGCCGATCCGTTTGGTGGGGCAACGCATGTTTTCCCGTGGGATAAAAAAGCCGATGCTATTGAACGCGCTAAAGATAAAATGGATGCCGCTTTTGAATTCATCACCAAAATGAATTTGCCATACTACTGTTTCCACGATATTGATGTAGTTGATTATACCAATGACGTTGCCGATAACGAAAAACGCCTGCAAACCCTGGTAGAATATGCCAAACAAAAGCAAGCAGCCAGTGGCGTAAAGTTATTATGGGGTACTGCCAATGTATTCAGCCATTCCCGTTACATGAATGGCGCTTCCACCAATCCCGATTTCCAGGTGCTGGCACATGCGGGTGCACAGGTTAAGGCAGCCATAGATGCCACCATTGCACTGGGCGGCGAAAACTATGTATTCTGGGGAGGCCGCGAAGGCTACATGAGCCTGCTGAATACCGATATGAAACGCGAGCAGGAACACCTGGCCAAATTTTTGCATACGGCTAAAGATTATGCCCGTAAGCAGGGTTTTAAAGGCACCTTTTTCATCGAACCAAAACCTTGCGAGCCCACCAAACACCAGTATGACTATGATGCGGCAACCGTATTTGGTTTTTTACAGAAGTACGATTTACTGAATGACTTTAAACTGAACCTGGAAGTTAACCACGCTACATTGGCAGGCCACACGTTTCAGCATGAGTTGCAGGTGGCGGCAGATGCCGGCTTGTTAGGTTCTATTGATGCCAACCGTGGCGACACCCAAAACGGCTGGGATACCGACCAGTTTCCGAATGATATTACCGAGGTAACCGAGTATATGCTCATCATTCTGCAGGCAGGTGGTTTTGCAGGTGGAGGTATTAATTTTGATGCCAAGATCCGCCGTAATTCTACAGATCCTGCAGATCTTTTTTACGCCCATGTTGGCGGTATGGATATTTTTGCAAGAGCTTTGATTATTGCTGATAACATTCTGCAAAAATCCGACTATAACAAGATTCGCACAGACCGCTACGCCTCTTTTGACAGTGGCGCGGGTAAAGATTACGAAGCCGGTAAGCTTTCTTTAGAAGACCTTCGCAACTATGCCGCTACCAATGGCGAACCTGCCGTTACCAGTGGCAAACAGGAGTATCTTGAAAATTTGATTAACCGCTATATTTAACGATTATCACCCGTCTGATCATAAACCAATTTTAAAAACCGAGCATATCCATGAAAACCTTGGCTAACAGCGATTACGTTGTATTTTTTATCTATTTTATTATCGTATCCTGTTATGGGTTTTGGATCTATAAACGCAAGCACAATGCAGACGCTACCTCTAAAGACTACTTTTTAGCAGAGGGATCGCTTACCTGGTGGGCTATCGGCGCATCGCTGATAGCATCAAACATTTCTGCCGAGCAGTTTATCGGTACCAGCGGCTCGGCTTTTAAAATGGGTTTGGCTATATCTACTTACGAATGGATGGCTGCCGCAACCCTGGTTATCGTAGCCATATTTTTTATCCCTATTTACCTCAAAAACAAAATATTCACCATGCCGCAATTTCTGCATCAGCGGTATAACGGCACGGTGGCCATGGTAATGGCTGTTTTTTGGCTGTTGCTGTATATTATTGTTAACCTGATGTCTATCCTTTACCTGGGTGCTCTGGCTATCTCGGGCATATCTGGCCTGGATATTACCCTGTGCATTAGTCTGCTGGCTGTTTTTGCGGTGATCATTACACTGGGCGGCATGAAGGTAATTGGTTATACAGATGTTATACAGGTATTTGTGCTGATATTAGGTGGATTGGCCGCAACTTATATCGGGCTGGGCGAGCTTACCAAAAATGCGGCCGATCATTCTATACTGGCGGGTTTAAAAACTTTGCACGCCGAAGCGAACGATCACTTCCATATGATCTTTAAAAAGGATAACCCTAACTATATGGATCTGCCGGGCCTGTCGGTTTTAATTGGCGGTATGTGGATCGTAAATTTAAATTACTGGGGCTGTAACCAATACATTACCCAGCGCGCTTTGGGTGCCGATCTTAAAACAGCCCGTACAGGGCTTTTATTTGCCGCATTTTTAAAATTACTGATGCCGATAATTGTAGTACTGCCCGGTATTGCAGCCTATGTTTTACACCAAAGGGGCCTATATCACCAGGAGATGTTGAGTTCTAAGGGGGTAATAGATTATAATAAGGCTTACCCAACGCTTTTAAACCTGCTGCCTACCGGCTTAAAGGGGTTATCTTTTGCGGCGCTTACGGCTGCTATTGTTGCCTCATTAGCAGGTAAGGCAAATAGCATAGCCACTATATTTACACTGGATATTTATAAAAAAGCCATAAACCCGGGTGCTACCGATAAAAAGCTGGTGGTATTAGGTAAATGGTCGGTAGTGGTGGCGATGGCCTTAGGTGTTATCATGTCGCTGGTTATCGGCGAGCAACTGATGGGCGAAGGCAAGCAGGGTTTCCAATACATACAAGAGTACACCGGCTTTGTATCACCGGGTATATTTGCCATGTTCATCCTGGGTTTCTTCTGGAAAAAGGCTACTTCAAATGCCGCTTTGTTTGCAACCATCGGCGGTTTTGTATTTTCGGTGTTCTTTAAATTTTTACCATACTATGCTAACCTGGCGTTTATGGCGCCTTACGGTTTCTCAAAAATGAATGAAAAAAGTGTTTATGAGATCCCGTTTATTGACCGTATGGGCTTTGTATTCCTGATATGTGTTGCAGGTATGTACATTATATCCAAAATAGATGCGGCCAAAGGCACCGTAGCTAACGGGCTGGAGATAGATGCATCTATGTTTAAAACATCACGCGCGTTTACCGCCGGTGCGCTAATTGTGGGTGGTATAATAGTAGCGCTGTATTCCTTCTTTTGGTAATTTTCCTTCCATGCTATAAATGTAAAAAAGGCTGTTTCACAAAATGAACAGCCTTTTTTATGCCTGATAGGCATGCTATTTAAATCTTACCTTATTACTCTTATTCATAAAAATAATTGCTGAGTAGCTTATTAAGATGCGTTAACGTAAGTATTGATCACCTTAATAGTTTCTTCTTTGTTCCTGTCCCGGCTCCATTTTTCTTTTTCAGATCTTTCGGCAAGGTCAAATAAGCGCTCGTAAAGCAGTTTTCCATCTTTTTTACCGGTTAATTTAATAGCTGTGTTTTGAGCAAAAACCGCCTCCCAGGCAGCGCGCGCATCAGCCCAGTAGCCCTGCTGGCCTGCCCACCATTTTTTTGCATAGGCAAATTTAGCTTCATCAACCTTGGTGAATTCCTCTAAACCTTTTTCCTGCGCTATAACCTTATCGCCATCTGCACTGCGCACTACTTTATTATTATCCTGTTCGTACATCCATCCTTGTGGGGTAAGGTAAATGCGGTTACCGCGGTTAAGTACATTGTAATCGCTGCGTTTGGTAAATTCGCGGCGCGGCAGGGGCGAATCTGTTTTGCTTTGCCATTCGTGGCGGCCATCCACATGCACCCAGGTACCTATACTTTCATAACGCGGGCTATCATCAACCTGGTAAACTTTTTGTGTCCAGCGGCCTTTTACCTCAGCAGATGTCAGGTTGACCTTTTTCCAGGTATTATCTTTTTCATAAACCAAAATAGCAGGTTGTTCATACACCCAGTCTTCGCGCCAATGTTTAATTACGGTACTATCGCCAACAACAAGCAGGTGTTGTATGGCTATTTTTTTGGGCGAATCTTCTAATATCGTTGCCCATTCATATCCCCAGGAGTGATAGCGCGGATGAAATATATAAGCGGTATCAGCCGCAAAGGTTTCGGCATAATTAAATGTTACCTTGTAATAGCCCGCAAGCGATTTTATAGCGGCCCTATCCTGCTCAAATTTTGATTGTGCAGACACGCTGATTATGCTGATGCAGCATATTACTAAAAATATGACTCTTTTCATTAAATAAGTTATTTAGATTAATTCTAAACAAATAAACATATAATTATTTATTTTACAATGTACAGTAACAAAAATTTGATAACTGTTTGAAATCAGCAAGTTAATACCGTACTTTGTTATAATGATGAAAAGAGCGGGCATATTGCTGTTGGTATTGATGTACACCATAACATCAACCGGCTTTGCCTTAAACTTACATTTTTGCGGTAATCACGTTGCAGCAGTTAAAATAAATGCCCCTGCCAAAAGCTGTATAAAGCCAATGGCAAAAAGCAAAATGAAATGCTGCAAGGATAATAAACTTGACGTAAAGGTTAAAGATAGTCACGAAGGCCAGTCTAATTCCTTTATCCCTAAGGTATCTGCATTCGATCTGCCCAAAACATCTTTCTCTGATTTTATTTTGCCGGTACACCAGATGTTGCTGAATGTGTTTTTTGACCGCGGCCCGCCCGATGCACCCAAGCAAAGTACGCCCCCATTTATTAAAAACCGAACTTTGAAAATTTGATGCTGATCTTTTCTCACATAAAAAGTTCAAATAACATCCATTCAAATTCAATTTTAATAACATGAAAACCCTTAAAATATTCATCGTACTATTTATAGCTACCGTTACTGTAGCAAAAGCACAATTTACCAAAGCCGAGCTACAGGTTAGCGGCCTTACCTGCTCACTTTGCGCCCGCACTACCGAAAAATCGCTGAAAGCACTGCCTTTTGTTAGCGAAATAAAACCCGACCTGATGCGCAACATCTATGTAATCACCTTTAAAAATGATGTACCGGTAGATTTTGCCCAGATCAGTAAAAAGGTAAAAGACTCGGGTTTTTCGGTAAACTATTTAAAAACAACCTTTAACTTTGATAATGCCAAGGTAGCAGACAATGCCTTTACTTATGGTGATAATACCTACAAGTTATTAAACGCCGATAAGGCTTTGAGCGGCCCGGTAACGGTAACCATTGTTGATAAGGGCTTTGCGCCAAGTTCGGTAACCAAAAAGCATCTGGGTAAAAACCCCGAAGAAACTGCTACGGCAACCGGCCGCACTTACCATTTAGCAATTTAAGCACCTTTCTTAAAAAACATTTTTATGAAGGGCATTTTATTGGCTTTTTGCCTTACGGCAATGGCATTTTTTGCGTACGCGCAAGAATTATATGTAAATACCGAACCGGCCAGCAACATGGCCGCCCGATCGTTAGGCATCCGGCTGGAAAACCAGGGCTTCAGTATGGATGGGGCATTTAAAAACCGCACCACGTTAGAGGCTATGTACGGTGCAACAGGTAAGCTGATGCTGCATGGCGCAGCCTACACATCCAACTTTTACCAGAATAACCAGCGGTTTGAGGGCGGTAGCTTTTACGCAAAGTACAGGTTGCTATCCATAGATAGCGTGCAAACACACTTTCGCGCGGCGATATTTGGGAAAGCTGCTGTTAGCCGTAACCCTTACAGGTTACAGGAGATTACCCTGGAGGGCGATAACTCGGGCTTGCAGGGCGGGCTCATTGTTACACAATTACTGCATAAAGTAGCCTTCTCCGCATCGGCCGGTTACCTGCGCGGCCTGGATAGCGATAACCCTAAAGGTACTATTACCGGCGCTAAAGATGCGCTGGCCTATACTTTGTCAGCAGGTTATTTATTGCTGCCCAAGCAGTACAAAAGCTACAATCAGGTAAACCTTAATTTATATGCTGAATTATTGGGCAAAACCAATCCCGGCTACGGCCAAAGCTACCTGGATGTAGCCCCCGCCGTGCAGTTTATTTTTAACAGCGTTTGCCGGCTGGATTTCTCGTACCGTACCCCATTGTACAACAACATGCTGCGCAACAGCGCCAATATGTACCTCATCCGGTTCGAGTATAACTTTTTTAATCTTTAAGGCCTTACTCATGAAAAAATATATCAGCTTATTGATGATGCTGACGGCTGCCATTTATACAACAGCACAGCAAATACACCCTATGCAAAAGGATACAAGCGAAAAACACCCGCCGCATAACCACGCCAAAATGATGGCTATGCAGCACGATACTACCCGCCATAACATGACCATGACCAGCCAGTTCTCGCTGGATTTACCGATGAACCGCGACGGCTCCGGTACATCGTGGGTGCCCGATGAAAGCCCAATGTACATGTATATGGTGCATGGTAAAAAATGGATGCACATGTTCCACGGCAGCTTTTTTGCAAGATACAACAAGCAGGATCTGTTTGATAAAGGCAGCCGGGGCGGCAGTCAGTTTGATGCGCCTAACTGGCTGATGTACATGGCACAGCGCAAAATAGGCAGCAACGGCCTGTTTGCAATTAACACCATGTTCTCGCTGGATGCATTTACAGTTGGTGCCGGTGGCTATCCCCTGCTTTACCAAACCGGCGAATCATACCAGGGCCGTAAACTGGTAGATTACCAGCATCCGCACGATCTGTTTGCCGAGCTGAGTGTGGCCTATACCCAACGCGTAGCTGCCAATACCGACATCTCATTATCTGTTGGGATGCCGGGCGAGCCCGCGCTTGGACCGCCGGTATTTATGCACCGAATTTCGGCCTTAAATGACCCAAATGCGCCCCTAAGTCACCATTATGCGGATGCTACACACATCACTTTCGGCACAGCAACGTTAGGCTTCAGGTACAAGAATGTAAAGCTGGAAGGATCCATTTTTACCGGCCGCGAGCCGGATGAGCACCGCTATGATTTTGATAAGCCAAAGTTCGATTCGTACGCGCTGCGGCTGTCGGTAAACCCGTCAAAGCAATGGGCGCTGCAGGTATCTAATGGCTGGCTGAAAAGCCCGGAGGAAGCCGAACCTAATGACAATGTAAACCGCTTCACCGCATCGGCTATTCATACCAAAATGCTGGGCGATAACAGCTACGTGGCCACTACGCTGCTTTACGGGCAAAACAGGCACCACGGCACTACACAACCCGCCGTATTGTTAGAGAGCAGCCTGCAGTTAAACAAAACAGCCATCTACGGCCGCTATGAATATGTGCAAAAGGATGCCGGCGAACTTGACCTGGAAAACCAATCCCCGGCCGACCCTGCCTTTACCATAAACGCCCTTACGCTGGGCACCAACCGCATACTTACCACCATTAAGCACACCAACCTTACCGCTGGCATACAAGCAACTTACAACGCCTCGCCAAAGGCACTGAGGCCGTTGTATGGTACAGCGCCTGTAGGCTTCCAGGTGTACCTGCGCATTACCCCCGCCCTGATGAAAACGGGCAACAGCAAAAAGCAAATGGACCACAGTATGATGAATAGGTAATACCGCTCCCACAAGGCGCGAAGCGCCTTGTGGGTTTTATGTATCGGCTTGCAGTGATATATTTTCGGTGAATTGGCTTATGTTTTAATCTGGCTTATTATGGTATCGTTATTAATGGTAATTAAATAAAGTAGTATTTTTGATGCAGAAGCATAATAATGGGAAGATTTGATAAATCGGTATTTATTGAAAATGGGATAGACAGGCGGGAGTTGGGCTATTACGCTACACCTGAATTTGTGGCTCATTTTATGGTAGATGCCATGATGAAGATAAACCCTAATGGGAAGTATGCATTAGACCCGTGTGTTGGTAAAGAGGAACTAATAAAAAAACTGTATGATCATAACATCGATATTGATGGTATAGATATCTACCACCACGGCGATTATTATTACTGTAATTTTATTCAGGCTGATTTTATAGAACTTTATCGGCGCAACAAATCAAACTTACGGATAGGCCAGGGCATTAACTTAAAGTACGATTATATTATAGCAAACCCGCCTTATAATTGCCACGAACTAAACTATATAAAGGATAACAAAAAAAGCCTTGGATCGCTTTTTGGTAACATCGGGATACACAATATGTACTCTATGTTTATATCGGCAATAATTGATAGCGCAAAAGAAGGCTCTTTAATATCTATCATCAGTTCGGATAGTTTTTTAACAGCCCGCGCGCACAACCCACTGCGTAAACAAATACTTAAAACCTGTACAATCCATAACCTGGTACTTTGCCCTGCAGATTTGTTTTGGGATCAAAAAGCCGATGTGCGCACCTGCATCATGGTTTTACAAAAAGGCAAGCAATATCAAAATAAAATAGGTGTATTAAACCGGTTAAAAAACAAGCAGGAATTAAAAGATAAGTTAGCAAAATTTGATTTGATTGAAGCTGATATTAATGATATTGTTAATAACAGCGGATCAGATGATCATGAATTTATTATAGACGTTCCGCCAGAAATTCAATCACTTTTTTCGCTTCCTAAAATTGGTGATCAGTTTAAATGCATTACAGGTATATCAACGGGTAAAGATCTGCAGTTTATTTCAAAGCAAAAAAAGGATGGTTTTGAAGTGCCTTTTTATAAAAACCCGGGGATGCGCAAATTTTTTTGTGAACAAGACGGGTATCTCTCTAATGATTATCTGAAACATGATAAAGAGATCAAAAATTTCATGGTCAGAAATAAAGCATATATGCTTAAAGAAGGCATAACCTGTTCTTCAATGGGCTTAACCTTTAGTGCCTGTTATCTGCCCCCGGGATCGACATTTGGGGTGAATGCAAACATATTTGGTGACCAGGCCGATTTATGGTGGCTATTGGCTTATCTTAACAGCAGCCTGGTAACCTATATGGTACGCGGTGTACTATGCCGCTCTAACATGGTAACATCTGGTTATGTAGCAAAAATACCTGTTATAGATCTGTGCAAAAAAACTAAGGAAAAGCTGGCAGAAATTGCCATAAAGGCATTTAAAGAAAAGGTTTTACCCAAAGAGAACCGGCCTATTATTGATGAAGTGGATCTGCTGATATTTAAAGAGCTTTCATTTTCAAATAAAACCGAAACCGAAATTACCCACTTCGCAAAAAACTTGCAATCAAGAGTTTAGTTTCGCGCGCCTTTTCTTCAGGGCTATTTCCATAGCTTCTTCAAACAATACTCTAAATTCACTCACTTCCCGCTTCTGCGCATACTCCAGGCTTTTGTATTTACCTGATTGTAAATTTGCGTTGTTGCTTGGGTTAATATACAGATCGGGTACCCAGGCAATAGGGAATGCTACACATTTTTCAATTTCGATGGTCATGTCTTCATGAAAATTTAAAAAGAATGTTGCAATAAAAAACTCGCCGTCAGCGTCTTTTTCGTAAAACTTTTTCAACCCGGTACCTTTAGAAATATCATCCTTTTGCGCCCTTCTTCCAAAAACAGCTGTTTTGATGTTAACATGTATTTCCTTTTCTTCCCCTTTAAAAATAGCGGCAAAATCATGTATCGAGGTTTCAGAATCTGATACCGTAATACTTGTCATATCTAAATCGGCATAATATTTTTCAAGATTTTGAGTAATAACTTCTTCTACTATTCTCCAAACCGTTCTGCCTTTTGCTGCTTTTCGCCATCCCAGGGGAAATTGTTTAATCGTACCGATTTGAATTTTTCCGATCTTTTTAATTAAAATATCCAAACTTGTCTGCAGCTTGCTTTGCAAGCTTTCTGCCCTTTTTATACTCATTAATCAATATCTTTTAACAGATCGCAGATTTTGCATGGAAGGCTACTGCTAACTTTTGTATAACCCAATATACACATTCCTTTCCCATTTTCAATGCTTGGGATATACGTTCTATCTAAATAAGCCAGGTTGGTAAGTACTCCTGTGAAAGCTTTTTTTCGAGCCTGAGCCCTTTTACTTAGCACCAACTTTTCTTAATATCCATTAAATAAAAATAGGGATGTGCAGGCCACAGAACTACGGACGATCGTCATCGTTATTCCCCTGCCTTACACATCAAAACCCCTTCTTCCGCACGATGCCGGGCTTGCGGCTTCTGGGTGATGGCTTATCAGCATCCTCGTCTGCGCCATAGCGGCGGGCCATTTTGGCTATGCGTTCTTCCATGGTTTCGGTGGTCAGGCGTTCGCGGCCCAGGCTGTCTACCAGTATAGGGAAGGCAAACGGCGTTGGCCGTTCAATCGTTTTCAGCACGATGCTTTGCGTTTGAATGCGCTGTAACGCCGCCCGCAGCCGGAATTCTTCTAACTGTAGGGCAAGCGCCTCGTTATAGGCCTGGCGTACCAGTATGTTATCGGGTTCGTACTCGTTAAATACATCAAACAATAACGATGTAGAGGCCTGCAAGTGTTTGTTTTTTACGGGCTGGCCCGGGTAACCCGTAAATACCAGGCCACCAATATGTGCAATATCCCTAAACCTGCGGCGGGCCATTTCGTTGGAGTTAAGGCTGTTCTGGATATCATCTATCAGGTTGTTAAGCGAAAAAAAGTCGGCGTCTTCTAAAGCCTCTTCAATTGGGATATCTTCGTCGGTCAGTAATTCAAAGCCATAATCATTCATGGCGATAGAAAAACTGGCGGGTTTAATTTTAGAGATACGATAGGCCAGCAAACTCGCCATTCCCTCGTGTACCAGCCGCCCTTCAAAAGGATAAAAAAGCAAGTGGTGCCCCTCCCTGGATTTAAACGACTCGATCAAAAATTCGTTGCTTTGGGGCAGGTGCGATAGCTTGGCCTGTAGCGCAAACAGCGGCTTTAAGGCCTTTACTTCTACATCGGTTTCAATGCCGTGGGCCACCTCGTCCAATTTATCCCTGAAAACAGCCGACAGCTGGGATGATAGCGGCATCCGCCCGCCTGCCCAGCTGGGGATAAGCCCTTTTACTTTTGTTGATTTTTTGACGAAGGCGGTCATCTCTTTCACCTTTATAAACTCCAGGCTGCGGCCGGCAAACCAAAAGGTATCGCCGGGTTTTAGCTTGGCTATAAAGCCTTCCTCTAAGGTGCCCAGGCTGCCGCCGCTCAACCATTTTACCCTGATGCTCAGTTCGCTGGTGATGGTGCCGATGCTTAACCGGTGCCGCATGGCCACCCGGCGGCTGTTCACCTTAAACAGGCCGTTATCAACCTCTACCTTTAAAAACTCATCGTATTGGGCCAGGGTTTTGCCGCCGTTGGTTATAAAATCAAGCAGCTGGTTAAATTCATCGCGCCGCAGATCGGCAAAGGCAAAGGTGCTTTTGATCTCGTGATATAGTTCATCGGCACGGAAACCATCTGATACCGCCAGCGTAACCATAAACTGTATCAGTACATCAAAGGTAAGCAGCATCGGGTCGCGGCTTTCAAACACGCCCTTTTTAATAGCGCTTTTAAGGGCGGCGCCTTCCAGCAGTTCTAAGGAATGCGTAGGCACAAAATAAGCTTTGGATATAGCACCCGGGTGGTGACCGCTGCGGCCGGCGCGCTGCATAAAACGGGCCACACCCTTTGGGCTGCCTACCTGTACAACGGTATCAACGGGCCTGAAATCCACCCCCAGGTCCAGGCTGGAGGTGCACACCACAACCTTCAGGGCTTCCGCATGCAGGGCCTGTTCTACCCAGTTACGCAGTTCGTTATCCAACGATCCGTGGTGCATGGCCATAATGCCGGCATACTCCGGATAGTTATCAATAATGGCATGGTACCAGATCTCGCTTTGCGAACGCGTGTTGGTAAAGATGAGCGTAGTTTTACTTTTGGCTACAATATCCATTACCTGCGGCAGCAGCTTTACACCAATATGCCCGGCCCAGCTGTAATTCTCGATATTCTCGGGGATGACAGATTCTATCACCAGTTTTTTATCTACTTGTGCCCTCACCATCCTGATCTGTTCGGGCGGGAAATCATTCCCCAGCAAAACTTCGGCTGCCTGCTCCAGGTTACCAATGGTGGCGCTGATACCCCAGATACGGAGATTGGAGACCGGAGACCGGAGATTAGCGCCTGCAGGCATATCCGGCCCCCCCAAGCCTTTTAACCGCGATAGCCCAAGCTCTACCTGTACGCCGCGTTTGGTGCCAAGCAATTCGTGCCACTCATCGCAAACCAGCACCTGCAGGCCTTTAAAAACTTTGTCATACTCTTTTTGGGCCAGCATCAGGTGCAGGCTTTCTGGGGTGGTAAGCAGCACTTCGGGCAGTTTGCGCTTCAGGGCCGCTTTATCTGCCGCCGAGGTATCACCGGTACGAGTCATGATGCGCCAGGGCAGGCCCATATCGTCGCATACCTCCTGCATAGCTTTGCGGATATCGTTGGTTAAAGCACGCAGGGGCGTTATCCAAAGCATCAGCAGGCCATTGTTTTTTTGGGTGGTGTACGTATCGGGGTATTTATTAATAAAATCGGCCAGAAAAGGCAGGAAAAGGGCAAATGTTTTGCCGCTGCCTGTTGGCGCATTCAGCAAGCCCGAAAAGCCCGACAGGTAGGCCGCTTCCATCTCTTTTTGAAACGGAAACTGCTTCCATTGCTTTTGTTTATACCATTCCTGTACTACCTTTTGCCCTTTTGATGCCATTGTCGCTGCTAACAAAACCCGTTTTTGCGGGTTATATCTATCAACTGTAAATTAAACAAATTGTTACGATGATGAACCTTCCAAAATATTTAATTGCACCCATACTTGCCCTTACCGTTATTGCATGCCAACAGAACAAGGATCCAAAAACCACCGATACGATAGCCGGCGCTGCGGACACCACCCAACCGGATGCTGCAAAAGCTACCGATACGGCAGCGGTTGACCTGCCGGGCGACAAGCCGGTACCGCTGGTGCAATTAATTGTACCGGGCACCAGCATAGGGCAAACAAGCCTGAACGAAAGCTCAGAAAATGTACATAAAAGGCTGGGCAAGCCCGATAGCGGCGATGCTGCCATGGGCAAAAGCATCTCGGTATGGTATGCCGGCCATGATACCACCGGCAACGTAACACAAATGTACTTTTCGCGCGGGCAGGGCGATGACGAAACCAAAAGGGTTAAACAGATCCGCGTTACCTCGCCGTTTTTTAAGCTCAACAGCAAGGTGTTTGCAGGCGTGCCGTTTAAAAATGTATCGGGCATATACCAGCTTAAAAAGGTTGCAACTTTTACAGATAAGGGCAGTAATCACACCCTTTATGATGATACCAAAGCAGGCATTGCCTTTGATGCTGATGATAAGGGTATCATAACCGGCATTACCGTACACGAGCCGGGCAGGGAGGCGGCATCCACTTATCTGCCGTTCTTTTCTACCTTAAAAATGCTTTAATAACAACAAAGCCTCCATGATCTGTCGGGAGGCTTTGTTATGGTTATCTGTTTATTATTCCATTACTTTTTTTCCGGCATCAGAATAACCTTGGCCAGGTTGTTATTATTTAAATACTTAACCGCGGTTTCTTTGGTGCTTTGCACGGTTATCTGATCCAGGTTTTTAACATGGCTTAAAATGCCATTCGGATCCAGGTCGTTTTGTGAAGCAGAACCCAACAGCCCCGCCCACGAAACATTTTGCTTTAACTGCACCTGGGTTGACCGCGCCTCCTCTGCCACAAACTTCTGAATGTCTGCAGGCTGTGCACCGGTTTGTTTGATCTTGTTGATCTCGTCAAGCGTAGCGGCTATCAGCTTATCAACATTGGCGGCTGCGCAGGTAAACACAATGGTAATGGTGTATCTTCCCTCGGGGTTTTTAATATAATTTGCCCTGATGCCCGGCGCATAAATGCCGCTTTCCTGCTCGCGCAGGCGCTCTACCAGCTTTATGTTCAGCACCTCTTCCAGGGCATCCATCTGCAGGTTGTTGGCTTCGTTAAACACATAGCTGCCGCTGTATATCAGCTGCACGCTTGCTTTATCATCCATACCCTTGTAAACGGTTTTGGTTATCTGCCCCGGTGCCGGGTACATCTTTAAGTTTTTAAAGGTTTCTTTTTTATTGGTTGATGGCAATGCCCCCAGGTAGGTTTCCAGTATCGGTTTTATCAATACAGGGTTAAAATTACCCACCAGTACAAAGGTAAAGCCGCTTGCATCGGCAAACCTGTCTTTATAAAAGCTATAGGCTTTGTCCAGGCTTGTGCCGTTCAGCCTTTCCACTGTGGTGGCGCCGCCCCTGAAGTTATTATTGCTTAACACCGCCGAAAGCGTATCCTGGTAAACGCTGTTTGGGTCGAGCCCGCGGTTTATCAGTAACGATTTAGTTTGATTAATGGTTCCCTGCCAGATATCGGCATCCTTGCGCGGCTGTGTAAAGTACAGATAGATCAATTGCAGGGCGGTCTCCAAATCATTAGGAGATGCGCTACCCCTTATACCCTGTGTAATATCGCCTATATACGGTGTGATGCTTACATTTTTACCCGCCAGCATCTTATCAAGCTGCCCCTGGTTAAACTCGGAGATGCCGCTGCTGCCAATGATAGATGCCGATAAGCTTGCCGATGTATAATCATTATCATTCGCCAATGATGTACCGCCAAAGCTGTAGCCGTTTATCAGAATCTGATCGTTTTGAAACTGGGTTGGTTTTAAGATCACCTTTACGCCGTTACCCAGGGTAAGGGTGGTAGTGCCTATAGCCTCGTTGCTGGTTTCGGCTACCACCTTTGTGCCCTCAGGCTCTTTTTCCATCAGCGGTTTGCTGGTCACATTATCTACATAGGCGGCAACATTGTTGCCTGCCGTGCCTATCCATTTCAAAATGGTGCTTTCATCCGGCAGCTTATCCTTATCCTTATCGGGCCCTTCCACAATAATTACCCGGTTTTGGTCGCTGATGAATTTACCGGCAAGTGCGTTCATTTCGGCAACGGTTATTTTATTGATATTGTTGATGTAAAAGTTGTATTCAAATTCTATCCCGGGCATACCTTCGCCTTTTAAAAAGTTAAGCTGGTATTCCCGCACATAATTGGCCGAATTGGTTTTGGTGCGCTCGTAATAAGCATTCTGGATGCCTGCCAGGGCTGATTGCTTGGCGCGCTCCAGCTCGGTTAAGGTAAAGCCGAATTTACGGGCGCGCTCGGTTTCGGCCACAACGGCTTTCACGGCAGTTTCCAGCCCATCCGGTTTGGATACAACTACAGATGAAAATGCATCCTGCCTGCCAATTAAAGGCGCATAAGAACTACGCGCGTATAAAAAAGGTGGCTCGGGCTTTTGCTGCAATTCGTTAAGCCTTTGATTAAGCATAAAGTTAAACAGCGATACGCGCAGGCTTTGCATGTAACCCGGTATGGTTTTTACCACTGTTTGCGGGTGTTTTACTATAATTTGCGCCAGCGTGTAAGGAAACTCCTTATCCGTAGCAATTTTTACTACGGTGCCCGGTGTTGGGGCTACATTGTATTCTGTACGCTGTTTTTCGCCAACCGGGTTTTTAAGGCCCGAAAAGTTGGCTTTGATCAGCGCTTCTACGCGTTTTACATCAAAATCGCCCACGGCAATAACGGCCTGCAGATTTGGCCGGTACCAATCGCTGTAGAAACTTTTAATGGTAGCGGCGTCAAAAGTTTTCAGTATATCTTCCTTACCGATAGGCACACGCGATGCATACCTGCTGTTGTTTAACAGCACCGGCAAGGTTTGCAGGCTCAGGCGTTCCTGGGCGTTTTTACCGCGCATACGGGCCTCTTCTAAAACCACGCCACGCTCTTTATCGATCTCGGCAGGGTCAAAAGTTACATAACCTGCCCAGTTGGCCAAAATGTTAAAGCCTTTTTCAAACACAGTGGCGCTATCGGTGGGTAGCGGGAGCTGGTAAACGGTTTCATCAAAAGAAGTGTAAGCGTTAAGATCGGCGCCAAATTTTACGCCCGATTTCTGTAGAAAATCAACCAGTTGGTTCTTCGGGAAATCGCGCGTGCCGTTAAACGCCATGTGCTCGGTAAAGTGGGCAAGGCCCTGCTGGGCATCCGTCTCTAAAATAGACCCGGCTTTGTTTACCAGGTACAGCTCGGCACGGTTTTGCGGCTGTTCGTTATGGCGAATATAATAAGTAAGGCCGTTGGGCAGCTTACCAATAAGTACATTATCATCAACCGGGAGCAGGTTAGCCGGGCGCAGGGCCGCTGCTGCCGGTACGGGTTTGCTTCTGGGCGACGGGGAAGGTTTTCTTTTTACCTGTGCGTTTGTACTACCGGCAATTAACAGGGCCAGCACAGCTGCAGATAAAGCTTTGTTTAGGTTCATCATTTAATTAAAAGGGAATATTTTACTAAGATGCTAAACGAATATCTTAGTTACAAATTGTTTATTGATCTTTAAATGCCTCCTGCATCATTTGCTGTAATTCAAGCTGGTGGCTTTGTACGTTCTGCTGGCCAATGGCTGCCCCTTTTTGAAACAGGATGGGTTGTTTCTGATTAAGTTTGATGCCCAAGGGCGATTGATAAAAAACGGCCAGGTCCTTCAGTTCTTTTTCGGTAAATTCCTGGGCATACAGGGCGGCCATCTGGTCTTTGATCAGGTCCCAGCTCATGTACTTGTTCATAAAAGTGTTCATGATCTCTACAAACTTTGGCTTTTTATCTGCAGGCACATTGGCGCTGGCTTGCTGTATCATGGCCGCCATGTTTTCTTTCAGCTGGTTGCCTGCGCCCGATGCGCTCAGTACGTTCTCGGCAGCTTTTAGGTGTGCAGGGGTAATATTGGTTGCAGTTTGTGCTTTTGCAGAAACGCAAAATAAAAGGGCGATTATCAGGAATTTATATTTCATACATTTTTTATTATAGAGATGCAATACTTTGCATCTCCTGGTTGCTATTGTATTATATAAAGACGCGAGGTATCGCGCCTCTACAGGGTTGCATGTTGTAAAAGACGCGAAGTATCGCGCCTCTACGGGGTTGCATGTTGTAAAGACGCGAAGTATCGCGTCTCTACGGGGTTGCATGTTGTATAAAGACGCGAAGTATCGCGTCTCTACGGGGTTGCATGTTGTAAAAGACGCGAGGTATCGCGTCTCTACGAGGTTGCATGTTGTAAAAGACGCGAAGTATCGCGTCTCTACGGGGTTGCATATTGTATAAAGACGCGAAGTATCGCGTCTCTACGGATCATTGGTTTCTTAAAAATGATACCTCACAAAGGCTTCCATCGCTGCATATTCGGCCATGCCTAAGCGGTCGTAATTCTGGGCGGTTTCGCGGTTGCGGTCTTCGGCGCGTACCCAAAACTCGCGGGCATCATCACCGGGGAATACCGGCCTGTCCTTTTGCGACTGGTGTTTAAATATCGCGTTACGTTTACGTAAAACCTCGGCAGGCGAAAGCGGCACGGCCATTTCAATCTCGCTGGTAGGGAATTCCTGCCAGGCACCACGGTACATCCAAACCCAGCAATCCTTAACCCATGCCTCGGTTTGGCGCAGCCTGCGTAAGGCTTCTATCACGATGTTAAAGCAAACGATGTGCGTACCGTGCGGGTCGGCAAAATCGCCTGCGGTGAATACCTGGTGGGGTTTTACCTGTTGCAACAATTCCATCGTCAGCCGGATATCTTCTTCGCCAACCGAATTTTTTTGTGTTTTACCCGTTTCATAAAACGGCAGCGCCTGGAAATGGATATTGCCATCGGGCAGGCCCGCATACCGCGCACCAGAGATAGCCTCGGTTTTGCGAATAAAGCCTTTTACATCGCGGATCTCTAAAGAGTCGATCTGGTTGGGTTGCTTAACCTGCATAAATTTGCGCATATCCTCATAAATGCCTTTCATTTTAGCTGTGTCTTCGCCCACGCTTTCTTTAAAATCGATAGCAAATTCCATAAAGCGTAAAACATCATCATCCCAAACAGCAGTATTGCCCGATGTTTGGTAGGCTACGTGCACATCATGCCCCTGATCTACCAGGCGGATGAATGTGCCGCCCATCGAGATCACATCATCATCCGGATGTGGCGAAAACACAATAGCGCGTTTTTTTGCCGGTTCGGCACGTTCGGGCCGCTGGCTGTCATCTGCGCCGGGCTTACCGCCGGGCCAGCCGGTAATGGTATGTTGTACCTGGTTAAAAATATCAATGTTGATCTGGTAAACCGGCCCCTGCTCTACGGCCAGCTGCGCCATACCATTGCTGTTATAATCTTCTTCGGTTAGTTTTAATATCGGCTTGTTCACCGCGCCCGAAAGCCAGATAACGGCCTTTTTCTTTAATGGCTCATCCCAGATGCAATCCTTAACCATCCAGGGGGTATCAAAGCGGGTAAGCTCTGATGCGGCATCCGTATCCAGCACAAACTCCACGTTATCAGATAACTGCAGGAAGGTTGCAGGTACCTCGCCAGACATTTCTCCCTCTACCGCCTTACGAATGATAGGGGCCTTTTTGGCACTCCAGGCCATCAGGATAATTTCTCGGGCTTTAAAAATAGTACCGATACCCATGGTGATGGCTTTGGCGGGTACGTTTTGTTTGCCCCCAAAATCGCGCGAGGCATCCCGGCGGGTCAAATCATCCAGGGTAACCAAACGGGTGCCCGAGTTGGGGGCAGAGCCGGGCTCGTTAAACCCGATGTGGCCGGTACGGCCTATACCCAGTATCTGCAGGTCGAGCCCGCCTAATTCTTCTATCTGTTTTTCGTAGGCCAGGCAAAAAGCGGCCACATCATCGGGGGCAAGCGTACCATCGGGGATGTGTACATGAGCTTTGTCTATATCCACATGGTCAAACAAATTCTCGTTCATAAAGGTAACGTAGCTTTGTACAGCATCGGGCTTCATGGGGTAGTACTCGTCCAGGTTAAAGGTGATCACGTTTTTAAATGATAGCCCTTCTTCTTTGTGCAAACGTACCAGTTCGGTATAAACTTTTATAGGGGTAACACCTGTGGCCAGGCCTAATACAGCCTGCTGGCCGGCAGCGTTTCTTTTACGGATAAGGCTGGCGATGCGCTTGGCAACAGCTACCGATGCCGCCTGCTGGTCGGAGTACACCGTTACCGGCAGTTTCTCGTACCGGGTTTCTTCTAATAAGTTTAATCTTGCCATTGGGTTTGGTTATAATGGTTGCACGTTGGTAAAAACAAATATATCAGATATTAAGATACAGGCGCTTTTAATTTATCTTTTGTGGGGGCATGCAAAAACAGGTAAATTAGCGCATGCCTGCACTTAACCATAATCTGCAAAAATTAACCGGCATTGCCCAAAAAGAAGCGCGTTTAGGCATCGGCCTGATGTCTGGCACTTCGCTGGACGGGCTGGATATCGCCTTGTGCAAATTTAAAGGCAGCGGCACCCAAACAGCTTTTGAGCTGCTCAACTTTATCACCATCCCTTATCAGGAAAAATTTAAGTACGAGGTGCAGCAGGTTTTTGCCAAAAAAGAGGTGAGCCTGGAAAAAGTAACCTTGCTGAACGCCTATCTCGGTACCTTTCATGGCGAACTGGTTTTGCAGGCTTTAAACGAGTGGGGCATTAACCCCGGCCAGGTAGATTTTATTGCCAGCCACGGCCAAACCATCTATCATGCACCCGGTCATCAGCATAAACAACCCGGTTACGGCAATGCTACCCTGCAAATTGGCGATGGCGACCACCTGGCGGTAACAACCGGCATCCTCACCATAAGCGATTTTCGCCAGAAACACATCGCAGCGGGTGGCGAGGGCGCACCATTAGCTTTATATGGCGATGTATTACTGGGCAGCAAGCCCGGCGAGCACAGGATATTGCTGAACATTGGCGGCATTGCCAACCTTACCTACCTGCCTGCCGATGCAGTTACCGAAGTTTTATGTACCGATATTGGCCCCGGCAATACGCTGATAGATGCTGCCTGCCGCCGGTACTTTAACCAGCCTTATGATGCAGACTCGCAGATAGCCAACACCGGGGAGGTAAACCAGGTGCTGCTGGATGCCCTGCTGGATCATCCCTTTTTTAGGGAAGCCTTACCTAAAACCACCGGCCCGGAATTGTTTAATTTAGAATATGTGGCCGATGCCCAGCAGGCGGTAAGATTATTCAATATCAACAAAACCGATTTGGTGGCCACTTTAAGCGCCTTTACAGGCCGCACCATTAGCAACTTTATACGGACACATTTTAACCTGCCCGGCCTTAAAATATTTGTAAGCGGCGGCGGTGCCAGAAACCCATATATCATTAATTATTTGAAAAGTACCCTGCCAAATGCTGCCATAGCAGATACAAGCACGTTAGGAATTAACCCCGATGCCAAAGAGGCCATACTATTTGCATTATTGGGTAATGAGGCTTTATGCGGCGAACCTATGGCCATTGGGAAAAACCCGGCGGTGCTGATGGGGAAATTTAGTTTTGCAGGGTGAGTTATGGCACTGGGTGAGGAAGCCTCTCCCCAGCCCTCTCCAAAGGAGAGGGAGCGATAACCCCTCTTTCCGCTTGCGGAGAGAGGGTGGTCGAGCGTAGCAATGACCGGGTGAGTTAATCACCGCATGAGTAAATAATTGCATTTATCCTTATATTCGACACAAATTTTAACCGTATGAACGCTTACAGCTTTTTCAAGTACTTCCACTCGGGTTTCAGGTACATCGTTATCATCCTTTTGTTGCTGGCTATTTTTAATGCACTGGTCGGCTGGCTGGGTAAAAAGCCATATACCCAGGGCAACCGCAAACTAAACCTGTTTGCCATGATATCTGCACATACCCAATTTTTACTGGGGATAATACTTTACTTTTTAAGCCCTTTTGTACGTTTTGGCGGGGGCGTAATGAAAGATGCCGAAGCCCGTTACTGGACGGTTGAACATATTGCCATGATGCTGTTTGCTATCGTTTTAATTACCATTGGCCACAGCAAGTCTAAAAAGATCATCCTGCCAGAGGGTAAGCACCGCATAATCGCAATCTTCTATTCCTTAGCTATTTTGCTGATCGTAGTAGCCATTATACAGAGCAAGAGAAGTTTTTTTGGTATATCCCACTAAAAAAGTCGACAAAAAATTTGTTAATTCAATTTTTTGTATAAATTTGTTGCCACGATATGAAAAAAACTACCCTTAATACCAATTGGTGGCACTATGTGAAAATATGGCAGCCGGATAGTTTTTGATATACAGTACTAATCAAATGTAAACCTAATTTGAAACCCGGCGAACGCTCAATTCGCCGGGTTTTTTTGTTTAATACGCACTGAGATAACACGAATGAAAAAATATAAAATTACCACCACACATAAAAAACTGCTTGCCGATACCACCACGCCGGTTAGTATTTACCTGCGCTTAAGAGATGTGTTCCCCAATTCGCTGCTGCTGGAAAGCTCGGATTACCACAGCCGCGAAAACAGCTTAAGTTTTGTATGCTGTGCGCCATTCAGCGGGCTGGTTTTAGACAATGGTACCCTTAAAAAGAAATTCCCTGATGGCAGTGAAGAGATAAGCCAGCCCGGCGAGTTTGACATAACCGACGAAATAAACAATTTTACCGTCCGTTTTGAGGTGGAAGCCAATACATCCAAAATTGTATCAAACGGGTTATTCGGCTATTTTACGCATGAGGCGGTAGAGCATTTCGAAACCATCCGCCTAAAAGAAAGCCAAGATACCGCCCGTAAGATCCCGGTGATGCAATACCATATTTATAGTTATATCATAGCTATAGATCACTTTAAGAACGAACTGTACATCTTCCACAACCAGGTAGAGGGCCAGCCACAAACCAACGGGTTAGAAAAAATTGGCGACCTGATCAAAAACAAAAACTTCCCCGAGTATAGCTTTAAAAGTAACGAAGCCGAGCAATCCAACTTAACCAACGAAGAGTTTATTGCCATTGTAGAGAAGATGAAGCAGCATATTTACCGGGGCGATGTGTTCCAGATCGTGCCTTCCAGGGCATTCTCGCGTAAGTTTTTGGGCGATGAATTTAATGTGTACCGGGCGTTGCGTTCCATCAATCCATCTCCCTACCTGTTTTACTTTGATTACGGCGATTTCCGCATTTTCGGCTCATCGCCCGAAGCACAGATCACCATTAAAAATAATGTTGCCAGCATCTTCCCGATAGCCGGCACATTTAAGCGCAGCGGCGATGACGAGAAAGATGCCGAGATTGCGCGCCAGCTGGAGAACGACCCCAAAGAATCTGCCGAGCACGTGATGCTGGTAGACCTGGCCCGAAACGACCTGAGCCGCCATTGCGAGCAGGTAAGCGTAAAGGCATTTAAGCAGGTACAGTTTTATTCGCACCTTATCCATTTGGTATCGCATGTAAGCGGCAAGCTAAAGCCGGGCACAACATCGTTTAAGATAGTGGCCGACACCTTCCCGGCAGGCACCCTGAGCGGCGCACCCAAATACCGCGCGATGGAGATCATTGATGAGAACGAGAAAAGTAAACGCAGCTTTTATAGCGGCGCTATCGGTTTTTATGGTTTTAACGGCGATTTTAACCATGCCATCATGATCCGCTCATTCCTCAGCAAAAATAACACGCTGCACTACCAGGCAGGCGCAGGTATTGTAGCCGGCTCGGTTGCCGAGAGCGAATTGAAAGAGGTGGATAACAAAATAGCGGCTTTAAGAAAAGCGATAGAATTGGCGGAAGAGTTGTAGGTAGAGATTAGTGAACGGAGAATAGAGATAAGTTGAAATTATTTAATTCCCTCTTGAGAGGGGTTAGGGATGTATAAAATGAAAATATTAATCATAGATAATTACGATTCTTTCACCTATAACCTGGTGCATCTGGTAAACGAGTTGGGTTTGCAGTGCGAGGTTTGGAGGAATGACCAGTTTAAGTTAGAGGATGTGGATAAATTCAGTCACATCATCCTGTCGCCCGGGCCTGGGATCCCGTCGGAAGCGGGCTTATTGTTACAGGTAATAGAAAAATATGCACCAACTAAAAGCATGTTTGGCGTGTGTTTGGGCCAGCAGGCTATTGCCGAAGTGTTTGGCGGTAAATTATATAACCTGCCGCAACCCATGCACGGCATTGCAACACCTATAAAAGTGACAGACATAAACGAACCGCTTTTTGCCGATCTGCCCTACACCTTTAAAGTGGGCCGTTACCATTCCTGGGTGGTAGAAAAAGACTT
Source organism: Mucilaginibacter phyllosphaerae (assembly GCF_004378255.1). Taxonomy (GTDB): domain Bacteria; phylum Bacteroidota; class Bacteroidia; order Sphingobacteriales; family Sphingobacteriaceae; genus Mucilaginibacter; species Mucilaginibacter phyllosphaerae. The sequence continues at coordinate 396,443 of NZ_SNQG01000003.1, forward strand.
GCCCACAGTATTGGAAATTACCGCTATTGATGAACAGGATGGCTCGGTTATGGCCTTAAGGCACAGGGAATACAATGTACGCGGTGTACAGTTCCACCCCGAATCGGTACTGACGGAGCATGGCAAAGAGATAATGCAGAATTGGTTAAACGCATAACAAGAAACCCGCTGTCATTTCGAACGAGCAGCGGGATGGCGAGTGCGGGGGGCGAGGAGAAATCTTATCCGCCAAACATAAATGCAGGTCGCTTGTATAAGATTTCTCCTCGTACCTCGTTCGAAATGACAGGTATTACTGTAGATTTGAAAACAATGAACATACTTGATAAAATAGTTTCTTATAAAAAGATAGAAGTTGAACGTGATAAGGTGCGCACCACCTATTCGCAACTGGAGGAATCAGAATATTTTCACCGGGAAACTTACTCTTTTAAAGATTTTTTACTGGCGCCCGAGCGTACCGGGATCATCGCCGAGTTTAAGCGCAAATCGCCATCAAAAGGAATCATCAACGATGATGCGCTGGTAAAAGATGTAACGAAGGATTATGCAGAGGCAGGTGCTTCGGCATGTTCGGTACTTACTGATTACGGCTTTTTTATGGGCCGCAAAATGGATGTAACGCGTGCCCGCCGCGCTACAAAAGTACCTATCCTGCGTAAAGATTTTATGATTGACGAGTATCAGGTTATTGAAGCAAAATCATTAGGTGCCGATATTATTTTACTGATAGCAGCGATATTAACCCCGGCCGAGATCAAAAATCTGGCAGGCCTGGCCAAAAGCCTGGATCTTAACGTGCTGTTAGAAGTGCATAACCTGGAGGAACTGGAACGCAGCATAGATCCTAATCTGGATGCCATAGGTGTAAACAACCGCAACCTGGCCGATTTTACCGTATCTGTGGAAAACTCCTTTAAGCTGGCCGAACATATCCCTAACGAGTTTATGAAGATCTCTGAAAGTGCCATCAGCGATACCGACACAATTAAACAGCTAAAGGCGGCCGGTTTTAACGGCTTTTTAATAGGCGAGAACTTTATGAAACAGCAAAACCCGGGCGCAGCCATGCGGGAATTTGTGAAGGGTTTGTAATTAGCCCTTTATTCGAGTATCTTTGTATCATCATGTTAATATAATACTCTCCCACACCATACTTTCAATTTGGCCGGGCCTATGATGGGTCTCGCACGAAAGTTTGTTATGAACTTACCGTTCATAACGTCTATTTATCACACTTCCCAATTTATTTGTATGGAAGTGAATTATGAATACAAAAACAATTTTATGCTATGTGAACATAACCACCACTCCGTGAGTTATAGTAAGGTAAATTACATTTACCTTTATGTTTTAATTGTTAATCATTTTTAAATGAAACAAAAATTTTATGATACTGCTGTGAAGCAGGAGAAAGTGGTTTTGGTTGGTGTAATTACCCCCAACGAAACCGAAGAACAGGAAAAAGAATATTTAGAGGAATTAGAGTTTTTAGTGGCCACCGCAGGCGGCCTTACCGTGAAGCACTTTACCCAAAAACTACAGCGGCCGGAGCGTGCCACTTTTGTAGGCACCGGTAAGCTGGACGAGATAAAAGAATATGTGATTGCCGAAGAAATAGATATCGTAGTTTTTGACGATGAGCTTACCCCATCGCAATTGCGTAATATAGAGCGCGAACTGAATGTAAAGATATTAGACAGGAGTAACCTCATCTTAGATATTTTTGCCGGCCGCGCCCAAACCGCACAGGCTAAAACACAGGTAGAACTTGCCCAGTTGCAATACCTGTTGCCACGCCTTACCCGCCTCTGGACCCACTTAGAGCGCCAAAAGGGTGGTATCGGGATGCGTGGCCCGGGTGAGTCGCAGATCGAGACGGACAGGCGTTTGATCCTGAACAAGATCTCGTTATTAAAAGAGCGCCTGAAACTGATAGACCGCCAGAATGAAACCCAGCGCAAAAACCGCCAGCAGTTAATTCGGGTGGCATTGGTGGGTTATACCAACGTAGGTAAATCTACCATCATGAATATGCTTGCTAAATCTGAAGTGTTTGCAGAGAATAAGCTGTTTGCCACATTAGATACCACCGTTAGAAAGGTAGTGATAGAGAATGTACCGTTCCTGCTGTCGGATACTGTAGGCTTTATCCGCAAGCTGCCACACCATTTGGTAGAGTGCTTTAAATCTACCCTGGATGAAGTGCGCGAGGCGGATATCCTGATCCATGTGGTGGATGTATCGCATCCCAACTTTGAAGACCAGATCCGCACCGTTAACGAAACGCTGAAAGACCTGGGCGCTATTGATAAACAAATGATAACCGTATTTAACAAGATAGATGCCTTTGTACCCGAGCAGCACCACGTAGATGTTACCGAAGGCCCGTTAACCCTGGATGATTTTAAACATAGCTGGATGGCCAAAAATAACAGCCCGGCCATATTCATATCAGCCACCCAAAAGCAAAATGTGGATGAGTTTAGGGAGATGATCTACGAGTATGTAAAGAAAGTACATACTGAAAGATACCCATACGATAATTTGCTTTATTAAAAGCCATCCAGCCCCCTGCAGGGGAAGTTTTTGAAGAGCAACGTTAATATCGAATAATGAATTTATTTCGATGTTTGGCATTTTTTATTTAGTGTGCATTATTTTGCTCTCCCCTTCAGGGGGCTGGGGGGCTTAAGCTTTTTCCTCCCAAACCATGCATAAATGGAGGATAGTTTCAACCGCTTTTTGCATGTCCTGTACCGAAACCCATTCCTGCTTACTGTGAAAAGCATGCTCGCCGGCAAAGATATTTGGTGTGGGCAGCCCCATAAATGATAAACGCGAACCATCCGTACCGCCGCGGATGCTGCAAAGCTTTGGGCTCAACCCGGCGCGGCGCATCGCTTCCATGCCGTAATCAACTATCTGCGGGTGTTGCGCCAGTACATTTTTCATGTTGCGGTACTGTTGTTGCGTTTCTAAAGTATAAGTAGAGTTTGGATAGACTTTAAGCACTTCATCTGCCACCTGGCGAATAGTGTCGGCATGTTCTGCCAGCTTATCATCCTCAAAATCGCGGATAATAAAATCGACAACGGCGGTTTCTATATGGCCGCTCATATCTACCGGGTGCACAAAACCCTGCATATCCCCGGTATGCTCGGGCGACAGGTTATCCGGCAGGGCGGCAATTATCTTTCCTGCAATTTTAATGGCGCTTTCCATTTTGCCCTGTGCAAAACCGGGATGTGCGCTTACGCCTTGTATAATTAATTTAGCACCGTCGGCACTAAAAGTTTCATTCTCCATATTGCCGGCGCTTTCCCCATCCATAGTATAAGCAGCAAAGGCGCCTAACTTGGCAATATCAGCCTTATCAACCCCGCGGCCAATTTCTTCATCGGGTGTAAATAATATTTTAATTGTGCCGTGCTTTATTTCCGGATGCCGCATCAGCTGATAGCAGGCGTCCATTATCTCGGCAACACCGGCTTTGTTATCGGCGCCCAAAAGTGTTGTGCCCGATGCCGTTACAAGGTCATTTCCTACCTGGTTTTTAAGGTCGGCGTGCTCTTTTAACTTGATTATCTGCGTGGTATCATCAGGCAGGATGATATCGCTGCCATCATAATTTTTATGAATAATGGGTTTAACCCCCGTACCGCTGCAATCCGGCGCGGTATCCATGTGCGAGCAAAAGCAGATCACCGGTACATCCGGCTTATCTGTATTTGCCGGTACGGTAGCATAAACGTAGCCGTATTCATCTAAATGCGCATCGGTAAGGCCTATCTCCAAAAGCTCCTGTACCAATAGCCTGCCAAGGTTTTTTTGCTTTTCTGTAGAAGGTATCGTTGGCGATAACGGGTCTGATTGCGTATCTATTTGTACATACCGTAAAAACCTGCCGGTGACCGTAAAAGTTAAGGCTGTGTTAAAATCCATAGAAAGTCTATATTAGTAGAAATTTTGTTGCCGGTGCAATAAGCTATCCGGCAGCTAAAATGTAAATATCAAACATAAAATCGATTGAAAAAGTATCTTTTATTTATTGTTATGGCATTGGCTTTTTGTAAAAGCAACGCCCAAAGCAGTTTAAACTATGCAAGTTTTGGCATTGGCGTTAGCGCCAGTTTAAACCATGCTTATGCCGACCTGAAAAAGCAGGATGACAATAAATCGTTTGCGGTTACCGCCAATTACTTTTATACGCCTTATGTGCCTATAGGGCTGGAGTTGCAGCTCGGAACGCTCTCCGGCGGAAACAGTAAAGACAGAAAGGTAGATGTAGACGGACGCCAGTTTTCTAACAGCTACAAAGCCCTGATATTACACATGGATGTACAGGCCGGCGAGGTAATGGATTACCAGGGGAGCAACGTGCTTAACGTACTCAAGAATTTTTACCTGGGTGCGGGCATAGGGGGTATCTTTAACAGTGTTACTACACAGCGTATAAGCCCTTACGACCCATCATACACCTTCCCGGGTAAAGATAGCGGCGTTAACCTGGTTGTTCCGCTGCGTTTTGGTTACGAGTTCAAGATCTACAATAGTTATGAAGAGCCCAACATCCGCCTGGATATCGGCTACCAGCATAACCTTACCTTTGGCGAGGGTATAGACGGATATGCCGATCCATCCACCAAATTTAAAAACAACGCGCTTGACCAGTACAGGCAAATAACCATAGGTATTAAGCTAAACTTTGGCGGCGAAACTTCTTATGATAAAGAGATAAGGGGGTACTAAATTGAACATTGAAGAATTACGTGATTATTGCCTGCAAAAGCCCGGCGTAACAGAAAGTTTCCCGTTTGGAGAGGATACATTGGTGTTTAAGGTGGCTGATAAGGTTTTTTTACTTACCGGGCTGGGTTCGCCGGCCTTTAACGTTAAGTGCGACCCTGAACGGGCTGTTGAACTGCGCGAACAGTTTAGCGCAGTGCAGCCTGGTTTCCACATGAATAAAAAACACTGGAACACAGTACATACTGATGGCTCGTTAACCAATAAACAGATGCGGGAAATGATAGACCATTCTTACAACCTGGTGTTTGCCAGCCTGTCCAAAAAAGCACAAGCCGAAATAAACAACAGTATTTAACCTGCACATGAGGAAATATATTTTCATACTGATATCCGTTTTTTGCTGCCTGCAAACGCATGCCCAGCTAACCCCGTTTGAGCAAAGCAAGGACAAAAACTACACAGCTACGTATGCCGAAGTAATAAGTTATTACCAAAGCCTGGCCAAACAGCAGCCGCAAATGCGCCTGTTTAACTACGGCTCTACAGACATTGGCAAGCCTTTAACACTCGTTGTTTTATCAAAAGATAAGGTGTTTGACCCGGCGCTGATCAAAAAACAAAATAAAACGGTGCTGCTGATTAACAACGGCATCCACCCCGGCGAGCCGGAAGGTATTGATGCCAGTATGATGCTGGTGCGCGATCTGCTTAAAAATAAACAACTGCCTAAGGATGTGGTACTTTGCTTTATAGCCCTGTATAATATTGATGGTAACCTGAACAGGGGCCAGTCGCGTGCTAACCAGAACGGGCCGCGCGCCTATGGCTTTAGGGGCAACTATCGCAACCTGGACCTGAACCGCGATTTCATCAAAGCCGACAGTAAAAATGCCCTGGCTTTTGCACAGATCCTGAATACCTGGCAGCCCGAGGTTTTGCTGGATAACCATACCAGCGATGGTGCCGACTACCAGTATGTAATGACCCTGATAGAAACGCAGAAGGATAAGCAAAACCCTGTTTTGGCAGCTTATACAGCTAAAACACTCACGCCCGACCTTTACAAAGGCATGAAAAAAGGCGGCTGGGAAATGATCCCTTATGGTGCCGGCGAACAGGGCCTGCCCGATTCTGGCATTGTAAGCTTTATGGAAACGCCCCGCTTTTCTACCGGGTATGCGGCCCAGCACAACATCATCAGCTATATGACGGAAACGCACATGCTGAAACCCTTTGATAAGCGCGTTTGGGCAACCTATGCATTCATGCAAAACCTGATTGCCATTTGCCAGCGCGATGCCGGGCTGTTAGGCACCATGAAAAAGCGCGTGGATGCCGAAGTTAGCCGGCAAAAAACGTTTGCCCTTAACTGGGTGCTTGATGAAACCAAAGTAGATACCATTACATTTAAAGGCTACGCCGCCGGGTACAAAACCAGCGACGTAAGCGGCCTTAAACGACTTTTTTACGACCGCAAAACGCCCTACACCAAACCCATAAAGTTTTATAACACCTACAAGGCAAGTATTACTGCCGATAAGCCCGTGGCCTACATCATCCCGCAGGCCTGGGGCAAAATTATCGATCTGTTTAAACTGAATAAAGTTGCCATGAGCCGCCTGGCGCACGACACCACCCTGAACCTGCAGCTATATTACATTGCCGATTACAAAACCGGCAGCCGCCCCTACGAAGGGCACTACATCCACACTAATGTAAAGCTAAACCCCGTTGATGCCAGCATACGGTTTTACCAGGGCGATTACGTGGTATATGCCAACCAGCCCATTAACCGCTATATTGTAGAAACGCTGGAACCACAGGGGGTAGATTCCTTTTTTGCATGGAACTTTTTTGACAGCATACTGGGCCAAAAGGAATATTACTCTGATTACGTTTTTGAAGATATTGCCGCCGATCTGTTAAAAAAGGATCCGGGGCTACGCCAGAAGCTGGACGATGCCAAAGCCGCCGACCCTAAACTGGCCGCAAGCGCCGGGGCACAGCTCAACTGGGTTTACCGCAACTCGCCTTACTTCGAAAAAACATTCCTGCGCTACCCGGTGGGCAGGCTGCTAACACCTATTAAACTCGACCTTAAATGATGGAAGTTTTCCTGGCGACACCCGTGGCGTCAATCATATTCGCAATTACTTTGGCTACCTCGTTGTGGGCTTTCTCTAACGAGGAGATCTACGCGCGGTTCATTTTAAACCCCTACGGCGTATCGCGCGGGCAGCGGGTTTATACCATTATTACCAGCGGGCTTATCCATAAAGACTGGAACCACCTGTTCTTCAACATGCTGTCCTACTACTTTTTTGCCTTTCAGCTGGAAGCATTGTTGGGGCACTGGCAGTTTGGGGTGCTGTATGTTTTAAGTTTGATACTGAGCGACCTGCCATCCATCCAAAAGCATAAAGAAGATATCTGGTATAACAGCCTGGGTGCATCGGGCGCTATCAGTGCCGTTATATTCAGCTTTATTATGTTTGCACCAACAGCAAGTATGGGCCTGATGTTTATCCCTATCCCCATCCCCGCATGGATCTTTGGCATCCTGTATCTGGTATATTGCCACTTTGCATCCAAACATGCCCGCGACAATGTTAATCACGACGCCCACTTGTATGGCGCCATCAGCGGTGTGGTGATCACCTTTGCGCTGCATCATGATATTATTAACGAATTTATCAGGCAGTTTTAACGCGGCAGTTCAATCGTGTTACCAGCTATTTTATCGCCGGCCCCGTCAAACAAAAAGCTTACCGGTTTCTCGGGGTTCTTGATGATCTCCAGCAGCAGGAAGCCCCAGTTTTTCCAGAAATTTTCCAGCACCTGGCCGTAGGTTTTGTTTTGCCATTCATCAAACAGGGGTTTGCTGCTGATACCGCGCAGGGGCATATCCTCTATGTAAACATCTTCGCCAACGGGTAAAATATTGTACTCGGGCAGGCGGTTAAACAGGTAGTTGCTGTAAAATACGCGGCCGCTAAATTCCTCAAACTGTATGGGGTGCAGCACATCATCCTTTATCTGCTGGTATATCTTATGATGATAGCTAAAATTGGCGTTATTATCCTGCAGGCAAAGTATCATCCCAAAATCTTTTATCCGCAGGGCGAAGGTTTGGGTGTTGATCTCATCGCGGTAGCCAAATTCTTCGGGTTTATTATCCACCTTAAAAATAAACAGGCTGTAGGGTTTAAACTCCTCAAAATGAATGGGCAGGTTGATGCTTTGCAGCATTAAATGCAGGTGGCTGAATTTATGGATAATAGCCTGCGAGATATTGAACTCCTCGCCCTGTGCATGCATCATTTTAATGCCCGACTGGATCTCGTTAAAAATAATGCCGTACAAAAGCTTGCTGGTCCACCGGAAAAGTTTTAGCTCGTTTAACGCCTTTACGCCTGCATAACCGCCTGCAAAAGCGGCGGCTATTTCGTTCTCCAGCGGCTCCAAAAACTCGTCGTTAATGGCTGCCGAGCAGGGGATCTTGAGATCTTTATAGGTGGCAATGCTTTCATCCAGCAGTTTAAAGGGCTGGTCTTCCAGGCCGTAAAGGCTCATGAGCCATTGCGGAAAAACCTGGATCTTTTCTTCTTCGCTTTGTAAAACATTGCCCGTTAAAAAACAGTTACGGTTACTAAAGTTAAATCGTTCGAACGGTGCATAAATTTGTGCCGGCATGGCCGCAAAGATAAGCAGGAATTTAACTTAATGTTTTAGCTTTGATATTATTGACATGCAGCTTACTTACCAACCCTTTCAGCTACTGCTTAAGCATACGTTCACCATTGCCAAATTTTCGCGTACCAGTACGCCGTTAATGCTGGTGCAGCTAACGCACGCGGGGCAAACCGGCTACGGCGAAGCATCTATGGTGCCCTACATGGGCGAAAGCCACCAAAGCGCAGCAGCTTTTTTAAGTAAGGTAGATGTAAGGCAGTTTAAATACCCGTTTAATTTTGCAGCCATCACCCACTACCTGGATAGCCTTGCCCCCGGCCAGCCGGCCATTAAAGCTGCCATAGATATTGCCCTGCATGATCTGGATGGCAAATTACAGGGCCGGCCCTGCTGGCAGCTTTTGGGCAGCGATGCTGCAAAAATGCCCGTAACCAGTTACACTATCGGTATAGATACAAAAGACGTTATGCTGCAAAAGGTAAAAGAAGCCGAAGGGTTAAAAGTGATCAAAGTAAAGCTTGGCCGCGATAGTGATAAGGAGTTGATAGAAACCATCCGCTCGGTTAGCGCGGTGCCGCTTTATGTGGATGCCAACCAGGGCTGGACCGACCGCCAACAAAGCCTGGACCTAATCTACTGGCTGCAGGAGCAAGGCGTACAACTGATAGAGCAGCCGATGCCAAAGGCAGATACCGATGGCAACGCCTGGATCACCGAACACAGCCCTATCCCCATCATAGGCGACGAGGCCGTACAACGCCTGGCCGATGTAGATGCAGCCAAAGGCGTTTATCACGGCATCAATATTAAGCTCATGAAATCTGCCGGGATGTACGAGGCCAAACAAATGATAAATAGGGCGCGGGAACTGGGCCTCAAAATATTGATAGGCTGCATGAGCGAAACCAGCTGCGCCACCCTGGCTGCCGCCGCCCTGGCCCCACAATGCGATTGGGCCGACCTGGACGGGCCTTTGTTAACAACCAATAACCCTTACCCAATGCCGCTAATGGCAGATGGTAAATGGGTGTTGCCTGCTGATGCCGGCCTGGGATTAACTGTTTAGTTGAGCAAACAAAAACGGCCGCCGGCAGGATCTCTCGGCGGCCATACCATCATGGTGGCTTTTATACATTCTAAGAAACCTGCACCTGCCGCTTATGCGTTTTATGGTGCACCGCGCCGCGGACCCTGCTTGTTTTAGATTTTGCCTTTTTACGTTTGCCCAGCCAGATGATGAGCCCGGTAACGGGCAGGCTGGCGCAGATGAGGCTGGCTAAAAAGGCGATGATCTTAGTAGTAAAGCCGCCTATTTGCCCTACATGGATATCGTAGTTCATCTCGTTAAGTTTAAGGCCCGGGCTTTTTTTATCGTAGATGTATGATTTTAGCAGCTTGCCGCTGTATTTATCAAACTCGAAACCGGTAGCGTGCGAATAGTGCATGGATTTTGCATAGCCCCCAACGCCGATAGCGCCGGAAACAGCCGGATCGTTATGGATCAAAAACATTTCGGCCTCGGGCACCTGCTTTAAAGCGTGGGCAAATGCCAGGTCGACCACCGGCTGGCTGGCAAGGCCGGCTTTTTTAAGCGAGTCGGACTTGGGCTCGGTCACTTCATCTGTGTAGGTAATTTTTTTACCGATGTTAGCGGTGTTGTAAATGGCCCTGCTTACGGGCTCGAATGCGATGGCCAGGCCGGTTACCGATAGTATGATGGCGATGGAAGTAGCATAAAAGCCCAGCACGTTATGCAGGTCATAATTAACCCTTCGCCAGCGGCCGCCCCATTTAATGGTAAAGCTGCGTTTGCGGTCGCTTTTACGTTTGGGCCACCACAGGATAAGCCCCGTTATCATGATCGCCATAAAGATTATAACCGATACGCCCACTATCCACTTGCCAATAGCCGGCGGCAGCAGCAGGTATAAATGTATATACTCTACAATAATAAAAAAGTTGGTTTGCGGCTTTTGTGTATAGGTGATAACGCCGGTGTATGGGTTTAGGTAAACATATTCCAGCCCGGCCTTACCAGAGTTGGCCAGCACGCCTGCGGGGCGGTTTTTACCGTAAAAAAAAATATAGTCGTTAGTAGCTTGGGGGTACTTTTGTTTAACTACATGAAGCAGCTCGGAGGGCTTTAAATAAGGCTTGTTTTGCACTGCCACATGGCGGTAATCATACAGCGCATCCTGTATCTCGTCCTGAAAGCAGAAGATACAGCCGGTGATACTCACTATAAACACCACAAGCCCGGAGATAAATCCGAGCCAGCGGTGGCAAAAAAGTAATACTTTTTTAAATGGGGTCATACTTATAATTTATACGATGCACTTAGTACAAACTGGCGTAAACGTTGCGGGTTAATGGTAGTATAACCTGTATAGTATTCTTTATTAGTAAGGTTATTAACGCTTAAGCCAAAACGGTATTTTGCCTTTGCATAAAACAGGTTACTATTTAATATGGTATAGGCCGGCAATTCAAAAGTACCCTGGCTTACGCTGTTAATGATTTTGTTTGCGCTGGCATAGTTACCACCAAACCCTATACCCAGGCCTTTAAGTGCCGTTTCGGGTAAACGATAGCTTGCATAAAAATTGGCCAGGTATGGTGAACCTGCCGTATTTGGGCGAAGGCCCTGTACATCTGCATCAGCTTTGGTGAATTTAGAATCATTATATGAAAAACCGGCAATGATGTTAACAGAAGCTATTGGGTTGGCAATAATTTCGGCTTCAAAACCTTTGCTCTGCTGTGTACCATCTTGCACCTGTATCGCTTGCGCCCCAGAGCCTGGCAGTGTACGTAATACATTGGTTAGGTTAATGCGGTAGTAGCTTAAGGTACCGTTTAATTTGCCATTAAATAAGGCCATTTTAACACCCCCTTCAATTTGCGTAGCATTTTGAATTTTAGGTGTAACCGTTTGGCCGGCAGCATCTGTATATGGTGTTAAGTTTTGGAAACCGTTCTGATAGTTTGCAAATAACGATAAAGCCTCTTTAATTGGTTGATAGATCAATCCGAATTTAGGAGAAAATGCAGTTTGGCTAAATGGTTCGGCTGTTTGTGTACCTGTAACGCTGTAGTTGCCTTTGTTCTCAAAACGGTCTACACGGATCCCGGCAGATGCAATTAACCTGTCGGTAATATTTACCACGTCAGACGCGTATGCGCTGTACGTATTGGTTTTGTAAATGTAAGGATAGGCCGCAGCAGGATTATAAACGTTGGCATCAACCAATATCTTGTTAAACGATCCGTAATCATAAGTAGGGTTGTTAATAGGGGCAACACCATACGCGCCGCCGTAATATATCTGGTTAGAGTTTTGGCGTTGAAAATCTAAACCAACCACAAAACGGTGGCGGGTGGTACCGATGTTAAAATCGCCGTTAATGTTTTCCTGGATCTCTATTGCATTAAGCTTGCTATGAAAGGTAGATTGGTCCATCAGGGCGACGTAGTTTGCTTCACCTGGCAGGTCTGGCGTACCCGGTGCATAAACAGCAGCCCTTGCATCAGTAACTAAATAAAAATAGGGGCTTGCACCATTAGAATAACTGTTTGAAGAAGAGAAAACAGTTTGTGATGTAAGCTTATCAGAGAATTTGTAGTTAACTGTTGCAAAATAGTTAGTGCTGCGGCTAAATGATTTGATATCATCATTTACATATGCGTTTTTGTAATTGATGTTTAAGTCGCTTACTTTACTAACACCCAATGCTTTTGGTGACGAAAGATAGTCAAAGAAGAAGAAAGGTTTAGCAGAATTACGCCCGACAAATACTTCACTTTCTAATAAGAAAGATAATTTATCATTGGCTTTAATAGCCAAACTTGGTGCAACAGCAAAATTGCGGCTTTGGCCGTAGTTTTGGAAACTGCCTTCGTAGTTGTAGGCAGAATTTAAACGTAATGCAACGTTTGTACCCAGCGGGGTGTTCAGATCAATAGTTGTGCGGCTAAGGTCATAGCTGCCCACCGTGTGGCCAACTTCTAAACCAAAACTGTCATAAGGTTTTTTGGTTACCCTGTTTATTAAACCACCAAATGAAGTTAAGGTACTGCCAAACAAGGTAGCAGAGGGGCCTTTTATCACTTCAATTTTATCGATGTTAACAGCATCAATGCCGCTGGTAATCAAGCCTGCAATGCCGTTACGTAAGCGGGTTTGGGTAACAAAACCACGTAAGGTAAAGTAACCGCCGCCATCGCCGGCACGGCCTGTTGCATCCCACATTTTTTGAATGCCGGGTGCATTTCTAAGGGCATCTTCAACATTAAAAACGTTTTGCTCCTTCAAAAGCTCGCTGGTAACCACACTGTAGCTTTGCGCATTTTCAAGGTTATTTAAGGGTATTTTAGCTACATCAACACTCATTTTACGGGTAAAGCGGTTTGCCCTGTTGGCAATTACATTCACCTCTATCAGTTGCGACTGGCTGGCGCGTACCGTAATTTGCGGTACGGTAACGGTTTGCCCGGCGGTTACGGTAACCGGCACTTCCACGCGCTCTACACCTACATAGGATATAATTATTTTATAAGAGCCTGCCGGGGCTTTAAAGGCATACTCGCCGTTGGCTTTGGTAACCGTGCCGTAGCTGGTGCCTTCCAGGCCGATAGAAACATTATCTGCCGGTTGGTTATTATTGGCAACAACCTTACCTTGTATAGTGCCTTTATTCTGGGCAAGCAGGCTTGCGGGGTTTAAAAGGGTAAGCAGTACCAAAACAGCTGCAAGTAGTTTAATTAAGGGTAGTGATCTTTTCATTATATATGATTTGATTAAGGGAATATTAAAATCTGTAGCCAAGGCTTACGCGAACGGTTGTTGGGGGTTCGGCCTGCCAGGTATAAACGGTGCGGCCTGTTGCGCTCAGGTAATCTTCGTGCCCGCCCGAATACAGGTAGGTGTTTAAAACGTTGTTTACGTTAACCGCAACGCTAACTTTTTTAAGCTGATAAGATGCACCGGCATCCAGGCGAAAATAGTTCGGCAGATCTGACGTGCCGGTACCCAGGCTCCAGGGGATGCGGTTTAACTGCCACTGATAACCGGTAGACAGGCCTAAGCCCTTTAACGTACCGCGCTGTAAACGGTAAGTAAGCCAGGTATTGGTAACGTGTTTGGCAAAACCGGGTACCGGGTTGCCTATGTTAGCCGGATCGGTATCTTTAGAGATCCTGGAATCGGTATAGGCATAATTGGCCATTAAACTTAAGCCGGGGATGATCTCGCCGCGGGCGTCAAATTCAATACCACGGGTTTTGGTTTGGCCCAATTGTACAACAAAATTGGTGTTTGGCCTGTCGGGATCTGCAACCAGCTGATTATTTTTAAGGATCTGGTAAGCAGATAAAGAAGTACTCCATTTGCCATCAAACCAATCGCGCTTTAAACCTAATTCCATATTGTTACCCGTAATTGGTTTAACATCCCCGCCGCCGAATATCGAACCGGTTTGCGGCACGAAAGATTGATCGTATAAAGCATATGCGCTGGTTGCCTTATCTATAGAATAGCTGATACCTACCCTTGGCGAAAACTTGTTTGCTGTTGTATCGTCAACTACGTGGGTATAGCGCGCAGCAATTGTTAAGCGCAACTTCTCATTAAAAAAGCCCAACTCATCCTGTATGTAGCCCGACTGGTATTTTTGCACTGATTCTGCATCCGCACCACGCTGGCTAAGTGGTGTTGTGCGGTCAAATGAAGGCAAAGTAACGGCTGCGTTGTTGGGATTATAAATATTGAAAGGTGTAACCGGATCAAGGGATGCAGATTGAAAATAATCTGCGATGTAATACTTGTAACCAACATCCAGGCCGCCTAAAATGCGGTGGTTAACTGCGCCTGTCTTCAATTCGCCGTTTACAAAAGCCTGGGCAAATTTATTTTTGTTAACCGCATCCCATAAACCCAAATTACGGGAGATATTGCCATTATCTTCAATATAATCTATCCAATAGCTGTACGCATTTTGGATGTATTTAAAATAAGCGCCCTGTACGGTAGCCTTCCATTTATTGCTGAATTTATGTTCGTAGGTTAAAAATGCGCTGTAGTCTTTTATATCTGATGAAGGTGAGTTAGCCGGTGCGTTGGTAAAATTGCGCGGCAGGCTTGCATAACCATCTGTAGAGAAAAGGTAGGCGGTGCCAAAAGCGTTCATCCGCTGCTGCTGATAAGTATATTCGGCTGTTAAGGTGTTGTTATCATCAAATTTATAACGCAGAACAGGGGCAATAGCCAGGCGGTTGGTAAAATCATACGGGCGGAAAGATTCAGAATTTTGGCCCATTAAGTTTAAACGGTATTGCAGTTTACCGTCGCCGGTTAGCTTACCGTCAAAATCGGCAGTGGCACGGTAGGTATTAAAACTGCCCGCCGTAAAACTGAACGCCTGGCTGGTTACACCTGTAGGCTTTTTAGTAACCACGTTATAAAAGCCCGATGGGTTACCATTAGCCAGCATAAAACCAGCAGGCCCTTTTACAAATTCTATCCGGTCTACAAAAGACATGTCTTCGGTCAGCGGCCCCCAGGTAGCCTCCACGTTCATCCCGTTACGGAAAGCGGCTAACCTGTCGCCGCGGGCGTTTACACGGGCATAGTTGCCCCAATGCTCCTGCATAGTTAAACCGCTTACATTGCGTGATACGCCCTCCAGCATGTTAAATATTTGCTGTTCTTTAATTTGCTCGTTGCTAATTACCTGTATGTTTTGCGGTATCTGCAGTAAAGGCTGATTAAGGCGCAGGCTTGGCGAAGGGTTGTCTATTTTAAATTTTTGCTTGTTACCGGCTATTATTACTTCCTTTAGCTCGCTGGCGTTTTCCTTCAGTATAAAGTTTAGGGTGATGACAGCGCCAGCGGTTACGGTAATGTTTTTTTCATCTTTCATCAGGCCTACCGCAGATACGCTGATGATGTAATTACCCGGTTTAACCTTAAACTGAAAGTTGCCGTAACCATCTGTCATGGTGCCTGCTGCTGTATTTTTTAACCCTACAGATACGGCTGCGGCCGGCTGCCCGTCGGATGTTTGGATATTACCCCTTACAGTGCCATTTTGTTGCGCTACAGCAACAGTTACCATAACCAAAAGCAGCAGTACACATAAAATAAGTTTGGAGCTAAAAAAGGTATTCCTTATCATCATTCTTATTAAGACCAATTATAAATAATGCCGCAAATGTACAATGCAGCTATTAGTTATGCAAGCTATTTAGAATAATTATAAACAATAAGCTGATAGAAGCTAATATTTGTGTATAATTGACACAATATGAAACGGATAGCTATTGACATGGATGAGGTTGTGGCTGATGCCATTGGCCGGTTTGCCGAGTGGTACAAGCGTGATTACGGGATAGAGTTTACCGCCAAACAGCTAAATACCACCCCATTTGAGAACTTGATAGACCCCACCCATAACGGGTTTATCAAGGCCGCCGTTTATCATGACGATTTTTTTAAAGACCTTGCCGTAATACCAGGCTGTAAAGAAGTGATCAAAGACCTTTATCAGCATTACGAGCTATTTTTTACCACAGCGGCCATGGAGTTCCCTAATTCGCTGTTGCCCAAACTGGCCTGGCTGGGTGAGCATTTCCCGTACATATTATGGACAAACATTGTTTTTTGCGGCGACAAAAGTATTATTAATGCCGATTACCTGATAGATGACAATGTAAAGCATTTTAAACGTTTTATAGGGCAGGGAATATTGTTTACAGCATCGCATAATCACGATGTGCAGTGGGATGTACGTGTAAATAACTGGCAGCAAATAAGGGAGCTGCTGCTGTAATTACTTTTTAGCCGGTGCGCTAACCCGGGCCGCATTATCCTTTACAAATGCCTCCCAGCCCGAATGGCTTTTTTTACTGGTTACCTTACCGCCCCTTGCAACCGGTATTTTTTGGAACGAATGGCAAACCGCTACGGCCAGGCCATCGGTAGCATCTAAAAATTCCGGGGTTTCGTTAAACTTCAGTATGGTTTGCAGCATGGCGGCAACCTGCTCTTTGGTGGCGCTGCCATTCCCGGTGATAGACTGCTTTATTTTACGCGGCGAATACTCTGTAATGATCACATTGCGGGATAAGGCTGCGGCCATACAAACCCCCTGCGCACGGCCCAGTTTTAACATCACCTGTATATTTTTACCATAAAAGGGCGCTTCTATCGCCAGGCAATCGGGTTTGTAGGTATCTATCAGGGCAACGGTTTTTTCAAATATGCGCTGCAGCTTTAGCATGTGGTCGTCAATCTTATCCATTTTAACCACGCCAAGGCTTATCAATTCAACCTTGGGGCCTTTCTCCAGCACCAGGCCATAACCCATTACAGAAGTGCCGGGGTCAATCCCTAAAATAATCCGCTCTGTATGGTTTGCCGGTTCTATCATTTGTTTACAAAACTAAGGTTTAGGCAATGGTTTTAGGCAGCATAGCCATATATTCTTTACGGGATACCATACCGGCACCCATGCTTTCCAGGTGTTCGGTATAAACCTGGCAGTCTATCAGTTGGTACCTGCCTGTATTGCAAAGCCATATCAGCGCCGTTTTTGAGGCGTTATTTACCAGGCTAAACATGCTTTCGCCACAAAAAATATTGCCGGCAGCTACGCCATACAAGCCGCCAACCAGGCTGCCGCCCTGCCATACTTCTATGGAGTTCGCATGCCCTTGCAGGTGTAAATTTAAATAGGCTGCTTTCATATCGGGGGTTATCCAGGTGCCATCCTGCCCGTTGCGTTGTACAGATGAACAGGCCGATACCACCTCGTTAAAGCAGGTATCCATCGTAACCGTAAACACGCCGCTCCGTAAGATCCTGTGCATAGATTTTGATATTTTTAGCTGTTGGGGATACAGCACAAACCGCTCATGCGGCGAATACCAGAGGATAGGTTCGCCCTCGCTATACCAGGGGAATATGCCATTATGGTAAGCCAGCAGCAGGCGTTGGGTACTCAGGTCGCCGCCTACGGCTAACAGCCCGTCATCTTCTGCAAGCGCCGGGTTCGGGAACAATAAACGCTCATCAAGCCGGAATATCATACCGGCAAAATTAAGCCTTACGGCGTATTACCAGCTTTTTATTTTGTGCTTTTGCTATGTTATCCAGGTATTGCTGCATCTCGGTGTATTTGGCAGCCGGTATAACCTGGTTGTTTAAAGTAAATTTAGCGGTGCTGGTTACCTGGTTCTTTACGGCATCATAAATATACTTAACATCGTAATTACCGTAAGTAAACTTAAGGCTTTGGTTGGCCGGCAGGGCATCCACTTCAAACCCTTCGGGCAGGTCGATAATAGTTTTGCAACTTTTTACCGTAGGCTGGTTAAAGTAAAAGTCTGTTTTTCTTTTCTCCAGGGCAGGCAGGGTATAACTCCATATATCAACCATCCTTGGGCGATAAAACTGCTTACTGCCGGCTATCACATCACAAAACTTATCATACTCCAGCTCAATACCTACTTCCTTCACACCATCCTTATCTACCAGGGGGGTATAAGCCATTACCGATGGCTGTTTCATATTCAGCATTCGTATCAACGCTTCTTTCTGCTCATCAAATTTATAGTTTATCAGCCCCAGGTAATCATCCCGGCATTCGCCGGTGCTTTTAATCTTTACACTGGCTTTTGCGCCGCCATCGGCATTCAGTGTAACATGTACCTCGCCGTTAAATTCATTATCTTCGGCCTTACTTGCGGGCGTGTTTACCAGTTTGCCGCCGGCATCGGTAATTAACAATGCACGGCGGTTTTCTGTAAAGGGGCTAAGTTTACCAAAGGCCTGCGTGCTGCTTGTACATTCCAGCCAGGTGGTATCGCCCTTTAGCGGCACGCACAGTATAGCGTGGTTAAAACCATATCGGGTAAAGCCGGGCTCGGCAGGTTCAGCATTTGCGCCTGCGTTAATTATAGCATAATTTGCGGGTATATCTACCGCTTTCAGCAAAGCATACATGTAGTTGGAAAGTGCCTTGCAATCGCCATATTTTTTCTGATCTACAAAATCTGCCGTAAATGGTTTCATGCCGCCAATACCCAGCTGCACACTTACATACCGCATGTTTTGCTGCATATATTCGTACAAAAATTTCGCCTTTTCTTTATCGGTTTTTAAACCGGCGGTCATTGCTTTAATTTCTGCAGCCCTTGCCGGGCTAAGTGTACATACATCGGCATTGAGCCCCTGTATCCATCTGCCAAAATTTTGCCAGGTGCTAAAATCTCCTTCCAGGCCATAAAACTCAAACTTGTTGGCTGCAAAATATATCCGTGGCATTACCCGCCATAATTGTGCACCTGTTTCCAGTTTTACAGCCTTAAGGTTTGCTACATGCCAGCTATAATTAGCTGTATTGCCATTACTGATGGTTTGGGGGCTGATGGCAATATTTTTAGAAAGATACCTGAACCCCGAACCCGTTTTTACGGCTACGTGGCAGTAAGAATCCTGTATGGATTGTTCCTCATCCTGTATATACCACGACTCGATATTCATCGAACTGCGATAGTTGGTTTCGTAAGTTATTTCAACGGTTGACGGGTAAGCGGCTATACTGTGTATAATTGCCAGGATCCGTTCATCGGTAATGATAGAACCGCTCGACACCGCAGACCTTTCATACATATCGCTTTTATGGTATTTTTTGATCACAACACCTGCAGCATTATAGATCTTCATCTCAAAAGAACCTATGGAATTATATTTTTTGCTGTAGCCTAAAATACGCCGCGCCTCATCATTCGCCTTCTCGTTTAAAACGGTAACTATCGAGTGTTCTTTTACAGAGATATCCCCCGGCCCGTCAACCGTAATATCTTTCATTTGGTAGCGCACAACAGCGTTGGCCCCCTCTTTTAACGAATCGGGGATGCCGGCAGCAATGTAAACACTTTTAGGGATAACAGGTTCCTGCGCACAGGCAGGGCCTGTAACGGCGCAGATAAAGGCCAGCATAAACAGCAGGCGCCAGGCAGTAGTATATCGTATATCCATTATGCTTTTTTAAGAACAATCTGCTCATTCAGCATCTCATACATTTTCTTAAAAAACGCATGAAAATCCTCATAATTCTCTTTAAAATAAATGCTTTGTTTTTGGTCGATTACAAAACGCACCACAATTACGCCGTTCTGTTCTGCCGTCATCCGCCTAAAAACAATGCTTTTGTCGGGCATGGTTAAGTTTATACTTGCAGGCAAAGCATCCACCTTGTAACCTGCGGGCATTTTAAAATTACAAATGATAGCATAATTACTGCGGTAACCAAAATCAATATCGGTAAAACGGCTTTCGCTTAAAAAGGGATTTGTTTTTACCCCGCTTAACATGTTGGGGTTAAAATAAATGTAATTATCATCAGAGCCCGTAAGTTCAAGTTCAAAGGCAACCTTATGGGTTAACGGCAGGGTATCTGTTTCCATACCCTCAAAATTGAGGGAAGAGATCTTCAGGTTATTATCGTTATTGATCAGATAATCGATAAATTTTTTTTCGCCGTCTGTTTTATAACGGCCAGCTTCATTTACCCTGTTGTAGCCAAAATTACTAACCTGCGCAGCCCCGGTCATTTTACCGGTTGCGGCAATAGCGCCATCTATCATCACTACCTGCCTTACCGGCTGGGTATTCTGAAGAAAAACTGTACTGTATTCCTTCTTATCCTTATCCATATAAAACCCAAACGAGTTTAACAGATTTGCCGGGATCTGGTTATAAATGTTGTATTTGTTAGAAGCATCAAGCACGTAAAACCGCGTACTGTCTACAGGTACATAGGCCGCGGTGCTGTTAAACTGGTAATAGTTGGGGTAAGCAGGGTTTACCCGGCCATTTTTACGTGTGCTGGTGATCATGGGGTAAACACTTATCCCCGATTTTTTTAGCAGATGATATACTATCATATTTATTTCGCCGGAGTTGCCTATTTTTTTATCCCATGCTTTGCTAATGCCGTCATCGCAATATTTACTGTAAACCCCGGTCCATTTCATTGCGCTTTTTACCTCGTTAAAAATATAAGCTATTTTGTCATCAGTATTGGCCATACTTTTAGCCTTGGCAATCAGCGCTTCTTCGCCTGCAATTTTATGATTTAACTGCAGGCCAAATGAGGTAGACTCCATCAATGTTTCGCCCACCTTTTGCCAGGTATCCGAAAAGCTGATAATTCGGCCGCCAAACGGCCTGATCGTCATCAATTGAAACAGGATGCGCTGGCAGTTGTCTTCCAGCGAGCTCATAAAGGGCTCATCCGGTATTGACGGTACATTGGCAAGCGCTTTAGTAACAGAGCCATCCCGGTTTTCTTTATTAACGGCATACGGCTGGTGTATAGATTCGAGGTTTTTATAATACAGTACGTCTGGCGTGTTGGTTGTTAATTCGCTGTAGCGTGTGGGGATGCTGGTTTGGAAATACCAATCAGGAAAATTGCCGATATTTTTACTTACAACGGAGTATTTATATTCAATCACCGAGCCGGGTTTAACATTAGGAAATGAAAAAACGGTGGCAGACTGGCTGCGGTCTATCGTTTCGTTAAAGATCTGCTTTTTATCAACCTTAACAATTTCGGGGCTGCCATTTACCAGGTTTATTGTTTCTGCCTGTAAGCCCGATAAGTATTCAGACCGGTCGCTGCCATAATAGGTTATGCGTATGTTTGCGTAGCCTTTGCCATTGTCGTTAAAAATTTTAACCCGTTTGTGTATTTCATTTACAATATCGTAGTTAGCGTTAAAGTAAACATTGCTTTTGTTGAACAGCACTTCGGCGTTAGCTCCCTTCTCAAAGTCGCAATCTTTTAATTCCAGGTCGGCAATATCAATTTTCCCGAAGGGTTGTGTGGTGGGTGATGCTGTTTGCGCCTTAACAGAAAGGATAATAGCACATAATAAAGTAATAAAATATAGTTTATGCATAAAAAAGGATAGGTGATATTAATACATGCCGATATATTGAAAAAACCTGGAATCAGGATTTTTTTAATACGATTTGCTCGTTGAGCATTTCATACATCTGTTTAGTAAACTCATGAAATTCCGGGTAATCCTCTTTAAAATAGATTGATTTTTTATGATCGATAGTGTACCGAACAATTATGGCCCCATTACTTTCTACCACAGTTCTTTTAAACAAAATACTTTTATCGGGCATAATTAAGCTTACACTTTTTGGTAAAATATCTACTTTATAACCAGTCGGAATTTTGTATGAACCTATAATTGAATAATTATCGCGATAGCCAAAATCAACGTCGGTTAGGCGGCGCGTATTTAAAAACGGGTTGGCTTTAATAGATGTAAGTATATTAGGGCAAAAATAGATGTAATTATTATCAGAACCGGTTAGGTCAAGCGTAAAGCTTACTTTGGTTTTTAAGGGCAGTGTATCAATATCCATGTCCTCAAACTCAAGCGATGATATTTTTAAATTGTTATCATCATGAGTAAGGTAACTGATAAATTTGCTCTCTCCATCTTTTTTGAATTTTTCGGTAGCAGTTATTTTATTGTAACTGTAATTATCAATTTCGGCTGTACCGGTAACTTTTCCATCGGTGGTAATATCACCGTTAACCAATATTACTTGCTTTACGGGATCTGGTTGTTCAAGAAACTGAATGCGGTAATTTTCTTTTTCTTTATCTATATATAAGCCAAAAGAATTTAACAAGTTAGCAGGTATTTGGTTATAAATATTGTATTTGTTGGTAGCATCAAGTACAAAAAATTTAGTGCTATCCACGGGTACAAAGGCTACTGTGCTGTTAAACTGAGACGAGTTGGGATAGGTTGGACTAACACGGCCATTATTACGGGTGCTAACAACCATGGGATATACTTTAACGCCCGATTTTTTTAGCAAACGGCATAATATCAAGTTTACCTCGGCAGAATTACCCGTTTTTTTGTTCCATGCTACATTAATTCCTTCATTGTAAGCATATATATTATATGCGCCATTCCACATTATATTTTTTTTAACCTCATTAAATAAGTAAGCTATTTTTTGTTCGTCTGTTTTCATAGCTTTTGCTACAGCAAGCAAAGCATTTTCTTTAGACAGACTAACATCTAACTGGCCAGATAACAATGTTCTTTTTGCGAACTCTTCACCTACGTTTGGCCACGATTTTGCAAAATTTACAACCTTTTGGCCAGGTATAGTAACTGAGGATAATTGAAATAAAAGGCGCTGGCTGTTATCTTCAATAGTTGTCATGTAAGCTTCATCAGATATTGACGGTATATTGGCAAGGGCTTTTATCTGAGCATCATTTTTGCCGAGTTTATTTACAGCATAAGGCATAGTAACGGCATCCAGCGTTTTGTAGTCAGCTATATCTGATACGAGGGTTGTTATCTCGCTGTATCGGGTTGGGATGCTGGTTTGAAAATACCAATTTGGATAGTTTGCAATATTTGTATTGATCAGGTATTTAAACTCGATAACAGAGCCCGGTTTTACGTTTGGAAAAGTAAAAACAGTAGCCGAAAGCCACTTGTCTATCTTTTCAGTATATATCTGGGTTTTATCCACTTTAATATATTCAACAGCCCCATGGTTAAGGTTAATTGTTTGAGCCTGCAGATTGGTTAATATATGCGAAGCATGTATAATTTTGATATTGGCATTGTCTTTCCCTTTATCAGTAAATATTTTAATACGCTTATGTATCTCAATATTTAAATCAAATTGATTGTAGTAAACATTCCCTTTGTTGAACAGCACTTCGGCGTTAGCTCCCTTCTCAAAGTCGCAATCTTTTAATTCCAGGTCGGCAATATCAATTTTCCCGAAGGGTTGTGTGGTGGGTGGTGCTGTTTGCGCCTTAACAGAAAGGGTAATAGCACATAATAAAGTAATAAAGTATAGTTTATGCATAAAAAGGGATAGGGACCACTAATATAAACAAATGCCGTATATTATTATAAATAAAACAGCGTTTGTATTAAACTTACTTGCAGATATTACGTCTTACTTAAGCTATGAGCGATATTAATAAAATAAAGCACCTATATGCACGGGCAGGTTTTGGACTGGGCTTTGCGGATTTAAAGCAGGTGCAAAATCTTACCATCGGCCAGGCGATCGACCGGGTGTTTCAGGCATCGGCAGCGGTAAAGCCGCTTACGCCGATTGCGTCCTACCTTGATTCTAACAATGTAGCCAAGGGCGATAAGATGGCCAAGCAGCAGTTTTTGCAGGAGGAACGCCAGCAGCAGGTACAGTTAAATGTAGGCTGGATAGAAAAAATGAGCACCGACGACAGCCAGTTAAGGGAGAAGATGACGCTTTTTTGGCATAATCATTTTGCATGCCGTACGCGCAGCCCATGGTATTCGCAGCAGCTTAACAATATACACCGGGCAAATGCCCTGGGCGATTTTAAGGTAATGCTTACCCAGGTATCGCAATCGCCGGCCATGCTGCAGTTTTTAAATAATCAGCTCAATAAAAAAGATCATCCCAACGAAAACTTTGCGCGCGAACTGATGGAGCTTTTTACCGTAGGCCGGGGCAATTATACCGAGCAGGACGTAAAAGAATCGGCACGTGCCTTTACCGGCTGGGGGTATAATAACCTGGGTAATTTTGTTGCCCGCGACGGCATACATGATACCGGGCAAAAAACTTTTTTAGGCAAAACGGGCAACTTTACCGGCGATGATATTATCACTATGTTGCTGGAGCGTAAAGAGACTGCACAGTTTATTTGCACCAAACTATATAAATACCTGGTGAACGAAAAGCCCAACGCTGCAAATATAAATGCCATGGCCGATGTGTTTTATACCAGCAACTATAACATACAAAAGGTTTTAAGCTTTGTATTTAAAAGCGATTGGTTTTATAACGATAGTAATACCGGCAATTTAATTAAGGCCCCGGTAGACCTTATTGTAGGCCTTAATCGCCAGTTTTATGTAAAGTATAATAATCCAAGCGTTTTAATGCAATTTGAACGGACGCTGGGGCAGGTTTTGTTTAATCCGCCAAATGTGGCAGGCTGGCCGGGTGGGCAAAACTGGATAGATAGTTCATTGCTGATGTACCGTTTAAAAACACCATCTATTTTACTAAATAACGGCATTATAGATTTTAGCGGCAAGCCCGACCCAGAGGATGAAGTATTTTTAGCAGGAAATGCTAAACGCAGCACCACTGCCAGCGCACAGGCGCAAACGGTGGCCGGTTGGGATAAGTTTTTGGCAGATATACCCGCAGGCACCTCTAAAACGCAGATTGCACAAACATTGCTTTCGCCAAAATTAAACACCTATGTTATGGCTGTAGTTAACAGGGCCAATGATGTTAAAGGAATGGTTTCAGAACTGGTTTCAACACCCGAATACCAGCTTTATTAAACAATCATGAAAAGAAGAGACTTTTTGCGTAACTCCACACTGGCATCGGGTGCTTTCCTGATACCATCCTTTTTAAAACCGCTTGAGGCTTTGGCGTCTGGCCAGTTAACGGGATATAAAAACCTGGTGGTTATCCAGCTATCGGGCGGTAACGACGGGCTGAACACCATTGTGCCTTACGGCAATGACATTTACTACCAAAAAAGGAACACCATAGCCATTAAACAGCCGGAGATCATTAAACTGAACGATATGCAGGGGCTAAACCCCAATCTATCGGCCCTTAAAGAAATTTATGACCAGGGCTGGATGAGCATCATCAATTCGGTTGGTTATCCCAATCCCGACAGGTCGCACTTCCGGTCGATGGATATCTGGCAAACCGGCAGCGATGCCAACCAGTTTTTAACTACCGGCTGGATAGGCCGGTACCTGGATGCCAACTGCACGGTGAATAAAGACCCCTATACGGCTATCGAGGTTGACGACAATCTGTCGCTTGCCATGAAGGGCATTAAAATGAAAGGGATTGCCGTAGAAAGCCCTGCCAAACTTTACCAGGCCACGCGCGAGCCCTTTTTTAAAGAACTGGTTAACGAGCACAGCAACGCCAACTTAAGCGAAGATAATCTGGGCTACCTGTATAAAACGATGATAGAAACATCTTCATCTGCCAGCTATATCCAGCAAACCAGCAAAACCTACACCACTACCGCCGAGTACCCTAATACCGCATTTGGCAAACACTTAAAGGGCGTAGCCAAATTCATTAATTCGGGCTTAAAAACAAGGGTTTATTATGTATCGTTAAGCGGTTTTGATACGCATGCATCGCAGTTAAACCTGCAAGGCAGCCAGTTAAAGGTTTATGGCGACGGTATTGCTGCCTTTGTTAAAGACCTTAAACAAACCGGCAAACTTGATGATACCCTGGTAATGACATTTTCTGAGTTTGGCCGCAGGGTTGAACAAAACGCCAGTAACGGTACAGACCATGGCACAGCCAACAATGTGATGTTGTTTGGCGGCAAACTAAATAAAGCCGGCATCTACAACAACGCCCCCGATCTATCGCAGTTGGATAATGGCGACCTGAAGTATGAAATAGATTTTAGAAGCGTATATGCAACCCTGCTTGATAAATGGCTGGATGTAAATAACAGCAGTGTGCTAAACCGTAACTTTGCCAAGCTTAACTTTGTATAATAGCCGATAACGTAGAAATGGCTTCTGTCTCATATGATGAGCATAGAAGCCATTTTATATACAATAGGCTTAAGCTATTCGGTCATAACTATTTTAGTCTGCTTAAAATATCCTTTACAGATAGCTTTTCCTGCTGACCGCTTTCCATATTTTTAAAGGTGAGCAAGCCGCTTTGCATCTCGTCGCTGCCAATCAATACCGTGTATGGGATCTGCTTGTTATTGGCATACTCCATTTGCTTTTTAATTTTGGCGCCTGCAGGGTAAAGCTCTGCGTTGGTGTTTTGGCTGCGCAGGCTTTGCAAGAGGGGAAGGCCGTATTTTTCACCTTGCTCGTCAAAGCAGCATATCAGCACCTGGGTAGTTTGCTCTGCCGATTGCGGGAACAGGTTTAATTCTTCCAACACATCATAGATCCTGTCGGCACCAAAAGAGATCCCTGCACCGGTAAGGCCCTTTAAGCCAAACATGCCCGTAAGGTCATCATACCGGCCGCCGCCGCCGATGCTTCCCATGGCAACTTCGTTGGTTTTTACTTCAAATATAGCGCCGGTGTAGTAATTTAAACCGCGGGCAAGGGTAATATCCAGTTCCAGTTTGGCAGTCAGCGGGGTGCAGGCGGCAACATAATCAAACACGGTTTGGATCTCGTTACAGCCCTGCAGGCCAATTGCAGAAGATTGCAGGGCGCTGCGCAGGCTGGCTAACTTAGTATCGTTAGTGCCTTCTAACAGGATGATCGGTTTTATTTGATCAATATCTGCCTCGGTAAAGCCACGCTCTAATAATTCTTTTACCACACCGTCAAAGCCTATTTTATCCAGCTTATCGATGGCAACGGTCATGTCAATAATGCTATCGTTTTTATCTATAACCTGCGCAATTCCCGATAGTATTTTTCTATTGTTTATTTTGATGCTAAAATCTTTTAAACCCAGCAAACTTAAAGCTTCATCATAGATCATGATAAACTCCGCCTCGTTTAGTAACGATGGTGAACCTACCACATCTGCATCGCACTGGTAAAACTCGCGGTAACGGCCTTTTTGCGGCCTGTCTGCCCGCCATACCGGCTGCACCTGGAAACGCTTGAAAGGAAAGGTTATCTCGTTTTGGTGTTGCACCACGTAACGTGCGAATGGTACGGTAAGATCGTAACGGAGGGCTTTTTCGGAGATGGACAAAGTGGCCTGGTTAGAGTTGCGGGTAGCTAATGCCTGTTCATCCGCCTTTGCTAAAAAATCTCCGCTGTTTAATATTTTAAATATCAGCTTATCCCCTTCATCACCATATTTACCGGTTAGTGTGCTTAAGTTCTCCATCGATGGGGTTTCTATCTGCTGGTAACCGTACTTGCGGAATACGCCTTTTATGGTATCAAAAATAAAATTACGTTTGGCCATTTCGGCGGGAGAAAAATCGCGGGTACCTTTTGGTACAGATGGTTTGATGGATGCCATGCGGCAAAGGTACAAAAAAGCAGATAAGCTTAAAGGGTGAGCCTAATTCAATGAAAGGCTCAAAAGTTTCTACTCCCTCTCCTTTGGAGAGGGCCGGGGAGAGGCCAAAAAGAAAGGCCCTTGCTATACAGCAAGGGTCTTGTCCTGATTAACTATTAACTGATCTTAAGTATTAATTAGTGGCGCTTTTAGCCTGGTTTTTCATGGCATCATTTGCAACAATAACAATCTCTACCCGGCGGTTTTGGCTGCGGCCTTCAACCGTATTGTTATCACCTATCGGCTCGCTTTCGCCTTTACCGCTGGTGCTTAAACGTGAACCTGCCACGCTGTTTGCTGCTATAAAAGCTTTAACAGACTCGGCCCTGCGCACAGATAGTGTTTGGTTATAGGTATCTGTACCGGTATTATCTGTATGGCCCACAATCAGGATGTTGGTTTGCGGGTTGTTTTGTAAAGATGTTGCCAGGTTAGCCAGGTTAGTACGTGCGGCACTTTTTAAATCTGATGAATTGGTATCAAAAAGAATCCCCGAATCAAACTTCACCAGGATACCTTCACCTTCGCGGGTTACGGTTGCACCGGGTACGGTTTGTTTGATCTCGGCAGCCTGCCTATCCATATTACGGCCGATGAATGCACCTGCAGTACCACCAACGGCACCGCCAATGATAGCACCTAAAGCAGTGTTACCGGCAGCTTTACCTATTAATGCACCAACAGTACCACCGGCACCTGCGCCAATAGCCGCTCCTTTTTGAGTTTTAGTAAGTGAATCGCAGCCAGAAGCTAATACGCCTAATGATGCCAATGCAATGCTGTAAGTAGCAATTTTTATTTTAAGTGTTTTCATGTTTGAAAAAAATGGGTATATATAATATAACAGACTATTTGCAAAGTGAGTGCCAAAAGTTGAAATGATATATTATTGAAATATTAATGATATTTAAATAAGCCCACATTTACAATTAAAACATATTTTTAATACCCGCGAAAATACCGGTGTATTCACAACCATACACCCATAATACGCTATGCAATGCTGCCTTTTTTTTAGTACAGCATTTTATATGGCCGGCGGGTTGCCGGTTACCTTTAGTGGGAACATCAGGGTAAATGTGCTGCCGGTACCTTTTTCGGAATTTACCTTTATCCCGATGTTATGAAACATGGCGATAGACATCACAATGGGCAGCCCCAGCCCAAAACTATCCTGCGAAAGCGATTGCTTTAGCTTTTTGAAGCGGTTAAATATGTAGGGCAGTTCTTCTTCGGCTATGCCTATGCCCGTATCGGTGATATGAATGGCGTAATAGTTTTTTAACCACTGGCCGGTAACCGTTATTTCGCCATCGGGGCGGTTATATTTTATAGCGTTGTTGATGAGGTTAAACAGCAGGTTAAACAGTAAATACTTATTTACATGGTTCAGCATCACATCATCCTCTATCATTAGCGCCATACGGAGGTTGCGTTCCTGCAGGCGGATAGAGATCTCTTCGTAAACATCCTCGATAAGTTGTTTGGCAGCAATGCTGTCTTCCTTTAAAAATTGTTCGTTCTCTATCTGCGAGATCAACAAGAGCGTTTTAGTGATGCTTTTGAGCCGGTTCAGGATCTTTTGCATCTCCAGCAGGCGCACTTTAAGCTCGTCGGCAATGTCATCCTGCTCAAACATATTCTCGATCTTTGATTGCAGGATGGATATCGGCGTCATCAGCTCATGCGAGGCATTGGAGATAAATTCCCGCTCTTTCTGAAAGGCAGTTTCGATAGTTTCTACCATCTTGTGGATGCTGAGATCCAGGTGCTGAAAATCTGAGGTGCTGGTTTTAACCTCTTTATATACCGTTAGCTTAGGGAATTTATTATTGATGAGCTTGGTACGGATAATCATACTTAACGGCCGCAGGATATAGCTGGAAAAGATCTGATCGGCCAGGATGGTGAGCAAGATCATCCCCAGCAGTATCTGGAAGGCGATATTTTGGAGCGGGCCGGTAGTTTCGCCGATAGTTTCGGTGCTTTTACCAATCTCTAAAAGGTAGTTACGGTTGCCGGCCCTAAAAGTATGGCTTAAAATACGGTAATCAATGGTATCCCTTTCTACCACACGCTGCTCATCTTTAATAGTATCTAAATAGTAACCCGGCTCTGCCTCGGCCAAACTCACATATTCTTCTTTTAGGGGGAGGTAACTGCCATAGCTTTCACCATCTTCAATGTAGTTTTTTATGCCCCTTTCATGTACAATTTGCAGTAGCTTATCCTTTTGCTTTACCAGGCGGCTATCTGTATAGCTTTTGTTGATGTTTTCGATAATGTTGGGCAGCAGCAATATAAAAAGGGTTACAATAACCAGTTTTGATATGGCATTAAACAGCGTTAATTTGGTTTGAAGTTTCAAATACTTAAACGTTTGTTTTTATGCGGTAACCCAGGCCGCGTACAGTTTCCAGCCAGTCTGCAGGGGCATAGGCGCTTAACTTTTTGCGGATGTTTTTGATGTGGGCATCAATAAAGTTCGAGTCGTAATCGTCATTGATCAAACTGCCCCAAATGTGTTCGCTTAATTGTGCACGGGTAAGGGTGCGGTTTTTATGCAGCAGCATATAAGCTATCAGGTCAAACTCTTTTTTGGTGATAGCGTTCACCGGGTCGGTATGATGCATAATGGTACGCTCGGTAAGGTTCACTAAAAAACCTTCCAGATCTATCACGTTTTGTGCTACGCCAAATTTTCTGCGGATGATGGCCTGCATACGGCTTTGCAGCTCTAAAAGCGAAAAGGGTTTTGCCAGGTAGTCGTCGGCACCCAGGTCGAGGCCCTTTACCCTGTCATTTACTTCCGCCCGGGCGGTCAGGATGATGCAGGCAGCCTCGGGATTTGCTTTTTTAGCCTCCTTCAACAGGTCGAGCCCGTCATAATCCGGCAGGCCGAGGTCAAGCAGGATAAAATCGTAAAGGTTAACGGCAATTTTTTCTGATGCGGATGCCCCGTTATAGCAGATCTCGCAGATATAATTATTTTTTACCAGGAACAGTTCCAGCTCGTGGGCAAGTGATTTTTCATCCTCTATGATCAATACATTCATCTAATAAAACACGTAATAAAAGGTGAAATTAAAAAATGATTCGCGCCTGTTTTTCAGGGCGCCTTCCACGTTTACCGGGATAGAGTATTTATAAGAAGCCTCTAATGTGTAATGGGGCATATTATAGGCCAGCGGCAGTTTAAAACTATAGTTTAACATGTTAAACTTAGCATTTGCCCTTGCGCGCTTGCCATTTTCAAATTGCGTATTAATATTATCTATCTCTGACCGGTACTGATGGTCGACCGAGTAACGCTGTACAAAGTTTTGTGTACCAAAAATAAGGCTTACCGATGGATTTATCGACAAAAAATCCTGATCGTTAAAGATATTAAAACTGCTCTCGTAGTACTTTGAGTTGGTAATGGTGGTGAATATGTCATACGATTTACCAAAAAGGTAATCAACCGTAGCGCTGGTTTTCAGCAATTTCCAGTCGAGCGTGTTCTTCCAGTTGATATCATTAGATGCGGATGATTTAATGATGTTGGCTTCTTTGTTAAAAATAAACCGGGTATAACTTAGGGTGCCTGTAAACTTTTTAGATAGCCGGTAGTAGTAGCCCCCACCCAGGTCTATTTCATCCACAAGGGGTTTATAACCCAACACTTTTAATGCCGAGCCATATACAAAAAAGCCGGATTTGGTGTTAAAAATTATATCGGTAGACATGAATGGATACCTGATAGGGCCCGTGCGGCCAAAGAAGAGGGCGTCGCTGCCATAAGTTATACCTGCCGAAACCGAATTTTTACGTACAAGGGTATCCGTATCGGCCACTGCATAGCTATCCCGGTATGCTACCCTGCCAGGCTTTGCGGCTGAAGCATTTAAAACACTGCAGGTAATTATCAATAACAGAAAGCCAAAGTATCTCATCAGTCGTTTCTCCTTGGTATTTCGGGCGGGCGTTCCAAACCCTCGGGCCTGCGCTGGCGTTTGGGCTTTGGTTTTGCCGGGTCAACAATTTCTATTTTTTCGGGTATTGGCTGTTTTTTAGCCCTGGCAACCTCTTTTATCTTTTTCTTTTCTTCATCAGATTGCCTCTGCCTGCCTTTTGTTACAGTTGTATCGCGTTGTTGTAACGTGTAAAATGTATTAAATGTATTGTTTATGCCTAAAGAACCACCATGCAGGCCAGAATTATTTTTAGCGTATGACAAGCGTGGTGCGAATATCATGAAGAGTACAATATACAAAAACCACTTTATCATTTTGGGGGCAGGAACGCTTAATATTTGCAAAGATACGCAGGTAACTGCCTTTGCAGGTATGAATTTATTGTTATTAAAAAAAATTGCGCTAAACACGATGGGTTTTTCCCGGTGTTTAGCGCGTTAATGGTAATAGGTTTATGGTGCCGGTATAAGCAGAAACTTATAGCAGTACGCTAATATCTTTTGACGTGTAAACACGTGCATGGTCGTCAATGATGATACAGGCCATTTGGTTTAACTTATTGATTAAGTATAAGCCCGCATTTATGCCCATTGCAATAACCGGTGAAGCCATGGCATCGGCCAGTTCGGCACCGGGTGTAATAATGCTTACGCTTTTAATTTTACTCACCGGGAAACCATTCTCCGGGTCGATATCGCTGTTTACCTTTTTATTCAGGCTGGGCTCTGCTTCGCTGTTGTAGGAAGTAGCCACTGCCATGTTGCTGATATTGATACCCGCATATGGCTGGTTAGCCTGTGCAGGGTCGGCAGATGCAATGGTCCAGGGGGTATTGTCGGGCTGCAAGCCCCAGGTAAGCAGATCGCCGCCGGCATTAATAACGCCGCTGCTAACGCCTTCCATCTGTAAAATATATTTTGCCCTATCTGCTGCGTAGCCACGGCTGATGGCGCCAAAGCCGATACGCATCCCTTTATTTTTTAAGAATACGGTTTGCGCGTTAAAATCCAACACCACATTGGTGTAATTGGTAAGGCTTATTTTTTTTCTGATCTTTTTTATAACGGTAACCGGGCCGTTAGCAGAATCGTCGGTGGCATTGTTATTGGCTGCTGCGTAGGTAATATCAAAAGTACCATAGGTAAGGGCCGATATTTGCAGGGCGCGGTCAACCAAACGAAAAATCTCTGCATCCACACGTACAGGCTTTATGCCGGCATTCCGGTTAATGTTATTAAGGGCACTGTCTTCCGGAAAAGCGCTTAACAGTTTTTCAACGCGGGTAATCTCGTTAAAGGCACTGTTAATACGGGCAAGCGCCCACACCGCATCATTAGCTACGATGCTAATCCCAAACCGGTTACCTAATAACCGTGTTTCGCGGTTAAAAATGGTTGATGAACCTGATAAATTTTCTACTGCCAGCATAATTTGCGTTTTATACAGTTAAGTAAGTTATATTCAACTATTACGCAGCGTAACGCCCGAATGCAACTTTACAAACGCTAAAATAACGGGGCATTATGAAATTGACATGAAAACAGGTTTTATAGGTAAGAAATAATAATTGCCAAAGAAGAGATATCTACAATAATTGTAAACCCGGCATAAAATTAAAATCTTTAATATTATACGTAAAAAGAGGTATTTGGTGAATTATTGCAGTAGCACCTATTATGGCATCAGGAATTTGGAGACCTTGGCTTAATCTAAACTTTTCGATAAGCTCAGTTGCTAAAACAGATGTTTGAATATCAATTTGAATAGAATCATAAAACCTAAGCTTCTTTTTCATCTGTAATAATTCTGCTTTATTACCCATGCCCTGGTAAAGCTCCATTACGGTTATATCAGATATCGCAATATTATCTAAGCCTATGTTATTAAGGCTTAAGCGTGTAGCTTCATTGCCATTGAATAAATTAATCAGAATATTAGTATCGCACAAAACCATTGGCTGTAACCTTATTTACGCTTCCAGGCGGCATTACGGATATCATCGAGGGTTTTGGGCTGTTTTGCCCATATCCCAAAAAGGGACGAAGGATCAATCGATTTATCGCCCCTGGTTATAGCGCTATTTTCATCAGCCACTAATTTAACCCGCTCTATTTTAAAAGTTTTAAAGAAGGCGGTAAGCTTTTCCAGCTCGCTTTTAGTATCAATTTCAATTGTTATTTTCATATCAATTATTATTAACTCCGGCTACTATCAAATATAACTACTTATAACAACAAGCTTACGCTGCGGTACCTTCTTTCAACCGTTCGGCGTTCTCTGCAAATTGCAGGGCTTCCATAATTTCCTGCAGGTCGCCGTTCATTACGCCGGTAAGGTTATAAATAGTTAAGCCTATGCGGTGCTCGGTTAAGCGGCCCTGCGGATAGTTATAGGTACGTACCTTAGCACTCCTGTCGCCGGTGGCCACCATGGTTTTACGTTTTTTAGATGTTTCTTCCAGGTGCTTTTGCAGCTCCATTTCGTAAACCCGAGATCTTAATACGCCTAAGGCTTTATCATAATTCTTCAACTGCGATTTTTGATCCTGGCACTGGGCAACAATACCGGTTGGAATGTGTGTTAAACGTACCGCAGAATAGGTAGTGTTTACTGACTGTCCGCCCGGACCAGACGCGCAAAACAGATCCTTACGGATATCGCTCACTTGCAGGTCGATATCAAACTCATCCACCTCGGGCAATACCACTACAGATGCAGCAGAGGTATGCACACGGCCCTGGGTTTCGGTATCAGGCACGCGCTGTACCCGGTGCACCCCGCTTTCGTATTTAAAGTTACCGTAAGCATCCTCTGCATTTACGTTAAATACAATCTCTTTATAACCGCCTGCAGTACCTTCGGTATAATCAACCAGTTCGGTTTTCCAGCCGCGGCGCTCGCAATAGCGCATATACATACGGTAAAGGTCGCCTGCAAAAAGTGCAGCTTCGTCGCCGCCCGTACCACCACGGATCTCAATAATGGCATTTTTAGAATCTTCCGGATCTTTTGGTATCAGCATCAAACGGATAACTTCTTCCATCTCATCCTGTTTAACCAGCAGTTCATCCAGTTCCATTTTAGCCATTTCACGAAATTCTTCGTCTTTTTCGGTAGCTAAAATTTCTTTGTTGCTTTCAATGTTGCTCATAATGTTTTTGTAAACATTATACTCGTCAACAATCTTGGCCAGGTCTTTATATTCTTTATTCAGCTGGGCAAAACGCTTCATATCAGCCATTGCTTCGGGGCTGCTTAATTCGCCTTCTACGGTTTTCCAGCGTTGGTATATTAATTCTAATTTTTCTAACATCTTCTTATTTGAAAATCAATTGCAGTAGGTTTTGGGTTACTGCAGCCCCGCTGTGCATTACAAGCTTTTTGCCCGTGCTTTTAAACTCCGCCACACCAAAGCTTTTCATTACCATCGGGTTTAGGTTTGTTATTGCCGTGCAAAAACATGCAAAAATACGCAATTATCGGCACATAATAAATTCAGTGTATTGTAAATAGATTTTTGGGGTAAAATATCGAATGTTGAACACTCAACATCAAATATTGAAATAAGAACACTTCATCATTCAAAATTCAGTATTCTATATTCGTTATTTTGTGGCCTTTTCAAACCACTTTAATTCCAGATTCTCACCGTCAAAAACCGCGTAGGTGTTATGGTTTACCCATTCGCCCAAGTTTACATACCGGCTATTACCGGGCAGGGCTATATCTAATGGCAAGTGCCTGTGGCCGAAAATAAAGTAATCGTAATGCTTGGTTTCTAAGATCTCTTTGGAATAAACCTCCAGCCATTCCTGCTGATGCTGTATCTTCTTAACGTCTTTAGCGCCCGCAATGCGGCTCTTTCTGGACCACGCATTGGCTATGCCCACACCCAGATTGGGGTGCAGCCGCGCAAAAAGCCACTGGCAAACCCCGCTGCGAAAAAACTTTTTCAAAAATTTATACAATTTATCGCCGGGGCCAAGGCCATCCCCATGGTGCAAGTAAAACGTTTTGCCGCCACGCACAATCGCTAATTCGTTGCTGATGATGCTTGCGCCAAGTTCTTCTGTAAAATAATTAAACATCCACATATCGTGGTTGCCTTTAAACAGGTAAAGCTTTACACCGGCATCTGTTAACTGCGCCAGTTTACCTAAAAACCTAACGTAACCTTTGGGCACCACCGTTTTATACTCAAACCAAAAATCAAATACATCGCCCATCAAAAACAGTTCGGCAACATCATTTTTGATCAGATCCAGCCAGCGGATGATGCGGTCTTCCCGCTCGCGCGAGGATGCATAGCTTTTAGCGCCTAAATGGAAATCAGAAGCAAAGTATAAGTTTTTACCGGTTGGCATACGAGGGTCAAAAGTACGGGAATAATTGGCAGATGACAAACCGGTGTTTTAAGGAAATGCACCACATACACACGATGTCAGTTTTTTCGAAAACTTAACGAAGTGGCTAATGGTTTGACAGGCTTACCACGACATATTTGATATTGAAAATCAATTATAAGCTCGCATTCTCCTGCGGCATATATTGCAGGCGTTTGGCGAAATAAATGTCCCAGCTATGCTGCTGCTGGCGGTTAACCATATGCTCGGTATCTTCGTCATAATCCTGGTTAAGCTGCTTGTATTTGGCATCTATCCGGTTAAAAAGGTTCATGGCCTCGGCCGTGTAATTGGCCGTAAAACGTGTGCGTTCTATGGCGCGTAATACCTCCTGCTGCTCCAGGTAGGCAATGGTATAATGGCCCTGTTCGTGCTTTAAAATTTCGGCAAGCTGTTCGGCACTGCTTATCCGCGACCGGTCTATCCATGATTTATAATTGTTCATAAACAGGCGCACATTAGCGTGGATAATATAATCATCGCCCCTGCGGCTGGCCTGGTATTTAAAATCAATAGTGCAGTTGGTGTAGGCAATTACGCCGCGCCCATTTGGCCGCGGCGTTCCCTGAAAATCATTAACAGACAACATCCGGTGCGGTTGCGCCCAGGCAGGTGCAAGCGTAAAACATAGCAGCGCTAAGGCGCAAAAAGCGCGCAGGTATTTAAATATCATTGATGCCAAGGGTAAAGTGAAACTTTACTTTTTGACTTTGTCTGACTGTAAAAGGTTTAAGGCCATCATTTCTTTCATGGTTTGCTGCATCCCATCGGTAGAACCATCCAGGAATATCACGTTGCCGTTCGAGTTCTCTGCAAAGTGTTTGATAGATTCCGTCCACATGGTGAACAGGATAACCGAGGTATCCATATTCGCTTCCTGCATCTCTTTGGCAGCAACCGTCATACCCTTGGCCACTTCCTCGCGGAAAAGGGCAATACCCTGGCCACGCAGTTGGGCCGCCTGGCGCTCGGCCTCGGCCGAGATCTTGATGGCATTCCCCTCAGCCTCAGCGGCTTTGGTTTTGGTGATCAGCAATGCCTGCCCCTCATTTTCTGCAGCAGCTTTTAGGTTGTTGGATGCCACCACCTGGCTCATCGATTTCATAATGATGTCATCAAAGGTAATATCGTTCAGTTGCAGATCCTGCAGGTGGTAACCCCAGCCCTCTAATATTGTATCTAACTGTTCCTTAACGTGTTCTACAATATCGCGGCGCAATATCAGCACTTCGCTTTGGCGTTTGGTGGCTACAAATGCACGGATCGAACCCTCTACGGTACGGATAAGCGCTTGCATCAGGTTACGTTCATCCACAAATTTAAAGGCCACGTTTTTGATGCTTTCTTCTTGCTGATCTAATACCGAATAAAGCAGCATGGCCTTGAAATAAACATTAGCCTGATCATAAGTAACAGCTTGAAATTCAAGCTCTACAGAACGGTTCTGGATAGATATTTTAGAGTAGATCTGCTCTACCAGCGGGATCTTAAAGTTAAGCCCCGGCGTTAGGATACGGCGGTATTTACCAAAAATGGTTACCACGGCTATGGTGCCCTGTTTAACGGTTACAAAGGATGATAATAATACAATGATGAGAAAGAATGCAACCAGGTAGGCTACAATTGTTGATGACGTCATTTTAGGCTTTATATTTTTATAAATATAGGTTTAATAATAACAGGTGCAATAGGTTCTTTTATTTGCAAGATAGGGGGCGTACCTACGGCACGCTGAAAAGCAATAAATATTTGCTACAAAGCGGTAGTGCCTAAGGCACATGCTTGGTAACAGGCAGCTAATGAAATTTATCTTTCAGTACCTCTTTAACAATTAATAAACTTTAGGCGCCATTAATAAAATACAGTTACTACTGTAAGTTGTATTTTTAGCTATTACTGAAACATAAATTTGCCCCATCGGGGCTACCGCTTTGTAGAACAAGAACAGGTTTTTTCTTGCTCCGTAGGAGCTACCCTTTGCCAATCTTATTCCGCCCTCCAAATGGCATCTACAAACCATTTTTTGTTATCAAAAAATTGATTTAAAGGTTTAAATTTTGCCTGGGTTGCCAATTCATTTACTTCCTGAGCGGCGTACTTCTGAGAGATCTCCATATAAATATATTCATCTCTTTCAAAAGAAATGGTTTGGTGCCCGATATTCACTTCCTGATCGGCCAGGCTGATCAGATAGCTTTTGCAGGAACCGGTTTCCGGGTCATACATGGCGTAATGATCAAACTGCGAGGTATTAAAATCGCCGCCCAGTTCGCGGTTAATGCGTTCCAGTAAATTCAGGTTAAAGCGTTTGGTGATGCCGCCTTTATCGTTATAAGCAGCTAATACAGTTGCGGGGTTTTTCTTTAGATCAATACCGATCAGCAGCATATCGCCGGCAGACAGGTTATTGCGTAACTCCTCGCAAAAACCTTTGGCCGCTTCTACAGGCATATTACCAATATTTGATCCCAGGAACAGCACAACTTTACGCCTGTTAGAAATAGCTGCGGCTTTTTTAAGCATTTGAAAATACTCACCGTTAAGTCCCTCAATTTTTATCCCCGGCAAAGTAACCGGCAAAGTGATGTTTAGATACGATATTACATTTTCTGAGATATCTATCGGCAGGTAAGTAAAATCGGCATTATTATCTATCAGGTACTTTAATAAGCGGGTAGATTTTGTGGCATCGCCTGCACCCAGTTCGATCAGGTCAAAAGCATCCCCATCTGCAATAATGGCTTTACAGATCTCTGCCGTTTGGGTGGTGAAGATCTCCATTTCGCAATTGGTAGGATAGTATTCTTCGCAGCTCATCAATTCCTGAAAAAGCTTATCGCCCTGCGCATCATAAAAATATTTAGAGTCGAGGCGTTTTGGGGTGGATGTTAAACCCGCGATAACGTCCTGATAAAACTGATCGTCTGTAAGGGTATTATCTGTGGTTTGTTGTGCTGCTGTAGTGGTAGATGCCATGGGTATGATATTGTGATATTATTTAGCAAGACGTATGCCAGTAAATTGCCAGCGTAACTCCGGCTGAAAGAAATTGCGGTAGGTAATGCGACTATGATCCGGCGAGGTTACTTCTGATGCCCCGCGCAATACCTTTTGGCCTACCATAAACTTGCCATTATATTCGCCTATGGCGCCGGGTGCCTTGGCAAAACCCGGATAAGGCAGATAAGCACTTTCCGTCCACTCCCAGCGCAAGCCCCAGCTAAATTGGGGGGCAGCTACCTCCCATTCAAACTCGGTAGGCAAGCGCAGGCCTTTCCAGGAAGCGTAGGCATAAGCCTCATAATAGCTAATGTGGGTTACCACATCATGCAAATGCAGTGTTTGCAGGCCCTGGTAGGTGTAATTATGCCATTGCCCATCCATATTGTGCCAGTACATCGGCGCTTGTACCTGGTTGGTGTTCACCCAATCCCAGCCGGCAGCGTGCCAATGCCTAAAATCGTGATAACCGCCTGCGTTAATAAACTCCAGATATTCGGCATTGGTAACCAGGTTAGGGCTTATCTCAAATTCGTTTAAATAAACTTTGTGGCGGTTCAGCTCATTATCAAAAGCAAATCCTTCGCCTTTAAAACCAACCTCGTAAATCCCTTCGTTTATCCGGATGAAACCACCATCGCTATGTTGCGCTTTTGGCGATACGTAATGATGATCATATGCGGGGAAAAGCGGGTTGTTACCCAGGATGTATTTAATATCTGTCAATAAAAGTTCCTGGTGCTGCTCCTCGTGGTTAAAGCCCAAAACCAGTAGTTCTTCAACATCGGGGCTGATGTTTCCACAGGCCAAAAAGTTGTACATGGCATCATCCACATACTTACGGTAACGCTTAACATCAATTACGGTAGGGCGGCTTAAGTTCCCCCTGTCTGTACGGATCACGCGGTTACCTACAGTTTCGTAATAGCTGTTAAAAACGTAATTATAATTGGGGTCGAATTCCTGGTATTCGGCAAAGTAAGGCTTTAAGATAAAGGTTTCAAAAAACCAGGTAGTGTGGCCTATATGCCATTTGGGCGGGCTAACATCAACTACAGGTTGTACTACGTAATCTTCTGTTTGCAGCGGCTCGCATATTGCATCTGTTCGCTGGCGTACTTTTTTATAACAGTCGGCTAAATCCATTGTATTATTTGCTATCCAAATAGCGTTTAAGATCTGAAATTGTTTTGACACCAAGTTGTTTTGCCTGTGCCTGGCGCATCATTAAAGCATACGCATTATTAAACCCAATTGGTTTTAACCATTTAATTTTATACCGTTTTTTAAACTCGCGCTGCACATAGTTATAAGTGCTATCCTTGCTAACCTGCAGCCGGGTAACTGTTTGCGGGGCCGCTTGTAATATGGCTAAAAGCCCTGTGCCGGTATATTCGGGGTAAACGTCTATCTGGTCATTAGTCATGGCATCAAATACTATTTTGGTGCCACCAAGGCCGGTTTTAGTGGCCACGTTGTAATTGGTATAACCCTTTATCAGCATAGTGTACATACTGGCTAAAATGTACTGCTCACCAAATATTTTTGAGCCAATACGTACCACACCTTCGTTGCCGCCACGATCCGGCTTATACAATTTTTTAGCTTCCAAAAAATCTTTTGCAACCCGCTCGGGCGTTTGGTGAAGATAGTCGGTACGATAATTTAATTCGGTCATTACCGAATCATTTATTAGGCCCGATAACTTATTCAGCGTTTGCTCCAGCTCCGGGAATTTTCGCAGGGCATCTTCCCTAACAATAGGCGCAGCATAATAAGGCGGGAAGATCTTTTTATCATCGCCCAACACCAGCAGGTCATAAGCCTTCAGGCGCCCATCGGTGCTGTAGCCGCTGATCACGTCCAGCTCCTTCTCCTGCGCGGCCTTATACATTACCGCATCGTTGATCACAATAGTGTGGATCTTTAAGCCATACTTACTGATGAGGCCCAGGTTACCATCCTGCCGGCCCATAAACTCGGGCGTAAAACCAGCGGTTAATTTACTGCCATAGGCCGATGGGATAAAGTACAGGCAAGAGAGTACCAGCAATACAACAGGTGCAACCTTTACCGCGCCCTTTACTTTTTTAAAGTTAAGGTTTTGCACCAGCGATAACAGGAAATCAAACAATACAGCTAATAGAGCCGCAGGTATGGCCCCGGCCAGGATCATGTTGGTATTATTAAGCGAAATACCGCCGAAGATGAATTCGCCCAGTCCACCGGCTGCAATATAGGATGCCAGGGTAGCCACACCTACGTTAATAACCGTAGCCGTACGGATCCCGGCCAGTATCACCGGCATGGCTAAAGGCAGTTCTACCTTAAAAAGCACCTGCCACTTATTCATCCCCATAGCTACAGCCGCCTCTTTAACGGTTGCATCCACCCCGGTTATGCCGGTATAGGTATTACGGATAATGGGCAAGAGCGCGTAGAGCAGCAAAGCTACAATAGCAGGCTTGGCGCCGATACCTAAAAGCGGGATCATAAAACCAAGTAAGGCAATACTGGGGATGGTTTGCAATACGCCTGCTATACCTAACACTAAGCCCGACAATTGCTTTTTACGGGTGATATAAATACCCAATGGTAAACCTATTAATACAGCTATAAAAAGCGAGATAAAGGTTAGCCCGATATGCTGCATGGTTTGTACCAGCAGCTTATCGCTTTGCTGCTGCATAAACTCCCATAAGGTTTGCTGATGCTCATTCATGCGGCTGGTGGTTTTTATAATGCGAGTAAGCGCTCATTAACTGGCTGAACGTTACCGAGCGCACCTCCTTACTTTGCTGGTTAAGGATGTTGATGTTTTCGCGAGGGTAAAACTTATAACTGTCCAGCGCATCCCAGATGCCTGCCGAGGCCGGTACCTGCGAAGTATTGATCTTTTTACCGGTATCCGGCAGGTACTGCCAGATATCGGTCAGTTTAATGGTTTTTAGCTCCAGTTGCAGGTGCTGCTCTTTCAAAAAATCTTTCACAAAATCATTAGCCGGGTAAAACAGTAATTCGGCAGGGGTGCCAATCTGCACAATCCTGCCTTTATCCATCAGGGCTATACGGTCGGCCAGTTCAAAAGCCTCCTGCACATCGTGCGTTACTATGATGATGGTTTTACGTTTTAGTTCATCCAGTTCTTTAAACTCGTGATGTATTTTAGTGCGGGTAACATTATCCAGCGCGCCAAAGGGCTCGTCCATCAGCAGTACGGGCGGGTCGGCAATTAAAGCCCTTGCCAGGCCAATGCGCTGCTGCTGGCCGCCGCTTAATTCGCCGGGGTAAGCGTTAAAATAATCTTTAAACAGGTGCAGTTTATCCAATAATTCTTTAATACGCTTGTCGGTTTTGGCTTTATCCCATTTAAGCAGGTTGGGTACAATGGCTATATTTTCGGCTACGGTATAATGCGGAAACAGGCCGTTATTTTGCAGCACATAACCAATGCTTCGGCGCAAGGCTTCCGGCTCCTGCTCCATCACATTTTTGCCGTTGATGGATATGGTGCCACTATCGGGCTCTATCAGCCTGTTCAGCATTTTAAGGGTGGTGGTTTTGCCACAACCGCTGGTACCCAGCAAGGCCAGTGTTTCGCCAGCGTTTACTTCAAAAGAAATATCATTAACAGCCTTGGTTGTGCCAAATGTTTTTACAAGCCGCTCAACTTTTATCATAAAAACACTTAATCCTCCAGGGTCATAAATAAATTATTGAGCGATTCTGAATAGGTTGGATGCGCAAATACGCAATACCTGATCCTATTATACGTAATACCGCCTTCCATAGCCATTTGCAATACACTCATGATCTCGCCACCTTCTGTACCCACAATGGCAACACCCAGTATCTTTTTTGTTTTAGCATCTACCACGGCCTTCATCAGCCCGCGGGTATCGCCGGTTTCTATGGCCCGGGCCACATGCGCCATCGGCAGCGTAGCCACCTTATAATTCAGGCCCTGCGCTTTGGCCTCTGCTTCGGTAATGCCTACGCGGCCCAGTTCGGGATCAGTAAACATGCAGTACGGTACCGGGCGGTTGCGCGTGCTCAGGTTTTGCTTTTCTATCAGGTTGCGGTAAACAATGGTATAATCGTTGTAAGAAATATGCGTAAATGCCGGGCCGCCTTTAACATCGCCCAGAGCATAAATGCCTTTTACATTAGTTTCCAGTTTGGCATTAACCTGTATAAAGCCTTTGTCATCAGTTTTCACACCGGTTTTATCTAACCCCAAAGTATCGGTTTGTGGCGCACGGCCAACCGCTATGAGCACATGGCTGCATTTTATTTTTTCTTCGGCATCGCCCACCTTAACTGTGGCGGTTATTTTACCTTTTTCCTTTTGCTTAAAACGGGCAGCCTTTGCGTTGGTATGTATAGTGATGTTTTCCTGCTGCAGAATTTTAGTTATCTCGGCAGATATATCCTCGTCTTCGCGTGCAAGTATATTTGCAGATCTTTCTATAATGGTTACCTTGCTGCCAAAGCGGGCAAACATCTGCCCAAATTCTAACCCGATGTAATTACCGCCAAGTATCATTAAGTGTTCGGGCACTTTTTCCAGCTCAAGTACACTGGTAGAAGTAAGGTAATCTATGCCATCCAATCCCTCAATATCATGCGGAATAATAGGTTTGCCACCCGTATTTATAAAAATAAGGTCGGCTTTAAATTGCTGCACACCATCCTTTGGCGTTTGCACGGCAATAGTTTTGATACCTGTAAACGAGGCATCACCAAAAAGTACATCCAGGTTTTTGGTTTCCTGCGCGGCCTTCAGGCTCCCGTTACGCGATTTAAGCAAAATATCATCCTTATGCTTTTTGATCTGCCGCATATCCACCTTATAACCTTTTATGGTTACACCCATATCATTGCATTTGCCCGCCAGGTAAGCAACACGGGCGCTGGCAACCATTGTTTTGGTAGGTGTGCAACCATCATTGATACAAGTACCGCCATAATAGCGTTTCTCAACGATCAGTGTTTTTTTGCCTGCAACGGCTAACTTTTTTGCCAGCGGCGCGCCTGCCTGGCCGGAACCAATAATTATTGCATCGTATTGCTTCATGTTAGTCGGTTATTTTTACGCCTTTCCAAAAAGCGATATAGTTAGCTATTTGTGAAGCGGCAGCCTTAGGCTCGGGATAGTACCATGCAGCATCAGGGTTTTGT
Source organism: Mucilaginibacter phyllosphaerae (assembly GCF_004378255.1). Lineage (GTDB taxonomy): Bacteria > Bacteroidota > Bacteroidia > Sphingobacteriales > Sphingobacteriaceae > Mucilaginibacter > Mucilaginibacter phyllosphaerae. The sequence goes on from NZ_SNQG01000003.1 coordinate 440,548, forward strand.
TTGCCATCCACATCAAGCGTAAAGTAAGATGCCTTACCTTTCCACGGGCAGGTAGTATGCGTACTGCTTTCCTGCAACAACTCAGGCTTTACACTATCCTTGGGGAAGTAATGATTATTTTCAACTACGATGGTGTTGCTGCTTTCGGCAATTACCTGGTTATTCCAAATGGCTTTCATAAGGTTATGTGTTTGTTTAAAGGTACTTATATATACCGCATTTATAAATAGGCAAAGCCATTTTTTGTTTGATGTAACACACGCTTTTAAGCCGGATAAAAATTCGTTGAAAAAAAACTTAAAAAATATTTTTAATTTCTGATGAAAGATATATCTTTGCATTCCCAAAATAAGGGGAACTAAATCAAAAATACTTGATTTAGGCTAACAAAAAGGCCCGTTCGTCTAGGGGTTAGGACGTTAGATTTTCATTCTAGAAACAGGGGTTCGATTCCCCTACGGGCTACTTGGGGGGAAAGGTTGTAAAAAGACAACTTTTCCCCTCTTTTTTTGCCTTGTAAATTGCTGTTTATCAGCAAGATAAGAGAAAGTGGTTCACTCAAATAAGCGGTTCGATGTTGGGTTCCGTCAAAACATAGATTTTTGGGGTACATCGAACCAATAATTTTCCTCTTTTCCTCAACTGGCTGATTTTTATAGTGTTGCAGGATATTTGAATATCGGGCTATTACTACGTCTAAAAGCATCTCAATAGACTTTAACTCATTTGATTTAGCCGGAAGGTCCGCCAGTTTACTTTCTAATAGCCTTAATTCTTCATTACATTCGGCTTTTATCGCTTTAAAATCATCGGCATCAATCTCTTCTTTTAATAGCCTTTTCCTGGCCTTAGATAAGATTAATTCCTGCTCTTCAATCCTATTTGAGATAACTTTCTTTTCATCTAAATCATCCCTGCTGGTTGATCTGCATTCGTCCATAACCACCATTTTAAACAGTTCGCCAACACCCGGTGCTAAATTGAACTTGATCAGTTCATCCTCAAAGTATTGATTGACTGTTTCTGCCTTGAACCTGCATTTACAGGTAGTGCCGGTGCAATGGTAATAATAATAGCGTTCGTGCCTTCCTTTTGATGCGCTGCCTGTTAGCATCCGGTTACAATCCGGGCACTCTAAAAAGCCACGTAGCGGTAGCATATCCTTTGATACAACTTTGGTAGCTATAGGGCGCTTATTGCCATTTAAAATGTTTTGAACTTCATAAAAAAGTGTTTGCGATATCAGGGCCTCATGCTGAGATTTTACAAACTGCATTTCCTCGTTTTCAAATGGGGGAACTACGATGATACCCGCATACATCGGATTGCGGATGAGTTTCCAGAAATTATTGCGTTCACATTTGAGGCCTCTCTGACAAGCAATTTTGCGGACCTGTTCGGCAACAAGAATACCTTTAGACAATTCCTCAAATACCCATTTCATTAAAGCTGCTTCAGGATGTTTTGGGGCGATATACTTCCTTCCATCGGGATACACCAGGTTTTGGTAGCCTTTAGGTGCCGCGCCCATCCAGCGGCCTTCTTTCCTGGCCCTGCGCATACCACCGGAGGTGTTTAACGCTCGTCTTCCATTTTCAGCTTCAGGGATAGATAAATAAACCGCAAGCATTACCGTGCTCTCAGGAATGCTAAAATCAATCGGCTGGTCGATGGCCATCGCCTGCACATTGATCGCCCTTAAAATACCGATCATCTGGTAGGCAAATTCAATGTTCCTGCTAAACCTGTCCCATTTAATGAAAAGGATATTTTCCCGGTCTTTCTTTTTACGGTTTTTAACGACGGTCAACAATTTGTTCCATTCCGGCCTTTTGAAGTTTTTGGCAGAGTAGTCTTCCCGGAAAATACCTTTTACCTCGATGTTGTTAAATTCACAGTGGCGTAGTAAACGGTCTTCCTGTTCAGGCAGGGAGTAGCCTTTTCTTTTTTGCTCATCCGTACTTACACGGACGTATAAATAAGCAGAAGTCATAATAGTAAGAATTTGATAAAGAGAGCATTACAATACGACCGCGTTATGTGTCATTAAAGTATTGATTAACAGTCAATTTAGCCAAAATATATAAGAAATCCAAAATAATCTTCGCTTCTTTTTCGTCAGCAACTATTCCATTTTTGGCAAGCACTTTTACTGCCTGTTCGGGAGTGATATTTCTTTTATGAGGTAGGATCGGTTTCATTATCAAGCCTGTAAGGCTGCAATAATGCCGTGTTTTTTTAGATCAAATTGACAAGTGTTTCGGTACTACAGAACAATAATAATCTTTCTCAACCCTGCGGGAAATTAAGATAAGAGTATTGTTTATCAGCGGTTTCAAACCAGTAAAATCAATTCAACGAGAAAGATAATTAACCCTCGGGGTTCACCTATTAATCAGCGGTTGAACAACCCGAGAATATTCCCGAAAACACGCCGGAAAAACAATCTGATTTTATCCCAGAATGATAATGACTGCGGCACTGTTGAGCCCAAGGAAATAATGTAAGCTTGTATTTGTGTAATTGGAAGCCAATTAACTTTTAAGCCAGGCTGCCTTCTATTAATATAAATTTCAAAATCTTTTTTCAACTCTTCATAATTGCTTATCATGATATCAGCATGTCCCTTTCGCTGCATGTTTCCATTGTAAATACGGAATGAACTGCCCGAACCCTTTAAAAGCAGTGTAAGAATGTGCAATGCATAATATTGAATGTAAGCACTATGGATATAACTTGTATGAACAAAGTTATTCGACCAGCTGTTCAATGTTTTCATAAAGATCACGGGAAATGGCAATACGATCCGGGATGATGATTTTTTTTTGCATTCTTCTGCAATAAATTCCCAGGCTACCTGGGTGAATTTCTTTACCGGTATATCTTTTTTATCCACTATATCGGTATAACCAATGATCTGTCTTCCGAATATTTCTACCATCTGCCTGATTTGGAACATCACCATCGGTTTCAGGTCTCTCAGGTAAAGATCTTCGATTGTATCACGGTCTTCAATATAAAATAATTCCTTAGCTGCTGAAAATATATCGTTCGGACTCAGCACCGGTTTACGCCAGCTCGTCGGCGCAACCCGGTCAACGGATTTGCGGATCTGCACTTCATAGTTAACAAGAAGCTGTTCAAGGTCCACATCAAGGCTGCGGAGGGTATGATCATATCTTCGAACTGTTGCAGGCTTTATGTTTTCGATCAGGTGATTGCAATAATCTTTAGCGGCAAAAAGATGACAATTTAAAAATTCCCTGATTTGTTCTTTACGAATGGCTCCCACGATAAAAAGCTGAGGCACAAGCTGCTCATCTTTATATATCTTACCTTTTAAGATCCCGTCAATATATGCAACGTACCAACTCAGATGTGCCTTTGCAGCGTCGGAATAATCCGCGTCATAAAAGCTTGTCTTGAACTTTACAGCTTCCTCATAAGCTTTACTGTACGCTTCTTTAGAGTAAATTATCGGATAGTTCGTATTTGTTTCAGCTTCAAATTCAAAATCTACTTTAATCATTATTATATCGCAATATGGGATAAAGTTAAAGGCCCGTTCCCGAGCCTTTAACGCAATTACCTGAACTTACCTACAGATCAACAAGGCACTGACCGTATTCACGGGCAAATACCTGCCTGATACTTCGTTTACACCACCAGCCGTTAACTGATCTGATGATGATCGTTTCACCGGCTATAAAGTGTTCTGCTAAAGAGCCGTAAAAGGCAGTGACCATAAAGGGGTTGCCTGTAACTAAAATTTGCTTTGCCATCTTTTTGAATGGTTTTTAAGTGACCGATTTTGCGATGGATAGCGTATAAACGCTGAACGATTGGATAACAACAAATTTAATCATATCCTGCTTAGTAACCAAATACGTCGGTATTACCTAGCGGCCGGAGCCTGATCAGGTTCTGGACAATCCAAATCCTGCTGCAATTTCATCATAGTTCTTCCAATTAACATATAGTGTAAACTGATTTGGTAAACAAAGGATCTCAAACTGCCCGTCGATAAAACTTGGTGATACCATCCAGGATGATAAAATCCTGCCTTCGATCATTTCGGGATGCCCATCAATCATCAACCTGCGCTGCCCTTTGCTGTTAATGGTACCTGCCATAAATTTGCCGGCCACGTCGAAAGATATTGAGTAGGACGATAATATATCACTTTCAAAAAAAGGAAAGTGATGCAAACCGGTATAGGCGCTTAACATATCCGCTTTAAGTTGAACTTCCTGGTAATACCGGGCATGGTTTACGCCTTTCTGTATGAAAAGTTCATCGTAATGCTGCGCAAGCGAATTTTCGCCTTCCTTTTTCACCATATAACTTAACCAATGATTCATTGCAGAGATAGTTATTTTATTGGCGTTGGAACGGTAATGCCTTAATCCATCCGGCGTGATCAGATCTTCCGGCTTTAAATCAAATTCACTGGTCCAGTCAGTAGTATCAAAGTAGCTCGCTTTTATCACCTGCCTTATAGCATCGTCCGAGCTTTCATAATTTTCCAGCAAGATATTTTCAAAAGTCATCGATAGCGACCTTACCAGTACTGCAAGTTCTCTTGTGTGTATTACGGCACTATGGGCGTACGAACTTAAGCCGGCTTCAATCTTCCTGAGATCATCAGGATAATAGCTCATTGAGGAGAGCAGGCGTTGCCGGAATTTTTGAAGCCTTCTTTTATTAAAATACTCTAATGCGTCCAGTTCTGCATAGGCATCATCAGTAACCAGCGGCCCGTCTTCCGGCGTTTTTAGAAATTCCTGCGCATATTCAGATGCCTCTCCATTGGATTCCTTATGGCTTAACTTTTTCTGAAACCTGTTTTCTCTATTCTTTTTTTTCACAATGTTTACGTAAAAAAGACTTGATTTATTAGAAATTAAAGCCGCTTTAAACGGTAGTATTTTTGCATTGCCGATGCCCCGAATCGTTACTTAATCAATCAGAAAAATCACTAAAATGTGATATAATAACAAAATCCCCAGAGCGCTCGCCGCCTGGGGATTTTAACCTAAACCTTATCACAATTGTGAGCGGGTTGCCCACGATTTTAATAGCGTGCAACATACTAAAAAACGATTATATCAATAACAATTACCAGCGATTTGCATTACGATTTTTAGACCGCATATAGTCCTGGAACATTCGCTCGTGGAAACGTTTATCCGCTTCTCTTTTTGACCGCTGGTTATAACCCCATATGAAGAGCGCCCATATGCCGAAGCCTACGCCATAAAGCGGGAAAGGGTTTCTTGCTACCAATGCGCCCCAAAAAGCGAAAGTGGAGATGAAGCAGGAAGCGATAAAATAGAATATTGTTTTCATGATGTTTGATATCTAAATATACTAATTAGATTAGTAAAATCAAAGTTTTTATTCAATTAATTTCATAAATCCTGTTGTGTTTTCGTGCTTCCTGAACATAGTCCCGAATCGTGTCGATAACGTCAGATTCCGGTATGCCAACCATACAGATCACCGGATTTTCGGCATCAGTACTTTTTAAGTTCAGGTTCATCAAGCCCAAGAGCTGAAGGATAAAAGATTGCGTAATGACATAATCTTTAACGCGGTATATTTCCAGCATATCCGTTCTTTTAAAGAATATCCCCCGGCTGATCTTCACGACTTCCGGGGTAATGAGGTAAATGCTTTTTCGGATATATAGCAAACGATACCAGCCCGCAGCCAATGTCCCGATACTGAAAAATACAAATAAAGGCGACAGGTACCAGGCAAGCAGTAAAAAAAGGAGGGCCAAAAAGATGAGCGGTAGAATTTTCAGAACGGCAAAGCTTATTGCCGGTTTCAATAATATTTCATTGTTTTCCATTGTGTTTCAATTGATCTAAAAAGGTGTCGAACCGGATTGGTTTATGGGTGCGTATCCCGGAGCGGATGCCAAATGCTTTCTCAAAAACATTCAGTGAGAGGTTATCCATCGCAAATTCATGATGGCTGTTTTCGGTTTCTATACGAATATTGGGGCTGTTCCAGTACAGCCGGACCCGGCGATCAGCCAGTCCGGCAGCTACTTTAATATCGGCTAACCTTCCTAACAGGCCATTGCCAAATACGAGTGTATATTTTTTTTTCAGCCAGGCGGAGCGCATCCATTGTAACTGACCGTCATGGGGCAGGTTGCCGACGGCAACAAACGCCAGGGTATCAATCCGGGAATAGCGGTGTTTGTTAAGGGTTAAATACGCGATGGCCTCCATCGCGCTGTAAGTAATGACCACCTCCCTGGTGAGGTCATTACCGGCCATCCATACATTTGAGGTGGCAGGAATCCGGTGGAAGTCTTTATCGAAGTATTCGCTATCCGGCCCATAGCTGAATACGAGGTCGGTTACCTGAAAAAAAGCCTGGAGTTCTCCGGGAACTCCAAGCTCAGTTAAAATCGCATTCATTACCGTGAAAAACGGCTTTTACTGTCAAAACGGATGTGCTCATTCGTCGCCACGGGCCGCTGATCTTCTACATCAGCCATAGTGCTATAATAACCGGGGCTTAAAGTACCGGCTTCCTTTTCGTCCCGTTTCTCACCAAAGAGCGCATTCAGCCCTTTGTAAACCATATAAGAAAGCCCGCCGTCAATGACAATAGAAGCGATCAGGGCCAGCTTGTTAGACCGGATACCATTCAGGTCCGTACCGGAATAATTAAACTTGGTCCTGTCGGCCAGTTCTACTTCTTTGCCTTTGCGGTATTTTTCTTTCTGGGCCGGGGTAAGAAATTCATTGTTGACCATATCGGGTGCCATGATCTTTTCGGTGTCAGAAACAATAAACTCACGGGTTTCCGAATCGTATTCTACCAGGATCTCCTTTTTATTGCCCTTATTATCGGTGGTCGTTTTCAGGAAGTTCTCTACTTCGCCTTTTTCCAGTTGCCGGGCTTCGTTGTCATCCAAAAAATCCGGCGTGTCAGGTTTCCTGTAAATAGGATGGATCAACAGATCCGTTTTACCCTGTTCGTTTTGCCGGAGTGATACTTTGGCATCCATGGCTTTGATCTGAATGCCTTCTGCTTCCAGGTTTTCCAGGTGCATCAGGCCAGTCCTGCGACCTGAAAGCAGTGCTTTCAGGTCATTGACGTTCAATAAAAGCTGGCCGCCTGCCGCCAGACCGATGGTCTCCAATTCCCGGAACGGGAGATCCATTTCTTTAAAGCTGATCAGGTTCATCTTATCTTCCTATGCTATGTGAAACTTCCTCTTCCTGTACAATGAGCTGCTGCTCTGCAGGATTATTTTTAGCGTTAACTAAGGATTTAAAAAGGCCGTCATTGGGGCTGACCTTTGTTTTGCCGCCTTCCATATCTTCTACGGTGAAGGTTTTGCCTTTTTTATCCAGCACTTTATAAACGTTATTGTTGTAGGCGATCTCATCGCCCTTTTTCAGGGTCTGATCCTTTGACTTTTCTTCCTTTAACTCCACTTTCTGCCCGATATCCACCACATAATCAAATATTTTCTGGGCATCTGCAGAAGCGCGGAACAACTCAAAAGGCTCATCTTTGAGAATCTTTATCCAGTTATTTACATAAGCCGCGTGCTGCCCGAAATTATGGCCGATCTTCAGTTCGCTTCCCAGCATCAGGGAGGCAATTTCCGCACGCAGTTCCTCACGGGCATAAGCTTCAGAACCAAAACGGCCTTCCATCGGGCGGTCCAGGCGGGTTTGGTGGCCTGTCCAATGCCCGATCTCGTGCAGGGCAACAGCGTAATATTTGGTTTCATTCTCGAACTGCTCTTTTAACGGCAAGCGGATCTGGTCACTGGCTTTATTGTAGTACGCTTCGTTTCCCCCGTGGATAATGACCGCTTTACTGTCGCTGATCAATTGTTCAGCCCTTTCAATAGGGCTCCAGGTTTGCTCACCCTGCTTTTCTTTGAGGTATTCTGCCAGCGGCGGGATTCCCTTGATCTGTTCTGCATTAAACACCCAGGCATTGGTGATAACAGGCTTTTCATATTCGGTAGTGCGGGTTTGCGTTTTGCCATGCTCATCCAGGATCTTGTTACCATCCACATCCCTCATCGCCTCAATATTTGTTCTTTTGACAAAATTGATCAGGGTGGCTTTAGCACCTTTTTCCACCTCGTAACCTGCATAACCGGCTTGTTTGAGGGTCATCCACCGGGGATCAGTATGGCCCTGCATGGAAAGCCATAAGGAGTTCATGCCACGATAATTTTTGTTGGTAGTTGGATTGACAGGAATTGTAAAGGCCGGGGCGTCACTATCCGTCCAGGGTTTCTGGAATGGTGATGTTTCTGCCTGTAATTCCGCGATCAGTTTGTTTGCAATCTGTTCGTGGAGTGGTTTGAAGTTTTTACTCATGATTTCTGTTAATTAAATTTTGATAGAAAAAGTCCATCGGATCGATGTACTGTTGTTTAATGCGAATGCTGAAATGCAGGTGTTCACCCGTGACCTTACCTGTTCCGCCGGTAATGGCGATAGGCTGGCCGGCTTGTATGGATTCACCCTGCGTTACGAATAACTGACTTAGGTGACCATAGACAGAAGTCACATCACCATGGTCTAAAGCGACACTCACCCCAAGTGAACTATCATAGCCGGTATTGCTGACCACGCCATCCATGATTGCGTAAACGGTGTCTGATCTTGCCCGGAAGTCGATTCCGTTATGAAAGGCGTAGTTGCCTGTGAGTGGGTGCCTGCGATAGCCGAATGACGAGGTGATGTATAAATTTTTAAGGGGAAGGCAGATAAGGCAGAAGCAGGCCAGCATTTTCATCTGGAATAAGATTTTTGAAGTTCGATGGCTATACCTGGCTTTGCCGGTTCCAGTGCCGCATTTTTTATGCGTGGATTCTGCTGTACGATTTCCAGTGCCTGCCATTCGGCTTTAGCCGTTCCCCTGTCCTGAAGCATCGTGATCTTATACAGATCCTTATAATCGTTACCACGTATCTCCGAACCATTATCCATCAGTTCAGCAAGTATCTCTTCTTTACCTTTCAGGCGAAGCAGGGCATCAGGATGGTAGACAGCTTCCCGGCCGTCTTCAAAGGCCACATAAATTTCATTATCGTGCAGGCTTTCGTAGTTAACCAGCGCGATTTTTCCCTGTCCTCTTGCCGGATCGTTTTCCAGATCCGGACTGACCATGACGAGGGTGCCGTTTAAACTTTCATTTTTCATGTTATTTGGGTTTTGCTTTTGGTGAATTGGAAGGCAGCGAACGGAACTGAAGTACCAGGTCCTGTACTTCCTGGCTGATCTTGTTAAAGTTCTGTGTTAGTTTTTCGTTCCGCTGCCCGTTAAAATCGTAGAAGGCGGGTAGCGGGCGGTAGTTCTTTTCTTCTCCCGAGATGGCTGCCATATCCAGATTGATCCGGCAGTTGATTGCAGACGTTTCAAACTGCCCGGTAAATTTCTCCTGTGCATCTGCGGCGATAACACCCACCATTTCGCCCGCGTTGAGGGAGGCTATCTTCCCGGCCGGTATCAGCACTTCCAATTTTTCGTTGAGGGAGGTTGAGGTTTTATTGCGGTCAATGGAAAGCCCTTCTCCAATCTGCTTGGACTTACCCAGTATGCGTTCCAGCCATTCGAGTGTTTCTTTATTTCGCACAGAGCCAGACAGCACGTTCCCGATAACAGAAGTGATGGTTGCAGCGGTATCTTTTCCGTACTGCTGATTGAATTGCGGCAGTTCCTGTAAGCCCATCAATACCGCCACTTTATTGCTCCTGGCTGTAGCGATCAGGTTTTCCACCTTATGTACAAACAAAGTTGGTACCTCATCAATGATGAGTGCCGAAGGCAGGTTGCCTTTGGTGTTGATCAGCTTTGTCAGCCGGTTAATCACAATGGAATAGCAGGCCGAATTGATGTTCTGCGTATTGGGGTCGTTTGCCAGGACGAGTATGCCGGGGGTATTTTTATCTGATATTTTCAGGTTAAAATCATCGCCGGAAAACACCCAAAATGTTTCTTTGGTAGACAAGCGGCTGATAAAGATCTTCAGTGTTCCGACCTGTCCTTCGAGCTGGTCAAAGGCTTTCGCATGGTAGGCGCTCATGAACGGTGAGAGCAGCGAACGCAGTTCCGGTTCGGATACCAGTACGTTGAATATTTCCTCGTAGGTACAGTTAAGCAAGGCCAGAACATGCGGCAGGCTGGAATATTTACCGTTGGCGTATTTACTGAGAAAGTAAATGCAGGATGCCAGGAAGTTGATGGCCGACTGCGTAAAGAACTGATCGCTTCCGCCCGAGCGGTCTCCTTTCTTGAGGGCTTCCACCAGCCCTTCCGCGGTTTCCGCCGCGTCTGCCAGTGAACGTATATAATCTGCCCGCCAGGGATTGATGCGGCGGCTGTTTTCGGGGTCGTTAAGATTGAGCACATGAAAAGCATAGCCTTTCATTTTACCTTCTTGCTTTGCTTTCAGATAGTGGTAGTAAGCGATCTGCCCCAGGTCGGGAAACTTGAAGTCATACAGGCAAACTGCGAACTCTTTGGCGATCAGCTGCCGGATAAATGGGTTAACCACGGAAAAGCTTTTACCTGAACCTGGGGTTCCGATGACAATGGTACCCCGGAATACGTTACAGATATTGATCCATCCCTGACGTACTTTGCGTTGGTGGTAAAAGAGCATGGGGATGTTTACCGAATAGGGCGTTTCCACTTTTTTAACCGGCTGCATAAAGCTTTCCGCTTCGGTGTTCCACTTGTCCTTACCCAGCCCGGACTTAATCATTTTAGAGATATTGTCCATAGAAAGGCTGACCAGTATGGCCCCGATGAAAGAGCAGATCATGTAGATCAGGTCATACCATTTCGTGTATGCGCACGCAATGGGTGATGCCCTGCCCTGGCAAGCGATACTCCCGAAAAACAACAGCAAGCCAAGCACTAAGGGATAAACGATATGTTTTTGCGGGTCGAGATCCGTTTCCTTTTTTGACAGGGTTCCCACACTCACCAAGCATATTAAAGTAAATGTGGCCAGCTTGCTGTAGATCAGCCTGCTGTAAATAACGATATGGGCGAGCTTGTCCAGCGGGCTAAAAAAAACGCCCCAGAACGGGGCGTTGTGATAGACGAAGATCGCGGCTTCTAAAAGTATAGAAATATAAATACCACATTGCAGGAAGCCATGCAGCTTCTGCTGTTCGCGTGTTTCTTCCATAAGTTGATCGGTTTTGTAATGCAATGGAAGGAGCGCTTCGCGGTTCTTCCATAAGATTTGTTGGTGAAAGATTTAAGGACGAACCACTCAAGGTCAGCGCCCGGGTCCGTTAGCAGGGTAATCCCGATGCTCAAAAGTTTGTAAGCGCAGCGCTCTCAGGTTTTCCGAATGATCAAGCGTCTCCTCCGACTCCGTTTCCTGCTGCTTTTCAGCAATCTTCCGGCTGATCTCCTGTTCCAGATTTGCCAGTTCGACCTTTAAAGTGGCCAGCTTTGCTTCCTGCTCAAAAGGTTTTTGCGTCAGTTCACGGATAACCGGTATTTCCTTTTCCAATGCTGTCAACTTATCACGGTATTTGATCACCAGGGAACTCACATTATCGATGGCGTTCAAAAAGTACCTGGCAGCAGATTTTGGATTATCAGTATTCGGAATGCCGTTATTACGCATATACCTGATCCCGGTGGTATCACTTTCTGCATAGAGGCTGCTGACGTACTCGTATTTGCTACCCTGTTCAGTTTGGACCCAGGCCAATTGCCGGTTTACATACAGGCTGAACCCATATAATTCACCGAATTTATAAGTCGGATCTTCGGCGTTCCCAGGCTTCCATTTTTTGTAGAGGTCATTGATCTTTTTGCCGATAGCTACTGGGTCGGCATCTGTTTTATCCGGCATTTTTATGGGGTTCAGCTTATTGCCTTTTGCATCCTGCTTCAGTACTTTAAGATAGGCCGCTTCATCGGTTACGAGCTTTTCCAATGTGGAAGCTGTTTGCGCTTTCTTTTGCTCTGTGTCTTCCAGTAAGTAGCGGCTCCGCGACACATCTTTAAAATGGGAGGATTTATTCCCTTCTAATTCAGCTACCTTCTTTTCCACTTTGGTTTTTTCCAGCAGGGAAGTGTCACCGGAAAGGATAGCGATGTATTCAGAAAAATTCATGCCGTTTTGTTCATCCATGGCACCTTCATCCAGTGTGCGGACACTTAGCTCGCTTTTCTTCATCTGGCTGATAAAAGTCTGTTTGTTCTTCAGGAGGTTGAATTTATAGTTGTCCAGCGACTGCTCTACGGCATAGATGTAATTCCGGACTTTGTTGCCAAAAAACATTTTTGCCAGCCAGTTCCCCTGCCTCGCGCCGCGGCCATCCCGCTGCTCCAGTTCGGATGGTTTCCACGGGATATCCAGGTGGTGCATCGCGACAACGCGCTGTTGTACATTCAAGCCCGTACCTGCTTTTTCGGTACTGCCGACCAGTACGCGGATCAAGCCTGCGTTCATTTTTCGGAACAGTTCCGGCTTTTGCCTGTCTGTCCAGTCATGGATAAAGGTGATCTCAGCGGCGGGGATGTCAAAGTCCTTCACCAGCTTATCCTTAATCGCGTCATAAATATTAAAGCTATCCGGCTTTGGTGTCCCGATATCGCTGAATATGATCTGCGTACCCTTGTGTTCGTTGCTTTGGCGGTATTCCATCGCCACATTACGGGCACAGATACTGACCTTGTTTCCCGGATGGTCGCCATAGCGGCTATCGCTGACCAACCGCATATCCACCGCCATTTTTTTTGCGTAGTTGGTGGCGATCAGCATCCGCCCCAAGTCTTCTGTCGCGGTGAGCGGCTGCCTGCCGATCACGGTGGCATCACCTGTTTTGGCAAACTTCATCAGCCTGCGGGTAAAGTCCCGCTGTTCCGGTGTTGGCGGGATATTCACCAGCACTTCATCGATGACCGGTTTATCAAGGCTGATATGGACAGCCGTTTTATAATCTGTTATCTCGTTATAAAAGCGGGCCAGTTCCGGCACTTTGATAAAATAGCGGAAGCGTTCCTTTGCCCGGATCTCGTTGGTGACGCTGAACTCAAAATCGACCGTTTTACGGGCATATACCGCAGCCCAGGCATCAAAGTTGCTGATCTGCTGCCGGTCCATTTCATGAGGCCGGAGATACTTAAAGATCAGGTACATTTCGGTGAGGCTGTTGGAGATCGGCGTACCGGAAAGAAAGGTAACACAAAGGTCGGCGTTGAACTTCTCCTGCAATGTCCGGATGGCGAACAGCATATTAAGGGCTTTCTGGCTACCGGCCATATTACCCAGCCCGGCCACCCGGTTGTGCCTCGTGGTAAAAGTGAGGTTCTTGAACTTGTGCGACTCATCGATAAACAGGTGATCCACTTCCATTTCCTGAAAGTTGATACCGGTATCCTTGCGGTTATCAATCGCGTAAAGCACCGCATTGAGCTGCACGTTGAGGTTATTCTTTCGGATCTCCAGGCCTTTGAGCATGGACTTGTTGATAGCTACCCCCAATGTACCCAGCGTAAGCAAGTCACGGGTTACGTTATCCAGTTCCGTTTGAAATATCTCCCGCTGTATTTCGGGCGACTGCGGTATCATTCCAAACTGGTCATGGGTCAGGATAACACAGTCCCAGTTATTATTTTTGATCTCATGGAACAGCCGCTGTCGGCGGGCAGGCAGGTAATCATTTTCACCAGGTGCCAATATTCGCGCGTCCGGATAGGCTAAACGGAACGTATCCCTGATGGCGCTCACGTTGGCCTTTAAAGCGAGGATCATCGGTTTGTGAATGATGCCCAGCCGCTTCATTTCCATGGCGGCCACGATCATGGTCAATGTTTTACCCAGGCCTACTTCATGGTCAACCAGCGCGCCCCGGTTCTGAATGATGCGCCAGGCGGCATCCTTTTGTGAACTATAGAGATCCGGTATATCCAGCCCTTTGAGGTCGAGTCCCGGAAACTTCAGGTGGCTCCCGTCGTATTCGCGCAGTACATAGCAGTTAAAAGTGTCATTATATAATTTCTCTATGCGCTGCTTATCTTCCGGAGGGAGTTCCCGTAACCATTCCGTATAACGGTCACGGATACTTTCGATCTTCAGGTGTGCCGACTGTATGGCCTCCGTATCGGGGTAACGTTTGACCTTGCCGTCGATCTCGACCGGGTAAGTAATATGCGGGGCGGTGTTTTCCAGTGCGTGTTCCAGTAAAGTTCGGCCGGTCAGCTTGTCGCTTTGTTTCGGAATCACCGCGAATTCCTCATCGGTGGTGGTATTGCCTTTTCCGTAGCTTACTTTAAAAGTATCCACGGATGGGAAATAGTTGATCTCCGTATCCAGCTTAAACAGGTCGGTTGCGAAACGCTCATAATAACTGACCGGGAGCCAGCGCTCACCGAGGTTGAAATCCAGCAATTCAAACGGGATCTTGTCCGGCTGCACCCTGCGGATAGCCGTCAAGCTGCGCAGGAGCTGAAAATTCTCCGGCTCATCTTTTACGGCCTGCTCCGCGACCTGCAATTTGGCAACCACATTCCCGGACAAATAATGATCGGTGGTTTCCCATACATTACGCTCAGGGTTAAACAGGATCTGTTTCTCCAGCTGATAAATAGCATCCTCTTCGGATAAACCTGTTATTTCGGTGATCAGATCCAGGTCGACCCTGCCCAGATCATTTAAGCAACGGGCAAGGGCATCCGCCGGGTCGCTTGTTTTAAAAGCAGCCTCCTGTGGAAATACCGGGCCGTGAAAGATATCCGAACGTATGAATTTGTCATTCTCCTTCAATTCCAGCGAGGCGGCCACCTTAAAGCCAAAAGCGGCATCTGCCAGGATACGGGAACGGTTAAAGGCCCTGTTCAGCTCACCATTCTTTTCGATAAAGGTGTCATAATGCTGATTGAGCGCTTTACGCAATTCCGGGTACTGAACCCGATGCTCCGCTTCCAGTACAGAAAGTTGCAGATAGGTATCTCGTAATAAAATATAATTGCGGTAAAAAGCCAGGTTATCCTGAACATCCAATGGCTTAAATTCCGCTTCACCACTATTGGGTTCCGCGATCAGGCCTGCCCGGCCTTCAAAAAGTACCAATGTGCCTTTTTCATAAAAGGGCTTCAGGTCGGTAAAGGCCTTGGGGCGATCAGGTGTGAGTTTAAAAGAAGCTTCCAGGCTGGTATCGCCTTCATATCGGAAATCGTAAGCGAAATATTTAAGTTTTGCAGCCAGTGTATCCAGTTCATTACCCAGAGACTGCCCGGTCAGCCATTTGACAGATACCGAGATCTCCGCTACGTTACTGTATAATTTATACAGGTAACGATTGCTGGCTTTAGCCCTCGCGGTGAGCATGATGATGCTGTCGTGCGCTGGTTTAGCCGTTGTTCTTATAGTGCTGATCAGGCGGGCAGTGCTGCCGTCCACCGTGAACCGGTCATTATCATCCAGATAAGATTGCGCCTTGTTATTATTGGCCACCGGGGGAGCATCAAATAAACCTAACTGGCCGACCGCGTTACTTTCCGTTACTTCAGGTACCGGTAAAAAGGTGAATTTACGCCCGGCTGATTGCTGCCGGCTGAAACTGATGGCCTGCCATTTGGCATGGTCGAAATTCTCCTGGAGGCCCCGGTGAACCTGTAATTTCAGTTCCCTGTCAATATCAGCCATATCACCATTGTGCCAGATGGTTAGATTAGCCTGCCCATAGGCATTGGTATCTTCAATGACCTCATCGCCCAATACCAGTTCGGGGTGCTTTAATAAATAAGCATTGATGTTATACTTGCCTTTGCTGCCGGTTTGCTCAACGGTATCGATGAGCTGGCTTTCCGCTTCGGTTAATGTTTGCTTAGCATCGTTTTTCTGCACAATGATCAGGTGCGTACCGACTTCCACATTAGCGTTTTCCTTCATCAGGTTAGCGGGCAATACCGATACGCTGACCAGATCCGCCGAAGTAAACAGGTATTTACGGGCGGTATCATTGGAGGGGCTGTTTAAAAAACCATCGGTAACCAGGTAAGCCAAGATCCCGCCATCTGCCAGCTTGTCCAGCCCTTTGGCAAAAAAGTAATTATGGATGCGGGAGGAGATCCCGCTGCTGTTAAACGCGGGGTCATGAACGGAAAAATTACCGAAAGGGATATTACTGATCACCAGGTCGGATTGTCCTTTTTCATTCGGGGCCGTTTCTTCCAGCCCTTTTACCTGCACCGCTATCTTGTTGCTGATGGCTTGGGCCAGTACAGTTAATATCTTACCGGTGAGGATATCCTTTTCTACCGCATTTACTGCTTCCAGGTTTGGGAACGTCCTGACAGCTTCCGTAACAAAAACACCTGCCCCTGCACTGGTTTCATAAATCCTGCGGGGAAAAACGCTATTTTCTTTTAAGGCGTTGTAAATAACATCGGGGATAAATTCAGGCGTGTAAAAAGCGGTATTGACACTATTGATCAGCGACTCAAACGCCCGTTTATAGTCATTTTCCGAAAGCTTTTCCCGGAGCAGCTCATGGAGCTGCATCACCTGCGGCCAGAGTTTGAGGTCGGCCTGTGATATATCAAATTTCTGCCAGTCGTCCTCCCGGCCTGCCGGAAAAAGTATCGCTTTAATGCCGCCAAACCCCGCGTAATTTTTTAACACTTTTATTTCGTCCCCGGACAATTGCTGCCCGATATAATTCAGGGCGATGCTGATGGCGGAGATATTATCGGCCAGTTTTTTACTGCTGTTAAATGCCATTTCATACCTCCTCTAAATAATTCGCTAACGTTCCTATTACCTCATATTTGAGAAACCTGTCGTCCTCATCCAGCCCCTTCAGCAGGGGGGCGCATACCTCGATGATATTGGTCAGCTCGTAGTGCAGTATGCCGTGATTGATAAAGCGCAGATAGGCTGCGAGGAACTCTTCCTCCAGGATCAGCCTAACGTAGTCATAGGCTATCAGGTATGTCATAAGAAATCAGTTAGGTAGGGTATCCGCATCCAGGATGTCCCGGTAAGAGATCTTCAGGGTCAATACGCGCCCTGATATTTGCTTTTCACCCATTTCTGCCAGCAGTACTTTATTGCCGGGGAAACTCATCTTTTTGAATACGAAGATGTTCCGGTAGGTTTTGGTAAAAGCAGGGATATCAAAGAGGACATACTCCGGGTTGAGTTCGACCGTTTGGGCGTTGGCCGCTTTGGTGACTTTTTTATCATCAATTTTAAACCGTATATCCGAAATATCATATCTCAGATTGGTCCTGTTACGATAACTGATATCGAGAAAGATGTAGTTGCCCATCGTATAGATATGGTTTAACTTTCCTTCTATCCCGAACGCCTTTACCTTTTCCATATGTTTGTCCGGCTTTCGGGCGATCAGACTCAAAGCCATTGCCTTCAGCTGATTGTTTGAAAATCCGATGCCGGCAATATCCAGCGGGCGGGTTTCGGCCGGTGTAATAGCTATTTCTGTAGGGGTATTCCCGTTACCGGGTACCAGGCGGTATTGTGCAATAAATTTTTCACCGGCGATTGTCAGAACGGCATCCTCAAATTTTGATGATGAATCTTTTAAACGAATGCGGAATACGTTTTTCAGGGGCAGGTCGCCGGTCAGTTGCTTACTGGAAATATCCACATACTGAATGGGCTCCGGTGATACGAAATGAATGGTCAGGTTTGCAGGGAGTGCCACAACCGGCAGATCTTTTTGCGCATAAACTGCGGGGGAGATCAGCATCCCCAAGTATATTAAAAGCTTTTTCATGATGATTATTGATTTTAAGAAAATGAGTGAACGACTGCCTTAATAGGATTTCTGCGTGTTCAACAATGCGTCGCCGTCAATCAGGTAGATGAAAGAATTGTATTTCATTTTTGCCTTGTTTTTGCGGATGAGCCCGGCAATGGCGGAAGAAGTAGATTGGAATATTTTATCAACCGAACTCATGATAAACTGGTTGCCGGTGGAGTTACCGTCGATGGTTACGCCCTGAACCGCATTACTGCCGAGATCCCTGGTAAATTCCCGGAACGCTGATGCAGGGACATACAATCCGGGCATACCGTCCAGGTCGTAGATCTCCAGTTTGACAGGAAGTATTTTCCCCCCGGATAAAATGGAATTGATGGAGAGCGTTACGCGCTGTTCTGAAAAGCCGCTGATCTGGGCAAAAATATAGGTGCCTTTTTTGATCAGGTTATTACCTGCCCTGATATCTTCCAGGAGCTTTAGCCGCAACCGGGAACCGGCGTATCCTGTCACATTTTCATCTATTACGGCAGTGATGAATTTATCCTCGCCCGGTGGTTTGATGGTGTTGAAGTCCTCGGAAGCGGCATCGGCTTTAACAACTTTAAGTTTTAATTCGCTGGCTTTTTGCAGAGCGGCTTTATCATTGGCCAGTTTTTTAAGCTGTTCGGCTTTATAGGCTGGATCATTTTGTTTATTGATACTGTCCATGTAGGCCATTTGCTGTTTGAAAACATCCATCGGATCTTTTTCTTTCGACTCTACCGGCGCAGATGCGGCTCTTTGTTTCTGCTGGTGTACCAGGGCTGGCAGGGCAGCGGCTATTGCCCGATCGTGGTTCCCGGTTGGTGGCAGGTTGTATTTTGCCTTCATCGCCCTGTCGATAGAGTCAAGGGTTTGTTTTTCTTTACTGCTGTAACGATCCCGAAAAGAAGCATTGCTGGATGCCTCTTTGGGAATGACGTTAACGGCAGAATAGCCGTTGGCCTCTTTGTAGGTGTTACGGTACGCATCCAGTTTACCTGCCAGGTTTTTCTTACGGACATCTGCGGATACATTACCAACGTTTCCGTTTAAGCCGGCTTCCTGCTTTATTTCGGGCTTCGGCTTGGAGAAGCCGCTATGCCAGGCATAAAAGAAAAGGCATAAAAATGGCAAAGCGAGTGCCGGCAGCAAATATTTGGGCTGTTTAAAATTGATTTTCATGATGATTTATTTAAGGGTGTGATGGATCTGCTGCAGGCGGTCGAGCGCGCTGTCCAGCAGGAGTGTATCCGCTTTTGATAATTGCTTTTTGGCGGTTAAGCTGTCGACAAGGCCCTTTAGCCTGATTGTTTCCCGCATTTTTGCGGTTGCCTGCATGATCTGATCAAAGCCGTCGGATGCCGGATTTGCACGCGGTTCTGAAACAGACGTGACCAACTTATCGGGTTGACGGAAAACCGTAAAGGAAAGCGCAAGGGAAATGAGCAGCGCGACGATCATGCCTGCAAAAAACAAACGCGGATAGGTAGCAGCGGCTGACCGGAAGCGGGCGGCTCCTTTTACAACATAAGGCTGAAACTCTTTTTTGAGCTCACTGAACAGCGTATCCCTGGGATCGCGGTTAGAATGTATTTTTCTCCACATCTTCGAGGTCTTTGTTTTCCAATGTTTTCCATGCGGTGATCAGTACGCCATGTGGATTATTATCGCTTCGCGGGATATCTTTAAGATAACCCTCCGTGATCAGCGAGCGCACGACTGTCGAACTCCGGCGGTCGATCTTCAGCTTACCATAATACCTGAAGTATTTTTTGGGAATATCAAGCGCTATAGAATCTGTTTCAAGGGTCAGCACGGAACTTGAAGACAGGATAGAATTGAAAAACCCCTTTTCCTTCAGGTCATTATATTGCTGCATCCCCGTTTCATCGATCAGGTACATGGCCTTTTTCATCTGGTATTCCATGTAATTATCATCCGGTGTAAGGGAAAAGAAAAGAGAATGGAAAAGGTCGACGTGGGCACGGTATTCTGCGGGCCGGTTGAGTTGCATATCCGTTTGCCGGGCCAGAATGGGTACATTGTTATCCAGCAGGTAAATACTCTTCTGCGCGTTGGATACCATTCGGTAGGCATACAGGCAATTGATACCAACAATAACCAGCGATGTCAGGAGGCTGCCAACAGATACGATGGTGGCGAGCCTGATCTTGGCTTCTATATTTTTTATGATCATGTTAATGGAATAAAAAAGCCCCTATGGTAAATAGGGGCTCAATGGAAATGAATGAATAAACAGTGCATTAAAAGAAACTGCCGGAGGCTTTTCGGGCAACGCTCATCACGGTGCCGGCACTTCTTCCGAAGGTAGATGCCGCTGAGCTGATGCCCGATGTGGAGATGATCCAGGTGGAGATACTGGGAACGGTAAACATACAGATGGCACCGATAATAAAAACAATGATCACCGTACCGAAGGAGAGAATCCCGTTACCGGCGAACACCGCCATTTTACCAAGATCCGCACTTAAACCGTCTTTGCCGACTAATTCCTGGTACTTGCTGATTTCAGAGGTGAGCGCATATTCCTGCATAAGCCCCGTGAGGTACATGATCAGGTAGGCGATCCCGGAATACAGGTTCACCGAAACAAAGCGTGCGATCCAGGTGCTGAAACTGTCCCGGAAAGCGGGAAGGATACTTACCGCTACGGCAAAGGGGCCGAGAATGATCAGGATGCTCGAATAAATGATCTGCAGCATGAACATGATATAAACAGCAACGCGGAGAATCCATATCCCCATCAACTCCAGCAGTTGGGTAAGCAGCAATTGCAACCCGACAGTCAAACGGTTTTTGAGCTCCAGTAAAGGGGAAACCACCGTACTTATTCCTTGTTTAACCGTGCTGCTCACGGCATCCCAGGCCTGACCGTACCAAGTGTCACTTTCCTTTTCGGCCACTTCCGTTTGCGCCTGGAATGTGTACAGGGAATTAGCGACCGCGAGTACCAGTTCAGACCTTTTCAGTCGCAGATCATTGACGATATCCTGTTCGCTGTTAAACATCTCTTCCGTCCGGACAGTAACAAGATCTGTCGGAAAGGCAATAACCTTAACAAAAATCCCCCACCATAAAATAACCATCGCCAGACCGAAAGGGCGAAGCAGGGGCATGATCTCCATCTTTTTATCGCCTACCATCATCTCGTAAGATTTGATCGCGAAAAAGATGATCATAAATATGGCGGACAGCGCTTTGGCATCGGTAATGAAAAGATCGAAATGCGACCAGATAGATAATTTCAAACCTTTTAAGAAAGTCATTACACCTGTTTCATAAACCCCATCACCCTGCAAAAACTGAAGTGTTTTGCCGTTATCCGGATTAGTGGCAGTTTGCGCAAATACTGCTGTCACGCCCAGCGACAACAGTACTATTAAAGTGATCGTTTTTTTCATTGTACGTGCTGTAAAACTTTGTTTGCGATTTCATTATCGGAATGCGGTGTCCACTCGGTAACGATGCCCTGCCCATTTTTCAAAGCCTGTTGCCGGGTAGTCATATCCAGGGTAGTTTGCGCCAAGGAAGTTCGAATGGCCCATATGCCTGCCAGCTTCCGGTACTCCATTAATAAGCGGTGGTAAGCCAGTATCCGCGATCCCCTGTCCATATCAGCCGAACGCGCCCCCTGCACCCGTTCTTTCAGCCGGTCAAGCTCATTTTTATACCAGGCGTACAATCCTTCATTAACCAGTTTTACACTCACCTGTGGTGATAGCCCTGCGAGGATAGAAAGCATAGAGTTATTGAGTACCGGCTTTAGTTCGTTACTATAGTACAAGAGCCATAATGGGTCTGTCCCGGAAATTAACCCGGATTGTGCGGCAATTTGGGAGAGTGCCGTATTTCTGACGGTATCCGACTGGAGTTTATAATTATTGTCGGTCGTGTTCATGGCACCCACCAATGCCAACCGCTGGGTTTGGGGGCCGTTGGCACTCAGGGGCCGGAGGTCGGTTTTATGGTAATTGGGATAAAACCATCCCCATGTCAGCCAGTAATAGGGGTTTAGGCCGAGAAAGCCGGAGGTTGGCTTAAACTTATTTTGATCCCATTGCTGGAAAACCATGCGCTGCTGTTGGTAACGAAGCGCCTCATCGTTGATTACGCTTTGCGCAAAAGAGGTGGTTGCTGTAAGGCAGCAAACCAGTAAGGTCAGATGTTTTATTTTCATTGTCGGAGATATTTAGCGTTTTGAATAATTTGAGAAACAACTAATTTGTCCCGGTTGATAAAACCAGAAAAAGGATTGAGGGAAGCGATGACCCCACGCTCTTTTGCCCAGTACATCGCTTTCCACGCGCCGTAGGCCAACCCGTCAAGGATCTGCAGTTCCTGCATGACTTTGTGCAGCAGTTGGTCGCGGGCATTATAGTCAGCCAGTACATTATTGCCCTCTTTAAGTACAAAACCGGATACATCAGTAACCAGCGCGAGTGCCCTAACCCGCATTTCGGCAGCGATATTGTTCGCAAATAGTAAAAGATATGGTTCGTTTTTGGCCATTGCCAATGCCTGGCTGATATAGCTGGTCATATCGGCCACCACTACGGCCATGTATTTCACTTCCATTCCATCTTTCAATGCGGAGTTTACATTTGATAGTCCCTGGTAGATCATTGTTTGCGCCAGTACTACCGAGCCCGCGTTAATATTCAGGTCGTTGAGATTATTATTGATCTTCGTGAGATACTGTTCATGCGCGGTTTCCGCACCGCTGCGGGCGGCACCGTTTACGATAGCGGAAGCCAGATGCTGTGGGTCAATCACATATTGCTGGGCGGCGGCGAACTTCGCAGCAAACAGCAGCAGCAGGATAATCAGTTTTTTCATTTTAGATATTTAGCGTTTTGAATAACATCCCTGGCAAGGGATTGATCGGCATCTATAAAATTCTGAAAGGGGTTAGCGGCTTTCAGTAAAGCAGAAAGGCTGGAGTATTGCATCATGTTCAGCATATTACCCGACTGGTCCTGCAGGTTACTCAGTTCAGTAATCACATAGTCAAAAAGCATTTTCCGGTCAGATGCCTTCATCTGGTTGATATCGCCGATGGTCAGTGTCAACCCGATAACATAGCTTAACAGGCTTTTCGCTTTTTCCGCAAAATGAAGTTCTGCCTGGTAGCCGATAGCTAATAACGCCGGGTTCTGCTGTACCAGCCTGATGACCTGTGCCTGGTTGCTGATGATACGGGATACCATCGGCGATGCGGTAAAGCCGATGTCCGCCAGGTTAATTGCTGTTCCCAGGGTATTGTACCGCTGCTGTATCTGCCGGTAGGTCACTTTTAGTTTAGCCAACAGCGTCAAATTGGACTGCTCATTGGCGGAGGCAAGTGCCTGCTGGTTCCGGGCTTTCACCTGTAGTTTGTTTTCAGAAATGGACTCATCCACCAGCTGGTGGATGCCGATAATATCAATCGTTTTTTGCTGTGCGTAAACACCTACTGCAAAAAGGCAACAGCATATGGAAAAACAGATCTTTTTCATGGTTTAAGGTATTTGGCGTTCGTTAACACATCATTGGCAATACGGACATCCTGGTTCTGCCATTCCGCCCAAGGATTCAGCGAATGAAATATGCCGTTCATTTTCGCCCAGTACATGGCCCTGCCCATGCCGTAAGCAATACCGCGGAGAATGCGCATTTCATCTGCAATATGATTGAGTAATTTCCCTCTTTCCCCACTGTCCATCAGGTTGCCGTTGCCGCCTTTGGTAACGAAGGCACCCACATCGGCAGCGAGTGCTATGGCCCTGGTTTGAAAATCGCGCGCGCCCTGTTCCGCGAAAAGCAGCAGCAATGGATTAGATCTGGCAATGGTTACCGCAGAGCCCACGTCTTTGATAATATCTGAACCGCAATTTGCGATCTCCTTGATCGTTGTCAGGTTATTGATGACCGAAGCAACCTGGCTAAGCCCCTGGTAAATTTTGTTCTGGAGGTTATTGACAATGACCAGCTGCCCGCTGACGGCAAGCTGCCCTTTTTGAATGAGGTCGAGTTTATTATTAGTGGTATTCAGCTGCCCGTTGATTACCCCGGCATTTACAGCAATAGCCGCGGAGGTGCCACCGTCGAAGACGAGTTCCTGTGAGAACCCTGCGCTGGCCACGAAGCAGAACAAAAGGATAAATAGTGATTTCATAAGTGTTAATGTTGATTGACTTTACTGATAAATTGAGAAAGTGAAAGTTTGCTGCTGATAAAATCGGCAACAAAAGCATCGAGGCCTTCAGGATAAGAACCGTATTTCCCGGTATACGATTCTATCGCGGACTTTTCAGGCTTTTCAGTAGTGTAGGCAAGGTATTGCTGTAAGGCTACCTCTACACCATAGACCTCGCCCACAGCACCACGCCGGATATAAACTTCTTTAAAGCGGCCCCTGCCTTCGGTGTTATCCAGTTGGTTAATGGTGAAAATTTTACGCCTTTCTGTTTCGCTGATTGAAAGCAAGGCGGCAATTTCATTATAGTTATCCTTGAATTTGGTTTGGTCAAGGAGGCAGATGGTATCGGAATTATTGATGATACTGTCTTTTACTACGGCATTACCGATGATGTCGCCGAGCTCCTGGGTAACTACGATGGCCTCGCCCCAAAACTTGCGGACTGTCTTATACAAATAGAGCAGGTATCCTGCCATGAGCGGACTGGCGATGGCCTTCCAGGCTTCTTCTACAACCAGTGTTTTGCGGCGGTCGGAACGGTAGCGCATCTTTTGAATGAAAACATCCATGATGATCAGGGTCACGATGGGAAAGAGGATTTTATGCTCCTTGATCGAATCGATTTCAAACACAATGAAACGTTCGGTAAATAAAGATTTGTCGGCCTCCTTATTCAGGATAGGTGCGAATTCGCCACCTTTATAAAACTTCTTCAGCACATATCGGAACTCATCAAAATCAAACATGATCTTTTCCTCTCTTTTTATCTCGGGTATTTTAGTCAGCGCGAATTCATAGAAAGTGTCAAATTTTAATTCGCCTTTATCCGCGAAGAACCTGCTGTAATAAGCACTTATCACGTTGGCTACGACATCACGTTCCACAGGGCTAAACGTACCTTCTGCCCCTTTCCAGGCAACGCCGATGAGGGTACACAGGAAGTCCTTTTTTTCGATATTATATTCCTCTTCGCTGATCCGGAAAGGATTCATGGTAATGGGCAACTTATCGGAATAAGTGATATACTTCCCTTTATAATAGGAACATAGCCCGGAATAGGAATGGCCGGTATCAACGATGACCATATCCATATTATAAAGCATATACTGCTCGATCAGCGCATTCATAAAAAAGCTTTTACCGGAACCGCTGGGCCCGAGCACAAACTTGTTACGGTTATTGATACGTCCGGTACGCATCGGCAGATCGGCAGGGTCCATCCCGATGGGAATACCCTGCCGGTCGGTAAACCGGATCAAGAAATCAGAAGGCTCGTCAACGGGCAGGGATTCTTTAAAAAAGAAACAGGCAGCAGCATCACAAGTGGTCAGGAACCAATCGTAAGGTTTAAGTTCCACCGCATTTCCCGGTAAGGCGCTCCTAAAAAGTTCCAGCTGGTTATAGGCATTCTTACTTGGGATGATCCCCAATTGAAAAAGAGAGCTTTCAATAAAGTTCGCCGCTTTTTCCAGGCTGTTTTCCGGAGCAGCCACCAGGATATTAAAGTGACAATTGACCAGTAATTGATTTTCCCTGGCAACATCGACCAGCAGCTGATCGATATCTTCCACACAGATCTGGTTAGCAGGGTCAGGAATACCGGAATGCCTTTTTTTCTTCTGCTCCAGTTTACGCAAAGTCATGGCCTGGTTGGGAATTTCAATGACCTGGTTAAAGATGATCACATCGCAGCCGGGAACCCTGAACAGGAAGGAAAGAAAATCCACCGGAAACCCTCGTGTGGTCTCCTTTTCATTCATTTCAATATGTGTCCCTACTTCCGGCGGCAGATCGATGCTGTCTATATTGACCAGGCTGATGCTGCGAACAGATTTATTACCTGTTTTAATTTCGGTGTCAGACGGGGAAAGGTTGTTCAGGCTAATATACCTGCTTTTAAAATCCATGCTGAGCATTTGCAATACCAGGAGGTTGATGCTGCTTTCGTCGAGCACATTAGGAGCAGGAAGAATATCAATCACTTTGCTGATGAGCTGCCGGAAATCACGCAATGCTTTGGCATCATACACATAGAAAGCCCCCTTTTTTACCTGCCGGGTAATGGTGAGATAGGTATCTGTTTTCAGGCATTCCCTGCCTTCAAAGTGCGCATTGTATTTTTGCTGCAAATATTCACCGGAGAGTTTCCCTTGCCATTTGGAACGACTGATAATGTCATGCTTCTGCAGGATGTGTCCATCTCCTAATACTTTAACGACGTTGATGAGCAAACTGTGAAATTCATCAAACCCGGCGGGGTAGGCGGCATAGCGTATGACCGGGTTGATCACCCTGATAATGACGGAACATTCGCCGTTCATACCGATGAGGAGGTCATACGCACCGCTCTTATCCACGCCGGCATACGGGATATTAAATAGTGTTTTTGCGGCCATAATGATTAAGGATAAAGATTTGAGAATCGCGGCTTTTGGTATGCAGTCCGCCTTTTTGTTTGGCTGCGGTAAAGAGCAGGCCGCCGACGATACAGCCAATGAGCACCATCGCGCCCAGCCACATATTGACCAGCGACATGGTTAAAGCGCCGAAAACAAGGCCGGAAAGCAGGAAGCCCAGCCCCCAGTAAATAAACTTTCCTTTAAAGCCTTTGAAAATAAGGGGCTTCTGCAGCCCCTTATAAACAGCGAATTTCCTGGCCATATTACAAGCCGAAGAAGGCTTTGATCACCAGTGCGGATACCACGAGGAATACGCAGGAACCGCCCCAGCCCATCAATTCCTTGTTGATGTCCTGATCTCCGCTGTTCCATTTGGAATAGACCCGGATCGCGCCTACAATACCTACTATGCCACCGATCACCAGGGTGATGTTGGTTACCGGTGCTACATAGGTTTTCAATGTGGAGGTTGCCGTGTTCAGGCCATTGACGCCGCTTTGCGCGAATGCCGGAACAGAAAGGGCCAGCAGGATCGCTGACGCCCATAGTTGTTTTGTTTTGTTAAACATTAATTGGGAAATGAGAATACTGACGGAGATCTTTTAAAGCCGCCGGAGAAGCGGCCGTGTATGCAAAACAGGCGTTCAGATCACGAACAACGCCTTAATAAATACGCTCAACGGATAACCCGGCCACATGAAATGCGATAAGGGTTGAGTAAGATTAAAGGGATAATAGTAAGAAGATCTTTTAGAAACTACCGGGAGGCAGTTTGTTAAAATAAAAAGGCGTTCAGATCCCGAACAACGCCCTGAGGAATGCACCTGCAAGTACCATAAATATAGCCGCGTAAAACCATGCCGCGACTTCTGTTGTAAATTCCTTTTTTCCCATCTGCAGGTTATGATAAATTCTTCCGGCACCGATAATTCCAAGAATACCGGCAATAACCAGAGAAAAATCAAACGCGGAAAAAAAGTCGGAAGAAAGCTGCTGCTGTGCCTGCTGCATTTCAGAAATGCCAGGCTGCGCGCTTGCGCCCAATGTCAGCAGGCAGCAGCAAACAGTCAATAGCTTTTTCATCGTTCAGAAACTTACGGGACGGGTAAACTCTATGGCTTCTTCCCGCGCCAGGTTAAATAACTGTTTAAGGCTCACCCCGCCGGAGGAAATTACAGATGATCCGTAAATTTCAGCCGTAGCTTCCGGCGCGGCCCTCACCGGTTCAATATGTTCAGTGAAGGAGAGTTCATGCGATCCTTCGGTGGCGGGAGGCCTGCCATCCCGAAAGAAATCCCAAAAAATAAGAGCGGCATAATACGTAAAGTAAATGCCGCTCAGCCATAAGGTGAATTTGATCCAGCTCATAATTCTGTGTTTTGTATAAATTGTTTAATGGTTAATTTAAGTTCAGGGCAGGTGTCAAAAAGATGCTGAACGGCAAATGATACCAGTTTGGTAACATCAACATTCGTGGCCATTTTAAACTGGTTCATCGTGCGCACCGTTTTTTCATCAAAGCGTACATGAACCATGCTTTTATTGCCCGTGTTGTCGTAATTAAGAATGGCAGCTAAAATCGCCGATTCGATCTCCTTGTGTTTTGCCTTTTTGCCAGGTCTGTCCTTATCGGATTTTTCTTTTTTACCGGTTGGTTTCACCAGTTGCTCCCGAATCTGATCGGCCAGTGATTTCATGTTTTCCATATAAATGATCAGCATAGATTTGTTCAAAAACGGGGATAATTACAGGGGATAAATTAAGCGGTGTCAGGAAAGTATTCACCCGTTGAAAATCTACCCTGTCGGGCAGTACTGCGGTGATCTTTCCGAACTTAGAAAGCTGTTCATTAACTTCCAGCATAATTTCATAGCGGGCATTTGCTTTTACACGGTTCGGCACAAAAACCATCGGCATTTTCGGGTTGATCTTGCGTAGGACGACAGTAAACAACACCGTGGATTCAAAGCTAAACTCATCATAAGCAAATGGACAGATGACGAGATCCGCCGAAGTAAACACAGGTATCAGGCCGTCATCATCCAATTTACCGGGGAGGTCTATCAGTATGATATCTTTCGCGTTCCTGCCCAGCAGGTTGCGGAGTGCCGGGTAACTTTCCAGGTTAGCCGGGATCACTTCATACGGCTCTTCATTCTCCAGTATTTTTGCTTTGTCAAATTTTTGAATGATGGATTGCTGGTAATCCATGTCGATTACGGTAACGGGGCAACTTTTTGCCTGGGTCAGGTAATTAGCCAGCAACAAAGTGAGCGTGCTTTTCCCGGCACCGCCTTTTTGGTTTCCTATAATTATGATCATAAAATTGAATTGGTTGCTTAACGGGTATTTGTTCGTGCCTTCTTCTGGCGTCTGCGTCTCATGCCATGAATCTGCTGGTCATCCACATCATCTGCTATTGATATGGACCTGATCTGAACCGATGGGGTATATTCATCGGATGTGTTTTCAACAGCAATTTCCACCGGGTCAGTTTCAAAAGAGCTGATCAGCTCCTTTAACGCCATTACTTCACTGCCTTTGAATACCTGCTTTTCGTGGTGGTCGATGATCGAATAGCCATAGGGCTGCTTGCCCGGAGCCTGATGAAAAATCAGGTCGATACCGTATTTCTCTTTCATGAGATCGCGAAAACCGGGCTGGTTTTTATATTGCCGGAACAATTGCGATAACGCGGCAGTTCGTCTTTTGTCCGGAACATATCGGCTGATCTTTTCCTGTATTTTTGCTTCATCAGGATCGGTACCGGGATAGCCTTTGCTTTCCAGCACCATCATGAACTGCGCCCTGGTACTGAAGCGATATTCCATGGCAAAATCGTAGCCGAGCACTTTATTAATGCTTTTTTGTGCCCTCAGGTACTCATAAGCGCTGTTGATCTTATTACCCATGCGGTCTACCCTTGCAGATACCATGTGTACGTGGTTATTGGCGGTATCCTTGTGAAATACGACCAGGTAAGGCTGATCGCCATAGCCCATTTCTTTCAGCCAGGCTTCAGCGATGGCGGTTAAGGTGATCTTATCATATGATTTTCCTTTTGCAGAGATGACCGCATGAAACTGCGGCAGTCTGACATTTTTATTGAGCGCGGCGAGTACGCCGAGGTAATTGATGTAGTCCTGGGATTTGAGATGACCGAATGTTTGCAGCGGCCCGAAATTGGCCACTTTCATCAATTCCCCTTTGTTACGGTCAATCTTGCCGGTGTTATACTTAACCCCGCTGAATGCTTTTTGGGCTTTAAATATTTTGACGAGCATAATATCTGTGTATCACTGTATCCTTATTACGGTGCAGCGCTGTAGCTATGAAGCATGCTAACTGCGTAACGATATACCGCCGGACCGCTATGCCGGTGTAACCCTGTATCCCGATAGCCTTATAACCGGCTAACCATATAGTTGTATAGCGGTATATCCTGATCTCCGTATATCTTTATACCGATGCAATTATGTAACCGTATCATGATATAACTTGATAGCTCTATAACCGGGTATCCGCAGACCTTTGCAGCTTTATATCATTTAGCCATCATTCTAATGATCTTGCGTAGTGACATTTCCAAAACACCCTGCATCCCAACGTAGCTTTCCAGCAGACTATTGAATTTCTCCGCAACGGCAGGCGGCAGGTCACCTTTTAATTTAATCACATTGGCGTGCCGGGCAAGTTGGTTGATATTGTTACCGGCCCGGCCCATCTCTGCACCGATGCTATCCAGGTGTCCGATAAGCTCTTTTGAGTTGACGACGATCATTTCCGCATTATGCAATACACGCGTTCTGATAATCTGTGACCGGTTGATGCCAAGCTCCTTTTCCAGCGCAAGGATCTGTTTGTATTCATCGTCCGTAAAACGACTGACTATTTTTACACTGCGTTTACCCGCTGTTAAACGGGGCCTTCCGCCTTTATTTTTAAGGTTATCCATCAGAAAAAATGAGTTGCGAATTTTTGACAATCCCCGGAGGGCAAGATCTTTTTGTAAGACAAAAAGACATCTTGCCCTAACAAAATCAAAGCGGTTTTTGCATAGGAAAAACCGCTTTGAGGAAAGTCTTTAATGTTGAAAAACCAGTTAATAGGAAAAACCCTTTGGCTTTCTTTCAAAAGGATCATTTAAGGGTGGCCTGTTCATATGAGCTACCAGTTTATCATTATAATCATTGTACCCTTTGTAAATAGCCGACCTATCCGTGGCATAGGGCAGTGCTGTAAGGAAGTCTTTGGTTGCATGGTGACCGGCGGGGTCATGGTCGAAATAAATATCGATGGAGGAGAATTGTTTAGCCCTGGCGATACCTTCATGGATCAAGGTAAGCGTGTTGAGCACAATTAAACTTTCGCCTGTATTTTCATTCTCCTTCAGCCAACTCAGGCAATCCAGGAAGCCTTCAAAAACAGCGGCCCTTTTCAAATCACCCGGTATAAAGGTGATCGCTTTATTACCAAGGCAACCCTTGAAATATTTATTCCGCACCTCCCAGCTGCCGGTTTCATTTTTCCAACCGGCTGCAAAGAATGGTTTGCGGAGGCCCTTATCATCTTCAACAACATAATAGATCTCGCTCAGGTGCGCTTTGGCGACATCGAATACGCCCCGGTTCTTCAGATAATTGGTAATAGCTGGATGTGTACCGAGGTCTTTAATTTCTTCTATGGCGTAATTCCTGACCTTAACAGGCCGTCGGGGCCGCAGCGTCCTTTGTAACAGATGGGGTTCAGCGGCACTTTGTATTTTTCCGACTACTTCATTAAAAGTCGAACCCGGCCAATAGGCCAAACCAAAGTCGATGATATTGCCGCCTTTGCCGCTGCCATGATCGAACCAGACGCCTAACTGGTCATTGACACTCATGGAGGGTTGGGTATCTGAATCCCGGAGCATACTCAGGTAAAAGTGTTCTTTACCGGACTTTTTAACCGGCTGGTACCCGAGACGGGCAAGCAGGTCTACGATGGAAGCCTGCTCTTTCAGTTCCCTGGCGTTTAAAAGTGTAGACATAACGGTGATGATTAATTTTAATAAAATACTTTGGATTTTGCCTGGCTGAGTAAAATGCAGGCCTCGGACAAATGAACCGGCAGCGGGTAACGAACCCGTATAATCCACTTCTGCCGGTTATATGATTTCGGGACTACTCACGTCGGCATCTACATGCCGGGCTCTCGCCTGCCTATGCGTTTTCGCTATATTGATATGATCTCAGCTTCGCAATATTTTCCGTTGTTGCGGAATAATGCTTTGTCCCCGTATGTCAAAGAGCAACGGACGGCCCGAAGGCAAATCCTTTTTCCGGCTGCAGAAACCAAAAGTTCCATGTAGCCTGTTTTAGTTTTTTAATGAGGCTTTCCCGGAGCCGGCGGTGAATAGCTACCGCAGGAGGTGAGGTTTTGATAAGCTGATCCTGATTGGTAAGCTGATTGCGAAGACGCTAAAAAACGTCCTGAACAAAGCTTATTTAAAAAAGATCAAAGCTTATTGCAGCTTCATTGAGATCAAAGGTCAAGCTATCGGGGAAGGGGAATTGACAAGCTTTTCGGTACTACCGAAAAATAAATTTGCAGGTGGAATTCAAACGGGATGCTGTTTTTGAATAAAAAAAACAACATAAGCGGTTACGGCTATTTTCATAGCCGTAAAATTTAATCAGGAAGGGCGTAGTGTTTGCTGTTTTATTCGGATAAGATCCGGTAAAGTTCGAGGTTCAGGTAGTAATGCCCGCCTTCAATGGACCGGCGTTCCAGGACACCCATGTCACTTAGTTTATTCAGGTAATTACGGGCTGTTTTTTCAGCATAGAGCCCGGCATCTTCGAGGTGCTTGACTTTGGTAAAAGGCTGGGTAAAAATCAGCTGGATCAATTGCTCGGGCCTTCGTATGTCTTTATGCTTAACTACCTCGTCCAGTATAGCTTCTTTTACAGCCAATATTTGATTGATTTTTGAATAGGTGATATTCGAGGTACTTTCAACAGCTTTGAGCATATACAAGATCCAGCTTTGCCAGTCGCCCCGTTGGGATACCCCGGAGAGCAGGTTGTAATAGTCGTCTTTATGATCAATGATATAACGGCTTAAAAACAGGATCGGAAAATCCAAAAGGCCCGATTTGGTCAAATAGTGGATATTAAATATCCTTCCGGTCCTGCCGTTCCCATCCCGGAAAGGGTGTATAGCTTCAAACTGGAAATGGCCGATGGCCATTTTAATCAGCGGGTCGATATGATAATCAACGTCGTTATTAATGAATTCGATCAGGTTCTGTAATTTCTTTTCCGGTATCTGGTTTCCTCTTGGCGGTGTATAAACAACTTGTCCCGCATTCACGCCGCTGCCACCCTGTAGTATAACGGTCTGTAAAAAAGCAGGCCGGATGCCGTCGCTTGCCTGGTTAATTTCCTGGTACATATCGACGAAGTACTTCAGGTCAAATCCCGGCGCTGATTGTAAGTAATCATAGCCTGCCCATAAAGCCTCCCTGTATCGTAATACTTCTTTCGAAGCACCCTGGGCTGACTGGTATTTCTGGTCACTGAAAGCTTTATAAAGCTCATCATCCGTAGTAAATATATTTTCAATAGCACTGGAGGCTTTAGCTTCCTGCAAGCTGATGGTATTTATGAGCAGGCCCTGGTTAGGTATGGCTATGCTTCTTCCCTGCAACCGTGCCAGTGCTGCCCGCGCGGTAACCAGTTGTTCCAGTACCGCCGTACTTTTATAAAGATCTGCAGCTATCGGTAATTCAGGAATATCATTCCATGGCTTTGTCCTGTCCGGGTTAATTTTATAAGTTGGCGGCATATTCAAAGATAGCTCTTAAACGGTAAAAAAGCGAATAATTACCGTTTGCTTAAATTTGGACGGTAAAATGAGACAACCAAGAACCCATAAACGGTAAGTTTTCTAATAAATACCGTTTACGGGGTTGAATACGGTAAATCGCGAATAAAATAAAACCATTAGCATCAGGAATTGCCCCTATCGATTTTCTGGCGAATAGTGTCCCGCATCTGATCAATGTATTTGGTAGGGCTAAGCCTTTTCCGTCTTTCAATTTCGATGAACCTTCGCTGCACAACGCCAATATTTACGTGTAGGTTAATCTCCAGCCATTTAACGATCTGGTTAAGGCTGGCATTACCGTTATTGAGCTGCCCTGTCAGCCAAACCCCGTAGGCCAATTCAACAATATTAATAGAATCGCCTGTCCATCTCATGTTTTCTTTTGCCTCTTTCGGTTCTGTGCCGCTACTGGAATTGCCTGTAGATGAAATTTGTTGCAGGCTGAACTGCTGAACGGATTCATAGCCTTTAAATTTTGCAAATAACAAGCTCATCGGGGTGCTGAACTTCGGATCTACGTCGTTGATATCATCTGTCGGCAATGCGAGCGGCCCGGCGTTTCTTACGAAATAGACCGCATCCATGTGGGTAAGATTGTTTTTAAAGTACTGATAATGAAAGGAATTCATCCGGAAGAAACTCTGAATGCTTTTAATTTCCGCTTCATAGTATTTTATAACCGTTTCGCGTGTACCGACAGGTTCATTGAGTTTCAGGTTATACCGGTATATCAGCTCTATTTTCAAAGACAACAATTCCGGCTTGTATGATTTGAAAAAGGCTATTTCATCGGGTTCATCTTCAAAGCCGTTTTTAACCACGTCAATCCTGATCGAAGAAAGTGCATCTTCGATTAGCGTGGCAGCTTGCTTGATTGTTTCAGCCGAACTGGCCACATCAGGGTCAGAAAGCAGCGTTTCTTCCAGTTCCGTTTTGATTTTCTTAAATTCAGTTTTCATAGGTAGTAGTTAGATGTTATTAGAATTAAAAATTTGACAATAAGAATCCATCCCGGCTATTTAAGCCAGGTGATCAGTGACTTTTACTGCTTAAAGATTTAAGGCTCTTGCTGCCTGAACACCTTCATAGACGACGGGAAAAGCACTGTTGACCCGCTGAAGGAAAATGGTGATCAGATAGCTTAATACCGTAACAGCGATAAGAAAGGCAACAGATTCAACGCCCATCGCCATTTCAAAACCGAGCATTAAAATAACAGTAATCGCCCCGGAAGCTTCGTTCCTAAAAAGAGAGGCGCTGAATGTTGTGGCCATGTTTCCGGCCTTTTGAATATAATGCTGATAAAAGGCTTTGAAATTGTCTTCAACGATGGGCGCTTGGTGTGTACCGGGTAAGACACTCCTTTTCATAAGGATTTTTTCTGACTGATGATAAAGGTCATTCAGGTACATTGATGAAAATAAATGATCCGGCATCTTGATGACAACGTATGATACAGTTACAGCGATATAGCAAAGATTGATTAAGGCAGCATATAAATCAAGAGCTAAAAGTGAACCAAGCAGTGTAAGTAAAACCAGGCCATCTGAAAAAATGACCGAGATCAGGGCATTTACGGATAATTGGAATTTCGCGATATCGATAAGTTTTTTTCTTAAAGCAGGTTCATGCTGTAATTTATCAGGTACAGCGGTCGCGATGTTGTCCGCAAATCTGGTTGCCAGCCATACACTCACCATCTTATTGATGCTGATCATCAGCCGTTGCTTCAGATAGGTAAAAAGACTTTTGCATATCGTAATGATCAAAAGCAATATTAAAACGGCGATTCGTAGCTTCAGGCTCCTGATGTTTGTCTGGCCGGTTAACAGTTGCTGCAAGAATGCAGAAAGAATAATTCCGAAAAGGAAACTCATCAAGTTAATGAACGGAACGCTATACCAGAGCGGTTTCGGAATTAAGCGCCATTCAAGCGCATTCTTCCAGTGCAGCAGGTCGCTGCCCCGTTTTTTTAAAGTCACGTTTTCAATATATAATCCTGATGAGGAAACCCAGGCATGGCGCAAATCAGTTTCATTCATTATTTTAATTCCGTAGGACGGGTCGCCTACTACATAGAAAAACTCTTCTGCCATTTTTTTTACGACAAATAATGTCAGAAAGTGAAATCTTCCGTCTTCATTGACGGTATGCATAATGAACGGACGTTTTAGGTCTCTCAGCGTATCCAAATCCATTTCGACACACCGGGCACTCCAACCGAAACCTTTAACAGTGTTTTTCAGGTCCAGCAGCGACAGCTCGGATTCATAGCTGTCCATCCGTTGGGCCAGTTCATCTGCCTGTTTATCTCGTCCGGAATATCGCAGTAACATACAGATACAGGCCATACCGCAATTATTCGCATTTGTCTGCCGGACAAAAGTGCTTTGATAAAAACCCAGGTTCTTCATTTTTTTGCCTTTAAATGATTATCTATTCAGGAGGTAGCGGGAAAATAAATTATTGTCAAAAACGTAAACAAGGAGACCCAGATCAGCAATGCTGGCAGGTAGGATTTAACGACTACTTTCAGGCTTTCATCATAGTTCAGGCCGGCAATCCGGCGAATTCCGGCTGCGAGCAGAAACCAGTACAGCACTTCAAACAGGTTCAGGGTTTGTAAACTATAGTGCCAATCCGCCGGTGCAGAACCCACTAGCTGCATTGTCGACAACGGGTAATAAAGGTGCCAGTCTTGCAGCGTAAAGGCTGACCCGGCCAGGTAGAAATGAGAAAATTTGATAACGGCAGGTATCAGGAAAATATATTCTGCGAGAATAACTGTACCAAACACATTTTTAAACGAAACCGAAACCTCGGAAAGGTAAAGTGCCGTATAAAGGATAAGTGTAACAATCAAGATTCTGGATAACAGGTAAGTAACTGCTGAGAGGTAGATCCATTTCTGAATCATGTCATACACTCTTAATTCCTGTTCCGGTATCCCTGACAAATACTGACCGTTACGGGTAAAAAAATCACTTGTTAAAATATACTTGTCGGTCAGGAAAACAAGAACGCAGGACAACAGGCCGAGAACAGCAAGATTAAGCAGGTAGTTTTTCCAAATTTTCATGTCGATAGATTTTTTGGTAAATTTCTGTCGGCTCGGGGCTACTACCTATTAGAATGGATTGTAAATTATTAGTTAAAGTAATTGCAAAATATATTGCTATGACAGCTTCCAACAGATTTAATCCGCAGGAGACACCTGTTTGCCTGTCACTATTGGGGATAATTATTATCGGTAGTTTGCTTGCACTTAAAAAGCAACGGCTGTTTTTATCGGGGATTATGCACCCTGTCTCTATCAAAAAAGAGAAAGAATATTACAGGCTTTTCACTTCAGATGCCATTCATAATGATCTGATGCACCTTTTGATTAATGCTTTTGCCTTGTTTGCCGTGGGGTCACAACTGGAAGAATATCTCAGGACTGTGAAAAGTTTTGGAAGTGTCTGGTTCCTGGTCATTTACCTAACCAGCTGCCTTTTTGGGAATGTGTTGACCTTCTTGAAGTACCGGAATGATTTTGCTTTCTCAAGTGCAGGTGCTTCGGGCAGTATTTTAGGATGTATGATGGCTTTTATGATCCTGCAGCCCTACCACATTGCTTTTTACGTGCCTGTCGCTGGCGGAATTGTTAATATGTACACGGCACTGATCTACATCCTGTTTTTGATAGGCTACCAACTAAGGTCAAAAAATCCGCTGGTGAATAATGAAGTACATTTTTATGGTGCGCTTGGTGGGATTATCTCTGCATTGCTTATAAAATAGAAAGATGCCGGGAGGGCCCGGCACCTTCATTACCACCAGCCGAGGCAGGACGGGCCGGTTGCTGCAGCTACCGCTCCAACAGCGGCACCTACTCCGCCAAACAATCCGCCAACGGATGCGGATACAGCGATGTTATAAGCACATTGGCTGGCCCCGGCTTTAAGATCTGAGGCAACTTCATCTGATAAATCTTTCATGTCAAAATCATTAATTATTTCTTCACAGTATTATGAATTACACGAAAGTGTATATTAAGGGAATGTTAAGCTAAAGTCTTAACTTGTATTTTATTACCTTAGCTTATAGGAAAGTTCATCGAATCTGCATATGAATTCAAT
The DNA here is from genome assembly GCF_004378255.1 of Mucilaginibacter phyllosphaerae. GTDB lineage: Bacteria > Bacteroidota > Bacteroidia > Sphingobacteriales > Sphingobacteriaceae > Mucilaginibacter > Mucilaginibacter phyllosphaerae. The sequence goes on from NZ_SNQG01000003.1 coordinate 477,919, forward strand.
CGGAGAGAAAATAAGGATACAGCGGTTAATAAAGAATTATAGTCAGCAATATATGGCCTTTATGCTGGATATATCACAGGCAGCATACTCAAACCTGGAACGAGACGAAACGGAACTGACTGTCAGGAGAATTTACGAGATCGCGGAAATCCTCGAAATATCGCCTTTTATTTTGTTGCCGAAACCAAGATTTGGCACCTATATCAATTATCATCATTTCATGATCACCATCAGAAAGATCAGGCAGTTATGGATGTCAGGGATCAGAAACAAAAAGGCGAACCTTCCTGAGCATATAAATGTCTACAACAGTGACATTGGAAAGCTGCAAAACGAATAATTTATAAGTTCAGCTTATAGCTTCCGTATCATAAAAAGGTCAATTTCATTCTGTTAAACCCAAGAGAATGAGATAATGGATTTTCGCACCTATGAGCAGCGGCTACAATATATTTTAGAGCAAATCGAAAAAAAAAGGTTCAGGTCGCTTGAGGTTACGGCCGACCGTTTCGGTTGCAGTGTACGCACGATAAAACGCATGATCGCACATCTTCGCGAACAGGGTCATCCGATCTCTTATGACCGTCTTCAAAAAAAATATTTCATAAAAGAATCACAGTGACATTTTCTGTCATTATGCCCAATATACCTTTATTCTATGCTTCAGAATAAAGAAATCACTTTAAGGAAAACCATTGAGATCATTGTCGTCATCATCGCGACCCTTTGGTTATATGCCGCAGTGAGTAAGCTGATCAATTTCTCTCAATTCCGGGATGCTATGAAGAAACAGCCTTTCGGGCAAGCGCTTCAAAACCTATTGATATATGGTTTGCCACCGATGGAAATTCTGACCGGGGTGTTGCTGCTTACAGAAAAAAGAAAATTAACGGGTTTGTACATATCAGTGATTCTTTTTACGGCATTCACCATATACATACTGCTGATCATCTTAAAAATTTGGGGCCACGTTCCATGCTCCTGCGGAGGATTGATCGAGCAGATGGGTTGGACTCTCCATTTCTGGTTCAATCTTTTTTTCTTAACCCTTACCGGCGTATCAATCATAACAATTATTAAAAGAAAGGAGTATCGTAACACATAAAAAGGAATTGCACACTGCGCTTTTATAAGGGAGATTATAGAGGCCAACAGGGGAAGCCAAAAACCTGAAAACAGAGTAGGCAATAATTGCTACAATATAAACCCAAAGTTTTTCGATTGCTTTTTGATCTAATAAAGCAGTACACAAGATGAAAAAAATAATCATTCCTGTTATCGCCATTGCTATGGCGTTCGGTACAAGCGCTTTTACAGCAAAGAGAGCTACCAGTACATTTTTCCGCTACCAGGGAGCGACCCGCTCACAAACTGATATCCAGAATATCAGTAACTATGTTGCGCAGGCAAGTAACCCATGTAATGATGTAGTGAACGTTTGCGGTGTAACCTTAAGTACGGCCAAGAACATCGGTTCGAACCCGGCAACTTCGGAATTCAACGCTGAAAAGTCAAACCTTTGGCTTTCACAGCAAAATCACGCACCTGCTGACGGTTCAATTAGTATGGAGCCATAAAATGACGAAATAAAGCAGGGGGCGACTGCCCCCTGCTTTATTTTATGGATTTTGCTGCAAACCGCTGATGTTGACAGCATCCTGATCTATCTGGAAAACATACCTAAGCCCGTTAGGTTCCAGCTTATAGGTTGCACCATCCAAATTTCTTACTAATGTCTTCGCCTGATCCGGTTCCAGGTTCAATCTTCTCAGGTCAGTCCACCGAAGGGACCGAAAAAGCAGATCTTTTCTTCTTTCTAATAAAACAGCGCCGAGCAATTGTTTCTGATCGCTGATGGCATAAGGCACAAATGTTCCGGTTTTCCATCTCGTTACCAGTAAAGTATTTAGTGCTGTCAGTGCCGTCCGGCTGTCTCCGTTTCGCACAGCAGCTTCAGCTTTGATCAGATATAACTCGTTGGTACCAATCCCCGTAAACAAGCTTGAACCTGCTACACCGGTATAGTTACCTTTAAATCCGATGCTGCCATTCGTATTAACTTTGAACAGAACACTTTTGCGCAAGTCATTGGTGCCAAAGGATTTATATAACAAAGTATCTACACGGGCCTTTGACTGTGTAAGTGCCTGCGGCCCTGCGGCTTTTGCATCATAAATCACCTCATCATTAAATTGCTGAAACGGTATGGCCGATGCAGAATTCACCGTATTATAATCCATCAGCTTATTGTACGCGGCAAGTGCTGAGTCTGCGTATAGGCCTGCATTTTTAAAGTCACTCATGGACAGGTACACTCTTGCCAGCATACCGTATGCGGCAGGTTTGCTTGCCCTGTATTTCACATCGGGCGTTGAAGGCAATAGCGATATTGATTGTTTAAGGTCATTCAGGATAGAGGTATAAGTTGCTGAAATAGTTGAGCGGACAGGCTTAACCGCAACATCAGACGTCAGTCTCAGGGCTATCCCAAGGTCTAATTCAGCCGTAGCTTTATTGTAAACTTTGGCATAAAGCTGGGATAAGGCGTAGTGATAGGAAGCCCGAACGAATAAGGCGTTACCCTCAACAGTATTTCTTTTGGGCAAATCTCCGCCGGAAACTTTTGGCAACTCATCCAGGATGATATTGCAATATTCGATAGCCAGATAAGGGGATTTATAATCGCCCACGAAATTCGGTGATTTCTGCCAGCTGTAGTAAAAGCGCTGCGGATCGATAAGGCTGTTAAAGTCTGCCGTCGTTAAATAAAAATCGTCAGCTGCCACTTCCGATGCGGATGGGTAGCGGCCGTTGATCGTGCTGTAAGCGTTTAAAATTCCTTCCAGATCTTCTATAGTCGATGGGGTGGCAATTGACTGGTCAGGTTTTGCGTCGAGGTATTTTTTACAGGAACTGAAATAGACCAGTGATATCAGGCACAACAGTATCATTCGATACCGCTGTGCTTTAAAAATTTTATAAAAAAAATGTATTTTCATTTTTTGACGTTTTAAAGGGTTGCTTTTATTCCGGCTGAATAAGAAACAGGCGGCTTGAAATTGTAAAGGATATCCGGGTCAATACCGGCCTTATTTGCTTTCCAAACGATCAGATTCAACTGGTTGGCAAACAAGTAGAATTGAAGCGACCTGATTCCGAATAAGCGATTTTTTGGCGTTAAATCGTAACTCAGATAAATTTCCTGGAGTTTGATGTTATCCGCTTTCTCCACGTTTACGGATGCAAAGTGGTAAAACTGATCCCGCAACTCATCACCGGGGTAAATAAAGGACGGCACATTCGTGCGGCTCTCATCGCCCGGTTTTTGCCAGCGCTGGTCGTAGTCAGAAAACCCTGAACCATAACCGATCAAACTTGAATAATTGGTAGTCGGCTTTCTGAAATAGTAATTGAAGCGATAGGACAGATTAAAGGCCAGTGAGATCTTCTTCCATTCCAATGTATTTCTCAGCGTTCCGAAAACCGTTGGCAGTGCTGATCCGCTTTTAACCTGCTGGTCAAATGGGTTCTGTGAAATGGCAGCATAATCTTTACTGACTAAACCATTAACGTAGCCTTGCGGGTCCCCGGTTTGAGGGTCAAGCCCGGCCCATTTATAACTTACGATGAGGTAGGGATTTTCATTTAATACCGGAAAGATGGTATTCCCGTCACTTACTAAACCTGCGGTAGTCGGCGGGTTCAGGTTTTTAGTGGTTTTAAAGTTAATATAACTAAAAAGTAAGGAAGAGCGCCATTTAAAAGGCCCGTCGAGGTTCAATGAATTTAGCACTACATCGGCACCTCGCGAAAAGATACTGGCGGAGTTTTGATTCGCGCTGGCAAATCCGACAGTAGCATCAAGCAGCACACTGTTGATGAGGTCAGTTGAGTTTTTTGTGTAATACTCGACCGAGCCATTGATACGGTTGTTTAACAAACTGAAGTCCAGGCCTGTATTAAAGGTTTTAACCTGCTCCCATCTCAGGTGAGGATTGGGAGGAGCGGAAACATTAACAAAAGGAAGCCTGATCGGTGAACTGCCGGCTGTCAGGTACTGAATCCTGGTTAAAGCAGATTCATTTGGCGACAGGTTCCCGCTCACGCCGTAGGTGATCCTTAGGCTCAATTGCGGCAGCCACGATACGTTGTAAAACTTTTCCCGGTCAACTTTCCATAATGCACCTACAGACCAGAGCGGGACGCCTTTTTGATTGGTCTGTACTCCGAAAAGATTCGATTCATCTCTTCGCGCCGATCCTGACAGGGAGTATTTATTTTTGAATGTATAAGTGGCATTTGCAAATACAGAAACGAACCGGTTTAAGTAAGCGGTATATTTTGTACCGTTATTGATGTAACTGTCACCAAAAATTTCATCGTAGGTAGGATATTGATTTGCGTAATCAACACCCGTAGTGGTCAGGGTATTCGGATCATAACCATAAACGATCTGTGTTGACGAGTTGCTTTTACTCTCCCTTACTTCAGCTCCTGCGATGGCGGACAGTTGATGGTCGCCTCCCCAAATATAATCGTAGCTTAACTGCCCCCGTAATGCCTGCTGCTTGCTGATCAGATCAAATGTATTGAGTATGCCGTTTTTGGGCACCGCATAGGTCGTGCTGTTATCGGTAAGTTGGGTAAATGTGTTGATATAGTCCCTGGTTGAATAGCTGTTAATATTTTGAAAATTATTGTTTGATGACCAGGATTGCTGGTATTGATATTTAATATCCGCTTTGAGGCTGCTGAAAATCTTATAGGTTGAGCCTACATTCAGCAAAATGTCGGTCATTGCAGATCTGTTGTCATTATTGGCCAGTTCCTGCAAAGGCCGGTATTTCCAGTCCAGCAGCCTGCCATTGCCTGCAGTATCCGTAAACGCCTTGCTGTAATACAAGTCTACAGCAGCAGGTGAACCATCGCTATTGACCAGCCTGGCATAAGGTGAAATCGTGCTGTTATTATACCGGTAAGAACCATAAGCGCCGGGGCTGTTACTGGTTGAATTTGTCCGTGTAATGATCACATCCGTATTAAGCAGCCATTTTTTCGTGAGGTCAATCTGGTTATTAGAACGAAGTGTAAGGCGGTTATTGTCGTTGCCGCGAAGGTTACTATTGTCTTTATCGTAACCGGCTGAAACCAGGTAACGGATATTTGATCCGGAACCGCTCAGGTTCAGATAATATTGCTGGTTGACGGAATTACGATAAAGATATTTTTGAAAATCATTCCTCACATCCTGTGACCGAAGCCGGTTGATCTGCTGCTCCGCCTGCGCACCAGAAATTTCCCCGTTTCTCGCCTGATTAAGCAGTGTGGCCACCGGGGAAACCGCGGGGAATGAGGAGTCGGAGAATTGATTGTCGTAATACCCCTGCGCAAAAAGGTTTTTCTCCAGGTCAATATAGCTGCTCACTGGTATCTGGTTTGCTGAAAAGAGGTTCGGCTTCTTATTCAATGTAAGATTGCTGTTAAAGGAAACCTGAAGCGGCTGATTTGCCTTGGCCTTTTTTGTATTGATCACAATTACGCCATTCCCGGCCCTCGCCCCCCAGATGGATGATGCTGCGGCATCCTTTAAAACCGTAATACTTTCAATGTCATTGGGATTGATGTTATTGATATCGCCTGCGTACGGAAAGTTATCCAGAACGATCAGGGGCGAAGCAGCTTCAATGTTGAGCGTACTTAAACCGCGTATCTGAATGGTTTGCTGATTCGGATCGCGTCGGTCTATTTGCAAACCGCTTGTCAACCCGTCGAGGCGGCTGAGGATATCAGCACCCACTCTTTGATTGAGGAGATGGTTATCTAATTTATAAAACGAACCGGTGGCCCGTTCTTTCGGAATATCCTGGTAGCCTGTACTGACCACAACTTCTTTCAATTCATTGACCAGCGGCTCCATCGTGATATGCAGCAGGGAGGCTAATTTGGCATTGATGATCTTAATTACCGGTTTAAAGCCGACGTGAGTAAACGTAACCGTATCCACCCCGAAAATCGTTACCTGAAACCTTCCGTTGGTATCGGTGAGGGCATGGTAGCTTACATGCTTAGGTGTTATGACAACACCGGTGATCGGCTCATTTGTATTAGATTTTACGTCCCCGTAAATCTTCACCACGTCCTGGCCGAACGCATTTAATAAAAATGTAAAAGACAGGGCAATACATAAAAAAGTAAACTTGCGTATCATAAGTTCTCCTTTCCCGGACTTAAAATCCTGTCTACGCTCCGTTTAAGTGTTATTTTCTTACCTGTCAGAACCTGCCCAATATTTTCTTTTGTCAACTCACTTTTATCAGGTATTGCTGCAATTGTTCCGTCAGGCCCGATCCAAACCATGAAGGGCACACCATGAAAGCTAAAGTTTTCAGAAATGGCTTTATCATGGAATACTATCGGTAATTTAAAAGGCAGGTCGGACCAGGTATTCATGCGGTCAATCACTATTTTCATACTGCGCTCTGTTTCATGGTCGCTTTCTGGGTTTACCAGCAGCACCTGAATTTTACCTTTAAACTGTCGTTGAAGAGAATCCAGTTTAGGAAAGCCGGCGATACATCCGGCACAGAAAGAATTCCAAAAGTCGAGGATGATCAGTTTTCCTTTGAAATCAGATATTTTTGCAGTTTTAAACTTGCCGTTCATGATATTGGTGATCTGAACATCAGGCATTTTATCGCCGACTTCAAGATGTTTTGTTGTTGGTTTTGTTTGGGCGTTCACCTGAAAAAAAAGGCAAAGTAATCCCATTAAGCATATTTTGAGCTTCATTTTAGTTGTAGTTTAGTAATAAGAAATGCGTTAGTTAGCTTGAATTGAATGTAGAGCCTTATTCACCCGGAGAGATGAGCAGGGCCCAGGATTGGACAGGATAGCTATTCATGGCCTTCTCCTTCCTGCTTGTTTTCTAAAGCCCCGTTCGCCTGGTGTAATATGTAAGCCGCGGCCACCAGGTCCATTAACTGATCGAAGAACAGGGCGACTTCTTCATCGGAGAGATCCGCTTTAATATTACAGTCTCTGGTTACCCAGCATTGAAAAAACTTCCAGAAAAGTACTTGGGTATCTTCAGTAGAATGCGCTTTAAAGAATGCAGCAAGTGCTTCTTCTAAAGTTAGAGCAGATGTGAAATTTTTATTGATAGTTGCCGCTTCCATTCTATTCAGTTTGGCAAATCGGTTCCATAAATAAGGCGTGGAACTCAACTTACCGCCTTAGAGGTACTGGTATACCCGGAAACGGATAAGTGAGCCCACGCCTATGACGTGAGCATTTCACTCATCTTCCCGCTTCCTTTTAAAATTACCAGTTTTCTAAGGCGAGATTTAAGTGCGAATGCTTCTTATTTCATGAAGAGTCGCAAAATTATGTTAATTACATGTATTAATTTTTCATAAAGTCAAATATAACAAATTATTTTAATTTACGGTAGAATTAAACCGTGAAATATTTATAAAAAACCTTTCCCTTTAAAGAAAAAATGCTACGTTGAAAGATTACACGGTCCTAAAAGCCAGTTTCGGCTTACATATTAAGAAAATAAGAGAAAGTAAGGGATATAGCCTAATTGAGGTTGACCAGCGTTGTGATTTGGATGAAAGTAATATCTCAAAAATTGAAAACGGTAAGGTAAATATACAATTGTCCACAATTTTCGAACTTGCTAAAGGCTTAGGTATAGAGCCAAAGGAACTATTGGATTTCAAGATTTAATAATTTTGAAATGAATAGCTAAAGCAATTAACGCCCATAGGAACAATAATGCAATCCCATAATAAATCTGTTTCCTATTCATCTTACTGTTAAAGAAGACCAAATGTAGGGATATATACCCACACTTTTGAACGCTGAAAAGCCAATTTTCGCTGTTGAGATAACTGCGAATGGCAAGCGAAGAGCAAAAGAAATTTCTAATCAAATTTGGTACCCGCTTGCTTGAGCTGCGCAAAAAGAAAAACTTATCCTATCGAAAACTCGCTCAGAACTGCGATATAGATCATGCAGACATCAGGAAATATGAAAAAGGCGAGATAAATATGACCATTCTAACGATGGTTGAATTCGCAAAAGGTTTAGAAATTTCTCTAAAGGAATTGATGGACTTTTGAAGATGTTAATTAATCACCCATAATCATATTCATTTTAGGTCTATAATATATAATGCTTGTTAATAAGTTGGCTTATTACAACGGTTAAGTGAAATCTTATCTGATGAACTAAAATTTCAAGCTCATCAAATAAGGCTGTAAAACGTAGGCGTTGAACACACTTATACAGCTCAAATAGGAAGTGTCGTAATGGGTTGAACAATGGTTCTTAGCCGCCGTTTGAACTATTTTCAATATAATTTAGTGCAGAACTATTGGGGCCGTTGCTTGTAAAATTGCAGGGTTACTATTTTTCCCAAATAACACTTAAAACAGAATCGTATCTTGGGGTAACTACACAAAATTCGTACATCGGGCTATCTTCATCGTATTTCCCTAAATCAAACCAGGTAGATTTCACAATTTCCTGAGCCGAATCTCCTCTTGGATATATTCTATTGTAAACGTAATATTCATTTGCGACAGAATCACTCGGCACATCTAACTTGTTTTTGTCAGGCACCCAATATCGCATATCAGTAGATTTTTTCCAATACTGAATTTTACTGCCTTTACTATAAAAAGCAGCTATAGGATGATTGCCTAAGTCAATGAACCTATATACTATCGAAGTTAAACTGGTATTAAATTTTTCCGCAAGATTTCTAATTAAATCAGGACTAAACTTTTGCTTAAAACACGATGCTCTAAATAGTTCTTCTGGCATTAAAAGCGCGGCAGCAAAATCATTTGCCTCCTTTTCCTGAGGCCCCTTTTTATATCCATCCAACGTTGTATCGTCATCGGTAAATGAAGCTTCTTTATCACCATGCATAATAATATGGCCCAGTTCATGAGCTAAAACGTATCTTTTTCGCTGTGGGTACTCTATTTTAGAATCAACAGATACTATAGACCGGCCATTTTTCATTACCAACCGACCATCACAATTAACAAGGTCGACTTCTTTAACTATTCCATCATGAAGAGTTATTAAGTCGGCAATATTTATCGATGACGTGTCTTCAATACCTAAGTTGTTAATTAGTTTATTGGCAATAAACGCAGGATTTAATTTCATACTAAATCATCCTTCGCAATTTTATCCATTAATTCAAGCAGATCTGATTCATCAAGGATAGCCTTTAGATCACTCTCATCCATCTTTTCAAGATTATTGAATTGAAGTTTGGGTGCCCTTTGATGGAGTAACTGCAATATTACTTCCTTGGTATTTTCTTGAGCACTCACAAAAACGGCAATAGCCCTTGAATATAAACTCTCCTGTTGAGCTTTTTTAAGTGCTACCTTGTGTTTAAATAAAAGCGACCTAATTTTAGATATGGCCTTTTTTTCTATTTCGGCAGGGTTATATCCCTCTTGCTGTAAAAATTCATCAAGCAATTCAGGTTGCTCCCGTATCATCAAGAACAGATCATCATTAAGTTGGTCTGTGTTTACTTTAATGTTTTTCATGATTGCTTGCTAAATAGGTTTTTAACAATTCTTTTTCCTTTTTTAATAGCATTATTAACGTCACTAACAGATATTTCAAGGCTTTCAGCGATAATTCTCGGTGGATTACCCTCAAGCCATTCAGAGAAAATGGCATGTTCATCTTTAGACTCACCAAATGCTACTTCTATTTTTTTCCAGTCCTCTTCATTGATTAATATTTCTTCCGGACTTTCGGTAGTACGGCTATCATCACTCAAAAGTTCATCATTTAATGAATCATCAATATTATCGGACATATTGTTAGTTTGATCATATCCACCACCAGCATTGACAACAGAACGTTTAGATGCTTTAAAATGGTTAGAGATCAAACTTTTTATAATTAGCTTTAAATGTATCCCAACGTCAGGAAAACGTTTAAAATCCCATTTTCTTGTACCGTCAAAAAGCTTTTCAATTGCATCGGCAACGAAATGTTCAGCATCAACACTATCTTTTTCGGTTCTGATTTCAAACCCCGCTTTGTTTAGTTTGAATGTTGAGTATAACAAAAGTTGTTTATAAATCACTCCCCAGGATCTTTCGCCTATAGCTTCAAGTTGTTCGAGTGTCTTCGGGTCTATCATGTATATAGGTTACGTTAGGTACTCGTAAATATATGCTCTTAAATATTATTTTTTTGCCAAGTGGCGAAAAATATATTCTAAGGAGCATATCCATTTAGACGATAACTAAAACAATATAATATGAGTTCATACAGCCATAGAAGCACGATCCACGTTAGAATAAAAAATTTTGTAGCTTGGATAGCACCACCGAGAGAAAGCCGAGAGGCAATTAAGGAAAAATCAGATGAAGTTAGAACAAACATTAAAGCGAAAGCTGAGGCGGACGGCTTGACAGTTGTTGATATGCCGCATTCTGGATCATTTGCTACCCGTACTGGTCTACGCCGGCATATGTATGGAAACACCACTACTGAGGGTCAGGATATTGATCTGCCTTTTGTTGTTAAAAAAGATAAGGAAACCGATTTTGAACCACTGATCCGTAGGTTTAAAAAATACGCCGAAGAATGTTATCCAGATCATGAGATAGAAGAAACTAAAAGTTCTGTCAATATTGTGTTTGATAAAGAAAAGCTAACATTTGACCTCGTACCTATGTTTGAAGGTAGCAAAGCTGGCGAACAGGTACTTATTCGCAATACGGGAGAAGAGATCAGAACCGGTATCGAGAAACATCGGGAATTTATCAGAACCAGAACAGCAGAAACAAAAAGCAATGATGGCATTGTTACTTTTAATGATATGATTCGCCTACTAAAGTGGTGGCGCATTAATAAGGAACATGAAACCAACGAGAAATTAAGCATTCCGAGCTTCTTGATAAATCTTTTATCTGCCAAAGCCTATGAAACCTGCGGAGATGACACAACCTATCCTCAAACCTTGGCAAATTGGTTCTCTTATTTGGCGCATATTGTTAAGCAAAAGGAAACGATTTGGTTTAAAGACTACTATAAAAGCGTTACTCCAGATACTTCAAAAACATGGACGGTTCTTGATCCCGTGATGGCTGACAACAATGTTGTCAAAAATTGGTCCTGGTATGAAGTTGATGATCTCGCTGAGTGGTTACAGGAAGCGGCTGAGATTATGAACAGAGCTATAGTGGCTGATCTTGATGGCCGAGATGGGGACAGCCTTGCACAACTACAGTTATTATTTGGTAAAATATTTTCATCACACTGCGATTAAGAAAAATAAAAGATATGAGCGCATTTACATTTACAGGTACCGATTCCTACACAGAAACTGATGTTAAAGCGGTAATGCAAAATACTTATGAAGATATCATCGGGTTTGCAAATAAAGGTGTTATACCTTACGATAGAGCGAAAAGCTGGATTGAAGATCTAACCTATACTTTAAAAGCCAAAGTTTTAAAATCATTCGAAATCCAACTCTATAATACAGCGGGAACTCGTTTCCAATCCTATAAGTACACTGTGAGCGTTGGTGGTTATTTATCCAGCGGAAGTTCATCAGGAGGCATCAATTTTTGGTCTATACCTGCTGGCACAACAGCAGGCTTATTTGCTGATATCGATAATAGCCTTTCTAATGCGCCTGGCGTAAACGAGGAGTTGGCGCGTAGAGGCTGGGGAACAAATGGTTCGCCACTAACAGGTAATCAAACATCAGAAAGAGATTATATCAGCAACAACTTAAGGTTATCAAGGTCGGTAATAACAAAATAATATATGGACGTTCAATTACAGCAAAACAAACATCCTGACAAAGCTTCACAAAAAGCATTTGACCAGTTGATCGCTATTGATAATCAAAAAGAAGCGTTGTTAAATTCTTTAGAGCTATTTTTCAATACTATGAAAGTAGAAAAGTGGCATAAAACACATCATGCTAATAAACTTGCTTTCTTTTCAAATATACTGTCCGGTACGCCGCTGATAATTTTATCAGGCGATGTGGGGTGTGGTAAAACCGCACTGGCGCATAGCATAGGCACACCTTTGAGTAACATCATACAAAAACGTGTTATCACTTATGAAACGCCGTCAAATATCCGTGGTGGAGGCCATGTTGGTGAAATAGGTAACCGTATTACAGATGCCTTTGCCCAAGTTAAAAAAAGTATTAAGGCTGGCGAAATGGGTATTCTTATCATTGATGAAGCTGATGATTTGGCAACTGACAGGGATCAAAACCAAGCGCATCATGAAGATCGGGCAGGGCTAAATGTTTTGATTAAACAGATAGATCTTGTTTCGCGTGAGAAAATTGAGCTTGCGGTAATCTTAATTACTAACCGCCTTAAAGTTTTAGACCCGGCGGTTATTAGAAGGGCTGTACAAGTAATTGAATTTGAAAGACCAAATGCAAAGGCACGCGAACTGGTGTTTAAAAGTATATTTGAGGGCACTATATTAAGTACTGGTGAACTAAATAAACTGATCGATGCCAGTGAAGGGAAAATTCTTTACAGCTTTTCAGACCTAATACAAAAAGTAGGTAAACAGGCATTGTTTTTAGCGATTCAAACCAATGTTCCTTTCTCAATTGATTTGTATTTGGATGTACTGAAAACAGTTAAACCATCCCCTTTAATTAAATAATAAATATGAAAGGAAGACTAACAATAGTTATTGCCCATTATGGATTAGATAGAAAAATCACTGAGGCAGAATGCTTAAATGCATTAAGTAGTGATGAAGCCGAGCAATATAAATTCATCGATTTCGAGGCAGGTAACAACAAACTAAGTGAGTTGTATAATTTATCATTTGATAATCTCGCACTTTATCAACAAAGAAAATTTATTGAATTAGTAAAGCCTGTCCTAGATGATCATCCGACTGCCTTAATTGCATACTTTGGACTAACCCCCATCCCAATTGCATTCCATTTTGGTTTTCTGGTAGGAAACACCCACCCATATGTAATTTATCAGTATCACCATAGGGCACATCAGTGGCAAAAAGAAAGTGCAAAGCCGAATGCTGATTATATCTTCTCGCTTTTGCCACTTAATCTGCCTACAGAAATTCAAAAAGGAAAAGGCGATGTGAGCATACGGGTAGCCACTTCTTTTAATATTGATAAGCTGGCAACTTATGAGGTCGTGCCCAATCCATCAAACGAATTTGATATCGTATTACAATCACCAAATGTTGATTCTTTATATGATCAGACCTGTATCGAAACCGTAGTCACTGCATTTCAGGATGTTTTAGACAGCTATGCTAATAAACTAAGTGACCGGGACAAAATACAACTCTTTATAGCTTCTTCTGCTGGTTTACCATTTGCGTTAGGAACACGAATTAATACGAATATCTACCCGTTTATACAGACTTATCAGTTTAGTAGGGATGAAACCCCTAAGTACAAAGAGGCTTTATTAGTTACCAAAGAAGTTGATAGCAGAGTTATTCTATCAGAAGATGATCGAAAAGCGGCTCAAAGAATAAGAACCGCTTGGCAAAGTCAATTAGACGATAATTTAAAACCATTCATAACACAAATTGCAGGAAAGAAATCAGAAAATTGGTTACAAATGATTTGCGCTACTGATGCCGAATATAAAAAAGTATCAAGACAATTAAAGCATCCCTGGTCAACCGTAACAGATATAGACAAAACCAGTTTGAAAAACGATAAAATTGATGTTGAGACTGTCGATGTTGAAGATGGATTTGAATACATTGAAAAATCGAATACCTGGCTGCTTGATGACGGTTTTTTGTTCGGATTAGAAAAGAGGTTGAATAAATCTGCTGATACGGATATTATGCAGGCAAGCCGACTGTTCTTTTTCCACGAGGCCTTACATTATAGCAAGGATGGCCATCGGTTAACGAAAGAAGTCGCTAATGGTATAGGGCAATTCCCAAAAGTGATTGAAGAGGCAGATTACCAGGCGGATGTGTGGGGTTTATTAACAGAGTACAAATATTCCTCAATTTATGAAAACGCCAAACTAAAGAAGGGTTTAAAACAATTTTTCTGTAATGCTATTGAAACAGCTATTGAAACGATGTGGAGTTTTGTTGATACAGGCGCTGAGTTAACAATAATACAGGTACGGTCTATGAACAGATTCTTAAACTGGTATTGGCAATGGGTACTGATCGAAAACATTGATGGGGAAGGATCTTTTGAGGAAATCTTAGCCATCTTGCTTGATAAGCCAGTAATTGAACTGGCAGGAGCACCTATGGAGTTGCGCGGCTACAGAACGTTTTATAAATTAAATTCTAAACAAAATACTAAATGCCAATTAGCAGCCTTTGCAAAAAATAAAGTATATCGTTTCACACCAAATTTAATGGATGATATTTTAGACGGGTTTAAAATGTTAAACGGTGAAAAGATTAAAATTGGTTTAAAAAGCTTCCAAGTCACACTATCATAAATTATCAACCGCAAGCGATAACTATTGAAGTTGGCACTTGCGGTTTTATTCACCTGTGTTTAAGAAATCTAATACACCATTTTAGCCCAACTCAACCTACTTTCAACGGTTGTGTCCTGAACTCTTTAAGGTTCAGGAAAAAGCCCCTGTTGAACAGCATCCCTTCACGAAACAACGACCATAAAAGGGATGCGCCGATGTTGGCTAAGGTAGAATTGATAAATAAATCCTGTTTGGTCAGTGCTTCCGCTAAAGAACAGCTGGGCGTATCATCGTCTATTTCGGAGGCTTCCAATAACCCTCTAAATTCATCGGTTACCATCGGAAGTTTGGCAACGGTTCGGTATTGTTCAGATTCCGGCTGTTTAACCGCTTCAATAGTAGAAATTATCACCTGTCCTGTATCTTTACTATTCCCGCAATCCATCCAGTACAGCGGTTTATTGCGCTCATAACGGGAACCAGCAGCAAATCCTTTTAATATCTCCGCAATATCCATACGTGCGGCTACTTTATCCACGCAAGAGATATAGAGGTTCGCTTTGCCATTGTTGGGAAAAGTACTTAGCCCTGTTTGAGTGAATAACTCCGTTACGGCTTTCCAGTTCGTACCGAAAAAGCGGTTAATGCGGTTGATGAGCGCAACGGATTTAAACATCCCCAGTTCGCTATCCGCAAATAACTGCCTGCCCCGGTTGGCTTCGCTCACCCGGTCATTGTCATAAAGATAAACCTGTAAACCGGGATGCCCTAATGCGGTCAGGGCATGGTTCATTTTAGCTAAAGCCATGACCATGTTGCTGCCCGTACCCCCGGCACCGATAAGGTTGATGGAAATGGGGTTGGCCGGGTTGATGAGGTAATTGTCGGTGATATGAATGGCAGTTAATGTGTTCATCGGATGAGGTGTTGGATTGTTTTCTTAGTGGTTATTAAGGTTTTAACCGGAAACTGCTTTTTAGTGCAGACAAGGCTTTGCCATAGCTGTACCATATTCCCTTTTACCGGATTATGGCCTTGCATCATGTGGCTGAAATAGCTGTTAAAAAAGGCTTGTTCCCATTGCGCTGTAAATTCTTCCAGACTGCAATTTTTGCTGATAAATATGGCGACATTACCCATGCATACCCTGCCATCATGATAGGTATTAAAGAAAGGGGCGTGATAGAGTTCGGTATCTAAATCAATAGCTTTGTCATCGGTGAGCGCATAAATGGCAAGCCCGTCTTTGGTCGCTTTCCATATCAGGGCTGGTATGTTGGCGTAACCACTATCAATACCCAATCCCGTTTTAAAAAGCAGCTTCCTGTTCTGTTTGGGCGTATGCCAAATTGCATAGCCGTTTCTTTCGGTTTGCAGGTACAGCAGGTTCTTCGGCAGCAAACCCGCAGGTTTTAGAAAGGCGGTATGCTTGCTGTCTTTGGTATGTAAGGCTTTTGCCAAAGCAGTACCTTCAGTAACCGAAAGCGGATGCGCATTGATCGGGCGACCCTGCGGGTCAATATCATAACTTTCTATATACATCTGTTTATCGCTGTTTTCCTGTTGATAGATCAGCAAGGCTTTTTGGGGATAGTAAAGCGAGCCAAAGGCATTGGTCAGGTTCTTCATGGCAAATCATTTAAAAGGATACATAAGTTATCAATGAGCGCAAAAAGACGGCGTTCAAAATCAAGGGTGTCATTATTTCCATCCAGTTGTTGGTCATAAATCTTTACCAATACGGGTTCTTGCGTATGGCACTTTTCGTTGAATTCACTATTGACCATTTCGGCCAGGCTATCGTATAGGCTCCCGTCATTCTCTGCAATAAAGTGGACTATTTCGGATAAAAGGATGGTGCTGTCGCTTTCATCTTCATCATCGTACTCATCATCGTCTTCTTTGTTGCTTTCTTCCTTTTCAGGAAAGCTATTGCCGATGTGTTTGAATAAATGACCATCGGGAAAAGAAGCCCAAATGTCTAAAGCGCTTTTCGCCAGTTTAAGGCATTCTTCTGAAAAATCGTTATGCGTACGAAATTGCTGCACCCTTTCCTCAAAATGGTCAAGATGGTATTTATTGAATAGCTTGCGTTGCATGATGTCGCCATAGTATTTCGCCGAATGCAGGGCTGACCTTTCAAAATTAATATCCCGTTCATCCATTTGGTCAAAGTCATTTTCTATCCAGTCTTCCAATATTTCGTAATGGTAAAACAGGTAGCTATCCTCATCCCTGTAATAAGGGACACCCGTCATATGATAGAGGTAAGCGCAAACCGATAACAATAGTTCAGCACTCCGCTTATCTTTACCGCTTTTCAAAAAGCGGTAAAGGGGCAGCACAGGGACATAGTAAAGCGTGTGGCCGGTGGATACGTATTCTTTGGTCGCCAGTTTCACCTGATCGGTATCATCGCTGATAATAAATAGTTCCGTATGCCCTTTACCTTTACAAACCTGTTGCTCCGTATTCCAGTAAGCCAGTAAGATATTATAGGGATAAGGCTTATCGCTGACATCCATTACTTTGATATCATATTGCTTTTCAAGTATGGAAAGGGAGTTAAACACTCCCGTTTCCAAACCTTTTATTTCGGGCAGTTCCGCAGCGGGTTCATACAGCGGTAAAAAGCGATGGCTTAGAAAACCATCGGCAGTAAATCCGCAGGGGCTGACCGGGGTTTGTTCCGGCTGACCTCCCGCGCATCGGGCAACCTGTCCAAGTCTTTGCTGAATGCCTGTAGCTGCTGATAGAGTTTGCATTGTTTGGTAGTTTTAGGCAGGGTTACCCTGCCGTTCGTATTGCTAATCAAATCCTTCATAAATTACCCTTTCGTACCAATGGTAGAAACGAAGCTGTATTGTATCTCATCCCTTTTGATTTCAGGGCCGTTTATTTTAGCGGTGGTGAGGATGGGATAAGTCCCCGAGTAGAAGTTCAGCACCGCTTCCGGGCTAAAGTTGTTGTTCGGGTCGGTCAAACGGACTTCCTGTCCGTTCTCTTTGTGTAAAAACACTCTTGGTAATATGCTGGTCAATAACATGGCGGTATGGTTTTATTCGGCGTTAAAATTGATAAGGGCTTTTTCGTAAAGTGCTATTTGCGTTTTCAGGTAGCCGGTCTTTTTTTTCAGTTCGCCTTCCTTGTGCGGGTAATCGGCTATGGACGGCAGGATGTGCAGGGCATCGCTGAACTTTAATTTTTTAATCAGTTCTGAGACCTCCTGCATGGCATCATCATAAGCTTTTTTCTTTTCCTCCTTGCTGATTTTGGTATCGGGCACGACAATGTCGCCGTTATCCTTATTAGCAGCAGCTTGTTTTCTTGCCTCTTCCCTGTTGTCCTGTTCCTGTTTAGATGCCAGTTTAGCAGCTTCCAATCCTTTGAGGTAGCTTTCCATATTGGTGTATAAACCTGCGGTTTGCTGTACGGGGACGGTTATCGTTTCAAAAAAGCCCTTATCAAGTTCTGATGCTGTACCATTCAGCAACATTGGCGGTATAGCTTTAGCGGCGTTATCCCCGCATTGCAATGCCGTGAACAAGGCTGATACGGTAAATGCTGTATTATCTTCAGTTTGAATGGTTATTTTCCAGTTGCCGGGAATGTTCAACCCTGCTATGATTTCAAAAAAGTTAGTCGTCATGTTATTGATTTTAATGGATTATAAATTATGTTCAGGTGCCTGTTTTCAGGGCTTTATCATATAGAGGTAGTCGTTGTAGCGTTGCGTTATATCCTCCCCCCGCTCAAACTTGCCCTTGCCGAAGTCGTACCCTTCTTCAAAGAACGCAACCCTCTTTTTCAGCAGGTTGATCTCGTACCTGTAAGTGGCGTTTATCCGCTGTTCGCCCATCGTGAAATGTTCCGTTAACAGCTTCAATTCGGCTGTCCCATCTTCCAATGCCAATAAAGGGAGTATTAAATCTTCCACGATATAGCCCTGTTCCGGTGCGCTGCTGCTATCGGCAACACATTTGAGTTTCCTGCCGTTGCTTAGGGTGATGTGTATGTTAGAACGTGTCATATTATTTTATTTGATGTGATTTTAGCCTTACCCGTTGTTTGCATCCTGCAATGCCTTAATCGCTTTTTTCCTTTCCAAAAGGATTTCTAATATTTCATCGTTGCTTTCGTAAGTATTGCCTTCAAAGCAATAGGTATCGCTCTCCTCGTCATACCCGCATAGTTGGTAGTCTTCAGGCTCTAAAAAAACATCCGTAAATACACCATCTTTATAGGTTGCTTCGCCATAGACCATATTTCCCGGTTCGGCGTAGCGGTGAATAAACCCGATGCTGAAATGTTCGGCTATTCGCTTCATCACCTCAAAATTCGGCGACCACTTCGTTTCGTAATAAAGAATGCCGCCTTCCCATCGGGTATCGAAAAGGTATCCGCTATCCCGTTCGTTCACAAAGAGGGGTAACTGCCCTTTGCCTTCTTTCTTTTCTTTTGCAGCTATCGCTGTAAAAAGCACCTCCAAATACTCAAATTGGCTGTGTTCGCCAATAAATTCTACCGTGTTACTGCACCAGTTTGCCATGTCTTTTTTGTTGAGTGAATAAATCTGTTTCGCATCCTTCTTCGCCTTGCCTGTCCTGATTATTATTTTTAAAAGAAAAAGGGAAAAAAGAAAGCCGCACATGGTGACCGCAGCAAGACAAAAGGAAACGGAATAAGTGCCGGAGGCTGAATAAGGGAGGAACGAGCTTATTCATTATGCCGTAAGCTTTTGGCCTCTTCCAAAAAAGAAAACGGTCAACAATTTAGCTGCGCTTTTTACCCGTTCGCATAAAAATTAAATCAAAAAATAGCTGGTATAAACTCCCTGGTTTATAAAGCGAACTCCTACAGAATTGGAGATGTGCCAGACTTATTACCCAGGGGAAAGCAAGTGCCTGCCTGCCGGATGAGCGGGATGAATAAGCCAGGTTAAGCGGAGCGTACGGTCTTATTCGGCAAAGCGGATGGGGCATACGGCAGGCAGGCTCTTGCAGCGCGGCCCGGAATCTGGCGAAGGAATGCAGCAAAGCAAATGGATGAGCCTGATGGGAGGGCATGGGAATGCAGCAGGGATGGCAGCGGCATCCTTCGGGAGAAGATACAGCGGATTCAGCCCGGCCCCTTTCCAATCCAAATGAGCAAGAGGGGGGCTGCCCGGATGATCCCAATTGATGAAAGAGAAAAGCAGGTAGCGCTTATCGCTTATCTTACATAAAAAAATGGCTTTTAAACGGGTAATTGCTAATGATGATTTATTCACTAACTTTGTAAAAATGAAGTACCTGGCGATCGTCTTCAGTATTTATATGACTCTACTTTCCCTGATGCCCTGTCAGGATAAGGAAGATATTGCCTCCAATTTTATTTTCAGCACTTCCTTTCATAGCAGTCATTCGGCAAAAGAGCATAGCGGCCAGGAAGTGTGCCCGCCTTTTTGTACCTGTTCGTGCTGTTCTACGGCAAGAACGCTTACATCAAAGCCCCTGACCATCGTATTTTTTAAAATCGTTGAAAGTCAATATCCTGACAGCAAAATCTCCGCTTTACAGGACCAGCCTCTCTCCGTCTGGCAGCCCCCACAATCCGTATAATCTTTCCCTATTTATTTAACTGTGCATTCTTCCTTTAAAGGGTATGAATGTGTCTTATCTATTTCATTTCAGCAATTATTATATGTTAGATGCCATTATACGGTTCAGCATCCGTAATAAACTGGTGATCGGCTTTTTTACCCTGGCGTTAATTGCCTGGGGTATATGGAGCACTTCTCAGATCCCGGTAGATGCTTTACCCGATATTACCAATAACCAGGTGCAGGTTATTACCAAAGCACCTACCTTGGCCGCGCAGGAAGTGGAGCAGTTTATTACCTACCCGGTAGAACGTTCGCTGTCCAACCTGCCCAATATTACCGAAATGCGCTCTATGTCCCGTTTCGGGCTGAGTGTCATAACTATGGTTTTCAAAGAGTCCGTAGATGTTTATTTCGCCCGTCAGCTGATCGCTGAAAAGCTGAACGAGGTACAGGAGCAGATCCCCAAAGGTACCGGCAGGCCGGAGATGGCACCCGTTACCACGGGCCTCGGAGAGATCTACCAGTACATATTACACCCTAAGAAAGGAAGCGAAAAGAAATATTCGGCGATGGACCTGCGCACGATGCAGGACTGGATCGTAGTGCGCCAGCTGTACGGTATTGCGGGCGTTGCGGAAGTTACTGCCTTTGGCGGGGTGGCCAAACAATTCGAGGTCGCCCTCGACCCGGATAAGCTCAAGGCAATGGATGTAACCATTCCGGAGGTATTTACCGCTTTGGAGAAAAACAACCAGAATACGGGTGGGGCTTACATAGACAAAAAACCCAATGCCTATTTTATCAGGGGTGTGGGTTTGATGTCGGGCATCCCTGATATTGAAAACACGATCATTAAACGCCAACCTAATGGTGTACCGATACTCGTAAAGAATGTCGCCAAAATACAACTGGGTTCACCGCCACGCTACGGGGCGATGACCTATAACGGCGAAAAGGAAGTGGTCGGCGGCATCGTACTAATGACGAAAGGGGCTAACAGCGCCGAAGTGGTCGGCTTAGTAAAAGAGCGCATGAAGCTGGTACAAAAGTCCTTGCCAAGTGATGTGATCATCGAGCCGTTCCTTGACCGTACTAATCTCATCAACCGCGCGATCAGTACGGTGGAGCGTAACCTGACCGAGGGCGCACTGATCGTGATTTTTGTATTGGTGCTGTTTTTAGGTAACTGGAGGGCCGGCTTAATTGTTGCCTCCGCTATCCCGTTATCGCTACTGTTCGCGCTTTCATTGATGAACCTTTTTGGTGTCTCGGCCAACCTGATGTCCTTAGGCGCGATTGATTTCGGGCTCATTGTAGATGGTGCTGTGATCATCGTAGAAGCGACCATGCACCACCTGGCATTGCGTAAAACGACTGGCCGCTTCACCCAGCAGGAAATGGATGAGGAAGTATTCCTGTCCGCATCCCGCATCCGAAACAGCGCTGCATTTGGAGAGATCATTATTTTGGTGGTATATATCCCCATCCTGACCCTTACCGGGATCGAAGGCAAGATGTTCCGGCCAATGGCGCAAACCGTAGGTTTCGCCATCTTAGGTGCGCTGCTCTTATCACTAACCTACATCCCGATGATGTCGGCCCTTTTCCTTTCTAAAAACGCTGAACCTAAAAGGACGTTTTCTGACCGCATGATCGGCTTTTTTCAGCGCAGGTACGAACCCATCCTAAAAGCAGCTATCCGTTTCAAATACCAGGTGGTGGCAGTCGCGGTTATCCTGATGATCATTAGTGTTTTTATCTTTTCCCGAATGGGTGGTGAATTCATCCCCCAGCTGGAAGAGGGTGATTACGCTATTGAATTTGTGCTGCCGCAGGGAACCTCCTTATCTCAAACCACCGAAACCATTATGCAGGCCGAACGGATGCTGCGCAAATACCCGGAGGTAAAAATGGTGGTGGGTAAAACCGGTAGTGCCGATGTGGCTACTGATCCGATGCCCCCCGAAGCATCTGACCTGATGGTGATCCTGAAAGACAAATCGGAATGGCCGGATGGAAAAAGCTTTTATGAACTGGCGGACGACATGCGCAATACCCTTGCAGATATCCCCGGTGTGATCGCTGAACCCAGCCAGCCGATTCAGATGCGCTTTAACGAACTGATGACCGGTGTTAAACAGGATGTCGCGGTAAAGATATTCGGAGAGAACCTGGATACCCTGAATTTATTGGCGGCTAAAGTAGCGCAGGCTATAAAACCGGTACAAGGCGTAACCCAGCCACAGGTAGAGCGGGTAAGCGGCTTACCGCAGATCACGGTCAAATATGACCGGGCGCGGATGGCCAATTACGGGTTGAACATCGAAGATGTTAACCAGGTGATCAGTACCGCTTTCGCGGGCAATACCACAGGTTCTATTTATGAGAACGAACGCCGGTTTGACCTCGTGGTGCGATTGGATTCCGCCCACCGGAACGCCATTGAGAATGTAAGCGAATTATTTATTCCTACACCGGATGGAAACCAGGTTCCTTTATCGCAAGTGGCAACCGTTGCCTATGAAACCGGCCCTGCGCAGATCAGCCGTGAGAATGCCCGCAGGCGGATCGTAGTGAGCTTTAATGTGACCGGCAGGGATGTAGAAAGCGTAGTGAAAGAAGTGCAGGCCAAACTGAATACTAAAGTGCCTTTACCCACCGGATATTACTACACCTACGGGGGAACGTTCGAGAATTTGCGGCAGGCAAGCGCCAGGTTGATGATCGCCGTCCCGGCAGCGTTGCTGCTGATATTCATTTTGCTGTATTTTACCTTCAAATCCTTAAAGCAAGCGACACTGATTTTTACCGCGATACCCATGTCAGCTATCGGCGGTGTGTTCGCACTGTTGTTAAGGGGAATGCCGTTCAGTATTTCGGCAGGTGTGGGTTTTATAGCCTTGTTCGGCGTTGCCGTATTGAATGGCATTGTACTGATCGGTACGTTTAACCAGTTAGCCAAAGATGGCGTGGAAGATATCATGGAAAGGATCTATCAGGGTACGAAAGACAGGTTGCGCCCGGTATTGATGACCGCTACGGTAGCTTCTTTAGGCTTTCTGCCGATGGCGGTTTCCACCAGCGCGGGTGCAGAGGTTCAGAAACCCTTGGCAACCGTGGTGATCGGCGGTTTACTGACGGCGACGTTGCTAACCCTGGTGGTGCTCCCTTTGCTTTACCTGATCTTTACGAAAGCCGGCAACCATTCCTGCGGGAAAGTAAAAAAGACTGTGCTGGCCTTATTGGTTTTGGGGGTTACGCTACCCGCTTTTTCGCAGACAACACAGCCGGCAACACGGATCACACTGAACGGGGCTTATGAAATGGCTATACAGAACAATCTACAACTGCGGTCGTCGGCCTTGAAGATCGATCAACGAAAGGAACTGGGTAAAACGTCATTTACGCTCCCTAAAACAGGCGTATTTGTAGAGAATGAAGACATCAACCCGCAGGATCAGAAAGGCATCCTGAAGATCGGGCTGTCGCAAAGCCTCGACTGGCCCGGACTGTATAAGGCCCGAAAAAACCTTTTAGCGGAGCAAACCCGCTCGGCAGAATATTCCCGCGACGCGCAGGTGATGGAAGTGAAAAAGAATATTGCGGGGATCTATTATAATTTATGGTACTATCAAAGCAAGCAAAGCTTGTGGCAAAGGCTGGACAGTATTTACGGAACATTAGCAAAAGCTGCGGTGTTAAGGGTGAAAACCGGCGAGAACGCGGGCTTGGACAGTATAGCCGCGCAGGCCAAAGCAAAAGAAACCAAAGTGCAATTGCGCCTGATCCAAAAGGATATCAAAAATCAGCAGGAAGCTTTAAAACGATTGCTCAATACCACCTCAGCCTTGCTGCCGGACAGCCTGCCGTTGAATAAGGTAATATTAGCGGGTACACAGGCCGATACCGTAGCGCATCCCCTGTTGAAAATCCAGCAACAACAGGTAAATATTGCCGGGGCAGAGCTAAAAGTAGCCGGGCAGAGCCAGATGCCATCTTTTGAGGGCCGGTTCTTTTCGCAGCGTTTGTACGGTGTCAGCCCGCCTTATTCCGGGTTTTCGGTAACTGTGGGTATCCCTCTTTTCGGACGGGGGCAGTACCGCCACGGTATCAAGGCTGCGCAACTGGAAAAAAGTTACCAGCAAACCGTATTGACAGATCAGCAACTGGCATTCAGTACTTCTTATAACCAGGAAATCGAACAGCTGCAAAAGAACAGCGACTTGCTGGATTATTATACCTCCACGGGCTTGAAGCAGGCGGATGCGATTATTAAAGCGGCCAACCTGTCTTACCGATCCGGCGAGATCGGCTTTGCGGAACTTTCGCAATACCTAACCCAAGCTATCGATATCCAGCGCAACTATCTCGAAGTGCTCAATGAATATAACCAGAGTGCTATTCAACTGAATTATTATACCAACAGCAAATAAGATATATCCCATGAAACTCATATTTAAACCCTGTATATACCTGATGCTGATGCTTATGGCAGGAATGGTTACTTCCTGTACGCAGCAGGAAAAGCCTAAAGAAGCTGATACTGAAAAAGAAGCTGCTCCTGCACAGGCAAATACAGTAAGCCTTACTACAGCCCAAATTAAAACGGCCGGCATTGAACTGGGTAAGATAGAAATGAAGAACCTGGCCACGGCCATTAAGGCCAACGGGCTATTGTCCGTACCTAATCAGAACAAGGCTTTGGTAACTTCAGTTACCAACGGCACTATCAAAACCTTGACCGTACAGCCCGGAAACTATGTAAACAAAGGGCAGGTGATCGCCACCATATTAAATCCTGATATTGCTCAGTTACAGCAAGCTTCGCAAACAACCCAAGCCCAATTAACACTTGCGCAGCAGGAATATGAGCGCCAGAAAGAACTGGTGGCGGGCAATGCCGCACCGCTAAAGAACTTACAGAAAGCCGAAGCCGAACTGGCGGCATTAAAATCTACCAAGCGGTCACAGCAATTGCAGCTGTCGGCTATGGGGATCTCGCAATCTGCTACGAACAGCGGCCGTTTGGTGACCAGTATCCCCGTGGTCGCCCCCATCAGCGGTACGGTAAGCGAAGTGTCGGCACAGATCGGTTCCAACGTGGATGCGTCCACACCCATTGCGCAGATCGTAAACAATTCGCAGCTGCACCTCGATCTTTTTGTATTTGAAAAAGATCTGCCGAAGGTAAAGGCCGGGCAGCGCATCCACTTTACGCTCACCAACAGCGCGGGTAAGGAGTACGACGCAAAGATCTATTCTATCGGGACGGCTTTTGCCAGCCAGTCTAAAACGATCCCTGTTCATGCGGTGGTAATGGGCGATAAAACAGGTTTGATCGAAGGGATGAATGTAACGGCCATTATCAGTATCGGTAATGCTGTTTTACCGGCGGTGCCCTCAGAAGCTATCGTAAGCAACGGCGGGCAGGATTATATTTTTATGGTAAAGAAACAGGACGCCAAAGAAACGCTTTTTGAGCGTGTACCGGTAGCTAAGGGAGTTTCCGATATCGGGTTTACCGAGATAACGCCGGTAAAGAACCTGAAACCGGGTTCTACTATCGTGATCAAAAAAACATTCTTTGTCCTGGCTAAAATGGTGAATACCGGGGAGGAGGAATAGGTAATGAAAGAACTGGAAAGTCAGCTTATTGAAAAACAGATCAAACCGACGGCTATGCGGCTTGTTGTGCTGGATTTTTTGGTGAAACAGGAAAACGCGGTCAGTCTTACGGATATTGAACTAAACCTGGATAAAACAGACCGGGTAACCTTGTACAGGAGTATTAAAACTTTTGAAGAACATGGTTTGGTACACCGGATAGATGACGGAACGGGTACTACCAAGTTTGCCTTATGCCAGCCATCCTGTACGGTAGAAGGGCACCATGACCTGCACGTACATTTCTATTGCACGGTTTGCGAAGAAACACATTGTTTACCCAAAACACAGATTCCGGAGGTAAGGCTTCCGGCAGGATACGAAAGAGAGGAAACCAGCCTGCTGGTGAAAGGGGTTTGCGCGGAATGCAAAAGGACATATGCCTGATAGAACAGGTTAAATTACTGGTGAATTAAATTGTTAACATGCACATTCTGCTCATTACAGGACAATTCTTATTAAGCCTGTCGCTATTGGTCGTGGTCCATGAACTGGGGCATTTCCTGGCTGCTAAAGCTTTCGGGATACGGGTAGAGAAATTCTACCTGTTTTTCGATGCCTGGGGATTCAGCCTGTTTAAATTTTCTTATAAAGGCACCCTGTATGGAATAGGCTGGCTTCCCTTGGGAGGGTATATCAAAATGGCTGGTGTATTTGAAGATACAGAAGGAGCAAATACGAAGGGTGATGACCATGATGGTTTTTATACCAAACCGGTCTGGCAGCGCCTGGTTGTGATGTCCGGAGGGGTTATCATGAACATGGCCGTTGCTATACTGATCTTTTCATCACTTTCCGTTAAATATGGAAGTGGTTACATGCAGAAGATCAAAGCTGATTTTGGGATCATTCCTGCTGACGTTGGCAAAAAAGCCGGGTTATTGCCCGGTGACAGGATTATAGAGGTAAATGAAGATACGCTTTATTACCAGGATGAATTAACGAGCACCCGGATTTTGAAGGGAAATACCCTGCTCACGGTGGTGCGCTCGAAAGGAAAAGAGCGTATTCATTTGCATCTCAATGTTTCACCTGCTACGATCAGGTTGCTCGCTGATAAAGCGCCTACTGAGTTTTTTAAGATAGGAACACCATTTAAGATCGACTCCGTTTATTCCAACAGCGACCTTAAAGCCGCCGGATTCAGTAAAAGCGATAAGATAACCGCGGTTAACGGAAAGCCGGTAAACTACTATGAAGAGTTCATGGTAAAGCTTCGGGAAAATAAAGACAAACCTTTATTGCTGACGGTTGTCCATGACGGCAAGACCAGCCAGGTAGAAGCGCATCGAGATAAGGACGGACATATCGGGTTTTCGTTGGAAGCGGTACATCCGCCCGAAACAAAGCCGGTTCAGGTCACTTTACCGCAATCTGTATCCTTCGGCGCAGACCGTACCTGGTCGGTGTTTTCTGAAAATGCGCGTGGCGTTAAAGACATTCTGCAAGGCAGGGTGAAAGCGGCTGATGCGCTTACCGGGCCGGTAGGTATCGCTCTTCTTTTTGGCGAAGTCCCGGACTGGAAAAGATTTTGGGGGTTGATCGCGGTTTTATCAACAGCGCTTGCTTTTATTAACCTGATGCCGGTACCCGTTTTAGACGGCGGGCAAGTCCTGCTTTTAGCTATTGAAGCCCTTCGCGGAAAACGACTGAAACCGGTTGTAATCGAATATAGCCAAATGGCGGGATTAATCCTGTTAGGCCTGTTATCCCTATTTGTGATCTATAACGATATTACGAGACTGATTATGAAATGATCACTGAAAAATAGCTTCGGTAAAAAGATTGCAATACAGTTGCAGCCCTAACCGGCTTAAATTTGTTTGAAAATATACATCCCACTATCCCATCATATAATGAAAAAAGAAGCACCGAAAAAGAATACAAAAGGACAACCCCGGGTTGATACCTCTACGAGTAAAGAAAAAGAGGAAAAGGCACATCAGCACGATGAAAATGCGGCGGGCCACGACCATGACCACGGGGGCATGTTCGGCAAAAACACCGAACTGATCTTTGCCGCGTTGTCCGGGTTATTTCTTGCCCTGGGTTTTGGATTGTCTTTTGTGCACACCGTTCCCCCTATTACCAGTACCATACTTTATGGTATTGGCTATTTCTTTGGTGGATTTTACACGACGAAAGAAGCTTACGAGGCTATCAGCACGGGCAAATTCGAGATTGACTTTTTAATGCTGGTCGCGGCTGTCGGCGCGGCCTGTCTGGGCCAGTGGGCAGAGGGCGCGCTGCTTTTATTCCTGTTCAGCTTCGGGCACTCCCTCGAACATTATGCGATGGGTAAAGCGACCAAGTCCATAGCAGCGCTCGCCGACCTGGCTCCCAAAACAGCTATCGTACGCCGGGATGGCAAAGAAACAGAGGTACCTATTGAAGAACTGGTGCTGGGCGATATCATCATCGTTAAGCCAAACAGCAAAATTTCTGCTGACGGCGCGGTCATCAAAGGTGAAAGCAGTGTGAACCAGGCACCGATCACCGGTGAAAGTGTGCCGGTGGATAAATCCCCGGTAGTTGACCCGGATAAGGATCATGATGATAAAGCGCTGAAAGCCGAGAACAAAGTCTTTGCCGGAACGATCAACGGCAGCCAGGTACTGGAGATAAAAGTAACCAAGCTGGCAGCTGATTCTACTTTATCGCGACTTGTTAAGCTGGTCAATGACACAGAAGCGCAGAAGTCACCTACACAATTATTTACCGATAAGCTGCAGAAGTATTATGTACCTGCGGTGTTGGCATTGGTTGGGCTGTTACTACTTGCATTCCTGGTTATTGATGAACCTTTCAGCAAAAGTTTCTACCGGGCTATGGCGGTTCTGGTCGCTGCAAGTCCTTGTGCATTGGCCATATCCACCCCGAGTGCTGTTTTAAGCGCGATTGCCAGGGCCGCAAGAAGCGGCGTTTTAATCAAAGGTGGCGGTCCGTTGGAAGAACTGGGTGGCATTACTGCCATCGCGTTCGATAAAACCGGAACACTTACAGAAGGCAAGCCCCAGTTAACAGGTGTAGTGGCATTAGCTAAATTATCGGAAGATGAGGTGTTAGAAATCGCCATTGCCGTTGAGAAATTAAGTGACCACCCCTTAGCGGCAGCCATTGTTAAAGGAGGCCTGGAAAGATTAAAGCAAAAGGATATTCCATCGGCCAAGAACCTGCAGGCCGTTACCGGCCATGGTGTGAAAGCCACAGTAGGCACCAAAAAGATTATTATCGGCAACCGCAGCCTGTTCAAAAAATTGGCTGATGAAGTGCATACACAAGTAGAAAAACTGGAAAAGGAAGGCAACACAACGATGTTGGTGGAACAGGAAGGCGAAATCATCGGTTTGATCGCCTTGATGGATGTTCCCCGCAAGGAGGCTAAAAAGACGTTAAAGGAATTAAAAGATCTGGGCATAAAGCGCATGATCATGCTGACGGGCGACAACCAGCAGGTAGCCGAAGCCGTTGCCAAACAGGTCGGTATTACCGATGCGATGGGTGGTTTACTCCCGGAACAAAAGGTAAAGGCCATTCAGGACCTGATCAAAAAGGAGAAAAAAGTAGCTATGATCGGTGACGGTGTAAATGACGCACCCGCCATGGCTAAAAGCACGGTCGGTATCGCTATGGGTGCGGCAGGTTCAGATGTGGCTTTAGAAACCGCTGACATCGCGTTAATGGCTGACCGGTTAGATAACCTGCCGTTTGCTATCGGTTTAAGCCGTCAATCCCGCAGGATCATCAAGCAAAACCTGGTTGTAAGCCTGGGGATGGTTGCTATATTAATACCGGTAACTATTTTAGGCATAACCGGTATCGGCCCGGCGGTAATAGGCCACGAGGGCTCTACGTTGTTGGTGGTTTTCAATGGCCTCCGCTTACTGGTTTATCAAAATGGTCGTAAATGATCCGCAGGCATATCACATCTGAATTTAATAGGATAGCAGGAATAAGTATATTTGGTTTTTATCGCAATTACCATGAACGTCATTAAATCTTTACTGCTATTTATTTTGGCCGGCATATTCGAGATCGGCGGCGGTTACCTTATCTGGCAATGGCTTAAGGAAGACAAACCCTATTGGTACGGCCTGGCAGGTGCTGTGATTTTAGCCTTGTAGGCATTGTCGCTACCTGGCAAACAGCCAATTTTGGCCGTGTTTATGCAACATATGGCGGGGTATTTATCGTACTTGCACTCCTGTGGGCCTGGAAAGTGGATGGGTTTAAACCTGATCGCTGGGATATGATCGGCGCGGGCATCGCACTGATCGGCGCATGTATAATCATTTATATGCCGCGTCAGCCCATAGTTTAATTAGAACGTAACGCACTTGGCTATATCTATTATATGAAATGCCAGGATGCTTTTTTAAGCTCCGTCCTGTTTTAACGTTATTTGATTTGTAATGTATCTTTGCCTAAATGACCAAGCCGATTTTAATCAATGATTTCCTGCATCTCCATGACATCGTTCCTTTGATCGATGTTCGTACACCGGCAGAGTATGAACAGGGCCATGTGCCGGGCGCATTCAACGTGCCGTTGTTCAGTAATGAAGAACGGGTCAGGGTAGGCACGACTTACAAGCAGGTCGGCCGTGAAGAAGCAATACTGTTGGGCTTTGACTTAACCGGTTCTAAATGGTCTTCCTTTATTAAGGAAGCTTTGATTATTGCACCTGACAAAAGAATAGGTGTTCACTGCTGGCGTGGTGGTATGCGCAGCGGGGCTATGGCATGGGCACTCGATTTGTACGGCTTTGAAGTATTTTTGATACAGGGTGGCTACAAAAAATATAGGGGCTGGGTGCATCAGCAATTTGAACAGCCCTACAAGATTCAGATACTTGGAGGCATGACCGGATCAGGTAAAACAAAATTATTGCAACAACTTAGCGTTACAGGGGAGCAGGTAATTGACCTGGAAGACCTTGCACAACACCAGGGTTCATCTTATGGCAGTATGAATAAGCTGATACAGCCTACTCAGGAGCAGTTTGAAAACAACCTGGCCGGGAAATTAAAAGACATTGATAAAAAGGAAAAGGTATGGGTGGAAGATGAAAGCCTTACTATTGGTAAACGGTCTATACCCAACCCGTTCTGGCATCAGATGCGGGATGCAGCGATAATTGATATTAAAGTGGATGTACAGCGACGTGTTAATTCCCTGGCTGCTGAATACGGGTCTTTAGATAAGGATTTTCTGATGGAATCCACGGAACGTATCCGAAAACGGCTTGGCCCGGAGCAAACCAAATACGCTATAGAGGCCATCATGGAGGGGCGTATAAAAGATTTCGTAAAAATCGTGTTGGTCTATTATGATAAAACCTACCGAACCGGTTTGAGCAAAAGGGATATTTCCAAAGTATCGTCACTTGAGCTTGATGATACAGATATAGCCACACAGACTAATAATGTATTAAATTTCACAATCAACGCGCCAGCTAAATAATGGATACGACATCAATAAAACTTACTCAATATTCCCACGGCGCGGGTTGTGGCTGTAAGATCAGCCCTGCCATTTTAGATAAAATACTGCATAGTAATATCGCCTCCGTTGCCGATCCAAATTTGCTGGTTGGCAATGATAAAAGGGACGATGCTGCAGTGTTAGACCTTGGGAACGGCACCGCTTTGATCTCTACTACCGACTTTTTTATGCCGATTGTTGATGATGCGTACGATTTCGGGCGTATCGCTTCTGCTAATGCCATCAGCGACGTTTATGCGATGGGCGGTAAACCGGTTTTAGCGATTGCTATTTTAGGATGGCCGATTGATAAACTTCCACCTGAAGTAGCTCAAAAAGTTTTAGAAGGTTCCCGGGCCGTCTGCGCCGAAGCCGGTATTACCTTAGCAGGTGGCCATAGCATTGATTGCCCTGAGCCGGTATTCGGCTTGTCAGTAAACGGTGTAGTTAATATTCCGCAATTGAAACAAAACTCCACGGCAACCCCCGGTTGTAAATTATATCTTACCAAAGCTTTAGGGGTTGGTATTTTGTCAACGGCTCAAAAAAGAGGCGTATTATTACCGGAAGATGCAGCTATTGCACTAAAGAGTATGACCACATTAAACAAGCTGGGCGAAGTATTCGGGAAGATGGATGATGTAAAGGCCATGACGGATGTAACCGGTTTTGGTTTGCTGGGGCACCTTTCTGAAATGTGTGAAGGCAGCGGCTTGTCGGCAGTGATCGAATTTAATAAAGTGCCGGTGATCCCTTCTTTAGCAGGTTACCTCGAACAAAAATGCTTTCCAGGTGGTACCGGCCGTAATTGGAGCAGTTATGGGCGTAAGATAGGGCCGCTGACCGCAGAACAGCAATATATACTGGCCGACCCGCAAACAAGTGGCGGCCTGCTGGTAGCCGTTGCCGAAGAAGGGGCGGCGGCTTTTGAAGCAAAATTACAAAGCCTTGGACACAGTTTAGCACCTATCGGCTGGCTAAAGGTGCCGGACAACGATGCGCTGATAACGGTGATTTGATGTTTAATTGATACCTTGCTTTTTAAAACTGCAGAACAGGAAGTTTTGCCTGGTTTGAAAGGGGGTGATATGGTCTTCACTGATACACCGGATCTTTTCAAAATCTTTTTTTAACTGGCTTTGCAATTGGACTTCCGTATATTGTTTGATCGGCAGGCCACTGCATTTATCCGGGCCGTTTTCAGAAAAGGTGCCAACCACCATATAATTATTGATCGCCCTGCCCGCGATTTGCAGGTAAGCTGCGATCTGGCTTTTACTGGTCAGGAAATGAAAAGTCGCCCGATTATGCCATAAGTCAAAATGATCATTCGTTTTAAATTCGGTAATGTCAGATACCACCCATTTAACCAGTTCGCTTTTAGCACCTAACCTGGCTTGGGCTTTTTGTATGGCGGCGGCGGATATGTCCAGCACGGTGATATTAACAAAGCCCTCCTTTAAAAGAAATCCACCAGGTTACTGTCCCCACCACCAATGTCAATGATACTGGCGTTTTTAGATAACTGAAACCCGTGAATAAAATCCAGGGATGTTCGCGGGACAGCTTGCGTCCAGCTAACCTGATCGGGAGTTTTGTTGGTATAAACATCATCCCAGTGCGCTTTTTGACTATCTTTCATGGATTAACCACATATTTACAGTTTAAAGGTCTATATTATTATCATCAAATGAAAAATAAAATACTGATTACAATTTGCAGCCTGCTCATTGCCGGGTTATGGCCTTCCGAAACTACAGCGCAAACATCCCCGGTAGCAGTGCCGTCTATCCTGAATAATTATCCCTGGAAGGACAGTGAGTTAATAGCGCCTGCCGTTTTAGCCGCTAACTTAAAGGAGCCCCCGGCTAAATGGCCAATGATATTAAATATCGGCGCGGTCGAAGATATCAAAGGAGCCAAACACATCGGCGCGGTTAGCAAAGATGAAAATATGAAGTTGCTTAGAAAGACCGTTGCCGCGCTGCCTAAAAACACGGTCATCGTGGTTTATTGCGGTTGCTGCCCGTTTAGCAAATGTCCGAACATCAGGCCCGCTTTCCTGGAAATGAAAAAAATGGGGTTTACACATGTTGAATTATTAAACCTGCCTGTCAACCTGCAAACCAATTGGGTTGCTAAAGGTTACCCATTGGCAGGAAGCTGATCGGAATTTACTTAGGCTGATCAGATGCATATCTTATTAGAATAATGAATAAAAAGGCAGCGTCAGTATCATTCTTCAACGCATTAAAAGATTCCTTTCAGGTCTTAAAGAACCGTCTTTTCTCTTTATTATATTTCGCGGAAGCTATCAGCTTGCTGGGGGACGCTTTTACCTGGGTTGGCCTGGCCTTGTTATCCTACCAGTTTGGCCGGGAGCGTTCGGCCATTATT
Organism: Mucilaginibacter phyllosphaerae; assembly: GCF_004378255.1. Taxonomy (GTDB): domain Bacteria; phylum Bacteroidota; class Bacteroidia; order Sphingobacteriales; family Sphingobacteriaceae; genus Mucilaginibacter; species Mucilaginibacter phyllosphaerae. The sequence goes on from NZ_SNQG01000003.1 coordinate 511,531, forward strand.
TTAGCAACGGCTTTGACCCTTCGGGTTACCGCATTCATTCTCTTTTCTCCTTTTGCCGGTGTGCTGGCTGATCGTGTGAGCCGTAAAACCATTTTATATACTACCCATTTTGTCCGAATGGCGATTGTCGCCTGTTTACCTTTTGTTACCCAGGAATGGCAGATCTATGCGCTTGTCTTTTTGCTCAATATATTTAATGCCTTTTTTACGCCCACTTACCGCGCTGTAATACCACAGGTGGTAGACCATGCGCACTACCGGCAGGCGGTAGGCTTGTCTACGGCAACTTTTCAAATATTAGGTGTCTTAGGGCCGGGTTTAGCCGGGATACTGGCTGTGTGGTTCGGCGCAAGGCAGATCTTTTTTATCGATGCGGCCTCCTTCGTGCTGGCCGCTGTTTTGATATTGCTGCTTCCTGCTACTCAATTGCAACATGCTGTAAAGAAAAATGAAAAGGCTTTTACTGCCTGGCATGACGCGGTCAAAGGCATTAAACTACTATTTAAAAATCCGCTGATCCGGTTTGCGCTTTTCATTGAATTTGTCTCGGCGATTGCGGGTGCGCAGATATTGGTTAATTCCGTCGGTCACATTAAAAGTGGCTTGCATTTAGGCGACAAGCAGTATGGCTGGGTGATGGCTGCATTTGGTATCGGTGCCAGTATCGCGGCATTTGTCGCAGGTAGCCTGGATAAAACGAAGTCCCGGCGTTTATCTCTGATAGCCGGTGCTTTGGTATTGTCGGTCACTATTTCCATTACGAATTTCGTAGCATATCCCGTGATGTTGATATTGTGGCTTTTTGCGGGTTTAGGGCAAAGCCTGGCGGAAATGCCTTCGGAAACGTTGATCGGTGAAAACATTGCCGAAAACGAACAGGGCAAAGTTTATGGTTCGCATTTTGCTTTTTCTCATTTATGGTGGGCCATCGCTTATCCGATAGCCGGATTTTTGGGCAGCCGTTATGCCGGTAAAGATTTTTTATACGGCGGGCTTATCTCTATGCTGCTTTTAGGAATAGCGCTATTCTTAATGAAAAAGCAAACTAAAATTAAGTCTTAAGCGTTTACTGTTTATTAAGTAACATGATCATCACTTTATCGGGTCTCACTTTCCGGGTATCATCCCGTTTAGCTGAACCTATCCAATCAATAACCTTGCTTATAGGATTTAGACAAGCTTGCAAAACGCATTCGCCTCTAATTCCTGAGCTAACAAAACCTGCAACCTTGCAGGCGTTCCTTCTGTATGTTCTTTTTTAAGCATTATCGTTATTCTTTAGTGTTAAAAACACGGAAACATTTCTGTCCCCGGCACTTAACCTTGATTTACATCGTTAAGGTCTGATATAGTAACTTTCCAAAATTTATATATTAGTAAAATGAGAAGAATAGGTTTTTTTGTACTATCACTTACAATGTTACTAACGTTAAGTTCACTGTCAGACGACCGGAATTTGATCGGTAAGGGAGAGCAACCACAAGTAAGTATAGATACCAAAGGGATAATTAGGGTAATATTCGGATCTGCCGATCAGATATTTTGTGTTGCCTCAACAGATCATGGCGTATCGTTCAGCAACCCGGCACTCGTTGCCAAATTACCCGAAATGCACTTAGGTATGGCCAGGGGCCCACAACTGGCAAGTTCAAAAAACTTTTCTGTGATCACCGCTATGGATAAATCCGGCAATATCCACTGGTATCGCCTTGCTCATGCTACCGGTATTTGGAAGAGCATGGGCATCCTCAATGATCAGCGTGGGTCAGCTCCCGAGGGATTAATGAGTATTGCCGCTGACGATCAGGATCATTTTTATGCGGCATGGCTGGACATCCGCACCGGCAATCATAACCAGATCTATTTTTCATCCTTATCAGGCAGTAATACCAAATGGTTTAAAAATACTATGGCCTACCAATCACCCGACCAGCACGTTTGTGAGTGCTGTAAACCCAGCATAGCAGTGCAGGGTTCTTCGGTTGCTATCATGTTCCGCAACTGGCTGAACGGTTCGCGCGACCTGTATGTAAGCCGTTCGTCCGACATGGGGCGAACCTTCGGGGTAGCGGAAAAGATGGGCATGGATACCTGGAAACTGAACGGCTGCCCGATGGATGGCGGAGGACTGCGGATCAGTCCGGCCAGCGCGGTACAGACAGTATGGCAACGGAAAGGCAATATTTATTATGCAACTCCCGGCGAGCCGGAAACCTATCTGGCCAGGGGAAGGACCTGTAGTATTGCCGGCAACGGACAAAATCCACTGATTACTTATCAAACAGGTGATACGCTGAATGTGATCGCTTTCCCTCAAAAAACACCAAGGATGGTCGGAACCGGCGGCTATGTGAAAGCGGTGCAGTTAAGCGCGACCGGCAATCTTTTCGTATGGGAACAGAAGAACCAGATCAGGTTCCGAAAAATGTAAAAACTAAACCTTGCGAAAATAAGCATGGTTATATTGGTTACCCCAGAGACAAACAATCTTTTCCGGTTTATCCGCAAAAAATTCATCATACGCCATTTTGACACCGGGGTTAATATCGAGGCCTTCAACTCCGGTGGAAGCATCAAAATAATCCATCATGATACAAACCGAATTTTTCGGCATACGGGGATAGATGCTTTCAAAACAATGCAGCATCACAGCCTTGTGCTCGATTTTATCACCGCCGAAACCGCAGTCGATGTGCACAAACGCTATTTCAGCGGGCAATTCATGCGGCAGGGTTGTTTTAAAATCCCCCTTATGCACAATCGGCTGTTTTAGCTTCGCCTTGTTAAAATTGGCCTTTAGTTCTTCTTCAACACTTCCTTTGACCTTGAAGGAGGCGAAAAAGCTATCGTAAAGGTGCAATTGCTTATCAGAGGCATTCAACTCGATCACCTTTTGAAAAATGAGCGCACATTGTCCGGTGAAACACCCTAATTCTACCACGTCACCGGGAACCCCGTTAAAAATGACCGAATCCAGCAAGTGGTAATAGTTGATCCGCTGCTCGGGCGTATTCATATCTATATTGGTATCGAGCTGCTTTACCTGGTAGCCCGTTTGCATGAACCGCAGTCCTTTATTAACAAACTCAATTAACGCGGAGCGTTTTTTCTCATTTACGGCGTAAGGTTTTTTAACAAGGAAATAATTGTCCATGACGTAAAGGTTGAAATCGTGTGTTTAGACATTAGTTCATACTATCAACTAATATTCAATGATAGGAAAATAGTTTTAAAATCCATCAGAAAAAATAACACGGTATTCTGTAAACCTTTAGCAGAATCCTGTAAAGGCTATGGTCCCGCGCAAGAGTAAATTTGTATGTAAATGAAACAGATGGCAGCAGAACCTATTATCACACAGACTTTCCCCGTAACCGGTATGACCTGCGCCGGTTGCGCCTCCAGCGTAGAGTCGATGATCGGCGTACAAAAAGGCGTCGAAAAAGCAGAGGTGAACTTTGCAACACAAACAGTTAAGGTCGCCTATGATCCGGCTATCGTTCAGCCCGTAGGCTTGCAACGATCTGTACAATCGGTCGGTTATGACCTCATCATCGATACGGTAAACGGAAAAGAAAAGCAGGATCAGGCACAGCGGGATCATTACCGCGAACTGAAAAGAAATATCATCTGGGCCGGTATGCTGACCCTGCCTGTTGTCGCAATCGGCATGTTTTTTATGAACATCCCCTACGCTAATTATATCATGCTGGTATTAGCTGCCCCTGTCCTGGTTATCGCCGGCAAAAACTTTTTTACCGGCGCGTGGAAGCAGGCAAAACACAGGCGGGCGAATATGGATACGCTGGTAGCCATGAGTACCGGGATTGCTTTTCTATTCAGCGTTTTCAATACGGTCTACCCGGAGTTCTGGCACCGCAGGGGCCTGCATCCCCATATTTATTATGAGGCAGCTTCGGTCGTCATCGTGTTTATTATGCTGGGGAAACTATTGGAAGAGCGTGCGAAATCCAATACTTCTTCCGCAATCAAAAAGCTGATCGGACTACAGCCAAAGACCGTATTGCTGATTACGCCGGAAGGTGAAAAAATTACGCCTGTAGAAGATGTAGATATTGGCGACCTGCTGCTGGTCCGTCCGGGCGAAAAGATTCCGGTGGACGGTATCGTGGAGCAGGGTAGCTCTTATGTTGATGAGAGCATGATCAGCGGCGAAGCCGTTGCGGTGGAAAAAAAGACCAGCGACCGCGTTTTTGCGGGCACGATCAATCAAAAAGGCAGTTTTCGGTTCCGCGCAGAAAAGGTCGGACGTGAAACCCTGTTGGGGCAGATCATCAGCCTGGTGCAGGAAGCACAGGGCTCTAAAGCCCCGGTACAAAAAATGGTGGATAAGATTGCCGGAGTCTTTGTTCCGGTGGTGATGCTCATCGCCTTACTGACTTTGGGTGCTTGGCTGTTATTTGGCGGCCAGCAAGCCATGACACAGGGGCTCCTGGCTATGGTTACCGTATTGGTGATCGCTTGCCCCTGCGCTTTAGGGCTGGCTACACCAACGGCTGTTATGGTGGGTATCGGCAAAGGAGCCGAAAACGGCATCTTGATCAAAGACGCGGAAGCCCTTGAACTGGGCTATAAAGTTAACGCAGTCATTTTTGATAAGACAGGAACGATCACGGAGGGCAAGCCCGTGGTCACCGAGCTGATCTGGGCAAAGCAGGCAGCCGGTGAAAAAGAAGCTTTAGGGGCGATATTATTAGGGCTGGAGCAGCAATCTGAACATCCGCTGGCAGCGGCGGTGGTCAGCTATCTGAAGGAATTAAAGATAGAGGCCGTAGCGTCCGGTTACTTTCACAGTCTGACCGGCCAGGGTATCGAGGGATTGTTTAAGGGGCAGCCTTTTTATGCCGGCAACCTTAAATTGGTTGAATCCTGTAAGACCTTTGTACCGGATGAACTCCGGGTAGCTGCCGATGCGCTTTCGCAAACAGGGAAAACGGTGATTTATTTTGCCTCTCATTTAACCGTACTGGCTATTGTAGCCATGCAGGACCGGGTAAAACCCAGTTCCGCCAAAGCCATCAAAGAATTGAAGGCCGCTGGGATCGCCGTCTATATGCTTACCGGGGATCATGCATCTACTGCAAAGCAGATTGGGAAAGAGGCAGGGATCAGCGACATCATTGCGGGCGCGATGCCGGCTGATAAAGCGGAATTTGTAAAGACATTGCAAAACCGCGGAAAGATCGTGGCAATGGTTGGCGATGGCATTAATGACAGCCAGGCGCTGGCCCAGGCAAACCTTTCTATCGCAATGGGCCATGGTTCGGACATTGCCATAGATGTAGCCCGGATCACACTGGTATCTTCTGATCTCTTGCAGATTCCCAAAGCGCTTAAGTTATCCAGGCTAACCGTGCGTACAATCCGGCAAAACCTGTTCTGGGCGTTTATTTATAACCTGATCGGCATACCGTTAGCCGCGGGTGTTTTGTACCCCGTGAACGGCTTCCTGCTCAACCCGATGATCGCCGGGGCGGCAATGGCGCTAAGTTCTGTGTCTGTCGTCAGTAATAGCCTGCGGCTTAAATATTCAAAAATTAATTTTTAATAAAATAAACAAATGGAAACTTTAAAATTCAAGACCACCATCAAATGCGGTGGTTGCATATCAAGTGTTACCCCCGTCCTCGATCATTTAGAAGGTATAGAAAAGTGGGAAGTGGATACTGTGAACCCCGATAAGATCCTTACGGTAACGGCAGCAACAGCATTGAAGCCGGAAACGGTGATCAGCGCATTGGCAGCCAAAGGCTACCTGGCGGAGGCCATGTAGGTAAATCTAACAATGATAAGCCCCCGGACCGGTAGGTTCGGTGGACTTATATGATTATCAGGAAAATAAGCTAAATTTAAACAATTGTAACATTCTTGTGTAGTAGTAAATAATGAGGAAATTTGGTGCTTTTAGCTTGGCTGCGTTTTACCTGTTGTTAACAACAGGTGTGTTCGTATGCCTGGTGCATTGTAGTGCCGAATATATGCTCGGAAAGCCCGCACAGGCGATGGCCGCCCATAAAGACGATGATCAAGATGGCCACGACCATGAAGCGATGCTCCCTGCCGGACATGATGATAATCATGAGAAAGGAAAAGCGCACGATCATAAAAAAACCTGCGGAGGAGGAAAAGACTGCAGTTGTTGTAATCAGCATGATAATTACGTCGTTAAGGAGAATACTTCCGGATCGGCTGAACTTCAGCTGACCGCTTTACAGGTTGCTATAATCCCCTTACCCTATCATGCGCTGGCACCGGTGCATCGTATTTACCAGGCCAAAGTATCGTGGCATAATGCAACGGGACCGCCGCGCGCTGCCGAAGAGCAACTATTTATTAAATTCCGCTCCCTTCTGATCTGATTCAAGCTTTGCTGCAATTCTGCGGCCTGAAGAACTATTGCCTTCATTTTCTTTTAGCTTGAATTAAACATGACACTATATATCAAAAATATGGTTTGCGACCGCTGCATCATGGTCGTTAAACAACAACTGGAAAACTCAGGTTTCCGTATTATTTCGATAACGCTGGGTAGCGCTGTTGTCCAGCCCGAACCTGATGCTGTTCAGATAAGTTCTATTTCTTCCTCCCTGAAGCTGCTTGGCTTTGAACTGATCGATAATGAAAAGGACCGCGTTGTACAGCGTATCAAGGACCTGATCATTGAAAAAATACATCACAGTGACCTTGCGGACAGCCACCTCAGTTTTTCAGATTACCTTTCCGACCGGGTGCATAAGGATTACACTTATCTCAGCCGGATGTTCTCGGAATCGGAAGATACGACCATTGAGAAGTATATTATTCAGCAAAAGATAGAAAAGGTCAAAGAGCTGCTGGAATACGGCGAGCTCAATATGAACGAGATCGCCTGGAAGATGGGTTACAGCAGCAGCGCTCATTTATCTGCGCAGTTCAAAAGCATCACCGGTTTTACGCCCAGCCAGTTCAAGGTTTCCGGACAACGGCAGCGTAAGGCTATTGATAAAATCTAAATGTCCCTTTAAAAAGACTACCATGAAAAACAACATATTTACCGTTCTTTTCATCTTAACAAGTTTGCACCTTATGGCGCAGCAAGGGCAGATGAAAAGCTCCACAGCTACTCTGAATGACCATACCATTACACCTGGTAAGCGGGTAACCTACGACCTGTATATCAAAGACAGTATCGTAAACTATTCCAACAAACCCGCGCACGCAATGGCCATCAACGGACAAATACCCGGCCCCGAACTTCAATTTACCGAAGGGGATACCGCTTACATTACGGTGCATAACCTGATGAGTGCTGAAACTTCACTGCACTGGCACGGTATTCTCATCCCGAACCAGTATGACGGCGTACCTTATTTAACTACCGTACCCATTAAGCCCAATACTTCGCACGTTTTCGTTTTTCCGCTCAAACAAACCGGGACGTATTGGTATCACAGCCATTCCATGCTTGAAGAACAATCGGGGCTCTACGGCTCAATTGTGATCCATCCTCAGAAAAAGGCCGTCCAATTTCCGGAGCAGGTGCTGCTATTCTCGGATTGGACAGATAAAAAACCAAGCCAGGTTTTACGGATGCTTAAACGGCAAACCGACTGGTTTGCCATACAAAAGGGCTCGGTACAAAGCTATGGCGAGGCGGCATCAACGGGCTACTTCAGCGATAAGCTGAAACAGGAATGGATGCGGATGCCAGCTATGGATATTTCAGATGTAAAATACGACCGCTTTTTGGTGAATGGCACAACAGGTGCCGATCTGTCCAAATTTACTCCGGGAGAAACGGTTAGGCTAAGGCTGATCGACGGGTCATCTTCCACTTATTTTTGGATACAGTTTGCCGGGGGCAAAATGACGGTAGTAGCTGCCGACGGACTTGAGGTAAAGCCGGTTGTGGTTGATAAGCTGCTCATCGGTATCGCCGAAACTTACGATGTACTGGTCACCATACCCAAAAGCGGAAAATATGAGTTCAGGGCAACTGCGCAGGATGTCTCCGGAAAGGTGTCGGCTTATTTTGGATCGGGGCAGACTACAAGCGCACCCGATATCCCCAAAATTCCCTATTTTAAAATGATGCACAGTATGAACAATATGATGGCGGGGATGAACGGCATGGCAATGGGGGCAGTGGCATCTGATAAGGTAAAAAATGATGGACTGAAACTCGGCATGGACAAAGGCGACAAAATGAATATGGATGGTATTGGAATGGGCGACATGAAAATGAAGAAAGATACCATGCCCATGAAACCTGTGAGTAAAAAAGACATGAAGATGGATGAGATGGGCGATATGGATATGAGCGGCATGAAGGCCATGAAAATGAAAAAAGACACAACGCCCATGAAAGCTAAGCTGATGGATAAAATGGATATGAAGATGGACGACATGGGCGATATGGATATGAACGGAATGAACGGAATGAAGGATGACGGCCGTGGTATTAAAATGGAACATGGCGGGTCCATGATGCTGAGTATGGGCGGCGAAGGCAAAATACTCACTTATGCTATGCTGCAAGCCAAAAACCCTACCATTATCGATGAAAGTCACCCGGTACGTACTTACCAGCTTTACCTTACCGGGAATATGTTGCGTTATGTATGGTCTATCAATAATCAGGTACTTTCCGAGGCTGACCGTTTACTTATCAAAAAGGGAGACCGCGTTAGATTTGTGATACACAATACCACCATGATGGAACACCCTATGCATCTTCATGGGCATTTCTTTAGGGTGCTGAACGGTCAAGGCGACTTTTCGCCGCTTAAACATACGGTAAGCGTAGAACCCATGAAAACCCAGGTGATCGAGTTTGAGGCCGATGCCGCGCACGATTGGTTTTTCCATTGCCACGTACTATACCACATGATGGGCGGTATGGCTCGTGTTGTACGATATGCCGATTCGCCAAGCAATCCCGAGGTTGATAAATACCAGCCGTCTAACCCGCTGATCAATGACGACCGCCATTGGTTTTTGTGGGGCTCCGCGGCAATTCATTCTCAGGGTAGTTCCGGCTCCTGGTTTTTGAGCAATACACGTTATGAAAGTAATATAGATTACAGGGTAAGTTACGATGGCCGCTATGAGGTAGAACCCCGTTTTCAGCGTTACCTGGACCACCGGCAGTTTTTTGCAGCATATATTGGCGGCGATTTCAGCGATGATGTAAAAGGCAACCCGCCGGGCAAGGGTGGTGAACAGATAGGCGTAGTAGGTTTACGCTACCTTTTGCCCCTGTTCTTTCAAACCGACTTGCGTGTAAGCCACAAAGGCCGCGTAAGGTTTATGATAGGGAGGCAGGATATTCCTCTTACCGCGAGGCTGCGGCTTGGTGTTTCTTACAATACCGACGATGAGTACCAGATCGGCACTTCTTACGTGTTGGGGAGAAACTTCGCGCTATCTGCCAACTATGATAACCAGTATGGATTTGGCGGAGGCTTGACATTGATCTATTAACCAACTGATTTATAAAATTTAAAAATTAATTAAATATGGAAAAGATGAATAATGGAAGCTATAAAACTTTTGCACTGACCATGATAATTTCGTTCATCCTGATGTACGGGATCATGTTTCTGAATGTTGATGAAGCGGATCATATTTACCTCAGCATGACCCGCTTTTATATGACTCTGATGATGGTGGCGGCGATGGCTTTACTGATGCTGGCTACAATGGGCATGATGTATAAAAACAAAAGGCTTAACCTTATTATCGGTATAGTGGGTATTGCTGTATTCTGCCTTTCCCTTGTCGGTGTGAGAACACAGACATTAGTTGGCGACGTGCAATATATGAAGGGAATGATCCCGCACCATTCCATTGCTATCATGACCAGTAAAAATGCCCATATCAAAGACCCTGAAGTACGCAAGCTTGCAGATGGCATCATTGCAGCCCAGGAGAAAGAGATTGCGGAGATGAAAGCGATTTTAGCCAGGATGAAAAAGCAATAAATCATACACAGCAGCTGATCATTAACATTTATCGATCAGCTGTTTTTTAATTTTATACAATTGCTTGATATGATTTGATAAATATCGGTTATCTTTAAGCCTTTAGGCTAAGTGCTACATGAAAAAAAACTGTGCGATAATTATGACATCATTTTACCTGTTGTTAACAACAGGTGTTTATGCGTGTCTGTTGCATTGCACGGCAGATTATATTTCCGCAAACCTATTGAAAAGCGCAGCCATTCATGCTGTAACTGAGGAACACGAACATGATGAAAAAGGCGAAGATGACGATTGCCGGAAGGGCGATTGTGACTGCTGCTATCACCACGGCAGCTATGTTGTAAAAGAAAACTACCATCCGGTTGCTGATTACAAATTGACCGCGATCCACGTGGCGATTATTCCTCCAGACCGTCAGCTTTTCTTTTATGTGCCGGAAATATTTATGCCGGTCATCAGCTGGCCCAGATCGACCGGGCCGCCATATTTTCGAAGCCGCCCACTTTACATTTCCAACAGGACTCTTCTTATCTGATTTTAACTGCCGCGAATCTGCGGCCTGGATTGCTATTTCCATATATCGCCAGCGCGATGAGCATTCCTATCGTTAAAAATTTCTTGCCATTATCTTATTAGCCATTTCCATGTGAAATGTTCAACCGGACAGGCAATGCTGTTTAGCATTGCGGCCTGATCTGTTGCATATATGCATTTTCGAAATCAGTTAAAGAGCTTTAAGGTACTGGTTTGCATACAAATCAAATATTAAGTAATCCTAACCATATTTTAAATGAGCAACTATTTTATTACTCAGCCGCCTTTCGGAAAATTAAAAGGAAAATCATCGCTTATCGCCTTCGCCAATAAAGTTCTAAGATTTATGAAAACAGGTTATACGGTAAGCCCTGTTGACACCATTGTTGACATGAACACTCTTGAGCAGCGAATTAACTATTATCACTTATTAGAGCATGTGCTGGACGCGGATATCCCGGGCGACGTTATAGAACTCGGCACTTTTACCGGGCAATGCGCCATGTTGTTCCAAAAAGTACTTGAGCAACATCAATCCGTTAAAACGCTTCACCTTTATGACACTTTCGAATCAAAATACACTATAAAAGGAAGTGTGGAAGAACAACTTATCCAAAACTTTAAAAATGCAGGACTTTCATTGCCGGTTTTACATAAAGGGTTATTTGAAGATACGATCCCTGGCCAGCTGCCGGCACAGATTTCATTCGTTCATATTGATTGTGGTTTTGGGGGTGATCGGTACCAGCATAAAAGCGTTATAACTCATTGCCTGGAAGCAGTATATCCCAAAATGCCGAAAGGTTCAGTTTGCATACTCATGGACTATTACGATGAGGCAGTTAACGGGGTCGGTTTTGATGCCCATCCGGGTGTTAAAATGGCCTGTGACGAATTTTTAAAAGACAAACCGGAAACCGTAAGCTGTTTATATGGCAATCAGTATTATCATGGATTTTTCAGGAAGAAGTAGTTGGTAGCGGTTCGGTTTTCTATCATAAAGACTTTTATGCTTAGAAAACTGTGTCCGTTCATTTTTAACCGTGACCAACCTTACCTGAACTTGTGTAAGGATCACTTTTCAGACAATAAAAATCTTACAGCAATGAAAGAAGACATTATTTACGGTATTCAAAATCAATTTGGTGCAAAAAGAACAATTAAAATTGTTCCTGAAACAGAACCTAAAACGAATACCGGTATCTGTATTACCGGTGCATTTCACCTATTCTACATGATGATGATGAATGCAAATCTGCCGCCCGCTCCTATGGAAATGGACACCTATATGTGTTTTGCAGGGAGCCTGTGTTTTATGGACGACGCCTTCCACGACTGGCATTATGATGGTAAAACCTTCGCAGAAGCAGAAATAGATCAGATCGTTAAAATCATTCAGGATAATGTAAAGGAATGGCTGGACCAGGGCGATATTCCCCTTATTCTTGAAGAATAACATTTGGAAATCAGATAACTGAATGATACCCGAGCGATGAACGAATGCCTGCATTAATATCCTGCCAGGTAACATATATGCGTCGGGAATAGCGAATGATTGTATGTGAAGAAAAAAACGGCCGCAGATTATAAGGGTTGTGATATTTTGATCAGATTGATATAGTTTGTTTTAACTTATCTAAATTAGGACGTCCGTTATATGCCGGCAACCCATTTATAACATATGAATGAACATTTACAATCTATAATCAGCCAATACAAAAACGACAGGGAATCCGTTTATAATACCTGGTTTATTAATAATGAAGAGCGGTTAAAGGCCTTTCGTTCGATCCGCAGGGGTGTCCTGCAGGTTATCGACGATATCAAGTGCAACCGTTTTGGCAACGACTTCAAAGGTACTTCACTGGAATTTGTGCTTTCCTGTATTACGGAACAGAAACAGGTTTTTGAAGGTGCTTCGCACCCTTTTTACTGGAAACCTAAATTGAGAATACCGGACATTTATGAGAACCAGGCGAATAAAACAGCGTTCGGACAGTTCCTTGAAAACTGCATCCATGCAAAAAACGAGCAGCAGGTGGTCAAAGAAATTGAAAAACTGGATGCACTGAAGATCAAAGGACTTGGCCCTGCTGTAGCCAGTATCCTGTATTTTCTGCACCCTACCTGGATACCTCCTTTTAATACGGCGATCATTAACGGGTTTAATTATTTGTTCAAGGATAAAAAGAAATTGGGGAGCTGGAGCGAGTACCTGAAGATCAGGGAGGTCATTATGGATATGAACCGGAAGCACTGCAATGAGTTGTCGCTGGATACCGGTGCTTTAGCGGGGCTGCTTTTTGAGATCGGGACGCAGAAGCTGCTTTTGGGCAAAGACGAGTATCTGTCGGAGACGGAGCGTAGCCGGCTTGAAAAACTCATCGAAAAACGGCACAAGGACAAACGTACGGAAATGGCAGATGAGCATCTTCATAATGAAATGCAATATCACCTGTTAAAGATTGGGCATGCACTGGGCTACGATGTCATCGCGGCATCAAACGACCGTTCCAAAAGCTGGGATGGAAGTAAGTTCAGCTTTATTTCACTGGCTGACTTTCCGCAGCTCTCCCTTGAAAAAGAAGTGCTGAACACTGTCAAACTGATCGATGTACTTTGGTTTCAAAAAGGCACGTCAAAAGTGATCGCTGCCTTTGAAGTGGAAAAAAGCACCAGTATCTATTCCGGCATCCTGCGTTTAACGGACCTGAGCTGCAGCCTGAATAATAAGGAGGAAGTACTGTATCTCGTTGTTCCTGATCAGCGGGAGAAAGATGTGCTCATGCAGCTTTCCAGACCATCTATCCGGCAGGGTAATATGGAAATGAAATATATCTGCTTTTCGGACCTGCGGCAGCATTGCGACGCGCTGTGCAAATTTGGCGACGATCATGCGATCATGCAAAAAATAGCAAGAGTAGCGGTTTGATCAATTTCTATCAAAATATAAGAATATGACGGAATTATATAAATCTGTCGCATTACTAATTTTTAAGTTTGTATGGAAATGAAAGGTAAAGCACTGATATTGTTATTTGTATTCCTGCTCAACACGGTCGCCGGGTTGAGCTGTGCCTTACATATGGCTCATCGGGAACTTCGTGAGGTGAAAGATCATCACGGGCACCGGCACGCCATCGGATCTGCAGTTCATCAACATACGGCAAACAAAACCATGGTGTCACCAAATGACCCCTGCTGCCAAGGTGCCGTCAATAACTTTATTTCGCAGGCTAAACAAATTCCGGCCGGCAATACCACCGTGGTTATACCACCCTTTTTCTTTATCAGTCACCCAATTGATTTTTTTTTGAACCCGGTGAGTGATATGTGTTTGCCCCAACTCAAAGTTACGGATGAGCGGCGACGGCCTCCTGACACGGATATCCGGGTTTCCATACAAAGTTTCCTGATCTGATTAGAATAGTCTGAATATATAATGGCTACGCCATGCTTTATAGTATACTATGTCAATAATCAATTTAAAAGATCATGAAAAAAATATTTTTAATAGCAGCGCTGATCGCGACCGCGTTTACTCAACAACTTTTCGCTCAAGGTGCCAAATCAACCGTATTGAGCCCGTTGCTGACTTCCTATTATAGCGTGAAAAACGCACTCATTGCTTCCGCAAGTCCTGAGGCGGCTGCAGGCTCAGCTGAATTTGTGAAATTATTGAGCGCAGTGGACATGAAATCACTACCGGCAGCTGATATGGAAGCGTTTATGTCCTTGCAGGAGAAACTGTCAGCCGATGCCAGACGTATTTCTGAAAGCAAGAATATCTCCCTTCAAAGGGAGCGATTTGCCAATTTATCCGCCAATTTTTTCAAGCTGGCTAAGGCCGTTAAACTGACCGACCAAGCTGTATACTACGACTACTGCCCGATGAAGAAGAGTTACTGGCTATCTGCTGATGCCTCAATCAAAAACCCATATTATGGCAACCAGATGCTTACCTGCGGCAAAGTGAGCGAAACCCTGAACAAATAATCAACGGGAGTAATGAACACCCTGCTAAATGATTTTACTTCGTTTAGCAGGGCTACTATGTTACCATAAAAATTACGTCATGAAAAATCTGATCATCGTCGTTGCCTTTGCTGCAACTTCATTAACCATAGCAGCCTGCAATAATTCAAATAAGCCTGTTGCTTCAAGCACAACTGACACTACTAAAATGGCCTCATCAACCGGAAAACAGGCAGCTCAAACAAAACCGGCGGTAAAAAGTCTTCTTGACAATTACCTGCAATTAAAGAATGCGCTCGCCGCTGATAATAGCGACGACGCTGCCACCGCAGGAAAAGCAATCGCGGCAGGCTTCGCCAATTTTGATCAAACCGCCTTGACTGTTACTCAAAAGAAGTCTTTTGCCGACATTCAAGGGGATGCTAAAGAAATGGCCGAACATATTGGCGAAAGCGCTGGGAAGTTACCCCACCAGCGGGAGCATTTCGAGATGCTGAGCCAGGATATGGTCGATCTTGTTAAACTATTCGGCGCGGGAGAATCCTTATACGTTGATCATTGCCCCATGTATAACAATAACAAAGGAGCTGACTGGCTAAGCGAAACCAAAGCAATCAAAAACCCCTATCTGGGTACTAAAATGCCAACCTGCGGGTCTGTTAAAGAAGAAATCAAATAAGTCATGAAACGGATGTTCAAACGTTTGCTAGGTGTTGCCCTGCTTTTGTTCACCGCTATACAGTTCATCTCCCGTGATCATAACGAAACGGGCAATACGCCTGTCCATGATATCTCCGGCGTTTATCATCTACCTGCCGGCGTCGGGCTGATCCTGAAAAGATCCTGTTATGATTGCCACAGCAATCAAACGGAATACCCCTGGTATGCCAGGCTACAGCCGGTACGGCTGTTGATGGATCGGCATGTGCGGGATGGAAAGGCTGAATTAAATTTTAATGCGTTCGGAACTTACAGCGCCCGAAAACAAAGGAGCAAATTGCGGGCGATAGGTGAAAGCCTGGAGGAGGGTTCCATGCCCTTGTCTTCCTACACGCTGCTTCACCGGGACGCGATCCTTTCCAAGGCGGAACAAATATTATTAATGAATTGGGTTAAACAAACATCGGATAGCCTGTAGAAAAAATAAAGATGAAGAAAATACTGATCGTAGCGGTGCTGCTTTGCCTTAGACAGGTAGTATTCGCACAAAACGATATCCAAAATATGAGCGGGATGCAAAAACAGCAACCCATTACCTATACTTGCCCGATGCACCCCGAGATACATGCTGCGAAACCGGGCAACTGCCCCAAATGCGGCATGAAACTGGTCAAAGAAAAACCGAAAGCTGCTGTTAAAAAAGCTATTGGAATGAATATGCCCATAAAGGAGAAGAATGCGAAAACGGATGGCATGGCAATAGGAACAAAACCGGCAGTACATGCCGGGACCTACACCTGCCCGATGCATCCGGACATCCATTCCACGCAACCGGGCAATTGCCCTAAATGCGGGATGAAACTGGTCAGAGAGCCGTCAAAATCCATGGAAATGCCGGTGGCTGACAGCACAAAAAAGGAAGAAAATATGACCGGCATGAAAATGGACGGTATGGATATGCCCGCTGGACCGGCCGAAATGCAGGCAGCGAAAGCCCGCCTGGGAACTGTCAAAACAGTCTCAGCCAAATATCCTCCGCGTATTGTGCGTTACGATCTGTATATCGCCGACACGACAGTGACTTACGGGGGAAAGCCCAAGCGGGCCATTGCTGTTAACGGAAGCATCCCGATGCCGACGCTGACCTTTACCGAGGGAGATACGGCAGAGATCTATGTACATAACAGACTTAAAGAGGAAACATCTCTGCACTGGCACGGACTTTTCCTGCCGAACCGTTATGACGGTGTTCCCAATATGACGCAGATGCCGATCCCGCCCGGGGCGACCCACCTGTATAAATTCCCCATCAAACAGCATGGTACCCACTGGTACCATAGCCACACGGGCTTACAGGAGCAGATTGGAATGTACGGCGCTTTTATTATGAATAAACGGCAGGAATGGGATATACCGACCATCCCGCTGGTGTTAAGTGACTGGACCAATATGAACCCCAAAGAGGTATCTCGCAGTCTCCATGCCGCAACTGATTGGTTCGCCATCAAAAAAGGCACCACCCAGAGTTATCTGGAGGCCATCCAAACCGGGCATTTTAAAACCAAGGTAGGCAATGAATGGAAGCGGATGAATGCAATGGATGTAAGCGACGTTTACTATGATAAGTTTCTTATCAATGGTGAAAATCAAAACGAACAGCCTCAGTTTAAGGCAGGTGATAAGGTGAGGCTGCGGATCGCCAATGGCGGTGCGTCTTCTTATTTCTGGCTGAAGTACGCCGGCGGTAAAATGACCGTGGTAGCGACGGATGGTAACGATGTGGAACCCGTTGAAGTGGACCGGCTGATTATAGCTGTTTCCGAAACTTATGATGTGGTGGTGACCATCCCGGAAAACAAAAGTTACGAGTTTCTGGTCACCCCGGAGGACCGCACCAAATCCGCATCGCTTTGGCTGGGTAAGGGGAAAAAGGTTTACGCGGGCAAAATGCCCAAGCTGAAGTACTTCGCCGGGATGAAAATGATGAATGACATGATGGATATGAACGGCAATATGGTGCAAATGGACGGCATGGCCATGCAAAACCAGATCATGGACATGAATACGGTCATGTACCCGGAAATCACCGGTGAAGAAAAGCCCAAAACGGCTGACAAAAAAAGCAATATGCCGGGTATGCAGATGGGGAATGATAAAAGTATGTCAGGTATGAATATGGCAGCGGATAATCCTGATATCGTCACCCTTAATTATACGATGCTCCGTGATCCAAATAAAACTACTTTACCTAAAGGCCCGATGAGGGAATTAAAATTTGATCTGACCGGGAACATGAACAGGTACGTCTGGACGCTGGATAATAAAACGGTATCTGAGTCGGACAAGATCCTGATCAAAAAAGGCGAGAACCTTCGCATTATTTTATATAATAACAGTATGATGAGGCACCCGATGCACCTGCACGGGCATGACTTCCGGGTGCTGAACGGTGAGGGTGAGAACGCGCCGATGAAAAATGTGATCGACATTATGCCAATGGAAAGGGACACTATAGAATTTGCCGCCAATGAGCCGGGCGGTGACTGGTTCTTTCACTGCCATATTCTTTACCATATGATGAGCGGTATGGGCCGTGTGTTCAGTTATGAAAACTCCCCACCCAATCCGGACGTTCCTGATCCGAAACTGGCGCAACGAAAGTTATTCTGGGACGACCAGATGCCCCACCTGATGGGGAAAGTCGGCCTGGAAAGCAACGGTACTGACGGACAATTAATGCTGGGCGGTACCCGTTGGAAAGCGAATACGATGTGGCATCTGGGCACGGACGCGATGATGGGTTATGAAAGTGAAACAACGGTGGGCCGTTATATCGGGCGAAACCAGTGGCTGTTCCCTTATGTGGGCTTCGATTATCACTACAAAAAGTTTAACCCTGATGAAAAGAATATTTTTGGCAGCGATTACAAGAACCTTTTCGGCCAGGTCAGTAATAAAGAAAACCGGCACACGGTGGTTGCGGGTGTAGCTTATACGCTACCTATGCTATTTGTGGCTGATATGCGGATCGACGGTAATGGTAAATTGCGCTTCCAGTTGGGACGGGAAGATATCCCGGTAGCGCAGCGGCTGCGCATGACGCTCATGATCAACACCGACAAGGAGTACACAGCAGGTTTGCGGTATATCATCACCAAATACTTTTCATTGTCCACTCATTATGATAGCGACATGGGCCTTGGGGGTGGCTTAACGTTAACCTATTAATTTAGTACTGCTATGGTTAATTAGTGACAACAGTCACTAATTAACCTGTTGATAATCATTGAGTTTAAAGTTCATTAAGTGGAGTTTTGTGCTAAGTAAAATACTTATACAAAATATTCAATCATGAAAAAACTGCATCTTTTATTATTAATAATCGTAACGCTTGCAATAGGTATTACTGTCAAAGCTGTTGGCCAAACGAAAAAGGACACCACTCAGAAAATTTACATCAATGGCAAAGGTGGAATTCATGATCATGGCGGGACAAAGCTTGGCTACATTGATAAAAATAATATGGTCAGGGATAATACCGGTAAAGAATTATATTTTATCGACAAAGCCGGCAATGTTATCGGCTCCGACGGACGAAAATTAGGTACGGCAAAAAAGAACGGATCTTATTATAATATCGACGGGGAGAATGTTTTAAATACAAAAGATATTGATAAAGACAAATGCGCCATTTTAGATCCGCAGGGACATAGTTTCGGAACAGCGCACAAAAATTACAAGCTGCATGCTTGCGCCGCGCATTGCTATTGGCTAATGAAGGCGAAGGAAAAAGCGGTAAAGAAATCTCAATCGTTTAACTGATATTAAAATTAAAGATTATGATGTACTACGGGAGTTTTGGAGGAATGCACTTGATATGGTGGTTCGTTTGGATGATCATGCTTTTCTGGATATTCGCAACACCATACGATATTCCGGGTCAGCGCAGGCGTAAAGACACGCCGCTGAATAGGCTGCAAAAGCGGTTTGCTGCTGGCGAAATTACAACAGAAGAGTACCAGGAAAAGAAAAAGATCCTTGAAATGGATTTAGCCAACTAAACTGAAGACTATGGATATGAGCAAAATGCCGGAAGGTATGGACCACAGTAAAATGCAAAAGGGTCATGACCCGCACATGGGCATGTCGGAGCACGACCATCATGCCATGATGATCGCTGATTTTAAAAAGCGTTTTTACGTGGTGCTGGGACTCACCATCCCTATTATGCTGTTATCAACCATGATACAGCACTTCATGGGGGTGAACTGGACTTTTACCGGGTCTTCCTACCTATTGTTTGCTTTATCCTCCGTAGTTTTTATTTATGGCGGCTGGCCATTTTTAACGGGATTAGTGGATGAAGTAAAGGCAAAGAATCCCGGCATGATGTTCCTGATCGGCTTTGCCATTACCGTTGCCTACAGCTACAGCGTAGCGATTGTATTCGGCTTAAAAGGGATGGATTTCTTTTGGGAACTCGCTACTCTTATTTTGATCATGTTGTTAGGCCATTGGATAGAAATGCGGTCGGTGATGGGCGCGTCAAACGAACTGGAATTATTGGTTCAGCTCATGCCAGCCGAAGCCCATATGGTAATGCCGGATATGGTACATGATGTAAAAACAGATACGTTAAAGGAGAACGATATTATCCTGATTAAGCCCGGCGAAAAGGTCGCGGCAGATGGGATCATACTGGAGGGCGAGAGTTACCTGAACGAATCCATGCTGACCGGTGAATCAAAGCCGGTATTGAAGGTAAAAGGCGATAAAGTGATCGCCGGTTCGATCAATGGCAACGGGTCTTTTAAAGTTACGGTATCTCATGCGGCTAAAGACTCTTATTTATCGCAGGTAGTTAAGCTGGTGGATGATGCACAGAAGTCAAAATCTCAAACGCAGCTTTTAGCGGACACAGCAGCTAAATGGCTAACTGTTATCGCACTTGTTACGGGCATCGGAACATTTCTGTACTGGTATTTAACCGGTCAAACCTTAGCATTTGCAATGGAACGGATGGTAACCGTAATTGTTATTTGCTGTCCTCATGCTTTAGGACTGGCTGTCCCATTAGTAGTGGCTAAGTCAACGGCACTATCCGCTAAACATGGTCTGTTGATCAAAAACCGGACGGCGTTTGAAAACGCAAGGAAGATCACTACAATCGTATTTGATAAGACTGGAACGCTAACTTTAGGTAAGTTTGAAGTCTCTAAAGTTGTTACGCTAAATAAGGAGATAAAGGAAGATGAACTGATCCGTTTAGCTTCTGCCTTAGAACAAAAATCCGAACACCCGATTGCCACCGGCATCCTGCAAAAAGTTAACGAATTAAAACTAACGATTCCTCAAGCCGATAACTTTAAGGCGATCACCGGCCAGGGCATCGAAGCGACCGTAGAGGGCAAAAAGCTAATGGTGGTTAGCCCTGGTTATTTGAAGGAAAATAAGTTAGCTGTGCCGGAGGGTTTTATTGCCAATGATACCGAAACGGTGGTGTTTGTACTGATCGATAAAAAGCTTGCCGGATATATTGCTTTATCAGATGAGATACGTCCCGAATCAGCAGATGCTATTAAAACGCTAAAGGCTGAAAATATCAAATCTATCCTGCTTACCGGTGATAATACGAAAGTAGCAGCCAGTGTAAGTAAAAGTTTGGGTATGGATAGTTTTATTGCCGAAGTGCTACCGCATCAAAAATTGGAAAAGATCAAAGAACTCCAAAGTAAAGGTGAGTTTGTGGCGATGACCGGCGATGGGGTGAATGATGCCCCGGCACTTGCCCAAGCGGATATTGGCATCGCAGTAGGTTCCGGAAGCGATATAGCAGCAGAAACGGCGGGGATCGTGTTGGTGAACAGCAATCCCAAAGATATTGTTAGCCTTATCCTGTTTGGTAAAGCGACTTACCGTAAGATGATACAAAACCTGATATGGGCAACAGGCTATAATGTGGTAGCACTCCCTTTGGCAGCGGGGGTATTATATAACCAGGGCATTGTATTAAGCCCGGCAGCCGGGGCAGCATTGATGACCGTTAGTACAGTAGTGGTAGCAATTAATGCCAGTATGCTTAAAGTAAAAGAATAATCAACCAACATGGCTCGATTAGTGCGTGTATAGTAAAAATTTAACCAATAAAAACATGAAAAGAATTATGATCGCCTTAGTTGCTGTTACCTTAAGTTACAGCGCAATGGCACAAACCAAAATGGCCGACACCTCTATGCATAAGATGTCGCACATGTCTATGAAAAAAATGAACCACTCTGCGATGATGATGGATGGTAAAATGATGACCATGATGCATGGTAAAAGTATGCCAATGACCAAAACAATGACTATGATCAATGGCACTATGGTAATGACAGACGGTACCGTTAAAATGAAAGATGGAAAAACCATGATGCTAAAAGAAGGGCAATGCGTAATGATGAATGGTAAGGTGATGAAAATGCCAATGAAAAAAGGCATGATGGATGATAAGATGAAGATGTAATTGCTTCCGTCTAAAAACCCGGCTGACTCTCTATAATCAGCCGGGTTTATTTAAATTTTTTTATTAGTTTTATGTAAGCTTTTTGAAATAATTGCGACTAAGTCAATAGTTAAGCAGAATAAAGAGTTGTCATTCAAAATATATAATTTTATTATCTTCGAATTGTGAAACGCTCCGCGCTTATCTTATTAACGGCTATTTACCTGTTATCCTGTGTGGGTATCGGGGTGAACCGTTTTTATTGCTGCGGTAAGCTGGCTTCGGTTAAAATTACTTACGCTACGACAGATCATTCTGATAAGGATAATTGCTGCAAAAACGATATCAAATCCTTTAAGGTAAAGGATACCCACGTTAACACAACAGTTTTCGCTTTAAGTGATCTTTCACCGGTGATCCTGCCGACATTAAGCAACTGGAATGCCATTGTCCCTGTAAAGGAAAAAACAGCAGCAATCGGCTATCAAAGCCACGCCCCACCTGGGAGTGCTGCTACACCGATCTATACTTTAAACTGCGCCTACAGGATCTGATCTGTATTTTCTTAGTCCGTACTTTCTGTACCCGGCTATCTTTTCCGTCTTAATCCATCTTAATTCATAACCCCGTATAGGTTTTACCTATGCTATTTATTCATTTTTAAATTTTAACAACATGAAAAAGTTAATGCTGATGGCTGTTGCCATCCTGTTTTCGGCCGCGACCGTTTTTGCAGCCAGTGGTATCAATGCGGTATCCGACACCACCCAAACCAAAAAAGCAAAACCGGCCAAAGTACAATACACTTGTACCATGCACCCGGAAGTATTGAGTGACAAACCTGGCAAATGCCCAAAATGTGGTATGACCCTGGTTAAGAAAGTGGGTGCTGAAAAGAAACCTGCAGCAAAAATGAAAATGTAATTCATTTCAGCCCCGCTAATGGCGGGGCTGATTAAAGCAATTAAGATGATCAATCAATTGATAAGCCTGTCCTTAAAAAACAGGTATCTCGTACTGCTGGTTTCCATCGGGCTTTTTGCCTGGGGCGTTTACGCCGTTCGTGAAAACCCCATCGATGCCATACCCGACCTGTCGGAGAACCAGGTCATCGTATTTACCGAATGGCAGGGCCGCAGCCCGCAGATCATGGAAGACCAGGTGACCTATCCGCTGGTGAGCAACCTTCAAGGCATCCCTAAGGTAAAAGCTATCCGCGCCACATCCATGTTCGGGATGAGCTTTGTATATGTGGTTTTTGATGGTAAGGCAGATGTATACTGGGCACGAAGCCGTGTGCTGGAACGGTTGAACTATGCGCAGCGCTTACTCCCGCAAGGTATCATCCCAACATTGGGGCCGGATGGTACAGGAGTGGGCCACATTTTGTGGTACACTTTAGATGCCAAAGGTATTGATCTTGGCGAACAGCGAGCGTTGCAGGATTGGTATGTGAAATTGGGTTTGCAAACAGTACCCGGGGTGAGCGAAGTAGCCTCTTTCGGCGGCTTCGAGAAGCAATACCAGGTTAATATCGATCCGCATAAGCTCAACTACTACAATATTCCGCTATCACAGGTGCTTAAAGCGGTAAAGAGTAATAACAATGATGTAGGCGGCCGGAAGTTTGAGATGAACGGAACCGGGTACATTGTGCGGGGGCTTGGCTATATCAAGAGCTTACAGGATGTAGAAAATATAGCTATCGGTACTATCAAAACGATACCGGTTAGGGTAAAAGATGTCGCCACGGTTCAAATGGGCGGAGATCTACGCCTGGGAATATTTGACCAGAACGGAGATGGTGAAGCCGTTGGCGGTATAGTGGTGATGCGTTACGGGGAGAATGCCGATAAGGTGATCCATGCGGTTAAAGACAAGATGGCCGATATTCAAAAAGGCTTTCCGCCAGGTGTTAAATTCAAGATCGCTTATGACAGGAGCGAACTGATCGAAAGCGCCATAGGCTCCGTAAGGCATACACTGATCGAGGAAATGATCACCGTATCCATCATCGTTATCCTGTTCTTATTGAGTTTTAAAAGTGCATTAAGCATTATTATTCAAATCCCCATTACCATCGCGGCCAGCTTTATTTTGCTCAATGCCTTTGGCATATCCTCTAATATAATGTCATTGACCGGTATCGCGCTGGCTATAGGCGTTATCGTCGATAACGGCATCGTGATGGTAGAGAATTCACACCGCAATTTATCCATTGCACAAGAAAAAGAAGGTCATGACGACAGCAGAAAGAATTAAGATAATTGAGGCATCCTGCAAGCAGGTAGGGCGGGGTGTGTTCTTTTCCACGCTCATCATAGTTGCTTCTTTCCTGCCGGTATTTTTACTGGAAGGCCAGGAAGGTAAACTATTCGGGCCTTTAGCCTGGACAAAAACCTTTATCCTCGCTATCGATGCTATCCTTGCCGTTACCTTAGCTCCGGTACTGATCTCCTTTTTCCTGAAAGGGAGACTGCGGACAGACGATCATAACCCCCTAACCAGAACCCTCGAAAGAGTATATCGCCCGATACTCGACTGGTGCGTTACCTGGCGCAAAACAACAATAGGGATTAACGTCATCGCGTTAATTATCAGCATACCGCTTTTAATGAGCCTGGGCAGCGAATTTATGCCACCATTAGATGAAGGTACTATCCTGTTTATGCCGGTGACTATGCCCGATGTGTCCAATACGGAAGCCAAGCAGCTATTGCAGGTGCAGGATAGGATCATCAAAAGTATTCCCGAAGTAAAAAACGTTCTGGGTAAAGCAGGGCGCGCTAATACGGCTACAGACAATTCGCCGATCAGCATGGTAGAAACCATCATCCTGTTAAAACCAACCAGCGAATGGCGCAAAGGGATCAAAAAAGAAGACATTATTGATGAACTAAACGCCAAATTGCAGATTCCCGGCGTGGTAAACGGCTGGACACAGCCTATTATCAACCGCATCAATATGCTTTCAACCGGTATCCGTACCGATGTAGGGTTAAAGATCTACGGACAAAATATCGATACGCTATACGCCTTATCAAATAAAATGAAGGCCGCGTTAAATGGAATAAACGGCATCAAGGACATTTATGTTGACCCCATCACCGGCGGCAAATACCTCGATATACAGATCAACAAGGATGCGATAGGCCGCTATGGTTTAAGTGTGGATGATGTGAACGAGGTGGTTGAAAGCGCGTTAGGCGGAATGAGCCTGACACCGACAATTGAGGGCCGAAGAAGATTTAGTGTGAACCTGCGCCTGGCACAGGACTACCGCAGCAACCTTGATGCGATCAAACGCACACTGGTGCAAACCCCCGGTTACGGGCCTATCCCCTTATCATCCGTTGCCGATATCACGATCAGCGACGGGCCTTCGATGATCCAATCGGAAAACGCGCTGTTACGTGGCGCGGTGTTATTTAATGTCCGTGACCGTGACCTCGGTAGCACGGTAAAGGATGCACAGGAAAGGTTGAATACGATGGTAAAAAGCTTGCCAAAAGGCTATTATATGGAATGGAGCGGCCAGTATGAAAACCTGATCAGGGCGGAACACACCTTGAAAGTGATCCTCCCTATTGTGCTGCTGATCATATTTGCTTGCTTATATTTTGCTTTTCATTCTATCCGGGAAGCGTTTTTTAGTCTGATCTCCATTCCCTTTGCCCTTATCGGCGGGGCTTATATGGTGTATTTCTTTGGAGTGCACTTATCAGTGGCGGTAGCTGTAGGGTTTATTGCGCTGTTTGGCATAGCGGTAGAAACGGGTATTGTTATGGTTATTTACCTGAACGATGCGATGCAGCAACTGGTAGCTTTAAAAGGCAATTCTAAGGAAACCATTACCAAAGAAGACCTGCGAATTTATGTAATGAACGGCGCGGTAAAACGTTTGCGGCCCAAATTGATGACCGTTTGTGTGGCCCTGTTTGGATTAGTACCTGTATTATGGGCAACAGGAACAGGCAGCGATGTCATGCTGCCCATTGTGCTGCCTATGATAGGCGGGGTTTTAACCTCTTCGACACATATTCTTTTAGTAACGCCGCTCATCTTCCTGATGGTTAAGGAATACGAGTTAAAGAAACTCGGTAAACTGGAAGTATTAGAAGTAAACCATTAATCAAATGAAAACTAAAGAAACAATATACTTAACACTGCTTTGCTTCGCCGGCCTAACCGCAAAAGCACAGGTACAGTATTTACCGATAGACAGCGTAATGGCTCGAATTGACCTGAACCCCTCGTTGCTTTCTTTTGATGGCAAGATAAGTGCAGAAGATGCATACGTAGCGGGCGCAAGAAGCCTGGAGGCACCTAAGA
The DNA here is from genome assembly GCF_004378255.1 of Mucilaginibacter phyllosphaerae. Lineage (GTDB taxonomy): Bacteria > Bacteroidota > Bacteroidia > Sphingobacteriales > Sphingobacteriaceae > Mucilaginibacter > Mucilaginibacter phyllosphaerae. The sequence continues at coordinate 537,502 of NZ_SNQG01000003.1, forward strand.
TCAGCGCGGGCCAATACCAGGTCAACTACCAGCCAAAACCTTATGCTGGGTGGTTCATGATCTATGGTGAGCAAACATTTACCAATCCCGTCAAACTCCGGGCGAAAGAAGACTATCTGAAAGGGGTATCCAAAGTAACGGCGGAAGATAAAAATTACCTGAAAAACCAGCTTTTCGCGCAGGCTCGGTCAGCCTATTTTGACCGGGTAGTGCTGGAAAAAAAGCTGGCTTTGCTGAAAAGCACACAGGGGCTATTGGAATATATGATTAAAGACGCCAATATCAAGCTGACCTACGGAAAGGAAAAACTAAGCAATATTTACAAAGCTAAAGCTGACCTGTACCAATTAGATAATACAAGGGAATTGCTGAACAATGAAATACAGCAAAAAAACATCATGCTCAATACATTAATGAACAGAGATAAGCGGGAGGCATTTTCGGTAGATACCAACGTGGTAATCAGAGATTATGAAACTTCGTTAACTGATACTTCATCATTGGCCACATCCCGCAGTGATATCAGAGGGATCAGCCGCAGCATTGAATTGCAGCAGCTTAATGCCAAAGCAGAATATAGCAAGCGGAAACCAGACTTCGGCATTCAGGCTGGCCACATGATAGGGTTCAATAATACACCAAGTCAATATACCCTAATGGGAGTCATCACCATACCTATCGTGCCATGGGCCTCTAAAGGATACAAAGCGAACCTAAAAGGTATCCGTTATGAACAGGAAGCGTTAGCACAAAAGAAGGTGGATGTTTTAAACCAGGCTGAAGGGCAGATCGCCGCCTTAAAAGCGGATATCAGCAGCAGGAAAAGGTTACTGATTAATTACCGGCAAAATATCATTCCCGCTCAACAGAACAGCTACAAGACTGCCCTGCTATCTTACGAGCAAAATACGGGGGATCTTCCATCGGTGCTGAATGGTATTAAGGATCTGCAAATGGTACGAATGGAAGCACTTGACCGCTTACAGGAACTATTACGATTACAGGTTGCTTACGAAAAGGAAAATGAAAAATATTAAAATAGTGTTCGGCTGCATATTATTAACGTCAATGTTAAGTAGTGCCTGTTCTGATAAGAAAGTAAAAACCATGCCTGTGGCCGATGAAAAAATGACCGGTAAATTTACCTGCCCTATGCACCCCCAGATCATGGAGGACCACATCGGTAATTGCCCGATATGCGGGATGTCGCTGGTAAAAAAATCAGGCACCGCTGGTAAAAGCGCGGGGATTAGCCTACTTACTGTTTTACAACCTGTCAATTCCACGGTGATATCAAACGTTAAGGCCGTTCATCCCGAGCAAAAAACGGTACCGACCCAAATTTCGGCACAGGGCTACCTTGATTTTGATACGCGCACCTTCAATAACATCGCTGCACGATTTCCGGGGCGTATCGAAAAATTATATCTTAAATATAGATTTCAGCAGGTACATCGCGGGCAGCGCATCTTTGATGTATACAGCCCCGAAATGGTCACCGCACAACAAGACCTGTTGTTTTTAAACGCAAACTCCCCGCAGGAAACTAATCTGATCAGCGCCGTGAAGCAAAAATTGTTGCTATTGGGGATGACAACCGGCCAGGTAAACCAGGTGATAATTTCGGGGAAATTATATTACAGCCTGCCTGTTTTTAGCCCCTACCAAGGCTATATTACTGATGTGCCTGGCAATCGTATGGCAGGCACTGCCTGGCAAAGTCAAGGAATGGCTTTTGAGAGCAACAGCCCGTTAACGATAAAAGAAGGCATTTATGTGGAAACCGGGCAAACCGTTTTTAATGTGATTGATCCAAGCCGGCTATGGGCTGTTATTAAAGTCGATCCGGCGAGCTTAGCCGCTTTAAAATTAAACCAACGTGTGAAAATATCCATACCCGACCAGCCAGAAGTAAGCATTAGCGGGAAAGTGGATTTTATAGAACCGGTTTTGCAAAGCGGCGATAAAACCACCAGTATCCGGGTTTATATTAAAAACGATGCCCATCATTTAAAAGTGAACAACCTGGTACAGGCAACGATACAAACGGGCGAAACCGCGGGCTTGTGGATACCCCGGACGGCGATTACCGACCTGGGGCAAACAAAAATAGTATGGATAAAAGACGGCAGTGTTTACCGGGCGCATCAGATAACCACCGGAATGAGCCATAATAATGAGATCGAGATAAAGAACGGTTTAAGCGCTACCGATAATGTTGCCGCAGATGCCCAATATTTAACAGATAGTGAAAGCTTTATTAAAACGGACAACCATGAAAAATAACCAGATAAAATACTTGCTGCTGGCTTTTACAGCTACCATTATTCTTGCGGCGTGTAAACAAAAAGTACCGGCCAAGCCCGAAACTATGGATATGGTAAAAAAAAGTAATGCGTATTACACCTGCTCAATGCATCCGCAGATCCATGAAGACCATCCGGGGGATTGCCCTATTTGCAGTATGAAACTGATAAAGGTTGAAAGTACCTCAAACATGGACAATATGAATATACCCAGCCTCAGGCTGACGGCCATACAGGTCCAATTAGCCGATATACAAACAGATACTGTTAGGGAGCAAAACATCGGCGATCAGAAAACGCTTACAGGAACGGTTACTACCGATGAAAACAAGGCAGAAGATATAAGTGCCCGCATACCCGGCAGGATACAGCGATTATTTGTAAAGACTATAGGAGAAAAAATAGGGGTAGGCCAGGCTATTTATTCCATTTACAGCGAAGAGTTGCTGGAAGCTGAGAGAGAATATTTATTAGCCAGTCAGCAGCAAAAGCAGCTTAATAACCCTGATGTAGATTATGCTCAATTGATAGACGCCGCAGCGCATAAACTCCAGTTATGGGGCTTGTCCCAATCGCAGATCAAAACACTGGCATCATCCGGAAAGGTGTCTGCAATAGTCCCCATACTGAGCAAGGTTAACGGGACGGTAAGCGATATTATGGTACGCGAGGGCGACTATGTGACCGAAGGAATGCCCATCATGAAAACCCAGGGATTAAATCGCTTATGGGTGGAGGCACAGCTTTATGCAAATGAAACCGGAAACTATAAAGAGAATAATATCGTAAAGGTTTCCTTTCCAGATCTAGACGATGCATTGATCAAAGGTAAGGTGGAATTTATAAATCCGGAGTTGTCAGCTACATCAAAAGTGGATCTGATTAGGATAAGTATCCCCAACCCGCAAGGTTTGATCCGGCCCGGTATGCAAGCGTATATCGCTATAGGTGGTGGCAATTCCAGTTCGTTAGCAGTACCCACTTCGGCTGTCCTCACCAATGGCAAGGGTAGCATAGTTTATGTGAAAAATACGGATGGTAGTTTTTCACCGAGAATGATCAAAACAGGTACCGGTAACCAAAACTATTTGCCTATTTTATCAGGCTTAAATTCAGGTGACGTGGTCGTTATCAATGGTGCGTATTTATTAAACAGTGAAGCCATCTTTAAAAACGGGAGCGGCAACACGATGGCCGGGATGAAAATGTAGGTTAGCTCAATAGGCTTTTCGTAATCTGTCCGCCAATTCGTCCGATAAAGGGCTTTCTTCAATAGCCAGGGCCGCTTTTTCTATATCATAAGAAAATCGGATGAAATCGATATTTATAGTATCCGTAATGGTAATTATCACATAACAACCCATTGGGTTACCATCTTTTGGCTTCCCAATAGAACCAATATTAATCACATGCTTATCGCCAATAATGCGGTGATAAGGCAAATGTGAATGTCCCACACAAAGCACATTGGCCTTTGCTTCTGCCATCATATCCTGTACATAGCCTTCGTCCGCATCTTCCAATACGTATTCGTTGATGCTGCGGGTGCTGCCATGTGCCAGCACAATATTTAAGTGGTCATTGTTAAGCTGATATTCCAGTTTGATATGTGCCGGTAAGGTATTCAGGTAAGCGCGGTTTTCTTCCGTGACCAATTCATAAGCATAGCCTTTTACCTTTTGGTCATGGTTGCCTGCCAGCGTAGCAATACCGCGCTTGCGTATTTCGGCAATAATTTCATTCGGCCAGATGTTGTAGCCTATCATATCGCCTAAGCAATAAACCGCATCCACCCTACGATTGTCCAGGTCAGCCAGGAATGCATCGAAAGCCGGTAAGTTGGCGTGTATATCTGAAAAAAGTGCGAACTTCATCTTAACCGTTTCTTAACATGTCAGCGTATTCATTAGGCAGCGGGCTATCCTCAACCGCTTTTGCTGCTCTCTCTATGTCATAATCGAAGCGGATAAACTCCACCTGTATGCTGTCCTTGTCTTTTATTGAACTGTTCTCATTGATATGCAACAACACATAGCCGCCTCGCGGGTCTTTGTCTTTTGGTTTACCCACCGAACCAATATTGATGGCATGTCTGTAGTGGGTATCTCCGATAATTTGAGTTGGTAATACCCGATGGTAAGGCTGGTGGGTATGACCAAAGCACATCACATCGGCATCAGCCGTTTCCATAATACGCAGCATACTTTTTTCGTCTCTATCCTCAAACAAGTATTCATTTACCTTGCGCGGGCTGCCATGCACAAACAACACGTTCAGTTTATCATTGTTAAGTTGGAACTCCAAACGGATATGTGCCGTTAAGGTGCGTAAATAAGCCCGCTGCTCGTCTTTCACCACCTCGTTGGTATAAGCGATAGATATTTTGCCCAAGGCTTTTTCCTCGTCTGTTTTATAAGCACAGCCGCAATCATCACTATGGCGGCCAATACCAAAGTCATAGTTGCCGGTGATGCAGGGAATATTGCGTTTGCGGATCTCATCAATAACTTCATTCGGCCAGATGTTATAACCTACCAGGTCGCCCAAGCAATAGATGGCATCAGGTTTTTGTGTTTCCACATTGGCAAAGAATGCTTCCAATGCTGGCAGATTCGCGTGTATATCTGAAAAAAGAGCAATTTTCATTATAAAGCTGTTAGAGTTTTAGAAGTATAATATTTCTTACGGAAATAAAAGGCGAGGTTCACTAAAGCGATCAAGGCAGGCACTTCGACCAATGGCCCGATTACCCCGGCGAAAGCTTCGCCTGAATTAATACCAAACACGCCTATGGCAACGGCAATCGCCAGTTCAAAGTTATTACCGGTTGCGGTAAAAGCAATTGAGGTAGAACGGGAATAATCCGCACCAAATGACTTGCCGATAAAAAAGCTCAGCACAAACATGATGGTAAAGTAGATAACCAGCGGTATAGCGATACGCAATACATCAAAAGGTATCTGTACGATCAGGTTACCTTTTAAGCTGAACATCACCACGATGGTAAACAGCAATGCGATAAGTGTTATCGGTGAGATGAATGGGACATATTTGGTTTGGAACCATTCTTCACCTTTCAATTTGATTAAGGTGTAGCGACTGAGCACACCGGCAGCAAACGGAACGCCGAGGTAGATACCTACACTTTTGGCGATCTCACCAATCGTAATGTTTACCGCCAGTCCTTTTAAACCGAATAACGGCGGCAGTACGGTGATAAACAGGTAGGCATAAACACTGTATAATAACACCTGGAAGATACTGTTTAAAGCAATTAACCCTGCCGCATACTCCCGGTTACCTTCAGCCAACTCATTCCAAACAACTACCATAGCGATACAACGGGCCAATCCTATCAGTATCAAACCAACCATATAGGCCGGATGGTCACGTAATAAGGTAATAGCTAATACAAACATCAATACCGGCCCGATGATCCAGTTCAAGATAAGCGAAGCGCTCAATACTTTGGTGTCCTTGAATACCTCGCCCATGTTCTCGTATTTTACTTTGGCCAGCGGCGGATACATCATTAATATTAAGCCAATAGCTAACGGAATATTGGTTGTACCACTCGAAAAAGAGTTAATAAAATCAGATGACGAGGGAATGAAATAGCCGATACCTACGCCAATGGCCATTGCCAGGAATATCCATAAGGTTAAGTAGCTATCGAGGAAGCTTAATTTTTTACGTTCGGCCACCGGGGCACAGTTGTTTGCTGACATAATTTATTGCGTATATCGTGTTTTAATATGAATTGAGTATTAACTACTTCCAGTTTTCTTTGAATTTTGAAGCTGCGAATAACATTTCCAAGGTGATCAGTTTGGCTTGCGCCTCGTATTGCTCATCGGTTGCACCCATTGCTAAGGGTGTGTATTTTAGTTTTACGGCGAACTTATCAGGGCTTGTCAACAGTGATGCTGCGCTTTCCTGAGCCAGTACGTGGATCGCCTGCGGATTTGACGGTGATGTTTCCATCGTCACCGAACCGCCCTGGTCATTATATTTGGCTTCTTCGCCGCTGATCTTAAAGCCCAGTTTCGCTAATGCAGGTGCAACTTTAGCAGATGACGCTGCACCTACAACAAAGATCTTTACATCATTGATACCATAAGATGCTAATGCTGATTTTAGTACCGCTTTGGCAATAGGCGCGCTAAACCCATCGTTGCCTACAAACTCCACGATCACCGGCTGTTTCTTGCCTTTGGTAACAATGCCCAATTGCTGGATACCGTATAGTACTTCCTGACGATCATCCGTAATAGCACTATTCTTTTTGATCTGTTTAAAGGCTTGGGCCAATTCAGGATAAATAGGGTCTGCCACAGGTGCAAAAGCGGAACTTACCACCAGTAAGCCTGCAAAGAAAAGTAAGGATAAGTGTTTCATGATTTTAAGGGTTAATATTGGTTTTAAAGGTTATTGTTCATGCTTCCGTCAGCAATTTCATCGATCAATTTGTTAAACTGAAAGGATAGTCGCTTAAAGTAGTCCGGATCGAGCCGGTATAAAGTCGCGCCATCTTTTTCCATCCGGCTTAGCACATTTGCGGCTGTTAAGCTTTTGAGGGTTTTCTTGATCACGCTCGGGCTGTTTGTCAATTTGGTTAATTCATTTCCTGCTGTCCAGTCCTGCCGTTCCTGTAAATGAGCGATGATCGCCATACAGGTTGGGGATGCCATTAATTTGTTAAAGGCAGCTAATGCGATATCGTTAGGATCGTAAACTACTGTTGACTTGCCCATGTTATTGATTGCCTTATTGCTATTTAACGATTAATTGGTTCAAAAAAAATTAGTTAACGTGTTCGCTTACAAAATCTGCCGCGTAAACTTTGATCATATCCCGCACCCGGCGAAATTCGTCCATGATTTCTTCGGGTGTGCCGGTCGCTTTAGCGGGATCTGGAAAGTTCTCGTGGAAACGTTCGACCTTACCCGGAAAGAATGGGCAGGCTTCATTCGCGTTATCGCAAACCGTGATCACCTGGTCAAATGGGATAGTGATGTATTCGTCTACGTGGTTAGAGGTATGCTTCGAGATATCAATATGATCCTCCGCCATTACCTGGATGGCTTTTGGATTAACGCCGTGTGTTTCTATGCCCGCACTGTAAACATTGGCCTTATCACCTGCAAAGTAACGCAGGTAACCTTCGGCTAATTGGCTGCGGCAACTATTGCCGGTGCACAGTACTAAAATGTTTTTCTTGCTCATAATTCTTTTTTCATAACGATGGCTGATACCGGGCAAACATGCCCGAACTCAGATGATTGCTGAACTTCGACGGGCACTTCTTCCCGTTTAATTTTGCTGTATTTCTTTCGCTCGAAATATGCTGGTGCGGTTTCTGTCAGCAGGTACAAAGCAGAAAGGCCATTCTTTTTGCTTATGTTATCCAGCCGTGCTAATAGTTTGCCAGCAATACCCGTTCCCCGATGGTCGGGATGCACGGCTAAAGAGCGTAACAGCCCATAATAACCATAAACCTCTACACCGCCTACACCAACCAAATTACCATCCTGAATGGCTACAATAAAGTTGTCCAGCGTGTCCGGCAGGTCGGCTACCGGCAGCTTTTCAGCTGCCAGCAGTTCAACTATCTTGTCGCGGTATGTTTGGGCCTGGTCAATGATCATATTTTTTAGAGTTAGCAGCAGCCTCCACCCGGTGTGCAGCAAGCTTCCGCAGGTGCTGCCAGGTTTACTAATTGTACTTTGGGTTTTTCCGCAACCGCAGGTGTGCAACATTCTTCTCCCTTATCATCCGTACCGCAACTACCACCACGGCCTATCGCTTTACATTGTACCGCATCAGGGCGTAAATCAACCGTTAAAGCATTTCCGTCCACGATCATTTCGTTAGGGAACATTTGGCGGGTATCAAACTCGGAATTACCAAACTCGATCTTTACCGTACCGTTCGGATTAAGGGGTAACATTTTTTCTACAACATCAACGATAGACAAAGCTTTGCCAACTTTCATCGAGCGTTCCTGCTGTTCTGCGTTTTCCGGCACCCAAAGTTGCACAATGATCTCTGTCCAGGCATTCATGACTCCGCCGCAGTCTACGGAGGTGATAGGCGCTTGTTTGATCTCAGTGATATGGTAAGCGGCATCAACCAATTTACCTTCCGCGTATTGAAATTGCAGGTCAAGATCGGGATGCTGTAATAAGGTGTCTTTAAAGGTTTTCCAGTTGATCGATTCTACTTTATTCATGGCTTTCTATTTATTATATTGTAATATTACGATGGATTAATTCAAATTTTTTTTAACAGCAGGTCGCCTTCAAATCATAAGCCGCAAAGAAGCCGCCCATTTGTTCTTTTAGCTCGTTCCAAACCGGAGGATTAATGCAATAGCAAACACTAACGCCTTCAATGGTGCCCTGTATCAAACCGGCATTTTTCAGTTCTTTCAAATGCTGTGATATGGTCGGCTGAGCCAAACCCAATTCATCCACAAGGTCGCCGCAGATACAAGTATTCGATTTGATGATTTCCTGTAAGATAGCGATACGTGCAGGATGTGCGATTGCTTTCAGCATCACAGCTAACCTGTTCTGCTCGTCGGTGAATATCTCTGTTTTTGTTAAGCCCATACTATATATTGCAATATTGCGATTAATATTCGATATATCCAAACTATTCTTATTTCCATTTAATAAAGCCATAAGAAATTAAATTACGTAATTTATATATGCTTTTGAAACATTCGTTCAGATCTGCTTTGATGTTGCTTTTCATCCTTTTCGGGGTATCGGTCAGTGCGCAAACCAAAAAGGTCAAAGCCACAGACTATATCAAGCTGTCACAAAATTTCCTGTATGCTGCCAAAACAGGAGATAGTACCGCAGCATTTATTGATACTTTAAAAAATTCAGATCCAAATATTTTAGCGGAGCAGTTGAACAATGATCATAAAAAACTGGCATTCTGGTTAAACCTGTATAACGGTTTTACACAAGTAATCTTAAAGAAAGATCCGGATCAGTATAAAACGCGCGGGTCCTTTTTTTCCAGTAAACAAATCTATATCGCCGGTCAGGAATTAAGTCTTGACCTGATCGAGCATGGGATATTACGCCATAGCAAGGTGAAATGGAGCGAGGGTTACCTGGGTAAACTTTTCCCTTCGGGGTTTGAAAAAAAGTTTCGGGTTGCAAAACTGGATTACCGGATTCATTTCGCTTTAAACTGCGGGGCTAAAAGCTGTCCGCCAATCGCTTTTTATGAGCCGGAACAAATCGACAAACAACTGAATGTTGCGGTTAAAACCTATTTAAAAGGCGAGGTAACTTATAGTAAAGCGGCTAATACCGTGGAGGTGCCTGCATTGATGGGCTGGTTCCGTCACGATTTTGGTGGTAAAAAAGGTATGCTGGAGATCTTAATCAACAATAAGATCATCCCGGAAGGAACTAAACCAACTATCCATTTTAAAAAGTACGACTGGAGTTTATATTTGAATAATTACAAATCTGAAAACAATGGCTGATCATTATTACAACGCTGAAGACCTCGGCAAATTTGGGAATATAGGAGATTATCAGAAAGAAATGGCCGACAAATTCTTTTCCTATTATGGGGAAGTATTTAAAGACGGCGCACTAACTGCTAAAGAAAAATCGTTGATCGCTTTGGCGGTAGCCCATGCTGTTCAATGTCCCTATTGTATTGATGCTTACAGCAGCGATGCCTATGAGAAGGGTTTTAGCGAAGCGCAAATGATGGAAGCGGTGCATGTAGCCTCGGCCATTAAGGGAGGCGCAGTACTGGTACACGGTGTACAGATGATGAACAAGGTGAAAGAAATCAGCATGTAATGATCAAATCCTTAAAAGTCCTGCAAAACCCTTTAGCTAATAGTTCTTATCAGCTGGATATTCTGGAACATAACCCCGCGCATAAGCATGCTTCGTTCAAAGATAAAGTTGCTGCAACCGGTATGTTCCCACTGTTAGCCGGTGGTGTAGAAATTTTCCAGGTGAACATGGGTAAGATGTGTAACCAGGTATGCAAGCACTGCCATGTGGATGCCGGGCCGGATCGCAAGGAGATCATGACGCGGGAGACGATGCAACTTTGTTTAAATGTTTTAGCTAATTCGCCTATTAAAATTGTTGACCTGACAGGCGGCGCACCCGAATTAAATCCTGATTTCAAGTGGTTTGTGGAGCAGATCAAAGCATTGGGGAAACATATTATTGTCCGTTGTAACCTTACCATTATATTGGCCAATAAGCGTTTTCATGATCTTCCGGAGTTCTTCAAGCTCCATCAGATAGAAGTGGTTTCTTCACTACCCAGCTTCACCCAGGACAGAACGGATAAGCAACGTGGGAACGGTGTGTTTGAAGATTCTATTAAGGCGCTTCAAATGTTAAATGCAGTTGGATACGGAATGCAAGATACCGGCCTAACGTTAAATTTGGTTTATAACCCGGCAGGTGCTTTTCTGCCACCATCGCAGGATGCGCTTGAAAAAGAATATAAGTTCGAGCTAATGAAGAAATACAACATTAGTTTCAATAGCCTTTTTGCCATAACCAATATGCCCATCAGCAGGTATCTGGATTACTTATTGACGACCGGTAATTACGATAAATACATGGATAAGCTTATTGCGGCTTTTAATCCCGCGGCAGTGGCCAATGTGATGTGCCGCAATACCATTTCGGTAGGCTGGGACGGATACTTATATGACTGTGATTTTAACCAAATGTTAGACCTGAAAGTTACCCCAGCAACTTCGCAACATTTGGCAGATTTTGATTTGAATTTATTACAAAACCGGGAGATCATTTTAAAACAACATTGCTACGGCTGTACAGCGGGTGCGGGTTCCAGTTGCGGAGGTGCAGTTGCAGAGTAGTTATGGATGATATTACGCCATTAAATACAGCTCTCATCATATTTGTACGTCACCCCGAACTGGGTAAAGTTAAAACCCGGCTTGGAAAGGTTATTGGCGATGAAAAAGCGTTGTCTGTTTACAATTTATTATTAGGCCATACCCGGCAGATCACGATTCCATTAAACTGCCGGAAATTTATCTATTACACCGACCAGGTTATTGAACACGATATCTGGACTTTCCCCGGCTATACGAAAAGGCAGCAGTTTGGAGAGGACTTAGGCGCAAGGATGTCCAACGCGTTCAAAGAATTATTTGACCAGGGTTTTGAAAGGGTGATGATCATCGGTAGTGATTGCTATCAATTACAGACACACGTATTGGAGCAAGGGATAGACGCGCTGAATGATAACGATGTGGTTGTTGGGCCTACTTTTGATGGCGGCTATTACCTGTTGGGTTGCAACCATTATATTCCTGAATTGTTCACGCATAAGGACTGGAGTACGGATCAGGTCGCTACCCAGACGATTTCGACAATAAGCCAATTGAAACTAAACCATAGCTTACTTGAAAAATTGCATGATGTCGATGAACCTGCCGATCTGGAATTGAACGGAATATTCCTTTAGCGGTAGTTCAGCATTTCTTTATACTTCACAACCATGCTCTCCTGGCTGGCTCCCTTTTGATACATTTTGACGATAGTGTAGTTAGCTTTTTGAACCGTAAGCCAGCCATTGGAATCATACTTCCGGGCGGAAATCAATACGGGCTTCTTGATGATTTTGTACTTACCCTGTTTTCGGGCGCGGGCGCAAAACTCAAACTCTTCCATAATTTTCATGTTGCCGTCAAAACCGCCAGTCTGTTGAAACAGATCTTTAGAGATAAACAAGGTTTGATCCCCACCCATACCGCCGAACGTATCCAGCCGGCTCAGCATAGCATTTAACTTGAGCAGCCAGCTTTTGCTATCATAAGTAGAAAGATACCTGCCCAGATCATATCCGGCTTTTACCGCGTTCGCAATGTCTGTTACGTAAGTCTCTGGCGGTAAGGTGTCTGCGTGAACGAAGTAAAGAAAGTCGCCCTTAGCCAGCGAAGCGCCAAAATTCATTTGTGCTGCACGGCCTTTTTGAGGGCTAATAACGCCCTTTGCGCCGGAACTATTTGCCATTAACAGAGTATGATCACTGCTGCCGCCATCTACAACTATGATCTCTGCCAAACTACCTTTACCAAAGCGCGTTAGGTAGTCCACCAGTTTGCCGATATGTTCAGCTTCATTAAAAACAGGAATGATAATGCTTATCTTCATCGTTTAATTCACGCATCTAATCGGTTAAAATGTACGTATATCAATCAGTGCACGTTAAAGTTAATTAAAGTCATGACAATTAAAATTCTATATACGATTGCCTTTTGCTTGCTGTTATCAGTAAGTTTAAAAGCCCAACAGGTTAAACTCATTTCGGTTTCCCAATTAGAAAGCCGGATGAAACAGGGGAAAGACACCACTTACTTGGTCAACTTTTGGGCAACGTGGTGCAAACCATGCGTAAAAGAACTGCCCGAGTTTGAAAAATTTAAGGCATCGGTAAAGGGCAAGCCTGTTAAAGTGATCCTAATCAGCACGGACTTGAAATCTAAACTGGAAAGTGGCGTACAACCCTTTGTTAAAACGCATCAATTAACCGGCGAAATTTACCTGCTGAACGAAGCACCAAATTCATATACTGAAAAAATAAGCCCTGACTGGTCCGGCGCATTACCGGGAACCTTAATTGTAAAGAACGGCAAAAAAAGGTTTCACGAAGCGGCTTATACTTATGATGAACTGGCTACGGCTGTTAAGCAGGTTGATTAAGCCAGTCGAGCGTTTTGCTTACACCTTCACGTAAAGGCATTATTGTGTAGCCTATTTCCTGTTCTGCTTTTTGAGAGCTAACGATCCAATGTTTGTTGTACTTGCGTACAAACGGGGGTGTGATCATCGGTTGTTTTCCAAACAATTGAGCCATCATCACCTGTACACGCGACAGGAACAGCATCACCGGCAAGGGAACATTGTACATCTTTCTTTTTACCCCGGTTAACTCGTCTACCAATCCGAAAAAGTCATTGTAGGTGGCATTAACGCCACCCAATAAATAACGCTCACCTGGCTTTGCTTTTTCCATCGCGGCTATCAGCCCGTTTATCGTATCATCTATGTAAACGTAATTGCCAATGCTTTTGCCGTTGCAGGGTTTGATCTTCCATTGCCCGTTAATATACATTTTCATCAAACGGGTAAATCCGTTACTCTCGGTTAATATGCCTGGGCCATAAACGCGGCTGGGGTTAACAATCACACCCCGGATACCTTTAGCTATATAGCTTTTCAGAAGCTTTTCGGCTTCCACCTTGCTTTGCTCATACAAGGTTTCCAGTTTTGGGTTGGCGTTCGTGCCTTCACATACTGGTTTGCCATCTACAGAATCTCCTACAACTCCGGCAGTTGAGGTAAATAAAACGTCTTTAATGCCCGATGCAAGGCAAGCGTCCAAAACGTTTCGCAGCCCGCTCACATTAATCATGTGGAAGCTTTGCGCGTCTTTATGCCATACGGATGCCAAAGCAGCGAGATGATAAACCTGTTGGCAACCCTTCATGGCAGTTAACAGAGATGGCGGATTTAAAATATCACCCTCAAATAGGGTTATATTTGGGTGCTTCAACAACAACCTGCCTTTCTCCTCATCACGTACCAGGGCATGTATGGTGTGCCCGTCGGCAGCCAGTCGTAAAGCCAGTTTCTGCCCTATATAACCGGTTACACCTGTGATAAATATCTTCATTAACAGTTTAAATTAGCAACAACCACCGCCGTCATAAAACCAGGTGGAGTTTGATATAAAAATGTCATTACGATTCAACGCTGCCAGGTTTCCCGCTGTTTTATCGCACACGGCCAAAGGTTGATTAGGCATTAAAATATGTCCTTTTTCATCATCGAAATATTCGTTTTCGCCATAATAAATAGCGGCTTTGCCGGTGAACACGCATGGGCCGTCAGCAGGCATAGGGTCTTTAATGGCGCAAACCTCTACACTCTCAATGTATAGTAACTCATCAGTAGGGTACTGTCCTGGAGCCAAAATACGATACGGCCTTTTAGCCCTTATCTCAATCGTACCGAAGCCAATATCGGTGATACTCTTAATATAATCACTTAATGATAGGGAGCCGGTCAGGCATAAGGCCCTTAACCTGTCATCGCTGCGTAACGCCTCGTTCATCGGCTGGTCGCAAACCGGATCAGACATCACCAAACGTCCGCCGGGCTTTAACACGCGGTATATTTCGGTTAAGGCTTGTTTCAAATCGTTTTCCTTAAAGATATTGAACAGGCAATTCTGCCCTGCTATGTCTATAGAGTTATCCGCTACAGGTAACTCCAAGGCAGAGCCCTTACGGAGATCGATAAATTCCTTTTTGAACCAGGGATTCAATTTTTCTGCTTCAATCAAATTATCTGCACAGCTTTGCAACATTTCATCCACAATATCCACGCCTATCACACCTTGAATATTCCGGTTGAAGTAGGAAAATTGCAAAAGCTCCATACCACCGCCAACACCAACATAAAGTATAGTTGGATCGTTAGCGAGATCGTTGGCACTTACGATGGAGCCGCAACCGTAATTCATTTCCTGCATGATCTTAGGTATCTCCAGCCCCGGAAACGCGTTCATTGGCGTTGTGGTGCAGCAAAGGCCAACATCAGGTTTTAATGCAGCACCGCGATATACATTTACAGTTTCTTCAAGATAGTTATCCATAGTTCTTTGGTTATAGAAAACATACGTTATTCGATGGCAGATAGCTTTTGAGCCTATCGAATAAAAAACGTTTTTTGGTTATTAAAACCTAATATCAGAATTTCATCGTAATTTAATAGGAAAAGGAATTCTTGAAACAGACTTCTATCGACTTAACGGTAAGTTCCAAGCTATGAATAATGTATTACAGCCATTAGCAATAGGTCTGCTCTTTGTATTAACTTACATTGCGGAGCATATTTTTCCGGAACAAAAAGGAATTTTAAAGAAGAGACATGATCTCATCAATATCGCCATTGGTATCATCAATTTGATATTTTCATTTATTACCGGCTATGGTTTGCAGAAGCTCATGAATTACGCTGCGGGACAGCATTTAGGGCTGGTTCCTTTTTCAAAAATCCCTGCATTCCTATCAATGCTTATTCAAATCCTCTTAATCGATTTTTTCGTCTATTGGTGGCATCGGATCAACCATAAAATACCAATGCTTTGGAAATTTCACAAGTTTCATCATGAAGATGAAAGTATGAATTCAACAACAGCAGTCCGATTCCATACAGTAGAATTATTTTTTTCCGTATTAGCAAAGGCGGTCTTTCTGGTGCTGATGGGCATTACAGTTACGGGATTGATAGCTTATGGCATTTTGTTTTTCCCGGTTGTTTTGCTCGTTCATTCGAATATCTGTATCAACACTAAGTTGGACTATAAGCTAAGAAAATTGATTGTAAGCCCCCTAATGCACCGGATACATCATTCTAAAATAATCTCAGAAACCAATTCCAATTACGGTTCGATTTTCCCTTTTTGGGATTGGATTTTTAAGAGCTACCGAAAAAAGTCAATAGGGATAATTAAGTTTGGGATATAATATTAAATAAAGTATTATATCCCTATGTATGATTTAAACATCTTTTTTAACCAACCAATCGCCTCAAATCTTTTAGAAAATGGTTCGAGATTATTCCCCTACGGGCTACCAACCCTCTTTACAAAGCGTAAAGAGGGTTTTTGCTTTTTTGAGTTAATTAAAAAGCGCCATGATTGCGTTTAAACGCACATTTTTAGTTCGATTCCCCTAAGGTTATCCTTAGGGGAAGATAATATAAACTCTGATGGATTAGGGATTTAACTGATTAGAAATGAGCAATGTATAACTCTTATAAAAGAGTTCGATGTTAATTGACATCATTATTTTTCGTTAAAATATTTTTTAATTGCAAGGTCGGCAAGTAAATACAAGAAGTTCAATATTTCCTTTGCCTGTTCTTCAGTAGCCGTTATTCCATTTTCCTTTAAAATCTTAATTACTTTTTCGTTGCTAATGCGTCTTTTATTCTGATGTGGATAATCGCCCATATTGGATATTTCTAATTTTCCTGTGGATTAATACTGTGAAAGCAAGTTAAATTATTGCTAACCCATTTGCTGTGGACTTTCCCTTGGGGTTTTTAAAAGATCAAATTAACCAGCTAAACGCGTCAAATCACCTATAAAGAGTTCGAGATTTTCCCCTCAAGGCTATAAAATAGTTAACTACCTTATTATTAGGTATATATTTATTTAGGTAAATGAGTTTAAATATTGACGTTTTGTAAAAAAACAGTTCCGATATCATCGCTTACCTAGTTAATTCCATTCAGCACAGCTATGTTTTTATAGAGATCATCCTCTATGGGCAATTCAGTACTATCATTGAAAGGGTCTTGTTCCGTCCTGATTTATTTTTAAGTTGGCGGCATATTCGAGATAGTTCTTAAACAGTAAAAAAACAAATAGTTACCGTTTGCTTAAATTTAGACGGTACAATGATCTTGTAACAAATACTAAATTCTTAACAGATACTGTTTACCGAGTTTAAGACGGTAAATAGAAATAACACCCGCTAGTCATCAAACCGCGCAGTTCGTAGTCTTCCCTTGCTAAGTAAACGTAATCGGCCCAGCATTTTTAGGCATGAAGGATTAACGCAGATCGTGGTGTTTAATGGATTGCGTTTATTGGTTATCAGAATAGGCGGAAGTAAATAGTAATGTATATTTACAGCGTCATGGTCAAACAGATAACGATCAATAAATTCCTGGAGCTCAAAGACAAAATTGCGCTAATAGATGTGCGCACACCTGCGGAACACGAACATGGCCATGTGCCCGGTGCGTTTAACCTCCCTTTGTTCAGTAACGAAGAAAGGGTAAAGGTAGGAACGACTTATAAACAGGTCGGCCGCGAGGAAGCGATCCTGTTAGGATTTGACCTGACTGGCTCCAAATGGTCCGGGTTCATTAAAGAAGCTTTGATCATTGCACCTGACAAAAGAATAGGTGTTCATTGCTGGCGCGGCGGGATGCGCAGCGGGGCGATGGCCTGGGCGCTCGACCTTTATGGCTTTGAGGTGTATGTCATACAAGGGGGCTATAAAAAATACCGGGGGTGGGTACATCAGCAGTTCGAGCACCCATATAAGCTTCAGATACTGGGCGGGATGACCGGTTCGGGCAAAACGCGCATATTACAGCAACTTAAAAAAATGAGGGAGCAGGTCATTGATCTGGAAGACCTGGCCCAGCACCAGGGCTCATCTTACGGCAGTATGAATAAAATGGTACAACCCACCCAGGAACAGTTTGAGAATAACCTGGCTGAACAGTTAAAAAACACAGGGCCGCAAAAAAAGGTATGGGTGGAAGATGAAAGCCTGACCATCGGCAAACGTTCCATACCTAACACCTTCTGGCACCAGATGCGGAATGCAGCGATGATAGATATTAAGGTAGCGTTACAGCAACGCGTTAACGCATTAGCCGCTGAATACGGTTCTTTAGATAAGCATTTCTTGATGGAATCTACGGAACGCATCCGTAAAAGGCTTGGGCCTGAACAAACCAAATATGCTATTGAAGCCATCATGGAGGGGCGAATGAGGGATTTCGTAAAGATCGTTTTGGTCTATTATGATAAAACATACCGGACAGGTTTAAGTAAGCGAAATGCCGCACAGGTGTTTTCACTGGAGCTAAACGATACCGACATCGCAACCCAAGCCCGTCACCTATTAAATTTTACCGCCAATACTGTTATTTACTAATGGATCAAACAATAAAACTAACCCAATACTCCCACGGCTCGGGTTGCGGCTGTAAGATCAGCCCGGCTGTTCTCGATAAGATACTGCACAGCCCGATACCTGCAATTCCGAATAAAAAGCTATTAGTAGGCAATGATAAACGCGATGACGCGGCGGTTTTAGACTTGGGTAACGGCACCGCCCTGATCTCTACGACCGACTTTTTCATGCCGATAGTGGATGATGCCTATGATTTTGGGCGTATAGCCTCGGCTAATGCCATCAGTGACGTTTACGCGATGGGTGGTAAGCCTGTATTGGCTATCGCTATTTTAGGCTGGCCGATTGATAAATTACCCCCCGAAGTCGCCCAAAAAGTACTGGAGGGTTCACGGGCCATTTGCGCCGAAGCAGGTATCACGCTGGCCGGGGGCCATAGTATTGATTGCCCCGAGCCGGTATTTGGTTTGGCAGTGAATGGTATGGTCAATATCCGGCATCTTAAACAAAATTCGACCGCGACCGCCGGTTGCCGTTTATATCTCACCAAAGCTTTAGGCGTGGGTATCTTGTCCACCGCTCAAAAAAAAGGTGTATTGTTACCGGAAGATGCGGCCATTGCTTTAAAAAGTATGACCACGTTAAATAAGCTGGGCGAAGTGTTCGGGCAGATGGCTGATGTAAAAGCCATGACAGACGTAACCGGGTTTGGATTATTTGGACACCTCTCAGAAATGTGCGAGGGGAGCGGTTTATCGGCCGTTATTGAATATGACAAAGTGCCTGTGATCCCATCGCTAAACGGGTATTTAGAACAAAAATGCTATCCCGGAGGTACCGGGCGCAACTGGAACAGCTACGGACATAAGATCGGGCCGATTACCGAAGAACAGAAATATATCCTGGCCGACCCGCAAACAAGTGGCGGCCTGCTGGTAGCCGTTGCGAAAGAAGGTGTTGCGACATTTGAAGCAACTCTAAAAGGCCTCGGACACAATTTAGCACCTATCGGTTGGTTAAAGAATCCAGATAACGATGCGCTGATAACGGTGATTTAAAGCATTAGTTGATGCTTGCTTTTTAAAGCTACAGAACAGGAAGTTTTGTTTGGTTTGAAAGGGGGTGATATGATCTTCATGGATACACCTGATCTTTTTAAAACCTTTTTGAAGCTGGGAGTTCAATTGATTTTCTGTATATTGTTTAATAGGCAGGCCACTGCATTTTTCGGGGCCATTCTCTGAGAATGTACCTATAACCATATAGCGATTGATCGCATCGCCTGCAATTTTTAAGTAGGCGGTTATCTGGCTTTCCTCGGTCAGGAAATGAAAGGCCGCCCGGTCAAGCCATAGGTCAAAATGCCTGTCGGTTTTGAACCCAGTAATATCGCAAACCACCCATTTGACCAATTCACTTCGTTCGTCAAGCCTGTTTTTTGCTTTGTTGATTGCCGCTTCAGAAATATCCAACACGGTAATATCCTGAAAGCCCTATTGTATAAGAAAATCCACCAGGTTGCTGTCACCGTCGCCGATATCAATGATACTGGAACTTTTAGAGAACAAGAACCCGTAGATAAAATCCAGGGATGTTTGAGGAACCGCCTGCGTCCAGCTTACCTGATCCGAAGTTTTATTGGAATAAACATCATCCCAGTGTGCTTTTTTATTACCTTCATACATAAAAATGTGATCTTTATAATAAAGGTCATCATGATTTGAACAAAATGAGCAATAAAATTCGCTTAACCATTTGCTGCCTGTTAATTGGCGGCCTATGGTTTTCATCGGCAAAGGCGCAGACATCCCCGGTAGCTGTACCTTCTGCCCTTAATAACTATCCCTGGACAGAACATGAACTCATGGAACCTGCTTTACTTGCTGCGAACATCAAAGAAAACCCGGCTAAACTGCCGCTGATTCTCAACATAGGCGCAGTCGAAGACATTAAAGGGGCAAAACATATTGGTGCTGCGGATAAAACAGAAAATTTAAAAGCACTGAAAGCAATGGTAACGACTCTGCCTAAAAACGCGGACATCGTCATCTATTGCGGGTGTTGCCCTTTTACCAAATGCCCTAACATCAGGCCTGCTTTCCAGGAATTGAAGAAAATGGGATTTACCCATATTAAATTGTTAAACCTTCCGGTCAACCTGCAAACCAATTGGATCGCTAAAGGTTATCCATTAGCGGTAAACTGATCAAGTCGGCTACCTTTATCTTCGTAATTCAAATGAATAAGTCAGTTCAGTTGGCGTTGTTAATGGCTTAACTTTCCAAAATTTATATATTGGTAAAATGAGAAGAATAAGTTTTTTTGTACTATCATTTATAATGGTTCTAACATTAAGTGCCCTGTCAGACGACCAGAGTTTAATCGGACAGGGACAGCAGCCACAAGTCAGCATGGATAATAAAGGGATTATCAGGGTGGTGTTCGGATCTGCCGACCAGATATTTTGTGCTGTTTCAACCGATCATGGTGCATCTTTCAGCAAGCCCGCACTCGTTGCCAAATTACCCTTAATGCACCTGGGTATGGCAAGGGGCCCGCAACTAACCAGCTCAAAAAACTTTTCGGTGATCACTGCAATGGATAAATCCGGCAATATCTACTGGTATCGTCTTGCTCATGCTACCGGCAAATGGAAAAGTATGGGCGTCATCAACGATCAGCCGGGGTCAGCCCCCGAGGGATTGATGAACATTGCGACTGACGACCAGGACCATTTTTACGCGGCCTGGCTCGACATACGAACCGGAAAGCAGAACCAGATCTATTTTTCTTCTCTATCGGGTAAAGCGATTCACTGGTCTAAAAATGCGATGGTATATCAATCACCCGACCAGCATGTTTGTGAGTGCTGTAAGCCCAGTATAGCAGTACAGGGTTCTTCGGTAGCTATCATGTTCCGAAACTGGCTGAACGGTTCGCGTGACCTTTATGTAACCCGCTCTTCAAACATGGGGCAAACCTTTGCGGCAGCGCAAAAGATGGGCATGGACACCTGGAAACTGAACGGCTGCCCGATGGATGGCGGGGGCCTGCGGATCAGCCCGGCGAGCGCGGTGCAGACGGTATGGCAACGGAAGGGGAATATTTATTATGCAACTCCCGGAGAGCCGGAAACCTACCTGGCCAGGGGAAGAACATGCAGTATTGCCGGAGGTGGAGCGAACCCGCTGATAACATACCAAACAGGTGATACGCTGAATGTGATCGCGTTCCCTCAAAAAACACCAAGGATGATCGGAACCGGCGGCTATGTGAAAGCGGTGCAACTAAGCGCAACCGGCAATCTTTTTGTGTGGGAACAAAAGAATCAGGTCAGGTTCCGAATAATGTAAAAATTAAACCTTGAGGAAATAAGCGTGATTATATTGGTTACCCCAAAGGCAAACGATCTTTTCCGTTTTGTCGGCAAAAAATTCATCATAAGCCAGTTCTGGACCAAGTCGAAAAGAAGGCCAGATAAACGCGACGCATCTACATGGGGGAGATCAGCCATTTCTTTTTGGGTCATCTTATATTTATTGAAAAAAAGGACGACCAATACCGCAATGTCAAGATCTGAGTGGATACATTTCAGGTAGTTCAACAATGATCAAATTATGTATGATTTGCTCATCCGGAGAAGCGTTTGTGAAAATAAAAACTGCATAAGTTCTGTTTGGTTCATTATTTTGATCACCTAACCATTCACCGGAAATTACAGCGTGGACATTGCGCACGCAAGTTCCGCCATCATAGCTGTTTTTTGCGCATCCAGACCATTCGAATATTCGATCATCAGCGTACGGTTAATGATATTTATATAAAAATCTTTCTGGCTAAATTTTTTAACCAAGTCTCTGAAGTGCTGGTCTATCGCGTCATCAGCACATCCCTTGCCTTCTGCAACCACATAAAATTTATTGGTGAAAGCTTTGTCCATTTTAAAATTGATTGATGCGACCACGAAAATATTGATGATCTTATCGATCAATGATTTCCGACGAATAAAAACTTTACCGTAATCTTTCCTCAATATAGCATATGCGCGGACCTGGTAGCTGCTATCGCTTCCTTGCCTGTCATTCCAGTTCATTTTCGATGCCCTACTTTGGCTTTTTGTAAATATTAAAAAGCATCTCCTGAACTGTTTTTGGACCATCAGCATACCGGTCAGGTTGGCTTGCATAGCCAGATATATAAAATTTAAATTCCTGGTTTCCTTGTAGTCAAGAAACTGCGTTTTATACTTATAATTGAGTAATTCATACGTTTGTTTAAGCGTAGCCACCTCTTTAGGCGATATGCCATCCGTATCAAATTGCAGATATTTCCTAATGTAACCCACGATCATCTGATGTATAATATTATTACCATGTGGATTTTGTGCCAGTTAGCGGTAATTATCGGCAAGGGGCACTATCGCATTATTCCGATTAAAAAAAAACCGGCATGATCCCGAACTTGGCCATGCCGGTTCAGAATTTAGTTGATAACTGTACCGTCTTTAACATCGTCGCCAGCTTTGGTAACGATACGGTCTGAGGGAACCAAAGCACCGAAAACTTCTGTAGAATCTTTTCCAGCAAGTCCTTCTTTGATATCGACCAGTTTCGCCTTACCGTTTCTTACCGTGATCACATATTCCCGCTCGGTGGAGCGAACGATTGCGGTATTAGGTACCAGCAAAGACTTGGCACCGGAAAGCATCGGGATCTTTACCTCCGCATACATCCCCGGTTTAAGTTGTCCGCTTTTATTGATAACGTCGATCTCTATTGCTTCGGAACGCATATTGCCCAATGCATTAGCTGAACGGCTGATCTTTGCGGTGTGCTCGGTGCCCGGCATTGCATTGAAGGTGAAAGTAACCGCTTGCTTCAGATCCACTTTATCTACATAATCCTCAGGGATGGCAACTTCTAAACGCAGTTTGCGGGTATCCTGTAGCACCAGCATGGGCTGGTCGGTGCCTTTGCCAGGCGCAACCAACGCGCCCGGCGAAACATTCCGCTGCACGATGGTGCCGTCAAATGGTGCATAAATTTTCAGATAACCCTGCATCGTGCTAACCGATTGCATATTAGATCGCTCTGCATTGGCTATGGCCATATCTGATTTCATTCTGGATACGGCATTGTCAAGGTCAAGCGGCGATACCGAACCGGGTTCAGCTGCGGCTTGCTTCAGGCGGTTATACTTTTCTTTACTGGCATTCGCTGTTTCCTGTGCCTGCAAATAGCGCGAATTCGCCGCCTGCAACTGCGATTCCATTTCAGGAGCTTCCAGTGTCATTAATAATTGGCCTTTACGAACCTGGGAACCCCGGTCAACGAAGATCTGCTTGACAAAACCGTTTGCTTTGGGGAACAGGTTAACCTCGTTATAGGGGTTTAGTTGTCCGGGCAACCTTGCGTAGCTGGATAAAGCTTTTTCGGTGATGGTGCCAGTCTCATATTTTTTGTTGCCGCTTGCTTTCGCTTCGGTCAGGTCTACCGGCTTTTCATTACCGGAGCAGGCTGCTAAAAAACAGGCTGCAGCGCCTAAAATGATTATTTTCGTTTTCATGTGTTTATATCGTTGATGTTTCAATAGCGGTATTTTCTTCCGGCATTAATGACGGTGATTCATAAGTGGTTTTGTCCTGTACCCAGGCAAATACGAGGGGCAGAATAAACAAAGCGGCAAGTGTGGAAGCAAATAAACCGCCTATCACGGCCCGGCCCAGCGGCGCGGTTTGTTCACCTGCCTCGCCCATACCTGATGCCATCGGCACCATACCTGCCATCATGGCAAAACTGGTCATGAGAATTGGCCGCAAACGGATAGCTGCGCTCGTAATAGATGCGCGGGTAGCATCTCTAAATTCCAGGCGTAGCTTTTCACCATTCGTTACGATCAGAATAGCGTTTGCCACGGACACGCCCGTAGACATGATCATCCCCATGTAGGATTGCAGGTTAAGCGTAGAACCGGTCAGCAGTAAAGCGGTTAGCGAACCTAAGATTACCGCCGGAACAGTCGAGAGTACGGTTAAAGAAAGCTTGAATGACTGGTAATTAGCTGCCAGCAGCAGGAAGATCACCAATACTGCAAAGGCTAAACCGCTTTGCAAACTGCCCATGGTTTCGGTTAGCAAACTCGACATCCCTTTCAATTCGGCGACCAAACCTTTTGGCGGTGCGCCCAGCGAGGTCATCGCCTTTTGAACATCGGCGGTAGCGGTGCCCAGATCTTGTTTATAGATATTGGCGCTCACCGTTAAAAAACGGCGCGGACCCGAACGGTCATATTCACCCGGTGAATAGATCACCTTGAAATCGGCCACGTCGGCCAATGTTGGGGTGCTTTGGCCTTTCAGTAGCGGGATCTCTTTCAGTTCGTCCATCGTGTTCATTACATATTCCGGGATCTGCACCTGTACCTGGTAGGTATAGGCAGCTTTTTCATCCAGCCATTGGTTCTTTTCTGTAAAGCGGCTGGAAGATGTACTGGCCGTAACTGAACGTGCGATATCGGTTACATTCAACCCGAATTGCGACACCTTTTGACGGTCGAGCGTAATGGCTACTACGGGTATCCTTAAAGGTTGTACTATCTGCACATCGCGCAGGTAACTGATCTGCTTTAATTTAGCGACCGCTTTATTGGTATACGCCTCAATCTGCGTCATGTCTTTGCCGGCCACCCTGATCTCAATAGGCGTTGCCGCTCCCTGGCTCATAATTTTTTCCGTCATATCGATGGGCTCGAATGTGATGCGCAGATCTGGTAACTGATGGGAGATGTTTTTCCGCAACGCGTCCTTGAGCTCATCCATATTTACTTTGTAATTTTCATCCAGATTCACCTGCAATACCGCCTCATGCGTACCCGTATTGAATATGTACAGGTTACTGGTACCGTAGCTGCTGGGCACGATGCCCACGTAGCCCGAACTGATAGCGATATGATGGTCTACCGTTTTATCGATAATATTGAGCACCTCTTTGAATTTATCTTCCGTGCGTTCCAACCGGGTACCGTCGGGTGCCTTGATACGGATCAGGAATTGCCCGTTGTTCAACTTCGGCATCATGTCTTTCCCGATGACCACAAAACCCACACCGGCCAGCACGATAACCGCCACGATATAGATCGGTACGATCAGTTTCTTATTCGGCATCCAGCGGGTAATGATCCCCATGAACCGCATTTTGACCTTTTCGAAAAAGTCGTTGTCTTCGGGATGATCCTGTTCTTCTTTCAGGTGATTGTTAACCTGTATTTCTTCCTTTTGATTTAAAGATTCGCCTGCATGTGCATGAAGTTCGCCATGTACATAATGCTGGTACTGCTCGGCTTTGATCAGCCAGTTGCTTAATATCGGTACCAGCGTTTGTGCCAAAACATAAGAAACGATCATCGTCAAACCGATGGACATCGATAAGGGCAGGAACATAGCCTTGGGCACGCCATTCATCAGGAAGGATGGAGCAAATACAGCCAGAATACAAAGTAGAATCAGGAGTAGTGGAAACGCTATCTCTTCACAGGCATCATAAATAGCCAGTTTTTTTGATTTTCCCATTTCCAAATGCTGGTGAATGTTCTCAATCGTTACCGTCGCCTGGTCGACGAGGATACCAATGGCCAGTGCCAGCCCGCTCAAGGTCATGATATTGATGGTTTGACCGAACATGCCTAAAAGAAACACGCCCAATAGAATAGATACCGGGATGGTAATTACAACGATTAAACTACTGCGCCAGTCGCGCAGAAACAGCAGCACCATCAGACCGGTCAGTAACGCACCTAAACCGCCTTCAGTTATTAAGCTTTTTACGGCATTGATTACGAAGATAGACTGGTCAAATTCGTAGGATATCTTCACATCGTCGGGCAGCAAACTTTGCATTTCCGGAATCTTACTTTTCAGATTTTGAACTACCGACCATGTTGAGGCATCGGCGGTTTTAACCACCGGGATATAAACAGAGCGTTTACCGTTGATCAACGCATAATCGACTGTCACGTCAGCCGCATCCGCTACACGGGCGACATCTTTCACCAAAACGGAAACCCCGTTTTGGGTTTTGATGGGAATATCACCAAACTCTTCTGACTTTTTTACCAGAGAGTTGATCGTCGTGGTAAACATGGTATTGTTAATACGGAGGTTACCAGATGGCGACATGGCGTTAAATTTAGCCAGCGCCTCTACCACCTGGTCAGGTGTCAGGTCATAACTGCGCATCTTATTAGGATCTACGCTAACGGTGATTGACCGCGAGTTGGCACCAAATGGCGGCGGCGCTGACAGGCCCGGTACTGAAGCGAACATCGGCCGGATACGAGTAGCAGCCATATCGTAAATTTCCTTTAAACTACGGCCGGGAGCGGACAGGACTAATTGTCCAACAGGAAGTGAAGACGCATCATAACGTACCACCTGCGGCGGCAGGGCGCCCGGCGGAAAGAACTTCATGGCACGGTTTACCTGCAAGGCAACCTGCGCCTGGGCTTCGGCCATGTTTACGTTCTCGTAAAAGCTCAGCTTCAGCATCGTTAAACCCTGAATATTCTTACTTGTAATGGTTTTAACGCCATTTACATACAGGAACTGATCCTGCAAACGGGTGGAGAAAAAGCCCTCCATTTGTTGGGGCGACATACCCCCGTAGGATTCAATAACATAGATGGTAGGCAGGTTTAACTGCGGAAAAATATCTATCGGTATTTTTATTGCACTAAGCACTGCAAATATTAAAAGGCTCATGGTGACCACCACCACGGTGATCGGCCTTTTGAGTGCGGATGTGACCATTGACATAGTTAATTAATTTAAAAGGTTTAAAACTGAACTGACCTGGTTACCTGTCACAGCTTTCTGGAACAAAGCGTTAGTGTACGCGGATTTGGCTTGTACATAATCGGTTTCCGCACGGTATAAAATATTTAAAGCGGCATTCAGTTCAATAATGTCGGTCAAGCCGCTTTTATATAGGGATAGCTTTTGCCTGTAACCGGCATTGGCCGCCTTCAACTGGTTAGGAATTTCCTGTAAACGCTGTTTTGCTGTGTTTAATTCCACATCCGCCTGGTTCACATTTAGCGCTAACGCACTCCTTTGTTCATCCAGTTGTTTTCGCGCATAGTCTGTCGCTGCCTTTTGGGTGCGGAGTTTGAGCTGTTTGCGCCGGATGTCAAACAGGTTATAGGAAATACCCACCCCGACCAGGTAATTGTTTCTGTTGAACCCCCAGCCGGTAGAAAGGCTGTTGAAATTATCATTGGCATCAATACTGGAGCCACGGCCCCAAACTGCGGCTTCCAGCAAGATCTTCGGATTGTACTGTTTCCTTACCATGTCTTCGCGATCAAGGCTGCCCTGATAGATCGACTTATAATAGTTGATCAAAGGGTTGTTGGCCGTATCTGCGCTCAGCATTGCAGGTGCTACTGCCTGACGGATCATATGGCTTTCAGCGGCGGTGTCCGGGATAATGCTTTGATAAGGCAGTCCGCTGATGGCTGATAGCTGTAGTTGAACCCTTTTTAACTGGTTGTCCAGCTCGATATAATTCAGTCGTGCTTTGGAAAGCTCGGCTTCGGCGATACTGGTATCAACACCAGGCCGAATCCCGCTTTTGGCAAGTGATTGAATGGAGCGTCTGATCTGCTCATTGCGCTGGATATTCCTGTTTTGAATGGAAAGGAGATCTTGCAGACGCATTAATTGCAGGTAGCTGCCTATAGTATAGGCCTGCAACTGGTATTTAGATTGTGCGAACTTGTTCTGTTCAACATTTATATCTGATTTAGCCACCTTGTTTTGGGCACCATAGGCTCCAAAATTGTAAATCTCCCAGTCGAGGGCTGCAATGCCCAGGTTGGTCAATGCCGCGCTGGTGTTGCTTTCAGTCCTTACGCCGCGTGAATTGGACGGGATGATACCAAAGCCAAAGTAAGGCCCGGCATCATTATTATTGGTGCCTATATCAGCCTGGTAATTCAGTTTGAGGTTGGGGAGCCAGTTGCTGCGGGTTTCTGCAGCCTGGGCCTGCCGGATGGTAATAGCAGCAGAGTCCGTGAGCAGCGAGGGTGCTTTTTCGTTTACCCGGTTTAATAAGTCTTTTAATTTGACCGGCGGATTTGTTTGCTGCGCGTAAGTATGCCCTGCAATAAAAAGGCAAATGACGACAATTAGCTGTCTTTTTGAACTTTGCATATTAATTTTTCGGAAATGAAATAAATGGTGAGTGCCTTTAATATCGGCAATACCTTAAACCAAAAGAATGTAGATTGCGCAAAAGGCCTGGTACGGCACTATTGCAGAAGTGGTATTGATCAGATCCGGATCACGCAAAGTGATAAGTACGAATGGAGGGGAGGAAAAAGCTGGGCGGAAACATTAGCAAAGAACTTGGGCTTAAACCTCCAGAACAGCGAAATAAACAGCAGGATAGTAAAAAAACTTAAAAAGGATCTGATGGAATCCGATACCGCTTTACGCTCTTCGAAGATCGATTTATCAGGCCGCTGGATAATGCTCAGTTGCTTGCCGGCAACAGCGCGGTATTCCAGCTTTCTTTTAAAAATAGAATTATGGGAAAGCGCTGTATGATGGGTGCCCTGAGTAAGACAGGGAATAAAAAAAATGTGGGTGGACGCCATGAAAAAATACACGGCAACAAGCGCGAGCACTAAGATATTCCTGGGAAATGTGGCCTGCTTCTTTTTCACCTTTTAATATTACTATGCAAATATCTTAAAACAATAAAGGTTTTTTTGCAAAATTATTGTTGCAATTGAATTTTATTTGTTGGTATACTTATATAGTAAATACTTGCACGCTTGAACCAATTGCCTGGAAAGGAATGCAAAGTTATAGACCCCGTCAGGTTTGGCCTGGCGATTTAAATTAAATAAACCAAATTACTTATATTTGTTTATGAGGGTACCAGATCGTAAAAAAATGAGTGTGCTGTTGCTGACTACGGCGTACTTATTTATCGTGCTTACCCATATTCTTTTGCTACCTAACCATCACTTGGTTTCAAATAAGTCGCAAGTACGCTACAATTCTATCTTCAAAAGGAAACCGGATAATTTCAGCGCTCAGGCATCCAGTATGATGCACCGTACGGACAAGTCTGTTTTAAATAAAGATCAAAATATGCAGAGCCTATTTGTTCAACTGGCCGGAGTGTTTTTGATCTTGTTTTTAATTCCCCGGACAGGAAGGCAACTAAGGCCACCTACCCCGATACCACATTACCTTTCGGCCACTTTCCCTTTCCGGCTCGCCCTTCGTATTTGATTCTTTTAGTAATAAGCGTTTAACAAACTGTCCATTCCGGTCAAGTTTCAATCTGTTTGTCTAAAAGAATTTATTATGCAAATTTTATTATCGAAAAGCCTGCGTCGTTTAAGCAGGCTATACAGCCGTGCCATCGTTAAAGTCCTGCCTGATCTTCGCCTCGAACATTACGCAGAGATCATCCTTTTATTGGCTTCCACGCAGCATACTCCAACCCACAAGGAGCTTGCTGAATTATTTCAGGTAGATAAGTCGCGTATTGCGGTGCTCATTGAAGGGATGACCAAAAACGGCTTTGTTTATACGGAACAAAATGTAGCGGACCGGAGGGCTCATTTTATCTATCTGACCAACAGGGGTAAAGAAAGTGTACCCAAGATACAGGAAGCTATAGAGCAAGTAAATCATATGATCAACAAGCAAGTCGACAAAACGCATTTGGATCATTTTTATGAAACACTTTTTAAGATGCAGTCAAACTTAGTTGACATCGCACTTTAGCTGTAAGCGACAGGAGCGTTAGAAGTAATCACTTCTGTCGAAGTCCCTGAGCACGTATACAGTAGGCAGCTTTACTGACGCATTATGCCGGGTGATTATTATCGGATGCTGTGGTTTATTTTCATAAATGATCGCTCGTATACTATAAAAAATTAATTTATGATTGCTAAAGATCTCAGAAGATTAAGCAAGCTATATGTAAAAGTGCTTGCTTTACACCTTCCGCCACCGCACACAGAATATATGGCTGAGGCAATGTTATTTATTTCCGGCAGCGCGGGGTGCATGAAACAAAGGCAACTTGTAGATTTTATGGAAGTTGACCGGAGAAGTCTGATGCCAATGCTAAAAGAGCTGCTGGACATAGGTTACCTGCTTGCTACGGAAGATCCCGAATGCAGGAACGAGTATCTTTTTTCGCTGGCCGAAAATGGTAAAAAAGTCATGCCTCAGATTCATGAGGCGGTTAGCGCCGCTGAAAAGATCATAGAAGAAAAACTTGGGGAATCCAGATTAAGTTTGTTTAAAAAGGAGATGGTTCAGATAGAGGTAAGCCTCAAAAGCAAACTGCTTGGTTATGAATTTAAAAAGCCATAAAAAGCTTCTAACCTGCGTTGAGTTAGATTTCGGTAATCCGTAAGATATATACATGGTAGCCCATCAAATTAATTGTTGCAATTCGAGGTTATTGAACAAAGTGCTTGTATCGCACCAGTCTCCTGACGGAACAAATTTTAATAATGAAGGTTGTATAACTTTAAGTGTGGATATGACTACTCAAAATAACATTGATAAGCCAGTTGCCAACCCCGGTGACCATCTGGCTAATGAACGGACTTTTTTAGCCTGGATCAGGACAAGCATTGCTTTAATGGGTTTCGGCTTTGTGGTGGTTAAATTCAGCCTGTTCATCCGGCAGCTCGCTTTGATTTTACCCGGTAAAGTGGTTTTACCAACCAAAGGGTATTCCTCTGAGATCGGTATCTTGTTGGTCGCCATTGGTGCCGCTATGGCATTACTGTCATTTTTCCGCTACCGTTCAACTGAAAAGCAATTGCTGGATCACGCTTATAAACCATCTTTTTTATTATCCGTTTTCCTGACAGCCTCCATTTTGGTTATTAGTGCTTTATTGATTTATTATCTTTTACCAAGTATTTAATATCGTCAATCATAACTTTTGGTTATTGAACATCACGTTTTGCGATATCACAAGCAGCTATTTTGACTGTACCTTTGATATATCAATCAAAGAGGACAGCAACAATGGAAGACCCGGATTTAGAAAAAGAGCTCGTTAAAACGATAATTAAAATGTCACGTTATACAATCTACATCAGTTGTATCGCGGTCGCCTGTATGGTTATTGTCATCGTTTCCCTGTCAAACATGGGGTCAAACAGCCCGGCGGTAATAGAAGCAACAGCGCCCGTTAGTACTACTATCCCGTCCACTGAATCCTCCGCCGGTACTACGCCGCGGTCTATTTCGGCTGATGCCTGGAAAGCTCCTGACGAAAGTACCATTCCGGCAGGCAAAGCAGGTGATGCCATTCGGTACGGCCGGGAGCTGATCGCGCATACCGCCCAATACTTCGGGCCTAAAGGAAGTGTAGCCATGATCACCAACGGGATGAATTGCCAGAATTGCCACCTGGCAGGCGGTACGAAACTTTTCGGTAACGATTATGCCGGGTTCATCAGCAGCTACCCCAAGATGAGCGGCCGAAGCGGCAAGGTTGAACCAGCTTCGGAACGCATTGCAGAATGCTTTGAACGCAGTTTAGCGGGCAAGGTGCCCGATACCGCAGGTAAAGAAGTACAATCCATATTGGCCTATATGAAATGGATCGGCAAGAGTGTAAAGAAAGGCCAGAAGCTATTTGGCAGTGCAACTGAAAAAATTGCTTTCATGGATCATGCGGCCGACCCTGCAAAAGGTAAAGAGGTATTTGTAATGAAATGCCAGAGCTGCCACGGCTCCAATGGTGAAGGCCTTTTGAACGCAGATAAAAAGACCTATGCCAACCCGCCACTATGGGGGAAGCATAGTTATAATGATGGTGCCGGGATGTACCGCTTAACCAACCTTGCCGGATTTGTCAAAAACAACATGCCTTTCGGAGCAACCTATCAAAGCCCGCAACTAACAGATGAAGAAGCCTGGAACGTATCTGCCTTTATCAATACACAACCCCGGCCGCATAAAGACCAGCACAGGGATTGGACCGACCTGAAGAAAAAACCTCTCGATTTTCCGTTTGGCCCTTATGCCGATGGCTTCAGCGAAAAGCAGCACAAACTCGGTCCTTTTAAACCCATCAAAGACGCACAAAAAGAATTAACCAGTAAAAAATCATAAACAAATAGAAAACATGAAAAAGTACGCTTTCCTACTCGCAGCATTCGCGCTGATCGCTTTTGTAAAACCTGCCACAGCGCAACAAACAGATCCGGCCACCTTTACCGGTGCCGAAGCTAAACTTAAACATTATAATGCTTTATACATCCTTAACTCTAATGATGAGAAAAGGATCAAAGGGACGCTGCGTAATATCGACAACGCGATTGAAGATCCACGGCTGAAAGGTAAACTGCATGTCGAACTGGTCGCTTTTGGTGATGGCGTAGCCGTATTTATGAAAAACGGTGCTTACGAACAGGCTTTGAAAGATCTGCAGGCCAAAGGGGTAATCTTAGCACAGTGCAACAACACGATCAGGGAACGTAAAATAGACAAGGCCGATCTTTTCCCTTTTATTTCCTATGTGCCCAGCGGCAATGGCGAGATCATTATCCGTCAATACGAAGGATGGGCGACCGTACACCCGTAATCCATATCACCAATTCAGTTTAAATAACAGCTCATGAAATATCTTCAGATAATATCCACAATAGCCATAATAATCGCCCTGGGTGGCCAGGTAAAAGCACAGGATCACCGCTTTGATCCGCCGTGGAATACCCCGCCGGAAAGTAAGGTCATGTTTACCGTGCCCGGCGTAGATAACGTACCCGATCTGTTCGGCGACATTATCGATCCGCAGTTAGTCGTATTCTTTGCCGGGAACCAGTTCATGTGCATAGACGACCTGATGGCAGCTTTTAAAAAGGAACACCCGCAATACCAGCGCATTTTTGCGGAAACTTTACCGCCGGGAATTTTAGCCAAGCAGATCATCGGTGGCTCCATCACCATCGCCAACATGCGCATCACTTTAAAACCGGATGTTTATACCGCTGGTAAAAGCCGCACCGACCAGATGCCGGAATATTTCAGCAGAACAGAACCTTATGCTTATAACCGTTTGGCCATTATGGTTCAGAAGGGCAATCCAAAAAATGTAAAAGGACTGAAAGACCTGGGCCGTGCGGATGTACGGGTCAGTATGCCGAACCCGGAATGGGAAGGTATTGGAAAGCGCATTGAAGAAGCCTATGTATTAGCCGGAACAGAAACTTTGCGTAAAACGATCATGGAAGACAAAGTCAAGGATAGCACTACCTACCTTACGCAGATCCACCACCGCCAAACACCCATGCGCATTTTATACAACCAATCGGATGCGGCACCCGTATGGTATAGTGAGGCTTATTATCAAATGATGATCAAACACCCTACAGACCTGGTAGAGATACCTGCTAAAGAAAACATCAACGCCACTTACGTTGCCGGGCAAATGAAAAATGCACCGCATTCACAGGCAGCGAAAGATTTTATGGATTTTTTGATCAGCCCGACGGCCAAAGCGATTTACCGCAAATACGGATTTACAACTAAATAAGATGAGAAAATATATGTTATTGCTGATCGCCACCATAGGTTGCCTGTCAGTTTTCGCCCAAACCGATACCCTGCATGTTTATGGCCCTGGTGGCCCGCTATCCGCCATGCAGGATTGTGCTAAAGTGTTTACTACAAAAACTGGCATCCCGGTAATTGTGGCGGGAGGTCCAGAGCCTAAATGGTTGGCGCAGGCCGGGCAAAATGCCGATGTAATTTATGGTGGTGCCGAGTATATGCTTACGCAGTTTATTCAGGCCCATCCGGGCATGGTTGATGCCAGTACAAGAGTAGAGTTGTACAAAAGAAAAGCTGCCATTTTGGTCAGACCGGGAAACCCTAAACATATTGCAACGCTGAAAGACCTGACGAGGCCAGGGGTTCATATTTTAGATGTGAACGGCGCAGGGCAGTTTGGATTGTGGGAAGATGTCGCCGGAAAAGAGGATTTAATCGGAAGTATCCAACAAAATATCGCAGGATCATTCGCCAATACTGCTTTAGGTATAGAGGCCTGGAAAAAAGATAATACCTATGACGCCTGGATCACTTATGCATCTTGGCATGAAAATTTGAAAACGATCACTCAAACAGTAGAATTACCGATATCATTGCGTTTATACCGGGGTACGCCGGTAGCAATAACTACTAACAGCAAGCATGTTGCGCAGGCTAAACAATTTGTTCAGTTCCTAAAAAGTACGGAAGGTCACACGATATTTAAAAAATGGGGTTGGGAATAAATCAATAACTTTACATTATCAATCATCTATAATGGTGATGAAAACAGTGCGATTTCATGATTGATTTTTGAACAACAAATCAAACAGATCATGAAAACTTTACAAAATTTAACACATTACCAATTTTCAGAACAAACCTTTGCTTTAGGAGAAAAGATCATTAATGTAAGCATATACATAGCAGCTTTTGCATTTATGATATTTCCTTTTGCTATACTATTTTTAAGATTATGTTAGACTTCCGCCTCCAGGTATTTTATACTGTTGCCAAACGGCTCAATTTCACCAAAGCTTCAGCTGAATTGTATATCAGCCAGCCCGCGGTTACCAAGCACATTAAGGAACTGGAAGCGGAATATAAAACCAGCCTTTTTGAACGGAGTGGCAATAAAAAAATAATATTGACCCCGGCGGGTGATATGTTACTGCAATATGCAGACAAACTCTTAGCTATTTACAAAGAATTGGAGTTTGACATGAACTTGTTGGTGAAACAACATATGGGTACGTTACGTATTGGTGGCAGCAATACCGTTTCCCAGTATGTTATACCACCGGTTTTAGCCCAGTTTCATCAAAGATTCAAAGATGTGCAAGTCAACTTGGTTACCGGCAACACTGAGCAAATAGAGCAGGCACTGTTAAACAAGGAAATTGACCTCGGTATTGTAGAAGGAATACACCGAAACCCACAGATTAAATACCAGGAGTTTATCGCAGATGAATTGGTGTTGGTGTGTAGTATCAAAAATAACACGATCAAAAAAGATGCTATTAAACCGGAAGAGTTAAAAAGTTTGCCGCTGTTATTACGCGAGCCGGGATCAGGTACGCTGGATGTTATTGCCCACGCCTTAAAACCCTTTGATATCAAAATTGCCGATCTTCAAACAGAAATGCAATTGGGTGGAACCGAAAGCATCAAATCTTATTTAATGCACAGCAATTGCTTTGCTTTCCTTTCGGTACAATCCATTTTAAACGAGTTAAAAACCAATTCCCTCAAAATAATAGATATTAAAGACCTAACCATTGAACGCCCGTTTTATTTTATCCAGCCGCACGGCCAACCAGCGTCACTGGCAGAATTATTCATGCGTTTTACGAAAAGCTATAAAGCGATTTGATCATCATATCTTTATCACGATGAAATTATTTGGAACTATTTTAGAAGAGGATTTACGTGCCAACAGCCAGCTGAAAACCCTGCCGGCCGAAACGGTGATGATGCAATCGAATAGTTATATCCGATCCATTCCGGTGGTGCTATCCGGCAGCATGCGTGTAATGCGCGAAGATGAAGATGGCCGCGAAATATTGCTTTACTATATCAAACCAGGCGAAAGCTGCATTATGTCTTTTTTAGCCGGGATACATGAAGATACCAGCAAAGTCAAATTGGTGGTGGAAGAAGATTCCGAAGTATTGATGCTACCTATAGCCAAAGCCAGTGAATGGATCAAGGTATATCCGGAATGGGCCGACTTTATCTTTAAACTTTATCATAAGCGTTTTGAAGAATTGCTCGAGGTGATCAATGCGGTTGCCTTTCAAAAGTTAGACGACCGGATCGTTTCCTTGCTGAAAAGAAAAGCGAATGTTTACGGATCGAATGAGTTTAGTATAACCCATCAACAACTGGCCGAAGAGTTAGGTACCACGCGCGAGGTAGTTTCCCGACTGTTGAAACAAATGGAAAAACAGGAATTAATTACGCTTTCCAGAAATAAGATCTCTTTAAATATCCCTCTGTAACATAGGTCACCAACCGTTAGCTGCGCAAGCGCTATTTTTGTTTCCATGGAAATAGCAGGATACGCATTGGCAATTTTGATCGGCTTATCATTAGGTCTCATTGGCGGTGGCGGCTCTATCTTAACCGTGCCCATCCTGGTTTATTGCTTTAAGATAGACCCCGTGATAGCAACCACTTATTCGCTTTTTGTGGTTGGTATAACCAGCTCGGCAGGTGCGCTAAGCCATTACCGCAAAGGTAACATGAATTTTAAAATAGCTTTTGTATTTGGTATTCCATCATTAATAGCTGTATTCATCATGCGTAAATGGGTGATGCCTGCTGTGCCGCATCATTTGCTCAATATTGGTTCGTTTGAACTTACCAAGCCAGTCTTATTAATGCTTGTTTTCGCGATGTTAATGTTGGCCGCTTCCATTTCGATGATCAGGAAGAAAAAAGAAATTTTAGTTTCCGACTCACAGTTGAGCTATACCAAATTGGTGATCCAAAGTATTATAGTTGGCATCATCACCGGTTTTGTAGGCGTGGGCGGTGGCTTTTTAATCATTCCATCGCTGGTTTTGTTTGCCGGTTTGTCCATGAAAAAAGCCGTGGGCACATCCTTAATGGTAATGACCATCAGTTCATTGTTAGGCGTATTGGGTGACGTAAGCCGGCATGCCCCAATCGATTATAAATTCTTATTGCTGTTTTCAGCATTTGCCATAGCCGGAATTATAACGGGCAGCTATTTAACCAAATATATAAGCGAAACAAAACTAAAGCCTGCTTTTGGCGGGTTTGTGTTGCTGATGGGCATATTTATATTGATCACAACTTTAACAAAATAATATGGATATCATTAAACAACCCTTGGCCCTGGTATGTGGCAGGTCCCCTGATCGGGTTGATCGTACCAGCTTTATTACTTTTAGGTAATAAAACTTTTGGTATTTCCGGAACGCTTAGACAGGTCTGCGCTGCCTGCATCCCCGCCAATATTTCATTCTTTAAGTATGACTGGAAAAAGGAGAGCTGGAATCTTTTTTTTGCAGCCGGAATTATTATAGGCGGCTTTATTGCTACCTACCTGCTGTCAAACGCCGGGCAGGTAAATATCAATCCACATACGACAGCGCTGCTGCAGCAGGAAGGTGTCAAGGATTTTAGCGGTTTATTGCCGCAGGATATATTCAGCTTTAGTCAGCTGTTCACCCTGCGTGGATTTATTTTTATTGTTGTGGGTGGTTTCCTGGTTGGTTTCGGAACCCGGTATGCGGTAGGCTGCACTTCAGGCCATGCCATCATGGGGATATCTTCTTTACAGTGGCCATCTTTAGTGGCAACCTGTTGCTTTATGATCGGCGGATTTGTGATGACCTGGTTCATTTTACCTTATTTATTACAGTTATGAAAAATGTCAAATTCTTAGTAGTAGGGATGCTCTTCGGTATTATCCTCGTCAAATCCGAAGTGATCTCCTGGTTCCGGATACAGGAAATGTTCCGCTTACAAGCCTTCCATATGTATGGGATCATCGGTAGCGCCATAGTCGTAGGCATCATTTCAATTCAGCTCATCAAACGGTTTCAGTTAACGACCATACACG
Source organism: Mucilaginibacter phyllosphaerae (assembly GCF_004378255.1). Classification (GTDB taxonomy): domain Bacteria; phylum Bacteroidota; class Bacteroidia; order Sphingobacteriales; family Sphingobacteriaceae; genus Mucilaginibacter; species Mucilaginibacter phyllosphaerae. The sequence goes on from NZ_SNQG01000003.1 coordinate 575,244, forward strand.
GAGAAAAAATTGTTATTGCTGACAAAACATTTCATTGGGGTAATGTCTACGGTGGATTGATTTTCGGTTTAGGCTGGGCAATAACCGGAGCTTGTCCGGGACCGCTTTTCGCCGAGATCGGCAGCGGCTTCTTCGTAATTATAGTTACGCTGTTAAGCGCGATTGCGGGAACTTGGACTTATGGTTTATTAAGGGAGAAATTGCCTCATTAATAATAGATAAAATGAAAATCGAACAATTTGAAGATAAAGGGCTATCGCACTATTCCTATGCCATTTTGAGTGAATGTGACCGCCAGATAGTTTTGATAGATCCATCAAGGGATGTAAGTCAATATTTGGCTTACGCTGAGAATAATGGAGCGAGGATTATCGGCGTAATTGAAACGCATCCGCATGCCGATTTTGTAAGCGGGCATTTAGAATTGCATCAAACCACTGGCGCGACTATTTTTTGTTCTGCATTAGTAGGCGCAGTTTACCCGCATCAAACTTTTGATGACGGGAATAGTATCAGTTTTGGCAAGATCACATTAAAAGCGTTAAACACGTCCGGCCACTCTCCCGATAGTATCTCTATCGTATTAACACACGATGGTAAAGACAAAGCGGTATTTACAGGTGACACCTTATTCATCGGTGATTGCGGCAGGCCAGACCTGCGTGAAAGTGCAGGTAATCTAACAGCTAAAAGGGAAGAATTGGCAGCAAAAATGTATCATTCACTCCGGGAAAAATTAATGGTGCTGGACAATGAAGTAATTGTTTACCCTGCGCATGGGGCTGGAACACTCTGTGGTAAGGCATTAAGTGAAGCCAACAGCAGTACCATTGGCGCTGAAAAATTGAGTAACTGGTCGTTACAAAATATGACTGAATCGGAGTTTATATCTATGCTTTTGCAGGATCAGCCCTTTGTACCAAAATATTTCCCGTTTGATGTAGAATTAAATAAACACGGCGCAGGAAACCTGGCGCAGGAAATTGCAAATGTTCCGATTGGCCATCCTGAAGTATTAAACAGCAGTATTTATATCATTGACACACGGGCTGAAAAAGAATTTAAAAAAGGGCATCTTCCGGGGTCGATTAACCTGCAAAATGGCGGCAAGTTTGAAACCTGGCTGGGGAGCATTATTGCACCGGAGGAAGCTTTTTACCTGGTTGCAGAAAATGAGCAAATTCTCGAAAGCCTGATTTTGCGCTGCGCGAAGATTGGCTATGAGCATTTTATAGAGCGGGCATTTGTTTTTCAGGCAGGAACAGCAATAATGGATACTACTGATTTACGTAGGTTTTCAACGAATCAAACAGAATATACCATTGTTGACATTAGGAATACTGGAGAAGTGAAGGAACACCCGGTATTTAAAAATGCCATCCATATACCGCTTCCCGAATTAAGGGAAAGAGTTTCGGAAATACCCTTTAATAAACCCATAATTGTACATTGCGCGGGTGGCTATCGCAGCGCGGCTGGCAGCAGTATCATTAACAATGCTTTTGGCAATAAAGCAAAAGTCTATGACCTGGGCGAAGCCATTAAAGATTTTTTATAGCAATGGATAAAAAAGAACATTGGGAAAAGGTTTACCAAACCAAATCGCTGACCGAAGTGAGTTGGTATGAACCCGTACCCGAAACGTCGTTGAATATTATTGCCAGTCTCAAATTATGTAAAAATGCTGCCATCATTGATATTGGTGGTGGCGACAGTTTGTTAGCTGATCATTTGTTAGCATTGGGTTATACCAATATTACAGTGCTCGACATATCAGCAGCAGCGATTGAAAGGGCAAAATTGCGTTTAGGGCCAAGAGCCGCTTTAGTTAAATGGATCATAAAGGATATGCTCCTGTTTACCGGATCTGAAAAATTTGATCTCTGGCATGACCGCGCTACATTTCATTTCCTGACAGACCTACAAGACCGGCATATATATTTAGATATTGTAAACAGAAATCTAAAAGAGAAAGGCTATTTGATAGTCAGTACATTTGCGTTAGACGGACCTGAGAAGTGCAGCAATTTGCCCGTACATCAGTTTTCTGAATCAACGCTCTTCGATGTGTTCGGCCTTTATTTCACAAAGATAAATTGCTTTGAGAAAGAACACCCGACTCCCGTCCTTACTTTACAGCAATTTCTATATTGTACGTTTCAAAAAACAATAACTTTTGGTTATTGATCATCGCTTTTTATGATAAAAATGACTTGTAAGAATGATGGATCTTTGAGCATCAAAAGACAAGATTATGCATACTCAACAACATCCATTAACTTCTAAAACTGCCGGACTACTGATCAATTTGAATGAAAACAGCCGTAAGATTATTTTTATAATTTGTGTAACCTTATGTCTAACCCCGTTTATCAGTCCGGCTATCGCCTTATTGATGGGTTTAGTGATCGCCCAATTTACAGGGCATCCTTACTTGCATCTCAATCATAAAGCTACGCATCTATTATTGCAGATTTCTGTAGTTGGTTTAGGTTTCGGCATGAATGTGCATAGTGCCATGCAAGCCGGAAAAGAAGGGGTTTTATTCACAATTGCTTCGATCACCGGAACCTTGATTTTCGGTTATTTCATGGGCAAGTGGTTAAATATTGAAAAGAAAACCTCTTATCTGATCTCTGCCGGTACCGCCATCTGTGGTGGTAGTGCCATTGCCGCAATCTCACCGGTGATCAAGGCTGAAGAAAAGCAAATATCAGTCGCCCTTGGCTGTGTGTTCATACTGAACTCGATAGCTTTGTTTATTTTCCCGATGATCGGTCATCATTTTAACCTGTCACAAACGCAATTTGGCTTATGGTGCGCGATTGCCATCCATGATACCAGTTCAGTAGTAGGTGCCGCGAGCAAATACGGACCACATGCTTTGGAAGTAGCCACCACCGTTAAATTGGCCCGCGCTTTATGGATCATCCCGGTGGCGTTTATGTCGACTTTCATTTTCAAAAACAAATCAAAAAAAATCAGCATTCCTTACTTCATCGGTTTGTTTGTTCTGGCCATGATCGCCAACACTTACATCCCTGCCACTAAATTGATCAGCCCTTATATGATCATGATCGCTAAGGCTGGTTTAACACTTACCCTGTTTTTAATTGGTGCAGGTTTATCCAGAAAAGTATTGGTATCAGTTGGGTTCAAACCTCTGTTCCAGGGAGTCGTGCTTTGGATCGCCATTTCCTGTGCCGCTTTGTATGCCGTGATGCACTTGGCCTAACTGATGAGTGGTGGTACAGCCCACAAATTTCATCTGTTTTTATTACGCCAAACTGGGTTCTATGCACTTCCCCTTGGGATTTTTTAAAAATCAAATTATCCTGCTAATCGCTTCAAATCTTTAAGAAAATGGTTCGAGATTATTCCCCTACGGGCTACGAAGCCGCTTTACGAAAGTAGGGCGGCTTTTTTGTTTTTGCAACTCTTAAAAGATGCCCTATTATATTTAAATGAACATTTTTACTTTGAATAGTCTTCCACTGTGTGTTTTGCAAGGAGATACAAAAAGTCTAAAATTTCTGTAACTTGTTTTTCATTTGTTACAATATCATTTTTTATTCAGTACCTGTATTGCTTTAACAACTGTCGTTCTTCTTACTGTAGCTTTGACCATTGGATTTTTATGATCATCTAAATATTGCTTTAGTTTCTAATTTTTTTAGGATCTGGTTCAATTCATTAACCGATATTCCTGTGGCGTTTTGCCAACCCTTTGTTTGAAAAGACGTGCGAAATGCTGCGGATATTTAAAGCCCATGCCGTAAGCTATTTCGCTTATTGATTTGCCTGCGTCAAACATTCGTTCCTTCGCTGCATCAATTATTTTGTTTTGAAGGTATTCCTGAGCCGATTGCCCCGTTTCCTTTTTTACCAGGTCGCCAAAATATTTTGGCGAAAGATGGAGTTCTTCAGCACAATAAGCTACGGTAGGGAGGCCTATCATCGCTGGTTTATCCGATGTGAAGTAATTATCCACCAAGCTTTCGAACCTTGTTAAGATATCTCTATTAACATGTTCACGAGTGATAAACTGCCGGTCATAAAAGCGCTCACAATAATTCAGTAACAATTCAATATTGCTGATCACCAATTTCTTGCTATGCCTATCTATTGACCGTACTAATTCTCTTTGAATTTTGTAAAAACAGTCCAGCAAGTCGCTTTTTTCCCGTTCAGAAACATGCAGGGCTTCTTGGATACTATACAAGAAAAAATGATAGTTATGAATGTGTTTACCTAAACTGGTGCCATGGATAAAGTCGGGATGAAAAGCCAGCGCCCAGCCGTTTGGTTGAATTAAAGTATCTTCCTCATCAAAGCCCGCCAGTTGCCCCGGCGCAATAAATATGATCGTTTCTTGCTGGTAGTCATAATGGCCCCGCCCATACAACATATCGGCGCATTTTTCTTCTTTCAAAAACACAACATAAAGCCCCGAGAAAAAGCGGCTCATTTTGATCATCTTTGATTTCGACTGATCCAGAACAGTTACCAAAGGATGCAGAGTCTCTTGTCCCCGTTCCGTGTTGAATTGGGTTACGCTATCTAATTTGATGATCTTATTCATATTCGATATTCAGCTTACTCAAAATTAAGTATAAGTAATCCGGTTTTTCTAAAGCCAATAGATAATCTGGAATATTGGTTGGTATTACAGGAATATGTGTAAAGATCAGGTAGATAAATTCCAAGACCTTTGACAATGAATTAAACATGATCATGAAAAACATATTCCTTTTACTTACAGCTATTGTTTTTACTTCAATAGGCATTCATGCACAATCAAAAACGGATATAGCAAAGATTAAAACCATAAAAAAATACCAGGCGAAGGCACCTACAACGCAACCGTTCGGTAAGGAAGCTTTTGCCAAATCAAACAATACTACTATTCGCTGGCTGGGCATGGCCGGCTTCCTGGTCAACAGCCGGGGAACCACATTCATGATCGACCCATTGCTGGAAGGCTATGATATGCCTTTGCTGATGAAATTTCCGATCCTGCCTAAAGAGGTGCCGCATTTGGATGCTGTATTTGCCACTCATAGTGACAACGACCATTACAGCGTGGAAACCTTCAAAGACATCGCTCCTGTAACTACTGCATTCTATTCGACGATCTACGTAGATTCTCTAATGAAGAATGATGGTCTGAAATCTTTTGGATATCCCATCGGCGGCAAATTTAAATTCGGAAAAGTAAAGGGCAAGCTGATCCCGGCAGACCACGCCTGGCAAAATGCCTATCCAAGGCCGGGTCAAAGACATTTTGCTCCGGGTGATGCTTGTGGGTTCTGGTTCGATACGCCGGACGGTACGATCTATGCCACCGGGGATTCCCGCCCAATGGAAGAACAGTTGCATATGCCTGCGCCGGATGTGATCCTGCTGGATTATTCTGAGGACGCGCAATGGCACCTTGGACTCGAAGCCTCAGCAAAACTGGTTAATGCTTATCCAAAAGCCACAGTATTATTAGGGCACTGGGGTTTTGTTGACGCGCCGGACTTTACACCATTTAACGGAGATCCGGCAAAATTGAAGAAACTGGTTTCTAACCCAGAACGGATCAAAGTACTTGCACCCGGCGAACCTTTTGTTTTAAAAGCTGTCGGGAACTAAACAAAGAATTTGGTAATGAAGAACGCATAGGTAAGCTGGCTTCTGTGTTTGCCGGCCTGGCTATATTTATCAGTTGTTTAGGACTGTTTGGCATGGCATCATTTATGGCTGAACAGCGGGCTAAAGAAATAGGTGCACGGAAAGTGCTTGGTGCCTCTGCGTTCGCCGTGTGGCAATTACTATCCAAAAACTTTGCCATAATGGTTTTTATTTCCATCATGATAGCCTCGCCTGTGGCTTATTATTTCATGCCCAAACCGAAATCATTCAAAGTAAATTTAGATCCCTCTCGAAGGAGAGGACAGGAAGGATCTCTTACCCTGCCATACAGGCCTTTTCTTTAATGGCCAGGCTCATCAGTTTGTTTTTAAGCAGTGTGCGTGCGCGGTACAGGGTTGTGCGCGATAGTAGTTCGGTCATGCCTAATTTGCTGCTGATCTCCTGGTGAGAGAAACCTTGAATGGCATACATATCAAATACCGAGCGATAGGTAGCAGGCAGTTCCTGCACCATATTCATCAGGTCGCGGGCTTCTAAACCGTTATCGTTGTAGCTGTTGCTCACCGGGATATTCTGTTCTGCAAAATCATCAACCAGTACAACGCTTTTGGCTTTACGGTAACGCGAAATGGCGCTATGTACCATAATCCGGCGGATCCACCCTTCCAGGCTTCCTTCGCCGCGGTAATTGGCCATGTTTTTAAACATTTTAATGAAACCTTCCTGCAGTATATCCTGTGCCTCATCTTTATCTTTAGCGTAGCGCATGCAAACCGAAAGCATTTTAGGCGCTAATACTTTATATAACATTTCCTGTTGTTTACGGTCATTACGCAGGCACCCATTCCAAAGTGTTTGTAAGCGGTTATCGGCGGTGGTCATCATCTTTTTGTTATTTATTATACATTGGCCTGTGCCAAAATGAATCCACTTTTATAAGTATTTTATTATCAAATACTTATAATTTAAAAAGCACTGCAAGGTGTACGATAGCGTACGGTTGATGTTCCGTACCCGAACAATCAGCTGGCACTATGTTTAATTACAATCAGGTTTTAGCCGCGCACAAAAAACTGCCAGCAGATAAGTATCTTTGCAGCATCCGGGATAAAAACCCGGCATTACAGCATGATAAAAGAAGTAGAAATTGTTTGCCCTCCCGGGCAGCAGGAAGATGAAGCAATTTTAACAGGTTTAGCTTCGGCCGCAGCAAAAATACCGCAGCAAAAAATCAACGGTATCAGGGTACTCAAGCGCTCTATAGATGCGCGTGGCCGCAAAGTGCTTTACCGCATGCAGGTAAGGCTGTTTGTGGATGAGCCCGTACAAACCGAGATCTATAACCCTCAATATAAAAATGTAAAGGATGCCAAAAGGGTTATTATTGTTGGTGCAGGCCCGGCAGGCATTTTTGCCGCTTTACAATGCATTGGGCAAGGCCTAAAGCCTGTAATACTGGAGCGTGGCAAAGATGTTAAACAGCGCCGCCGCGATCTGGCAAACATCAATAAACAGGGGCTGGTTAACCCCGAAAGTAATTACTGCTTTGGCGAGGGTGGCGCAGGTACCTACTCTGATGGGAAACTTTACACCCGCAGCACCAAACGCGGCGATGTGAATAGCGTATTAAAAACCTTTGTGGCACATGGCGCAACCGAAGACATTTTAGTGGATGCCCGTCCGCATATAGGCACCAATAAACTCCCGCAGATCATCACCGCCATGCGCGAAAGTATTTTACAGGCAGGCGGCGAGGTTTTGTTTGATACCAAAGTAACTGCCCTGCTGGTTGAATTTGGCAAGATAAAAGGGGTGCAGCTATCCAACGACGAAAAGCTTTTTGCTGATGCCGTGATATTGGCTACCGGCCACTCCGCGCATGATGTTTTCAGGATGCTGCACAGCCAGGATATTCTGATAGAGGCAAAGCCGTTTGCACTTGGGGTGCGCATAGAGCATCCGCAGGAAATTATTGACCGCGCCCAATACCATTGCGAATACCGCGGACCAGACCTGCCCCCATCTTACTATAGTTTGGTTGAGCAGGTAGAAGACCGGGGCGTATTTTCGTTTTGTATGTGCCCCGGCGGCATCATTGCGCCTTGCGCCACCGCGCAGGATGAGATTGTAGTGAACGGCTGGAGCCCAAGCAAACGGAATAACCCCTTTGCCAACTCGGGCACGGTAGTGCAGATAAATATGGAAGATGTCAAAGGGGATCTGAACGACCCTTTTAGGATGCTTAACTTTCAGCAGCAGGTAGAGCATTTGGCCTTTAAGGCTGGCGGCGGTAACCTGGTTGCCCCAGCCCAGCGCATGGTTGATTTTGTGGAGGGGCGCGTATCTGCCGGCCTGCCCGGAAATTCTTACCTGCCGGGATGTAAAAGTGTAGATTTGAAAGAGGTGCTGCCCCACTGGATCCACAACCGCTTGCGTAAAGCGCTGCCTGCTTTCGGCCATAAAATGAAAGGCTATTATACCAACGAGGCCATACTGGTAGGTGTAGAATCGCGCACATCGTCACCCATTAAAATACCCCGAGATCGTGAAACCTTTCAGCATCCGCAGGTTGCAGGCCTGTTTCCATGCGGCGAAGGTGCGGGCTATGCAGGCGGCATCATTTCTGCAGCTATAGACGGGGTAAATTGTGCCGATGGTGCAGCAAGATATTTTAACTGATCCTGATAAGGATAATAGGCCTTGCGGTTAAGTCCCCTGCTATTCAATTGATGATCAAAATAATCTCCAACACAAAATACCGTTTGATATTCGGTGTTGGAGATTCAATTCAGTACTCTGCACTATATTATGCTTTAAACCGCTTCACCGTTTCTGTTAAATGGGCCAAGTGGTGGTTGCTGTGCCAGGCATATATAGCCAGGTTTTTTTCCAGTGATGTTACACTGCCCGATTCAGGGTGAATAAAAGTACGGCTCCATTGGTCTTCGGTAAAACTTTCAAACAGGGCCACCAGGTGCTGATGGATACCCTCCAGCATTTTAATAGATGGTTCTACCGGCAGGCGGTAATCGGGCTGTATGGCCCAACCGGCCTCGTCATATGGTTTTATGGTGGGGTTATCTTCGGTAAGGGCCAGCTTAAACCGGCATAACGAGTTCATGTGGCTATCGGCTAAATGGTGTACAACCTGGCGCAGCGTCCAGCCGCCGGTGCGGTATTGGGTATCCAGTTGCTGGTAATTTAAGCCGATAATTGCCTCGCGTACCCGGCCGGGCAAGGTGGCAATATCATGTACCCACTGGCGTTTCAGGTCGTCGGTATAGCTAACCGGCGGTGCAAATTTACCAATAGGGTAACGCATTTGTTCATCTGTCATTTTTAGTTTTATATAAGCGTATAATTATTATTGTTGCATAAGTAATTGCCCTAATTTAGCGTTTTACAGTTATTTTGCCCCATCAATGATCAAAAAGTTACTCGTGTTATTGCTGATGCTTAATTGCTCATCCGTCTTTGCCGAAACCATTCGTACGGATGTTTTGGTGGTGGGCGGTGGGGCAAGCGGTGTTGCAGCAGCCATACAAAGCGCGCGCAGCAATGTAAAAACCATGCTTACAGAACAAGGCCCATGGCTGGGTGGCAGTATAACGGCGGGCGGTATGTGCATACTTACAGGTAACCGTAACCTGGCATCGGGTATCTATGCCGAATTTAGGGCGCGTGTACGCGATGTTTATAAAATGCGATTAGGGTATGATACCACGCGTAATGCTCCTTTAGTGTTTGAGCCGGCTACCGGTGCGGCTATCCTCAAAAAAATGGCGGATACAGTAAAAAATCTTACTGTTAAAATGAATACCCGTTTTACCTCTGTCAAAAAAGAGGGTACCGGCTGGGTGGTTACGATAATAGAAGGCGGCAAACCGCTTACTATAAAAGCAAAGATAGTTGTAGACGCTACCGAACTGGGCGATGTAGCAGCCGGGGCAGGTGTGTTGCTTACTGCCGGTTTTGATAGCCGCAGCGATACTAAGGAGGCCCTTGCACCACAGAATGCCACTAACCAGATCCAGGATATTAGCTACCTGGCTGTTTTAAAGAATTTTGGCCGCGGGGCCGGCCGCACCATCCCACGGCCCGAAGGCTACGATGCCGGGCAATATGCCTGCCTTAAAAACGCTGATGTTAAAAAGTTGCTGGCAGCTACGGCTTTGCCCAATGATAAATACCTGCTTAACCCCGGCGATTGCGGTAACCAGTATTCGGTAACGAGTAATGATCTGATACCCGAAAATAGGGAGGCTACCTTCCGCAAGGCAAAGCTGCGCACCCTGGGCCTGATATACTACCTGCAAACCGAACGGGGATTTAAAAACCTGGGGCCGGCAGATGATTTCCCAACGGCCGACCATTTGCCTTATCTCCCATTTATCCGCGAGAACCAGCGTTCTGCAGGGCTGGTGCGCATGGTGCTGGATGATATTTATACCCCTTATAACCGCCAAAGCAAACTGTATCGTACCAGTATTGCCGTAGGCGATGCCTTGCCTGGCCATTATTACAGCGCAGCGGGTGTGCCAACGGTAAATTATCCGCCATTCCCGGCGTATAGCATTCCGCTGGGCGCCGTGGTAGTAAAGGACCAGGAAAATTTGCTGGTTACCGAAAAGGCGCTGTCGGTAACGCACCTGGTAAATGGCAGCGTAACCGACCCCGCCGTGCAGATGGCGATTGGGCAGGGTGTTGGCGCTACCGCCGCCTATTGCGTGTTTTTTGAAACCACCACCAAAAACCTGCGCCCCCGCGTGATACAGGGCGAGATATTGGATCATAAGGGTATGCTGATGCCTTTTGCCGATATTAAAACTACCGACCGCGATTACCGCCCCATACAGCAGGTAGGTGCAACCGGGATGCTGCAGGGAATTCAAAAGGCTGCAGGCCAAACCGCAGAGGTTTTGTTTATGCCCGATACCGACGTACGTACCGATGAGGTGCAACCCCTGATGAATGAGTTGTATGCACGCGCTTTTTTGTGGTTTAATAAAGAAAAACCCGGCGAGTTGTTTACTGTGGCCAACCTGTTGAGCTACATTAGCGAAATGACCCTGCGCGATCCTAAAAACCTACAGTTAGAAACCCGTAAAGCCTGGAAAAGCTATTATCATTTCCCTGCAGAATTTAACCTGAGCCGCCCTGTAACCCGCCGCGAATTTGCCGTGCTGGCCAACCGCTTCTTTAATCCATTTGCACGCAAGGTAGACATCAGCGGCAAAATGGTAAATTAGGGTTTGATGGTTGTTAAAAAGGATCTTTGACGGAAATAGATGCTATCGATGGCTAAAGCTGAAAATAAAAACAACCAGATACGCCGGTTTGTTGTTGTTATAAACAAAAGACTATGCATACCGCCGCAGATAACATACCGCCGCAAACCGAAGGCGAACATAACGACTTTATACATTTTGCCGATTGCGAAACTGTTGAGGAGGCACATCAGTTATTTTTATTGGCTAAGGACAGGCTGAAAGATATATCACAATGGCATGTATTTAGCGGGCCGCATTCGGCAAAATTTGCTATCACAGATACCAAGGGTGCCGAAATTTACAAGATGGCCCAAAAAGGCGACCTGTTCTCTATCGATTTACCTTTGCCTACGCCGGGTTCGCTGGCCGGTGACGGTAAGGAATGGGTACGGATAGAAGCGATGGAAGAAATTATTGATGCCCACGCCGAAAGCGAATATTTAACCATGACTATCAGGCCGGTGGCAAACCCCCGCCACCCGGATAAGGCAACAGCACATTTTTTTAGCCATGCATCAACCAATACCTTTATTGTAGAACGATATTTAAACCACGTTAGCGCTGCAGTTTACGGCCGTAACGAAATGCCCAATAACAGCGGCACCGGCTTATACGATACGGTGCGTAATACCATTGTTGCACTTGGCGCCCGTAACGGCCTTTCCGGCCCGCAATGGCAGCCCCTGGTTAAGGGCCTTTTAAACAGATAGCTTTCAAACAAAAAAAGAGACCGATTAAAGTCTCTTTTTTTGTTTTTGAAATAGTGCCGGCAAAAATTTAGTGCCCGCGGCCATGGCCTTTGCCCTTATCATGATGGCGGTCATCCCCTCCTTCGTGGCGGCCGTTATCATGGCGGTCGTTATTTTTATATTTAACTACTTTTTTGTTCTCTACAACACGTACCGGGCGGCGGCTGTTATTACCCATCCAGTAATTACGATATTTAACGTCGCGGCTATCACGTATGATAGTTTGGCCGGTACGCCCTTTGTAATTGGCATATTTTGTGCGGTAAACAGTAGCGCGGGTCCATGGCCTTGGCTCGTTCACTACTACTTTATAGCCGTTGTAAAGGTTGTAGTTGCTGTATCTTGGCGGTAAACTAGCCCTGCGCACCCAGGCATTGTTTTCCAGATACACATACCGGTGTGCCGGTACATCATAATAGGTATCTATATCCGGCATGTAGTAATAATCGGCACGGTCGTAACCCACAGGGCCCCACGCCGGCTGGCTGCCAATGTTAATACTTAAACTAACCTGCGCATCGGCTGATTTGTATGCTATGCAGCTTAAAAATATAGCTGCAGTGATCGTGATCTTTTTCATATTAGTTGTTGTTTTGCATGTATGACAACCATAAGCCATTAAAGTTTAACCAATAAATGTTATCACAGTGATGTTACAATATTATTATGGGGCAACAGGTTAAAAGGTAAAAGTGTAAAACAAGCGAGAATAGTTAGCCTTTAATCCTTGCCTTCGCCCTAACTAATCGTCATCATCCTTATCGGCAACTTTTTTGCCTGCCATGGCTAATACGGGTTTACCAATGGTTTTATAATCGCCGATGCCGTTTAGTATAGATGCCAGGCGGGGCTTATCCTGCATGGTTCTAACGGCTTCGGCTAATTCTTTATCATATTTAAAATTAGCCTCGTACCGGCCTTTTTCATAAGCATAGCGGGATGCTATTTCATTCTCCAGCACTTGTTTTATTTCGGTTTTATGCAATTGCAGGTCGTTTTTTTTACTGGCTGCCAGTTTTGCTTTTAAAGCTTCGTATTCGGCCTGTATGCCGTTAAATTGTTTCTCTTTTGTGGCTTCGGTTTTAAGGCTGTTCAGCATTTTTTCAGATATAGTGCTGTAACTGTAATTCTTCCCTTCAAGGTACCGGGTAAAATCGTCGTAACCTTCGTCTGTTAAAGTAAACGATTTTGGGTCGATAAGCTGGGGATGCGTGTTGCGGTATTGCGTAGCATAATCAAATACCAGCAGTTTGCTTACCAGTGTTTGGGTAACATTGGCAAACCGCTCCTGCTTAATAAATATATCCGGGTAAATGCCGCTGCCATCATAAACCGAGCGGCCATTTTTTGTTTTAAATTCATGTATGGATGAATCGGCCACTTTAATTACGCTGCCATCATCTTTGCGATGCGTATAATCCAGCTCCTGCACGCAACGGCCGGATGGTACATAGTATTTGGCAACTGTTACCTTAACCAGGCTGTTATAAGGCAAATTAAAGGTTTGCTGCACCAGGCCTTTGCCATAACTGCGTTGCCCTATAATAATTGCCCTGTCCAGATCCTGTAGTGCCCCGGCAACAATTTCTGAAGCAGATGCCGAGCGGCTATTTACCAAAACCACCAATGGCAAAGTAGGTTCCATTGGGTTTGATACCGTACTGTAGGTAAAGTTTTTCTCTTTTATCTTCCCTTTTTGCGATACTACCTGCACATCTTTTTGCACAAACAGATTTACAATTTTAACCGCTTCCTGCAAAATACCGCCCCCGTTTGAGCGCAGATCCAGGATGATGCCGTTAGGGTTATTCTTTTTGATAGCGGATAGCGCAGCAGTAACTTCATCGGCCGAATTTTCTAAAAACTTGTTTAGTTTAATATAGCCCATATTGCCGGCAACCATACCGGCATATACTACGTTTGGTTGTTTGATCTCGTCGCGCACCAGGCTTTTTACAACCGGCTGTTCGACATCGCGTTTCATGGTTAGCTTAACTGCGGCGCTCTTAGATCCTTTTAAAAGCTGGCTTACCTGTTCGTTGGTTTTACCGGCAAGTTCAGCATCGTTTATCTTCAGCATCTGGTCGCCCTGCCGGATATCTGCCTTCTGGGCGGGGAAGCCTGCAAATACATCAGATATAAAAACCTTGCCATCGCGCAAAAAAATGCTTGCGCCGATGCCGCCGTACTGGGTGCTTACATAATGCAGCTTATAATCTTCAATCTCAGATTCGGGTACAAACTCGGTATAGGGGTCTAAGCCATCCAGCATGGCATCCACACCGGTTTTAACCAGTTTGGCCGAATTGATATCATCAACATAGTTAATATTAACCTCTTTATATACCGATGCAAACACATCCAGGTTTTTAGATATCTGGAAAAGATCGTCCTGAAAACTCCATACGCTTACAGCTAATGCCAGTAGCCCTGTGTACAAAACCGGTTTTTTGTACCTGCTTATCATCCTTTTATCCATACCCTTTAACCTGTTGAACTATAAATATATAAAAGCCCAGCGGCTTTTTATAATAAACTGATATTAAAGGCGGTTAGTATCCATGTTCATTAATGCCTTGGTAAGGGTAAAAACCACGTATCTTCTATCGCGGTTTACCAGCTCCATTAAGCGGGTTATCAGGCTTTCTTCCTGGCCTTCGGTATATTGTAATTGCTCGTCGGTAAGGTGGTTATACTTGCGCTGTACCTTTATTTTTATACGTTCCCAGTCTTTATTACTGATCATTATCTCTGCCATGCTATAAATATTTAAACAAAAATATAAAAAATACACCGTTGCATGCGTTTAATGTGCTGCACGTTGTTAAACTTTTAACAACAATGCCCCTCTAAACCGTTTGTAAACCAAAACAATTAAAACCATGAAAAAATGTTTGTTAAGCCTTGCTTTAATATTTATAGCGGCAATAAGTGCAAAGGCACAATTCTCTGTAGGCGCCAAAGCCGGTATCAATTTCTCAAAGATCAATACCAGTAACGTAAACGAATCATCTGTAACCGGGTACCAGGCAGGCCTTTTTGCCCGTTTTGGAAGCAGCCTATACCTGCAGCCCGAACTTTACCTGGGCAGCAGCGGCGGTAAGTTTGATTTTAACAATAACAACAATACCGTTACCACCAATGGTAAAGTAACCTTTACCAGCTTAAATGTGCCCTTATTAATAGGTAAAGGTTTTGGGGGCGATAACTTAAACTTCAGGATAATGGCGGGGCCGGTTTATAGTTACCTGTTAGATAAAAACCAAAGTTTTAGCGATAATGTGAACGGCGCCTATCAGGATTTTGGCGATTATAAAAAGAGTACCCTCGGCTACCAGGTAGGCGGCGGCATTGATATTGGCCACATTACTGCCGACCTGCGCTACGAAGGCGGACTTACCAAAATAAACGAAAACTACGGCCAGCGGCAAAATATCTGGGCGCTGAGTGTGGGTTTCAAGTTTTTTTAATGGGGAATTGGCTGCATGCTGATCGGCCGGGCCCTGGGTGTTCACGTTCACAGGTGTGAACATCGTGAACATAAGTTAAACGACTGATTGTCATTGATATACGTAATTCTGCTTATCTTATCCTACTGTAAAACAGTGTTTTATGTTAATGTGCGAAATAAAGGATCAATCCTGCAAATGGCGGGTAGGGTGAGGTATGCTATTTATAAAGATATTTCTTTATTTTTTTTTTAATGGATATAGCCTGAAAGCTTTACACATTTTTGGGTGGAAGCTGGCAAATATGATCAGTTAAAGGATAATTTATACGACCTTTTTTCGCCCTTCAAACGGCCTGAATAGCCCGGTTTATCAAATCATTGGGTAACCCAAACGCGTGGAATGGTAAATTTAGTGGTACTCCTGAACCAGTAAGTGTTTATTACGATAGAATGGAGCTTTGTTGCCTACGGCAAAATTATTAAGGCCGGTCAGGAGATTGAAATGATGGATCAGGATATTTAAAAGTTGCATTAAGCTGAAAGCTTAATATGTTTTAGGTCGAAGTTGGAAACTTCGACCAGTGGGGGGGGATATAGGGGCTATTGAGTAGTTTAAATCCCTCCTTGGGGAGGGGTGCATAGGGCTGTGAAGTGGAGGGAGGGGTTTATTCGCCATGCTTTACGCCGAAACCCTCCCTGCACCCTCCCGTTGAAAGGGAATCGCACAAGCCCCGTACTTTGTGTCTACTCATGGGCTATTATCTCGACAGGGGAACTATGGCGGTTAAACCCCTCCCTGCCTTTGCGCGCGTCCTTCGACAGGCTCAGGATGACAGCCGCACCCTCCCGTGGCTATCGTAAAAGGGAATTTGGGTTGGCTGCCGCGCCAACTGCCAACTAATCCTCCGGCCTCTCCCTCGCATCTGCCATCCGCACTATCCTTGGCTCAAATTTAGCCAATACTTCAACTAAGTTTTCCTGCGCGGGTAGCGCCTTTGCGGTGCACCATTACTTCGGTACCATCGGCCAGTTGCTCTTTCCAGGCAAAGTTGTGGTGGTTCTCTATCATGCTTATCGGTTTAACACCCAGGGCACGGGCAATTTTATGGATCCAAACCATCACCGCGCACGATGGGGAGTATATAGAAAACATCACTATCGATCTTTCAGCTTATTATAACGATGTAATAGGGGTAACCAAAACGCCCGGACAGCGCGATGTGGAAGTAGTGTTTTGGATTGACGCCCAAAATGCACCCTATGTAATAACCAAGCCGCTGTATCATACAAAAAAGTTATTGAGCGAAGATGAAAAGGGTAATCATTAGTATCCGTGTAATTATGAATTTTGAATTGGAGCGAGAGTTATTAGGTTTCGGGTCAAAACTCCGGGTACTTGGGCCAGGGATATTGGTCAAACAGATCAAAAAACAGCTGTACGAAACTTTGGAGAGTTATAAGGTGCCGGATAGTACTTCTTCAGATAATATCCCTGAATAATTTTTTTTGCACTTAGCTCTTTACCTGATGTTGGCAATCTAAATGATTGTTATTAACAGGCCTGTGCTAACCTGTTTATTTGATTTTTGATCAAAAAGCCATATAGCTTAAAAGCTTATTTGTAATTGTTCTAAATAACGCTATATTTGCGGAAGGAAAAAAATAGCCGTACAAGTGGAATTGTACGGCCGACCGGCAAAACCGGGTTGCTCCTCAACGTCAATCAAAAAGCAATGCAATTTAGAAAATTTTTGCTATTGGCCGTGCTATGCGCCTATAGTATTTTTACACTCGCTCAAAGCCCCGGTTCTATCAGGGGTAAGGTTATCAATTCATCAGGGGCACCCGTGGGCGCTGCAACGGTAATGTTGCAGCAGGGAACAGGCACCATGACGGATGAACAAGGGTTGTTTTTATTTAAAGCAGTCCCATCCGGTTATTACCAAATTACGGTAAGCGCTGTAGGCTTTAAAACACAGCAAAAAGAACTTACCGTATCAGCCGGTAACCAGGCTGAAGTTCACTTTACGGTTAAAGATGCTGCGGTTAACATGGAAACGGTTACCGTAACCGGCCGCAGCGCTGTAAAAGAAACCAACCGGCAAGCTTTTAACGTAACGGCTGTTGATGCAAAAAAACTTTACAATACCACTTTAGATCTGGCCGGGGCGCTTGATCGCGTATCGGGCATTCGCGTTAGGGAATCCGGTGGCGTAGGCTCAAACTTTAATCTTTCTCTTAATGGTTTCTCTGGTAACCATGTGCGGTATTTTATTGATGGTATCCCGATGGATAATTTTGGGTCATCTTTCCAGATCAATAATATCCCCATCAATATTGCCGACCGGCTGGAGGTTTACAAAGGGGTAGTGCCCATCTGGCTCGGATCCGACGCCCTGGGCGGTGCTATCAACATCATTACCGGCGACCGTTACCGCAACTATGTGGATGCTTCTTATTCCTACGGCTCTTTTAATACGCACCGCAGCGTTATCAATGCCGCGGCCACCACTAAAAGCGGGTTTACCGTTCAGTTGAATGCTTTTCAGAATTTTTCGGATAACGATTATAAAGTAAAGGTAGATGCAGCGGATATCAATACCGGCGCTTACACACCGGGGGCCTACCTGCGCCGCTTTCATGATCAGTATCATAACGAAACGCTGATAGCCAATATTGGCGTAGTTGATAAAAGTTATGCCGATAAATTATTGTTCGGGATTACACTGGGTAAAAACTATAAAGAGATCCAAACGGGCGCCCGCATGGTATCTGTTTTTGGTGCCTGGCATCGCCGCGGTGATATTGTAATGCCCACCCTGAAATATAAAAAGGTTGACTTATTGAAAGGATTGGATGTAACCATCAATGCCAATTATAACCTGGGTAGCGAAACCAATATCGATACCATGAATGTGCGTTACGACTGGTTTGGCAACAGTAAGCCAAACGGTTCAAACGGCGAACGCGCAAGAAGCCTTTATAAGTACAAAAATAATAACGGTATAGCTACCACCATGCTTAACTACAGGATGGATGGCCGCCAAAGTATAGCATTAAGTAACGTTTTTACCACTTTTAACCGTAAAGGCGCCGATCCGTTAAACCCGGGTACAGATGATCTGCCTGCAAAAACGCAGAAAAATGTGTTAGGGCTGGGTTACAGCTATGATATTAAGGATAAGTGGAGCACATCGGTATTTGGGAAATACATTTATCAAAATAACTCAACCGGTACAAATGGCAGTGCTGCCACTACCAATAAACTTGGTTATGGTATTGCTACTGCGTACTTTTTAACGCCAAACCTGCAGATCAAATCATCATACGAGCTAACCAACCGGATGCCCGAGGCACAGGAGATATTTGGTGATATAGAGAACCAGGAAGGCAACCCAAGCCTGAAGCCCGAGCAAAGCAACAACGTTAACCTGGGTTTAAGCTATGCATTCGCCATCAACCCGAGCAATAAGTTTCAGGTTAACGCAAATGCTATCTATCGGCAGGCAACTAATTTTATTTACAACCGCTTAAATAACAATCAATCAAAACTGGTGGCTGATAACCGCGATGGTGTAAGAACGGTAGGCGGCGATGGCGAGATCAGATACTCTTACAAACAATGGCTTAATATTGGCGCTACTGCAACTTACCAGTACCTGCAAAACCTGCAAAAGTACGAACCGGGTTACAGCGGTGTTAGCCCGGTTTATAAAGATCAGATGCCCAACATCCCTTACTTTTTCGGCAACGCCGATGCCTCTGTGTCTTTAAGAAATGTTGGTGCCCGGGGCAATAATTTAAACATCGGCTACAACCTGCTATACGTGCATGCTTTTTACCTGTACTGGCCAAGCCGCGGAGGCGATAAGCTGGATATTCCACAACAAATAAGCCATGATATCAACTTGGTTTACAGCGTAAAAAATGGCAGATATAATATCGGCATAGAGGGCCGGAACATTGCCGACGCACTGCTTTACGATAATTTTAGTTTGCAAAAACCCGGTCGTGGTTTTTACCTCAACCTGCGCTATTTTATCAATAAAACTACAAACAATTAAGTAACACACATATATATGAAAATCAGATCTACGATCGCGGCACTATTAGTTGCCGCCACATTTGCATCATGTTCCAAAAATGATAGCGGTACACCGGTGCCAGAAAATCCGGGTAATTATATTCTTGCTGTAACCCCTGCTGCATCAACCGGCGTAGCCGATTATCTGCTTACGGCCGGCAGCCTGGAAACAGGTTCAATATCTACGGCCGGTAACGGTATAGAGCAAGACGGGACTTACCGTTACTACGTAACTACCAACAACAAGTTTTTTAGCCTGCTTTACGGCCAGGGCAACCCGGGCGCAGTAACCGCTTATGATGTAAAAGACGGCAAGCTGAATAAACTAACGAATTTTCAAACAGAAACCGTGCAGGCATTTGCCCCCGTTAAAGATGATCTTTTGCTTTTTAAGATCTCCAGAAGCACAGAAACCCCATTATCTAACTGGTACAAGGTTAATACTAACAGCCTGCTGATCACATCAGAGGGCACAACCAACACGCTGCAACTTAGCGGCAATGGCGAAATGGCGCACTTTAGCTGGATAAAGCAAATTGGCGACAAGGTATATGCGCCATATTTTACCATTATAGACAGGACCTTTGCCACCAACTATCCAGACGAGGCGTCGATCGCGGTGTTTAATTATGCGGATATGAAATTAGAAAAAGTGATTAAAGATACCCGCACCAGTTTTATAGGCAGGTATTTTACAGACGGCCTTGCCCTGACGGAGAATAACGACGTTTATGCTTTCTCGGCATCTGTAGCAGCTAAGGGCGGTGTGTTAACTTCAACCAAGCCGTCGGCCATTACACGCATCAAATCGGGCACAACAGAGTTTGACCAGTCTTACTTTTTCAATTTTGAGGATGTAAGCGGTGGTATGAACATTACCAACTGGATGTACCTGGGCAACAACAACTTTATTGTAAACGCCACTACAAAGGCAGAAAAAGGTGCTTATACTATAGGTAAAACCATAGGCATTGTTAATGTAGTAAACAAAACATTCCAAAAAGTTACGGGCATGCCGGCAACAGCAGATATGGTTAGCCTTACGTTTAGCAACTATACACCTAAAGACGGCAAAACGGGCTACATAGGCGTTAACCTGAAAGACGGCACCAGCTATGTTTATAAAATAGATGCCGCCACGCAAACTGCCACTCAGGGTTTAAAAGTTGAAGGCGGTTCTATCACATCGATACAATTTTTAAACTAATTTTTTAAAGTATAACTAAACACGATGATTCCTGATCAAAACAAGGCAAAGAAGTCAAACGGCTCGCGTTTTAAAAGAATCAATAATTGGCTGCACTTATGGCTTGGGCTGGGTTCGGGAATTATTGTGTTTATTGTTTGTCTCACGGGCTGCATTTGGGTGTTTAATGAAGAGATAACCGGCCTGCTGGAGCCCGAAACCAACATTGTGTACCAGCAAAAGCCGGTACTTACGCCAGCAGCACTGGCCGCCATTGGCGAAAGGGAATACCCCAAACTGATACCTGCTTACGCCAATTATCAGCAGGGTAAGGTGATTAACCTGTTTTTGCGTAAACCCGGCAAAGTGGTTCGGCGTGGTGGCGGCGGTGTTTTGTTAAAGGTAAACCCCTATAACGGCCGCATCATAGGTAAGCAGGTTAGCAAGAAAGGCCAGGTTGATTTTTTTCGTTTTATTTTAAACGGGCACCGGGCGCTTTGGCTGCCTTATGATATTGGCCGGCTTATAGTAGATTACGCCACGCTTATTTTTGTGATCCTGTTGATCACCGGGCTGATCTGGTGGTACCCCAAAAAGTGGAACAAATCTACCCGCGACAAAAGTTTTAAGATCAAATGGGGCGCATCCTTTAAGCGCGTTAATCTTGATCTGCATAATGTATTCGGCTTTTATGCCATGCTGTTTCTTTTGTTTATTGCGATGACCGGCATGGTTTTCGGCCTGCGCTGGTTTAGCGACGGCTTGTATTGGGTAACAACGGGCGGCGAAACTTTAAAAGAGGCAAGAAGGCTAAAGTCTGACAGCTTGCAAATGGCCGGCGCTAAAGATCCTAAATTAGCGATGGACCTAATTTGGGAAAAGGTACTGGCAGAAAACCCCAAATCAATGGGTTTTTATTATAACTACCCGGATATGGCCAACCCGGCATCAACCATTGCCGTTATTGTGTACCCAACTGCGGGGCAATTTTATAATAGCCGCAGCTATACGTTTGACCAATACACCCTAAAACCAATGAAACGGACAGACCCTTATGCCGTACCCTACCAAAAGGCCGGCTTTGGCCAAAAAGTACGTAAGATGAATTACGACATACATATAGGTGCAATACTGGGGTTGCCCGGAAAAGTTATGGCGTTTTTAGCTTCGCTCATCGGTGCCAGCTTGCCGGTAACAGGTTTCCTGGTTTGGTGGGGCAAGCGTAATAAAAAGCCCAAAAAGCGCGCAGGTGCCAAATCCGCACCCATAGTTACGGGTAATGCAGCCTTGCGTCAAAAAAAATTATCAGTTGCCGTAACAGAAGGGTGATGCCCCTTTTGATACTAAGCTGATAGCGTAACAGCGTAGATCACCGTCATAAAATGCTCATGTTTTAATCTAAAAAAAGTATTTATTAGAGTTTGCCTGATAATCTACTAATTTTGTGGACTTTATTGAGGCATGATCAAAAAACCCATAGCACTTCTGCTGAAAGAATCTGAAGAAGTAGGCGAAAATTCACTTAAACGCTCGCTCGGCCCGGTTAACCTGATACTTATCGGGATAGGTATTATCATTGGCGCGGGCTTATTTTCATTAACAGGCATTGCCGCCGGCCAGCATTCGGGCCCGGCAGTTACCATATCGTTTTTAATTGCTGCTTTGGGCTGTACGTTTGCAGCCTTGTGCTATGCCGAATTTTCGGCCATGATACCGGTTGCGGGTAGCGCCTATACCTACTCTTATGCCACCATGGGCGAGCTTTTTGCCTGGATAATCGGTTGGGACCTGATGCTGGAGTATGCCGTAGGTGCAGCAACCGTAGCGATCAGCTGGTCGCAATATTTAACCAAGTTTTTGTCCTGGTTTGATTTATATCTGCCCCCGCAATTAACACTTTCTCCCTTTGAAACGGCCAAAGCGGCCAACGGCGATGTGGTAAGCGGCATTATTAATTTGCCTGCCGCCCTGGTAGTTGTGTTGGTAACAAGCATCATTATTCGCGGTACTAAAGGCTCTGCGCTTATCAATGCCATTATTGTAAGTTTAAAAGTAGGCGTAGTGCTGGTGTTTATAGCTGTAGGATGGTCGTTCATCAATCCGCAAAACTATCATCCTTATATCCCGCAAAATACAGGTGTTTGGGGCGATTATGGCTGGTCGGGCATATTACGTGGCGCCGGGCTGGTGTTTTTTGTATTCATCGGGTTTGATGCCGTATCCACCGCAGCGCAGGAAGCCAAAAACCCGCAGCGTAACATGCCTATCGGTATTATCGGTTCGTTGGTGGTGTGCACTATCCTGTTTGTGATCTTTGCCCATGTGATGACAGGGATGGCTAATTATAAAGAGTTTATAGGCTCGGGCGCACCGGTTGCTATCGCTATCGAAAAAACGCATTATCAATGGTTAAGCAAAGCTATTGTGCTGGCTATACTTATAGGTTACACCTCGGTGATCCTAGTAGATCTGCTGGGCCAGTCGAGGGTGTTCTTCTCTATGTCTAAAGATGGTTTGCTGCCAAAGGTGTTTTCAGAAGTGCATCCAAAATTCCGTACGCCCTGGAAATCAAATATGCTGTTATGTGCCTTTATTGCTATTTTTGCAGCTTTTGTGCCCATCCGCGTGGTTGGCGAGATGACCAGCATTGGCACCTTACTTGCTTTTGTAATGGTATGCGCCGGGGTGCTAATTTTGCGTAAGCAGCAGCCGCATGTGCATCGCCCGTTTAAAACGCCGCTGGTGCCGTTGGTGCCTATATTGGGTATTTTAACTTGTTTTGCCATGATGACCTTTTTACCGGGTGATACTTGGCTAAGGCTGATTATATGGCTGGCAATAGGTTTGGCAATTTATTTTACCTACGGCAAAAAAAATAGTGTGCTGCGCAAGGCGTTGGCTGCAAAAAAAGAATAATATTGATAAATGGCCGGGTTACTGCAATTACGTGTTGATGGAATAAAATGGGAACTGCCCGATACCGCTACTTTTTATTTAGTGCGGGCGGTTGGTAGTAACATCGTATATAAGGCCGGGCAATTTATTACGCTGGTTTTTAACCACCATAATCAGGAGGTACGCCGTTCATATTCCTTAAGCTCATCGCCCGATGATGAGCGGCTTGCTATTACCGTTAAGCGGGTAAGCAATGGAGAGATCTCGCGTTTTTTGCTTACCAGGGTAAATGTTGGCGATGTTTTAAATGCGGCCGAACCTGCAGGAGTTTTTACCGTAAATGACTTTGAGGCAGAAAAAGACCTGGTATTTTTTGCCGCCGGGAGTGGCATCACTCCCATTTTTTCGCAGATAAAATATGTGCTGAACCGCCCGGGTAAAAGCCGGCTGCATTTAATTTACAGTAACCAGGATAAAAAAGCCGTTTTGTTTAATAACGAACTGAATGAGCTATTGGCAGCCTACCCCGATAGATTTAATATTACCCACCTGTTTAGCAGTGATGCTAACCGGTTAACCAATATCCGGGTAGAGCAGCTGGTAAAGCAGCAGCTAAATTTTGATAAAGCAAAGGCGGAGTTTTATTTATGTGGCCCGTTTGTATATATGCGGATGATACGGCTTACGCTGCTGTATATGGGCATCCACGCACCGCAGATACATAAAGAAAATTTTGTGCTGGAAACCGTGCCCGTTACCGGCAGCCAAACCAATTATCCGCCAAAAACCATCCGCATTAATTATGATGGCAGGCTGCACAATGTACAGGCGGGCGAAAATCAATCTGTACTGCAGGCTGCCCTGCAAAATAAAATTCAACTGCCTTATAGTTGCCGCAGCGGAATTTGCGCTGCTTGTGTGGCTTTTTGCAAAACCGGCAAGGTAGAAATGGCCAAAAACGAAGTGCTTACCGATGACGACATAGCCAAAGGCTGGATACTTACCTGCACCGGCCACGCGCTTACAGATGATGTGGAGATCATATATAAGTAGCAATTTACGGTGTTTGGTTTTACAGGTGCTGCAAGCCTGTTTGGTTATTGCGAACAATGTAGCTTTAGGCCCAATAATTAAAGCGAATTGTTTAAAATCAAAAAAGGGATGCTTTCGCACCCCCTTTTCTTCGTTAGTTAATCAGTATAGTTAGTTATTATAGTTCTTCGTCGTGCTGGGTTACATCTAAACCGGCAATTTCTTCTTCGGCAGTAACGCGCAGCGGGCTGATCAGGTCTGTTACTTTAAGCAGGATAAACGCCCCCACAAAAGCAAATACCGAAACGGCAACCAAGGCAACAAGATGTTTGATGAATAAAGCTGTTTCGCCATAAGCTAAACCATTACCTGTAGTATTTCCTACACTGTTAACGCTTTGGGTAGCAAATATACCTGTCATTAACATACCCACCATACCACCTACACCGTGGCAAGGGAATACATCCAGCGTATCATCAATATTGGTTTTGCTTCTCCAGATAACTACCAGGTTACTCACAACCGCGGCAACAATACCCACAATAAGCGAGCTTGATACGGTGATGAAACCGGCAGCAGGTGTTACAGCAACCAAACCTACAACAGCACCAATACAGGCACCCATTGCAGATGGTTTTTTACCTCTCAGGATATCAAAGAAGATCCACGACATGGCAGCAGCGGCAGATGCGGTAGTTGTGGTAGCCAAAGCCGTAGCAGCTAACTCACCAGAACCTAATGCAGAACCCGCGTTGAAACCAAACCAGCCAAACCAAAGCAGGCCGGTACCTAATATTACGTAGCTGATACGTGCAGGGGTGTGAGCATCTTCGGCACCGGTACGTTTTTTAAGATATAACGCTGATGCTAATGCCGCCCAACCTGCAGACATGTGCACTACGGTACCGCCGGCAAAATCTAACACGCCATATTTAAAGAAGATACCCTCCGGGTGCCAGGTTGCGTGCGCAAGCGGGATGTAGATGATAACAATAAACAGCGTAATGAAAATTAAGTAAGAATTGAAACGGATACGTTCTGCAAATGCACCGGTAATAAGCGCCGGGGTAATCACTGCAAACTTTAACTGGAACATGGCAAACAGGATAACCGGGATGGTACCGCCTAACCAGGCAACACCTAAAGTGTTCTGCATCATAAAAAATGATTTAGGGTTACCGATGATGCCTAATCCGCCAACGTCTGTACCAAAAGCCATGCTGAAACCAAATACTACCCAAATGATGGTAATAAGGCCCATACATACAAAGCTTTGTAACATGGTAGAGATAACATTCTTTTTGCGCACCATACCGCCGTAAAAAAAGGCCAGGCCCGGTGTCATCAATAACACAAGTGCGGTAGAGATCAGCATCCAGGCGATGTCTGCACCATTGTAAGTTGTTGCGGGTTTGGCAGCGGCCACATTACCCGGATACATAAAAGCAAGTATCACAACGATAACGAGGATTCCAAAGGGTACAATTTTTTTCATTTTTTTGATTTAAGTGAATTAGGATTTAGTTAATAGTTAGTGTTGGTCAGTATTTTATAAAACGATGTTTAGCGGCAGGCCCGGGCAATTCATTTAAAAATAGCATCAGCCCGGTGTGCAAACCATTGGCTGATGCTACAAATTTGTGATAAGGGCCGTTTTTATAAACTGTCGCGGTGTTTAATGCAAGTTTTAGATGATTTTTGTAGAAATAAGATGTGATATCTTTTTTTATTAAAGATTTCTCTTTTTTAATTGTGTAAACAAAAGTTAAATTCATTATAATTCCATTTTTGTGCGAATTTATTTGTGCAGATGGCTTTATATAGCTTTTGATCTTGGCAAAATTTGCCTCAATTAAGCCCCTGATGGAATTAATTTGAGTGTTAAGTATTAAAAATGGTTTTAATTGTAACAATTGCATACGCTAAAATAGCAATATTAAAATCATATTGTCAATAAAAATCATAAAATTTTATAAAATTCTTTAAAAATGGAGCTAAAAAATGAAAATAGATTTATAAATCGTTGCTTTAAATAGTCTGTGTGATATTTTTTTAACTAATTGTAGTATTTTTTCGGAAACTATTGCGATAGCGCAAACTTTTTTGAAATATTTAGGCAGAAGTGGCCGGAATATTTATCATTATTTAAATATCGAAGAGCGAAAGCTGGTCTGTTGGTGGTTTATTGTTTACGGGCATCGGTAAAAAGTTAGAAACCGTAATGCCAAGTAACCTGATCCGGCTATTTTCTATATCGGTTGCTGCCAGTAAATTTTTGGTGGTACTTAGCAGTATCTCCATTTCATCTGTACAATTGGGTAGCGACTGGCTACGGGTGATCTGCCTAAAGTCGCTGTATTTTATTTTGAGGGTTATGGTTCGGCCCTTTAGCTGGTATTTTAACAGGCGGTCATGCACGGTTTTGGCAATTTTTGCAAGCTCGGCATGCATCTCTTCCTGTCCGGTAAGGTCATAAGCAAAGGTATCTTCGGCACCCATAGATTTGGTTTCGCGGTGCGGCTGCACTTCGCGGTCATCCATGCCCCTTACTATCCGGTAATAAAATGCACCGGCTTTGCCAAAGCTGCGGGTCATTTCTTCTTCGGTCAGCTTTTTCAGGTCGGCGCCGGTAAATAAGCCCAGTTTTTTCATTTTACCAGCCGTAACCTTGCCAACGCCGTAAAATTTTTCAATGGGCAGGCTTTCCATAAAACTTTCTACAGATGAGGGGCCGATGAAGGTTAAACCATCCGGCTTTTTAATATCCGAGGCTATTTTAGCTACAAATTTGTTTACCGACACTCCGGCGGATGCCGTCAGGTTCAGTTCATTTTTGATCGCATCTTTTATTTGCTGTGCAATTTCAATGGCCGAGCCGATGTTTAGTTTGTCGTTGCTTACATCCAGATAGGCTTCATCTAAAGACAAGGGTTCTATCAGGTCGGTATAGCGGCTAAAAATCTCGCGGATCTTTTGCGATACCTCTTTATATGCGGCAAACCGTGGCCGTACAAACAGGGCATGCGGGCAAAGCTGCAGCGCCTGTTTGGATGACATGGCCGATCGTATGCCAAATTTACGTGCCTCATAACTGGCCGTTGCCACTACGCCACCACGCCCTTCGGGCAGGCCGCCTACCACCAGCGGTTTGCCCCGGTATTCTGGGAAATCGCGCTGCTCAACAGATGCATAAAAGGCATCCATATCAATATGGATTATTTTGCGCTTAACCTGTTTGCCTGTATCTGCCACCTGTTTTATTAACGATTATTAAAAGTATTTAGCTTTGTTAATACAATTTTACAAGCCCTTTCTGTAAGAGATAGACTTAAGCAGGCTAATATTAAAGCTATTTATTTAAATTACATTTGGCAAATATTTTACCAGTATCCGTCATGTCATCTCATCATATCGTTCGCGAAAAGCAGGAACCGGCCCTGCTGCTGCTTAGTCTGGATAATTTTTCGGAAGAGTTGCTGGGCCAGCTGCTGGAATGGAGCCCTACGGTTTTAACCACGCCATTGGTTGCCGAGCAGATGAATACGTATGAAATAAAGGTAGACATTATTATAGCCGACCAGATAGATACTAACCTGCAGTCAGACATCAGGCAGATTGCGCAGGGCAATGCCTCGCAAACCGAAGCAGCGCTCATCTATTTGATAGCGCAAGACTATAAGGCCGTAAATATTGTTGCAGATGCCTTTGACCTTGCCGGCATCACGCCCTTTGCCGAAAAAATAAACATCGTGATTTACAGCGGCAGCCAAAAAATATACGCCGTAAAGCCGGGGTTTAGCAAATGGAAGCCCGCCGGCGAGTACATTCGTGTTTTATCTGTATCTTTAAACCTGCAAACCAGCGGATTAAAGCAAATTGGTGGTGGTGATTTTGTTACCGAAGAAGATGGTTTTATTACCCTGAATTTTGACAGGGGCCTCCTTTTTATAGCCGAAGAGATCTGATTAGGATACAAGCCTGACAATCAAGCCGAATAAGGGCCTGCTTTTTGTTAAAAATAATTTAATGTCAATTAAACCGTTGATGAATTTGTTAGTCTTATACATACATCAGCATTAAAAACTGATCGATTATAAATTTCAAGATGAAAACAGCATATAAAAACTTAGTAAGTATAGCTTTAAGCGGAGTGTTGCTCCTGTCTTTAAGCTTATCTGCCGATGCACAGCGTGGTAGCAGGGGCGGTGGTGGTGGCGGCGGTGGCCGTTCATCCGGTGGCTTTAGCGGTGGCGGTGGTGGTGGCGGTTTTAGTCGTCCATCAGGCGGTGGCGGCGGTTTTAGCCGGCCATCCGGTGGCAATGCAGGTATAAGCCGTCCATCAGGCAGTTTTAGCCGCCCGTCAGGCGATGCAAGCATAGGCCGTCCTTCCGGTGGTTTTAGCCGCCCAGGGAATGGTAATGCCGGCTTTTCTCGCCCATCAGGTGGTTTTAGCCGGCCAAATGCCAGCGTAACGCCTGGTGCAAGGGGCTCTTATCAGGGGCGTACTAATGCCTATGGTAGTGTTAACGGCCGCCCTTATGCAGGTAACTACAGCCGCGGCACATACGGGTACCGGGGCGGCAACTATGGCCGGGGTGGTAATTATGGCCGTTACGGATATGGTTACAACCGGGGTTATTATGGCCCGCGTTATTTTAACCGTGGCTTTTATAACTATCGTGGTTACTATAACTCTTACTACCTGCCAAGGATCGGTTTCAGCATAGGCGTTTTACCTTACGGTTACTACCCGTTTTACTGGGGCGATTATCAGTACTATTACAGTGATGGTTTATACTATCAGCAAAATAATAACCAGTACACCGTGGTTGAGCCACCAGTGGGTGCGCAGGTAAATTCGCTGCCTTCAAAAGCAGAAGCCATAACTATTAACGGCGAGCAGTACTATGAATCTAACGGTGTTTATTACCGGGCAGTTACCAAAGATGACGGAACCGTTGTTTATGAAGTTGCCGGTAAAGATGGCGAGTTAAATACAGATGATGGCGGTGCAAACGGCGCTGGAGGCGGTGAGTACGATCAGCCTTACCAGATAGGTGATATTTTAACCACCCTGCCGCAGGATAGCCGCAAGATAAAGGTGAATGGCGAAAAACTGTACGTAGCACCGGATGGAACCTATTTCCAGGAAGGCCGCGATAACGACAATCATAAAATCTACAAAGTTGTGGGCCTGTCTACAGATGAGCCTGAAGATGATACTAATACCAACAATTAATATTGTTTAGGTAGTTTAAAAAGGGTTGGCGCTTTAAGCGCCAACCCTTTTTTTATTGCGTTATACTTTTAAATAATTGCTATAAAAGTATTAGGGCGATACAGGCAGGTTATTTAATTTTATCCGGAACGATATGACTATCTGCCATGAAAAAGAACTTTTTATTACTACTGCTTGCATTACTTACTTTTTTTAGCAGCGGCTTTAGCAAAGCCGTGCCACGCCTTACCTTATTTAAAGCTGATAACAAGCATTTTAAATATACCGGCCGGGTAGATTTCACTGATCCGCAAAAACCACGATTCTGGTCGCCGGGGGTATATATCACCACAAAATTTACCGGTACAGAATGCCGCCTGCTGATAAACGATGAGGAGATGCATGGCAAAACTCATAACTATATCGAAGTAGTTATTGACGGCAAAACATCGCGCATCCAAACCACGGGTAAAACAAACAGCATTGTAATTGCCAAAGGGCTGCCGCAGGGTGTGCACACCCTGCTGATCTGTAAAGACACGGAATCGGGCATGGGTTACCTGGAATTTGTGGGCCTGATGTGCGAGGGCATCCGGTCGCCTCATCAGCCTAAAAGAATGATTGAATATATAGGCGACTCTATTACAGCCGGTGCGGGTGTGGATGCAACAGCGGTGCCCTGTGGTAAAGGCGAATGGTATGATCAGCATAACGCTTATCTTACCTATGGCGCACGTACCTCGCGGGCGTTGAACGCGCAATGGCAATTAACCGCCGTAGCCGGGATTGGCCTGATACACAGCTGCTGCAATATGAATGTTTTGCTGCCGCAAGTGTATGATAAGATTTACCTGCGGAATGATTCACTGCTGTATAACTTTAAAAGCTACAAGCCCGATGTGGTAACCATTTGCCTGGGCCAGAATGACGGCCCGCAGGATTCGGTAAAGTTTTGCAGCGCCTATGTAAAGCTGATAGACAGCGTACGCAGCAAGTACCCAAAAACAAGTATTGTTTGTTTATCAAGCCCAATGGCCGATAAAAAGCTAACACCTGTGCTGCATAAGTATCTTAGCGGTATTGTGCAGTATGTAAATGCCCAAGGCGATAAAAGGGTAAGCAAATTCTTTTTTTCGCGCAGCTTTAACAGTGGCTGCGATAACCACCCGGATGCCGACGAGCACGAAATAATTGCGAAGGAACTTACGGCTTACATTAAACAGCTAAAAAACTGGTAATTTAAATTTATCGAAACATTTTTAACTACAAGGCATTAGTAATAGTATCAAACACATACTGTTATGGAAAATCATGATCATACTGCTTTAATAGCAAAACTGTTAAACTGTGTAGCCGCATGCGAAAATTGCGCAACAGCCTGCCTGCAGGAAACAGAAGTAAAACCCATGGTAAGATGCATCAGCCTTGATAGGGATTGCGCGGATATATGCAGCCAGGCTGCGCGGCTATTGCAGCGAAGGTCAGAGATTGCGCATCAGTATTTAGTGCTGTGCGAAGAAATATGCCGCATGTGTGCCGAAGAATGCGCTATGCACCAGCACGATCATTGCCAGCAATGCGCGGAAGCCTGCCGCCAGTGTGCCGAAGCCTGCCATGCCCATCATCAGCCCATAACCCAGGATTAGTTTGAAGGCGCTGATCTTAAATTGTACGCTTAAGCCTTCGCCGGCGGCATCCAATACCGAAGCCCTGGCTTTAGAGGTGATTGCAGAATTGCAAAGGCTGGGTGTTACAACCAACCTGATCCGTGTGGCCGATCATCCAATTATCACCGGTATAAAATCTGACTTAGGCGGGGGCGATGCCTGGCCCATGATATTACAGGAACTTTTAGCGGCCGAGATCTTAATTATTGCTACCCCAACCTGGATGGGTACCATGAGCAGCGAAGCCCTGAAGGTTTTAGAGCGGATAAATGGCCTTTACCCAGCCAGGGGTGAATTGGGCCGCCCGCTTACTTTTAACAAAGTAGCCGGCTTTGTAGTAACCGGAGCGGAAGACGGCGCCCGCCACGTAGTAACCGAAATTGCAGGCGCACTAATGGATGTAGGTTTTACCATAGCGCCGCAATGCTATACCTATTGGAACAATGGCCCCGGCCCCGGCGATAATTACCTGGAAAGCGATTACCGCAAGGAATGGTCGATAACAACCGGGAAAGCCGCGGCTGCCAACATGGTAGCGGTGGCTACGGCGCTAAAAAACACCCCGATACCGGGCAGATAGTTAACATTGGCGCCGATATGATTACCTTTGCAGCATGATTGACGTTGTATTAAAAAAAGGCAAAGAAAAAGCTGTACTGCACAAACATCCATGGGTATTTTCTGGCGCGATAGAAAATGTTAAGGGGAAACCGGTTAACGGCGAGATCATCCGCCTGCTGGACAGCAAAAAAGATTTTTTGGCTTATGGTTTTTATAACGATCAATCGCGCGTGGCCGTGCGTTTGCTGGAGTGGGATGAAAGCGTTAATGTAGATGATAGCTGGTTTCGTGATAAGGTACGCGTTGCGATTGCCGGCCGCGCCCATATTTTAGCAGATGGCACAACAGATACCTGCCGCCTCATCTTTAGCGAATCTGACTACCTGCCGGGGCTGATAGTAGATAAATATGCTGACCATATGGCGGTGCAGGTGCTTACATCGGGCATGCAAAACGCTATGCCGGTAATTATTGAGGAACTAAATGCTTTATTGAAACCTGCTAGTATTTTTGATAAAAGCGATGCCGCATCCCGGTTGCATGAAGGTTTAGCAACCACCAATGTATTATTGGCCGGCAGCCAGCCCCCCGAGCTGGTAATGGTAAAAGAAAATGACATTAGTTACGGCATTAATATCGCCGAAGGCCAAAAATCAGGCTTTTACTGCGATCAGCGTTACAACCGCCTGGCGCTGGCTGCTTACGCAAGGGGCAAAAAAGTGCTGGATTGTTTTAGTTATACCGGCGGCTTTACCTTAAATGCTTTAAAGCATGGTGCGGCATCGGTTACCAGTGTAGATAGCTCGGCACTGGCGTTGGAAACCCTGCAAGAAAATATCCGCCTGAATAAATTTGAAGGGGCAGAGCACCAGGCCATAAAGTCTGACGTGAACGTTCAGCTGCGTAAATTCAGGGATGACGGCGATAAGTTTGATATTATTGTTTTAGATCCGCCTAAATATGCGCCCTCCCACTCGGCTTTAGACCGGGCATCGCGTGCGTATAAAGACCTGAACAGGTTGGGGATGCAGCTGCTGAATAGCGGCGGCTTACTGGCCACGTTTTCCTGTTCGGGCGCTATGGATATGGAAACCTTTAAACAGGTACTGGCCTGGGCTGCGCTGGATGCCGGCAAGCAGGTGCAGTTTATTTACCAGTTTCATCAGCCCGAAGACCATCCCGTTAGGGCATCATTCCCTGAGGGGGAATATCTTAAGGGGTTGTTGTGCAGGGTTTGGTAGTGCCTTATCAGCAAACTGTAAAGCAACCTCTAAACTACAGGAATAATAGCTTAGAAATTGCTTTGGGCATTTATTGCATGCACTTGATACTTTTTGCCAGGAAACTTAAAGTAAAGTTTAGTCCAAAGTGATCTGCCTTTTAATACTTTCTTCTAAAGATATAAAGGTTTCGGTACGTTGTATGCCTTTTACGCTTTGTATATTTTCGTTCAATACCTCGCGCAGGTGATTGGTGTCATGGCAAACAATTTTGGCAAAAATGCTCCAGCTGCCGGTGGTGTAATGCAGTTCTACAATTTCGGGCACCATTTTAAGCTGTTTAACCGCTTCGTTATACTGTGAACCTTTTTCCAGGAAAATGCCCAGGAAAGCGGTTACATCATAACCCAGTTTTTGAGGATTTACTTCCAGGCTGGCACCTTTAATTACACCCATCTCTTCCAATTTTTTCATGCGCACGTGTATGGTTCCGCCTGAAACGATCAATTCTTTTGCGATTTCGGTGTATGGAGTGGTCGCATTTTTCATCAATATTGATAAAATCTGTATATCCAGATTATCAATTTCTAAATTTTGAGGTTTCCTGTGAGGCATAATTTTAAATATCTATATTCAAATACAAGTATAATTATAATAAAAGTAAAAATAAAAATATTTTGTTGAAATATTTGCAAGAAAGTATCAACTCTTTTAGATTTGTATAAAGCAAATGACAATTGCTCTATCGTTCTTTAATAAATAAACATTGTTGGGTGGTGAAATTTTTGGCAGACACACCTCCTTGTCCCGGTGGCGGAGAATATGGGAAACCCGAAGCGGGCTAACCACTCTGTGAAGGTTCGAACCCTTCCCCAACAGCTAAGTTCTAAGTCGAGCGTATCAAGTCCGAAGTCAAATATGACTAAAGACTACTAACATTAGACTAAAAACTTAAACATCCTGTAGGATGGTGAAATTTTGGCAGACACACCTCCTTGTCGCGGTGGCGGAGACTCTGGGAAACTCTTAGCAATAAGAATAACCACTCTTTGAAGGTTCGACCCCTTCTCCTACAGCTCTTCTCATAATTTAGGTTTATAATTGGTTAGTAAAGGCCCCTGCCCATCAGGGGCTTTACTTGTATAATAAGGTTTTTTTTCTGCATGTATTCTTACAAGATAGTATCGGATAATGGCTCGCTTTTACTTTAAGGCAATATGGCAGAACATTTCTTAATAAACAGAATGCCAGTGTGTTAAATAGCTTGATGCAGTTTAGTGCCAGTTAAATATTTTTATTGTAACGCTTTTTTTACAAAAAGCTAAACAAAATACAGAGTTATGCATTGTGTATGCGATGAAAAAGAAACACCAAGCCGGATCGCTTACCCCGTGGCAAAGACTCGTGCGTATTTTACATAACGAACGTGTAACAATCAATTACATATTTATCTATGCTATACTCATAGGGCTTATCGGGCTTTCGCTGCCCCTGGGTATCACGGCAGTATTTAACTTGCTATCTAACGGGGCAATGTACAGTTCTACATATATCTTAATCGCCGTTATCCTCATCGGGATAATTGTTGGGGGGATAATGCTTATTGGCCAGCTTACCCTGGTAGAGGTATTGGAGCAAAAAATATTTGTTAAAGCAGCTATAGAGTTTGCCTACCGGCTTCCACGAATTAAAAAAGAAGAGATGGAAGGCGAAAACCCGCCAGAACTGGTTAACCGTTTTTTTGATGTATTAACCATACAAAAAGGGCTAACTAAACTACTTGTAGATATTGTGGCTGCCGGCGTGCAGATCTTTTTTAGCGCCATACTGCTTTCTTTTTATCATCCGGTGTTTATTGGTTTCGGGCTTTTTACCATTTTGTGCATTGTTGCCATTATTGCTATTTACTACAGGCGGGGCGTTGATACCAGTATCGAAGAATCTGAATATAAATACAAGGTGGTAGCTTATCTGGAAGAAGTGGCCGCCAACCTTGATGAATACCGCGGGCAACCGCATAAGCGCGATAGCGTTACCCACCAAACCGATAAAATAACCGCCAAATACATAGAGGCAAGGAATGATCATTTTAGTGTTTTAAAAAGGCTGTTTGCCAGCGCAGTGGTGCTGCGCACCATTTTAATGGGTGCTTTATTATTGTTAGGGTCTTATTTTGTTGTTAACCGCCAGATGACCTTTGGGCAGTTTGTGGCTGCCGAGGTGATCATTGTACAGATCAGCTACGCGGTAGAAAAATTGATGACCAACCTGAACACGGTATTTGATATGGTAACCGGCAGCGAAAAACTTGCCGTAGTAACCGATCTGGAGATAGAGGAAGGAGAATTAAATCATGGTTAGCGAATCGAGCAAAATATTGGAGCACAAGGTAAAAGAAGCCTCCGCTTTGTCGCGCGCGCAGCTATTGCCAGAAAACGGGCCGAAGTTGATAGGCAGGATAATGCTGTTGCTGCTCATCTTATTAATTATTATTTTGTTTTTACCCTGGCGGCAAACCATTGGCGGCCGCGGTACTATCACTTCGTTGAGGCCGGAAGACCGGCCACAAACCGTGCAGAACCAAATAGGCGGGAGGATAGAACGCTGGGCCGTACGCGAGGGGCAGGAGGTTAAAAAGGGTGATACGATCATGGTGATCTCAGAAACCAATCAATCATACTTTAACCCCGAACTGCCGGTGCGGATGGACGAGCAACTGAATGCCAAACGGGGCAGTGAGGTAGCTGCCGATCAAAAGATAATAGCCTCTGATGCGCAGATAATTGCGCTTACCAACGGGCTTCGCATCCAGCTTTCTGCAGCACAAAATAAAGTTAAACAGGCGCTTAATTATGTGCAGATTGATAGTGCCGACCTGGTGGCTGTTAAAAATTTTTACGAAACAAGCAAGTCGCGCCTGGTTAGATACGAAGCCGGTTACCGTAATGGGTTGTTCTCTTTAACGGATATAGAAACCCGCAGGCTTAAATTACAGGAGGACCGGGCAAAGGTGGTAAGCCAGGAGAATAAGCTTAACAATGCCCGGCAGGAGTTATTAAACGCCAGGATAGAACTGGATAATATCCGTGCAAAGTATCAGCAATCGCTCGCCTCGGCACAGGCCGATCGTAGTTCGGCGGTGTCCAGCAAGGCAGGCGTACGGGAGGAGATAGCCAAGCTCAGAAATGAAATGTCTAATATTGATATCCGCAGGGCTTTATATGTTATACGTGCCCCGCAAAGTGGTTATGTGGTAAAAACATTAAAGGCAGGTATCGGCGAAAATATTAAGGAAGGCGAATCGGTAGCTACCCTGCAGCCAAAAGCGCCCCTGGTGGCTGCCGAGATCTATGTTGATGCAATGGATGTGCCGCTGATTTTAGATAACAGTAATGTGCGCCTTCAGTTTGAAGGGTGGCCATCCGTTCAGTTCTCGGGCTGGCCCTCTGTAGCAGTGGGTACATTTGCAGGCAAGGTATCGGTTATTGACAGGGTGAGCACCGGCGATAAATACCGCTTGCTGATACGGCAGGATAACCCCCTGCCCAAAAACGATGAGCCATGGCCATTGCAGCTAAGGCAGGGCTCGGGCGTTTACGGCAGGGTAATATTAAGGTCGGTGCCGGTGTGGTATGAAATATGGCGCCAGCTTAATGGTTTCCCGCCCAGCCTGGAAAAAGAACCCGCTACTACAACAAAATAAAAATAATAACCCCATCAAGCACGTATAAAAATAATGTACACCAAAACTTACCGGCAAATTATTACCTGTAGTTTATTGCTGATTAATTTGTTATGCATTCGGTTTTCGGCATTGGCGCAGCCGGGCAACCCGCCGGGCAGGGATACCGCAAGGCTGTTTGCACTGAAGGACCTGGAAGAGCGTGTGCTGATGTATCACCCGATTGTAAAGCAGGCAGATTTATTAACCGAGGAAGCAAAAGCAAGGGTACTGCAGTCCTTAGGCGGTTTCGACCCGGCAATTAAAGCCTCTTTTGGCCGGAAAGACTTTGGCGGCACCGAATATTATAACCATTGGGATAGCGAACTTAAAGTGCCCCTTTGGCTGGCCGGCGCCGATTTAAAGGTAGGGTATGACCGCAATGTTGGCGTTTATAATAACCCCGAAACGCGTACAGCGCTAAACGGACTGTCGGGGCTTGGGTTAAGCATCCCGCTGGGGCAGGGTTTGCTGATAGATGCGCGGCGTAATACCATGCGCCAGGCAAAGGTTATGGTAGGTTATGCCGAAGCCGAAAAAATAGCACAGATAAACAAGGTTTGGTTTACCGCCGTAAAAGATTATTGGAATTGGTTTTATGCCTACAGGCAATATGCGTTGATCAAAGAAGGTGTTGACCTGGCCCAACGGCGTTTTATTGCGGTGCGCAGCCAGGTATTAATTGGTGATAAGCCACCAATAGACTCGGTAGAGGCGGCCATTACCGTTCAGGACAGGCAGGTGCAGCTGCAATCTGCCAATGTAGCCTTGTTAAATACCCGGCTGGTGCTATCTAATCATTTATGGAATAAAAATGGCGAGCCGCAAGAGTTGCCGGTAGCCGCTGTGCCGCAAAGTGACAGCAAAGCCCTGCTCACTGTAAATAAGCCTTATTTAGATACTTTGATGAGTTACGCGGCCGACAGGCACCCCGACCTTTTAAAATTAAAAAGCGAGGGCGGCAGGTTAACTTTAGAACGCGCTTACCGGGCAGAACTGCTAAAGCCTAAGTTAAATGTTAATGGTTCATTCCTTTCAAACCGCCGCGATTTTGGCTCTAATGTGCCGGATGCTTATGATTTTAGATGGAGTAATTACAAGGTAGGGATAGATTTTTCTTTCCCGCTTTTTTTGCGTGCCGAGCGCGGTAAGCTGCGCGAAGTAAAGCTGCAGCAGCTTGAGCTGGATTATGATGTAAAACAAACCGGCCGCGAGATACAAACCGGCATCAATTCATCCTATAACGAGCTAAAGGCTTACGAAGCACAGGTTATACTGCAAACCCAAAATGTAAGCAACCAGCAGTTGTTGGTAAAAGGCGAACTGCAAAAATTTGAATTGGGAGAAAGTACCTTGTTTTTGATCAATAGCAGGGAGGCTAAACTTATTGATATGCAAATTAAAAGGGCCGAAACCATTGCAGGGATGCAAAAATCGCTTGCCGATCTGTATTATAAAGCAGGCGCACGCACGGGGCTCATAAAATAAGCCGTAAAAAGTTTAACCTGTTTGGCTTAATAGCGTAGCGGTAATTATAAGCAGGCGCCGCTTATCGGGCAAGCGATTTTATTTTTTATTTAATCAGTAACCGGTAGTAAATGTGTTATAAATATACCTTTGCTATATCTTAAAATACTGATGGATATAACACACCGTATTAAACAATTTGATGAACTGAATGCCGCTGAACTTTACGGATTGCTTAAACTGAGAAGTGAGGTGTTTGTGGTAGAGCAGAACTGTGTATTCTTAGATCAGGACGATAAAGACCAGCAATGCCATCATCTGCTGTTATTTGCTGATGGTACGCTTGCCGCATACTGCAGGCTGCTCCCTGCCGGGCTATCTTACCCGGAAGTTTCTATCGGCAGGGTAGTAACGTCGCCGGCCTTCAGGGGCACCGGGCTGGGCCGAAAGGTGATGGAGCTGGCCATCGGCTATTGTAACGAACTTTTTGGTAATCATATCATCCGTATAGGTGCGCAAACATATGCCCTGGCTTTTTATGCGTCTTTAGGGTTTACGGCGCAGGGCGATACCTATGATGAAGATGGTATTGAGCATGTGGAGATGACGCTGCCCCCGGCTGGTTAAAACCTAATGTATTTTCAGGTAATCATGCACCTCCTGGTCTACATCAATAATATCGATGTTTGGTTTCAGGATACGCCATTTACTGTCAACCAAAAAATAGGCCGGCAGGGTAGTGATTTTCCAGTTGCTTACATTGGGCGAACTGTCTCCCTTAAAATCTGCCACCTGCGGCCAGGTAAGGTTACTGAGTTTTAAAGCGCGTTTCCAAACATCCTCACTACTGTCTATAGATACGCTTACTATCTCAAACTGCTTTTTATCGCTGTCGCCGATGATCAGTCCGTTTAACATTTTAGAATGGTTACGCTGGCTTTGGTCGCTTTTTGCCGCCCAGAATTCTACCAGTATCAATTTCTTTTTTATCGATCGTTTGTCAAAGTCTTTACCATCAGGCGTAACACCTGTAATATCCGGTGCTTCGGCCCCCGGCAAAAGTTTCATCAGCAGGCTTAATTTATCTGCCACCTTTTGCCCGTCGGGCGTTTGTTTTGCCTGGGCGGTAAGCTTGTTTAATAAAGCATTGTATTCGGCAGGGTATTCATCCAGGTATTGCAGGTTCATGATATGGGCTGCAACTACATTATCCGGATGTTGGCTTAGGTAAGCTTTTAATATGGCAGGCTCCATTTTGCGCCTGGCTATCTGGTAATTACGTGTTTTGGCAATCAGGGCCGAACGTTCTTTTTTGGGTAGGCTGCGGGCCTCGCGCGTATCAAGGTAAATAAGATTGGTGCTGATGTTTTGGTTTAACTTACCGGCCATCCGGCCCTCTGTTACATAATAATCAGAAAGCTGCTGTTGTGTTTTTGAACTTGAGGTAATGGCCGGATAATCAGCACTGCCTGCTTTTGTTTGGATGGTATAGCTGCCATTCTCCAGGTAAACCTCAAAACTTATTTTTGAAGCAAGAGGCTTTTCCGTATCAATAATGCTGATATTGTAATACCCGGCGGTGCTTATGGGTTTGTTTATATGGGCTGCGCCATCTTTAAAATTCTGGCTTAACAGGCTCTCGTTGGCCTGGCTAAGTATAATTGTACCATTGTTTATACCGGCAGCATTAATAGTAAGATCAACCTTGGGGGTATTGCTGCAGGCGCTTATTAAAAGGGCAAATACAATAAGGTAACAGTATTTCATATATAAATTGTGATGGGAGATACGAAAATAGAAAAAGCTTCAGATATTACAGAAGCTTTTTCGTTACTCATCACAATTTAAACCCAGGTAGCCAATGTATATGGCATCTTCACATCCTTTTTGCACCGGCTAACGCGTAATTACCGTGCATTGCAAAACGGTGGGCAGCTCGCCAAAGTTGGGGCCTTTCCAATCTGTTTCATCCCCGTTAAGAATACGGAGGGGTTTAAATATACCATTCTGGTACCTGCCTTCCTCCACCTTTAAATACTGCCAAGCCTGGTTTGCCTGCTTGCCTGCGGGGGCAAAAGCTATATGGCAGTTGGTACCTATCAGCACAAATTTGTTTTCGCTCAACTTTACAATCATAGCTTTCCCATTAGGGGCAGTATTTTTTGTTGAGCCGCCCCTGCCTGATCCAAAGATTACGGTTACCTTCCATTGGCCTAAGTCAACAGTTTGGTCTGCCTGGTCTTCATGTTCTACCACGGCCTTTATTTTGCCTTCAAAACCCCATTGCGCCAGTTGGGGCATCATGGTTTTGATCAGGGCATAAGAGGTTGCATAGGGTACATATCGATCTTTATTTTCTGCCGATTCCGGGTCTTCTGCATTCCTGTCTATCCCGAATGGCGAAAAGCCTATACCGCCGCGGGCAATAACATTATACAGATATTTGGCATTTTCTTTATTAAAGCCAGCTTCGGGTACAAAAAGCGCGTTATCAGGTCTATCGTACAAGTCCAATACTTTTAAAACTTTTTCGCTGCCGGATAAATAAATATCAGGGGCAAGCAGATCAATAGCCGGTGCCGCAACTTTCCAGATGGGGATCACGTTATCTGTAGGGCCCCCGCTTTCATAACTTGATGCTTTGGGGTTAGTCAATGGGTCGCGCAGGGCTGCATTTACATACATGGGTAAGGGATAAACTGCCTTACCCGCTGCCGCAACTTTGCCAATAAAGCGGGCGATAGACCATGCCTGGAAGTACTCGTCCGCTCTGTCGCCAAACACCGTTTGCCAGCTACCGTTAGTAACCACGTTTACATTCATGGCTTTAAGCAGCTCGGGTTTCAACAGTTCGGGCGGTACCTGCCCTTCAAATAGTTTTTGAGCAATCGGCGAGTAATCTCTTACCGTATCCCATGAACCGGGCTCATTTTCTACCTGTACCATAATTACAGTACGTTGCGGGTCGGCCTTCTTAAGGTAGGCCATTAGCTTGGTAAAGGCGTTGATATCGGCATTCAGTGTAGCTTCTATATGGGGCGAGGGGGAGTCTATCTGTTTACCATCCCGGTTTTGTATGTTAGGGTATTTGCCGGCTTCCAGTTTCATCCATTGGGGCATGTAATGATTGCTGCCGTTTTTCCAGGTAGCAAACCATAACAATACCAGCCTGACATGGCGGGCCCTTGCCTGGGTAAGTAGTGTGTCAACTACCGAGAAATCAAACTTGCCTTGTTGGGCTTCAATTTGTTCCCAGTAAACAGGGATCTCGAGGGTATTGGCATGCAACTGTTTAATAGCAGCCCAAACATTGGGCAGCATACCCGGCCACGCACTTGAATTATGTGCCTGCCCACCCAATATCAGGAAAGGTTTACCATCAACCAGTAACTGGTGGCGGCCATTTTTATTGATAACATTTGGTAGGGGGTTATTATTGGATTGCGCAAAAATGTTAAGCTGTGCAAGCAACAAGGCAACGCATATCATTACGGTCTTCATTACGGTTAATTTGGTTGCGTTAAATTTAACAGAGATTGGTTGATTTTGTAAAGGGTTATAAAAATAAAGTTTGGAGGTGTTTGTTTTTTATACAGCGTATGAAGGACCGTGGGAATGAAAACCGATAGTTACTTATACATGTAGTGTTAAAACCAAGGCCTTTTCACGGGATGGTTTTGTGTGTTACAAGATGCAGCCGGCATAAAAAATCAGGCAATTACTTTGTCATGCGAATGCAAATTCCTTAGAACGTTTCTAAATAGCCATTATCGCTGCTTTAAGCCAAAACCATTTCTATCTTTTGGTACTTTTGCGTAAATAAATCTGAGTAATAATGAGCGAATTTAAACAAACCTTTAACTCATCACTGGGAAAGAAGCTGCTAATGGCTTTAACTGGCTTGTTTTTGTGTACTTTTTTAATTGTGCACCTTGGTGGTAATCTTTTATTATTTAAGCACGACCAGGGTTTTGCATTTAATAGTTATGCAAACTTCTTAACACATTTTCCACCTATCGAGGTTGTTGCCTATCTGCTGTATCTGGCTATACTGGTACATAGCATTTACGCCTTGGTATTAACCATTAAAAACCGCCGTGCAAGGCCTGTTGGCTATGCTGTACAAAGCAAGTCGCCGCAGTCCTGGTCGTCCAAAAACATGGGCTTGCTGGGTGCCATATTGCTGTTGTTTATTGTAATACACATGGGCGATTTTTGGTTTACCTACAAGTATAACAATATACTTGGGTTTAAAGAGTAC
Source organism: Mucilaginibacter phyllosphaerae (assembly GCF_004378255.1). Taxonomy (GTDB): domain Bacteria; phylum Bacteroidota; class Bacteroidia; order Sphingobacteriales; family Sphingobacteriaceae; genus Mucilaginibacter; species Mucilaginibacter phyllosphaerae. The sequence continues at coordinate 617,663 of NZ_SNQG01000003.1, forward strand.
CGTACCAACCAGATAACCGGCGAAACCACGGTTACGGCATTTACGCCTTCTAATCCCGATTTTGAAAGGTCATATGCTACCGAAAATAATGTAGAGATCGTACGCGTAAAAGATTTGCATGCCCGCATCCAGTGGAGCTTTAGCCATTTGTGGTATGTGGCATTTTATGTGATTGCCATGGGCGCGGTATCATTCCACCTGCTGCACGGCTTTCAAAGCGCCTTTAAAACACTGGGATGGGTGCATAAAAAGTACAATGGTATCGTATATTTTATAGGCACCTGGCTGTTTGCCGTAATTATACCGGTAGGCTTTGCCCTGATGCCAATTGTTTATTACATACAAAGTTTATCATAAATAAGTGAGTGGTTGATTAAGTGAATGGTGATTAGTTAACCATTCACTTAATCAACCACTCATCACTCACTAAAATAAAAGAAATGAGTTTAGATGCTAAAATTCCGCAAGGCCCATTAGCCGAAAAATGGAGCAAGCATAAATTTAACTTAAAGCTGGTTAACCCATCCAACAAGCGTAAATACGACATTATTGTTGTAGGTACAGGTTTGGCCGGTGCATCGGCAGCAGCATCGCTGGCCGAGCTGGGTTACAACGTTAAGGCATTTTGCTTTCAGGATAGCCCGCGCCGTGCGCACTCTATTGCTGCACAGGGTGGTATCAATGCCGCAAAAAATTATCAGAATGATGGTGATAGCGTTTATCGCCTTTTTTATGATACCATTAAAGGTGGTGACTACCGTGCCCGCGAAGGCAACGTTTACCGCCTGGCAGAGGTATCTGTAAATATTATTGACCAGTGCGTTGCACAGGGTGTACCTTTTGCCCGCGAATACGGCGGTTTGCTGGATAACCGCTCATTCGGCGGTTCGCAGGTATCACGTACGTTTTATGCGCGCGGCCAAACTGGGCAACAGCTTTTATTAGGTGCCTACTCGGCATTAAACCGCCAGATACACCTGGGCAAAGTTAAAATGTACACCCGCCACGAAATGCTGGATGTAGTTACTATTGATGGCCACGCTAAAGGTATTATCACCCGTAACATGAAAACCGGTGCAATTGATACACATGCAGGCCATGCCGTATTATTGTGTACAGGTGGTTACGGTAACGTATTTTATCTGTCTACAAATGCTATGGGCAGTAACGTAACGGCTGCCTGGCGCGCGCATAAGCGTGGTGCTTACTTTGCAAACCCTTGCTACACCCAGATCCACCCAACCTGTATCCCGGTTTCCGGAGATCATCAGAGTAAGTTAACGCTGATGTCTGAATCGTTACGTAACGACGGACGTGTTTGGGCGCCAAAAACGGTTGAAGTAGCAGAGAAACTGCGTAAAAAAGAAATTACCGCCGCCCAGGTAAAAGAGGATGAGCGCGATTACTTCCTGGAAAGAAAATACCCATCGTTCGGTAACCTTGTTCCGCGCGATGTGGCCTCTCGTAATGCCAAAGAGGTTGTTGACGAAGGTAAAGGTGTAGGCGGATCTGGCTTTGCCGTATTCCTGGACTTTGCCGAAGCCATACAGCGTTTGGGTGAAGATACCGTACGCGCCAAGTACGGTAACCTTTTTGATATGTACTATCAAATTACCGATGAGAACCCTTATCAGCAGCCAATGCGTATTTACCCTGCGGTACACTACACCATGGGTGGCCTTTGGGTTGATTATAACCTAAGCACCAATGTACCGGGCTTATATGCTTTGGGCGAATGTAACTTTAGCGATCACGGTGCAAACCGCCTGGGTGCATCTGCATTAATGCAGGGATTATCTGACGGTTACTTTGTTATACCTTACACGCTTGGCGATTACCTGGCAACCATTGGCCCTAAAGCCGTTGATACCTCGCACCCTGCTTTCGAGCAAACCAAACAGGATGTAGTGGACTATGTAAATAAACTTTTATCTCTTAAAGGGAATAAAACAGTTAGCGAATATCACCGCGAGCTTGGCCATATTATGTGGGAGTATTGTGGGATGGCGCGTACTGCCGAGGGCTTAACCAAAGCTAAGGCTATGATACAGGCGCTTAAAGCCGATTTTTGGAAGAATGCTATTGTAACCGGCGAGAACGAAGAGTTTAATGCTGCCTTAGAGAACGCAGGCCGTGTTGCCGATTTTATTGAACTGGGCGAACTGATGGTAGACGATGCATTGATGCGCCGCGAATCATGCGGTGGCCACTTCCGTTTAGAATCGCAAACGCCGGAAGGTGAGGCTTTACGCGATGATGAAAACTATGCCTTTGTTGCAGCCTGGGAATTTAAAGGTGAAAACCAACCCGAAGAACTGCATAAGGAAGAGCTGGTATATGAAAATGTTAAGTTAACACAACGATCTTATAAATAGAGAATGGTTGATTGGTGATTAGAGAATGGTTAAAACCACTCACTACTTAACCAACCAACTACTCACTAATCTCAAATCTAATAAAGATGAGTGGACACATGAACCTGACGCTGAAAGTATGGCGCCAAAAAAATGCACAAACACCAGGGAAGTTTGTGACCTACAAGGCCGAAAATATTTCGCCGGATATGTCTTTCCTGGAAATGCTGGACGTAGTGAACGAAAGCCTTACCCACAAAAAGGAAGACCCAATTCACTTTGACCACGATTGCCGAGAAGGTATCTGCGGTATGTGCTCGTTATATATCAACGGACGTCCGCACGGGCCAAAAAGGGCAATTACAACCTGCCAGTTACACATGCGTAGCTTTAGCGATGGCGAAACCATTACTATTGAGCCATGGCGTTCGGCAGCGTTCCCGATAGTGAAAGATCTGGCTACAGACCGTTCTGCGTTTGACCGTATCCAGCAAGCCGGTGGCTATGTATCGGTAAACACCGGCGGTGTGCCCGATGCAAACTCTACCCCGATACCAAAGGTAATTGCCGATGAGGCATTTAACTCGGCTACTTGTATTGGCTGCGGTGCCTGCGTTGCTGCATGTAAAAATGCATCGGCCATGTTATTTACTTCGGCTAAAATAACCCAGCTGGGTATGTTGCCACAAGGCCAGCCCGAGCGTTACAGCCGTGTACAAGCCATGGTTGCCCAAATGGATCAGGAAGGCTTTGGTAACTGTACCAATACCGGCGCCTGCGAGGCAGAATGCCCTAAAGAGATCACCCTGAACAATATTGCGTTCATGAACAATGATTTTTTCAGCGCCAAGCTATTCAGAGAACAACACGCGCACGACCATACCGGCGGCGAGTAATTGTTACACTATTGATTTACATATAAAAGCCCGGCTGCAATTTGCAGCCGGGCTTTCTTGTTTATATAAAGTTATAACCCCTGTTATGCCTTTTTAATGGTGGCCAGCAGTTCTTTCATTTCCGGTGGTTTTTCGTAAGCCTGTACCAGTTTGCCCTTATGGTCATAAATGGCAATGTAGGGGGTATGCTTAAGCTGGTAATATTTTTGTACAGTGTAGGTGTAACCTTCGGTACCTAAGGTAAAGTTAGGCCAGGCGGTTAATCCGTAATCTTTTTGGAACGTTTTTACCATCCGGATATCGCTAAACGTTATCATCACTACCTGTACGTTTTTAATGTCATTCATCATCGGCTTCATGTCGTTTATCAATTTCTGGCAGTGCCCGCAATCAGGTGCAAAATAAATAAGCATTACGGGTTTGTTCTTTTTCAGATCGGCCGGTGTGGTGTAAACATCATTGGTAGTTAAAATTTTATACGGTGCAATTACCGGCGGGGTGGTTTGCGCCCGTGTGCAAGCCGATGCAATTACCAGGCTTAAAAAAAATACAAGTTTCTTCATTTGTGTTAGTGTCATATTGTGTTTAAGCTTCCAGCAGTTCCAGCTGCCAGGCAATGTGTTCTTCTGTTACAGGATATAACGCATTATTGCGTATTGTATGATAAACGGCCTCAAATATCTGGTTGTAATCACCTTTTACAGATGGTACGGTTTCCACACACTTTTCATTATCAATATTAACGATGGTTAGTTGCCCTTCGTTGCCGGAAGGTTCTATGCCGTAAGCAGGGTCGGTGGGCATCATGCCTTTGTCCAACTGGGCCTCCTGCACATCGCTGCGGTTTTTTATAAAGCTGCCCAGGGTGCCGTTTACCCAAAAGCCGGGCGTGTCGCCTGCAATCTGCAGGCCCGATGTTAAATAAACATTCAGCTGGTTTGGGTACATTAAATGGTAATGGAAATAATCGGGCACTTCAGATCCATCCCGGTACATCCCGGTTGTTTTATGGAATGATAACGGCTTGCCAAATAAGGCAATCGTGTTATCAATTAAGTGGGCACCCAGGTCGTAAACCAGGCCACCAGCCGGCACACCTTTGGTTTCTTTAAAAGATTTTACACCGATGGCAGCCTTATATCTATCCATCCTAAAGGTAATTTCTATTAAATTACCCAGCCGGCCGCTTTCTATAACTGCTTTTGTAGACAGGAAACCACTGTCGTATCTGCGGTTTTGGTAAACCATCAGGTGTTTGTTCAGGCGGCGGGCGGTATCATAAAGTTCTTTCACTTCGGCAACAGTTGCTGCGGCAGGTTTTTCAAGCAATACATGTTTGCCGGCATTAAGGGCCAAAAGTGTGTGTTCAAAATGCAGATTACTTGGGGTGTTTACAATAACCAGCTCTATCTCATCATCATTCAGTAATTCCTGTATGGAATGATAGCTGGTAATATCCGGATAAATTTTACCGGCTTTTTTCTCATTACGCTCCACCACCCCTTTAAAGTTAAAACCCGCATTGGTACTGATGAACGGCGCATGAAAGATCCTACCGGACATGCCGTAGGCCATCAGGCCTGTAACTATTGGTGCATCCATAAGGGTAAATTTATCATTATAACGGTTAGCAACATAAATTTTGTAAAATAAAAAAGGGATAAGCATACGCCTATCCCCTTCATTTAAAATAGGCTTAAGCTTATTTCATAGTTGATTGAATTGCTTCAATTTTAGCTAAGTGTGCTTTAACTGTAGGCAATGTTTTGGTAGCAAAAGCCATCAAATCGGCATCTTTGCAATTTTTAGAAGCATCTTCTAACATTGATGCTACTTTTTTGTGGCCGTCAACCATCGCGTCAACATAGGCTTTATCAAAATCCTTGCCTGATTTTGCAGCAAGGTCAGCAGCCATTTTTTGGTGGTCTGCATCCGGTGCGGTTGGCAGGGTGATGTTCTTTTTCTTGGCAATTTCCATCAGCTCCTCGTTAGCTTTAGTATGGTCTGTCACCATCATTGCGCCAAATTCTTTCACCTGTGCGTTAACCGCTTTTTCTGATGCTAATTTACCTGCGGCAACTTCTGCCATACCTGCGTTAGCAGCATCGGTTGCAAATTTTGCATCTGCTTCGTCTACAGCAATACCGGTAGAACCATTAGTGGTAGTGTCTTTAACAGCATTAACGCTATCAGCGGTTTCTTTACTGTCTTTTGCGGCATTGTTGCACGCCTGGAATGATAGGGCTGCAACAGCCATCATTGCCACTAAACTTAATTTTTTCATTTTGTAGATATTTTTAGTTTTTATAGTTAACATTTAACAACTATTAATCTAATTGGTTTTACATATACGCACTTATAGTTTGTTATTGATATTATTGTTATACCTTAAAGTTTTATTATTTTTGAAGACATAAATTAACAGATATGAATTTTCCGGCAGAGTTAAAATACACAAGCGACCACGAGTGGATAAGGGTTGAAGGCGACGAGGCTTACATCGGTATTACCGAGTTTGCACAGGGCGAGTTAGGCGATATTGTTTACATCGATATTAATACTGTTGGGCAGGATGTTACCAAAGAAGCTGTATTTGGTACGGTAGAGGCTGTTAAAACAGTATCTGACCTGTTTATGCCGGTGGACGGCAGCATACTGGAAGTAAACAAATTGTTAGATAGCCAGCCCGAGCTGGTAAATTCCGACCCTTACGGCGATGGCTGGATGGTGAAGATTAAACTGGCCAACCCGGCTGATGCCGCCAACCTTTTGGATGCTGATGCGTACAAAGGTGTTATAGGCCACTAATTGATAAATGAATACAACACTTAAATATTACGGGTCTGCAATTTTGTGGGCCCTATTTATTTTAATTATATGTGCCGTGCCATTGCACGATGCAGATAAATCCGGCATGTTTTTTCCGGGTTTTGATAAACTGGTGCATTGCGGTTTATTTTTCGTGCTTTCGGTATTGTATTGTGTGGGCAGCATCCGTAAATGGAACACACACAACATCCGGATTGAAATTGCCATGAAAAATACGGTGGTGCTGATCAGCTACGGTGCCTTGATTGAAGTTTTGCAGATGCGCGTTTTTACCTGGCGCAGCGGCGACTGGAATGACCTGCTGGCAGATACTATTGGCGCATGCATGGGTATTTTTGCCGTACTATTAACCAGCAATGCCATCCATCATGAGAAAAGTTAAATACTTAACAGCCGCTTTAATTATAACTGTAGCGCTTTCCTCGTGCGGGTTGTTTAAAAAAGATTGCCAGTGCCCGCATTTTGGCAAAGTAAAAAGCAGTACAGCTATAAATGCGGCTTAACATAATACCGGCAAGGCCCCTTGCCGTTTCTATCTGTTAACGCGCATTAAGCTATATCTTTACATTCCCTTATTTGGATTTGTTTTAAATAACGCTACATTTGTAATCTAATTTACACGGCATGACGCTTGAGCAGCTTGGAGTAGGAGAAACAGGGATAGTAAAAGAATTTACAGATCTGGAAATGTCTGTAAAGCTGATGGAGATGGGTTGCCTCCCCGGCGAACCGGTAAGGGTTTCGCGCATTGCCCCGCTTGGCGATCCTATTGCCATACAGGTATCGGGCTACCAGTTAAGCCTGCGTAGATTTGAAGCATCAACCATTATTTTGCAATAGTATTATCATTTGAAAGCCGATATCAGAGTAGCGCTTGTAGGGAACCCCAATACCGGTAAATCCACACTTTTTAATGCATTAACCGGCTTAAATCAAAAAATAGGGAATTTTCCGGGGGTTACTGTCGATAAAAAGATAGGATACAGCCCACTGCCCGATGGCCGCCGCGCCGAGATCATTGATTTGCCTGGTACTTACAGCCTTTACCCCAAAAGCAAGGATGAGTCTATCGTGTTTTCTGTACTGGCCGAAAAGGATACCGAGTTAACGCCCGATCTGGTGGTTGTGATACTGGATGCCACCAACCTTAAACGTAACCTGCTTTTATACACCCAGGTTGCCGATCTGAAGATTCCCGTTATTATCGCCCTTAACATGGTTGACCTGTCAAAAAAGGCGGGCATCCGGATAGATATCGATAAATTGGCCCAAAAGCTGGGTGTGCCTATCATCCCCGTATCGGCCCGCAGGCTGGAAGGCATTGGCGAGTTAAAAGCCGCTATATCTTATGCCAACAAATTTGCCCTGCAGCAAAGCAGTATAGATGTAAAGGGCATAGCCCCGGAATTGATAACGGCCATAAGTAATGAACTGCCTGCCGATAACCCATATTTTGCCCTGCAGCTTGCCCACCAGCACGAGCATTTAAAATTTTTGACCCCTGCCCAAAGCAGCCGCATAGAGGAGCTGGAGAAAGAGCACGGTTTCCACACCCAAAAGGCACAGGCCGCCGAAACCATTGCACGGTATAATTACATCAACGATGTACTTTATGATACGGTTAAAACGCCGGTAACCGCGCATGACGAATCTGTTAGTAATAAAATAGATAAGGTGCTTACCCACAAGGTTTTCGGTTTTGTTATTTTTATCGGGGTGCTGCTGTTCATGTTCCAATCCATTTTTGCCTGGTCGGAATACCCCATGTCGCTTATCGAGGCAGGCTTTGTGTGGATAGAGGGTATTTTAAGAAATGTATTGCCCGCCGGCCCGCTGGCCAATTTGCTGATTGACGGCGTAGTGGCCGGGTTGAGCGGTGTATTGGTATTTATACCGCAGATAGCTATTCTGTTTGCCTTTATATCCATTTTGGAAGATACGGGCTACATGTCGCGCGTTACGTTTATGATGGATAAGATCATGCGGAAGGTTGGGCTTAACGGCAAATCGGTAGTGCCGCTGATAGGCGGGTTTGCCTGCGCGGTACCCTCTATCATGAGCACCCGCACCATCGAGAACTGGAAGGACAGGATGATCACCATTATGGTTACGCCATTGGTAGCCTGCTCTGCCCGCTTACCGGTTTATACGCTGCTGATAGCCCTGGTGGTGCCTAATAAAAATGTTTGGTGGATCTTTAACCTGCAGGGGCTGGCCTTAACAGGTATGTATGTGCTCAGTTTAGTATCGGCGGTGATTGTTGCCTATGTAATGAAATTTGTTTTAAAGGCCCGCGAGCGGGGATACTTTATTATGGAGCTGCCGGTGTACCGCATGCCCAGGTGGAACAACATGCTGTTTTCGATGTACGAGCGATCTAAAACCTTTGTGCTGGAAGCCGGCAAGGTGATCATAGCCGTATCGGTGATACTATGGGTGCTGTCGTCATACGGCCCCGGTAATCGTTTCGAAAAAATAGAGCAGAAATACCAGCAGCCGCAATTCACCAAAACGATGACCGCAGACAGCCTTGCGCGTGTAATATCTACCGAAAAACTGGAAAACTCTTATGCCGGTGTATTAGGGCATGTTATAGAGCCGGTGATAAAACCCCTGGGGTTTGATTGGAAGATAGGCATAGCGCTCATCACTTCATTTGCCGCCCGCGAGGTATTTGTAGGCACCATGGCTACTATTTACAGTGTAGAGGGCGATGCCGACCGCATAGACTCCGTACAGGATAAAATGCGCAATGCCCGCAACCCCAATACCGGCCGCCCCGTATTTACGCTTGCCGTAGCATTTTCGCTGATGATGTTTTACGCCTTTGCCATGCAATGTGCCAGCACCGTAGCCGTAGTTTACCGCGAAACCAAAGACTGGCGCTGGCCTGCCGCCCAGTTTGCTTACATGACGGTGCTTGCCTATGGGGCTGCGTTTTTAGTGTATCATTTGTTGAAATAACATTAATAGTTGCACCATAGTTCAATAAGCCCTTTACGTGCTTTCGGGTCATCCCTTTTTACCAGGGTAATGGCATCTGCCAAATAATTTTTAGAGAGGGCCCGTATTTTTTCGGCTGCCGGCCTGTCTTCTTCATAATAGTACTTCACCATATTTTTAAAGGTAGATTTAGTTACTACCTCTTTTGCAGGTACGGTAAATTTATTAGCTTTTAATATACCTTGTAGTTTGTCGGTTTTTTCATCCGCCTCGATGGTGTTTTTATTCACCTGCATAAATACAATTGCGGGTGCTTGTATAAGCGTGATTTTTGCCCAGGATTGGTCTGTAATACTGTTTACTACAGTAGTGTTAGGTTTTGATTGTGTTAGCCTGGGGTTGTATGCAGATACGAGTTGCAATGCCATAAGGTAAGTGCTGTTATCGCGTTCTTTGATGATTTTTAAAACGCTTTTCATCCCACTCTGGTCCCTATCCACTGCGTCTTTGTTTTTATACGCTTTTTCGCTTATATAGCTTTCAATCAGCCTTGCGCCAAGGTCTGCAACTAATTGTTTATTATCATTACCAATGGTGCGGTTTAATGTGATCAGGGCAATATCGCTTCTAAAGTGGGTATCGTCTTTTGTGAGAAGATCATTCATCAGCGTTTTGGTAAATTCACCGTATTTAAGGGAGTTGCCTACTACTTGCTGTTTTAATTGGTTTTCTTTTTCAATTAAGGCGTTTTCATGTTCCTTTAAGTCATTATTATACTTTAATATAAAGGAAACAATAACTAATATGCCGCCGCTTAGTATCTTTACAATTATATCGGCATAATCAAAAAGATCTCTTTTTGTAGAAGATTTAGTTGTCATAAGAAATGGGTTTAGGTTATAAAACTAATTAACTATCAGCAATATACGTGTATTTGCTAACATTGTAATTATTTTATAAGATTAGGCACTAATATTTATATCGGGGTAAAAATTGGATAAAGTAACAGTATTAGCACAGTATCTTCCGCCGGATGCGGCGCCGCTTATTGGCCGCTGGATAGATCACTTTAAATGCGAGTTTAAAATTTCGCGCAATCGCGGTACCAAGTTTGGCGATTACCGCGCGCCATATGATGGCAAAGGCCACCGCATCTCTGTAAATTTCGACCTTAACCCATATGCTTTTTTGGTGACCACTGTGCACGAGTTTGCACACCTGCATACCTGGAACGAGCATAAGCAAAAGGCCAGGCCGCACGGTATAGAATGGAAGCGTAATTTTAAGAAGATGATGCAGCCCTTTTTTGATAAGGAGGTGTTTCCGCCGGATGTAAGGCAGGCTATCAGTAACTATCTGGATAACCCCGCTGCTTCCAGCTGCTCAGACCTTACGCTATACCGCTCGCTGCGTAAGTACGATGCGCCGAAGGAATCTGTGCACACGGTAGAAAAACTGCCTTTAAACGCCCTGTTTAAGCTTAAGGACGGGCGCGTATTTCGCAAACAGGAAAAACTGCGCAAGCGCTACAAATGCATCGAAATAAGTACCCGCCGTATTTACCTGTTTAGCCCAGTTGCCGAAGTTGAGATAATAGGGGAACGTTAAAATAACCCGCGGTAAAATAAATGATTTTATGTTTTGTATTTAACCAAATGAGTTGGCCGTTTTTAAAAATGGCAACCCTTGAACGCATAGCACCTGAATTATCATAAAGGTAAACCTGGTCAAACAAGTTAATATGTTTAACTAAGTTCTTTTGCTTAATCGCCGTTCTTCTTTTCTCTAAAGCAGCCCTGGCCGCTTTACGTGGAAAAGATAATTTCCAAATTCTTTTATAGCGATGTTATCAGGATTGATAATATAGGTTTTGATTCTGCCTTTCGCTATTAAATGAGAAGCCAGTGTTGTTTTTCCTGAACCATTCGGGCCGCCAACAACAACTAATAATGGCATCACAAAGCGTTTAACGGTTTGATGATTTCTTCTAATAAGCGGCCCCCCACCCGGCTACCTCATCAATATAACGCTGATTGGGGTCTAATGCATATATTTCTTCTAACGTTAGTATAATACTAAGATACCTAAAATTTCAACAAAGCATCCATTACTTCTGCCAGCCTTGCTTTGGCCATAAACTGGTCTTCCAGCGCTTTGTTCATGGGGATGGCGGTATCCAGGCTGGCGCAGCGCATTACCGGTGCATCCAGGTGTTTAAAGCAATGTTCGCCTATATAAGCCGCAATCTCGCCGCCAAAGCCGCTGGTAAGCGTATCTTCATGCAGCACCAGCACCTTTGATGTTTTGTGTACCGTTCTTACAACGGCCTCCTTATCCCAGGGCTGCAGGCTGCGCAGGTCCAGTATCTCTATAGATTGATCGGGGTGCTTATCTGCATACTCTAAAGCCCAGTGCACACCAAGCCCAAAGGTAATGATGCTGGCTTTGGTGCCTTCGCGCACAATTTTAGCCTTGCCTATTTCTACGTAATAATCCTCATCGGGCACGTTGCCGCTAATGCTGCGGTAAAGGCCTTTGTGCTCAAAATACATTACGGGGTTAGGGTCGTCTATAGCGGCCATCAGCAGGCCTTTGGCATCATCCGGAAAGGCGGGATAAACTACTTTAAGGCCCGGCGTTTTGGTAAACCAGGCTTCGTTGGTTTGCGAGTGGAATGGCCCTGCGCCGCTGCCGCCGCCTGCCGGCATCCGTATCACCACATCGGCCGTTTGGCCCCAGCGGTAATAGGTTTTAGCCAGGTTGTTGATGATCTGGTTAAAGCCGCAGGTTACAAAATCGGCAAACTGCATTTCTACAACCGCTTTGTAGCCGTTTATGGCCAGCCCCATGGCCGTGCCCACAATGCCCGATTCGCAGATGGGTGTATTGCGCACCCTGTCTTTACCAAATTTTTCTACAAAGCCCTGTGTTATTTTAAAGGCGCCGCCATACTCGGCAATATCCTGGCCCATTATTACCAGGTTGGGGTGCATGCGCATACTTTGCTTTAAGCCATCGCTTATAGCATCAATATAGCGCTTATTGGTGCTCACATCAGATACGCGATGATCGGGGGTATTAAACAGGCGGTACATCGCCTGCTCTTCTGTTTTTACATGCGGTATAATATCGGGTTCGTTAAAAACCTTTTCTACCTCGGCATCAATCAGCGCGGTAAATTCATTTCTTAAATAAGGCACCCACTCGGTACGCAGCACGCCCTCGTCAAGCAAATATTTTTCAAAGCAATCCAGCGGGTCTTTCTTTTTCCACTCCTCAAATAATTCATCCGGAACGTATTTGGTGCCCGATGCTTCCTCGTGCCCACGCATCCTGAATGTCATACATTCTATCAGCACAGGCCGCGGTTTTTCGCGCATCTCTTCGGCCAGTTCTTTAATGGTGTGGTAAACTTCCAGCACGTTGTTGCCGTCAATTCGGCGGCCTTCCATGCCGTAGCCTGCCGCCTTATCAACCAGGTTGGCGCAGCGGTATTGTTCGTTGGTAGGGGTGCTAAGGCCGTAACCGTTATTTTCTATTATAAATATAACGGGCAGGTCCCACACGGCTGCAATATTCAGCGCCTCATGAAAATCGCCCTCGCTGGTAGCGCCTTCGCCGGTATAAACCAGCGTTACTTTTTTATCGTTATTTAATTTATCGGCCAGGGCTATACCATCTGCCAGGGCCAGCTGCGGGCCCAGGTGCGATATCATGCCGATGATCTTATACTGTTGCGTGCCAAAATGAAAGGAGCGGTCGCGGCCTTTGGTAAAGCCCGATAGCTTGCCCTGCCATTGGGCCATTAACCGCGAAACAGGGATATTGCGCGAGGTAAAAACACCTAAGTTACGGTGCATGGGCAGGATGTATTCATCATCATTAAGGGCCAGCGTGCTGCCCACGGCGATAGCCTCCTGGCCAATGCCCGAAAACCATTTGCCGATGCGCCCCTGCCTCAGCAGAATTAACATCTTCTCTTCAACCAGGCGGGGCAATAACAGTTTCTTATAAAACGTTATCAATCCGTCGTTATCTATATTTTTACGGTTAAAAATCATCGGGTAAAGCTAAGAAGTTTTTAAAACTTTGTATGTTTGAACAATCCATCTTTTCGCTATGAAGCAATTGTACGTTAGAATACTTATTATGTTTGCATTTTTTGGTTTGGTAGCTTTTATACCCGACCATTTTTTGATGCCCGAAAACTTTTATCTGCATAAAGGGGATAAACTTAACCTGCACCTGCTATCGGGCGAAAACCTGGTGAAAGACCGGGAAGTACCCTACACCAAGGCGCAAACCACAAAGTTTATGGTGTACGACGGATCTAAAAAAGACGACCTGGCAGCAGTGACCAAAAATGATGCATCGCCGCTGCTAACTTATGCCGTGGCAAACAGCGGGCTGGTAATGGTGCAGCTAAACAGTAACGAACTGAACGATATACCCCGCGAGGATTTTTTACCCTACCTTACCGAGCAGGGTTATGATGATATTGCCGATAAACTGAAAAACAGCAATGCCTTAAACTTTACCGAAAAATACAACCGCTACCTTAAAGCGCTTGTTACGGTGGATAACGGCGGCGGCAATGCTTACGAAAAGATACTGAACGATGATTTTGAGATCATCCTGAAACGTAACCCATACAAATTGAACTATGGCGATGATATAACTGCCGTAGTGAACTTTAAAGGCAAACCGTTTGCAGGGCAGGTAATGCTGTATATTAAAACCGCATCGGGCAATGTGTACCCGCAAAAACTGCTAAGTGATGCCCAGGGGAAAGTTTATTTTACGGTTAGCCGCGAAGGCATTTACCTGCTAAGGGCTACCAAGTTCGAAGCATCTAAAGGTAAGGATGCCGATTACGAAACATGGGTAGCCAGCTATACCTTCGCTTTTAGTAACAATGATGATGCGCCGAACACTTATAAAGAGTTTGGCTTTGGCGACAAGCATTAATTAGCTATGTTGGGCTAAAGCCCGAAAATTGATTGTTTGTTATCCGTTGACTGAAGCCAACGGCAATGATGTTTGTGTGTTCCACATTGTTGTTTAAGATAAAATCATTGCTATTCCATTTATGGGACGGATAAGAGGACGCATAACCCCTCCCTGCCATTACACAGATCATCCGCACCCCTCCCCAAGGAGGGAATTAATAAATAACCCAATAGTATCCGTTGTTGTTTAAGATAAAAATCATTGCCGTCCCATTTATGGCACGGATAAAGAGCTTATCCTAAAAACTGCAGCTTCTCCGGGTCGAACCAGGGTTTTAACTCGTAGCGTACCTGCAGCAGGCCGGTATCATAGGCTTGCTGGCCCATAAATATTAGCCCAACGCGGTCTTTAATATCTTTAAACAACGGTTTGCCTTCACCTAATATAACAGGATGAATGGATAGCAACAGCTCGCTTACCATGCGCTTATTCATAAAGGCCGAGATGATTTCGGCACCGCCGAACAGCCAGATATCGCCGCCATCCGTATCCATAATTTCTGCCACTGCGGCATCAAAACCGGCAGATGGGATGATGTGGAAAGTTTCGCCGGGCTGTTTAACTATCGTATCCGAAAAAACGTAAATCTTTTTAATGGGGAACATAGCCGTATCGGCACGGATCATGTCGAAACTTTTGCGGCCGATAAACAGGGTATCGGTGTTTGCAAAAAAAGCCTCCATGCCGTAATCCTGGTCGGTAAGGCACCAATCATATTCCCCGTTGGGGCCTTCAATAAAACCATCAAGGCTCATGGCCAGGTTCAAGATCACTTTACGCATGTTTTTGGCTTATAAATTTATTCGGGGCGGTTGCCCTCTTTCCATTGCTGACTAAACGATTTTGCAGATACCTGCGGCATTTCCCTTTGTGCGCCCCATGATTTTTTGAAGAAAAGCTTCATGAAAAAGTTTTTGGTTTTGCCGCTAAAAAAATCGGTAAGGCTGCGTTTAAGCATGGCTTTTTTCCAGGCGGCCCAGCCCCATTTTTCTTTGGTGGCCACCAGCCCGTCGTTCACCGCATCGCGGCGGTTAAGCAGCAGCATTTTATGAATATCTATTTTAACGGGGCAAACCTCGGTACATTTGCCGCACAGGCTTGATGCGTAGCTAAGGTGTTTAAACTCTTCCATGCCGCGCATGTGCGGGGTTATTACCGAGCCTATAGGGCCGCTGTAAGTGGTCTCATAAGTGTGGCCGCCAATATTTTGGTAAACCGGGCATACGTTAAGGCAGGCACCGCAGCGGATGCAGTATAAGCCCTGCCGCTGTTCTTTTTGGGCCAGCAGGCTGGTGCGGCCGTTATCCAGCAGTACTACATACATTTCTTCGGGGCCGTCGGTTTCGTTGGGCTGGCGGGGGCCGCTTAATATGGTGTTGTAAACCGTTATATTTTGCCCGGTGCCATGCGTGGCCAGCATAGGCCAAAACAGGTCAAGATCGGTTATGGAGGGGATGATCTTTTCTATCCCTACCACAGCTATCTGTATCTTGGGGAAGGTTGTGGTTAAGCGCCCGTTGCCCTCATTCTCGCTGATAGAGATACTGCCGGTATCGGCAATCAAAAAATTGGCGCCGGTAATGCCTACATCGGCCTGCAGGTATTTTTCGCGCAGCAATTCGCGGGCTTTTTGGGTGAGCTGCTCGGGCGTAAGATCCAGCGGGGTGCCAAACTTTTGGTTAAAAAGCCGGGCAATATCCTCTTTAGATAAATGCATGGCCGGGGTAACAATATGGTAGGGCTTTTGGCCAAGCAGCTGCAGAATGTATTCGCCCAGGTCGCTCTCTATCGATTCAATGTGGTTCTTTTCCAGAAACTCATTCAAATGAATTTCTTCGGTAGCCATTGATTTTGATTTGATAACCGTTTTGGCACCGGCTTTTTGGATGATGTTCAGGATCTCGCGGTTGGCTTCTTCGGCATCGTTAGCCCATATCACCTTACCGCCGCGCTTTAAAAAGTTAGATTCGAACTCGGGCAAAAACTTATCCAGGTTTTCCATCACCTTCCATTTGATGACATGCCCCTTTTTTTTAGAATTATCCAGGTTGATCATCCGCGACAGGCCTTTTTCAAACGCATTTTCGTATTTATCAATGCTATTATTGATGATACGGCGATGATCTGCCTCAAATGCCTTCTCTTCAGACGCTACCAGAAATTCCTCAGCAGTGTTTCCCATTGATGCGAAATTAAACAAAGCAATTAACAGTTTTAATAGTGAGTTAAAATTACTGTAATATGTTAACCCTGTTAAGGTATTTATAAACAGTAAAAGCGGCCATAAGCCGCTTTTACTGTTTATAGGTATGATAAATTATTTTGTTGACGCAGGTGTTTTAACATCTACTACGGGGCGAGTATCGCGGTTAGCTAATTCCCAGCCGGTAAAAAATGCCAGCTGCGCACGTTTAACCAGCAGCGGGAAATTGATCTTGCTTACTTCATCGCCAAGGCCGTGGTAATCGGCATGTACACCGTTAAAGTAAAATATAATAGGCACGCCGTAACGGGCAAAGTTATAATGATCTGAGCGGTAGTAGAAACGGTTAGGATCGTTAGGATCATCATATTTGTAATCCAGTTTCATTTTGGTATAGTTGTTATTCGCAGCTTCGCCAATTTTATGCAGATCTGAACTTAACATGGCCGAACCGATAGAATATACATAGTTGGCAGAATCGGGCTTGCCGATGTACTCTTCACCAACACGGCCTATCATATCAATGTTTAGATCGGCAATGGTGTTGGCCAGCGGATAAACCGGATGATCGGTGTACCACTCAGAACCCAGCAGGCCTTTTTCTTCGCCTACATTGGCCAGGAATAAAACACTGCGGCGCGGGCCTTTGCCCTCTTTTTGTGCTTTAGAGAATGCACGGGCAATCTCTAAAACGCCGGTAGTACCAGAACCATCATCATCGGCACCGTTATTTACTTTATCCTTCGCGTTCGGGTCGGGGTTTAAACCAATGTGATCGTAATGGGCAGAGAATACCAGTACTTCGTTTTTCAGTTTAAGGTCTTTACCCGGCATGTAACCTAAAACATCAACCGCTTTAACATCTTTGGCAGTAACAGTTATCGCTACATCTGCCGTAGCCTTAACAACCTGCGATTGTTTAGTGGTTTTAGCAGCCTCTTTAAGCACGGCAAAAGTTTTTCCGGTTGTTTTTAAAGCAGCATCGGCAACCAGGCCGTTTACAATAAATAATGGGGCTGCTGTGTTTTTTGCTGCATCGGCACCGGTTTTTTTAATGGTTAACTGGCCACCGCCACCACTCGGGTTTTTACCGTTGAAACGTGCAAGTATGGTTGCAATACCTTCGTTAGCGGCTAATATCAGTAATGGTTTTTTATCCTGCATTGCTTTTACAATAGCCCTGCGGCCTTCGCTCATGCGGTAGCTTGTGTTTGGCGTTTTGCCGGTTTCAGGTTTGTCCTCGTTTATCCAAAGCACCACTTTGCCGGTAATATCAATACCTGCTAATTCATCCGGGGTGCCAAAGCCAACAAATACAATATCGCTGCCGGCAACCTTTGTTTCGGCAGAACCCTGGTAAACAAAGTCTTTCCAATTATTAAAAGCCTGGCCGTTAATGGTTAGGGCGCCAACATTAACTATATTTTCTGTTAAAGGCACATCTAAAAAGTACGAGCCATTTACGGGTGCCTGCAGGCCTAATCTTTTAAACTCGGCAGCAATGTAGTTGGCAGCCTTTTCGGCGCCGGGCTTGCCGGTTTCGCGGCCTTCATACTCGTCAGACGCCAGGATGCTGAGGTGTTTTTTAGCATCCGTTACATTAATAACGTTGCCATATTTAAGCGCGGTTGGGTTTTGCTGGGCACAGGCAGCCGTACTGATGGCAACACCGGTGATCCATAATGATAATTTCTTCATTTAAATTTATGTGTGTAATTAATGTGGTTGTTAGCAGCTTATTTTATTTACACGGGTGGCATGGCGCCCGCCTTCAAACTCCTCTGTCAGGAAGGTTTCGATGATGATTCGGGTATCCGCTAAAGATACATGGCGCGCCGGGATGCATAGTACATTGGCATCGTTATGCGTACGTGCGGGGACGGCTACATCCGGTTTCCAGCAAATAGCGGCGCGGATACCCTGGTGCTTATTGGCTGTCATGGCTACGCCGTTGGCGCTGCCGCAAAGTAAAAAGCCGTAATCGGCCTCGCCCTGTTCTACGGCGTTGGCTACCAGGTGGGCAAAATCAGGATAATCGGCAGATTCAGACGAGTAGGTGCCAAAATCTTTAAAGGTAATATCGGTACCAAACATGCCCAAAATGGCCTGTTTATAATCAAAGCCCGCATGGTCTGCACCAATAGCAATAGTTAACCCGGTTTTCATCAGCTCAAATTTAAAATTTAATTGTGTTGTCGAAGGTAAAGATTTTGTTAGAATTGAACAGGGTAGTGTAAATGAAAAATATAAATGAAGGCTCAAAGCAATTCACTATAAAACAAAACATCCAATAGCAAATACTGTGTTAAGCATTTGCTATTGGATGTACGTTATCGGGTATAATTAATAATCTATAGGGCTTCTTCGCGGGCTTTTCTGCGTTTATCTACCACAGCGGCAACTACTATACCTACCTCGTATAAAATAAACAGCGGGACACTTACTACCAGCATAGTCATCATATCCGGCGTTGGGGTTACAACAGCCGCAATTATCAATATCACCACAACAGCATAACGCCTGGTTTCGCGCATAAATTTGGCGGTAAGGATACCTAATGATGATAATACATACACAATTATCGGCAGCTCAAATACGATACCGGTAGCCAGCGTTAAGGTAGAAACGGATGAAAGGTAAGAATCAATAGAGAATTTATTCTCTATCTGCGTACTCACGGTGTAGCCGGCCAAAAAGTTAATCGACTCGGGCGTGATCACATAGTATCCGAACAATACACCTAACAGAAACAAAAAGGTGGCGTAAATAACAAAACCCGATGCCGCCTTACGCTCTTTTTCGTGCAGGGCAGGCCTGATGAAGCGCCATAGTTCCCAAAGCAGGTAGGGGAAGCCTAGGGTGATGCCGATAAGAAGTGCCGAGTTGATCTGCAGGGTAAACTGCCCGGCCATCTCGGTATTCAGCAGGCTGATATTGATCTTGTTGATGCAAAAGCCGTCGCGGTGCAGGTAATCGCCCAGTTTGCATAGCATACGATACGTCCAGAAACTTGGCTTGGACGGGCCCATGATGATGGTTTCGAAGATGAAATCGTAAAAGTAAAAAGCAGCACAGGTAAAAATAACAATCGCAATGGCCGCCCGCACCAGGTGCCAGCGCAGGGCCTCCAGGTGGTCAAAGAACGACATTTCGGCCTCCATCGTCTGGCCTTTCTCTTTTATTGCTTTAATTATTTTGTTATCGCTCATTTAGTTATGGTAGGCAATATTAACGCCGGAATGCTATTTACGTTGTATGAACCCGTTAGGATTGTTTAAATATTAATATTCGAACGTTTCCATGAACTTAGTGGTAAAATTACCCGCGCGGAAGTTGGGGTCTTTAAGCAATTTTAAATGGAACGGAATGGTTGTTTTTACCCCTTCGATAACAAACTCGCTTAAGGCACGCTCCATAGTGGCCAAAGCCTCATCGCGGGTTTGGGCCATGCAGATAACCTTGGCTATCATCGAATCGTAGTTTGGCGGGATCACGTAGCCGCTGTAAACATGCGTATCTACACGTACCCCATGGCCGCCCGGCGAATGGAAGTTAGTTATTTTACCCGGCGAAGGGCGGAAATTGTTGGCTGGATCTTCGGCGTTGATGCGGCACTCGATGGCGTGCATGGTTGGCTCGTAGTTTTTACCCGAGATAGGGATGCCTGCTGCAACTTTTATCTGTTCTTTGATCAGGTCGAAATTGATCACCTCTTCGGTAACCGGGTGCTCTACCTGGATCCGGGTGTTCATCTCCATAAAGTAGAAGTTGCGGTCTTTATCAACCAAAAACTCTACCGTACCGGCACCTTCGTATTTAACGGCTTTGGCGCCTTTAATGGCAGCCTCGCCCATGCGTTTACGCAATTTTTCTGTCATGAAGGGCGATGGCGCTTCTTCTACCAGCTTCTGGTGGCGGCGCTGAATAGAGCAGTCGCGTTCAGACAGGTGGCAAACTTTGCCGTACTGGTCGCCCACAACCTGTATCTCGATGTGGCGCGGGTCCTGCACGTATTTTTCCAGGTACAGGCCGTCGTTACCAAAGGCCGCGCCGGATTCTGCACGGGCGCTATCCCAGGCATTCTCAAATTCTTCGTCTTTCCAAACAATACGCATACCACGGCCACCGCCACCGGCAGTTGCCTTTAGTATAATAGGGTAGCCAATTTTGTTGGCTAAACCAATGCCTTGTTTAACACTCTCCAGCAAACCTTCAGAACCGGGCACAATAGGCACACCGGCTTTTTTCATGGTTTCTTTGGCCGATGCCTTATCGCCCATCCTGTTGATCTGATCTGCAGTGGCGCCGATAAATTTGATCCCGTATTCGGCACAAATGGCCGAAAACTTGGCATTTTCTGATAAAAACCCATAGCCCGGGTGTATCGCATCAGCGTTGGTTAATTCGGCAGCCGATATGATGTTGGGGATATTGAGGTAAGAGTCGCGGCTTGGAGGGGGGCCAATACAAACGGCCTCATCTGCAAAGCGCACATGCAGGCTATCACGATCGGCGGTGGAGTACACAGCTACGGTTTTAATGCCCATTTCTTTACAGGTGCGAATAATTCGCAGGGCAATTTCGCCTCGGTTAGCTATTAATATTTTTTTAAACATGGCTTTTAGATGTGCAAATTACAAATGTGCGGATGTGCAGATGAATATGGGTGCGCCAATTTGCACATCCGCATATCTGCACATTAGCACATCTATTTAGGTTCTACTAAAAATAATGGCTGGTCGTATTCAACCGGTGATGCGTTATCTACCAGTACTTTAACAATACGGCCTGATACTTCAGACTCGATCTCGTTAAACAGTTTCATGGCTTCGATAATGCACAGTACGCTGCCGGTGCTTATTTCATCGCCCACGTTAACAAACAGCGGTTTATCTGGTGATGACGAACGGTAAAAGGTACCTATCATCGGCGATTTTACGGTAATGAGGTTAGAGGTATCGGCAACGGCCGGCGCAGCTTCGGCAGCCGGGGCTGCGGTTACAGGAAGGCTGGGCTGCGGCGCAGCGGCAGCAGCAAGCGGCTGTGGCGCCGGGATAGAAGCGTTTACGTAGGTAGGCGCTTCGTTGGTTTTTATCGTGATCTTAAAATTTTCCTGCTCGATAGAAACTTCGTTTACGCCCGATTTTGAAACGAAGCGTATAAGGTCCTGAATCTGTTTAATATCCATAGTAAGCGATAATTGGTTTGGATGTAATTAATGTGCAGATATGCAAATGTGCAGATGTGCAGATGATTTTGATGAATTTAATTAATTAACACGTACAATTTTAAGATGTTTTATTTAAAAATCTGCATATCTGCATATTTAAAATACGCACAGCTGTTAATACGCCCATTTTAAATAAATAGAGCCCCAGGTAAACCCGCCGCCAAAAGCAGCTAATATCAGGTTATCACCTTTTTTAAACTTGCTTTCCCATTCCCATAAACAAAGGGGGATGGTGCCGTTGGTGGTGTTACCATAACGCTCGATGTTTACGATCACCTTATCAGCGCTGATGCCGGTACGGTTGGCGGTAGCATCAATAATGCGTTTGTTGGCCTGGTGCGGTACCAGCCAGGCAATATCATCGGCTACAAGGTGGTTGCGCTCCATTACTTCGGCGGCAACCTCGGCCATGTTGGTAACGGCAAATTTAAACACGGCCTGGCCTTCCTGGTAAGCAAAATGCTCTTTGTTGGCAACGGTTTCGTGCGAGGCGGGGCTAACCGAACCGCCCGATTTTTGGAACAGCAGATGCGAGCCCGCCCCGTCGCTTTTTAGTACCGAATCTACAATACCCAGGCCCTCGGTGTTGGGCTCCAGCAGGGCGCAGCCGCAGCCATCGCCAAATATGATACAGGTAGCGCGGTCTTCGTAATTGATGATAGACGACATTTTATCGCCGCCCACTATTAAAACTTTTTTGTGCTTGCCGCTTTCTATAAACTGTGCGCCGGTAGCCAGGCCAAATATAAAGCCGGAGCATGCCGCCTGCAGATCGTACCCCCAGGCGTTTTTAGCGCCAATTTTATGTGCAAGGATGTTTGCGGTTGCCGGGAAGGGCAAATCGGGTGTGGTGGTGCAAAAGATGATCAGATCAATCTCTTCTGCGCTGATACCACGCTTTTTAAGCAGGCCCTGTACAGCCGGTACGGCCATATCTGAGGTGCCCAGGCCTTCGCCTTTTAATATTCTGCGCTCTTTGATGCCGGTACGACTCGTGATCCACTCGTCGTTGGTTTCCACCATTGTTTCCAGCTCCTGGTTAGTTAATACGTACTCGGGCACGTAACCATTAACAGCGGTAATAGCAGCAGTAATTTTGCTCATTCTATATTTTTTTACTGAAAAGCCAGTTTAATTTTGTCAATAAGGTTGGTTTCTATCATGTTTCTGGATAGCAGCACCATGTTTTTGATCGCCTCGGGGCTGGAGATGCCGTGGCCAACAACAACCGGGGCGTTCACACCTAAAATGGGGCTGCCGCCATACTGCTCGTAATTAAAACGGTCAAAAAACTCGTCCTTCAATCTTTTCTTCAGGGTGATGACGTAAAAAGATTCGGCAAGCTTCAAAATAACGTTACCCGTAAAACCATCGCAAACAACAACATCGTTATTATCCTCGAACAGGTCGCGCCCCTCTACGTTACCCACAAAGTTAAACAGTTTGGTATCTTTCATTAGCGGGTAGGTGGCCAGGGCAAGCATATTGCCTTTTTCCTCCTCCTCGCCGATGTTCATCAGTGCAACCCGCGGGTTGGGGATGCCGTAAACCGATTCGGCAAGCAGGCTGCCTAAAACGCCAAACTGCAAAAGCACATCGGGCTTGCAATCGGCATTGGCGCCAACATCCAAAATAATACCCAAACCGCCTTTAAGTTTGGGTACAATGGTTGTCATGGCGGGGCGTATCACACCGGGGATGGTTTTTACGCTGAACATACTGCCTACCAGCATAGCGCCCGTATTACCTGCCGAAGAAAAGGCCTGTAGGGCGCCTTCTTTAAGCAGGTTAAAACCTACCGCAATGCTGGAATTGGGTTTCTGTACAATAGCCTTGGTGGGGTGTTCGCCCATGCCAATAACTTCGGTTGTATGTACAAACTCAAAGTTATCGGGGCTAAAATTATTTTCCTGAAGAATAGTGAGGGCAATTTCCTTGTCGCCTATCAGCACAAGCTTTTGCCCGGCAGATAAAACTTTACAAGCTTCAATTGCCCCTAAAACTGCTGCCTTGGGGGCGAAATCACCGCCCATAATATCTAAGCCAATCTTCATTTCAGAAAATTAAACTTATACTGCAACTGCTTTTTCTATAAGAATTTTTCCGTTGAAGTAAACGTTACCATCAACAGTGTAAGCACGGTGTGGCAAGTGTACCGCACCAGTAGTTTGGCAGGTGGTTAAAGTAGGCGCTTCAGCTTTGTAGTGCGTTCTGCGTTTATCTCTTCTTGATTTCGAAATTTTCCGTTTTGGGTGTGCCATAACTTTTAGTTATTATATTATTTTAATTTTTTGAGAGCTTCCCATCTCGGGTCGGTGCTCTCGGTTTGTTCATCCTTTGCCGCAAACTTGTTTAAGTTGGCCAGCATTTCTTCGTCACACTGTTTACCATCGCCCTGGTTACTGCATTGTGCAATAAACGGCAGCGCAACGTTCACATATTCATATATCAGCCCGGCAACATCAATCTCATGATCGTTTTTGCCCAGGGTAATTATCTCGTCGTCCTCGCTCATTTCCTCTTCGGTAAAGCGGGCTATCTGCTGCTCGTGAATATCCACCGGTTGCAGATAATCGGCCAAACACCTGTCGCATGTGGCATTTACAGTGCCGGTAATGTCAAAGTTCAGGATCAGCATTGTTTCCTGCTTATCCAGTTCCACCTTACAAATAAGGTTGGCTTTTTTCACCAATGAATACTCAAACTCAGCAAAAAAGGCATCGTTTATTTCGTATTCAAAATAATGTTTACCCAGCTTTAAGCCGGTAAAAGGGATTGAATATGTTTTTAGCGATTTCAATGAGCAACAATTAGCCCGCAAATGTAGGTAAATTTCTTAAATCAGGAAAGTGTTTTTTTTAATTGATTTTAGGGTTATTAACAGGGCTTGTAAAAGGGCGCGGAGGTGCTGCGGGTGTGGGGTGCGGGCAGGTTTTCATTCCCTCCCCGGGGAGGGGCGCGGTGGATAGTGTAATGGCAGGGAGGGGTTTAGCCGTAATGCCGATCTGATGCATAACCCCTCCCTAACCCTCCCGTGGGAGGGAATTATGTATTGCTGCTGCCTGTGCGCTTTAATTCCTGGCGCGAGTTACCTATCTGCCGGGAGACGCGAAGTATCACGTTTCTACGTTTGTTGCTGTTGTAGAGGCGCGATACTTCGCGCCTTGTGGTATGCCGGTTGTAATTGTAACCTGCCGGGGGCGCTTACCCAAACACGCCGTAATGTTAAACTGCTGCTTTTACAAAAGATGATACTGTTAAACGGGGAACACCCAATATACGGCCGATAGCGCTGTAGGAAACATTTTTGTCAAGCAGCTCTTTGATGCGTTTTTCCTGACCTGGGAGTTTTGTTTTTGAGGATTTACGCCCTTTGGGCCGGCCAAGAATTACACCTTCTGCTTTTTTACGGGCAAGGGCCTCTTTAGTACGTTGTGATATTAAGTTTCGCTCGATCTCTGCTGAAAGTCCAAATGCGAATGCCAAAACTTTTGAATTAATGTCGCTGCCAAGGCTATAGTTATCCTTTATCGTCCAAACCTCTATTTCCTTATTCATGCATTCGTTTAAAATGCCCATGATCATCAATAGGTTTCTACCAAGCCTGGATAGGTTCAGAACAAATTAAGATGTCCCCTCTCTTCATCTTTTTTAAAAGTTTGCCCAGTTTGCGGTCTTTGAGTTCTTTTGAGCCTGAAATAGTTTATTCAATCCATTTATCTACAAAACGTGCGCTGTTCTGGCAAAAATGATTGATCTCGAAACGTTGGTTTTCTACCGTTTGCTTGTCGGTACTTACCCTGATGTAGCCGTAGGTCATAATGATCTGTTTAGTTAAATTGATATACTGTGTAATTTAAACCAAAGCTGCATAAAATAAACATAGGCGATTTTTTAACAGGTATAGGAGGGTTTTAATTTAGCCGATATTAGCTATCTTAGCTTGCACCTTATCGTTACCTGATGAAACGTACCCTGCTACTCACCTTAATTACTACCGCCGCTATGGCCGCAAACGCACAGCATAAATTCGACCCGCCAAAAACTAAAGCTAAACCCGTTGTTGATACCCTGCATGGGGTACAATTAACCGACAATTACCGCTGGCTGGAAGATAAAAAGAACGAAGACGTTATTGAATGGACCAAAAAGCAACACGATTATGGCGTTGAATATCTTTCAAAAACCCAGAAAACACACCCCGATCTGAAAGAGAAGATTGCGGCCTACCTGAACATGGATTACGAAGGTCCGCTGAACACCGTGGGTAAACGCGTTTTTCAGACGGTGAAAAAGAAGGGCGATAAGCAGTATAAGATCTACACCATTATTGATGGCAAAAAGACCCTGATATGGGACCCTGTGACGCTGGATGCGGAAGGCAAGATCTCTACCAGCGGCACCAGCTATACCTACGACGGTGAACGTGCCGCCATCAGCGCCCAAAAAAGCGGGGCCGAGGTAAATACGGTTTATTTTATTGATACCCGTACCGGCAAGCAAATTCATGACCCTATTACCAACACCAGTGGTTTTGACTGGGCGCAGGATCAGCAGCATGCCTACGTTACCCTGCGCAGCCAGGAAGATGTGGATAAACAACGCCCGCTGAAAACCTACTACCTTAAAGTTGGCGACCCGATAGAGAAAGCAACTTTTGTTGGCACTACTAAGGATGCACAAAACAGCTATTTTATTTATGATAACCGCTATAGCGATGTAACCTTTAGCGGCGAAGGCGATTTTTATTCTAATAGCCTGCGTATGCGCCCTACCGGCAGTTTAAAAGAAGGCAAGCTGATATATAATAGTAAAAAATTTCAGGCCTATCCGGAGGCTATTGGCAACCGGCTATATATTAAAACCAACGATAACGCGCCTAACAGCAAATTGATGCTGGCCGATAAGCTAAACCCCGATTACAAAAACTGGAAAGTGCTTATCCCTGAAAGTAAAACGGTAATGGAGGCTTACGTGGTTACCAAAAACAGCATTATTGTACAGGATAAAAAGGATATTGAGAGCCGCTTAACCATTTATAACCTGGATGGTAAAAAACTGCGCGCTATGCCATTACCAGAGCAAGGCAGCATAGGCGGCATAAGTTACGATCGGGAGGAGGATAAGCTATACATCTCGCTCGTAACTTTCACATCCACCCCAAAAACCTACGTTGCTTCGCCAAAAGATTATAAGTGGAAGCTGTTTTACCAGCGGCAATTGCCTGTTGATATGAGCCAGATAACCGGCGAGATCAAATTTTACACCAGTAAAGACGGTAGCCGGGTACCCGCATTTGTAGTACACCGAAAGGATATCAAGATGGATGGCAATAACCCGGTGCTGTTAACGGCTTATGGTGGTTTCCAATCGGGTATTAAACCGGGCTATTTCGGCTTTTATGCGCCGTTCATCCAGGCGGGTGGTATTGTGGTAAATGCGGGCATCCGCGGAGGCGATGAGTTTGGCGAACAATGGCATTTGGACGGGATGCTGGCTAAGAAACAAAACAGCTTCGATGATTTTTATGCCTGCGCAGAATGGCTGATCAAACAAAAATACACCACCGAAAGCAAAATAGTTGCCCTGGGCGGCAGTAATGGCGGGCTGCTGATGGGTGCAGCAGCAACACAACGGCCAGATCTGTTTAAAGCCATTGTATGCGAGGTGCCGTTACTGGATATGTTGCGCTACCACAAATTCCTGATAGCCCGTTACTGGATCCCGGAATACGGCTCATCAGAAAATGCAGAGCAGTTTAAATGGTTACTGCGGTATTCGCCTTATCAAAATATCCGTATGGGTGTAAATGTGCCGCCTATGCTGGTAACCGCCGGCGCCAATGATACCCGGGTTGACCCCATGAACGCCAAAAAGTTTGTGGCTGCCCTGCAAAACAATCCCGGCCAAACCAGCCCTATCATCCTCCACATGGATTTTGACAGCGGCCACGGCAGCGGCCAAAGCACCCAGCAAGCCATAGAAAACTGGACGTTTATTTTTGAATATGTGATGAACCAGTTGGGGATGTAGATAATACAAAGCATGGCTGCTACGGCTTAAGCAGTAATTTCTACACATGAGTAATTACATGCCAAGTCGGGGGATTGCTACCTGCCAATTGCAGATAAGCTTACTGTAGCTGAAAGCTGTAGCCATACAATAGAGGCCGTCTCATAAGCAATTATGAGGCGGTTTTTTTTATTAATATATTTTTATTGGTTTATTAGAGAACGCAGCCCTATTGTACAGAAAAGTAGTTTCTGATCGGTGCTAAGAGCGTTTTTCAGGGGAAAAAGGAGCTAAAAGCTTACGCTTTCCATTTTCTAAGGTTATGGGCGATAGACCATAACCCTATTTCGACCTCTGTTTTGGACATCCCTTTCAGCAGGAAGCGCCTGAAACCATGGTTATGCTTGAGTTGGGCGAACACCGGTTCTACATCGGCAGGCCTTCGCTTCCGGTATTTGATACCCTGTTCGGTATTCAATCTTTGTTTTGCTGCCTGCTTGTGCTCTCTGAGCAAATGGTTCACCTCAACGATCCGGTTGCCTTGTCCGCTATGACACACGCCCCGCATGGGACAGTTATGGCAGTTCTGTGCCTGG
>NZ_SNQG01000021.1 GCF_004378255.1 Mucilaginibacter phyllosphaerae
CACTCCTCCTCCTTGTGCAGGCGCAGGCCGTACCAGTGCGCCATGACCTTGGACGCGCCGTAGACGGCGTTGGGGATGTCCATCATGCCGCCCATGCTGCCGGCGACGGTGCCGATGATGGCAAAGACGGGCTTTTCCCCGGGCGAAGCGTCTGCCGCCGCCCTCTCGAGCAGCGCCCGCGTGGCCTGGAACAGCGACAGCACGCCCAGCACGTTGACGTTGACGTGCTCCAGGACGTCGGACCGCTTCGCCTCCTTGATGGGCACGAACCCCTTGGCGATGGCGGCGTTGGCGATCACCACGTCGAGCTTGTCGATGC
>NZ_SNQG01000004.1 GCF_004378255.1 Mucilaginibacter phyllosphaerae
TCTTTCTAAATCAACTATAGAAAAAATTGAAGTATATATTCCAAAAAAAGATGAACAAGAAAAATTGATGGGTTTACTTTCAGCCTTAGATGGAAGGATTCAAACCCAAAACAAAATAATTAGGGAATTAGATGTATTAAAAAATGTAATTTCACAAAGAATCTTTTCACAAGAATTAAGATTTCAAGATAGTAATGGATGTGATTTTCCTGCATGGGAAACGAAAAAATTAAAAGAAGTCTGTGATATAAATCCAAAAATCAAAAGTGTTCCGAACTCATTTTATTATATTGACTTAGAGAGTGTAGTAAATGGCCGTTTATTAAAAGAAGATAGAATTTTAAAAAGCGAAGCACCGAGTAGAGCTCAAAGGGTTTTAGCAAAGAATGATATTCTGTTTCAAATGGTTAGACCATATCAAAAGAATAATCTTTTTTTTGATAAAAAAGGAGAATATGTTGCATCAACTGGATATGCACAAATCAGAACTAAACAAAGTT
The DNA here is from genome assembly GCF_004378255.1 of Mucilaginibacter phyllosphaerae. Taxonomy (GTDB): domain Bacteria; phylum Bacteroidota; class Bacteroidia; order Sphingobacteriales; family Sphingobacteriaceae; genus Mucilaginibacter; species Mucilaginibacter phyllosphaerae. The sequence goes on from NZ_SNQG01000004.1 coordinate 501, forward strand.
CTCGATTCATTTACCAATACTTACATAATCGAAGATTCGTTGATAAAGTTATTGAAAGATGTACAGGAACAAGCTATCCAGCTATTAGCTCTACTGATTTTGGGAATATTGAAATAGATTGTCCAAGCCTCTCCGAACAAATCAAGATTGGTGATTTTCTTGCATCAATTGACACTAAAATAGATTTGGAAAATCAGCTTTTAAAAAAAATACAAGATCAGAAAAAACACTTGTTAGCAAACCTGTTTATATAAACAAATTTTGAAGTAAATATTGTTTTTGAACGTGATACTTTTTTAAAAGGACCTTTTCTATTTCGATCTTTTCATCTATTGAGAAAAGAAAATCGACGATCAGCGTTTGTTCGATCAACGTAGGAATGGGTAAAGTCAATTTAGATAATCTAACAGGTGCAATACTTAAAACTTTCGATCCATGAGCCTCCTTTTGTATTTGCTGCCTTACTTTTTCAGATCGGAATAAATATCCGCAAAAACCTATAGCGAAAATATTTTTTAGAGGTCGAGCTAATATAGTATGTAACCCCGATAATGTTTTCTGATCTTTTAAATTTACAATCTCAATACTTTTGCCTACATCCTTCAAATCTTCTGAAGCGTCTGCCAATATCAAATCTCCGACTTGGCAATAACTTTCTTTATTTATACTATTAGTGTTCACTTCAAGATTAATATATGGGGTATGTTCTTTTTCGACATTAAATAAGGTCCGATATTGGGTATGTATGTCGCCGTAATGAATATTTTTTATTATCCCTTCCGAATAGTTTAATTTTTCTCTTGAATAGGAGTTGGTTACTTTAAATTCAAAAACGTCTCCCATTTTTGTTTTATCCCATTCGGGAAAGACGTTCTCATCCGCCTTTTTAAATCTGAGTTTTCGACTAAATATTTCTTTAGTGAGAATTTGCATTAAAGTTTGTAGCTCTTCAATTATTTTGTTTTGAGTTTCGATACGTTTATTGAGAAGCGAAAGAAAAGAAGCAATTTTTAGCTGTTCACCAGCTACGGGCATTTTAAGTATAATCTTTTTTATACTGTCAAAGTTCAACCCTTCTCGACCACTGCCGGTTTGTAAGCTTTCAAAAATTGACTGCCCTTTAGCTGAGGAGAAAATCGGTTGGAGAAATCGAGGATTATAATTTTCTTTTAATCGAATGATGCACACATGCTGATTTACATTACCCAATGCAAAATCATCTGGAACCACACAACTACGTCCCAATGACGCACCAGTAATGTTTAACAAAATATCATTCGGTTTAACCACGCTGTTTTTCATCGTGGCATTTACCTCTTCAGAAATATAAACTGGATTTTCAAGTTCTAATTTTTCATTATTGACATTTTGACTTCTTATAAAAACTATGCCTTCAGACAGATAAACAGATTCTCCGCCTAATGGAGTTTTACCGCTATTTATTTTTTCAGTGATGTCTACCAGTTTTATCTCTTCCCACTTCTCAGTAAACCCTGGGAATCTCAAATTTGGAACCTTAAGGAAAGAACTTCCTGTTTTTAAATACTCTTTTTTACCTTTTGAGATTAATAATAACTTTTAAATCAATCTCATGAACGAACAAAAAACAATTGCCCAAGTAATTAATCTATGGAAGACCGACAAAAAACTATATGTTAAAAAGTCAAGCTTCTCAGCTTATGTACTTTTAGTTGAAAATCACCTGTTACCCGCTTTTGGCGACAAAAAAACAATTGAGGAAGCCCAAGTCCAGGCTTTTGTACTTCAAAAATTGGAACAGGGACTAAGCCAAAAGACTATTAAAGACATTTTGATAGTGTTAAAAATGGTGTTAAAATTCGGGGCCAAAAACAAATGGTTGGAGCATCAGCCATTCGATATCCAATTTCCTACAGAGAGGGAGAAACACAACATTGATGTACTGAGCAGAACGAACCAGAAAAAAGTGATGAGTTATATAGAAACACACTTTACGTTTCGCAATGTAGGTGTCTATATTTGTTTAAGTGCGGGCATACGCATTGGTGAAGTTTGCGCCCTTACATGGGAAGATATTGATACCGATAATGGTGTTATAAATGTAAGAAAAACAATACAACGGATTTATTTGGTAGAAGATGGCGACCGCAAAACAGAATTGATTCTGGATACTCCTAAAACCAAAAACTCGATCAGGGAGATACCTATGAGCAGGGATCTACTGCGAATGTTAAAACCTTTAAAGAAAATTGTAAACAATTCTTTTTTTATATTAACTAACGATGCGAAACCTACCGAGCCCCGAACTTATAGAAGCTATTATAAAAATTTAATGAAACAATTAAATATGCCCGATCTGAAATTTCATGGCTTACGACATAGTTTTGCCACCAGGTGTATCGAAAGCAAGTGCGATTATAAGACAGTCAGCGTGCTGTTAGGGCATTCAAACATTACTACTACGTTAAATTTGTATGTACATCCTAACTTAGAGCAAAAGAAAAAATGTATAGATCAAATGTTTAAGGCGTTAGGGTAACTAATTTGCCGGTTCGTAATTGGCTGTATTTGCTATCTTTAAAGGCTTTATCATAAATATGCCAAAACAATCCGAACAAATATTAGAAGAACAATTGATAACCAACTTGAAAAAGTTAGGTTATCAATATGTTTTATTATCCAATGAGTTAGCGTTGGTTCAAAACCTAAAAACACAGTTAGAAAAGCACAACAATATTAATTTTTCAGTTGGCGAGTTTGATAAGGTACTCAACATCCTTAACAAAGGCACTATTTTCGAGAAAGCCAAAACATTGCGCCAAAAACAGCACATTATTCGCGACAATGGCGAAAACCTTTATTTTGAATTCTTAAACACCGACCATTGGTGCCAAAATCAATATCAGGTAACCAACCAGGTTACACAAGAAGGGAAATACGTAAACCGGTACGATGTCACCCTTCTCATCAATGGGTTGCCATTGGTTCAAATAGAGCTAAAACGTAGGGGTTTGGAAATGAAAGAGGCTTTTAATCAACTTAATCGTTACCAAAGGCATTCATTTAATGCCAATTACGCCTTGTATCAGTACGTACAGGTATTTGTAATAAGCAATGGAGTAAATTCTAAATACTTTGCTAATAACCGTTACCAAGACTTTAAACAAACTTTTTATTGGACTGATAAAGAAAACAAACGCCTTACCAATATATTAAGCGACTTTACCGATGCTTTTTTAGAGCATTGTCATATCAGTAAAATGATATGTAAATATATCGTGCTTAACGAAGCCAATAAAATACCGATGATATTGCGCCCGTACCAATATTATGCTGTGGAGGCATTAATTGAACGGGTAAAGATCAGTAATAAAAATGCATACATCTGGCACACTACAGGTTCCGGAAAAACTCTAACATCATTTAAGGCCAGTCAAATATTGATGAATCTTCCGCAGGTTCATAAAGTGGTTTTTGTGGTTGATAGAAAAGATTTGGATTATCAAACCGCTAAAGAGTTTAATAGCTTTCAGGAAGGAAGCATCGATGGTGCTGACAATACCAATAATCTGGTAAAGCAGTTTACCGACACCTATGCTGACAAAAAGGGCGAGCATAAAAGTTCAAAACTTATCATAACAACTATTCAAAAACTAAATACTGCAATCAGTAAATTAAGATACGAAAGTAAAATGGCTAACTTAAAGGATAAACGAATCGTGTTTATCTTTGATGAATGCCACCGCAGCCAATTTGGCGAAACTCACCAACGTATAAAATCCTACTTTAACAACAGCCAATTATTTGGTTTTACAGGAACGCCAATATTTGCTGATAATGCTAATAAAAATGAATTAGGCAAGCGCACTACAAAAGATTTATTTGAAGATTGTCTGCATAAATACGTGATCACAGACGCTATTCGTGATGAAAATGTATTAAAGTTTTCGGTCGAATACGTAGGTAGATACAAACATAAAGATGGCCGTGAAACTGCTATAGATATTGAGGTCGAAGATATTGATACAAGGGAGTTAATGGAAGATGAAAATCGCTTAACAAAGATTACGGACTATATCATCGCGCATCATGACCGAAAAACACAAAGCAAACGTTTTACAGCGATGTTCTGTGTGGATAGTGTGAAAACATTGATTAAATATTATGGCCTTTTTCAACGTAGAAAAGAAGAGGGAGCCCATCAATTAAAAGTAGCTGCTATTTTTAGTTATGCGAATAACGAAGAAGATGCCGAAGCGAATGGTTTTATCCCCGAAGAAGTTTCGGTAGTTCAGGAACCGCAAGCTATTTACAATTTGCGACCACACGCCAGGGAAAAGTTAGACGAGTTTATTAATGATTACAATCAAATGTTTGGCTGTGCCTACAGCACGAAAGACAGTGAAAGTTTTTACAATTATTACAATGATATTTCCAAGCAGGTAAAGGACGGTAAAATTGACATATTGTTAGTGGTGAACATGTTTTTAACTGGTTTTGATAGTAAAACGTTAAATACGTTATACGTAGATAAAAACCTTAAATATCATGGTTTAATCCAAGCATACAGCCGTACCAACAGAATATTAAATGAACAAAAATCCCAAGGAAATATCGTTGCCTTTCGTAATCTCAAAAACAGAACCGATGAAGCTATAGCCTTATTCAGTAACAAGGATGCTATTGAAGTAATCATTATGCAGCCGTACGAGGATTATGCAAAAGAATTTGAAGAAGCTTTTGAAAAGCTAAAGGATATTACATCATCGCCAAATGATGTAAATGATCTACAAAGTGAAGATGACAAGCTGGAATTTGTAAAAGCCTTTCGAAATTTGATGAGGCTTAAAAATATCCTTACCTCTTTTGCGGATTTTACCTGGAATGATCTGCAAATGCCTGAGCAGGAGTTTGAGGATTTTAAAAGTAAATATCTTGATATTTACGAAGGCACCAAAGAAACGAAAGAAAGGGTCTCTATTTTGGAAGACGTAGATTTTGAATTAGAGCTTATACATCGCGACGAGATAAACGTAAATTATATCATTCAATTACTGATTAAACTCAAGTCACAGAATAAAGGCGATACAGAAAAGACGAAAAGAGAGATTGCTAATTTATTGTCTACTGAAACTACGTTACGTAGTAAACGTGAATTGATAGAACGTTTTATCGAAGAAAACCTACCACTGATTTCAGATACTGATGAAGTGACTACAGAATTTGACAGATACTGGGATAAAGAACAGAAGCTGGCTTTTGAAAAAATAATCATTGAAGAAAATCTTTCAAAGGCAAAAACAGAAAAATTGATTGAAGATTACCTTTTCGCAGAAAGAGAGCCATTAAGGGATGATTTACTGGATCTAATTGAAGGGGAAAAGCCAAGCATACTACTACGTAAAAAAAGAGGAGATAGTATTTTAATACGCATAAAAGATTTTGTAGAAACCTTTATTAACGGGATGGTTGGTTAAGTTAATCATCTTATATGTATTAAGGGAATCAAATAACTTGATTATCTGATTTGTTTTAAAGTTGTGTTAACCAATTAATAAGATGACAAGACCATATTTGAATTTTAGTATACAGGAGCTTGAGAATCGTTACATAGTTATTCACGACAACAAATCGGAGATAGAAGTCTTATTACGTGAATTGGATATCCGTACCACTTCACGTGCTAAAAAGTTATCTGAACAAGCTCGGCGTCGTGTGCAAGAATTATCATATGTAAAACCGTTTGTTAAAATTAAAGACGTTGTGTTACCTATAGGTCTTCCTGTTGACTTTCCACCGTTTATTGAAGTCAAACAAGTAAATAGTGACATTAACGCAGTGCGGATTCTTAACGCGTGGACGGCGCTAGAAGTATTATCTCCACAATCATTTCTTAAACCTGAACAATTGGCTCAGAATGGTGACCGAACATTAATTAAGTCGGCAGGGATTGGGCTCTTGCCTTGGGATGGCGACGGAGAAAAATCAAAGCCGGATTACAAGCTGTTTTATCATATCGTATTGGGCACAGTTAAAATGCCGGAAGCTGTCGCTGCGTTAATGGAGAAGTTTCCTGACAGTCGCGCAGAACGCCCTGTAAAGGCTGGCGAAGCCGTACTTGCTTCCTTATTGGTGGATCGTAATGGTTTTCTGGTAGATGAAGGTGCAGCGGTTATATCCAGTTTCGGTTGGGGGGTATCAAATGTTCTAAAAGGAAATCTTCGGCAACTTGGCGATTGGGCCGTGGTTGAGCCGAAGTTGACAAGCGATTTCTATAATTTTATTAATCGAAAGGATGACGAAGGAAATCCCTTGTCAGTTAGTAGTGCACTGATTGGGCAAGCCTACCATTGGATCAAAGAAAAATTCGATTTGCCAGATGGTTTGTTGAAGCAAGCTCCTTTTACGGTGAAGGTTTATCATTACATGCGTAACGCTGGACCGCCCGACCCATTACTACTAAATAGTTTTTTTGTTGCGGATCTTACTGCCGCAAAACAAGCATTTTTATCGGGTAAGCCTACATCCAATCTTACCCGTTATCTCGGAGGCTTGGTTCCCGATAGAACTTACGATTTGCTTGTCGAAAATGATATTCTCGAACAGATCGTAGCACCAGAGAACTTCCCTCCAGCCCGCTGGCCGGGTAAGGGTAGGCACCCTTTGGTACTGTTACAACAGGCAGCTGTGAATTTATCAGTAAATGGATTGAGGGGTAATGGTATTTTGCCGGTCAACGGCCCTCCGGGAACAGGTAAAACTACTTTACTGCGCGACATTGTTGCAGGATTGGTCACAGAAAGAGCAAAGCAAATGGTATCTTTTAATGATCCTAAAACTGCGTTTACTCACTCAGGCGAGAAAATTAATGTCGGAAATGGTTGGCTACATTTATATCAATTAAATGAGCGCTTAAAAGGGTTTGAGATGTTGGTTGTTTCATCTAACAACAAAGCGGTAGAAAATGTAAGCGCAGAGTTACCTTCGCTTGATGCTATTGCAGATGACGCGACCGATCTTCGATACTTTAAGACACTTTCTGATGCGGTTCATCAGAAAGAAACTTGGGGAATGTGTGCCGCCGTCTTAGGTAACGCGCTCAACCGGGCGACTTTCATGCAGCGTTTTTGGTGGGATAAGGAAACAGGTTTCCGTACCTATTTGGCCGCGGCATCGGGCATCTCGCAGAATTGGGAAGAAACGGATTCAAAAACCGGCACTGTTCGCATAAGAACGCCGCATATTATTGAAGTAGAAAATGCGCCAGCTAGTCCTGAACTGGCCTTGGTTGCCTGGCATCAGGCACGTCAACAATTTCAATCGGTTTTGCAGGCTGTTGAAGATAGGAAAGCAGAATTAGCAATCGTTCGGGCGAAGGTACGTTCTCTTCCGCGATTGATGACTGAAGAAAGAGACTTGGCAAAGGCAGCAAGTACAGCAGCATTAAATTTGGAACATGCTCAGGCTGATCTGCACAACGTAAGTAGTCTCTTAGCATCAACCATAATTCGGAAACAGCGGGCAGAAAACCAGATTACAGCACATCGTCAATCGCGACCGAGTTTTATCGCACGGCTTTTAAATACTACTCGTTTCGTAGAATGGAAAACTGTTAACCAAACTTTACTGAAAGATTTGTCGGATATATTGGAAATGCAAGTAAGGCAACTTAAAAGTGAACAAGATGTTAAGTATGAACTTGCAAAACGGAAAGATCAATCTCTAAAAGCCACAAAGGCAAATAAGGATACTTTGAAAGTATTAAGTGATGCACAAGCGGTGATTGCGCAATTTCAGTCAAAAAGCGGAACCCATCTGGTCGATGCCGATTTTTGGCGCAAACCTCATGCCGTCAAGCAGCTGACATCGCCATGGTTCGACGCTGCCGACCAGCGTTTACGTGATGCATTATTTATTGAAGCTATGAATGTACATAAAGCATTCATTGATGCCTCGGCACAGTATTTCCGGCATAACCTCGGCGTTCTAATGATGGCATTATCAGGGAAAGACTTTTCTGATACGAAAAAGCAAGTTTTATTACAGGACATGTGGGCCTCTTTGTTTCTGGTTATCCCATGTATTTCTACAACATTTGCATCAGTTGGCAGGATGATGAAAGAACTGCCTCCAGAATCTTTAGGCTATCTTTTAGTGGATGAAGCCGGGCAAGCTTTGCCACAAGCGGCCATTGGCGCCCTGATGCGTACTAAACGAGCGATCATTGTAGGCGATCCGGTTCAGATTGAACCTGTTGTGAGTTTACCAGATAGTCTAACACGAAGCATTTGTGGTGAATTTTTGGTAGAAGCAGATCGTTATAACGCGCCGGAGGGTTCAGTACAGACATTAGGAGATCAAACGTCTGCTTTTGTCGCTGATTTCGTGGCTCCTGGAGCCGTCCGCACGGTCGGAGTGCCTTTATTAGTACATCGGCGTTGTGCCGATCCGATGTTTTCGATTTCAAACAAGATCGGTTATGGTGGGCAGATGGTTCAGGCAAAGCGCCCTTTATCTTCATCAATACGAGATTTGTTCGGCCCTTCACGTTGGTTTGATATTGCAGGTCAAGCACAAGACAAATGGTGTGCTCAGGAAGGTGATTGGGTGATAGGGATGCTGCAACAATTGAAAAGCTCGGGTATAAAGCCCGATCTCTATATTGTAAGTCCTTTTGTAATAGTCGCGGATAATTTACGTATGCTGCTTCGTCGTACCGGTATCCTGCATAACTGGGTCGATAACCCGGAAAGTTGGCCATCGGAGCGCGTAGGCACTGTACACACAGTACAGGGCAGAGAAGCGGAAGCGGTGATATTTGTTCTGGGAGCACCGCTTCCCGCACAAAGTGGCGCTCGGAATTGGGCTGGCAAAAAGCCTAATTTATTGAATGTCGCAGTAACGCGATCAAAAGAGGTACTATATGTTGTTGGAAACAGGAGTTCATGGAAATCTGCTCACCTTTTTCAAGAATTACACAGGAGCCTTTCGGATATACTGTAGTTAAAATTAAATACTTAGTAAAAGGAGCAAAATAATCATAGATCTGACAACAAAAGCTTCATTAATTGGAAGACATATTGAATGAAAAACTCTGTTGATACTGTCATTCAAGATTTGTAAATAAAAATTGTGAGTTATTAACATTTTTTACTATATTATATATCTGTTACTTATTTGTTACTAAAACTCTGTAACTTTATGATATTCAGCCAATTGGTAGTTCCTGTATCGGAAAATAGTCAAACCTAAATCTTCTTGAATACTAACAATTGGTCATCAAAGTCTTCAGGCTGCTTATAATTTGCAGTTTAAAATCACAGATGAAAAGGGCTGCTTATGCCGCTTGTTAGGGATAGATCATAATCTAAAATATGAATTTTCTCACCTGCCCTGAGCGAGTTTTTAGCCCTTCCTAACAATAGAATGTTTTTGCATTGGTAGCCAGGAATTTCTCTATGGAATTATCGCAAATTAAAATTATGTTTATTAGAAAGTTTTAATGCAAATTATGCTACACCAAAAGACTTTTGCCCGGTAGGGCAGTAGTAATTATCAGCCCGTTTCTCCGGCGGCCTGTATTTGGTGATTTTTGAAACTGCCTGTTAATTATATATGAGCAGTTTATGCGGTCATCTTATATCGCATTATAAAAAGTAGCTAAAATAAGCCTATACAAGGGTAATATATGATAAAGCAACAAAGCCACAGGGATTAAATTTGTTGAAACGATTAAATAGATCTATTTAGCTCATTTATTCGGTTAGGAGATAGCTATTTACATTAACTGTAAAATTTACGCATGGCGTATTAGTTTTTTGTCTCGGTATCCTACGCTATAAACTTTAAATAATAAGATATGATGTAACCCAGGCAAGCAGGCTAACCTGCAATCAACAGCGGTGCGTTAGCACATACAAAACAATATTTAAAACTTAACCCTATATTAATGAGAAAACTTATACTTTATCTTGTACTGAGTTGTATATTATATACTTTACCCCATCTATCGTATGCGCAAACACCCATCAGAGTGGCACAGGGGCAGGTAAATGATGCTGAAGGCAAATCGGTAGCCGGTGCAACAATATCAGAAAAAGGTGTACCTGCAAACGGCACCATTACTAATGCCGATGGCCATTTTGAACTTAAGCTTAAAGGCCAGCTTAATACTTTGGTTATAAGCCTGCTTGGCTATAAGCGGGTAGAAGTAAAGGCTACCGAAAAAAGCACTACTTACACGCTCCAGATTGATGAGCATTCCTTAAATGATGTTGTTATTGTAGGCTACCAAAGCCAGAACCGGAGAGAGGTAACTGCTTCGGTATCCTCGTTAAAAGGTAAGGACATTGCAAATATACCCGCAGCCAGTTTCGATCAGATGCTGCAGGGCAGGTTACCTGGTGTTAGTGTACTTTCCAGTACCGGTGAGGTGGGCGCAAAGGCTAATATCGTAATTCGCGGATCAACCAATGTTGATTTTGGAAATGCCAATGGCGGTAATTCCGGCCCTTTGTATATTATAGATGGGATTATATTTGATGTGAATGCCATTGGGACAGCTTATGGTAACAACAACCCGCTGGCTTTAATCAATCCGGCCGATATAGAATCTATAGATGTACTGAAAGATGCTTCTGCGGCGGCCATCTATGGTGCCAGGGGAGGAAACGGGGTTATAATTGTAAAAACCAAACAGGCTAAAAGAGGCAGGCCGCAAATATCTCTTTCGGCGTTTGCAGGGGTAACTACATCGCCAAATTTAATTAAGGTAACAACAGGCGCTGCAGAACGCGCTTTAAAATTAAAGTTGTTATATAATCAACTTGGGTATAATAATATCCAAACAGGTGTAATACCAAGGCAATTAACAGATAGCTTAAACCCGGCTTTTAATAATGATGTAGATTGGCAGGGGCTGTTAATCAGGAAAACTACACTTGTAAATAGCCAAAGCGCTGCGATTGCCGGTTTTGCAGGTACAACATCATACCGTTTATCAGTAAACCATTATAATGAGCAAGGGGTATTAAATGGTTATGGCTTAGACAAAGTAACCCCGCATCTTAACCTGAATATCCAACCATTCAAAAAAATGTCTCTTGCGGTTGATCTGTTAATGAGTTCGCAAACGCAAAGCCACGGTGTGGGCGGTGCCGGTGCTAATTTATTCACCGCCTGGAATTTCCCAAGCTCATTTTTGCAGTTAAGCCCGGAACAGGTGGCCGTTTACAGCGGTAAGAAAAGTTACTACGATGATAACAGGACACTTACCCTGGTAGGATCTGTTAATTTGACAGATACATTGTCTAAAAATTTAACATTCAACAGTACTTACGGCGCAACAAACTATATTGATAAGTATGATTATTTTTCGCCGCAATTACTTAACGGTACGCTAAACACTGCTTATAGTAATGTTAGCAGTAGCCCGTCATGGTCGTTCGAGAATTTTCTTCAATACAACAAGGATTTTGGCAAACACCGTTTTATTTTTGCTGCCGGAGGCTCGCTTTACAGTTATGAAAATAATTATAATTACTCATCAGCAGCGGGTATCAATATTTCAGGTATCTATACTGTTCAATCTGTACCGCCGGGTATTAATTTAAATACCAATACCAGTTATTTGCGTAAAACCACACAATCATATTATGGCAGGATAAATTATGATTATGCAGGTAAATATTTGTTTACGGCCAGTTTCAGGAGGGATGCCACATCCATTTATAGCCCCGAATACAGATGGGGAACCTTTCCGGCTATGGCCGCTGGCTGGATAGCCTCAGATGAGTCGTTTTTTGCTCCCCTAAAAAATGTGGTTAACTTTTTAAAATTCAGGGCAAGCTATGGTATAGTTGGTAAAGACCCCGGTCAATGGTATTCAAAGTACCAAACATTAACTAATGATGCAAGCGGTTTTGCCAGTACCAATGGCACCATTAACCCCAACGGTTATCTGGGGGGCACACCAACTACCTACAATGGCACTACTGTAGTTTCACCATTCCCGTATTATAATTATTTTTTAAGCTCCGGTGTGCAATCAAGCAACAGCGTACGTTGGGAAAAGGATGCTCAGATAGATTTTGGCGGCGATATAGAATTGTTTAACAGCCGCGTGAACATCACGGTAGACTGGTACCGCAAAGATGCTAAAGATGTGTTTTTTTATAATGTACCGGCACAAGCAACAAGTGGTTATAAATTCTATTCGGGTAATTATGTCGACATCCGTAACCAGGGTTTTGAATTTGCTGCAAATGTTAATGTTTTGGGCCCTAAATCGCCATTTAAATGGAATTTTAATTTTAACGTATCCATAAATCAAAACATGGTTACCAAACTGCCCAATAATAACCGGGATTTTCTTTTTGGCGATTCGTGGTTCTACAAAACACTTACATTGGGCGAGCCTTTGTTTAGCTACAGGGTGTTTCATACTAACGGTGTTTATGCAACTAACGCTGATGTGCCAACAGACCCTACCACCGGGAAAAAACAAACTTATTACGGTGTGCCCCTGCAGGCAGGCGATCCTAAATACGTTGACGTAAACGGCGATTATAATATTACCAATGATGATAAGTACATAGCCGGTAACCCAAACCCCAAATACACAGGTGGCTTTGGCAGTACCTTTAATTATAAACGTGTTACTTTAAGCTTTTTTGCCTCGTTTGTTGCGGGTCGTAAAATATTGAACGGCTCCTTATCTGATGCCCTTAACGGAACCCGTAACATTGGTGGTTGGGGCACTATTGGCGGCGTAGCCACTTATACCAATACCTTAAACCAATTTTGGCAGTTACCGGGCGATAAAAGTACTTATGCGCGCCTGGTATATCCCAACGGATCGCAAACCGACCCGTGGAATATCGGTACAGACTATTTTATCAGGGATGGCAGTTTCATCAAATTAAGGAATGTATCGCTTGGGTATGATCTGCCTGATAAATGGATCAGATCATTAGGCCTTAAACGCGTAAACGTGTACGTTTTGGGGGATAACCTGGCAATCTGGAAAAAGGCAAAGGACATTGCAGACCCAGAACTGGTTGATCCGACCACCGGTTCCTCTAATGTGATCTATCCAACCGCCGCTAAATATACATTAGGTTTTAACATTGATTTGTAGGGTGGGGTACAACCTAAACTTGCCTGCCACATTCTTTAATCTAAAACTTTAACAATCAAAATAACGTGAAAATGAAAGCTAAATATCAACTATTATATGTAGCAGTGATACTGTTATTATTCACTTCCTGTAAAAAGTTTCTTGATCAGATGCCCATCAGTACGCCAACAGATCAAACTACCTGGCAAACAGAGGGCGACGCCAATGCCGGGGTTGCTGCCAGTTATTCGCTGCTTAGGTCGGCCTTTAATGCATCGCTTGCTTATTACAGCTATGGAGACCTTGCCTCCGGCGAATTTTTAACTGCCGAAGATCCGTCGTTCAGTAATGTGCTGAATGTGCGCTGGGGCACAGCCGTACAAAGTTCTTTTACCTATGATCCGCTTTTAAAATTACGGATCTATACACCGTTTTATACCGCAGTTGCGCAAAGTAACCGTTGCCTTAATAAGATCAATAACATGCCGTTAAGTGTTTTTACAGGGGATAATACAGTATCACAAACTGCAGCAAAAAACAAGTATCTGGGCGAGGCTTATTACACCAGGGCTTTTGCTTATTTCATTATGTGCCGTGTTTGGGGGGATGTTCCGCTTGTATTAGAGAACACCGAGGCCACTGTTAACCAGCAATACGGGCGAACCGCACAGGCTGTAGTATTAAAACAAGCTATAGATGACCTGTCTAAAGCTACACAGTATTTAAATTTAAAAGATAATTCGTCGCCCGATAGGGCGGTGCGTGCCGATAAAGGTGCTGCATATGCTTTACTTGCGCATATCTATGCCTGGATGGGAGATTATGATAACTGCAGCCTTGCATGCGACAAGGTGATCAATTCCGGGTCGTACAGCCTTACCAATGCTGCAAATTTTATGGATATTTATAAAGGCCAGTCGCAGGAAAGTATTTTTGAGATAGCACAAAATAATATAACTGAAAGCATTGATGCCAATAATGCTTATACCCTTGCAGGTGCAACGCTTACTACGCCTTACATTAAGCGTACGGTGCCTGCCTGGGTGCTCGACGGAAGCAAGGTAACCGCCTTATATACCGATACCAACGATGTGCGTTTAAAAAAAGGATTCGTAAAAATTTCAAGCGGTACTACATCATTTTACGAGTGCATCAAGTACGCAAACATTGTAAATGTAAATGGTAATCCTAATTACCAGGCATCCTTAAACAATATCGTAATTTTCAGGCTGGCGGATATCCAGTTGTTAAAAGCAGAAGCACTTTGTGCAAAATCATCTGCCGAATATAGCTCTGCCTTATCAATCGTTAACAACTTGCGGTTGTACCGTGGTGCAGCCCCTATAACGGGTGTATCTGGTGCTGATGTGTTACAAGTGGTTAATGACGAACGCGGGCGCGAACTGTTTTTAGAAGGGCATCGCTTTTATGATCTGGTGAGATTAGAAAGGGTAAATCATTTACAGCAGTTTGATAATATCTCATCAGCTGAATTTGCTGCAGGCAAATACTACTGGCCGCTTGACCCAACACTGTTTATAAACAATTCTCAGCTTACACAAACCCCGTTTTGGGTTGGTAAAGTGTTTAATTGATATCTGATTTAAATAATAGAAGCTATGAAACAAATTATAAAAAGTAATATACCGGTTGTATTGGCTATTTTCCTGGCGTTTGGTATGGCGGCTTGTAAAAAAGACGCATACTTAACAGACGGGGGCTTAAGTAAAGTTAAAACCTCTTACTCTACCTATGATTATCTTAAAAATAATCAGTATCACCAGTTTGATACGGTAATGACACTTATCGATCATTATCAGTTAAAAAACACCGTAAACAATGCCAAAACGTTTTTTGCATTTACAGACATGTCTGTAAACTTACTGATGAAGTCGTTAAAGGTCACTACCATCGATCAGCTTACAGATTCGGTAAGTGCCAAGCTTTTTACCCAGTACATGTTTAATAAAACTATAACACTTGATGATGCTACGCTAACTGCTGTGCCTTACACTAATGAAGTAGGTTCCGCAGCGCCATCTGCAATTAAGAAGGTAAGTACAGGTGTGCCGGTTTATCTGGCCAATAGTGCGCCTGTTTTTAATTATTTCACGCTGGAGTATGTTAAGATCAACGGTGCCGTAGACGGTTCGGCAGGTACACCTGCTAATGATCTGATAGATCTGGTTTTGCAGTGCCAAACCACCGGGATACAAACCAGTACAGGTACAACCCTGCATGTATTGGTAAATAATGCAGCGCTCAACAAATTATAATAATGATATATACCCTATA
This sequence comes from Mucilaginibacter phyllosphaerae, assembly GCF_004378255.1. Taxonomy (GTDB): domain Bacteria; phylum Bacteroidota; class Bacteroidia; order Sphingobacteriales; family Sphingobacteriaceae; genus Mucilaginibacter; species Mucilaginibacter phyllosphaerae. Next base: position 15,892 of record NZ_SNQG01000004.1, read on the forward strand.
AAATCATAACATGATGTTAAAAAATACAAAGTTGGGATCTGTGGTGCTTATGCTCTCCTTTTTCCTGTTAATTGTGTACGGTTGCCAAAAAATACCCAAAGGATTTATAAGCGATAGTATATTTTATAATCTTAACCCTTTTACAGTTTCGCAAGGGATTACAACCGTATCAACAGGTTTGGTTATTGATGGGTCTACAACGCCTATGAATGTTAAACTTTTAGTCGTACGGGATATGGCCACAGGTAAAGATGCTGCAAACATATTATTAAAGCCCGATACCATAAGGCTTTTTAAAGGCGCAGTAGATTACAATGACTCTACAGAAGCTATGCTTAATCTTAAATTAAAAGATAGCACGCTTGCGCCTTTTAGCATAAATAATATTGGCGGCAGGATGCAATTTACCCAGGCAACTAAGTTTGTACCTGTTGGTAATTATAATTTCGATATTGAGGTTTCTAACATCCGGGGTACAAAGATCATTAATAATGCCTGTAAAATTATTGTGCAGGGTGCATCGCCCGATACGCTTAGTTATTTAGCTTACAATCAATCGGATAGTAAATTTACAAGTTTTGTTACTAAGTCGGCTTCGTTATTAGATGTTAAAATAACGCATAACGCCGCCGGGCCGGATAAGATCATATACGTATGGAAAGACAAGAACGGAAAGCCGTTTGATCCATCTAAGGGTGAAGTAACAGCCCGGCCGGGGCGCCCTACCTGGGCAGATTGGGACCCATATTATCCTCAGTTAAAAACCGATACTTCTTTTGAATACCGTTACCCTTCGGGCGTGCCACAAATGCCTGTATTTAGCGCCGCAAAAAAGTATCCCGGTTTTGGAACAGGAATTACCTATTATTCTGTAGCCGGTACACATAATGATCTGGGCGTAAATGCAAACACTACATTTACCATTAACTATAATCTTACCAAGGGGACTTTTGTGGTAGTTATTACCGTGAAAGATCTGGTAAGGGTGCCTTAAACACTCTCTTTAAAAAATGCCAGAAGCTGTTTGTATAAAAGCAAACAGCTTTTTTATTGAGTTGTATTTTTTTGTTTGCAGCATAAATATGTACGCACCCTAATTCAATACTATTATAGATAGAGTTATTTAGGTCGCTGCTTTATCATCAAATAAGCTATACTAACCAAAGCGTTATACATCTAATGTGTTAAAATAGATTTACAACGTGCTAAAATCTTGCTGTTAACAGGCTATCTGGCCGTTTAATTTTGATTGCCAATTATTTAACAATATCAATTATTAATATTAACTAATTCAAACTTAGTGTTATGAAAAGCAATTTCTTTTTTGTTCTGATGATTATCTCCTGCTATGGTTTTTCGGCATGTAAGCGGGATACTATCTCACCCGTTGTGCCAAATGCCGGTAATGATTCATTAAAGCTTGCGGCCACATCAAAAACAATTTATTACCCGGCAAGCGCATTCCTGGTTCCGGCCAATAACGATTATACTAATAGTAACAGCGAATTTAGCAATTCAAGAAAATCAGAATCTGCTAATCTGGCCATGTTTTGGGCAAAGGAGTACGGTAGCGACCCATCCACCTATTCAGATGCAACGCAAAGGTTTAACCCCGCAACTGCATTAACTGCCCTGGAGCGATTTTATACCTGTTACCGGGATACGTTAAAATTTGTTCAGAAAGGAAACTCCTTAACCGACCAATACAAAATGCTGACTTATGCCTTTTACAGCAGCACTGACGGCACTGCATACGGCGGTGGCGTTGATAATAAAATAGGTGTGTTATGGACACCCGGTGTCAGGATGAATGCAGCTCCTTATGGTGCACTCGCCCATGAACTTGGGCATTCTTTTCAATACATGGTACATGCAGACGGGGCGTGGGGATATACCACAGTGCCATCCGGAAGCAATAGCCAAACAATTTTTGAAATGACCTCGCAGTACATGTTGTTTCAAAACTATCTTAACTGGATGACTTTTGAGAATTACCACCTAACAAGTTTTATGCAACAAACCCATTTGGCATTTTTACATGAAGATAATCAATATCATTCTCCATATGTGTTAGAGTATTGGTCTAATAAAAGAGGGCGGGATTTTGTTGGCAAACTATGGCGCAGCGCAATACAGGGGGAGGACCCTGTATTAACCTATCAAAGAATAACAGGCTTAAATCAGGCGCAATTTAATGACGAAATGTTTGATGCATACAGGCATTTTATAACCTGGGATATGGCCCGGATAGCCATCGCCGCTAAACCCTACGCGAATCAGCATGTTAGTACACTAAACGCTGCTGGTAACGGCTGGTACAGAATAGCCGAAAGTAATTGTCCGCAAAACTATGGTTATAACGGTATAAAGCTGAACGTTCCTGCCTCTGGAACTGTTTTAACATTAAACTTTCAAGGGCTTGCAGGAGCCGCCGGATACAGATCAATAAAGGTAGATAAAGCAGGTTGGAGATATGGGTTCTTAGCGGTAAAACAAGATGGTACAAGGGCGTATGGAACAACCTATTCAAATGCTACAGGTACTGCCACTTTTACTGTGCCAGCCAATACGAGTTACTTATGGCTAATTGTGAGCGGAGCGCCAACGCAGCATTGGGAACACCTTAATGATGGGCAGGTAAATAATGATGAGCAATGGCCTTATCAAGTGAAAATAACCGGTACCACTATTAATAGTGCGATGATCAAATAAGATAGTTTTTAATAAATGATCAGAATAAATTAATTAACAGGCATTGCGTATTGCAATGCCTGCTTTTTTTAAATAGAATGGTTTACTGGCAGATGATTTTCTTTAAATACTTTTAAAAGTAGGTTTTGGTTAATATGCAATTATCTTAGGCTAATTTACAACCAAACCGGAGCGTGGCTGAAGATATCTTTACTAATTGATTATTTATAACCTCAATTGTAAAAACTATGTACATTAAGCCATTCGTAAAAAAAGTGTTGCTGACGCATTTGCTCCTGTTCGGAACAATACTCACGGTTCTTGCTCAAACAGCGTTAAAGGGCCATGTGGCAACTGAAACTGGCACTGCAGTGCCAGGAGCCGTTGTAAAAATAAAAGATAAGCCGGGCGTGACAATAACAGATGCAAACGGAAATTTTTCTGTAAGCTATTCAAAGCCGGCTGCACTAACCGTAAGTGCCATGGGTTACGCTGCATTCGAAACGGTTTTAAACGCTCAAACGTCGATAGAGATCGTACTGAAAGAGCAAGTTACACAGCTTAATGATGTGGTGGTTACGGCTATAGGGGTTAAACGCGAAAAACGCTTGCTTACCTACAGCACACAGGAAATTAAAAGTGAAGAATTAACACGTGCCAAAGAGCCCAATGTGATAAACGCCATGACGGGTAAACTTTCTGGGGTACAGATCACGTCATCATCAGGCACGGCCGGCTCATCAACAAGGATTGTGGTTCGTGGGGCTGTATCTGTAAATGGCAATAACGAAGCGTTATTTGTGGTTGATGGAGTGCCGGTAGATAATTCAGAAACGGGTAATATTGGTGGTGGTGCTGCCGGTGCGGGCAGCAGCAGGATAATTGATATTGACCCTAATAATATAGAAAGTGTAAACGTTTTAAAAGGTGCTGCTGCAACAGCTTTATATGGTTCAAGAGGCGCCTCAGGGGCGGTGCTAATCACCACTAAGAGCGGTTCGCTTAATAAAAAAGCATCTATAACGTTTACTTCTGATTATTCTTTTGAAAAGGGTTTATTCCCCCAAAATCAACATTTATACAGCCAGGGTACCGGCGGTGTATTTTACAACGGGGAAGATCGTAAAACCAGCGCATCGTGGGGAGCCCGGATGGACACGCTTTTGATAAACGGTAAAAAAGCCCCTGTTTATGATCCTTTCTCTTACTTCAGAACAGGCCATACTACCAATAACACGTTAAGTATTGGTGGCGGCAACAACAATTCTACCTACTTTATTTCCTACTCCTACTTTAATCAGCAGGGCATTTCACCTAATAACGATTTTAAAAGACATTCGTTTTTCACAAAATACACCACCAATATTGTAAAAAACCTTACTACTACCTTTCAACTTGGCTATACAAATTCTGCTCAGGAACGCTTGCCGGAGGGGGCGAGTAACGGGCCGTTATTTGTAGTGCTTGTGCAACCCATTTCATGGAACCCATATCCTGTACTTAACCCGGATGGTACTCAGCGTTTATACAGATTTTCCAGAAATGCGCCGCTCTGGACGCTGGATAACATAAGTAATACTGCCATTGTTAATCGTTTTTTACCCGTAACAACTTTTAATTACACAGCCAATAAATGGCTTACGGTTACAGAAAGGTTAGGAGCGGATATTTATACGGAACAAGATAAATATACAGAAAATCCCAGTGCCGCCATTGGTTTAAAGGGGCAGATCAAAGACCAGGTGATCAACTATCGCCAATTTAATCATGATTTGATTATCAACGCCAATCAAAAATTCGGAAAGTTTGATCTGAACCTGTTATTGGGTAATAATTACAATTCTATTTATTCGCAATACACCAATCTTACAGGTACGGGGTTGGTCATAAAAGATTTTTACAACGTGTCTGCCGGTTCAACTTTAACAGGGTCTGAAGGGCATAGTTCTCAGCGTAAGATCGGTTTTTATTCGCAGGCTAATATGGAGTATGATAAATTCCTAATCTTATCCTTAACAGGCCGCTATGATGGTAGCTCGGTACTTTATCAGCAAAAACAATTTTATCCTTACGGGTCAGTTGCCGGTGGGGTTATCTTTACACATTTCCTGCCCGAAAATGTAACTCAGGTATTAAATTTTGGTAAGGTGCGCCTGTCTTATGCAACGGTTGGTAACGATGCGGTAGGTCCTTATTCGCTTAATACACCGTACATTCTGGCCGGAAGGAATACCAACGCAGGCTATTTTCCATTCCCTTACCAGGGCCAGCCCGGCTTTTTACAAAGCGCAACATTAGGCAATCCCTACCTGCAAAACGAAAAGTTAAAAGAGTTTGAAACAGGTTTAGAGCTTAAATTCTTAAATAATCGCATCAGTTTTGAAGGTTCTTATTTTAACAGAAAATCAATAAATGGCATTATACCAGGCATACAGATTTCTAACGCCACAGGCTATGGCGGTACAACAGTAAACTCGGCCAGCATAAGTAATAAAGGTGTAGAGCTTTTGTTAAATGCAACTCCTGTACAATCAAAAGATTTTAGCTGGGATGTATCTGTTAATTTTACCCGTATTAGAAATAAAGTACTTGAAATTAACAACGAAAAGGGCATCACTCAATTAGGAAGGGTTATTGTTGGGCAACCTTATAATATTTTTTATGGTGTAAGATATAAGCGAAATGCCGGTGGCCAAATGTTAATTGATGATGCCGGTCTTCCTGTTGTGGATTCTGAGCAAGGTGTAGTTGGTAACGCAAACCCTGATTGGACTGGCGGTATCACCAATTCATTTAGGTACAAGCAATTTGGTTTAAGCTTTTTCTTTGACGTAAAAATGCATGGCGATGTACAAAATGATGTAGAAAGTGTAGCGTTTTTTTACGGAACAGCAAAAGTTACCGAAAACCGCGCACCATTTGTAGCAAGCGGCGTTAACGAGACCACCGGTTTGCCAAATACGGTAAAGGTAGATGCACAAACTTATTATCAAAGCAGGCAGTATGAATCATCTATTCAGGATGGTACTTATGTAAAGTTAAGAAACGTAAGCCTGTCTTATCAGCTATTGCCGGCCACCATTATCAAAACACCTTTTAAAAGTGCGTCTTTAACGGTTACCGGCAGAAACCTGTGGATTTACAGCCCGCACTTTACCGGTGCCGACCCGGAGGTTAGCTCTTACGGAAGTTCAAACGGGGCACAGGGTATATACGCTTTTTCTACTCCAACAGCCCGGTCATTTAATCTTTCTTTAAAACTTGGTTTTTAAGTTTTTTATTAAAATATAAGATAAAACAAATGAAAAAAATTTATATATGTTTCGCATTGCTGTTGGTGATTACCGGTAGCTGCAAAAAAGTACTGGATATTAATAACGATCCAAATAATCCGAACGATGTTCAGGAGCCCTTGTTACTGGCACCGATTGAGTTGAATATTTCAGATCAGATATATGCCGGGAATGCAAGCACCATTGTGCAAAATTTTATGCAGGTGATAGCTGCCAATCAACCCAATCCCGGCTTGTGGAATTACCAGCTTTTTAATATTGATATGGATGGCGATTGGTATAATTTTTATGTAAATGCCTTAAATAATTTAAGAATTTTAGATACTAAAGCAACCGCTAAACAAAGCTATAATTATGCTGCTATCGCCAAAATTCTATCAGCTTATACCTTAGGTACAGCTACGGATATTTGGGGAGACATACCTTATTCTGAAGCTTTAAAGGGAAGTAATAATTTAACACCAACTTATGATAAGCAGGAAGATATCTATAAAGCTGTGCAGGCCCTTTTAGATAATGGAATTGCAGATATCAACAAAAATAGTATTACGATACCTGGTGGCGACGACTATTTTTACAAGGGTGATATGGTAAAATGGAAAAAGCTGGCATACACTTTAAAAGCACGTTATTATATGCACCTTGCCAAGGCACCGGGTTATACCGCCGCCGCGCAGGCTGATCTTGTACTAAATGCGCTTAACAATGGTATGGCTTCTAATGATGATGATTTAACGTTTAAATATACCGGGTCTGCCGGTGGTGAAAACACGATCAATCTCACATTTTCGCCGGTTACCACATATGTGCTTAATTCCACCTATGTAAACGGTTTTAAAAGCAGGAACGACCCACGGCTTACCAAGATCATTAAGCCCGCAGCATCTACAAACCTTTACAACGGGCGTACAATAGGCGAAGTTACTGGTGATCTGTCTACCTACTCTTATCCCGCTGATTTTTATGCAGGCGCAGAGTCACCCAATTATATTATGAACTTTTCTGAAGCTTTATTTCTTAAGGCAGAGGCATTATTTATTAAATCAGGAGCAGCAACGGCTCAACCTGTTTATCAGGCTGCAGTTAAATCAAATTTGGCTAAATTAGCAGTAAGTGATGCAGATGCAGCCACCTATCTTAGCCAAAGAGGCACGTTAACAGCCACTAACGCTATCCAATTGATCATGGAAGAAAAAAGCATCGCGAATTTTTTTAATATAGAAAATTTTACCGATTGGAGGCGAACCGGTTATCCTGCTATTAATAAGGTAAATGGTGCATTATCTGAAATACCAAGGCGGCTACTTTATCCACAAAGCGAGATATTAACCAATGCCCGGCCGCAGCAAAGCGCTAAACTTACAGACAGGCTTTGGTGGGATGTTCAATGATCTGCAAATTGCTGACAAGTTAAATTTGAAATGTAAAAACAACCCGGATGACTCTAATCATCCGGGTTGTTTTTTACACATAGCAATTATAGTATAACTAAAGCCAGTCATCTAAAATTGGTTTGCCAGGCATATTTCGTTTTGATGCAGATAAGGCAGCTATCTTTATTACTCTGTTTGTTGCTGTAACTCATCTTTTATTCCTGTTGTTACATGTTAGCAGCTATATTTTGGATGAATTTTTGAAATATTACATAAAAAAGGAGGGGTTGATCTTTAAAGATCAACCCCTCCTTTTTTTTACTTGGTTAAGTTTATTTAACCGCCCATTCATGGATGCCGGTAGCATTATCTACCGGTAGCTGTATCACCATTTTTATTGCTGTGGTAGTTATAGGCTCAAATTTTACTACGTTAAAAGCATCCTTACTTATGGTGTAAGGGGTGGTATTTTTTACCGGGATCCACTGCCCGTCTTTTTGGTAAAATAATTTATAAGATGCCGGAATACGGCATCCGCCCCATGGCCCGTCATCATACCAATACACCTTTGATTCGCCGATGGTTTGTGCAGCATCAAAATTGTACTGTACAAATTCAGTGGTGTTTTTAGCCGGCCACCAATGCATGTATGGGTAGTTGGTGTCTTTAGAATCCGCCGGGTCATACTGGTCTTTAATAGCATTAAACATCCGCTCGTTGGCAAGTGATGCGCTCACTTTGCTTCTGCTGGCAATAGTTGGCGCCGGTTTTGGCCTTGCAGCAGATGCCTCGTAGGGTATCCACACGGTCATTTCGCTTGGCCCGCGGTTTGCCCAGGCGTAATAAGGGATAGCTTTGATCTGCTGGTCTGTTTCTAACAGGCTATCGCTTTTTACCTGGCGTTTGGTGCTTTTTCCATCGGCGCTGATAATATCTATTCCATTTAAAAGGTCGGCCTGATAATTTGCCTTTGCAATAGCGTTTTTGTCGATCAGAATATTCTGCACCAGGCTGTCTTTATTATCCGGGCCTTCCAGGCAATAAACAATAGGGCCCTTTTCAAATGCAAAACGGCCGCGGTCGTCCCGCACATTTGAGTTGGCAATTACTTTTTCTGTTTCCATTGGCAGGTATAAGCTTACCTTGTCGCCTTTTTTCCAGCTTCTGTTTAACACGGCATAGCCTTTTTCTGTAGTAAAATTAACGGCTTTGCCATTTACCGATAGTGTTACAGGTAACTGGGTTTTATTCATGTAACTATACAGATCGCCCGGTACCGGCTGTTGTTTTGCCCATCCGGGGATGCGTAAACGTAAGGTGAAATTGCTTAGTTGTTCGGGGTTGATGGTAAAATCTATTTTTCCTTTCCATGGATAATCAGTCGACTCCACAATATTAACCTTGCCTGATGTTAGTTGAATTGTGCTTACGTTACTCATAAACAAATTCACATACAGGTTATTGCCGTTTTTGGCGTAAACATAACCGGGCAATGAGGGCAGAAAGCGGGTCATGTTGCTGATGCAGCAAGCGCAGCTGATCCAGGCGCTGCGCTGGTGCTGAAACATAGAAGCCAGCGGGTTAGGGTAGAAGAACCGGTCTCCGCTTAAAGATACGCCTGATAATAGGCCGTTGTACAAAGTGCGTTCTAAAACATCAATATATTTTGAATCGCCATGTAACAAAAACATCCTGTTATTCCAGTACACGTTCCCGATAGAGGCGCAAGTTTCGGCATAGGCCGACATGTTTGGAAGCTGATAGGCCTCGCCAAAGGCTTCTCCGGCACCGGTAGCACCAATACCACCTGTGATGTAAAGCTTTTTATTCACCACATCAGTCCAGATATCGTCAATAGCAGTAAGGTACTGGGTGTTGCCTGTAAGGGCGGCTATATCTGCCATACCGGTGTACATATAGGCAGCCCTTACGGCATGGCCTTCTGCTTCATGCTGATCCACCACTTTTTTGTTTGCCTGGTTGTAAGAATCTCCTTTAGGCCCCCTTACATCCAAAAAGAATTTGGCAAGATCAAGGTATTTTTGGTTACCTGTTACCCGGTACATTTTTGACAGGCCGATCTCTACTATCTGGTGGCCCGGGTATTCCTCTAATTTGCCGGGGCCAAATACTTTTACCAGCAGGTCGGCATTTTTAATGGCTATGTTTAATAAGGTGCGTTTTCCGGTAGCCTGATAATGGGCTACTGCAGCTTCGTATAAATGGCCGCAATCATACAATTCATGGCTTAAAATCTCTTCTTTTTCCCAGCGTTTATCACCTATCCATTCGTGTGGCTTTTTAGCATGCACGGTGCGGAACGTATAAAGATAACCATCGGGTTCCTGGGCAGCGCCAATAATATCAATAAGCGAATCAATTGCGCTTGAAAGTGCCGGGTTACTTTTATTTTGTATAGAATAAGAGGCCCCTTCAATCGCTTTATATACATCTGTATCATCAAAAGGGAATTCGCTTAACTTATCGCCGGGGATGCGTTTAGCTGCCCGCAGAAAGTTATCCATACGGCCATTTGCTTTACATTGCGCCAATACGTATGGTATGGTTACCCTGGCGTTCACTTCCATTTTTGGTTGCCAGAAATTGTCATTTACGTGCACATTAGTAAAAGCTACCGGTTGTATGGGGTAATCTTTCTGCTGCGCAAAAACGTTGGCCGTTAAGCTTAACAGGGTAAGGGAGAGCAATCCTGTTTTTGCATTCTTTTCTATCTTCATTTTTTATTTATATAATATTTTAGTTAATCCTTTATAATACGGGTGCCATAAACCGGCCCTGCGCTATTATCTTTTTTGGGCAGCAGTTTTATGGTTATTTTTTGTTTGCCTTTGGTTAATTCTATAGGTATTACGTAAGGTATTTCATAAAAGCGGCTTTCTTTGTACTTATTTAAATCTTCGGTGTCCAGCTTAGTGCCGTCAACTAATATATCAAACACCCGGCCCCGGTTATCCATACCCCAATAGGTATTAATAAGCGTATTTTGTAAGTTAGGGTCAACCTTAAGTTCATATTGAAGATACCCTCCATTTTCTGTCGACCGCCATTTCTTTTGATGATCTTCTCCTGTTATAGCATTTTCTCCGCTAAAATTATGGTCGCGCTCCGGCTGCATTTCTCCAATCCGCAAAATATCGGTGGTTTTCAGTTCCTGTTCCTGTTGCTTTTTCTTTTTGGCATCATATGCTTTTTGCTGTATTGCCCAATCCTCCGGTGTAAATACATCCCAATATACCGAGTAATATTCATTTTTTGTTTGGTTGAAAGGTATCAGCCTTACTTCATCGGGCCGCGAGATATTCAGGGTGCGGAACGATAATTGTTTTTTATCAACCATCTGCAGCCACTTATTAGGGTCTTTTTCATTCGTTACAAAAACAGGTACCCCTTTAAGCGGGTCGGGTTCCTGATCTCCAAGCACACCTGCAAGTAAAACAGGCCCGTAAAAAACAGCCATGCGGGATGCATTGTCAGGCATAGGTTCTACATGTATTTGTTCCGGAGTGGTGTAACCTATTACATCGTTGTTACGCCATGTGCGTTTAATAACCAGGTATCCTTCCGTATCCGGGGAAACCTGCTGTATTTTTCCATTTACGGTTAAGTTGTACCCTGTGGTCCAATTTGGTTTTCTGATCCTGATAGCAAAGGTTGCAGGTTTAGCAGCAGTTATTTTGAATGTAATATGATCATTAGCCGGTAAACCACCCTGCTGTGTGATTTTAACGCCCTTATCGCGCCAGGTTAATACCGAAGGAATAAATAAATTGATATACAGGCTGCCGTCTGCCCCTCTGAAGTATATGCTTTCATTATATTTTACATGGTTTTCCATTCCCGATCCTACACAGCAGGTAAAATCATCAAAAGGGGTGCTGTAATGCTTGGTGCCACCCATCCGCAAAGGCACAAAGTAACACATCATCCCTGTTTGGTGGTTTTGCGAGGCAAGGATATGGTTATAGAGTGCCTTTTCATAATAATCCATCAACTGTACAGAGGGGTTTACCGCAAACAAATGCCTGGTTAGTTTAAGCATATTATAAGTATTGCAGGTTTCCGTCGTGTTTTCGGTTAACTGGCTGTTCAGTTTACCAGGTTCTCCCAGGTATTCATAATTGCTGTTTCCGCCGGTTGCGTAGGAGTGATTACGCACAACGGTTTGCCAAAAAAAGTCGGCTATGGCTTTATCTTTTTTATCACCGGTAAGCTCAAAACGCCTTGCACTTGCTATAACTTTCGGTATCTGTGTATTGGAGTGTTTACCGGGCAGGATGTCTTCTTGCTTGGAAAGCGGATCTAAAACTTTTTTATCATAAAATTTGTAGGAAACTTCAAGATACTTTTTATTACCGGTTAAGGCGTACAGATTTGTAAGCGTTTCGGCCATGCCGCCATACTCGCATAGCAGCATTTGCTGCAATTTCTCATCATTCAGGTTTTTAATGGTTTTTCCGGTCCAGTTTGCCAGTTCTTCTGCCTCCTTTAACGCTTGTTTATTATGGGTATATAGATAAGCATCCAGTAAACCAGCCATTACTTTATGTACTGTGTACCATGGCGACCAGCCTCCGTTAAGGTCAAATCCTCTTGATCTGATGTTGCCTTTAGCTACCTCGGCCCAAATCGAATCCTCTTTGGGGATAGCGCCAATATATCCCGTTTTGCGGGCGGTTTGGCAAACCCCCAATTCCTTTACCATATAATTTACACGGCGTAAATACTCGGGTTTGCGGGTTGATGCATAATGCATTGAAACGGCTGACAGGTAATGGCCAAGTGTGTGCCCCGCCAGGCCGGATGATTCCCAGCCCTCATATTGTTTTGCTTTTTGTTTTAAGCCGGAATGTGTGCGAAAGGCAGACAGTAAGCGATCAGGTTCCAGTGATAACAGGTAAGATTCATCAACTTCCATAGCCTGTTTAAAAGGGCTCTCTAACAATTTTACGTCGGTTAGATCAAACGAGTAGGCTTTAATTGCTGTTTGCATATTTACCTTCATCCTTTTATCACGCCATTCGGGTACATAAGATTGCGCCTGTAACACGCCAATGTGCATGCCCATGGCCATTGTACAGCATAAAACTATTTTCCTGTTGATCATAAATTTTCTGTTTTCAGTTTATTTTCCAATCACTAAATTATCTTAATGATTTGGATGTTTATGAATGATAATTTGCCGGTATAAGCAGGATTTTAACATAATTGATCATTTGCAACCCAAAAAACAAGTTAAACAAGTTCCCCGTCTGCATTAAGCACATATTGTATCTGCAACTTTAATTTTGTTCCTGGATATTAATGATAGCTATAGTTTGCCATTGATATAATAATAGCAATGATTATATCAATCAACTCCTTTTTGGCCATATTAAGTATTGCATTAGCAATATATTACCCCTTTGTAATTATAATTTACCTACTTGATGTTAATATTTTGTAAATAAAAAATATTAACTGTAGATTGAACATTTATAAACCAAATATTATGAAAGTATTACAGTTCACCATCCCTGTGCCTCATGATAAAAGTGTAATAGCCGAAAAGGTTTGCCAGGCACATCACTACCCTTATTTACACCGGCATAAAGAAATCCAGATCACCTGGATACAAAAAGGAGAGGGCACATTGATTGTAGGAAATAATATGCATGATTATCAACCCGGTGATATGTTTTTGATCGGCGCAAATATGCCGCATGTTTTTAAAAGCAACCCCGAGTATTTTGTACCAAACTCTGGTAAAAGGATAGAGGCGCTGACCATATTTTTTAATTTCGACGGGGTGTTATCTCATATGTTTAACCTCCCGGAGATGAAACATAGCGCCCATTTTATTCAACAGCACCAGCAGGGTTTTAAACTGCCCGATCATTTAACTTATAAGGTATCTGAGGCTATGCTTCTTTTGCAAAAAGAAAACGGCCCCGACCAGCTGATTGCATTTTTTAACCTTATTAAATATCTTACAGCCATAAAAACCAAGCTCGACCCGCTATCCACTTACGGTAATTTGCCAGAGATCACCGAGAATGAGGGGATCCGGATAGGTAATATCTATAATTATATTATACAGCATTATGGCGAGGATATTACCCTGGAAGATGTGGCTAAGGTAGCTTTTATGACACCAGAATCTTTTTGCCGCTATTTTAAAAAGCATACGGGGCATACATTCGTGGCCTTCCTGAACGAGGTGCGCATTAACGAGGCTTGTAAAAAGCTTATTAACCATCGTTTTGAAACCATTAATACCATCGCCTATAAATGCGGGTTTAAAAGTATCACCAATTTTAACCGGGTGTTTAAACTTATCATCAGGAATTCGCCGCGTGGCTACCTTGATAATTATCATAATAATATTGTAAGGCTTTCGCGTACGGCAAGCTAACAGCCGGTAACTATATATCCAATTAAACCTTTATAAATGTTTGCATCTTTATTTAAAAACTTCATCATTTTTATATTCCTGCCGTGGCTGATATTGTTGTCTTATCGGGTAAAGGCACAGCCGGGTCAAAAACCTTCTGCGCTTTATGAACAGGCCAGCGAAGTATCTGGCAAAGTAATTCAGTATGGTTTGGATATAAACGCTGTTAAAGATTTCTATTCTCCATACAGCGTTAATCTTCATGGCGAGGATCAGTATGTTTTACACGGGCTTAACTCGCCCGAGCAGAGAAAGAGGCTTGTTGAAATAGATCATGATTACCTTAAACAGCTCGAGATGTCAGATTTTGAGGGTATCAGCATTTACGGGCAGGTTGATTATCTGCTTTTAAAAAAACGCATCAACAATGATCTTTACGATCTTGAAAAGGAGGATAAGCAGTATTTGGCGGTATCTAAATATTTAACCTTTGCAAATGATATTTACGCGTTAGAGCAACAACGCCGCCATGGCGCTTTTACAGATGGCGAAAAAGTTGCGTTACAGCTTACAGCCACTCTTAAACAACTAAAAAACGATTCTGTACAGTACAGCAAACTACCGTATATAGATATGGCTTTGGCCAAAACAATGCAGCAGGCGCTGCTGGGGTTAAAAAGCCGGCTGGCCGGTGTATATGATTTTTATAATGGTTATGATCCTATGTTTAGCTGGTGGGTGCCAAAGCCCTACCAGGTGCTTATTAATTCAATTGCCGCCTACAGTAATATGGTTTTAAGCAAAGGGAAGCTTGCAACAACCCAAAAGCCCGATAGCAGCGGGATAAAGGGAGTGCCCATAGGCCGCCAGGAGCTGATGAGGCAACTGCAGGCAGAAATGATCCCTTACACACCGGATGAATTGATTGTATTAGCCAATAAGGAATTTGCCTGGTGCAATAAGGAAATGCTAAAAGCATCCCGGGAGATGGGTTTTGGGGATGATTGGAAGAAGGCTTTGGAAAAAGTAAAGAACAGTTATGTGCCTGTAGGGCATCAACCAGAGCTGATCCTGAAACTTTATAATGATGCTGTGGGCTTTATAAAAAGCCGTGATTTGATCACCATCCCTCCGCTGGCAGAAGAAACCTGGGGTATGGTAATGATGTCGCCGGAGCGCCAGCTGGTCAATCCTTTTTTTACAGGAGGTAAAGAGATCAGTATATCTTATCCAACCAACACTATGCAAATGCAGGATAAGCTGATGAGCATGCGCGGTAATAATCCCTATTTTTCCAGGGGGACGGTGCAGCATGAGCTTATCCCGGGCCATAACCTGCAATATTTCATGAATTCGAGATACAAAGCTTACCGACAGGATTTTGCAACCCCTTTTGCAGGCGAGGGGTGGGCGCTTTACTGGGAATTATTATTGTATGATAAAGGTTTTGCCAAAACCCCGGAAGAGCGTGTGGGTATGTTATTTTGGCGAATGCACCGGTGTGCCAGGATAATATTTTCTCTTAATTATCATTTAGGGAACTGGGCACCGCAACAATGCATTGATTTTTTGATCAACAGGGTGGGCCACGAAAAAGCCAACGCCGAAGGGGAAGTAAGGCGGTCTTTCGAGGGCGGTTACAGCCCTTTGTACCAGGTTGCCTATTTACTTGGAGGGCTTCAGATCATGGCCTTAAAAACCGAATTGGTAGATAGTGGTAAAATGAGCTATAAAAGCTTTCATGATGCCGTAATGAAAGAAAATCTTATTCCGGTTGAAATGTTGCGTGCTACACTTACAAACCAACATTTATCACGTGATTTTACCACCAGCTGGAAATTTTACAACTTTAATTAGGCTAAATTTTATTCAAGCAATCATATTATCATGCGTCGTAAAGATTTTTTTTGCAGCCTGCGGATCTTACTTTTATCAGGTCTTTTATTTCAGATAAACTTTATTTACGGGCAAAACAGCAACTTTATTCCACTTACTACAGCAAAGTTTTCTATAGGTAATAATGCCGCATGGGCGCAACCGGCCTTTAATGACAGCAGCTGGAACGACTGTAAATTAGGTGATACCTGGCAAACCCAGGGCTTTGCAGATTACCATGGCTTTGCCTGGTACCGCATCCATGTTAACATCCCGTCTGCGTTAAAGAATAAGGCTGTTTGGCAGGATAGCCTGCGGATATTTTTGGCCCATGTAAATGATGCCGACGAAACCTTTTTAAATGGCGTACTAATAGGCAAAACCGGCGCCTTTCCTGAGGATAAGGGTGGGTATGTAAGCAAATGGCCTGCAGTACGTAATTACTGTTTGGCGGTAAATAATCCTGCTATATTTTGGGATAAAGAAAACGTAATTGCAGTTAAGGTGTACGATGGCGGCGGCTCTGGCGGTATATTTATGGGCACCCCGTTTGTAGATATGCTGGAGAAGTTTGACGGGATAGATTTTAAATTATCTGATATAAATTTTAATAGCAGCCCCCGGACCGAAAGAAAATTATCGATTACAAATAAATTTAATACTACGGTAAGCGGTGTGTTTCATTATCGGGTAACTGATGAGGTTAACGGGAAAATTATTGAACAACGGTCGATACCCGTGTCTCTTGCTCCCTTTTCTGTGCATGATTGTTCCTTTTACTTCCCGCACCGGGAGGGAATTAAGCTATTGTATGATTTTAAAGAGAACCCGTCCGGAAAAGTAAAGAGCTTTGCCGAAACCGCTCCTTACATTTTAACACCGCAAGAAAAACTCCATCCCGTTATCAACGCGCCGGATGTGGTAGGTCTGCATCCTGGTTCTCCGTTTATTTTCCGCATCCCTGTAAGCGGTAAGCGGCCCTTTAAATTTACATTGAAAAACCTGCCCCCCGGCTTGCATGCTGATTTACATCAGGGTATCATCACCGGTATGGTCAAGCAAAAGGGCAATTACATAGCCAAAATATTTGTAAAGAACAGCCATGGCGCAGATTCAAAAAGTATTGCCATTAAAGTTGGGGATCGCCTTGCGCTGACTCCCCCGATGGGGTGGAACAGCTGGAATTGCTGGGGCTTGGGTGTAAGCTATGATAGAGTGAAAAGTTCGGCTAACGCTTTGATCGAAAAGGGGCTTGCCGATTACGGATGGAATTATATTAATGTGGATGATGGATGGCAGGCAAAAAACAGATTGGCATCGGGCGAAATTTTACCCAACGAAAAATTTACAGATATGAAAGCTTTGGGTGATGAATTGCATAAAGAAGGGTTGCGGTTTGGTATTTATTCTTCGCCGGGTAACAGTACCTGCGGTGGTTTTCTGGGTTCTTTAGGGCATGAAAGGCAGGATGCCAATACTTATTTTAAATGGGGGGTAGATTACCTGAAATATGATCTTTGCAGTTATTCTGATAACGTTGCAGGCGATACTACATTGTTAGCACAGCAAAAGCCATACATGGTGATGCGCGACGCCCTTAAGCAGCAGCAACGCGATATTATTTACAGTATTTGCCAATATGGTATTCATGACGTTTGGAAATGGGGCGATGCTATGAACGGGAATTTATGGCGCACAACCGAAGATATTACCGACACCTGGGAAAGCTTATACAATATCGGCTTCAGCCAAACAAATAATGCAGCATACGCCCATCCCGGCGGGTGGAACGACCCTGATATGCTGATTGTGGGCCGTGTTGGCTGGGGAGAGGGACTGCACCCATCAAATTTAACCCCGCACGAGCAATATACACATATCAGCTTATGGAGCCTGTTATCAGCCCCGTTACTGATAGGTTGCGATATCAGTAAGCTTGATGATTTTACGCTTAACCTTTTAAAAAACCGCGAAGTTATTGCCATCGATCAGGATGTGCTGGGGAGCCAGGCCATCCGCATAAAAAACCGCGATCAAATTCAGGTTTGGCAAAAAAAGCTGCATGCAGGGGGCAGGGCTATCGGTATATTTAACTTAAGCAATGCTTATAAAACCTATCGCTTTACCATACCCAATGCCCGTAACAAAAGTTACCAGATAAGAGATGTTTGGGCGCAAAAAAATATACCGAATAAAAGCGGCACTGTGGTGTTTCAAATTCCTCCGCATGGTGTAAAACTAATTAAAATATAGTTGCTTGCTGTTTTAGGGTAATTAGTTGCCATTACAGGCTAATTTGTGCCGGTCGCGGTCGCTGCTTACCCTTAAATTAGCGTTAAATTTAACAAGATGAATTCTGTTTTTAGATCCGTAGGTGTATCAGTACTTTACATTGTAATTTTTGCAGGCACATGTTTTAGCCAAAAGGTTTTAACTCCTTACATGCCGTCACATCAGCAATTGCTTCAATCTTACCAGGCAGCAGATCTGCTCGATTCTGCATTGAAAAAAGTTGCTGTAGTAAACCGGATAAAGCCAAACTGGGCGCCGGCCGGCAACGGGTTTTGGTATGCTAAGGCTTTAAATAACAATGATGTAAGTTATTTATTTGTAAATGCATCAACCGGAGATAAGCGGCAGCTTTTTGAAACCCAAAGGCTTCGCGAAGCTTTAGAGAAGCTTACCGGTCTTAGCCAAAAAGAACGTTTTTGGATCACAGATATGTTTACCGGAGATCAGGATCGCAGCATTACCTTCAAGGTAAACGATAAATGGTTTTACTGCGATTTAAAAAGCTATAAATGCATGCCGGCAACTGATACTACAATGAAGCATTACGACCCGGAAGCCCCGCTTCAAACCCGCCGTTACAGGTGGGAAGAATGGACAACCGATTCGGCTTCGGCTGATAAAAAGCGGGTAGCTTATATAAAAAATGGCAACATCTACATCAAATCGTTGTTAAATCAGGCCGAAGTTCAATTAACCACAGATGGAACAACCGATAAGCCATGGGGAAATGTAACCTGGTCTCCGGATAATAGCCATGTGGTAGCTTACCGTATAGACCCCAGAAAGTCTAAAAACGTGTATTATGTTCTAAGTTCGGTACCGGGAACAACCCGCGGCGAACTAAAGTCTCATGAGTACGACCAGCCCGGTGACGAGTTTACAACCTACCAGCAGTATCTGTTTAATGTGGATACCCGTACAAAAATTAAAACAGAAACCGATAAAATTGATTTTTTTGGTGCACCGGTGCTGCATTGGCGCAAAGGTAACAGCCGGTATTTTACTTTCGAGAAAGCGGATAGGGGGCACCAGCGTTTCAGGGTTATACAGGTAGACGTTACTACCGGTGCAACACGCAATATTATTGACGAAAAGACCAAAACCTTTATTTACGAACAACGCATATACACCTATTACTGCCCCGATACGCATGAGATAGTATGGATAACGGAGAAAGATGGCTGGCGGCATATTTACCTGGTAGACGAATTAACGGGTAAAGAGAAGTTGGTGACCACGGGTAACTGGGTGGTAAGGGATATAGACAGTGTGGATACCAAAAAAAGAATGATATGGTTTAAGGGCAGCGGGAAAAATGCAGCAGAAAATCCTTACAATATGCATTTTTACCAGATTGGCTTTGATGGTAAAAACCTGGTAGACCTTACGCCCGAGAAAGGTAACCATCAGCTTAGTTACTCGCCGTATAGAAAATATTTTATCGATACCTATTCCGAAGTGAATACTGCACCTGTAATTGTTCTGAAAAGAATGGGCGCTCCAAAAGCGGTGCATATGTTAGAGCATTCGCCGGTTAACGATTTGTTGGCTACTGGTATTAAGCTGCCGGAAGTTTTTGTAGCCAAGGCAAGGGATGGTAAAACTGATATTTGGGGCGTAGTTTACCGGCCCGCTAATATGGACCCTGCTAAAGCTTACCCCGTGATAGAAAACATTTACGCAGGCCCGCAAGATTCATTTGTGCCCAAAAGCTTTTCGGTGATCAACGAGATGCAAAGTATAGCACAGTTAGGGTTTATTGTGGTACAAATAGATGGCATGGGTACGGCAAACAGGTCTAAGGCTTTTCATGATGTTTGCTGGCATAACCTGGCGGATGCCGGGTTTGAGGATAGGATTTTATGGATGAAGGCGCTTGCCGCCAAATATCCGCAGGTAGATATAGCAAGAGTAGGCGTTTACGGCACTTCGGCCGGTGGGCAAAATTCCGCAGGCGCGTTGTTGTTCCATCCTGAATTTTATAAAAGTGCCGTATCTGCATGCGGCTGCCACGATAACCGGATAGATAAGCAATGGTGGAACGAACAGTGGATGGGCTATCCGGTTGGCCCTCATTACGAAGCACAGTCCAACATTACCAATGCCGGTAAACTAACCGGAAATTTGCTGCTGATTGTTGGTGAAGCTGATAATAATGTACCGCCCGAATCAACATTCAGGTTTGCAGATGCGCTCATTAAAAATAATAAGATGTTTGATCTGCTGGTAGTACCGGGTATGGGGCATAGCGACGGCGGTAAATATGGCCGTTTAAAAAAGAGAGACTTTTTTGTGAAGCATTTATTGCAGGCAGACCCGCCGGAAAGAAACCGGGGCGAAAAGGCCGTTTTATAATTAACGATATAGGTTTTGATAGTGTATCGTTCTATGCCGTTAAATCCTTGTCTTATTATTTTTGATAACTTATAATTATGTATCGTTTCTTTACAGTGGTTCTTTTTTTAAGTATCTGTTTTTTAGGTTTTAAGGCCCGTGGGCAGCAAGCAACCGAAAATAAAGCAGGCAGTGGTAACCCGCTGCTACCGGGCTATTTTGCAGACCCTACCATCAGGAAATTTGGCGATACCTATTACATATATGCAACAACAGATGGCAATGGCGGGGGGCATGGCCCATCGCAGGTCTGGGCATCTAAAGACTTTTTGAACTGGCGCATGCAAGATATGAACTGGCCCGGTACCAGGTATTATTGGGCGCCGGATGTTATTAATGCCGATGATGGCAAATACTACATGTATTATTGCCAGCCGGTAGAGATCTACGGCGCATCCTCTACAAGCCCCGTTGGCCCCTGGGCACCGCTTTTGCCGGATGGCAAGGCTATCATCCCCAATTATTTTATCCCGGGGGTAATAACTTTAGATGGGCAAACCTTTAAAGATGATGATGGAAAAATATATATGTTTTGGGGAACCTGGGGCATCTATCCGGATCATGGCTGCGGTGTAGGCTTGTTAAACGCTGATATGCGTTCTTTTGCAAAAACCGCCAAAATACCTAATATAGTTGCCAAAGAATTTTTTGAAGCACCGTTTATGTTTAAACGCAAAGGCATCTATTATTTAACCTATTCTTCGGGCGCATGCGAAAACGAAACCTACAGGGTGCAATACGCTACCAGCAAAACCGGGCCTATGGGGCCGTTTGTATTTGGTAAAAATAACCCGGTATTAGCCACCAACGCCGATGGATCTGTACATGGGCCGGGCCATCAATCGGTTGTACAGGTTGGTAACGATTATTACATGGTTTATCATCGGCATAATAACCCCCATTCCAACGGCGGCTATCACAGGCAGGTGTGCGCAGATAAACTGGTTTTTGACGGGGATGGGAATATCGAAAAAATGGTCCCTACACATTCCGGGGTTGGGCTGCTTGGTAAAAATACCATCACATCTCCAAACCTGGCTTACCAAAAAGCAGTAACCGCCTCGTCCAGTTACAGTAACAACTATTTGCCGGCTTTTGCAGTGGATGATAACAATGGAACCTTATGGAAACCGGCCGACAATAGCACTAAGCCTGCACAGCTAATTATTGACCTTGGAAAGCAGCAGCCTGTAAAACAAATTTTAACATCATTTGAATACGCAACCTGGTATTATCAATACTATATAGAGGCATCTGCAGATGGCAAAAGCTGGACGATGTTTGCAGATAGAAGGCTTAACCACCGGCACGGTTCGCCAATGGTAGATAACGGCAACAGTAATGCGCGGTTCATACGCCTTACTATCAGCGATACGGAATACCCCGGCTTATATAAAGCTTTGTGGAATATAAAGGTGTATGGCCGGGAAGTGATCAAAAGCGACACGGCCCTGTATGCTAACGGCAACAAGCAAAAAAATAAAGATGCCAATGCTATGGATAGTGCCGGGATTAAAAACAGCATCGCCAAAGATCCCAAAATGCCGTTGATTGATATCGATGCCGCTTCGTTACCGCTAAAAGCATCGGTTATTGCGTGTACAAATAATGGCAGTTGCGGCGGCGTGTTTAAAACAGATGGCAAACCGCCCGTAGTTGATATTGTTGCCGGTAAAAAGGCATTCGTTTTTAACGGCACCCAATCTTTACAATCTTCGGCCGGGGTGCCGGTTTCGCTTTGGGGTAATAACAGCTATACCGTTGATTTTTGGGCTTATTGCAAAGTATTAAAGGATGAAAACCCGTTAATTAGCTGGACTGACGGCGACGGTGACCACACCGGCGCTACTTTTGGATATGGGGATAATAAGGCTTATGGGGCAGCCCAGCATTTCGGCGTATCCGATTTTCCGTATGCTGCTACACCCGGGCCAGAAAAATGGCATCACATTGTAATTACTTTTGATGGCAGCTTTGAAAAGGTTTTTGTAGATGGTTTGCTAAACAATCAAGAAAATAAAATGCTTTTTTTAAAGCCCACCGGTAAATTTGTTATTGGTGCAAAAATGGATAGTTCTGCCTATTTTTCGGGCGCGTTATCAGCGCTTAAAGTTTATGATTATCCCGTGGCAGATGCTGCTATTGCCAAAACTGCGGCATTAAATGTACCGGCAGATGTGGCCATATATCTTGATGCAGCAAAATTAAACTATGGCCCCGTACAGCTTTGGCCCAACGATGGCGATACAGGCGGCGGCTTTGCGGCTAAAGCCGGCGTACCCCCAATGGTAAAAGATGTTGATGATAAAATTGCGGTAGCGTTTTCTGGCGGGCAACAACTGCAGTTTAATAAGGCAGCTGCCGGTGTTTTAGGCAATACTATGGCGTATAGCATTGCTTACAGCATTTACAATAGCAGCCCGCAACAGGATAACGCCCTTAACGGCTGGTTTACAAACACGGCTAAAAATGATAAATTACTAAGTGCAAAGATGTGGCATTACGTAGTTAAGTGTTTTGACGGTAAATTGCTTAAGCACTATGTAGATGGTTACTGCATCGCTACCACACCGGTTGCCAAAGCCGAAAGTATTGCGGAGTTTTTGAGCATAGGGAATTTAAATAAAGACAAAACTGATGCACAGGTGGCTATATCGAGCCTGGTATTGTACAGGCACAGCTTGTCACCGCCTGAAATTGAAGAATTAACAGGTGATTGGAAAAAGAACAGGCATCCTCTTTTGGCGATCAGGCCATCGTTTAAGATAAGCCCGCATGCCATTACACCCGGCATCGTTCAAATGGAGGCCGCTACAGCCCCGGAAATAAAAACATCGCTTCAATATAACTTTATCGAAAAAGATGGCAAGGCCAAGCCCAGCGGTTGGGCAAACAGCCCGGTTTATACCGCTTATGGCCTTGGCCCTAATCAGCAATATCATTATCTGGTTAAAGTAAAGGATGATTTTGGGAATGTTAGTTCGGTTTCGGCTGCTTTTTTGGCTAATACATCAACCCGTAATTTTTTAACCCGAACAGATAATTTTACCAATCCAAGAAATTTTATCACTCAGGGTACCTCCGGTACGTTATGGCAGGGCTTAATGGGTTTGAGCGCTGAGGCACAATCAAAAATAAAGGTGGATAGTGGCAGCCTTTTATTACAATCAAAAGGCACCAATTGGGATGGTAACAAGCCATACGGGCCATTTTTATACCAGCAGGTACAGGGCGATTTTGTTGTTGAGGTAGAGGTTATTGATTTAAGCGGCTTGCAACAAAAAAAAGTGACGGGCAATAACGATATTGGAATAATGGTTAGGAAAAAGCCCTTTACAGATACTGTTGTAACCGACGAGCAACTCATTCAAAACAGCATATTCCCGGCCTGGAACTGCGGTAACTTATTTACAAACTTTAAAAACGGGCAGCGAATGCAGGTAAATACACAGGCAGGATGGAACTACGATAGATTCCTCCAGATCCAGAAAGCCGGCGAATTATTCTACATCCGTAAAAGCAAGGATGGGATATCCTGGACAGATATGCCTAACAGCCCGGTTACCCGGCCTGATTTGAAAAGCGCCCAGCTCCAGGTAGGGCTTTATCAAAGTTCTTATGGGCCGCAGCAATCGTACGCACGTTTTGCAGGGTATAAGCTATATATACTGAAATAAATGTGTAGCAAGCATACCCCTATCAAATGTATAATTGATAGGGGTACTGCGTTAATTATTTAAAGTACCAGCAAAACCAGGATATGTGCGCCGGTCATTACTATGGCGCCTAATTTTAAAAATTGCCAGGCGCTTACTTCCAGCCCTTCGCGGCGTAAAGCCACCAGCCATAGTATCGTAGCTAAAGATCCCGTCATTGATAAGTTGGGGCCTAAATCAATGCCAATCAGCGTAGCACTTTTTACCATATCGGGTACGTGGCCTGCCTGTATCACGTTGCCGGCAATTAAGCCTGCGGGCAGGTTATTCATTAAGTTACAGGCAAAGGCAGTACTTAAGCCGCTAAACCAGGCTGCTGCATTAACATTGGTAGCTGCACTGTGCTGCAAAATTGCAGTAAGCCTTTCGGTGAGGCCGGTTTTGTTTAAGCCTTCAACAATTACAAATAAGCCTGCAACGAGTGGCAAAACCGCCCACGAAACGCCCTTAATAACCGTCCATGGGTTTTTACGTGCGCTTAATATAACTATTGCCGATGTAAGCACACCGGTTA
The DNA here is from genome assembly GCF_004378255.1 of Mucilaginibacter phyllosphaerae. Classification (GTDB taxonomy): domain Bacteria; phylum Bacteroidota; class Bacteroidia; order Sphingobacteriales; family Sphingobacteriaceae; genus Mucilaginibacter; species Mucilaginibacter phyllosphaerae. Next base: position 40,431 of record NZ_SNQG01000004.1, read on the forward strand.
TGGCTGTGGGTAAACCCAGCTGTATATTCAGGGCCGATGATACCAGTAAAATTATGGCGGTAGCGCCAATCCCTATCATTGCAGTTTTGCCGCCTGCAGATAGCTTTGGCAAAGTGATATTCGTTTCTATCTTCTCTGTCAGATCATGGCGCTGGGTAGCGAATAGTAAAAAGTAGGTAGCTGCAACTGATACCACAGAAGGGATCAAAAAGTGCGACAGCCATGCTAACAAGGTGGGCATATGGTCGCCATAGATCACCAGGTTGGCCGGGTTAGATATAGGCAGTACAAATGATGCCGCGTTTGCTATAAATGCGCATATAAACAGGTAGGGTAACGGTTTATCAACTTTGGCAGCTTTAACGGCAGCTGCAACAGCAGGGGTAAGCACTACCGCAGTAGCATCGTTTGATAAAAAGGCTGTTACAACAACTCCCACCAGGTAAATCAATAAAAACAACCTTTTAGGCGATCCCTTTGCCATACGCGTTGCATGCGCTGCAAGCCAGTCGAAAAGTTTTTCTTCCCTGGCCGTTTCGGCCAGCAGCATCATACCGGTTAAAAACAAGTAAACATCTGTGCCTTTTGCTACGCCGGTAAGGCCGTCATTAAATGTAATTAACCCAAAAAGTATTAAAATAACTGCGCCTGTTACCGCCCAAATTGCTTCAGAAACTTTAAACGGGCGGATGATGACCCCGGCAATGGCTAAAAATGAGATGATCCAGATAAATATGTTAGTCATGTAAAATAAGCGTAATGATTTTAAGATGGTTTGCCGTTGCTGTTGGGGCCTAATTGTGTGCCAAATATGCCGTTTTCCGGCCATACGCCAATGCTGTCAGCATCGCTTCCGTTGCAGATACGCTTTGGTTGATGATTAGATGCCCCGCGCAGTTCAATAGTATGTATGCCCGGCCGGCCGCTTTCATCAGTGGCCATCACTGTTAAGGCAGAGGCATCGGTATGGGTTATCTGAGCGGCCCAGGTGATTTTATCTTCGCACAGGGTCATGATGGTCCATTCTTGTTTGTCTGCACGGCATTTTACTTGTTTCACGGTGCGCCGGCCAAAAACAACCGCGTGTACTTCAATAAATTCGTTTTGCTGCGGCAGGCTATCTGGCTGTAAGCGATGATCGGCAGGCGAGGTGATCATCACAAACGGAAAGGCATCGTGCAGCGGTTTAAAGCGCCAGCCTACGCTGCCGTTATCTACAGACACTAAGGAGTAACCCACCGGCCCTTCTTCTATCTGCCCGGTAGAGCGTGTGGCTGCAAATATGGTTTTCCCGTTATTAGCCAGGTCATTATAGTGGGTGTGGCCCATATCTACCAGCAGTACATCATTTGCATATAGCACATTGTTAAGCAGCCGGGCTTCGTTGCTGTCCTTTAAATCGGCGGGGTAAGTATGTGTAAAAACTACGGTTTTTTGATCGTTGCTTTTCGCATTTTCTAAATGGCTGGTAAGCCATTCTGCCTGCGGCTTACCCAGCCTGAAATCTGGCCCGCCGCTGCCGGGCCCGCAAACGTCTAAAAATAAGCAATTAATACCTTTAATGTTTAGTGCCTTAGGTAGCTGTTGTGCCGGTAAGGTATGGTAAAAATTGGCAAGGCTGCCTTGTTCCATATCATGGTCGCCGGTAATGATATGTACCGGAATGCTCAACATTTTTAAAGCCGTGGCTATTAATTGATACTGTTCGGGCAGGCCGTTATCTGCATTATCGCCGGGCAGATAAACAAAGTCGAGTTTATTGCTGCATTCCGTTTCAATTTGTGCAATAATGGATAGCAGGTCGATATAGTTCTGTTCTTTAGCGCTGGTGATGTGGAGGTCGCCTATGTGTGCATATATCATCGGGGTAGGTACGTTCATGGCAATATCAGGCTAAGTTTAACTTCATATCTTTATTCCCCGGCTTTTCATCCGCACACGATACCGTTTCTGGCATCATAGCCCAAAAAAGAAGAAAGGCAACCAGTGCTAATGCCGATAATACATAAAAGCCAAAATTAAAACCGCTTGCCTTTACAATGTACCCGCTGATGACGTTGCTTAACGATGCGCCCAAACCTATGGCGGCGGCCAGTATCCCCTGGGCAAAATTATCCTTGCCGGTACCGCAAAACAGATCGGATACGATAAGGATAGAAACCACGCTGAATATACCGCCGGCAACACCATCCAGGATCTGGATACTCACCAGGTAAATGGCCCCTTTACCGAAGGTGTAGAGTATGCCGCGAATGGGCAGGATAAAAAAGGCGATCATCATCAGTTTTTTGCGCCCGGTTGCAGCCCACCTGCCGCTCATGAAAGACATAGGCACCATTACCAGCTGTGCCAGTACGATACAGGCCGACATGTAAAGCGAGGCGTTGGAAGTGCGCGCCTTGCCCAGTTCCTGACCTACCAGGGGCAGCATGGCCGCATTGGCAAAATGGAACAGTACGGCAGAGAACAGCAGGATCAAAAAGCCTTTGTTTTTGAGCATATCTAAAAACGAGGTTTTTTTAGGTTCCGTGCCTTTTTTATCCCCGGCAGCGCTTGCCGCTTCGTGGTTGATGTCTTCCTCTTTGATGGATAGCGAGAATATGATACTCATAAGGCAAAACAAGGCCAGGCCATAAAATATGCCTGCATTATGTGTTAACTTACCCAATACACCAATTAATATTGCCGAAACCACGTTGCCTGCATGGTTAAAGGTTTGGTTTTTACTTATGGTGTTATCAAAATTATTACGGCCGGCTATCCCCATGGCCAGGGCAATTAATACCGGTGCAAAAAATGCTGCCGCCACGCCAATGGCTATCTGGCAAATAATAACCGCATAAAAGTTTGGAAAAAACAACATGCAAAAACCGGCTATGCCAATGGTGATAGAAACCACCACAATGCCTAAGCGCTTTTTTTTACTTACATCGCAAAGCCAGCCGGCCGGCGATTGTGCAATTACGGTTGCAAAGCTCATTGCGCCAATGGCCACACCAATTTGCGACGGGTTCCAATGCAGGTTGGAGGCCAGGTAAACAGCCAGAAACGGGCCGAGGCCTGTAGCTACATCTGCCGCAGAAAAATTGAGCCAGTTGAGGCAATTGAGGCTATGCTTTTTAGTATTAGTAGGGGTTTTACTATTCATAAATTAAATTGATGTTATAACATATTTGATATATTTGAGAGGATAACCACACGCCTGTAATAATGTTTAGTGGCATGTTATATATGAAGAAAAATTAATATGGCCTTTTATTAAAGGCCCGAAACGAAACGTGCAATGTTTATTATATAATGCTGGAACGGGCTGCCGTTATACCAATGGGTACCAAGCCGCGTTTAGGTAGTGCCGAAGCGGGCAAAATTCAGATATAACTATGAAAATAATTACCAATAGCCTGTTCATCGGCTTATTGATGATGTTGTTTACTACACTTGCCGGTGCGCAGGAAATCCCCGTAAAAATCAGCAGTATCAGGTCATCAAAAGGAAGCGTTGTGGTAAGCGTGTTTAAGGATCAGGCAAGTTTTGATCAGGAAAAACCTTATAAGAAATTTACTTTCGATAAAACATCGGTTAACAACGGGGCGATGACAGTAAAGTTAGCTATCGAGCCCGGCATTTATGGCATCACCCTGTTTGACGACGAAAACGGGAATGGAAAGATAGACAAGAACTTTATTGGCATACCCAAAGAAGGGTTCGGGTTTTCGAACTTTTTTATGGAAAAGCTTAAAAAACCAGGTTTTAATGATTTTAAGGTTGATGTAAAAAACGTACCTAATATCCAGATCAGGGTAAAATATCTATAGCAGCAAATTAAACTATGCCGAATCTTATGCGCGCTTATTTTTGATGTTTTGCTGTATCCGGGCCTTGTGGCAGTGGGGCGCCGTTTACGGTATCCTGCTGGGTAAGGGTAGAGTCGCCTACGGTACCAGCGCCGGCCGATCCGGTGCCTGATCCTGGTGCGCCGTTCCCATCGTTAAGTCCTTTAGTACTGTCTGATGAAGAAATATCACTTTTGCCGCTTGTACTTCCGTTTCCTTTACATCCCCCTATAGCTACGCAAGCAGATAGCGCGCCGATAATTATTAACTTTTTCATAGGTTAAAGCTTTAGTAACTGTTGTTTAAACAGCAAGGTTTAAAGAGTGTTTTAATTATTGATTAATAATATTTCTTTATTTAATATACTTTCAGATATGCGGCGGATTATTTTGTGGCAAATGATACGTAAGCCTTTTGGAAAGCAGGTGCACCTTTAAGTTTTCTACAGCAATATAGTTATCGGTGTTGGTATCATAAACATTTGAAGCGGTAATACCGTTCCCGTCAATAACAATAACAACGCCGCTGCCTATAATTTCGGCTTCTTTTCCGTTGCGTACAATAATCGCCGTATTTTCTTCAATACCGATGCCTATGCAGGTTGGGTTGGTGGCAACAACCTGTGCCATTCTAACAAACCTGCTTCTGTCTACAAAGTGTGTATCTATACATACATCCTTCAAAAATTCCAGGCCTACCGTTATTTTTACTTCGCCGGTAAGCTGCTGTACATTTTTATTGCCTGCATAAATCATCGGGGTCGACATGGCCATTGCGCCTGCGCTGGTGCCGCCAATTACTATTTTTTGGTGTATGTATCTGTTTTTCAGCAGCAGCAGTAAATCTGTACCGCCATATATCGAAGTAAGTTTTAGTTGGTCGCCTCCTGCAAAAAATACACCGCCGGCATTATTTAAACGGTCTTCAAAGTTGTTTTTAATGGCATCAAGCCTGCTGGTATGATGGATATGGCCGATATTTTTTACCCCTAAATTAACAAAGGCCGATCTGTAATCCTCAAATAATTCTTCGGGTACAGAACTGGCCGTAGTGATCACTTCTATCACACCATCCTTACGGTCCATAAGGTCGATAAAACCTTTCAGGATCTCTGGCGGCCGGTTCTTATCATCCGGCCCGTCTTTGCTTTCGTGCCCGCCTATTATCAATAATGTGCCGGTTGGAACAGGGCAGTTATTATTTTTTTCGCTCACTATTCATCCATTTTTATTTTATGAGAATGATTTTATCAGATGATTTGTTTTTACTTATTATTAATTTATTATCTTATTAAAACAATTTTGTATGAATATCTATTTTCTTATTAAACAAAATAAGAATATGCGAGCAGTGCTGAATTTAATCAGAGATTATCATCATACCAATAGCCTTAAACATATTTACCGGGTTAGGGCAGTAAAAATTCCGGTATTACTGCTGCTGTCTGGCATTGCCACAGCTGCATGCTATGTACTTGTTAACGGCGCTGCGGCAAAGCCATCAGCTCCGCCGGTAATTACCAGGGGGAAAGTAAGCGTTTGCGGACCGGCACAAAGTTTTAACAAAAACGGCAGGTAACTGATGGGGAAGGCATACCAATATACCAACCCGTTAAGATCATTTTGGATGGCGGGGTACGAGTGTTCTGATAAATTAAATGCCGGCCGCCAGCGGGTTGATCTGGCAACGATAACCGGCCATTTAGATAGGGTAGATGCAGACTATAAACTGCTTGAAGCTTATGGGATAAAAACCGTACGGGAGGGCATAAGGTGGAGTTTTGTTGAAACAAAGCCTTATCAATATGATTGGGCGGTTGTAAAGCAGATGATAAAAAGCGGCAGGGATAACAACATCCAGCAGGTTTGGGATCTTTGCCATTTCGGCTTTCCGGATGGGCTATCGCCGTTAGACGACGATTTTACTCCGCGTTTTGTAAGCCTCTGTAAAGAATTTGTGAAGTTGTACAGGGCTGTAGCCTTAGATGAGGAGCTTATTGTAACACCTATAAACGAGGTGAGCTTTTTATCGTGGTTAGGCGGCGAGGCCGCAGGTACGGTACCCTACCATACCAACAATGGCTGGGCAGTTAAGTATCATTTAATGAAAGCTTTTATTGCGGGCGTTGCCGCTATGCGGGCAATAGACCCCACCATCCGCATCTTAACCACAGAACCTTTGGTTGATATGGTGCCCCAATTGCCGGTTACCGCAGAAAGCGAACTGCAGGCGCGCTATCAAAACGAGCTGCAGTACCAAACCCTGGATATGTTATGCGGCAGCATTTGCCCCGAACTTGGCGGCAGGCCCGAATATCTGGATATCCTGGGTTTTAATTTTTACTACAATAACCGGTGGGTGGTTGGCAGTGCGGAGTTTTTACCCTGGGTTAACGAAGATGACGACCCCAGGTGGAGGCCCTTAAGCGAGATGCTGGCCGGGGCATACCAACGCTATAACAGGCCCTTTGTGATCACGGAGACCAGCCATCCGGGCGAGCACCGCCCCAACTGGATGGCCTCGATTACCGAAGAATGCGGTATTGTACACTCATTGGGTTTGCCGCTATGGGGGGTATGCCTTTACCCGATCATTGACCGGCCCGACTGGGATAACCTTACTTGCTGGCACCACCCGGGTTTATGGGATAACTTATCCGGTAACCCGGCAGAGCGCATACTGCACCAGCCTTATGCCAAAGCCCTGCACAGCGCAATAAGTAAAATAAATAGCGGCTTAAGTACGCCAGATCCGCATCCGGATGCCGGGGAGATAGCGGATGCAGACTTACAATACAAATTATATTAATTACACACAGGTGAAAAAATACGATTATTTAATAGTGGGCAGCGGTTTGTTCGGCAGCGTATTTGCCCACGAGGCTGCAAAGCGGGGTAAACGGTGCCTGGTGATCGATAAACGGCCACATGCAGGCGGCAATATCTATTGCGGGCGTAAAGAGGGTATCAATATACATCAATATGGCGCGCATATATTCCACACCAATGATAAAAGCATCTGGGAGTATGTAAACTCATTTGTTGAATTTAACCGCTATACCAACAGCCCCATAGCGTTTTATAAGAACGAGGTTTACAATATGCCCTTTAACATGAATACCTTTTTCCAGTTATGGGGGGTAAAAACACCTCGGGAAGCTAAAGAGATCATCCGGAAACAAATAGATAGCCTGGATATTAAAGAACCGGCTAACCTCGAAGAGCAGGCCCTGTCGCTGGTTGGGGTTGATATTTATGAAAAGCTGATAAAAGGCTATACCGAAAAACAGTGGGGCAGGCCCGCTACCCAGCTGCCTGCCTTTATCATTAAACGTTTACCGGTTAGGTTAACTTATGATAATAATTACTTTACAGACCGGTACCAGGGCATCCCGATAGGTGGTTACAATAAACTGACCGAGGGCCTTTTAAAAGGTATAGAACTGCAACTGGGTGTTGATTATTTTGAACACCGCAAACAATTTGATGCGCTGGCTAACTACACGGTATTTACAGGGAAGATAGACCAGTACTATCATTACAGGTACGGGCAGCTGCAATACCGGAGTTTAAGATTTGAGCATCAAACATTAGATACCGATAATTATCAGGGCAATGCTGTGGTGAATTATACCGAGGCAGAGGTGCCCTACACCCGCATTATCGAGCATAAGCACTTTGAGTTTGGCACGCAGCCAAAAACCGTTATCACAAAAGAGTATCCCGAAGAATGGACGGCAAACAAAGAGCCTTATTATCCCATCAATGATGAACGTAATAACACCATTTTTAAAAAATATAAGGCATTGGCCGATAAGGAAACTGATGTAATATTTGGCGGCCGTTTAGCCGAGTATAAGTACTATGATATGCATCAGATCATCGGCTCTGCGCTGAAAAAGGTATCCGGTCACTTTGATGCACCTGTTTTACAAACCTGCTCCAATTTTGTTTAAATTAATTAATATATAATTTATTAATTATTAGATAAAAAGGCATTGTAATTGCGGCCTAATTAAAAACAACAATAATGAAAGTTACAGGAATTAAAAAAAAGCAGCATGTATTTGCCGATTACAGCTATGTACCGCTTGTGTTAGCAGCGCCTAAAATTGCCGGTTTTAAACACAACTTACCGGCGGCGGTTGTATGCCGCTCATTTGCATTAACTGCTTTAGCTTATAGCTTGTGTACAAAAGCCAGCTGGGGCGTAATAAAGCTCATCCCCTACAAGGTACACGCCGGTTTAGACGTGGCCTCGGGGATACTGGCATTTGCTGCCGGCGCAATGCCGGGCATCCGAATGATAAACCTGCCAGAAACACCTTTATACTGATGGGTATTACCGGCCTTGCAGTAGGCGTGCTTTCGCTGCTTGGTGCTAAAAGCACTAATAACCACAACAAATAATGTAATGTAAATATTAATTAACAATAAATCAGAATGATATGTTAGCAATGAATTACCGCGGGCCATACCGCGTCAGGGCAGAACAAAGGCCAATGCCCGAGATCCTTCACCCGGAGGATGCCATCGTAAGGGTAACCAGAACCTGCATTTGCGGGTCAGATCTTCATTTATATCACGGCATGGTGCCGGATACGCGCGTGGGCTCCACTTTTGGCCACGAGTTTACCGGTATAGTAGAGGAGGTAGGCCCGCTGGTGCAAAAGCTAAAGGTTGGCGACCAGGTGCTGGTGCCGTTTAATATTGCCTGCGGCAAATGTAACTTTTGTAAACAAGGCCTGTACGGCAATTGCCACGAATCTAACCCTATGGCTACTGCCGTTGGCGGCATTTTTGGCTATTCGCATACGGCGGGCGGGTTTAATGGCGGGCAGGCAGAGTATGTGAGGGTGCCTTATGCAGATTTTGGCCCAACCGTTATACCACCCCAAATGGACCCCGACGATGCCGTTTTGTTGACCGATGTTGTACCAACCGGGTACCAGGCAGCAGAAATGGGCGGCATAAAAGAGGGCGACACGGTGGTTGTCTTCGGCGCCGGGCCGGTGGGTATTATGGCTGCGCGTTGTGCCTGGTTCTTTGGGCCATCCCGTGTAATTATTATCGACCATGTTGACTATCGCCTGGAGTTTGCCAGAAATTATGCCCATTGCGAAGCCTACAATTTTAAAGAAATGGCAGACCCCGTAGTGTTCTTAAAAAAAGCGACAGACTGGTATGGCGCCGATGTATGCATCGATTGTGTGGGCTGCGAAGCCGAAGGGAATACTTTGCAAACGTTTAGCGGGCGGGTGGCCTTAATGCAGGCCGGGGCAGCAACAGCCTTGCAATGGGCCATTAATTCTGTTAAAAAAGGCGGTATTGTATCGGTTGTGGGCGTTTACGGGCCGCCGTTTAACCTGGTGCCTTTTGGTAATATTCTTAATAAGGGTATAACGGTAAGGGCTAACCAATCATCGGTTAAACGGTTATTGCCAAGGTTGATAGACCATGTTATGGCTGGCCGTTTAAACCCTAAGGGGCTTATTACCCATCGGGTACCATTAGAAGAGATCTCTGATGCCTACCGCCTGTTTTCATCAAAACTTGATAACTGTATAAAAACCGTGCTGATCCCATCGGCCAAACATTAAATATCATGAAAGCTAAGAACGAGGAATACAAAAATATCCCCGGCTGGGGCATGGATGCCGACCCGGAGAACGAACCTACCTACCCGATGAAAAACTACACGGGAGATGACCATAAACGCATTAATTACGAACGCTCTGAACAGCAGCCACAAACGGTTGAGATACTGATGTCTAAAGAACGGCCTGTGATAACCAGGGTGTTCGGCACATCGGCACCGCCCTCCGGCCTCAGCGGCGTCATCCGCAGGTATGCTTTTCAGCACAGTGAAGACAGGTACCGGCACTGGGTGCCGCTTATACTGGCCGACCGTATCAATATGTTTGAAGGATTGATAGATGATATTAAGCAGGGCCGGTTGCCTAATATCATCAAAGAACGCGGCCTGGCTATGGAATGGAAATATAACCGCACCAACGTTATTAAAAAAGCAGTTGAGTTGGCCGCTACCGGTATAATCTTGTATGCGCTTTTTAAAAGGAAAAAGTAACAGGGCAATAAGCGGTTGCCTGGTTTAAAGCAGCAGTATAATTTATAACTCAATATCATGGGAGCAGTATGAACAGATACGAGATCCATTTAAAGGATATCGAACGAATATTATTGGGGCAAGCGCCGCCCATATTCCTGCTCGAAGTGTTTTTTCGGGCATTAGTAACCTACACCCTGTTACTGTTCATTGTACGCTGGCTGGGTAAACGAATGACCGGGGAACTCACACTGATGGAAATGGCGGTTATGGTAACCCTGGGGGCAATCGTATCCACCCCTATGCAGGTAGCAGAGCGGGGTATTTTGCAGGGCCTCGTGCTGCTGCTATGTGCTGTAGGTTTACAGCGGGGGATCAGCTACCTGGGTTATCGTAGTCATAAAATAGAGAACCTGACACAGGGAAGGCCGTCGCTAATGGTTAAGGATGGCGTTTTTCAGCTAAGGGTAATGGAAGATGACCGCATCTCCCGCGAACAGCTGATCGCGGAATTAAGGCAGCAAAAAATATTGGGCCTGGGCGCTGTAGAACGGGTGTACCTCGAAGCCACCGGCACATTCTCTGTTTATCAGTATGATAAAAAACAGCCCGGACTGCCGCTTTACCCAAAGGGAGACGAGGTGATAAAAGAAGAAGGGCAGGGTATGATAAAGCCCGAGCCTGATTTTGACGCATGTGTTAATTGCGGGGCGGTTAAGCAAAAAAGCAGGGCAGGCGCCTGCAAAAACTGTAATTACGATCAGTTTACAACAGCAGTAGTGTAATGAATAAGCAACAAATCAAGTTAATGGATTTTAGGCGGATCTGGTTAGGAGATGTGCCCGTTGAATTTTACCTGGAATTGATCATCAGGGCGTTATTTGTGTACCTGCTGCTGATGGTTGCCATGAGGCTTATTGGCAAGCGCATGTCATCGCGCCTGGGCCGTACAGAACTGGTGGCGCTGGTAACGCTTGCCGCCACCATCGGTATCCCCCTTACCGCGCCGGAACGCGGCCTGCTGCCGCCTGTAATTATTGCCATTCTTGTAGTGATCATCAGCCGCTGGATAGCGGCAAAAGCATTTAAAGACCAAGCCTTTGAAACGTTTGCGCTGGGCGGCATAAGCACACTGGTAAATAACGGCGTAATGGATCTTGACACGATGAAGAAAGTAAGGCTAACGCGCGAACGCCTGGTAAGCCAGTTACGGCAAAGCGGCATCAAACAGCTTGGCGAGGTAAAACGCCTTTATATGGAAGCCAACGGGGGCTTTACGCTTATCCCAAATGAAAAACCATCGCCCGGCCTTTTTATCATCCCCCGGTGGGACAATGAACTTTACCGGCGCTTTATAAGGGATGATAACCGCCTTACCTGCGAAAATTGCGGCTTTACGCGCCAAAAACCAATAGAACAAAATAAACAACAGTGTAAAATGTGCGGGCATAATACGTGGACACCCGCAGTAACTAAATCTTAAGCCAATGCAACAACAAGTAACAACATGGGCGCTTAACGCATCCCCAAAAATTTTAAATGATAAAAGTGACCCGATATACCGGCACCAGGCCGGCCCTCTAAAATTTAAGATACAATTACTGGATGATTCGTTGTGGATCATTACCGGGGTAAATGATAAAAGTTGTACGGCCTTCCGTACGGCTTTTGCACCGGGCGGGATGACGGTGGATAAAATTGATGAGTTTGATAAGGGTGTAAATATAAAGCTGACTGGAAACAGCGGTGAGTTTAACGTAACTGTTGATTTCCCTGCGGGTGAGCATCCTGTTTTGCATTATCTGGTTAAGTTTAAGCCAAAGGCAAGCCTGTGTTTGCCGTTTTGGCCAAAAGATATATTGTTTGTAAAAAAAGGGGAGGAGCCGGAAGAAACGGATGGCGAATTATTTGTTAAACAGATAGGGATCCGTAGCGGGGTGGTTTATGCGGGTATAAAAAAACCGGGTAAAGGTTCGTTCCTGTATTTTCAAAACCTTACATCCCTGAATGATTATTGCATAGAAACAGAAACATCAGTTGCCGAAACGGTTGGCGGTAAATGGCCGGAATTTGGCTATTCGTTACCGGTTACTAAGGATAAACCATTGCCCGCCGGCATAGAATTTATTATTTCTGATGCCTATGTTTCATTCAGTACACAAACACCGGCAGATCAGTTTGAGGTTGCTAACGGCTATCTGGATCATCTTGCCGCTATTTACAAACTGATACCCAAGCCGAAAACCAAATACCAGCCTTTTCAGCAAATTGTTAATTATTCGTTAGCAGATCTGGAAAGTAATAAAGGCTGCTGGAGCCAGCATAAGGGCTGCTCGTACCTAAACGCTTACGTATGTGATTACAGCACCCCGCCCGAAATAATGGTGCAGTTAGCCGTATTACTGCCCATTTGGGATTACCAGGATTGGAAAGGCGAGCAATTTACTGTCGCTAACCAGATCTATGATAACATCCAAACTTTTTGGAATGATGAGTTACAAACCATTAAGCGCTGGCTGCCTTCTGTAGAAGATGAGCTGGATGAATCTGAAGAGCAAAAGGTACCTAACACCATGGATTCCTGGTACCTGCACCACCCGCTGTTAAACCTTGCCCGTATGGCCCTGGCGGGCGATGAAATGGCAAAAGATCTTTTTTTAAGATCTATAGATTATGCCATAAAGGTGGCCCATCATTTTAATTATGAATGGCCGGTGTTTTATAACATGAAAACGCTGGAGGTTTTAAAGGAAGAAACCGAGCCCGGTATGGGCGGTGAAAAGGATGTGGCCGGTGTATATGCGCAGGTAATGCTGCAGGCCTGGGACCTGACGGGCGACAGGCGCTTTTTAGAGGAGGCTAAGGTGGCAGCCAAATCGCTTATTAAGTTTGGGTTTGATATATTTTATCAGGCTAACAACGTAGCATTTTCAACTAAAGCTTTTTTAAGGCTTTATAAAGATACCAGCGATAAAGTGTATCTGGACCTTTGCCACTTGTTTGTTGCCAACATGCTTAAAAATGTTGCCATTTGGGAATGTGAGTATGGCTATGGCAAAAACTTCCCTTTGTTTTTCGGCCTTTTCCCGCTTAATAATGCACCCTATCTGGCTGTTTACGAAGAGCAGGAATGCTTTGCATCTATCCACGATCTGCTGGCCATGGCCGAAGGTACCGATTTTTCTGAAAGCGCAAGGCTGCTGCTTGGCGAGTATGTTAAGTATATGACTAACCGCGCGGTATATTATTACCCGCCTATGCTGCCAAAAGATATGCTATCCGAAGAAACAAAAACCGGTGAGATAGACCCTAAGCTGTGGATAGCATTGGAGGACATACATGATGGCTGGGAAAAAGCCGGCGTTGTAGGCCAGGAAGTTTATGGCGCGGGGATGTGTTTTGGGATTGTACCGCGGCACTACACCCGCATACCGGGCCAGGATTTTATGGTTTATATAGAATACCCTACAGGGCGTAAAAAAATAACGGAAGATACCTTAACCATAAAAGTATTAGGCAGCAAAGAGTTTACCTGCAGGCTATGTATTGTGCCGGTAAATGAGGATACAAAGCTGCCGCAAATAAATATTTTGTGCGGCAATAGTAACGATCAGGAGCAATTTGATCATCAGCCGCTTAATACGGGTAATACAGAATTTACGGTACACGGCGATCAAACCATTATTATTAAATGGGCCGCTGATAAAAATAAACGGAAACAATTAAGCTATGGAGCAAAAAATGAAAGCAGCGTTTAAAACGCTTGAAGGGACTTTTGAGCTTGGCGAGGCCAAAGCCCCCGAAATTACACAGCCCGACTGGGTGATAGCAAGGGTTAAGGTTGCCGGCATATGCGGTACCGACCTAAGGCACTGGAAAATAGAAGAACCCGAACTGAAGTGCAAGATAATGGGGCACGAACTATCTGGCGAGGTGGTAGAAGTTGGCCCGGCGGTTACCCACGTAAAACCGGGCGACAGGGTAGTTATTGAAACCTTGCTTGGTGATGATACCTGCGAATGGTGCAACATACAGCAATACAATATTTGCCCCAATTTATACCCGGTACGCATGAAAACCATATCGCAGGCTTTTGCGCAATACGTGGCGGGGCCATGCCGAAAGTTCTACAAACTGCCGGATCATGTAAGTTTTGAAGAGGCTACACTGCTGGATACCTTTTCGGTATGTATGCATGCCATACAGTTAAGCGGCATCAAAATAAACGATAAAGTGGTGGTTATTGGTGCCGGATGCATAGGCCTGGGGCAGCTGCAGCTGGCCAAAGCCTGCGGTGCCGATGTGCTGATCACCGATAAGGTAGCTTCGGCGCTAAATGTGGCCAAAGATTTAGGGGCCGATGAGATTGTTCATACAGATACGGAAGACGCGCATAAAAAAGTAATGGAGTTTACCGGCGGGCGCGGTGCAGATATTGTTTTTGAATGCGCAGGCGGGTCGGCAATGCCCGTTACTTTGCCCCAGGCGGTTTCATTTACGCGTATTGGCGGCAAGGTGGTGGTAGTTGGCGGCTTTGAAAAAGACCAGAAAAAGATTGAACTGGATTGGGCGCAAATGCAAAAATCAGAGATAAAGCTGATCCTCAGCGCCAGTTATTCTTATTGGGGAATATACCCCGAAATGCAAATGACGCTTGACCTGCTGGCCAAAGGCAAGCTGAATGCCCAAAAACTGATCACACATAGTTTTGCTTTGGATGATATTAACCAGGCCTTTGATACCGCCCGGAAAAAGGAAGAAACAGGGGCCATTTTTGTGGCGCTAAAAATATAAACATTTAATAATTAAGCATATGAATACAGCTGATTTAGATTTAAATACCCCCGCCCAACTGAATGGTATGGGGGTTATGATAACCGGCGGTACAACCGGCATTGGCCGGGCCACCGCTATTTTACTGGCGCAAAAAGGCGCTGATGTATTAATAGTTGGCAACAGCCAGGATCATTTGGATGATACGCTGAACAGCATGCAGCAGGCCGGGTTGCAAAGCCGGTGTACCGGCATCAAGGCCGACCTGGCAACGGCAGATGGCATACAGCAAATTTTTACAAAGGCAGATGAAGTACTTGGCAAAGTAGATGTACTTATTAATAATGCAGCGTTGGCGCATCAGGATGTAAACGATGGTAATTACGAGGATTGGGAGCGGGTTATAAAAACCAATTTGCTTGGCTATATCGCCTGCACCAGTTACGCGGTTGACCGTATGGCGCCCAATGGGCGCGGCCATATTGTTAATGTAGGATCGATGAGTGCAGATGTACGCGAAAAGGGCAGTTCGGTTTATGTGGCCACAAAGGCGGGTATCCAGGGCTTTTCTGAAGCCCTGCGTAAAGAAATTAACGAACAAGGCATAAAAGTTACGCTGATTGAACCGGGCGCAGTGGGCACAGATATGCAGCCTGCTGCCCCGGAAGAGCAGCAGCAAAAACAAAAGGACCTGGAGATGCTGACGGCCGAAGACATTGCAGCCGCCATTGTTTATGCGCTTGAACAACCACTGCGCTGCGATGTGGTAGAATTAAAGTTAAGGCCTCACTTACAAATTATTTAATGGCGGGAATAAAAGACGAATACCGCTTTTTTTGCAGCCAGCCCCGGGCCATGCGTACGCTGCTGCTTACTAATATGGCCTATGCTTTTGCAATACCCGTTATCGAATTGTTTATCGGTGCTTACATCATCAGGAAATCTGATGATGTAAGCCTGGTTATGGTTTATCAGCTGGCACAGGGGTCGGGTATCCCCGTTACTTTTATCCTTAACGGATACTTACTGCGTATTATGCCTATTGGCTGGCTTTATGCCGCCGGGATGATCATCAGCGGGCTGGATATGGCTGTTATGATGCTGCTGCCGCAGTTAGAAATGGCCGGCATAGCACTTATCGGCTTTATTATGGGGCTGTCTTACGGTTTTTTTTGGGCAAACAGGGTATCGCTTGCTCTTACCAGCACGCGTGATACCAACCGCAATTACTACTACGGCCTCGAATCATTTTTTTTCACGGTGGCCTCTATCATCATGCCTTTATTGGCGGGCTATTTAATTGCGGCTACGCAAAAGCTGGGATGGCTTGGCGGTAACATTAACGGCGCATACCGCATACTTACCGGCCTGGTTATACTGCTCACTTTAACAGCATCATCCATTGCCATTCGCGGGAAGTTTAAAAACCCGCCGAGTGCGCGTTTTATCTACTTTAAATTTCACCGCCTTTGGAACAAGCTGCTTGCCATGGCTGCGCTTAAAGGTGTTGCCCAAGGGTTTATAATTGCAGCACCGGTTATGCTGATCATGAAACTGGTAGGCAGCGAGGGGTCTGTGGGTTCTTTCCAGTCTGCAGGGGCTTTGCTATCGGCGGGGATGCTTTATATCCTTGGGCGCAAAACGTCCTCCAGGCATCGCAACGCTATCTTTACAGCCGGGTTGGGGCTGTTTGTAATAGGGGCGGTGGTAAACATGCTTTTATTTAACGCTGCCGGGGCTATTGTATTTGTTGCCTGTATGGTATTCTCGCGCCCGCTGCTTGATCTGGCTTACTTCCCTATACAGCTTGGTGTAATTGAATGTGTTGCCTCTAAAGAACGCCGCAATCAGTTCGCCTATATCTTTAGCCATGAGGTAGGCATATACGTGGGGCGTTTGTTTGGCTGTATGTTATTTATCCTTGTGGCCCGTTTTATAAATGAGGATGCTGCTTTGCGCTATGTGCTGCTGGCCGTTGCGGTAGTGCAGTTTGCATCTATACTGGTTGCCCGGTCTATCCAGAAAGATCAGGAATGGTGCGAGGTATCAGGCGGCGAGCCGATAGTGCCCCAGCAATTAAAAGAACCGGCCGAACTTTAAAGCCTTGCAAGCCTAAACAAACAGGCCCATACTTTTGCAGGGTATTTAAATTAACAAAAAAGAGCTGATCGTCAGCTCTTTTTTGTTAAAAAACTAAACTCTATTTATCGTAAGCGATGCCTAACTGATCTGCAATTTGCTGTATTGCCGTGTAGTGCTGCCTTAATATGGGCAGCGTTTTAGCAGCAAAGGCTTTAAGGTCGGGGTCGGGCAGGGTTTGGGCGGCATGTTCAAACAGCATTACCGTTTTTTTGTGGTCTTTAACCATCATGTTTACATAGCTTCTGTCAAAATCGGCCCCTTTGCTTGTTGTCAGCATGGCATCGGGTGCAACAAGGGTTGGCGAAGGTTCGGGAATGTTCCAGTTTTTAGCCGCTACAATTGATTTGAGTTCGGTGTTGGCTTTGGTATGGTCCGTGATCATCTGAGCGCCAAATTTTTTCACTTCATTGCTTTTGCCTTTTTGCGTAGCAAGTTTCCCGGAGTTTACTTCTGTAATGCCCCCTTTGGCTGCATGGGTTACAAATTAATAACAGCCGTATCGGGTTGGGTAGTTTGTGCCTGTGTACTGATCCAAAAAACAAAGGGCGAGCAGGGTCATTATAATTTTTTTCATTGATGTTTTAAGTAGATGGTTAATAAATGGATAGTAACAGCATGGCTAACCAATGCTGTTACTATAATTAACGTTGCGGGGTAGTGCCCGATGCTGCAGCAGTATCCTGCCTGTTGGCGCTGGTATCCCCGGCAGCGGCACCGGCCTGTGATGATGCGCCGCTTGTTGTACCCGAGTCTGCCCCCGTTGCCGAACCGGTACCGGTGTTGCTCCCGGTGCTGTCCTGGCTCATCGAACTGCTGTCGGTAGTGCCTTGTTTATTGCTGCCGCTGCAGGCAGCAAACAGCGTAAGGCTTGCACAAATGGCTGCCATAAAAAAGCATTTTTTCATAGTTGTTTATTTTGTTGTTATTTGTTTAAAAAATTATCTGTTCCCTCTTTCATCGAATAACTCCAGGTGATACAGAGGCGAATGAGCGGTAAATAAACCCGCAAATAATGATAGCATCCCCAGTAGCAAATGCGGTAAAAACACAAAGTGATAAAAACCGTATATCCATGGGGCCGCAATAAGTATTATACCGGCAAACATATCTATAACCAAATGCAGCTGCATCGGGAAAACCTTGTACAACCCCAATGGATGATTGCTGAAGATGGCCATAAGCAATTGCATACTGCCAAGTAACAGGGGCAGGTACAAAGGCGCGCCGCCCAGGCTTGCAAAGCCGAATACCCATGGGGATGCTGCTGTTAACAGGCCGCCTGTATAATCTAAAATACCGTGTGTTTTTAAAGAGATCAGGGGTTTCATAATTATCATTGGTTCATGCTGTCTGTTATAAAGTGCCTGCAATTGCAGGCACCCATAACAGTATCTAACTAAAAATGAAAACAGGTTTTAATTTTATTACGGTAATATGGTATCCTTTATATTTTCTAATATCCCTTTGCCTTCGCTACCGGTTAACTGCTGCTCCTGGGCATAACCTTTAATATCTGGCGGGCCCAGTACCGGCTCCTGGCCCTGGGGCTGTGCATGTACAAATGTAAACTCGCCCTTGCCGTCAATAGATGGTCCGCTTGCCCACCGGCCGTCCGGCGCTTCGGGCCTTTCTATATTTGTGCTTACAAAGGCATACTCAAACGCCCTGATCTGGTCACTCATCGGGAAGGTATTAGGGATGGGCAGGTTTGCGTTTACGCCACCCAGATCCTCAATAACCGCCAGCCATTGATTTTGGTGCATGGTATCCCTTGCTATTAAAAAGGCCAGCATATCTTTCATACCGGGGTCATCGGTTAATTCCCAAAGGCGTGTAGCCAGCACCCTGCCGGTAGATTCGGCCATTACATTGGCATACATATCAGCTGCAATATTGCCGCTGCCTACCACCCACGAGCCATTGAACGGAACACCGTTACTATCCACGGCCATGGCCGCCAAACCCGATGACAGCACATGCCTGGGGTCCATTCCGCCCATAATGCTGCCAACAATGGGGTTTTCGCCCGCAATTTTATCTTTCAGATCATTGGTAGCGCCTTCCAGGTTCAAGGCAACGGCGGTACTTAGCATTTCGATATGCGAGATCTCTTCGGTACCGGTATCCAGCAGCATATCGCGGTATTTTACCGGCCCGCGGCTGCCCCATGCCTGAAAAAGATATTGTAGGCAAACCCTTATTTCTCCTTCAATCCCACCTATAGCCTGTTGCAGTAATTTGGCATAGGCCGGGTTAGGGTTTTCTACACGTACCTGGTACTGTAGCTTTTTGTCGTGATAGAACATTATTTAACCTCCTTTGATTATGATGTGACTTTTGTTGCTTTAAAAAAGACCGGGTAAAATGGACAGACTTATGCTGTAAAGGAGCGGGTGCGAATGTTATTAATTATACAACATGTTGCCTGTAATTATGTTTTACAAATTAATAAAATTAATTAAAAAATATTAAAAAAGGATATTTAACTATTTGATTAATTATAAATTAAACATTTTTAAATCTGGATAGTTTCTTAATTGTGGTGATACACTGGTTTACCCCAAGTATTGCCGCTGATAGGATAAGGTATTAGTATCAATAAATATGACATGGTTAAACAAACAAACCCCTATCTGGATATGGGTGCTTGGTATGGGGATCTTGTTTCTGGCACTTTTTGTTTTGTGCTGGTGGCTGTATCATAAAAATTAAATAGCAATAGTATGGCAACAGAAAACAATATGGCCCCGGGCCAGCAAAATGCCCCCGAGAATGGCAAAACAGTTTACCGGCCCGATCAGGCAGATGGCAGTGAAATTATCAGCGGGGCCCGGCAGGAGGATCAGTTGGATAAGCAAAAGCAAAATGCAGCCAGCCAGCCTGATGAACATCAAACCGGCGCCTCCCCATCAAAAAATACGCTGACACAGCAGGATTTTGCCGGTGAAGTGAAAACCTTTAGTCCCCCGCAGGCCGGGCGCCCTGCGCTCGAAACCGAAGATGGTAAGAACAATGGCGCCCTGCCCGAAGCTTTTAAAAACCAAAAAAGTAATCACCCCTAAAAATAAGATCATGGATAACAGCACAGGATATGTAAAGGGCCAGAAGGTGATCACCCCGGCTGGCGAAGGCCAGGTATTGGATGTTGCCGGCGATGAGGTAACGGTGCAATTGGAATCTGGTGTGGAAAAAAGTTTTTCGGAAGCGGATCTGCAAGATGATTCTGACGCCGGATAGTAAGATCTTTAAAATAAAAATGATAAAATATGGCAGCAAATAACGATCCGACAAAAAAATACAGTAACGATGCGTTTCCGCAACAGCAGCAGGATACGCCCGGTACCGAGCAGCAGATGAGCCCCAAGGCCGATCATGGAGAAACGTCTTACTATGGCTGTAACAAACTTGCCGGCAAAAAAGCTATCATAACGGGTGGCGATTCGGGCATTGGCAGGGCTGTAGCTATTGCTTTTGCCCGCGAAGGAGCAGATGTTTTGATCGCTTACCTGGATGAGCACCGGGATGCAGCAGAAACCGCTGGTTATATTGAAGCTGCGGGCAAAAAAGCCGTACTGGTTAGCGGCGATATTTGCGAAGAGGCCCATTGTAAAAAGATAATAGATACCGCTGTGGCCGAATTGGGCGGGGTAGATATCCTGGTTAATAACGCCGCTTTTCAAATGTCGCGCAACTCTTTACAGGAAGTATCTGCAGCAGAGTGGGACCGTACCTTTAAAACCAATATTTACCCCATGTTTTACCTGTGCAAACTGGCCGAAGAGCATTTAAGGCCCGGCAGTGCGGTTATCAACACTACTTCGGTAAATGCCTATAAGCCCCGGCCAACGCTTATTGCTTATGCGGCTACTAAGGGGGCCATACAAAACTTTACCTCCAATATGGCGCAGCTTTGGGGCGAAAAAGGCATCAGGGTTAATTGTGTAGCCCCCGGCCCCGTCTGGACGCCGTTAATACCGTCTACCATGTCTGCAGAAGAAGTAAGCTCGTTTGGGCAGGATGTGCCTTTACAAAGGGCCGGGCAGCCTGCAGAATTAGCGGCAGCGTATGTGCTGCTGGCATCTGATGATGCCAGCTATATCTCGGGCGCTACCATACAGGTTACGGGTGGTTCGCCAACTATATAATTATGTATTAAAGCCATGAAAAAGTTAACAGCAATATTATTAATAGCCGTTAGTGTAACTGCTATAGCCTGCAAAGGCAACCCGCAGGGGGCAATGGGGGCCAATGATAAGCCCGATACCACCGCCTTTGATAAAGAAGATGATGAAACCGGCCGGCCGGCAGCTACCAAAAACGACACGACCGATAAAAATATCGGCCCCGGTAATGATAAGAACCACGTTGCCGATTCGGAGCATAAAAAAAAGCACTGATAAAGCTATTGCATGCCGCCCCGGCAAATTTGTTTTGATGTTGCCGGGGCACAAAGCGGGTAACACCTGGTAGGGTTACCCGCTTTATTTTTAATCTGATGGCCGGTACACAGGCCTTTTATTAACTATTTTAAAGCCCGGCTGCGCTCAGCTTCAGGCGGTTTTAGTTGATGGTTCTATGTCGAAAGAAAAATCCGAAATGTCAAAAAGTATAATTTAATTACAGCATCCCCGCAATGTTAACCTGGCCAAAGCGGCAATATTTATAGTATAGATTAAATAGTTTCCTTGGATACGGATGGCTTTTAAAAACGTAGTTAAATTATCATAAATAGGCTGTCAGGGATAGGGGATTTATAAATATCAAAATGTATAATTCATATTCTTGCTATTCTCATATTATTGTTACATAATATGATCGCCGCCCTTAAAAATAAAGTTCGAGATATTTCGATATCAAAAAAATTATATTTTACCATCGCTATTATGGGCCTGCTGATCATCGTTGAGCTATGTTCCCTCTTTTTTGCCATTACCACATTATCTTCTGTAAGGGCATACGTAGCAGGCGAAGGCTTATGGTCTAAAGCGCAAAAAGATGCCCTGTTTAACCTGCACGTATATGCTTACTCGCATGATGAAAAGGATTACGCCGCTTTTGAGGAATTTATAAAAGTACCGCTGGGCGACAGAAAGGCACGGGTAGAACTGGAGAAGCCAAACCCCGATCTGGTTAATGCCCGGCAGGGGCTGCTGGAAGGCCGCAACCATCCGGATGATATAGACGGGATGATAAAGCTGTTGATGCGGTTTCATAACGTGTATTACCTGGACAAAGGCTTTAAGGCCTGGACAAAGGCCGAGACGATGCTTATCCGGCTTTTGCCTATCAGCCAAAAGCTGCATGCCATGGTAAAGGCTAAGGCTTCGCAAAAACAAATTGATGTTTTAGTGGCGCAAATAAAGCGTGTAAATGCAGAAGTTACCCGGTCTGAAGATGAATTTTCGTTCACCCTGGGCGAGGGCGCACGGTGGCTGGAGGGCCTTGTGCTGCGAATTTTGCTTACGCTATCACTCACTATCGGCACTACCAGTATCCTCATCACCGTATCGGTAAGCCGGGGTATCGAGCGGGGCATTAATGCCATTATTGATGGCGCCGATTTAATAGGGCAGGGTAACCTGAGCACCCGCGTTAAAATTTATGCCAATGATGAAATTGGGATGCTTGCTGCCTCTTTTAACCACATGGCTGCCGGGCTGGAGCGTAATATAACCGACCTGAAAGAAACGGAGGAGAAGTTGATTCTGGCAAAGAAAAAGGCCGAATCATCTGAAAAGGCCAAACGCATCTTTTTGGCCAACATGAGCCACGAGATCCGTACCCCGATGAATGCGATACTTGGCTTTGCCGGCTTGCTGCAGGAATCTGACATGGATGAAGAGCAGCGCCGGTATATCGATATCATCAGGCAATCGGGCGGTAATTTGCTGGTGATCCTGAACGATATCCTTGATTTTTCAAAAATTGAGGCAGAAAAAATATCTTTTGATTCTGCACCGTTCCATCTTAGGGATATGGTAAGCTCCACCATAGAATTGCAGGCAGAAAGGGCCACGCAAAAAAGCATCAAACTCATCGCTCATTTTGATGACCGCATCCCCAGCATTATTTGGGGTGATGCGGTGCGGCTTAACCAGATCCTTTTAAACCTGATATCAAACGCAGTAAAATTTACGGTTGAAGGTGAAATAAATATTTTTGTTAACCTGATTGAAGACAAAGCCGAAGAGGCGTTGATAGCGTTTGTGGTTAAGGATACGGGTATAGGCATCTGCGAGGATAAGCAGGAGAAGATATTTGAGGTTTTTGAACAGGCATCCACAGCCACATCATCAAAATTTGGCGGCACCGGCCTGGGGCTTAGTATTGTAAAAAAACTGGTTGAAATGCAGGGCGGCAGGGTTAGTGTTAAAAGTATGCCCGGTAAAGGCTCGGTATTTAGCTTTACCATGGCCTTTAAAAAAGAAGGCAGTAACGATACGCAAGATAAAAAAACCGAAATATCTTTAGTAAAACATACAGATGATTTACAGCAAGGTGAAAATAAGCGCGTATTGGTGGTAGAGGATAACCCCATCAATAGTTTGCTGGTAACAAAAGTGCTTAAAAAGCAGGGTTATGAAACTGATCTGGCCGAGAACGGAAAGGTAGCTATAGAAAAATATGAAGTAAATGATTACGATATTATTTTGATGGACCTGCAAATGCCCGAGATGGACGGCTACGAAACAACTATCCACATCCGTAAGTTGGCAGGCTATAAAAAAAATATCCCCATTATTGCCATGACGGCCCATACCATTAAAGGGGAATTTGAGCGCTGTATAGCAATTGGAATGAATAATTTTATATCCAAGCCTTTCCAGCCGAATGACCTGTATGAAAAAATGAATGCGCTGCTGCAAAAAGGTTAAAATATAAATTGCTGAATGGTTGCCCGGCCCATTGCTTGTACCGGTGCCCCATCCATTTTGGCTGCCGGTTACATGGTATTGCTGCTGCAGGTAGCACATAAATAATATTGGCTTAACTTTAGTAACTTTTTCGATATTTAGTTTCGCTAAAAAATGCCAGTATGTTTAAGATAACAAAAGTTTCCGCATTAATTTTATGGTGCCTGTTTTGGGCTGTAAGTTCGTTTGCCCAGCAAAAAGTTAAAAAGGCGCTGTTCATCATTGCAGATGGCATCCCGGCAGATGTTATTGAAAAGCTACCCACGCCAAACCTTAATGCTATAGCCAAACAAGGTAAATACCTGCGCGCCCATGTGGGTGGCGATAAGGATGCCTATAACCAAACGCCCACCATATCTGCAGTGGGTTACAATAGCTTGCTTACGGCTACCTGGTTTAATAAACACAACGTGCCCGATAATGATATTAAAAACCCTAACTACAATTATCCAACCATCTTCAGGCTGTTTAAAGATCAGTACCCTAATAAAAAGATAGCGGTATTTTCCAGCTGGCTGGATAACCGCACCAAGCTGGTTGGCGATGGTTTGGCTGCTACCAATAACCTGCATGTAGATTACCACGCCGACGGTTTTGAACTGGATACCATCAACTTTAAGCACGATGACGAGAGCGCCTATATGCACCGGATAGATGAGATGGTAATTGACGAGGCAGCGGCAACGATCAAAAAAAATGCGCCCGACCTAAGCTGGGTGTACCTGGAATATACCGATGATATGGGCCACCGTTATGGCGATAGCCCGCAGTATTATGCTGCTATACAAATGATGGATAAGCAGGTAGGCCGCATTTGGGACGCGATACAATACCGCCAGAAAAACTTTAACGAGGAGTGGGAGATATTTATCACTACAGACCATGGCCGTGATGAGCGTACAGGCAAGGGCCACGGCGGCCAGTCTACCCGCCAGCGCAGCACCTGGATGGTTACCAACGCCAAAGGCCTTAATAGCTATGCCAGGTATTATTACCCCGGTATTGTAGATATTGCGCCAACCATTGCCCGGTTCATGAACATTACTATCCCGGTAAGATACAAACGGGAGATTGATGGTACACCGCTAACCGGGCCCGTTTCTGTAGCCGAAGCTAAAGCCAACCTGGTACAGGGCAATATAGATGTAAGCTGGAAAGCTTTAAACAAAGGCGAAAAAGTAAAGATCTGGGTAACTGCTGCCAACAATGTTAAGGAAGGCAAGCCCGATACCTACAAGTTTTTAGGCGAATACCCTGCCGATGCCGAACATGCGCTGGTATCTGTTAAAGATATGCCCTCAAACTTTTATAAGGTGGTGATAGAGGGGCAGTATAACACACTGAACCGGTGGATAACGCCCGAGGTGAAGAAATAGATCAAATTAGTGAATCAGAGAAAAGGCCACCGGGATTATTCCGCGTGGCCTTTGTTGTTGATCGTATCAGGGGTATTAAATCTTGCAGCGATGATCTGCTCGCATAGGCCGAAAGATAGCGTCATGCCGTTGCCGCCCAGGCCGTTGATAATGGTAACGCCGGGTTCGGCATCTGCTACCAGTTCGGTTTGGCCGGTGGTCATTTTTGCGTAAATGCCGTTCCAGGTTTGTATTACACGGGTATCTTTAAAGCTGGTAAAGGTTTGCAGGTATTTCAGGATCATCTGGTTAATGAAATCCTTATCAAACGGATCGTGCACCAGGCCGTACTCGTGCGAATCGCCGATGGTTATTTCGCCGGTATTGTTTTGCGCCGCCATCACATGGATCCCCCATTTCAGGTGGTCGGCATATTGCTCCTCATACCGTTTGCGCAGATCGGCCAGGGCGGGGGCCGATTGAAAGCCGGGGTAATGGATCATGCTGAGGCTGCCGCATAGGGCCGGGCCAATGCGCCAATTATCCGGCTGGGCGGCCACCCGCAGCATTTGCAGTTTGCATTTGGTGATGTTAAATGAGGCGAACAATTCCGGGTACAGGGTTTCAAACTCTATACCGCTGCAAATAAAGATCTGGTCGGCGTGATATTTTTTGTTGCCCGATGTTACGGTTGATCTTTCTACCTGGCTGATAGCCGTATTCCAGTAAAATTTTACACCGTGGTGTTCGGCCAAATACCTGGCAACGGCACCGATAGCCTGGCGTGCCTCCACAATCATTTCGGTGCCGCTCCATAAAGCGCCTTTTAATCCGTTTGGGTTTGCGCCCGGCGCTTTTTGTAAAGTTTGCGCAGGGGTAAGCAGTGCGCAATCGCGATGGGGGGCGTTTATAGCCGCATATTGTTCCATTACGTGCAATTCATCGTCATAGTAGGCAAGGTGTAAAGAGCCCACTTCGTCATGCCAGATGCCGCCTTTTACGCAGGTTTCTTTCCAGATGCTGCGCGATAGCATGGCGCGTTCAAAAAGCGGCCCGGTGGGCTGCCCAATCGGCCAAACCATCCCAAAGTTGCGGATAGATGCGCCAACAGCACGTTCGTTACGTTCAAAAACGGTTACCTGGTATCCTCTGGTAGCCAGGGCGCGGGCGGTTGCCAGCCCTACAATGCCTGCACCAATTACAATGGCCGACGGTTTACTCATATGGCAGAAAATTTTAATTCGGTTTTTGATTCCTTGCTTTTGCGGGCCGATTGTAAAAAGTATATCAGCGATAATATACCGCAAATACCGCCTACAAGGGCAACAATAGTTACACCTTCTTTAAAAAAAGTGCCCCAGCTGATGTTTGGGCGGCCCAGTTCTTTCACCAATAATATACTTACGCTGCCCAGGTAACCCATAGAATCGGCCAGGTACATCACAAAGCCAACATTGCTTTTGTAATGGAAGGTGGCTATCATCCGCTCAAAAAATATGGCGTTGTAGGGTACATAACCCAGGTAAAGGCCCAGCCCGGCCATGGTCATCCAGTTAACTGCACTGATCATTTTTAGCGAGTACATCACCGTTGAAGCGCCTATTAATACACAGCCGCCGATAATAAACAGGTGGATGATGCTGAATGCACGCAGGTTTTTCCTGACGAGGATCAGCAAACTCATGGCAACCAGTACGATAACGGATATTTTGGTGTCGATTTTGGTGTAAATGGTACGGTCTTTAATGCCCAGGCTGTTCCAGATCTCTACCTCAAAATTATCACGGATATCGCGCATTATGGTAAGCAGCACATAGATGATAAGCGTTAAGATAATGCCCGGTAAAAAGCGGGTGATAAACAGCTTCCGTTCCTGCGCGTTCATGGGCAGGCGTTCGGCACGCAGGGCTTTGTCCTGCGCGGTTTGCGGGGGCATCAGCTCCAGCATCAGCACAAAAAGTATTAAGGGCAGGGCAAATAAAGCGCCTGTTAAAAAGGGCATGTTGTATTCGCTTACATGGTAAACATGTATCAGTGTTTGCCCGATGGTTTTTACAAAGCCCGAGCCGAATATAAGACTGATAGACAGCACCGCCGCCATAAACTCGGTAGAGCGGCGGCCTTCCAGGTAACCAAAAACCAAGCCCCATATCAGCCCCAGCGGGAAACCGTTAATGAACAGGAAAATAATATTGTAAGGCGCAGGCACCAAAGCAAAACCTAATAAGGCCAGCCAGGCAATCCCAACCAGCACCAAAATAGTTAAGCCGCGTTTGGCCCCCTTAACCTCGGCTATAAAGCGGATGCCGTAAAACTTGCTGAGGGTGTAACCCACAATTTGGGCTATTACCAGCCAAACCTTATAATCTACATGCAAATATTGCTGCCCGGGGTAAGTGCCCGCCGCAAATGCCTTGCGAAACGCATACATAGACGTATAAGCACCAAATGCAGCGATAGCCGCTAAAACGGATATTACAGCATACGGCCACCTGGCAACCTGCTCCCTTAATTTGTGGGTTAAAGCCATGCTGCTTAATTAATGATGTTGATTACATCAGCTATATCATCAATAATATGGGTAGGGTTGTAGGGTTGCAGTTGGGTGCGGGTGAAGGCGCCTGTGGTAACGGCAATCACGTATTTGCAGCCTGCGTTTTGCCCCTCGCGGATGTCTACCTCGGTATCGCCAACTTTGGCAACTTCCAATGGGTCAGTCACGCCGGCAAGTTTCATGAGTTGATGTATCATGGCAGGGTGGGGGCGGCCTTCGGGTACCTCGTCAGATCCTATCAGGTAGTCTATCAAACCTCTTTCTTGCCATTGCAGGCGCTCGATAATCGTTTGCGCAATATCTTTAGAAAAACCGGTGTTGATGCCAATTTTTATACCAGATTGCTTTAGTGCTTCAATCGTTGCCTCGGCATGGGGTAGTGCTTCTAACACCGGGGCGGTTTGGTAGTAATTGATCATCAGGCTGATAAATTCCTGATGGATATCTTTGATCAGCTTCGGGGTTATCTTTTGGGCATCCGGCTCGTGCTGCTGCAGCATTTTGGTAATAGCGATGCTTTTTTCATAACCCATTAAAGGGTTAACATCAGCCACTGTTACCTGGTAACCGTATTTTTGCATGGCCGCGCTAAAGGTATCGGCTACTTTATTCTCGTCTTTGACCGTGGTACCGGCCATATCAAACACAACAAGTTTTATAGGCATTGCTAAATATATTTGTTTAGCAATATTAAACTTTGTTTATTAATTATAAACCATATTTATGTTAAGCTATCTTTAAATTTAATTCTGATCTTCAAAAAAATAGATAACCAGCATAATGGCTTTTTCCTTGCCGTTGTTTTGGGGGGTGTGGGGGATGCGGCCGTCAAACAGCATCGAATCGCCCTGGTTCAGGGTATGGGTTTCTTCGTCAAACTGGTATTGTACCTCTCCGCTCAGGATATACTTATACTCAAAGGCCTCGGTTTGTACCTGGGGGCGGTGCGCATTGGGCTCCAGCTCCAGTATCACAATATCCACAGTAGATTTTTTGATAGACTGGGTAAAGATGCGCTGATAATGGAAGCCTTCGGCATGTTCCTTTTCAAAATGGTGGTAATCGGCCTTACGGCGTATGATCAGCGGCAGTTTGTTACCATCGTGGTTAATATCCTTAAAAAAAGCGTTCAGGTCAATCTCCAGCGCCTTAATAATATCTATCAGTACGATCAACGAGGGGATGGTGCGGCTGTTCTCTATCTGCGAGATCAGCCCTTTGCTTACCTTGGCACGAGAGGCCAGTTCCTGTACGGTGATGTTCTTTTCGCGGCGGCGGTCTTTAATACGGTTACTGATCTGTATCAGTACATCATCTTCCATGGGTAGTTAACATTTGTTGAACGCCGGTAAAGTAGATAATAAATTTAAACGCAGCAAGGTATTTAGCGTAATTTAACATCGTGCAAATTAGATGATGCAAACTTAATTTTAGGATAACATTAAGGCGCTTTTTTTGCCGTAAATATATTACTAATATGGCCACAACTGCATTTACCAGCCCCGAAGAAATTGTTGACGAAGTTTTTGCCCTGTACACGCAGCACGGCGATGAAGACTATATTGGCGAGCCGGTATCGCAGCTGGAGCACATGTCTCAGGCGGCCATGCTGGCCCAGGCCGAAGGTTATGATGATGAGGTGGTGCTGGCGGCTTTTTTTCATGATATTGGCCACCTGTGCGCTGCCGGTGCCGAGGTGGGCAGTATGGATGGTATGGGTAATATTGACCATGAAAAGCTGGGTGCCGATTATTTACTGGCACGCGGTTTTTCGCCGCGCCTGGCCAACCTGGTAAA
The DNA here is from genome assembly GCF_004378255.1 of Mucilaginibacter phyllosphaerae. GTDB lineage: Bacteria > Bacteroidota > Bacteroidia > Sphingobacteriales > Sphingobacteriaceae > Mucilaginibacter > Mucilaginibacter phyllosphaerae. Next base: position 69,865 of record NZ_SNQG01000004.1, read on the forward strand.
CGGCCATGTAATTGCCAAACGCTACCTCACCTATAAACACCCCGAGTATTTTGAAAAACTATCGCCGGCCAGCAGGGCCACCCTTAATTTTCAGGGCGGAGTGATGAGCGCCGAAGAGGCCGCCCGGTTTGAGCAAAACCCGGATGCCGATCTCATCATCAGGATGCGTTACTGGGATGATGAGGCTAAACTGCAAAACACGCCTGTTAACAATGTGGCACAATTAAAGGCGATGGCGGTAAGCCACCTTAAACGCAGTTTATAGCTGTTTTACAGCGCGGTGTTAACTTATTTTAACCCCTGTGTATCGGCGCTGTTATGAATGATGATGCCGCTTAATTTAAAATCAACAAAGGATTAAAGTTTACTTAATTTAAACTTAGTTTACAAATAATAAACAAAGTTTAGAATTGCCAAATAATTCATCACACAAATTATTTGCAGCAATGAAACACTTTTACCCCAATTTAAAAAGGCTTGCACTCATTATCATGTGCTGCCTTACGCCCCTTATTTTGTTTGCCCAAACAAAAATTACAGGCACCGTAAATGACGAAACCAAACAGCCCCTGCCCGGCGTAAGCGTTATGCTTAAAGGTACCGGCCAGGGCACCACTACCGATGCTTACGGCCGTTTTATCATCAATGCCAGCCCCGGCCAGGTGCTGATATTTAAATTCCTGGGCTTTGCAGACCAGGAAGCCATTGTGGGTACCGGCAACAGCATGATCGTGAACCTTAAGGGCGATAATAAAACACTTAACGAGGTGGTGGTAACCGCCCTGGGTGTTAAAAAAGAAACCCGCCGCATAGGTTATGCCGTATCAACCGTAAAAGGCGAAGACCTTACCCTTGCCCGCGACCCAAACCCCATTACCGGTTTAATTGGTAAAGTGGCAGGTTTATCAGTAGGCCCGTCGGCAGAGCTTTTGGGTGCGCCAAACGTGGCTATCCGTGGTAACAGCATATCTTTATATGTGGTAGATGGTTTCCCAATCAATACCGATACCTATAACATCAGCCCGGACGATATTGAGACCTATACCGTATTAAAAGGCCCTGCAGCAGCGGCGCTTTATGGTAACCGCGCCTCTTACGGTGCAATACTCATCACCACTAAAAAAGGTAACAAAAACAAAAAAGGCCTAACGGTTGATATCAACAGCAGTACGGTAGTAAACAAAGGCTTTTTAGCTTTCCCGCGTGTACAGCATAGCTATGGCGCAGGCGAAAATACCTTTTATGAGTTTGTGGATGGTAAAGGCGGTGCACCGGGTGGTGTAGATGCCGATTACGATATCTGGGGCCCATACTTTAACGGCCAGCTGATTAAGCAATATGATAGCCCGGTTATTAACGGCGTGCGCCAGGCAACACCATATACCGCGCGTGGTGCCAATAACCTCAACAACTTTTTACGCACAGGCTACCAAACCAATAACAACGTAGCTTTAAGCGCAAACGGCGATACTTATACCGTACGTTTCTCTGCATCGCAGCAACACCAAAACAGCTACATACCAGAGCAGTACCTGGATATTGCCAATGCCAACATCTACGCATCGTTTAACCCAAACCCACGCTGGAAATTTGAGGGTAACGTAAACTTTAACCGCCAAACTACCGATAACTTTCCGGATGTGCAGTACGGCCCCAACAGCCTGATATATAACCTGGCTATATGGACAGGCGCCGACTGGGATGTTACCGCACCGGATATTAAAGCGATATGGCAGCCCGGTAAGGTTGGCATTCAGCAGCAGTTTGCCGAGTACACCCGTTACCACAACCCCTGGTTTATGGTTAAGGAGTGGACCCGCGGCCATTACAAAAATGATGTGTACGGGTATTTATCAACCAACTACAAAATCAATAATAACTTAAACGCAACCTTCCGTTCGCAAATTGATACGTACAATATTTTACGTACCGAAAAAATGCCTTTCTCGGCCCACCCATACGGCCGTGAAGGTAACGAAGGCGATTACCGCGAAGACAGGCGCGACCTGTTTGATAACAATACCGAGTTGATGCTGAACTATGATTACACGGTTAAAAAATTCTTAAACCTATCCGGTTTAATTGGTGGTAACATGCGTAACCTCAGCTACAAATCCAGCTGGACATCTACCGACTACCTGAGCGTGCCCGGTGTGTATTCCTTCAGTAACTCTAAAAATGCTATCCAGTCTACCAGCTTTTATTCGGATATGCGTGTATTAAGCGCCTACTATTCATTAGATGCCAGCTTTGGTAAATACGCAACCATATCCAGCACCGGCCGTATCGATAAATCATCGGCATTTGCAGTGCCTACCACTTATTATTACCCAAGCTTATCGGTAGCTACCGTCATATCCGATTATGTAAAGATGCCCGATTTTATTACCTTCTTAAAAGGCCGTGCATCATTCTCTAACATCCGCTCGGATGCTACCGCAACAACAATTGGCCCTGCGCCGTTCAGTTCTATCACCGTTTATGGCGGTGGCACTGCTGCATCGTTATTTAACAACCCGCTGGGTTATGGCTCTACCTATACTTCGCCATACAACGGGCCGGATTATTCTTTAAAATCTACCTACAACACCAGCAAGCCGTATAACAACCAGGCTGCAGGTTACGCATCCGATTATTTATACCAAAACGGCATCAAAACATCAACCCGTGTAAACTACGAGGAAGGCTTTGATATTAAGTTTTTGCAAAACCGTTTAGGCTTTAGCGGTACGGCTTTCCAGTATATAGACGGGCCCAGAATTTTGCCGAACCAGATCTCTACGGCAACCGGCTACACTATTGAATACATTAACGCACTTAAAACCAAAAAAACAGGTTACGAGGGATCTTTAAGCGGTGCGGTTTTCCAAAACCCCAAAGGCTTTAGCTGGAACGTGTTATTAAACATAGCCACCTACAAAGAGGTGTATAAAGAATTGCCAAAAGGCCAGAGCGTTTATGCCACCTTTTTTAAAGCCGGCGACCGTACCGATAAATTATACGGCAGCGCATTCGTAAAAACACAGGACGGCAAGATCATTAACGATGCTGCTGGCAAACCCCTGGTTAACCCGGTATTACAGTTTTTAGGCAACGAAACGGCTAATTACAGCTGGAGCATCTACAACAAGTTTCAATACAAAAGCTTTAGCCTGGGCGTACAGTTTGATGGTTCTGTTGGTGGTGTTATTGTTGATTATATGCACAACAAAACCATGCGTGGCGGTGCCAATGCCGAAACCGCCGAAGGTGCACTGGGCGCGGCCCGCTACCAGGATTGGGCTAACTACGGTAAAGCCGGTTACAAAGGTACATACGTTGGCGAAGGTGTAGTGGTTACCAATGGTACCGCAATCAATTATGACTCTAACACGGGCGCTGTGCTTAACTACAGCGGCCTGCAGTATGCCCCAAACACACAGGTTGCCTTTGTGCAGGATTATGTAAGTAAATACTATGGTGTGGATGAGGCCAACCTGATGAGCAAAACCTTTACCAAACTGCGCGAGGTAACCCTGGGTTTTGATTTCCCTAAACAGATGCTTGCCAAATCTTTTATCCAGAAAGCATCCGTATCGGTATATGGCCGTAACCTGCTGTATTTCTACGGCGATAAACGCTTTAAGGATGTAGACCTTGACCAGTATAACTATGCTACGGCTTCTACCGGTTTGCAATCGCCAACGGTGCGCAGCTTTGGTTTAAACTTAAACGTATCATTCTAAACAATTACCATCAGTATCATCATGAAAAAGATATTTAAAATATATGTATTGCCGGTAGTTATGCTGCTATCGGTAACGGGTTGCAAAAAGGGTTTCGACGAACTTACTTTAAACAACAACAAACCCAACAGCGTGCCGGCATCGTTATTATTTAACGGTGTGCTAAACAGCATTGCCGAACTGCCCGACGGCCAGAAAGAAATTTATGCGCAGTACTACCTGTATAACTATGATTATTATGGTAACAACCGTTATGATTTTGGCAGCGGCGACGATTACTACACCACGCTTAAAAACGTGGTAGAGATGGAAAAACAGGCCGCTGCTACCGGTGGCGGTGCTATAAACCCCTACGAGGCTTTGGGCAAATTTTTCAGGGCATACCTGTTTAGTAAAATGAGCCTGGAAATGGGCGATATCCCGATGACCGAGGCACTAAAAGGAATAGATAACCTGGAACCAAAGTACGATAGCCAGAAGGCAGTGATGCTGCAATCGTTAGAGTGGCTGGATAGCGCTAATGACGATTTGGGTAAAATGATTGCAAACCCCAACAGCTATGGTACAGGTGCGGGCGCCGTTTTAAGTAACGATATTTATTTTGGCAGCGACCTATCCAAATGGCAAAAAGTGGTTAATGCTTTACAGGTGCGCCTGTTATTGCAGTTAAGCAAAAAAACATCAGATGCCGACCTGAAAGTTGCCACCCGTTTTGCCAATATTATTAATACGCCTGCCAAATACCCTTTAATGGCCGGCAATACAGATAATATGCAATATATATTCCTGTCGCCCAATAACTACTACCCGCAAAACCCCAATAACTTTGGCCAGAGCGGTTCACGTAAAAATACATCGGCAACTTATATCAGCCTGCTTACCAGGCTGAAGGACCCGCGCGTATTTGTTACGGCAGAACCCGCCCGCGACCTGGTTGACAACGCCAAACAAAGCCCTACAGATTTTGCATCATTTGTTGGTGCCGATGCCGGGCTTGATTTGGGGGTGATGTACAATAACGCAGGTTTGCAAAAATATTCGTTCATCAACCGTAAGTACTTTTACGCCACCTACACCGGCGAGCCGAGTGTACAGATAGGTTACCCGGAATTGATGTTTAACATTGCCGAAGGTATTAGCCGCGGATGGGCAACAGGCGCCAATGCCGAAACTTATTACCAGGCGGGCATCAAGGCGTCGATGGAATCATACAACATACCGCAAACCGGTAACTTCATCGCTTACTTTTACCGCCCCGGGTCTGATGGTGTGGATAAGGCTAAAAATTACGACAGCTATACCATCACAGCCAACTTTACTAATTATTACAACCAGGCGGGTGTTAAATACACAGCAGATGCCGCAGGTATCACCCATATATTAGAGCAAAAGTACCTGGCGCTGTTTCGCCATTCGGGTTTAGAATCGTACTTTACCTACCGCCGCACCGGTATCCCAACTTTTACTACCGGGCCGGGCACAGGTAACGGAAGCCGTATTGCACAGCGTTTTAAATACCCTTCTGCCGAGCGTACATCCAACGTAAAAAATTACCAGAGTGCACTTGCCAGCCAGTATGGCGGCAATGATGATATCAATGGTGTGATGTGGATATTGAAATAATACCTTAAAAGCAACAAGCAGGGCCGCAAGGCCCTGCTTTGTTTAAAATTAATTTTTATGAAAAAAATAGCAATATTGGCGGCCTGCGCATTATTAAGCGCACAGGCATTTGCACAGGTAACTAAAACCAAAAACCTGGTTGTAGTTACCCTTGATGGCATGCGCTGGCAGGAGGTGTACCGCGGTGCCGATTCGGCCATGATCAGTTCTAAATACACAACAGACCAGGATGAGGTGCGCAAAAAGTACTGGGCGCCAACGGCAATCGAGCGCAGGGCGCTGCTGTTCCCCTTTTTATGGTCGGTAATTAGCAAACAGGGGCAGCTGTATGGCAACCGTGATATGGGCAATAAGGATGAGCTATCTAACCCATACCATTTCTCGTATCCGGGGTACAACGAGATCTTTACGGGCTTCCCGGATGCGCGGATGAATACGAATGATGCGATCACCAACCCCAACAAAAATGTGCTGGAGTATATCAACCGGCAAAAAGGCTTTGAAGGCAGGGTTGTGGCGTTCTCTTCGTGGGAGCGTTTCCCGCAAATACTGAATACCGGGAGATCGGGCCTGCCGGTGTATTCCGGTTATGCCGATCTGAAGAATGCAGATGCCAGCCCGCGTTTAAAATACCTGAACGAATTGCAGCATAACGTTCCGCCATACCTGGGCGATTCTACCCGGCTTGATTTTATTACCTATGAATTTAGCAAAGAATATATTAAACAGTATAAGCCCCGCGTACTGTACATGGCTTTTGATGAAACCGATGATATGGCGCATGCCGGTAACTACAAGTTTTACCTGGACAGGGCAAAGCAGGAGGATGGCTACATTAAAGACTTGTGGGACATGATCCAGGCAGACCCTTTCTATCAAAACAATACCACGCTGTTGATCACTACCGACCATGGCCGCGGCGACGAGCCGATAGATAAATGGCGCGACCATGGTACGGAGGTAAAAGGATCAGAAAACACCTGGTTTGCCGTAATAGGGCCGGATACGCCGCCAACCGGTGTAATAGCAACGCCAACCACAACTTACCACAAACAGCTGGCACAAACCATGGCGCAATTGCTTGGGTTTGATTTTAAGGCCAATGCCGGGCACCCCGTTGGCGATGCCATTAAAACGGTTATGAAATAACAAGATAAAAAAACTGCTTTTTTGAACGAAGCAAACGAGTAGGGCGCTGGCCGGCAGCAAACCAAGGGTTCGATTCCTTTCCCTACATCCACATCTATTGAATTTTTATGACCAAGATGGATTACCTGGTGGCGGGTATCTTTGTGCTTGTTATTATCGGCCTGGCGCTTTGGGTTTTTAAGGTAGACCAAAGTGAAAGGAGCAGGCTTCGCAAAATGCTGCCGGGCTACCGCTTTTACCGCAAACGCATCAAAAAAAACAACCCTAATATTTAAGGATCTTTTAACAGAAAATGTTTTTTTCGTGCCTGCCGGCGGCGGCTTATCTGGTGGCACATCAGGGGCGTTTCGGGGGCGTTTAAAAGTGATTTAGGGGCGTTAAAATGTTTGTTTTAGCTTGCCTTGTGCGGGTTGCAATTGTTACTTTTGCGCGTGCCCGTCAACAAAAAAAACACATCGCCACCCAGGAAAAAAACCACCCCGCGGAAGAAGAAAAAGGCTCCTTCACGGGTAAGGTACTACGTTGGTTTAGCTGCTTTATTACTACTGCTGTCGCCGTTTTATTATGGCTACATTATCAAAACCGCATCATACACCTGGCGATGGGTGAGGGATCTGGGCGAAGATGCTAATTATCACACTTACAGTAGCTTTGGTATTAAAATACCCTCAAATTACGAGGTGCACGGTATTGATGTATCCTACGCACAGGGCAAAATAAACTGGCAAAAAGTTAGCCGGATGGAGGATGATGGTGTGCGCATCCGTTTTGCATTCATCAAAGCCACCGAAGGTTTATTAACGGTAGACCCATATTTTAAGCGTAACTGGAAAGAGGCTAAAAAGGTTGGGATCCCCTGCGGGGCCTACCATTTCTTCAGGCCGAAGAAGAGTGGGTTGTGGCAGGCCCGTTTCTTTGTGCAAAATTCATCATTGCAAAACGGGGGCCTGCCGCCAGTGGCCGATGTAGAGCGGCTTGACGGCAAATCGCCTGCTGCCATGCGTAAAGAGCTGAAAGATTTTTTGCGTTATGTAGAGAACAAAACAGGCGAAACGCCCATAATATACACAGGCATAAGCTTTTATAACGATTACCTGGCAGGTTATTTTGATGATTATCCGCTATGGATAGCCCACTATAACCGCCAAAAACTAAACGTAAGCGCTGCCACCAACTGGAAATTTTGGCAGCACTCGGAGACCGGGCATGTGAACGGCATAGGCCACACGGTTGATTTTAATGTTTTTAAAGGTGATAGCCTGGCCTTTAAACGTTTTGTATCAGCCAATTAATTAGCCTGCAAAAGCAAAAAATTACCTATATTCAACCCTTGTTTTACAAAGATAGCGGTATAGTGTCTTTTTATGATTCGCAGATACATTTTAAGCTTATTATTTACTTTTTTACTGCCTTGTGTATGCATTGCCCAGCTTTCAGAGATCAGGCAATTGCAGGAGCAGCTTAAGCACCCCAAAGATAGCCTTGATTATCTCCGTAAGCTTAATAAGATCGGGCTTCTTATCCACCTTAAAAATGCCGACAGCAGCTTTTATTATGGCATACAGGCCAACGGCCTGGCCGACAGGCTGAATGATCCTAAAGAGAAATCAAGTGCCTTATCTAATATTGCTACAGGTTTGCTGTTAAAAGGCCTGTACAGCCAGGCTTTACAGTATTTTGGCAAGGCTTATGTTGTATGCAAAGCAAATGATTTTAAGCCCGAGATGGCAGGCGGACTGATGAACCAGTCTATAGCATACAGTTTTATAGGTGATAGTATTAAAGTTATACAATTTGCCATCAGGGCAAACCACCTAACCCGCGCGTATCTGATGCATGATTCTGTTGCCAGCATGCTTTTGGCTAACTATGTAGAATTGAACAGCAAACTGGCCAAAGATTCTGTTACCTGGTATTTAAGCAATGCCGAAAAAGTAGCCAACCGGTTTAAGGATAAACGGGCAATGGTATTTATAGGGCAGATAAAGGCCACCCGTTTAATTAATAATAACCAGCCACAGCAAGCTTTGCCTTTAATACGGTATAACCTGGCAGTTACGCGTGCCAATAACTGGGATTATCACGAAATGGAAGCCCTTAATATTCTGGGCAGTTATTACCTGGCAATTAATAAAACAGACAGTGCCTTAGCTGCCTATAAAATCATCTACAATAAGGCCAAAGCCAATAATTACGTTTACTGGCAAATTGATATACTAAAGGCCATAAGTAATTGCTATAAATTAAAAAACGATAAGGCAGGCGAATACAATACTGCGCAGTTGCTGATCAAAGCACTTGAGCAGGATAATAATGCCAATAGCAGTTTTTTAGGCGATTATATCAAATACAACCAGGCACAGGATGAACTTAAAAAGTTGAGTTTATCTGAAATGTTAAACCATAAAAAAATAATATGGCTTGTTGCTGCCTGTATTGCCGGCAGCATGGTGATCATATTGCTGATATGGTTTTACATTAAGGTTAATGCACAGGCCGCAAAATTAACAGAATTGAATGCAACCATTACCGGGCAAAACCAGGCGTTAAAAGAATCTGATATTTTTAAGAGCAGGCTGCTTTCTATGCTGGCGCATGATTTCAGGTCGCCGCTAAACTCAACCATTGGTATGGTGCAATTGCTGAAGGACCACGAAACGATGGATGTTGATGAGGCCGCAGGGTTGTACAAGCTTATAGAAACCGACATTAACGAGGTATTGCTTACCTTTGATAACATACTGCAATGGACCCGTAAACAACTAACCGGCTACACAATGGAACCGGTTAAAGTAAATTTAAGGGAGAGTATTACAGAGGCTTTCGGCTTTTTTCATGAGCAGGCCAACGCCGGGCAGATTACCCTGGTTAACGAAGTGGATGCCCGGATCGCACCGTTTACAGATCTTGAGATCATCCGTTTCATAAACCGTAACCTGTTGCATAATGCCATTAAATATTCGCCGGCAGGGGGGCGCATAACTACCGTTTCGGCCGTAACCAAAGATGAGATCATGATTAAAATTAAGGACGAGGGATCCGGCCTTTCTGATAGGTTGCTGAAAGAATTATTTACCGGTAAGGTATCGGATACAAATGATAGCACCCAGGGCGCCGGGCTGGCCCTTAATATTTGCGCAGAATTCATACAAAAGCTTGGCGGCCGCATTTGGGCGGGTAACGGGCCTGCAAAGGGCGCCGAATTTTCTTATACCATACCGCTTACGGCAGCAAGCGGCCCTGTTGTTTAAATTGATAAAAAAATCGTTGATTTGCAGGAGCGAATGTTTGCCTTTACGGGCGCTGCAAATCGCATAAAGATTTTTAAATTATGAAATACACAGCATCACGCTTGTCGGCAGGTAACAAGCTTTTCCCGGCAGAAATAACTACCGAAGAGAGTGGTATCACCATTAAAATTCCGGGCCTGTTTAGCGGCGATACCACAAGCATTGCTTATGACAGTATATCAGCAGTAGAGATCGATTCACCATTGATCGGCTATTCTACCATCCGCTTTTACCATAGCGGTAACAAGGTTGAGGCGCATGGCTTTTCTAAAAGCGACGTAAACGATATTAAGGCTTTTATTGAAGCCGGGCGCAAAAGGGCGAGGGGGTAATTAATTCATTAAGGTTTTGCTGCGGGCAGGTCAAAGCAAAAGCAGGTACCACCGCCCGGCCTGGTTTCGAAATTAATGGTGCCTTTGTTCTGCATCACCATGTCCCTGCACAGTATCAGGCCCAGGTGGTTGCCTTTTTCACCCTGCGTGCCTGTGCTTAAGGTGTGCTCCAGGCTAAACAGTTTTTCGCTTTCTTCGGCGCTGATGCCCGGTCCGGTATCTTTAATACAGATCATGATGCGGTCATGTTTAACATAAGCATCAAAAATAATTTCGTCGCCCGTGCTGCAAAACTTTATACTGTTTGATAGCAGGTTGCGCAGCACAAGGTTTATCATATTCCGGTCTGCAAAAGCTTCCAGATGCCCGGGGGCAATATTGCTTACCCTAAGTTTCTTCAATTCTATTTTGGTAGTAAACAAACTGATGTTTTCGTTTATACTGCTGCTAACATTAAAGTTTACAGGATTTACCTGGAGGCCTTCCAACTGGTTTTTAGACCATTCCAGCAAATTATCTAAAAAGTTACCCGTTGTAAGTATCGTATCCTCCAGTTTAACCAGCAGTTCGCCAAGTTCTTTTTCGGCAATATCGCCCTCGCGGTAAATGGCCAGCAGGGTTTGCAATGTACTTAAGGGGCTGCGCAGATCATGAGATACGATGGAGAAGAACTTATTTTTAATATGGTTTAAACGTTCCAGTTGGATGTTTTGGGCGTTAGATAATTCCATTTGGGTATTTATCTCCTTGTTAAGCAGGGCCAGTTCGTTATTGATCAGGGCAATCTCTTCTTTTTGTTTGGTTAAAAGTTTGTTGATTGCATGTTTGGATTGGTTACGGCGATACAAAACACCCAAAAACAGTATGGCAGATGCCAGTACGATACACGTTGCAATAATAACGGTACTGTATTTATTGATCTTTAACAGGTAATCGGAGTTTTTTGCAGTGATTGCCAGGTTGCTTTTTTCCAGATCGGCATTTTCGCTTCTCATCCTGCCCATCTCAATCAACGATACATCCTTTATCATTTGCTCTTCCCGGATGCTGTCTTTCGTAAGCACATATTCGGTTTGGTACTTCAGGGCATTTTTAAGGTCGCCCTTTTTTTTGTAGGCAATAACCAGGTTGTTCAGCGCCTCGTAGCCTACCGTTTTTGATTTAACAAAGCGGGCAAGGTTTAAGCTTTGGTTACCATAATCAATAGCTTTATCGTAATTATTACTGCTGTTGTAAGCGTCTGCAATTGAGTTTAGCACGTTGGCCTCAAAATATTTGTCGCCAAGTAAGCGCATGTTTTTTAAGGCGGTATCTAAACTGGCAAGCGCGGCAGCATATTTTTTTTGTTGAATGTAGGCCCTGCCCAACCCTAAACGCGAAATGCCAATGCCGTTAATATCACCTATTTTTTGGCGTATCATCAGGCTTTTATTAAAATACTCAATTGCTTTTTCAGTATCGTGTGCCGCCATATAACAATTACCCACCGAGTATAGCGCCGAGGCTATCCCCATATCGTTTTTAAGCTTGGTGTAGCCGGCAAGGGCCTGTATAAAGTAAGTTCTGGCAATTTCTGTCCTATCCATATCGTAATAAATAGAACCTATATTAGTATAGCATTGGTTAGCGCCAAAATCATACTTTAAACGCCTGTAAACAGATAGTGCTTTAAAATAACTGTTAATGGCTTCGCGGTAATCATTAAGCCTGTTGTAGGCATAACCTATATTGGCCATTGCCCTGGCTTCTGTTAAAGGGATATTATATTGTTTGGCGTAATTGTATCCCTTATTAAAATAAATAAGCGCACTATCAATTTTACTGCGGATGCCGTAGGATATGCCTATATGCACATAAGAGTCTGCCAGGGCTTCGTGGTTATTTAGTTTTAAGGCAAGCTCCTGGTAAATTTTAGCGTAGTGGAATTTCTTTTCGGGGTTTACCGATGAATAGGCGTTGGACAGGTTTTTAAATAACGTTAACCGCGCCGTATCCGGCATGGTTTGTTTCAGTTTTGCCTCCAGTTGGTTTACCTTGGTTATTTGGGCAAAACATGGGTTAATACAGGCAAAAAGCAAAACCAATATCCATAGTGTTATAAATTGCTTGATGCTTTGATACAGGTTAGGCATTAACATATATTTAATCGGGTTAAAATATTAATAACCCAATAATTTAATTTTACGGGTAAATATAGTTAAATGTTATAGGTTGTGTTACGCAGTTAACCAAATTATGATATCATACATCAGTTAGTTTAATATTAGTTACAAAGTAGGGTTATATAGGTAATAAATATAGCTTTAAGGTTAAAGTATGATATGCCGGTAAATAAACATTCTGCTTATTAGTTTGTACTTATGGATATCCTCAAAACCATGAAAAAATTACTTGCCCTATGCTTTGTTATGATATTGTTCGCTTTCAAGGTGTCAGCACAAAGTTTTAGCGCCCAAGACTTTAACGCCAACCTGGGCAAAACTAAAACCCTGTGCGATGTGGTATCATCTGTAAAAATATTCAGCGATACACTTACCCTTATTAATATGGGTGGCAATTATCCTAACCAAAAATACACCATTGCCGTAAAAGGTAATAAAATAACGCTGGACTGGGCTAACTTAAAAGGGAGGACGATGTGTGTTACCGGTGTGTTCGAGATGCACAAAAACCGACCCGAAATTGTTGCCGCACAGCCCGGCCAGATAGAGGTGAGATAAATAAGTTTATTCATTTACATTACAACCAGGGGCTATAATAAAATTCATAGTTTAATAAGCTATATCCAAACAAAACAGTACTTTCATTTAAGTAGCAATTAGTTGCTTACGGCGTGTGTGGTTAATTGATAGTTACGTGCTGGTGCTGGCTTTAAACAAATATTAAACCTTTGTTTAAATGAAAAATAAATGAATTTTTTTGCGCAGGCTTGTTACGTAAAGAATTTAAATTTATATCTTAAACCCGATTTAAAACCGGCATAAAGTACAACAGGGGGTAATTGATAAGATGCCCTACTTATTTAGTTTAATGGATATTCTTACCCAAAATAAGTATAACAATATTGCTCCGGATGATGTGTTTATACATCATTTGTTTGAGGAACAGGCAAGGCAGCATCCGGATGTTATTGCGGTACAGTATGGTGACGATAAAATAACCTATGCTGAATTTAACGCAAAAGCTGATGAACTGGCAAAAGCCGTTATGGCTACAGCACCGGCTTCGCTGGTTGTAGGCGTAAGTTCTACCCGTTCAATTGCTACGATGATAAGCTTGTTTGCCATACTTAAAGCAGGCAAGGCCTATTTGCCTTTAGACCCCGCCTTTCCGACGGACAGGCTGCAGGATATTGTGGCCGATTGCGGTATGGATACCATCCTGGCGCCGGATAAAGACCGGGCGGTATTCGGCGGGATTATAAAAAACATTATTGCTACAGATGAGCCCGTTTCTGCAGACAAACCTGCAACTGAAGTGGCTAAAACCCGTGTAGCCTATATTATTTACACTTCGGGTTCTACAGGCAAGCCAAAAGGCGTTTGTGTGGCGCACCATGGGCCGGTTAATTTAATTAAGTGGAACCAAAGCATCACCCCGTATTTGGGTATTGGCCACCGTACCCTGCAATTTTCTCCGCTGATTTTTGATGCATCGGTGATGGAGATATTTTGTACGCTATGCACCGGCGGCACACTGGTTTTAGTGCAGGATGAAGTACGGATAGATCCCTTAAAACTTTTAAAATATATAGATGAGCAGCAGGTTGAACGGATCATCATCACGTTTGTTGCCTTACAATATTTAACAGAAACTGCCGATGCCGAACAGTTTTTCCCGGCATCGTTAAAAGATATTATCAGTGCCGGCGAGCAGCTAAAGGTCACCCCGCAGATCCTCCGCTTTTTTAAGGCCCTGCCGGGATGCATATTTTATAACATGTACGGCCCAACCGAGGCCAGCGTATGCAGTACAGCCCTTAAAATGGAAGGCCCGCCGGATGAATGGCCCCTGCTGCCCAACATAGGTAAACCGATAGATGAGGTAGGCATCCACATGCTGGATGAAAATTTAAAGGAAGTGCCCCCGGGCGAACAGGGCGAACTTTGCATCAGCGGCATCAGCCTGGCAGAGGGGTACCAAAACCGCCCCGACCTTACTGCCGATAAATTTGTAAACTGGACCGACGATAAAGGACATACTATTAAAGTTTACCGCAGCGGCGACTTGGGCTTTTACTTGCCCAACGGTAACATCGAATACATGGGGCGCAAAGATACCCAGGTAAAAATTCGCGGTAACCGGGTAGAGATAGGCGAGATAGAGGTATTGCTAAATCAGTTGGATGGCATCCAGCAATCTGTTGTGGTTGCGCGCGAGGATGTGCCCGGCCAAAAGCGTTTGGTAGCTTATGTAATTGCATCGGGCGATAAAAAGGATACCTCGTACCTGCGCGATAGCATCGAACAGAAGCTGCCCGAGTATATGATACCTTCGGCATTTGTTTGGGTAGATGGCTTTAAAGAGACCACAAGCGGTAAAATAGACCGCAATGCCCTGCCTGCGCCGGATACGCAAAGGCCCGAACTTTCGGTACTATACAAAGCACCCGCTACCAAAGCAGAGAAGCATGTAGCCGCCCTATGGAGCGAATTATTGCAGCTGGATAAGGTTGGCGCCTATGATAACTTTTTTGAATTGGGCGGTAATTCCATTCTGGCGCTTAAAACGGTTGCGGCCCTAAAAAAGCTGCATAATTATACCTTGCCTATAACCAAGCTGTATCAATATCCAACCGTAAATGGTATTGCCGGCTTTATAGATGGTAATAAGGTTGTAGCAAAAATAGCTGCAAAGCCCAAAAAGGATAAACAGAACACCGATATAGCCATAATTGGCATGGCTGCCCGTTTCCCGGGGGCCAATACCATAGCCGGGCTTTGGCAGGTACTTACCGAAGGGCGGGAGACCATTTCTTTCTTTACCGATGAAGAGATCGATAAAAGCGTGCCTTATTCGGTTAAAACAGCATCAAATTATGTTAAAGCGCGTGGTATAGTAGAAGGTGCCGAAGGTTTTGATGCTGCATTTTTTGGCGTTAACCCCAAGGTGGCCGAATTGATGGACCCCCAGCACCGGGTATTTTTAGAACTGGCCTGGGAAGCCCTAGAAACCAGCGGCCATCTGCCCGGTAAATACGATAGCCCGGTTGGCGTTTTTGCAGGGGTAGGTAACAATACCTATTACACCAATAACGTCATCTCCAATACAGAAAAAATTGAAAATGTTGGCCGTTTTTTAACAGCCACTGTTAACGAAAAGGATTATATAGCTACACGCACCGCTTACGAGTTGAATTTAACCGGCCCGGCAGTAAGTGTGCACTCGGCATGCTCTACCTCACTGCTGGCTATTGCACAGGCGGCAGATAGCATCCGTAACGGGCAGTGCAGTGTGGCGCTGGCGGGGGGCGCATCCATCAGTTCGCCCATAAAAAGCGGGCATTTGTACCAGCAGGGCACCATGCTTAGTGCCGATGGGCATTGCCGGTCGTTTGATGCCGAGGCAGATGGCACCGTGTTTAGCGATGGTGCCGGTGTAGTGGTTTTAAAGAGCCTGGAAGAAGCCGAGCGCGATGGCGATACCATTTACGCCCTGTTAAAAGGCGTAGGTTTAAATAACGATGGTGGCGGCAAAGGCAGCTTTACCGCGCCAAGCGCCGCCGGGCAGGCGGGCGCTATTGCTATGGCCATTGCCGATGCAGGTATCAACCCGGTTACCATTTCTTATGTAGAGGGCCACGGCACCGCTACAAATTTAGGCGACCCGATAGAAATAGAAGGCCTTAACCTGGCCTTTGGCAAACAAGATAAAAACCAGTATTGCGCCCTGGGTTCTATTAAAAGTAACATGGGCCATTTAGTGGCTGCGGCAGGTGTGGCGGGTTTTATTAAAACAACGCTGGCGCTTTATCATAAGCAGATCCCGGCTACGCTGCACTTTAAAAAAGCCAACCCGAACATTGATTTTGAGGATAGTCCGTTTTTTGTAAATACCCAACTGACCGATTGGCAAACCGAGGGTAAACGCAGGGCAGGGGTAAGCTCCTTTGGCGTTGGTGGTACCAACGTGCATACCGTGCTGGAAGAGTATATCCGGGCAGAAGAACCCTTAGTGGAAAGCCGCCCGTTGAGTTTGATCGGCTGGTCGGCCAAAACGGGTACCAGCGCATCCAAATGGGCAGACAGGTTATACTACTATCTGCAGGATAACCCGGATGTTGATGTTGCAGATATTGCCTACACGCTGCAAACCACCCGTGCCGGTTTTAAAGAACGTAATTTTATCCTGGCTGCCCACAGGGACGACCTGATGGAAAAGCTGACCAAATTCAAGCGCGATCCATCCAATTCCAAAATCTTAAAAGAAAAGGCTGCCGAGGTGGTATTCATGTTCCCCGGCCAGGGGGCGCAATATCTTAATATGGGCCACGAGATTTACAAGCAGGAGCCTGTTTTTAAGGCAGCGGTAAACGAATGCGTTAATTTACTAAAAGGCACCGGCCATGAGCATTTACTGGATATCATTTATACCGGTGCATCTGCGGAAGCAACAGAAAAGTTAAAAAACACCTATTATACCCAACCGGCAATATTTATTACCTCGTATGCCATGGCAAAGCTATGGATGAGCTGGGGGATAGCACCGTCGGTATTTACAGGCCATAGCATAGGCGAATTTGTAGCTGCACATTTTGCAGGTGTATTTAGCCTGCCGGATGCCTTAAAGCTGATAACCGAACGTGCCAGGCTGGTAAGCCAGGTAGCCGAAGGCGATATGCTGTCGGTACGTACCAATGCCGGTGAGTTAGAAAAGATCTTGCCGGGCAACCTTTCCATAGCCGTTATCAATAGTAACAAGCTATCGGTAGTAGCAGGCGAAAAGGATGCCGTTGCCGCCTTTGCCAAAACGCTGGAGGAAATGGGCATCCCCGGCAGGTTGTTACAAACCAGCCATGCTTTCCACTCGGCGATGATGGATGGCATTGTGGAACCGTTTGAGCAGGTGGTAAAAACAGTACAATTAAATGCGCCGGTTAAACCCATCGTATCTACCGCTACAGGCAAATGGCTTAGTGCCGCCGAAGCGACCGACCCGGCTTACTGGGCATCGCACCTGCGTAAAACCGTACGCTTTGCATCTGCAATTGATACGCTGGCAGAAGAGGGAGGCCGCTTGTACTTAGAAGTTGGCCCCGGCCGCACCCTGGCAACGCTAACCGCCCAGCAAACTGCCGAAAGCCCGGTGCCTGCAGTTGCCGGTATCGAATTGGCAAACGATCAGCCCGAGTATCAATCGGTTATTAAAGCCATTGGGCAACTATGGCTAAACGGAGTAGAGCCAAACTGGAAGGCATTTTACGGGGATGGGCGCAAAAGGCTTAATTTGCCTGCTTACGCCTTCGATCATAAAAAATATTGGGTAGAACCTGTTGCATATAACACCACTGCAACCGTAAATTACCAACCGGAAGAAATTGTGCCGGATGAACCACAAACAAACACAGCAGAAACCATAACACAGAATAACGTAATGAGAAAAGATTTGCTTGCCGACAAATTGCAGGAGATATTTGAAGATGCATCGGGTATTGAAATTGATAACGCTTCTGCGGATGTAAGCTTCCCCGAGATTGGTTTCGATTCGTTATTATTAACGCAGATAGCTACTAATCTTAAAAAAACATTTAATGTACCGGTAACCTTCCGTAAACTGTTTGAAGAGTATAACTCTATTAACCTGCTGGCCGATTTTCTGGATAAAAGCCTGCCCGCAGGTGTTTTTGAACCGGTAGCGGCGGCACCACAGCCCAAAGCGGTGCAGCAACCGGTTTACAGTAATGGAGCCATGCCACCGCCGGTGCAAATGCCGGTTTACAGTAATGCAGCCGTGCAAATACCGGGTATGCCTTTTGTGCCTGCAGGCGGTAATGATATGGCCCTGAGTATGATAAGCCAGCAGCTGCAGTTACTGGCCAGCCAGATCTCGCATTTACAAGGCGGGGCACCCGTGCAGCAAATACAGCAGCCTTACAGTAACGGCGTACCACCTTCGCAATTAAAGGGCGAACCCGTTGCACCGCCGGCATTAGACCAGGAACCGGATATCAGCCCGGAAGAAATGGTGGAAATTAAAAAGCCATTTGGCGCTACCGCCCGTATAGAAAGAGTGGTACAGGGGCTGGATGCCAGGCAAATGGATTTCCTGGCCGATCTGACCAGAAAGTATAACGAGAAAACTAAAAAAAGTAAAGAGCAAACGCAGCAACACAGGCCATACATGGCCGATCCGCGTGTGGTAAGTGGTTTCAGGCCGTTAACCAAAGAGGTGGTTTACCCGATAGTGATCAACAGATCTAAAGGCAGCCGCCTTTGGGATGTTGACGGTAACGAATATATTGATGCGTTAAACGGCTTTGGCTCGAACATGTTAGGCTACCAGCCCGATGTGTTGAAAGAGGCAATTTTAGCCCAGATAGAATTAGGGTATGAAATTGGCCCCCAGCATGAACTTGCCGGCGAGGTTTGTAAAATGATGTGCGACTTTACACAGCATGACCGTGCCGCACTTTGTAATACGGGTTCTGAAGCCGTATTGGGCGCCATGCGCGTTGCCCGCACCGTTACCGGCCGCCCTTTAATAGTGGCGTTTAGCGGGGCATACCACGGTATTATGGATGAGGTTATCGTTAGGGGCACCAAAAAGTTAAAAACGGTGCCTGCCGCATCCGGCATCCTGTCGGATAACGTGCAGAACATGCTGATACTGGATTATGGTACAGATGAGGCCCTGCGCATCATCAAAGAACGTGCAGATGAGATTGCCGCTGTATTGGTAGAGCCGGTGCAAAGCCGCAGGCCGGAGTTTCAGCCTATTGAATTTTTGAAAAAATTAAGAGTAGTTACCGAGGATGCCAAAGTGTGTTTGGTGTTTGATGAGGTGATCAGCGGGTTTCGTTTCCATCCCGGCGGTACACAAGCTTTGTTTGGCGTTAAGGCCGACCTGGGTACTTATGGTAAAGTTATTGGCGGCGGTATGCCGGTAGGTGCTATTTGCGGTAAAGCCGAGTACATGGATGCGCTGGATGGTGGCTTTTGGGCTTATGGTGATGAATCTGTACCGGAGGTAGGGGTAACCTATTTTGCGGGTACTTTTGTACGCCATCCGCTTGCACTTGCTGCCTGTAAAGCATCTTTACAATACATGAAAGACCGTGGCCCGGCCCTGCAGGAAAAGCTTACTGGCCTGGCTACCCGTTTAAAAAATGGCATGGATGCTACCTGTAAAAAAGAAAACCTGCCATTAACCCTGGTTGGTTACGCATCTTTATGGCGTTTAAAATTCCTGGAGGATATTCCTTATAGCGAGTTGCTTTTTACACTTATGAGGCTGCGGGGTATCCACGTTTTGGATGGTTTCCCTTGTTTTATGACGGATGCACATACCGAGGCAGATGTTGACACCATGATAGCGGCATTTAACGATAGTATAGCCGATATGATAGCCGCCGGATTTTTTAAAGCACAAACTGGCACACCTGTTGTATCTTTGGTTAACCCGGTTACGCCATCTGTAACCACTGCTGCCGATGCGCCTGTGGAAGGGGCAAAGCTTGGCCGTGATAAAGATGGTAACCCTGCATGGTTTGTGAGGGATGAAAATAACCCGGGGAAATATATACAAATGGATATAAACGGTAAGTAATTTGGATCAGACGGCTACATATAATCCCCAGGTTAGCACTGACGAGTTTGACCCTTTTGCAGGGCCCGAAATACTGTTGGTTGCACCGGCCACCGAGCCGCAGATAGAGATCTGGACATCATGCCTGATAGGGGGCAACGATGCCAGCTGCGCCTATAATGATTGCGCAACTATCGTACTTACAGGGGCTTTTGATAAGGATGCGATGCTGAAGGCTTTACAGGCGTTAACAAACCGCCACGAAGCTTTACGTACCGTATTTAGTGCTGATGGTGCCAATATCATTGTTTATAACAACCCCGAAATAAAGGTAGATTACCACGACCTGTCTGCCCGGGATGATGAGCAGAATAAACTTTTTATTAAAAATTATAACCGCCAGCTGGCTATTACGCCGGTAGACCTGGTTAACGGCCCGTTGTTTAAAGTGGCCATACTAAAGCTTAATTACGACGAGCATCAGGTAATTATGCTGATGCACCATATTGTTGTAGATGGCTGGTCGGTGGGTATAATTATGCAGGATCTGAGTAAACTTTACTCGGCCTTTGCGCAGCAACAGGCCCCAAAGCTGCCGCCTGCACCACAATTTAGCCAATATGCTATTGATGAGATAGCAGCATCGCACACGGCAGAACATAAAGAGACCGAGCAATACTGGTTAAACCAGTTTAAGAGCAGCAGCCATTTGCTTGACCTGCCTGCGGATAACCCGAGGCCATCGCCGCGTACCTATAAAAGCAACCGCGCCGATTACAGCCTGGATACCACCCTGGTGGGCGATTTAAAGCAACTGGCCCGCAAAGCCGGGAGCAGTTTTGTTACTACCATTATGGCCGCTTTTGAGGTGCTGCTGCACCAGGTTACCGGGCACGATGAAATTATTATAGGCCTGCCTGCCGCGGGGCAATCTGCTACGGGTAATTTTGGCCTGGTTGGGCATTGCGTAAATTTGTTACCGCTGCGCAGCTTCCCCAATGGCGAAAAATCGTTTACAGCGTATTTAAAAGAGCGTAAAAGCCCCGTGCTGGATGCTTACGACCATCAGCAATATACCTTTGGCAGCCTGCTAAAAAAATTGAATATCCCAAGGGATGCAACACGTTTGCCGCTCATCCCTGTAATATTTAATATCGATATCGGGATGGATGATGGGATAGATTTTTACAATCTTAAGCATCGTTACATCAACAACCCGCGCGAGTACGAAACCTTCGAGATCTTCTTGAACATTACCGATCATAAAGGTATGCTCACCTTTGAGTGGTCATACAATTCGTTGTTGTTTGAGCCGGCCACCATCACCCGCTTTATGAACGAGATGGAGCATTTGCTGCGCCAGTTTGTAAAATCGCCAGATATGCCTATTGGTAAGCTTGCAGTGATGAATGCTGCCGAGATACAGCAGCAACTGGCTAAATGGAACGATACCAAAGTTAATTATCCGAAAGAAAAACCACTTCACCAGATCATCAGCGAAACCGCAGCGCAGCATCCAAACAGTATAGCGTTAAAGTTTAACAAACAGCAGCTTACCTATAAGGAGTTAAACCAGCAGGCTAACCAGCTGGCGGCCGTATTGATAGAGAACGGCGTAAAAGCCAGGGATAAGGTTGCCATATCGCTGGATAGATCTGCCGAGCTGCTGGTAGCTTTATTAGCCATTATTAAAGCCGGTGCCACTTACATCCCGCTCGACCCGATATTCCCCATCAACCGCATCAACTATATGCTGGAAGATTCGGCTGCGGTAGTGCTGCTAACCTCTTCGGCTTATAAAGGCCAGTACGTATCCAACGCCAAAGAGGTTATCCTGGATGATATTTGGGCAGGCATCAAAAATTATCCAACTACAGATCCTGATATAAAAGTAACAGGAGCAGACCTGATCTATATCTTATATACATCCGGCTCTACCGGGCAGCCAAAGGGGGTGCAGATAAAGCACCACAACGTAGTTAACTTTTTGTATAGCATGCAAAAGCAGCCCGGGCTTACCCCTGCCGATAAGCTGCTTGCCGTAACTACCATCAGCTTTGATATTGCCGGGCTGGAACTTTGGCTGCCGCTGATAACCGGTGCCCAGATAGTAATGGCCGATGCTGCTACAGCAAAAGATGGTAATGCCTTGCTGGATATTATCAAAAAAGATAAAATTACCGTAATGCAGGCCACGCCCTATACCTGGCGCATTATGCTGGAGGCAGGTTGGGATAAAGAACGGGTTAAAGTTATCTGCGGTGGTGAAGCCCTGCCGATGGACCTGGCGCAGCGCATACTGGATAAGGCATCATCGTTGTGGAATGTTTACGGCCCGACAGAAACTACCATCTGGTCTACCTTAAAAGAAATTACTGCGGATGATGGTTTTATCAGCATTGGTAAACCGATTGATAATACGCAGATCTATATTTTAGATAAATATCAAAATCCGCTGATAGCCGGCGCCGCCGGCGAGATCTATATCGGTGGCGAGGGCATTGCGCATGGTTACCTTAACCAGCCCGAATTAACGGCAGAAAAGTTCGTTTCAGATCCGTTTTTAGGCGAACCAGGGGCGAAAATGTACCGTACCGGGGATCTGGGAACATTCCTGCCGGATGGTAACCTGATGTACCTGTCGCGTATTGATGCGCAGGTAAAGATCCGCGGGTACAGGATAGAAACCGGCGAGATAGAATTTAACCTGGCTAAGGAAGATGCCATTAAACAAGCCGTAGTTATTGCCCGCGCCGATAATAATGGCGTAGATAAGCTGGTGGCCTATGTGCTTTTGAAGGAAGGCGTACAGCAAGCCGAAGATAACAGCGAAATTATTCAGCAATGGCGTACCAACCTGCGCGCATCAGTGCCGGATTATATGGTGCCGGATAATTTTGTGGTAATAGATGCCATGCCGATGACACCTAATGGCAAGGTAGATAAAAAAGCACTTGCCGCACGTGATATAGCCGTAGCAGATGCAGCAGCTTATGTTGCCCCTCGTACGGATGTGGAAAAGCTGGTTGCCGATATCTGGACAGAGTTTTTAGGTGTTGAGCAGGTAGGTATTCATGATAACTTTTTTGAACTGGGCGGACATTCGTTAATAGCTGTAAAGGTAATGGCCCGGATAGAGAAAGAAACGGGTAAACGTTTGCCGCTGGCCATTTTATTTGAAAACTCTACAGTAGAAAAACTGTCGCTAATGCTGCAGATGGATGGTAAATCTATCGTTTGGGACTCTTTGGTGCCCATTAAGCCTACCGGCAAAAAAGTACCTATTTATATTGTGCATGGCGCGGGGCTGAATGTATTACTGTTTAATACGCTTGCTAAACATATGGACCCTGAGCAGCCCGTTTACGGTTTGCAGGCCAAAGGTTTAAACGGTGTTGACGAACCGCTAAACAGGATGGAGGATATTGCCGCACATTATATTTCGGCCATCCGTGCGCAAAACCCCGATGGGCCTTATGCCTTGGCCGGTTTCTCTTTTGGAGGGATAATTGCCTTTGAAATGGCCAAACAGATGGAAGCGCTTAATAAAGAAGTGCGTATGCTGGCTATGTTTGATACTTACGCCTACCGCACCCCGCACTATGACCAGTGGCTGGTAAAAAATGTTAAACGTGGTATGTACTTTGGCCGTAAGATATGGCATGCCATGCTATTTAAGGATGGTTTCCAAAAAACGATTACTACACGGGCGAAGGCCTTTGAACGCGGAGCCATCAGGCTTTTATGGAAACTTAAGTTTGGAACCGAACAACAGCAAACAGGCTTTTTTGGCTACTCGCATAAGATAGACCAAATGAATAACGAAGCACAAAAGCATTACAAAATAATGCCTTACAATATCTCTGTAGAGCTTTTCCGTGCAGAAACCCGTTCGTTTTACCTGGATGATTATACCTATTTGGGTTGGAAACCATATGCTTTAAAAGGTGTGAATATTCATAATGTACCGGGCGAGCACAATACATTATTTAAAGAGCCTAACGACAAGGAATTTGCCCGCATATTGCAGGAATGCCTGGATAAAATCAATTATTAACCGGGCTTTGGGCGTTATTATAAACCGGCAATTAAATGATATAACCTGGCAAACCGTACTGCCGGATATGTTTGTTACACGTAATAATGAGGTGCATATATGGCGTGTATGCATTAGCCAAAACCTTAAGCGCTTAGAACGGTTTGAAGCGTTGCTTACTGCGGATGAAACCGTACGCGCAGGCAAATACAGGCAGCAAAAAGATACTTATCGCTTTATAGTGAGCAGGGGGATGCAGCGTATTATTTTAGGCCGCTATGTGAACACGCCGCCTGCACAATTGAAATTTATTTTAGGCGAAAACAAAAAGCCCTGTTTGATGAGCCAGGATGGTAACACTATCCATTATAATGTTTCGCATGCGGGGGATTGGATTGTGCTTGCGGTTGCTACATTGCCTGTAGGTGCAGATGTGGAATATGCCGACGCTGCTTTTTCCTTCCAGGAGATCTTAGCGGATAATTTTAGCAGGGAAGAAGTTGCTTATATTAACCAGGATAACGCTGCACACAGGTTTTATACCCTTTGGACACGTAAGGAAGCCATACTTAAAGCCACAGGGCAGGGCATAGGCGAGCATTTATCTATCACCCCGGCGCTTAACGGAACGCATCTACTTAATGCTTCACTTACCGGCGCTGATAAAAACTGGCAACTCCGTAGCTTTAACTTATACCCGCAATATGCCAGTACAGTTGTTGTAGAAGATGCCGGCCAGGATTACCTTTTTTTTGATACCGCCTCATTCTGAGGGTAATAAAGAAGGCAAGCTATCCTGTGCTACGGGTTTATACGCCGTGATTTCTTTGATCTGCAAATTTAGTTTTTGCCACTTTTTAGGATCCTTAACAGCAATTTGCGTGGTATCAGCCGCACTATAAAAATCAAGGATGCTTTTTTGTAACTGCGGGGTAACATTTTTATATTGTTGCTCCTGTAGTTTCTCTAACAATTCGGCAAAAGTTTTATCTGCCAGCGGGTATTCACCTAAGCGGGTAGGGTTACCGGTATCAAAATCAATATCGGGCAATACAAGCATATTATCGGCGGCCTGGCTTAGGGCAACTTTGTAGTTTTTAATAATGGTATCAAAGCTTATGGCAAACAGTTTTTGCCCCTGCTCTCCGGGTGATTTAAATTTAAGGGTTTTTAACGGGCCAATTTTGGGTAGTATGCTAATAAAGAAAACCGCCACTTTTGCAAAAAACTTAGATTCGTGCCGCTCTTTGCCAAACTCCAGGTTAAAGGATCGTTTACTCATTTTGTATTGAAATTTACGAACTGTAATACCCGGGTTCATTTTCTCAATATCGGTTTGGTTGGCTTTATAGGCTGATTTTGTAAGCACGGGAAACAGGTTACGCACTCCCCAGCGCATGGTGTTGATGGATGAATTGATGTTGGAGAATATCGACCCTAATTTACGCCCGTAGGTTTGATAAAAGGCCCTTTCCAATACCGGTACAGATATGTTGAAACCGATGAAGTCATGATAGCCTGCTGATGTGTAGCCCTTTTGGCCTATCTGCAATACGTCATAAGCAAACTCCATACGGCTATGCGACGTGTGGTCGTCATTGTAGGTAACTACATCGCCAAATTTTTTTTGCAGCTTGGGGTAAATGATAGGCACATTTAAATTGGTTGACATGGAGTGCCCATATTTATCAGCCATATAATGAGATAATGCGCCCATAGCAAAGGCATATTCATTCAGATTTTGGGCATCGTTTATCAGGTTGATGATAAAATCACCGCTGCGCACATAATGCAGCAGATCGGTAAAAAAGCCATTACCAAAAGGCATGTAACCCATATCTGCAACAATAGCGCCGCCATAAGCATAAGAGTGCGCTTTTAACAGGTCTTCGCGGGTTGCATTCGGGTACTTTTGTTTCAGAAGCGGTATAGTGGTTGATTTCCATGACGCATCTATAATAGCCTCATGCGCCAATATAGAGTAGGCTTTTGAGCTTGCACCTAAAAACACCATAATGGTAACAACCAGCAAATATTTAAGCAACTGAGTGGGGGCGGCTAACATGTATTTAATCTATTCCACATTAACGAGAGTAGGTGTATAAAGGTTTTAACTATCCGTTTTATGGTATAATTGTTACTTAAACCTCTCGCGTTTTCTGGTAAAAAGCCTGATGAGAGTTGTTATCTCCTTTCATTATATACGCCAAATTCTGCCACGGATACTTCTCCATCTGCCTTGTCTATGCTTACTCTTACTTTACTGCCCCAAACACGGCTAAAGCGGTGGATCTTCACGCGTGCCGTGGTGTTACCAGTTAGTATGGGTTTCCACACGCCGTTTTGCAGGTATTCTACATGGTAAGCGGTTATATTCGGTTTTTTCTCGGTAATTGCTATGGCGTTAAACTCTGTGTCGTGCCCAAAATCTATTTCGTACCAAGGGTTTTTAACCGCAGTGTTAGATACCCATGATGTAGTGAAATCATCATCATTAGCAAAATCCATAATGTTCATGTCATCACTCCAACTAGAATTAGATGGCTTGTTTTTAGCCAGGTTGCTCGAAATAATGGGTGCACCGGTTGCTGCCAGCCTTGGCGCCGGGCCATCGTTATTCCAAAGTTTACCTATTTCTTTTAGTGCAGCCAAAGCATTTTCATCAAAAAGGCCATCGCGGTTGGGTGCAACGTTCAGGATAAAGTTACAGTCGGCCTTATTTAACGTAGTCAACTCGGCTACCATTTTGCTTGGCTCTTTTACCGGGGTGGCAGGGAAGTTTGTTTTCCAAAACCAGCTGCTTTGCAGCGGTAAACAAGCCAGCGAAGGCATAATGTTATTATCTTTTGCTAAACGCTGCCCGGCACCCATTTCATAAGTTTTAATATCGCTGTAAAACAGGCCTTCTGCCGGATACTTTGCCCCGTTTAAATCCATCAGCACGCAATCCGGCTGGATAGATTTTACAAGGTGGTACACATCCTCAAAATTAATATCATCATAGCTTATTCTTGACCATGGCGCATCCCATCCATCTATAATAATAGCTTCTATTTTTCCGTATTTGGTTAGCAGCTCTGTTAGCTGTGCCTTTACCATCTCGAAATGTTTTTGTGTAATGTTGTGCGGGCGCAGTTTATGGTGTGTATCCAGTATGCTGTAGTACAGCATAACCTTAAGGTTGTTTTTACGAAAAGCATCTACATATTCTTTAACCACATCGCGTTTCAACGGGCTGTTCATCACATTGTAATCGGTTGTTTTTGTATCCCAGATGCAAAAGCCGCTATGGTGCTTGGTGGTAAGGCAGCCATAGCTCATGTTGGCGCTTTTAGCGGCTTTAGCCCATTGGTCGGCATCCAGTTTTGTAGGATTAAACGCCGATGTAGGCGTTTCCGGGTCGGGCCAGTCGGCATCCATATAAGTTGGAATGTTAAAGTGGATGAACATCCCGAATTTAAGATCGACAAACTTTTGCTGTAAAGCGGTGTAACCGGCATCAGCGGTGGTTTGTGCAGCTGTTTTTAATAATATACAAGCCAGTAACAGGGTAGTAGTAAAAAATTTTTGCATGGGGGTAGCACTTAATGGATATCCCAAAGTAACAGTAATTATTGATTGCTAAAATATTAATCAAAAAAAAACGCCCGACCAAAGCGGACGGGCGTTTCATATAGCTTATATATACTATGCGTTCTGGATAGAATTATTCCAGTCGTTAGCTGTGCTTTTTACTTTTGATTTGGCAGCGTCTGCACCGTTTTCGGCATAGTTTGCAGCTTTTGATTTTGCTTCGTCATAAGCATCCTGTGCATCATTTACTGCACCGCTGAATTTTGACTTTACAGAATCAACTGCATTGCTGCTGTATTCTTTAATACTATCGGCAGTGTTTTGCGCTTTGTTTTTTGCTTTATCAACCAGGTCGTTCACGTAATCAGCAATATCGCCTCTTAGTTCTTCACCTTTTTCTGGCGCTAATAATAAGCCTAAAGCGGCACCTGCCGCAGCACCCACTAAAAGTGCTGCTATAATTTTTGCTTGGTCTTTCATGTTTTCTAACTTTTTAGTAGATGATTTTATATGTAGATTAACAAATACCATACCGTACTGTTGCCAAAAATTAAATAAGGCATATTTGAATATATCTTATCCTATTAAGATAAGATATTCACACAAAGGCTATAATTTAATGTTTAAGGGGTTATGGATGTGACGTATTTAATAGATTATGCCCGGTCGGTACATTTCAGGAAGGTGTTTTACCTTATAAGTATTGTACTGGTAGCTATACTACTTGTACTTAAATACAAACTATTGCCACAAATAAACCGGCGGGAAAATTTAACACAGCGCATATTAAGGCGCATTTTTGATACGCTCGTTGTACTAACATTCTGCACGATGGCCGTGGCATCAATATTTTTTTGGATGAGCGGGAATGAATAGGGGGCATCCGCCAAAAAATGGCTGTAAAAAAAACATCCGCCTTTTGGGCGGATGCTTTTTTGTAACATTAGTGGATTAATATATAATTAAACAACCTTTACGTTTACTGCGTTTAAGCCTTTTCTTCCGTTCTCTACTTCGAACTCAACTTTATCGTTTTCACGAATTTCGTCGATCAGGCCTGTTGAATGAACAAATACGTCGGCACCACCACCATCAGGGGTAATAAAACCAAAACCTTTTGTCTCATTGAAAAATTTTACTGTTCCTTCTTTTTGCATTATTTTATTTATTAAAAGCCGCAAGGTAGGTATAATAATCCACAAACAAGCAAAATGTGGCAAAGCCTTGTTATATTATGCAGTATCAGGCAACTACTGCCAGGTGCCGACTATGCAAAGTGTTTTCAGAATCTTTTACAATACCGCGAATCTTCTCATCGAGTTCATTTACGGTAAGTTCCATCATATCAAAATAGTTAAAGCTTACATTTTCCATTTTTATCAGGTCCATAATGCCTAACAGCGATGCTACAGGCCGGCGCAATTCATGAGATTGGATGATGGCAATACGGTTAAGCGCCTCGTTCTGTACGTTGATATAAGCTTCCTGCTTTTTATGTTGTGTAATATCAGTAGAGTTTATGGCAACCCCGATAACTTCGCCCTCGTTGTTGGTAACCGGGATGAATGAGGTGATCATCCAGCAGGCAAAAGGAGTGTTTGACATTAGTTTCCATTCGCGTTTTACCGCACGGCCGCCTAAAGCAATTTTACTGTATTTTTTAAATTGGGTAACTATGGCCGGGTCTGTATAATCCAGAATTTTATCCCCATTACTTAACTGGTGGCTATAAGTATTGCGGATAAATGCGGCAGCCGATCTGTTATAAGCAAGAACCTCAAAATTTTTACCGATAAGCAAGTGAGTGTCTTTACTACTATCAAATATGGCTTTCAGCTTAAGTTCCGAATCTACAATGGCTTCAGATTGTTTATATTCTCTTTCGCGTTGTTCGGCAAGTACTTTCAGGCTCCAGTTCAGCTCCATTAGATTTACCACCTGTTTAGACATCACCTGTAAAGCATTTTGCTGATGATCTGTTAAGCTGCGTGGCTGCATATCAACTACGCATAAGCTGCCAATAGCAAAACCATCTTTGGTAATTAAGGGCGAGCCGGCGTAAAAGCGCACATGAGGGTCGCCGGTTACCAATGGGTTTTGGTTATGATCGTTATCCTGCTGCAGATCGTAAATTACGTTGACGCCCTTTTGCTGAATAGTTTTATTACAAAACGACATACTGCGCGGGGTGCTGGTAACTTCGGTGCCTGCTGATGCCTTAAACCACTGTACTTCGTTATCAAGTATAGTTACCAGGGCAACAGGGGTACCGCAAATTACAGATACAAGTGCAACGATGTCATTCAGATCTTTGGTAATACTATCGTCCAGGTTTTTAAACCTGTCTACAGCTACAAGGCGTAGTTGCTCATTGTTTTCCATTTGTGGCAGCGGGTTTAATTACCAGTTATTAGCTAATTAACTGTGTCGCTAACATTTATACGTGGAAATATAAAAAAGGTTTACACGTAATGTTAACGCAATAATTATTAATAGGGCAATAAAAATACGAAATAAATATGTTTACGGATTTTGATAAAGACTATAAAATCCCGCAAGAATTAACTTACGGGATTATGATTGGAGTGATATAATATTTTATTTAACGGATTGAGATTAATTATCCGGAATAAACAGACAACACCTGATCGCGCAGGTTATAATTAGATGCCATTACTTCGCCGTATGCGCCGGCCGTGCGGATAGCTATCAGATCCCCGCGATGAGATTGCGGTAGTTCTACATCCTTACGGAAGCAATCGGTACTTTCACATATCGGGCCTACCACATCGTATTTAATTTCGGATTTATCTTGATCCCTGATCCCTGATCCTTTTGTTAAATTTTCTATCGAATGATAAGCCTGGTAAAGCATAGGCCGCATCAGTTCTGTCATACCGGCATCCAGTATCAGGAAGTTTTTCTTCTGTCCGTTTTTTACATATAGCACCCTTGCTATTAGTGATGCCGACTGCGCTACCATAGCCCGGCCCAGTTCAAAGTGAACCTCCTGGCCTGGTTTTACGCGCAAAAATTTACTAAACACCTCAAAATAGCTTTCAAAGTTGGCTATACCATTAGTATCGGGGTTGTAATAATCTACACCCAGGCCGCCGCCGGTGTTTAAGATCTTTATCGCAAAGCCATGATCTTCGAACCAATCCTGCATTTCGTTGATACGGATACAAAGGCTGCGGTAAACTTCCATATCCGTAATTTGCGAACCTATGTGAAAATGGATCCCTAAAAATTTAAGGTTAGCACATTTACGCAGCGTTTCGGCTACGTCATTCAGCTGCCAGGTATTGATACCAAATTTGTTTTCATCCAGCCCCGTGGTAATAAAATGGTGCGTATGCGCATCCACATTAGGGTTAATGCGGATGGCAATGCCTGCTGTTTTACCTTTAGCGGCAGCCAGGTCATTAATAATTTCCAGTTCCTGTACCGATTCTACATTGAAGCAAAATATATTAGCATCCAATGCCAGGTTAATCTCTTTATCAGATTTACCTACGCCTGCAAAAACTACTTTGCATTTATCAAAACCGTGTGCTATGGCAGCCTTTACTTCGTTACCACTTACGCAATCGGCGCCAAACCCGTATGATTGTATGGTTTTTACAACTTGGGGATTAAAATTAGCCTTCATGGCGTAATGCACATGGAAACCATATTTTGATGATGCATCCCTGCAGGCATCAAGCGTATTGCGCAAAACATCCATATCGTAATAATAGAATGGTGTTTCTGTTTCATTAAAGCGTTGTATCGTATTGTTGTTGAACATGTAGCCCCCTCTAAATCTCCCCCGACAGGGAAGACTTTTAATTGTAATTGAATATTTTTTAAAGCCCTCTCCTTCGGAGAGGGTTTGGGTAAGGCATCTTAAAACAGCCTGCTATGCAAGCTCCTCAGCACCTCTACCTTTTCTTCTGTTTTTACCAGTACAGACATGTTATGGTCGCTGCCACCGTATGATATCATTCTTACCGGTACGTGTTTAATGGCTTCCAGCACACGGGCTGCATAGCCGTGCTTTTCGGCGCCGAAATCGCCAACCACGCAAATAATAGTGTGGTTAACATCAATCTCTACCGAACCAAATTTACCCAGCTCGGCAGTAATTTCGCCCAGGTAGGTAGTGTCATCAATGGTTAAAGATACCGCCACTTCTGATGTAGTGATCATATCTATAGATGTGCGGTAACGCTCAAACACCTCAAATACACGCCGTAAAAAGCCATGCGCCAGCAGCATACGGCTGCTCTGGATCTTAATGGCCGTAATGCCATCTTTTGCAGCTATCGATTTTATTTTATCCTTTTCGCTGGTATTGGTTATCAGCGTACCGGCAGCCTGCGGGTCCATGGTGTTCAGCAAGCGCACCGGGATCTTATATTTTTGCGCCGGGAACACACTTTGCGGGTGCAAAATTTTTGCACCAAAGTAAGCCAGCTCGGCCGCTTCATCAAACGATAGTTGCGCAATGGGTTTGGTATTGTTTACGATGCGCGGGTCGTTATTGTGCATGCCGTCAATATCTGTCCATATCTGTACTTCTTCGCTGCGGATGCCTGCACCAATTAATGATGCTGTGTAATCGCTGCCGCCGCGGCGCAGGTTATCAATTTCGCCAAAGGCATTACGGCAAATAAAGCCCTGGGTAATAAACAGGTTTACATCGGGGTGTTTATCTAATAGCGGGTTAAGATGTGTGGTAATGTGATCAACAACCGGCTCATTATCCTCATCGGTTTTCATAAACGCTAACGCAGGTAATAAAACTGATGGCACACCAATCTCTTTAAGATAGATATGATATAACGCAGTAGAAAGTAGTTCGCCCTGTGCTAAAATAATTTTATCTTCTATTGGGGTAAACAGGTCGTTGGCAAAACTGCTTAATAATTTAAAATGATAATCAATAACTCCCTTGCCTTGTTCAAATGTTTCGGGCTTTTTTAGAAGGTCTTTAATAACAATTTCGTATTTGTCTTTTAACGCAGCAACTAAATTTGCAGCTTTTGCCTTATCGTTTACAAGGTAGGCCTGGCCTATTTCTACTAAATTATTTGTGGTGCCAGACATGGCCGATAATACCACGATCTGCCTCTCCTGAGGGTTGATTATATCCAGCAGCTTCTGCATGCGGCCGGCACTTCCGACTGATGTTCCGCCAAATTTTAAAACTTTCATTATTTGTTTCCGTTTACCATAAAACATTAATATTCTTGTATGAATATTGAGGCGCTAAAAATAGGATTTTAAACCACTTATATCTAAAATGAGCAAAATAAAATTTGGAACAGATGGCTGGAGAGCGATCATTGCCGACGACTTTACTGTAGAGAACGTAAAACGTGTTGCTTATGCAACCGCATTGTGGCTAAAACAAAACTTTGAGAACCCATCTGCCGTGGTAGGTTGCGACCCGCGTTTTGCAGGGCCAATGTTTGCAGATGTTACCACAGCTGTGCTTGCATCGCAGGGTATTAAGGTATTTCGTGCCGAAAATACCTTTGTATCAACCCCTATGATATCATTGGGTACGGTGCGTAAAGAAGCATCGGCAGGTATAATCATTACCGCCAGCCATAACCCGCCGGCATATAACGGGTATAAAATAAAAGCTTTTTATGGTGGCCCGGCCACGCCCGATGATATTGAAAAGGTAGAGTCTCAGATACCGGATACATTAACTGTGGAGTTAAAATCTGTAACCGATTATGTTACCGAAGGCCTGGTAGAATATATCAACCTGGAGGATATGTATGTAGAGCATGCCGAAAACAGCTTCGATATACCGGCCATTCGCGACAGCGGCTTACAATGGGCTTATGATGCCATGTACGGTGCAGGGCAGAACGTAATGCGCCGCCTGTTTCCGGATATTACGTTTTTGCACAGCGATTACAACCCAAGCTTTGACGGCCAGGCACCCGAGCCTATTCAGCGCAACCTGCAGGAGTTTGAACAATTGATCAAGTTGTCTGAAGGAGAAATTGCATCTGGTTTGGTTACTGATGGCGATGCAGACCGGATTGGCTTGTATGACGGCGACGGCACGTTTGTAGATTCGCACCATATATTGCTGCTGCTTATCCACTATATGCACAAGGTTAAAGGCGAAACCGGCGAAGTGTATTCTACCTTCTCGTGTACCAGCAAGATCCAGAAACTTTGTGATGCTTACGGATTAAATAATACGGTTACCAAAATTGGGTTTAAATACATTTGCGACCTGATCGTGAACAGCGGCAAAACCTTTATGGTGGGCGGCGAAGAATCTGGCGGTATTGCAGTTAACGGCCATATACCAGAGCGCGATGGCGTTTGGATAGGTTTGATGATTTGGGAGTTTATGGCCAAAAGCGGCCGCAGCTTAAAAGATCTGGTTCAGGAAATTTATGATGTGGTTGGTAAATTTGCTGTAGAGCGTTACGACCTGCATGTTACCGAAGAAAAGAAACAAGCCATCATCAGCAATTGTAAAAGCGGTATCAGCAGCTTTGGTAATTTAAAGGTTGCCCGTACGGAAGACCTGGATGGGTTTAAATTCTTTTTTGAGGATGAAACCTGGGTAATGATCCGCCCATCTGGCACCGAGCCTGTTCTGCGTGTATATGCCGAGGCGCCAACCACTGCCGAGTCTTTTAAAATATTAGATACCGTTAAGGCAGAATTATTGAAGTAAAACCTGTTTTTATATATTTATTATCTTTAAAGGCTTGCTTAGGCAGGCCTTTTTTACAGCCATAAAAAACGCCCGGCCATACAGCCGGGCGTTTTAGTTAAAGGCATTATAAAATCGCTTATTTTACTTTAGGCGCCCAGGTATTATTACCTGGGTCGGCATCTACAAAAATGCCGTTATCTAACGTAACAGATTTAAGGCTTTTACCTCTTTCTGCTTTAAACGTTATAAAAGCTTCTTTTTGGTTTTTCTCCCAAACGGCTGGTGTTTGGTGTATTGTTTTGGTGCTGCCATCTGCATAGGTAATAACCACATCAAACGGAATGGCAAAACCACCAATGTTGCTTACTGTTAAAGTGTAACCATCTTTACCGGTTACGCCGGTTTTTACTGCAATATCGTTATAGTAATTGGTGAAGAACCAGTTATTAAAAAACCAGGTTAAATTACGGCCGGATACGTTAGTCATCGAGTTAAAGTAATCCCACGGGATGGGGTGCTTACCATGCCACCTATCCATATAACCATGCAGTGCTTTTTTAAACAGATCATCGCCCAGCATATCTTTTAAGGCCAGGTAGCTTAAGGATGGCTTGCCATAAGCATTGTTGCCGTAACCGGTTGTTAATTCGCTGGTTTGGGTAATAACAGGCAGATCCTGGTTAGATGAACGGTTGCCGATCCATCCGTTAATACGAAACTGTTTGTAGAAGGCGTCGGCTTTTTCTTTACCTTTTTCGGCAATGCCTATCAGGTATTCTAAAGTAGTGGCCCAGCCCTCGTCCATAAAGGCGTAGCGGGTTTCGTTAATGCCCATATAAAAAGGGAACCAGGTGTGTGCTATCTCGTGGTCCTGCACCAGTTGGGCAAAGCTTGGGTCGCCCATTTGGCTGTCATTTACCATCATTGGGTATTCCATATCTGCAAAGCCTTGGAATGCAGTCATTTTAGGAAACGGGTAAGGTACACCCGGCCAGTTATGGCTAAACCATCCCAGGGCATTACGGCCATACTGTACAGATTGTTTAAAGTCGGTACCGGCTGCAGAATATGCAGCCTGCATGCTTGCCCTCCTCCCGGTTTTGTTATCCACAATTACACTGCCTGCATCCCAAATATAATGGTTGCTTAAACCAACAGCTACATCGCTAATGTCGGTAGCGGTCCATGTCCAGGTATTCATAGCGTTTTGGGCGGTAACCTTGTTGCCGGTAACCTCGTCAATAGTAGCCACATGAATGGTGCTGTCGCTGGTCATTGATTTTTGCAGGCGGGCAGCATATTCTTTTTGTAGCACCTTTGTTGGGTTTTGTAAAGTGCCCGTAGCCCAAACTATAAAGTTTTTAGGTACGGTAACGTTAAGGGTATAATCGTTAAAATCGTTGTAAAACTCCTGCGCATCGGTAAAGGCAACGCGGTCCCAGCCGTTGTAATCATCATAAACAGATACACGGGGATAAAAGTAAGCCAGGTAATAACTGGTGCTGTCTATCTGCCCTTCGCGGCCGCTTTGTTTTGATGCATCAAAATGCCAGGCAATATTTATCTGTACAGAATCATGCGGCATCAAAGGTTTTGTGAGGCTTACCGCTTGATTGGTTGATGCAGCCTGTGCATTGTTCCAGGGTTTTTTTTGGCCCGATATTATAAATGTATCTATTTGCACGCCGGATGTTAAATAATCAGGGCTGGCGTCACTCATCCTTGCTGATCCGGGGCGATGGATGTTCAGGATGAGTTTCATATTCAGCCTTTTCAGCGTATCCGGGCTGTTATTAAAATAAGTAATGGTTTCCGTGCCTTTTACGGTACTAAGGGGAGGCGCTGCCGTGATAGAAATATTGTAGCGTGCATGGTTTTGCCAGTATTTGGCGCCCGGTTTTCCATCGGCGCTACGGGTACCTTTGGCAAAAGCCCTTTGAATATCGCGCGGCATATAAAGGCTTTGCGCCTGCAATTGTAACAGCGCAAAGCTGCAGGCCGCCGTTATCAGTAGTTTTTTAAGCATAATAAGTAATTGATTTTGGTGTGAAAACGAAACAAATGTAGAATATATATCAATATAGCTTATGGTAATTAGGTAAACGAATTGTTACAATCATCACTTGTTTCACTGGATTTAATTTTTTTTCTTTGTATTAGTTATTTTAGTAGGGGTATTAAATAACTATTAGGGAGCCGGGCTTTATGCCCGGCTTTTTTATTTCTGGTCGGGCGTAATGTATTCCCTGGCTATTAGTGTAAAAAGCTGATCATTATCTGCCGATTCATCAAAGTTTTCTACCAGCAACTGCTTCACCTCAGTGTACTTCAGCATTTTAGCAATCATAATCAGCATCCGGTACGAAGTAATATTAATATGCTCTAACACCTGAATGTACAGCATGAGGTCCAGATCATTAAGCAGGGGCACATTTTGGTCGTCATCCAGGCAAAACTCATCTTTAATAATCGATTTGATGGGGTTGCAGATCTCGGCCGATGGTGTTTCGCCTATCAACTTATAAACATCTTCCATGCGTTCTATCTGTTTTTTTACATCTCCGCCAAATTCGCCTATAGCCAGTTGGAGTGCCTTAAAAGAGGCCAGCTTTAGCAGTTCATCCGTACGTTGTTGTAAAAAACGTTTGCCGTTGTAGATGCGGGTTAAGTGGTGTAAAAATATCTGCTTTAAAAAAGCATCATTTGGTGGGTTTGGGGTATGGGTAGCCATATTACTTAACTAATTGTGAGTGTGCGTTTAATCGTTTTCTTTAGCCAGGTAACAGCTAAAGAGATTTCTTTGCTAAAGGTAAATTAATTTTTGCTGTGTGGTTTATTAATTTTTGGTGCTTATTATTGTAGTATGAGATATAAATTAGGTGATTTTGTGCGGTTTGTTGATGAAAAGCTGGAAGGTTATGTAACCAATATTATTGACGAGCAAATGATAGGCGTTACTGTTCAGGGTGATTTCGAGATCCCCGTGCTGGCCAGCAAAGTTACTTATGTGCATGGGCACGGTGCCGAAAGCCACGATGAAGAATACGTTGCCGAAATTAAACAGCCCGCAGGCGAGTTTAAAGCTAAAGGGGTGCATGTTGCCGTAGTTGCCGATGCCAAGGCCAATGGCTTGGTACACCTATATATTGTTAACGAAACATCATACCAGTTACTGGCATCACTTACTATCGAACAGCAAAAGCAGTTTAAAGGGGAATTTGCCGGCATGATCGAGCCGCATGGCGTTGCCAAAATTTATTCAGCTAAACTGGCCGACCTGCAGTTGTGGCCGAGGTTTATATTCCAGGTATTGTTTCATACCAAACAAAATCAGCCATCGGTTAATCCGTTAAACTTAAGCGAGCAGTTTAAGGCGAAAGATTTTTCGGGTGCCAAAAAGATAGTTCCGTATATTAAACAGCAGGGCTGGATGATTCAACTGGATGAACCTGAACTGATAATCGACCCCGAAAAATTAAAGGAAAGCTTTTTTAAACCTGCCGAAGAAAAGCAGCAAACTGTTGCCAAACCCGTAAGTGAACTGGATCTGCATATCGAAAAGCTGCGTGATGATTATCAATTTTTAAGCAGCAGCGAGATCCTCAACATCCAAACAGATCACTTCAAAAAAGCCCTTGATGCGGCCATTGTACATCAGATGCCCGATATTACCTTTATACATGGCACGGGCAACGGCATCCTGAAACATGAACTGCATAAACTGTTAAGTAAGCACCCCAAAGTACAAACCTTTATGGATGCCCGTAAAGAAAAATTTGGCTATGGGGCAACTAAGGTGATTTTAAAGTAAAACTTTATGTTATATCCTTTTCGTAGATGTATATTTTAAAATATTAATCGTAATATTGCGATTAATATGGGATTGACTAAAACAGCAATTTTTACCGATGAGCAAAACAGGCTGGCTATGCAGTTAAAGGCCATAGCACACCCGGCGCGTATTGCCATATTACAGCATATCATTAAAGCAAACGCCTGTATTTGCGGCGATTTGGTTGGCGAGTTAGGCTTGGCGCAGGCTACAATATCACAGCATTTAAAAGAGTTAAAAAATGCGGGCCTTATACAAGGTACAATAGAAGGGGTAAGTGTTTGTTATTGCATTGAACCGATGGCCTGGAAGTATTTACAGCACCAGATAAACAGCATGTTTGCATCTTATAAAGGTGGCAATAGCTGCTGCTGAAATTTTTTAACCAAATCAATCGTAATATTGCGATAATTAAAAATTATGAAAAATATATTAGTACTATGCACCGGCAATAGTTGCCGCAGCCAGATTGCAGAAGGGTACCTGCGCCATTTTGCAGCTGATAAGGCAACAATTTACAGTGCCGGGATAGAAACACATGGCGTTAACCCCCAAGCGGTAGCGGTAATGGCCGATGACGGGATAGATATATCGGCACATACCTCAAACCATGTGGATGAATATTTAGCCGTTCCGTTTAACTATGTGATAACCGTATGCGATAATGCTAACGAGGCTTGCCCATATTTTCCGGGTGATGTAAGGCGCCTTCACTATAATTTCCCAGATCCTGCTAAAGCAACAGGTACGCCTGATGAGGTAATGGCTGAGTTTAAACGCGTACGTGATATGATCAAAATTTACGCACAGAATTTCATCGCCGAAAACGTTAAAAAACATGACAGTAAATAACTGTGCGCCTGCGGCCGGTCGTAAAAAGTTGGGCTTTTTGGATCGTTATTTAACCTTGTGGATCTTTTTGGCTATGGCTGTTGGGGTAGCTATGGGCTATTTTATTCCCTCGTCATCGGGCTTTATCAATTCATTTTCCACCGGTACTACCAATATACCTTTAGCTGTTGGGTTGATACTAATGATGTATCCACCCCTTGCAAAGGTGAAGTACGAGAATATGGGCGAGGTATTTAAGGATACCAAAGTACTTGGCGCATCATTGTTTTTAAATTGGATAATTGGCCCGGTATTGATGTTTATACTGGCAGTAATATTTCTTAAAGATCATCCTGCGTATATGACCGGGCTTATTCTGATTGGATTGGCCCGTTGTATTGCCATGGTAGTGGTTTGGAATGAACTTGCCGAAGGCAACCGAGAGTATGCAGCCGGGTTGATCGCTTTAAACAGCATCTTCCAGGTGTTGCTTTATAGTGTGTATGCTTATGTATTTATTACTTTGCTACCTCCCTTATTTGGATTACAGGGACTTGCCGTAAACATAACTATTGCAGAAATTGCCAAAAGCGTAGGCATCTATTTAGGCCTCCCTTTTGCACTTGGCATCATCAGCCGTTACAGCCTTATTAGCTTAAAAGGTAAAGATTGGTTTGATACCCGTTTTGTACCTTTTGTATCGCCCATAACTTTAATAGCCCTGCTGTTTACCATTGTGGTAATGTTTAGCTTAAAGGGGCGGCTTATTGTACAGATCCCTTTAGATGTGGTGCGCATAGCCTTACCGCTCATTATTTATTTTGCTGTTATGTTTTTCATTAGTTTTTTTGCCGGTA
Organism: Mucilaginibacter phyllosphaerae; assembly: GCF_004378255.1. Classification (GTDB taxonomy): domain Bacteria; phylum Bacteroidota; class Bacteroidia; order Sphingobacteriales; family Sphingobacteriaceae; genus Mucilaginibacter; species Mucilaginibacter phyllosphaerae. Next base: position 109,536 of record NZ_SNQG01000004.1, read on the forward strand.
AATATTTTGGAGCAGATTATTCGCGCAGCACATCTATTGCATTTACAGCTACCGGCAACAACTTTGAATTGGCTATAGCGGTTGCCATCGGCGTGTTCGGTATCCATTCCGGCGAGGCCTTTGCGGGTGTTATTGGCCCGCTGGTAGAAGTACCCGCCCTTATTGCGCTGGTTAATGTGGCTTTTTGGCTACGTAAAAGGTACTATTAACTAACATGAACCTGGCCTGACAAACAAAACCTGCCTCGCTGCTATTTTAGTTTTATAAAAATTACAGCAAATGAGTAAAGTATGGTTTATAACAGGCTGCTCCACCGGTTTCGGGCGCGAGCTGGCCAAAGAGGTGCTGGCAGCCGGTAACAAAGCTGCAGTAGCATCGCGCAATACCGAAAATGTTAAGGATATCATAGCCGATTATCCGGATACTGCCATAGCAGTAAAGCTGGATGTTACCAAAAGTGATGAAATTACTGCCGCTGTTGAGCAGATCAATCAGCAGTTTGGGCGGATAGATGTATTGGTGAATAACGCGGGTATAGGTTACTTTGGCGCTATTGAAGAAAGCGAAGATAATGCCGTGCGCAATATGTTCGAGATTAACTTTTGGGGACTGGCAAACGTTACCAAAGCAGTATTGCCAACCCTGCGTAAGCAAAGAAGCGGGCACGTGGTGAATGTGGCCTCTATAGGCGGTTTGGTGGGTTTCCCGGGTGTGGGTTTTTACAATGCCACTAAATTTGCCGTAGACGGTTATTCAGAAGCTTTGGCCAAAGAAACCGCGCCATTGGGCATTAAAGTAACCGTAGTTGCACCAAGTGGTTTCCGTACCGATTGGGCAGGCCGGTCGGCAAACGACAGCCCTGTTGTGATAGACGATTACAAGGATACCGCAGGTGCAAACAAAGATACCATACGCGGTTATAGCGGCAAGCAACCCGGCGACCCGGTACGTGCCGCCAAGGCAATTGTTAAAGCTATTGATGATGCCAACCCGCCACTGCATTTATTGTTAGGCGCAGCCGCTTTGAAGGGTGCCCGCAATAAATTGGATGTACTGAAAAAAGATTTTGATGCCTGGCAGGAAACAACTACAGGTGCCGATTTTCCGCAGGAATAACAGGCAGTTAGTAACAACCAACAGCGGCGGCAATTTGCCGCCGCTGTTGGTTTTAAAATTCAAATATTACCCCAATGGTAGGCAATACATTGCCGTTCTCGTTATTCAGTAGTTTTGATTTAAACCGGCTTGGGTCGCCGGGTGCATCCTGTACAGCCCCCGATGCGTCACGATCTGGCACCAGGTAAGCTTGCAGCTGGTATTTATTATAGGTAAGGTTTTGGATATCCAGGTAAACGTTAAGCGTGAATTTACGGAACGGATACTTTTTATCAACCCTTACATCTACCTGGTAAAAATCTTTTAGGCGTTGCGTGTTCAATTGCTGCCAGTTGGGTATGCCTTGCGGAAAGATAGCATAATTGGTTTTTAACGTTGATGAACTGATATCATATGGCGTGTATGGGCCGCCGCCGGTATATCTTAATTTTGCGCCAACCTCCCAATTGCGCTTAAATACCTTGCCGCCGGTTATGCTCAAAATATAACGGTTGTTCCACGATGATTGTACATACTCGCCACGCTTGTCCTGAAACTCGCTGCGAAAAAGCGTTAGCGCAAATATGCCGTAAAAGCCTTTGTTTAACCTTTGCTGTGCAAAAAATTCAACCCCGTAGCTGCGGCCTTTGGTAAAGCCGGTAACCTGTTGGTTACCTACTACGCCAAAATCGGCGCCCAGGTTAGCCAGCGGGATGCTATCGCCCAGCACTTTAACTATTGGGTAGTTTTTGTATAGTTTGTAAAATCCCTCTACCGTGAATTTAGTGTTTTTTAAGGTATTGTATTCAAAGCCTAAAACCACCTGTTTGTTAGCAATATAATCAACATTGCGGTTAGCCAGTGCGCCGTTGCCATCGCGGTAGCCCAAAACGGTGTAGGCAGGCAACTGATAATATATACCCGTGTTAAAGTTTAAGCTGAATTTATCTGTAAAGTTGTAGGATGCCGAAATACGCGGAGAGAGCGTGCGGCTCAGGTTGTTCATTTTTGATGAATAATTATTAGCGTCGGCCCTTAGCCCGGCAGAAAGGCTCAACCTGTCTGCTAAGTAAGCGCGGCTAACCTGCCCAAATATGCTATACTTTATAAAGTTTATTTTAGATGTATAGATGTTACTGCCAAACGGGAGCAGGTTAAATGTATTGGTATTGTATTCGGCAGTTTCGGCGCCTGCCCCAAAGTTGATACGGTAACCGTTGGTACTGCTCACGTTTTCAAACCTCAGCTTGTTTTCTATCTCCTGCGACGTATAGTCGAGCGTTTTGGTGCCTGCCTCGTTATTATCCTGGTACTTTTTTGCTTTATTGTTCAAAAAATCGCGACTAAGCACAACCAGCGAATAACCGTTATTCCGGAAGTTTTTATAGGTAGCCCCAACGGTATAATTATCCTGCGAATTTACCGGGATATTAGCCAGCGTGTACTGGTTGGCTTCCGTATTTTCGGCATTCAAATTCAACTTGAACCTATCTACAGCGCCAAGGCCCAGTATGGTAAGCTCATTCTTTTGGTTGAATTTAGTTTTTACCTTAAATTGGAAATCCTGGTAGGATGGAAGGAATGGCAGGCCAAGCAGTTTAAATAGTCCCTGCAGATACGAATATCTGTACGAAGAAATAAAGGTAGTTTTTTTGCCCAGCGGCCCTGCAAGTGAGGCGGCCAGGTCGCTTGAACCTAAAGTGACAGTAGCATTGTGCCTGTCGGCAGGGCCGTCTTTTTGTTTAAATTCAAAAACAGAACTTAAGGCATTACCGCGGTTAGCCGGGAAAGCGCCGGAGTAAAAATCAACTTCATTTATAAAATCTACATTAATCAGGCCAACCGGCCCGCCGGATGAGCCCTGTGTGGCAAAGTGATTGATATTAGGGATTTCTACACCATCAATATAAAAACGGTTTTCGTTTGGTGCGCCGCCGCGGATAATGATATCGTTTCGGAAACTTACCGGTGATGATACGCCCGGCAGGGATTGGATCACTTTGCTGATGTCGCGGTTGCCGCCGGGGTTACGTTTAATTTCTGTAGAACCGATGGTACGCAGTGATACCGGGCTTTCCAGCGTTTTGTTAAAGCGTGCGGCTGATATTTTTACCTCGTTCAGGTTAACGGCATCCTCTTCCAGGCTGATATCGGTAACGGCAGTTTTGGCATTGGTTACCTGTATATCAAAAAGTGTTTTAGGCCGATAACCCACAAGCGAAGCTTGCAGCGTATAATAACCCGGTGTAAGATCTGTGATGCGGTAATTCCCTAAGGAATCTGTAGTAACTGCCGTTTGCGTGCCTGCAATGATTATATTAACACCTTGCAGGCGGTTATTGGTTAGTGCGGTGGTAACCGTACCCCGTATAATGCCTGTTTGCGCAAATAATAAAACAGGTATTTGCATTAGTAATACAATAAGTAGGCGTTTATTCATAGATGGTGTAAAGATGGCATTTTGCTATCTTAATTACTAATAGGTGATTATTATGTCGATATGATCAGAAAATTATAATTAGGTATAAATCTATCTTTGGCATGGAATATGTTATTTAATAGTTAATTATTATAAACCATTAAATAATAAATACCATGAAAAAGATAAGTGTAATAATGGCCACGGCCTTTGCAGCATTAGCTTTAAACGCTACGGCGAAGAGCCACAAAGTAACTTTATCAGATAAGGCTTTATTGGATGCCGGTAATTTAACTACCAGCTTAGATACCGTACCAAAAACAAAAAGGACAACCCCAACACGATCAACATCACCAACACGTACTACCACACCAACCACGCCGATGAGCCCAACCAGCCCAACGTCGCCAAACCCAACTAATCCGTCTTATCCAACAACACCAACCAGCCCAACGGCGCCAACCAGCCCAACTAACCCTACCGTACCAACAAGCCCAACGGCACCAACCATGCCAACCAGCCCAACAACACCAACCAGCCCAACAAGCCCAACGGTGCCTACACAAAGCCCAACCGTGCCTACGCAAAGCCCTGCAATGCCAACAACACCGCAAACAACGCCGCGTAGCACATCACCAACAACTACCCCTGGTTCTACAGCGCCTGCCTCTACTGGTGGAACGCCACGTACAACAGGTAAATAATACAGTACAATAAGTAAAATGCGAGGGGCCGGTACATGCTAAACATTGTACCGGCTTTTTTATGTTTGATCCCTACCCTGTAAAGTATTTAGCTTTATGATAAACCATTGTAAAAGCAGCCTGTTAAATGATGTATCAAAACAATCCACTATGGCAGATATTGCTAAACGTTTTTCGCAAAACCCCTTATTATCCCCTAAAGATCTGCAGCCAAGCGCAAAAGGCCTGCATATTGCCTGCCTTTTAAACCCCGGCGTATTTAGGTTTAATGGTAAAGTTTGGTTGCTGGTGCGCGTTGCCGAACGGCCCGAGCAAAGCGAAGTGCATGTATCCTTCCCGATATTGACCGCTACGGGCGAAACCACTATTATGGAAATAGCGCTTGATGACTCGGACCTGATAGCTACCGACGCCCGCGTGGTGCGTTATAAGGGTGTAGATTACCTTACCACGCTATCGCACCTGCGTTTGCTTTGCAGCGATGACGGTGTAGCTTTTTACGAACCCGAGGGTTACAAAAAACTGTTTGGCAACGGGCCCTTGCAAACCTTTGGGATAGAAGATTGCCGCGTTACCTTTTTAGAAGATAAGTATTATTTAACTTTTACGGCTGTAAGCGATAGTGGGGTAGGTGTGGGTATGCGCACCACAACAAACTGGAAGGATTTTAAAAATTATGGCATGATATTGCCGCCGCATAATAAGGATGTAGCCATATTTGAAGAGAAAATAAAAGGCAAATATTACGCCCTGCATCGGCCAAGCAGCGTAGATATTGGCGGTAACTATATCTGGATAGCCGAATCGCCGGATGGTGAACATTGGGGTAACCATAAATGCATTATTAAAACCCGCGGGGGCATGTGGGATAGCGGACGCGTTGGCGCAGGCGCTGCACCTATTAAAACCGAAAAGGGCTGGCTGGAAATTTATCATGGCGCCACCAAAGAGCACCGCTATTGCCTGGGAGCAGTTTTGTTAGATCTGCAGGATCCATCAAAAGTTATTGCCCGTACTAAAGACCCGATTATGGAACCTACCGAGGCTTACGAAACAACGGGCTTTTTTGGCCATGTAGTATTTACGAATGGCCATGTGGTAGATGGGGATATCATCACTATTTACTATGGTGCAGCCGATGAATTTGTATGCGGGGCAAAGTTTTCTATCCGGGAGATCTATGCAGCAATGGGTGTTTAATTAAGCCTTTTTGGCCCAATAGGCGATTGGATAGCTTTATACAGGCAAAACTAAAACGTTTACGTACTTTGCTTTAAAAATCTATCAAAAATCTTTAATACATTGCCCTATGAAGAATTTTTTAGATGAAGACTTTTTGCTGCATTCTGATGCCGCCCTTCAACTGTATCATGATTATGCCAAACAACTGCCCATTATAGATTACCATTGCCATTTACCCCCCGAACAGATTGCCGGCAATATTAATTTTGCTAACATTACCCAGGCCTGGTTATACGGCGATCATTATAAATGGCGCGCCATGCGCGCGAACGGTGTAGATGAAAGTTACATTACCGGCGGCAAGGCAGATAAAGACAAGTTTGAGCAATGGGCGGCTACCGTACCTTATACCTTGCGCAACCCGCTTTACCATTGGACACACCTGGAACTGCAGCGCTATTTTGGCATCACATCACGCCTGATGCCCGGCACAGCAGATTTTATTTATGATGACTGCAGCGCTAAACTGCAAAGCCCTGAATATAATGTGCAGGGCCTTATCCATAAAATGAATGTAGAGGTTATTTGCACCACCGACGACCCTACCGATAGCCTTACCCATCACGAACAACTGCGTAAAGACGGCAGCGCGGTAAAAATGTATCCGGCCTTCAGGCCGGATAAGGCCATGTATATTGAGGATGTTGTAGCGTTAAACGCCTACATTACCAGGCTGGAAGAAGTATCAAATACCAGTATTGTAAACTTAAACGATTATCTGCATGCCTTAAAAAGTCGCCATCATTACTTTGCGGCAAACGGCTGCACAGTGAGCGACCATGGTTTAGAACATATTTACGCAGAAGAATACACTGATGAAGAGATACGTGAGATATTTGAAAAGGTACGTACCGAAAAACCGGTAAGCAACCTGGAGAAGGTGAAATTCAAATCGGCCATGCTGTACACCTTCGCCCTTTGGGACCATGAGAAAGGGTGGGTGCAGCAATTTCATTTAGGTGCGCTGCGCAACAACAACAGCCGTTTGCTTACCAAACTTGGGCCGGATACAGGCTTTGATTCTATCGGCGATTTTAGCCAGGCCAGGCCGCTATCTAAATTCCTTAATCGTTTGGATAAAGAAGACAGGCTTGCCAAAACCATTATTTACAACCTAAACCCGGCCGATAACGAAATGATGGCCGCTATGATAGGTAATTTTAACGATGGCTCGGTAGCCGGTAAGGTACAGTTTGGTTCGGCCTGGTGGTTTTTAGATCAAAAGGACGGGATGACGAAGCAACTTAACGCCTTATCTAATATGGGTTTACTAAGCCGTTTTATAGGGATGCTTACAGATTCGCGCAGTTTTCTGTCTTTCCCTCGTCATGAATACTTCAGGCGTATTTTATGCAACCTGTTTGCCGAGGATATTGTGAACGGCGAATTGCCAAATGATATTCAATGGACGGGCAAGGTGATACAGGATATTTGCTATTATAACGCCAAAAATTATTTTGATTTTAAGCACTAAGTCCGCATGTTACGCTTATCCCTAAAGGATGTTTAAACTTTATAAACCGATTACCCTGTAATGACCGCTAAAACTGACAGCCCGGCCGATATAAATACATCGCCTTTTACTTACGAACGCCTTTACTCGTTAGATGCGCTGCGTGGTTTTGATATGTTTTGGATATTGGGCGGGGAAGAGATTTTTCATGCGCTGGCTAAGGTAACAGGCTCTCCGTTTTGGGGCAGAATTTCTAACCAGTTAACCCATCCCGATTGGAACGGCTTTCATCTGTATGATCTTATCTTCCCGCTGTTCCTGTTCCTGGCAGGGGTGGCAACTCCGTATTCTACAGGGCGCGAACTGGAAAAAGGCGCAAGCAAGGGGCAACTGGTTTTACGGGTAATTAAGCGCGCAGTTATTTTAATATTGCTTGGCATACTGGTAAACAACACTATAAAGGAATTAAAACCCATTCATGAGATCCGTTTTGCTTCAGTATTGGGGCGGATAGGTATTGCTTATATGTTTGCAAATTTTATTTACCTGTATGCTAACCGCAAATGGCAAATAGCCTGGTTTTGGCTGTTTATTGTGGGGTATTGGCTGCTGTTAAAATTTACATCGGCCCCCGGTTATTTGCCGGGCGACCTTACCATGCCGGGCAATTTTGCATCCTATGCAGACCGGCTGATATTACCCGGTAAACTATACTTAGGTATTCATGACCCCGAAGGGCTGTTCTCAACCATTCCGGCTATCAGCACCGGCTTATTAGGGGTGCTGGCAGGTACGCTGCTTAAAACCGGTCATCAGCATCAAGGGCGTAAAGCATTGATACTGGCGGTTGCAGGGGCGCTGTTTTTAATAATTGCACAGGTTTGGAACCTTGATTTCCCGATCAACAAAAACCTGTGGACAAGTTCGTTTGTGATGCAGGTAGGTGGTTTAAGTTTACTGCTGCTGGCATTTTTTTATTATGTGATAGATGTTTTAGGCTATCAATCGTGGGCATTCTTTTTCAAAGTGATCGGCATGAATTCTATCCTCATCTACATCTCCAGCAAATTCATCAACTGGAACTATGCCACCGCCGGTTTTTTTGGCTGGCTTGGCGATTGGGTTGGCAAACCATACAATATTGTGGTAATGGCTGTTTGTTTTGTGGTAGTTAAGTGGATGTTTTTGTACTTTTTATATCGTAAAAAAGCATTTTTAAAGGTATGATCAAGTTCTGATGAGTCTGTTTATTTAGCTTGTTTTTCCCCTGCGCCGTTAGGCTGTTTCATCATCATTACAAGTACAATCGCAATAACACCCCAAAGCAGCATTTGCCAGGTGCTCATGTCCCAGCCTCCCATTTTCCAGGATAGCAGGCCAAAAAAGGTGCCTGCCGAACCGCCTATGAAATAAGTGGTCATATAAATGGTGTTTAATCTGCTGTGCGCTTGCTCATCCAGGCTGTAAATACGCGCAAAGTTGGTTATTTGGGTAGCCTGAACGCCAATATCTAAAAAAAAGATGCTGATAATAAGCACCACGATAGAATAAGGGAACACTTTAAGCAGTATTACGCTGCCGATGATCATCCCTACCGAAACGAGTAAGGAACGGTGTGTATTACCCTTATCTGCCAGTTTACCAAACCAGGGGGCTACCAATGCGCCGCCAATGGCTATAAAGCCAAACAAGCCTATAGTACTTGCCGAAAAATTGAGCGGGGCGTTGCTCAGGTGAAAGGTAAGGGTTGTCCAAAAGGAACAAAATATCCCAAAGGTGAAAAATCCAAGCAAGGCAGCCTGCCTTAAAATTTTAAATTCGCCCACTAATGATAGTGCCGATTTAAGCAAACCAACATAATTCCCCTTGAATTTTGGCGGTACATTGGGTAAGTAAAGTTTTAATAATATGGCTACTACAAACACCATCCCGGCAGATATGCCGTAAACAAAGCGCCAGCCCAGCCAGCCTGCAATTAACCCGCTGATAACCCTTGCACCTAAAATGCCTACCAATATCCCGCTAAAAACCTTGCCTACGGTTTTGCCCCGGTTTACGTTATCTAAAGTGGCCGCCATCGGCATCAGTATCTGGGCAGATGTGGCAAACAAACCTACTAACAGGCTTAATGCATAAACCTGGTACAGCTGGGTGGCAAAACTAAACCCGGCTAAAGCTATCATCAATAAGGTGCTTAACAATAATATAAGCCTTTTACGGTTTACCTTATCGCCAAGCGGTATTAAAAAAAACATCCCCAAGCCATAACCCAGTTGTGCAAACATAGATACCTTGCCAATCTCTGCGCCGGTTGCGTGTACAGATTGGCCGATATCTTTAAGTATGGGTTGGTTGTAATAAATGTTGGCTACTGTAACACCTGCGGCAACAGCCATTAAGGGGATTATTGCAGGGTGTAGTTTGGTATTGGTAGTGTTGGCCGTCATGCCTGCAAACGTAAGCAAATGGGTTTTGCTATCAAATGCCAATGGGGTTTATATACGCTGTAACTTATATTTGTGAAAGTGTATTGACAAAGAGGCGTAAATCCGCCGAATATTTTCATATTTGAAAAAAGCTGAATATGATCAGGATCTGTGTTATAGAAGATGAAGAAAAAGTATCATCATTTATAAAGAAAGGCCTCAACGAACATGGTTACGAAGTGGATATTGCTGATACCGGCGAAACCGCACTGGAGATGGTACAGGCCAGCGAATATAACCTGGTTATTTTGGATGTAATGCTGCCCGATATGAGCGGTATTGAAATTTGCAGGCAGGTGCGTAAGCATCAGCCGCAATTACCGGTGTTGATGTTAAGCGCCCTGGGCACTATTGATGATAAAGTGAACGGCCTGCATTCCGGTGCCGACGATTACCTGGTAAAGCCATTCCATTTTAATGAATTGCTGGCGCGTATAGAAGCCCTGCTGCGCCGTAAAAAACTGGCAGACGGAGATACGCATATCTTAAGTTTTGGCGGATTGAAACTAAACACCTGGGATAAAACCGCCGAGCGCGAGGGTAAACAAATAAACCTTACCGCAAAAGAATACAGCCTGCTGGAATTGCTGATGAATAACCCCGGTAAACTACTATCCCGCGAGTATATTATGGAGCGGGTTTGGGGCATTAACTTTGATACCGGCACCAATATGGTTGATGTATATGTGAATTACCTGCGCAACAAAATTCAAAAAGGTTTTGATAAAAAGCTGATCCATACGGTAATTGGAATGGGATATATATTAAAGGACTGATTAATTTACATCATATTAAAGGCGTTTTGTTTTTTTTATCGCCAGTTCAATAAACAAGCAATTGAAAATAAAAACCCGGTTATCTCTTTATTTTACGCTCATCAGTTCGGGCTCGTTACTGCTGGTGCTTATTGCGCTTTACATAGCCGTATATTCATTTTTTACCACCGATTTTTATAACCGCCTTACCGACCGTACCAACCTGGCCTCGCAGCTTTACCTGAAAGCGGATGAACTGGCCGCCGACTCGCTTTTAGAGATACAGCAGCAGTACCTCGAAAAACTTTCGGGCGAGGTGATCAGGATCTACGATCAAAACAATACCTCGGCATTTAAAATGGACCACAATATTTACTGGACAAAAAACATCATTAACCAGGTTAGAAAGGAAGGGTACTTAGAGTATGAGGAGGGCAAACGCAAAGTAGTAGGCAAATATTACCATGATAACCAGGGCGATTTTGTGATCCTGGCGTCTGCAATAGATATCAACTCGCAGCGGCGTATGATCATCCTGGGGCAAATTGCCAGTGTGCTGTTTATAGTTTTTGGGGTGATACTGTTTTTTGCCGGGCGCATGTTTGCGCAAAAGGCACTCTCGCCGGTGGATAAAATTATTGCGCAGATCCGTAATATCCGGTCAAGCAACTTGTATATGCGGGTAACACAGGTAAAAAGCAAGGATGAGATAGCCGAACTGATCAACAACTTTAACAGCCTGCTGGCCCACTTGCAAAACGCTTTTGAATTGCAGCAAACTTTTGTGGCCAATGCATCGCACGAGCTGCGCACACCGCTTACCAGCATTATGGGCGAGGTAGAGGTGGCGCTGGAAAAAGACCGCGATAAGGCCGAATACGAGCGCATTCTGGCATCTATAGCAACAGATGGTGCCCGCCTGCAGGAAACCATTACCAGCCTGATGGAACTGGCGCAGGTTGACCTGAACTATACACAGGCCAAATTAAGCCCGGTTAGGGTTGATGAACTGATATGGGAATTGGAAGAGCAATGGTCTGCCCGGAAAGGGGCGGGGAGGTTAAAGATCCAGTTGGCTGCCCTGCCGGATGATGAAGAAGTATTAACCATCCCGGCAAATAAATCTATGCTATACATCGCCCTGAATAATATCATCGATAACGCCTTTAAATACTCAGAACCGCACCCGGTTACAATGAGCTTTGAGGCAACCGCTTCCCGTATCCTGATATCTGTAAGCGATGAAGGCCCGGGTATCAGCAAAGAGAATGCAGAAAAGATCTTTAATCCGTTTTACAGGGCTAATAAAGATAAGAGCATATCTGGCAGCGGTATAGGGCTTTATATCACCAGTAAGATCATAGAGCTTTTTAAAGGGACCATCCGTGTGGTATCTGATGCGGGCAAGGGCAGCACTTTTGTAGTTGAATTTATCAGAAATAACACCCCGGCTTAAATTCTAATGGTATTTTAATTCACTTTTAATGTGGCTCTAATATAGGTGCAATAGTTTTGGTACTATCAAACAATAGCACTCATGTTACGCAGATACTATAAAATTTTAGGCCTTTTTGCCATAGTTAATTTTGGGGCGCAAAATGCCTCCGCCCAAACCGATACGCTAAGATTTACCTTTAAGGATGCCGAAAAAACATTCCTGGATAACAACCTTAGCCTGCTTGCACAAAAGTATAATGTAGATGCCGCACAGGCATTGGTGAAGCAAGCCAAACTTTGGGATAACCCAACCCTAAGTACAGACCAGAACATTACCGACGCCAACAAAAAGTTTTTTGACCACAGCAATGGTAACGGGCAAATACTGGTACAGTTAAGCCAGGTTTTTAAAACAGCCGGTAAACGCGGCAAACAGGTACAGGTAGCACAGGATGGTGTGCAGATACAACAGGCACAGTTTAACGATTTGTTGCGCAACCTGCATTATAACCTGCTTTTGGATTTTGCACAGGTAGCCAACCTGATAGACCAGCGCAGGGTTTACCAGCTGGAAATTACATCGGCAAGCAATATGGTAAATGCTACCGATAAATCTTACCAGGCAGGTAATAACTCTTTAAAGGACCTGATTCGCCTTAAAGCGTTACTTTTTGGCCTGCAAAACGACCTGGTAGAGATTGACCGCCAGATAAACGACCTGCAAAGCGAACTGAAAACTTTGCTGGTTACCGACCCGAATAAATTTATAACCCCTATAGTAACTTTTAACAATACCGATACCACGCTTAACGCAGCTACACTTACCGAACAGGCTAAAGCAAACCGCGGCGATTACCTGGCTAACCAGTACCTGTTAAATCAAAACAACCACAATCTTGCGCTGCAAAAGGCTATGGCCGTGCCCGATCTTACCATCGGTAGTACTTACGACCAGAACAGCAGTTATGCACGCAACTTTGTGGGTTTAGAAATTAGCCTGCCACTGCCAATCTTTAACCGCAATCAGGGCAATATCAAAAACGCTAAACTGGCCGCCCAAAGCCAGGAGTACCTCTTGAAAAATAACGAAGTACAACTGAATAATGATGTGTACTCTGCCGTGCAGCAATACAGGTTAAGCCAGCAATTGCTGGGCAGCCGCGAAAACGACTTTTACAGTAAGTACGATCAGTTGTTTAAGGGCATGTCAAAAGCGTATCAGTTAAAGCAGATAAACCTGCAGGAGTATGTAGACTTTTTCGACTCGTACCGCGAAACCAAATTAAAAATATTACAACAGCAGCTAAACCTGCAAAAAGCCGTTGCCGATTTAAACTTTGCAGTAGGCACCACAGTAGTAACCCCGTTATAAGCATCTAACATTAGCACAAACAATAAATGAAAAAGCAAATCATATACTTAGGCCTTGTATTAATTGGCCTTAGCGCTTGCCAGGAGAAAAAAACCGGCACTATGGAAACCAAACAGGTTTGCATAAGCGATTCGTTACAAAAAATGGTAAAGATAGATACCGCCAAAAGCACACCCATGAAAGATGAACTATCACTATCGGGCGAGGTATCATTCGATGAAAATAAAGTGGTAAAAGTTTTTCCGTTCACCAGCGGGCAAGTAATGGAAGTAAAGGTTTCCCTGGGCGATAAGGTGGTAAAAGGCCAAACGCTTGCCATCATCCGCAGCGCCGATGTGGCCGGTACCTATACAGATCTGAGCGCAACCAAATCTGATCTGGCCATTAACAAACGACAGTTAGAGCAAGCCGAATACCTGTACAAAAACGGTATCTCCAGCGAACGCGATTACACCGAAGCCAAAGAGAACTATAATAAAGCTGTAGCTGCGAATAGCAAAGTCCGCGACCAGATTGCTATTAATGGCGGTGGTAATACCAGCGCCAGCGGCTCGCTTATTATTAAGGCGCCGGGCAGCGGTTATATTGTAGAGAAGAATATCTCGGCAGGTAACTTTATCCGCCCGGATAACAGCAACAGCCTGTTCACCATATCTGATATGAAGGATGTGTGGATCTGGGCAAACGTTTTCGAATCTGATATTGCCAAGGTGCAAAAAGGCTACGATGCCAAAATAACCACCCTTGCCTACCCGGATAAAGTTTTTGAAGGTAAAATAGATGAGGTAAGCTCCGTGCTTGACCCGGATAACAAAGTGATGAAAGTGCGTATCGCCTTAAACAATAAAGATCTGCTTTTAAAACCCGAAATGTTTACCAATGTGCTGGTATCCAATAAGGATATGCAATCGGCGGTGGCTATACCGGCATCATCGGTGATTTTTGATAACAGTAAATATTTTGTGGTGGTTTATAACAGCAAATGCGATATGCAGGTGCGCCCTGTAACCATGATAAAGTCTGTTGATGACGTTACCTACATTTCATCGGGTTTAAAAGCCGGCGAAAAGGTGATCTCTAAAAACCAGTTGTTGCTTTATAATGCTTTGATACAGGATTAGTCCCCGCAGCATTATATCAGTTTTTTAAGCACTATCATCTTATACCAAAACAATGAACAAGCTAATTAAAAATATCATATACTTCTCGCTCAGGCACCGGGCGATGGTATTCTTTCTGACAGCGGTGCTGGCTGTATTGGGCGTCTGGAGCTACTTGAATACCCCCATAGAGACGTTTCCGGACGTTACCAATACACAAATTATCATTATAGCACAATGGCCCGGCCGCAGCGCCGAGGAGGTAGAAAAAATGGTGACCATACCTATGGAAACCGTGCTTAACTCGGTACAGAAAAAGGCCAATCTGCGTACTACTTCATCTTTCGGTTTATCCTACATCCGCATTATTTTTGATGATGATGTAGATGATGCCTTTGCCCGCCAGCAGGTATTAAGCAGGCTGGGCAATGCCGACCTGCCCGACGGGATCAAACCCGAGGTAGAACCCCCTTACGGCCCAACCGGCGAGATCTATCGCTACACGCTAAAAAGCAAAACAAAATCACTGCATGAACTTACCGCTATACAGGATTGGGTGCTGGACAGGCAGTTTAAGGCAGTGCCCGGCGTAGCCGACGTAAACAGCTTTGGCGGTGAAGAAAAAACCTACGAAGTAAGCGTTAACCCATCGCTGCTACAAAAATACGGGCTTACATCGCTGGATGTGTACAACGCCATAAACCGTAGCAATATTAACGTGGGCGGTGATGTGATAGAAAAGAACGATCAGGCCTTTGTGGTGCGTGGTATCGGTTTGATCAATAACACCAGCGAGATAGAGAACATCATTATCAAAAACGTAAATAATGTACCTATACTGGCTAAAAATGTTGCTAATATTAAAGAAAGCGGCCTGCCGCGCCTGGGCCAGGTAGGGCGCGATAAAAATAGCGATGTTATTGAAGGTATTGTGGTAATGCGCAAAGGCGAAAACCCGGCAGAGGTGTTAACCCGCATCCGTGCTAAAGTAGAAGACCTTAATAACAATGTATTGCCTAAGGATGTAAAGCTGGATACGTTTTATGACCGTACCACGCTGATGGATTTTTGTACCGAAACGGTAATCCATAACCTGCTGGAAGGTATAGTGCTGGTAACGGTTATCGTATTCTTGTTTATGGCCGACTGGCGCACCACTTTAACCGTGGCCATCATTATCCCGCTGGCGCTGCTATTTGCATTTATGTGTATGCGCATCAAGGGGATGACAGCCAACTTGCTATCGATGGGGGCGGTTGACTTTGGGATCATCATAGATGGTGCCGTGGTGATGGTAGAAGGGATCTTTGTAGCGCTGGATCATCGTGCCAAAGAACTGGGCATGGAGAAATTTAACAAAATAGCCAAACTGGGCCTGTTTAAAAATGTAGGTGCCGAAATGGGTAAGGCCATTTTCTTCTCCAAACTCATCATCATCACCTGCTTGATCCCTATTTTCGCTTTCCAGAAGGTAGAGGGTAAAATGTTCTCGCCATTGGCATATACCTTAGGTTTTGCCTTGCTTGGTGCCTTAATATTTACGTTAACACTGGTGCCTGCTTTATCAAGCATCCTGCTGCGTAAAAATGTAAAAGAAAAGCATAACCCTATCGTACTGTTTTTTGAGAACGGCATCCGCCGGATGTTTAACTATACTTACCGCAATCAAAAACTCAGCCTTATTGTATCCGTTGCCTTTATGGTATTAACCTTTGCATCGGCTAAGTTTTTGGGTACAGAATTTTTGCCGCAGCTAAACGAGGGCGCCCTTTGGGTAACCGCACAGCTGCCTATGAGCACCTCGCTGGAAAACTCGGTTAACGTAACCAATAAAATGCGCCAGGTGCTGTCTACCTTCCCCGAGGTAAAACAAACGCTGTCGCAGGTTGGCCGTACCAATGACGGTACCGACCCTAAGGGTTTCTTTAACGTACAGATCCAGGTAGACCTTTTACCTAAAAAGGAATGGAAACGTAAAATAACCCAGGAAGAGCTGATTGCCGAAATGGATAAAAAATTAAGCCAGTTTCCGGGTATCATATTCAATTATTCGCAGCCTATTATTGATAACGTTGCCGAAGCGGTGGCCGGTGTGCCTGCTTCCATGGCTGTTAAAATATTCGGGCCCGATTTTAAAACGCTTGATACCAAGGCCGACCAGGTGATGGCCGTCCTTAAAAACATCAGGGGGGTAGAAGACCTGGGCGTGCTGCGCAACCTGGGCCAGCCGGAATTCCGGATAGAGCTTGACCAGCGTAAGATGGCTGTTTACGGCGTATCTACTGCCGATGCAAACTCGGTTATTGAAATGGCCATTGGCGGTAAAGCCGCCACCCAGTTGTATGAGGGCGAACGCAAATTTGATGTGCGGATCCGGTACCAGAAACAGTACCGCGATACGCAGGAAAAGATAGAGAACCTGATGGTACCTACCATGAACGGGTCAAAGATATCTATTAAAGAGATCTCCAGCATTACATCGCAAACCGGGCCGGCTTTTATATACCGCGATAACAACATGCGCTATATAGCGGTTAAATTTAGTGTACGTGGCCGCGATTTAGGCGGTACCATTGCCGAAGCACAGGAAAAAGTTGGCAAATCTGTTAAACTTGACCAAGGGTACTCATTTACCTGGAACGGTGAATTTGAGAACCAGATCCGTGCATCAAATACACTGGCACGTGTGGTACCTATCTGTTTGCTGGTGATATTTTTGATACTGTACGTTACCTTCGGCAATGCAAAAGATGCCGTATTGGTAATTATGAATGTGCCGTTTGCATTAATAGGCGGCATACTGGCCCTGCACATCACACATACCAACTTCAGTATATCTGCAGGTATTGGTTTCATCGCCCTGTTTGGCGTATGTATCCAAAATGGTGTGATACTGATATCCGTGTTCCGCAAGAACCTGGAAGAGCACATGCCGCTGAACACCGCCCTGTTAGAGGGTGTGGTATCACGTGTGCGCCCGGTGGTGATGACTGCCCTGATGGCCGCTATAGGCCTGATGCCCGCTGCCTTATCTACAGGTATTGGCAGCGAAACCCAAAAACCCTTAGCCATTGTGGTGATAGGGGGCCTGGTTACCTCAACTATTCTTACCCTATTGATATTACCTATTATTTATGCCATTGTTTATCGTTTGATACATAGGCGAGAGAACAGGAAACTATTAAAAAGGATAGGTGTAGTTAGTGCTTAGTTTATTGTTTGAAACATTGTAACCCTAAAGGCGGGCGCGAGGCTTGTCTTTAGGGATTGCAATGTTATTAAAGGAGTATCCAGAATAAAAGCACCAATACTTTAAATGCCCGATTTAAATATCATCCTGAAGGATTGATCTCGGCTGATGTAAGATACCGCCCAGTTGTAAAGTGTACGCAATTTATTGCGGTAATTCACTAATGATATCAGGTGAATAAACAGCCACATAAATAATGCGATGATACCGCTAAAATGTACTTTGTGCTTAAACAGATCTACCACCGCGTTGTTGCGGCCAATAATAGCCATATCCCCTTTATCAAAGTATTTAAAAGTTTTTAACTGTTGCCCTTTAGCAATGGCTATAAAGTTGGCAGCAAGGGTTTTACCCTGTTGTATCGCAACCTGTGCTATCTGCGGGTGGCCTTTTGGGTAAGCTTCATCTGTTGTTTGGATGGATGCATCGCCAATGGCGTAAATATTATCCACCCCAATTACTTTATTATGCTCGTTGGTTATCATCCGCTTACCTGCGCCAAGGCTGGTTGCGGGGATGCCCTCAAAGGTATTGGCAATAATCCCGGCGGCCCATATCAGGGTGTTTGATTCAATCACCTCACCGTTTGATAGCATGATCCTGCCGTCAACATAATCATTAACATGCAGGTTTAGCTTAACTTTAACCCCCAGGGCGGTAAGTACTTTATAAGCCTCTTGGTGCGTTTTTTCGCTCATGGCGCCCAGCAGGTTAGGGCTGCCGTCTATAATATAGATAGCGCCCGGCTGGTTTATCAGTTCCGGATAATCCTTTTTAAAGATGTATTTTTTCATTTCGGCCAGCATGCCGGATACCTCAACGCCTGTAGGCCCGCCGCCTGCCACTACTACCGTAAGCAGTTTCTTACGCTCGGCAGGGTCCTGGGTGATGGTTGCCCGTTCAACAGTTTCCAGCATAGCGTTGCGCATGCGCAGGCCATCATCAATGCTTTTCATCGGTATGGCATTTTTTTCGATATTTTGATTGCCGAAAAAGTTTGTTTTAGCGCCCGATGCAAACACCAGGTAATCATAACTTAATTCGCCGTCTTTTAAATAAACCGTTTGCTTATCAGGGTCGATCTTTACCGGCTCGCCCATCCTGAAACGGATATTATCCTTACGGAACAGCTTTCTGAACGGATAACTGATGCTTGATGGTTCCAGGAAACTGGTGGATACCTGGTAAAGCAGCGGCGGGAAATAATTGTAGTTGTTTTTATCTACCAGGGTAACCTGGTAGTTTTTGTTTTTTGCTACGCCCTGTGCAAAGTTTACACCGGCGAAACCGCCGCCGATAACCACAATTTTTTTGGCTGTGCCCGGCGTGTTGCCTGCTTGTACTGCCTGGGTAGAAAGATCGCTCATTTCTATAGATTTAAGTTTGTCACCTTTATAAATGACAATGTAAAAGTAACTGTTGTGTACTTATTACACTATGTATTTGCTTAATTTTACATGGTGTTGATGATGCTGATTTGCACGGCTGCAACCGATGAAACAAAAAAAACCGCTTTTAATAATTAAAAGCGGTTTTTATAATTTGTAATTCAATATCTGCTACAAATAAGATTGCAGCGCACCACTGCGTGATGACTGCTTGATACGTTGCAGCGCCTTATCTTTTATCTGGCGTACACGCTCGCGGGTAAGCTCAAATTTTTCGCCTATTTCTTCCAGTGTGTGGGTATGTGTGTTACCTAAGCCGTAAAAAAGCATCAGCACTTCGCGGTCACGCTCGCCCAGTTTGGATAGTGAACGGCCAAGCTCGGTAGCTAACGAATCATGGATCAGCATACTGTCGGTACTTGGGTCGTCATTATGCATTACATCCAGCAGCGTACCTTCTTCGCCTTGTTGAAAAGGAGCGTCTATAGATACCTGGCGGCCCGAGTTACGTAACGAATCGGCAATTTTTTCAACCGTGGTTTCCAGGCATTCAGCCAGTTCCTCGGGTGTTGCTTCGCGTTCAAGTTCCTGCTCAAGCGATGATTGTGTTTTGCGGATCTTGCTGAGTGTGCCGATCTGGTTAAGCGGCAAACGCACCGAGCGCGATTGATCTGAGATAGCAGATATGATCGACTGGCGGATCCACCAAACGGCGTATGATATAAATTTAAAACCTTTGGTTTCATCAAAGCGGCGGGCTGCCTTTATCAGGCCAAGGTTACCTTCGTTAATAAGGTCGCCAAGAGTTATGCCCTGGTTTTGATATTGTTTTGCAACCGATACCACAAAACGCAGGTTGGCTTTGGTAAGGCGCTCTAAAGCGGCCTGGTCGCCTTCGCGAATTTTTTGTGCCAGTATTACTTCTTCCTGCGCGCTTATGAGGTCTACTTTACCTATCTCAGTTAAGTACTTATCAAGCGATTGGGTTTCGCGGTTGGTGATGGATTGACTTATCTTAAGTTGTCTCATTTAATGGGGTTAAACGGCTACCTTGCCGGCAATTAAATAAAATATTAAACTTTAAAAGAGCGGGGAACGGGTTATATAATGGCCCTAAGAAAAAAATAAAAAGCATCCGTTAGCTAACGGATGCTTCACGATCATTAATTATAGTGTATTAAGCTACTTTAACTTTTACCGCGTTAGGGCCTTTTCTGCCTTCTTCAACTTCAAATTCTACGCTGTCATTTTCGCGGATGCGATCAATTAAGCCTGTTGAGTGAACGAACACTTCTTTGCCACCGTTACTTGGGGTGATGAATCCAAAACCCTTTTCTTCATTAAAAAATTTTACTGTTCCTTGTTGCATTATATTTATTTAAATAGATACAAAAGTACTGTTAATTATTGATAAAACACTATCAAAATATTAAATGAAGTACTTTATACACGTTAATTTGCCTTATTTGTGTTTAAAATTGCAGTAGAATGTTTTTTCACACTTCTTGCCGAGCAACTTTGTCAGCCAACCTCACAATTAATTGGCTGCTGTAAGTTTTGGTATTGTTTTACGACAAACCGGCAATACTTAAACCCTTTTTTTACGTTAGTTAATTACCGCACACAAATGTTGTGCATATCTTAAACATATGAGAAAAATAAGCATTCAAATTATTCTGCTATTACTTACGGGCTTTTCTGCTTTTGCAGTTAAGCCAATTAAAGGTTTTACAACAAACAAACCCATAATGGATACCGCAACTTTTGCTACCGGTTGTTTTTGGTGCACCGAAGCTAAGTTTCAGCAGCTAAAAGGTGTTAAGAAAGTGGTATCAGGTTATAGCGGGGGCAAGGTTGCCAACCCAACTTACAAACAGGTAAGCACCGGCACCACCGGCCATGCCGAAGCATGCAACATTATCTACGACCCTGCACAAATTACTTATGATGAGTTACTGGCTGCATTTTTTGTAGCGCACGACCCTACACAGCTAAACCGCCAGGGTAACGATGTAGGTACGCAATACCGTTCGGCTATATTTTACCATAATGCAGCCCAAAAGCAAAAAGCCGATTATTACATAGGCAAGCTGAATACCGAGAAGGCTTATAAAAGCAAAATAGTTACGCAGGTAGCACCGTACACGGCGTTTTATAAAGCAGAGGATTATCACCAGAATTATTTTAACCAGAACAAGGGCAGCAACCCCTACTGTAAATATGTGATACAGCCCGAACTGGATAAGTTTAAAAAGGTATTTAAAAACAAGCTGAAAGACTAAATATGAAAACCATTTACAGTACTGCCATTTTATTGCTTTGCTTTAGCTGCACCTTTGCGCAGCATTTAAAAAGCAATAAGGGCCATGAAAATAACCCCTATTACTCTAATACAGATACCCGCCCGCTCGGGGTGACCGACGCGGAATGGAAAAAGATCTTGCCGCCTGCATTGTATGCTACCGCCCGCGAACAGGCTACCGAACGCCCTTTTACCGGCCAGTACTGGAATAAAAGCGCCAAGGGTACTTACTACTGCGCTGTTTGCGGCAACAAGCTGTTCCGATCTGATGCCAAGTTTGCGAGCGACTGCGGCTGGCCAAGTTTTTATGCACCGGTTAGGAAAAACAGTGTGCTGTATAAAGAAGATAATTCGGTAGGGATGCAGCGTACCGAGGTTTTATGCGCACGCTGCAAATCGCACCTGGGGCATATATTTGACGACGGACCGGCACCAACCTATAAAAGGTTTTGCATGAATTCTGTTTCTTTAGACTTTGAGCCCGACGAGCTGTAAAACAACCCGGGCGGACTTTATTATAAGGGCCGCCCGGATTGTTTTATTGCAATAATCCTGCTTCCGGCCAGTAAAAACTCGATTTTTTTTCTGCCTGTTAATCAACTGACTATTAGTTTCTTTAAAGTGTATTTTATAACGCCTTTGGTTGTTTTTTCTTTCTTATTAAACAATTTTTGTTTTTTAGCCGTTATAAATACAGTAATTATTAAAAAAATAGATCAGGATATACGGGAAAAATTATACGCTTTAACCAAATAGTAAATTGAATATAAACATGAACAACATGAAAAGATCCATTTTAATGGTTGGCGCATTAGTACTGATGAATTTTACGGCCAGCCGTGTGTTTGCACAAACACAGCCAGACACTACCAAAAAAGCCACTACTACTACCACAACAACTACAGCTGCAACACCGGCAGCAACTGATGGCGCAAGCGATGTAGTTGGCGCTTTAGCAAGTAATCCTGATTATTCTACTGCACTAAGCGCCGTAAAGGCAGCCGGACTTGATGCTACCTTAAAAACCGGCGGCCCCTATACTATTTTTGCACCAAATAATGCCGCATTCAGCGCCTTGCCGCCCGCAAAGCTGGATAGTTTGCTGAAAGACCCTGCAAAACTGGCTACCGTGCTTAAAGGCCATGTAGTAACCGGCAAATATGCCAAAGCTGATATTATTAAAGCATTAAACGCAGGCAAAGGTAAAGCTACCCTAACCACTATCGACGGGCAAACGCTTACCTTATCTGTAACTGCCGATAAAAAGCTGCAGCTGGCCAACGCCGCAGGCAATACAGCCCTGGTGGTATTGTATGACCTGATAGGCGCCAACGGCGTGGTGAACGGCTTAAATGGCGTTTTGGCACCTAAATAACATATCTTTTATTTTTTAAAATAGTGATAAGCCGCCTCATGAAATTCATGGGGCGGCTTTTTTAGCAGCTTGATTTTAAAGTAATGGTTGCTTTGTTGCTTTTTAATAAATAGCTTTAATGCACTACGCAGTAACCTATGGAGGCCTAAGTTCGCTTAGGCCTCATTTGTAAATTTCAAAGAAAACATGAAAAAAAATTTACTGGTTATTATCCTATTATTAATAACCCTGCAAACCCATGCGCAGAGTATTGTAAAAATCAACGGCAGCTGTCCTCTGATCAAAGATGGCACAGAAATATCTCTTGTAAGGTGGGTGCCCCGCCGAATCGACCTTGATAAAAAGATTGTTACCAAAACCAGTGGCCACCGGTTTACCTTTGAGGTAAATGCGGCAGGAGGAGAAGGCTATCTGCTATACGCAAATAAAAAATTCACAAGATTATATCTGGGGCCGGGCAAGGCTGATGTATGGATAGCAGATTCTGTTTTGAACAAAGTAACAGTAACAGGTAACTTAACAGGTGCCGAATATGATAGATTTTTTTTAAGCCAATCTTATTCTGAAGAAACAAAAGCTTACAAATTAGCACGTATTACTTATTTCAAATATTTAGACACTAAAGATGTAAATAGCGATGTAAGAGAAACTCTTAAGAAAAAAATAGATTCTCTTGCTGTACCAAAACTTAAAAAAGATATTGAACTGACGCTGGGTTACATTAAAAATCACCCATTATCTTATCTTAATACCTTGATATTATATGAAATAATAGATCAGGTTCCGGAAGATGCCATTAAAACCGTTTTTAAAACCTTATCCCAAAAAAGTACAAACAACACTTGGGGGAAAGAACTGCAATACCGTATCGACAATTTATTTATCGGTGCAACAGCGCCAAACTTTAAACAAACAGATACGGCAGGCAGGCAGGTAAGCCTGGATAGTTTTCGCGGTAAGTATGTGTTAATAGATTTTTGGGCATCGTGGTGTATTCCCTGCCGTGCAGATAATCCAAATTTAATTAAGGCTGTTAACGATTATGGTGATAAAAATTTCACTATCGTGAGTGTTTCCTTAGATTCTGACAAAGAAAGATGGTTTCAGGCCATTAAACATGATAAATTAACCTGGACACATTTATCTGATTTGAAAGAATGGAAAAACGAGGTATCTGTACAATATTATGTTTATGCCGTACCCGACAATTATTTGATTGACCCATCGGGCAAAATAATTGCAAAAAATATACGTGGTGAAGAACTATTAATGAAGCTGAAAGAGTTGGTTAAATATTAATGCAAATACATGATAACAAGAACCTTTTATAAACTTTTTTTATTTTTAATTATATGTACAGCTTTTTCATGTAAGCATAGTGCTGTAATTACTATCACGAGTACTGTTGATAGCCTTGATGGAACGTTAGTAAGGGTTATAAATGATGATTTTACTATTACTTATGATTCAACTGTTGTAAAAAATAATTCATTTAAAATAAATGTAGAATTACCAGAAAATGGATTTTACAGATTGGATTTTTCAAGTAAAATTCCATATAAAAATTATCCCTGGATGCATGGTTGCTCATTCTATGCAGAAGATAGATCAACGTATGTTTTCAAGGCCACAGGTCCTGCACAAATTTTGCAAAACCGTTATGATCTTAGTTCATCCTCAGCCGATCAAAGTAAACTAAATGAGTTTAACAGCCTTGCTAAACGTATAACAGATACCGTAAAGCATCAAAGATTATATTATATTAACCTATCGGATGATGCCCTCTTAAAAAATAAAGACGCGTTGTACAGAAAATACCTGGATACGATTACCCAAATGGATGAGTGTATAAATAACGCCAATTTAGCAGCTATTCATCAGTTTATTGTTAAAAACCCCAATACACTCATTACCCCATACCTGATAACCAATGTTTATGACTTGTTTGAACGCTACGCTTTTTATAAAAAAGTTTTGGATGGTTTAAGCCCTGCCGTAAAGCAAACCAAATATTACAACGAGGCGAATGAACTGTTACAATCGGTGAAGAATATTTATATCGGGGCTGAAGCATCGCCAATAAACGGTAAAACTTTAAAGGGGGATGATTTTAAGATCAGTTACGCCAATAAAAAGATCATCCTGGTTGATTTTTGGGCTTCCTATTGTGCGCCGTGCAGGCAGCAAACGCCCGACCTGAAAGTTATATACAACAAGTACAAAAGTAAAGGGTTCGATATTGTTTCTGTATCTATTGATGAGGATGCCATGAAATGGAAAAGGGCCTCCGCCCAGGATTCGATACCCTGGCATAATGTTGCCGAATGCGTAGACCAGAGCGATTCAAAAAACATCAGGAACTTTGTTGTCAAAAGCATCCCGGCTAATTATGTATTAAACAATAAAGGCCGGCTGATAGGCCGCAATGTAGAGTTGGATAGTTTGGAGCGAATGCTTAAAAAACTCTAATGCAATTTTGATAATAAGCCTTGCGCATTGTTAAAAAGCGTTAAAAATGTAACTAAACCTGTTTATTGCCCGTATTTAAGTTAAATTCAAAACAAATGCCTGGTTCTGCTGTCGTTGCTATTCAAGCCGGTGCGCGAGTATTAAATACGATTTGCTGATATGTACAAAAGGTTTATTGCCATTATTTTTTGTTTTGTTTCGTCGCAGCTGCTTGCTCAGAATGCATCTACCATTATCCCGGGGAATAACACCGTGCTGGATACCGCAAAACAGGTAGACCTGATAGACCTGGCGCGCGATCTTTTCTCTATCAAGGATAAAAAGGAAAGGGTGCAAAAAGATAAAAGGGTTTATTTTTCGTTTCTGCCTATTGGTGCATCGGTGCCCGGCGGGAGCGGTAGGGCCCTGATCACCAGCACCACCGCCGGTATGTATTTGGGGCCGCGGGCAACCACCAATATATCAAGCGCTAACTTTACACCTTACCTGAATTTTAACGGCAGGTTTGGCCTGCCTTTGCGTACCAGCATCTGGCTGCCCAATAACGAGTGGACCATACAGGGCGATACCCGTTTTTTGGTGTACCCGCAATATACCTGGGGCCTGGGCAGTGCAAACGGTTACCTGGATAGGGTAATGGTTGATTATAAGTACATCCGCTTTTACCAAAGCGTGTTAAAACGCATTAAGCCCTACGTTTTTGCCGGTATTGGCTACAACCTGGATTACCGGGTGGGTATCCGAAGTGATGACCCGGCTATTGATCTGCCAACTTTTACCAATTATGAACGGGGCACCAGCGGTAACTCTTTCTCCTCCGGCCTGAGCCTGAATTTGCTTTATGATACCCGCAATAATTCTATTAACCCTTTACCGGGCGCTTATGCTAATATTATTTACCGGTTTAACCCTAAGGTTTTGGGTAGCCAAAACACCTGGCAGTCGGTATATATTGATGTACGCAAGTATGTTTCTTTAAACCCGGCAAAGCCAAACCAACAGAATACGCTGGCCTTTTGGTCGTACTTTTGGAAGGCTTTGAGCAGGAGTACGCCTTACCTGGATCTGCCGAGTACGGGCTGGGACCCCGGCAACCGCTCTGCCAGGGGGATAGACCAGAACCGTTACCGTGGCCGCACGTTGTTTTACCTGGAAAGCGAATACCGCCGGGATATTACCGCCAATGGTTTGTTGGGTTTTGTACTGTTTACCAACGTTAATACGGTAAGCGGATCGGGCACCTTATTTAAATCGTGGCACCCGGCTGCGGGGAGCGGGCTGCGCATTAAATTCAACAAGGCAACCAACACCAACATCGGGATAGATTATGGCTTTAGCCAGGGCTATCGTACCATTATGCTCAACCTTGGTGAAGCTTTTTAAGCTGTTTGCTGTATGTTTGCTATCGGTAAACTAAACCAAAAGCGGCTGCCGGCGCCAATTTCACTTTCTACGCCAATAGTGCCGCCTTGCGCGTTTATAAAATCTTTAGAAATAGCCAGCCCCAGGCCCGATCCCGATTTATTCTGCCCATCAGTAGGCACCTGGAAGTATCGGTCGAACAAACGTTTTTGATAAGTTTCGTCGATGCCTTTCCCAAAATCCTTCACTGCAAACTCCACCTGCTGGTTTAAGGCGCTTACCCTGATCTCTATTTTTGATTTTTCGGCGCTGTAGCGTAGCGCGTTTGATAAAAAGTTGACCAGCACCCAGGCCGTTTTTTCAATATCTACTTGCACATCAGGCAGTTTGTCAGCCTTCAGTATCTCCAGCTTTACGTGTTTCTGCTCTGCCTGGAATTTGATGGAAGTGATGGCATAATCTACGATCTGCATCGGGTTAACCGGCACAAAGTTTAGTTGGATGTTGCCTGTTTCTACCTGCGATAGTTCCAGCAGTTCGCTGGTTATCTTCAGCAGGCGGTCGTTGTCATCATTGATATGGTTGATGAGTTGTTCCTGTTCGGCATTAATAGTGCCTACGCGCTGATCGTTCAACAGCTTCAGGCTCATTTTTATGGATGCAATAGGGGTTTTTAACTCGTGCGATATGGTAGCGATAAAGTTGGTTTTGGCCTCGTCGCGTTCCTTAAATTCGGTGATGTTTTTCAGGATATAAACTTTACCTGCCGAGCGGTTGGCTAATTGCAAAGCACCCCTGGTTTCGCTCAGGTTAGGCACCACAATATCGTTACTTTGCATCTGGAAGTAAAGCTCGCGGCCATCCAGCACAATTTTAAATGGTTTAATGCCTGCATCGTCTTTCAGGATAGATTTGAGCAGGTCGTTACTTTTTACCAGGTTACCGGCATTTTGGCCAATCACTTTATCATCAGTAATATTTAGCGTTTTACGCGCGGCATCATTCATAAACAGTACTTCCTGCTTTTCGTTGATCCCGATGATGGCATCCTGCATCTGCTCAATAATGGTTTCTATCCGGCGTTTTTCTGATACTACGGTGGCCAGGTTGCTGTTCTCCCATTCGTTTAAACGGGCGGCCATTAAGTTGAAAGCATTGGCTACTTCGGCAAATTCGTCGTTCTGTTCAAAATGGAGGCGTTTACTGTAATTGCCCTTTCCAATCTCGCGGATCCCTTCTAACAAGGCGCGCAGCGGGTTGGCAATAAAACCGGGGAAGTTTACACTAAAACTAAATAGCACCAAAAAAGTAAATGTGCCCACCAGCCCTAAAAACAAAGTTGCCTTTTTTACCGATGCACGGGCGTTGTTATCCTTGCGCACAATGGCCAGCATATTTAGATGCTCTATTTTGCTAAGTGTATGGCGCAGGGTACGGTCGGCATGCAGTTGAACAGGCATTGCAGCCGACGCTTTTAGCTGCTCAAAATTTGCCCGTAGTTCCCCGGTAAACTTTTTTTCGCCGGGTTCGGTTATGTTATGTTCCTGCTGCAGCAGGTATTGGTTGAATTTATTTGCGGCATCCGGGGTAAGGGGCAAGTCGTTATTATCCAGAATGGTGCGCATCTCCCGCGCAAAACTCAGCGATTCGTAGTTATTCTTCAGGATAACTTTAGAATTTTCAGAGATATCGCGGATGTAAAACAATGCGGTAGCGCCAAAAAACAGCACCACCAAAAATAAAAAGCCGAAGCCTAACCGGAGTTTAGTTCTTACTTTCATGATAATATTACTAAATCAGTTTCTGTTAAAGCGATCTTGTTCAGCAACTCGTTAAATATAGCCGTTCTTAGTATCACCTGCCATAAATTTAAATGGGGTTTACCAATGCAAATGGTGGTCACCTCTTTTTCTTCGGCTACCTTCATAATGGTTTGGGTGATGGCGTCGCTTTTTAGTTTAATGAGTTCGGCACCCAGTTCGGTGGCCAGTTTAAAGTTGTTGATGAGGTGGCGTTGTTTATCCAGCTTTATGCGGTCAAGGCTTTCGCTGCTGCTTTGCACATAAAGCACTATCCAGGGCGACCGGTAGTAGGAGGCCAGCCGGGCAGTTTTACGGATCACGATCTTAGCCGTTTCGGCATTGGATGATATGCAGGCCAGGAATTTTTCGGGCCGCAGTTTGATCTGCTTGGGTATCTCGGTATCTATCTTGCGCTCTACGTGGTGGGCAACCTCTTTCAGTGCCAGTTCGCGCAGCTGCAGGATCTTATCGCTCTGGAAAAAGTTTTGCAGCGCACGTTCTATCTTGGCCTTCTCATAGATCTTGCCATCTCTTAGGCGATCTACCAGTTCATCGGCGGTCAGGTCGATATTAACCACTTCATCTGCCAGATCCAGGATCTTGTCCGGGATGCGCTCGGTAATGGTGATGCCGGTTATCTGCTCCACATCCTCGTTCAGGCTTTCCAGGTGCTGAATGTTTACGGCGGTTATCACGCTGATGCCCGCTTCCAGTATGTCCAGCACATCCTGCCAGCGTTTGCTGTTTTTGCTGCCCTCTATGTTGGTGTGGGCCAGTTCATCCACAATAACCACTTCGGGGTGGCGGTTAATGATGCCTTGCAGGTCCATTTCCTCCAATTCTTTACCTTTGTAAAATGTTTTACGGCGGGCAATAACAGGCAGGCCATCCAGCAGGGCGTGGGTTTCGGCGCGGTTATGGGTTTCAATATAACCTATTTGTATGCCGATGCCATTGCGTTGCAAAGCATGGGCTTCCTGCAGCATCCGGTAGCTTTTACCCACACCGGCGCTCATGCCGATATAGATCTTCAGCTTGCCCCGCCTGGATTTTTTGACCAGATCGAGGAAGTTTTTTACGGATGTGTCTGCCATAATAATTTGTTAAACTTACTTATGTCGTATTTTACTCACCCCGACTACGCTGCGCTGGTCGGCCCTCTCTGCTTCGCAAAGAGGGTGAAAAACAAGCCCTCTTTGCGCGTAGCGAAGAGAGGGTGGCCGAGCGAAGCAAAGACCGGGTGAGTAAATGATGAACATGCTTCTTTCTAAAACGCGTAAACCGCTGCTACCAAAAATTGCGATGCCTGCTTGGTTGGCCCGCCATTGCTGTTTAAAAACTGCGTGGTTGAACCATTATCCAGCCTTGCTTCCGGTATCAGCGTAAGCGGGCCGGCCTTTATATTGGCCGTTAAGGTAAACGCGGTGATAGATTTGCCTGCCGGTGGGCCGGCAGGTGCAAAGCCGCCCTCTTTTGTTTTAAAGTACTCGCCCCGCAGGCCTAAAGTTACATCTTTTGATACGGCTAATTGCGGGTATAATGCTACACCCTCAAAGCCGCCTTTTACGGCATCAGGTGCCGAGAAGGATGCACCGTTCAACCCTAATTTAAAAGCATTGGTGATCTGGTAGGCGGTGGTCAGGTCGATGATGGTACCTGATGTTTTGCCGCTTAACAGGTTGATGTAGGCTGTCCACCCTTTAACCGGACTAACAAACAGCTGCGCACCAAAAGTAGATACATCACGGGTAGACTGATAGTTGTTCCAGGTGTCGTTAAAAATACCTGCCATTAAACTTACCTTGCTGTTGAAAGCGTAAGTAGCCTTAAAACCAGCATTCTGGAACGGGCCGTTGGTGAACAGGTAGGAGGTAGAGTAGCTAAAATTCCCTACCGGGGAGATCACTTCGTAACCTACAAATGTGGCCATATAGCCTGCCGTCAGGTTCAGTTTATCGGTAACGTCATAACCCATATATAAATTCTGGATATGAAAGGATTGCCCGTTGGTACCGTTATTGGGGATAGATTGTGCTTCGCCACGCGGCCCGAAGGATAACTCACCTACAAAGGATGCTTTGCTAACCTTCTTTTTTACGGCCAGGTCAACCATTCCTATCGATACGGAATTTTGATCTGTTGCGAAACTGGTGGGGATATTTGAGCTACCTGCCGCATTCCTGAACCTGGAGAAATCGTATTTATAATAAGCATCTACCGAGCCTGAAATAATCAAAGGATTATCAGCGCTTTTGGTAGTATCTTGTGCCTTAGCGGCTATGGCAGCTGTAAATATGGCTGCGGTTAGTAGTAGTTTTTTCATTTTGAGTATATATTTTATTGGGTCATCCTGAGCTTGTCGAAGTGCGTGCAAAGGCCTCGCCGCTCACAGTTCGACAGCTCATCATTAGATATCTTTATTTATTTTCTAAAAAGGGTCATCCTGAGCCTGTCGAAGGGCGTGCAAAGGCCTCGCCGCTCATGATTCGACAAGCTCATCATGAGATATCTTTATTTATTTTCTAAAAAGGGTCATCCTGAGCCTGTCGAAGGGCGTGCAAAGGCCTCGCCGCTCATGATTCGACAAGCTCATCATGACATCGATTAGTTCTGTTTTTTTAGTTCGTCCAAAGCAACGTTTAATTTTAAAACGTTCACCTTGGCAGGGCCAAACAGGCCAAAAAGTGGTTTTTCGGTATGCAGGTTTACCAACGCGGCAACAGCATCAGTAGTAAGGTTGCGTACTTTTGCCACACGCTCTATCTGGATCTTTGCTGCAAGCGGTGAGATGTCAGGGTCCAGGCCACTGCCGGATGCCGTTACCATTTCGGCAGGAATATCGGCGCGTTTAAGGTAAGGGTGATATTTAAGCAGGGTATCTATGCGGCTGTTTACATCTTTTAAGTAATCGGGATTGCTTGGCCCTTTGTTGCTGCCCCCGCTGCCTGCTGCATTATAACCCACTGCCGATGGCCTTCCCCAAAAGTATTTGGGCTGGGTAAAGCTTTGGCCAATATTGGCATAACCAACCACTTTGCCATTAAGGGTAATGGTTTCGCCATCGCCGTGGCCTTTGGATAGCTTACCTGCAACAGATATGGCTAAGGGATATAGTACACATAATATCACAATGAGTATTAAGGTTACACGTATTGATTTGATGAGATTTGATTTCATGATCTTATTAATTAGATTAATTAGAAGAATAAGGAAATAAGTAAGTCGATTAATTTGATACCGATAAACGGCGCAATCACACCGCCTAAACCGTATATCAGCAAGTTACGGCGAAGCAACGCGCTGGCGCCAATAGGTTTATATTCCACACCTTTTAGAGCTAATGGTATCAGCATCGGGATGATGATGGCGTTAAATATCACGGCAGACAGAATGGCGCTCTCCGGGCTGTGCAGGCGCATAATATTGATGGCCTGTAATGCCGGGATAGATGCTATGAACAATGCCGGTACAATAGCAAAATACTTGGCCACATCATTAGCGATAGAAAAGGTGGTAAGCGTACCGCGGGTGATGAGCAATTGCTTGCCTATCTCTACGATCTCTATCAGTTTGGTTGGGTCGTTATCCAGATCCACCATGTTACCGGCTTCTTTGGCTGCCTGTGTGCCGCTGTTCATGGCTACACCTACGTCTGCCTGTGCAAGGGCAGGGGCATCATTGGTACCGTCGCCCATCATGGCAACCAAACGGCCTTCCTGCTGCTCGTGCTTAATGTAGTTCATCTTATCCTCGGGTTTGGCCTCGGCAATAAAATCATCCACACCGGCTTTTTCGGCAATGAATTTGGCAGTAAGCGGGTTATCACCGGTAACCATTACGGTTTTGATCCCCATTTTGCGCAGGCGCTCAAAACGTTCGGCAATACCCGGTTTAATAATATCCTGCAATTCAATCGTACCCAAAACCACTTCGTTTTGCGATACTACCAGCGGTGTACCGCCATTACTGGCAATGGCTTTTACACGCTCTTCCACATCGGCAGAGAATGGGTTACCGGCCGCTACCGACATGTTGCGGATACTATCAAATGCCCCCTTACGGATGCGCAGACCATCGGTAGTATTGATACCGCTTGCGCGGGTTTCGGCCGTAAATTTGATAAATTCAGCACCTGCAGGCGGTGTCATGGCAACACGCATATTACTTTGCTGTGCCAGTTCTACAATAGATTTACCTTCGGGCGTTTCATCAGCTAATGATGATAACACGGCAGCCTTAACCAGGTCTTCGGGCAATACGCCCGGTGCCGGCCAAAACTGGGTTGCCTTACGGTTACCGATGGTAATGGTACCGGTTTTATCCAGCAGCAATACATCAATATCGCCGGCAGTTTCTACCGCCTTACCAGATTTGGTAATTACGTTGGCACGCAGGGCCCTGTCCATCCCTGCAATACCGATGGCCGATAAAAGGCCGCCGATAGTGGTAGGGATCAAACAAACGAAAAGAGAGATCAACGCTGCTATGGTGATAGGGGTGTTGGCATAATTTGCAAATGGTTTAAGCGTAACACATACAATGATGAAGATCAGTGTAAAGCTGGCTAACAAAATGGTCAAGGCAATTTCGTTCGGGGTTTTCTGGCGCGATGCTCCTTCTACCAGGGCTATCATTTTATCCAGAAAGCTTTCTCCCGGCTCGGTGGTCACCACAACCTTTATCTTATCTGATAATACCTTGGTACCACCCGTTACGGATGATTTATCGCCGCCTGCCTCGCGGATAACCGGGGCCGATTCGCCGGTAATGGCCGATTCATCTATCGTTGCCAAACCTTCGGTGATCTCGCCGTCTGTAGGGATAGTGTCGCCGGCCTCGCAAACAAACATATCGCCTTTGCGCAGTTCGTTTGATGATCTGGTAACGATGCTGCCATCGGGCATTAAAACGTTGGCGGGTGTTTCTTCGCGGGTTTTGCGCAGGCTATCGGCCTGTGCTTTACCGCGTGCTTCGGCAATGGCCTCGGCAAAGTTGGCAAACAGCAGGGTTAACAGCAGTACGGTAAAAATAATAAGGTTATAGGCAAACGAACCCTGGCCGGCATGTAAAAGGCTGTAAATGCACATATAAAGCATTACAACAGTACCCACTTCCACGGTAAACATTACCGGGTTGCGCAGCATTATTTTAGGGTTTAGTTTAATGAACGACTCCTTCAGTGCGGTTTGCACCAGGGCCGGTTCGAATAATTTATTTGATTTGGTTGTCATTGTATTTTATCTAAAGCCCCTCTGTTTTAGAGAGGGGTTGTGGTAAGGCTTTTTATTTCAATGAAAAAAACTCTGCAATAGGGCCCAGTGCCAGGGCAGGGAAATAGGATAACGCGTTTAATACCAGTATCACAGCAAAGGTCATCAGCCCGAAGGTTACCGTATCGGTTTTAAGCGTGCCGGCAGATTCTGGAATGAATTTCTTTTGCCCAAGCAAACCTGCTATAGCCACAGGGCCTATAATTGGCAGGAAGCGGCCCAGCAGCATCACAATGCCTGTAGATACGTTCCAAAAAATGTTGTTATCGCCCAAACCTTCAAAGCCCGATCCGTTGTTGGCGTTGGCTGAGGTCATCTCATAAAGCATCTCACTAAAGCCATGGAAACCGGGGTTGTTTAACCATGCCGATGGTTTAACGGCCCAGGCGGCATTGCCGTGGTTGGTGAATACATAAGCGGCTATGGCTGTACCCGCCATAATTAAAAACGGACTCAGCAGGGTTATCAAAGCGGCTATCTTTACTTCCCGGGCCTCCACCTTGTGGCCTAAAAATTCCGGGGTACGGCCAACCATCAGGCCGGATATAAACACGGCGATGATGAGGTAGATAAAGTAGTTTAATACACCCACACCGCAGCCACCAAAGAAGCCGTTGATCATCATACCCAGCAGTTGCCATAAACCGGTAAGGGCCATCGTACTATCGTGCATGCCGTTAACCGAACCTGTTGATACAATAGTGGTAAAAGTACTCCAATAGGCTGTCGCGGTTGGCCCAAAGCGTACTTCCTTGCCCTCCATAGCGCCGGTTGGCTGTATAATGCCCATTTTGGCAATGGCGGGGTTGCCGCCGGTTTCGCTGCCGATGCTTGGGATAAGCAGTAGCAGGGCGCCAATCATCATCACCCCAAAAATTACCCAACCCAGTTTTTTGCGGCGGATAAAATAACCGAAGCATAACACCATGGCAATAGGGATGATCATCTGCGAAGTGATCTCTACCATGTTAGTGAGGTAGTTGGGGTTTTCCAGCGGGTGGGCAGAGTTTGCACCAAACCAGCCGCCACCATTTGTGCCCAGGTGCTTAATGGCTATCATTTGTGCTGCCGGGCCGCGCGATACATGCACGGTATCGCCCTGCAGGGATATGAATTGATCTTTACCGGCGTAGCTGCTTGGCGTACCGTTAAAGGTTAATATTAAAGCTATTATAGCCGATAAGGGCAGCAATAAGCGGGTAATGGCTTTTATAAAGTAATTCCAAAAGTTACCGATATCGTTAGTGGTTTTATCGCGGAAGGCTTTAAACAAACCTACAGCGCAAGCTATACCTGTTGCGGCACTTACAAAGTGCAGAAACATAAATATAAAGTGCTGTATGAGGTAGCTGGCGCCGCTTTCGCCGCTGTAGTGCTGCAGGTTACAGTTAACTACAAAGCTAATGATGGTGTTAAAGGCCAGGTCGGCGGTCATGCCGGGGTTACCATCCGGGTTAAGGGGTAGCTTATCCTGGTACATCAACACAAAAAAGCCGTAAACCAACCAAAGCAGGTTGATGCACATCATGGCTTTTAAAAACTGTTTCCAGTTCATGGGTTCGTTGGGGTTGATGCCGGATAGCTTGTAGATGCCGTTTTCTAAAGGCTTCATAAAGTCGGTCCAAACCTTTTCGCCGGCAAACATTTTTGCCAGGTATTTGCCCAGTGGTATGCCTATAACCAGCATCAGGGCAAATGAGGCAATAATTCCAAATAGTTCTGTGTTCATTGTTTGTTCAGGTTAAAAGTTTTCGGGTTTAAGCAGTACATATACTATGTATAAAAAAACTGCGATAGAGATAATGAATAGTGCTATCATGTTGCGTTAGATTTTTTCGAACCAGTCGATAGATTTGAAAATAACCCACCAGCCGACGAGGATGGCGAGGAAGAGAAGTATGGTGATCATTATAGTATTGTTTTGCCCACCCATGCCAATAGCGATGCCGTTTACGGAAATTTATCTATAAGTGGTTGATTGATAAATATTTGTATATTTCAAAAAATCTGATTAAATAAAAAACCCTTCCATTTTGGAAGGGTTTTTTATCGTTTTGGAAGAGGAGGGGTGTATGCCGGCGGGTTGCCCGCCTGTTAGGAATGCGCTATACCGGCCTATTTCTGCATCACCATAACGCCATTCATAATTACGGTGCTGCCGCCATCGGCAACAATGTTATAAACTTTTTGGGTGCCACCGGCGTGTTCAGATCTTAACAGCACGGTAAAGCTTTCGTATTGGCCGGTTTGCTCGTTAAGGCATAATACATCCTGCCCTAAGGCAATGTCGCCAATTTTTTGGTTACCCTGTTTGGTTAGCATAGGGTGGTTTGGCGTGGCCTGCAATACCTTGCTGTTTAACAGGATGTTGTTGCCATTAACCTGTGCCGATACCAGTACCAGTTTGGTTAAGGCATAATTTTTAGCATCGTGCGTGGTTAGTTCTTTTACCTTTACGGCAGATGATACCTTTGTAGCCGGATCAACGGTAATTACCTCATCGCCGCTTTTTACATCTTTTAAAAGTTTTTTGGCGCCATTGGCCATCGTTACCATTTCATCACCGGGGAAACAGATATCATTACCATAAGTGGCCGACTCTTCTTTCAGATCCTTACCGCCGTTAAGCAGTTTGTATTGCTGAAAGCTAAACTCTTTAGAGAGTACGTAAGATAGCTTCAGAATAAAGTTAGTTTCTACCTTGTTGATATTGTCTATATCCAGAAAATATTGTTCCCAAACTTTGCCGTCAGCGGTAAAATCGGGCACCAAGGCTTTGTACAGTTTACCTTTTTCATTAGTATAGAAAACCATGGTCCCAATTTCCTGCATACCTTCTTTAGCGATCAGTTTATACAGGTCTATCCGTTTTTTAAGGCCGTCGCTGCCGGTAATAAAGTAAGGCTTGCGGCCCTCATAACGGTCGAGTATGTAAGTGTTCTCAAACTTTACATAGGTGTCCTTATCCAGATCGGCAATGTTAAAGGTTTGTGCTTTGGTATATTCGGCCATCGTAAGCGGCCTGGGCGTTACGGTTTGTGCCCGGCTCATTAAAACCGAGCCTGCAAATAATAGTGTTAGTGTAAGTTTACGCATGTTTTTAATAGAGGGTCAGGATTATAAAGAGTCAGGAATCAAGACAGAAAAAAAAATAAAGTCGTTTATGCGTTCTGTTTCTTGTAGATTGGTTTTTGTCTGTTTTTCAATTAAGATATTTCTTTAAAGGCGGCTGCAAACGCTTCCATCTCGTCCATGCGGCCGATGGAAATGCGGCACCAGTCCTTGCCATTCAGTTTCCAGTCGCGGATGCCTACGCTGCGTTTAAACATTTCGGTACTGAATTTTTTGCCGTCCATTTTTATCGGGAACATCACAAAATTCGCTGATGAAGGGATGTAGTCATACCCCTCTTGCTTTAATACCGAATAAAGGTATTCTTTAGATTCATTGGTTTTTTTAAGGGTTTCGGCTAAAAAATCTTTTTCCTGGTAAGCAGCAAGGGCAGCGGCCAGCGTAGTAGAACTGATATTAAAACCCGCGCTCGAATATTTTTTAAGCATCGTTATCGTTTCGGGCTGTGCAATGGCATAACCTAAACGCAGGCCGGCAAAGCCATAAAGTTTAGAGAAGGTGCGCGCCACAATAATATTGTTGCCGGCCTTTAGCTGCCCTATCATGGTAGCTGCCTGGGCATCGGGCAGGTAATCTATATAAGCTTCATCAACAAATACCATTGTTTTTTTGGATACGCGTTCGCAAAAGGCTTTCAGTTTGGCGGTATCTACAACGGTTGCAGTTGGGTTATTGGGGTTGCAAATGTAAACCATGCCGGTATTGGCATCTACCTTTGCTTCCATGGCATCAAGGTCTAACTTATAATCGGCAGTAAGCGGTACTTTTACCCATTTGCCGTCAAATTCCTCGGCATAGGTTGGCAGGTCATCGTAAGATGGGTCGCCGGTGATCACACTTTTGCCACCTTTTGTGTAGCACAATGCAGCAGCATGTAACAACGGGGTGGAGCCCGAATCCATCACGATATTTTTTAACGCCACACCCTCATAGGCGGCAATTTTGCCCGATAGCTGCGACATCATCATAAACGGGTACTGGTAACTTTTATCAAGCGCATCTGCAATGGCTTTTTTAGCGGCGGGCGAAGGGCCGAAGGGGTTTTCATTTGCCAGTAACCGCGCCTTCAGGTCAAACGGGCCGGATAGCGCGGCTTCGCTATCTGTTAATGCGCGGGTTGACCTGAGCATGCGTTTAGGCATGGCCGATAGTTTACCGATGGTGCCCGAACAAAAAGCCAGTCCCCCGGCTATAAAAGCGCTGGATCTGATCCAGTTTCTGCGGTTAATTGAGTTTGCCATTGTAAAGTATTTTTAGTTTCAGTTAGTTTTTAAGTTTAGTTTATTTTTGTGCCGGGTATTGTATCCTTTGCTCACTTACCCTGGCATGTATGGCCGCAACCGTGCTGCGTGCCGATTCAAATGCGCCGGCCATCCAGGCGTTTAGGTAAGTAAGGTGCTCGCCTGCAAAATATACCTGTTTATAGGGCTTCAGCAGGGCCGGGTACTGGTTTTTACGGGTATCGGTATTGTAAACCGCCCAGCCGCCCAGGCTGTACTTGGTTTTATGCCAGCTTACCGAAAACGAATTTTCAAATTCCTGATCATACTGCGGATGGATCAGCCTGCCTTTCTCCAGCGCAAACTTTTCGCGTTCGGCAAAATTTAAGTTGCCAATTTTTTGTGCTTTTTCATTAAAGTTATAATAACCTATCAAAATGCCCTTTTTACCCAGATAATCATAAGAAGGGTAAAAAACCTGCGTCAGATCGTTATTGGTGTGGGTGATGCCGCCATAAATATGCTCGTCCTCTTCCCAAAAACGGCGCTTAAACTGCAGGCCTATCTTCCCGGTGGGGATGTAGCCGATATAATCTATCGCCCGGCTTACATCACCTGCAAAATTGTGGTTGATATTACTTAAAACCGGCAGGGGCAGGGTGCAGATGCACAGGTCGGCAGTAAGTTCGTGTTTGCCTGCGGCATCGGTATAAACAACCTTCACACCCTCGGGCAGGTTGGTAATATCGGTAACCTCAGCGCCCGTCTTTAAAAACGGTGAGATCTTTTTCTCCAATGCCGATGCTATCTTATCCATGCCGCCAATTGCCTGGAACATGGTCATCTGTAATTCGTAGGTATATTCGGCAACGTTGTAAAAATCCGGGTCCATCAGGCCCGAGCGGATCAGATCGGCCAGTTTATGCGGGTCGCCAATTCTGCCGGGCTTATCACCGGCTCCGTACATTTCGGTATAGCCACGCCTGGCAGATGCTTTGTACAATTTATCCACATCCAGCCCGCCTTCGGCTTTAAGGTATTCGATCACCTTTTCGGCATCTTCTTTGGTAAGGGCGCTATCCAGCCCGCCGTGGTCGATGCTTTTGGCCAGCATTTCGGCCATGTAACCGCGGATATCGTTATGCACCTCGCGCACCTTTATTTTTTTGTTGGATAAGGGGCCTTTGCCTTCTGCAAAATAATAAGCGCCTTCGTTTATATTGTTGTAAACCTGTATGGGCACGCCCAGTTCCTTACAATAGTGCAGGGTAAGTTGGTGGTTATGCGGTATGCGCGATGGGCCTGCATTAAAGTACTGGCCTTCGTCAAAACGGGCGGTGGCGGTTGGGTTATCAGTTTCTGTTTGGGTGCTGCCGTTGCGGATGCTCCAGCAGCGGCCGCCGGTGCGTTTGCGGGCTTCTAATATAGTGCAGCGGTAACCCAGTTTGGTTAATTCGTAGGCGCAGGTCATGCCGGCTAAACCGGCGCCTAATATTACAATGTGTTTGCCGTTGCCGCTGCCTTGTAAATTAAAGGCATGCGCCGGGGCGGGGCGTAAAAGCCCTAAAGCCATCATAGCAGGATAGGTGCCGCCGGCCAGCATAGCGCCTTTGCCCAAAAAATCTCTCCGGGTAATTGTTTTCAATACAAAATCAATATTATAGTTAGTTGGCTAAAGATAGTTTATTTTGCTTTTTTATAAAACTACGTATCAAAAATTTTAATTATGATAATATCCACCAAACTAATATACATTTTTAGTAAAATAACGGGTGAGGATTTTAAGAAGAGTATAGATTTTTTAATTGTTATTTGCTTTAGGTGTAATTATCTATTTTATTAAATTTGGCTCAGTATTTATCCATTTAAGCTATTATACCCATGCAGGAAGCATCGCCGTTAAACCAGGTTGCAGAATTTCATAAAACATTTAAACACCCGGTTTTAAACCAGCCCACCATACCCGCTAAAGCCCGCTGCGACCTGCGTGTTGCCTTACTGGCCGAAGAAGTAAAAGAACTGCAGGAAGCCATTGCCGATAATAACCTGGTAGAAATTGCCGATGCCCTGTGCGATATTCAATACGTACTGGCGGGTGCCATACTGGAGTTTGGCCTGGGCGAAAAATTTAAGGCTTTGTTTGATGAAGTGCACCGATCTAACATGAGCAAGGCCTGTAACACCATAGAAGAAGCCAACCAAACCATAGCCCACTACCTGCAGAAAGACGGCAGCGAAGCCAACTATAAAGAAGAGGGATCGAAGTTTTTAGTGTTCCGCACGGCAGATAATAAAACCTTAAAGTCGGTTAACTATTCACCGGCAGATCTGAAGGGTTTGTTGTTGTAGGGGCTGAGTTAATATTAAAAAACCTCTTAGCATTTTCTAAGAGGTTTTTTTATGCTCAAAAATTACGTGAAAACACCCTGCTTTTTAGCTGGTAAATGCTTTATCTTTAGGTTTTAAACCTAAAACCTGGCGTTATGGATCAGTTAACCACTTTTCTCAATAAAAAAAATTCGGACCTGGAGCTTTCCTACCTGCAGATCAGGAAGGCGGTAGGGGTGCTCGGCATCATATTACCCATAATAATCGTAGCCGGTACATTCATTTTTGGCAAGTGCAAAACCATCGAGCCTTCCATCAGCGATTATTACTATACTATTATGGGCAATGTGCTGGTTGGTATCTTATGCGGGGTATCGCTGTTTTTATACTCGTATAAGGGAATTGATAACTGGGACAGGGTAGCGAGTAATTTAGCCTGCGTATTTGCCCTGGGCATAGCTTTCTTCCCTACCAATTACGATCATTGCAGCCATTGCATCCGTTGTAAGATAATCTCAAGAGATAATAACGATCTGCGGAGTATAATCCATTTTGGATCGGCCGCCTTATTTTTTATCGTGCTGGCGTGCATGTCGTTATTTTTATTTACCCGCACCAAAAATAAAGGGCAAATGACCCGGCAAAAACGTAAACGCAACCTGGTTTACCGTATATGCGGTATCATTATGCTGCTTGCCATCGGCACCATAGCCTTGTTAAAAGTAACCAGCCTGGGTACGCTTATTGTGGCCTATAACCCCGTTTTTTGGTTAGAAACCATTGCGTTATGGGCTTTTGGCTCATCGTGGTTAATAAAGGGGGAATTTTTGCTGAAGGATGATTGAGCCGCCGAGCTTCCTAAATAGTTATGGCAACCCTCTCTCAAACATAATATAAAAGCCACATTTTAAGCGTTGATTTAACCATTTATCAGATTTGGATAGGTTTGCCATGTTAACCAGCGGATGCAGGGTTTACTTGTTGTTAATGGCATTGTACCGGCCAGCGGTATCTACAGAGGGGGTATTTCCATTTCATTATCTTTACTTCCTTAAACATAATTCAACAGTTGCTTGTTTAATGGCCGGCAGGGTATAATCAGTAATAATGGTAAGTAATACAGTGATCTGTATAAGGCATAAACCAGTTACAGGCCCGACATTTGCAGGTATCATCCTATATTAAAATCAATACAGATCATGAAATACAGAACGTTAGGTAAATTCGGGCCCGAGGTATCTGCCCTGGGCTTAGGTTGCATGGGTTTAAGTTTTGGTTACGGCCCGGCCACGGATAAGCATGAGGCCATTAAATTGCTGCGGGATGCATTTGAATTGGGCGTTACCTTTTTTGATACCGCAGAAGTTTATGGCCCCTACACGAATGAAGAACTGTTGGGCGAAGCGCTGGCACCGTTCCGTAATGAAGTGGTTATTGCTACCAAGTTTGGCTTTAAAGATGCTATTAGCGCTAAAGGGATGGATAGCCGCCCCGAAAATATCCGCCGGGTAACCGAGGATGCATTAAAGCGCTTAAAAACCGACCGGATAGATTTGCTTTACCAGCACCGGGTAGACCCCAATGTGCCTATTGAGGATGTTGCCGGCACGGTTAAAGAATTAATTGCAGCAGGGAAGGTAAAGCACTTTGGCCTGTCTGAGGCGGGTGTGCAAAGCATCCGTAAGGCGCACGCGGTACAGCCCGTAACAGCCCTGCAAAGCGAATACTCGCTTTGGTGGAGAGAGCCCGAAAACGAGATTATACCCACCCTGCAGGAACTGGGGATTGCATTTGTGCCTTTTAGCCCGCTTGGCAGGGGTTTTCTTACCGGTGCTATTAACAAAGATACCCGGTTTGACAGCAGCGATTTTAGGAACACTGTGCCCCGTTTTTCGGCCGACGCCCGCAAGGCAAACCAGGCGATGGTAGATCTGCTGGCAAATATAGCGCAAAGCAAAAACGCCGCCCCTGCACAAATTGCGCTGGCATGGCTGCTTGCCAAAAAACCATGGATAGTGCCTATCCCCGGCACTACAAAATTACACCGTTTAAAAGAGAACCTGGGTGCCATTGATTTAGAATTAGCCCCGGCCGACCTTACCCGGATAGAAGAGGCTGCCTCTGCCATCCAAATTGAAGGTGCAAGATATTCTCAGCAGGCACAAAACATGGTTGGCAAATAAGTGTTATGACTGATGAATAAAGAGGGAATATAAATGGGCTTTACCCTGTTAAAGCAAACAACATATTTAGCAAATAAAAACGTTGGATATTAATTTTTTATATAAGTAAATTACATAACCAATAAGGGGCGTAGTATTATAGCTGGCTCTACCAATCATTTTTAATAAACCGGTAATTGATACATCATTAATAACTTTATCCAATGATCAATTTAAATGTAAATCAAAAAGCGTATCAGGTTGATGCCGACCCCAATATGCCATTACTGTGGGTAATAAGGGACATTATCGGGCTAACCGGTACCAAATATGGCTGCGGTGTTGCCCAGTGCGGGGCCTGTACGGTGCATTTAAACGGCGAGGCGGTACGGTCATGCGTAACCAGGGTAAGCCGGGCCGAAGGCCAAAAGGTGGTTACCATTGAGGGCCTGTCTGCCAATAACAGCCACCCGGCACAGGTGGCCTGGAACGAAGAGAATGTACCCCAATGCGGTTATTGCCATTCCGGGCAGATCATGTCTGCAGCGGTTCTTCTGCGCGAAAACCCCGACCCCAGCGATGAGGATATCGATGCGGCAATGGCCGGTAACATTTGCCGCTGCGGCACCTACCTGCGCATCCGTAAAGCCATCCACCTGGCTGCCGGCTTACAAAGAAAGGAGAACGCCAGCTGATGAAACAGCAATCAAATTCGCACAAATATAGCGGTACCATCAGGGCATTTACGGTTGTAGGTGTACTGTTATCTGTCATCTGTATCATGGCCTTCGGTATAGATGCCGGTAAGCACACAGCCGCGCCTTTAAATTTAACCGTTAAAAAAGATAGCGTTGCATCTGTAAAGGCCTTTAAACAGGTTTACACGGTGCTGATGAGCGCACGATGTATGAATTGCCATCCATCGGGTAATATCCCCTTACAGGGAGATGACAGCCATTTGCACGTCATGTCTCCCCGGCGCGGGGTAGACGGCAAAGGTGTTTACGCCATGAAATGTGCCAACTGCCACCAGGCTACCAATACCCCCGGGCTGCACACGCCTCCCGGTAACCCCAACTGGCATTTGCCGCCTGCCAGCATGAAAATGGTGTTTCAGGGCAAAACGCCGCGCCAGCTGGCCCAACAATTGGTAAACCCTAAGCAAAATGGTAATAAGGACCTTAAAAAATTAATAGAACATGCAGATGACGGCCTGGTGCTTGCCGGCTGGAACCCCGGCGAGGGCCGTACGCTACCGCCCATAAGCCACGCCGCATTTAAAAAAGCATGGATCACCTGGCTTACCACCGGGGCCTATGCGCCAAAAGATAAATAGCCCCGGTTTAAATTTATTCGTATCACACACAAATTAACTATTATGAGTACAGGTACCCTATCCAGAAGAGACTTTTTGCGGGCCGGTGGCATCACCGGGG
Source organism: Mucilaginibacter phyllosphaerae (assembly GCF_004378255.1). Classification (GTDB taxonomy): domain Bacteria; phylum Bacteroidota; class Bacteroidia; order Sphingobacteriales; family Sphingobacteriaceae; genus Mucilaginibacter; species Mucilaginibacter phyllosphaerae. Next base: position 153,095 of record NZ_SNQG01000004.1, read on the forward strand.
CTGCACTTTGTTTGGGTTTTTCTTTTTCATCAGATGGTAAAGAAGCTAAAGTGATAGTAGCTGCAGATGCAGACCGGCAGGCTATTGAAATGAATGCCTGGATAAAGATAGATGCAGACGGAAAGGTTACCCTGGTAGATCACCGGGCCGAGATGGGGCAGGGTTCTTATCAGTCGGTACCACAAATTATTGCCGAAGAACTGGAGGTAGACTTGAAAGATATACAGGTTATTTTTGCCCAGGGCGATCCTAAAAAGTATGGCGGCCAGATAACAGGGGGCAGCTCTACCGTGCGCGATTCTTACAAAAAGCTTTTAAAATTAAGCGCTACCGCGCGCGAGGTGCTTATTGCCGCTGCCGCCGCAAAATGGCAGGTTGCCGCAACAGCATGTTACGCGCAGGCCGGCCACGTTATTAACAGGTCATCCGGTAAAAAATTCCATTACGGCGAATTGGTGGCAGCCGCTTCTAAACTGCCGGCACCCCAAAATATCGTGTTAAAAAAACGGTCGGATTATAAGCTGATAGGCAAACCGCTGCATCGTAAGGATACACCCTTAAAAACAAATGGTGCCGCCGTTTTTGGTTTAGATAAAAAATTACCGGGCATGCTTTATGCCGTTGTAGAACGTAACCCAAGGTTTCGTGGTAAGGTAAAAAGCTTTGATGCTGTTGCCGCTAAAAAGGTTGCCGGTGTTAAGGATGTTTTTACGGTTAAAATGGAGGTTTTTAACACCATACGCGAGGGCGTTGCCGTGGTAGCCACTAGTACCTGGGCAGCTATGCAGGGCCGTAAAGCTTTAAAGGTGGTGTGGGATGACAGCGGGTTTGAGCATATCAACATAGCCGATATTTATACGCGCCAGCAGCAGGAACTGAAAAAGGAGGGTATCTCGTTTAAAAAACAGGGCGACCCGGACAGCGCCCTTGCACAAGCTGCAAATGCGCTTGATGTGGTTTACCAAACCCCTTACCAGGCCCACAGCGCTATGGAACCCCTGAATTGTATTGCCCATTATCAAAAAGATAAGGTAGAGATTTGGGGGCCTATCCAGGCGCCGGATTGGGTGCAGGGCAACATTAGCCAAAAATTTGGTGTGCCGATAGATAACGTACGGGTAAATATGACATTTTTGGGCGGCGGTTTCGGCCGCAAGGCTTTTTTAGATTATCCTTATGAGGCTACCATGATATCTAAGCATATTGGCGGGCCGGTGCAGGTTGTATGGAGCAGGGAAGATGATACCACCCAGGGGCCTTACCGTGCAGGTGTATCCTACCGCGCGCAGGGCGCCATTACCAACGGAGAGATAAGTGCTGTCAAATTCAGAATGGCGGGCCAAAATATAGATCATTGGAGCAACCCTAAAAGAGGGGTAGCTAATGACAGCACCACCGAAGGCTTTTTAGCGCCGTATTTTGCAAGTATTAAAAATATAAGCTTTGCCGATGTGCCGTTCGAGATCCCGATCCCGAATATGTGGTGGCGATCGGTATATGCGTCTACAAACGGCTTCGCTTACGAAAGTTTTATGAACGAGCTGGCGCACCAGGCAGGCAAGGACCCGCTTGCCTTCAGGCGGGTTTACTTAAAGGATGACCGCTGCCAAAAGCTTATTGATAAAATGGAGGAGATCTCCGGCTATAAGGACCGGAAAAAGGGCGACGGTTTTGGCGTAGCCATTACCGAGTGTTTTGGCACCACCGTTGGGCAGGTTGTTAAAGTATCGCGCGAAAACGGCGGAAAGATCAAAATAGATAAAGTTTGGGCCGTGGTAGACTGCGGCTGGTATGTTAATCCCGATATTATACAGGCACAGGTAGAAGGTTCGGTACTGATGGCGCTTGGCGCTGCTACCATGCACGAGATCACATTTAAAGAGGGTGTGGCCGAGCAGCAAAACTTTTATAACTACCCCATGCCCCGTATAAATGATATGCCGCAAGTAATAGTGCATGTAATAGACAACGATGCGGATGCAGGCGGCGTTGGCGAACCGGGCTTACCGCCATTTGCACCTGCACTAACCGAGGCGATATTTGATTTAACCGGTAAGCGCATCAGGAAACTGCCTTTTGATATGGCTAACGTTTAATTTAAAGGGAGTTTTTTTGAAAGAACTGTATGAAATTGTAAGCGCTTATGACCGTGCCCTGCAACTGGGCGAACAAACGGCCTTAGCCACAGTGGTGCAGGTAGAAGGTTCTTCTTACCGGCGTGCCGGCGCCCGTATGCTGGTTACCGATAGCGGCAATATTACCGGTGCCATCAGCGGGGGATGCCTGGAGGGGGATGCCCTGCGTAAGGCAAGAATGGCAATGCACCAGCAAAAGCCTGTGCTGGTAACCTATGATACCACCGATGATGACGACGCCAGGTTTGGCGTTGGCTTAGGTTGTAACGGCATTATTCATATTTTAATTGAGCCCATCAATAGCGGGCAGCCTAATAACCCGGTTGATTTTTTTAAGCGGTTTTTAAGTAAACGCCGGCCGGCGGTGCTGCTAACGGTTTTTAATACCGAAGACAGGCATGCACCGCAATACGGCACCTGCTTGATTTTTGATAAAGTTGGCGGGAATACGGGGGCGCTGCCGGCAGATACCATTAGCGAAGCTATTTTGGTTGATGCGGCCCATGTGCTTGATAACGGGAATTCAGCAACAAAAACTTATTATTATCAAAACAACTACACTTGCTTTATTGAATTACTGCAACCCGCTGTAGCGCTGGTTATAGCCGGGGCGGGTAATGATGCCATACCTTTGGTGCAAATGGCCAAATTACTGGGCTGGCAGGTAACCGTAGTAGATGGCCGCGCAAATTACGCAACTTCTTTACGGTTTCCGCAGGCAGATAAGCTGGTTGTTGCCAAACCCGCCGAAGTAACAGCGCTGGTACCCGCAGATGAACGTACCGTTTTTATGCTGATGACCCATAATTACAACTACGATACGGCTTTGCTGCGTTGCCTGCTGCCCCTTCAATTAAATTATATAGGCATACTGGGCCCTAAAAAAAGGCTTAACCGTATGCTGGACGAGATTATGCCCGGCTGTAGCGTCCCCAACCATTTATTCGGCCCGGCAGGCCTGGATACCGGGTCGGAAAATGCGGAAGAGATCGCCCTGGCTATCCTGGCAGAGATTCAAGCCGTTTTAAATAAGCGCAATGCCGCCCATTTAAAAACCAAACCTGTTATACATGATCGTGCGGAACAAAAGAACCGCGTTTGACCTGTTCAAACGCGGTTGGTGACCTGGGAGAGGCTCTAACTCTCGACCAGGTTATAAGTTTTCTTCTTTATCAATCTGTTGAATAACACCACTACCCACAATCTTATCACCTTCAAGAATAGTAAATGCGTCGCCCCTTTTTAAGTTTTGACGGATATGCTTGGATGGCAAAAGTTTTATGAATGCGGTTGCCGTGCCTCCGGGTTCTAATTCTTTTAAGGTAGGAAAAGAAATCTCACCAGAAAAATGTTTTAAAGTGCTAAATGAAAATGAAGGACGGTAATTGTTAGATACAGGCTTTCTTCTGCCTCCGTTTTCAGTAGGGAAAAGTGAAAGCGTTGCTGTGAAATTATATGCAATTTTATGTTGTATCATAATATTTCCGTATTTACAAAATTAACACAATTATTGAAAATTGGCAAGTTATCTTCATGTATCGTTATAGCCTCGTAGCCATCTAACGGCATATCTGTATGTGGGGTTTTATTAAACTTTACTTTATTTACATTGATGGTTAATAAATATACGTATGGCGGATCGTATTCCCTTAATTTTGAATTTTCAACAAATTCTCTTATTGCTTCTAATGATTTAAAGAATTGTTTTGCTTCAAGCGTATTTTCACCTGTTCGAAACTGATCATCAATGTCAAAATCATCTTTTTCCATTTGTGAAATAACCCGGTATAATTTTATCATTTAAGATTAGGTATTGATAAGCTGACAAATATAAATAACAAAGCCCTTCAGTAAAGTACTGAGGGCTTTATGTTACTTAAGTGACCTGGGAGAGGCTCGAACTCTCGACCCACTGATTAAGAGTCAGTTGCTCTACCGGCTGAGCTACCAAGTCGTGGTAAAGACGGGCTGTCTTAAACGGGATGCAAATAAACGCTTTTTTAGCTATAAATAAAGTGTTTTGGGTAAAAATTAATTCAATTAGCAAAGAACATAAAATAGAGATTTCAACATGCGTCAGGTTTAAGTGCGTCACTAAGTGCGTCAGTTAAGCCATTTTTATGTTCAAATCTTGCGTCAGTAACCAAAATACCGAACCCAAAATCGTAACAAGTAGATGCCTAAAAAATAGGTCATACATCATGTATTATTCAAATGGGATAAGGTATCGTTTATATAGCGGTGCTAACCTCAACATCCCAATCTATCCCAATAAAGCAACCTCAGTAGCAGAAAGAAATAAGTTATTAAGCAAGCTCCTATTTGAGATTAATAAAAGCTTGGAAACTGGATATATTTCGGAAGTAATTTCTAAGATTGAGCCGAATAAGGTAGAGAAAATCATAATAACCAAAACCACTGAACAAGCTTTTCGGGATGTTGAATACGCAAAGATGACAAGTCCATTAAGCTATGACTACAAAAAAGAACTAAAACGACTTGTTGATGATTTCCTTAAATTTCTCACTAAGGATGAAAAAGCCGACGACATTAAAAACCTCGAACAACAACGGGTTGAAGACTTTTTAAACCAACACAAAGCAACCAGCACTTACTACATGGGGCGGCGTAGAATGTTAAGTGTGTTCTTTGCTGAATTTATAAGGAAAAAACTTATCACCGATAATTTAAGTAAGAACGCACCGAGGCTAAAAACAAAGGCGGCTCTACATAAAATTTACACTAAAGAGCAATTAACAACTATCCTCCAATTTCTTAAAGTCAATAACGAAGACCTATATATTTGCTGCTTACTTGCGTACTGTTGCATGTTACGCCCACATCAAGAAATTAGGCTTTTAAGAATGAAACACTTCAACGATAGTTTTACTTCAATATCGCTATCAGGGGCAGAAAATAAAAGCGGTCGGGTTAGAGTGGTATCAATACCTGAATACCTGCAACCCCTAATAAAACAAAGGTTACAATCAGTACACGACCCTGAAATCAACCTGTTTACGCTAACCCAATCAACGTATAATGATTATTACTTTAACTTAATTTGGTCAAGGTTAAAACCCGCAATGTATAAGCAAGGCATACTTCAAAAAGACCAAACGATTTACTCATTTCGTCATACCGCCGCCGTCGATGTTTATAACAGGACTAAAGACATTCACATAATTCAACAGTTGATGGGACACTCAACCATGATAGTAAGCTTGAATTATTTGAGAGGATTAGGTGAGTTGAATAGTCAGCAATTAAAGGATGCTTTGCCTGTTCTACACTTAGACTAAGCCCCTTCCCCCTGTACAATCCCCACGGGTATCCGGGTATACCACCCCCGCCGAAGGGGGCCCGGTTATTCCAGAGCGAGTTAAAACGACAACTGCCACTCAAATTTGAGTAGAAACAAAAGTCTTTTTAAAAACACGACCAGTTTATTAAATTATAAAGTTTGCTTCAAAATTTTTTTTTGAAAAAATCATTACATTAATTAGCGTTGTGGTATGATTACCATCGACTAAATAATTCTAATAAATTCCACCAATTAAAATAACTTAGCTTACTTGAACTATTCAGAACAGAACCGTTTACTTTATTATTTAACGAACTGAAAATGAGCTTTAATAAGATACTTGACAAATACAGAAGAATATCATTTTCAGAACGGGATAAGGGTAATAGGTTTGAAAGGTTGATGCAAGCATACCTTCAAACAGACCCTAAGTATTCTTACTTATTTAAAAAAGTTTGGTTGTGGAACGAATTTCCGGGTAAACGAGACTTGGGTAGCGGCGATACGGGAATTGATTTAGTTTCGATGACTCATGACGGTGATTATTGGGCTATACAATGTAAATGTCATCAAGAAAGCTCGATAATTGATAAACCCGCAGTTGATTCATTTCTTTCAACTTCAAGCCGTAAGTTTAAAGACGAAGACTTAAAAACTACTGGATTCGCTCATAGACTTTGGATGTCAACGACTAACCATTGGGGCGCAAATGCCACCGAAGCAATAAAAAATCAACATCCTCCGGTTACGAGAATTAACTTATCTGATTTACAAGATGCTCCGGTTGACTGGACAAAATTAGAAGAAGGCGTGCATGGTGAAGGGTCTCGTTTGGCAAAGCACCCTATCAAAGCACATCAAAAAGAAGCCTTACAAAAAACCAACCTACACTTCACAGCAAATGACAGAGGTAAACTTATTATGGCTTGCGGAACTGGCAAAACATTTACGTCCCTGCGAATTGCTGAGAATGAGACTAAAGGCAAAGGGCTGGTATTGTTTTTAGTGCCTTCTATTGCTTTAGTTGGGCAAACCCTTAGAGAATGGTCAGCACATGCAATGGAGCCTATCAACGCAGTTTGTATTTGTTCCGACCCCGAAATTAGCCGAAAGAAAACACAGCATGACGATAGTGATGGTTTTAGTGTAGTCGATTTAGCTTTGCCAGCCTCAACTAACGTTAGTGAGATTCTTCATCAATTTAACCAAATAAAAGGTAGCGGTAATAATGGATTAACGGTTGTTTTCTCTACCTATCAATCAATAGAAGTTATATCAAAGGCTCAAAAAGAACTAACGAAACTAAATGATGGCTTTGATGAATTTGATTTAATTATTTGCGATGAAGCGCACCGTACTACCGGGGTATCATTAGCAGGGGATGATGAATCAGCATTTACAAAAGTCCATGACAACAGTTTTATAAAGGCAAAGAAGCGGCTTTACATGACCGCTACGCCACGTTTATACAGCGACGATACTAAGAGCAAGGCAGCACAAGCAGAGGCGGTTTTATGCTCGATGGATGACGTAAAGCTTTATGGTGAAGAAATTTATAGAATAGGGTTTGGTGAAGCCGTTGAAAGGGATTTGCTTACTGATTATAAGGTTTTAATTTTAACCCTAAGTGATAAAGATGTTCCGCCAGCTATACAAAAAATGATAGCCGGGTACGAGAGTGAAATTAACACCGATGATGCTTCTAAGCTAATTGGTTGTATTAATGCTTTATCCAAGCAAATTTTGGGTGACGAGGGTATAATAAAAGATACTGACCCTAACCCGATGCGCAGGGCTGTGGCGTTTTGCCAAAGCATAGCTGCCTCAAAGAAGATTACGGAGACATTTAATTCTACAACCGAAGTTTATACAAGCTCTCTGCCTGCCGAAAAGAGAGAGCAAATGGTTTCGGTATCATCTGAGCATATTGACGGCACAATGTCGGCTCCTAAACGGGATGAATTACTTAGTTGGTTAAAGGCTGACACAGAAAATAACGAGTGCCGGATACTTACAAACGTGCGCTGCCTAAGCGAAGGGGTTGATGTTCCTTCATTAGATGCGGTAATGTTCCTTTCAGCAAGAAACTCTCAGGTAGATGTGGTGCAATCCGTTGGACGGGTGATGCGCCGGGCACCCGGTAAAAAGTATGGTTACATTATAATTCCGGTTGTTGTTCCCTCCGATATAGAAGCCGACAGGGCACTCGATGATAACGAACGATACAAAGTAGTGTGGACTGTTTTGAATGCCTTACGTGCCCACGATGACCGGTTTAACGCCACAGTAAATAAGCTCGAATTAAACAAAAAGCGACCGGAACAGATTTTAGTTGCCAAGCCGGAATATTCGTTTGACAATGAAGGTTCTCCAATGTTGGCAGAGCCGGAAGAGCCGTATGGCAACGGGACTACCAATAGTAATGATATCCGTAATCAATTGGCATTACAATTTGAGCAACTACAGAATGTGGTGTTCGCCCGAATGGTGCAGAAAGTTGGCGACCGCAGATATTGGGAGCAATGGGCAAAAAATGTAGCTGAGATTGCAGAGCGTCAGGTGGAACGAATCAATCGATTAATAAATCAAGATTCTATTCACCGAGAAGCCTTTGCTGATTTTCTTGAAGGACTGCGAAAAAACATCAATCCGAGCATAACACCTTTGGAAGCAGTGGAAATGCTCTCGCAGCATGTTATTACAAAACCTGTTTTCGAAGCTTTATTTGAAAACTATTCATTTGTTAGCAACAATCCCATATCAATATCAATGCAGAATATGCTTGATTTACTTGAAAATCAAACCATAGAAAAGGATACTGAAACCCTGCAAAAGTTTTATGATTCAGTTAAAATGCGAGCGTCAGGAATTGATAATGCGGAAGGCAAACAACGAATAATCATAGAACTTTACGACAAATTTTTTAAGTCAGCTTTTCCTAAAATGGTTGAGCAACTTGGTATTGTATATACACCAGTCGAAATTGTTGACTTCATTATTTATTCAGTTAACGACATTTTGAAAAGCGAATTCGGGAGGAGTATTAGCGACGACAATATTCATGTTCTTGACCCCTTTACAGGAACTGGTACGTTTATTACTCGATTAATACAAAGTGGATTAATTGGAAAAAAAGACTTAAATAGAAAGTATAAAAGTGAATTACATGCCAATGAAATCGTTTTATTAGCTTACTATATTGCAGCTGTCAATATCGAAAATGCCTATCATGATGTGGCAATTGAAATGGATTATGAAGCTTTTAATGGTATTTGTTTAACAGATACTTTTCAATTAGGGGAGACTGATGGAAACTATAAGCTTCACAAAGATATGTTCCCTCAAAACTCTGAACGTGTTCAACAGCAGAAAAAATCGCAATTAAAGGTAATTATGGGGAATCCGCCATATTCCGTTGGTCAAAAATCCGCAAATGATAATGCTCAAAATCAGAAGTACGAAAAGTTGGATACACGGATTTCCGCAACATACGCCAAGCAATCTGTGGCAACACTCCAAAATTCCTTATATAATTCTTACATGAAAGCATTCCGCTGGAGCACCGATAGATTGGGTGAAGAAGGTGGGGTCATTTGTTTTGTTACCGATGGGGGATGGATTGAAAACAATTCAACTGATGGATTTAGAAAGTGCTTAGAACAGGAATTTAGCTCAATTTATGTATTTAATTTGCGAGGAAACGCTCATGGAAGTGGAGAACTTAGAAAGAAAGAAGCGGGCAATGTGTTCGGTTCTGGTTCCCGAACCACAGTAGCCATAACTTTGTTGGTTAAAAACCCTTTAATTAAATCAGAAAAAGCGAAGATATTCTATCATGATATTGGTGATTACCTTGGTGTAAGTGAAAAGTTGAACTTAATTAAAAAGCGTAAGACCATTAGCGATTCGGAAATGAAGTGGGTGCAAGTCTTATCCGATGAGCATGGAGATTGGATAAGTAAGCGAAATAGTGCTTTCGAAGCATTCATACCACTTGGTGATAAAAAAGACGAAAAAATGAATGCTTTTTTTGTTCCCTTTTATAGTAATGGAATAAAGTCAAATAGGGATGCATGGGTGTATGGGTTTAATAAACGTCGTGTTGAGAGTAACATGAAGGAAACTATTTCCATTTATAATACGGAAGTTAACAGGTTTATAGTGCAGCCTAAAAGCAATCGAGAATTAGCTGCGGACTCATTTATTGACTTTAATAATAAAATGATTACGTGGACAAGAGAAATTAAATGGGATTTTGAAAAGAAAAAATTACATGAATTTCGTCCTAACTGCATGACCGTTGCGATGTATCGCCCCTTTACAAAAATGAATTATTATTTCAATAAAGATTGGAATAACACTGTTTATCAAATACCGAAACTTTTTCCTAATAGTGTTGAAAATAAAGTCATTTGCGTTTCAGGAACGTCGGTGTTAATGTCTAACCTAATACCAGATTTGCATTTTAATGGTGATACACAAGCTTTTCCACTATATTATTACGAGGAACGTCAAAAACAAGCTCTCGGTTTATTTGATAAACCGGGAAGTAGCGAATACATTAAACGAGATGGCTTGAGTGGCTTCATACTAAATAGAGCAGTTGTCCAGTACGGTAAAACTGTTACCAAAGATGATATCTTTTATTATGTGTATGGATTTTTGCATAATCAGACGTACCGAACTTTTTTCGCTACTGACTTAAAAAAGATGTTACCCCGTTTACCCTTAGTCGACGACATACGAGATTTTTGGAAATTCAGCAAGGCTGGCAGAGAATTGGCAGAGCTACATATCAATTATGAAGGAGTAGCTGCTTTTAAAGAAGTCAATGTGATAGGCACCGATGACGGGTTTTATAAGGTTGAAAAAATGCGATTTATAAAAAAAGACCAAAAGGACATAATACTTTTCAATAGTAAAATCCGAATTGAAAATATTCCATTACAAGCCTATGAGTACATTGTTAACGGTAAAAGTGCGATTGAATGGGTAATGGAGCGTTACGCTATTACCACGCACAAAGACAGCGGCATAATTAATGACCCTAATGATTGGTGCGTCGAAGTCGGCAACCCCCGCTATATTTTAGACCTACTGCTGAGCGTAATCAACGTAAGTATGCAAACTGTGAAAATTGTAGAAAGTCTCCCTTTGGTGAACTTTGAATAGTATGTTTCATGCTTAATTTATTGAGCTTTAGTGCCTGACGGGACTAAGCAAAATAAAAAATCATACCTATCTCTTCCGTCCAATTTATTGAGCTTAGGTTGCGGTAAAATTAACATTGCAATTGAATGACAATCTGCTTGAAGGCTAAAAGGTGCGATTCTGAGCTCTCAGGGCACTTTTTAGCTTCTTAAAACTAAATTTAGTTTTAAGAAATTTTTCCTTTGTTTTTCGAAATTTTTCGCTATACTATTGTAGCTATTATGAAAAAAATAGCAAAACAAGATGAAATTTTATTAGATAAAAGTGCATCAAAGGAACAGTTACCATTCAGTATCGACCCAACAGTTTTTACCCAAAAACCAACAAAAAAGGAAATAGCAAAATTAAGTTGGCAACCCGTCAACGGTTCGGTAATAAATGTCTTACACCACGCAACCTCCGGCAGAGCATTCACATGCGGGGTATTTAAAGACAATCACCGGGAATCAGAAAAACTAATTAAACAGCAGATTTTCTGCGTTGACTTTGATGGTGGTATGACCCTGAACGAAGCCGGGGAAATCCTTAAAGAGTACAATCTCTTTTATAATGCTGGTTACTACAGTTTTCGCCACTCTGCCGAACTTGAAAAGTTTAGGCTACTCTTTGTCTTCGATGGAGAAATTCAAGACCCTAAAATAGTTAAAAGCATTCTCAGAAGCTTTTATTATTTGTTCCAATGCAAATCAGACAAATCATGTGTTGATGCCGCACGATATTGGAACGGCACCGATAAAGATTACTTTATAGGAGATATAAACCAAGTAATCAACCTGAAATATTTCTCAGAAGTCACCACCCCGCTATTACTTGCTGCCGATAGAAATCAATACCGAAAAATAGTCACAGCAGACGAGGGTATTTTGTGTGCAAAATCAGGTAAGATTATTTATAATATTAATAAAGAAAATCAAGGTTGCACAAACAAAAACAAAAAAGATATTGATAAAATACAAAACTTTAATATCGAAGATTTACAACAGTTTCAATTATTCAAAATATTTTTTGAAGGTAAAGGGACTAACACGAAAAATAAATTAAGCCACCATGAATTATTTGGGATAGCTACGAATTTAATTCATTTAAAAGGAGGGTATGCAATCTGGAAAGAATGCTTGGCGAAAAATCCATTATACCCTAAAAAAGAAAAGGAATCAATTTACAAATATGTTTATGACAAGAAATATGACCCTATTCACTTTTCCAAATTTTCGCCTTATGAAGAAGACAAAACAAATTTCTTTCAAACATTCCGGCAAATACTGATAAAGAAAGGACGGGTATTTAATAAGTCTAATGGTGAAGAAAAATTATGGAAACTTGCAGATGCCAGAGCAGAATTAGCCAAAAAGTATAATGAAATTTTAGAAGCGGACGATTGCAACATTTATATAATTAAATGTGCTACTGGCTTAGGGAAAACACAATTAATAAAAAATACAACAAATATAGTTGCTGCATTTCCAGACCACTCTTTAAAGCTTGAACATTTCAACGATTCAGAACTGAGTGCAACTATAAAGTTAGCTACCCCGGCAGCAGTTGGATTTAGTGAAAATGTACAAAAACATATTGATGCCGTATATAGAAATGGATTTAATGATGTGGTAAACACTTTGATAAAGAACTTAGCTGCGGGGCTTTCAATAAATGATGAGAGGAAGTGCTCACCGGAGGATATAAAGGCGGCACAGGAGTACTTAGACGCTTTAAGAGCTGTTAAAGAATCCAATGATAGCAACACGGTTTTTACCACTCACCACAGGGCTGTATTAACCTGGTTTCCCCAACCCACAATTATTTTCGACGAAAACCCTTTGGGGGTATTACTGGCTCAGGGGTCGGTTCCTATCAGCGACGTACAAAAGTTGATTTTGGAGATGGCTTTTACAGGTCACGAAGTATTGGCTGAGAAATTAAGGGCTTGTGTTAATTCCGACAGTAAAACTGTTTTTGATTTTGTTGGAATGGCAATTGACGAAGACGGATTATATAAAATGATTAAAAAGCTCAAATTGAAATCAAAGATTTGGGAATTTCTTAAATCGGACTATTACGTTAAAATAAATGATAGGATTAATTATTGCACAAATAACATCTGGCGGTTACCTACCGATAAAAAAATAATCATTGCTGACGCTACTGCCCCTATTGAACTATATCGGAAAATGTTAGGTTCCCGGTTAAAGGAATTTGACATTTCCAATGTTGAGTTAAAAGGTAAAATCATTCAATATACTACCCGGAGTTGTTCTCGGACTGGAAATCAAGGATACAGCCAAGCGGTGAACGCAGACTTGGATGATTGGGACACCATTACCTATAAAAGTCAAAAACACATGTTCGATAATTCGGCACCAGACATTCATTTTGGCAAAAGCCGGGGCACTAACAAATACGAAGGTCGCAACCTAAATGTAATTGGAACGCCTAATTATGGTAGTGCATTTTATATGTTTTTAGCTAAAGTATGCGGGTTGGATGTTTCTGATTTCAAGATGAAAAATCGAAAAGTCCTTTTTAAAAACAATGAGTTCGTATTCTACACAGTAGCCCATGAGGAATTGCAAGAATTTCATTTGGAGCTAACAGAGGGTGATATTATACAGGCAGCGCACCGGGCAAGACCTATCAACCATGATGTAATTGTAAAAGTATATTCCAACCTGCCAATACCCCATGCCGAATTAATATGGTGGAAAAAAAACACGCCTAATCAATAATCATCAATTGGAAAATCAAAACAATATAATTATGAATATAAACTTACGTAATGCACTTCCCGTAATCTGTGAGGAATTGACGAACGCAATAAAGTTCAAATTTCAGCAAGAGCCTTTTGGTTGCTGCTATCTTATGGGTCATTGCTTAGCAGAAGGATTATCTAACGCTGGATTTGTAGCAGAAGAAATTACTGGACATTTAATATTGAAAGATAAGCTAAGAAGGGATGTGGTGTACGGCAGTGGAAAATACAAAGGGAAACTTGCAGGATATTATCATACATGGTGTATTTTAAAAGATGGGGATGACACGTTAATCATTGACCCAAGTTTGCAGTATAATAAAATTGCTCTAAAAAAACATTTTGGAATCAAACTGGACGTAAATCTACCGGGTTTATTAATAACAAATGAATTACAAGGGATTTCATACCGATACATTCAGGATGAGACACTGACAATAAAATCCAAAGAATTTTTAAGGACGGTTAATATTGAGGCAATCAAACAACTAATTGACTGCGTTACCAAAACTACTGTGGAAATTTTGAATAATTGATTAACTATTTATTGCTTATAATATACCTGCTACGTTATTTTAGGGTTAGGTATTAGATAAATAGAATGATTACACTTTTGAATCATTAATTATTAAAATGTCTAACTCTACCTCTAAACCGTGTGCAACTTCAAGTAAATAGTATATCGAAGGGTTAATTTTACCTGTCTCTAAACGTTGAATCGATTGTTGGTCTTTATCAATAGCGTGCGCAAGTTGCTTCTGAGTAATACCTTTTCGCTCCCTAATTTCACGGATTCGTTCGCCAAGAATTTTAAGAAATACCTCTTTCTGCATGGAGGTATAATTTTAAACCATGAAACCCGCTTGGAACACAACGGATATGTTGTATTTTCCAAATATTTTTCTAACTTTTGCTTATACTTAATTCTTAGTTATATGAATGACAAACAAAATTCTTACGAAAGCATTAAATCTGATGTTAAAGGAGCAGCAACAGGATTATTCTTTGTTGGTGGTTTAATCTTCTTGGTAATCGTATTACTATCTATAATAGTAGCAGTTAAAAATAGCGGTTTTGACCTCGGTTTAAAAACCATTCTTATAATAGGGTTGACGATACTTTTAGGATTAATAGTATTCAGTAGTAAAGCCCGGCAATGGATTTTAGGAGGGTGGTTAATCTTTTTAGTTGCGTGTATCGTATTGCCAATGTTTGCATTAGCGTTTTATTTTTTCTATACAGCATTCACTTCAAAATAATTTAACGATGGTAGAGGTGCAGGCAGTTGGAGGTGCAGGGTATTTACCAGAGTTGGCATAACAATCTAAAAATATAACAGCAGGTGAATTGACTTTATGCCGGGGTTAACGACCCAAACTACGACATAATTACCTGCTGTTTTTGATACTTATAATCATACATAGTGAACTCAGAAAAAGTAAAAATCAAAAAATTCTCTTATTTTATTGGTATCGATGTTTCACGCAATACTCTGGATTATGCTGTGATTCAAGATAAGCAACTCCTCTTTCACAGGGAGGCTCTTAACGAAGCTGACAACATTACTGCATTTTTACAGGAACTAAAAACATTACCAAAATTCACGATGTCAAAAGCGGTGTTTTGTATGGAGCATACTGGAATCTATTGTAACCACGTGCTTAACGCCATTAAAAAAGTGAAGGGAAATGTAGCGTTGGAGAATGCCTTGCAAATTAGAAATTCGTTAGGTGTTATAAGAGGCAAATACGATAAGATAGATGCTATCCGTATCGCACAGTATGCATCGAAGAATAGGGATGACCTAAAGTTATGGGTTCCGGCAAGACCTGCGTTGTTGCAACTGAAATCACTGTTTGCATTGAGAAATCGTTTAATGGGAACACAACTTGCGCTACGCACCCCATTAAAGGAACAGGTTACATTTATTAAAAAAGGATTACAGGTTCAAAGCACTAAGCTTTGTAAGAAAAGTATTGAAGCTATAAAGGCAGACTTAGCGGACATTGAAGCAGCTATTGACCTTAATATCTCATCTGATGAAAATCTTAAAAGGTTAATATCCATTATCGTATCAGTACCTAATATCGGAAGAATTACTGCTATACAGATTATCATATCAACTAATGAATTTAAGGACATCAATAACCCTAAGCAGTTTGCTTGTTATGCGGGTGTAGCACCATTTGTTAAGGAATCTGGTCTATTTAAAGGTCGAGGTAAAGTGTCACCCATCGCTAATAAAAAGGTTAAAGCTCTACTGCATATATGCGCAATGAGCGCAATTATATCTAAAGGGGAAATTAAAGATTATTTTATCAGGAAAACAACCATTGAGGGGAAACCAAAAATGCTCGTTCTGAATGCCATTAGGGGTAAACTCATATTGAGGATATTTTCATGTGTCAACCAAAATAGACATTACCAAGGCGATTACCGTCCGGTTGACCAACATTGCTTACCGACTGCACAAATCCACGAAGATTACTGCTTAACATAATTTTTAAAAGCCATTTAAGTAAACAGGTAGACGAGTCAGGTACATTTCGAGGTTAACGACCTATAGCTGGAAAGGATTGTCTTCTGTTTACTTATGTAGTATATAAGTCACTAATCTTAAAATTATATACAATGTATGGCACATCTTAACGCTTTACAAGACAACCAAATATGATAAGTAGTTAACTTCTGAGTTCACGCACTGAAAGTTCAACGGGACAGATTATAATTATGCATCCACGGGCCTTATTTTGGATGGTTTTTAGATTTCATGATATTTATAATTATGCAGACAAACAAATACCATATTACCCTTTTCGAAACATATTGGAAAGAAGATTTTTTAAATTATGACTTTCCTTTATTACCAAGTCAGGGGGATGTAATTGAATTTAAGAATGAATACGAATTGTTCCTTATCAAAGAGCGAGGCTTTGAAACTTTTAACGATAACGATTTAATTGAAGTAACACTTTATGGGGTCATGGAAGGGGAGCGAGACAATAAAAACCGTCTCAAATGGGATAGATTCAAGGAAAGGTTGCCTAAAGGAATTTAAATCTATATAGACCAACTGAGGATTACAATTTAGATAACTTTGATTTATAAAGTTAAACTAACGTAAAAATGAAAAAAACAATTGACGTAATTATTTTTAGCATACCACATAGTGATTCACTTTATCGTTATACATGTGCAGAATTACCTCTTTTAGGGGAGAATATTGAAATTGAAAGAGGGCGTACCTTTTTTACAATAACAGAAACGTTTTTACTACCAGTGGAGAAAGATGATTACAAGGCTGCATATATTCTATGTGGTACGCTAATCGGTAAACATTTAAGTGCCGCCAACTTTAAAAACTTGAAGTACCGTATTCACGGAACAGCTGATATTGATATTGAGTTACACAGCTACGGCAACATCGTTTTTCCTGCATCCTTGGATTAAATTCGCATGTACCATAAAGGTATAAAACGTTCCTTTTTGGTACTTTAACGAGACTTTATTGGTACCCAAAAACCTATACTTTTTTATGTATATGCGGAATTTTGTATAGGAAACGGATAAATTACCCGACAAATGACGCCAAATGGCGAGAGTAACCGACAGATTTGAAAAATTCCTAATTTAAAGAAACTAAAGCCTTAACTTTCATTACAGTTCGAGTTGATACTTCGGCAATTTTAGCAATCTCCCGTACAGTTAACCCCTTTCTTAGAGCTTTAATGATTTGTTGTGAGGCGGGTTTTTCTAAAAAGATTTTACCACTTTCAGATGTATTAGCAGGACGACCCAACTTACCGCCGTTCTGCACGTAAACTGCTCTACCTACTGCGGTACGCTCCTTTATATTTTCCAGTTCTAATTGATACAATGAAGACATTATTGAGCTAATCATATTCCAAATTGGATTGCGCTCCCCATTAGGACGTGACTGCAAACCTAAGTTGCGGACAATAACATTTACTTTCTTTTCTTCCAACCACAACAACACATTAATAACATCCCCGGTGTTGCGACCGATACGGCTAAACTCTTCAATCACTATTTCTTCAACTTTGCCAGCTTCAACCATTTTAGTTAATTCTTTACCTTTAGGACGGTCTTTAAAAGCAACGCTCCCGGATATCTTGTCAAGTAAAACAGAATCATATTTTTCAGTGTCTGCGGAAAATCTGTTTCCTGTTTGGATTTGAGTTGACACTCTATTGTATTTTATTTTCATAATGTTGTTGTTTTAATCACACATTAAATATACAACAAATCCGTTGTTTTTACAAGTAATTAGGATAGTTTTTCATAAGAAAGTTGTGCTACATTTAAATATGATTTTTATTATAACAGTAATTAATAATGCCTCTTGTAAAGGATTAGTAAATAAGTCTTTAATTAAAAAATTATTTTGTTATAATTGCTAAACTTAGCCTTGTCAAAATTTTGTGGTATTATTTTCTTGGCGAAGTTGCTACATACTCTCATGAACAAAACACAAATCTTGTCTCTAATTTCAGACGAACAAAAACAGGTTTCATTGGCAAACGATTTTGGTGAAAAGGCTGACCGGATTAATAATATATTGCAATTAAAGATAGAGTCTAATATTCAAGATATTAAAAATGACATTTATATTGATGTAAAAAGATTTGTGAATTTCTATATCAATTCTTTCGAAGATAAACAGTTTAATTATGATGTATTTGATGAGTTAAAGATAAGTGAATACATTAATCTTTTCGAAGTCAAACAAAAATGCAGCTTACTCCACTACACAATAAGGCACTTAAAGACAGTAGGGTTTGAAGAAAAGGTAAGTTTTTTTGAATCTCAATTAAGAGCATGCGAATTTCATAGAGAATTGAAAGAGTTCAGCATTAAAAATATTTTCAAATTAATTTATTTGGCTACCGTTTACAACAATTTAACCATTTTATTCGCAATATTGTTATGTATAATGGTCAAAGTCGTTGTTTACCTTCCGGCACCGTTTAAGTGGATGGAATTATATGAAATACATTATTCGAAGTTAAACAATAACCCTGTTTTGAATCACGTGGGAAATGTTTTACTATCATTTTTTGAAGTTAAAACAAATCCATCATTTGCAGAACCAGTCACATTTGTCGGCTCGGTGCTATTTGTTTTGGGAAAATGTTTTTTCATTATTATTGTAGTAAACATATTAATTGACCAATTGAAAACCAGATTCAAAATCTAATGTCCATTCTAAGAACTACTGATTCAATTCTTCGCAAGTTAAATTCATTGCTATTTCGAATCGTATTGATTGTTTACAGCATTAGTATTTTACTCAGGTTTAATAATTTTTTCCCAATATATGTTTACTGCATTTTTTACGTAATATACCTGTCAATTTACGCCAGCCTGTTTTTTAGCAAAAACAAAGCACTTATCGTATTAAGATTGTTAAATGATTATTCTTTTATAACATTTATTGCTTGGGGTAAACCTTTAAATGATTTTAATATCGCTATCTTTTTATTTCTCCCTCTGATAAATACTTTAAATCATTCCAGCCAAAGAAAACTAAGTCCATTCCCAATTTTTGTGTATGTATTTTTAGTTAGCTCTTTGATTGCACTTAACAGTTTCACATTCAGTATTAGGTTCTTCATACCAATAATTGCCATTACCGCAATAAACGTACTTTTCTATTTTAGATTGAGTGTAATTGATTTCAGCAACAGTTTATACAGCCTATTAGAAGAGTTTTATCAAGAAAGTTTCAATGTTGGGAGGACTCATTTCCTACTGAAAAGGATGTTAAAAATAAACAACGAGACAACTTTTATAAAACGACTTGGCACGATTAAAAGAATTGTTTTATTCAAAATTAACAATTCTGGAAGTCTACAAATATTGATAAGTTCTAAGTTTATTTACTCTTTTAAGATTGATGAGGAAAAGCTTTTTAAAGACTTCGAAAAATCCGAAACCGTTCATGATATCAGTACAGAGCTTGACGGTGTAATTTATAAAAATAATGTGTTTCTAAGGAATGCTTATGAATCTACCCAATATGTTTTACTGGTAACGTTTGATAAACATCCATTTTCACTCTTTTTTGATATTTATTTACAAAAGATATTAAAGCCTCTCTTTTCGAAAATCACAAATGCGGTTCATGTTGAATACAGGCTTCAAAATGAAAACCAAAAGTATTTTGCTGAACTGAAAAAACACTTAGAGGATATAGACACCGCTGTTAATGCGATACATTTTTTAAACAACAAACTTTCACCCATTACAAGTTATTTCTCATTATTAAATTTCTATGAGACAGAAGCAAAGGACGAAATAAAGCCTGCTTTATTAAAACTAATTGGAAAAGAAAAGAAAAATGCAATAAACAGCATTCATCCAATTGTAGAAAAAATGAATCAAATGGCAGAAAGAGCTACTAATCCTGTCATGGGTGTCATTACCGCTATTAAATTAAGAAAGCTTTTTACTATAATAAGGACTTGCTTTGAAACTAATAATGTAAAATATGCATTTATAATTGAATGGTCAGTGGAGACCCTAAGTCTAAACGTTAATAGTAATACCTATCTTTTTGATTTTGCTGTTCAAGAAATAGCAATCAATATTGCCAAACACTCTAAAAGTGAATGTACTATCAAATTTGCCTATGATAATGAAGGAGCACCAATAATTATTTTTAGTAACTCGGTAAATGTTAGCGGTAAATTAATGATTGAACTTAATAAAACAATTAGTGAGTTCAATAGTCTGAGGATGAATGAAATTATGAAGCGAAAAAGTAAAGGACTGAAAATGATAAAACAATTTTTAGAACAATTAGATATTGCTCATAAAATGTCTCTGGATAATGACAAAATAAATTTAACTTTAACCATCATGAACACCTATGAAAATAGCAATATTTGAAAATGAGTATTCTCATTTTAAGACGATTTTTGATGGTTTTAATCTGATTTATTTCACTAAATCTCCGCTTGACATTAAGGATTTTAAGTCGTCACAAGATTTTGGTGATTTATCCCGGGTGAAAGATTACGATGTAATTATCGTTGACATAGATTTAACTCCTGCAAGCGAAATGGATGGCTATCAATTAATAACCGCCGTAGTAAACTTAAAACTTGCAAAAACTCCTCATATTATGGTCTTAACTGGACATCATTCCATGAAAGAACAATTGAAAGAGCGAAATCTTCCCGAATATCCAATTATTTCAAAACCACTAAGCTTAAAGGCTATCAAGAGTGCTTTTGAATTTTATAGATTGCTTTAATTGTACTTTTAAAGACTAAAACGATATTTAAGCTTGAAAAAATCTCTAAATCAATTCGAGAATTTTAATTATCAAGCGACCTCCGAGAAGGTTAAAGTTTTGACACCAAAAAGCCGTAAGTCTTAGAAATGCTATTACAATTATAATGTAGTGCGGGCAGTCAAGACCCAATAATAACCGTTTTAACTGCGTCACTAAGTGCGTCATTTAAACAAAAAGAGCTTGATTATCCGGTAAATTTTACTTACCTTTAATCAAGCTCTTTTATCTGATTCACTGTATAAAATCGCTATTTTAAGTTCTTTTAAACTGAATTAAGGTTCGCATGAGGTTCGAGAACCTCTGCATTAAGAGTCAGTTGCTCTACCGACTGAGCTACCAAGTCGTTGGTTTTTTTGTTTGCGGGGTTGCAAATATACAATCAATAGCCGTAACTCATCATGTAAAAATGATTTTATAATTTTTAGCAGTTGCACTGCAATGGTAGCGCTATTACTTAATGCTCTGCCAAAACGTTGAATGCAACGCCTGCCAGGCCGGTTTTTTCCCATTGGGCCTGGCTGGTTTCGCGGGATATAACGGCGCCGCTGCCAAACAGGCTTAAGTATGCAGAAAACATCAGGCCGTGGCCTTTGGCATTTTCTATCCATTCCAGGCTTGCAAAAAAGTTGTCGTCTACGTAAATGCTGTAGGGCTGCAGATCAACATGGATCTCCTGCTGGCCTTTTTCTACATTCACAAATATGTTTTGGTTTTGCAGCAGCTGATCGGGCAGGCCGTTTTTAACAGTATAAAAATTAAGGCGAAGCTTTACCGGGTGGTTTACATCGCCGGCAATAGTTACATTAAATTGCTTTAAATAGGTGGGCGATTTTTTTATTTTAATGATGGTGCCTATCTCATACCCCAGCCGGTTGCTGTTAAAGCCTGCGTTGCTTGTTTTAGAGTGCGAGGTGTTGCCCAGGGTAACCTCTTTCCATTTTTTGTTGGTAACCCGCACCTCTTTAAGCTGCGTAACCGATGGCTGCAGCGATATGGTTTGGTGTGCATTATCCTTTACAAAACTGGCCACCAGGTAGGTTAAGGGCTTATAGCCTATCATCGATAGCTTCAGCGAGTCGGCTGCGTGGTCGGTTAGGTTAAGTTTGTACCTGCCGGCGCTGTCGGTAACCGTGCCTACGCTTTTACCAATCAGGCCAACGTTAACGTAGGGCAGGGGCTGGTTGGTTTTGGCATCTTTTACAACACCCTCAAATGCTTGTGCATTTGCCAGTGCCGATGAAAAAATAAAAAGGGCAATAAACAAGATCCGTTTCATATAGGTTTAGACGTGTTTATTGCCCCAATAGTTACGCCATTGCGTACATTTCTTCGCGTTGTTTTTGTACCACTTCGCTGTTGATATACTCATCATAGGTCATCAGCTTATCTATGATGCCGCCGGGGGTAAGTTCAATAATGCGGGTGGCAACGGTTTGCACCAGTTCATGATCCCGGGAAGTGAAGATGATGTTACCCCTAAAATCTTTCATGCCGTTATTTAATGCCGTGATCGATTCCAGGTCGAGGTGGTTGGTAGGCTCATCCAGCAATAACATATTGGCCGATTGCAGCATCATGCGGCTAAACATACAGCGCATTTTTTCGCCGCCGGATAGTACGTTGCTTTTCTTTAAAACTTCTTCGCCGCTAAACAGCATCCGGCCCAAAAATCCGCGGATAAACTGATCATCTTTTTCACCGGCAGAATATTCGCGCAGCCAATCTATCAGGTTATTGTCTTTGCCTTTAAAATATTCGGTGTTATCGATAGGGATATCGGCCTGGTTAACGGTAACGCCCCATTTAAAGCTGCCGGTATAATCTTTATCGCGGCCGGTTAAAATATCGTAAAAGGCAGATGTAGCCAAACTGTTTTGCGATAGCACGGCAATTTTATCGCCCTTGGCAGCCATAAAATCAATATTGGCAAATAATACTTCGCCGTTAAGGGATTTGCCCAGTTTTTCGGTTTGCAGCACCTGGTCGCCAATTTCGCGGCCCTGGTTATTAAATATAATGCCAGGGTATTTACGGTTAGATGGCTGGATCTCGTCCAGGTTGATCTTATCCAATGCCTTTTTACGGCTGGTAGCCTGTTTAGATTTGGATGCGTTGGCGCTAAAGCGGCGGATGAACTCCTGTAATTCCTTCACGCGCTCTTCTGTCTTTTTATTTTGGTCGCTGCGTTGTTTTAGGGCTAACTGGCTCGATTCGTACCAGAAGGTGTAGTTACCGGTATAGATGGTCATCTTGGCAAAATCAATATCTACCACATGGGTACAAACGGTATCCAGAAAGTGCCTGTCGTGCGATACCACCAGTACAATAGCCTCGTAAGATGCCAAAAAGTCTTCCAGCCAGGTAATAGTGTGGATGTCCAGATCGTTGGTGGGCTCATCCAGTAACAAAATATCGGGTTTGCCAAAAAGGGCCTGTGCCAGTAACACCCGTACTTTTTGGGTATTGTCCAGATCCTTAACCAGTTTATAATGAAATTCCTCTTTAATACCCAGGTTGCTTAACAGGGTGGCGGCGTTGCTTTCGGCATTCCAGCCATCCATCTCGGCAAAAAGGTTTTCCAGTTCGCCGGCGCGTTCGCCGTCGGCATCGGTAAAATCCTCTTTCAGGTAAATAGCATCTTTTTCCTTCATTACGGCATACATTTCTTTATGCCCCATCATTACGGTTTCTATAACGGTAAATTCATCATAAGCGTAGTGGTTTTGGCTTAATACGGCCATCCGTTCGCCGGGCGTAAAGCTTACCGAACCGCTGGTAGGGTCGATCTCGCCGGATAGGATTTTCATGAAGGTGGATTTGCCCGCGCCGTTTGCCCCGATGATGCCATAGCAGTTGCCCTGGCTAAACTTAAGGTTAACATCTTCAAAAAGGGTGCGTTTTCCGTAACGTAAAGATAAATTAGATACCGTTATCATGCTGTACTTTTATTTTGCGCAAAAATACGGTAAATACTTAATTTATTGTAGCAGTAGGGGAATTTAGGATGCCAAAAATTATATAGGTATAAATATCTACACTTACAAGTAACAGGCGTGGGGGTTATTCTACGCATTTTCCCCACTTAAAAAATAAATTGTAACGAAAACGTTAGATTATGCAGGTAAATTACATACCTTATGGGCTGGAACAATAATTGAATGTTATTCTATCGTAAATGTATTAAACCCCCTGATTTATTTATGGCAATTGTAGTAACCAGCTTATTTATTGTGAATGCATTGGTAGTGGTGCAGCACCTTAAGGTTAAAAAATTTTAGCCCCCGTAAAAATGAGGTTCAACTAACTTAGCAACGCTGCTAAGTTAGTTGTTTCCTCGTCCACCAGTTTTTGAAGCGGGCCCGATGCGATCATCTTCATCATCATGTTCAGGTCGGCAGTGATGCTGAAAGCGGCCTGGGTAGCCCCGTTAGTTGCTGTCAACTCCCATTTTAGTTCCATATCAAACGGCGGTTTTTCTGCCGGTATTATCCTTACCAGGCTGTCGGCCACGCGCTCGTCAATCTTTAACGTTAGTTGGGTAATATTGCGGATGTTAAAACTGGCAACATCTGCGGTTGATTCCCAATCCTCAATATTATCGGGCATCAGTTGGCGATGGTTATTCATATCGGCCAGAAAGGCATAAACCTGTGCAGCCGTTTTGTTTACGGTAACTTTACTTTCAAAAACACTCATTATAATATTATTTACCCCAGGCAGCGGGTTGTATGCGCCATTCTTTTAACACTTCTGTATCCGCAGCAGCAATATAGTTGTGCTGCTCGGCATATTTTAGCAAGGCATCGTAGTTAGATAGGGTGATGTACGGGCACTTGGCTTCTTTAAAATTTTCTGCAGCAATATCAAAGCCGTAGCTAAATATAGCGGCAAGGCCTGCTACGGTATAACCGGCATCGCGCAGGGCGTGCACCGCCTGTAAGCTGCTTTTACCGGTAGATATCAGGTCCTCTATCACTACAACACGCTGGCCCGGAGAAATCTCGCCCTCTATGAGGCTGCCGGTGCCGTGTTCTTTTGCTTTGGCACGTACATAGATAAACGGCAGGCCCATTTCTTGCGCAACCAGCGCGCCCTGCGGTATGCCTGCGGTTGCTACGCCTGCAATGCAGCCCACCGAACCGAATTTTTCTTGGATGGCCGATGTTAACTGCTGGCGGATGTAAGTGCGTATGGTAGGGTGCGATAGTGTAATGCGGTTATCGCAGTATATCGGAGATTTCCAGCCGGAAGCCCATGTAAAAGGATTATTAGGTTGTAATTTTATTGCTTTAATTTGCAGCAGAAATTCCGCGACCTGCTGTTCGGTCTCACTATTGGTAAACATGGCTCAAAAATACAGAATTTATATTAACGAAAAAGTGATTTTGCTAACAGTGAAAACACCTAAAGTTTCATCCCACTATCAAAAGATTGATGCAGAGCACTTTGATTTGAAAATTGTTTACCACTGGGTAGATAAACAACCCTGTAAATTATTTTATGTGCTTTGCGATGATGCCAGGGCTTTTTTAAAGAAGATCATCAAAGCCAATACGCTGATAGAGGCTGCCGGCGGTTTGGTAACCAACCAGAACGGCGAGCACCTGTTCATCTACCGGAATGATAAGTGGGACCTGCCCAAAGGCAAGATAGAAAAGAAGGAAAAAACCAAGATTGCCGCCGTGCGCGAGGTGGAGGAGGAGTGTGGCATTAAGGTAAGCCGGCTGGAAGAAAAGATCTGCAAAACCTACCATACCTATATCTATAAAGGCGAGGTGGTGCTTAAAAAAACGCATTGGTTTAAAATGGCCTACAAAGGCAAGGCTAAACTGGTGCCGCAGTTAGAGGAAGGCATTACCGATGTGCGCTGGTTTAAAAATGAGGATGTACCCACCATTGCCAAAAATACCTTCCCATCTATTATGGATGTGCTGGAAAAAGAGGAACTGATTACAAATACGGAAGCGCTTCTTTCGGAATAAACTGAGAAACATCGCCGTTGTACCTCACAATTTCGCGCACGATGCTGGAACTGATGGACGAGTAGCCCGGTTTGCTTACAATAAATATGCTCTCAATTTCTGGCTCAAGCGAGTGGTTCATCTGCGCTATGGCCTTTTCGTATTCAAAATCTGATACGGTGCGGATGCCGCGGATCATATAGTCGGCACCGATGCTTTTGCAAAATTCAACCGTAAGCCCTTCGTAAGCCACAATATGGATCCTGTCGTCGTGCGCAAAAACGGCACGCAGCATATCCTCGCGTTTGCCCACACTCAGCAGGCCCTGTTTGTTACTGTTTACCCCAATGCCAATGTAAAGCTTATCAAATAAACCAACCGATCGTTTTACAATATCCACATGGGCTTTGGTAACCGGGTCAAACGAGCCGGGGAAAAGGGCTATTTTCATAACAGGTATAACGTTATTGCTTAATCAAAAGTAAGGATAATTTGATTAAGCACCATGCATTTCTCGTCGCTGCACTTTCCCTCGAAATGACATAATTTCTCCCATATGAGCGGTGTGTAGGAATGTATGGTGGCAGTAAGAGGCGGGAAATGCCATTATCGCTCGCATAAACCCCTCCCTACATCCTCCCGTGGGGAGAAATCTCACAGGCTTTTAAAAATGACATCGTACAATTACCGTGTAGCGCAATACCCAAGCTAAGTAAAATACAAAATAAATGTGGGGATATTTTTAGATATTGTGAAACTAAACTTACTTAAATGACCCCTGAAGAATTAGAAAAGTGGAAATACAATTATCAACAAAACGGCTATGTTTTGAGAGGCTATTTTATAGATAAGTTTAGCGTGTTGGAGCATCAATTAGAACTATATATTAGAGTGTTCTTTTTTGGAAATCCTAATTCTGAGTTTCATTTTAAGAATGTTATTCTTGAGAGAATGACTTTGGAAAATAAAATAACTGCGTTAGATTCTAT
This sequence comes from Mucilaginibacter phyllosphaerae, assembly GCF_004378255.1. Classification (GTDB taxonomy): domain Bacteria; phylum Bacteroidota; class Bacteroidia; order Sphingobacteriales; family Sphingobacteriaceae; genus Mucilaginibacter; species Mucilaginibacter phyllosphaerae. The sequence continues at coordinate 179,759 of NZ_SNQG01000004.1, forward strand.
TTTGAAAATACAATCTAAACAAGATGAAAAGTTAATAAGAGAAATAACCACGTTAAAGAATTTAAGGAATCGTTTTGCACATGCAATGCATGTTATACCTTGGAATTATAATAAGTCTATCATAACCTTTTCAGCAACTCGAGATAAGAATCAACTTATTGGGTATTCGAAAAAAGAATTTGATTCATTTATAGTTAGAATTGAAATAACTGCAAACCATTTAGCCGAGTCTTGGCGAGCTTTATTAAAAGAAAAAGAAGGTTAAATTACTTTTGATGAAATAATAGTATATATCACCAATACAAATCCATCTAATTAAATAGGTATTAAATCAACCCATTTATCTGTGCGTATTGCAGCAGCATAATGGTTTTGGCATCTTTTATTTCGCCGGTTTTGATCATATCGAGTGCCCGGGCGAAGGGCATTTCCATAACTTCAATATTCTCGGTTTCTTCCTGCAGTCCGCCGCCATCACTTACCTTCATGTCTTTGGTGTATTCGGCAACAAAAAAATACAAGATCTCGGTAACCGACCCCGGCGACATGTACGCCTCAAATACTTTTTGTACTGCTGAGATCTTGTAGCCCGTTTCTTCTTCGGTTTCCTTACGGATGCAATCCTCCGGGTTATCTTTATCCAGCAAACCAGCGCAGGTTTCTATCATATAGCCATCGGTATTGCCGTTTAAATAAGTGGGCATCCTAAACTGGCGGGTTAATATTACCGTTTGGTTGGTTGGATTATAAAGCAGGATAGTTGCACCGTTCCCGCGGTCGTAAGCCTCGCGCGAGTGCTGTTGCCACTGACCATCGCGTCCTAAAAATTCGTAGGTAACTTTACGCAAGGTGTACCAGTTATCTGATAACACGGTGGTTTGAACGTTGCGGATTTTATCGCTCATGGGTAATATTGGTTTGGGTTTAAGCTTTAAAGAACGAGAATGATGAATGCCCGTATTTACGCTGCTCTACAAAAGCCGGGTGGTTACTCAGGTTTTGCATGCTTTGATGCTCTACAATGAGCATACCGCCTGTTACCAGCAGGTTTTTTTCAAAAACGGTTTTCGCAATCTCGGGGATCCTGTTCAGGTCATAGGGCGGGTCGGCAAATATCAGGTCGTAGGATTCGGTTTCCATGGCCAGATATTTAAAAACATCGGCCTTAAAAACCTCTATCTGGCTTAAGCCGTGCTGGCGCGACGCATCTTTAAGGTAATGTACGCACTGAATGGCGCGGTCTACTCCCGTAACCTTTTCGGCCCCGCGCGATGCAAATTCCATGGCAATATTGCCGGTGCCGCTAAACAGGTCAAGCACTTTAATGTCCTCAAATTCTATCTGGTTTTGCAGAATGTTGAACAGGGCTTCCTTGGCCAGGTCGGTGGTGGGGCGTACGGGCAGGTTTTTGGGTGGGTTAAGCCTTAATCCCTTTAGTTTCCCTCCGATGATGCGCATAGCGATAAAGCAGCAAGGGGTAAAATTTTATGGGCTTCGGTACGGTAAGGCAAATCCAGTATGCTGATGTTGTTCAGCTTTACCTCGCCAAAAAAGTTTATCAGGTAAATAAAGTACCTGTCGGTGTTATTAATTTCTCCGCTGAGTACCAGTTTTACCTTTTCCGGTTTCAGTTCAAGTTCGGTGCATACCAGCGCGCAAAAGTAGGCCAGTTCCTCGTGGCTTTTAAACTTAAAGGTGTTGTAAAAGCGCAGGGCGCTGTTGGTAAAGTTTACAATGGATACAGTATCGTTAATGATGTTAAGGTAAACATCGGTGCTTAAGGGGTAGTTGTTTGCAATAGCTTTAACCCAGCCGGCATCGGTATGCAGTACATTCTGGTTGTCCAGGTCTTTGATAGCGTAAGTGGCGGCTTCATCCACTTTATAGATGATGGTGTTACGGCTGTCAAATTTTTCGGCCTTTACCTTTTCGGTGTGGGTAACATCCAGCAGGCGGGCAATATCGCCAATGTGGGCGGCGTCAAAAAGGGGGTCGGGCAGCAGGGTAAACCCTGTGGCCTGCAGGCCGGTAACAACCAGGTTATAGTTGGCAGTTAAAATATCGCGCAGCAGCTGCGGGTCGCGCAGTTCATCAAGCGAATAGTTTTCGCCCCATGATAGTAGCTGTTTGCCTTTAACAACAGCATAATTAAAGCTGTTTGCATTAACCTGTAACAACAGGGTGTAGCTGTGGGCCTGTGTCAGGCTTAGATCGTCGCTGGTGTAGTAATGTCTGTGGTCGCTCATGCAGTTAAACAAAAGTAATGATTGTTTATCTTACTTAAAATAAAAAAAGCCCAACCTGTGGCTTTAATAAAATTTTATGGTGTGTTTAAATTCCGGGGATCCTGAGCAGGCCCGGTAAATTATTTTTTTTAAATTTCAGGGTGAAAAAATATTGTTGAACCGGCCATAATTATTTCTTAAAATGTGTGTTTGTTTTTGGTTGAATAAGTGTTGTTTTGGGGCGTTTGAAAGTCGTTTTTAGGTCGTTTAAATCCCTCAAAAAGCGGGGTTTGTAACGGGTGAAATGCGCCAGAATCAACGTTCCCGAAAAAATGTGTTTCATTTAAAAAAATGCAATTTTAATTAGCAACCGGGCTAATATTTTTTCGGGTTAAATAATTTGCATACTAATCACCATTTTTGTGCGTGCCCATAACAGATCATATCCGCCAGGCTTTTCCGCATGAACCTACGCCGCAGCAACTGGAGCTATTTGCCAAGCTGCACCAGTTTTTAAGCAGCGAGGAACAGGACGACTGCTTTATCCTGAAGGGGTATGCCGGTACAGGTAAAACTACCATTGTAGGCGCGCTGGTAAAGGCCCTGGCAAAGTATAATTTAAAGTCGGTTTTGCTGGCGCCAACGGGCAGGGCGGCTAAAGTAATTACCAATTACAGCGGGCGCAAAGCATTTACTATTCATAAGCGTATCTACCGTAAAAAGTCGGCTTTGAACGTAGATGAATCCTTTATGATAGCCGATAATATGAGCACCAATACGCTTTTTATCATCGACGAGGCCTCCATGATATCTGATGAACTGGCCGGCAATAACCGCAATACCCTGCTGCAGGACCTCGTAAACTATGTTTACAATACTAAAAACTGCAAGTTGCTTTTGGTAGGAGATACAGCTCAGTTACCGCCCGTAGGGGCCGAAGATAGCCCCGCGCTTGACGAGAAACTGATGAAGGCCGACTATGGCCTTACCATATACACCTATGAGCTAACCGATGTATTACGCCAGCAAAAGGATTCGGGGATATTGTATAATGTAACTAATGTACGCAACATCATCAGGCAGGGTAAAGAGGCGATGCCGCAGATAGTGACCAAAGGCTACAAGGATGTTTACCGCATGGGCAGCGACATGCTGGAAGAAGGGCTTAACTATGCTTACAGCAAATATGGGTACGACAGCACGCTTATCATCTGCAGAAGTAATAAAAATGCCAATCTGTATAACCGGCAAATCCGTGGGCGGATCCTGATGCGCGAGGAGGAACTTACCGGCGGCGACCAGTTGATGGTGGTGAAAAACAATTACTTTTGGCTGCAGGACCAGGAGGAGGGCAGTACCGGCTTTATTGCCAACGGCGATATTGCGCGCGTAAAAAAAGTACGCCGGATAGAGGAAATGTACGGTTTTAGGTTTGCCGATGTACAACTGGAGTTTATTGATTACGCTGAAGACCCGGTGTTGGATTGTAAGATACTGCTGGATACTTTATACTCGGAAGCGCCGGCCTTACAATCGATAGACCAGAAACGTTTTTATCTGGAGGCGATGAAGGATTATGACCATATCCCCAACAAGCGCGCTAAACATAACGAGCTTAAGTTAAACCCTTATTATAACGCCCTGCAGGTGAAATTTGCCTACGCCATAACCTGCCATAAAGCCCAGGGCGGCCAGTGGGAAGCCGTTTTTGTAGACCAGGGCTATCTGACGGATGAGATGGTGAACACCGATTTTTTACGCTGGTTTTACACCGCCTGCACCCGTGCCACTAACGAGCTTTACCTGGTAAATTTTAACAAAAAGTTTTTTGCGGAAAAGGTTGAATCAGAATTTTAGTATGATTACGCTACCATAGGTAGCATAACTGTAAAAGTACTGCCTTTGCCTTCTTCGCTTTGTACCGTAATATTACCGCCGTGGCTTTCTACAATATCCTTAACAATGCTAAGGCCGATACCGGTAGATTGCTCGCCTTTTAGCCCGATGCGCCCGGCGCCCGAGAAACGCTCAAACAGTTTAGGCAGCATATTTTGCGGAATCCCCAACCCTTTATCGTTAACTTTAATAATTACATTGTTTTTTTCGCGGGTAAGCTGCACCGTCACCTCATCTGTTTCTTTTGAAAATTTTAGCGCATTGCTGATCAGGTTATCCATCACCCGCGGGAATTTTTCGTGGTTTATTTGTGCGTAAATGGCTTTAACATCGCTTGTAAATAATACATTGCCTGTACCACCCTGCTGTATCCTCCATGCTTTAACAATATCGTTCATGAATGTATTAACTTCGGTACGCGTGGTTTCAAATATGCCGGTATTTTCATGGCGGGCAGCATTCAGCAGATCATCTATAATAGTGCGGGCCTTTACACAGGATTCCCGCATCATGGTTAGGTTTTCTTGTGTATCATCATCAATTTCATCCAGTTCCATCATCATCGCTAATGATTCTACAGCGGCAATGGGGTTGCGCAGATCGTGCGCTACGGTGCCCAGCACCTGGTTTTTAAATGAATTAGCTTTTTCAATCTGATCGTTTTTCTGGCGGATCTCTAATATCTGCCCGTAATAACTGGCCTTGTAAGAAAAAAAGTACCGCGATGTTAAGTAAAAACCTGCCAGCAAAATAGCCGATATCATTTGATTATACGTCATTTCGGTAGCGCTTACCTGGGCATGAAAAAGCATCATGGTAAACAGCATTTCTACACTCAACAGCAGTATCAGGGTTTCGTAATATTCAAACACAAACAAAACGCTTACAATACTTAAAGCGATGAGGTAAAGCGTAAGCGCATTGCTTGGATCGGATGTGGAGATAAAGCTGGAGTACATGCCGCAGCTGATAATGTAGATAGAAAATATAAACACAAACAAAGCCATTTCGGCAGTTGCCTTTTTGGTTTTACGTATGCGTAACAGCAATAAATGGCTTATCAGGTAAAAAAACGGGGTGACGGCAATAAACACCCAGTTCACAAAATTAAATTCGGGAAAATTTTGCGCCTTGGTCAAGCTCTCGGGGAAAACGTGATAAAGTATCCTGATGATAATGCTTAAAGCAAGAAATATAAAGCTGGCCGTACGCACACTTTGCAAATTCTGGTAAGTATAGTAATTGCGATAAGCCACACTATACTTAGGCGATAGTTTAGTAAAAAAATGCGTTTCCAATATTGGTTTGGTTTAAGGCCACTCAAAAATATTAAATATTTAATAAGCTTTAACAATTTTAGTTCTTTAATTACTACCGCTTTTTGGCCGTGGGTAGAGCTTGGATTGACAAAATGTCTGCTGGTTTTTATTTTAAGTGCCATTTATTCATAAATTGAGTTGTGGCAATTATTTTGAGGGTGATAGGATACTATGAATTTTAACAACTTTACCATAAAAGCCCAGGAAGCCGTACAAAAGGCATCCGAAATTGCGACCGGCAATCAACAGCAAGCTATTGAGCCGGCGCATTTATTAAAAGGTTTGTTACTGGTTGACGAGAACGTTATAACTTATCTGTTAAAAAAACTAAACGTTAACCTTAACAGGCTAAACGAAACGCTGGATACACAAATTACATCCTTCCCCAAAGTAAGCGGAAGCAATGTTTACCTGTCATCGGGTGTAAATTCGGCTTTGCAAAAAGCAAACGCTTACCTTAAAGAGTTTAAGGATGAATTTGTATCTGTAGAGCATATATTGCTGGGGATATTAGCCGGCAGCGATAAAGCCGCAGGTGCCTTAAAAGATGCCGGTGTAACCGAAAAAGATCTTAAAAAGGCTATTATTAGCCTGCGTGGCGACAATAAGGTTACCGACCAGAATGCCGAAGCTACTTACAATGCTTTAAACAAATACGCCCGTAACCTGAACGAATATGCCGAAAGCGGAAAGCTGGACCCGGTTATTGGCCGTGATGAAGAGATCAGGCGGGTGATCCAGATCCTGTCGCGCCGTACTAAAAATAACCCGATACTGGTTGGTGAGCCCGGCGTGGGTAAAACGGCTATTGCAGAAGGTATCGCCTTCCGGATCATTAAAGGCGATGTACCCGAAAGCCTTAAAACTAAAACCGTTTACTCGCTGGATATGGGCGCATTGATAGCTGGCGCCAAGTACAAAGGCGAATTTGAGGAGCGATTAAAAGCTGTTATTAAAGAAGTGATCCAAAGCGATGGCGAGATTGTGCTGTTTATCGATGAGATCCACACCCTTGTTGGTGCCGGTGGCGGCGAAGGCGCTATGGATGCCGCAAACATCCTTAAACCGGCCCTGGCACGTGGCGAATTACGTGCCATCGGTGCAACCACACTGAATGAATATCAGAAATATGTGGAGAAGGATAAAGCACTGGAGCGCCGTTTCCAGAAGGTGATGGTGGATGAGCCCGATACTGCCGATGCGATCTCTATCCTGCGTGGTTTAAAAGAACGCTATGAGGCACACCACAAAGTGCGGATAAAAGATGAAGCGATTATAGCCGCTGTAGAAATGTCACAGCGCTATATTTCTGATCGTTTCCTGCCGGATAAAGCGATCGACCTGATGGACGAGGCTGCTTCTAAACTGCGTTTGGAAATGGATTCGGTACCGGAAGCCGTTGATGAACTGGAACGCCGCATTATGCAGCTGGAGATAGAGCGCGAGGCCATCAAGCGCGAAAAGGATGATAACAAAGTAAAAGACCTGAGCGAAGAGATTGCCAACCTGTCTGCCGGCCGCGATTCGTTGCGTGCCAAATGGCAGGGCGAGAAGGACCTGGTAGATGGCATTAACCAAAAGGTTGAACAGATTGAAAATTATAAGCTGGAAGCCGAGCAGGCCGAACGCGCAGGTGATTACGGTAAAGTAGCCGAACTGCGCTATGGCACCATTGTAGAAGCGCAGAAAGAAGTTGAACAACTGAAAACTGCCCTGCTTGAAAACAAGGATGATAGCCGTATGCTGAAAGAGGAAGTTACCGCCGACGATATTGCCGGTGTGGTAAGCCGCTGGACGGGCATCCCGGTAAGTAAAATGATCCAGAGCGAGCGTGAGAAGCTGCTTAACCTGGAGGATGAGCTGCACAAACGTGTAGCAGGGCAGGAGGAGGCTATTGAAGCGATAAGCGATGCGATACGCCGCAGCCGTGCCGGTTTGCAGGATAAACGCAAGCCTATTGGCTCATTTATATTTTTGGGTACTACGGGTGTAGGTAAAACTGAATTGGCCAAAGCGCTTGCTGAATATCTTTTTAATGATGAAAATTCATTGGTACGGATAGATATGAGCGAGTATCAGGAACGGCACTCGGTTTCCAGGCTGATAGGTGCGCCCCCGGGTTATGTGGGTTATGATGAAGGCGGGCAGTTAACAGAGGCCGTTAGGCGCAAGCCCTACAGCGTGGTATTGCTGGATGAGATAGAAAAAGCGCACCCGGATGTGTTTAACATCCTGTTGCAGGTACTGGATGATGGGCATTTAACGGATAATAAAGGCCGCGTGGTGAATTTTAAGAACACGATCATCATCATGACATCTAACATCGGCTCCAATATTATACAGGATAATTTTTCTGCGCTGGAGGATGATAACCGCGAGGAGGTCATCGCCAAAACAAAGAATGAGCTGTTTAATTTGCTGAGGCAAACCATCCGCCCCGAGTTTTTAAACAGAATAGACGAGATCATTATGTTTACCCCTTTAAGCAGGGATGAGATAACCGATATTGTAAAACTGCAGTTTAGGCAGGTACAGCAAACCCTGGCCGAAATGGGTGTTACTATTGATGCATCTGAAGAAGCTTTAGACTGGCTGGCACAGTTGGGTTACGACCCGCAGTTTGGTGCAAGGCCACTGAAGAGGGTGATCCAGAAGAAAATTCTGAACGAGTTATCAAAACAGATCCTGGCCGGCAAGGTAGACAGGGACAGCAAAATAAAGCTGGATATGTTTGACAATAATTTTGTGTTTATGAACGCAGGTGAAAGGTGAAAAAATTATGTTAAGTAGGGATCTTGTGGAATATTAAATGCTATAAATTCTGGTTAATACAAACAAAAGCTGCATGTGGGCGGCTTTTGTTGTTTTAAGGTAGTGGTTCAACAGGTGATAAAAGCTTAATAATTAGTTAACAGGATGTGCATAAGTCTTTGTAACTTTTTCAGGAGATTTGAACGTATAATTAAATGCGTGACCAAATATTTCATTTAACCTTAAATTTTTTATGAATTACTTTACTAAATTAAAACTGCCGATAGTTGTAGCAATGGCTGCCGGTTTGCTTATTACAGGCTGCCAAAAGGCAGAAAGCGTTAAACTGGCCGGTACAGATGCCGTTGTTTCTGCTAAAGGCAATTTAAAAACAGATGCCGTTTCGTTAACAGAAGGGTTTGAAGTTGGTTCAACCAGCCCTAAAACGGCTTATGATGTGTCGCCTACGGGTTCATCAAGTGGCGATAATGTTACCTTATCAGGCAAATCATGGAATTTGTATGATGCTTTGATTGGTAATTTAGCTGCTGATCAAAGGGCGGGTTCATGGTCGGCACGTATTCGTAACACCGGTAAAATCACCATGCTTTTTGATGTAACTACCGGTATCAGCACCGTAACATTAAAATCGGCAACCTACAGTGGCGATGCTGCAAGTACCTGGGGCTTATTTTATTCGGTAAATGGCGGCAGCAGCTGGGTACAATCAGGTGCTAATGTTACCACTACATCAACCCTTGCGCTGCAAACATTCACCATTACCCAAACCGGTAATGTGCGTTTAGAGATCCGTAAGTTAAGTGGCGGCAGCAGCCGTATCAATATAGATGATATCACTATTAATGATAACGGCGGCAGCACAGGTGGCGGCGGCGGTACCGTTATTACCGGCAAAAAGTTTTTGTTTGATGCCAGCCATTTAGAAAATGCAGGCAGCGCCGACTGGCAGATAGATGCTGACGGTACCGAAAACGTTGCATCATACACAGGCGGCACAACCGTAGAATTAAAAGCACAGCGCTACCCAACACCATCATACACCGGCATTACCTCTTCAACTGCCGAAACTTACTGGACGGGCGGAATGTCTGCCTGGGCGGTAGAACTGGTAAAAAAAGGCGAACTGGTAGAATCATTGCCAAGCGGTACAGCTTTAACTTATGGTAACAGCTCAAACGTGCAGGATTTAAGCAATTATGATGTGTTTGTAGTTGTAGAGCCAAATCGCTTATTTACAGCTGCCGAGAAAATCGCTATCATGAATTTTGTGGCTAACGGCGGCGGCCTGGTAATGGTGGCCGATCATACCGCAGCAACTACTGCAGGCACAGATGCCAACGGCTATAATCCATCAGACCGCGACGGCGACGGGTACGATTCGCCGCGTGTTTGGAATGACCTGATGACCAACAACGGTATCAATAACAACAACCCCTTTGGTTTTACGGTTAACTACGTTGATATTAGCGAAAAACCAAGCAGCAATGTTTATACGGGCACCAACGCCAATGCTGCCAAAGTGCTTAACGGCGCAGCAGGTACGGCTTCAAAACTGGCATTTTACAATGGGTCTACAGCTACATTAACGCCGGCTAATAATGCCAACGTACAAGGCTTGTTCTGGCGCAGTACCTCAACCAATGGTGGCACCACAGGCGTAATGGCTTTGTTATCTACCTATGGCAGCGGCAGGATATTTTTTGTAGGCGATAGCTCACCATCTGACGACGGTACGGGCGATACCAATGATAATTTGTTCAACGGCTGGTCTGGCGATGCACCATCGGGTTATACCTCGCATCCGGCCCTGCACTTAAACGGTGCCTTATGGGCGGCAAAGGCGCAATAATAAAGCTTTAAGTAGTAATACAATTTAAAAGCAGCGGTGAGGATAATTCCACCGCTGCTTTTTTGTATCAGCTTATTCTGCTTTAAAAACTAAATCAAAACAAGCTGGCATAGTTTTGGGTTGATTAGGTACAGTCTTTATCACACCAAAATAAACGCTACGATCATGAAAAATTTTGAAACTTTAGTTGACGCTACTAACGACCTTACAAAAAGGGGATATACTGCAAATTTAAGCCTTGAAGGCGACACCATAGATGATAAATCGCAGGATGTACACATGGCTGCAGAAGATTTTGAGATAGATGAATTTTACCGTTTCGAGGGGCAGAGCAACCCGTCGGATATGTCTATCGTTTATGCTATCAGTTCAGCCAAATATAATCTTAAAGGCATCCTGATAAATGCCTACGGTACTTATGCAGATGATAGTTCATCTGCCATTGCAGCTAAATTACACCATCATCAGGTTAGCGATAATCTGCACGGTGCAGACAGGCCCACCGAATAACAAGTAAAACTTAAAAGTTAAAATTCGAAAGCTTTGCAGGCGACATGCAAAGCTTTTGAATTTTGACTTTTTTACTTTAGAAGCAAAGCCAAAAGCTTTCTTCCTCTTGATTGTATGGCCGGGCCGCCGCTCTGCATCATAAATTTTACCTGGTTAGTCAGTTCTTCTTTTATCCAGTCGTGCCGGTGGCATAAATAATATAAGGTATCAGCCGCAAATACTTTAACGGCTACCCTCACTTCGGGGTCTATCATCCAGTCGAAGCATTTTTCAATTACGATATCAAGGTTTATTACGGCTAATTTTTCTTTAACAAGTTGCGGTGCTGCGGGTGCTGCCAGGTGCATCATAATGCGTGTATAATGCCGTTTACAGCTTTGGTTGGTAACATCGCCCATACGCTTTACTAAATAGGGGATGTTATGCACATAGTATTCCGGGCAGCTTAGTAAGGTGGTATCCAACAGCCAGGCGGCCCTGAAACCAACCTGCTTATCAGGATGAAAGGTAAGATCTATAAGCCTGTCAATGTCAAAACCCTGATCGCGTAAGGTAACCGATAACTGTTTGATAAATCCTTTGGTATGGTTGGTGCTTAGGTTTTTAATCAGTTGATCTGGTGTGAGCATTGCTTATTACAAATATAAATTTATAAAAACTTTGTTTAGCCGTAGCTGCTTTATTTATAAATAGCAATGTTACGCCCGTGCAGAAAAATAACTGTAGCCAATACAGTGCTTTTAGCTAAACAATGGTTATTATAATTGTATTTGCAAATGGATGTTTAAAACTTTACACCAATTTTGCACCTTGGCATAGTAAAAATTATACATTTGCCTACCGTTAATTTATAGTTACTACATGGTTAAATTTAATCGCTTTACACTTGCCAATGGCCTGCGCGTTATTGTGCATGAAGATAGTACTACCCCGATGGCCGTGCTTAATATTCTTTACGATGTTGGTGCACGCGATGAAAACCCCGAGCAAACCGGTTTTGCGCACTTGTTTGAGCACCTGATGTTCGGCGGATCTGTAAACATACCTAATTATGACGGCCCCTTGCAACGCGTAGGCGGCGAAAACAACGCCTTTACCAGCAACGATATTACCAACTATTACATTACCCTGCCGTCTGCTAATTTAGAGACCGCCTTCTGGTTGGAGAGCGACCGCATGTTAAACCTTGCCTTTAGCGAAAAAAGCCTGGAGGTACAGCGTAATGTAGTGATAGAAGAGTTTAAGCAGCGTTACCTTAACCAGCCCTACGGCGATGTTTGGTTAAAATTACGGCCTATGGTTTATAAAAGCCATCCTTACCAATGGGCAACCATAGGTAAAACCATAAAACATATAGAGGATGCAAAGATAGAGGATGTGAAGGCCTTTTTTAAAAAGCATTACAACCCGCAAAATGCGATTATGGTTGTTGGGGGTGATGTAAAAACAGAAGATATAAAAGCGATGGCACAAAAGTGGTTCGGGCAGATCCCTCCCGGCGAAAAATATGTGCGCAGCCTGCCGCACGAGCAGCCCCAGCACGAGGAACGCCGCGAAACCATGACCGCCAAAGTGCCGCTTAATGATGTGTATATCGCTTTCCAGATGGAAGGACGCCTGGATGATAGTTATTACGCTGTAGAGCTGATGTCTGATATCCTGTCGCGCGGGCATTCATCGCGTTTGTATCGCAGTTTAATTAAAGAGAAGCAATTGTTTAGCGAGGTGCATGCCTACATTACCGGCAGCCTGGATAAAGGCATGTTTGTGCTGGAAGGTAAACCCCTGGATGGTATTAGCACTGATCAGGCTGAAGAAGCCTTGTGGCAGGAAGTAGAGCGTTTAAAGCAGGAAGAGATACCCGCTGATGAACTGACCAAGGTGAAGAACAAAACAGAATCAACCATGGTGTTCTCAGAAATGTCGCTGTTAGACAAGGCCATGAACCTGGCGTTTTATGAACTGATGGGTGATGCGGACGATTTTAATAAAGAGTCGGCCAGGTACTTGGCGGTTACAGCTGCACAAATTAAACAACAGGCCAATCTTATCTTCAGAAAAGATAACTCATCAACACTTATATACCTTGCAGAACGCGTTAACGAACCTGTGCACATTATTAGTGAATAAGCAACCTGTTTGAATTGTTTGAGCCGTAAGCCAGAGGTAACTCACATGGCGATGGCGTAATTGATACCATAACTCCATGAATATACTCGATAGAAAAACACCCCCGCAATTTAACGGGGTAGAGAATATAAACCTGATACACCCGCAAAGCAGCAAGCTGGATAACGGCTGTAACTTATTCACCTTTAATTCCGGCGGGCAGGAGTTGGTACGGATAGAATGGATCTTTGCCAATTTGCGTTTCGACCCTAAAAAACCTTTGCTTAATGTAGCGGTAAATACCATGCTGAACGATGGTACAAGCACGCTTACAGCCGCGCAAATTGCTGATAAGATTGATTTTTACGGTGCTTTTTTACAGGTAGATTACGGGTACGATAATTCGCAGGTAACCTTGTACACGCTAACCAAGCACCTGCAATCAACCCTGCCGGTAATCAAAGAGATCCTGACGGATTCGATCTTCCCGGAGAAAGAGCTGGAAACCTATATCCGCAATCAGCAGCAAAAGCTGCAGGTTAGCCTGCAAAAAAATGATGTAGTTGCCCGCCGTACTTTTAACAAGGCAATATTTGGCCCAACCATCTATGGCTCGGCAGCCGAACCGGATGATTTTAAATCCCTGAAAAGGGAAGATCTGCAGGCGCATTATAAAGAAATGTACCAGGCCGGCAACTGTACCATTATCATCGCCGGTAAAGCAGGGCAGGAGGTAATAAACGCCGTTACCGAAACATTTAGCGGTACCTGGGGCAAAGAAACGGTTGCAGCAGATACTTTGCAGCCCGCATTAAACCCGGTTGCAGACCGTTTTATTTATGTTGAAAAGGCAGAAGCGCTGCAGTCGGCCATACGCATAGGTATGCCCTTTATTAACCGTACCCATCCGGATTTTCCTGCCCTGCAGGTTTTAAACACGGTGTTAGGCGGATACTTCGGATCAAGGTTAATGGCAAACATACGCGAGGATAAAGGCTATACTTATGGCATAGGCTCGGGCTTAACATCATTTAAACAAGCCGGGTCATTTTTTATTGCATCAGAGGTTGGCGCCGATGTATGCAGGGCGGCTGTTGCCGAGATAGAGAAAGAAGTAAATTTGCTGAAAACCGAGCTGATCCCCGATGAAGAATTATCGTTGGTACGCAACTTTATGCTGGGGTCGCTTTTGGGCAGCCTGGAGAATGTGCTGTCGCATGCCGACAAATTCAAAAACCTGTATTTTGCAGATTTAGATTATGATTACTACGAGCGTTACACCCAAACGGTAAAGCACATCACCGCCGAAGAACTACAGGCACTGGCCAATAAGTACTTTAATTTTGATGACTTTTACAAAGTAATAGTTGGGAAATATTAATAAATAATATCAGGAATAAAGCAAGAAGAGCCGGGATAGATCCCGGCTCTTTTTGCTTTATATTTACATTTCTTAAATATATTTCGTCCCAAACTTATTTTTTACGTCGGCAACAACCTGCTTAATGTTTTGCTCCTGGTCGCGCGGGCATATCAGCAGGGAATTGTTTGATTCTACCACGATGTAATCATGCAGCCCCTGCAGTATCACCAGTTTATCGCCGGGTACGTTTACCATACAATTGCTGCTATCGTACATAATCACCTTTTCTGCCGGGATAACGGCATTGCCTACATAATCTTTATCGGCAAGCTGGTAAATGGATGCCCAGGTACCCAGGTCGCTCCACCCAAATTCTGATGGCAGCACATAAACATTTGATGCTTTTTCCATAATACCATAATCAATAGAAATATTGATACAGCGCTGGTAAACCTTGTGCACAAATGCCTTTTCTTCATCGGTATTGTAAACAGACCGTGCTTCGGCAAATATCTCGTGCATCTCTGGCAGGTAGCTGTCAAATGATTGCACAATTGCCTTTGCAGACCATACAAAGATACCGGCGTTCCACAAAAAGTCGCCGCTTTGAATAAACGTTTTGGCAATCTCTACAGTGGGTTTTTCGGTAAAAGTTTTTACTTTATGAAAATCCTCATTAAGGGTTTGGTCGGTGTATTGGATATATCCGTAACCGGTATCCGGCCTTGACGGTTTGATGCCCAGTGTTATCAGGCAATTATTGTCTGTTGCTGTTTTTAATGATTTTTCAATCGTGTTAACAAATGCAGCCTCATCCAGTATCAGGTGGTCAGACGGTGCCACAACAATAGCAGCATCCGGGTTTAGGCTTTCTATTTTAAAACAGCCGTATGCCACGCAGGGGGCGGTGTTACGCATTACAGGCTCGGTCAGTATCTGCTGGTCGGCCATATCTGGCAACTGCTCTTTTACCAGGCCGGTGTAGTTTTCGTTGGTAACAACGTATATGTTTTCTTTAGGGCAAACTTTCAGGAAACGCTCGTAGGTATTTTGTATAAGCGTTTTACCGGTGCCCAGTATATCAATAAACTGTTTTGGGTACGATGTTCTGCTGATTGGCCAAAAACGGCTGCCAATCCCGCCAGCCATAATAATGGCATAATAATTTTTATTCATCTTATAAGTTGTAGATTTTAATTTGGCAAATCCAGGCTAAATATGTGTATAAGTTTGTAAATTTAATATCAGGTAAAACTAAAATATTTCATCCGGTATCTAACCATTTTTAAAAGAGATAAATAAACAAATTGTTTTTAATCAAATAATCATTTTAGTATAAAATTTTTAACAAAATGGACCGTTTATTTATAAAATTTTGTTATTTTGAACCATAATTCCAAACGTACAAGTAAATAATGATAGAGACCAAGAAGTCGCTTTTTGATAACCTGCAAAATTTTTTCGGGTTTGATAACTTTAAAGGTGAACAGGAAGCGATAATCACTAATATTTTAGCAGGTAACGATACCTTCGTGATCATGCCCACCGGCGGCGGCAAATCCATGTGTTATCAACTGCCCGCATTAATGAGCGAGGGCACAGCGATTGTGATCTCCCCGCTTATTGCACTCATGAAAAATCAGGTTGACCAGTTAAGGGCCTTTGGCGGTTCGGATAGCATAGCTCATTTTTTAAATTCTTCGTTAACAAAAGCAGATATTTTAAGGGTTAAAGACGATGTATTAAGCGGTAAAACCAAACTGCTTTATGTTGCGCCCGAATCTTTGACCAAGCAAGAGAATGTAGATTTTTTAAGACTTAACCAGGTATCATTCGTGGCCGTTGATGAGGCCCACTGTATCTCTGAATGGGGCCACGATTTTCGCCCCGAGTACCGTAAGATCCGCCAGGTTATCAGCAACATAGGGGATGATATCCCGATTATAGCACTTACGGCAACCGCAACCCCAAAAGTACAGCAGGATATTCAAAAAAACCTGCAAATGAACAATGCCACGGTTTACAAGTCATCCTTTAATCGGAGTAACCTGTTTTACGAGGTAAGGGCAAAGCGTAACGCCATCAAAGAGATCGTAAAGTTTGTAAAGCAAAATCAGGGCAAATCGGGCATTATTTACTGCCTTAGCCGTAAAAAAGTGGAGGAAGTGGCCGAAGCGCTGAATCTTAACGGTGTAAAAGCCCTGCCATACCATGCCGGGTTAGACCCTAAAGTACGCGCCGATACACAGGATAAATTCCTGATGGAGGATGTGGATGTAATTGTGGCAACCATTGCCTTTGGGATGGGGATAGATAAGCCGGACGTAAGATATGTAATACACCACGATATGCCGAAAAGCATGGAGGGTTATTACCAGGAAACCGGCCGCGCCGGCCGCGATGGCGGCGAAGGGGTTTGCGTAGCCTTTTACTCGGGTAAAGACATTGATAAACTGCAAAAGTTTATGAAGGATAAGCCTGTTGCAGAACGTGAAATAGGCACCCAGATACTGAAAGAAGTAATTGACTATGCCGAATCATCTGTTTGCCGCCGTAAGCAACTGCTGCATTATTTTGGCGAAAACTTTAACGAAGCCGGATGTAACAACATGTGTGATAATTGCTGTGGCCCCAAAACACATTTTGACGGCGAAGAGCATCTGCACAAAGCGTTAAGCCTGATCAAACAAATAGGCGAGAAGTTTGACGATTGCCACATCATCAACATTTTGATGGGTAAGGATGATGCGCAGGTTAAAAATTACGAACATGATAAACTGGAGTATTTCGGCTCGGGCATAGAACAGGGCGAGAACCTTTGGAACTCGCTGATGCGCCAGGCATTGCTGAACAATTTCCTGTCTAAAGATATCGATCATTACGGGTTATTGCACCTTACCAAAACAGGTAATGCCTTTATAGATAATCCTTACAGCATCCGTTTCCTGCTGAACCGTGAGATGGGCCCAACCGATGAGGATGAAGCCGAGGATGGCCCTAAACAGGGCGGTGGCGCCTTAGATACACAGTTACTGCAGATGCTAAAAGACCTGCGTAAAAAGTTGGCCAAGCAAAAAGGTTTGCCGCCATTTGTGATCTTTCAGGACCCATCCTTAGAAGAAATGTGCACGCATTATCCGGTTAGTACGGATGAATTGAAACAGATCTCGGGCGTAGGGGCGGGCAAGGCCTTAAAATTTGGCGCGCCGTTTATCGATCTGATTAAAAAATATGTGGAGGATAATGATATCGACCGGCCGGTTGATATGGTGATCAAAAGCGCCGCCAATAAATCGGCACTTAAAGTATTTATTATTCAGAATATCGATCGGCACTTAAACCTGGATGATATAGCTGCTTCTAAAGGCCTTACTTACGAGGAGATCTTGAAAGAGGTGGAAACCATCGTTAACTCGGGCACTAAGCTTAATCTTAACTATTACATTGACGAAATGATAGATGAAGATAAGCAGGACGAAGTGTTCGACTACTTTAAAACAGCAGAAATAGATTCTATTGACGATGCCCTTGCAGAATTAGGATCTGACGATTATACCCGCGAGGAAGTGCAGTTAATGCGTATCAAGTTCCTGTCGGAAGTGGGGAATTAATTTGCGGTTTTAAAGGATAAAGGTAAAAGGCCTGGACAGATCAATTGTTCAGGCCTTTATTTTTACCGTAAAATTTATTCCAAAGTATTAAATTTAGGTCATAAACTAACTTGTCATGATTAAACTAAACCCCGTCCTAACAATTTTGTTAATTTTTATTATTTGCCAAAGCTGCTCTACTAACAGCAGTAATAGTAATGCTGTTAAAAATGACCGCGTAAAAATGGATAATGGAAGAAAGTATGTGCTTACTATTTATCAGGAAAAACTAAATTCCGCAGGAAATAAATTTGAACCCTTTAATCACATAGATACTTTAATCGCAGTTAATGATACTGTAGCATATCTAAATGCTTTAAAAAAATTTTATAATCAAAAAATAGTTGAAAGGCAGCAGCACAATTACGGACAACCTAAATCGTTTAATATTGTAGATGCAAACGGAGTTGATTTAAAAGTAAACTTATCTGATAAAATAGTAATTGGCTTGAAAAATCAAGTAGAAAATACCCCTGATGTGAAAAAAATGCTTAATGAATATCAGAAAGATAGTTTATAACTTTTTACAAGTTCCTCATCGGTTATCATTTAGCTATAATCATAAACTCCGTTCTGCGGTTTAAAGCACGGTTCTCATCGCTTGTATTTGGGGCAATGGGCTGTGCTTCGCCATAGCCTTTATAAACCAGGCGGGTTGCTGCAATGCCATTGGCCGACAGGTACTGATAAACTGAATTGGCGCGCTTTTCTGACAGGGTTACGTTAGCCTGGTTATTCCCTACATTATCTGTAAAGCCCGACACCTCTATTTTAACGGTTGGGTTCAATTGTAAAAATTCTATCAGTTTTTGCAGTTCGGCTTTTGATTCGTCTTTTAATGCGAACTGGTTGGTATCAAAGAAAATGTTTTTCAATATCACCTTGTTGCCCACCTCGATAGGCGATAGCATCACCGAGATATTAAATGCCTTTTTATCCTTTAAACCTATTAACGAAAAATTATCCGAGTAAAACAAATACCCTTCTTTAGAGATATTTAAGCCATAGTTTTTACCTGCACTTAACGTGGCCAAAAACTCACCGGTGCTTTCAGCGCTGTAATCCTGGTAAACGGATATGTTTTTTTGCAGGTCTATGATCTCCACAGCTGCCTCCAGCGGCGCTTTTGTTTTTTTATCTGTTACGATGCCTTTAACATAAGTTACGATGTTAGGGCGCAGGTTAGCAGGCAATTCAAAAGTGTAAATATCAAACCCGCCATAACCTTTTAAATTATTTGATGAAAAAAAGGCATAAGAGCCATTTGCCGTTAAGGTAAGGCCGTTCTCATCCCCGTTAGAATTAATGGGGTAACCCAGGTTCTCCGGCTTTTGCCACTTGTCGTCTTTACCCAGGCGGCTCACAAAAAGGTCTCTGCCGCCCAGGCCGGGCCAGCCGCTGCTGCAAAAGTAAAAGGTATGATCATCCGGATGGATAAATGGCGATTGCTCGTCGTAAGATGTGTTTATCTGCGGGCCCATATTTTCCGGCTCGCCCCAGCCCTTGTCTGTCAGGGTAGATTTCCAGATATCATAGCCGCCGTAACCGCCTTTACGGTTACTTACAAAATACAGTGTACGCCCGTCTGCGCTGATAGAGGGCTGTGCTTCCCAGCCCGAGGTATTAATGGGCGGGCTTAAACTAAAGGGCCTTGCCCAGTCGCTGCCTTTTTTTTGGGCGATATAGATATCACAACGGCCCAAACCATCGGGCCGGTTGCAGCCGGTAAAAAACAGGTATTTACCATCCTGAGAGATAGATTGGGCACCTTCGTTATAAGCGGGTGTATTGATCACATCGCTCAGGTAAACAGCGTTTTGCCATTTATCGTTTAATTTTGCGCTTTTATAAAAATCTTCGTTGTTGTTTATCTTTCGGGTAAATATCAGGGTGCTTTCATCTGCCGTGGCAACAGGTAAATATTCGTCTGCTGCGGTATTGATCTCGGCACCCATGTTTATCGGCGTAAAGGCAACCGGGTGCGTTATGGATTGTATGCTGAATGTACAGTCTGCAATCAGCTTTTGGGCATGCGCCTGGTTTTGCGCAGTAATGTTAGGGTAGGTAAGGTATTTTTCTAAATGATGTAAAGCAGGCTCGTACATGGCAACGTTAATTTCGCAATCGCCAATTTTTAAGTAAACCGACCGGTTGTACTCCGGGTCGAGCGCAATAACTTTCAGGAAATGTTCAATAGCAGGTTTATAGATGTGCCGCATACGCAAAACATCGGCTAACTGGGCATGTGCCTCTACAAATTTGTTGTCAGATTTTACAGCCTGCTCCAACTGGGCAATCGCGTCGTCGTATAAATGATCGTCCAGGCTTTGGTTAGCCAGGGCGAAATACTTGATAGCTTCTTTATCGGTGGTTGAGTAGTGCCTGTCCTGTGCAGAAACGCCCACAGTAAACATCAGCAAAAAACTAAATAGAAAATATATTTTGCGCATTGGCTACTGATACGATAATCAATACACTAAGTTACAATTTTAAGGAATATTTAAGTATTTGTGCGTTTGTAAAGATATTTCCCACCGGGGGTTAGCCATTACGTAATCCACAATAAGCGGGGTCATTTCGGCATGTTTAGACCATTCCGGCTGCAGGTAAAGTTTGCAATCAGGGCCAACCAGCTTGGCGTGATGCTCGGCAAAAGCAAAGTCTGATCTGTTGAAGATGATCACCTTTAACTCATGGGCTTTATCCGCCACTTGCTGCGTAGGTGCTTTAAACTTTTTAGGCGACAGGCAAATCCAGTCCCAACTGCCCGAGAGGGGGTAGGCGCCCGAAGTTTCAATAAACGTTTTAATGCCGTTTTGCTGCAGGTTTTGGGTAAGATAATCCAAATTGTATATCAACGGCTCGCCGCCGGTAACCACCACCGCTTTGGATGGAAATTTAGAGGCATTATTTACAATCGTATCGGCAGCAGTAAGCGGGTGCAGCTCGGCATCCCAGCTTTCTTTCACATCGCACCAGTGGCAGCCCACATCACAGCCCCCAAGGCGAATAAAATAGGCAGCCTTGCCGGTATTGTATCCCTCGCCCTGTATCGTATAAAACTCTTCCATTAAAGGAAGCAATGTGCCATCTTCCGGAACCTGGTGTGCCATAATAGGGCGCAAAGGTAAGTTATTTGAGGTTAAAGCTAAAAGGCAAAGGGCAAAAGGTTTTGAATTGTGATACTGCGCAGATAAACGGCATGGATATATTTACGCTGTTTATCTTTAGGTATTTAGCTTTTACTAAAAATTAAGTATTATTACATAATTTTTATCGCATGAAGAAACTATACACACCCCTTGTATTATTTGCATTCTTCTGTCTAAGCTCGTGCGTTGATATAGAAGAGCACTACGATTTTAAAGCCGACGGTACCTGTAACGTTACTTATGGTTTTGATATGAGCAAGGCCTTGTCTATTCTTACAAATTTAGTTTCTGATTCGGTACGTTCTACCCCGCAGTTTAGTTTGGTAAAGGATACGACCATGAATTATTACAGCACGCTGGCCGATAGTGTGGTAAAAAAGATGACGCCAGGAGAGATCAATACAGCTAAAAACAGCACGCTTCATATCAATATGGATCTTACCCGGAATAAGATGAAGATCAATCTTGAATATCTGGCTAAAACCCAGGCCGATCTGGTTTATTATCTGCAGCATGTTTCTGCTTTTTCGATGAAGGTGCCACCTGCTGAGTTTGCCGACCCCAACAAAAAGATAACCAGCCAAAAGGCGGGTTCTGATGACTGGAAAGGCGAACTTTTGTTAAGCGGGCAGGATTATTACACTTATGAAATTACCGACCGGAAATTTTCGAGGACGATCAATAAAAATAAGTTTAATAATTTTTTTAAAAGCGCAGCTTCCAGGTTAGCCATGGCCAAAGCCATGCTGATAGATATGCCTTATAAACTGGTTTTAAAGTTTGCCAGGCCGGTTAAGAAAATTGATAATTCAAAAGCCTTATTATCTGCCGACAGGAAACAGGTTACCTTAATTACTACTATGGATGAGGTGATGAAAAACCCCGCCCTCATGAATCTTAAAGTAGATTTTTGATCTGCTTATCTTATGCAACAGGCCTTTAAAAATTATTGATATACATCCTTATTGGCAGATGCCAGCGTATTTTTTAAAAGCCCGATAATAGTCATTAAACCCACACCGCCCGGTACCGGGGTTATCCATGAAGCCTTTTGTGATACGCCTTCAAAATCAACATCGCCAAATAGCTTGTAGCCCGATTTGGTAACCGTTGAGGTTTCGCGGTTCATACCAACGTCTACTACTACTACGCCATCTTTAACCATATCGGCAGTAATGAAGTTCTTTTTACCGATTGCAACGATCAATATATCAGCATCAAGTGTAAACTTTTTAATATCGGGCGTGCGGCTATGGCAAATGGTTACGGTACAGTTACCCGGAGTGGTATTGCGGGCCATCAGGATACTCATAGGCGAGCCAACAATGTTACTGCGGCCTACAACAACGCAATGCTTCCCTGCCGTTTCTATGCCATACTCTTTAAGCATCAAAGTGATGCCATAAGGTGTTGCCGGGATAAATGATGGTAAATTGCGCTGCATGCGACCCAGATTCACCGGGTGGAAGCCATCTACATCTTTGCGATGATCAATACGTTCGGTTACTTTCTCCGGGTCGATGTGTTTGGGGAGCGGAAGCTGTACAATAATACCGTCGATATCAGCATCAGCATTCAGTTCAGATACTTTTGCAAGCAGTTCTTCTTCACTAACAGTATCCTCATAACGCACTAAAGTTGATTTAAAGCCTACCTTTTCGCAGTTTTTCATCTTGCTGGCCACGTATGTTTCGCTGCCGCCATTGTGGCCAACCAGTACGGCTACCAGATGCGGCTTGCGGCCGGTGCGCACTAAAATTTTGGCCGCTTCTTCGGCAATTTCGCCTTTAAGTTTTTCTGATACGTATTTTCCGTCTAATAACTGCATAATAGATATGAGATATGAGACTTGAGATATTAGATATAATTATTCGACTCCCGTCTCAAATCTCATATCTAACATCTCAAATCTAAAGATTAGTCTAATTTCAATACCGCCATAAACGCACTTTGTGGTATCTCTACGTTACCAACCTGGCGCATGCGTTTTTTACCTGCTTTTTGTTTTTCTAACAGCTTACGTTTACGCGATATATCACCACCGTAACATTTGGCGGTAACGTCTTTACGCATCGCTTTTACTGTTTCCCGGGCAATGATCTTGGCACCGATAGATGCCTGTATAATGATCTCGAATTGCTGGCGTGGTAAAAGTTCTTTCAGTTTTTCGCAGATCTTTTTACCAAAATCATAAGAGTTGCCGCGGAAGATCAATGATGATAAAGCATCCACCGGCTCGGAGTTCAGTTTAATATCCAAACGCACCAGATCGCTTGGGCGGTAACCTATCTGATGATAATCAAACGAGGCGTAACCCTTTGAAATGGTTTTTAATTTATCGTAAAAATCAAACACGATCTCGCCCATTGGCATCTCAAAAACCAGCTCAACACGGTCAGACGTGAGGTAGGATTGATTCTTGATGAAGCCACGTTTTTGGATACAAAGCGACATAACCGGGCCTACAAAGTCAGACTTGGTGATAATAGTGGCTTTGATATACGGCTCTTCCACGCGGTCGATCTTGCTTGGATCCGGAAGGTCGGACGGGTTATTTACCACTATCTCTTCGTTTCTGGTTGAATAGGCCAGGTACGATACGTTGGGCACGGTGGTAATAACCGTCATATTAAACTCTCGTTCAAGACGTTCCTGAATGATCTCCATGTGCAGCATGCCCAGGAAACCGCATCGGAAGCCGAAGCCTAATGCCGCAGATGATTCGGGCTCAAATACAAGCGAAGCATCATTCAGCTGCAATTTAGCCATTGATTCACGCAGCTCTTCATAATCCTCGGTATCAACAGGGTAAATACCCGCAAAAACCATCGGTTTTACTTCTTCAAAACCCTGTATCCCGCTTTCGCATGGGCGGGTAATGGTGGTAATGGTGTCACCAACTTTAACCTCTCGCGATTCTTTAATCCCCGAGATAATATAACCCACATCGCCGGTTTTAATCACATCTTTTGGAAGCTGCTTTAATTTCAGCGTGCCAACTTCCTCTGCTATGTATTGCTTTTCGGTTGCAAAGAATTTTACTTTATCACCTTTGCGGATCTCGCCGTTAACTACCTTAAAATAAGCTACAATGCCACGAAAAGAATTGTAAACCGAATCGAATATCAATGCCTGTAAAGGTGCGTCCGGGTCGCCTACAGGGGCCGGTACGCGTTCTACAATAGCACGCAAAATATCATGCACACCCATACCGGTTTTACCGGATGCAGCCAGGATCTCCTCGCGTTTACAGCCTATCAATTCCACAATCTGGTCTTTAACCTCCTCGGGCATAGCGCCGGGCAGGTCCATTTTGTTTAGTACCGGGATGATCTCCAGGTCGTTCTCTAAAGCCAGGTAAAGGTTAGATATAGTCTGCGCCTGGATGCCCTGTGCGGCATCTACAATAAGTAGGGCACCCTCGCAGGCGGCTATAGAGCGCGATACTTCATAAGAAAAATCTACGTGGCCGGGGGTATCTATCAGGTTCAGAACGTATTTCTGCCCGTCCAGTTCATAATCCATCTGTATGGCGTGGCTTTTAATAGTGATGCCGCGCTCACGCTCCAGGTCCATATCATCAAGCAATTGTGCCTGCGATTCGCGCTGGGTGATGGTATTGGTATATTCTAATAACCTATCGGCAAGGGTGCTTTTACCGTGGTCGATATGTGCTATGATACAAAAATTACGTATGTGCTTCATTCAGGCGCAAAAATAACTTTTTAAGCGGATAAATCAGTATCTACTTATCAATTAGGCTTTCGGATATTGAATTTTTCTATTTTAAAACCGGTTGTACAAATATCGGCGTTTCGCCTGCCTGTAATTTTAACTTGCCGTTTACGGTGTTTACCTGCCTGCTTTCCATGGCATCGGCGCCGACTTTTAAGGTATAAATAACGCCTTTTTTCGCCCCTGAAACGTCCAGAATGTACTCCGAACCGCGTCCGGTTTGATCCGGAACAGTCAAAACATAAATTACGTTGCGGCCGCTTTGATATTTGTCTACCAACGGGTCGGCATTGATGGTGCCTTTGTAAATGTAATTACCCATCAGCTTCTTCACCTGCAAAATATAGTCGGCGGCGGGGCGGCGATTGGGGCTCTCGGCCAAACCCGAAGTTGAGTACTGCTCCGCATTGTTTGGGAAGGCATCAAACAGCTGGTAAAAAAACAAACGACTGACACCATGCCTGGCATACAGCAATGATGAGCGCAGGATCCAGTCGGCCTGGGTAACCAGGGCCGGCTTGTTGCCTATGGCCGGTGCATGCTGGTAGCTTTGCGGGTTAATGTCATACCCGGTTTCGGTCACCCAAACTTCGGGCTTGTTTTTCAATCCGCCGGCCAGTTTTACAAAACCGTCGGCCACACTGCCAGATATGGATAGCTCGGGTGCTACGCCCGTTGTGCTGCGCTGATGGGTAAACACGCTGCCATCGTTGCTGTACAGGTGGTAATTGATCACATCAAAACAAAGGTTAATACTGCCATCGGGTTTTAGGCCCCGGTTGGTTTTGCACCAGGCTATCATGCGCTGCACATATTTAACATCTGCAGTGGCCAGGCCGCCCATTACTACCATCATGCCGGGGTCGGCAGTTTTTACACCCGCATTGTTGCCCAACGTGCCCTTGTGCCCATCATAAAAAGCCGATAGGTTGGCTGCATATTCCTCGGGCGATTGTGTGGCTTTGCCGCCTTTCCACCAGCGGTCGTTCTCGTTACCGCATTCGATATATTTGATGAGGCCGAGGCCAATTTTAACCGTATTAGTTGCATCGTTGTTCCAGCGGGGGCGGCTATCTGCTTTTACCAGGCCGGAGGCTATTTTTTTGTTAAACCCATACCGCGCAGCAAACTGAAACGCCGTGCGTGCCTGCACTATATAGGATGCAGGCACGCTGCGGTTAGCACCATAAGGCGTGGGCACATTCTCATCATCGCGCTCATCGGCGGGATAGGTATCCATCATCCAAACGGGCAGATTTTTCAGATCTGCCAAAACTAAAATACTATCCTGCTTACACCGGGTGTAAATCAAATCATAATTCCAGCTGCCGTTATTGGTAGGGTTGTAGGTGTAGTTACCTTCGGTATTTTCCAGCTTGTTCCAGTTAAGGTAATGCCTTACTGCGCTAAAATTTTTAATAAGCGCCATATTAGTTTCGTAAATATGGCTGCGATCATTTTTAGCGGCGGGGTTCTCTAAAAAATTCCATTCGTATGCATTTATGCCAAACATGTTTTTAAGCGGTACGGCGTTGGGGGCGGTATTTGCACGGGTGGCAGCTGCTGTATCGTCGCGGATGATGGTAAGCGGTTCTTTAAGTGTTTTTACCTGTTTGTTTCCGCATTGCGAAAACCCCAGTAATGCCGTAAAAATTGTTACGATCCCTTTTTGATAAACTGCTGATATCATGCTTTGCCGTGGCTTATATAATTGATACAAAGTAACAAGTAATTACTAATTTATAATGCCCGGTTATGGCTGATCTTTTTAATTGGAGATCAGTATTTGATCACCGTTTTTAATTTACCCCAAAGCTCATTGTCGAAACCGGATGCGGCCAGTGAAAATCCCCCGGCAGAATTGCCCATGCGGATGATCACCAGTTTTTGCGAAGGCACTACATATACTTTTTGATCGTTTGAGCCCAGGCCGGCATACATATCTGCCGGTGCATTCGGGATCAGCCCAACCGGAAACACAATTTGAGATTGCGGCACCATGCTGCTGCTTTTGCCATTCAGCCAGGTTAAGTAGCCATAGCTGAGGTTTAAATTTTGCGATGTGTTTACCTGGCTGTTAAAATAGGCGGTATCTGCCAATAAAACGGTGTTATCCCATTTGCCTTTGTTAAGCATCAGTAAACCAAATCTGGCCATGCTGCGCGCGTTACTGTAATAAACGTTGTTGTAGGTGGCGTTTTTTAACCAGGTACCGTTCATGCCTGTTTTATCCCTTATTTTTTGTTGAAAATAGGTGTTAAAGCTTTGCTTGCTGGCGTTTTCAATAACTTTATCCAGTATGGTGTAAGCAGCGTTATGATAGGCCCACCGCTTGCCTGCATCTGCTTTATAAACCAGGCAGCCGGGCAGTGTGCAATCGTTATTGGCTACGCCGTCATCCAGGCCGGTGGTCATGGTAAGCTGGTTTTTTATCGTGATCAGGTTTTCTTTAGCCAGGGGCTCCGACGTCCATCCGGCGCCTAAATATTTTGATGTTGGGTTATTGATGTTGATGAGGCTTTCCTGCTGGGCAATGCCTATTAAAAGCCCCGTTATGGTTTTACCTGCCGAAGCCCAGTACCAAAGGCTGTCGGCTGTAAATTTATCAAAGTACTTTTCGGCCACTATTTTTCCGTTTTTCAGGATGATGAACGCTTTGGTGTGCTGGCTTTCAAGATAGGGGTAAAGATCGTTCAGCGCGGTTTCATCCCATTTTAACGAAGCGGCTGTTGTAGTTTGCCAATCTGTACCGGTAATCGGCGGGAAATACAGCGAGGTATTATCAGGCACTGTCGGCGCAGGCTGCGGGGCCGGGTTATGTTTGTTGCAGGCTGCTGATAATAAGGTAATAATAAATGCAAAAAGGCAGGTAAATAGTTTTTTCATACAGGGGTTTTTAGCTTAAACTGTTTTGATTGCCAATGGTTTAATGTTATTATAAATATTATTGTAATAATATAAAACTTATTTAATAAACCTGTATAAGTTTGGCTCGTATCAATAAAAGATCATCCGCCGCTAACCGGCGGTATAATAGCTACTTCATCCTGCGCGGTTATCGCCCCGTTATCTGCTGCATATTCGTTATTAACTGCCAGCATATAGCTGGCCAGCTGCTTTAAGCGCGGGTAACGTTCTTCTAAACGTAGTTTTAATTCGGCGGCGGTTGCGCCTGCAGGCAATTCTAACTTGATTATCGGCCCTCCAAAAATATCTTTAGCAATGCCGAATGCCAGTATGCTGATCTCCATAATGCAAATATGCAATATCCCATTCAAAACCTTAAGGTGCTAACCGTTTATTTGCTGTTATAAACGCACACAGCCTATTGATGATAGGCCTTTAACAGGTCGGTTACCGGTATGCCGTTAATAGTTGTGCCGGTTAGGTTGCAGCCGGTTAGGGTTACATTGGTAAGGTTACAGTTGCTGATGGTACTGCCTTCCAAATCACAATCTTCAAATTTTAAGGGCCGGTGTTTAGCCTTTGGATCATGATAGAGGTGGCCTTTGGGGGGCATACCAATATTATGCAGGTAAGCACCGCCCATCTGTGCCCCGTTTATCTCCAGATCGCTTAAATTGGCATCCAATATCGTAACGTTGGTGGCCGACACATCTTCCATCAGCAACTCGTTAATGCACGACATCCGGATGGTTGAGCGCTCTATTCTGGCCTCGTAAACGTTTAATTGCTTCTGGCAGTTTATGATCTCTACTAATTCCATAAATCATCAGTTTTGATGTAATATATATGCCGCAAAAATGCAGCCAGTAATTGCACCAATCCAAAGCAGCCAGGGCAGCCTTACAGCGCTATTGGCCCCAGGCTGTAATTATTAAGTTGCGGCTGCCGCCGTGGTTGCGGTGTTCGCATAAATAAATACCCTGCCATGTGCCTAAAGCCAGCCTGCCGTTTCTGATAGGTATCTGAACCGAGCAGCCCAGCATAGCTGCTTTGAGGTGCGCAGGCATATCGTCGGCCCCTTCGTCATCGTGGCGGTATTCGGGGTCGTTCTCGGGCACGGCCTTATTAAAGTACATTTCAAAATCCTGCCTTACGGTTGGGTCGGCGTTTTCATTGATCGTTAACGAAGCCGAGGTATGCTGAATAAATACCTGGCAAATACCTGTTTGTATTTGCGGTAACTCCGGCATCGCATTTAAAACCTCGTAAGTGATGATATGGAAACCACGGCGTTTTTGTGGCATGCTGAGTAAATGCTGAAATATTTTCATAATAATGAGGACAATATAGTATAATACAAACCGGCGCTTAACAAGTTCTGGTTAAAATAGCTTTAAACACTATGTTTTTAGATAGCGCATGCCGTTAGATAATGCAGACCAATATGCAGGCAACGTAAAACAAAACAGCATAAATAATTGCTGTTAAAAACATGACCTTACAAATAAAACCTGCAGAATTGTATCGTGATGATGTGATTGAGCTGCTAACTGCACAAAACTTACCTGTAAGCGACCTGCCGGGTGTACTAAGCAATTTTTATGTTGCCACACAAAATGCGCAGATTGCAGGCGTAGCAGGGCTGGAAATATATGGCAATTACGGCTTGCTGCGTTCTGTAGCCGTACATGCAAACAGCAGGGGCAGAGGCATTGCTGCCGCCCTGCTGGACAAGATAGAGGGGCTGGCGGCCAAAAAGCAGCTGAATGCCCTTTATTTACTTACCGAAACGGCTGCAGATTATTTTGAGCAAAAAGGCTATGAGCATATTGCCCGGATGGATATCCCGGATGCGATCAAAGAGTCATCTGAATTTAAGCAGGTTTGCCCGGATACGGCAACCGCCATGCAAAAATCAATATAAGTATTTTGTAACTTACCCGTGGTTAATGCATCTTAATTATATGAAGAAGAAAGAGACCTTTAACATCCACGGCAGCAATCTGTTAAGCAGAATTAAAGAACTGATTGAGGAAGGTAATATTACCAGCATTGCCATCAACGATAAGCACGGAAAAGAATTAATGAATTTTTCTTTAACGATGGGTGTTGTTGCCGCGGTAATTGCACCAATGCTGGCAGCGGTTGGCGCTTTGGCCTTATTTATTGGGGAATGCAGCCTTACCATTGAGCGCGAGGAACCGGATGCGGAGGAAGAAACCAAATAAATTCAGCCTGCATCATTAAATGTTACGGTAAATGCCGAGCCCTGGCCGGGTTTACTGGCAACATCAATAATGCCGCCGTTGATGCCTGCAAATTCTTTACATAAAAGTAAGCCCAGGCCTGTGCCGCTTTCGTTACCGGTGCCACGGGTGCTTACATTTCCAAAACCGAATATCCCGTTTAGTTTTTCGGGGGCTATACCTATCCCGTCATCTGTCACGGTAAATGCAACTTTACCCTTATTTTTTACCGCACTTACCGATACCGTTGCGCCCTGATCGCTAAATTTTATAGCGTTAGATAACAGGTTACGGATAATAAATTCAAAATGATCGCTATCTGCCAGTACCTTAATATCATCAGGTACGCTGCAAATGATATTGATGCCCTTGGTATCTGCCACCCCCGCAAGGAAATTTACAGATCTTAATACCGGCGGTTTGGTTTCAAAAACAACCTGGTTTACCGGGATGCCTTTGATCTGCATCTGCCCCCATCTCAGCAAGCTGTCCAGCGTTTCTAACGACGATTTGGAGTTGATCTCTAACCGCTGCATCATTTCTTTACGATGCTGCGGCTCCAGGTCGTCGTCGATGATCTGCAGCAGGTTGATCACCGAAATAAATGGCGAGCGCAGATCATGGCCCAAAACCGAAAACAGCTTGTCTTTTACCGTATTTGCTTCCTGCAGCTTGGTATTTGTTTTGTTGAGCAAGTAGTTTAACTGCCTTGTTTTGTAATAATATACCGCCAGGATGATCAGGATCATCACTACACCGAATACGATGGCGTAGGCTACCTTCTGCTCAAGAATATGCTTGTTATTGGCAAACCTTAATTCCTGTACCCTTGCCTTTGATTGGTTAAGTTCGTAAGCGTTTTGCAGGTTTACGATCTGTTTAGACATTTTTTTATAAAAAAATTCATCTGCCAGCCGGTATTGCCTGTTACGTGCCTGGTAGGCTTCTTTAAATTTTTGCTGCGACTCGTAGATATCGGCAATGGCATTAAGCTCCTCCACCTGCTCTTTATAGGCATTTTTACTTTGCGATAATTGCAGGGCCTGCTGCCAGTAGTACAAGGCGTTTTTGGAGTCGGTTTTGCCGTAGGTGGTGGCCAGGCCGGTAAGGGTTTGTATCTGGCGGATGTAGTTATTTATTTTACGGGCTTTTGCCAGCGCACCCTTTTGCAGGTTAATAGAAGTTTGCTTATCGCCCTGTTTGGCATAAACTGATGCCAGCGTGTTGGTAAGCGTAATATTCAGCCCCTGGTATTTAGGTATATCACTCAGCGCTATGCCTTTTAATAAATATGCCTTAGCCTGTTTAAACCTGCCTGTTTCCCTGCAGGCGATAGCCATATCGTTAAACAAATTAAGCGATAGGTTAGAGAAGGGGAGCCCGTTGTTCAGCCTTTCGGCTGTGCTGTAGTAGTTAAGCGCTTCCCGGTATTTTTTTTGCCCTGCCGTTGCTTCGCCCAGCGTAATATAAGCTTCCATTTGGCCCATCAGGTTCCCGTCGTGCTGGCTAATATTCAGTGCCTGTAAAAAATAGCCTGTGGCTTTATCATACTGGCCTTTACGCATCTCTACCACGCCCAGCCTTATGTTTTCTGCAGCCATGCCTTTGGTATGCCCGGCTTGCTGATATAAACCAAGTGCCAGCAGGTACTTTTTGCGCGATGCTTCAAAATCCCCCACGTTATCATCAATCATCCCCAACTGGTTAAGCATCATAGCCTGCCCAACTTTATTGCCGGTACGTTTGGCAAGGCCCAGGGCAATGTTGGCATACAAGCTTGCCGAGTCGGGCTTATCATACCTGTATCGCGAAACCAGATTATTGTAATGGGCTATCGTATCTGTTTTAGCGGTAACAGATAGGGCATTTACCGTAAAGGAAACAGCGGTTAAAAGCAGTAATGAAACAATACTTTTAAAGCAGCAGATACTTATTTGCGAATGCAAATTCAAATTGTATATTCTTAAGAGGGTACCGTATTAAAATATGCCAAAGGTACCAATAATACATTTTTAACGGCCTGCTACATTGTAAATATTAAATTACAAGTTAAAAATTTGTGCAGATATAGTTACAATAACTTAATGTTATGTTATCAAAAAAAACTCAAATTTCGCAAACAACAGTAGTGGTGTAATTGTCATTGTATTATAATCTTAAAGCAATATGGTAATCTTAAAAGTTGGTACGGAACAAGAACCGGAAAAACAAGTTGAAATTGTAACCGAAAGGGGTGTTTGGGGAAGCGGCGCTTATAAAATTTTTGCTGCGAACTTTATAAACAAGTTCTCTCATAAGGATGTACCCAATGAACCCACTGATAGCAACGACCCGAATTTTTTGGGTGAGATAAGCATAGACAAAGAGCGGGAGAAATGGGAATACAAGGGCACCAAGCTAAAAATTCCCGAACTTAAAAAAATTGTAGATTTTATATTCGACTATAAAGCGCCAGACGCTGTTTATTAGCAATAATTATCTCATCGCTTACATTTAAAACAGGTTTAAATAATTTGTTTTGGATGTAAGCGATGTTGATGCCTGTTGATGTTTTACTTTAAGTTACTTTTAAGCATAACACGGCCCTTTTTGGTGAGGATAATGGTTTGCTTTTTTGATTTACTATCTGGCTCAACAAAATCAATAAGGTTGTATGATTTTAACTCCTGCAAATCATCTTTGCTGATATCCCCGGCTACGCCTTTTTCTGCAATTTTTTTCAGCGCGGCAACAACTTCTTCGTGTTTCATGGCGTAAAATTATAAATAATATTTTACGGATTGACTGACCGTGTGTTTTAATCAATGTGAGCAGATAATGAATTAAAAGTAACCTCTTGCAACTATTCGTTCCACACAATATTTAGCCATATCTGTAACATGGTTTTTTTCAAAAAATTTATTTATTGCTGACGATTCATTTTCAATACAAATTATGTCTGAAGTTTCATAATCCCCGTCTTTTGCAGTACGGTGAAAATTCAGCAATTCATTCATGCTCATATTTAATTTTATATAGGCCGAGATGACAATTTCATACCTTTTTTTTTCTAAAAAAATATCCAGGAATTTAATTTTACCGTCTTTGAACTTATCTAAAACACTTCTTGTTAAACCAAGCTCTTCTAACAAGCCACGTTCTGCAAATTGCAATATGTCAACACTGTCTTTATTCAAATCCTGTACATCTAATCCTTCGTCTACAGAAACATGCCACTTTCCGGCTTCTTCTGTATTAGATACAATAGCCGATCTTTTACAGAAAACCAATCCCTCGTTTACCTGCACGATAATATAAATTCCAAAAGAGGTATTAAGACATTTATATTCATTAAAATTATTGTAGAAAAAATTAAGATCTATTTGATTTGAGAAGCCTGTAGAACTGTTTAACCATCTGTAAATGGATCTTGAGACCTTATGAGTAAAATAATCGGTTTTAAACAGATCTATTATAAGCTGTGCTCTATCTGTATCCGGTATCCGTTTGATTTGAATATGGTAAACACCAAGTTTTTGCCCATTAAATATAGGATAAACTTTATTTATGCTATCTGCAAATTGTAAAGAGATGAGCTTTTTATTTACATCTAAAATGTGTTTAAAGTTATTGATTTTGCTAAAATCAAAGTCTTTAAGTCCATAATCTTTTCTTTTAAAATAGCTGGCACCAAATAAGTTGAATAGTTTATCCTGAAATTCTAAGGAAGGCGAAAAGAACAGGGATATCTTTGTAAGCCGGATTTGAATATCAGTTGGTATATAAGATAATTCTGCATGATCAAGTGCTAAAATATTATTAAACTGCTTAGTGTTGACTTTTTTTAACCGTTTTTTTAGTTTAATCGAGGTATCTACACCTTTTAGTTTTCCCAGTATTGTATCTCCAAACTTTCCAGTTATATAACCGAAAAATCCCCCTAATAAAAGATCAATATAGTTTGGAGTATAAATTTGCTTTGCTTCAAATGCTGCCAGCTTGAAAAGTAAAATAATGTTCATTGCTGTGTACTATAGGTTTATTAGCAATTTAAAACATATTTAAAATATAAAAAAGGGTGTTTACATCGTATTTAAAGGGGAAATATGTCTGTTTTTAAGTATGAATTCAACTCCTGATTTTTAAACCGTTCCCAACAATTGCAACATTTTCAACAACTGCTGTAACTCACCAATCAAATGCCTATTTTGCCTTAATGAAGGAATCTACAGGAAAAACAGACGGAAAGAAAAAAATATTTGTACTGGATACCTCGGTTATACTTTATGACCACAACGCCTTTGAGAATTTCCAGGAACATGACGTAGCTATACCCATACAGGTGCTGGAAGAACTGGATAATATGAAGAGCGGCAATGATACCCGCAATTTTGAAGCCCGCAGCTTTATCAGGCTGATGGACGATATGGCAAAAAGCAGGCTTATTAACCAATGGATCCCGCTGAACGGTAAAAGCAAAGGCTTGTTTAAGGTGATCATGGATGCCAAAAATACCAGTGCCGATGCCGAGATCGTTTTTGGATCTGATAAGATAGACCATCGTATTTTGAACGCCGCACTTGGTGTACAGTTTGAGTACCCGGACAGGAAAGTAATACTGGTATCTAAAGATATTTGCCTGCGCCTTAAGGCCAAATCGCTAAACCTGTATGCCGAGGATTACGAAACAGGAAAGATCAAAAACATTGAAGAACTTTACAGCGGTAAAACCACGCTGAACAAGGTTACCGAAAAAATATTAACCAAATTAAACAAAAATGACAGCCTGCCCATTGACGGCTTAGGCATCGACCCGAAAGCAGGTAACCAGTTTTATATCTTAAACAGCAAGAACGGGTCGGCGTCGGGCTTTTACAATTCGCAAAGCGGCCAGTTAGAAAAAGTGACCGAGCAGCCTGTTTTAAATATACAGCCCCGCAATGCCGAACAGGCATACGCCATACACGCGCTGCTGCACCCTGATATTAAGCTGGTAACCATACAAGGTAACGCCGGTACCGGTAAAACCCTGCTCGCTTTGGCCAGCGCGCTGGAGCAGCGTAAGCATTACCGCCAAATTTTTGTAACCCGCCCCATAGTGCCGTTAAGTAATAAAGATATTGGCTTTTTGCCCGGCGATGTAAAATCAAAAATTGACCCGTATATGGCCCCCATATGGGATAACCTGAAGTTTATAAAAGACCAGTTTGCCGAAGATGAGAAAATGCAGGCCAAGCTGGACGAACTGGTAAGTAACGACAAGATCTCGATCACCCCGCTGGCCTTTATACGCGGGCGTACGCTTAGTAAGATCTTTTTTATTGTAGATGAGGCGCAGAATTTAACCCCGCATGAGGTGAAAACCATCATATCCCGCGCCGGCGAGAATAGCAAGTTTGTATTTACCGGTGATATTTATCAGATTGATACACCTTATTTAGATGCAGAAAGTAACGGCTTGTCCTACCTTATTGATAAGGCAAAGGGGCATCCGTTATACGCCCATATCACCCTGCAAAAAGGTGAAAGGAGCGAATTGGCTAATTTAGCCACGGAGTTGTTATAAATATCGTGACAGCTTATTATCTATACTATGGGTAACGGGCGCTTGGTGCATTAAGCATTAACTTATGATCTTGGGCGTTTTGGGTTAAAGGCAACCAGGTAATCTAATTCATCCTCAATGATCGTACGCTTGTCTGCAGCGTTATTATCATTTGAAGATGATTGATTTAGCCTTGCCTTAACCTGGTTTAATACCTGTAAGAGTATCTCGGGGCCGATTTTTGTAGCTGCGGTAGGGAAATAATTCCGCTGGATCTTCAGCCTGTCGGCATTGGTAACCATACTAAACTCCCAGTTATCATCGGCTTTAAAGCCATGCTCCCGGGCCAGGTTGTTTAAATCGTACAGGTACATTTTTGTTTGTGTTTCGATGTTTTGTTCGCTCATTATCTTATTTTTTGGATGATACATCAGAAGAAGCCGAGCCTTTACCTGACTGATAGGCCGATTGCTTTTTATTTACGTTTACAGCGGGTTGCTTTTTGGTTTCTTTAACCGTTTTTCTGTCTTTACTCATGATATTAATTGATATTAGTGAAATTTGTTAATACGTTGCATGGCAATCCCCCGGCGGGTAATGATCACTAACTTAATGTTACCCCTGCAAATGGGCGGCAAAGCCAAATTGTTATTTATTGTGGAGAAGGAATTTCTTAAAGCTACCTTTTATTTAGCCAACAACAGCATGTTTATAATTTAAAAATACAGTTTTACAGCTTAAAATTTATTGAACGTTAAACTCTGATAAACAAGTAAATACCTAATTAAATAAAGCTTAAAATATTTTATCTTAAGTAAATTCGTTTAAAATGCGTATCTTGTGGTCATTCAAAGCATCCGCTTTCTCAGGGCGGATGCTTTTTTTATTCACTAAAAATCAAAATATGGCTAAATCGCAGGCAACCTTCATGAAGAAACAACTGGAAAAGAACAGGGCTAAAAAGAAAGAGGAGAAAGCAATGCGCAAGCAGGAGCGCCAGGAAAATTCAACCGGGGGCGACCTTGACGGCATGATGGCCTACGTAAACGAATTTGGCGAGATCGTATCAACACCGCCGGAAAAGAAAACCAAAACAGACGAAGAATAAG
This sequence comes from Mucilaginibacter phyllosphaerae, assembly GCF_004378255.1. Taxonomy (GTDB): domain Bacteria; phylum Bacteroidota; class Bacteroidia; order Sphingobacteriales; family Sphingobacteriaceae; genus Mucilaginibacter; species Mucilaginibacter phyllosphaerae. The sequence continues at coordinate 216,125 of NZ_SNQG01000004.1, forward strand.
CTACCGCTTAAAACTTCGTAAATATCCTCAGCACATTTTATCTGGCACCCACGGTGTACGGGTGCAGATAAAATATATCCTGCTCGCCTTTGATGCCGCGAGCGCCTGTTTAAGCATCCACGCTTGAACATAAGAAAAATGTAAGCGTCTACGCTTACAACTAATCAATTATCTTTAAAGGACTTTCCGGATTAGCGCTGCTATACCAAAACTCATGTGCCGAGCCAACAAAACCTGCCCTAACCGGATTGTCATGAATGTAATCTATTTTTTGGTCAGTTACAGTTGGTGAATAAAGTAATACCGGATAATTTCCATTTTGCCAAAATTGATGATGAACGTTTAGCGGATTATATTTTCCCGCTTTTTCAAACGCCTTCAGCATCCACTCACGTCTGCTTTCTTGCTCATTGTTAGCTGTAAGCTTTAAAAATTCTTTTGAAGTGTAGGTTTAAAGTCGCGCAAAACGTTGCCAAGGGAACCATCGGTTTCATTTGCAACCATGTGGATATGATTTGTCATAATCACATATGCATAAATATTCAAGTTTTTATGGTGTTGGCACCATTGAAGATTTTGTATTATAAGATCACTATACAAACGTCTTGTAAATACATCTATCCAGTTAACTACTGTTAATGTAACGAAGTAAAGTTCGTCTGTTGATGCTTGCGGGCCATGTAATAAATATATGAAAATTGTGTAAGCGTAGACGCTAACACAATTGTTTGTTCAAGCGTGGACGCTTGAATGGGCGGAAAATTTTTACCGGATGAGCAGATATAGAATTATATTATAAGCTTTGTATAGTTTTAACAATTATACAATAACTTAACGTTTTATTATCAGGCGCTTTCTTTATAAAAATGTTGAATAGTTGCACGATTGATCTTGCGCTCTGCATGCCATAACTCATAGTTATTCTGCAGGTTTACCCAAAACTGAGCTGAATTGCCAAAAGCTTCAGAAAGCTTAATAGCCAGTTCCGGGCTGATGCCTAAATGCCCGTTGATAACAGACGATAAATTAGCTCTTGCCATATTTAAACCTTTTGCAACTTCTGTAATAGTTAAACCACGCTCCGTAATAAACAGATCTTTTAGTATCTCGCCCGGATGTGATGGCGGTAATCCTCTTTTAATCATGATTTTCTATTTAATGATAATCTATATAATCTAAGTCAAATACATTTCCATCATCAAATCGAAAAATGATTCTGTAATTTGCATTTACTTTTATCGACCAAAAGTCCTTCAGATTGCCGGTGAGTTTATGAACGCCTAAACCAAGTTGTTTTATATCATCTTCAGATGATATGGCATCTAAAGCAGATAAAACTCTTGTAATTTTCGCTAACTGGTCATGGGGTAGTTTCGCACCGTTGCCATCTTCATAATAAAGTTTTAATCCTTTGTTACGTATGGTTTCAATCATATTACAAATGTAACACGTATTACTGCATGTTACAGTCTTTGTAATAAAATTATTTAATTGTTTGTATTATTTTATACTCTTTTTGCATCATTCTGGCAGTTTGGGTGCTGCCGTCGTGGCTCCAGCCGGGCGGGTTGAACAGGTATTTGATCTTGTTGCCTATGCCGGGCGCGCGTTTTACGTCCCTAAGCAGAGCTTTCCATTCGTGGAAGAGTATATTAACCGGGCCCATGTTTTCGGGCTGGTGAGTAAGGCCGTATTTAACGGGTTCATTGGTGTCTTCGTCATGAAAGGTGCCGAACATCCTGTCCCAAAGTATCAGTACCATGCCCATATTTTTATCCAGATAAGGGATGTTTGATGCATGGTGCACGCGGTGATGCGCCGGGGTTACAAATACCATGGCATACCACTTTGGTAATGGAATGCGGTATTGGGTATGTACCAGGTTTCCGTAAAGCTGGGTAACCAGGTAAGCGTATAAAATATCAATAGCATTAAAACCGAATAAGGCCAGCGGCAGGTAAAAGAAGGTTCGGTACAATGGCTCAAAAACTGTAGAGCGGAAACCGGTTGTAAAATTAAAATGCTCTGATGAATGATGGGTTACATGCATGGCCCAAAACAACCTGCAATAATGCCCGGTGTAATGCAATACCCAGTATAAAAAATCCTGCATGATAACCAGTAAAAACCAGTACCAAAACACATTCTTTATTTGGAATAGCCTGTACTGATATACGTAATTAAGTAAAAGAAATGTACTGCCATTTACCGCCAGATTTAATAAAAAGGCAAGCGTAGTAAGATAAATATTGGTGAAAGTATCGCGCTTTTCGTAATAATGGCGGTTTTCGCGGTAGCTAAACCACATTTCTAAAAGGGTAAGCACTACCAGCAGGCCTACCAAAATAATAACAGCTTCTTTTCGGATATCTAAAGGGGGCATCTTACAGATCGGCGTAATATCTTAAACTGTCACAAAGTTCGTCCTCTGTGCAGATATTATCAATACTGTATTTGCCAATATGTTTCAGTAAAGTGCAATTTATTTGTCCGTTTTGGTTTTTCTTATCCTTTTGCATGTGCTCTAAAAGGGTAGGGAAGGTGCCCTCATCTATTTTATAACGCGGGTAAAGGTGTATCAGCACTTCAGTTATCTCCAGCAGTTCGCTATCCGGCAGGCCAATTTTTTTATTGGATAACCAAGCCTCGCAGATCATGCCGATGGCAATAGCCTCGCCATGCGAAAGCGGATCGGTATCGTTCATTAATGACCAGGTTTCAACCGCGTGGCCAACAGTATGGCCAAAGTTTAGCGCTTTGCGGATGCCTTTTTCATGCGGGTCTGCAATAACCACTTCGTTCTTGATCTGTACGGAACGATGCACCAATTCGTCAGATGGTAAAGTAAGGTCGCTTATTTTTAGCTGGTCCCAATATGTTTTATCTACGATCAGCCCGTGTTTAAGCATCTCTGCCAGGCCGGATAAGATTTGTCGGGCAGGCAAGGTTTGCAGGAAACCACCGTACATAAATACCGCCTTAGGCTGTGTAAACGTACCAATGATATTTTTAACAGCATCCATATCAACACCGGTTTTGCCGCCAACAGATGCATCCACCTGCGATAAAAGGGTAGTAGGTACCTGCACAAAATCTATCCCGCGTTTATAGGTAGATGCCACAAAGCCGCCCATATCGGTTATTACGCCGCCGCCCAGGTTAATAAGCAGCGCTTTACGGTCGGCACCAAAATCTATCAGAGTTTTCCAGATCCCGATGCAAAAATCTATCGTTTTGCTTTCTTCGCCGGCGTTTACTTCAATCAGGTCAAAGTTATCCAGCTCGTCCAGTTGTTCTTTAACAATGGGCAGGCAATGCTCGGTAGTGTGTTCATCCGTCAGGATAAATGCGCGGGAGTAATTGCCTTGTTTTACAAATTTTGCCAGTTCGGTTATGCTGTCGTTAAAATATACGATGTAATTGTCGCTCTGTATGTTATTCATTATACTACCTTGATCTTCTGCCCCCTGAATTCAACCACGTCGCCTTGTTTTACTTTTAGGCGTTTACGGTAATCAACCTCGCCGTTATACACTACTTCGCCGTGCTCTACCACTATTTGCGCTTCGCCGCCTGTTTGTACTAAACCGGCCGCTTTAAGCAGTTGTATCATGGGGATATAGTCGCCTTCTACCTTAAATTCTATCATGGGTGTCAAAATTAAACTATTCGTGTGATAATGAGTTATCATTTTATAATTTTGCACCCAGTTTATAGTTAATAGATCATAGTTGATGGTGTTTGTTTTTACACAGGGCTAAGATTGCTATGATCCATGAACTATTAACGATGAACATCAAACATACATGAGTTTAAACGATAAATTATCTTTCGAAAATACCGAGATCGCCTTCCGCCATTCTACCAATACAGATCTTAACCGCGCATACTGGCTGTTTAGGGCCATCAACGTAAATTTTTTGGTAAAGATTGGTCCGCCAATAACCAACTTTGCCGTTAAAATTGGTTTGCCCATAAAAGGACTTATTAAAGCTACCATATTTAAACATTTTTGCGGCGGCGAAACTATTGAAGAATGCGCCACCACCACCAAAAACCTGGCAGACGGCGGCGTAGGGACGATACTGGATTACTCTGTAGAGGGCGAGGATGAAGAATCTGTTTTTGACAGCACCCGCGATGAGATCATCCGCACCATATTAACTGCCGCTAAAGGCAAAAACATCCCGCTTACGGTTTTTAAAATTACCGGTGTTGGCCGTTTTGGTTTGCTGGAGAAGTTAGATAGTGGTTTAAAGCTAAGTGTTGATGAGCAGCTGGAATGGCAAACCGTGCAGGACAGGGTGCTGGCTATTTGCGAAATGGCCCATTCTGAAGGTGTGCCGGTGATGATAGATGCCGAAGAAAGCTGGATACAGAAAACGATTGATAACCTTGCCCTGAACATGATGCGCTTTTTTAATAAAGAAAAAGCCATTGTTTACAATACCTATCAGTTATACCGCCATGATAAACTTGCTTCTATTATACAAGACCACGCCATTGCCGAGGAAGAGGGTTTTATAATGGGTGCCAAGATTGTACGTGGTGCTTACATGGAAAAAGAACGTAGGCGTGCCGAAGAAAAGGGCTATCCATCGCCCATACAACCTGATAAGGCAGCTACCGACCGCGACTACAATGACGCCTTAATTTACTGTGCCGATAACATTGCCAATATTGCCATAGTTGCCGGGACCCATAATGAAGAAAGCTGCCGCCTGCTGGCCGATCTGCTGAACGAAAAGCAAATAGCGCATAAAAACCCACACGTGTATTTTTCGCAGCTTTTGGGTATGAGTGATAACCTGAGCTTTAACCTGGCCAATGCCAACTACAATGTAGCCAAATATGTGCCTTACGGCCCTATAAAAGCGGTGTTGCCCTATCTGTTCCGCCGTGCGCAGGAGAACACCGCCATTGCCGGCCAGATGAGCAGGGAACTGAGTTTGATTGTTAAGGAGAAAAAGAGAAGGAGTAAGTAAAGAAATTAATAATTCCTTTCATAGAGTTAAAGACGCGAAGTATCGCGTCTTTAACTACGGATGGTATGTTTTGTAGAGACGCGATACTTCGCGTCTTAATTTTTAGAATTATTTTTTAATCCCGTATCACATCCGTATCAACAGGGATATAACCCAGTTGCCTACTCATAATGGCTAACTGCCCCTTGTGATGAAATTCGTGTGTGATGGTGTGGGTAAACAATTGCAGTGGTGTTATGCTCAAAGCCTCTTCGCCTTCCCTTGGCAGGCTAAGGGGGGTGGTCATATCATCTTTATGGTGCAGCAAAAAATCATTTGCTACCAGGTTTACCTGCTCAAACATGCTGCGGATAGCCTGCAGGTTTTTGTGGTTGTCTTCCGTAAAGTAAGGTCGCTGTTCCTGCTGTAAAAAGTTGAGCAGCCAGCCCAGATAGGTATTAGCCACATGCCGCATCAGGCTGCCCATGCTATCGTTATTAAACGAGGGGATGGGTTGGGCCAAATGTTCGGGCCGGATGGTTTCACAATAATTCAACAATGCCCCGCGGGCTGATAAAACCAGTTGATATTGATGTAATAGTGTTGTGTACATCATATTTAACATTTAAAATTAAACCAGATGTTCGCGTTGGGCAAATGCCGCCAGCGTATCCGGGGCGGTCATCAAAAAGGTTTGGATGCCCAGCGTTTTGGCGGCCTCTAAATGCTGCGGACTATCATCAATAAACAAAGTTTCTTCGGCCTTTAGGTTGTTTTCGGCCAGTACCTGTTCAAAAAAATCGGTCTGTGGTTTACGTTTACCCACCAGGTGCGAGTAGTATGTTTTCTCGAACAAGTGCTCGTTATCATCAAAACCAAAATCGGTTTTCAGATAGTTCAGGATGTAAGTGTAGTGGATATCGTTGATGTTACTTAACAGGAACGTGCGATATTTAGCTTTGAATTTCAGTAATAATTCGTGATTGCCGGGCGCAATGCCCAATAAAAGGCTGTTCCAGGCATCGGTTATCTGCTGATCTGTAATGGCCGGGTTGCCAATTTTTTGCTTTACGTAAGCCCTGAATTCATCAGCAGTAACTTCGCCACGATCAAATTGGTCAAAGATCTGATCCTGCTGGCGGTGGCCGAAAAATTCATCGGGGTTGCTGATGCCTAAATCTTTAAAAGCTTGCTGGGCTTTTCGGAAATCAATACTAAAAATAACGTTGCCATAATCGAATATGATATTTTTAATGTTTTGCATATGGGTGTAATAATCATGCGGCGCATACGCTGATCATCATGATTTATTCAGCTTGCCTTTCCAAAAGTTAAACTTATAATAAAAATTATCAAAATCGAAGGGTTTGGTAATGTAATCATCCATACCTGCGTTTAAACATTCTTCCCTGTCCTGTTCGTAAGCGCCTGCCGTCATCGCAATAATAATTGGCCTGTTTTTGCCATAATCTGCAATGATCTGCCGGGTGGCCTGCAGGCCGTCCATCTCGGGCATGTGCACATCCATATAAATGATATCGTAGTGCTGGCGTTTTAAGGATGATAATACTTCCAGCCCGTTAGATACTACATCGCAGCTGTAACCTATATTTTTAAACCCTTTAATTACAATTTTTTGATTAATCAGGTTGTCTTCGGCCACCAGCACACTCACTATATTTTTATCAAAAATAAGCTCTTCGGCAGGTTTTTCCGGTTCGGGTTCCTTTTTCTTTTCGGTATGGAACTCGGATAATTTATCAACCAGCATTTTATGAAAGTACGCCTGCTTAATAGGTTTATCTAATATCGCCGAAAATAGCTTTAAATCCTTTTTACGATCGGGCGGGAAATTGCCTGCCGAACTGAACAGCACCAGCGGGATCTTATTACCGTATAGTTTGTTTATTTTTTTGGCCACATCCAAACCGTTCATATGCGGCATCAGCATATCAATCACTACAATATCGTAATGAGATTGCCCCAGCGCATCAACGCCGTCTAAGCCATTGTCAAAAATATCGGCATGCATGCCCCAATGTTCGCAATGGCCTTTAAGTATGCGCAGGTTGGTTTGGTTATCATCTATTATTAAAACAGATTTTCCGGTAAGATCTTTTTGTATGGTAACCGGCTTATATTCTTTTACCTGACTGTTGGCCTTTAGCTGTATGGTAAATTTAAAGGTAGTGCCTACGCCCACTTCGCTCTCTACCCAAATATGGCCGTTCATCTTTTCGATCAGCCTGGCGCTTATAGCCAGCCCCAGGCCGGTGCCGCCATATTTGCGCGTGGTAGACGAATCTACCTGCGAGAAAGAGTTGAACAGTTTGTGCATCTTATCTTCGGGGATCCCTATGCCGCTATCTTTTACGGCAAATTCAAGCTCGTAAATATTGTTTTTGCGTAACGACAGGTTGATGCTTGTCAGGATCTCGCCGCTATCGGTAAATTTAATGGCGTTGCCCACCAGGTTTACAACAATCTGGCGTAAGCGCGTCATATCGCCAATAAGTTCTGTCGGCACTTCGTGGTCTATCAGGTAAAGCAGGTCAAGATCTTTTTCCTGGGCCTTAAATGAAAGCAGGTCGTATGTTTCTTCGATGATCTTGTGGATGTAAAAGGGATGTTCTTCTAACTCCAGCTTGCCCGATTCTATCTTAGAAAAATCGAGGATCTCGTTGATGATCTCCAGCAAAGCATCTGCACTTATGCGGATAGATTCCACAAAATCAAATTGATCTTCATCCAGCCTGGTGTTTCGCAGCAGGCTGGTCATGCCGATAACACCGTTCATCGGCGTACGGATCTCGTGGCTCATGTTAGCCAGGAATTCAGATTTTGCACGGTTTTGTTCCTCTGCAAGCCGGCTTTTTTCTTCTAACTGAATGTTAAGATCTTTAAGATGCTGGTCGTAAAGGTACTGTTGGGTAATGTTATCAAAGGTCCATAATACACCTTTAACATGTTCGGATACGGTAGGCGTGCAGCAAACGGATAATACCATCAGCTCGGGCTCGGTATAGATCCATTGCCAGTTATTGATTGTTTTATCTTTGGATTGAAATAATTCCATCCCGCGCCTAAAGATCTCTTCTTTATTGCTTGCCCCAGATCGCAGCTCCTGCATTTTTGCTGCCAAAAGGGTAGGGCTAACATTGCCGCCTGTGATGTTAAACAGTTTTGCCGCCGGGCCGTTTATCCAGCTGTTTTTACCGCTATCATCAATAAACACAATGCTTTGCGGTACCGTTTGTAATATGGCGTTAAATCGTACCTTGAGCTCTTCCAGGGCGTAGTGATTGCGCGAAAGATTAATAGTTTCGTTTATTTTGCTGTAAGCTGCAGCTATAAATTCCCTAAAATCGGCATCGATATTAAAACTGTTTGCCCAGCTTAAAACCAAATAACCGCTGATATCCATTTGGTTAATAGGCAGTATCACCAAAGCCTGAGGGAAATTAAAAAGCTTTACAAGCGCAGGGGAGAGGTTGGCCCCCGGCAGCCTTAAATAAACGGGCGCATCTTCATTTGCAAAATCTGCAAAAAGCTTAGGGTCTATATACACAACGGCTTCATCACCGCCCGTTATTACGCGTGTTGTAAGAGCATCCTCATTTTTTATCAGTAAAATATCAGATGCGCCCGTTAATTCCTGCAAATGGCCCATGCTGCGCAGCATCGTCACATTCCAGTTTTCATAGGTATCTATTATGCCCAGGCGTGTTATAAATGCAAGCGCCTGCTTTGCCCAGTTAATAGGTGTGGTAGTAGTTAATTGCAAGATCAGATAAATGATTTAATAGCTGCTATTACTTCCTGTGGTGCACTGATATGGGGGAAATGCCCTTCTGCATCTACATATCTTAGTTTATTGTTGCTGATATTTTTGTTTAAATATTGGGCAACCGCATCGGGCACGGCGATATCATTTTGTGCCTGTATCAGCAATGTTTCTTTACGATAGTTATCCAGTTCCTTACGCACATCAGATTCAAAAATAACCTTAGACACCGCCAGTGCAACATCCGGCCTTATAGCGGCCAGCGTACGTGCAAATGATTCGCCAAGTTCGGGATTATCCGGGTTACCCATGGCCATGCTTGAAAAACCACTTACCCAGGCATAGTAATTGGTGGTCATGGTGTTATACATACTGTCTAACGCCGGCTGGGTAAAACCGCCTGTATAATTAGCGCTTTCATCGTTAAGATACCTGGGCGAAGCGCCAATAAAAACCACTTTAGAAAAATACTTCGGATCTTTTACAGAGGCCAGCATCGTGATCATAGAACTAACGGAATGGGCAACCATAACGGCGTTCTCCAGATCCAGGTCGGCCGCTATATCCAGCAGGTCGTCGGCATAGGCATTGAGGGAGCTGTATTTTATAGGGCTGTAAGCGTTTGGATCGGCGTTGCCGCCGCCAACATTATCATACAATACCATACGGTAGTCCTGGCTAAAAGCCTGTTTAACCACATCCCAGGCGCTTTTGTCGGTGCCGAAGCCATTGCTGAAAACAATCGTCCGGGAGGTATCAGGGTTACCTTCTACCGTGATATTGTTCTTTTTTTTTAAGGTTGGTGACATAAATTATGCTAAAAGTATCGGCAATGCATTCAAAGCGCAAATATATAGCTTACCGTTAAAACACAATGCTTTTCGTATGAAGTATGTTGTAGAGGGTAATACTTTAATTTTAACATTTTAAAGCCGTAATGTATATATAGTTGCAGATACTTATCTGTGTTATTTTAAATAATAGCTTTTGTGCAGTATTACTCATACACAGCAGCTTAAAAGTTAAACCTGCGTTTTAATATAACTTACGTAACTAAACAATGCCCGGATTAGGAATTATTGAAAAAAATATTTCGATTTTAGCTTTTGTTAATTGCTTGTAATTACGTAATATTGCGCCTCGAAAATATAAGTATTTTCCGCGCCTATAGCTCAGTTGGTTAGAGTAGAAGACTCATAATCTTTTGGTCCCTGGTTCGAGCCCAGGTGGGCGCACAAAGCACCTCTTAGTAAAACTAAGGGGTGTTCTTGTTTTTAAGGCTTTAACTTCGTTTTCAAACAGCAGATGATATGTTGGTCGGCTTTCCCGCACATGTATAAAATACCGACTGTAGTCTACCATTCTACCTGGAATAATTTCAAGAACAGCCGCTCAGAAACAGAAATCGTGATTATTGTTCAAAGTTTGCTTTAAAGGCAGCAATAAGTGATCACACCAAACTCCTTTTATAAAAAATAGTTATAACTGCATTAAAAATGACTACCTATCAAAAAACAAGCTTGATATCCGTTGATGAAGCCATCACAAAAGGACGCAAAATGTTACTGCTACCGCGCGTTGTAATGGCCATCGGCCTGTTTTTCTTTCTTTTTGCGATCACACTGATCCTAATAGGGGTTTTTGAAGGGCCTCCGTTCACCGCTAACATTTGGCTTATTTGCACAGGGATTACCGTATTTTGCTTTGTCGTGTTTTTTTACCTGCCGTATCTATTCTGGAGTAAAAGAACTACCCGCTGGAAGTTGTGGGCTTTTGACAACGTAGATGACGTACACGAATTGAAGATCATGGCAACAGAAGCACATCTTTGTCCCGCTTTTGGTACGGTAATGGACAAATTGCAGATCCAGTCGGCTGACGAAAGAGAACAATGGCTTAAATTACAGGAACGTTTTAACTTTCGGAGCGGCTTCATAGATGACCCGGATATACCTTCGACGACAGAAGTTTTCTACTCAAAATTGCATCTTACAATAAATGTTCTTTTTGCATTACTTTTTGTCGCTATTGGTTCGGTCATCGAATATTTTGCCGTAAAGAATGACGGCAAAACGAGTTTAAAAATAGTGGGCGCGGTGATTGCCACTGCTCCGCTTTACTTTATCATTAGGTCCGTTCAACGGATGCTAAAAAAACAGCCAGAGCTGGTGCTAAATAACCAGGGGCTTTTCACCGAACCGACGGGGTTGCTGAACTGGGATCTGATCTTTAATGAAAAAGTAACCAGGGCGGATCAAGGTAAAAGAGGTGTCAAATTCACTTTCAGTTTCCAGCATCCCGGCGGTATTACCCATATTGATATCAGCGACTTTAACATCAGTAAAAGCCGATTGGAAAGACTGATACGCGTGTATAAAGGCCGGTACAGTAGTTAATTTTTGTTAAATTATAACCGTTATCACCATCTACGGGTTTCGGTTTTGGCTTGTATCTCTGTTTGGAGACCAGTAAATATACAAAGGCAAGATATTAGTGTAAAGAGCTGCTAAAATAGGATCTACTTTCTTTTTTAGTTTACCTACTATTCTCGATTTGAATTAATTAAATTAGAACATGAAACTTTCCTTTTTGATACTGATGGGTATGATTATTCTATCTTGTAAGTCGCAGACTACAACAGATCTCCTTTCCCTTAAAGTTGATTCGGATCTCTCAGGCTTTGTGCTTCAGGACAAAGCGTTAAATAAAGAAGAGGACCCTAATTTCGGCCTTACATGCCTCAATACTAATAAAATTGATGGATATGCAATTGGAGACGTAAGGCTTAGTACTTATGCTTATCCCAACGCCAATCTGGCTGATTATAGTAACCTTTCAATATTCGTTAGTGCAAAAGATAAAAACATTTTTTTGGGATTTAATTACAGCTCCGTTAATCAGAAAGAAACAAGAGCCATTATCAACTATTTAAAAAAAATCTACCCGACCTACCAACAAAGCGACACAAAAGGAAATGGGGAATCTTTTTTTTTGGATATTCCTAAACTCAATGCTTGGATCTTTACTTATCAGGGTATCTCAAAAAATAAGGATAACAGTAGTTTCTTTAGTACCAATTTTATTTTTGTTAAAAAAGGAACCCGTATGGAAAACAGCGCAGATACCAAAGTTCAAACCATCAGGGATTATTATAAAATGATGTATCCAGACCTGTTAGCAAAATAAACTTGCAAGAAAGATCTGTGTTTGATTAGATTAACATTGTAAAGATTTGGGTGGCTTGGAACATTATGCCTATAGTGTAGGTATAATGTTCCAACAACAGTAGTTGGCTGTATTAAAAGAACTCTTCAGGCTGTATGGATCCGGCACTAAAAATCCCTGCATCATCTCTTTTTTTGCGCCGTGCTACGGTTGGTTAATCGTGGTAGACAAAAGTAATCCGTCAAATCCTAATTTTGGGATCCTTCAACCAGGAATATGGCTCTGGGAGGATGTATTATAAATATAAAGCAGTATAAAGCACATTTATTGATTTTTATGAAAAGCATATGATACAACACTTAAAACGGATCTTTTTAAGTGACATTGTTGAATAAACATTTAATGTCGTGATGAAAATAAAAAAGCGATTAGTGTCTTTCACCTAATCGCTTCATTTTCAAGTACTCAGAGCGGGAATCGAACCCGCACTCCTTTAACGGGAACAGGATTTTAAGTCCTGCTTTGATTGGCGTAAAATGGTTTAAAATGACAAAATTTACCTATAAAACAGCATTTTTTCTTTCAGTAAAAACCATATAAAATCATAAAAAAACATCATTTGTTGTACCTATGTTGTACCCAAATTTCGTATATTTGAGTATCAAAACAACAAGGCCGTGGCATCATCAATAAAAATTATTCTGCGTAAAAAAGTTACCGCAGACGAAAAATATCCACTCGTTATAAGGATTATTAAAGAACGGAAAACCTCTATTATTTCTTTAGGGCATTCGCTGGATGAAAAAGATTGGGATGCCAAAGCTCAAAGGATAAAAAAATCCCATCCTAATTCTGCACGATTAAACAATATGCTGTCCAAGAAACTGGCCGAAGCAAACGATAAGTATATTGAACTGCAAACCAATAATACAGATACATCATCGCGTAATATCACAAAATCGATTACCGCTACAAAACAAGGGACATTCCTTAAGCAAGCCTCCCTTTATCTTTTGCGTTTAAAGAGTAATGGCAAAGGTAACCAGTTATCAGCCGACACGCCGCGCGTAGAGCGTGTTAAAGAGTTTCTTGGTGGTTCGGACATTAACTTCTCCGAGATTGATGTACCGTTTCTTAAACGCTTTCAGGCCTATCTTAAAGGCACCCGTAAAAATATTAGCGAACGTACTATCGTTAACCACCTTGTGGTTATCCGTACCATTTATAATCAAGCCATAGAAAATAATCTTGTTGACCGTAAACATTACCCGTTTGGCAAGGGTAAAATCAAAATCAAATTCCCTGAATCGCTTAAGATCGGTTTGAGTATTGCTGATGTTAAAGCAATAGAAATCGCCAAGGTAGGCGACCATCCCAACCATGCCCGTAATTTGTGGCTGTTCTCATTTTATTTTGCGGGTATGCGTATATCGGATGTGCTGCGTTTGAAGTGGTCTGATATGCAGGACGGCCGTTTGTATTATAAGATGGGTAAGAACGCCAAAGCCGACTCCATGAAAATACCGGATAAGGCGTTGCCGATCATCGAACAATATCGTCGGGATAACCCTGTACATGATCTGGTGTTTCCTGACTTGGAGACTCTGCCGGATTTAAACGACGAAATACAGGTACAGACCCGCATAAAAACTCGCATCCGTAAAAATAACGAGCAATTGCAAAAGGTACTTGAAGAAGCAAAAGTTACCAAAGCGGTAACCATGCACATAGCGCGGCATAGCTTTGGCAATATATCAGGCGGTAAAATCGACCCCAAAATGCTGCAAAAGTTTTATCGTCACACTTCGATTACAACAACAATGGGCTATCAGGCTAATTTTATACATGAAAATGAGGATGCCGCACTGGATAGTGTTGTTGGATTCTGAATCTAAAGCCAGCTTTATCAATTAACAATAAAGCTGGCCAAAATGAGGAGATTTTAAAAACTCAACTACTTCCAAAGCGCTTTGAGCCATGAAAATGGATTTGCAAAAGTTTCGGTTATGCCAGTGGCGGTACCTTCAGTGATTTGATCCTTAGATGATTTATCTTTGTTTGGATTTTCTTTTTCTCTTTCTTCATCAAAACCTTCCTTGAAGTCCTTGATGGCTTTCTTTATAAATGAATCACCCATTATACTGTCGCATGATAAAAATTATCGGTTGAAGGGTCATAAAGATATGTTTTACCGTTCGTATGGATATACTCATGTCCATCAGGGCAGTGATATAACTCTCCGATTTGTACGTTTCGATGTAAAACATGTCCTTTAAACCAAGCGGTAGCTTTATTTCCAGCGGGATTTATAACAAATTTGCTTACTGCATAGCCACTAAGTTGATTAAAATAAAACTCTTCAGTCTCTAATTTACCCAACAGCCTTGCGAGTGCCTTTCCAGAAGATTTCATGAATGCCATAGTAATAAGTTTTAATTGTTTAGATGACTAAAGCTATTGAATATTATATTATAAAACTATTTTTTCTTTTCATGGCAAAATCAAAACGGTTGTAAGGCTTCTAAGTAAAAGCTTTTACCATGCTGCACCTTTTCGTAAGCCATTTGCTCGGCGAAAGAATAATAGCCGCCACTCGTTACGATGATATGATCCAGCACCTCAATATTTAGCAGCTTTCCCGCATCCATCAAACGGTTCGTCATTTTCTTATCTCCCATGCTTGGCGTTAGATTACCGCATGGGTGATTGTGTGCAAGAATAATAGCGCAGGCATTGGCCTTTAGGGCCGTTACAAATATCAAGCGAGGATCAACAACAGTTCCGACAATACCGCCGCTGGACATTTCACAAATGCCAAGACACGGTTTGCACTGTTGAGAAGAAATATTTTAGATTGCTCAAGTAAGTCAAGTTTGGAGCATTAGTTTGCGTTATCACTCAATTTTAACTTTGTAGATTTAAGTAAAAAAGACAATACACAATAATTTCGAATACTAACTCAAATTAATTAGCACGGCTATCCTTCTTTAAAAGCTCCTTTTATTTATCACCTAGTTCATAAAAATTTTGGAACGTAATTAAAGAACCATAGTTAGCATTCTAACTCACTCTTATACTGGCGCCATTTGCCTAAAGATGCCTGGCGAACCAGCTCAGACTTTTTTCAACAGAAATTCTATTGTTGTAAATATCATGTCCTTCAACTTTCAGGTGCAATGCGGCAAGCTGCTTTTGAAATAAAGCGATCGTTCCCTGATTACCCTGCGGATCAAGGGGTTCAGAAAATACTTGCAAAAACCCGCCGGGAATGAGCACTTTTTTGTTCGTATCTGTTACTTCCACATGATAATAACTTTTGGGATCAATATCCAAGCAGTCCTGTATTCGATAATAGTGTTTCCCGCCTCTGGTAAATACCAATCTGTCAACGATCATCGGGCCGACCCCGTTATTCTGTACATGGACAAATAGCACACCGTCACGATCCATTAAATCGATCTGCGGCAGGGGCTTGACGGATTTCTGGTTATGGACGCGTTGCAGATGCGCCTGATAAAATGTTGCCAGAAGGGCAAAAAAAGACATTGCAAAGGAAAGTGCGAGATCCATTATTGCCACCGTAAAAATAAAAAAGATCATTGCGATTTGCTTATGAGCAAACCATCCTCAACCTATAAGTAAAAAGCCCGGTTTTTCCGCATTAGAAAAATTTCAAAACGATTGATCTACAATGGTTTCAAAAATCCTGTTAAGTGATTTTTAACCAATTTTTACTCAAATATAGTTGATGGTTTAATAGTGAGCGAAAAGAGAAAGTCTATGAAGCAGGCAATAGCCTATTATCGGGTATCAACAGGCAGGCAGGGCAGAAGCGGCTTAGGGCTGGAGGCGCAGCAAAGCGCCGTTGAACATTATTGCAAAGCCAATGACTATCAATTGTTGAACGAGGTGACAGAAGTAAGGTCCACCCGGAAATACCGAGCCGGTTTATTCGATGCGCTTGACCTGTGCAAACAAAACAAAGCAAGCCTGGTCGTTGCCCGCCTTGACAGGCTGGGCCGGGACGTAGAACAGATCGCCAGGATATTTAACCCCCGGTCAAAAATCGAGGTTAAGGTCGTGGACAATCCCTATGCTAATCTGTTTACCATTCACATTCTGGCAGCAGTTGCCGAAGACCAGCGCCAGCGCATCAGCGAAACGACCAAAGAAGCATTAAAGGCTGCAAGAAGCCGCGGTGTTGAATTGGGTAAAAATGGCAAGATGTTCTTATCGGTTGCCAATAGACAGGCAGCAGAAGATTTTGCCCGTAAAATGTCACCGGTGATACAACGGTTTAAAAATCGTGGGATCATTACCGAACGCGCCGTCTGCAATGAATTAAACAAAAAAAGCATACCCACTTTTCGACATGTCGGAAAATGGCACCGAAGTTCAGTTCATACATTGATGACCCGAATAAATAAACAGGAAGAAGAACAGAAACAATCAAAATAAATACAAACAACTAAAATAAATAGAAACAATTAAAAACACAAGCCATGCTGACAACAAACCACAACGACATTCTTTTTGACGATCTTGCAACAATTAGTTCCATTTACCTTTCAGGTAGCCCCGCAGAAAATTCCATGATTTATGGAGATTGCGGCAACCGGTTTGAAACAGAGCCCCCTGTTGATGACATTTTAGATCGAATCGATAATCAATTGTTTTCTTAAACTATGAACACCCTGATACCGTACAGGTCGCCAGAACTGCTCCTTAATCCGGTAACGGATGGTTTTGCCTATGCAGTAAACTGTTCCTTTCCAAATTCATTCCGGCTGTTGAACACTCGCCAATACGAAATATTACGGGCTGTAAATGGCGTTGATGATATACTAACGATAGCGGAACAACTGAATATTGATAACGATACGCTGGAAAAGTTTTTGAGGCTGTTGCACAAAACAGAGCTGATCGCTTTTGACCATCATTTCAGCGTCCTGCAGAAACCCGACAGGCCGAAATCTTTGAACTTCTGGATCCATACGACCAATGCCTGTAACCTGGGATGTAGTTACTGTTATATTTCGACCTTAAACACGGGCAAAGGTATGACGGAGGCGGTTCGGCAACAATTGCGATATAAATTACTGGAAGCAGTAAAATCAAAAGGTATCCGGCATATCCGGTTGCGATTGGCAGGAGGTGAACCGCTGGGCCAGTTCCATGTTTGGAAATTATTTATCCCAGAAGCCAGGAAAGCGTTGGCCGATGCCGGGTGCAGGTTTGATGCGGGGTTTGTTACCAATCTAACATTGTTAAATGATGAGATTATTTCATTCTCAAAAGAGTACGAGATTGGGTTTGGCGTATCGCTGGACGGTGTGGAAGCCACCCACGATGTCACGCGCAGTTTTCGTTCCGGCTGCGGTTCGTTTGGAATTGTTGATGACAATTTGCGCAAGCTGATCGAAGAGGGAGTCCCCGTGTCTGTAAATACGGTAGTAAGCAATTTGAACCTGACAGGCTTGCCCGATTTAACCCGCTACCTGATTGCCCTGGATATTCCTTTCCGTTACTCCATCGTTAGGGGCGAAAAGATCCATGCCGAATTATTGGATGAGTATCTTTCAGCATCCTATACCATCATGCAGGAAGCGATAGCAAGCGGCTGGCAATTTTCTAAACGTTTTCAGTTCTGTGATCTTAAACCGAATGAATTGGGTTTCCAGACCTGTGCATCCGGTTTTTCCGGCGGTGCGATCTATGTGGATGGCAGCTTTAAATACTGCCATGTACAGTTCGGCGAAAAAAGAGATTCACCACATACAATCTTCAACGAAGAATTAGACCTGGTAGATATGATCGCAGGCGGCGAACATCACGAAGATCATAAATCAGATGATTGCAAAACATGCCGCTATCGCTCGGTTTGTACCAGCGGGTGTCCGGTTTACCGTATCGATGGCAAAGACCCGCAATGCAGCCTTTATCACAGCTTCATTCCTAAGTATTATGAGTTGCAAGCAATGGAGCGATTGCGGATATTGCAAAGTATAAGATGATTAAGCAATGAAGCTAATCTGTTTGTAAACATAGTTCTCAAATTATTATTTAAATATTTCATTGAAAAATATTATTTTAGCAGAAAATACCTCAACTATTATCAACATTAAAATGCTATATCTCCACATTGAATTTGAATAGTCACTAACCATTTTCTTATCGGTTCTATTCCTGAATTCCCCTTTTAATTTAACACTTATTTCCTTTCATGAAAATCAAGCAGATATTGCTGATTGCAATCAGCATTGTGCTTTGTCATCAGGCAAAAGCTCAAAAAAGCGTTGTAGATGTAAATACACTTACAGGTTCTTCTCAAATTGTCATTCCGATAGATGCAGTGCAGCGTGGCTCCGTTATTATACCCGTGAACCTGGTCTATGTAGGAGGTGGTGTTAAACCTAAGGATGTAGAGGGCAACGCCGGTATGGGTTGGCAGGTACAAACCGGCGGACAGGTAACCAGGCAACTTCGTGGTTTGCCGGATGATTGCAAAAAAGACAAATCAAATTTTGACAGACTGGGATGGATCTACAACACCAATCAAAGCAAGATAAGTGCTTTTACACCTGCCAATACAAATACAACCTGTTCGAATGAAACAACGGATATCACCTATCTAAACAATAATTTCCCCAATACTTCCGATACCGAACCTGATATTTTTTATGTCAGTGCACCTGGTTTATCATGCCAGTTGGTGTGGGATCAAAGCATGAGTACACCTGGCTTCCGGTCGATCAATTACGAAGACCTTGTTATTACCCCTACTTTTAACCCTACTTCAGGGGCGTTAACAGCTTTTACTATTTTGAATGATAAGGGCATTAAATACACTTTTTCTAATCCCGAAAAGGTGGATATGAAAACAGTATTAGCGTCTAATGCAACTGTGAAATATTATAAAACTACATACGATCAGTTTATTAATGGTATTAGTTTTAATAATAACTGGCACCTGACATCTGTTTTAGATGTTAATAATAACGGTGTTTCAATAACGTACACAACAGGTGAAGTCAGAAATAGCACCGATCCCATCGTTTTATACATGGGTGCTTCTGGCGGTAATACAATAACTATTCCTCAATATAGTATAAAACAAACAGTAACATCCCAAACGATAGATAAAATTTCGGAGCAGTATAATGATGACATAGCACCCATTTTAAAATTTAGCTGGCTTTGGAGCAATACGGGGCAGATGATAATCAATTCAATAAAGAGGGGCGCACGGACTTTTAATTTTACGTACAGTTCTGTTGCTTTTCAGGCAACTGCGTATAAAAGGTACTTTTTAAGAAATTTTTTCATAGGGGGGTGTAGTTCTCCGATTAATTACAAATTTGGTTACGCAGGCGAAACGTTTTCAAATGATGCATACCAGACATATACAACAGCACTGGGAGATTCTACATCAACTAAAATAGACTACTGGGGATATTATAACGGTATCAGTGCCGATTTAAAACCGGCACTGATTGTTAATCCGTCAAATAATAATTATGCAAGATATGCGATCAATGTATCATCCGCTGTCGGTGCAGATTATACAAATGCATTAAGCGGCACCAACCGGTCTGCACATGCTACGAATGTGATCTATGGCTCATTGAACAAAGTTTATTATGCAACAGGCGGAAATACAACAATACAATACGAACCGAACAGTTACCTGGATGTTCCCTCAAACACGGAGGTGATTGGCGGCGGGGTAAGGGTAAAAAGTATTACCGATGATGCAGTTAATGCCTCAACAGTTATCGTTAGAAACTTTAATTATGCATCCAGCCCTTTTGTAGCTAACAGTAAAACAAGCGGCAAGCCTGTATCTCTTCCACAGTATGCATTTACTACGCCTTATTCAGGTTCAGCAACCGGTAACGACTATTGGAATTATAGTACCATACGGTCTGAGAACGATCTTTCGTCCGAAGATCATACCATTATGTATGGTACCGTTACGCAAAGCCAGACGGGTGCCGGATATATTGTAAATAATTATTACCTGCCCGCTATGAACTGGGATAATACATCCGCCCCGGCATGTGCGTCCTGCGGTGCAGAATGGAGCCCAACTATAAATTATGCCGCTCGGACAAACTGCGCCTCTAATTATGGCCCGGTAAAGAACATGACCGGCTCTTATCCGTTCGCACCAAATATTAATTACGACTTTGAAAGAGGATTACCGCTAACGGCTGCAACTTATAATGAGAGCCAGCTTAAAGTCAGTGAAAAGTCCTTTACTTATCAGCGTACGGCAGCACCTGTTATTATACCCGCTTTAAGTATAGATGACAATATCAATGGCAGCCTTACTATTAAGGGGTACAGTAAATACGCCATATACACCTCTACCGGGGAATTAGTTACTACGATAACAGATAAGGTATTTGATTCGCCAGGTAGTTCAAGCGGTCAATCCGTAGTTTCAACGAGTTTTTATAGTAACACACACCACAAACTTGTAAAGCAAACCACGACCAATAGTGATGGCAGTGTGTTGACAAATAACATAAAGTATATAAAAGATTTTACAACGGTTGGCAGTAGTAATGCAGATGTGATGGCCCTGAGCAGCCTGCAAGCCAGAAATATTAATGCACCCGTAGAAAGCTATCAGCAGGTTACCACAGGCGGTGCTGCCAAAACCATTTCGGCATCGCTTATGCGGTTTGGTGAATTTACAATTGTTAATGGTAAAACTTATATGCCGTTGCAGTCGCTTAAGTTTTTCTCTGCAGATGGCGATGCTTCTTTTACACCTTATCAGATCACCTCTGGCATACCTTCATATTATTCGGGGTATATACCGGTCACCAATTATAATAGATATGACGACTATGGTAATATCGTTACCACAGATGATGCACACAAGCATACTTCTACGGTGATCACCAACCATCTGGCCGGTAAACCGGAGGCTACATTTACAAATGCTGCGTATGATGAAATTGCATTTATGGACTTTGATGCCGCGCTTACGCCTTATTTTACATCCAGCGGCTCGGTTAGTTACGTTACAAATGATAGTCATAGCGGCAATGCTGCAAGTATGGCGGCCGGCGCTTCATTTTCGCGTCAAATCACTAAGAATACACAGGCAAGGGCTTATATATTTTCTGCATGGATCAAAGCCCCGTCGGGTTCTAACACGCTTACTTTTGCGCTTTCCGGTATTTCCAATACAACAAAAACTTATACAGGCACCGGGAATTGGAAGTATTATTCCTTTGTGCTACCTGCTGCAGGCGTAACTGCTTCATTTATGATCAGCTTTACCAGTAATGTTGCTATAATGGTTGATGACCTGATCTTTTATCCCGAGCAATCTGAGGTTAACACTTATAATTATGATAATGACTATTTTAACCTGATCGCCCAAACCAATACCAACGGTATCTCTGCCTATAACGTGTATGACAATTTTGGAAGGGTTACTTACTCGTATGATCAGGACAAAAACCTGCTGCAAAAAAATACCTTTATTACACCTGCAGATCTGCAAAATGTCGCGCCTGCTGCTATTACTTACAATGGTTCTGCTTACTCCACTGTACCTATTATTTTTTCAGATGCCGGTTATAATTCATGCACCGCAGTTGGGTCTGGCTATAAATGGAACTTTGGTGACGGCACTGGTGATTTTACAACGTCAAATCCTTCTGCAACGCATACCTATGCCAATAATGGCAGTTATACTGTTACGCTAACCCGTACATCGCTTACATTAGGTATTGAAACGGTCACCAAAACAATTGTAGTTACCTCTGCTCCGCCTCCGCCAACTTATGTAACCTTAGGTTACAACAACTTTACCACAGGGAATGGTAATATTACCAATGTGAAGTTCATTAACAATAATGGTACAAGCCCGGTGATTACCGTGTCTGGTTCTGTACTTAATGGTTATCAATTACCTACAGGCACCTATAATATTACAGTTGAGCTATTAGGCGGTACGCAGTATAATTTATCTACGGACCTGGGCTACGGCAGCATCATGGTAGGATCGTCTGCAAATTGCAAGCCATATGATGGTATTAAGAATACCAACACATATGTGTATAATATTTACGACCTGACAACGGCCAGCTCTTTATATTTCAATGTATATAAAACCGATTGTCAACCTGCAAATTAACTAAACCTTACTCTTGTAATGAAAATAAGAATAAAAAAGCTAAACGCTTTTATACTTTACAGCACCCTTTTATTTGTAAATACAATATATAACGCAACTGCGCAAACCATAGGTTTTATGCAGAAGGATGTGATTAAAAACCCGGGCAGTTATACCGATGCGCAAATCACAACAATGCCTTTAGGCGAAAAGCAAACTACCCGCAGCTATTACGACGGCCTGGGGCAAACTATCCAGACGGTAGCCATTAAAGGCAGCCCAATGGGGTATGATATCATACAGCCTTATGCTTATAACAACCTGGGGCAGCAAACCACAAAATACTTGCCTTATGTGGGTACAAACGGCAGCGGGGCTTACAGGCCCAATGCGCTAACGTTAGAGCAAGCTGCTTTTTATAACAATGGCCTGGCCGATAAAATTGCCGACGATACAAAACCTTATTCGCAGGTATTATACAGCGATGACCCTTTGCAGCAGCTGTTGAGTGCGGGGAGCATAGGGAATGGTTATGAAATTGGCGGCCACAACGCTATATTCGATAACCGGTCTAATAACAGTAGCGATGGTAACATCATTATGTGGAGTACTGCCGGTATCAACATCGGCAACTACACGGCCACCTTATTAAATGTTAAAACAGCTACGAATGAAGACGGTGTTAAGGCAGCAACGTTTACAGATTTTGCCGGGCACCTGGTATTGAAACGGGAGTATGCCGCCGCAGCAAATACCTGCCAGGATACTTATTACATTTATAATAATGCCGGGCAGGTAAGTATGATTATCCCGCCAAAGGCTCTGGAGTTGATGGTATCAGCGGGTAATTACAGCCTTACACAAACAGGAGTAAATAACCTGATATTTAAATATGTGTACGATAACCATGGGCGGGTGATACAGAAAACGGTACCTGGCAGCGGTACCATCAATACCATTTACGACCCATTGAACCGGCCCGTATTGGTACAGAACGCGCAAATGGCCGTAAGTTACAAATGGTATTATATTAAATACGATGTTAAAGACCACCCCATAAGCCAGGGCATATACACAGATCCTAACCAATACGGCGCAGCTGCGATGCAGAACGCGGTAAACAGCAACACCACCTACAATACCTCGTGGTACGAAATACGTAACACCAACCAGTCTACAGGTTATTATAGCAACAGTACATTCCCGTTGGCAGGAATTAAACCGTTAAGTTATAATTATTATGATTATTATGATATGGACTTATCAGGTATGGATGATTACAGCTATTCGACGCAGGGATTGGCCGGAGAAAGCACACCAACTACGGCACCTACCCGCGGAATACTGACCATGACGCGTAAAACCACGCTGGGTAATGGTTTCGCTGCCGGTAATTGGCTGGTTAGCTATATATTTTACGATAAAAAGGGGAAGGCTATCCAGCTGAAAAGTAATAACCAGCTTACGGCAGCAGTAAGCGATATCAAAACCAATGTATTCGATGCATTTGGTTTGGCTAAACAAACGAAGGTGACCAAGGTAGTTAACTCGGTAAGTACAACCGTACTGACCACGATGGGTTATGACCCGATGAACCGCCTGCAAACGGTAGATCAAAGTTACAACGGGGCAACGGCTATCCGCATTGCGGCCTATATTTATAACGAATTGGGGCAACTGATAGACAAAAAGCTGCACAGCACCGATGGCGGCAACAGCTATTTGCAGTCGGTAGATTACCGTTACAACATCAGGGGCCAACTGATCAGTATGAACAACAGCAAGATCCAACTGGATTGGGGCAACGGTACTACTTACACGAATGATGACAATAACGACCTTTTCGGGATGCAGATGCTGTATGACCAGGCAGACAGCAACCTGGGCAATACCGCTTATTACAGCGGCAGGCTATCGGCGATAAAATGGATGAATAAGATCACCACAACTACCAACAGCTACGAGCGCAGCTATAAATACGGTTATGATGAGTTTAACCGTTATAAAACGGCCGCCTATGCAGAGCGGGCGCCGGGAGGCACATTATATAACAAAAATTCGGGCGGCTTCAGCGAAGCGATCAGCGGTTATGATGTCAACGGCAATATCCAGGGCTTAACACGAAGGAGTTCTACGCAGGGTACCACAAGCGATATCCAGATCGATAACCTGACATATGTGTATTACAGCGATAACCCCAATAAGCTGAAATCGGTAACAGACGGCACAGGTACCAACTACACAGGTGCAGGCTTCCGCAACCTTACGGGTGTAGTACCCGGCAGCACGAGTGGCAACTATCTGTATGATACGAATGGTAACCTAACCACCGACCCGTTTAAAGGGCTGACGCTAACCTACAACGACCTGAACAAAACTAACGTGATCACCATTACAGCGGGCACCAACAGGCATATTGATTATACGTATGATGCGGCAGGCAGCGTGATCCGCAAGCAGCAGTATGATAATACCAACCCGGTGGTCACTACCGATTATGTGGATGGCTTTGTGTATATTGGCAGCACGATAAGTTTTTTCCCGATGCCGGAAGGGAGGGTAAACAACACCGGCAGTTCTTTGAAGCCCGAATACCTTATTAATGATCAGCAGGGTAACGCCCGTCTAAGCTTTGAGGAAAGCACGGCCACACCGGGTACGGCAGTGGTAAAGCAGGAGAACAGTTACTATGCCACAGGGCAGATAATGGCAAACAGCCCGGTAGCTACGCCAAGTGCACCAAACAAAAACTTGTACAACGGCGGCAGCGAATGGCAAAATGATTATAATAACCAGCCGGACTACCAGCAGACATTTTACCGAAATTACGATGCGGCGATAGCCCGCTTTGTAGCGTCAGACCCGATGGCAGAGTTGACCGAAAGCATGAGCGTTTACCAGTATGCCAACAACAACCCCGTGATGATGAACGACCCGATGGGTAATTCGGCAAGGGCAGGCTCTCAGATTTCCTATCAGCATGATAATCCTTATGTTTATTCCATGTACGCGGAAGGTTCAAATGGAGGATCATGGTTTGCGTCAGCCCTATTTGACATGAATGATGCTGTTTTCGATGGTTATGCTTCAAATGTGTACCATGTAAATTCTGATGGAAGTACAAGCGGCGCATGGGCCGGAAACGGTCGTGAACATTTATTTTATGTGGATGGTAAATATATGCCTGATGCAACAGGTAAAAATGGCAAGTTTTATGACACCTACAGTCAACTACAAATTCAGTTAATTGATATTAACGGCTTAGCCCATACTGACTGGAAAGATTTAAGCGAGGCAGAAGGGATAATGTTATTAATTCAAAATGATGTAGATATCAATGCCAATCAGGGAGGAACTAGCGGTTTTGGTAAAACGAACGATGTCATCAATACTATAAGCCCTTTTCTTGACATGAAAACGATGTTAATTGAAGGTGGCGTAGCAGCAAGCAGAAATATAAGGATAACAGCTGTTGAGGCGGCTGATGTATTGCGTGCAACGAGCTCACGAGGAATCGTAAAATACTTAGGTATCACAAAAGGTCTTGGTATTGCGGGGTCTGTGGTTACAACGGGCTATTCTAGTTACCAAGTTTATGGTCAATATCAAAAAGGCGGAGTGAACGAAGTATTTTCTCATCGTGATGTAGTTGATGCAGGAGTTGGGGCCATCGGTTTAGGAGCAACAGGATTAGCTGCATTTGGCTTAATTTCAAATCCAGTAGGTTGGACGATTGGCGCGGGAATATTAGTATACAGCGTAGGAACGTTAATATATGATGCAACGCATAAAGAAAATTAAATAATTATGAACTTATACTACAAAATATGGGTAGATGGATTGCGAAAATTAAAGTCCATTCCGGCGAATAAAAATATGTGGAAGTTCTATGCAATGATCTTTATATCTATGGCTATGGCTGTAAATTTTATGCTAATCATAGCAATTCTTGAAAGAAACGTGTTTAGAACAAATTTTTACCATTTGAAATTCGATTTTTTCCCAGAATTAAAATTGAATTCTTTTTTAAGCTTTTTCATATTGTTTCTAGGACCTTGTGTATTGATAAATTATTTCTTAATTTTTAGAAAAAAGCGTTATGAACTGTTATTTAAAAAGTACACCGTCAACTACAATGGAAAGCTGTGTGTCGCTTACATTATGACATCTTATTTTTTACCATTCTTTTTATTAATAATAGGTTACTTTATAAACAAAATATGAGAGCTTTGGGATTTGGAAATCCACAACTTGATAGAGTTGCACAAGGCTATCCTTTAGGGTATTATGCGATAAGGGGTCGCGAACAAGATGCTGTAAATGCTTATGGCGGGATAGGAAGTTCGCAATTAGGTAATAGTATTAATCCTATATGGCAATATAATCCGAATCGGCCATTATATATGGGAGCTTCAAGTTTAATGTTCGGGCCATACGTGAAATAAATAAGATGGAAGTTACAGAATTAAAAAAATTGCGTGATAAGTGTATTTTGTTTAATCAATTTATGCTTGAAAGAGGCGCTATTCCAAAGGAACTAGTAGGTGCTTACACAGAATCAAATAGATTACTGGAAAGCGCCTATCAAGAAGGGAAAATTAAACCCCTTAGAGCTGCAAGTAATGATATAGATGATCAGGTCATTCGACATATGCCTTCGTCAATGGCACTGGAGTTAAAATCTTTTTTTAAAGCTAAGCTTGGTATCGATCTTGACATTTTTGAGAAAGCTCGTTTAAAATCAATTGAAAAAGTCCTAAAGAAAGGAAAAATAAATAATCCACAAGAATATGAATTGTTACTCAATCGTGTCGATGAAGTTCATTTAGCTGTCAGTAAAGCAGAAGAAATTGAGCGATTAAATAACTTACTCATAACTTATGATAAAGGGAAGTAAGTTGTTTGTGATTAATCAATAAATATTAGTCTTTTAGCACACAACCAGCCCGGCCGCAAGCCGGGCTTTTTCTATTTAGTGAGCGTAAGCCTTACCTGTTTTAGCATCCCTTATAATGGCATTAGCCAGGAATATGAGCTTATCTTTAGTAGATGGTTCCAGTTCCTCAATCTCATCAATAAGCTATAAGGTTTGCTTATCAAAAGCGGCCTTATCGCTACCGCCAGCCAAATAATCCAAAGATACTTCTAAGGCATCCCCCCAACTGGTCTAAGTTTAGCATAGCGTAACTTAGACCTAAAAAGTGTTAATCTTATAGCTTAACAAAGATATAGCATACACGAATGATGACAATAACGACCTTTTCGGGATGCAGATGCTGTATGACCAGGCAGACAGCAACCTGGGCAATACCGCTTATTACAGCGGCAGGCTATCGGCGGTGGATGAATAAGATCACTACAAGCACCAACAGCTACGAACGCAGCTTTAAATACACCTACGACGAGTTTAATCGCTACAAAACGGCGGATTATTCGGAGCGGACGCCCACAGGTACATTATATAACAAAAATTCGGGCGGCTTCAGCGAAGCGATCAGCGGCTATGATGTCAACGGCAATATCCAGGGCTTAAGGCACGCTGTAATAATGTTTATCCGGGCCGAGATTGACGTGGCCGTTCTTGATAACCTTAGCGTAGAAGTGCTTTTTGAACTGATAAAGCAGGACAGGCAGCGGCATTAGGGTGTGCCGTTCGATCTCTTCAAACTGTAGCCTGCGGCTGTAGTTGCGCCCTTTAAGCAACTGGCTGTTATGGGTTTCCAATGCTTCCCATATACCCGTATTCAGCTCTTTTAAAGAATGATAGGTAACCCGGTTGATAGGCGCGTAGATCTTGGTATAGATGATCTTAACGGCACCTTCTACCAGTGCTTTATCACGCGGGCGGTACGCCCGCGCTGGTAGTATGGTGGTGCCGTAATGGTCTGCAAAATCCTCAAACGTTTCGTTCAAAGTAGGTTCATAGCGGCTGCTTTTGGTTACGGCTGCCTTCAGGTTATCCGGTACAATGGCGGCGGGAACGCCGCCGATAAAGTGCAGCGTATTCTCGCAGGCCGCTATAAAGTCTTCCTTTTGCTGGCTCGGAACCGCCTCTACATAAGTAAGCTGACTGGCTCCGAGGATAGCCACAAAGACCTCTACTGCAATAACTTCACCGGTATCTTTGTCTGTATAGCTTAGCTTTTCGCCTGCAAAGTCCACATAAAGCTTATCACCGGCTTTGTGATCCATGTGCATGGTCGGGTTTACCCTGGCTTTCCATTGGTTGTAATAAAAGCAGAATTGGCTGTACTGGTAGCCGTCAGGGAACTCTTTGCGGTAGGATTCCCATAGCATATACCGGTTGACACCGGTGCGTTTGAGTTCTTTATCAACTTGGGGAAAACAGCGCTGCATGGACTGCATACGGCTGGTAGGCGGGTGTTCTTTGCTTTTGCCGAAGAGATCTTCGAGTTCCTTATCGTTAAGGGCATCGATCTCTTCAAAGGTAAAGCTGCTGGCTTTAAAGGCTGCCAGGTACTTCTTTACGGTATTCCGGGATGAATCAGTCTGGGCAGCGATGGTCATTATGGGCCGCTGCTGGCTGTACATCCTTAAAATCTTTCTAATCTTACTCATGCTGATCGTCGAATTGGCCATGTTTGGAGGTATATGTTGCCTCCGAAAGATGGTTGCTTCTACAGCATTTGCTACACGTTGAGGGTGGTCAGTTTGTCCCGGAATCCCCTGGTCAGTTTGCCCCGGAATTGGTGGTCAGCTTGCCCCGGAATCAGGTGGTCTCGTTTATCAGAATCTCCAATAACACTAACAAAATGGATTTTTTCTTTACAATCGTTTTTATTGCCTTATTCGGCATTATCATCTGGGGAATAATAAAACATTTCACCAGCACAAAAATGACGGCTAATGACGACTACTTTGAGCAAGCTGGCGTCCGTGTTGATTTCAAGGCAGGCACCATTAAAATCAATAAATATACCTATGATGTCAAAAAAGTTACCGGCATTTCGACGGTAACGGAATCAGGTGGGCGGGGTGTTGCGGCGTCCATTCGAGAACTAACAGGGGTTGTCGAAATTTCTGTGGATGATTTTAAAAAGCCTGTCCATCGCATACCGATTGGCGGCGGCAAGGTAAAAGATTTTACCCAACGACTTTATGTTGCCATCCGCAAGGCTGGCGGCACTGATTTCTATTAAAACTGACGACAACTATAACTTAATTCCTATAAACAAATCCATAAAAATGAAAAAGTTCTACCTTTTCTGCGCGGCCATTTCCTTTGTCGCGACAATTGCTGTTGCCATTATCTCATGTAAAAAAGAACCGAACAAAGACCAAGAAGGAACATGCGTAATTGGCGGCATTGGCGTTGCGGGTCAATTTATGTTCTGGGTTTCCAAGGATTATAGCGGCGGGCCTTATACCGTTAAAATTTACGACGAGCAAGGCAACGATAAATCCCACTCGTCACTGGACAATAACCAGCTTACTGTCTTCGAAGCGACCGCGCCGGATGCTTGCAATAAAGCGAATGCCAACTATAGCAAACATGCGGTTGCACAACTTTTGTTTGGTAAAAAATATTCCTATACCGCTACCTCTGAAAACAGAACATTCAAGGGAACAATTGAGGTTCCTTGTGACGATCAGTACACCTGTAAAGCCATTCAGATTGATAAATAAACTATCCTATGAAACAGATAACGATAATTTTAGCCTTGCTTGCTATATGTTTTGCCTTTGCATGTACAAAGTCAGGCAATAACGAAAAGCCAGACATTGAAAAACTTCAAGGTTCGTGGATAAGCGACACCTTGCATACAAGGCACTATAAAGGCACTAAACTCACGCTGGAAACCAAAATTACGTCATTTGCCAATACATATGACCGATTTAATTTTATGGGTAACGGAAAGCTTGATTATAGGGACATTGATGTTAACGGTACGCCATATCAATATCTTTACACATACGATAGAGCGGCCAAACGCATCAATTGCACTGGCGGCAATACTGGGCCGTTTTCTTTTGAAGTGTTAAGCCTGGACGATAAACACATGATTTTGCGAAATGAAGAACCGCTGTTAGATACTCCAAGTATTATCAATGTGCGTATCTTCTATTGTACAAAAAGAGAATAATATAATCTATTATATTTACCGTCTTGTAAGTGCCTCGCATTTACATTGTGATAAGGTTTAGGTTGAAGCCCCCGAGCAGCGAGTGTTAGGGGGCTTTATTTTTTTTAATTGAATATATTGTGACATTGCTCGTTCAGATCATTACACAAGTCGAGTAATCAACGATAACCATTGTTCATTAACGACGTAGCTACGTTGACAGCATCTAAAACGGGGGCTTGTGATAATCTTGCATATATAGCCGTTGATACTTGGCTTTTGTGGTTTAATGCTTTACCAATCATAGGCAAACTTGCGCCACTTATTGCCATGTAGCTAGCCATTGTTCTTCTAAGGTCGTGGATTGTAATATCATCCACCCCCATAAATTTTTTAATTCGGTAAAAGGATTTTTTGGGATCGTTTAGATATCCATGTTTACCTTCCCCTGGGAAAACAAATTGCGATTTCAGATCAGCTTTTTCATTCAATATATATCGTACTTTAAGGATAGCGATTGCCAAATCTGGTAAAACAACAATATTTACATCCTTATTTTTTGTCTGCGATTCAGGAATTCGCCAGCGTTTTAAATCCAAATCGATATCGGTCCATTTCATTGAAAGCACGTTAGTCTTTCTAGCACCTGTGAATAACAGTATTTTAAAGAGATCGGAAAATAACTGATTTTCATGGTTTAATGCTTCAAAGAATTTTATCAATTCAGCTGGGCTTAAAAACCGATCTCTAGAATTCGACTTGTATTTTTTAAGCCCAAAACACGGATTTTTACAATCTATCAGTTCTTCTTTAATGCCAAAATTAAAAACAGCGTTTACAACAGAAAGTACTCTGTTGGCATTACCATGACTTTTCTTGTTTTCGTTATTTTTTGAATACTTGCTAACCTTCTCTCCAATTCGGCTGTGAAGATCACGCATCTGCTTGGATGTGATAGCCGATGCTTTTTCATGTCCTAAACTTGGAAGGACATGGAATTCCATTATTTTTCTGTTACTGCGCGGGTGTTTCGTAAATCTAAGGGCATGTTGGCTATAATAATGCTCATATAATTCTTTGAAGGTTATTGATTGACGTTCATCAATACGGTCTTGATGTGGATTGCCTCCTAAATCAATTAGGGCATTTAGGTCTTTTGCTTTTTTTCTTGCTTGTTCTATTTTTAAAGTATCATAATTTCCAATCTTAATCTTTTGAGAGCGACCCTTAACCTTGCGAGTTAAAACGAAAGATTTTGCGCCACTTTCATAAACAAATAATTTTAGGTACGGGATTTTAGTGTCAGCAATTGAATACCTTTTGTTTGTTGGCTCCAATTTATCCAACACATCTTTGGTAAATGATACTGTTGTCATATCCATTAAATCCTCCATATTGGTTCCACCCTGGTTCCACCACGGCCATTAATCTTTAAAAAAGTGAGTAAACACATATATATCATAAACTGATGTTAATTCAACGAATTAATTGTATCTGATAATAACTATTAATAATGCATAATGTGGGCCTGTACCGATTGGTAAGGGAGAGGTCGGCAGTTCAATCCTGCTCAACAGCACCATTATTTCAAGCATTTAATTAGCTATTTCAACGAGCTTATTCATTGTTAAATTGTAAGTTCCACCCTAGTTCCACTCTCATTATTAATTTTTATTAATTAATTAGCCTTAATGGTAATGCACAGTGAGAATCTGCTGAATTACAACAAGTCCATTACTTGGGTTTCTTTTCTTACAAAAACTATTTTTTAAACGGTTTTTCTTAGGCGTTAATGGTTGTTATTTCTCGTTAACGAAACGTTAATCATCTTGCTTTCTGTGAATATATTCCTTATATGATCTAGCTATAGGCATTATATCCTATAACTAATCCATAATGAAAGGTAATGAATGACAGAAAAAACCAACCATGATCCATTGTTAGATAGAAAAGAAGCAGCTCGATACATTAATTTCGCCCCCGGCACGTTAGCCGTTTGGGATTGCACCAAACGCCACAATTTGAATCCAATTAAAATTGGCAAATCGGTTCGCTACCGCCGTTCGGATTTGGATAAATTCCTCGAACAAAGTCTTACCCGTACCAGGGTCAAATAGGCAAGCATTAGCTTTCCCTAAATCAAACAACTATTTTTTGGAGATCGCCTATGAATATAGACGAAGCGAAACGTATACCCTTGTCCCTAATATTGGAAAAAATTGGGATGTACCCCGTAAAGCAGAATGAGAAAGATTCCTGGTACTACGCATTTTGGAGGAATGAAAAAACAGCCAGCTTGCATGTGAACTTAAAAACCAACCAATGGTATGACTTTGGGGATGGTGTAGGCGGCGATGCCGTTAATCTCGCTTGCCTGCATCTAAAGAATACCAATGAACACGATACCGTTGCCGATGCATTGCGTTGGCTAAGTAATATGACCGTATCTAATTTCAACCAGCGGTTTATTGCCAGCGCAGTAGAGAACGAACCCTACTGGCAATTAATAAAATCCGAGCCGCTAAAAAACATCGCCTTACTACGATACCTGGATAAGCGAGGAATTGATCGAAAATTGGCGAACGAAGTTATAACAGAATGCTATGTCCGTAATAACGATAATTCCAAAAAGGTATTTGCCCTTGGCTTTAAAAACGAAGATGGAGGCTGGGAGCTTAGGAACGCCTATTTTAAAAGTTGCGTCGCTCCTAAAACGATTACCTTTATTCGTGGTAAAGATCATAAACCGCGAAACATCCACCTTTTCGAAGGATTTATGGATTTTCTGACCGTGCTTACGATCAACAAGGGGCCGCTTAAAGACGACACCATTATCTTAAACTCCTTAAGTTGCCTATCGGCTGCGACTCCTTACATGCAAAACTACGGTTATCGTGCCGCTTATACCTGGATGGATAACGACAAGGCCGGCAGGAAAGCAACGATCCAACTTGCGGAATTTTGTAAAACTGAAGCTGATTTATTGCACAAGCCATTAAACGAAGTATATGCCTCGCATAAAGATGTGAATGCCTGGCACATGTCCAACCTCAACTTGTCTATATAGGTGCATAAATGCTAGCAGATAAACTCAAAAACTTATATCGCGTTGCAGAGGTAGAGTTAACTTATAAAAATACGACTGAACCCCAAGATCGAATAAGGGTGTCAAGTTCAATAGAGGCGTATCATGTCTTTAAAGGACTATGGGATTTTGACAAGATTGATTTGGTGGAGCAGTTCAAGATATTGATGCTTAACCGCAACAATGCCTGCCTTGGTGTTTCCAACCTCACTTCAGGCGGAACCGCTTCCTGTCCGGTTGATCCTAAACTTGTATTTGCTACCGCTCTAAAAGCTAACGCAGCGGCAATTATCATGGTTCACAATCATCCATCGGGAAATCCTCAGCCAAGTGAAACGGATATAATCTTAACGAAAAAAATGTGCGGGGCCGGAAATGTAGTTGGGATTACGGTTTTAGACCACGTAATTATCACAAGGCACAATTATCTTTCGATGGGTGACGAGGGCTTAATGCCATTGGCGAGCTATACGCTGTAACTGTACATCTAGATATCACCTTTCCTGACAGAAAGATCCAATAGCTACGGACGGAGATTACCGAAGCCGTTCCCGTCACCAACTAAAATTTTCCTCTGCCTTACAGGGCATTCACTCTCCCATCCAAAATTTCAGCCGGTTTGTTCACTAAAACTTCGGTGTTGCATCTCCTGTAACGATTAACTCTACCAGGAAAGGATAACACCATGTCTACACACAACCACAATGAGCATGAAATGAGACAGGAAATAAAAGTCACCCTCCAACTAACCCTATGGCTTAACGCGAGTTGGAACGAACAGGAAATTGAGCGTTACGCCAAGGAAAACCTCATAAACACATTCGCCGACCAAAAAAACTTTTACCACCCGGAGCGCTTAATTGACATCGTAGACATTCAACAAGAAGCCGAAATCTATGGATTGAGCGATTAACACCCACATCTTACCACTTTATCGAAAGGCGATACAATGCAGACAATAGAAAACCAACCGGCAGTCGAAACTAAATCGGTATTTAAAGATGTTTACCAAATGGTCACCAATACAATCATCGAACAGCTTGAACAAGGGGTAATCCCATGGCAGCAATCATGGAATAGTTCAGGATATGAATTGCCGTTAAGTCTTCCAGCTAATAACGTCACCGGCAATTACTATCGCGGCATTAACATCGTGTTGCTTTGGTCGGCAGCAATGAAAAACAAATTTGAAACCAACGAATGGGCCAGCTTCAAACAGTGGTCTTCGAAGAATGAATTTGTCCGTAAAGGCGAAAAGGGCAACATGGTTATCTATTATGATACCATCGAAAAAGAAGAGGACGGTGAAATAAAAAAGATCCCATTCATCAAAGCATCCTATGTATTCAATCGCTGCCAGTTAAACAGTTATGAGGCACCGGCAAAAGTAAGTTCTGATAGTCAACCGGCGTTATTTGAGAAAATTGACCCAATTGATGCTTTTTTAGAGAACACTAAGGCGGTGATTGAAACGTATGACGGTGACCCGTGCTACAACTTTGCGGATGATAAAATTCGTGTACCCTATGCTGATAGGTTTGTAAACACGACTACTTGCACGGCAACCGAAGGATTTTACTCCACGATGCTACATGAGCTGGTGCACTGGTCTGGCGCGAAGCATCGCTTAAATCGCAATAAGGGCAAAAAGTTTGGCGATCAAGCTTATGCAGCTGAGGAACTGGTTGCCGAGTTTGGCGCTGCGTTTCTGTGCGCAGGCTTTGGAATTGCAACGGTAGAGAAGGGTGACCATACCGGTTATATAGATCACTGGTTGAAAGTGCTTAAAGAAGATAACCGTTGCATTGTAAGTGCGGCTAGTGAGGCAAGCAAAGCAGTTGATTATTTGTACAAGATTTAGATATAAGATTGACCTTTTCTATTTGTTAGTTTAAAATAATTTAATGAATTGGAAACGGTCAATCCTTATCAAAATTTTTGAAATAGTTTTTTATACAGATCAAAACCTGCGCGTATGCCTACCTAAAGTTAAAGGGACTTTTTCAAGATATCTAACATGGTATTTGATTAAAAGCATGGATGTAATAAATCAAATCGTGATACATGCTATATTAAATAAAATTGGATGGCCATATAAAAGTATTTATGGGGATAAAGTTTCACTGACTGCTTACTACGTTATAATGCATAGCAGTAAAGAAAAAATAAGAAAATATATTAAACAACTAGCGTTTGCCACCGAGTTAGGCGAGGCCGATTGCCAGCATTTAGCAAATATGATTGACCGTTTGCTGAAATATCGAGGTAAGAAACAAATATATGGTAACGCAATAAGAGGTTTAAAAATAAATGGCCAACTTCAATACTATATTTACCCTATTGTTAATTTTAAAGACGTTAATAAACGACGAAAAAAGATAGGATTAAAACATACGATTGAAGAATACGCGGAAATTAATAATGCCATTTTAAATTATGGCGATGATATTTCAATAAGGCTTACACGATATCTTTGCGATTGAGTCGGCGATTTTTAATTTGTTATTGAACGCTATATCTCTTGATTCCATTCTCGGTTGGTTCTATAAGCGCTAACGCGAATGTCTTTGAAATCGGCAGCCCTGTAATATCTTCAATCCAACCATACTGCCCAGTAGGATTTACTTCTAAAAATACATATTCTCCTTCGGGATTAATGATTAAATCCATGGCTCCATAATTGAGCCTCAATGCTCTCATTAGCTTTAAGATGCGATCTGAAATTTTTCGGGGAATTTCATGTACTGCGTGTTTAACATTTTCAAAATCATATCTTCTCCAATCATGCTTAGTTCGGTCACTACTTTGTGAGTGAATTTCGCAAGCAAAAACATGATGTCCGATAATAGTTACTCTTAGTTCAATTTTTTTTTCAATGTACTGTTGAATGATCATTGGCGCAATACTTAGGGATTGATCTCGTCCGATGAACTCCTTTGTAGTTACCATTTGAGTGTAAATACCCACCGGAGCGTCAGCTTCGTTGACTAAATTTGTATGTCTCAAAGGCTTGCACGCGACTTTGTCTCCATGATTTCTACTAAAGTTTACTATCTCATTAATGTTGTTAGATATAATAGTATCAGGGATTTTTAAGCCAACTGTTGATGCTAACCGAAGTTGATATAGCTTATTATGCTCTAAGAGATTTTTTCCCCACAAGGGATGGTTGACCCAATAACTTTCTAGTGTAGTAGTTAAAGACCATATTGCATGTTTCCATTGCGCATGAATATATTCTGAATGACTTTTACCGTCAAATGTTGTTAATGAAGGCCTTCGATAACAAACCGAAAGGATTTCTGACGGCAAAATTTCAATTTCATTTAATGTATAATTACAGTCGATCGATAAATTACTTAACGTAATTGTCAGCTTTTCACTTGCGGCGAAAAAATCTTCAGTATTAATTCGAATGTAATATTGGTTTAATTTGTCCAACCAAGCAACGACGGAGTTTACAGCATTATCGGAATGATTTGTGATAAATAAGATTTTCTTCACAAACTACTCGTCATCTGAATCTTGTACAGCGTTACTACCAACACCAGTTACGCCCAAATTGGTATAAGTCGAAGCAGAAGAAGAAATTTGTATTTCTTCTAAAAAATCAAATAAAAATGGTTTTGGCGTTTCTACTAATTGTTTGTTCTCCATGACTTTATATTTAGATTATTATTTATGCTTAAATTTAATGATATGTTTTAATATTTACAATTTAATGTTCCAAAATTTTAAATAATCAGCCATGGGCGTAAATCCCATCAGTTTTCTTCGTTCATCAATAAGATTCATATTGATAACGGGTAATACAAAATATTCTTTTGTTTCTGAATCTTGCCCTATTTGTGTCCCATAAATTTGAGGTTTACCTTCTTGAATAGCAATTCTATCTTGTAGTAATCCTAGATGAGTAAATTTAATTTTCCCTATGCGCGCGGCGTCACTTATTAATGAAACATATTGTTTTTGAACACTCAATTTGGCGTGCTGTATTGTTATAAAAATAATTCTACTTTCTTCTTTTGAAATAAAACTATCATACGGCCAATTATATTTCTTTATTACAGCTTTTACTATCATAAAGTTTACATAGTCAGCAAAGTTCATTTGCGATTGAAAGCTATTATCAAAGTCTTTTGATCTGTATTTTTGATCGTTAATCAAAACTTTTTTTAATGCCTCAACTACTTTTGGTTGGTTATTGATACCCCATCCCGTAAAAGAGAATAAAAAGAATGTGGTAAATATTATGTAGAGATTTTTTAATAACAACTTAAATGCTCCCACAATTTGTGTCTACTTATTAAGTATTCAAGTATAAACTAGTAATGGATTTAAGAAAGTAAATATGGTGAATTAGAAACTAGAAGTTATTTCGATGCATTCAATAATAGTCTGGTGCTCGTTCAGCGATAGTTTATATCTTTCGTCGGTACAGATAATTTTGCGTGGTGAATGAGTTAGCAATAAATTATATAAGGGTAGTAACTTTGATCCTTTGATAATTACAAGATGCGTTGTATAGATGAGTGTTAAAGTATTATGATCTGGTGTATAATCGCCAGAAATCAAATAGGCGTAGTTTAAAAACTTCATCCTTCCGTCTGGCCAAACAAAGCACAAATTTCGCACATGACCTGGCGTATCATATAAATCGTTTCCAGATGTATTGTTATCCGAAGCTGTGGCAGGGTTGCTTTCCTGCATTTCATCAAATTTTAATTTAAAGTTCTGGCTCATAGTCACGCTCTTTAGGTTTCGTATTGTTCAAATTCTCTTTGGCTTGTTGATGCTCTTTCGAGTGATTGTCATGGTTTCGTTCCATGTGTTGGACAATTTCTACATGTGATAAGCGGCTACCAACCAGTTCTATCGCCGATTGCCTGTCACCGATCTCGGAGGCATATTCGAGTAATGCCACACGGTCGTCGGTGTAGATCGTGGCCGATTCCTTGCCCCTTGAAACTGACACATAAAATTGTTTGGCATCTGTGGCTGTAAAGGTTGCTGAGGGCTGCGAGATTAACACCCTATCGACTGTTTTCCCCTGCGAGGAGTGGGAGGTACTGCAATAGGCGTGGTTGATATGCCCAAAGTCCCCATCGAGCGTGTAGATGGCTTTACCGGCCTCATTGGTTAAAACGACTTTGCCCTTTTTAGTTACAGAGGATACTTCCAGCGTCTGACCGTTGTTGAGGCGTTTACTATCGTTGTCAAAGCTATTCCGGGTAATTCTAATTTTATCACCTTTTGACAGACTTATTTCAGATTGTCGATAAACGTCAAATGCCATGGCCCGATTTAGCGGCAGCGTTTGTTGACGGTTATCCTGGTTGTTGATAATAATATCCGTTTCAGTAATATCACTTACCGACCAGATGCTACCCCGCTTTATCTTCGGCACGTTTTGACTAAACTGAATTTTTTGTCCTTTAGCAAAATTGCGCCTGTCCGATTTTTGCGCCTCGGTAAAATTTAGGTTCTCCAACTTGCTTGCCTTGATCTGTTTTTTACCAATTAAGCCGTTTTCCCGTAAAGCATCCCTGATCTCATCCGTCACCGCATTGCCCTGGGCATGGGTTGGCGAAACCACCAATACTGTTTTCTTATCCTTGATGCCGTTGATGTAATCTTCGACCAGTGCTTCATTCGGTTTTAACGGGTCAACATTTTTAATGGCACCAATACTGCTCAATTTAATAAACGCGTTTTTAACGTTACCTTTTGACAAATCTTCCACGGCTGCGCGATGATTCACGTTTTGTTGCCGGTGAATTTTGGTAACCTCTGCCGATTTGATACCACCGACAGTATTCAATATGCGCAGGGCATCGCCCCGCACTACACTGGAGTGCTGGCGAGTGTCGCCGCCGAGGATCAACCTGGCATTTTGTTTATCTGCAATGGAGAGCAAGGCGGTCATATCTGTTGTGCCTAATAATCCCGCTTCGTCAACCCATAACACCTGATTTTTAAGTGATGCTTGCAGTTCTTTATCCTGCAACAGCTTTGCTACGGTTTCCGCGTTCTCAAACCCTTCCATTACCAATACGCCCCGTGATGCGTCGGCAGTTGGGGCAACCACAAACAACTTTTTGCCGGCCGCTTCAAAATGCTGTTTGGCTTCGGTCATAATGGTGGTTTTACCCGTACCCGCGGCACCCCGGATAATCGAGGTTTGGTGACTGGTAGTTAGTACATGTGAAACAGCATTGGCTTGCTGCTTATTTAGCATCGGATTCAAGGCCGGGGTTTCGGTATAAAGCGGATAAAACCGATTCTGCCCTTGCCGCGCCAATTGCACCATTCGTTGCTCTTCAACGAGCACCGCTTTATGGGTACACATCGATTGTGATTTTTCGCGTACATGGATAAAGCGGCTATCGGTTTTAAAACTGTCAGTTATCTCATCAAGTGATACGTTCCGGTTTCCTAGGCTATGCCGGTAAGCCGTGGCAAGAAACCTGCGATCTGCAATAACCGAGGCACGTTCAAAACAGTGTTTAAGCGCATGGTCGATGCTGTTTGCTGCGATAGCTTTATCATTTCCCTTTTTTGGCCCAAAACGGATAGTAGCACTTTCATCGCCCGGTTCGTAATTAGCTTGTTCCTTAATCTGTTTTCGCCACTCTGTTTTGAGTTCGTCCATGCCCAGGCCTTTTTGTTTTTTGGCGCGGGTCTTTGCGCCAAGCTCGCTTAACGCTTTGGCATCGGTGATACCTTTCTCTTTGGCAAACTGGCCGATTTCATCGGTGCGTTTGCTGAATAGCTCAATGGCGCTTTTAGGTACGCCTTCCAGTTCAAACGATTTATCCGTGCGCCGGATATTATAACCTGCATCGGTCAAATTATCGGCCAGCCGCTTGTGGAAGCGGCTTTGATAATAAGGCATATCCCGTTTAATATCCCGGAATTTTCCTGCTTTGATTTCTTTTTCGGTATCGTCCCAAGTGCAGTTAAAAACAAAACAATGGCTATGTAGATGCGGGTCTGGTACTGAGCCATCCACCGGTCTTGCCGTCTGATGGGTAAACTCCCCCCACAATAATTCTTTTGTTTCTCTATCTTCATATTGCCCACGCTTACGCACGCGCGTTTGGCTATCCGCTTCAATGTCCAGCATCGTTTCATTTACCGCGCTTTGGAATGCTTTCAGGATATGATCGTCTTTTGATAAAGCATGAACAATGCTTACCGATTTGGGGCAATGGAAATTAATATCATAACCAACGGTGCGGTCATCCTTGTTGCGCGGCGTTAGCTGCTTGCCCGTTACCGGGTTGAAATTTTCGCACAGGGCAAAAAAACTGTTTTTATCAGCTCCGCCTTTTAAACCGAGGCGTTCAGCTAAACGACCATGGAACTCGCCTTTGAGTTCCTGGTCATTTATATAATAATCTGATTTTTGCAGCGCATCCGAGAAATAGCTTTTTGCATGGCTTGCCGAACTGCTTTGAATCATGCGGATCATGGCTGGCAGTATATTGCACAGCTGTAGAGCAGTGCGTGTTTTTCTGATTTTGGTAATAACGAATAAGCAGTATTAATTTGAACACAGCTTAGGAAGATGCCAACTTCTATTAATTGAAAAGCATCAGACATCTTCCCTAAGCAGTGCTTAGCTGTATTTATACTGCATAAACCGGCTCGTCATCTTCGAACATGGCATCAGCCACTTTGCGCCTTAAATCAGGGTCGACTGGCTTGCGGCCATAAGTCCTAAAACCCCTGGCGCTATCTTGTGATTTATCATCGACAAACACATCGGCCAGTTCTTCAGCACAAATCATGTTATCAATCAAATCCATAATATAATGGTCACCGATGTTGTAGGCGGCTACATAGCTTAAACTATAAAAAATACTGCATACGACGATGAGGTAGCCAATAGGTTGAAATAGAATCGATAGGCCTAGACCTACGATAAAAAAAAGGCATGGCTCAATTAACGTTTC
Organism: Mucilaginibacter phyllosphaerae; assembly: GCF_004378255.1. Classification (GTDB taxonomy): domain Bacteria; phylum Bacteroidota; class Bacteroidia; order Sphingobacteriales; family Sphingobacteriaceae; genus Mucilaginibacter; species Mucilaginibacter phyllosphaerae. Next base: position 257,303 of record NZ_SNQG01000004.1, read on the forward strand.
AACGGTTCTTATATCCTGAATTTTGCCGTTAATCGGAAATTGTCGAATGCGGGGATTTAGGATGCCGGTAGAAAGGCTGAACCTTTCGAAATCGAATACGTTCGGCAGTCTTTTTACTTCCTCTCTGCGTTGTAAGCTTACTTTAAAAACGGCAGCTAAAAATATGTACCAGGTTGTGAACTTCGTAATCATTGTACCAGCGTCAAACCCGCCAAAAGCAAATTGTTGCGCTTTTATATAGCCTATTGGAAATAAGGCCATAACCACCGTAAAAACGATGATATGTGGAAATGAAAAATAACGTTCCCCGAAGTTTTTGCGGGTGAAGATTTCCAGAGGCAGCCTTGCAATTGAGGCGAACGAATAGGAAGCATTTAAGAAGAATTCCTTGTAAGAGTTTTTTCTGCCGAATTGCTCTTTGTAATACAGTGTTTTTTTCATGATATTAAAATTTAAATAGTTACTTGTTTGGTTTGTAAAGTTGTGTGAACATGATTTTGGCATGGCTCTGATTATTGTTAAAACCATTGCCCTGCTTGTGCACGATGCCTTCTACGATATGATGGTTTATTGGCCCACCGGTTTTTAATCTTGCAAAATGCTCGGGGCGCAGCTGCCGTTCGAGCACCATCCCCGTGTTACGCGTTTTTGAGAAATCCTTAGCCATGGTAAAGCCACTGGAGATATCTTCATAGTAAATATCACCCACAAGGTCTGAACCGTAAATATTGCTCTCTATATCCGCATTGGCGTGAAAGATTTTGGTGCCCAATGTGCCAAGGAAAGATTTAACTTTGTACTCGCCACCTGTGCCACCAAGGGCAGCAAAATAGTTTGGCAGGTTTTGTGAAATATAAACGGTAGCTATCTTGCTGCTCCGCGCTGTTGCCTGAAACTCGGCATCATGCTCGTGCAAAAAATGCTGGGCTTCATCCGCCCATAAAAACACAGGGCGAGGGTTGTTCGCAACATTACGCTTTTCCATTGCCCGCTGCCAGATATATTTGAACAGGATCTGGCAGTCACGACCGACGTGCTGATAAGTTTTAACAGGCAGGTTAACAATAATAATTTTGCCCTTTAAACTATCCTCGGGCGTAACATTCGAGTGCTTTTTGCAAAACAGGGAATATACCGGTTCCTGCAATAGGTGAAACAGAAAGCCTGATAAACTAAAGTCAACAATTGACCTGGTTTTTTCGCTCAGGTTCTTGAAGCCTGTCATGAAAAACTGGTCGAGCATTTTAAAAGCGCGTGCGCCAGCTACGTGTTCTAGGTAATCAACCTCGTTTACCAAAGCCCTGTTTTCCGGGGAAAGGGATTCACGCCATTCTGTGATGCCTTTCATAACTTTCAGCCGTGCTGCGTTGTAAGCCTTGAAAAAGGGCTTTTCGCTTTTCTCCACCATCTCTATCGTTACAACATCTTTATTTGACGGGATGGTTTGGACGATATCAAAGATTTCTTGTATGGAGATGCGATTATAAGCCAACTTGGTTAGGTCAATAACATTGCTAATAAGCATATCTAGTGCGGTCTCCCAAAAAGGATCGTCAGATTTACCTTTATCCTTTTGTTCGGCAGCACGGATAACCGTTTTTAACACCTGTACAATATTGGTGGTGAGAGGGATATTAGTGCTAGTTTGCGTTGCTTCGTATTCCAGGAAGTTAAAATACTTGCCGCCACCCGGTTCAATCACGATCAGATCATCGCTGCGGCCCGCTAATCGGCAGTATTCTTCAAATAATTCTTTTTCGCCGGGCTTTGCCGTTAGCACCAACCCGCCAAAACCATTAGTTAAATATTTAAGTGCAAGCAATCTGCCCGAACCCGTTGTTTTTCCGCTCCCAATTCCGCCAAAAATTTGTACGCCTTCTACAGCATCTCTGATGCGCCACGGGGTTACCCCAGAGGCTGATTTAAAATCTATCAGCGTTGTATCTAAATCGAATGCTTCCATGTTGTTTTTGTAAATTGTGTTTGTTAAATAGAGCCACCAGTAAACTCCCTACAGGTGGCTCTTGGTTCATCATTTTTTAATGCGGTTGTTAAAATCCGTATTTGACATGCTGTTGCCGTATGAATTGTGGCGGCCGCCATTGTCAATGATGATACCATTTCCCGGCCTGATGGTTACGCTGCTTGAACCGTTAACATACTTGTTAGCGTCATTGCTGCTTTGTTTGTAACCGTTTTTGGCCATGTCAGATTCTCTGCTCATGACTGAAAATGATTTAGCATTAATCCTACTCTTTAAAGCGTTTTCGGTTCCCGCTGCCGCTCTTTTAAGTGTTTAGGCGCTTCCACTATTGCAATCTCCTTTTTGTGGCACGTATTGGCTTATACAGTGCCGTTGCAGATATCTCTTAATCTTTATCCATTTCCCGATCATCGTAGCCGGTCATATCTTTGCCGGTTTCTTTAAACCAATCATCTTTAAGCCAATCTGGTAGATAGCTCTGATCTTTATCATGTTCCTTTGAGTTTTCCATACCTGCTTTTAATGCGTCTAACTCCGGGCTTCGGGTTCTTACCTGACTTATTAAATCAGCTATTTCGGGGGACACCTTGTTTAACCCGTAACCCAGATTATACATGTCAGCAAATTCCTGGTCACTTAAAAATTTTTGCTCATTCATCTTTAAAATGTATTACGTGCATTAATCTCTAGAAAAGCTAGAATGGATTCACGGTCGTAGAGGATCACTTTAGGGGTAGGCTGGGTGTATCGGATTTTGCCTTCATCTCTATAACTTTGTAAGGTTGTTTTGCTCTTAACCCCAAGTAATATCATCGCTTGCTCGCCTGTAATCCATTTAACTTCCACTGCCTCGGTGCTTTTAAGACGTTTATATAAATTTTCCACAAGGTGGAAGAAGGCCGGTTCTTCTAAGCATATAAATTTTGCTTCAATTTTGCTCTCCATCTTTTAAGCTATTTATTTCTTGATCTTCTTCTTCTTTTTCAGCGAGCCAAGCCCAACTCGTGAGTTTTCTAGAAACATAATCACCATCTACCGTGAGCTCGTCGTTAATTTCTAGGTTATCACCCATGCCTAATAGCTCAGCAACGACAGCCGCGGGTCCCTTATCTACAAATAATTTAAAGCGCATAATTTTCATTCGTAAAAGTTATTCTTGACAGTTGGTTAAAAATATGTATATATAGTTGTGAGGTGACGAGATTGGAACATACGGACAACTTTGCTGATAACTGGCGAATCCAAGGTGAGGGTCCTAAACCGTTGGAGCTTTCCTCTATAGATCAATTTATTGATACCTATGGACGTGAACAAGCAATTGGATATATTCGCGCCATAAGAGATATGGTGAATGAGATAGAATACGCAGCCTATGATACGAGACCGAATGTTGGTCTCGGCTCTAGGCCATTGACTCGAATGAAAAACAATTTGAAAAAGTTGCTGCTTCATAAAGAAAATTTTTTGTTGGTTGCCGAGGACAAATTGAAAATTCGGACTAGCCCAAACCCCGGCTAGCACAGTACAAAGTTGAATTGATTTGTATCTATTTGGTGTTTTTCGTAAATTTCATTTTCTATTTTGAAAACGTCTTGACTCAAAAATCGACCAATGGACATTCCAAACGAAGTTTATATCAAATTCTATGAAGCCATAAAAATTAAGTTTCTAAAAACCATCCCATCAGAAATCAGAAATCAAATTGCTGATACCGATGTAAATTTTTGGACACAGGAAATACCAGACACAAAAGGTGACACCTATTTTTTTAAAGCTTTCGGATCGATTACTTCCGCGCCACGTCACTTTTATACTAAATATCTTAATGCTGTTAAGGATGATAAAGGTTTTCAAAGAGAGGGAGATACCTTGATTTGGCGGTTGCTTGTAGATTTTTTTGGGCTTGCTTATCCTAAGGAACTAGTAGAACAGAGTATAGATCCGAAAACTAAAGCAAAGGTGATGTTTCAAACCTTCGTCGAAGGTTACACACCGGTATTAGCGTTTAAGTACCCGGAACTTAAAATCTTTGATAAGTTAAATGGAGTGTTTCTGGATAATGGTGAAGTCCCACTTAATGACAAAGTTGATATTTTAAATTTGATGGAGGCGGAAAACAGACCGTCCTCGCTAAAATTTTCATTAGAATTTAGAACCGGCTATTTACCGAAGACTCCGGTATTACGCAAAGAATGGCTTCGTCGATATCTTGAATATTCTCGGGACATTAAAACCTCGTCTTTTTATACTAAAGATCCGTCAACTCTAAAAGCTATTCAAGCTTTCGAGGATTACATTGTCAAATTTTTAAGTCATGTAGAGAAGCAAGAGTGGAGTGTTGTTAAAGATTTTTTGTGTGAAGTGCAACCAATAGATCATGAAGATCATTACCCAAGTTTTTACAGATATTTTAAAACGTTAGCTCGAATTAGAGAAATACACTGCTGGGATTTTATGTTTATGGAGGGGTTTGGCGAATGCAAAGTGTTTATAAAAGGTATAAGGTGGGAGCAGAACTGGCTGAAACAGAAAAAGTATAAGCTTTTCTTCACGGTATGCATAATAAGAGTTGGGCTTTTAGAGATGCCAGGGCACAAAATTCTGGGTATAAGTAACGTCGAGCCTTTATTCAATAATATTGACTTAAAAGGATGGATCGACGATGAAGACGAATGGGACTTATTCCGTGCTGAAAAACGACGAGATGACTTCGAAAGTGCAGATTGACAGTCGTAATATATGTTGTACCTATGTTGTACCCAAACAAAAAAGCGATTAGTGTCTTTCACCTAATCGCTTCATTTTCAAGTACTCAGAGCGGGAATCGAACCCGCACTCCTTTAACGGGAACAGGATTTTAAGTCCTGCGTGTCTACCAGTTCCACCATCTGAGCAGGCGGGAGCCCCGAAGATCGGGGTTAACCTTTTAAAAATAAATCCCTTCTGTTAGAAAGGGATTTGAGCGAAAGACGAGATTCGAACTCGCGACCCCGACCTTGGCAAGGTCGTGCTCTACCAACTGAGCTACTTTCGCATTGGTATTTCCTACTTAGCATTACTGCGTTTGCGGGAGTGCAAATATAGACAGAAATGAACGTTCTGCAAGTAAAAATAAAACTTTTTTTAAAGTTTTTTATAACTCGCTGTTTTTCAAAACCTCAGCAGTAAGGTCGGTTTCAAATCCGCGGCTTAAAGCATATTGCTGTAATTTGTATCTGCGTTTATAGGGGTCTTTCTCTGGCAATGTGGCTGCTTTTTTTTCTATTAAACGGGTTAGCGTATTGATATATTCGCCGGCGTCTATCTGTAAAAGAGCTTTTTTTATTAATACAGGCGATACATTTTTAAATTTTAAACCCTGCTTTATCTTAATTTTCCCCCATCCTTTTTGATTGAACTTTCCTTTGGTGTAAGCCTTGGCAAAACGCTCTTCGTTTAAAAAATTCCCTTCAATTAACCTGCTGATAATATTCTCTACTGCATCCGTCCACAAGCCCCAATCATACAGTTTGTTACGCACTTCCTGCTGCGAACGTTCCTGGTAGGCGCAGTAATGTTCGGCCTTTGCCAGGGCAATGTTTACATCGGTGATCTTAACTTTTTTAGGGGTATCCATCAAAACCAAAATTCGTTAAAAATTCTTCTATTCACATAAATATAAGCAAATTCGTGTTATGCAAAGCTCTTACACAATCAATGATGTAAAACAGATTATTCATGCTGCCGGTGATGTTGTTAGCCATGCTGCCATAAGTATATTGCTTACAGATAGCCGCCGTATTAGTAACCCGGCATGTTGCCTTTTTTTTGCATTGGGCGGCAGGAGGGATGGGCACGAATTTATTGCCGATGCCTATACCGCCGGCGTACGTAACTTTGTGGTGAGCCGGCAGCAGGATACCATTATGCCCGATGCCAACTTTTTGATAGTGGCCGATGTGCTGAGTGCTTTACAGTTGTTGGCGGCGCATCACCGTAAACAGTATCATTTAGAGGTGATCGGTATTACCGGCAGCAATGGAAAAACCATTGTAAAAGAGTGGCTGTATCAGCTCATGAGCCCCGAAAAAAATATTGTACGCAACCCTAAAAGCTATAACTCGCAAATAGGCGTACCACTTTCGGTATGGCAGATCAACCAAACACATAACCTGGGTATTTTTGAGGCCGGTATCTCTACTACCGGCGAAATGGATAGGCTGGAGGCTGTTATCCGGCCAACTATTGGCGTGCTAACCCATATCGGTACGGCACATGATGAAGGTTTTAGTTCGGCAGAAGAAAAATTATCCGAAAAGCTTAAACTGTTTAAAAACTGCAGTCAGCTTATTTATAACTATGATGTTTTGCTGGATCATAAGGACGAACTTAAAACGCGCCATTGTTTTTCCTGGAGCCGTAAATTTAACCAAGCTGATCTGTATGTTTTTAGCGAGACCACCATCTCCGGCAAGTATTATATGCGTGCCATCTATCAGGAACAAGAGGTAGAATGCCTGCTGCCTTACCGTGACGAAGCATCTGTAGAAAATGCGATTGTGTGCTGGGCCACCATGCTGGCTATGGGCTACAGCCCGGCCGATGCAGACGACCGTATCGAGCGGCTTGCAGCCGTAAGCATGCGTTTAGAGTTAAAGCACGGTATTAACGATTGCTCTGTTATAGATGATTCGTATAACTCGGATATTCAGTCGTTAGAAATAGCCCTTAATTTTTTAAACCAGCAAAACCAGCACCAAAAAAAAACGCTTATCCTGTCAGATATTTATCAATCGGGTTTGCAGCAGGATGCCTTGTACAGGCAGGTAGCCCAAATGGTAAGCACTAAACAGGTTGACAGGTTTATTGGCGTAGGTACGTTTTTACAGCAGTTTAAAAATGACTTTAATTTGCCGCAAATGCATTTCTATGCGGATACCGCTGCCTTGCTTAAAGACCTTAATAAACTGCATCTGCAGGGAGAAACCATCCTGATCAAAGGCTCCCGCAGTTTTGGATTTGAGAAGATAAGCCGTGCGCTGGTACAAAAAGCGCACGAAACCGTTTTAGAGATCAATCTGAATACACTGCTTAATAATCTTAATTTTTATAAAGCGAAGGTAAAGCCCGGCGTTAAGATAATGGCTATGGTTAAAGCATTTTCTTATGGCAGCGGCACTTTCGAGGTGGCCAATATGCTGCAATATAACAGGGTAGATTACCTGGCTGTGGCTTATACGGATGAAGGCGTTGAACTGCGCGAGAACGGGATAACTTTGCCTGTAATGGTTTTAAATCCCGAGCCCGAATCTTATGACAAACTGGTAGCCTATAAATTAGAACCGGCAATTTACAGCTTTTCTTTACTGGATGAATTTGTAAAGTTTGCGCAAGACGAGGATGTGATGAACTACCCGGTACATCTTAAAATAGATAGTGGGATGCATCGGGTGGGTTTTGAAGCTTTTGAGGTAGAAACACTTTGCGACCTGCTGGAGGTTAACCCGTATATACGTGTACAATCTGTTTACTCGCACCTGGTAGCCAGCGATGCCGAGCAGCACGACCTGTTTACCATGCAGCAGATAAGCATATTTGAAAAGGCTTTTAAGCAGATTGAAGATGCCCTGGGCTACACGGTAATTAAGCATATCAGTAATACATCGGGTATTACGCGCTGGCCGAATGCACAATATGATATGGTTAGGCTGGGCATAGGCCTATATGGCGTAGATGCTGCCATTCCGCGCGAAGAAAGCGGGCTGCAGCCGGTTGCAACGCTTAAAACAACGGTATCGCAAGTAAAAAAAATACCCGCTGCAGAAACCATTGGATACAACCGTAACGGTAGCCTTAAGGCAGATGGTAAAATTGCCACCGTACGTATAGGGTATGCCGATGGCTACCTGCGTGCATTTGGCAACGGGGTAGGCCGCATGCTGGTTAACGGAAAGCCGGTACCAACGGTTGGCAATATTACTATGGATATGTGTATGCTGGATGTAAGCAGTGTTGAGGTAAAAGAAGGCGACGAGGTGATTGTATTTAACGATCAGCAACGGATAGAAGAGCTGGCCCTGCAGATTGGCACCATTCCTTATGAAATACTAACAAATATTTCGCAGCGGGTAAAAAGGGTGTACTTTTACGAGTAGATAGATAAATGTGTAGATCTTAGATGAGCAGATAGATCATTAAGATCACTTATGCACTAAATCACTAATTAAAGAATGAAGAGGATCTTTGGAATATTACTTAATTATTTTGTAAAAGGGTTGCTGATTGTGGTGCCGCTTGGCGCTGCTTTCTTCCTGATGTTTTGGGTGGTATCGCGCATAGATACCGGGTTGAACCTGAGTACCGAAATTTTAGTTGATAGCCAGGGTAAACCACTTTATGTACCCGGTTTAGGCATTTTAACGGTGATTATTATTATACTGATTGCCGGTGTACTGGTAACTAACGTAATTACCGACCCGATCAAAAAATGGTTTATGCGCTGGCTAAACCGGGTACCGCTATTTAAATTTCTGTACTCGTCTATCAAAGATCTTACCGAGGCATTTGTGGGGGAAGAAAAGAAGTTTAATGAGCCGGTTTTAGTGGAAGTGAATGAATCCGGACTCAAAAAAATTGGTTTTCTGGTGCAAAAAGACATGAAATCGCTTGACCTGCCGGGCGAGGTTGCGGTTTATTTCCCTATGTCGTACTCATTTGCCGGGCAGGTTGTAATTGTATCGGCAGATAAGGTAAAGCCCATCAACCGCAGCGCGGCCGAAGTGATGAAGTTTGTGATCTCTGGTGGTGTAAGCGGGTTACACTAAGGGCGACCCGGGCAGTTTATGCGAATCTTCCTTTTTGTTAAAACTGCGTATTGTTAAAATAATGGCAATAAACATCAGCACGGCCCCCATCAAAAATGGCGCCCCTGGGAAATATATCGCCGCATCTTTTTTGGTGAAATGATGGAAGAGTGTGGTCATCATCAACGGGCCTATAATAGTGGTTAAACTAACCAAACTGGCTAAAGCACCCTGTAGTTCACCCTGCTCATTTGCCGGCACGTTATCTGATATAAAACCCTGCAGGGCCGTACCGCCGATGCCGCCCATGCAATAAGGGATCATATAAACATACATCAGCCAGCCCACATTGTTAAATGCGATAAATATTAAGCCGATACCATAAAAGGTGATGCCGGCCATAATATTTTTACGCAGGCCGAATTTGGGGATGGTCCATCGTACAAAGCCGCCTTGTATAGCCGCTATAAGCAAGCCTATAAAAATCCCCAATGCGCTGATGCTGTGTAACGTCCATTGAAATTTTTCTATCAGGTAAAACGGCAGTACGCTTTCAATGGCTTTTTGGCCAATATAAACAATGGTGTAAGCGGTTATCAGCGTACTGATAGCCAGCGAATATTTTCTTAACCTTAACAAAGAGCCTACCGGGTTGGCGCGTTTCCATTCAAAGCGGCGGCGGTTTCTTAGGATCAAAGATTCTGGCAATACAAAATAACCGTAAAGGGCGTTAAGCAGTGCCAGGCCGGCGGCTACAATAAAGGGCAGCTTTATCCAGTAAGCGCCTAAAAAGCCACCCAGGCCAATACCTAAAATAAAACCAAGCCCTGTTGCTGCACCTATCAGGCCAAAGTTTTGTGCCCGTTTATCGCCGCTGCTTACATCGGCAATATAGGCTGTTGCGGTTGTGGTGCTGGCACCGGCTATGCCGGCAATAAAGCGGCCTACAAAAAGCCACACAATGGTTGGGGCAAAAGCCATAAACAGGTAATCGATGCCAAAACCAATTAATGAGAAGAGCAATACCGGCCTGCGGCCTATCATATCGCTCAGGTTGCCCAATACCGGGGCAAACAAAAACTGCATAGATGCATAGGTAAAAGTTAACCAGCCACTATACTGACTGGCCATGCTGATATCAACATGCCCTAATTCTTCCAGCAGCTTTGGCAAAATAGGGATAATGATGCCCAGGCCAAGCACATCGATGAATATCGTTATAAAAATAAATCCTAAAGCAGCTTTGCCGTGTTGAACGGTTTTGTCCATAATTATCGGCAATTAATGTAAGCCGCTGTTATAAGATGTATTCATATCAGTTTGTTTCTCTTTTTTAAAACTTCTTACTGCAAGCACGGCACCTATCAGCATTAAAACGGCTGCAACATAGTAGGGCGCTCCCGGTAAATATACAGGCGCTTTGGGGCTGGTGAAATAATAAAATACGTATGTCATAAACCAGGGGCCGAATATCGAGCTCAGGCTCATCAGGCTGGTAAGGCCGCCTTGCAGTTCTCCCTGCTCGTTTTTAGGCACCTCGTTAGTCATTACTCCCTGTAATGCCGGGCCGCAAATGCCGCCAAGCGAATAGGGGATCATAAAGGCAAACATCATCCAGCTTTGGTTGGCCAGGCCAAACAGCAGCATACCCACGGCATAAATAAGCAGGCCAAGCCAGATACTTCTGTTTTGGCCAAGTTTTGGAATAGCCACCCTGATCAGCCCGCCCTGTACAATTGCGATCATTAAACCTATAAAGCCCAGCGAATAGCCAACCACATCTTCTGTCCATTTAAATTTTTCCATGGTGTAAAATGTCCATACGCTTTGTACGGCATGGCTGGCAAAGTAAACGATGAACAAACAGGCAGCCAGGCCAATTACGGCCGGATATTTTTTTAGTTGTAATAAAGAGCCCAGTGGGTTGGCGCGTTTCCAGTCAAACTCACGGCGGTGTTCCTTATCCAATGATTCGGGCAGGATGAAGAAGCCGTAAGCGGCGTTTATTAATGCCAGTGCGGCTGCAGCATAAAAAGGGTAATGTGTATCCATTTTGCCCAAAACACCGCCTATTACCGGCCCTATAATAAACCCAAGGCCAAATGCCACGCCGATCATTCCGAAATTTTGCGCACGTTTTTCGGGCTCGCTTACATCAGCTATGTAGGCAGATGCTGTGGTGAAGCTGGCGCCGGTAATACCGGCAATGATCCGCCCAACAAACAGCCAGCCAATGGTAGGTGCAAACGCCAGGAAAAGATAATCTACCCCAAAGCCTAATAACGAGAGCAGCAGTACCGGCCTGCGGCCATATTTATCGCTCAGGTTACCCACCAGCGGCGAAAACAGGAATTGCATTACGGCATAAGCTACCAGTAACAGGCCCGAATAGCGCGAAGCCTGGCTGATATCGCCATGGATCAGCTTTTCTATCAACTTAGGGAAAACAGGGATGATGATGGCTAAACCTATCACATCAATCAGCAGCGTAATAAAAATAAAGCTTAGTGCAGCCTTTTTTTTGGGTTGGGTAAGCGCGTCCATTATCGTAAAATAACAACTAATAATTTATATTATCTATTAATTATTAGATAATGTTTGGCAGGTGAGCCGTGTAAAAAAGGCATCTCTATTAAAAAATGAGATGCCTTTTTGTGTTTGAAATTAAAAGTTGGGCTTTAACACATACTTGTCGTAAAAACGGAAGATATGTTCTGCGGCTTCTTCGGCGGTATCTACCACACGGTAAAGGTTCAGGTCGTCGGCGCTGATGTTATGCTCGTTGGCCAGCATCTTTTCTTCTACCCATTTAAACAGGCCTCCCCAGTAATCTACGCCTAAAAAAACAATTGGGAAGCGGGCAATTTTACCGGTTTGTATTAAAGTCATCGCCTCAAAAGATTCGTCCATGGTACCAAAGCCACCCGGCAGGATGATAAAGCCCTGCGAGTATTTCATAAACATTACCTTACGGATAAAAAAGTAATCAAACTCCAATATCTTATCCCTGTCGATGTATTTGTTATGAAACTGCTCGAATGGCAGCTCGATATTCAACCCAACCGATTTGCCACCGGCTTCATAAGCGCCTTTGTTGGCTGCCTCCATAATGCCCGGGCCACCGCCGGATATTACGCCATAGCCGCGCTCGGTTAACAGCCGTGCGGTATTTTCTGCCAGCTTGTAATACTTATTGTCGTTATGGGTACGTGCAGACCCAAAAATGGATACGCAGGGGCCTATTTTAGCCAGTTTTTCAAAGCCGTCAACAAATTCGGCCATTATTTTAAAGATCTGCCAGGAGTCGGTTACCTTAATTTCCTGCCAGTTTTTGTTCTCAAACGCTTCTCTTATTTTTTCTTCACCAGTCATGATAGTAGATTAGTCCGGAAATGGTAAATGCCGAAATTCCGGAAGTAATTAGTCAATTATACTACAATAATATTTGATTTAGGTTTTGGCGTGCTGTTAAGCCTATACGGCAACCGTAACGCCAGGTTTTCGGTGCGAGCTTAACCACAGGCCGGCAAAAGTAATTAATCCGTTCACAATGATCAGTTCGTTATCAAAAACATAGCCGCCCAGCAGTTTTTTTGACTCTGTGCTGAGGAAGTAACAAACCGCCGGCGATACCAGGCAAATAAACGGCACCAGTTTATCGTTCACCTGCCTTTTGCTTACAAACAAGCCAAAGCTGTAAAGGCCTAATAAGGGGCCGTAGGTGTAAGAGGCTACTTTGAATATGGCCGTAACCACCGCATCATTATTAAGGGCGTTAAAGGCAATAATAGTGAGGAACATTAACCCGGAAAAAGCAATGTGCACATAATGCCGTACGTTAACCATTTTTTTACTGTTCACGTCGCCCCGTTTGTTAAAGTTCAAAAAATCTACACAAAAGGATGTGGTAAGTGCCGTAAGCGCCGAATCTGTAGTGGCAAATGTTGCCGCGGTTAGGCCCAGCATAAATACCATGGCCGGTATAATGCCCAGGTATTGCAAGGCGATGGTAGGGTACAGGTAGTCGGTTTTAGCTACGGTAATGCCATTGCGCTGGGCATACATATATAGCAAGGCGCCAACGCTTAAAAAGAAAATGTTGATCACCACAAAAACAGCCGTGAAGCTGAACATGTTCTTCTGCGCCTCTTTGATGTTTTTCAGGCTCAGGTTTTTCTGCATCAGGTCCTGGTCAAGCCCGGTCATGCCTATGGTAATAAACATGCCGCCTAAAAATTGCTTGCTCAGGTGGAAATGGCTGCTTACAAAATCATCCAGAAAAAAGATTTTGGAGTAGCTGCTATTTTTGATAGCCTCGGCCGCCTGGAAAATGTTGTAATGCAGGCTGTCGCAAATAAAATAGATAGACAGGAACACCGATGATACCAGGAACAGGGTTTGCAGGCTATCGGTAATAATAATGGTTTTTAAGCCGCCTTTAAAGGTGTACGACCAGATGAGCACCAAACAGATGAGCACCGTTACGGCAAAAGGTACGCCATAGCTGTCGAAAATAAATTTTTGCAACACGATGACCACCAGATACAGCCTGAACGACGACCCGATAGTGCGGCTTAACAAAAAGATGCCGGCCGCTGTTTTATAGCTCCAGGTGCCCAGGGCCTGTTCTATATAGCTGTAAATAGAGGTAAGTTTTAAGCGATAGTAAAGTGGCAGCAGCACGGTGGCTATGATGATGAAACCAGCGGCGTTGCCCAGCACAAATTGAAAATAAGCAAACTGATCGCCGCTGGGTGCGCCAACTTTACCGGGTACGGATATAAAGGTAACCCCGCTAAGTGCCGTGCCGATCATCCCAAAGGCTACCAGGTACCATTTAGAATTGCGGTTAGCCACAAAAAAGGTATCGTTATCTGATGATTTTTTGGAGGTGAGGTATGATATAACCAGCAATACCAAAAAGTAACCGATGATGAAGGAGAGTAATATTCCGGGCGACATAATTCTTCGGGTTTATGATGCATCTGCCATAAAACAGATTGCCCTAAAGTAGCAGTTTAAGCTATACCAAACAAGGCAAGTGTTATTGCAGGTAAAGCAAAATATGTTATTTATATCGGAAAAGATATTTATTAAAGATATTTTTGCTGATGCCTGCCGGATTTTTTTTGCGGGTAACTGATCATGGCTAACACAACCGCTCCGATGAACCGACTGAACCAACTATTTGCAGCAAAAAGTAAAAACCTGCTTTCTATATATTACACAGCCGGTTACCCCCAATTAAATACCACAGTTGATATTGCTGAAGCGCTTGAAAAAGCCGGGGCAGATTTTTTGGAGATCGGTTTCCCATATTCAGACCCTGTTGCCGACGGGCCAACCATCCAGCACAGTTCACAAACAGCGCTGGATAACGGCATGAACCTGAATTTGCTGTTTGAGCAATTGAAAGATCTGCGCAGCCGTGTAAGTATCCCCATTTTGCTGATGGGCTATGTAAACCCCATTGTACAATACGGCGTCGAGCGTTTTTGCAAGGCGGCAGCAGCTGTTGGTGTAGATGGCGTTATTGTGCCAGACCTGCCCATGTATGAGTACGAAATGCTTTACAGCAATTATTTTACAGATAATGGCTTAAGCAATATATTTTTGGTAACCCCGCAAACATCAGCAGAGCGTATCCGCAAGATAGATGAATTGAGCAACAGCTTTATTTACCTGCTTTCATCATCATCCATAACCGGGGGCAGCCTGCAGCTTACCGATAGTATTGAGGGCTACTACAACCGTATTAAGGCGATGGAACTGAAAAACCCAACCATTATAGGTTTTGGTATCTCTGATCACACATCGTTTAGTAAAGCCTGCCAATATGCCAATGGCGCCATTGTAGGCAGTGCGTTTGTTAAGCTATTGGGCCAGGCGGATTATATGGAAAAGATCCCGGCATTTATCGGTAACATTAAGGCTTAACCCTTACTTATTTTTTACTGATTTTAAGAGCATGTAGCCCATAAATGCTGTTAAAGAGGAGGCTACCAGGATAGTAAGCTTTGCTTCGTTTTGAATAGCCGCATTGTTAAAGGATAGCAGGGTGATGAAGATAGACATGGTAAAACCTATCCCTGCTAATTGCCCGATCCCCCAAACCTGTACCCATTTTACCTTGTGTGCCAACTGCGAAAGCCGCAGTTTTACAGCCAGCCAGCTAAATACGGTAATGCCGATAGGCTTGCCTAATATTAAACCAAGCAAAATGCCGGCCGATAGGGGGTTGATGGCATTGCCGCCCTTTAAACCTTCTGCAATATTGATATTGGCATTGGCCAGTGCAAAAACCGGGATAATTAAAAAGTTAACGGGGTTTTCTAAAAGATGAATGAGTTTTTTTAACGGGCTGTAGTTATCCTTTGTTTTATAAGGGATGGCCATAGCGGTTAAAACACCCGCCACCGTGGCATGGATGCCGGTGTGATGGATAAAATACCATAAAAATACGCCTGTAACCAAATAAACCCAAATATGGCGTATGTTAAGCTTGTTAAACAGTAGCTGCAAGCCAAAGGTGCCGGCAGCCAAAGCCAGATAGGTTAAATTGATACCTGCCGAATAAAACAGGGCTATTACCAGTATAGCGCCCAAGTCATCTACTATAGCCAGGGCTTTTATAAATACCTGCAAGGATAGCGGTACTTTTGATTTGATAACATTGATGATAGCTACTACAAAGGCAATATCCGTAGCCATGGGTATTCCCCAGCCCTGGGCGGTTGCTGTGTTATGGTTTACCAGGTAATAGAGCAAGGCCGGCACCAGCATGCCGCCAACTGCCGCAAAAACAGGCAAGGTGGCAGATCGCAGATTGGATAGTTCGCCGTTAAGCGCCTCGTCTTTGATCTCTAAACCAACCAGCAAAAAAAATATAGCCATCAGGCCGTCATTAATCCACCCAATAGTAGGATAGGGGCCTAAATGCGCCTGCAATAAATTGTTAAAAGGTAAATTTAAACCGGTGTTAGCAATAAGTAAGGCTATAATTATGCATATCACCAGGATACTGCCACCTGTTGCATAAGAGCGGATAAATTCGTTAAACTGTTTTAGTTGTCTGATCAATGGTGGAGCGGGTAAGTAGCGTAAAGATAAAATTATAAATATTCTTCTAACTGGCCTTTACCCTCACGAATGATCTCAAAATCGCCGTTGGTACAATCTACAACGGTTGAGGGGATGTTTTCACCGTAACCGCCGTCTATCACCAGGTCTACCAGATTTTCATATTTTTCGTGGATCAGTTCAGGGTCTGTAGAATATTCGATGATGTCATCCTCGTCATGTATCGAGGTGGATAGGATAGGGTTGCCCAAAACCTTCACAATATCGCGCGCAATGTTATTATCCGGCACACGGATCCCAACTGTTTTTTTGTTGCTGCTTAATAGCTTGGGCACCGCATGGCTGGCGTTAAATATAAAGGTGAACGGGCCCGGCAGGGCCTTTTTTAACACCCGGAAGGTAGCATTATCAATGGGTTTGATATAATCTGATATATGGCTAAGATCGTAACATACAAAAGAGAAATTAGCCTTTTCCGGTTTAATATTCCTGATCTTGCAGATGCGCTCTATAGCCTTTTGGTTGGTGATATCGCAGCCCAGCCCATACACGGTATCGGTGGGGTAGATGATGATGCTGCCTTTTCGCAACACATCGGCCACCTGCTCAATGTTTTTTTGGTTAGGATTTTCGGGGTAGATCTTGATCAGCATAATTATAAAAGCAAATATAGCAGCTAAATAGTTTTAAAAAAGAAAGCCACCCGATTTACCGGGCAGCTTTCCATTTTTATTCTCCTTCAGCGATTAATCTCTAATCAACCAATTACTGATTAACTACTTATGCTTGTTTAGCAAATTGCACATTGGCAATCAGCTTAATGTCTTCGCCAACTACAATAGATCCTGCTTCGGTTACACCATCCCAGGTTAAACCAAATTCTTTGCGGTTTATTTTACCGGTAACTTCAAAACCTGCTTTGGTGTTGCCGTAAAAATCGCCTGCTATACCACCATGCTCTACATCAAATGTTACCGGCTTGGTTACATCTTTTATAGTCAAGTCGCCCTTTAATTTAAAATCGTCGCCATCTTTAACAAACGATGTTGATTTAAAGCTGATCTTAGGGTGCGTGGCAGCGTCAAAAAATTCAGCGCTTTTTAAATGTTCATCACGTTGTGTTTGTGTTGTATCAATGCTATCCACATCTAATGAAAACTCAACTTTAGCGTCGCTAAAATCTTCGCTTTCGGTCTCTAATGTACCCTCAAATGTTTTGAAAGAACCGGTTACGGTAGAGATCACCAGGTGTTTTACTTTAAATTGTACTTCTGAGTGCATGGGGTCTAATACCCATTTAGTTGTTGCCATGATATTTATGTTTTAAGTTTTGTTTCTGATTAATTATATAACAAAGATAATAATACATGTTTAAACATGTATTAAATTTATCAACTATTACAATTAACAGACATTAAAAAACATAACCAAATAAATGGGGGCATTGTTCATTAAGTTTATATTATCGTTTGTAAACAACAAAGGGAACCTTATGGGCTCCCTTTGTATTATGAGGATTAACTAATCTCTAATTAACCAATCACTATTCTCTGATTACAATGCTAAAACTTCTTTAACCCTGTCTGCAGCTTCTTTTAATAAGATGGCAGAAAATACTTTTAAGCCGGAGTTATCGATCAGTTCTTTAGCTTCGGCAGCGTTAGTGCCTTGTAAACGTACGATGATAGGCACCGGGATGTTGCCAATTTCGTGATAAGCGTCTATCACACCCTGTGCAACACGGTCGCAACGTACAATACCACCAAAAATATTGATCAGGATAGCCTTAACGTTAGGGTCTGAAAGGATGATGTTAAAACCGGCCTTAACGGTTTCTGCATTGGCAGTACCGCCAACATCCAGGAAGTTGGCAGGCTCGCCGCCGGCAATTTTAATAATATCCATGGTAGCCATAGCTAAACCGGCACCGTTAACCATACAGCCTACGTTACCGTCAAGCTTAACATAGTTAAGATTGCTTTTGCTGGCTTCAACCTCGGTTGGGTCTTCTTCGTCGGTATCGCGCAGTGCAGCATAATCCGGGTGGCGGTATAATGCGTTATCATCAATGTTAACTTTAGCATCAACAGCTAAAATTTTGTTATCAGATGTTTTTAGTACCGGGTTAATTTCAAATTGCGAAGAATCGGTAGCATCGTAAGCTTTGTATAAAGCGGTAATGAATTTTACCATATCCTTAAAGGCATCGCCCGACAGGCCCAGGTTAAACGCAATTTTACGCGCCTGGAAACCCTGCAAACCAACCTTAGGGTCAATCTCTTCTTTGTGTATCAGCTCTGGTGTAGAGTGCGCTACTTCTTCAATGTCCATACCACCTTCGGTAGAGTACATGATGATGTTGCGGCCTTTGGCACGGTCAAGCAATACGCTTATATAAAACTCTTTGGTTTCGCTTTCGCCGGGGTAGTAAACGTCCTGCGCAACTAAAACCTTTTTTACCAATTTACCTTCGGGGCCGGTTTGCGGCGTTACCAATTGCATGCCGATGATCTTGCCTGCAATCTCTTTAACCTGCTCGGCATTTTTAGCCAGTTTTACACCGCCGCCTTTACCGCGGCCACCCGCGTGTATCTGTGCTTTTATAACTGTCCAGTCCGACCCAAAGTCTTCCTTCATTTTCTGAGCAGCAGCAACAGCCTCTTCAGGTGTATCTGCAACTATGCCTTCCTGTACTCGTACGCCAAAGCTTTTTAGTATCGCTTTGCCCTGATATTCGTGAATGTTCATATTTTGTTGAAGAATTTGCGGTAAAGCTACTATTTTGTTTTTAGAGATTACAGGTATAGCGTACAGATTTATCATATTTGTATGATCAGTGTAAGGCACAACTATTTTTTGGCAGTTAATCATAAATTAACTACGCACTATTCATTAACTTTGCGCATGCTTAAAGCGCAGTCTATCCATAAATCATACGGTAAGCTTCAAATATTAAAAGGGGTTAATCTGGAAGTTAAAAAGGGCGAAATAGTGACGATTGTAGGCGCTTCAGGGGCGGGTAAAAGTTCTCTGTTAAACATATTGGGCACGTTAGATAACGCTGATAGCGGCCAGCTATTTATTGATGATGTTGAAGTAAGTAAATTAAATAATAAAAACCTTAGTGCTTTTCGCAATCAAAAAATTGGCTTTATATTCCAGTTTCATCATTTGCTGGTAGAGTTTAACGCGCTGGAAAACGTGTGCATACCGGCGTTTATTGCAGGCATTTCACGTGCTGAAGCCGAAAAGAAAGCAACCGGTTTGTTAGAAATGCTTGGCCTGGGCGACAGGATCAGTCATAAACCTGCCGAACTATCTGGCGGCGAGCAGCAGCGTGTGGCTGTGGCAAGGGCGCTGATCAACAACCCGGCATTGATTTTTGCCGATGAGCCGTCAGGTAACCTCGACTCGAAAAATGCGCTTGAACTGCACGAATTGTTTGTTAAACTGCGTAATGATTTTAACCAAACCTTTGTAATTGTAACCCATAACCAGGACCTGTCTGACATGAGCGACCGCACGATATTGATGAAAGACGGCCTGATCGTAAACAATTTATAAGTGAATATACTGATCACCGCTGCCACCACCGCACAGGCACATAAACTTAAAGCCAGTATTGCCGATAATAATAGTGTTGTTTTGGGCGACTTTAGCGATTTCCCATCGTTTATGGGCATAATCAAGCTACCCAGCCCAGCAAGCGATACCTATACACACGAAATGCTAACCCTTTGTTTGGATAATAATTTTGATGCTGTGTATCTGCTTAACCGGCAGGAGGCAGATGTGCTTTTATTATCAGAAACCTTGTTTAATGAATATAATATCAGGATTGTAAATGGCAGCGATAACGTATAGCGATATTGACCCACGCAAAAAAGCCTTTATTTTTGAACTGGACGATGTATTGTACCCTGCAAAAGATTATTACTACCAGGTGTATTACCTTTTTGCTAATTTATTAGAATATACCGAATTAAACAGCGCCGCGCAAACAACCGAGCTGATGATTAATACGTATAACACTAAAGGGAACGCCGAAGTGTATAATGAACTTGTGGCAAAGCTTAAAATAGATGAAAAGTACCGTGATAAGCTGGAAATAATGCTTTTAACAGCGCGCCTGCCGCTAAAGTTGCTGCTGTATCAAAATATGCTTAACTTTATGCAGGAAGTGGTTACCGACCGTAAGAAGCTTTTTATTGTTACAAATGGTAACCCGCAGTTGCAACTTAATAAATTGAGGCAGGTGGAGTGGCATGGTTTACAACCATATCTCACTTGTTATTTTACCGAAGAAACGCTGCCTAAGCCCGAACCCGATGCACTATACCTGCTGATGAAGGAGCATGATCTGGAACGCCGCGACCTGATGATGATAGCGGGGGCTGAAACCGACCTGATATGCGCAGAAACATGTGGAATTGACCATATTAGCGTTAAGGAAATAATATCACTTAATTAGTGTAATATATACATAGCAATACCGTTAACTCCAATATCATTAATATAATTATGAAAAAAAATATTTACCTGTTTCTATTGTTTAGTGCAGTAGCGATCACCTCTTGCAAAAAAGATAAAAAGGTTACCGCGGAGCCTACTGAGCCTACAAAAACAGGCTCGGTGCTTGATCTGATCCGTGATTCGGTATATTTATACGCTAAAGAAACCTATTACTGGAATAAGGACCTGCCCACTTATGCAACATTTAAGCCACGGTCTTTTAGCGGGAGTAATGATCTGGATGCTTTATCTACAGAGGTAGATGCTTTGTCGCAATATGCCATCAATCCCGAAACAGGTAAGGCATATGAGTATTACGAAAATGCACCGGGCTATGCCAAATATTCGTTTATTGATGATGGCACCGTATCCGGAGAATTAAATGGCGTAAAGGGCGATTTTGGTTTTGCCCCCGCCTACGGTTATACCGATGATGACTTAAGGGTTAAATATGTTTATCCCGGCTCGCCTGCTGATGTTAAAGGCATAAAAAGAGGCTATAGAATAACCGCAATTAACGGGCGCACAGGATCTGGTTTAACATACGACGGAAATTCAACAGGTAACAACGTTAATTTTTTAGTGAATGCGTATGCAAACAGTTCAAATATTACCATGACACTGCAAAAGCCCGATCTTACTTCTTTTGACGTTACCATGGCTACCGGTACCTACACGGTAAACCCGGTATTAGCTACGAATGTGGTAGACGCAGGCGGCGGTAAAAAAGTAGGCTATATTGTTTTTAACAGCTTTACATCTCCGGAAAATGCAAAACCTAAGCTGGATGCTGCTTTTGATGATTTTGCAACGCAGGGTGTAACCGATTTGGTGGTTGACCTTCGTTACAATGGCGGCGGATATGTAGCAACTGCAGAATACCTGAGTGACCTGATCGCGCCGAAATCTGCCAACGGGTCTTTAATGTACACAACTTACTATAACCAGGATCTGCAGAATGATATTCATCCCCTTTTAAGTAAAATTTACAATATATCACCGGGAGAATTTTCGCCCACCAACGCGCTTAATTTTTCGAATTTTAGCAAAGCGGGGAATCTTAATATTAGCAGAGTATTTTTTATTGTAACCCGTTCAACCGCATCTGCAAGCGAGCTTACTATCAATAACCTGTTACCTAAAATGGATGTTAAACTGATAGGTGGCACAAGCTATGGTAAACCCGTTGGTTTTTTTGCTATTGATATTAATAAATATCAATTGTATGTACCGCAGTTTGAAACTAAAAATTCGGCAGGTAACGGCGGCTATTATGCCGGTATGACACCCGGCTCACCGAAATACGCGGGCAAGCAGGATTATGACGACGTAACCAAGGATTTTGGCGACCCAACAGAAGCCTTATTTGCATACGCTATCAACTATGTAAAAACCGGTGCGTTCTCTGTTTCGGGTAAAAGGGTGCAAAGTTTATCAAATGCCAAAACATTATCATTAGATGAGGCAAACAACGCAGCAGTAGAAATGGATGGTAAGCAGTTTAAAGGAATGATATACAATCACTTAAAATCTAAAAAATAAGTAGATTTATAGTATAACAGGCAGTGCCGTGAGTTAGAAAACTTACGGCACTGCCTGTTTAAATCAAAAATTAATCTGCCAGTTCTCTAAGGTCTACCGGTACTACCCTTGATATCCCTTGCTCTACCATGGTAACGCCGTAAACGATATCTGTACAGGCTATGGTGCGCTTGTTGTGTGATATGATGATGAATTGTGATTCTTTAGAGAATTTACGAATGATGTTATTAAATTTATCAATATTGGTATCATCCAGCGGGGCATCAACCTCATCAAAAATACAGAAGGGGGCAGGTTTAAGCAGGTAAAGCGAAAACAGTATGGCCGTAGCTGTTAATGTTTTTTCGCCGCCCGATAACTGGTTGATAGATAAGGGCCTTTTACCCTTTGGCCTTGCAATAATATCTATTTCAGAGTCCAGCGGGCGTTCCGGTTCGCTCAAGATCAGGTCGCAAGAGTCTTCCTCATTAAATAACGACCGGAATACCTTGATGAAATTCTCGCGTACCAAAGTAAATGCCGACATGAATTTTTCTTTGGCCGTATCATCTATCTCCTGTATGGTTGCCAGTAAAGATGCTTTTGCTTCTGCCAGATCCTTCTTTTGCCCCTGGATAAAGGCATGGCGCTCGCTCATTTCATTATATGCTTCAACGGCCATTGGGTTTATGGCGCCAAAATCGTCCAGTTGGCGTTTCATTTTTTCGGTGCGTTCGCGTATGTCTTCTTCGTTATCAGCCGCGTTGGGTTCTGCCTCCAGCAAATCATTAATATCTACATTAAACTCTACCGATAGGCGCTCGCGCAAGGCATTTAATTCAATTTTAAGATTGTTACGCTCATCCTTCAGTTCATTCTCTAAAGCTTCGGCCTGGTCTTTCTTTTGGCGTAGTTTAGATATTTCGTTCTCACTTTCGGTAATAGTAGCGCGCCATGCATAATATTCCTGCTCTGCTTCTGCGGTGCCTTTTTCAAGGGCTTCCTTTTGCTCATACATCTCCAGCAGGCTTTCATCGCTATCGCCGGTTTGCTGCAGGTTTTCTTTGATGGCTGCCCTGGCTTTTTCCAGTTCGGTGCTGTTTTGTTTGATGCGTACGTCTAAATGCTCTAACTGTGTTTCGCGGTAATCAAGATCTTTCAGCAAGCCCGATACCTTGTTCTGTTGCTGATGAAAGCGAATGTTTTCTTGATTATAGGTGTTAGATTGCACCATAACCATTTCGTTAAGCTCGTTAAAGGCTTGTTGCTTATCCAGCATCAGCTCGCTTTGCATTTGCTTTTGTTCTTTCAGGTCTATTAGTTGTGGGCCAAGGGCAAGTATATCGTTTTTTATGCCTGCTACCTTGTTAGCGATATCCTGTTTGCGGTTAAGGCTGTTCTCTATAAACGCCTGGTATTGTTCCTGCTTGGTTTTAACAGTGATCAGTTCGGTATTCAGTTGGTTAAGTTGTTGCTGCTTTTGCCTTACATCGTTAGCATTGCCGGATGCTTTTAAAGTAACTAAACGTGTTTGCAGTTCCTCGCTTTTATTTTTATGGGCCTGGATGCGGGCTTCTGCCTGTTTAATTTCTTTTAACAGGTTATCCAGATTTTTGGCACGCCCTATACGCTTGCCCTCAAACAGGCCTACTGATCCGCCGGCCATCGTATGGCGCGATTTGTTGAATTTGCCGCTTTTACCTATCAGCACTACGCCATCCGGTAATTGCAAGGTATTAACGTTTTGTTCGCTACTGTCATTTACCAGGTAAACATTTTTTAGCAAGTGGTTGCATAAAGGTTTATACCGCTCTTCTACTTCTACCACAGATAGGGCAGGGAGTGCCCCCTCTAAATCTCCCCCGATAGGGGAGACTATTTCTTCTAAAGCCCACCCTTTCGGGGAGGGTTTGGGTGGGGCTTCTTCTTTATAGTTATCTAGTATAAAAAAATGCGCCCTTCCTTTAGCCGAGTTACTTAACAAGTTAATAGCGGCAATCGCCTCGCCGTAATTATTTACCACGTAGTGGTTCATTAGCGGCTCCAGATAGTTTTCAATAGCTACGCGGTATTCTTCCTTACAAAATAAGATATCGCTAAACAGGGTGACTGTTTTAGCCCAGCCAGTATTCTTTTTCAGGAAGCGGATACTTTCCGGGAATCCTTCCAGGTTGTCGACCAAACTTTTGGTAAGGCTGTATTCATTTTGTTTAGCGTCCAGCTTACGGCCATCTGCAGATATACTGTCATTAACTGCTTTTAGTTCGTTTTCTGTTTGTGTTATTTGTTCCTGCAGTTTGTTTTCGGTTTCCACTGCCAGTTCATATTCACTTTTAACTGCTTCAGCACGCGTTTCCAATTCGGCTACCACCGTATTAAAGTGCGATAGTTCGGCCTCTTTGTTGGTTGTATCCTCCATGTTGCGCTGGCTTTCCTGCTCAAGCGCCTGTTGTTGAATGTTCAGGATATCAATATCCTTTTCGGCTTTGTAAACCTGGTTTTGCAGGCGGCCATTTATGCTGTTTAGTTCGTTTAACTCATTACGTGCCTCTGCCTGTTGGGTACGCAGCTCATCAACTGCTTCTTTTAATTCTGCTACACGTTGGGTAATGGTTTGCAGGTTTTCGTCTTCCTGTAACTTTTCCTCGTTAAGGCGCTTTATGTTGTACTGAACGTGTTTAAACTGGTTATTGTCGCGTTCCAGTTCATCTTTTAAACGCGTTTCTTTATCCTGCTGATTTTTTAGCTGTTCGTTCTTTACACGCTTTTCGCTTTCATAAGCACGTATCTTTGCCGTAAATTCGTTACTGGCTTTTTGCTGCGCCGCCAGATTTTTTTCTTTGGTCAGGCTATCCAGTTTGTTTTGCTGCAAGGCCGCTTCCTGTTTATCTATCTGTGCAGCTATGCCGGATTTTTGTTCCCGGTGAACCTGTTCTTTTTCTTCAATTTCGGCAAGCGATTTACTAAAATTTGCGATACGGTAAGATGCCAGGGAAATACTTAAAGTTTTATACTGATCCCGCAGTTTGTAATAACGCTCGGTTTTTTTGGCCTGGTTTTCCAGCGTTTTTAAATTTTTCTCAATTTCAAAAAGCAGGTCTTCCACACGTTCCAGGTCGGCTTCTGTATCTTTTAATTTGCTAAAAGTTTGTTTTTTGCGAAGTTTATACTTGGATATACCTGATGCTTCTTCAAATAAATTACGTCGCGATCCCTCTTTGTTGTTAATGATCTCGTCTATCATCTTTAATTCGATGATAGCGTACGAATCGGCTCCTATACCGGTATCAAGTAAAAGATCGGTAATATCCTTTAAGCGGCACTGTACATCGTTTAAGCGGTACTCGCTTTCGCCGGTACGGTAAAGCCTGCGTGTGAGCGTAACCTGCGAAAAATCTGTAGGGAGTATATTTTTGGTGTTGTCAAATGTTAAAGATACCTCGGCAAGGTTAGCTGCTTTGCGGCTTTTTGTTCCGTTAAAAATAATGTTATCCATTTTTTCGGAACGAAGTGCACGGGTGCTTTGCTCGCCCAAAACCCAGCGGATAGCATCTACCACGTTACTTTTACCGCAACCGTTAGGGCCTGCAATAGCGGTAACACCCTCATTAAAATTAATGGTGATCTTATCGCCAAAACTTTTAAAACCCTTGATCTCTAATTTGGTAAGCTGCATTAATGGGTAGCGTGGTACGTATAAAAATTAAGATTTGAAAATAGTGAATTCAGCTGAAACCGCAAAGCGCACGTTTGGCTATACTTCTGCCGGTGCCAGCGTGGCATGGCCAGGAAGATCTATCTTCAATCGGGTGTAAATCAGCGTGGCAGATAACCATCATTATGCTTTACAAAAATGCGGTCTCTGCCAGGTTGTTCTCTATGGCCATTTTTTGCATTACTGCATCTGGCAGCTATATTGTAAGCTGGCAAATAGCAGCAGAATTATCACCAAAAGTTTGTCGGTAAAGCATCTGCCTGGTAAATAGGGAGAGTCATGATATTTGTTATTTACCTACCGCTAAGATAACCGTAAGTAATTAATTTATCATTATTGGTGATGTGTTTTGTACAGCCGTTATTCAATAAAATCACCTTATCGCTAACTTCTAATATATTGTAATACTGATGGTCGGTTATGATAATACCTTTACGCTTGGCACAGGCACGGATAACAGACTTAAACTCATCAGCCTGGATAGGCGAAATATGTGTAAAGGGTTCATCAAGCAATATAAAATCTGCTTTGCTATGGATGATCATCATCGTTTCTAACTGCCGTAGTTCACCACCCGATAATTCATTAACAAATTTATCATAACTACGCTGATAAGCGGGTAGTTCTGTAAATTCATTCCATGATGCAGGATCAACAATTTGCCGGGCAAGCTTTTTAATTACAATATTATCCGGTAAGTAATTGTGCTGTGGTAAATACGCCATTGGGTTATCCCGGTAGCCTTTATAAATAAATTGACCATTGATACTTACATGCTTGTAACCTGCTTTTAGTATCCCGAAGAGGATTTTTAACAGTGAGGATTTACCACAACCATTGCGGCCAAGCAGGCCAATAACCTCGCCTT
Organism: Mucilaginibacter phyllosphaerae; assembly: GCF_004378255.1. Lineage (GTDB taxonomy): Bacteria > Bacteroidota > Bacteroidia > Sphingobacteriales > Sphingobacteriaceae > Mucilaginibacter > Mucilaginibacter phyllosphaerae. The sequence goes on from NZ_SNQG01000004.1 coordinate 283,765, forward strand.
GTTTGCAGCTAAGGTGAACATCTTGTAAAATCTTTCGCCCGCCAAACTCCAGTTGAATGCTATCAGCTTTTAATGTGAGCAAATCCATGTAGCGTTAAAATAAGCAGGATAGTGGCAGTTAAATAGCTAAAAAAATCAAATGCAAATGCATAAACATACATCCGGGTAATGCTGTAGCCTGCATTACGGAAATACATATAAGTTTTATTGGCAAAGTAATTTTTGTAAGCTATGGTTGCCATATAACCAATGGCCTTAATAAATATGGTGTACCCTATAAACCAAAAGCCAATCTTAAATATATCTAAAAGGCATATCAGGGTAAATATTAGGTTGATGATATAAATAGGTTTGTAAAAATACCAGGTTAAGGTGCGGATATTAGCCATGTATGGTTTAAGCGCATTAATCAAACAACCCCATCTGCTTAGTTCTGTTATCCCCGTTCTCTATCCTTATTTTGTTTACTAAGAGGTGCGCCTGCCTTGTGGGTTCAGGTATGCGGTAGCCGCGAATGCAATTTTTTATCACATCAACGCTTTGCTGCATATTGATATTGTGCCCGGGAGAAATATAAATAGGTTTGCAGCGTGGTTTGCTGCGCAGGGCGATACCTACCAATTCATTGTTGTCATACATCGGGCTTTCAGCAAAAAGTTTATCGGCAGGTTCAATGTATTTGCCATATAGCCTGCTTTTTGCGCTGCCTATGGTTGGTACACCCGTAAGCAAGCCAAAGTGTGTAGCAATGCCCATACGGCGTTCGTGGGCTATTCCCTGGCCATCAAGCACTAATATATCGGGTTTCGAGTACAGATTATTCCAGGCGTTGAACAGGGCAGGTACTTCCCTAAAGGCCAGCAAGCCCGATATGTAAGGGAACGAAGTATGCGATATGGCGGTAGCAGTAGTAATAACCTGCATATCGGGGTACCTGAAAACCACGATGCCCGCATACAAAATATCCGAATTTTTATCAAAGGAAATATCCGCTCCTGCAATTGTTTTTATAGGCGTGGTAAGTTCGCAAATATTTATTTTTTGGCGCAGTTGGTTTTGATAAGCAATAGCTTCGGCAGGGGTAAGGTGTTCGTAGCCGTGTGGATCCATATAGATATAACATAAAAAAGCCCCCGCTTGTTTAAAAAACGGAGGCTTGATATTAACCTTTAGTTTATTATCCTAAGTATGATTTCAGGATCTTACTGCGCGAGGTATGGCGAAGCCTTTGCAGTGCTTTATCTTTTATCTGCCTTACACGTTCGCGTGTTAAATTGAATTTTTCTCCAATTTCTTCCAGTGATAACGGATGATTGGTGCCTAAACCAAAAAACAGTACAATTATTTCCCGTTCGCGTTCGGTAAGAGTAGATAACGAGCGTTTGATCTCTTCAGATAACGATTCGTTGATCAGGATAGAATCTGTATTCGGCTCCTGGTTTTCCAGTACGTCAAGCAATGTATTTTCTTCGCCCTGTACAAACGGTGCATCCATAGATACATGGCGGCCGCTGTTGCTCAGGGTATCAGATATTTTGTCTACAGTGGTTTCTAAAATATCGGCAAGTTCTTCAGGGGAAGGCTCACGTTCGTATTCCTGCTCAAGCTTTGAAAAAGCCTTGCTTATTTTGCTTAACGACCCTACTTGGTTTAACGGCAGGCGCACAATACGGCTTTGCTCGGCAATAGCCTGTAGTATAGACTGGCGGATCCACCAAACAGCGTATGATATGAATTTAAAACCTTTAGTTTCGTCAAAGCGTTTGGCTGCTTTAATTAAACCTAAGTTGCCTTCGTTTATTAGGTCGCCAAGGGTAAGGCCCTGGTTTTGATATTGTTTGGCTACCGATACCACAAAACGTAAATTTGTTTTGGTTAAACGTTCTAACGCAGCCTGGTCGCCTTCTCTAATTTTCTGTGCTAAGATTACTTCTTCTTCGGCAGTTATTAGGTCAACTTTACCAATTTCGTGCAGGTATTTGTCGAGTGATTGCGACTCACGGTTGGTAATGGATTGAGTTATCTTAAGTTGTCTCATTTATTTAATTAACCTCTATTCTTATATTTAGAATTGAACGTGCAAAGGTATAAATTTGTTTCTAAAAATAATACTTTTATACAGAAGTAAGCCAGTATTTTACGATTATGTGAGAAAGTTTTAAACAGCTTATTTTGGAATAATTTTTGTTGCTGGCAATCCCAAAAACAACCCTTTTTTGATGATAACAAATCACATCTCTTCTAACTTAAACAAGTCTTTTATCCGGATACCTTTTTCGGTTTGCTGTAAAGTGCAGCATTCGTTAACCGGGTCATGTTCCATATAAAGAATGTATTGCTGCTCAACAGCCTCGTTCCAGTAAATTTTTCTTTCATCTAAAGTTTTCATCGGGAACATGTCATAAGCCATTACATAAGGTAGGGGCACGTGGCCCGCAGAAGGTAACAGATCTGCCATATACAACACTTGCTTCCCTTTGTAATTGATCAACGGCAGCATCATGGCATCGGTATGGCCGTATGCAAACTTAATTTTTATATCATCGGTAAAACTCACGCCGTCCTGAGCTGATACAAACTTTAACCGGCCGCTTTGCTGTATTGGCAAAATGTTATCTTTTAAGAAAGAGGCCTTCTCGCGGTCATTCGGGTTAACTGCCCATTCCCAATGTTGCCGGTTGCTCCAGTAGGTGGCATTTTTAAAAGCAGGCAATAACTTTTCGCCATCTCTGATCACTGCGCCCCCAACATGGTCAAAATGCAAATGCGTTAAAAATACATCAGTAATATCATCCCTGTGGAAACCTTTGGCAGCTAATGAACTATCCATGGTAGCATTGCCATGCAAATAATAATGGCTAAAAAATTTCTCATCCTGTTTATTGCCTATGCCGGTGTCTATTAATATTAAACGCTTGCCATCCTCAATAAGCAGGCAGCGCATCGCCCATGTACAAAGGTTTTTATCATCAGCCGGGTTTGTTTTGTTCCAGATGGCTTTTGGTACAACGCCAAACATTGCACCGCCGTCCAGTTTAAAAAAGCCGGTATCAATAGTATGTAGCTTCATGTAGTTATAATGTATTTATAGATGAAGGTATAAAATCTTTAAACATTTCCTCTAATTATCCATATTTAAGAAACTCCCACAAGTGTAATTTAGCTAATCAAGAAATTAATTTATTTCTTAAAACTATAATCAGATGGGCCGTGTTGTACATATATAAATAAAAATAGAGGATCTGACCGCCTGCATGGCAAAGGAATATAATATGAGTGCAGAACAACAAACTCCCGATAAGCAAGATCACCAGCCGGGTGTAGAATCTGAAATGCTGCCAAAGCCGGAGTTTATTAAAACAGCTTATAAAGCAGCGGGTAAATTAGCAGGAAAGGTTGCTTTGATAACCGGTGGCGATAGTGGTATAGGCCGCTCGGTTGCCGTACATTATGCAGCCGAAGGCGCAGATGTGGCCATAGTTTATTTGGAAGAAGATGGTGATGCCGAAGAAACAAAAGGATTGATAGAAAAATATGGTAAACAATGCTTGCTGATTAAAGGGGATGTTAAAAACTGCGAGTTTTGCCGTGAAGCTGTGGAACAAACCGTAAGCAAGTTTGGCAAACTAAACATATTGGTTAATAATGCCGGCATGCAGGTGCCGCAAAAGGAGTTTAAAGATATTACAGAACAGCAACTGGAAGATACCTTTAAAACCAACATCTTCGCTTACTTCCATTTTGCAACGGCCGCAGCAGATCATTTAAAAGCGGGTGACAGCATCATTAACACCACATCGGTAACGGCTTACCGCTCGTCGCCCAACCTGATAGATTATTCATCTACCAAAGGTGCCATAACAACCTTTACACGTTCGTTGGCTACCAATCTGGTTAAAAAGAATATCAGGGTGAATGCTGTAGCACCCGGCCCTGTGTGGACACCGCTTATTGTATCTACATTTGACGAAGAAAAAATAAAAGAATTTGGCAGCGAAACAGCTATGAAGCGCGCCGGCCAGCCATCAGAAATTGGGCCTGCTTATGTTTTCCTGGCGTCAGACGATGCCTCTTTCATTACCGGTCAGGTAATACATATTAATGGCGGCGAGGTAGTAAACGGCTAAATAAAAAGCTTAATTCATGTTGTAATAAATTAAGAGGGCCGGCATTTATACCGGTCCTTTTAATTTATCTGTTTTTTTACTTTTTATAACTGATCTTGTACAAGGTACCCTTAGCGTCATCCGTTACATAAATTGATCCGTCCGGGCCTTGCGCTAAACCACATGGCCGGCGTACCGCGCTGCCTTTGGCTGTATTTGCTGCCGAGCCCGAAAAACCGTCTGCAAATACTTCCCACTTACCATCGGGCTTGGCGTTTTTAAAAGGCTGGAAAACTACGAAATACCCCGCCTGCGGCTCGGGCGCCCGGTTCCACGAACCGTGGAAAGCGATAAATGCGCCATTTTTATATTTTTCGGGGAATTGACTGCCGGTGTAAAACAAAAGGCCGTTAGGGGCAAGGTGGCCAGGATAAGCTGCCACAGGGTTAATAAATTTACTATCGCCCTCTTTTTTGCTATCGCCGCCATACTCTGGCGAAACTATTTTTTTACCCTGCTGCTGGTCGTAATAAATATACGGCCAGCCGGCATTGTCGCCCTTTTTTAAGGCATACATGCATTCGGCAGGTAATTCTGCCTGTTGTTTGCTGGTGTACATATCCGGGAACAGATCATGCAAGCCATCGCGGCCATGCTGCATTACAAATAATTGATTATCCTGCTTGTTCCAGTCCAGCCCAACCACGTTGCGTAAGCCGGTAGCATATCGCACACCATCCTTGTAGGTTTGGTTGAGTTTATCTGCCTTAAATTGCCATATCCCCCCGGCAGAATCAAGTATAGGGCATCCGGGCTGCCCCATTGAACCCTTTTCACGGTCTTTAACCTGGCATGAGTTGGAGTAAGCGCCAATATTAACATACAAATTACCGGCATCATCTAATACAATAGATTTAGATTCATGCTGATTGCGGTTTATTAAACCTTTAACAATAATTTCTGGACTGGTGGTATCTATCACTTCATTCTTATCGTTCAGTTTATACCGGTAAACATCTTCGTTTGATGATGCATACAGGTAACCATTTTTTAGATAGATGCCTGTGCCGTCATAATCGCCAAAAGCGTTTTTTACAACAGCTTTTCCGTTATTTTCATGTAAAACCAAAATGCCTTTTCCATCTTTAGATTTACCCAGTTTTACAAAAATATCGCCCTGCGGAGAAATTGCGATATGGCGTGTTCCGCCAAGGTCGCGGGCAATTATGTTAGCGGTAAATCCTGCCGGAACGGTTAATCCTGCAGACGATGCCGTATCGGTAGCGGTTGCAGAACTATCTGCGGCCGTTTTACTGCCGGTGCCTGTACAGGCAGTAAATAATATCGAGCCGGTAATTGCCGCCGTAGCAAATGCAATGGTTAATGATCTGTTTTTCATAATAATAGGTATGCGTTTTTTAACGGTTATAAAATGGCAAGGTTAAGCCATTAATGTTAAGCCAAATTAACTAATATACAATAAATGCCAAAATGTGTTTTTAAAACAACAGTCGTTTTATATACAAGGCCCATGTAGTTAGTTTAGTGTTGAAAGCGTTAAATTTTGTTTTGTTAAAATAGGTAGTATAAAGATTGATTATGAATGGTTGTTGAATATTAATGAGGCCAGGGTTAAACTATTGCCGGTGGTTGCCGTCATACAGGTATAAATTTAAAGATATGAAAAAGTCATTTATACTATCAGCAATATTATTTGGGAGCCTAATTTACAGTAATACTCAGGCACAGATATCGGTGCATATAGGTTTTAATGTACCTGCCCGCAGGGTGTATGTACCCGCGCCCCCGCCACAGCCGGTAATGGTGTACGATAATGATGAATTTGACGATAGCGATGATTATTATTATTTGCCGGAAGTGGAAGCTTATTACAGCATACCACGCCATTGTTATTACTATCAGGATGGCGGCAGGTGGGTATCGGCAGCATATTTACCGGGTGCTTACCGTAATTATGATTGGCGTAGCGCACAACGTTATGAAATAAGGGGCAGTCGCCCATATATGTATCACGATAAATATCTGAGCAAGTGGGGTGGAAATTACAATCGTAACAACTGGAACTGGAACCGCAGGGATAATAATTATGCAGGCAGAAGTTTTGATAACAGACGTAACGACTGGAACCGGAGTAACAACCGGAACGACTGGAACAGGAATAACAACCGTAATGATTGGAACCGGGACAATAACCGGAACGACTGGAACCGGGATGATCGCCGTAACGACAGGCCGAACGGTGGCTTTAACCAAACACCGCGCGACCGTGGTAACTGGGGCCAGCCGCAGCAACCAAATCGTAACGATGATAACCGTGGCGGTGGGCGCGGGCGTGATAATCAGCAACCATCACAACCAAGCCGTAATGATAACCGGGGCGGTGGCCGCGACAGGGATAACCGCGGGGGAAACGATCATACACAAATTGCCCAAAACCGTGGTTTTGGCGGCGGGCCGCAACGCCCGACACGGTTATAATATTAGCTCCTCCATATATATCATAAAAGCCATCCCGGTTATTGGGATGGCTTTTGCGTTTTTATGATTCCTTATTTTATCGAATTTAATTAAGCTAACTGATAAAGCAGATTATTTAATAATTACTGGCAGTAGTGAGCAGTTCAACAGCATCGGCACTTAAATTAAGCTGTGCGGCCTTTGCCAGGTGATTTAACTGGCTTGTGCTGGTTGCGCTGGCAATAGGGGCGGTTATACCCGGCCTTGCCATTACCCATGCTAAAGCAACGCTTGCGGGTGTACTATGATATTCCCCGGCAACCTTATCTAATGCAGCTAAAATTTTATAGCCACGGCCATTCAGGTATTTTTTGATGCCTCCGCCGCGTTTGCTTTTATCCAGATCATCCTCTGACCGGTACTTACCGCTAAGAAAACCGCTTGCCAAAGAGTAATAGGTAATTACACCTATGTTGTTTTCCCGGCATAAAGATTCGTACTGGCTTTCATACCCTTCCCGGTCATATAAATTATACTCGGGTTGCAGGGTTTCGTAACGGGCAAAACCGTTGTTTTCGCTTACCGCTAAGGCTTCCCTGAATCTGCCGGCGCTAAAGTTAGATGCACCGATAGCACGTACCTTACCCTGTTTTATCAGGCTGTCAAAAGCTTCCATGGTTTCGGCAAGCGGAGTATTCTTATCATCATCATGTGATTGATACAGATCGATATAGTCGGTTTTTAAACGGCTTAAAGAAGCTTCCACAGCCTGTGTTATATATGTTTTTGAAAGTCCTTTTTTATCATCACCCATCGGCTTGCCAACTTTTGTGGCCAATATTACCTTATCACGTTTACCGCCTTGTTTTAGCCAGTTACCTATGATAGTTTCAGATTCGCCGCCTGTATTGCCCGGCGCCCATTTAGAATATACATCCGCCGTATCTACAAAATTAAAGCCCGCATCAACAAATCCATCCAGTAGCGCAAAGGATGTTTTTTCATCCGCGGTCCATCCAAAAACATTGCCCCCAAAACAAAATGGCATTACCTCAATTCCCGACTTGCCTAACGCACGTTTTTCCATTATTTTTAAATTAATAACTGTTTATATCTGTTCTGCCAGTTCGTCTATCCAGCTGGATAGATAAGGTTCTGATCCTGCAATACGCTCCCAATGGCCCTCATTGTTACGTGCAATAGTTAACTGAAGGCTGTCATCTATCGCTTTAAACTCATAAATACCGTTCTGTTCTGTAACCACACCGTTAACTGTAGTATCTGTGCCTGTAAGTACCGCTTCAAATTGCTGTTCCATAATATGTAATGTTTATGTTTTAACACCAGGATGTTGTTTGTGTTTGGCCGTACGGTTATTTGTAGCATATCGATGATACAACTGTTAGTTATATATTAAATATGGTTTATTGCAAAACCGGCATTCCTGTTTATACGTTTATTTAATATATAAACCCTAACCAATAATATAAACAGTATGTTACAAATAGCAAAATCACTTGCCCTGGCTATCCGTCAAAAACGAATGGAATTAAAGTATTCTCAGGAATATATGGCCTATAAGCTTAACCAAACCCAAAATGCATATTGCAAGGTAGAACTGGGCCAAACAAAAGTGACCTTAATAAAGCTTATAGAAATATGTGCTGTTTTCGAAATAAATATTCATGATTTTTTAAAACCCGTTATAGATCCGCAGCTAAAAGTGGCATAGGTTTAAATCTTCCGCATACCTATTGATATTAAAATTCTTTTAAAAAAAATTTCATCCTCTGCAAACAATTTTAAGACGAATAATACTATCTAAACACACTTAAAGTTGTAAATAAACTCTGATTTTCACTAAAACCATTAGTATTACCTATATGTTAAATTGATAACCGATTAAACTAAATAAGGTAATGAGTGTAAAGTATTTTCAGGTGGCACAGGGTGTTTGGGGCATGCGCCTTTACTTTGTTAATGTGTATATGATAGCCAATCGCCGCGGTGCGGGCAGGGGTTGGGTATTGGTGGATACCGGCGTAAAAGGATCTGCCGGTAAGATCATCGCCATGGCCGAGGCGCTTTTTGGCCCCGGTACCAGGCCGGCGGCTATTATATTAACACACGGGCATGCCGACCATGCCGGCTCAGTAACCGAATTGTTAAAGCATTGGGATGTACCTGTTTATGCACATAAGCTGGAATTGCCGTATTTAACCGGTAGATCATCCTACCCGCCGGCAGACCCTGAAGCAGGCGGCGGATTGATGACCCTGATGTCGTGGTTATGGTCAACCAGCCCGATAAATATCAGCAGGAATATCAGGGAGATAGACCTTCACGACGGTATCCCCGAATTACCCGAATGGAAAATAATACCTACCCCGGGCCATTCGCCGGGCCATATCTCGCTTTTTTTACCGCTAAATACTACGCTGATTGCCGGGGATGCTTTTACTACAACGCCTGCAGAATCGGCCATAGCAGCGATCACCTACCGCAAAAAAATAAGCGGCCCGCCAAAATATCTTACTACCGATTGGATCGCTGCTGCAAAATCTGTACGTAAGCTGGCTGCCTTGCAGCCACGCATTGCCGCAACCGGGCACGGCGCCGTTATGCGCGGGCGTGAGTTATCTACAGCGTTAAATTTGCTGGCAAACCGGTTTGAAAGTATTGCTGTGCCGCAAAGCGGGCGTTACGTGGGTCATGGGGCTGTATCTGATGAGAATGGCGTACGATACATCCCGCCATACCAGGGCAATATAAAACGCACCGCAACTATACTTGTTGCAGCAACTGTGGTAGGTTTTTTATTGGTACGCAGGGCCGGTAAAGTATGGGGCTAAATAATATTATCCTACTTTTATACCGTGGAAAACGTAACACCCAACCCGCAGATTTTAATTGATGTGGTAAATACCCGGATGCCGTTTGGCAAGTATAAAGATACGCTGCTTTGCGATATGCCTGTAAGCTACCTGGAATGGATGCATAAAAAGGGCTTCCCGCCGGGTAAGCTGGGGATGATGTTAAGCACTGTTTTTGAAATAAAAAGCAACGGTGTAGATCAGCTGTTGAGGCAGATCAAACAAAAATATGGCAGCGTTAAATAGTCGGTAGATAATGGTTTATTAACTATTGACTTGCTAATGACCAACTGCCGCATCTATATTAACCCGGTTTGCGTAATTCATATAAACAAATTAATTTTTATGAAAACCGCTATATTATATTTTGTTACCGCATTGCTGTTTTTGGGTTGTGCAAACGGCCAGAACAAAGCTGATAATAATGATTTTGCAACTTTACCCAAGCCGGCAGCTAATGAGGCGGTGGCCACTTTTGGCGGCGGCTGCTTTTGGAGCATGCAGGAAGCCATGAGCGAGCTGAAAGGGGTTAATAAAGTAATATCAGGCTATGCGGGCGGTAAAACAAAAAATCCTACTTACCAGGATGTGAGCAGCCGTACAACCAATCATGCCGAGGTTACCCAGATCTACTATGATCCTGAAAAGATAAGTTACGCTACTTTAGCGGAGGCATTTTTGTTTGCACATGATCCTACAACGCTAAACCGCCAGGGGCCGGATGTAGGCACCGATTATCGCTCGATTGCTTTTTACCGTAACGATGCAGAAAAAAACACGCTGATAAACGTTATCAAAAAAGTAAATGAATCTAAGCATTACAATAACCCTGTAGTAACGCAGGTAGTGCCGTTCTCCGCGTTTTATCCGGCCGAAAATTACCATCAGGGCTACTATCGCACAAATAGCGATAACCCTTATATCAGCAGCGTATCCGAACCAAAGGTGATGAAATTTCGCAAAGCGATGAAAGCGGAGTTAAAGCCCGAATTTCAGAAGTAGCAGTCAGCTATTTGAATGATCCTGCATGTTCTTTAAGTTATATCAATAAGCGCTGTTTTAATTTTGTGAGGTGTTTGGTTTAGATACTGAAATACCCGGTTATAAAATACTGCCCAACGTAGGCCATAAACATCAACTAATTATTATTTTTGCGCGATGGATTTTATAGTTGAGGCTGTTATTAAGGCCGTTAAGGATTTATACCAAACCGATATTGCTGCTAAAGATGTGAATTTGCAGGAAACCCGTAAGGAGTTTGAAGGGCAGGTTACCATAGTTACATTCCCATATACCAAAGTATCACGCAAAGGGCCCGAGCAAACCGGTGCCGAAATTGGTGAACACCTTAAAAACTATTTACCACAAATTGCTGCGTTCAACGTGGTTAAAGGTTTTTTAAACTTATCAGTTACAGATGCTTACTGGCTGAATGAGCTGCATACCAATATTCTTACAGATGATTTTGCAATAGCTAAAGCTAACGGGCACAGGGTAATGGTAGAGTATTCTTCACCAAATACCAATAAACCGCTTCACCTGGGGCACATCCGTAATAACCTGTTGGGCTTTTCGCTGGCAGAGATTTTGGCTGCCGCAGGTTACGACGTAATTAAAGCCAATTTAGTGAATGACAGGGGTATTCATATCTGTAAAAGTATGGTAGCCTGGCGCGAGTTTGGCCAGGGCGAAACCCCGCAAAGCAGCGGCCTGAAAGGCGACCATTTGGCGGGTAAGTATTATGTTTGGTTTGACAAAGCCTACAAACAACAGATACAGGAACTGATTGAACAGGGGCAGGCCGAAGATGAAGCTAAAAAGAATGCCCCGCTGATGAAAGAGGCCCAGCAAATGCTGGTGCAATGGGAAAATAACGACCCAGAGGTTATTGATCTTTGGAAAACCATGAACGGCTGGGTTTATGAAGGTTTTGATGTTACCTATAAAACTCTTGGGGTAAGCTTTGATAAATACTATTACGAAAGCAATACCTATTTATTAGGTAAAGATATTGTGGAAGAAGGCCTTGTAAAAGGTGTGTTCTTCAAAAAAGAAGATGGTTCGGTATGGATAGATCTGACCGAAGATGGCCTGGATCAAAAGCTGGTTTTGCGTGCTGATGGCACATCGGTATATATTACGCAGGATTTAGGTACTGCCCAGTTAAAGTACGATGATTACCAAATGGATGAATCTATCTATGTAGTAGGTAATGAGCAGGATTATCACTTTAAGGTGCTTTTCCTGATATTGCAAAAGCTGGGCAAAAGCTGGGCGCAGGGCTTGTACCACCTGTCGTACGGAATGGTTGACCTTCCGTCGGGAAAGATGAAATCCCGCGAGGGAACAGTGGTTGACGCCGACGACCTGATGGCAGATATGTTTGATACCGCCAAAAAGCAAACTGAAGAGATGGGTAAAGTAGATGGTTTTAGCGAAGAAGATAAAACCAAACTTTACCACACGATAGGTATGGGTGCCCTAAAATACTTTTTGTTGAAGGTTGATCCGAAAAAACGTTTATTGTTCGACCCGAATGAGTCGGTTGATTTTCAGGGGCATACCGGGCCGTTTATTCAATACACCCACGCCCGCATTAAATCGGTACTCAGCAGGGCTGCTTATACGCCAGAAAGCAGCACCAATAATGTTGCCGAACTGGACGGCATAGAACGCGACCTGATCGTGGGCCTTACTAAATTCCCGGTAATAATAGCTGAAGCCGCTACAAACCACAGCCCTGCGGTTATTGCCAACTATGTTTACGAACTGGCCAAAACTTATAATAAGTTTTATCACGAAAAATCTATACTGCAGGCCGAGGAAGAACGCTTAAAGCAGTTCAGGCTGCAACTATCAGCTGCATCAGCCAAAGTTATCAGCAGGGGAATGGCTTTGCTGGGTATTGCCGTACCGGAAAGGATGTAGGTGGCTGTGCGGACATACTGATGTAAGAGGTGCAGGTATATTTAACAGATGTATCTGCACATTTGCATAACCGCGTAGCTAATACTCCACATCATCTTAACTTTTCCACAATCCCGGTATTAAACGCTTAATGCTTTAAATTAGCAGATTATTAAAACAGGATATACCCTTGGCTAAGAGCGAAACCAAAGAAACCCCCTTAATGCAGCAGTATAATGCCATAAAGGCTAAGTACCCCGGTGCCTTGCTGCTGTTCCGTGTGGGCGATTTTTATGAAACCTTTGGCCAGGATGCGGTAAAGGCATCTGGCATATTGGGTATTGTGCTTACGCGAAGGGCCAATGGTGCAGCCACGCATATAGAGCTGGCCGGTTTTCCGCATCACTCGCTGGATACCTACCTGTCTAAACTGGTGCGTGCCGGGCAGCGTGTAGCTATCTGCGATCAGCTGGAGGATCCTAAATCAGTAAAAGGTATTGTTAAGCGTGGTGTTACCGAACTGGTTACCCCCGGTGTTGCCATAAGCGATAACATCCTGCAGCAAAAAAGTAATAATTACCTGGCTTCGCTGTATTTCGAGAAGAATAGTATCGGTATAGCCCTGATAGATATATCTACAGGCGAGTTTCTGACTGCGCAGGGCAATACAAGCTATATCGACAAACTGCTGCAAAGCTACGCACCCAGCGAGGTGATATTCCCCAAAAGCCGCCAGCACGATTTTAAGGATACCTACGGCGACCGCTTTTACACTTACACACTTGATGAATGGCCCTACAGCGGCGATTATGCAACCGAAACGCTGCTAAAGCACTTCGGTGTAAAATCGTTAAAGGGCTTTGGTATTGATAAGCTTAACCTGGGCATAGTAGCAGCAGGTGTAGCATTGCATTACTTAAATGAGACAGAACACCGCAACCTGCAGCATATCTCGGCCATTAGCCGGATAGAGGAAGACAGGTACCTATGGCTGGACCGTTTTAGCATCCGTAACCTGGAGTTGGTAGGATCGCATAACGAGAATGCCCTTACCCTGGTTGATGTGCTGGACCATACCTGCTCGCCTATGGGTGCACGGATGCTGCGCCGATGGATTGTGATGCCGCTGAAAGAAATTAAACCCATACAAGACCGCCTGGGCGTGGTAGAATACCTGATAGCGCAGGAAGAGTTAAGGGAAGACCTGCAAAGCCAGATCCGCCAGATAGGCGACCTGGAGCGGCTGATCTCTAAAATAGGATTGCAAAAAGCCAATCCCCGCGAGGTTTGCCAGCTTAAAAAAGCCTTGATCGCTATCGAGAGCATCAAGAAACTGACAGAAGCAGCTGATAGCGCCCCGTTAAAAGCCATTGGCGAGCAGCTAAATCCCTGCATATCTATCAGCGAACGCATAACGCGCGAATTGCATCCCGAACCGCCTGTACTCATGGCAAAAGGGTCGGTGATGAATGATGGGATCAACGAGGAATTGGACAGGCTGCGTAAAATTGCCTTTGGCGGTAAAGGCTACCTGCTGGAGATCCAGAAGCGCGAGGCCGAAATAACCGGTATCCCATCGCTGAAAGTATCGTTCAATAACGTGTTTGGTTACTATCTGGAGGTAACCCACAGCCATCGCGATAAAGTACCAACCGACTGGATCCGCAAGCAAACGCTTGTAAATGCCGAGCGGTATATTACCCCCGAACTGAAAGAATATGAAGAGCAGATATTAGGCGCCGAAGAAAAGATATTGGTGCTGGAAACCAAGTTGTACAACGACTTGCTTTACGCCCTTGCCGAATATATTAAACCTATTCAGCTGAACGCTATCCTGATAGCCCGTTTAGATGTGCTGCTTAATTTTGCCACCATATCTATCAAAAACTATTACGTTAAACCCGAGGTGAACGATAGCCGCACGCTGGATATTAAAGGCGGCCGCCACCCGGTAATAGAGAAGAACCTGCCGCTGGGCGAGGAGTATATTACCAATGATGTTTTCCTGGATTCGGATTCGCAGCAGATCATCATTATAACGGGGCCCAATATGGCGGGTAAGTCGGCCTTACTAAGGCAGACGGGATTGGTCGTTTTAATGGCGCAAATGGGTTGTTTTGTCCCTGCAAAAGCCGCTTCAATAGGCTTGGTAGATAAGATATTTACCAGGGTTGGGGCATCGGATAACCTGTCGTCGGGCGAATCGACCTTTATGGTAGAAATGAACGAAACAGCCAGCATCCTCAATAATTTATCAGATCGTAGTTTGATATTGCTGGATGAAATAGGCCGCGGTACGTCAACTTACGATGGTATTTCTATTGCCTGGGCCATAGCAGAATATCTGCATAACCACCCTGCGGCAAAAGCTAAAACGCTGTTTGCCACCCACTACCACGAGTTAAATGAGTTAAGTAACAGCTTTAACCGGATCAAAAATTACAATGTATCCGTTAAGGAAGTTGGCCAGCAGATCATATTTTTACGTAAGCTGGTACCCGGCGGCAGCGAACATAGCTTCGGGATCCATGTGGCTAAACTTGCTGGTATGCCCGGCAAGGTACTGATGCGTGCTAACGAAATACTGAAAAAGTTAGAGAACGAACGTACTGGTGGTGAGCACATTAAAGAAAGTATCCGTAAGGTGCAAAAGCAGGCGGTGCAGATGCAGATGTTTTCTATAGACGACCCGGTGCTGGTAAAGATCCGCGATACCTTAAATAACCTTGACGTAAACACCCTGACACCTGTAGAAGCCTTAATGAAGCTGGACGAGATACAAAGGGTGATAAAGGGATAATAGAAGATTTGCAGATAGAGCGTAATAAGTATCTGAATCTGCACATCTATTAGCAATGTTGAAATGTTTATAACCTCTTGAACAACATTAACCCGTTAAAAAATAACTTTACAGCATGTTGTTATCCCGTTATGTTCGCCTGATTTTTATATTTGCCGCTGCTGTTATTTTATCTTCCTGCCACTCCAAAAAGAAGATGATGAGGAACGGTAGTAATGACCCTTATACCATGACCAAGCCGGATAAGGACATTGCCGAAAAGTATGCTGCCTTAATGGGAGTAAACCGTAGTGAGATTCAAAATGGCAGGCTTTATGATTTTATTGAAGAGTGGTATGGTACCACCTATCGTTTTGGCGGTTTGGATAAGAATGGTGTAGATTGTTCCGGTTTAACTTTTTTATTGCAGCAGCAGGTTTACGGCATTACGCTTCCCCGGATGACGAGTAAACAGGTATTGGTCATCAAACGTAAATATGAGGAAGAGTTAAAAGAAGGCGACCTGGTTTTTTTTGATTTTGATGGTAAGCAGTTTAGCCATGTAGGCGTTTACCTGCAAAATGGTTATTTTGTGCATGCCAGCACCCGTAAAGGGGTGATGATTGCCAGGCTGCATGATAACGGTATTTATAAATTCTTTTCGCGCGGAGGATCGATAACAGACAGTACTTCGTCGGCACAAACAGAATAGTTATCATTATACGATATCTGCGTATAATTTATAATTTTGTGCCTATGCCTGATCAGGAAAACGATTATTCTTTTTGGACCAAATACAAGCGTTACGCCGGTAACGAAATATTGCTATACGTAATTATGATTGTAGGGATCGTTTTGGGAATCATTATTTTTAGCTAATCAGTTTTTTACCAGCATTATATTATAGCTATCGGCATCTGCAACAGCCTGATAAAACGCTACCAGATCCTGATAAGTTTCTTTACTATAAGTTCCGTCAATGATTTCTATGCGGCGTTTATAAAGCAATTTGCCGTCATGATAAACAGTGCTTGCCTTAAATTTACCAAAGGGTTTGCTTAGGCTAATATTCAGCGGTTCGGTATCCGGGTGGTAACCCGCCGGCAAGGCGTAAGTAATCTCATCCTCGTCTACATATCCACGGTTAATATATACAGGTTTGGTACGGTTGCGCACATCACGTATGCTGCGCAGTTTATTTACCGGGTTTAAGGAAAAATATACTTTTCCATTATCTGCCGAAGCAAACTCGCGGGCATCAAGCTGTATGTTTTCTGTGCTTACAGGTATTTCCTTTTTATCCTGCTTTACATCAAATTTTTCAATATCCAGGTTGTTAATGCCGGCATACATTTTTTGAACCGTTTTTTTTTGTTCAGACAAAGGCTCGCCCACTAAATCTTCGGTGTTATCATATTGTGTGCCTGTGTAAATGGTAGCCATATTACCGCTCAGGTCGCCGGTATTGTTTATCGTGAACACAGCTTTACGTACTTGCAGGTTATCTGCCGCCGTGTATTTTGGCGTATGCATCAGTTTGCCACCTTCGGGTGTGCATGCCAGTACGGTGCGGTCGTCGGTAAAATCGCTTAAAAAACCGAACGGGATCTTTTGGCTGGTACATTCTAAAAAGGTAGTATCACCCTTTAATGGCAGGCATAGTATAATATGATTGCCCTGGTCCATACTGGCAAAATCATTAAGCATACTCACTTTATTGCTGCCTGCTTCAACAACGCAATACCAGGAGGGGATATCAGCAGCCTTAAATAAGGCCTGGGTGTAATTTACGAGTGCTTTACAATCACCATAATTTAACCTTTCTACATCGCCGGCCAAAAATGGCTGATAACCGCCAATGCCCACCTGTACACTGATATACCTTGTTTTGCCCTGCATATATTCATATATTTTGCGGGCTTTTTGCTTAATATCCGTAATGCCGGCTGTAAGTTCTTTTACTTTATAAATTGCTTCTGGCGGTAGCGCCTGGCGGTTTAACAGCAGTTTACTATAAGTCCATTGGCCAAGTTCTTTCCAGTTAGTGAATGAGCCTGATATACCTGCGTAAACAAAATTCTGAGGCGCTATTTTAACCATGCTTAAATAACTTTCGGCAAGCGGGCTAAACGGTTCGCTTCTTAATGCTTTTAAATTATTCAACTGCCAGGTATAGGTTTTTAAACCTTCGGTTGTTGTGCCTATGCTAACCTTTGCAGGCATATTGATCTCTTTGTACCTGATATTAAAATCGGGTTTACAGGCAAATGTGAACGAGCTTTTTTCTACTGCAAGGCCGGTTTCGGGGTTGGGTTTCCAATCTCTGAAGTTTAGTGTTTGTTTAGATTTAAGTTCATACTCATACTCTATGGTAAATGGGTACGAGCCGGTTGATGGAATGTAATGTTTCAGCCGCGAATCTTCAAACAAAGAAAAATCATTCGCGCCGTTTACATCTTCAAAATTCTTTTCAGAAAACTTTCCGGTAAATTTTCCAAACTCGTCATAAATTGTTCCTTTAATATTTTTTATCAGGTTGGTTTTATCATACCAAACCACTATCCGTGCAATATCATCGCCGTTTTTATTTAATACTGTTACAGCTGTTTTTATACGGTATATGGTAGTGTTATCCTTAACCTCGGTGTAAACGTTTTGGTTACGTATCACAGCACTTGCATAAGGCAGCAGGTCTTTAGGAATCAGGCTGGCGCTATAATCGGCCTGTGCATTTACACGGCCAAAGTTCAGCAATATTATCAATGCGGTAAAAATTCGCTTCATTATTTTTTCTTAAACACAATATCTGCTTTTTCTGAAGCTATTATTTTGTTATATAACTCTTTCAGGTATGGATATTCTTCGGGTGCGTAAACAGATTTATTAAACTGTATCACATTTGAATAAGTAAATTTATTCCCTTCGCCGCTAAACTCAGTTAAAAACTTACCGCCCTGGTTTGGCAGGCTCACGGCTGTATTTTGTGGCGAACCTTCAATAATATATCCATCGGGCAGGCTCATGCTTAAAATGTATCTGCTGCTTGATGGCATGCCCCAGTCTACCGGGTAAGAGCGATCCTGTAATTTAAAAGGATTGTTTACATACCGGTTTAAAATCACCGGGTTAAATGCAAGCCTGTTGTGGTTAAGGTTATCATATACATCTATTTCCACCTCGTAATGTTCAACAAGCGGTTTATCAAGGCTATCCAGGTTGCCTATGGATGAATTAAGAATTTTTATTTTGCCCAATTTTTCATCCAGGTTTTCTATATATTCATCAACGGTATTATATTTTTTAATGGCTTTGCGTTTTTCATACCCTTCGTAACCATAAGAGTATGAATTGATAGTGCCTTTTAATTTGCCGTTGGGCTGCAAGGTAAGATCAAGCGAAGTGGTGTTTGTCTTCTTTTGTTTTGCATTCAGGTCTAACCAGTACGACGGTTTGTCCAGGCTCATTACGCGGCCCTGGTCATTAAGGCATTTTAAAGGCAGCATACCAAAAGAGAGGAGCGGGTCTGTTGCATCAAGCAGATAATCCTCACCACCAATGGTTGCTTTAACAACAATGTAATTAAACTCATTTTCTACAGGGTACAAGCGGTTTACAACGCCGTTACCACGTGTAGAAAGCAAAACCGCATCTGTTTTGATACCAGCAGAATTTAGGGCTGCTGCCAGGCATAAATTAATATCACCCACATCGCCGGTATGTTTTTCAAGCGCTTTTTTGATCCCGTCGCTTTCCCGGGAATTGATATCATTCCATTTGATGTTCTTTTGAATATACTGGTAAATAGCTAAGGCTTTTTCCATTTCGCCGGTTTTGCCTGCAATAACAGGCGCTATGTATGGCTTTAGCAGGTCTTTTTTTATCTGCGAACCGAAGTACTCGGAGTGCTTAAGATTATAATCAATATCCTTCCAGTCTTTAGTTACTTTGTTTTTTACATTGGTGTAGGGGTTGGTCCATTCTTCCAGATTAAAATAAACGGCAGATAAAAAGTTTTTTTGTGCTGTCATATAATCTTCAGCGATAAAGGCTGGTATATTTGCCATGCCGTAGCTTAAAAAGGAGCAGTCGGATTTAGAGCCGCCGCTTGTAAAACACTCCCGTTCAATGTCCGCTACGTTTTTTGTTAATTTTAGCGGGCCGCGTATCATAGCATTATACGACCAAAAAGCCGGGATATGTACCTCATACTCTGAATACATTTTTGGAATATCATCCTGAAAATCCCAAGATGGAAACCGCCCAAAGCCCGGTATAATGCGTGTGTAGCTATATTCTATAATACAGCCGCTGCGTATGTTTGGCAAGGCAAATTTTTTCTGTTTCCAATACTTGTTTTCGGTTACTGTAAAAATTTTTGTTTGATCCAGTTCTGCATTACGTATCAGGCCATCCTCGTCTGCATAGGTAGTAAGCCCTTTTATATCCGTTACTTCATCTTGTACCTCATCACTATAATAGTAGGGAATATTAATGGTACCCTTATTAAACGCTTTGCTATCCAGTATTTTTATTTTAACGTGATACTTAAACATCATTTTAATGTGGTCATCGCTGGCTACATCAATACGGTTAGACCCAAACTCCTGTATTACAAAAGCATGTGCAGAGGTATCGTTTTTATAAATTTTTTGAGCTATTTCCTCTTGTGTGAATTTACCAAACGCAAAATCCTGGGCTTGTGTTAAACTTGAGAAAAAACTGATTAACAATAGGTTAAGTAGAAATTTGTTCATGTAGTTTAGGGTGTAATAGGCTGATATGAAAATATAAAAATATCCCGACATTTAATAGCGAAATAGTGTGCCGATAATTTTAAGAGTTTTACCACCTTTGCATTACTGAAAAACAAAAATGAAATTACAATTAAAGCGGCCTCTTGCCTTTTTCGATCTGGAAACTACCGGTACCAATATTGGGGCCGACCGTATAGTAGAAATATCTGTTATTAAACTTAACCCTGATGGCAGCGAGGATGTTAAAACCTGGCGCATACATCCCGGCATACCTATCCCGCTGGAATCATCGTTAGTGCACGGTATTTATGATGAGCATATACAGAACGAGAAGCGCTTTCAGGAACTGGGCCAAGATATAGCCGATTTTATACACGACAGCGACCTGGCCGGATACAATTCTAACAAGTTTGATATCCCGATGCTGATGGAGGAGTTTTTGCGTGCCGGTGTACAGTTTGACCTTGACCAGCGCCATTTTGTAGATGTGCAGAATATTTTCCACCAGATGGAACAGCGTACCTTAAAGGCCGCTTACCAGTTTTATTGTGATAAGCAGATCATTAATGCACACTCAGCCGAGGCGGATACCCGTGCCACTATGGAAGTTTTGCTGGCGCAGATAGAACGTTATGAAAACCAGGAATGGGAAGATAAAAAGGGTAATAAAAGTACCCCTGTTGTAGGCGATGTAGAGGCGCTGCATAAATTTACAAACCTGAGCCGGCCTGTTGATTTTGCCGGCCGCATGGTTTACAACGAGCAGGGCGAAGAACTGATTAACTTTGGCAAGCACAAAGGTAAAAGGGTGGAGGATGTGCTTAACGTTGAGCCAAGCTATTACTCGTGGATGATGCAGGGCGATTTTCCGTTGTACACTAAACGCAAGCTGGAAGAGATCTATAAACGCTGGAATGCTAAAAAAGTGGCCGAACGCCAACAAGCTAAACCGGCACCAGCGGCCAGTGCCACAACAATGCATACGCCAAAACCGGCATTGCAGAATAACAGCCCTAAAAGTTCGCCACAGCTAAATAATCAACCTAATAAAAAGAAGGAAGAACCGGCCAAACCGGTAAACGAAGATATGCTGGCCCAACTGGCCATGAAGTTTAAGAAGGGATAGTTAAAGGTTTGTGATTGGTGAATAGGGTTTAGATTCAACTGAAATCTATTCATCACTCACTAATCACTTTTTTTCAGAAACTCAATATTTCGCTTCAATCCTTCAAATTTGGTTCTTTTTACTGCCGAGTTTTTGAATACTTTCTGGAATACATCCGCAGTGATATCCTCCCAGTCTTGTTTTTTTAACCCGTGCAGATCCGGATGCGGGATAAATGCCGGTTCGTTGTGTAGTACAGAAAAACGGTTCCATGGGCAAACATCCTGGCATATATCGCAGCCAAACATCCAGTTATCCATTTTACCTTTAAATTCCTGTGGTATCTCGTTCTTCAGTTCAATGGTAAGGTAAGAGATACACCGGCTGCCATCAACCACATAAGGGCCAACTATGGCATCCGTAGGGCAGGCATCAATACAGCGGGTACAACTGCCGCAATGGTCGGCTGTGGGTTCTATATCATATTCCAGTTCAATGTCTACAATCAGCTCTGCTAAAAAAAAGAAAGAACCAACCTGTTTACTCAGTAAGTTACTGTTTTTACCTATCCAGCCTAAACCTGCCTTTTTAGCCCAGGCCTTGTCTAAAACCGGTGCCGAATCTACAAAGGCCCTGCCACCAACTTCGCCGATTTTTTGATTGATGATCTCCAGTAAGGCCTTTAGCTTGTCTTTAATAACCGAATGATAGTCAGTACCATAGGCATATTTAGATATTTTGGGTGCCGATGGGTCAAGCTGCTTGGTATCAGTATAGTAGTTTATCCCCAGCGATATAACTGATCTGGCGCCATCTACCAGTAAACGAGGGTCGAGGCGTTTATCAAAGTAGTTTTCCATGTAGCGCATTTCGCCGTGCATGCCCTTATTAAGCCATGCTTCCAGCCGAGGTGCTTCCTGTTCTAAAAATTCTGCTTTAGCTATACCGCAAAACAAAAAGCCCAGGTTTTTAGCCTCGGTTTTTATCATTTGCGAATATGCCGACAGATTTTGCTGCATTGCTGCAAAGATACATAATGCAATGTTTTTTGTCCGGACAAGATTATAACTCGTTATGAAATTAATTAAATATATATTAAATAATTTTCTTTTTAAATAATGGTATGGCTTTTGGTGTTGTTTGTATAAACAATACAACTAATTATGCTGCAATTTATAAACGACCTGGAACCCCATGTAGTTGGCATACATGCCATAGGCGAGGTGACCAAAGAAGATATGGAAAAAGTGCTGATGCCACGCATTGATGAACTGGTAGCAAGGCAGGGCGAAATTAATTATCTGCTGGTACTGGAAACCGATGTACAAAACTGGACCGCCGGCGCCTGGTGGGATGATATAAAGATGGGGCTGAAGAATTTTACTAAATGGAATAAGATTGCTGTAGTGAGCGATCAGAAAGGTGTACAATGGTTTACCGATGCATTCAGGTTTTTTGTACCGGGGAAATCAAAAGGATATTCATTAGCAGAACTGGACGAGGCCGTAAAATGGATAAGTGCGAAAGAAGAAAAAAACGAATCATCTAAATAATTATTAAACATATACTATGGAAAACAAACCAGAAGGATTTGACAGGGCCAATGGCCAGGGGCAAAACCACGATATTGCCGGAAATGTTGCTAATGTTGCTAATGAAAACATACGTACGAATACCGATTCGGATGAGATTGATAAAGGCAGCGAGCCTAACGTACAGGATAAACCCGATGATACCCGCGTTAAAACGGTAACACCGGGTAATGATAACGGCGACCCCGGGCCCGATACGGAGCAGGATGCTTCTAATAAAGGCAAAGGCCCATCTGGCGAAAATTTGTAAATAATAATGGCCTCATCATTGATGAGGCCATTATCTTATCCGGTTATTTAAAGCTATTATAATGGAATTATCTATTGTGATATAATCTGGAATTTGAATATGTTGCTTCGCTGATAATTTTATTAACCTTTATCTTGAAGATACTGGCATTCCGCACATCATAACGAATTGGGCTGCCGGCTTTTTCTTTTAATCCTATTATATCATATTCTACTATCACGGTAGTGTCGGTATTTATTACATTGTCAACCAAATATTTTGCATCCGGTGATATGTAAAAAACCTGGTGATAAACTTGGTCGGCACCCTGTGGGCCCAGTGTTTCGCCATCCCAATCGGTTGTGGTTATTTTAGCTTTGTCGGCGTATTGCGCAACCAGGCTTTTCAGGTCATGATCATTTAAGTAACGAAAATGCTCGTCAATAACTTGTTTGGATGCTTCGCTTTGGCTTACAGCTGCAGTGCCGGGCTGGTTATTACATGCCATAAATGTAGTTGCAAATAGCAAAAGCATTATAAGGCGCAGGGTAATTGTCATGATTAAAAATTAATAATTCTCCTTTAAACATCAGCCCCTCATTTTGATATAAAAGAGGGGCTGGCATGGTATTGATTACGTTAAAAGCTGTTACGTATGCTGTTGCTAAATGTTTTAGTGCTCCAATAACCGCTGTCCAGTATCCTGCGTACGGTTAATAGCGGGTAGTCCGGGTCGCGTTTATCAGCCAGTTGAAAAGCCATTTTAAATCCTTTTTTATCCAGTTCGGGTAAAACGGGTTTTTTCCAGATGCCAAAAGGATAAGCGAAGTATTGGATTTTTTTACCGGTTATTTCTTCCAGTTTTTTAGTTGGCTTATCAATTTGGGTAACCCAGTCGTCTACCGGCCTGTTGGTTATTTTGCCGTTGATACCTTTTATTACCAGGTTGGAATTATGCGAATATTTATCTACGCGATGATGATCCCAGGTGTGGCTGGAAATCACATTTCCATCGTCTGATAACTTTTTGATCATCTCTGCGGTCATATAATGTGGCCTGCCGATAGACACTGTCATTACAAAGAAAACGCCTTTAAAACCATATTTCTTCATTTCGGGCGCGGCAATGGTAAACTGGTCAAGATCGGTGTCATCAAACGTAAGCATAATGGGCTTTTTGGGTAGCGGTGCACCGGTTGTGAGGTAGTTATATAACTGATCGGGCAGGATGGTGTGGTAACCGCTGTCTGCAAGCATTTTTATATGATCCTTAAATGCAGCAACCTGTACAATATAATCTTTAGCACCTTTAGAATCGGTCGCTTTCCAGTCGCGTATCTGGTGGTAACAAACAATAGGCACCTGTTTGCGGGCCAATACTGCTGTTTTATCAATGGGGCCGTTAGCCAGTATTGCTACAGGCGACGCTGCCGTTTCTTCGGTTGCAGTTTTAGCGCTGTCGGCAGTAGCCTTACCTGCCGGTGATGGTTTAGATTGGCACGATACCATGCCCAGGATACAAAGCGGCAATAAGGCCGATAATTGCTTTAACATATTACGGTGAATGATTTGTAAACTGCTAAAATAGTATAAATACAAGGTGAAGTATTAACTGTTAATAAATTTTAATACGTTTTTAATTAGCCAGCTATGCTGTTTAGCAATTGCATATTTAAAGTTGTTTTCAATTAAGGCGCATGCGGCAGGTGTGGTTTTTTTAGAAGACATTAAAGCACTATTCTTTTGTTTTCGGCTATTGATCGTTTTGCGGCGTCCAGAATTTGCATTACGATCATATTGTATTTTAATGACGATCTGTCGGTAATACCTTTAAGCCTGTTGTTAACCACCATTTGCAGATAGGGTATAGGATGATCGTTAGGGGCGCTGAGGGGCATAGCAATGCTGGCCGTGACCGGTTTTTTATCTAAACGGGTAATTACATTTTCCTTGTCTAAAGCATGTATATAACCTTCATCGCCAAAAACCTCCAGGTCTTTGATAGAAAAGGGCCAGTTCCATGATGCCTGTATAATGCCGGTGGCCGTAGGGTATTCTACAATAATGGTAGCATCATCATCAACCTTTGGGTAAGTTTTTAGTTTAAAATGCCGCGCTACAGCGGTAACTGCAACTGGCTTTTGGCCATTCATTAACCAAGTCATTAAATCTGCGCCATAGCAGCCAAAATCATTAAGGGCGCCAGCTCCGTTCAGTTCAGGGTCGGTAAGCCAGTTGGTAAATTCTTTACTGCAGCCAATCTCTTTTGGGCCCTGATGCCCGTCATGCACTACAATTTTACGGATTTGGCCCAGGCTGTCTTTAGCAGCCATGTCATAAACATGCTGATAGGATGGATACCAGGTAGTTTCATAATTTGTGAGTAGCTTAATGTAATACTTTAGGGCTAAAAATTCCATACGGCTGGCCTGTGCAAGCGTTGCCGCCAATGGTTTTTCTACCATTACCGAGATACCCAGGGGGGCGCAGATCTCTACAATATCTATATGTTTGGCAACCGGGTTATAGCCTAAAACTACATCAGGCTTTTTGGTGGTAACCATTTTTTTAAGATCATCAAACAGGATAGAATCAGGCAGGTTGTACTGTTTTTGGTAACGTTCCCTTAATTGTTTATCCGCTTCTGCAATGCCTGCAATAATTACCTTACCATCGCGGTATTCGCTTAAAATATTATGAACATGATCATGCGACAGCCCTGCAATACCCAGTTTTTGGGTGCTTAGTAAAACAGGCACGGGCGGGGTAACCGGTGGCGTACTTTTTACCGCCGGGGTAATCTGCGCTGATATTATCGATGCAAACGCACCTGATAGTACGATCAGGCAAATTAATGATTTCGCAAGTTTTCTGATTCCGTTATTTTTCATTCGATAGTGAATAAGGCACATCGGCTGCTTGTGTACCCCTGGCCTTGTTAGGTATTGCCGACATGTTAAAGTTTAAAACTTCGCCCTGTTGCATTATTTTATGGCTTACCCAGTTATTGCTGTATGGCTTGCCATTAACCGTAAGGTTAGTTACAAACCTGTTTGCAGGGCTATTGTTTGGCGCATTAATAATAACTTTTTTGCCGTTCTCTAAGGTGAGTGTTACCTTTTTAAATAAGGGGGCGCCCAATACATATTGGTCTGTTGCCGGGCATACCGGGTAAAAACCCATTGTCGAAAAAACATACCAGGCAGATGTTTGGCCGTTGTCTTCATCGCCGCAGTAACCATCGGGTGCGGAATGGTACATCTTATTGATCACATCGCGCACGTGCAGCTGGGTTTTCCACGGCTCGCCGGAGTAATTGTAAAGGTAGGTCATGTGCTGGATAGGCTGGTTACCATGTGCATACTGGCCCATGCCTGCAATCTGCATTTCACGTATCTCGTGGATCACTTCGCCGTAGTAGCTATCATCAAATACAGGCGGAAGCGAAAACACAGAATCCAGCTTGGATGTAAATTTTTGCTTGCCGCCCATCAGGTCTATCAGGCCGGCCACGTCATGAAAAACGCTCCAGGTGTAGTGCCAGCTGTTACCCTCGGTAAAAGCATCACCCCATTTGAAGGGGTTAAACGGCGACTGGAATTTGCCATCTTTATTTTTGCCGCGCATCAAGCCGGTTTGCGGGTCGAACAGGTTTTTATAGTTCATACTGCGTTTGCGGTAGATCTCTGTTTCTGATACCGGGCGGTTCAAGGCCTTGCCCAATTTATAAATCGTAAAATCATCGTAAGCATACTCCAGTGTGCGGGCGGCATTTTCATTTATCTTTACATCATAAGGCACATAACCTAAAGTATTGTAATAATCAACACCATCGCGGCCTGTAGCTTCGGGGCCATCATTATTGGCGCCGTGTAATAAAGCTTTGTAAAGGGTTTGGATATCATAACCACGGCCGCCTTTAAGGTAGGCATCGGCCACAACAGATGCCGAGTTGTTACCCACCATTACATCGGCATAGCCGGGGCTGCTCCATTCCGGCAGCCAGCCACCTTCTTTATAATCGTTAACCAAACCTGCCTGCATCTCCTTATTAATTGACGGATACACCAGGTTTAAGAAGGGGTACAAAGCGCGAAATGTATCCCAAAAGCCGGTGCCTGCAAATTTATAGCCAGGCAGTATCTGGCCGTTTTGTGCACTCCAATGAATTGGAGCGCCTTTAGCATCCAACTCGTACATTTTGTTTGGGAAAAACAGCATACGGTACAGGCAGGAGTAAAATGTTTTTACCTGCTCTACCGAACCGCCTTCAACAGCTAACCTGCTTAAAGTTTTGTTCCAAACGGCTTTAGCCTTTTGTTTGGTGATATCAAAGCTATCATTACCAACTTCCCTGTTCAGGCTTATTTCGGCCTGCTCTAAACTGATGAACGATGAGGCCACACGCAGATTAACCTTTTCTCCTTTTGCGGTTTTAAAGCCTATAACTGCGATGGCATGTTTGGCATTAAGTTCCAAACCATCTTTTAAAGTGCTGTCGCTATACACCTGCGCGGTAGTAATTGGCTTATCTACATAAATAACAAAGTAGTTTTTAAAATTCTTAAGTGGTCCGCGGGCGTATTTAGTAGAGTATCCTATAATTTTCTTCTCTCCGGGGATGATCTTGATGTACGAACCTTTGTCAAAAGCATCAATAACAATAAACGAGCTATCTGTTTTGGGGTACGTGAACCTGAATTGTGCACTGCGTTCGGTGGGCGCAATCTCGGTAGTTATATCATGGTCGGCCAGGTAAACACTGTAATAATAGGGCTTGGCTATCTCTGCCTTGTGCGAAAACCAACTTTGACGCTGGTTTTGCGATACTTTGGTTTTACCGGTAACCGGCATAATGGCAAACTGTCCGTAGTCATTCATCCACGGAGATGGCTGATGGGTTTGTTTAAAGCCGTTTATTTTATAAGCATCATAAGTATATTGCCATCCATCGCCCATTTTACCGGTTTGAGGCGTCCAAAAGTTCATGCCCCAGGGTACCGCTATGGCAGGGTAGGTGTTACCGTTGCTCAGGTCGTATTTAGATTGTGTACCCATTAGTGGATTGATCCATTCCACCGGGTCGGTAACTCTGGTTACTTCCTGGGCAAATATTGCAAACGAAAATAGTGAGAAAGTTAAAAGAAGAAATTTCTTTTTCATGTGTGAGTTTAATGGTAATATAATATAAACCGGCCGTAAATATAAAAGACTGGCGGGTATTGCCAGTCTTTTATATTGTAAAAATGTTATAGCTGCCGGGTATTTATTTCAATAAATCTCAAAAACCTGGTATATAACTATCGTTAGCTTATATTAAAATAAGGAGGGATTGCCCCCGAGTTTGATTTTGCCAAGATGCCTGTAAGCGCTTTCTGTGGCTTCGCGGCCGCGCGCAGTACGCATTAAAAAGCCTTCCTGTATTAAAAAGGGCTCGTACACTTCTTCAATGGTGCCCTCTTCTTCGCCAACAGCGGTGGCTATGGTTTTTAAACCTACAGGGCCTCCCTTAAATTTGTCTATAATGGTAGACAGGATCTTGTTATCCATTTCGTCTAACCCATGTTCATCAACATTAAGTGCGTTAAGTGCATATTTGGCAATGGCGGTATCAATATTGCCGTCGCCTTTTATCTGGGCAAAATCGCGCGTGCGGCGCAGCAGGGCGTTGGCAATACGCGGTGTACCACGGCTGCGGCGGGCAATTTCATAGGCACCTTCGTCGCTTATGGGGGTGCGTAAAATGGATGCCGAGCGTAAAACAATAGTAGTTAGCAGTTTGGCGTCATAATATTCAAGCCTGCAGTTAATGCCAAATCTGGCACGTAAGGGTGCCGTTAACAAGCCCGAGCGTGTGGTGGCGCCTACAAGCGTAAACGGGTTAAGAGAGATCTGTACAGAGCGGGCATTGGGGCCGCTCTCCAGCATGATATCTATCTTAAAGTCTTCCATAGCCGAGTACAGGTATTCTTCTACCAGCGGGCTTAAACGATGGATCTCGTCAATAAAAAGGATGTCTCCGGTTTCCAGGTTAGTGAGTAAACCAGCCAGATCCCCCGGTTTATCCAATACAGGGCCGGATGTTATTTTAATACCTGCGCCCATTTCATTGGCAATAATGTGCGACAGCGTAGTTTTACCTAAACCGGGAGGGCCGTGCAGCAGCACATGATCTAACGCTTCGCCGCGCTGGCGGGCCGCCTGTACAAATACGCGCAGGTTTGCCATAATACTGTACTGACCGGTAAAATCTTCAAAAGCTGCCGGGCGCAGTACTTTTTCGATATCCCGTTCGGCAGGACTAAGGCGTTCGCTATCCGGATCAAGGTTTTCGTTCATTAGGGTAAAATTAGGAATTTTACGGGGATTAGTTAATTAGAGGTTAGAGATGAGTTAGAAAACGGAAAGTAAGAGATACATAATTGGCCTAATCTCTATTCTTCGGTCTCTAATCTCAAACTCACCCTTCCGGATACTTCCTGAATATACTGTTGATCTTCATTTGTATCACACCAAAAAATGCCTCTTTGAAGATGCCGGATGACATTTTTGAGGTGCCCGCCGTACGGTCGGTAAAGATGATAGGCACTTCGGTTACTTTAAAGCCATGTTTAATAGAAGTGTATTTCATTTCTATCTGGAAAGCATAACCCACAAATTTTATTTTATCAAGATTTAGTGTTTCTAAAACTTTTCGTTTGTAGCACATAAAGCCGGCTGTTGCATCCTGCACATCAATACCGGTGATAAAACGTACATAAACGGATGCAAAAAAGCTCATCAATACACGGCTCATTGGCCAGTTAACCACATTTACACCCTTAATGTACCGCGAACCAATGGCCGCATCCGCACCATCTATACAGGCCTGGCGTAAACGTAACAGATCATCAGGGTTGTGCGAAAAATCAGCATCCATCTCAAATATAAAATCGTAATGATGTGCTACCGACCATTTAAAACCATGTATGTAAGCTGTTCCTAATCCCTGCTTGCCCAGGCGTTCTTCTATGAATAACTTATCGTTAAATTCCGGCTGAAGTTGCTTTACAATGGCAGCAGTACCGTCTGGCGAGCCATCGTCAATAATCAGCAGGTGGAAATCATGAGGTAAGGTAAACACCTTGCGTATCATTCGCTCAATGTTTTCTTTCTCGTTGTAAGTAGGGATAATGACAATGCTATCGGGCACGGCAGACGCAGGATTTGTTTTGGTAAAGAACGCCGCTAAAATAATTTAATTTTACACGGCTTTAAAATAAAAAACAGGAAAGTAGGGTACTTTCCTGTTTTTTTAACAGTTGTATGTTGTTAAAGGCGCTCTGTTTCTGCTGCTACCTGATTGATGATAACCGGGTCGGTAATGTAATTACGCTCTTTTAAACGCGGAGAAATAATTAAGAATGCAATGATAAACACGCATATAAACGCTACAAAGAACCATTCGTAATTGGCACCTTTAAGATTTGTAGCCCACCAGCCGCCACCTTCAATAAGCCCGTTTACAACGGCGGTAATAAGGTTGCCGAAAGATACCACCAGGAACCAGATCCCGGTCATGGTACTCTTCATTGATTTTGGCGAATGTGTGTAAGCATATTCCAAACCTGTGATAGATACCAATACTTCTGCTGCCGAAAGTATCAAAAAGGCAAACACCTGCCACCAAATAGAAGGTGAGCCGCCATGATCCAGGCTGGTATGTATCACGCCAATCACTACAAATGATAAAGCTGTTAGCACCAAGCCGGTACCAAGCCTGCGTAATGGGGTTGTTTTTAATCCCCGTTTATCCAACCATGGGTATATCACATAGTTAAACAACGGAATAAACATAAGCAGGAATAAGGTATTAAAAGTTGATAACTGACCGGGATATACGGTGAATGTAGTAAAACCAAGGTTAATAACACGATCCATCTTTGCTGCATATAATGTCCATTCAGATAAACACTGATCCCAAACAGCCCAAAATGCGAGGGCGAAAAAGAATACTGTCATAACCCTGTACACGGCTTTTACGCCTTCAACACGTTCAGGGTCATAAGTGCCCTTGGCGATATCAAGCATGTGTTGCCCCGGTTTACGCTGGCTTAAGTGCGTAAGTGCATACCAGGTAATAAATACCAGGTTATTGCGGTTTATACCTTGCGGGGACACCTTTACATACTTTTTACGCCCCGAAAAAAATATGATGGTAGCCAGCGCCATCAGTAGGCCGGGGATACCGAAAGCCCATTTTGGCCCAAAATGCTCATAAGTCCAGGGAATGGCAACTGTCGAGATCATAGAGCCGGCATTGATACTGAAATAAAACCAGCCGTAAACTTTAGAAAGCAGATCCTGGTTGGTAGCATCAAACTGGTCGCCAACGTTAGCCGATACGCACGACTTGATACCGCCTGCGCCAATGGCAACAACAAGTAAACCCAATTCAAAGCCACTAAGGCCGCCATCAAACGTAGCCAGCATTAAATGCCCGATGCAGTAAATTATAGATACATAAAGGATAAGCTTATATTTCCCGGTGAACCAATCAGCTATCATACCGCCTACAAATGGCAAGGCATAGGCCACCATCACAAACAAGTGGTGTAGCTTATTAGCATGCGCATTAGCCTGGTCGGTTAATGCCGGATTGTCTGCAGGGTTAAAAAATTGCTTTACTAAAAACAGGGTAAGTATAGAGCGCATTCCATAGAAACTAAAGCGTTCTGCTGCTTCATTTCCGATAATATAGGGAACACTTTTGGGGAATCTTGATTTTGCTTTTACCGGCGATGCCGGGATGGTGGTTTCTGCCATTATCTGTAATAACTATTTTTTCCTAAATTACTATAATTAAATTGATCCAAAATTTTATACCGAAATTATTACAGAAGATGCCTGTAATGTTTTTGATTATTGTGTGTTAACAAGCTTTAATTTCTTTTACGAACAGGTATCGCTTTTCTATCAATAATTGCCTGTATCTTGGGGTCTGTGTACCCTTCATCCTGTGTTTGGGGAATGTTGCGCATATCTAAATTTTGTACTAATACCCAACGGCCGTTTTTGAGTTGATAACCGTCGTAGCTCAGGTCCGGGCCAAAGGTTTCGGGGCTGTCTTTCATTTTTTGGTCAGGTGGGGCAAGATGATCAAACACAATCAGGTTTTGGTCTGGTACGTAACGCAGCAGCATAGATGCCTGGCGGGTGTATTCAAAAACTATCCGTTTACGGTTATTACCATCACCAAATACGGGCATGCCCAGTACAGGTTTGTTATCCCTGTCAAAAGAAAGCACCTCGATAACCTTTTTTGTAGATTTTACGTTGTTGCCCTTCCAGCCAAGTAATACATAATAAGGCTTTGCTGCCGATATGCGAATGATCTTATAATATTGTGCACCATACCATTTGTGGTTATCAGTAACAGAGTCTTCAGGGTTTTTAATAAATGGCGTGTAATCTTCCAGCGGATACATCAGCAAACTACTGCCGGTATTCATTTGCACCGTGCCGTAATAACGGTAACTGCCGTCCTGGTTCATAACGTGCCAGCTTAGTATCCGGAAACGGTTATCGGGCGAGTTGATGATACTTACCGTTTTTACCGAATCGAAAGGATAATTAAAAGAATGCGGAATTTTTAAGGCCATAACCAGCATTTTGATAAACCTGTAATTGGCATTTTTGCGTTCCAGTTCCTCGGGATTGTTAATAAATACTTTCCCAATGTTTTTAAGGCTATCCTGGTAAATGTTTAGCTGTTTCAGATTTTTAGCCTCATCAGAGTGCTGTGCAAAGCATGCACCGAAAGAAAACACAAATAAAAAAGCTAATAAAGATCCCCTCATTAAAAATGTATTGATATTATAATGCTAAAACGTAAAGCAACACGCTAAATTATCAAAAAGATCGAGGCTTGTTATGATAAATTTTCGATAACCAATGCACTTGCGCCGCCACCCCCGTTACAAATACCTGCTGCGCCCAGTTTGCCGCCATTTTGCTGTAAAACGTGTATTAGTGTTACAATGATACGCGCACCGGATGCACCCAGCGGATGGCCTATAGCTACCGCGCCGCCGTTTACGTTAACCTTAGCAGGATCAAGTTGTAATATTTTGTTATTGGCTACTGCAACAACCGAAAAGGCTTCATTTATTTCAAAAAAATCAATCTGTTCTGCAGTCAGGCCTGCCTTATGTAAAGCCAGCGGGATAGCTTTGGCCGGTGCTGTAGTAAAATATTCGGGCGCCTGCTGGGCATCGGCAAACGAAACAATTTTGGCCAGTGGTTTAATGCCCATAGCATCGGCTTTCTCTTTACTCATTAATACCAGGGCAGCAGCACCATCATTTAGGGTTGATGCATTAGCGGCCGTAACCGTACCATCTTTTTTAAACACCGGCTTAAGTGTTGGTATTTTATCAAATTTTACGGTGTTTGGTTCTTCGTCATCTGTAAATAAAGTAACCTCACCTTTTTTATCTTTTAGTTCCACCGGCGTAATTTCTGCATTGAATTTACCTGCGGTTTGCGCTGCTTGTGCACGCTTGTAGGATGTTATGGCAAATGCATCCTGCTCTTCGCGGGTAACGTTGCAGTCAACGGCGCAAAGTTCGGCTGCAGAGCCCATATGGTAATCGTTATAAACATCCCAAAGGCCGTCTTTAACCAGGCCATCTATAATTTGTCCGTTACCTAAACGGTAACCGTTACGGGCTTTATCCAGGTAATAAGGTACATTGCTCATGCTTTCCATACCGCCGGCCAGTACAACATCATTATCGCCGCAGGCAATGCTTTGGGCTGCCAGCATAACAGCCTTCATACCCGACGCACAAACTTTGTTAACCGTTGTTGCCGGTAAGTAGGGCAAACCTGCAAATACAGCTGCCTGTGTTGCAGGGGCCTGGCCCAAATTAGCCGATAGTACATTGCCCATATATATTTCCTGCACATCTGCCGGTTGCAGCCCTGCTTTTTCAATAGCCGATTTGATAACCAAAGCGCCTATTTGCGTTGCCGATAATGTTGCTAAACTGCCGCCGAAACTACCTATGGGAGTGCGGGTGGCCGAAACGATATATACTTCTTTCATAAGGAAGAGTCTTTTATAAATGGTGAGGCAAATTTAGGATTTTACTGATAATAGTAACGATAGAAAAAGAAATATTATGCATGCATAGTAATTTTCGATACTGTGTTATCTAAATTTTTGATAATTATTTATTTACAGTTATATTTAGTGATATTATTTAACTTAAACATTTTAATCATGACAAAATTATCGAGAAAAGAAATGAAAACAGTTGCGGGAGGTGTAACAAGTAACAGAAACAAATGGACCTGCTATGGCTCCAGTTACCAGGGATACGTTACCACTTGTGCCGATTTTAACCCAACTTCTTATTGTTCCGGTTGCGGCTACAGCGATTGTGTAGATACAGGCGTAAGATGTTCTACCACTACGTTGTGTGTTTGTTAAAAGTACTTAGGGCTGCATTAAGCAGCCCTAAGTACTTTTTTTTCGGATAGTTCTTTTACGCACCTTCAAGGCCTCCTGCAGTAAATACTCTATCTGCCCGTTAGTGCTGCGAAACTCATCGGCTCCCCACAGTTCAATATCCTTAAGTACGTCGGGGTTTATCCTTAAAACAAATGCTTTTTTTTCTGCCATAGTATTAACTTGCTGCTGCCTGCTGCCGGCGTAACAATATAATGTGTAAGCCTATAAGCGTAATTAAAGGCAGTGAGGGCACTTGATCTTGCTTTAAAACCTGGCAAAATGTAACAGCGTAGGGCTGCTTAAAATTAAAGGCCTGCAAACTTATCTCAAGCATATCGCCTAAACTATCATTGGTAATGGTTAATGATTTAGAAAACATTTTTTTGTATAAGTAAGTCGCCTCAAAACCACTATCCATGTACAGGTTAAAATCCCGTTTCCAGGTTTGTGGGGTTAGGGTGCCAATGTTTTCATTTTCGCCTTTGTTTAAAAGCAAAGCCCGTTTAAACCAGCCCTTACGCTTAATGGTCCAGGTGCCTTGCGGTGTTTCTATTATTGCGTTTCGGTTAAAATTAGAGCTGTAACTAAGCCTGCCGTACACATATTGTCCGTCGGTTAATTCAAAGTCAGGATACCAGAAACCTTTTTTTACGATAGTTAGCTGGTGGGCGCGCAATTGGTCAAGTTGTTTATAATCGCTCATAATTAGTGGTATAAAGTGCCTGTATTTACAACGGGGCTTACGCTCCGGTCTCCGCAAAGCACTACCAGCAGGTTGCTAACCATAGCTGCTTTGCGTTCTTCGTCCAATTCAATAATGTTTTTTTCTTCCATTTTTTGCAGTGCCATTTCTACCATACCTACTGCACCTTCAACAATAAGGCGCCGTGCAGAGATAATGGCCGAGGCCTGTTGCCGCTGCAGCATAGCGTGTGCAATTTCTGGCGCATAAGCGAGGTGTGAGATGCGTGCTTCCAATACCTCGATACCTGCACGTTCAAGCCGTTCGTTAAGTTCTTGAACCAGCAAAATGCCAACCTGTTCAGATCCGCCCCGCAGGGTGATGCTGGCATTCTCATCCTCTATATGATCGTATGGGAACGAATTGGCCAGGTGGCGCACAGCCGCCTCGCTTTGTATATTAACATATTGCAGGTAGTTTTCTACTGCAAAAACGGCTTTGGCAGTGTCTTTTATCTGCCAAACAATAACGGCTGCAATTTCTATTGGGTTGCCAACACTGTCGTTCACCTTTAGCTGCTGGCCATTTAGGTTAAATGCTTTTAACGATACCTTCTTTTTAACAGTAAACGGGTTTACCCAAAAAAAACCATCCTGCTTAACGGTACCCTGGTATTTACCAAATAAAGTAAGCACCTTAGATTCGTTCGGGTTTACAATAGCCAGCCCGGGCAATATAAATACAAAGTTTACAATGCATATAACAGCCCCTATAATGGGCTCGTCCATATAAAAAGTAAATGCTGCTGCAGCTATAAGCACAAGTACTAAAATAAAAGCTAAATAGCCTGATGGTGCTGTGGTAACTTTTTCGGTTTGCATGTTTTGTTTTTGATTTAAAGTGATATCATAAAGATATCAACTTTAAAAGGATAAAAGCAAGAAAAATAAAAGATACAGAAACTTATATTATTTTTGGTTGGATAAACACGGCTATGGCAAAACTTTCATCGTCCCGGCAAAAAGCATTATTGCGTAAATACGCCCTAAATGTTAAATTTTTTATGATGCTGGTGAGCGTTACCGTAATAGTTTATGCGCTGCCCAAACAAGCCAAATTTGGCTACGAATATGAAAAAGGCCGTATCTGGAACCAAAAAGAGCTGATATCGCCGTATAATTTTGCCATATTAAAAACAGATGCCGAGATACAGGCCGACCAAAAGGCCGCTCTTGCCGCAGTAACCCCTGTTTATCAGCATAATTTAGATATGGCCGGCCAGCAAATTGAAGGCTTTAAAACTGATTTTGAAATAAAATGGCATAGCGCTGGTTTAAACGAACGGCAAAAAAATACTTACCTGCAAACCGGTATTAACGTTTTACAGGCTTCATACGATAAAGGGATATTAAAGTTAAACCCCAAATACCAGCAGGCAGGTAAAAATTATGCTGTTACCATATTAAATAACAACATCGCTATAGATAAAAACACCGCTGATTTATTTACGCGGGAGCGTGCCATTGCCTATTGTGATTTTGAAATTGGTAAAGTGAATGGGCTGGATAAGCCATTTCTGCTTGATTTGGTACAAGACAGGCTGCAGCCCAATTTAACTTATGATGCCAAATTAACCGCGCGTTTAGAAAAGGAAGTTACAGAAAACCTATCTACAACCCGCGGAATGGTACAAAAGGGTGATGTTATAGTATCCAAAGGATCTGTTATTAACGAAGAAGCTTACCAAAAACTGGCATCATATAAAAAGGCCTTTGAAGATAACGCCCGTACCAATGGCAACCGCAGTCTGGTATTGCTTGGGCAATTTTTACTGGTAGGCATTACTATTACTTTGTTAATGGTTTTTCTGTACCTTTTCAGGCGGGATATTTATGATGATAACCGTTTGGTAAGCCTTATTTTATTGGTTATAACCGCTATGCTGGCAACGCTGTCGCTGGCTATAAAATTACAGCTGCCAAATTTTTATTACATACCATATTGCATAGTGCCAATTATCATCAGGATACTATTTGACACCCGTTTGGCCCTTAATATTCATTTGCTGGTAGTGATGATAGCCGGCTTTTTTGTGCCTAACAGCTTTGAATTTGCTTTTTATGAGATAACCGCAGGTATGGTATCTATTTACAGCATTAAAAACCTTATTCGCCGCGAGCAATTCCTGATATCGGCATTGATCATCACGTTTACCTATTTTGTGTCTTTTTTGGGTATTTCACTCATCAGAGAAGGCACTTTTACCACAATTGACTGGGTGGACTTTATACCTTTTGCCGTAAGCGTATTGCTTACGCTTTTGGCTTACCCGCTTATTTATCTGTTTGAGAAAGTGTTTGCCATCACATCAGATATCACGCTGATAGAGCTTACCAATACGAATGCGCCTTTACTGCGCGAAATGGCCTTTAGCGCCCCCGGGACTTTTCAGCATTCGCTGCAAGTGGCTAACCTGGCCGAAAATGCCATATTCGCAATAGGGGGCAATGCCTTACTGGTTAGGGCAGGGGCATTGTACCACGATATTGGTAAAATGGAAAACCCGCTTTTTTTTATAGAGAATCAAAGTTCGGGCTTTAATCCGCATGATAAATTACCTTATGAAGAAAGTGCCCAAATCATTATTCGCCATGTAAGCAAAGGGATTGAAATGGCGAGAAGAGCTAACCTACCCGAGATTATAATCGACTTTATACGTACTCATCATGGTAATACCCGGGTAGATTATTTTTACCAGTCGTTTTTGAAGAATTTCCCTGAGAAATTCATCAACGAGAATATTTTTCGCTATCCCGGGCC
This sequence comes from Mucilaginibacter phyllosphaerae, assembly GCF_004378255.1. GTDB lineage: Bacteria > Bacteroidota > Bacteroidia > Sphingobacteriales > Sphingobacteriaceae > Mucilaginibacter > Mucilaginibacter phyllosphaerae. Next base: position 321,587 of record NZ_SNQG01000004.1, read on the forward strand.
TATTCCTTTCTCAAAAGAAGCCGGTGTTTTGATGCTGGCCGACTCTGTTGAGGCTGCTTCGCGTTCATTAAAAGAGCCCGATGAGGAATCGATCAGCATCCTGGTAGATCGTATTGTAAAGTACAAACTCGATCAAAATCAATTGAATGACAGTAACATAACTTTAAAGGATTTGGAAACAATTAAACAAATATTTAAGCGGATGCTGATGAGTATTTATCACGTTAGAATAGATTATTAAAAATCTGATTTATTTTTTTGTCAGCTTATCCTAATTACTATATTTGCAGTCCCTGAAAAAAGGGAGTATTACTGAGAAACAACCGGTGAGGTGCCTGAGAGGCCGAAAGGATCAGTTTGCTAAACTGACGTACGGGAAACTGTACCGAGGGTTCGAATCCCTCCCTCACCGCTTAACCAAATACTTAAATGTATTTAAGCCTGTAAGTTTTAATTTACAGGCTTTTTGTTTGCACCTATATCAAAATATCAAAAAAGTTGAAACGTTAATATCGTGAAATTAGAGATAAAATTTATTTAATTAAATTGTATCGATTGATACAATATGTATATTTGCATCAGTTATCTTAATTATGGCAGGCAGGAATAAGATCTATAACGAAGAAGAAGCGCTGGATAAGGCGATCAAAGTTTTTTGGGAAAAAGGCTACGATAATGCTTCTTCTCGTGATTTGCAAAAAGCAATGGGAATAGGCATGGGCAGCTTTTACCTGGCCTACAAAGGCGGAAAACAGGAACTTTTCGTCAAATCTATGAACCGCTTTTTTTCCGTTTATCCTACCTATGCCTTATCGATGCTGAAAACGGTTGAAAACCCGATTGAGGTGCTAAGGCAATATTATTATGTGATGGCAGATGAGGAGGGCCTTTTCGGGCAGTTTGGTTGCTACTTTAGTAATGCGATCATCCAGGTGGGGGACGGAGAGCTGAAGGGTAATGCAATTGGCCACATCACCAATATTGTACGGGCGTTTTCAACAGCATTACTGCGCGCCAGCAAAGCTGGCATTATTCATCCTAAAATACCGCAGGAGTTATGGGATGTTTACTTGCTTAACTTATGGACCGGGCTGAACACGACAAAGTCTATTGAGAAAGACACCCAAAAGTTAAAGGCATTTATCGACTTTAGCCTTCGGTCTTTTGAATAAGCCTTTTTTTTAATCAATACTGTATCGATTGATACAGTATTGTGAGTTATTACAAAAACAACAAAAAGAATATTAAACAACGAAATCTTAAAAATCATGAAAAAAACAATTTTAATTACAGGTGCCTCTTCAGGCTTTGGTTTAATGCTTGCTAATAGTTTGCAGCAAAAGGGTTTTAATGTGATCGGCACCAGCCGCGAGCCCGAAAAATATAAAGGCAAGGTATCATTTAAGTTATTACAGCTGGATATAGCTGATGATGCTTCGATTGCTGCATTTAGCCAGGCACTTGCCAAAGAAACCAGCAAGCTGGATGTGCTGGTTAACAACGCGGGTTTTATGGTAACCGGTATTGCAGAGGAAACGCCTATAGAAATAGGTAAGCAACAATTTGAAACCAACTTTTGGGGTACGGTAAAGGTGACTAATGCACTGCTGCCGATCTTCAGGAAACAAAGATCCGGTCAGATCATTACGGTAAGTTCCATCGTTGGCCTGATAGGCCCGCCTAATCTTTCTTTCTATGCTGCATCCAAACATGCCGTTGAAGGCTATTTTAAGTCACTGCGATTTGAATTGAACCAGTTTAATATTAAGGTGAGCGTTGTGGAGCCCGTATGGTTTAAAACAAACCTGGGCCATAACGCGGTAGCTGCTACCGAAGGCATTGCTGATTATGATACTTACCGACGCCAGGTAAATGCTTTTACGCAAAAAGGACTTAACGAAGCAGAAGCACCTGATGCCGTGGTGGGTACTATTATCAAACTGATTGATGCCAAAGACCCCAAATTTAGCAACCCGGTAGGGAAAATGACTGGTATGATCCTCTTCCTTCAAAGTTATGCCTATAAAATGTTTGAAGGATCTGTACTGAAAAGTGTGAGAACAGCCGTCAAATAAATTAATAATAGTCAATATTAAACAATAGTATTAAACTTCAATAAATGAAAAACGGTAAGGTAATAACGCATGTAGAATTTACAGTTCGTACCGAAATGATAAACATTGTACTCCAGAAAGCTGAAATAACCCAAAGCCTGATTTTAAAGGAAGAAGGATGCGAAACGTTTATACTAACTACTAAAAAAGAGGCATCCAATGTTATAGTTTTGTTTGCAGTTTATACTTCGGAAGAAATTTACCAATGGCATCTTGAACAGGAGTATGTGAAAAACTTTTTTGCCTATCTGGCCGACAAATTACTTGCAGCCCCAAAGGTTGATTATCTTGTAGAATATTAGAACCCGGACGATTGATAAGTGCAGCAGTTGTGCAGATAGGTGTGAACAGTTAAATATGAATACGATTGTAATGTGTTGACTTATTTTAAGAGCAAGGATCTTATATAAATTAAATGATTTAAATATAACCTCTTAAATGATTTTTGAATTTACAACAGCGCCAGGTTTTGACTTTATTACCCTGTTTGCAAAGCAGTTAAATGTGCCTGTAAGAGACAATGTACTGGAGATTCCGAAACACCTCGGGGAAGGGTATGTACGTAAAGTTGGGTTTGGGGACGATTTTAAGTTGACCATGCACCGGTATATATTGAAGGAAGACCTGATCGTAAAACGTAATCCGGCCTTAACGCCTAACAACATACGCACTATTTTCTTTTACAACAATGGTGAAGATCTTGAAGTAAAATTTAAAGGAGGAAATAAGCCTTCCTCACCCAAAAAGGATTCTTCCATACTGCTGTCAACAAATGACTTGCGCACAGAAATTCGTTTCCCGGCTGGTAATATTATCCAATACGTAGTTGTGGGCATTACCGCTAATCGGTTACGCTCTGTATTATCCATCGAAAGGCCTAACAGTACTATACAAACTATTACAGCAGAAAACGTATCCTTTCTCTTTTTCGAAAGTTTAGATCCGGAGATGCAATTGCTGCTCAAAAATGTTGTATCTGTAGATATGAACAACTCCCTTAATAATTTTTATGTGCAAATAAAGGTATTGGAGTTGATGTACTTGGTTTTTAGTAAGTTATCACTAAGGGAAAACACTGCTATTAAAAGTATTAATAGTAGTGACGCAGAAAAATTGCTGGCTATTCGTAATGTGGTTTTAAACGACTTAAGTACTCCGCCGGTTTTGCATGAACTTGCCATTATTGCCTTAATGAGCGAAACGAAGCTGAAGCAGCTATTTAAGCAAACATTTGGCGATACTATTTATAATTATTATCAGAAGGCCAGGATGCAGGAAGCCGCATTTTTATTAAAGCAGGCTAAACATTCCGTTGCTAAAGTTGGCTATCAACTGGGATTTACAAATCTGAGCCATTTTAGCAGGCTTTTTGCAAAGCAATACGGCATCACTCCAAAGAAGTTTTCGCAAACTCTTTAACTTTTATCATCCTCCTATATCTGCCGGATTAGACTATTCTTCTGTCTATTTCGGCTATTTTACCTATTCGTAATGCTATAGATTTGTATCAGCATAAGCCAAACCAGAAGTAGGGTAGTTTATCTTAAAATTTTGACTACAACTGTAGCTGTGGTTAGGCAAAATGCCGGTAACGAATTTAACAAATCAAATAATGAAAGTAGTACAGTACAAAGCATACGGAAATTCTGATGTGATAGAACTGGCAGATGTGCCAACGCCGGAGATCAGAAGCGAAAACCAGGTTTTGATTCAGGTAAAAGCCGCCAGCGTTAACCCCTTGGATATTAAGATACGTAATGGAATTATGCAAAAGATCCGGCCTGTTAGTTTGCCGTTTATACCCGGCGCAGATGTAGCAGGGATAGTAATGGCTACAGGGAGTAAAGTAAAGCATTTTAAAGCAGGTGATGAGGTGATTGCCGTGTGCAGGGCTGGCGGATATGCCGGGTACACGCTGGTGAATGAAAGTGATGTAGCTCTAAAACCTCTTAATATTATGTTTGAAGAAGCAGCGTCTCTGGTGGTTAATATCGGCACTGCACAATCGGTTTTGTTTGATGAAGCAAAATTAACCAAAGGCCAGAGGGTTTTGATACAAGGGGCAGCAGGCGCAACGGGAGCCACAATGGTACAAATGGCTAAAAATGCCGGGGCGTATGTAATAGCTACAGCATCCGGTCCGGGTGTTGCGTTAGTACGAAGCCTGGGTGCTGATGAAGTGGTAGATTATAAATCTCAGGATGTTGCCCAATTGGTAAAAGATATTGATCTGGTAGTAGATTGCGCCGGTGGGGAATCGCAACACAAGCTTTTTGAAGTTTTAAAACCTGGAGGTAAACTTTTCAGCATAGTGATCCCCCCTTCTGCTGATTTAGCGGAAAAGTACCAGGTTGAAGCACGATTCATCAGTTCCGGTATCTCAGCCAGGAGTTTAAGTGATGGTCTGGATCTGGTCAAAAAGGGAAAACTTCGGCCCATCGTTGCTAAGACTTTCCGATTGGAAGAGGCTGCACAAGCTCAGGATCTTCTATCGGCCGGCGGTGTAAACGGTAAAATCGTTTTAGTGGTTGTTTAACACATTTTAGATTTTTTAAATATTTATCAGACAATAAAATATGAAACTATTAGAAAAGGTAACGATAGGGAACAAAACCTTAAATAACGCCATAGCTATGGCTCCTATGACCCGTAGCCGGGCTGATGCAGAGGGAGTTGTATCGGATCTCACTTTGTTGTATTATACACAGCGTGCCAGCGCCGGGCTCATAATCACAGAGGCCGTGAATATCTCAGCACAGGCATTGGGCAGCCCACTCACACCCGGTTTATACACAAAAGAGCAAATTAATGCCTGGAAGAAAGTAACCAAATCAGTTCATGATGATGGAGGTGCGATATATGCACAACTTTGGCATACCGGCCGTGTTGGGCATTCAGTGGATAGAAATGGAAAACTTCCGGTGGCACCATCGGCTGTTGGGATCAAAGGGCAGCAGCATTTCACCTCGCAGGGGATGAAAGATTATGAAACTCCTCAGGAATTAACCATAGCAGATATCAAACAAATTGTTAAGGATTATGGCCAGGCCGCCAGAAATGCTCTTGAAGCAGGTTTTGACGGTGTTGAATTACATGCAGCATTTGGATATTTGCCGAATCAATTTTTATCGGAAAGTGCAAACCACCGGACGGATGAATATGGAGGTAGTATTGAGAACCGCAATAGATTTGTGTTACAAGTGATGCAGGAATTGGTAAATGTATGCGGAAATGATAAAGTTGGTATTAAACTATCGCCAACGGTTTATTATAATAATATAGAGAACAGTGATCCTGTAGCCCAATTTAAACCATTGATTGAAGCATTGAACGATTTACCGCTGGCTTATATCCATCTGATGAACGGCGTGTTGCCTTTAAATAATCATCCGCACTATCCGGAAAACGCTGTAGAAACTTTTGGCAGCATAAGTAAGCACCTGGTCATCGCCAATGCAGGCTTCGATAAAGATAGCGGGGAAGCGGAACTGAAAAAGGGCATCGCTCAAATAATTTCTTACGGCTCGTTATTTATTGCCAACCCCGACCTGCCCAAGCGGTTTGAACTGGATGCAGCGTTCAACACCTTGGATCATTCTACGATGTACGGAGGAGGGGAAAAAGGATATACCGATTACCCTTTCCTAAAGGCTTGATCTGAAGCCAAATTTACCCGCTTTACACATTGTAAAGCGGGTTTTTAGTAAAGTAGGGATTTTGGTTATCCCATGCTTATTTGATCAGCTTTAATATTTTGTTAAAAATCTGCGTGTTGCTGTAAACGCCCCTAAAATCACCCGAGTGCAGGCCGTAGGCAAATACAGGTACGGGCGTCCCTGTATGGTCGTTAGTGCTAAAATCGCCCAGTACATAGCCTTTGCTTATGTCACCGTCAAGCAGGGTAAGGCCGCCGGTTTCATGGTCGGCAGTTACAATTACCAGCGTTTCACCGTCTTCATCCGCAAAGCGCAGGGCTTCGCCAACGGTGCTGTCAAAATCAGCATTTTCGGTAATTACCTGTGCCAGGTTATTGTTATGGCCCCCGTGGTCTATCTGCGATCCTTCTATCATCATAAAAAAGCCTTTAGGGCTGTTTTTAAAGGCAGTGCTTACCTTGTTAAAGGCCTGCGGCAGATAATTGCCCCTGCCCGCTATTTTAGGGCGGGTTACACTGTCATCCATCAAACCCAGAACCTTTGTTGCGGGCGTTTTTAAAAATTCATCAAAGGTGCGGGCAACGGTATAACCTCTCTTTTTCATTTTATCTATAACAGATTCACCGTTTACCTTTACCGTAAAATCCTGATAGGCCGAGCCTAAGAAAATATCTACCGGTGATTTAAGGATATCGGCGGCAATGGCGCTGCTGTTGCTTCTTTCGCTTTGATGGGCATAAAAAGCCGCAGGGGTAGCATCAGTTAATTCGCATACAACGATATCTGCGGTTTTTTTGCCGGCTTCGGCGCTGTAAACGGCTAAGGATTTCAGGGGCTTCCCGGCAGGGTCTACTCCGATAGCGCGATCATCTGTTTTTTGCCCGGATGCAAATGCGGTAGCCCCGGCAGCCGAGTCGGTGATGTAAGCATCTGCCGAGTTGGTAATCGAAAAGCCGATATTGAGCATCTGGAAGATATTAAGCTGGCCCCTGTTGGCGGTGTAGGTAGCATAGATCTGTGATAGCCCCATACCATCGCCGATACATAAGATAATGTTTTTAACTTTTTTTACCGCTCCGTCTGTTTTATAAGTGGGGTGATAAATAGGGTAGGGTTGCGGTGCCGAATATTCGTTTTTGGCTTTTTTGTTTAAAAAATCGCCCAGCTCTTCAATTTTATCGGTGCCGATAACATCTACACCTAAACGCATCAAGGCCAGCCAGCTGCTTTTAGTATCAGGGCTCTCCCAAAACCGTATCATTTTACCGGCCTGATGAACGCTGTCTATAGCGCCTTTTACACGGCTTATTTCGGCGCTGTTGAGCACACCTTTGCCATTCCATTTAACATACTTGCTTAAAGGGAAGCTTACCAGGCCAATTTTTTGCCATTGTTGTGAGGTAAAGCCATCCAGATGGTCTACATCAAAAGTGATCCAGTCGGGGTAGTTCAGCATTTCTGCTGCGGGCGGTACGGCACCCGTCATCACGATGGATAAACGGCCTGCATGCGCAGGGGAAGAGATATAAGCTGCCAAAGGTTTTAACTCTGCTACTACTAAAGGTAACACCGCTTTGTAATCTTCCTTTATCTCTATCAGCAGCCTTAACCGTCTTTGCGGGTCGCGCTGAAGCGCTTCGGCCAATGGGTAAAGGTACAGGCTTTTTAACGACCGGTTATCTGTGATCTCCTTTTTACCGTGGGCAACCATTAATCGCCCGTTTACGGCATATACATCTGCTTCTATAGAGCCAAATCCCTTTTGGTAGGCACGGTAAAAGGGGATGCTGTTCTTATAATCGTTATGTGAATGGGCATCGGCAACGGTGTAGGGTTTAATTTGCCCGCTGGCAACATGGCCGGCAAAAAGCATGGCGCCTAAAAAAAATAGCTTATGTATCATTTTTTTATTGTTGTTAATACCAAAAGCCGGCTGTGCACCGGCTTTTGGTTAAATGTTTAAAACTACCAGCCTGCATTTTGTTTTAGCTGGCCCTGGCTAATCTGGATATCTTTTGGCGGGATAGGCCAAACGTTATCACGTGCAGGGTCAAAGTTACGGGCTTTCCAAACAACCGAGCCGGTTGCACCATGCAGCGGTTTTGCATAAGTGGCCTGCGCATCACCCCAGCGTACAAGGTCAAAGTTACGGTCGCTCCATTCGCCGGCAAGTTCCACGCGGCGTTCGTGTTTCAGGTTAGCCATGGTGGCACCGGTAATTGCTGCCAAACCTGCGCGCTGGCGAACAAGGTTAATCTCCGTATCGGCGTTTTTACCCTGCATCAGTTTAGCTTCTGCCTTAATCAGTATTACCTCGGCATAGCGCAATAGCGGCACGTTAAGATCGGTAGATGGTTCATCACCATTCGGGCTGATGTGTATGCCGCCGGCATAGCTAAAGGGCTCCATATATTTGTTAAACTGGTAACCTGTAAGGCTGTTGCTTTTACCACCTATAGGGTAGGTATAAGTTTGCCCAAAATATGGAAAGGTGTCATCCTTTTTAAGAATGGTAGCGGCTAAACGTTTATCGCCGGTTTCAAACTCATCAACCAGTTCTTTAGTTGGCTGGAAATAGCCAAAACCGTTGTACAGGCCCCAGCCTTTGTTCTCCAGCATTGCGCCGGGTAAAATGCTTTGCCCGTTTAAGCTGCTGGCTACCGACCATACATACTCGCTGCTGTAGTTGTTGGCTATTTTAAATACATCAGCATAGTTGCTTAATAAAGCATGTTTGCCGCTGGTAATAACCGAATCTGCATACTTCTCTGCATTGGCGTAATCTTTTGCATGCAGGTAAGCTTTAGCTAAATAAGCCCAGGCGGCAGTTTTATGCGCCCTGCCGCGGTCTGTAGCGGCAAGCTTATCAAAATAAGGCAATAATGCTGCTGCTTTTTTTAGGTCGGCAGTGATGTACGCATAGTTATCTTTAACAGATGGTAACTGTGAAGGGAACGCCAGTGGGTTATCCCTGCTTTGCAGCGGCGCACCCAGTTTATCGCTTCCGTACAGGTCGGCTATTTCCAGGTGCATTACGGCATGCACAAAATAAGCCTGGCCCAAAATAAAGTTTTTGGTTGCCTGGTCCATATTAATGACAGGTACGTTGGCAATAACATCGTTAGCCCTTTTCATCACCACAAAATGCAACTGCCACGGGGCATATATGCTGCCCTCGTTGCCGGTACAAACAAAGTTTTTGATGTTTTCGCGGTCGCCCGAGGTACGGCCAACTACCATGTCATCGCTGGCATTGATAAACCAGAAGAAACCCCTGCCGTACATATCTTCGCTATTGCTTTGTTTTTCATACAAGCCGTTGGCAGCCTGTTGCGCATCGGCGGCCGTTTTCCAGAAGTTACTTGTGGTTGGGGTGCCGGTTGGCTTTATGTTATCTAAAGTACTTTTTTTACAGCCCTGTATAAATGCAGCTACGCTTAAAACAAGCAGGCATTTACTTATTATTTTTATGAATTTCATTTCAATTTTCTCCTTAAATAGTTGTTACCTGTAATTATAAGCCTACATTAAGCCCTATTAAAACAATCCTCGACTGCGGGTACAGACCCAGATCCACACCATTCTGGCCAATGCCTACTTCAGGGTCCAGCCCTGTGTATTTGGTGAATGTGGCCAGGTTTTGCGCATTGGCAAATACCCTTGCACTGCGGATGCCTATTTTATCCATAAACGATTTTGGCAATGTGTAACCAAGTGTTACATTTTTGATGCGCATGTAGGCGCCGCTTTCTACATAAAAGTCAGATACGTTACCAAAGTTGCCGTTAGCATCACTTGCAGATAACCTTGGTATGGTGGTATTGGTGTTGGTAGGGGTCCAGGCGTTTTTAGCATCAGCCAAAAGGTTATAATTTTGGATGGAAGCATTAAGGCCGGTATATTTTATGGCGTTAAAAATTTTGTTGCCGGTTATACCCTGTAAAAACACGCTTAAATCAAACGCGCCGTAATTAAAGTTTGCCGTAAAGCCATAGGTAAATTTAGGGAACGGTGTGCCCAGGTAAGTTTTGTCGGCATCGTTAAGTTTACCATCGCCGTTAAGATCAAGAAACTTGATGTCGCCGGGTTTGGCATTTGGCTGTATGGCCGTACCGGTAGGCCCCGTGTAGCTGTTTACCTCATCCTGCGTTTGGAACAGGCCGGCAGTGCGGTAGCCGAAGAATGAATACAGCGAATACCCTTGCCTTAACTGAACCGGAACCAGGTTATCCCTAACCGTAGGGGTTGATAAGATAAGCTGTTGCCCCGGCAAAATATCCTGAATAGTGTTTTTAATGTAAGAGCCATTAGCTGCAAAGTTATAACGCAGCTGGCCAACGCTGCCCTGATATTTGATACTTAATTCAGCACCCTTGTTTTGGATAGCGCCACCATTTACAAATGGCGGGTTGGATACCCCGAACACGGCCGCAACAGGCGGCTGAAATATGAATTGCGTGTTCTTTTTAATAAATACATCACCGGTGATATTAAGCTGGCCATTAAATAAGCCCAGGTCAAAACCCAGATCGGTTTGTGTGGCTTTTTCCCAGCCTATACCTAAATTGGCAATACCATCTACCGCCGAACCTGTAACTACTGTTGCAGGGCTACCCAGGTAGCCCGAAGTTTTGGTAAGTGATACCGAAGTGGGGAAGTTTGGTAAACCTGCCAGGTTACCAGACTGGCCGTAACTTGCACGCAGTTTAGCAAATGATACCAAACCATCTGTAGGGAAGAACGGCTCTTTACTGATCAGCCAGCCTGCAGATAAGCCAGGATAGTTTTGTGTACGCCTGGCAACACCTATAAGTGATGATGCATCCCGGCGGATAATGGCGTTTAAAAAATATTTGCCTTTATAGTCGTATCCTACGCGGCCTAAATAAGAGATCAGTGCAGATTCGTTTTTGTTGCCTTGCAGCGGTACACCTGTTGGGTTAAGCGTGCCGTTGATAAGATAACGGTAAGCCGGATCTTCGCTCAGGTAATTATCGGTATTTACACTAAAAAAGTCTTGTGTATCATTCTGGTAGGTATAACCTGCCAGCGCAGTGATATGATGATCGCCAAAAATCCTGTCGAAATTTAAGGTTTGCTCTGCCAAAATGTTCCTGGTGTTATAATTTGCCTGAAACAGAAAGTTATCAAAGAATTTTTTGCCCGGCTCCAATACCCTGGTGCTAAAGTTTTTAACCGTTTGCAGGTTTTTGGTAATACCCAAGTTAGAGCGGAACTTTAAGCCCTTAATTAAGCTAACCTCTACATAGGGGTTGATGGTAAAGCTGGTTATTGCATTGCTGTTATCTAAACGTTTTAGGTAAGCTACCGGGTTTATCACATCGCCGTATGAACCGGCATATTGGGAAGGTACACCTCCAAAGCTTCCGTCGGGGTTGTAAATTGGTGCATTCGGCGGATAAAATATGGCTGATAATATAGCGCCGGTATAAGCGCTTGTAGTGTTGGCGCCCTGCCCGTTGTTATAAGAGAACGACATGCTTTCGCCCATCCTTAACCAATTTTTGATCTGATGATCGGAATTTACCCTGAAGTTATACCGTATCGAGTTGGTGTTTAACAATATCGCATCGTTTTTACGATAGCCGCCGGATACATAGAATGTTGATTTTTCGCTGCCGCCGCTTATGTTTAAGTTATAATCCTGAATGTAACCTGTCCTGAAAAGGGCATTTGGCCAGTTGGTACGCGTTACGCGCGAATCCGGGTTGATGGTTGCATCAAATGCCGGTAGCCTTGCTTTGCCTGCATTATCATAAGCCTGGTTAATGGCATCGGCATAATCCGCAGCGTTTAAGGCCTGTAAAATCTTCAGGGAATTTTGTACACCGCCCTTTACAGATATATCCAAGTTGGTAGTGCCTTTTTTGCCTCTTTTGGTAGTGATCAGTATCACACCGCCGGCTGCCTTTGCACCGTAAATTGCCGCATAAGAATCTTTTAACACATCAATAGATTCGATATCATTCGGGTCTATCGGGCCGCCGTTATAAATGGTACCGTCTACTACGGTTAAAGGGCCTTCGGCATTAAATGAGCTTTGGCCGCGTAAGCGGATATTAGGGGCAGCTGTTGGGTCGCCGCCTTCATTTAAAACGGTAACGCCCGCTACCTGGCCCTGCAGCATTTCGGTAACCGAACCAACCGAGCGGTCCCTAACGTTAGAAAGCTTTAAAGAACCTACAGCCCCGGTTACGTCAGATTTTTTTTGCGTACCGTAACCTACCACCACAATATCCTGCAGTTGGTTAACATCATCCTGTAAAACAATGCTGAGTGTGGTTTGCCCGTTCAGCAAAATTTCCTGCCGTTTGTAGCCTATAGATGTGATGACAAGCGTAGCACGCTCATCCGCTGTAATTTTAAAGTTTCCGTTTGCATCGGTCAGGGTGGTCATGTTACCATCTTTTACGCTAACGGTAACACCGGGCATTGTTTGGCCTTTACTGTCTTTTACTGTACCGGTAATGGTAACGGGGTTATAACTAACCTTAGTTACAGTTTCTTTACCGTTGATAATAATTACATTATCTACAATCTTGTAGGTTACCGGCTGGTCCTTCAGCAGGTTGTTTAATGCTTTTTCTACCGGCTGGTCTTTAATGTCTACACTTACCCTGTTTAGCTTGCTGATAAGTTCTACCTTGTAAAAGAAGGTGTACCTGGTTTGTTTTTCGATGGTCTTGAAAATGCTTTCAAGCCGTGCACCTTTCTGTGTTATGCTGATGTTTTGGCCAAAGCCGGCAGCACTAAGCTGCAAACACCCTGCAAGCATCATCATAAAGATCAGTTTCATTCGTCTGAATATTAGTTTAATAGGGGTTTGACTAAAGTAACGTTGAATAGCCTCTGTATTTGATCGTCCTTTGCCTGCCCGGATATCGTTAAATAGCCGGATAGCAGAAATATAAAATTGCATACCTTTGTATTTGGTAGGGTTTGGTTGTTAGTTTGGTTCAGAAAAAATCTTGTAATAACGTTTGCCCTGCTTTTGCCGGATTGTGCTCGTAACACGTTCCGGCTTTTTTATGAGCAAACTTTTAAGCGCCGGCCTTGCCGCTGCTGTTTTTGCTGCTGGTAATTATTTTACGATAATTGTTTTCCCTTCTATTTTAAATTTTATTCCACTTAGTTCAAGTATGCTCAACACTTTAGATGCGTTTACATTTCTTGATATTTTACCACGGTAATGGTCTGCCGGCAGCGGCCCTTCAAATTTCACATCAACATCATACCAGCGGCTTATCTGGCTCATAACCGTTTTAATATCGGCCTGGTTAAAAAGGAACATGCCATTCTTCCAGGCTGTGGCTTCTTCCGTATCGGCATTATCTGTTACTAACAGGCTGTTATCATCTGCAGATAGTTTTGATTGCTGCCCCGGCTTTAAAATTACCGCCCGGGTACCGTTGGTTACATTTACGCTACCTTCCAGCAGGGTTGTTTTTATCGCTTTTTCATCAGCGTAGGCATTTACATTAAAATGGGTACCTAAAACGGTTAGCTGCTGATTGGCACAGGTAACAATAAAGGGCTTGTGCTTATTTTTGGTAACCTCAAAATATACCTCGCCGGTAATGGCAACCTTACGTTCGGTACCCGAAAAAACAGCAGGGAAACGAATAGATGATGCGGCATTAAGCCAGGCATGCGTACCATCGGGCAGGGTAACCTGGTACTGGCCGCCTTTGGGGGTGCTGATGGTGTTAAGCAATGCTGCTGCAGGTGTTGTAACTGTTGATGGGGTATTTGCCGCCTGGTAAGTAATATTCCCCCGGGCCGATTTATTGATATATGCCGCGCCCTGTTGTGCCAGTACACCATTCTTTACATCGCTAAGGTTTATCTGAGAGCCATTGGCCAGTGTAAGAATGGCCTTGTTACTGCCCGGTGTAAAATCTTTTTTTACAAGTTGTTTGGCAACGGATAAATGTTTAGCCGGTTTTAAATAAATATACAAACCTGCAGACAGGATGAGCAGCACAGAAGCAGCACTCACTATTTTTAGCCATGGCAGCCAGTTGTTTTTTTTGCTGCCCAGGGTTTTAACCACATCGGTTTCGCCGTTGGTAATAGCGCTGATATCGGCATCCATAGCCTCCTGTAAGTATTTATCCAGTTTGCCTTCGTTTAGTAAATGGGCAAATACCTCCAACTCATCCGCGCCCGATTTTTTTTCGAGATACCTTTTTACCAATAACCTGTAGTGATCGTCCTGCATTAATTCAATTGCTCTTTAATACTAAGACTGCAAAAGCGGAAATCAGGGTAGCAAGAAAATTACTTTTTTTTCAGAAAAGTATTAGTGCTTGTAAATAGCGGCCAGCAAAAGGCTTAAAGTGATACCCAAATCCCTTTCGGTATTGGCACGCAATACCTTCATGGCAAACACCATGTGGTTTTTTACCGCGTTGCGTGATATGCCTAAATCTGTAGCCACTTCATCGTATGATTTGTTTTGTTCGCGGCATAGCAAAAATATTTCCCTGGAGCGGTGGGGGATGGCATGTAGCGTTTTTTCAATAAAGTTTAAATATTCTTTACTTACCAGGTCATCCTCGGCAGACCGGCTTTGGTAAGAAAAGCTTTCGGTGATCTCCTTAATGGTATTGCCCGACCGAAACCCTTTTTTGAGGCTATCTAAGGCATGGTTACGGGCTACTACAAACAGGTAAGCCTTAAATACCTTTACATTTTGCAGCTTACTACGATTCTCCCAAATTTTGGTAAACACATCCTGCGCGGCATCCTCGGTAGCGGTTGAGGACTGCAGGAACCTGAATAAAAACCGGTGCAGTTCGGTTTGATAACGGGAATAAAGTTCGGTAAAGGCGTCGTAATTACTTTCTAACAACATTTGCTGCAACTGATGATCTGAAAGTAACTGTAAATTATACATCCCTGCTTATTTAAGTTTGCAAAAGAAACATTATGTTATTACCTAAATGTTAAATCGATAAATATTTGATCTGTTATGTTGGTTTATATTTTAATACGGCTTCCAGATCCCATTTTTTTTATCTCAGGATGTGATCAGATATTTCTTGCGCATGAAAAGCTTATCCGGCTAAACACCTGTAAGTTAAATCTTTTATATGATAATAAGCTATACAGGGAAATAATTTTGAAATGGCCTTGCTAAGAAATTAGCATTTTGTGTTGTGCCGGCGCAAAGGTAGAAAGCGGCAAATGCGGTATATAAGTTAGTTGTAACTTATTATACCGCATTTGTAATGATGTACGGATAGCAGTAATTGCCTGAGATAAAAGTTCGTATAACTTATCTGTAAGCATTTATTGCATAGTATATTATGCAAATCTGCCCGGAAATTCGGTTAAAGCGTAGTGAATTTCTTTTAAAGTAGGTAACTTCCTAAGGTTGATCACCAGGCAGGTATCATTTTCGGTTTTATTTGATTTTTTATAGGCGATTTTCATAACTACGAAGCTTTAGAAAGTAAGTACATGTTTGCGTTTTGTTTTTCGGGCTGCATTTGCAGGGTTTTGCGCTCAATATCTATCTTAAGATACTTCTCTTTTAATTTATTTAGTATTTCAAAACTAAAGGCATCTGCCAGAGGCATATGATACAGCCCGACAGTTTTTGCATGAAGGGCAAGGCTGTCAGCCGGCACACGCAGGTTTTCGTGGTTAATATGTGTTAACCCGGTTACCTCGTCGGTATCAAAAATTACAAAAGTATCTATTTGCCTGCCTTTGTTATCTGTATAGATAACAGAAGCGTTTTTATTGAAATATGTCATCACCGTTATCTATTCCATAAGCATGCCAAAATAGTTTGCATTAATAATAGCGCCTGCACCGCCATGGTTTTGTAGCTTATTTTAGACGTTGGAATGTACATTTAGTACCCTTGCCGCTTTTAATTAGCCCGGCGGATGCAAAATAACGGCGATTTTAGTATGATGATTGCTTGCCATGTATAGATTACTTATCAAACATTTATTATTAAATTTTTTAAATATTTGGAGTAACATAAATATGTTTATTTTTACGATTGGCACTTTAATATTTAAACTGAGTTAAATGCCTGTTAAAGCTTACTAATTAATTGTTTACTCCCGTTGGCAGTAATGCTGATGTTTATTATTGACGATACTGTTCTTAAAGATGCAACAAGGCATAGATCCCTATTGTAAGGTAACTGACGAGGAATTAATAGTTCTGCTAAACAGGGGCGATTATATTGCGTTTAAAGAAGTGTACCAGCGGTATAATAGTTTGCTATTGATATATGCTTACAGAAAGCTGCAGGATAAAGAAGAAGCTAAAGACATTGTGCAGGATGTTTTTATAAACCTGTGGAGTAACCGCGATCAATTCACCTTAAAATCAACCCTGGCCGGATACCTTTATAAAGCTGTTTTAAATAAAGCGCTTAACATTATGCGGCATAAGGGCATCAGTGATAAGTACGTTGCCGAGATACAGCACCTGATAACGGCCCAAACCGCTACTACCGATTACCTGATCAGAGAGAAAGATATTACCGCGCTTATAGAAAAAGAAATAGCGCTGCTGCCTTTGCGGATGCGCGAGGTATTTGAACTGCGAACAAAAGAACACCTCTCTAATAAAGATATTGCCGACCGGCTAAATATATCTGAACATACGGTTGCCACCCACATAAAGAAAGCCCTGCGGGTACTTAAAATAAAATTTGGTGCACATGCCGTACTCCTTTATCTATTGATGCGATAGGTATGTTGTAAACCCGTTTCGCCTTTGTTAAATTAAAAATAACTTTTTATTAAAAAATTAACATCCGGATACCCGATAGGCTGTAGCAGTGTGTCTTGTATGTAATTAGGGCATATAAACCTGTTCTGTTTGCCGTAAATATATCAGCTTTAATAAATGAAAAATAAAAAGGCCATAGCGCTTCTGGAAAAATATAAGCAGGGTAACTGTACAGAAGCCGAAAAAAACCTTATTGAATACTGGGCCCATCATTTAAACGAAAGCGGTAACCATGGGCTATCTGAAGCCGACCTGGAAGATGCTTCTGTAACGATGTGGGCTAAAATAGATAACCAAAAACCGGCAAAGGTTAGGCAAATACGTTGGCCGGCGGTAGCCGCAGCAGTACTTTTATTTGCAGCGCTTGCTGTTTTGTTTAAAATATATGTTGTTAATACCGGCCTTAAAACCGGGGTGTCGTCTGCCGAGAACAGGTTGGCAAATACCATTAAAGTAGGCGGCAACAAAGCGGTGCTTACACTGGCCAATGGCAAAAAAGTTATACTTGATGATCTGGCTACTGCACATATTACTGATGAGGACGGTGTGCGCATTAGTAAAACTGCCGAGGGGCAGCTTATTTATACAGTACTTGCCAATAAAAATAATACGGATGGTAAAGTGGCGTATAATACCATAACCACACCCAAAGGCGGGCAGTACCAGGTTAACTTGCCCGATGGAAGTAAGGTTTGGCTTAATGCCGCAACCACTTTACGTTTCCCGCTTACTTTTCAACAAGGCAGCAGGCTTGTAGAATTATCGGGCGAAGGATATTTTGAGGTTAAGCACTTATACCCGCTTAACGGGCAAAAAGTAAAATTTATGGTGAAAACCATGGGCCGCACCTCGCAAATGGTTGAGGTGCTGGGTACCCATTTCAATATTAACGCTTACACTAACGAGGATGCTGTTAAAACTACCCTGCTTGAAGGCAGTGTGCGTGTTGGTGCGCTTGCAGACAACGCCATCTCCAAACAAAATACAATTTTAAAGCCCGGCGAACAATCTGTTTTAGCAAACACCCGGCTGGCGGTTGTAAAGGCAGATACAGAAGATGTTATTGCCTGGAAAAACGGCTATTTCCGGTTTAACGACGAAAGCCTGGAAAGCATTATGCGAAAAGTTGAGCGTTGGTACAACGTAGATGTGCGCTACGATGACGATGCCTTAAAAAAAATATCATTTGCCGGGGTTACAACACGCTTTGCCAATGTGGCCGAGTTGCTGAAAATGCTTGAATTAACAGGAGAAGTAAAATTCAGGATAGATGGAAACAGCATAGTTGTACTGGGCAAAAAATAACCAATTATACTAACCAAATATTAATAATTATGAGCAATTCACCTTGAGCACGCATCCGTTATGCCTTATATTTTAGCACTCTTAAAAGGTGTTAGTGCTTGATATTGAGCAATAAATAAACATTTACAATTAAATAAATTTAAACAAATTTAAATGCATACAATATTTACAAATATTTTTTATAATTCTGCCAACCGCATTTGGAAACCCCTAATAATTATGAAACTTATTGCTATTTTAACATTAGCTACCTTATTACAGGTACAGGCCAGGAGTTTTGCACAGCAAATAACCTTTAGTCAAAAAAATGTTCCGTTAAAACAGGTGTTTAACGAAATAAATAAGCAAACAGGTTATAACATACTCTGGGCTTCTAAAAGCATTACCAACAACCAGGTAGTTAGCGTGAATTTCAACAAGGCATCAATTACCGAGGCCTTATCACAATGTTTAAAGGGTTACCCGCTTACTTACACCATCACTAACAAAACCATCGTCATCCGCGAGTTTGAGGAACCGCAGGTAAAAACCGGGAACGAGGTAAAATATACCCGGATCACAGGTATCGTAACCGATAATGCGGGCCTGCCGTTGCCCGGTGCCACGGTAAAGGTTAAGGGCGGTAACAAAACCGCTATATGTAACGAAAAAGGTGCTTACAATATTGACGCTGTAAGCGGCGATGTGCTGGTATTTACCTTTATTGGTTTTGTGCCTGCCGAAATAACGGTTGGTACCCAAACCGAGATCAGCATCTCTTTAAAAGAGATCAAAAACGAACTTGGGGGAGTAGTGATTACCGCTTTAGGTATCAAAAAGCAAACGCGTACTTTATCTTACAACGTACAGGAAGTAAACAACACCGAACTAACTAAAGTTAAGGACCCGAATTTTGTAAACGCGCTTACGGGTAAAATTGCCGGCGCTACTATCAACAGCAGTTCGGCAGGGCCCGGTGCAAGCACAAGGGTGGTTTTGCGCGGTACAAAATCAATATCAGGCAATAACAATGCCTTATATGTGGTTGACGGTATCCCGCTGCAAGACTTAAGCTCGGCCCAGCCCGGTGATGTTTTCTCGGGTGCGGGGCAAACAGGCGACGGCATCTCTAACATCAACCCGGAAGATATTGAATCTATTTCGGTGCTTACCGGCCCGTCTGCAGCTGCTTTATATGGTAACAAGGGCGCAAATGGTGTTGTTGTTATTACCACTAAAAAAGGCTCGGCCAACGGGTTTAGTGCAACGGTATCAAACAGCACCACTTTTTCGAGCCCGTTTGTGTTGCCAAAGTTTCAAAATACCTATGGGTCAGAAGAAGGAACTTTTGCCAGCTGGGGCGATAAATTAAAAACGCCGACCAATTATAACCCTAAAGATTTTTTCCAGACGGGTGTAAACAGCACAACGGCTTTCACCTTATCAACCGGTACCGATAAAAACCAAACTTATTTTTCGGCAGCGGTTGTAAATGCCAACGGAATTATCCACAACAACGATCTAACGCGTTATAATTTTAATGTGCGCAATACCAGTAAGTTTTTAAATGATAAACTTACGCTTGATCTGAGCGCAATGTACACTAGCACGCAGGAGCAAAATATGCTTGCACAGGGGCAGTACTTTAACCCCTTGGTACCTATTTATTTGTTCCCCAGGGGCGATGATATCCGCAAATATCAGGCATTTGAGCGCTACAACCCCGAGCGTAATTTTAAAACACAGTACTGGCCCTTTGGCGACCAGGGCTTTCAGATGCAAAACCCCTACTGGATAACCGAGCGCGACCTTTTCCAGAATAATAAGGACCGCTACATGTTAACCGCCGGCCTGCAGTATAATATCAACAGCTGGATGAATGTGAGTGCAAGAATAAAGTCCGACCGTTCTACAGCTTTAAACGAGCGTAAATATTACGCATCAACTTCAGGTTTGTTTGCAAGCGCTACGGGTGCATATCACCGGTACAACATCACTTCAAACCAAACCTATGCAGATGTTTTGTTAAACATTAACAAAACCCTGGGCGATTTTTCGGTCTCTGCCAACGTTGGTGCAAGTTTGCAGGATGATAAGTATAGTGATGCCTCTATAGCGGGCAATCTGGCTGCCGTGCCTAATTTATTTAGTTATAATAATATAGATTTTACACAGATCAAGCCGCTGCAAAATGGTTATCATAACCAGGTGCAGGCTATATTTGCTACAACGCAGGTAGGTTACAAAGGCCTGGTTTACCTGGACGCAACCATACGCCGTGACGAACCTTCTCAGCTTGCCGGAACATCTAAAACCGCTATATTTTACCCATCTGCAGGTTTATCAAGTGTGCTTACCGATGTATTTAAGGTAAAGTCGGACGTGCTGTCTTTCATGAAAGTAAGGGTATCTTACGGCGAGGTAGGTAACCCACCGCCATCACTTATATCAATTGCTACTTATCCACTGTTAGGGGTGGGCGGTTTACCTACTACGCTTGCTACAAAAGCGATCGATCTCCGTCCGGAACGCACCAAATCATACGAAGCGGGTTTAAACGTAATGCTGTGGAATGGCAAAGTGAAAATTGATGGTACCGTTTATAAGTCATCAACCTATAACCAGTTATTCAATCCTGCAGTTTCAGAAACCACAACCTTCGGGAGCATATTTGTGAATGGCGGTAGGATAGATAATAAAGGTATCGAGGTATCGGTAGCCTTAAAGCAAGATCTGGGTGCTGTTAAATGGAACACAACCCTTGTTTATTCCCTTAATCGCAATAAGGTAAATCAATTGCTGGAGCCAACTGCTATCGGGCAGTTAGGTGTTAACGTGTCGCAGGATACGTTAGACCTTGGCGGCACAACCAGTTACAAAATGCTGCTGACCAAAGGCGGGTCTATGGGCGATATTTATGTGAACACCTTAAAGGTTGATGAGCATGGCCTGATCTATGTTAACCCTACCAACTATACGGTTTCTGCAGATCAAAGCAGGTATGTAAAGGCAGGCAACGCTAATCCTGATTATACCCTGGGCTGGCGCAACAGTTTTTCTTATAAAGGCATAGATGTTGGCTTTTTAGTTACAGCCCGTGTAGGCGGTGTAGGCGTATCTGTTACACAAGCTATTATGGATGGTTTCGGCGTGTCGCAAAACTCGGCTACAGCCAGGGATAATGGCGGTGCCCTGGTTAACGGCTTTAAAATACCGGCGCAGGCTTATTACAGCGTTACAGGCGGCGGTTCATCAGGCATAGGTGCTATGTATGTGTACAGTGCTACCAACGTAAGGCTTGGCGAAGCATCTATAGGGTATGATATCCCGCTTAATAAATACTATAAATGGATAAAGGGTTTTAATGTATCTGTAATAGGGCGCAACTTATTTATGTTTTACAACAAAGCCCCTTACGACCCGGAGAGCACTGCCAATACCGGTACCTACTACCAAGGCATAGATTATTTTATGCAGCCAAGCTTAAGAAGTATAGGTTTTTCTGCCCGTTTAAAGTTTTAATACATAGCACCAATCATTATGATAAAGATATTCAACGCTTTAACAAGCAAAACAATGTACATAAGCTGTGCAGCGCTGCTAATGCTTAACAGCTCGTGTACTAAAAATTACGAGAAATTCAACACCGATCAGAACCAGGCTACCGAAGAAATGCTGCAGACGGATAACCTGTCTACCGGGTCATTCATCGTGCAGATGGAAAGGAATGTATTCCCCATATCACAGCAGCCTGCCTTTGGCGACGAGGTTTACCAGGTAATGCTAAACTTGGCCGGCGATGCCTATTCCGGCTATCTGGGTACGACAAACAATTTTCTGTCGGGTGCAAATAATACCACCTATTCGTTAGTGCCGGGCTGGTACGGACAGGCTTTCTCACGCGCTTATGTAGGTGTGATGCCGGCATGGCTGCGAATTGTAAATATTGCAAAAACGCAAACCCCCGAAGTTTATGCCATTGCAACCATTATTAAGGTAGAGGCTTTGCACCGCACTACAGATATGTACGGCCCTTTACCTTATGTAAATTTTGGTAATGGTAACCCGGGTGCCCAGGGTAAATATGATAGCCAAAAGGATGTTTATTATAAGTTTTTTGATGAACTGAATGAAGCTATCCAGATCCTTACAGATTTTAATGCTAAGTTTCCTTCGGCTAAAACACTTGCTACTTATGATTACATCTATGGCGGCAATATCCCCAACTGGATCAAATTTGCTAATTCGCTTAAATTACGCCTGGCTGTAAGGTTATCTTACGTTGATGCGGGTAAAGCCAAAACAGAGGCCGAATCTGCCGTATCACAAAAATTTGGTGTGATGACCTCATCGGCAGATATCGCAGCCCTGCAGCATACGTCCGCATTAACTTATAATCACCCGCTGTACATCATTTCAAACAATTTTGATGATACCCGTATGGGCGCGGTGATGGATTCTTATCTGAATGGTTATAAAGACCCGCGCGTGTCTAAATATTTTGTAGCGGCTAATGATGGCAAGTACCGCGGGATAAGAAGCGGTATCAATATCAATAACAAGGCTACTTACACCAGCGGTTCTTTTTCGCAGCTAAATATTCAGCCGGCTACCAATATTACGTGGTTTAACCCGGCCGAAGCGTATTTTTTACGTGCCGAAGGTGCCATACGCGGCTGGAATATGGGCGGCACGGCACAAAGCCTTTACGAGCAGGGGATCCGTACCTCGTTTGATCTGAACGGTGTGTCCGGCAATGCCGATGCCTACATAGCCGATGATACCAATACCCCCGCCGCTTATACCGACCCAAGGAATGGCGCCAACAGCGCATCTGCAGGCAGCACGATCACGGTTAAATGGAGCGATGCCGGTTCATTTGAAAACAAGCTGGAACGTATCATTACCCAAAAATGGCTGGCCATATATCCGGATGGGCAGGAAGCCTGGACGGAGTTTAGACGTACAAATTATCCTAAAATTTTCCCGGTTGTAGTTAATAACAGCCAGGGTACTATCAACACCGATGTACAGATCCGGCGCCTGCCGTTCCCGGCCAACGAGTATCAAAACAACAGGGCGGGTGTTAACCAGGGCATTGCATTACTTGGCGGCAGCGATAATGGCGGCACCAAATTATGGTGGGATAAAAAATAACTAACGATATGAAAAAGCATTTATATATGAAAAGTAAATTGATTTACGCCTTGTTGCTGATGATGGCAGCCATACAGGTAAGCTGTAAAAAGCAAAACATGCCCGAGGCTTTAACAATCGAGAAACCATACACCTATGATAACCAGTATTACGCCAACCTGCGTGCTTACAAAGCATCGCCGCACCAGGTTTTTTACGGCTGGTTTGCCGGTTATGGCAACAAAGAGGGCGTAATAGCCGATTATAAACAATCTGCATCATGGGGCGAGCATTTTGCAGGCCTGCCGGATAGCATTGATTTTTGCAGCTTATGGGCTGGCATACCGTCTTTAAGGAAAGATGATTCTGTTAGCAGTTATAACCCGATAGCTTATGCCGAAATGCGTAAGGCAATGGAGATACGCGGAATAAAAATGGTAGTGCCCGAAATTACCCGAATCCAGAAACCGCAGTTTAAAGGCAGGTACCCTTTAAATGATGATGGCATCCGTATGTATGCCGAGTACATGATCAAACAGGTTAAAGATAACGACCTGGATGGCCTCGACCTGGATTACGAACCCGAAGGCGACTGGCTGCAAAACGAGAACTTTACCAAGTTTGTTCAGATTTTGGGTAAAGAGTTTGGCCCCATGTCAAGCAATCCTAAAAAATATCTGATCATTGATTATTATAATCAAACACCGCTAAAGGAGGTAGAGCCTTACATTAACTTATTGGTAAACCAGGCGTATGGTGCCGGCAGTGCAAGTAGTTTACAAGGCATTTATAACCGCGTTACCTGGTGCCCTACCAATAAATTTATCGTAACCGAAACCTTTGGCGATTACTGGCAAGGCGGTGGCGTTAATTTCACAGAGGCAGACGGCAACACACTTTCGGCAAACGGTAAACGGATGACTTCATTAGAAGGCATGGCCCGCTGGAACCCAACCCAGGGACAAAAAGCCGGCTGGGGAGCATTCTATTTTGAAAGAGATTACAATAACGGCCCTTATCCTTTTGTGCGGGCAAGCATCCAGATAGCTAACCCCGCCATACGTTAACATTTCACTTAAACTTGATATGAAAAAATTAAATATAAAACTTAAGTTATCGCTTGCCGGCATATGCTGCATGGCCGCCATAATTGTTACGGGGTGTAAAAAATCCCTCGATTTTCATGATGTTATCCTGATAACCGGTACCGAAAGCGGTAAGCTGTTACCCTTTACGGTAGAAAGCGCGCCTGCTACCTATGCGGTTACCGCTACATCAACCGGCAAGGTAAACGGCGATGTAACTGTTAATTTTGCAGTAGATACCAGCCTGGTTGCCAGCTACAACACCGAAGTATCCGGAAAATACTTTGCAGCTCCTGCAGGCAGTTATGAGTTATCCGGTAACACGGGTGTGATCAAATCGGGCACCAACGTGTCTGATGCGGTAAATGTAAAGCTGCTGTCGGTTGATAAATTTGTATCGGGCCGCACCTACATCATCCCGGTAACCATAAAAAATGTAACGGGCTCAAACAGTGTGTTAGAGGCGTCGCGTACGGTATATCTTAAAATATCGCGTGTATTAGATTTTAACTCTATCGATATCTCTAACCCTAATTATTACGCTACGTACAAGTTTGCGCAGCCTTACACCAATATTAGCCAGTTTACCTACGAGATAAAATGCTATGTAAACCAGTTTCAGCCGCGTATAAACCGCTTGTGTAATTGGGGCCCTGCAAATGAGGCCTATCCAAACCTGCTGCGTTTTGGCGAGTTTGGCAGCGATCCGAACCAGCTGCAGTGGGTAGCACCGGGTGGCAGTGGCTTCTCAAGCACCAGGTTTGCTACCAAAACCTGGTACACCGTATCCTGCGTTTTTGATGGCTCAAAATACATGATGTATGTAAACGGTAAGCTGGATATGTCCTTTGACGGAAGCCCCCGCAGTTTTGAGCTGGGCGCACTGGAGTTAGGCATGTCATACGGTGGTTACCAGTTTAGCCAAAGTATTGATGCCCGCATCTCCGAGATCCGCCTGTGGAATAAGGCCTTGTCCAGAACCGAGATCGCTAACGGCTTATGTGGCGTTGATGCCAAATCAGACGGGCTGATCACCTATTATAAAATGAATGAGGGATCCGGCAATGTGTTTTATGACCGTACCGGCAACGGCAGGGACATCACCTGGCCCAACCAAACCGTTTGGTTAATGGATGATAATAACAAATGCGTACAATAATACAGGTTATGAAAAACACACAAAACAAACAAATACATATCGGTTTTTGGGCGCTGTTATTAGTGATAACGGTAGCAGCCTGTAAAAAAGAAACCAAGTACGATATCACCGGCGACAAGGTTAACCGGGTTTATATCAGCGGCAGCAACACTACGGTAAATGGCTACAACAGCTTTAAATTTTCGATTGTAAATACCGTAATCGGTGCTTTTGGTACGGTAAACGTGGCATTGCCGGTGCGTGCTACTATGCCCGTTGCCGGCGCTTTAAAAGTTAGCTTTGCCGTAGATAACAGTATGGTAGATACCTATAATGCCGCCAATAATACGGCTTATAAAGCCCTGCCAGATGGTATTTTGAACCTAAGTGCCGCCTCGGCTAATATTCCGCAGGGGCAGCAGATCTCCAGCGACTCGTTAAAGATCGCTATCCCAACGGATAAACTATCGCAGCTGACCGAAAATACCTACCTTTTGCCGGTAAAGATAGCGGCTATTGCAGGTGGGGCCGGCACCCAGATCAGCACCAATCAAAGCGTAGTGTATTTAATTGTAAGCGTGCGGGTGTCAACATCCCAGCTGTTTGAATCGCCGGGAGAAAGTGACATGACCGGAAGCATCATCGCCAACAGGGCCAAATGGACGGGAACCATAGATCAGCCGCTGTTACTGGGCAGCCCTGCCGATCTGTTTGACGGGGATGAGGGTACATTTTTTTACTACAGTTCTGCCAACAGTAATCTAACTGTTGATTTAGGCGAAACAGTTTCGGGTATCAGCGGCATCCGCATAAAAAATTATTTTGGTGTTTATGGCCTTACAACCGCCAAAGTGCTCTCCAGTACAGATGGTATAACCTATACCGATTATGGTACCGCAAATATTGCCGGCGGCGGCTCTCAGTATATAAAGCCTTATAAGCCTTTTAATGCGCGTTATATACAGCTGCAAATAACCGGCTGGCAAAACAATCTTATCGCTTTAACAGAATTTGACCTTTATAAATAAACGGATTTTAAATATTGTCCCCTGAGAAAGGACATGATTGAGTGAGTGCTACGTTTTAGTTGATGTACCCCGGGTTAAAAGCCGGGGTACATTTTTTTTGCCCTTAATTGTGTTATATCTCCTTACAAAAAAGTTTGTTTTGCCTGTATTTGTCCTTGTGTTAGTATTGCCGGCCGGTATAGTTTTTAGCTATTCGGTATAGAATTTATTGATTATGATTATCTAAACCAATGTCCTAATTTTATGCTGTTCTTGAAGATCAAAGTATAAATACGGTAAACCTATAAAAATGGAAAAAGAATCAAATGACATCAGCAAATGCCCGTTTCATAACGGAAGTATGAAGCACAACGTTGCCGGCGCCGGCACCCGCAACCACGATTGGTGGCCTAATCAGTTAAAACTGAACATCCTGCGCCAGCAATCCTCTTTATCAGACCCAATGGGCGGAGATTTTAACTACGCCGAGGCTTTTAACAGCCTTGACCTGGATGCTGTTAAAAAGGACCTGCATGCACTTATGACCGACTCGCAGGACTGGTGGCCTGCAGATTTTGGCCACTACGGCGGCTTGTTTATCCGTATGGCATGGCATAGTGCCGGTACTTACCGGGTTGGTGATGGCCGTGGCGGCGCAGGGGCAGGTTTACAGCGTTTTGCACCGCTTAACAGCTGGCCGGATAACGTGAGCCTTGATAAGGCCCGCAGATTGCTGTGGCCGATCAAACAAAAATATGGCCGCCAGATTTCATGGGCCGATCTGATGATTCTTACCGGCAACGTTGCGCTGGAATCAATGGATTTTAAAACCTTTGGCTTTGCAGGCGGGCGCGCCGATGTGTGGGAGGCAGATGAATCTGTATATTGGGGATCAGAAACCACCTGGCTGGGTAATGATAAACGTTACCCGCAAGGTACGCCCGGTGTAGATGGGCATGGCGTTTTAGTATCTGATGAAGATGCCGGTGGAAACTCGCACGCACGCAACCTGGAGCAACCGCTTGGCGCTGCGCACATGGGTTTAATTTATGTAAATCCCGAAGGGCCCGACGGTAACCCCGACCCAATTGCATCGGCAAAAGATATTCGCGAAACTTTTGGCCGCATGGCCATGAATGATGAAGAAACGGTGGCGCTGATTGCCGGCGGCCACAGCTTTGGTAAAACCCACGGCGCGGCATCTTCAGACCATGTGGGGAACGAGCCCGAGGCGGCTGATGTTGAATTGCAGGGTTTTGGCTGGAACAATAGCTACGCATCCGGCAAAGGCGCTGATACCATAACCAGCGGTTTAGAAGTAACCTGGACAACTACGCCAACACAGTGGAGCAATAATTACTTTGAAAACCTGTTTGCTTTTGAATGGGAGCTAACTAAAAGCCCGGGTGGTGCGCACCAATGGGTTGCTAAGAATGCCGAAGAGATTATACCCGATGCTTACGATACCACTAAAAAGCACCGCCCAACGATGCTGACCACCGATGTAGCCCTGCGGTTTGACCCGGCCTACGAAAAAATATCCAGGCGCTTTCTGGAAGATCATGATGCATTTGCAGATGCCTTTGCACGCGCCTGGTTTAAATTAACACACCGCGATATGGGCCCGCGCGAGCGTTACCTTGGCCCGGATGTACCACAGGAAGAACTGCTTTGGCAGGATCCTATCCCGGCGGTAAACCATACCCTCATTAATGATAGCGATAGCAGCGCTTTAAAAGCCAAAGTGTTAGCATCTGGTTTAAGCGTATCCGAGCTGGTTACTACGGCATGGGCTTCGGCTTCTACCTTCCGCGGGTCGGATAAAAGGGGAGGGGCTAATGGCGCCCGCATCCGTTTAGCCCCGCAAAGATACTGGCAGGTAAACAACCCGGCGCAATTGCAAAAAGTATTGAGCGTGCTGGAAGGCCTGCAAACTGAATTTAATAATTCGCAGGCTGATGGTAAAAAGGTTTCATTGGCAGACCTGATTGTGCTGGCCGGCTGTGCAGGTGTTGAAAAAGCTGCTGCCGATGCCGGGCACAAAATTACCGTGCCGTTTACACCAGGCCGTATGGATGCCTCGCAAGAGCAAACCGATGTAGAGTCATTCGGTTACCTGGAACCTGCCGCAGATGGTTTCCGTAACTATCGCAAATCAAATGTTTCTGTTTCTACCGAAGAATTATTGATAGATAAAGCACAGCTGCTTACCCTTACGGCGCCTGAATTAACGGTGCTGTTGGGCGGTTTACGCGTGCTGAACACTAACTTCGACGGATCTGCACATGGTGTATTTACCGATACGCCCGGCTTGCTAACCAATCACTTTTTTGTGAACCTGCTGGATATGCGCACGGCATGGAAAGCGGCAGCAGGGGGCAGGGAAGTTTATGAAGGCAGCGACCGCACTACAGGTGAAGTAAAATGGACGGGTACCCGTGCCGACCTGGTGTTTGGTTCAAACTCCGAACTGAGGGCTGTTGCCGAAGTTTATGCAAGCGCAGATGCGCAGGACAAATTTGTAAAAGACTTTGTAGCTGTATGGACTAAAGTAATGAACCTGGACAGGTTTGATCTGTAAAAAAAATAAAAATTCCATTAAACGCATAAGGCACCGTAACAGGTGCCTTATGCGTTTGTAATAACTTGTAAACCAAGCTACAATAGCTTATTTTGCTATCCGGATGCTTTTGTTATCATCAACAAACATAACGCAAATAGCGGCGCAAAGCATAAAGATGCCGGCCAGTACCAGGGCATAAATGGCCTGCCCGTTGTAAAAGTATTTTACGATAGGGCCGCCCACAATGCCATTAACAATTTGCGGGAAGGTGATGAAAAAATTAAAGATGCCCATGTAAACCCCGATCTTGTTTGCCGGAATGGAGCCGGCCAAAATAGCATAAGGCATAGCCAGGATGCTGCCCCAGGCCAGGCCTATGCCCACCATTGATAAAACAAGCCATGCCGGGTCTTTGATCAAAAAAACAGACATCAAGCCCAGCCCACCCATCACCAGCGAAAAAGCATGCGCTTTTTTGCGGCTTGTGGCCCGGGCAATTGCAGGCAAAACCAAGGCATACAGGGCCGATACCCCGTTGTAGATGCCAAACAGTACGCCTACCCAGTTAGCTGCCTTGCCGTATTGCGCAGAGGCATTATCGCCGGGCGCCACGTGGTAAATATGGCTGGCAATGGCTGGTGTGGTAAACACCCACATAGAGAAAAGGGCAAACCACGAAAAAAACTGAACCAGGCCAAGCTGTTTCATGGTTGCAGGCATGCGCGACAGGTCTTTTAATATCTCTGCCAGGCCGCCTGCCGGTTTACCTGTTTCTTCGGCTCCCTTTGGATGGAAACGGGCATACTCTTGCGGCGAATACTCTTTGGTGCGTATCACCGTCCAGATAATAGAGAGCAGCAGGATAGTACCCCCTGCATAAAAGGAGTATTTTACGTTATCTTCTACCTGCCCTTTTGGCGCGGTAGAAGCAATGTGGAGTACCTCTGTAAAAATATACGGCAGCAGCGACCCTAATACAGCCCCGGTGCCAATTAAAAAGGTTTGCACAGAGAAACCGGTACCGCGCTGGCTATCGGGCAGGTTATCGGCCACAAGCGCCCTAAAGGGTTCCATAGCCACATTAAAGGATGCATCCATAATCATCAGCATACCGGCGCCTACCAGTATAGCGGGCGCAAACGATGCGATCATGGCCGAATTGGGCATCAAAAACAAAGCGATGGCAGATAGTATAGCACCGGTTAAAAAATACGGCCTGCGCCTGCCCAGGCGGTTCCAGGTGCGGTCGCTGTAATGGCCTATAATGGGCTGTACGATCATCCCGGTAATGGGGGCAGCCAGCCAAAACCAGGAGAGGTGTTCTACATCGGCGCCAAATTTTTGTAAAATGCGGCTTGCATTGCCGTTTTGCAGCGCAAAGCCGAATTGGATGCCCAAAAAGCCAAAGCTCATATTCCAGATCTGCCAAAAACTCAGGCGGGGTTTTTCGGCTATTGCAGTTGTTGCCATCGGTTAGGTTACGGTTGTATTAGTTTGTATGATGTTAGTTAGCGGGTTTTGGTATTATAAGCTCCAGCACCAGTGTAGCCTTTGCCGCTATCTTAATTTTTTTAAGGCCGGTTGTTTTACCGCTGATAATGTCTTTAGCTTCGGTTGCGCCCTGTATTTGTTCCTGGTAATAAGCGGTGTCAAGCTCCTGCTCCTTATCGGCACCGTTATAAATAACCATAATTTTTTTCAGGCTGTCGTACCTGAAAAATACATAGATGCCGTTGCGGGGGATAAACTGGGTTAGCTTACCGGTTTGCAGTGCTGTGGTGTTTTTGCGATAATTGGCCAGCGTACGCAGGTAATTGAATGCCTCATTCTCAGGCTTATTACGGCCGGATGCTAAAAATTTGTTATCTTTGTCGCCACGCCAGCCACCCGGAAAATCCTCCCGAACCAGGCCGTCCGGTGCCGAATAATTTTTCATCAGTATCTCGTCGCCATAATACAGCTGGGGTATGCCGCGCAGGGTAAGCAGCAGCGCCAGGGCCGATCTGTATTTGGTAATATCCTCGTTCACTACAGATAGTAAACGGCTCATATCATGGTTATCTAAAAAAACAACATTACGGTTAGGGTGCTGGTATAAAAAGTCCTGGGCCAAAACAGCGTATAAGCGGTTTACCCCGTCTGTCCAGCCTTCTTTGCCGTTCAGCGCCTCAAATATGGCATCTTTTAATACGCCGTCTGTTACGCCGGGTAAATGGGTGTCCATCCCGCGGCCTACCTTATCGCCCTGTAAAAAGAATGCCTGGTTAGCAGCAGACCATACCAGCGTTTCGCCAAATATGGATAGCCGCGGAAATTCGGCGGTAACATCCTTAGCCCATTTAGCCATATAAGCGCCATCATTGTAAGGGTAAGTATCTAACCTGAAACCATCTATCCCGGCATATTCCACCCACCAGATATGGTTTTGGGTAAGGTAGTTCTGCACGTAAACGTTGTTTTGGTTCAGGTCGGCCATGCGGCGGTCAAACCATCCGTTAAGCATCACCTTTTTATCCGTAGCGGATGCATGCGGGTCCATCACCGCCATATCGCGAAAGTTGGAGTTAGTATATGCGGGCCACTGGTGCACCCAGCTTTTCATGGGCATATCCTGTATAAAATAATGTTCGGTACCTACATGGTTGTGCACCAGGTCTTTAATAACCTTTAGCCCTTTAGCGTGGCAGGCGGCTACAAATTGCCGGTACAATTCATTGGTGCCATACCTGGGGTCTATCTTGTAATGGTCGGTAACGGCATAGCCGTGGTAAGATGCTGCAGGTTCATCGTTCTCAATTTCGGGCGTGGGCCATATAGCGGTTACACCAAGGTCTTTCAGGTAATCTAAATGGTTAATAATGCCCTGTATATCACCACCATGCCGGCTATACATCGAATCGCGGTGCAGGCCTTTCTCGCGCATCTGTAAGTTTACATCATTGGCAGGGTCGCCGTTAGCGAAGCGGTCGGGCATCAGCAGGTAGATGAGGTCTTTAGCGGTAACGCCCTGGATGCGGTTAGCGGCCTTATTCCTTGCCTTTAACAGGTAAGTATAGGTAAGATCTTTTTGGCCGGGCCTGGTAAATGTAATTACAAAGTTGCCCGGCTTTGCCGAAGGGGCGATATGCAGATCGATAAAAAGGTAGTTGGCATTCTCCACTTTATTTACGGCACTAATCTTTACACCGGGATAATTTATCTTAACGGTGCGCCCGGCTATCCGGTTACCATGCACGATGAGCTGCAGGTTTGGGTTGTGCATTCCGGTCCACCAAAAGGTCGGTTCGAGGCGTTCCAGGGGCGGAATTTGGGCGTTTAAGGGCGCTGTAAATAACGATAAAATGGTTACTAAAAGGCAAAAAAAACGAGTCATAAAAATATAAGCAATACAAAAATTGGTTTATGCGAAGAAGCCGCTTCCCAAATTAACACATTAAAATGGTGGCATAAAACGGGTTTCATTTTCGGCTGTAATTATATAACGTTTATTGCCCCGCAGATGCATTAAACTACATTTTTAAGCATAATTATATAAGGCATAAGCATTAATATCCACCCGTATATTGCAAAGCAAATGAATAAAAAATTGAATTATCTTTACCGTACCAATAAATTACCTTAAGGTTTAATAACCGGTAGAATAAACATCATATTATGAAATTTTTTTATACTTTTTTAAGGGGAATTATACTTGTATCACTGTTTCCGGCAGGCTTATTTGCCCAGCATAACCAGCTGCCAAACTGGGCATTTGGCGGCTTTACAAGGCCAGAAGGGGTTAATCCCATCATTTCGCCGGATAGCACCACCCGTTTTATGGACCCGGTTTTGCATAAGCTGGTAGGGTGGGAGTCTAACGATACTTTTAACCCCGCGGCTGCGCTTTATAAAGGTAAAATTGTGGTGCTTTATCGTTCGGAAGATAAATCGGGTGTAGGCATTGGGTTCCGTACATCACGTTTAGGCTATGCTTCAAGCGCAGATGGATTGCACTTTAAAAGGGCAAAAACGCCGGTTTTTTACCCGGCCAACGACAGCCAGAAAAAATATGAATGGCCGGGCGGCTGCGAAGATCCACGCATAGCCGTAACTAAAAGTGGCACATACGTGGTTTTTTACACCCAATGGAACCGCGAATTGCCGCGCCTTGGCGTAGCTACCTCAAAGGACCTGAAACACTGGACCAAACACGGGCCTATATTTGAGGATGCTTACAAGGGGAAATTCCTCAATATCGCTCATAAATCAGCTTCTATATTAACCAGGATTGAAGGTGGCAAACAGGTAGTTGCCAAAGTAAATGGCAAATACTGGATGTATTGGGGCGAACTGCATGTTTATGGGGCAACATCTGCCAACCTGGTAGACTGGGCCCCGGTTGTTAACGCAGATGGATCTTTAAAAGAACTGATTTCGCCGCGTAAAGGGTATTTTGACAGCGATTTAACAGAGTGCGGCCCACCTGCCTTACTCACCGCCAAAGGAATTATTTTATTTTACAACGGCAAGAACCGGTCTGATGATGACCGGGATAAGCGGTTTACTGCAAATTCTTATTGCGCAGGGCAGGCTTTGTTTGATAAGAATGACCCATCGAAGCCAATAACACGGCTGGATGTACCTTTTATGCGCCCTATGGCATCATTTGAAAAAAGCGGGCAGTACCCGGCCGGTACTGTGTTTATTGAAGGTATGGTTTTCTTTAAACAAAAATGGTTTCTGTATTACGGCTGTGCCGATTCAAGGGTGGGCGTAGCCGTGTATGACCCTAAGCATCCGGGTGCGCCCGATCCGGTTAACTGATAGGTGTGTTAATTAGTATATTGTTAGCAATTGGTTGTAAATTAAGCAGATTCGTATTTCTTTAGTGCTTTATTTCTATAATCCTGCGGGGTAAGCCCGGTTTTGATTTTGAATAATTTAGAAAAGTACGGCGCCGATTCGAAATTTAGCATAAAGGCTACTGTTTTAACCGAATTTTCTGGTAAAAGCAACAATTCTTTAGATTGTTGTATTTTAAGCTGAATAAGGTATTGATTGGGGGCCATACCCGTGTACTTTCTAAAAACTTTTCTGAACCAGGAGTAACCTACCTGCAATTCTTTAGCTATTTCTTCTGGTGTAATATGCTGGTTCATGTGGTCACGCAGCAAGTAACGCGCCCTGTCAACTATGGAATGGATGTTATACTCGCCTGCAAACGACGCCTGCTTTACTTCTGCAAACAATACACCCAGCAGATGAACGGCCGCCCCGGAAATAGCCGGTTGATAGCCCGGCCTTTCGCTTTTTGTTTTTTCGATTATATCTAAAAATAAGCTAAAAATATTATCCTTTATACCGATAT
Source organism: Mucilaginibacter phyllosphaerae (assembly GCF_004378255.1). Classification (GTDB taxonomy): domain Bacteria; phylum Bacteroidota; class Bacteroidia; order Sphingobacteriales; family Sphingobacteriaceae; genus Mucilaginibacter; species Mucilaginibacter phyllosphaerae. The sequence goes on from NZ_SNQG01000004.1 coordinate 355,699, forward strand.
CTATTACCGGTTCGCTGATCCTGAAAAAATCCCTGGCAATAAGGTTTTCTATAATTGGCCCGTTTATACCTATCCAGTACTCGTGCCAGCCTGTTTTTTTATCAGGTTTGTAACGGTGCCTTTCGTTGGGGAATAACAATATGATGGTACCCGCCTTTATTTCTCTTAATTTACAGTGTTCTGATTCAAATACACCTTCACCCTCAGTAATATAAATAATTTGATACTCATGTAAAACCCGTCCGTTTTTCCAGGTGAAGTAATAATTTGAGGGATGATCCTTACTTGGATATACTGATGCTTTGGGGATGTGCGTGTAACCGGTGTTTAATACGGTTAAACCCCATGCTTCATCTAATGAGTTTACAGGCAGGTATCTGCAGTAATTTGTCATTGTTTAAATTAATTTAGGGTTTTACAATCAGTATTATTGCCGTTTATACTTACAGGGCTATCTATCATTGTACTCAAAAACTATATAAATTTAAAAATAAATAATTAAAACTCTTTTTATCATATTGTATAATCTATTTATCAAAATGGATAACACTTATGATTTGCATGGATTTAGATTTGAAACACTAATACGTCACCAACCCTAACCGATGCCGTATCACCAATAATATAAACATAAATAGCAAGATAATTCATATTCTGGTAGCAAGTGCCGTTAAACCTGATCGATCAGATTTAAGGGTAACAGCCTGCTGTTAATCCGAAGGATCTTTACAAAATATCGAAATTAAATACATGCAGAATACGTTAAAAATTGGATTATTTGGTATTGGACTTGAAGCCTACTGGGAGCAATTTAAAGGATTAAAGGATCGGCTGGAGGGTTACTTGTCTGTTGTTGAAGCGAATATAGCTAAAATTCATCCGGAAATTATAAACCTGGGGCTAATAGATACTCCGGAAAAGGCGTTTGATGCCGGCCGCACTTTTCGTAAAGAAGATGTGGATATTATTTTTTTGTATGTATCAACTTACGCCCTATCTGCAACAGTATTGCCTGTTGTGCAACGCGCTAAGGTGCCGGTAATTATTCTTAACCTGTCGCCCGAAGCAGCAATAGATTATACGGCATTTAATGCGATGAGCAACCGTGCAGAAATGACCGGCGAGTGGTTAGCATTCTGTTCGGCATGCCCGGTACCCGAGCTGGCTAACGTATTTACCCGCACAGGAATAAAATTTCATCAGATAACAGGTGTTTTAAATAATGACCCTGAATGCTGGAATGAAGTGAGCGAATGGGTATCTGCCGCAAAAGTGGCCAATATTATGGCCTATAACCGGCTGGGCTGCATGGGGCATTATTACAGCGGGATGCTTGATATCTATTCGGACCTTACACAGCACTATGCAGTATTTGGCGGGCATATAGAGTTATTGGAGGTAGATGAACTGGCAGCTTTGCGTAAAAATGTATCTGCAACAGAAATAGAGCAAAGGGTACAGGTTTTTAAAAATGAATTTGAGATACAGGATGATTGTACCCAGGAAGAGTTGCAGCGTGCTGCGCGTACATCTGTAGCGCTTGATAAATTGGTGGAAACCCACAAGCTGGGTTCCATGGCATACTACTATAAAGGTACAGGTGATTTTGATAACGAAGATACCATAAGCTCTATAATTTTAGGCAATTCTTTACTTACGGCCAGAGGCATCCCGGTAGCGGGCGAATATGAAATTAAAAATGCACAGGCTATGAAGATAATGGATAGTTTTGGTGCAGGCGGCTCTTTTACAGAATATTATGCGATTGATTTTACCGCAGATGTGGTTTTAATGGGGCATGACGGGCCGGGCCACATTGCCATAGCACAGGGCAAAACCAAAATCAGGCCATTAACGGTGTATCATGGCAAGGTTGGTAAGGGGCTTTCTGTAGAAATGTCGGTAAAGAACGGGCCGGTTACGTTATTGTCTGTAGTGGAACAGGCGGGCGGCAAATTAATGTTGCTGGTGGCAGAAGGGGAGTCTGTTGCGGGGCCTATTTTAGAGATAGGGAATACCAATAGCCGGTACAAATTCCCGATAGGGGCCAGAAACTTTGTTAATAATTGGAACAGCAACGGCCCCGCTCATCATTGTGCCGTTGGGGTAGGGCATATAGGCTCTAAATTGCATAAATTGGGCCAATTACTGGGTATAGAAGTTAAGCAGGTTTGCTAACACACAATTATAAAGATACCAGTACACATAGGTGTTTGCGCCTTTTTAAAAAGGTTTTTTAATACGAAAAGGAGCTATTCTGCATATGGGTAGCTCCTTTTTTATTACCTGTTTTTTGTAAAAATATAACCGTTTGAACAGTTAAATATTTATCAATTTGGATAACATAAATGTCATTTTATATATTCTTTAAGGGAGTATTTATTGGAACTTTACAAGAGATGATTTAATGATCACTTTCTAAATCATCTTATAAACCAATTAGAATTGAATTTCATGCTAATACTTTGCTCTTACACAAGGCAAAGTAACTAACGTATTTAATACTAACCCTTAATGAGTCAATTTGATAAAAAAGTACACTTAAAAAGACCATAGTCGCAGTGCTTTAGAAGCATTGTGATTGTATAAATGTTATTGCACCCACCCAATTGGTGCCGATGCCATTTAGTCAAATCAATTATTAATTAACCTAATTTAACATTATGATTATTTTTACAAATTTAACCTCCCCGAGGGGGGCCTGGCTTCGCCATTTCCTTTTTTTGATGTTATTCCTGTTCTGTTCAACTACAGGAATGAACACAGCCAGGGCAAATGGAAACAATATTAAACAAGCTTTTGAAGTATCCGGTAAAGTAACCGGCGACAACGGAGAAGCCTTAGTAGGCGTAACCGTAAGTGAAAAAGGCACAACCAACGGCGTTGCAACAGATGTAAACGGTAACTTTAAACTTAACGTAAGCAGCGGCAACGCCGTTTTAGTAGTTAAGTACATCGGTTACGTAACTAAAGAAGTGCCCGTAAACAGCACTGCTGTAGTAAATATTAAACTAACTGCCGATTCTAAAGCACTTAATGAAGTAGTGGTGGTGGCTTACGGCTCTCAACGGAAGGCAGATATAACAGGCGCGGTAACCACTATTAAGGCAGCTGACGTTAAAGATCAGCCGGTAACACAATTTACACAAAGCATTCAGGGCCGCACGCCGGGTGTTTTGGTAAATCAAACTACGGGTGTACCGGGGCAGGGGATCTCTATCAGGATACGTGGTGCCGCATCTATTGGTGCAAGCGCCCAGCCTTTATATGTTGTGGATGGTGTGCCATTGGTTAGTGGTATTAATAATTTAAACCCTGCCGAAATAGAATCTTTTACGGTTTTAAAAGATGCCTCATCTACCGCATTATACGGATCAAGGGCTGCAAACGGTGTTATTATTATCACTACTAAAAGCGGCAAACCGGGGCAAAGCAACTTAAGTTTTGATGCTTTTTACGGCATACAGAGCGTACCGCAAAAAGGGCGCCCGGATATGATGAATGCGGAGGAATTTGCGCAGTACGAACAGGATGTTTTTAAAGAGAACGACAGGATAGATCGTTCAAAGGGCGGTGCAGGTATTGCTATGCCGGCAGAATATCAAAATCCATCACAATATGCTGGTAAGGGTACCAATTGGTATAACGTATTACTTCGTAATGCCCCTATACAGAGTTACAATCTTTCGCTTACCAGCGGTACGGAAAAATTAAGAACAGCTGCTACTATTGGTGTGCTTAACCAGGATGGTGTGCTTATTGCATCAAATTACAAACGGTACAGTGCAAGGGTAAACAGCGATTATAAATTTAACGACAAATTATCTATAGGCCTGAATGTAGCCCCGACTTACGAAAAACTTGCAAACGGAAACACGGATGGTAATATTTTTGGCGGTGGTATTCTTCAGAATGCCATAGCCAGTTCGCCTATATCGCCTTACATAAATCCTGATGGCTCGTTGCCGTTAACTTCGCAATCGCCGGGTTTATTTGGTAACCCAAACTGGTACCGGGTTGCAACGGAAGCAAAAAATAATACGCAAAAAGGCCGGCTTTTATCTAACGCATACGCAAACCTCGAAATTATAAAGGGTTTAACTTTTAGGTCGTCCATCAACATCGACTATGTGAATGAGCAGAACCAGCAGTGGAACCCATCAACAACGGGTGGTTTATTTGCCCCTCCGCCAATTACGGCTAATGCAAGCAGCACCAGCAATATTTACTATTCGTGGCTGGCCGAAAATACATTGAACTATAAGCACTCTATAGGTGATCATAATTTTGATGTATTGGTTGGTTACACAGCGCAAAAATACCGTCAGGATTATAACCGCACATCAGGTTTTGGTTTCCCTAACGATGCCATATCATCCTTATCTGCTGCTACGCAGTTTAATCCACCCGTATTTGATATACAGGAATGGTCGTTAGCATCATTTGTTTCCCGCTTAAATTATAACTATAAAAATAGGTACCTGCTTTCGGCATCGTTCAGACGGGATGGGTCATCGCGTTTTGCGCCGAATGCAAAGTATGGTAATTTCCCGGCCATATCAGCCGGATGGAACATTTCTGAAGAAAAGTTCATGTCTGATGTTTCATTCATCTCTAACCTGAAATTACGGGCAGGTTACGGTTTAAACGGTAACTTTAATATCGGCAACTATGGTTATATACCGCGTACACAGATCACTAATTATACCTTTGATGGTAGTTTAACACCTGGTACATCCATATCAAACATCGGTAACAAAGACCTTACCTGGGAAAAATCAAGACAGTTGGATCTTGGTTTGGATTTCAGCGCATTAAATGGCCGGATCTTTTTTACGTATGATTATTTTCATAAGATCACCACTGCAATGTTATATAACGTTGGTGTGCCGCTGGCTTCCGGTTTTTCTTCTATATCTGCTAATGTTGGCAAATTTCAGTTTCACGGGCACGAGTTTTCGATCAATAGCCAAAACCTGGTTGGTAGCCTTAAGTGGTCAACGAATTTCAACATCAGTTTTGTACGGAGTAAGATCCTTGATTTAGGCCCCTATTCCAGAAACCTGCCAAGAGATCCTAATAGCGCCAATATCCAGATGATTGGCCAGCCACTGAGCGTTTTTTATGGCTATAAATTTATCGGTGTGTACAAAGATCAGCAGGATTTTGATAATTCGGCCAAGTATTTAGGTGCAGATTCTAAATCTGATGTGGGGACTGTTAAATATGCTGATATCAATGGCGATGGTGTAATTGATCTGAAAGACCAGACCGTAATTGGTAACCCTAATCCTGATTTTACATATGGTATGACTAATAGCCTGTCTTACAAAAACTTTGATTTCAGCACTACTATATCGGGTGCTTATGGCGGCGATCTTCAAAACCGCACTTTAGAATACATCCAAAATTTGGATGGTGTGTTTAATGTAACCAAAGATGTGGCAAACCGTTGGAAATCGCCTACAGACCCCGGCGACGGCGTACACCCAAGAATTGTAGTAGGTACTGCGTTGGCAAGGTACACCAACTCCCGCTGGGTAAGCGATGCCAGCTACCTTACGGTTAAGAACGTAACATTAGGTTACACTGTACCGATGAATACCAATAATAGGTATATAAAAAGTGTAAGGCTTTATACCAGTGCACAGCAGCTATTTGTATTTACCAAGTACAGCGGTGCCAACCCGGAAGTAAGTGGCAACGAGGGTGGCAGCACACCTTTGGATATTGGTATCGATAATACTTCGTATCCGGTTCCCCGTACCATAAGTTTTGGTGTAAATGTTAATTTAAAATAACAAAGATTTAATCAAATAATTATCATGATTATGAGAGTCAGAATATTAATTACAGCCATAATTGCAGTAGGTTTATCTGCCTGCAAAAAAAGCTTTATAGAGTTGGCCCCTCAAACAGGGGTAACCGAGGTAACCTATTTTAAAACAGCGAGCGATTTTACGCAGGCTGTTGTAGGGGCATATGTACCTTTACGCAATGTGTACAACGATGCCTATGTTATGGGCGAAATGCGGTCAGACAATGCAACGTATTTTGCAAGTCCGGGTTTACAGGGCGGGCAATTTAGCGCTAAGTGGGATATTTCGGGTTTTTTAGATATACCTATAAACATAAATGGCACAAACAAATATGCCAATTGTTATGTAGGTATAGCCAGAACCAATGCTATTTTAGACCGGATAGATAATGCCGATGTAGACGCTACTGTAAAAGCCAATTTAAAAGGGCAGGCGCAGTTTTTGCGCGCCTTTTACTACTTTGAACTGGTGCAGTATTTTGGTGGTGTACCCTTACATTTAAAAGAAGTGGGCTCTAACGCAGAAGCTTATTTGCCGCGTTCGTCGGCTGATGATGTTTATAAACAGATCATAGCTGATGCTACAAGTGCGGCAAGCTTATTGCCTGCACAGCAATCTACAAAGGGTATGGTTACCAAAGGCTCTGCTAAAACCTTACTGGGTTATGTTTATATGACCCAGAAAAAATACCCCGAAGCCGAAGTGGTACTTACAGATGTAACAGGCCTGGGATATAGTTTAGTGGCTAATTATGCAGATATATTTGCTAATAAAAATACACCCGAATCTATTTTTGAGATACAATACCTGGCTGGGCCGCAAGGGCAGCAAAACAACTTTGCATTTCAGTTTGCACCTAACGTTTCGGAAGTTAAGTACATCTTAGGGGTGGCAGGCGATAATAAAACAACAGGTGGCTGGAATAAACCCACACCTGATTTGATTGCCGCCTACGAAAACGGCGATACCCGTAAAGACGCATCCATCGCGTTTAGCTATCAAACAACAGATGCCAGCGGGAACGTGATCACTGTTAATGATACCTACTGTAAAAAATATACGCATCCGCCATATCTGTTTTTTAATAATGCAGGAGATGATTGGTTAGTTTACCGTTATGCCGATGTGTTGCTTTTGCTTGCAGAATGCCTGAATGAAGAAGGTAAATCAACCCAGGCCATACCTTATCTTAACCAGGTAAGGGCACGTGCCGGTTTGGCGGCAACTACGGCATCCGGCCAGGGCGATCTGCGCATTGCTATTGCAAAAGAGCGCCGGGTTGAACTTGCTTTTGAGAATCACCGCTGGTTGGATCTGGTGCGCACCGGCCAGGCTATAAGCGTAATGTCTGCTTTTGGTACAAAAATCAAAACGCAGTTATCCTATCTTCCTGCAAATGCCTACACGGATATCAGCAGCAAAAGATTGATCTTCCCGATACCACAGTCAGAAATTGACATCAACAAGCAATTAACACAAAACCCCGGTTATTAATCAAGCATGTAGCTGTTAAAATGGCATTATTGCCAGCAACCCTGTTAAACTAATGTTTAACAGGGTTTTTTTATTGAGTTTTTTTAATAATAATGGTGTGTGGCTTTGGCATATAATAAAAAAGATGTAACACAAATGCTTTTGTTTTAAATTCAAATGCCAAAGATGTAAGTTAGCCCTTATGTTAAACATAAAAAATTTAGTTTTAAGTATTGCTGTTTTGTTTGTTGCCGTTGCGGCGGGGCTGTCACAAAATATCCGGGTGATCAACCGCGGATATATTTTTGATAAAAGTGATTTCAAGGCATCACACGCATCTACTATTGTTCAATTGAATCATAAAAAGTTTATGGCTGCGTGGTTTGGTGGCGACCACGAAGGTAGTAGCGATGTTTGCATCTGGGCATCGATACTTAAAAACAATAGTTGGGGCAAACCGGTAAAAATTGCCAAAGGCACCACTACGGATAACAAAACATACGCCTGTTGGAACCCCGTGTTATTTAAAGCACACAACGGTAAACTTTATCTTCATTACAAAGTGGGTATAAACCCCAGGGAATGGAAGGCGATGTACAAGGTGTCCGCAGATGAAGGTAAAACATGGTCGGCACTTACGGCATTGCCAGATGGTTTCCTGGGCCCTATAAAAAACAAGCCTGTACAGTTAAAAAACGGTACCATACTGTATCCGTGCAGTGTAGAAAGCATAGATGAAAAAAGCTGGACTATCCATTTAGAAACAACAGACGCAAATATTAAAAACTGGAAAAGGATCAATATCAATTGCGATACTTTCCAGGTAATACAGCCCACCATTTTATTATATCCGCACAACAGGCTGCAACTGCTTGCCCGCAGCAAGCAGAATGTGATTGTGCAAAGCTGGTCGGCTGATGGTGGTAAAAGCTGGTCGAAGGTAACAGCCACATCTATACCTAACCCAAATTCGGGTATTGATGCAGTAACAACTGCAGGCGGGTTGCAATTGCTTGTATATAACCCCTTAACATCCGGCAAAAACTGGTGGGAGGGAAGGTCTGTTTTAAAGTTGGCCTGCTCTCGTGATGGTATAACCTGGAAGGACCTTTTAACCTTTGAGGATCAAAAAACAGGCGAGTTTAGCTATCCGGCAATTATTTATGATAAAGCCGGATTTGTTTATGCTACCTGGACAGATAACCGTAAGAAAATAGCCTACATAAAGCTGGCTGTACAATAGCATACAATATAAATGCCGGAATCACTTACTGATGCGGACATTTACCGGAGATTATATTTATCAATAACTACTATGTACTATTCTGGCTGCTTAAAGCCTTATTTGATGTTAAATAAAAAAATATTTTATGCTAAGTTTTTGCTAATGAATTGGTTAAACAAATGCCTGCAAATTCTTTTAAAAAAAGTTTGCACAGCTATGTAAAAAAGCTACCTTTGCAATCCCAATCGGGATGTAGCGTAGCCCGGTATCGCGCCACATTTGGGATGTGGAGGCCGCAGGTTCGAATCCTGCCATCCCGACAACAAGCGATACCAGATCAAAACCCCTCTGAATTAAACTTCAGAGGGGTTCTTTTTTTTGAAGTGTACGTATTATTGATCGTCCCTAATATTTTTTATATATTAAATATTTTTCAGGCTAATCAAATCAGATATAAGCTAAACATTAATGTTTACAAACCTATTGTGTTAAGCAAATTCCTCGTGCTTAACATAATGATAATATTGAATTAATGTTTATGTAACTTACTTTTGCAAATATCATAAACAGATACATGAAAAATAAACTTAAGCCGCTTATTAAACAAGCAAAAAAAACTGCACAAAAGGCTATTCATCAAACCTTGGTTGCCCAGTTAAAAGAAACAACCGCAAAATTTGGTGCCGCATCTAAAAAATTAGATAAGAAAATAGAGAAAGAGGCTAAAAAGCTGGCCAAAAAATTTGCAAAAGATATTAAGGTAGATGAAGCCGTTTTAGTTAAAGAACCTAAAGCAGCGGATATGCCAAAAGCACCCGAGCCTGTAAAAGCAGAGAAACCGGCGACTGTTAAAACAGTTAAAAAGCCTGTTGCTAAAGTACCTGCATCTTAGTTATCATTCTTAAATCTTAATAAGCTCGTTTTTTAGGGCAGATATTACCAGTCCTGTTCTTGATTTTACCTCAAATTTCTGGAACAGGGCTTCACGATAATTATCTATGGTGTGGGGGCTAAGGTTCATCATATCGGCAATTTGCTTATAGGTAAGATCCGAGCAGCATAGTTCTAAAAACTTCAGTTCGTTGTTGTTTAAGCCGATAGGTGTATTTTTAACAGGGTGGTTGTTTTGGATGTTACGCAGCAGCTTGCCGGATACAAGTTCGTTAATGTAAAATGATTGCGCTGCAATACCCTTGATAGCGCTTACCAGGTCGGCCGCCTTTGATTGTTTAAGCATATAACCCCCGGCCCCGCTTTTAAGCATCCCGATAATAGGTTTATCTTCTTCAAACATGCTTAAGGCAAGTACGTTAACTTGTGGGTGGTTTTCTTTCAGCCAGCGGGTAGTTTCGTATCCATCCATAATGGGCATGGTAATGTCCATTAAAATCACATCTGGTAATGCATTATCGCACAGTTTTTTTATCATATCTGCACCGTTATCCGCATCAAACAAAACATTAATTTCGTTAGATTCGGTTAGCAGATGCGCTAATCCCTGGCGGAACAGCGTGTGGTCGTCTACAATTGCAATGTTTACTTTAGGGGTTTGCATGGTTATTTGTACGGTACGGTTATAGTGATGGTTGTTCCTTTTTCCGGCGAAGATACAATAGCGGCATTACCGTTTATCATTGTACTTCGTTTAATAATATTATGCAGGCCCATGCCTGCTTTTCTGTTTATAATTTCATCTACATTAAAACCTATGCCATTATCGGCTATCATCAGCTTAAAACTGTCAACCGCACCCTCTAAAGTAATGCTAATTTGGGTTGCCTTGGCATGCTGAAGAATGTTGTTAATGATCTCTTGAAACAGGCGGAAAATAATGGTTTCTACGGAACTATCGCCAGTAAAAGGTATATTATTATGCTGCAGGGATATTTTAAACCTGTCTGATCGTTTGAGCCACTCCAGCTCAAATTCTATGGCTGCCCTTAAGCCGCGGCTCACAATTTCCTCGCCATGTAACAAACGCGACAACGCCTTAACTTCTTTGATAGACCGCAGGGTAAGGTCTTCTACCAGGGCTATTTTTTCGGCCGTATTTTGGTTGTCGTTAAGGTTTATCGAACTCAAGGTAATGGTGGTTAAACTAAGCAGCTGGCCAATATTGTCATGCAGGTCATAAGCAACTGTTTTTAAGGTTTGCTCCTGTACCTCCATTTGTGTTCTTAAAAGTTCGGTTTCAAAGTTTTTTTGCAGCATAATAGTTTCCTCCTGATGGCTCTTTTTCCTGCGGTTGTATGATAATACATACAGGATAAGAAATAGCGGCGCAATTAAAAATATGATGGATGTTAACCCAATAAGGGAGATGACTTCCTTTGACGATATCTGCATATGAAAGCGTATGACCAGAAAATGTACAAGATAATATCTAAAATATTGAAAATTACGTACCGTATAGATCTGCTGAAGGTGATACGTTCATACAGCGCCAGATAATCTAAAAAATTATTGCAGGCGGTGCTTCCAAAGTAAAAGAAGAGCGTACCGCTGACCCACCAAAACGGGGCCGAAAAAGTAAGCGGTTCAAAATGTTCGTCCTTAAGTTTAAGGAAGTAAAAGTAAAGGCTGGCCAGCACAAATACTACCGACATAACAGACGCTGTAGTTGACACGAACCTGGAAAAATCATGATAAAGCAGATCTGTTACATACATCACCATAAAAATAGCAACCCAGATATACAGCCACTTTATTTTATAATGGTAACTTTTGTACAGATAAAAAAAGAAATAGCTGGTAAAGCCGCATTCAAAAAGCACATAAACGTTATAAATGCCATAATTTGATACGGCCATAAATTCGCGTATGTAAATACCTGCCAGCTCTGTACAGCAGGTTAGCAGTAAAAAAGGAATAAAGAGTTTCCAGGCAACGCTTTTTTCCCGGTAAAGAAAAATAAGCGCTGCCAGGAAACATAAAAACTCTGATGCTGTGTTAACAGTAACAAATATTTTTAAATTATTTAATATCATTTTTTAAGGAATAAGCAATGCGCCTACGCTGGTGCATTTTACGGGTGGGGGGCAAAGTTCCCCGCGGTTTTCTGGTGGGGCGCCTACAATAAAGCCAAGTGCAGGTTTGTTTGAATTAGCCGGCTTGCTTGTAAAATAGTCGCGGTGAAATTTTTCGTCAACCTTATTGGTACTGTCTTTTGTAGATACCATGATCAGCGTGTTGTAGCCCCAGTACTCGCGTGGCGGTACAATACCGCCAATCATCTTGGCATTGTAGGTTGTATCATATGTAGCCAGGTAAAAACGGATGCCATCGCCACCCTCGCTTTTTATTTTATCGAGCAGGGTTTGCAAGCGCTGGGCACTAAACCAGATACAACGCGTATCCGGCCTTCTTTTGACCAGGTTAACACCTCTTTCTTTATAGGTAGAATCTACCGTACCTGCGCGTTTCTCGTAATTTTTTACATAATTTTTAGCTTGCTCATAACTCAGGCTGTCGTAATTAAACGTTACCGGTTTGGGTTTTTCGGCTAAATCTGCATGTTGGTTTTGGCAGGCGCTAAAGGCAAGTGCCGCTGCGGCAACATAAAACAAGTGTCTTTTTAATTGCATAATAGTCTTTTTTAAGGTTTATCGAAAGTGGCCATTTATGTACAGATATACAAATGTGCCGAGCGCCTTTTTTCCACTTTAAGCTATTTTGAAAAAAGCTGTTTTTACCCTATGCAAATTGTGATTTATAATAGAGATTTGTTAAATAAAGTTTTGCTGTGATAAGGGAATTGATTGGAAAAGGTGATGCATAACGTTTTTATAAATAAATTATTATCGAATAAATTAATATATCTATATTTACTCACTAATAAATAACTAAATTATTAAATCTTAAACCTTATCATTTTTAAATTATGGATCCACTTATTGGGGAAATTAAAATGTTTGCCGGCAACTTTGCACCAAAGGGCTGGGCTCTTTGTAACGGCTCATTAATGTCAATTTCACAAAACAGCGCATTATTTTCAATTTTAGGTACAACGTATGGTGGCGACGGCTCTTCATCCTTTGCACTTCCAAACTTACAGGGCCGTACACCTGTACATGTAGGCCAGGGCCCTGGCTCCTATTATCCATTAGGCGCTGCTGTAGGTACAGAGAACGTAACGATTTTGTCACAGCAAATGCCTTCGCACATCCATGCAGCAACTGCTACTGTTGCCGTTAACGTTAGTATCGATGTAAATACAACTACTCCTAATCAAGGTTTGGCAGCAGGTAATTATATTGGTTATAATGCCAATCCCGAGGATGGTACACCTCTTCCATTTTATTCAGATGCCCCAACGGCAAATTCTCAGTTAAAGGGTGTAACAGCTACCGGTACATCTGCAGTTACAGTTGCCGCTGCAGGTGGTAACTCACCATTAAACATTGTACAGCCTGTTTTAGCTGTAAACTTTATTATCGCTACTGAAGGGATCTATCCTTCAAGGCCATAATTATCATGCATTACAATTATAAGAATTTGGCGATGAGCTAATGAAAATTGGAATTGTGTCAAATTCTAAAATATGCATACCCCTGCTTGGATACTTAAGCAATATACAAGCAGGGGTTACATTATATTTTGCCAAATCAGCTCAATCAGATATAAGCGAACATGATCTGGCTGGTTTTTGCAGTACTAACGGAATTGCATTTTACGCAGAAAATAATAGAGCTGAACTTTACAACTGGCAGCAAGTGCATCAGCCCGATATAATATTTGTTACAGGATATGCTCACAAAATAGATGTTTTACAACTATTGGGAGTGCCAATGGGCATATATAACATACATTACGGCAGCTTGCCGCAATACAGGGGACCGGCACCAGTTTTTTGGCAATTAAAAAACGGCGAAGCGCAGCTTGGATTATCCATACATGTGTTAACAGATAAGTTTGATGCCGGCACGGTGGTTTGGGAACAAAGCATTAAAAATGAAGAATACCATAATTATAGTTATATAAATCAATTATTTAGCGAGTTACAGGTTAGGGGAGTTGCAGAAATTATTGCAAAACTCAGCCAAAAGCAGCCATTACTTAATAAAGAACAAAACCTAACGCACACAAATTATTACAAAAAGCCGCAACTGGCTGATGTGATAATTAATTGGGGAAAAATGCCCGCAAAACAAATATTAGACCTGATCAAAGCATGCACGCCCTGGAACAACGGCGCCGGCACACTGATAAATGGTTTTGAATTTAAAATATTGGATGCACAGCTTGCTACAGAAGATAACGTAAGCCAAACACCCGGAACAATCATCGTTTTAGATAATAGTTTTAAGGTTGCATGCCTGAATGGAGCAATCCTGAATATTAAATACTTTAATATTAATAATACCTGTGTGCCTGCCCGGTATGCCGGTTTTTATGGTTTAAAAACGGGGCAAATATTTTCCAGTGAATTATAGTGGCCATAGCCAACAATATATCTGTTTTTTAATAAAAAAATTATGAATAAACTTTTACTTCTGTTACAAAAAAGAAAGAACTTAAGTTCTTTAATTGCTGTGTTGCTTTTTTTAATATTGGGTACAGCAAGCCAAAGCCAGGCACAGGTTTATTATGTTACCCAGGATGGTGTTAACACCACTAAAGATGTAAACGATGCCATTCGCAGAATGGATTACACCGGCGCTAATATTACAACTATTGCCTCTAATATTGCCTACTTACCGGGCTTGGTAACCTTGGATCTTGCCGGTAACCGTGTATTTCATTATGAAGGTATTAACCTGGCGGGTACAGCACAAGACAGGTCTATTAAAGTAAGGAATGCCACTACCGGTAGCCTTATCAATTCTATACCGGTACCCTATAGTGTTAATGATATCAAATATGATGCGGCTACCGATTATCTTTATTTTATAACTACAAATGCAGGCGTAAGCACAGGTGTTGAAGATGCGCTTTACAAGTGTAAACCAACCGACTCCGCCCCAACGCTTATCGCTTCATCTATAACCACATCACCTTTAAGGTTAGCCCTTGATATACCAAATAGCCGCGTATTTATATGGGAAAGTGTACCAGCCAACCGGGGTATTAAAGTGTTTAGTTTAAGTTCTAACACTATTACTTCGTCTATTACGGCACAGGCGGGCACAATCAGTTCAATGGATTATGACCCTGTTGCAGGTTCTATTTATTATCTTACAAATGATGGCTCTGCAAGCAGCCTGGGTGCTACAGATGCATTATATAAGATAGACCCCGACGGCAACAACTCCGTAACAATAAAATCGTCACTTACCACATCGCCGGTTGCTATGGGCCTTGATGCAGGTAATAACCGCGCATATATTTACGAGGGTTTAGCAGCATCCAGGGCTATCAAAACAGTTAATTTAACTACCGGCGATGTAGCGCAGATTGTAGATCTTACCAGCCAGCCTGCCGGGGTTGGGGTAAATAGCTTTGGTGTACCATTAAGGGCAGTATTATCTACCTCTGTTGTTACTGTAGCATCCACATCTGCAACATTAGGGGGTAATGTTACACGCAGCGATGTTACCGTTACCGAACGTGGTGTAGTTTACAGCAGTACAAATTCATTACCAACAACAAACGATTCAAAAGCCGTAAACGGAAGCGGAACAGGTGCTTTTTCAGCAACTATTACCGGCCTTAGCCCGGTTACACCTTACAACGTTAGGGCTTATGCAATTAGTGGCGCAGGTATATCTTACGGTGCTGTAAGATATTTTATAACTTCTTCAAATGATGCCACATTATCGGGTTTGTCATTAAGTTCGGGCACACTAAATCCGTCTTTTTCGGGTTCAGTTATCAGTTACAGCGCCGGTGTTACTAACTCGGTTACATCAATTACAGTAACACCAACCCTTAACCAAAGCGGGGCTACTGTAAAGGTTAATGGTTCAACAGTTGCATCGGGTTCAGCATCTGGTAATATTAGTTTAAATGCCGGCGACAATGTTATTACTACTGTTGTAACAGCACAGGATGGTACAACAACAAAAACTTATACAATAACTGTTACAAGGGATAAAGCACCGCAAACCATTAATTTTGCTGCAACAGCTACAAAAACATATGGTGATGCAGATTATGCCCCAGGTGCAACTTCCAGCAGAGGATTAGCTATTACTTACAGTAGTGATAATGCAGCAGTAGCAACTATTGTAAACAACCTGGTGCACATTGTTGGCGCAGGTACTGCTAATATTACAGCCTCACAAGCCGGTAATGCCAGTACTTTAGCCGCTGCAAATGTTACACAAGTGCTAACAGTTAATCAAAAAGCTCTTACCATAACGGCTAATCCATCAACAAAAGTGTATGGCGATAATGAGCCGGCTTTTACTTACACCACAACAGGATTAGTAACCGGCGATTCACCTACAGGTGCTTTAAGCAGAAATACCTCTGGTATCAATAACAACATTATAGGTAACTACCCTATAACCCTGGGCACGTTATCCTTTGGTAACAATTACAATGTTACTTATGTAAGTGCAAATTTAACAATCACCAAAAGGCCAGTAACTCTTAGAATTGCAGACCGCACTAAAGTATATGGCGACACAGATCCGAATTTAAATTCTTTTGCTTTTGCAAGTGGCAGCGTTGCCCCGGGCTTAACACTTGGTACTACAGGGATATTTACCCGTGTGCAGGGAGAAAACGTTGGTACCTACAGCATTAATGGACTTGGCGACAAGCGCATTATAGGTAACGACTACCAATCAGCTAATGATAATTATACGATTACGTTAATACCGGGTACATTAACAATTACCCCCAAGGCTGTAACTGTAACCGCAACCGGAATAACCAAAAGTTACGGTGATGCAGACCCTGCTTTAACTTATACCAATACCGAACTTGGATTTAGCGATACATTTACAGGCAGCCTGACCAGGGCAACCGGCGAAACAGTAGGTACCTATGCCATCAGCCAGGGTTCATTAGCTTTAAGCAATAACTATACCTTGTCTTTTACGGGCAGCAATCTTACCATCAACAAAAAAATAATTAATGTTACAGCCACTGCATTAACCAAAAGCTATGGCGACCCTAACCCGGCCCTTACTTATACAGCAGATGCTTTAGCTTTTAGCGATAGTTTTACCGGTAGTTTAACACGCGTAGCCGGCGAAACACCGGGTAATTATGCCATTAGCCAGGGCTCGTTAGCGTTAAATAGCAATTACACTTTAAATTACACCGGCGCTAACTTAACCATTGGTGCAAAGATTATAAATGTAACTGCGGCAGCAGCCAGCAAAACCTACGGAGAAGCCGACCCGGCGCTTACCTATACGGCAGATGCATTGCTTAACGGCGATTCTTTTACCGGTGCTATATCACGTACGCCTGGCGAAACTGCAGGTAATTATGCCATTACACAGGGCACACTTGCTTTAAACAGTAATTATGCAATTAATTATACAGGTGCAAACCTAACCATTCGCAAGCTTGATATTAGTGTTAATGTTTACGAGCATAATGTGCCTTATGGCGACCCGGAAGCATCTGTGCTTGGTTACTCTTATAGTGGTACACTTGTAAGCGGCGACGCATTTACCGGCATGTTAAGCCGCCAGCCGGGCAATGCAATTGGTACCTACGCCATTACGCAGAATACGCTAACCTTATCTAACAGCGCAAGCTATAATCTTATTTATAATGGTGCTAATTATAACATTATACCAAGGCCTATTACGTTGTCGTCTGTTTTTGCAACCAAAATTTATGGTGAAGCAGACCCGTCGCTTGCTTACCGCATCATATCCGGATCATTGTTAAGCGGCGATGCAATTACCGGCTCGGTGGTTCGCGTTGCTGGTGAAAATTCCGGGCCGTATGCGGTAAACCAGGGCACAGTAGCAATAAACAACACTAACTATGCCTTAACTTACCAGCCGGGTAGCTTTGAAATTGACAGGGCGCCGTTAACCGTTACTGCCGATAACAAAACAAAGTTGGCCGGCGAAGCAAACCCAGCTTTTACCTATACGATTACAGGCTTCAAGAACAACGAAACAGAGGCAGTATTTTTACAGCCGGTTGATGTAACAACTTTTGCTAATATTAATTCACCGGCAGGTACTTACAATATCAGCCCTTATAACGCTATTGCACTAAACTATGATATTAGCTTTGTAGCGGGTACGTTAACAGTAAGGGATGCTTCAACCAATGCCAACCTTGCATCATTATCTGTTGCAGAAGGAACTATCGCACCATCTTTTGATCCTGCGGTTACTTCTTACTCGCTGGCGGTAGGCGAACAGGTTAACACGGTTAATATAACAGCCTCACTTGCTGATGCAAATGCCAAACTATTCAGGATATATGGTACCAATGCCACATCAGGCCAGGCAATGTCTGTACCTGTATCCGGTGGTGATAATCAAATATCAATATTGGTGATAGCAGAAGATAATTCAACTTCTAAAGAATATCTTGTTAATATCAGCAAACCATACAACACAGATGCAACACTTTCTGCCTTGAATGTTACAGGCGGCACAGCCTTATCACCTGCTTTTGACCCTGCAAAATATAATTATACGGTAACCGTACCAAACCAAGCTACTTCTATACAAATAGCCCCGGTTGCAAACTCGCAGTATGGCTTCATACAAATAAACGGCGAATCATACGAGGGGAATTATAGCCCAACACTGGCGGCCGGTAATAACGTATTTACAATTGTAGTAGCCGCACAAGACAGGTCAGTTACACAAACCTACACTTTAACAGTTGTACGTGCTAATAGTACAAACAGTACCCTGGCTGCATTAAGCGCCAACCCGGGTACAACCCTAAGCCCTGTTTTTGATGCAGCAACCTCTAACTATACGGTTAAAATTAACGAGGGCGAGCCTTCAATAAAAGTTATAGCAACAGCAGCAGATGCCGGTGCTACTATCAAAATTAATGATGCAGTTGTTGCTTCTGGTGCAACTTATACTCAAGCATTCAGTTCGGCAAACATTACCGTAAATGTATTGGTAACTGCGGCTGATGGTGTAACAACCAGTAGTTACGCCATCACGGCAACGCATGTGTCGGGCAACGCTATCATTTCACGAATTGATACCGACCTGCCAAATAAAATAAAAGCAGTAAGCAATACTGCAAGCCTTGCCGAATACACAGCCACTGTAGGCAGCGAAGTAACAAGCTTTAGCATTAAGCCAGAACTAAGTGATCCGCAAGCTACAATAACAATTAACGGCGTATCTGCATCAAATATGGTGTATTCTGCACCGGTACCGGTTAGCGCTGGCGTTAATGTGGTAGACGTTGTAGCAACAGCAAAAAATGGCCTGGCATCTAAAGTTTACAGGATCCGTGTTACTAAAATTGTTTCAAGTAATCCGGCATTATCTGCCATTGAAACCAGCCCTAACATTGCTCTTAAATTGCAAAGCAGTAATTCTAATCTGTCAACTTACCGGTCAACAGTAGGTATTAACGTAAATAGTTTTTCAATTAAACCAACTGCTGCCAACATACACGCTACTATATCCATAAACGGTTCACCGGCAACCAACGGCGTATTCTCTGGTCAGATACCGGTAAATGTAGGCCTCAATATGATAGATGTTGTGGTAACGGCAGAGGATGGTGTAGCTGTTAAAACATACAGGCTTTTTGTTACTAAAGTGCTGTCAAATAACGCCTTATTGTCAACCATTGCAACCAACCCTTCTTTGAAGCTTAAAATGCAGAACAATACTGCAACACTGACAGAATATACAGCAGCAGTAGGCGCTAACATCAGCAACATAAATGTTATCCCAACTACTAATGATATCAACGCTACTGTAACTGTAAATGGCGTATCCACAGCAAGCGGGGCCGATTCGGCACCGGTAGCTATTAACGTTGGTTTAAACACGATTGATGTAGTAGTAACTGCTGCAGATAATACTACGGTTAAAACCTACAGATTGCTGATAACCAAAACGATTTCAAATAATGCGTTATTATCAAGTATAACCACAAATCCTGATGTATCGTTAAAGTTGGTAAGTAATAGCACCACACTATCAGAATACACGGCTATATTAAATAATAGCATCACAAGTATTGCTTTTAAAGGATTGTTAAATTATTCAAACGCATCATTAACACTTAACGGAGAGCCCGTGGCAAATAACACGTTTTCGAGCCCTGTGCCTATGGCGGTTGGAAGCAACTTTGTTGAAATGGTTGTATTGGCGGAAGACGGCGTAACATCTAAAACCTACAGAATAACCTTAACCAGGCAAATGGGTACTTTAATGGTTGATAGAAATGATAGCAAGTTCCTTTTTGCTAACAAATCTGCCAATAGTTTAGCGCCGGCAAATAATGATGGAGTTGTAGTACGCCAGGGGGTGTCGCCAAACGGAGATGGCTCGAACGACTTCCTGGTGATAGAAGGTATTGCTGCTTACAGCGGTAATAAAGTATCCATCATGAATACTAACGGTAGCTTGGTTTATGAAACCAAAGAGTATGGCAATAACGGAAACGTATTTGACGGACATGCCAAAAACGGATCTTTGTTAAAACCGGGCACTTATTTCTACGCGCTTGATTACAAAGTGGGCCAGGAAAATAAACGCAAAACCGGTTATATCGTATTGAAATATTAGTTATAATTGAAGGATAAATGATGATTGGTGAGATAAGGATTTTTGTGTTTGCCTTCAATAAAAAACAAATTATGGTTGTACTAAGCTTGCTGCTGCTGATGAGCGGCAGCAAGCTTATGGCACAACAGCAAATTTATAGCTATACGCAATACGGCGACAACTTAACGCCTGTTAACCCGGCCTATTCTTTACTGGATAAGGCCGGTTCATTAAATTTTATGGGCCGTAAGCGCTTTGTAGGTATCGATGGTGCCCCAAGCAGTTTACTGCTTAGTGGCAGTTTACCGATAGAATCTATTGGTGGTGCGGCAGGTTTATACGTATTGAATGATCAGATCGCTGTTGAGAAGCAAATTGAGGTGAATGCCTTTTTTGCCAAAAGTATTCAGCTTACCGCTAAAAACTATTTATCGGTATCGCTAAATGCCGGGATCCGCAATTATGTGGGTAATTACTCTACCCTTGATTATTACGACCCACAGTTTAAAGATGATATCAGGGAAACCAGCCCAAACATCGGTTTTGGGGTGATGTTTTTTAGCGATAAGTATTATTTGGGCGTATCCGTACCCGAGCTTACTATCCGCAGTTTAGGTACCGCATCTGTACAGCAGGCAAACTACCTTAAAAGCCATTACTACTTTACCGGTGGTTACCTTGCAGATGTGGCCGATGATATAAAGTTTAAACCAACTACATTAGTATCATACGTAAATGGCTCGCCTTTATTAGCTGATTTTACAGGTACTTTTTATTTGAAAGAACAACTGGGTATTGGCGCGGGTTACCGTACCGATAAACGCGCATCCGGAATTATATCCATCACGACGGATACTTTCCGGATAGGGTATAGTTATCAGTTTGGTGTATCATCAAACAACCTGGGGGCCATTAATACGGCTACGCACGAGGTGAGTTTAAATTACCGTTTTGGTAAAACCGGCGAGCGTAAGTTGCTGTAAACTTACCCTCGGAAAAAGTAATGTACTTTTTGATGCAATGGCTGCATCGGGATTGATTTGTGTGACCGAGCTTTTGATTTTTGAATGATTACAACAGGGCAGTTACCGAAAAGCCTTTAACAGAGTAGGTATAAAATAACCTAAACCAACATTACATGGCTTGCCCGTTATCATAAATATTGCCGGGCAGCAATTATAATACGATCTGCACAGGCGCTATGCCTGTTGCAAGCATTGTATTTTCTTTCAGAATAAACTTAAACCTATAATACCTTATCATGAAAACAACGCTCCTGTTTACTGATGATAACCGGTTAATGAAGCGACCGGTATCTCACAAGGAAGTTGACGAGAAAGCCCTGCATGCTTTAGTGCAGTCTGCCGTCAATGTAGAACTATTTACCATCCCTTTGTACATGACATCGCTGTACTCGTTACAGGGGATGCATGAAATTAACAGCAAGGATAGCAACTTTTACCAGGGCCGTATGTGGCCTGGTATGGCTGCAACCGCGCACCCGCAAAATGCCAATGATAAGGCATTTAACGCCGTATTCAGTGTGTTTGTGGCCGAAATGCTTCACCTGCAGATCATCTCTAACCTGGCCAACGTAGTGGGTTACGAGCCTAAGTTTACCAGCGAACCTTTGCAGGACGAACACACCTTTGCCTGGAAATGTTATTCGCCGGACTCATCTGTTTTACCGGGGATCCTGGATTTTAAAGACACGATCAAAAGCACCAATATCAAGGTGAAATTAGGCCCGATGGATGAAGATCAGTGTAACTTATTCCTGGCGATAGAGCAAACCGAAAAAGCAGCACTGTCAGATATCGACCCGGCAAAAAAACACCTGTACGAGCATAAGGCGCCTTATCAAAACTGGAAAGAAGGCGACCCTTTACCTATGTTTGGATCTATAGGCAACATGTACCTGCAGTTGTGGAATTACCTTTCTATTGAATATGCAGATGGTACCACATTATGGGGTATCGTATTTAAAAAAGGGCTGGAAAAAGCTAAAGAGAAATCTGCAAAAAGCGGCAGCAAACAAGTTATTACTACCGCTTTACAAAAAGAGGTGTTTAACCCTGGCAGATTAGATAAAACAAAAAAAGCGAGCGACGAGTACCCGCTTATGCCAACCAGTATTGAGCATACCGAATCTGAAAAAGCTTTGTCGGATGTGCTTCATATGATCAATGGCATTACAGACCAGGGCGAGGGAGGAGGTGTTATCGAACACATACTGGCTCGCGTAAGTAAATCGCGTAATTTACAAACCCAACTCACGTTAACTGCCGTTAAAGATCAGTTTAGGCCAAGCTGCCCGGTACTGCGTAATAAATACCCATCATACAATGCAACAGGCCAGCAGATAGATTCGGCTAAAGCGGAGGCCCGCGGCCATTTTGGCGGCATGGATCACTTCGAAACTTTTCAGTATGTGTTAAAATTGATCAAATCGGGCGAAATATTTACCTGGGACCAATGGCATGCAAAGGGCAATAAGTGGTCGGCCAAGTTATTAGAAACCGTAGGTTACGACCCTAAACGTTATCCAAACCTACCATCGTCACAAGAAATTGCCGATGCTTTAAACAGGCTAAAGCAGAATGATGCAGACGGTAAAAATTATGATCTTTTCAGCCGTACCTCTACAGGTGCTATTGCAGGTGTAACACGCGTACTGAACGATTATTTTCAAAACCCCAAAACGGCATTCCCTTATCCTTCAATGGGTGGCTCGGGCGACAGGATGTCTATCTGCTGGGCTATTTTCGGTAAAATTCCCAATATAGCATTAGGTGTTACAGGGCCCGGTGACGAACCGCTTAACCGCCATAAACACTTATATCATGCCTGCCAGGGCTTAAACCTGGATGAGGATATTGTACGCGATCCGTCAACCTGCGCCCCGCCCGAACTGTTCCATACCTGTAAAGGCTCTAACGAATGTAAAGGCGAAGGTGGTTGCGGCTTTGTACAATCTGCCGCCGGTGGTGGTGGCTGTAATGGGTCTGCATCTTATACTTTTTTACAAAAGAAGGACGATAAGGTTTCGCCATACAGCCCGCCATCAGATAATTCATGCGGCGCTTTGGGCGGGTGCGCGGTGCCTATTTCTGCCTCGCAGATGTATCCTGCTATACTGGCACCTAATGAATACCAAATGCAGCTGAATGATTTTGGGCCTAAGCCTACCTATCAGCCGAGCCCTTTTGCAATTGTTAATTACCAACAAGGCGACCTGGTATATGATGTAGCCTGGAATGCTTATGCCGAAGTTTTGAAAAAGAGGGGCAAACCTGTTCCGCCAAAACCAAAACCAAGCGATCTGCGTTTGGTGTTCCCGCCATCAACCTAAACCATTATTGCCATGAGCATACTTAATCAACCACGCCTGGGCCTGCCAAATCTGGGCCTTGGCGTGGGTTTACGCAACAAGCATTTTAATTATCTGCTGAACAACCCGGCAGGGGTAGACTGGTTTGAGATCATCAGCGAAAACTTTATGGATGATTTTGGCTTTGCCAGCCACGTGCTGATGCATGTGCGCAAGCAGGTGCCGGTTGTAATGCATGGCGTATCGTTATCTGTTGGCAGTACCGACCCCATCAATTACGTTTATCTGCAAAAATTAAAGGCGCTGGCCGAGGTGGTTGAACCGGAATGGATCTCTGACCACCTGTGCTGGACGGGTGTTGCCTATACCAATACGCACGACCTGCTGCCCATGCCCATGACCGAAGAAAGCCTTGACCATGTGGCCGAACGGGTGCTGAAAATTCAGGATTACCTTAAACGCCCGCTGATACTGGAGAACCCCTCAACCTACCTGCAGTTTAAAGCATCAACCATGCCCGAGTGGGAGTTTTTATCAGCCCTGGCCAAAGAAACCGGCTGCGGCCTGCTGCTGGATGTAAACAACGTTTTTGTATCGGCACATAACCACGGTTTTGATGCCGTTAAATATATTGACAGCCTGCCGCATGAGCATATTGTGCAGATGCACCTGGCGGGCCCTACAGATTGCGGCGACCTGCTGGTAGATACGCATGACCAGCCTGTGCCGGCAAAGGTTTGGGAGTTATTTCATCAGGCGCACCAGTTAACGGGTGGTGTTAGTACCCTGCTGGAGTGGGACGCCAGGATCCCCGAGTATCCCGAACTGCTGGAAGAACTTTTTAAAGCACGTGAGGTATTAAAAGGAAATACACCGCAGCAGGGGGTGTACCGTTCACCACACCTGCCGGTACCTAACCCGGTAGATTTTCAATTGCAGGCATCAAATGGTTAAACAGGATACTGCCCTGCTGCAAAACTGGCTGCGTACAATAGTGATGGCGCCCGGCTTTTTAAAGCAAAAAATTGGTTTAGCCAATCATTTATACCAGGTTGATGAACAGGATGTAATAGTTGTTGGCGGCACAGCTACGATACAGGCGCGTTTAAATGTTTACAGTTCGGGCTATATGCTGCGTTTGCTGGATTGCATGTATGCAGATTATGCCATTAGTAAAAAGTTTATGGGCGATGAGCTGTTTGATAGCTTTGCAAAAGCCTACCTTATGTACCATCCTTCTACCTCGTTTACGTTGTATGATCTGGGCGCCGCCTTTCCGGATTTTTTGGATAAAACCAGGCCGCAGGCCGAAACAGTTGAGGATAACAGTTACTTTGAAATACCGGCAGCCTTAGCCCGGGTAGAACGTGCCCGGCAGGTAGCCATGCGCGCACCCGGAACGGAAAACGAGGCGGTTAATAATGCGGTAGTTGGTATGCATGATCTGTTTTTTGGCGGGATAAATATCAAAGTGCCGGAGTGCCTGCAGCTGCTGGAAATGGATTTACCGATGAAAGCCTTTTTTGAAGCCGTTTACCGCGAAGAAGAATATGAATTGCCTTTGCCGCAAAAAACCTTTATGGCCATTAGCCGCAAAAACTACCGGATAGTGGTAGAAGAGGTTACCGAAATGCAATTTTTACTGTTAAAGGCATGCCAGGATCAATCCTCTTTTTATGATGCTTTAGCAGCGCTAAAAACCAATGGTAAGGTAGCAGATAACCTGTTGGCAGATGCTTACTTATGGTTACTTTATTTTCAGGATTGCGGGTTTGTACAGGTAACCGGTTAAACTTCGGCCTCCATCAGCATATCGTGTTGCTGCTTTGGCGGTGTTTTAGGCCGGAATAGCATGTACACGATCGCTAAAATTGTAATTACCGCCGTAGCGTACAAAATACGCGGCACCATGCCAATCACATCCTGGTAAAACCAACCCGATACCAAAGCCCCTAAACCTATGCCTGCCTCTAAAGAAATATACATGGTGGCCATAGCTTTGCCCCGGTATTGCGGGTGGCTCAGGTCTACCGTCCAGGCGTTAAGGGCAGGGGAGAGGATGCCTGTAGCAATACCATAAACCACCCCGCCGGCCAGCAATCCTGCGGCGGTAGTTTCAAAGCCAATAATTACCAGCGCAATAACCAGCAGTACCAGCCCTGTGTTAATTACATAAATACGGCCATATTTATCAGATACCTTGCCTGCCACAAAACGTATCAGCAGCGAAGCAACTGTAAACACCATAAAAAATAAGCCTTTATTTACGATGCCTAAATGCTGGCTCCAATCGGGTATAACGGTAAGGATAGCGCCATAGGCTACATAAGCCAAAAGCGTTACCACAGCTGCCGGCAATACCTCAACCGCTATAATATCCCTGCGGGATATTTTAAGCAGCGCCAAGCTGAATTTTTGTTTTACCTTAAGCGTTTCCTTCATGTTCATCAGGATGATGATAGACATCAGCGCCAGGAATGATGAGGTGTAAAACAAGGTATTCAGCGAAAAATAAAGCCTGATGGTACTACCGATGGCCGGCCCTATAGCCAACCCCGTGCTAAAGCAGATGCCATGGAAGCCCAAAGCCTCGCCCCAGCGCTCTTTCGGAACGATATCTGCCACATAGGCCGCCGTAGCGGTGGGTTTAAACCCGGTAGAAAAACCGTGCAATAACCGGAGGAATAAAAAGCCGGATACACTGCTGAGTACCGGGTAAAGAAACCCGCACACAAAACAAACTAAGGATCCTACCGCCATAACCGGTACACGGCCAAGCGTATCTGTTAGCCTGCCGCTAAATGGGCGCGAAATGCCTGCTGTAAGCGTAAACAGCGCAATAATAAGCCCTTTATGCTCGCCGCCGCCTATACTGCTGAGGTAGGCAGGCAATTCGGGTATCAGCATATTAAAACTTGCCGAAAACAAAAGCGAGCTTAAGCAAACCAGTGCAAAATGTAAATTATAAATAGGGTGTACCGGTTTGGTCATAAACAAAAAAATATTGGCAGGTGTAGCGGCTTGTTTTAAAAAATAAACCGCCGCTTTAGTTGCCGCAAATTTAAAATTAACTGAACAGATAAATGGTATAAGGTTAATTTGTTAAATTATACTCATCTATTTTTCTGTAAAGCGTAGTTAGGCCGATGCCAAGCAAACGGGCGGTTTCGGTTTTGTTCCCTTTAGTGTAAGCCAGCACTTTACTGATGTGCTGCCGCTCGATACTTTGCAGATCGAGCGCATTGCTATCAGTAACCTGGTTATTAAAATGCGGGGGGAGGGTATTGGGCGTTAATATATCATCGGCCAGTATAACGGCGCGTTCCATCACGTTCTTTAATTCGCGAATATTCCCCTTCCATTGGTGTGTTTTTAGCAGGGTTAAAAAGTCGGAGTCAAATTTCACCTGCTTACCTGCGTTATCTGTAAAAAGTTTAAGGTAATATTTGGCCAGTAACTCAATATCGTCCTTACGCTCGTTAAGCGATGGCAGCGATATGGTAAACACCGAAAGCCGGTAAAAAAGGTCCAGCCTGAATTTTCCTTCTTCGGCTTCCTTCTGCAGGTCGCGGTTGGTGGCCGCCATAATGCGGATGTTTACCCTGGTGGTTTGGGTGTCGCCCAGTTTAATAAAAGTTTTGCTTTCTAACACCCGCAGTAGCTTGGCCTGCAGGTCCAGGCTCATTTCGCCTATTTCATCTAAAAATATGCTGCCGTGGTGCGCCTCTTCAAAAAGGCCTTTTTTATCTTTATTAGCCCCGCTAAATGCCCCTGCCTTGTAACCAAAAAGTTCGCTTTCCAGCAAGTCGCCGGTAAAGCTGCTGCAGTTAATGGCCACAAAGGGCATTTGCCTGCGCTGGCTCTCGTGGTGTATGGCCGATGCAAAAACTTCTTTACCCGTGCCGGTTTCGCCCAATAGTAAAACGGTGGTATCGGTGGCTGCTACCTTGCGGGCAAGGTTCACCGCTTCGACGATGGGTTTAGATTGCCCGATGATCTGTGCGAAGCTATGCCTGCTGTTTGCCTTTTTATCGGCGTTAAAGGTATTTTGCTGTATTTGGGCCTTTGCTGCCGCCTGGTTAAGCAGCGGGATGATCTTATCGTTATCATCACCCTTAACAATATAATTAAAGGCCCCGTTTTGGATAGATCGTACGCCATCATTAATAGTGCCGTAAGCGGTAAGGTTAATTACTTCTACATAGGGCTTTTTGCTTTTGATGGTCTTTACCAGGTCTACACCGTTTACGTCCGGAAGTTTTACATCGCTTATTACTACCTGTACATCTTCGCGCTCCAGTATTTTAAGCCCGTCCTTACCGTTGTAGGCCTGCATAACCGTAAAGCCCTCTAAACCGATGATGCGCGAAAGCAGATCGTTCAGTTTTTTTTCGTCGTCGATGATGAGCACGGTGTTTGCCATACAATGCAATATATAATTGGCGCAATATTAGAGTTAAACACTTACAGCTACAAATAATGTTGCAAGGGTTTTATTTTTTCAGGTCATTAATAAATTGCGAAGGGGTTTTACCAAACTCCTTTTTAAAAGCTTTGGTAAAGTACGATTGTGTTTGAATACCCACCCGCATCAATACTTCTGATATGGCAACATCCTCATGTGTGATGATGTAAACCGCTTTATTTAAACGGATGGTGCGAATAAATTCGATAATGGACTGCCCGGTAAGCCGTTTAATAAGTTCATATAATTTAGTGCGGCTCATGTTAAGGCTGTTGCATAAAAAATCAACATCAAGGGTAGGGTTTGCCAGGTGCGCTTCAATCACGGCAACCAGTTCATCCATAAACTGCTGATCCTTGCCCGAATGCACGATCTCCCGGGCATCCGCCTGCGAACTATGAGTATAGCGCTGTTTTAATTTCTCCTGCTGTAAAAATACATTACGAATGGTAAGCAGCAGCAGGTTGATGCTTACCGGTTTAGAGAAGTAAAAATCTGCGCCCGATTCTATGCCCTCTAATTTGGCTTCCAGCGAATCTTTTGCAGTAAGCAGAATAAAAGGGATATGTTTGGTTTGCTCATCCTGTTTAATGCGTTTACAAAGCGCTATACCGTTCATACCGGGCATCATCACATCGCTGATGATCATATTAGGGAAGTGTTCCTGCGCCAGGGCCAGCCCTTCGCGGCCATCCTTTGCTTCGATGATGTTGTAAACGCCCCCCAGTATTTCTTTTAAAAAAGTACGCAGTTCGGTATTATCCTCAACCAGTAAAATATGTTTTACTGCGGTGTTTGTACGTGCAGTGCCGGCCGGCTCCGGTAAGTCATGCTCTTCTGCCTGCTGAAAATCGGTGCTTACGCTTTCCAGCAGTACGGGTTTCTGGTTGCCTGCCCAAAGTTCATCTGCAGTATAGTCGGCCTCATCAACAGGTATCGTGATCAGGATCTCGGTACCGCTATTGCGCTCGCTGTACACATTAATGCAGCCCTTATGCAGCAGGGTAAGGGTTTTTACGAATGCCAGCCCGATGCCGGACCCTAAGTGCGACGACGTAATACGGTAATAGCGCTGAAAAAGGTGTTTAATAGATTCGGCAGAGATGCCTATACCGGTATCGGCCACCAAAATATACATCGCTTTTTTAGCCTGGTAAGTATTGGTTATCTTCAGTTCGTTTTGGTAGGATGGCGTAAATTCGCTTGCATCAAAAAATAGCTTTACGGTTATGGCACCGCCATCATTGGTGTATTTAAAAGCATTGTTTATCAGGTTAAGCAATATCTTTTCTAAAAGCTGCCTGTCAAAAAATATCTCTTTATCCCCGGTATCGTAATTTTGCAGGTTGAAATTCAGGTGTTTATGCTCTGCCCAAATGTTAAATTCATCGGTTATCTCTTCCATAAACACCGTGATATTGCCCGGAGTAACATTTAGTTTAAGGGCGCCCGATTCTGCCTTTCTAAAGTCCATCAGCTCGTTGATCAGGTTCATTAACCGGGTAGCATTGCGGTACATAAGTTGATAGGTGCGCGATTGCTCGGGATGTGTGCCTGTGCTTAACAGTTTTTCTAAAGGCCCCAGCAGCAGTGTTAGCGGTGTACGAAACTCGTGCGAAATATTAGTGAAGAATTGCAGCTGTAACTGATGCACTTCTTCTTTCTTTTGTTCTTCCAGTTTTTTCAGGTTCAGGTTTTGGCGATACCTGATCATATAATAAACGGCGGTTGCGGTAACCCCTAATATGAACAGCCTAAACCACCAGGTTAACCACCATGGCGGGCTTATGATGATCATAATTGATCTACCCGTGTTATTCCAGATGCCATCGTTATTGGCAGCTTTTACAGTGAAAGTGTACTCGCCCGGGTCAAGGTTGGTGTAAGATGCCTGCGGGCCGGTGGTGCTGTATTTAAAGCCTTTATCAAACCCGGTAAGCTTGTAGGCAAAGCGGTTATTTTCGGGCGCTAAGTAGTTAAGGGCGGCAAATGAAAAGGTTATGCTGGATTGCTGATAATTCAGTTTGATGCGGTTGGTAAGGCTGATGTCTTTTTCCAGAACCGAATCTTTGCCGGGCAATACCTCTTTGTTGAAGATCTGAAAACCGGTGATGTAAACCGTCGGCACGTAGGTATTGCTTTTGATCTGGCTGGGATAGAATGCATTAAAGCCATTTATCCCGCCAAAAAATAGCTGCCCCTTTTTGGTTTTCATTACGGCATTCACCTCAAATTCCATGGCCTGCAAGCCATCGCTGGTGTTATACTGATGCGCTTGCCTGGTAGCCGGGTTTAGCTTAATGAGGCCGTTGGAGGTAGAGATCCACAGGTTGTGATCATCATCTTCTTCAATACCCTTAATAAATTCGTGCCCCAGCCCTGCCTGCTGCGTAAAAAGCGAGAAGGTATTGCGCTGTTCATCATATTTATACAATCCCGACTGGCCTATCCATAAATTGCCGTTATGGTCGGTAAATATGGCGCGGATATCGGGTTTCTTGCTTTCTTTATCAAAGTAATGTTCAAACTCCTGCGATTGCTTGCGCAGGCAATTCAAACCGCCATCGTCTGTACCTATCCACAGGTTGCCTTTGGCATCTTCGTTAATAGCCACAATATTGTTGCCTTGTAACCTGGTTTTACCTGCAGGGGAGCTAATAATACGCTGAAATTGCCCTGTTGCCGGGTTAAAACGGTTTAAGCCGCCAAAGTATGTACCCACCCATAAGTTGCCGGCCTTATCCTGGTAGGTGTTCTGCACAAAATCTGATGAGATGGATGCGGGGTTTGCCGGGTTGTTTTTATAACTGACGAATGCGCCCGTAGCCGGGTTCATGAGGTTTAAACCGCCGCCCCAGGTGGCTATCCAAAGCCGTTTTTGGCTATCCTGGGTAATATCCAGTACGGCATCGCTGCTTAAGCTGGTAGGGGCATTTGCCTGATGCCGGTAGGTGATAAACGTTTGCCTTTGATGATTGAACAGGTTTAAACCGCCGCCATCTGTACCTACCCATATCTGGCCGGTATGGTATTCTTCAAAGCACTTAACATCGTTGTAGCTCAGGCTGTTGCCGGTTACTTCCTGCCGGTAAACAGCAAACTTTTTAATACCGGGGTTATACAAATTAACCCCGCCGCGGTGTGTGCCTATCCAAAAATTGCCTTGTTTGTCCTCAAATACGGCAGATATGGTGCGCTGGGTTAAACTGCCCGGTTTTGCCGGCTGATAGGTGTAATTGCTAAAGCTTTGTGTTGTTGGGTTAAACAAGTTCAGGCCGCCGTTAATAGTGCCTGCCCAGATGCGGCCTTGTTTATCGCAAAGTAAGCTTAAGATCTGGTCGTTACCCAGGCTGTTGGGGTTGGCATCGGTGTGGCGGTAGGTGCGGTAAGAGTTATCTGGTTTTATCACCAACAAGCCTTTGCCTTTTGTGCCCAGCCAGATATTGCCGCTTTTATCCTGCTGTATAAAATTAATGTTTAGCGCAGGGTTGTTGATGTGCGTTTTGAATTGTTTGGTTTTGGGGTTGTATTTTATCAAACCACCCGCGGTAGCTATCCAGATGTTGCCGGCATTGTCCTGGAGTATATAAGGGGCGTTTTGGGACGTTTCGGGGGCGTTTAAATGCCTAAATTTTCCGTTTTTTTTGTCTAAAATATGCACGCCTTTATCCGTGCAAACCCAAAGCTGGTGCCCGGCATCTTCCATCACACAATTGATAACATTGCCCGCCAGCCCGCCATTTTTACCCGGCTGATTGAAGTAGGATGTGAAGTTTTTGGTAGCTGCATTGTACCTGTTTAAGCCGTTAAGTGTGCCCACCCATAGGGTGTTTTGCTTATCGGTATATAAGCAGGTTATATAGTTATCGCTTAATGTAGTACTATCACCTTTATTGTTGCGGAAAACCGTCATCCGGTAACCGTCGTAAAGGTTTAGGCCGTCGCGTGTACCTATCCATACAAAGCCCCGGCTATCCTGTGTAATGCCCTGTATGGTACTGTTAGATAGCCCCTGCTCGTAATTAATGTGTTTAAAAGTAATATTTGGCAGTTGCCCAAAGCAGTAAACACTTATAAATATTAATATAGCAACAGGCATCAGCGCTTTGCAAGTGCAGGTAAAAACATAGCTGAAGCATGCCCTGATCGTATTCATACAAAATTGCGGCTGGCATATCTGTTAGTTGATAAAGTGCAGCCTTTAGCGTTTAATTTATAAATGTTTAATTGATCGGTTTATTTTTGCAAATATTCCGTTTTTATATTGTTTTACCCAATAAATATGCTGATTTGAACAATTTTTATGCTGATTTGAACAACAGTTTTAATAGCTGTGGTGCCTACATTGCAATCGATTTGTATTAGGCCAATTAAACCAAATTTACTTTTTATAAAAACAACTTTGCGATAATGTTGCGTTTATATAAGAGTATATTATCCGGTACCGCCTTACAAAATCACACAAACCAATTATAACCATTTAATGAAAAAACTTTATCTAAAACTAACACTTTTACTGGTGTTTATTTTCTCTGCATTATGTGTGCAGGCACAAACCGGCAGTGTAAGCGGGGTGGTGCTTGATGAAACAAACCAGCCATTGCCCGGTGCCACGGTATCCGTTGGCGACAAAGCCGCCATGACAACCGTTGAAGGTAAGTACAGCATTACCGGTTTACCCAATGGCAATGCTGTTTTAACCATCAGGTTTGTTGGTTACCAAACGGTGCAGCAAACTATTACCGTTAACGGCGAAACCCGGTTTAATACTACCCTTAAACCCAGCGCCACCGGCCTTAACGAAGTGGTGGTTATCGGTTATGGTTCGCAGCAAAAAAAGAATTTAACAGGAGCTATCTCTACAGTAACATCTAAAGATTTCCAAAAAGGCAGTATAACCACGCCCGAGCAATTGATTGCAGGCAAAGTACCGGGCATCAGCATTACGTCAAACGGTGGCGCGCCCGGCGCAGGCAGTACCATCAGGGTACGTGGCGGGGCATCACTTACGGCCAGTAACGACCCGCTGATTGTGGTGGACAACGTGCCGTTGAGCAATAACGCCATCTCGGGTGCTTCAAACCCGCTGAGTTTGATCAACCCGAACGATATTGAAACCTTTACGGTACTTAAAGATGCATCGGCAACCGCCATATACGGTTCAAGGGCATCTAACGGTGTAATACTAATTACTACAAAAAAAGGTACCTCAGGCGCAGCAAAGATCAATTTCAGCACGCAGGTATCGGCTTACAAGGTCGGCAGGCAGGTAGATGTGCTTTCGGCAGCACAGTTTCGCGAGTATGTAAACGCCAACGGCACACCGGCGCAAATTGCGCAATTGGGTACAGCTAATACCAACTGGCAGGATGAAATTTATCAGACATCATTAGGTACCGATAACAACCTTAGCATCAGCGGTACTTATAAAAGTATCCCTTACCGTGTATCGGGCGGTTACTTAAAGCAGGTGGGGGTGCTGGTAACCGATAAATTACAGCGTACCACCGGTGGTATCACCTTAAACCCGCGTTTGCTGGATAACCACTTAAAAATAGATGTTAATATTAAAGGTGCGCTTACCAATAGCCGCTTTGCTAACCAGGGTGCAATTGGTGCCGCTGTTTCTTTTGACCCCACACAGCCGGTTTATGTAAAAAACAATTTCGGTAATTATTTTGAATGGACAGATATTAACGGCGAGGTGCCAAACCCCAACGCTACACGTAACCCTATAGCTTTACTGGCGCAGCGTAATGATAACAGCGAGGTTAAACGCAGCTACGGCAACGCGCAGTTTGATTATTCGATGCATTTTTTACCGGAATTGCATGCCAATTTAAATTTAGGGTACGATGTATCTAACGGAAAGGGTACCACGTTTGTACCGGCAAATGCAGCCCAAAACTTTGCTGTAGGCGGTTTAAATAACAGATATCAGCAAAATGTAAATAATAAGGTTGCCGAGTTTTACCTTAACTACATTACCGATCTTAAAAGCATCAATAGTAACATCAACGTAACAGCCGGTTATGGTTATTATGATTTTTTAACTAAGATATTTTACTACCCAAGCCGCAATGCCAATGGCGATGTTGTTGCAGGGTCTGAACCGGCTTTTCCGTTTGATAAACCGCAGAATACGCTGATATCATACTATGGCCGTGCTATTTATACCTTAGCCGATAAGTACATTCTTGCAGCATCTATCCGTACAGACGGTTCATCAAGGTTTGCGCCCGAAAACAGGTGGGGTGTTTTCCCATCGGCAGCATTTACCTGGCGGGTTAGCCAGGAAAACTTCCTGAAAGAATCTAATACTTTAAGCGACTTAAAACTCCGTTTAAGTTATGGTATCACCGGCCAGCAGGAGGGAATTCCATATTATTCATACCTGCCAACTTATTCGTTGAGCGTTGCTGCCGCCAAATATCAGTTGGGCGATACTTTTTACGGGATGTATGCACCGGCCGCCTACGATAAATCCATCAAATGGGAGCAAACTGCTACCTATAATGCAGGTATTGATTTTGGTTTCCTGGGTAACCGTATTACCGGTAGTGTAGATGTTTACTTCAAAAGAACTAAAGATCTATTGAGTAATATCCCTATCCCGCTGGGCTCAAATTTCAGCAATACTATTACCACCAATGTGGGCAATATCGAAAATAAGGGTATTGAGTTTGCTTTAAACGGTACCATTATCCGCAAGCCTGATTTTACGTGGGAAGCAGGTTTTAATGCAACCTACAATAACAACAAAATAACCAATCTTACTGCCGTAAATAACCCCACTTTTCCGGGAAACGCTACCGGTAACATATCGGGTGGTACAGGTAACACGGTGCAAATTCAATCGGTAGGTTACAATACGTTCTCCTATTATCTGTATAAACAGGTTTATGATGCAGCGGGTAAACCGTTAGAAGGTATTTACCAGGATCTTAACGGCGATAATATTATTAACGAGAAAGACCTTTATCGTTTTAAATCATCTGTACCTAAATACATATTAGGTTTCAGCACACAGGCAACCTACAAAAAATGGTCGGTATCTACCGTGTTACGCGCCAACCTGGGCAATTATGTTTACAACAACGTAAAAGCCAATATAGGCGTAACCCGCAGCATCTTAAACCCGGCAGGTTACCTGGGGAATGCCAGCACCGAGATCTTTAGATCGGGCTTTGACAATAACCAGTATCTGAGTGATTACTATGTAGAGAACGCATCCTTTTTACGAATGGATAACCTGGGCCTATCTTATAACGCAGGTAAAATATTCGGCCCTAAAAATAATATCGGGCTGCGGTTAAATGCCAATTGCCAAAATGTATTTGTTATCACCAATTACTCGGGCCTCGATCCGGAAATAAGCACCGGTATCGATAACAATTTTTACCCAAGGCCGCGCACGTTTGTATTAGGTGTTAACCTTGATTTTTAAACTAAGACCATGAAAAAATTAAATTATATAATATGTTTATCTGCCCTGGTTATACTATCAGGCGGATGCCAGAAGGATCTGAACAGGGTGCCAACCAACGCCATTACAGCTGATGTTGCTTACGCTAACCCTGCAGGTTATAAACAGGTGCTGGCCAAAATGTATGGTGCATTTGCGTTAACCGGCAACGGTGGCCCGGATGCAGCAACGGGCGATATTGCCGGTATCGATCAGGGAACGTCGGACTTTTTACGCCTGTTCTGGAATTTTCAGGAATTGACTACCGACGAGGCAGCCATTGTTTGGAATGACCCGGGTTTGCAGGATTTTCACCTGATGAACTGGACATCTACTAACGTACTGATCCGTGGTTTGTATAGCCGTAGCATGTACCACATTACTGCCTGTAACGAGTTTATCCGCGAGTCTACAGATGCTAAGTTAAGCAGCCGTAATATTACCGGTGCAGAGGCTGATAACATTCGCCATTACCAGGCCGAAGTAAGGTTTTTAAGAGCGTACGAATATTGGGTATTGCTGGATATGTTCGGTAACCCGCCGTTTGTGACCGAAAATGACCCGATAGGCGGCAAGTTTATCCCAAAACAGATAAAGCGTGCAGACTTGTTCGCATACATCGAAACGGAACTGAAAGCGATAGAGCCTTTACTGGTTGACGCAAAACAGAATGAGTATGGGCGTGCCGATAAAGCAGCGGCTAATGCGTTGCTGGCACGGCTTTACCTGAATGCGGAGGTTTACACAGGCCAGGGCCGTTATACCGATGCTGCTGTTACGGCGCAAAAGGTTATAGGCTCCGGTTATTCCTTAAACCCAACGTATGCTAACCTGTTTTTGGGTGATAATAATGTTAACAACCCCGAGACTATCCTGGCGCTGAATTATGATGGTGTAAACACCCAAAGCTATGGCGGTACCACTTACCTAATCAACGCTGCTATTAATTCCGCGCTCGACCCTAAAAAATTTGGTGTACCAAACGGCGGGTGGGGCGGTATGCGCTCAACCAAAAATCTGCCTTTGTTATTTGCAGATTATAGCGGCGCAACAGATAAACGCGCCATGTTTGCAGGCAGCAATATAGAAATGACAGACCTGACGGTTTATACCGATGGCCTGGCCGTAACCAAATTTAAAAACATTACCTCGGGTGGCCAAACGCCCGCTTCGGCTAATGGTGTTTATGCATCAACAGATTTCCCGCTGTTCCGCCTGGCAGAAATGTACCTGATTTATGCGGAAGCAGTAAAACGTGGTGGTACAGGGTCAGACCAAACCGGTGTTGATTATATAAACCTGCTGCGTACCCGTGCTTACGGCAATAACAGCGGCAACATCAGTTCATATAGCCTTAATGATGTGCTTGATGAACGTGGACGCGAATTGTACTGGGAAGGTTTTCGCAGGAGCGATCTGATCCGTTACGGCAGGTTCACAGGCGATAATTACCTTTGGCCCTGGAAAGGCGGCGTTAAAAACGGCAGGGGGGTAGAAGCTTATCGCGTGTTGTTTCCGCTGCCCTCATCAGATATCATCTCCAATCCAAACCTTGTTCAAAACACCGGCTATTAATCATACATGATCTATACAGATATGAAAAGTAATTTTATGAAAACCATATTCGGCGTGTTTGCAGTGCTGCTTGTTATCAGCAGCTGCAAAAGGGACGATATCATGGTTAAATCAACCGATGGTACCGCACCTGCATTAACCGCATCTGCCAACACCCTGGTATTAAGCAGTGATAACGCAGCCAGCGAAGCTGTTGCATTTAACTTTAACAAAGCCAGCTACGGCTACAGCGCAGCAGTATTATATACACTACAGCTGGATAAGGAAGGTAATAACTTTGCCGCACCAAAAGAGTACACCATTGATGCATCGGCAAACACCCAAAAGCTTACCGTTGGCGATTTAAACAATTCACTGGCTTTAATGGGATACGCAGCAGGTAGGGCTTCCGGTTTGGAAGCCCGTATAAAATCGGAATTGCGGGCAGGTGTGGGTACGCTTTACAGTAATGTGCTTAAGCTTACCGTAACCACCTATTCTGTAATCATTGCTTACCCATCATTATACGTACCGGGCGCTTACCAGGGCTGGACACCGGCTACTGCGGCTAAGGTTGCATCCGTAGCCGACAATGGGAAATATGAAGGTTATGTGGATTTTACTGCTGCTACCGACTTTAATTTTAAATATACGGCAGATACCGAATGGAAACTGCAATACGGATGGGCCAGCAGTAGCAATACCGGCACCACAGCAGAGGGTACTTTTGCTGCCGGTGCAAGCGGAAATTTATTTGTACCGTCTGCCGGTTATTATTTGCTAAAGGCTGATACCAAGGCAAATACCTGGAACGCAACTAAAACTACCTTTGGTGTAGTTGGTGATGCTACACCGAACGGATGGGACAAGGATACCAACATGACTTATGACCCGGCTACCAAACAATGGAAGGTGACGGTAAATTTAACTGCCGGTAAGATCAAGTTTAGGGCTAATGGCGCCTGGGTAATTCAGTATGGTAATAAGAAAACTAATCCTACTAACTTTTTAGAGTTTGAAGGGGCAGATATCCCGGTTACTGTTGCAGGTAATTATACCATTATACTGGATCTGAGTAATCCGGGTAATTACATGTATTCGCTAAACAAAAACTAAATCATGAGAAAATTATTTATAGCCATAGGTATTATAAGTGCTTCATTAATAGGTAGCTGTACTAAGGATATTACCGCGCCGGATTTTCCGGATGAACCGCTTGCCGCCAATTTTGCTAAAGGCGCAGATGTAAGCTGGGTAACCGAAATGGAAAACAGCGGCCTTAAATTTTATAATAACGCTGGTACACAACAGGATCTGCTGCAGATCCTGAAGGATAAAGGCATCAATTCCATTCGTTTACGTGCCTGGGTTAACCCGGCAAGCCAGTGGAGCAGTACTGCCGATGTGGTGGCCAAAGCCGTAAGGGCCAAAGCCATGGGTTTCCGCATTATGCTTGATCTGCATTACAGCGATACCTGGGCCGATCCTGCAGCGCAGGCTAAACCCGCCGCATGGGCAAACCAGGATTTTGCTGCGCTAAAAACCTCGGTTACCAACTACACTATTGGCATCATGAACGCCCTTAAAACGGCAAATATCGCCCCTGAATGGGTGCAAATTGGTAACGAAACCAACAACGGCATGCTTTGGGAAGATGGCAAGGCATCCGTCAACATGAAAAACTATGCCGAACTGGTGCAGGCCGGTTATGCCGCGGTAAAAAGTGTAAATAGCAGCAGCAAGGTTATTGTGCATTTGTCCAATGGTTTCGATAACACGCTGTTCCGTTTCATATTTGACGGCTTGAAGGCCAATGGCGCCAATTGGGATGTAACGGGTATGTCGTTATACCCTACAGCAGATAACTGGCGCAGCCTGAACATCCAGTGCCTGGCCAATATGAATGATATGGTAACCCGCTACGGTAAAGAAGTAATGATTTGCGAAGTGGGTATGCCGGCAACAGAGGCCACTGCTTCAAAAGCATTTTTAACAGATATCATCAGGAAGAATAACAGCCTTGCCGGTGGCAAGGGCCTGGGCGTATTTTACTGGGAGCCCGAAGCCTATAACGATTGGCAGGGATATAAATTAGGCGCGTTTGACGCAACCGGCAAACCTACTGCCGCCATGGATGCGTTTTTATTAAAGTAGTTGTAAACACCAGCTGATGAAATTTAAGGCTTTAATAGTTTTAACCTGCTTATACCTGTATTGCCCGGGCGGTATTGCCCGGGCGCAAACAGGTGTGCCAAAGCATAAGGCCAACGAGATCTATATAGATGCCAAAGGCGTGATGCGGCTGCAAAGGGATGATAAACAAGCCAGCTTTTTTGGGGTAAACTATACTATTCCGTTTGCTTATGGTTACCGGTCGCATAAAAAACTGGGCCTTGATATTGAAAAGGCCATTGATGCCGATGTGTATCACCTGGCGCGTTTGGGCATAACTGCCTTTAGGGTGCACGTTTGGGATACCGAGATCAGCGACTCGCTGGGTAATTTAAAACAGAACGAGCATCTGCGGTTATTTGATTACCTGTTATCTAAATTAGAGGAACGGGGCATCCGCATCATCATTACGCCCATTGCTTTCTGGGGCAACGGCTATCCCGATAAGGATGAGCGTACCGGCAGCTTTTCTGATGTTTACGGCAAGGATGCGGCGCTGATAAACCAACGTGCCATTGCCGCGCAAGAGCGTTATCTGCAGCAGTTTTTTAAACACATTAATCCATACACTAAAAAAACCTATGTGGCAGATAGGTTTGTTATCGCTACCGAGATCAATAACGAGCCGCACCACAGCGGGGCGAAAGAACTGGCCACAGCTTATGTAAACCGCATGATGGCCGCCATTAAAAGCACCGGATGGACCAAACCCGTATTTTACAACATCAGCGAGTCGCCTTATTATGCGGATGCTATTGCAGCATCAAATGCCAATGGCTTCAGCTTTCAGTGGTATCCAACCGGGTTGGTATCCGGCCACCAACAGTTGGGTAATATGCTGCCCAATGTCGATCGTTATATGATCCCGTTTGATACTATCCCTGCGTTTAATAACAAGGCGCGGATGATCTATGAATTTGATGCCGGTGATGTACTGCAATCTTATATGTATCCGGCCATGGCGCGCAGTTTTAAAACGGCAGGTTTCCAGTGGGCAACCCAGTTTGCTTATGACCCTATGGGCACGGCCTATGCCAATACCGAATACCAAACACATTACCTTAACCTGGCTTACACGCCCTCAAAAGCCATCAGCTTGCTTATTGCAGGCAAGGTTTTTCAGCAGGTGCCTATGTACAAATCTTACGGCGTTTACCCTGCAGATACCGCATTCAGCGTATTTAGAGTGAGCTATAAGCAGCAACTAAGCGAAATGAATGCGCCTGCAAAATTTTATTATTCTAACACAACCACATCATTACCCATACAGCCTAAGCTGTTGCAGCATTTAGCCGGCGTGGGCTCGTCACCGGTTGTAAAATACAACGGCACCGGGGCTTACTTTTTAGATAAGGTAGCCAACGGCGTATGGCGCCTGGAGGTGATGCCGGATGCCACTAAAGTTCGCGACCCGTTTGAAAGGACTTCTTTAGACAGGGCCGTAACAGTTATCAGTACCCAAGCCAGGGATATGAAGATCAGCCTTGCCGATTTAGGCGGCGTTTTCAGTATCACTCAGATGAATAAAAAGGATATATCGGCACAGGCAAAAAACGGTAACATCCTTATAAAACCCGGCGTTTACCTGCTTAAACGCAAAAGAGCGGCATTCAATTCATTTAATGCTGAGGGTAAAATAGGCAGCCTGCGTATAAAGGAATATTATGCGCCGGCACCTACACAAGGCTACCAGGCTAA
The DNA here is from genome assembly GCF_004378255.1 of Mucilaginibacter phyllosphaerae. Taxonomy (GTDB): domain Bacteria; phylum Bacteroidota; class Bacteroidia; order Sphingobacteriales; family Sphingobacteriaceae; genus Mucilaginibacter; species Mucilaginibacter phyllosphaerae. The sequence continues at coordinate 396,519 of NZ_SNQG01000004.1, forward strand.
CAAAGCGCAAGCTTTACCGGCAGTTGCTTCATCTGCTCCAAACGGCAGTATCCGCCTTTATGAGCCTGCCGCCAACCGGGCAACGGCAACCGTTTACTCACCCGAATGGAAAAGCGATACTTACGATTATATAACCGGCCCGCAGGGTAATATGCTGCTTAATTTAAAGCATCTGTTTGGTGCTAAAGCGGGGGGAGCAGAGGTGTTTGTAAAGCCTGTATTTACAGCAAACCAGTACAGGATGGATGAATTCAGATCCATCATCATTAATGCCGCTGCAGATACCCTGACGGAACTTAAGGTTACCCTGGTTGATGAAGATGCTAATGCTTACAGTGCTGTTGTGAAAATTGATAAGCAGTTCAGGCAGTTCCGCATTCCCTTATCATCGCTTAAAAAGGATGAACTGGTTTTACTGCCGCGGCCATACCCGGGTTTCCAGGCATTCAGCTTTAAAACGCCCGGCAATACAGCTTTCAGGCTTGGTAAAACAGAAAAGTTACAAATTATAATTCCGGGTGAATTCCGGCATAAATTCTCCGTTCAGCTTGGCGAAGTACGCTTAGAAACAACAAACTAAAATTACTTTCATGAATTTTTTATCACGCTGCATTTTAACGTGCTTAAGCCTTTTCTGCGTATTATCTACTGCTTTTGCGCAGCAGAACGGCCGCAAGCGCGAATCTTTTAACGAAGGCTGGAAGTTTCATTTGGGCCATGCCGCCGATGCGACAAAAGATTTTAATTACGGGCTGGTTAACATATTTGCAAAATCGGGTAAAACTGATTCAACAGCCATAGCGCCTGCTTTTAATGATACCGGCTGGAAGAGCTTACAACTGCCGCATGACTGGGCTATCGAGCTGCCTTTTGAGAACAGGGATAACGAAAACCTGAAGGATCACGGTTTTCGCCCGGTAGGGGGCTTGTTTCCGCAAAACAGCATTGGCTGGTACCGTAAAAGTTTTGCAATAGCTGCAGCAGATTCGGGCAGGCGCTTCAGCATAACGTTCGACGGCGTTTTTCGGGATGCCAAAGTTTGGATCAACGGTTTTTATTTGGGTGGGAACGAAAGCGGCTACGTTGGTTTTACCCGTGATATTACAGATTACATGAGCTTTAAAACGCCAAACGTGATGGTGGTACGCGTTGATGCCACACAGGCCGAAGGCTGGTTTTATGAAGGCGCCGGTATTTACCGTAATGTATGGTTAAACAGCTACGATAACCTGCATATTGCCGACGATGTTTTTGTGCATACAGACGTTAAGGGCAATGCCGCAACCGTTACCCTGGAAGCTACGATAGAAAACCAGGGGCTTACAGCTGCAACCGGAAGCTTTTATGCAAACATTACCGACCGCAACGGCAAATTGGTTGGCAAAACGCAGTTACAGAATTTCACCATCGGCCAATCGGGCAGGCAATTGGTAAAACAACAGCTAATGATCAATGCTCCTCAGCTATGGAGTATAGAACAGCCTTATTTATATCATATTAAACCCATAGTAAGTGTTAACGGTAAGCAAACCGACAGCCGCGACATTCATTTTGGGGTGCGCACCATAGAGATAAAACCCGACGGCGTATTTTTGAACGGTAAACACGTTAAAATAAAAGGTACCAATAATCACCAGGACCATGCAGGCTTAGGTGCCGCCCTGCCCGATTATTTGCAGTATTACCGCATTGCATTATTGAAGCAATTTGGCTCTAACGCCTACCGCACCAGCCACCACGCGCCAACGCCCGAATTGCTTGATGCCTGCGATAGCCTGGGCATGTTGGTACTGGATGAACAGCGACTGCTCAACAGCTCGCCCGAGTACATGGACCAGTTTGAGCGGTTGTTAAAACGCGACAGGAACCATGCCAGCGTATTTTTATGGTCGATAGGGAATGAGGAAGGGTATGCACAAACCAACAGTTATGGTAAGCGCATTGCACAAACGCTATTGGCCAAACAACGCGAATTAGACCCAACGCGTACTAGTACCTACGCTGCCGATCTGGCAAATGTATTTACAGGCGTTAACGAGGTTATCCCGGTGCGCGGGTTTAATTACAGGCAAACTGGCGTGGCCGATTATCATAAAGACCACCCCGGCCAGCCCATCATCGGTACAGAAATGGGCAGCACGCTATCTACCAGGGGCATCTATGTAAAAGATACGGTAAGGGCTTATCTGCCAGACCAGGATATCAGCGCGCCATGGTGGGCAAGCCGTGCCGAAGAATGGTGGCCGCTGGCTGCTACCAACAGCTACTGGCTGGGCGGTTTCATCTGGACGGGGTTTGATTACCGCGGCGAACCAACACCTTATAAGTGGCCAAATGTAAACTCGCACTTTGGGGTGATGGATGTTTGCGGTTTCCCTAAAAACCTGTACTACTATTATCAATCCTGGTGGAAGGATGAAGATGTACTGCACCTGTCTCCGCACTGGAACTGGCCGGGTAAACAGGGGCAGATCATCCCGGTATGGGTAAATACCAATGCCGATGATGTAGAATTGTTTTTAAATGGTAAAAGCCTGGGTAAAAAAATTATGCCGCGCAACAGCCATCTGCAATGGGATGTAGCCTACCAGCCGGGTGTTTTAAAAGCCGTTGCCACCCGTAACGGTAAAAAAATAAACGGGCAGGTTAAAACTACCGGGGCGGCCTATAAAATTAAGCTTTCGCCATCTAAAAATGTTTTGCTGGCCGATGGCCGGGATGCAGTTGTAGTGAACGTAAGCGTGGTAGACAAGAACGGGCTGGAAGTGCCGGATGCCCTAAACATGATTAATTTTAGCAGCCTGGGCGATGCCCGGATAATAGGCGTTGGCAACGGCGACCCAAGCAGCCACGAGGCCGATCAAATGGACGGCAACTGGCAACGCAGCCTGTTTAACGGTTACTGCCAGCTAATCATCAGGGCCGGTAAAACGGCAGGGAATGTAGTTGTAAAGGCAACTTCGCCCGGCCTGATGCCGGGGCAAACGGGGCTGGTTTTAAAATAAGCCCCGTTTATTCTGATGCCATTACGTCTTCCCTGTTCAGATCAAGTGCTATGCCTTCCGGCCGTGCAGGTTTTTCGGGGACGATTGGGATACTGAAAAAGAAGGTTGAGCCCTGCCCGGGTTCGCTTTCTATCCAGAATTTACCCTGGTGGCGTTTTAATATTTCTGAGGAGATGAACAAGCCCAGCCCCAGCCCCTCAAAGCGCATGGCGGTATTGTCTACTCGGTAATAACGGTCAAACAAGCGGTCTACATGTTCTTTATCTATGCCTATCCCAAAATCCTGAACAGATACGGTGATATGATGCTCATCTGCCTTACTGCGCACAATTACCTTTTGGCCAAGCGGCGAATATTTTATGGCATTGGTTAAAAAGTTGGTCATCACCTGTTCTAAACGGAACTGATCGCCGGTTAATTCGGTGTCAACACTTTGCTCCAGTATAATGCGGTGTGTGGGCGACATGTGCTGCACGCTCTCCACACTATCCTCCAGCAATTGTTTAAAGCGAAAGGGTTTCATGTTATAATCCAGTTTACCGGCATTAAGGCGGGTAACATCCAGCAGGTCGCCTATCAGTTTCTCCAGCCTGCGGATATGCTCGGCAGATTTATCCATAAAGCCGGTAATCCGTTCGGCATCTTTGGTACGGCGCATCAGCTGGTTAAAAGCCTTAATGCTGGTTAGCGGTGTTTTTAGTTCGTGGCTGGCGATAGATAAAAACTCATCTTTTTTATGCTCGTTGTTTTTTTGCAGGTCGATATCCGTATTGGTGCCCAGCCACAAGGTTATCTCTCCGTTCTCTACCAGCGGAATAGCCCTCGCCAGGTGCCATTTATAAATGCCGTTGCCAAACAGCAAACGGAATTCAACTACGTATTCTTTGCCCGATTGCAGGGCAGCTACCCAGCGTTCGAGCGCCAGAGGCAAATCATCCTGATGGATGAATTTTTGCCAGCCATGGCCAACTATCTGGCTGGTGTTGTAACCAAAATCAGCACAAACCACATCGTTCACGTAATCCAGGGCGCCGTCCGGCGTGGCTGTCCATACCTGCTGGGGTATGGCATTCAGCAGAAAACGGAAACGCTCTTCACTCTCCTTTAATTGATGCACGGTATCCTGTAACTGATCCTGCGTGGCCATCAATTCTTCGTTGGATGCCTGGATCTCCTCGTTAATAGCGGTCAATTCTTCGTTGCTTGCGGCCAGTTCTTCGGTGGTTTCCTGCAGGTCGGCCTGGCTGTCTTCCAGTTCCTTCCGGTTTTTAACGTTTTCGGTAATATCTATCACCGTTATCAGTATCGATTCTACTTTACCTTCCGTATCAAACAAGGGGTCGTATGAAAAATTGGCGTAATGTGTTTTTATACTGCCATCCGGCATAACCAGGCTAACCGCGGTTTCGGGCAGTGCAAACCGCCGGCCGCTTTCAAAAACACCCAGCATCCGCGCCGGGTTCGGCTGGTCTTTCAACTCCGGGAAAACATCCAGCAAGCCACGGTTTATAACCTCTTTTCGCTCACGTCGCCATACATCAAGCATAGGCTGGTTAGCAGTTTCGATGATCAGGTCGCGCCCTTTTAAAATGGTCATGGCAACGGGTGTATTATTTACCATCGCTTCCAGGCGGTGTTTGCCGGCTTCTACCAGCTGGCGCGCCTGCACCTGTTCGGTAACCTCGGTGGCAACAATCATTATACTGTGCGTTTGCCCCTTATCATCCTTTAAAGGTTTAAAAACAAAGTCTGTAAATATGCGGCGCATTTCGCCATCATACTCCATAATGCCGGGCGCCTCGCGGCCGGTGTAAGCTTCGCCGCCGGCATACACCTGTTGCAAAAGTTCAAAAAAGCCCTGGCCCTGTATCTCGGGCAGCGCACTAAAAACAGATTGGCCTATTATTTTATCCTGCTTGCCCCAAATATGCAGCATGTACTGGTTAGCTTGCTCTATGATAAATTCCGTGCCTTTAAGCACGGCAATGGCCACCGGTGCGTCATCTATCATGTAACGCATGTTGGCCTCGCTTTCGGCAAGTTTGCAGGTACGTTCTGTAACGCGGTCTTCCAGTTCCAGGTTAAGCTCGTGCAGTTTTTCCTGCGTTTGCTGCAATTCTTCGTTTATGGCCGATAGTTCTTCATTGGCTACTGCCAGTTCCTCATTCAGCACCCGTTCGTTCTCCAGCATCCGGCGCTGCTTTTTTTCTTTTTCTATCGCCTCGTTGCCCAGTATGCGGTGGGTAACATCAGTAGCAGTATGTATCAGGCTGTAGATCTCTCCGCCGGCGTTTTTTAAAGGCTTATATTCATAATCATAATACCTTACCTGCAGCTTATGGTCTATCAGTGTTTCGGCAGGTACGCCTATGCCTGTAACAGCAATACCGGTATGCAACGCAGATTGTAACTGCTCTATAAAACCCTGCCCGCTTAACTCGGGTACGGCTACAATGAGTGGCAGGCCTGTAATAGAGCGGTCTTTCCCCCAAAAATTCAGCATGGCATCTGTTACCGCTTCAATGATCAGGTCGTTGGTGGTATATATGGCGGTTGCGATATTAGAGGAAGAGAAGATATCCAGTATCTGGTTGCAATCTAAGAGAGTGGTTTTATTCATGAGCTAAAAACGAGCATAAATATATAAATAATTGATAACGGGTAAATGCAGGGTGCTTAACTTACGGTGTGCCTGCCTGCCGGGTAATACAGTTTGTTGTTTTCCAGCCCGGATTAATATGCTGTAACATTATCAGCTTTATGCTATATTTAGCTCAAATATCGTTACATTTCTGTTTATTACTTATCAAAATGTTAAAAATTATACCCCGGTTTTCAATTATTTTAATCATCCTTTTAATATTTAGTGCAGGTGCCGTTTTTAGCCAGACTAAATATGACCCATCCGGTTTATTCCCGGCCTTGCCATTCATGCCGCCGGGTAACACCTACCGTACAGCTACCGGCGAGCCGGGCCCGGCCTACTGGCAAAACAAGGCAGATTATGTGATTGATGTAGCGCTTGATGATAAAACAAATGTAATTACCGGCACGGCTACGATCACCTACACCAATAACAGCCCTGCCGCACTTTCGGTTTTATGGCTGCAACTGGAGCAGAATGTTTTCAAAAAAGATTCGCGGGGTGTGCAATCAAAACTTTTTCTTTATCAAAACCCCGGCGTGGTACCTGCCGACGGCGGCTACCAAATAACCGGCGTAAAACTTTCTGGCAGCAAAGCAGGCGATCTTAAATACCATATTAATGATACCCGCATGCAACTGCAACTGGCCAAACCTTTATTAACCGGCCAAAGTATCAGCTTTAGTATCAGCTATCAGTATAACTTCCCGGTAAACTATAAAAATGCCGATTTTTTGGTAAACCGTACGGATATTTTGCCTACCAAAAATGGTAATATTTATGCCGTGGCCCAATGGTACCCGCGCATGTGTGTACTGGACGACGTAGAAGGCTGGAATACCCTGCCATACCTGGGCAATGGCGAGTTTTATCTGGAGTACGGCAACTATCAGGTGAATATTACGGTGCCGTCTGCCTGTATTGTAGAAGCATCCGGCGATCTGCTGAACCCGGAGGAGGTTTTAACGCCGGTTGCTTTAAAGCGCTGGCAACAAGCCAAACAAAGCGATGTGCCGGTACAGATAAGGACAGCCAAAGAGGTTACCGATGCCTCATCAAGGCCGGCCAGGCCTACCTGCACCTGGAAATTCAGACTGGATAACGCCCGTGACTTTGCCTGGACGGCATCGCGGGCATTTGTGTGGGAGGCACAAAGTTTTAAACTGTTTGATGGTAAGCGGGTAATGGGCAGTTCGCTGTATCCGGTAGAATCTGAAAAGCAGAACAGCTGGAAGCGCTCATCAGAATACATTAAATTTACGCTGCAGTATTTTTCAGAAAAATGGTTTCCGTACCCATATAATAAAGCGGTTAACGTAGCCAGTAACCTGGATGGCATGGAATACCCGGGCATGGTTTTTTGTTCGGCAAAAGATACCGGCAATATGTATTGGGCCGTAGTAAACCACGAATTGGGGCATACCTGGTTCCCGATGGTGGTTGGCAGCAACGAGCGCAAATACGCCTGGATGGACGAGGGTTTTAACCTGTTTATGGATAATATGGCCACTAAAGATTTTAACAAGGGCGAGTTTATCGGCTATGCCGAAATCGATAGTCCGCTTGTTTCGTTGTTTAACGAAAGGCTGTTGCCCATTGTAAGCCGGCCCGATGTTTTACCCGGTAACCAGGTGTATCCGCTGCAATACCAGAAGGTAGCTTACCTGTTGGCCCTGTTGCGTAACCAGATCTTAGGCCCCGAACGCTTTGATACCGCTTTTAAAAAATACATCCGCGACTGGGCCTATAAACATCCTACACCCTGGGATTTTTTCAGGAGCATCAATAATTCGGCAGGGGAAGACCTGACCTGGTTCTGGAGATCAATGTTCCTGGAAAACTATTGCCTGGATCAGGAGATGGCTAAGGTAGAAAGTTCTGCAACTACCCAGCCGGTGATCACAATAGCAAACCTGGAAAAGGCCGCCATGCCGCTGGTAGTACAAATTACTTATACCGACGGCACTACAGAACAGCATAATTTCCCGGTAGAAGTGTGGGAGTATAGCAGCACTTACACATTCGCAGGGAGTAAAAAAAGTGCTGTAGCTAAAGTTGTTATCGATCCGGCAAATCTTTACCCGGATATTAACAAGGGTAATAATACTTACCTGGCCAAATAGCTTTAATATTTCTGCTTTAATTTTTTAATGATTTGCTTGCGTAAATGAAAATAAACTAATTACTTTGTAATTCAAAGTACTTTTATTATTTTAATTAAATTAAATTCATCATGACACAAACCAGTAATTTACTTACACAACCGGTTAATAACCAGGCAGTAATTAAACATTTTTTGATCGGCGCAGGTATTGCCCTGCTTGTTATCTTATTCTTTTTGCTTGGCGTGCAGCATCCTAAGCCCGAATGGGGTAGCCTGTGGATGATAAAGCCTTTAATTATAACACCATTGGCAGGCGGCATGGGCGGGCTGTTTTTTTATTTTATGGGCCGTGTGCGCAGCCTGGGCGGCTGGAAAACAGCTTTGGGTTATATCGTAAGCCTATCAGGTTATGCGATTGCGCTGTTTATGGGAATTGTACTGGGATTGAACGGTACCTTGTGGGATTGATAAAAGGCTGTTTAATTTATATTATATGAGCATATCTTATCAGTTAGACCAACTGCATCAAAGGGTTAAGGCGAATATATGGCTGCGGTATTTCGCCGTGTTTAACCGGGTAGGGCTGGCAGCCGGTTTTTTGCCTTCGGGGTTTGTGAAAATAATGGGCGAGCGTTTTACCTCGCTATCGGTTAACCACCCTATGGGGCACTATTTAGAAGCATTGCATCTTACCGGTTATTACTATACTTTTATTGGCGTTATACAGGTTATAGCGGCCATACTGCTGCTAATACCACGCACGGCAACATTGGGTGCAGTGCTTTATTTCCCGGTTATATTAAATATTTGCATCTTGTCGATTGCTGTGCGTTTTGAGGGCTCGCTTATTACTTCTCCGTTAATGGTACTGGCCAATCTGTATCTGCTGTGTTGGGATTATGATAGATTAAAATTGATACTGCCTTTTAAACATACCGGGGCGCCAACAGGGATATCACAACAACCAATAATCAGGAGTACCAGGTTCCCGATAGCTTTTTTTTCGGGCGTAGCTGCAGCTGTAGTTGTTTTGGTGCTGTTATTAACCAATGGGTACGATATTATGCCCCGTAATACCCTGGCAGATTGCCAAAGGCAATGCAAGGATAATTCAAGCGCCCGGGCATGCCAGGTTTTTTGTAATTGCATCCATCAAAAGGGCCAATCGCTTAACCAGGCATTGGATGGATATCACCGGGCTTTGCGAATGAAATTTACGCAATAAATTCTTACATCCGTAGTGATTTAGCTTTTTGGTTTATCAGCTGAATAATTTTTGCGCCTGCAGATCATTGATAACATCGGTCATGCTCTTTTCGCCGGTTGCTACCGTTATTAAAGGGCCTGTATAAGTAGATACAAGATAAGTTATCATGGATAGCGATTCACTAAGCACAAGGCCTTTGATTGGGGTTTCCGCATTTGGCAGCATCATATTGTGCTTATAATATAGCAGTTTATAATCGTCTAAAAACCCAAAGCCTACAATAGGGAGCTTGGTGTTTAGTTTAGTTATCATTTCAAACAGATCGGGCTTTAGCAACCCGGCAAAATCATTTGCCAGCGGTATAAAACATTGCAAAATGCTTACATCGCTTAAGTTGGCTGCAGGTATCGGCACAAAGGATAACTCCATGTTCCATAAAACTTGATTGTGATCATCTTCTGATAAAATGCTTACAACCAACATATGTAGAGGGTTTTCCTTATCTGGCGCTTTTAAGGTTACCTCCCAGCCATCTTCATCAAGATAATCGTGCAGTAACTCAAGCTGTTTAATATGTTCGGCGCTGGTAATTGTTTTTGGCATTGTTTATACTGATAATTTTGCGGCTATTTTTTTAGGAGTAATATATCGCCTTTTCTCCGGGCTTATATTAAAGCCTAAATTTTTGATAAGGTTAAGGGTTGGTACATTATTATTAATTATGCCGAAAGAATACAGATGATCAGACACTTCTTTAATGTAATTATCGTAGCAAATTCCAATATCTTTATATCCACTATTTGCTAACGCTATATTTAAGGGGTCTTCACCTATTTCCTTCATTCCTTGCTCCCGTGCATTAAATCCCCACCAGGTATTTTTTTCAATTCTTTTCTTTTCGGCCTTCCATGCTTCTCTTCTTGCCTTTACGCCAAGTATATCAATCACAATTTCTTTTTTATGTTTGCGCTTTTTTACTGCATTAACAATAGTTGCTGCAATCCCAATCAACGAAGCCCCAATCACCAAACCCATACCTGCAGTTGCAAACCCGGCAATTATTAATGCACCACCGGCTATTCCGGCTGCACCCTTAAGGATTTTGCCGCCGCTTGTAACTTGTTCGCGCCCCTGTGATGCCATACCAATATCTGCAGCACGCAAATGATCTTTATAAGGATCCCCCTCCTCTATATCAGGATCCGCATCTCTTAAACGCGTAATATCATTTTTAACATCTAAAATGCCTTTTTTTCGTTTACTGGCTACGTGTGCACCGTATATTCCGCCTGCCATATCTGCGGCGCCTATGGCAATTGATGCCCCTGCTGCAATATTACTTACCGCTGATGCTGATGTTGTGGTATTAAAATAATCTGAAAAGTTATATACCGATGTGGCAGCCGACCTTGCAACCCCCGCTGATGAACCCGCACCCTCAATGAATGCAAGCTTTTTGCTGTCACTATCATTAGATTGGTCAATATATTTCTTTCTTGCATTATTAGCATCTCTTACTGCGGTAAGGGTTCCAAGGCCATTTGCAACACCACTTGTTAAATCAAAATGAGGGATCCAGTCAGTATATTGCTTCAAAGAATTGTGGTTGCGGTTAACCTCTTTCTTAGCGGCTGCGGCTGTGGATAAAGCAGGGGCGCTTCCTATAAAAGCAAGGCCAGGTGCAGGGCGTAAAAAATCTCCAATTCGCCTTAAGTAACCTTTGGCCGGGGTTTGCCTATAGTTACCGTCTTTTAAATTACTGCCTATCCACCCATCTGGTACCCGCCCTTTCAGTAATGGCCATTTGTAGGGGGCCGGCATTGCATTTATACGCTGTTGATAATCCTCTTGGGATACCACAGGACTTGCTACCTTACGTTTTGCTTTACCGGGTCTTTTAGATTTAACGCCAGCCAATTGTACAGGAGGGTTAGTTTTGCCGGGCCGGTTGTTGGCCATTTGCTGCACAGCCTTTAATTGCCTTACCTGTATGCTGTTATTGGCCGCCGCCTGTTGCCTGCGTTGTGTAACCGCTTCTGGCCGGTTGTTTACAAATTGCATGGTGGGTACACTGCCTTCGTGCTTTGCCGAACTTTTTGTAGTTGTACGGCTTTTATCATCATGCGTTTTAACTGCGTAAGCACTCATTTTGCTTTGTTTATTTTATAGTGATATGGAAGGCAATTCACGCTTTAAACCTACAATATTTTTTTTATAACGTAAGGGTAATAATAACTGCAATACAGGCTGAATGTATCTTTTTTTAAGGCCTTAAATATTACCATAAAGGGCAAAAATAGGGATGTATTGCCATTGTTAATGCAATACATAATTTATAGTTTTGAGGACTTGGTATTACTGCAACGGCCTATTATCTGCCAATATCAGCTTTGCCAATAACCCTTTCTGTTATTTTTAAACTGTTCTAAAAGCGCTGCCCCTGATGATCAACGAAGTACTGGTTATGCTTAAAGATAAGCTTAATGATTATTGCAAGTTAAAAACTGGTTTGGCGGAGGATAAGGTTGTGTTCCCCGATGGTAGTGACCTGGATCCGGCCCATTTCCCTAACAACAGCATTGTACCAATTTTGGTTAATTTTGAGGAAGAAAAGGTTATAAGGGCTGCAAACCGATTTGAAGGTGTAATGCGCAATGGCATAAAAACAGATCTTAGCCCAAGTATCTCGCTGAATTTAATGGTGCTTTTTGTGGCCAGGTTTACCGATTATGAACAAAGCATGAAATTCCTTTCGCTCATTATCAGGTTTTTTCAGCGTAACCGGGTGTTCGACCAGTTCAATGCACCCTCTTTAAGCCCCGAGGTAGGCAAAATAAAAATGGAATTGCTTGCTCTGCCGTTGCAACAGCAAAACGAACTTTGGGGGTCGTTGCGCACAGCATACCAGCCATCTGTGTTATATAAAGTAAGCTTACTCACTTTTCATGATGATGGATCGATAGAGATCATGGCCGATGTCAGCGAAACACAAACCAATATATCTGTACAATAATGGCATTCGAGAAAGTAATAAGCGTTGATGTACTGCATAATTATTTTGATGATGCCGCTGTGCCCGGGCTATATTTTAAGCCGACTATGGAGTGCGAACGCATGTTGAGAAACTACAGGCTGCTGTTAAAAAACAACAACCAGTTTAGTATTTTACGTAACAGCGATGATGCTATACCCGAATTTAAACCCAACGCAGGCCTTTCTTTCGACTTTTTTATTTATACGCCGGATAATACGTTTTTTAAATATACCGGCTTGGCAGCAAAGGGTGCCGATGAATTGTATGTTTACAGTAACCAGGCCGACGCGGCTGTTTTAAGCCAGTCGGTTGTACCAAAAGCGCAGTTCAATCATGCATCTCATCCCAATTTTTTAGGCGTATTGCAATTGTACTTTAGTTTTTCGGGGGCCAGATCCCTGCAATTAAAGTTTCAAACCAAAAAGCTTAAATGGAAATACTACATTCTGAGTGGTACAACACTTACCGAGCCGGTGGTAGAAGGCAGCCTGTGCGGCATAACCTTTAAAAAACAAACAGTAAAGCAAACTGCGGCCGATGCTGTAAGCCGTAAGTTATCGGTGGGTTTCCCGGATGCTCTTATATCGGTTTTTGAATCGTCAGAAGAGATCCCGCTGAACAATGCCGGCAAAAAAAATATCCGCTTAAAAAACAATTCGGATAGCCGTATCATGATCAGCCATTTGCCCAACCCGGGGCTTAACGAAAACGGCGTAAAAATTATTAATTTGTTAAATTAGATACCAATTTTAAATAAAAAACTAAACCCTTACCCTGAAAAAATATGGCAACAAGCTATTCTACACCCGGTGTTTATGTTGAAGAGGTTTCAACACTGCCACCATCCATCGTGCAAGCCTCAACGGCTATCCCGGTATTTTTGGGTTACACCCAGTTAACCGCTTACAATGGCCGCGAGCTTAAAAATGTTCCTACCCGTATTAGCAGTATGCTGGAGTATAAGCAGTATTTTGGCGGTCCTGCGCCTGCTAAAGTTACGGTAGAAAGCAAAAAGACCGACGAAATCACAAAGCCTGTAGTGAAGTTAGAACCTTCTGCCCACAAAATGTATTATGCGCTGGAATTGTTTTTTAGGAATGGGGGCAGTAATTGCTATGTTTTATCATTAGGTACTTATGCAACCGCCAAAATAGCTAAAGACTTTACTGACGGCCTGGTAGTTTTGGCAAAAGAAGAAGAGCCTACGCTTATTGTGCTTTCAGAAGCAGCTTCGCTTGGCAGTGCTATTTATTACCCTATATGTAATGAAGCGCTTAAACACTGTACCTTGTTTAAAAACCGCTTTTGCATTATAGATGTGCTTGATAACGACAGGAATGCCACCATTTTGGGTGCTACGTTCAGGGCAGCTGTTGCCGGTAACCTAAAATACGGGGCGGCCTATTACCCGGCTCTTAAAACATCCCTCAGTTACATTATAGAGGATGCTGATGTGAAAATCACTCAGGCAGACAAAACTGAAAAAACGCTGTTGAGCATCAAAGAATCGGATACAGCGTTTTACAATGCCGTAAAATTAGAATTGAGTAACCCGCAATTTAATGTTGAATTGCCGCCGTCGCCGGCTGTAGCAGGTGTTTACGCTACTGTTGATGCCGAACGCGGTGTTTGGAAAGCGCCTGCAAACGTTAGTTTAAATGCCGTTATCGGCCCGGTAGTTAAAATCACCGCTGCCGAGCAGGAAGGCCTGAATATTGATAGTACCGGCGGTAAATCTATCAACGCCATACGTAGCTTTACGGGCAGGGGCACACTGGTTTGGGGCGCCCGCACACTGGCCGGTAACGATAACGAGTGGCGGTATGTTTCGGTACGCAGGCTGTTTAACATGATCGAGGAATCGGCGGCAAAGGCTACCTTCTTTGCGGTTTTTGAGCCTAATGATGCCACAACATGGCTAAAGGTTAAAAGTATGATAGAAAGCTTTTTATACGGTTTATGGCAGCAGGGCGCCCTGGCAGGTTCTACAGCCAAGGCATCGTACTTTGTTAAAGTGGGCCTTGGCGCTACCATGACCAATCAGGATATCCTGGAAGGTAAAATGATTATTGAGATTGGCATTGCGGCAGTAAGGCCTGCTGAATTTATCATTCTGCGGTTTTCTCACAAATTACAGGAAGCTTAATCGTTCACTTTAATCATTACCATCTAAATTTTATCAATTATGGCTTTATCTAAAGATCAAATAACAACAAATTACCCTTTACCGGTTTATAATTATAAAGTAGATATCGGCCCGGATACCATCGCTTTCTCGGAAGTGTCGGGCCTGGAGATCTCGTACGATACCATTACTTACAAAGAGAGCCAGGTGGCCTCGGGCATTGCCGGCCCTAATGTAATGTATATGCCCGGCGCCAAAAAACCGCTTAACATTACGCTTAAAAAGGGTTATGTTAAGGGTAAAAGTATGCCGCTGTTATACAACTGGCTTAATGCAACGCAGTTAAACCGTACAGAAAAAAAAGATATTACCGTGCACCTTTGCGATGAGAACGGCGAATCTGTAGTGCGCTGGAAAGTGATGGATGCTTTTCCCGTAAAATTGTCGGCGCCATCATTTAACGCCAGTTCTAACGAAATAGCAATAGAATCGATAGAGTTGATGGCCAGTGGGCTTGAAATGAACGAAGAATAGATGATGTTAAATGTTATATCTGTTTTTCAATGAGTTCAGCTAAAACGGTTTATGCCTTACCATCTTATAACTATAAGGTTTCTGTAGGTGCGCAAACGATGTCGTTCTCGGAAGTTTCGGGATTGAGCATCAGCTACGAAAAAGTGGTTTATAAAGACGGATTGAGCCATTTATTTGGTACAACCATTGTGCGCGCGCAAAAAAACCAGCCTGTAGTTACCCTGAAGCGTGGAATGGCAGGCAATCGCCGCGAACTGTACGCCTGGCTGCAAAGTAAATTGTACAACGATGTTTTTGTTGACCTGTGCGATGAAAATGGCCTTGCGGTTATTCGCTGGAAACTGAGCAAGGCATTGCCCTTAAAAATTGATGCCCCCGGCTTTAACGCCCAAAGCAACGAAATTGCCATTGAAAGCATTGAACTGATTGTACAAGACCTGAATATCGAATACCTATCATGAACATCAACCTGTTAGAGCCCGACCTGTTGCTGACCCACCGCTTTGGTGTGTTTTTTTTTCAGGCCGGGGTGCTGCCCAATATGCTGGATATCCGGTTTCAGAAAGTATCCGGACTGCAAGCCGATATAAATATGGACAGTATTAACGAAGGCGGCCAAAACCTGTACACGCACCGCATACCCACAGGTGCAAGCTACAGTAACCTGGTGCTGGAACGCGGACTGCTCTCGCGCTCGCTGCTCAACAGATCTTTTCAGGATGCTTTTTCCGAATTCAGGTTTTCTCCGTCAAACGTGTTGGTTACGGTATTTAATGATGAAAATAAGCCTGCATCGGGCTGGTTATTTTTAAAGGCATACCCCGTTAAATGGTCGTTTTCTAATCTTGATGCCAGCGCCAACGAGGTAGTAATAGAAACTATGGAACTGGCTTATACCAGTTTCCAAACCATAAGTGTATAAATTATTATGGCTGTAGAAATAAGGGAACTGGTAATAAAGGCAACCGTCATCCAGGATGAAAACGGGCATACATCTTCAAAACCGGTAAAAGGGCCAGACCCGATAGACCGTGCGCTGCTGATCCGCGAATGTGTAAAAGAGGTGATCAGCATCATCGAAAATAATAAACACCGGTAACATGGCATTGATTAGCCTCAACAAACTCGAAAAGTTAAAGATCAAAGTGTACCGCACCGAAGAAAGGAACGGTATGCCCTTTGATACTTTTGAAGCCATGTTTAACCCCGAATCCTACTCCTTATCCTACGAAAACGTATATAGCAAGGAGCAGGGCATCAATTCGAGTGGTAACGTGGCCAGGTACTCTTTAACCAAGCCTTCAGAAATTTCGCTGAAACTGATCTTAGACGGAACCGGCGTATCTGATTATGCGGTGATGGTAAAAAAGGCCGATCTGGACGTTTCTAAAAGGGTAAAAAGATTTATGGAGTTAACCGCCTATATGGACGGTAATATCCATCAGCCTAAATTTTTAAAAGTAGAATGGGGTACGCTTATCTTTAAATGCAGGCTGCAGAGTGTGGATATTACCTACACTTTATTTGATAAGGGCGGCAGGCCGTTGCGCGCCGAATTAAGTACCGTTTTTGTGGGCGACCTGGAGGAAAAAGAACGCCTCAAGAAAGAAAACAAAAGCTCGCCCGACCTTACCCATAAACGCATTGTTAAAACGCATGACACCTTGCCTTTACTGTGCAAAGAAATTTACGGGTCAGAAACCTATTACCTGCAGGTGGCCAGGGCTAATAAACTAAACAATTTCAGAGATCTTACCCCCGGGCAGGAACTTTATTTCCCACCGGTAAAAAATTAATATGCCCTATTCATCAACTAAAACGGATATTGTTAATGTAACTGTTACAAGCGGTGGCACAGAAATGCCCTTGGGTTATGGTTTGCTTAGTGTTGATGTGATACAAGATATCAACCGGATCTCTTATGCCTCGCTTACGTTAACCGACGGAGATTTTGCCTCAAAAGAATACCGGATCAGTGATTCTGACTTTTTTGACCCCGGTAACAGTATTACCATTACTATAAATTATAGCGGCGAATCATCTGGCAAGCGTGCGGTATTTACGGGGATCATTATTAAATATTCGTTAAAAAAAACTATTTCGGGCTGCATACTAAGTGTTGATATAAGTGATGCGGCCGTTAAGATGACCACCCAGCGTAAAAGCAGCATCTTTAACAAAATTACAGACAGCGACCTGATAGGCACCCTGATAGGCAGTTATAAAGGGGTAAGTGCAGGGGCAATAACCACTACCGCGGCCATACACGAGCGAATTGTACAATATTATACTTCTGACTGGGATATGCTATTAAGCCGTGCGGAAGTTAACGGCTTGCTTGTTGCTGCCGTAAACGGTGTGGTTTCTGCTGTAAAGCCATCTTTCGGGGCAGCTGCAATGTCTTTTGAGATTGGTAAGGACACGGTTTATGATTTTGATCTGCAGGCAGATGCACGCCATCAATATGCTGCAGTAACAACCCGTACATGGGATTTGGATACACAGCAAATAAGCGAATTAACATCTGATACGCGTTTTACTCTTAAGCAGGGGGTGCTTAAATCAAGCAACCTGGCCGCTGCCATGGGAAACTCTGATGATAGGATGGTATCCGTTATCCCGGTTAACGCACAGGAAGCAAGTGCCTGGGCAGACGCCCGTATGGTTAAAACCAGGCTATCTATGCTAAAAGGCAGTTTTAGCGTGGCGGGGGTAGGCGGTTTAAAACTTGGCGACAACATTGAATTAAAGGGCGCGGGCAATAAGTTTTCTGGTGAAAACATTGTAACCGGGCTTAAGCATCATATATCCGGTGGCAACTGGGTCACTACAATCCAGTTCGGCCTTTCGGCAGATTGGTTTTCGTCGGCCGTTAAACTTACCGATACTAAAGCTGCCGGGCTGTTGCCGGGCATCAATGGTTTACAGGTAGGCATTGTAGAAACATCAAACGGCGACCCGGAAAACCAATCGCGTGTAAAAGTAAGGATGCCGGCAATGGATAATAACGAAAATGCGATTTGGGCAAGGCTTACAACATTAGATGGCGGCTATAACAGGGGCATTTTTTTTTGGCCCGAGCCGGGTGATGAGGTAATACTTGGTTTTATTAATGACGATCCGCGTAATCCTGTCATTTTGGGGTCGGTTTATGGCCCCAAAAATCAACCTGTAGTAGCCCAAACCGAAGCAAATGGCCAAAAGGGCATCGTTACCAAGTCGGGGATGAAACTGCTGTTTGACGATGAAAATAAAACGCTCCGGATCCAAACATCCGATAATAATAAAATACTGATCGATGAGGATAGTAAACAGATCGAGATGAATGATGCGAATGGTAACAGCCTGACGTTAAGCAACGCAGGAATTGTAATGAAAAGCGCAAAAAATGTTATGATAAAAGCCCAGGGCGATATTGATATACAGGGCAAAGGCATTAAAATTAAAGGTTCAACAATAGATTTAATATAACCAGCGTAATGAACGAGATCACATTAACACTTCAGTTAGATGAAGTGAACAAGATTCTGGAGGCTTTAGGGCATCAGCCCTATATTACAGTTTTTGAACTGGTGAAAAGCATCCGGCAACAAGCTAAAGAGCAAATAGAAAAGGCAAGTGCGGCAGCAAATCATAACGAAGCAAATGGGGATAATGGAAAATAACGAAGCATTTTTAGGCAGGGGGTGGGGCTTTCCGCCGCAGTTTTTTTCTGGCGGCGCCCGTGTGGAAATGGTTTCTGCTGAGGTGGATATTCAGCAAAGTTTATACATTTTATTAACCACAGCCATAAAGGAACGGGTAATGTTCCCTGATTATGGGTGCGATCTATCCAACTACGTTTTTGAAGAGATTGGGCAAAGCCTGATCAATGCCATTGAAGGCAGCATATTTGATGCCATATTAAAAAATGAGGCCCGTGTAAAAACCGAGAACATTCATATTGAAAGGGCTGTAGATGAAACCGGGATATTGCTGATAGGAATTGAATATACCATTATGGCAACCAATAACCGCTACAATATGGTGTATCCTTTTTATATAAACGAAGCCACAAGATGAACGTACCCGGATTAAACAATTACTATGCTTGATACCATACTTGCAGACGGCGACCAGGCTATTTTTACCCCTGCTTTTGGAGTGGCGATAGTAATTGTGCAGCCGGGTAAGCTAACCGGTACCGGTAAAGGTACCGTAAACGGAAAAAAGATCTGCATTCAAGGTGATGAGAAGAACTTGGCAGTACCGGGATGTATGTATATCGCGCCTCCGTTTGTTATACCGGGTACAGGCACCCTTAAAATAGCTGCGTTAGCGAACGATCAGGTTGCAAAAACAGTAACGGACTCCGGAAAGGCAGTTATATTGAAGGGAAGCATGTTTACCGCAAAGTTTGAGGTGCAAAGCCCCGCTAAAGACCCCAGTATCCCCACAGCGCCGCCTAAGCCAGATGTGATGAGCGAATACACCGGTTTTGGCAGCTTTGTAAGTTTTAATGTTAAAGCGAATGCAGATTAGATTAAGCACCAGTAAATGATCAACGAATTAAAGCCCCAAAAACTTGTTTACCGGGATGGTATAAGCCAGGCACAACGGTTGGTAGCCGAGCTGGATCCGG
Source organism: Mucilaginibacter phyllosphaerae (assembly GCF_004378255.1). Lineage (GTDB taxonomy): Bacteria > Bacteroidota > Bacteroidia > Sphingobacteriales > Sphingobacteriaceae > Mucilaginibacter > Mucilaginibacter phyllosphaerae. Next base: position 415,793 of record NZ_SNQG01000004.1, read on the forward strand.
ATTATATTCGTGTGGAAGAGCGCAGCCTGGCCGACTTTGTAAAGTTTGCCAATGATTTTGCAGCGTACCTTAAATTCTTCAACTCAGAAAACGAAGCAGCGGGCAACTGGGGGGCATTTTTAAGCGGCGGGTTCGAGTATGGTTCACCAGATCAGCTTAACTGGCTTTCCGGCTTGATAGCTTACGCCGAAAACGGGCATGAATCTGCCGGGTACGCCAACCATGCAGATCAGTTTGCTAACCCGCATATTGTGCTGTTTATCACCTTTTTAAAGCTGTTGGGTAACATAAAGGTACAGCTTAACCAGTTCACCAAACAGCATCTCGACCTGTATTATTATCAGTTGTTAGGGCTCGATCAAAAGAAGCCTATCCCGGATGTGGTTAACTTTATTGTGCAGCTAACCAACGAGGTAGACGAATTAGTGCTTAAAAAAGGCACACAGGTAACCGCCGGCAAAGACAATTTGGGTAAAGACCGTGTGTATAACATCCAGAAAGACACGCTGATAACCAAGGCTGCCGTAGCCGGGATCAAATCATTGTATGCTGATAAGCGCCCGGTATATCTTGCAGATAAGTGGGACGAGAAAAATAAGCTGCGATCTGTAAAAGAAATGATGAGCATGGCACTCGGATATGACACGTTCGACCCGGATCAGTTTCTGGATGCCGATAAAAAAACAGATAAAGATTTAGTAAGCCGTACCGCACTAAAATATCAGTTATCAGACGACCATTTAACGGCCATAATTGACCTTTTTTCGACCCCGAAAAGCATCTTAAACGGTAATTATGTGGTAACGGCGCTTACAACGGCTTACCGGCGGCTGCAAATTAAAAATAAACAAAAACAGGCAGCAGGTTTGTTTGCATTTATTGAACTTTTGCTGGCTGATGCCGACGGCCGTTTGCCAAATTTTAACGGCCAGGCGGTTGACGAAAATATTTTTCTGCAAATTAATAAGGCGCTGCTTGATAAGGCCGATACCCTGCGGGGCCCAGCACTGTTATATGCCACCAAAGAACTTTTATTATCCGTAGCTGATTTTAGCACCCTTGCCGCATACGTGCAGAAACGCGAACTTGATGAGCGCGACTGGGCGCAGGTATATGCCCTGTTAGATGTTGTTTTACAGAAAAAAGGGATCGCTGCTGTTGTGCCGCCGGATACGGAGTGGCTGGACATGGCAAAAGAAGACGACCTGAAAGCTGCCATTATGCAGGGCGAAACAGGCCATGCCCGCGCTTTTGGGCGGGTTAGCGCCGGCAACACTTTGTACCCGGCAATAGGCCTGGCCATCGCTTCACCTAAATTTGTATTGAATGACGGTAAGCGGGTAATAGATATTTACCTGTCATGCACGCAAATAAATGGGCTGGAAAAAGCCCGGCTGCAGCAGGAGTTAAACAGCAAGGCAAAAAAAATGCCCCCTTTCCGTATGATGCTGAGTGCAGACGGCGGGTGGAAAGAAATTGCAGTGAACGAGCTGTCGTTTGATGATTTTATACGTACAGGCAATAGTACGGCACTTCCCGGTCTGTCTTTCAGTAACGGTAAAATTAGTTGCGCAAGTGCACAGTTCGCCAAAGCAGATGTGGGCAACTACGTGGTTGACGCCGGCGGGCAGGTGTACCTGATAGAGGGTTACATCGATCAGAAAAATGTAGAGGTTACGCTTAAAGCTACCGTAGCCGCCGCGGCAAACAACCAAAAATACGCCGCAAATGATGTTTACCTGAATGCGCTCCGCATCCGCTTAAATATGGATGAAGAAGTTACTACGGTTACAGATGTGCCGGTGTTGCCTAAAGGCTTACTGAAAGAATATGGCGGGCAGCCCATGCTGGCTATGGTGCTTAACAACAGCGGCGGCAAGCAAAACCCGGCATATATTAGCTGGTACCAGTTGCTGCACCAGTTGGTTATCCAAAAAATACGGGTAGATATTGCCGTTACAGGCATCAGGGCGTTAACCTTGCAAAATGATTTTTCGGTACTGAGCCCTAAAAAGCCATTCGAGCCTTTTGGTACGGTGCCGCAGGTGGGTAACCGCTTCTATTTTTCGCACAGCCAGCTGGCGGGCAAGGCCATTGATGCCTTAACCTTAGATTTTGAGTGGCTAAACGCCCCGCAGGATTTTAAGGCTTACTATGCCAATTATCGTAAAGTGGCGGATGAAGAGATCAACAACTCCAATAAGCCCATCACCGGGAATGAACATTTTTTAGGCAAGCTGGAGCTGATAGATAACGAAGATGCAACCCCGCTTGGCAACATTAAGCTTTTTGCCAGGAATGCGCCGGTTAGCATCCGCGGAAGTTTTGAGGATATCCCCGTTGATAAATTAAATACCGGCGAAGATGTTGTTAACTGGAAGCGGTATTTTAGCCTGGAGCTTTTAACAGATTTTAACCACGCAGCCTATACCGCTTTGTTAACCAAACAAGCGCTGGCGTATGATGATAAGGCAATCAGAGCCTATACATTAAATGCGCCCTACGTACCTAAAATAAAGCAATTAACGGCGGGCTACACCACATCCTTTGAGATACTGCCCGGCAAGCCCGATGATTCCGCCCGTTTAATAGGCATCGAAGCATTTGGTTACAGGGAGTTAAGCCCCGGTAATGCAGGCGGGATGCGTTTGGTGCCCTTATTTGCCCATGCCGGCGAGTTGTTTATCGGCCTGAAGGGTTTGGGCAGGCAGCAGCAGTTATCGCTGTTGTTTCAGCTGGCCGGGGGCACTGCCAACCCCGAATTGCCATCGCCGGTAATTACCTGGAGCTATCTTAAAAATGAGAACTGGATCGCTTTGCCGGCATCTGCTGTAGTAAGCGATACGACCAACGGCCTGGCCAATACCGGCCTGGTAGAAATAAACATACCCGGCGATATCAGCAATACCAACCGTTTGCTGGGCGATGATCTGTACTGGCTAAAAATATCCGTAAACGAATACAGCGACGCCATACCCGATCTGATAGATATTGTTGCCCAGGGCGTGAATGCATTATTTATTAACCAGGGTAACCATGCGTCGCATTTTACAGCGCCCCTGGCGCCCGGCAGCATCAGGGCAACGGTACAAATGGTTGCCGGTATTAAAAAGCTCGATCAGCCCTTTGCTTCAGTTGGGGGCAAACCGCAGGAAACAGAAGCACAGTTTTATGTACGCGTTAGCGAACGCTTAAGGCATAAAAACCGTGCCCTTGCCGTTTGGGATTACGAAAGGCTGATACTGGGCCAATTCCCCGAAATTTATAAAGTTAAATGTATGCCCGGCACGTTTTCTGACAGGCCCGAGGATATAGGCAAGGTTGATATCATCGTGATCACCAATACGAAGGGCCTGCATGCCTTTGATCATTTTCAGCCTAAAGTACCTGCCGATCTGCTGCTGCGCATCACCGGTTACATGGAACAACGCATCCCGCCTTTTGTAAGCATTAAAGTGCGCAACCCGGTATATGTAAAAATAAAGGTTAAAACCGGGGTAAGAATTAAAAAGGGCTATAGCGAAGCATATTACAGGCTACAGCTGGAGCAGGACCTGAAACAGTTTCTTTCCCCATGGGCTTTTGATGATCATGCAGATATTATTATCGGTGGCAATATATACCATAACGCCATTGTGAATTTTATTGCCCGCCAGCCGTATATAGATCATGTTGCAACCATCAAGCTGTTACAAAGCACCGGCGATGACCCCTACAGGGAGGTAAAATCTGCCGGGAAGGCTGCCGCTGCAAACCCGGATATGATCTTGGTTTCGGCGCCGGCGCACGATATCAGCCTGCTTACCGATGACGAGTTTTTACCAAGCTCCATGGCAGGCATCGGCTACATGCAAATAGATAATGATTTTGTTGTAATTACATAACCTGAGTATCACATTTATATTAACCAATAAAAAAATGATAAAAAGTAAAGCAGATCTGAAAGCACTGTTCAAAAAAAACAGCGTACCTACCGAAGCTGATTTCGCCGATCTGATCGAATCGGGCCTTAATCAAAGCGATGACGGCATCCGTAAAGGCCCCGGTGATCCGCTAAGTGTGGTTGCCGGTGGCGAAACACAGGAATTGTTTTCTTTTTTTAACTCCGTAGACGCTAAGAAACCAAGCTGGAAGATCAATCAAAATCCTTCAAAAAACGCTAAAACAGGCTTTAATATTTATAACGATACCAGGGATACCTGTTTGTTTATAGACGAAAAAACAGGCAATACGGGTATTGGCAGCACAACGCCGGGCGTTAAGCTTGATGTTGTAGGCGCTGTACATATTGGCAGCGAGGATGACGCCGGCTTTAACCAACAGGGTTTATATTTAAACTGGAACCGTACCGGAAGGGCCGGCGAATCAAACTTCATCAACCATAAAGGCCAGGGCGTTGGCGGGTTTAGTTTCCACAACTCTGATGGTACCACTATCAGCGATGCGCTGTTGTATATACAAGGCAATGGCAATGTTGCTGTAGGGGCGGGCAAAAACACCGATTATAAGCTGGATGTTAACGGTACTGTTAACGTAAGCGGTGCGCTTACCTCAAAGGGAATAACTTTAGTGGATACTGGCGTAATAAAGATGATTGGTGCAACAGATGTAGCGGTTGACAGCAACGATATGGGCTTATACTCAACGCTTGAGGGCCGTTATGTGCGCCTGGTTACCAATAATGCCCCGATATTATTTTTTACAGAAAAATTAGGCACGCAAATTTCCGGTAACATCACGGCTATGGCTATTGCGCGGGATGGTAATGTAAGTATTGGCGCCGGCATTACCCCTGCAACTAAATTGCATGTAAACGGTGCGGTAAAAATCAGTAAGGATAGTAACGCAAACTATTATACCAAAGGCGAAGGTGCATACATCGGTTTTGATGGCGCCGGTTTTAAAGAAACAAATTTTGTTAATAACGGCGGCGGCAAAACCAGCTTTTCATTCCAAAAGTGTGATGATGAAAAGATAACCGGCACGTTGCTGAATATACAAAGCAATGGTATTGTAAGCATCGGTGCGCCCGAAATTGCCAATGCCAGGCTGGATGTTAGCGGCAATATCCGTGTATCCGGCGATGTTACCAGCGATTATAAGGATTACAGCAAAGTACAGGGGGCCTATTTAAGCTGGAATTCAAGCAGCGGCAATGGTGAAACTGATTTTATAAATAACTTTGGCGGTGCCCCGGCATGGGGTGGTGGGTTTGTATTTAAAGAGACAGGGCCCAACAGCAGTATGGCGGAGTTGGCTATGATCACCAGGTCCAGAGGCCTTGAGATCAATAAGATAGCCGTTAAAACAGAGCTACAAGTAAAAGGGGCGGTTGTAACAGGTTCTGATATCCGCATCAAAAAAGATATTACCACTACCGATTCCATTAAAAATCTGGAGGTATTAAGTAAACTTAACATTACCGAATACCGCCACATAGACCCTGGTACTTTTGGGAATAGCTTACGTAAAGGGCTGATAGCACAGGAAGTTGAAACAGTATTCCCCGAGGCCGTTGTTACCAGGACAGAATTTTTACCGGGCATTTTAGCAGCGCCCAAACAAATATCAGAAACAAACGGGGTGGTTACCTTTACCATGGTTGACCCCCATAACCTTGCCGACAACGATATTGTGAAAATACAAACACTGCGCGGCAGTGTGCCTAAGCTAATTAAGCTGATAGATGAAACCACTTTTAGTGTAGAAGGTACCGCTGCCGAGTATGAAGGCGATGTTATGGTGTATGGTAAACAAACATATGATTTTAAGATGGTAGAGTATGACCGTTTGTACTTACTTAACCTGAGCGCAACCCAGCAGCTGGTTAAAGAAAATGCCGAGCTGAAAGCTAAGAATGCCGCCTTAGAGGCCTTGCTTGCCGGCTTTGAACAGCGTTTAACCGCATTAGAAAGATCAACGAATTAATTGCTGCTTAAAATGGAAACCTTAAACCATCCCGTAACGCTTACCAATACCCCGCCCGAACACCCCGGGATGGATTTTGCCGCCTTGCGGCAGGAGGGGATAAACCATTTACAGCATTTAGCCGGCAACACCTGGACAGACCATAACATACACGACCCCGGTATTACAATATTAGACCAGCTTTGCTATGCGCTTACAGATCTTAGCTACCGCATTAGTTTGGATATTGGCGACCTGCTTGCGCGGCCGGGTGACGATACGTACGGCAGTTTATTCAGCCCTGCACAGATCCTGACCACAAGCCCGGTTACCATTACAGATTTTCGTAAAGTGTTACTGGATATACCCGGTGTTAAAAACGCCTGGATAGAAAAGATAACAGATCCGCAGCCCCCCATCTATTTTAATCCGCAAAAAAACACCCTCTCGCTGCATTATGACGAAAGATCATCTGCAGATACTGCGCCGGCTTCCTTACAGCAGGTTAAAATAAAAGGGCTTTATAAGGTACTGATCTCTAAAAGTAACCGCGATCATTCTGACAGTAATTTATTACAACAGGTAAATGACAGGCTGCAGGATTGCCGGGGCTTATGCGAGGATTTTGAACCGGCGATGATCATGGCCGAAGAAAAGATCACGCTTAAGGGCACTATCGAGGTGATAAACACCGAAGATGTAAACCGTTCGGCTGCCGAAATATTGTACCGGTTATCAAGCTGGTTGTTGCCGGGGATAAACTTTTACACCCTGCAGCAAATGCTGGCCAAGGGTAAAACTGTTGACGAAGTGATGGATGGCCCGGCCCTGCAGCATGGGTTTATTGATGATGATGAGCTAAACCTGTTTAACCGCCGCCCCAAGCTGTTCGCGTCTGACCTCATCCGCGAGATCATGGCCATGCCCGAGGTTAGGATCATAGATAATGTTTTAATGAGCACCGCCGTAAAGCCCGGTAACAGCTGGATACTTGATCTGGATACTAACCGTACACCGGCGCTTGATTATGAAGCCTGCCTGGATAGCCGCAACGGGCTTACCTTTCAAAAGAACGGGCAGGTTTTACAAGTAAACACTGAAGCAGTTTTAAGTTATTTAGCGCATTATAAAAAGGCCGAGAGTAAAGAAATTTTAAAGCCCGCGGAGCGGGACATCGTTCCGCCAAGGCCGGCGGTAAGCAATTTAGGCGCTTATTATTCCATCCAGAACCATTTCCCGCAGATCTACGGGATCGGCGAAACCGGCCTGCCAGAATCGGCCCCGGCAGAACGGAAGGCACAGGCCGGTCAGCTTAAAGCTTACCTGTTATTTTTTGAGCAGATCCTGGCCAACTATTTTGAACAGGCCGCAGGTTTAAAAGATCTGTTTTCGTTCCATAATATGGATATCAAAACATATTTCCATCAATCGCTTGCAGGCAAAATACCGGGTGTGGAAGAGTTGCTGGATGAAAAATATACCGGCGTAATAGCCGACCTGACGGAATCCAGAGAAAACGCTTTAAACCGTAAAGACCGCTTTTTGAACCACCTGCTGGCAAGGTTTGGCGAAAGCCTTACCGATTATTCGTTATGGCTGAACAACGAACATCGTTTAAACGATGGCAAGCTAAATGCCAACATGCTTTTAACGGCAGACCCGGCGCAGATGGAAAAAGAAAGGCTGGAATCGTATAAACTGAAGCTGGTGAAGGATAAGCTGACCTTTTTGCAGCATTACCCCGCCATAAGCAGCCAGCGTGGTAAAGGGTTTAATTACACACAGCCCGCATGGCGCAACGAAAATGTTTCTGGCCTGGAAAAACGCATAGCAGGCAAGCTGGGCATTAACAACCCTAAAACAGGCAGCTTAACAGATAATACCGGCGGCTTTTATATGGTAGAGCATATTTTATTACGCCCCATGCCGGCAGATAAAACCATTGTAGACCGGTTTATGCTGCCATCGTATTTTTCGGAATTTAAAAAGGATAAGGATGGGCTTGCCATTTGTACATCGCAGGCGCACGGGCTGCAAAATGGCGAAGTGATAGTGATAAGGGATAAAGACCAGGATAGCAGCTATACGGTATCAGAAGTGCTGGTAAATAGTTTTAAGATAGATGCCGCATACAACGCAGGCACTATTGCCGCAAGGGCAAAAAACGGCGAACCGCCGCTGGGATGGGTACGAAGGGATATCAATTCAACCATTTTTGCCTTTACGGGCGAGGGTGAACAGGGTGTAGTACGCGATCCTTATTCTTTCCAGCTTACGTTTGTGTTTTCAGACAGTAACGAACGGTTTATCGATAAAAATTTCAGAAAATTTGTGGAAAGCACCATTCGCGAAGAAACGCCTGCCCACCTAACGGTGTATATCCAATGGATGGCAGATGAGGCATTAAAGCGGTTCGAGAGTGCCTACCGGGTTTTTCTGGGGCAATTAGAAATATTAAGGAAACCCTAACCCATGGCAAACGAAAATTATTTGTTGCGCGGCGTGCGCAATACCCTGCTCGATATGCTTTTGAACCCTGTAGCGGTTACCTACCCGTTATTCGATCTGCCGGTGCAAGCGGTAAACGAGATGGTTTTGTATGATAGCACAGCCGCATTGGTTATCAGCAACAGCCAGCCCGATGTAACCTATCAGTTGTTTGAGGATATTGATGAACCGGGCAAAGCATATCATACCGATACCCCGGGAGAGCTTACCATACCAACGGGTAAACTTACCAAACAGGTGCATGCATTCCGGGTAAAGGCAACAAAAATGTACCCGCCATTTCGCAGTAATAACCTGTATCAGGTGGTTAACATCAGGGTAGGGGTAAACGTTGGCCTTGAGGTTATCCCGCAAAAAACTGTACTAAATTATAGTGAAAAAGTAGTATTAACCGTTAAAAACGCCCAAAAAGGTGCGTGGTATTCCGTTGTGTATTTTGCCGGCGAGATAAACGCACTGCCCCCAAAACAACTGTTAACGGTTGATAACGAAGCCGATCTGGAAACGATACTTATGCCCGCCGGGCCGGCTGCTTTTTGCATCAGTAAAAAGTTTTTGGGCGATAATGCCGATCTGCAACTGGAAACAACTTACGGCCTGCGCGAAGATATGGAGCTGCGGGTATTTGTTGATGATGCCAATACCGGGCTTACCGGTTTATTAAATGCAGCCGTTATCATCGGTGTTATGCCTGATATTAGCCTGCCGGCAGTTTGGTACAGCCAGCAATCTAAAAGCCGGTACAACAAAACGGGGGCGGCAGATTATGGAAGCGCGGCAGGGGTAAGGCTTAAATTATCGCAGTCATCGGTAAAATATCGCCTGCGCCTTGATGCAATGGATGGCCCGGATACCAAAACGGATATTTATTTAAGCGATTGGGTAAACGGAGTGGCCGGGGTGCTGGATATACCCTTAATTGAATTGACAACCGAAGATATGCTGTTGACCGTTATTGCCGAAAAGGTAATCCGGCCGCTTGGTGCCGCTTTAACCCAAAGGGTAGTGATACCCGTTTATCCGGCACATGATAAAACATTTACTGTTGTGGACAGCCAGGACCCGCAAGCCGGCAAAACCATAAAAGTTGGCAATGCACAAAGCGGTATTCTGTACCAGTTACGTAATACTGCTACCAATGAACTTATCGTTCCGCCGGTTTTTTATCATCGTAATTATGGCATTGGTAATACCCGTATTTGCGGCGACAGCAAAGCCGCATCATTTGATGAAAATGCGGTAATGAGTGATGACTGGTGGATAAAAAGTTTATTTGTTGTTGGCAATAGCAGCACGGATGATGAGGTGCTGTTACCGGTTGGCCCCCTAACAGCTGATACATCTTTTGAGGTGATCGCAACAAAATCAACCACCGGGTTCTCCAAAATAATTGGTACCATAAGCGTTAACTTTTAGCATGCCCAGCAATCCACATGTTATTAAACGACAGTTGATCGACCTGCGGATCGACAAGCGGCTGGATACTGCACAGATACAGGACAAGGTATCCCGGTTGTTTGAAACCGATATATTGCCCATAATTGACCGGTACCTGAATACGCTTGGCAACCCCGATGACACCTATCGTATAGATCATCTCGAAATTGATCTGGGGGTGATCCATGCGGCCAGCATCGGGGAAGAAATAAAGAAACGCCTTACCTCTCAGCTGGAACTTAAGCAGCTAAAGGCTATTCCGTTTACAGGCCAGGCACAATCTTACGGCCACAGCGGGGGTTCAACAGCCGCGCATCAAACAGAAGCCGATCTGATTGCGCATTTTTTGCGTACAGGTACATTTCCGTGGTGGGCAAAGGAAGTTAATAGCACCGTGTTAAAAAATGCGCTGGATAGTTTATTAACAAAAGAAGCCGCTGCGATCAGTAGCTTACTTGGCCCGCTTTTGGCCAGCCCGGCATCGCTAAAACGTTTGATTTTTGTTTGTGATGATACAACCCTGTATCAAATTACCGGCAAAATAAAACCTGCGCATAATTTTAATGCCGAATGGCAGGCCTATTTATATAAAGCTTTTACGCCGGTGTTAAGTTTAAACCCATACAGGCAATTATGGTGGGCCAGCGCTTTGCAACAAACGGTAACCGCTGCGCTACCCGGAAGCATCGCCCCGGCAATACTTATCCTGTTTTTTGATACGCTGGCGAAAGCAGAATTTGCAACCTTAAATAAGTTACCCGGAAAAGGATCTGCAGCTAAGGTATTAGCTTTTTACGATGACAAGGTAAGGGCGTTAAATGTGCTGCTAAGTACAGTTTTTGGCGGGCCTATTCATACCGGCGGTACCCTGCAGGATCAGATTACGCAACTCAGCAAAACGGCAGAAAGACTTTTTAATTCGCATACAAAGCCGCAGCATCATACCGATACCGGTGCAGCGGTTGCAACTATACAGTCGTTATTTGATGTTGTAAGAATGCACTTCGGTTTTAAACCCGGCTTACAGCAGGATAAGGCCGTTTCTGGCGGGTTGAAAAAAATGGCCGGCCCGGATGATATTTATGTAAAACAGGTACCCTCTTTAGCATCGCCGGTTGATGAGTTTTCAGATGTCATTGCAGAAGCAACCGATGTTTTCAGTGACTCGGATAAGCTGTATATTAACTATGCGGGTTTGGTTTTGCTGGCGCCTTTTATCAGTCGCTTTTTTAAGAGTATCAACCTTGCCGACGGTAAATCATTTACCGATGAAGAAGCTGCCGAAAAAGCCTGCCTGTTGTTGCAATACCTGGCTGCCGGTAAAGATTGGGAACGTTTTGAGCCACACCTTACCTTAAACAAGCTTTTGTGTGGCATGGAGTTGTATCGGCCGGTTAATGTACAGCTGGAAATCAGCCCAAGCGAGTTGGAAGCTGCAGACCACCTGCTGGCTGCAGTAATAGCCAATGCGCCATTATGGAAAACACTATCTACAGACGGGCTGAGAAGAACTTACCTGCAGCGCGAAGGAATATTGAGCAGCCGTGACGGCAACTGGCTTTTGCAGGTAAAAAGAGAAACATACGATATACTGATCGACCGGCTTCCGTGGTCGGCAAGGGTGGTTAAACTCCCGTGGATGAAGAATTTAATTTTTGTAGAATGGCAACTGGATTAAAACAAAATATCAATAAAAACTCGGCGTTCTTAACGCTCGAACTGGAATGGCTCAGGCGGCTGATAGATCTTCGGATCAGGCTATATTTTGAGGATCAGCCCGAATTAAAATCGCTGGAAGAAATCCCGCCGCCATCAACCGGAAGCGAAAACGGAACCTATGCGGATTTTATCATCAGCAATGATCTGCAGGTTGCCGACCGTATCTTACTGATATTAAGCCTTGCGCCCTATTTTAAACCGGAACTGCTGGATATGTTTTATGCCCGCAATACAACCTACGATAAGCGGTTTTCGGAATTTGGCGGGCCAGAAAATAGCTCGGGCACCTTTATACCAACAGTAGAAACCGCCTTGTTTTTACTTGCAGGCAGCGACCTGGAATTACGATTTGCGTTTTTAAAGCTTTTTGATCCGGATAAGTACCTGCTTAAGAACCGGGTTATCAACCTGGTTAACAGCGATAAAAATCCATCTATATTCAATTCAACCATCCAGGTATCAGCAGAGTATCTGGAGTATTTTATCAGCGGGGCTTTAAAAAATATGGATTATAACCATGATTTCCCGGCGAAGCTGATCACCACACCTTTAGCCTGGCAAGATGTGGTATTGGCAGCCACCAGCCGCGATGGTATTGAAGAAATAATAGATTGGGTACAGCATAGCGATGCTGTGCTAAAGTTACAAGGTACCGCAAAGCGTTTAAAGCCTGGCTACAAGGCTTTGTTTTACGGCCCGCCCGGTACAGGTAAAACGTTAACGGCAACGCTAATAGGCAAAGTAACGCAGCGCGATGTTTACCGCATTGATCTTTCGCTGGTGGTATCGCGCTACGTTGGCGAAACGGAGAAGAACCTTGCCAAGATTTTTGATATGGCAGAAAATAAGAGGTGGATCTTGTTTTTTGACGAAGCCGACGCCCTTTTTGGTAAACGAACGGATATCAAAAGCTCTAACGACCGGTTTGCCAACCAGGAAGTTGCTTACTTACTGCAGCGCATAGAAGAACATAATGGCATTGTAGTACTGGCCTCAAACTTAAAAGATCATATCGACAAGGCATTTTTAAGAAGGTTTCAAACCATTGTTCATTTCCCGGTGCCGGCGGCAGAAGAGCGTTATTTGCTTTGGAAAAGTGCATTCCCGGATAATATGCAACCGGCAAAAGATGTAGACCTGCAGGCCGTGGCCGAAAAATATGTGTTATCAGGCGGGGCAATTATAAACGTAATGCGGTATTGCTGCGTAAAAGCCATCAAAAATAAGGCGAAGACAATAGCTGCAAAGGATATTGAAGCGGCAATAAAAAAGGAATTACAAAAAGACGGGATATTGTTTTAACGTTTTTTATTAGAGGCTGGAAGAGCCGGCAAATGAATTGGCTCTTGCGCCCATCACGTCAGATTCTTTTTCCAGCCCGTTATCGTCATTAACAGCAATTTCTCCTTTTAATTGGATGGTGGGCTTCACCCGACCCTGCTTTTGCTGAACAACGTGCCAGGCCTCATGTGGTAAATGCTCTTCCTGGCCCGGGGCTATGTGTATATCAGTACCCTGGGCATAGGCATGTGCCTGCATTTGGGCGGGTTGAGCTGAATTGTAATGTACTTTTACATCATCCATACTTAAACCAGAAAGGTTTTCTACACCTGCCTTTAATTGGGCTGGTAGGCCGGTACCCTTCGTTTGCCTTTGTATGGGCTGCATAGGTTTATGAGCGGTATAACGATTAGCCATAGCTTGTAGCTGCACCGCCTGCCGGGTTTGGGGGCTATGCTGGGCCGCTGTTTGGGATTGTTTTTGCACCACAGTATCCTTGCGGTTATCAACAAGTTGAATAGTTGCTGCCTGGTTGCTGCGTTTCTGCACAACATCAGCGATGTTAGATGAAGGTGCATGTGCCTGTTCGCGGTTGTCGTAGCTAAACATAGGTTTAAGATTCAAAAACGTTTGTAAAAAGCGGTAACCGCTGCAAAAATGTTTACTAAAATAGTAAATTCATCCCAATAAATATACATTGCGTTACAGCGGATCAATAGATGATTTGTAAAAAATAAAACTGAAAGCCGATGTGGCAAATAAGCCATGTACAAGCTGTTAGCAAATGATAGCTATATCTTTTATAAAAAGTGAAAAGCACTTATGCCGCTGGCAGCTGATCGACTGCAATAATTTGTTCTTCGTATCAGGATTACAGCAAAAATTAAACAGCTAAATTTATTAAACCAATTAAAAAATATTAAGTAATTAAAAAGCAAATGATCAAATACATCAACAAATATGCTTTGTTTCTGGCGCTTATTTTTTGCACTGCCTGCGCATATAACCAATCAGAAGGAAAAAGGATCATCATAACCCCACAAAACAAAGGTGTTACAACTCCTTACGGCCCTAACGGGATCACCCGGAATATCATACAAGACCACAAGGGCAACATTTGGATAGCTACATTTGATGGTGTTTTTAAATACGATGGAAAGTATTTTACCAACATTACCAGTAAAGTGACTTCGGCCCGCTTCTTTTCGATTTTGGAAGATAGAAAAGGCAACTTTTGGTTCGGCTCTGTCGGTTCAGGTGTTTATTATTACGATGGCAAATTATTTAGACATTTTACAACCGAAGAAGGGCTTCTTAGCAACGGAGCCGGTAGTATTTATGAAGATAAAAAAGGCAACATCTGGTTCGGTTCCGGCGGGGCAAGCCGATACGATGGGAAGTCCTTTCGGAATTATATCTTAAACGGGAATGCCATGTATGAGGATACGAATGGAAAAGCTATTCAGAAAAAACAGCTTTATGGTGTTGGCCCTATCATGGAAGATAAAAACGGAGTATTTTGGTTTGGCGCAGATGGCGTGTTTCGATACGATGGGAAATCGTTTACCGCTTTCACCCATAACGGCAAACCTTTTAAGAATACCCGTTCGATCATCAAGGATAAGAAAGGGAATATCTGGCTGGGTGGAGCAGAGGGCCTTTGGCGTTATGACGGCAGTGCGCTTACGCATTTTACGCAGAGGTTTGTTGGTTACATTATGGAAGATAAAAAAGGTAACATTTGGATCAGTTCAGGAAGGAATAGTTACCAGGGCTGGGCACTTTCCCGCTATGATGGAAAGTCATTATCTGATAAAACCCCTATAGTGACCACGATATCAAATAAACAAATGACCTTCGGTATCTTAGAAGATAATAAAGGAGATATTTGGTTTGGTGACTTCAATGGAGTGCATCGTTATGATGGAAAAACCATTACCAGTTTTAACAGTAAAAAAGCTAAAAATAACGTAAAGTTGCTTTAACCCGTTACCATACCAAATAGATGAGGATCATGTATCCATAAAGAGTTAGATAAAGCATTGGCATACTGCGTGTATTGTGATTTGCTTTCATTCTTTGAACAACTGATATTTGGAACAACCCGCAACGGACGGCACAACAAGCATTAAAAGTTGTGATTTGCTTTCATTCTTTGAACAACTGATATTTGGAACAACCCAAATATCTGTATTGAGGTTTGTGGATCTGTTGTGATTTGCTTTCATTCTTTGAACAACTGATATTTGGAACAACTCTACAGATATTGGTTGTGGATTACCAAAAGTTGTGATTTGCTTTCATTCTTTGAACAACTGATATTTGGAACAACGGTTACTGTCATTGTCAGCATCTTCCACAGGTTGTGATTTGCTTTCATTCTTTGAACAACTGATATTTGGAACAACACTTAAAGATCGGTAAGATGCTTTACCGGCTATACCGATTTACAAGCCCTACATACAAACGAATTGGGCCAGCCTATTGATTTTGTATCAACCCGTAATAACCATCATATGGCCGTATATCGCGATGAAAATGGGAAAATGCAGGAAAACACCGTATCATTTTGGGAGGCAGTTAAACGCCGGAAGGCAAAACTGCCCGTTATCGTTAAAGAGCCGGCTGCTATGTGGGATCTGGTGATCAATTCGGGCTTGGAAGACCAGGAATTAATGAAGGGCCTGCCGCAACCTAACTGGGTTTATCAAACCTCGTTACAGCAAAATGAAATGTTTGTATTCGGTTTAACTGAAGATGAATTAAACCAAGCTATCCAAACTAATAACCACGCACTTATTAGTAAGCATTTATACCGTACACAAAAAATGTCTAAAAAATCATCAGGTGCAATTGATTTGTGGTTTAGGCACCACTTAGAAACAAAGCTTGATGACAGCGCGACATCTAAAGAGTTGAAAAAGTTTATAAATGTAGCCAGTCTTGGAGCAATGAATGGATTAAAAGTGAAGGTAGATAATATCGGTAGCGTTATGAAGATATCTTAAAGCCGTATTTAACGGGTATTGTACTTGCATTTCACAGCTTGCCTGATCTGGCACTTTTTCCCTCCAAAACATAAATAGCCCATAACTAATTGAATTAGTTATGGGCTAAAAAAGTGGAGCCGGAGGGATTCGAACCCTCGTCCAAACATGGTATAAGGTAAGCTTTCTACATGCTTAGCTGTTATTTAATTGTAGGGATTAGGGAAGGTTAACCGCATACCTGTACCTTAATCCTTAGGTGCTTTGTTTCGCTTGCTTTCCACACCTTAAAGCAGGCTATTTCCGTTTTTCGATGCCCCGGTTGCCGATCCAACAGAACAGAAAACCGGCGGGACAAAAGCTATGCTAATTCTAAATTAGGCAGCTAAGGCGTAGTTATTTTCGCCATTTGTAAGTTTGAGTGTTCAGATTTAAGCGCTAATTCACCCAACGCGCTGCATGCTTACTTATTTATCTCCATCCTGTCAATTCCGGTCGACCCCATTATGTAGAGTTGGCTTGATATGCCGATTGGTACCTGCAAATATACAATATAAGTTGGCACTAGGCAGTTAACAGTTTGCATTTTTGACAAATTAATGCTAATCAGCCGTTGGCTTATTTTTGTTTTTGCTTACCCTACAACGTATTTGATAAGGGGTAGTTTGCTCAAAGTAAAAATTAATAGCCAGGATACTAAAAAACAGGCTATGGCAATAAGCGGTATGCTTAGTACCGGGGGTAGTATATGATAATCAATATCCATCAGCTCAAAACCATTTAACACCAGCGCATGGCTCAGGTAGATGCCCAGCGTATATTTGCTTGCATTTTGGATGGTCTTATTGATGATTGGGTTTAATTTAAAACTGCTGTTTTTTGCCGTAAGGAAAGCGGCCGAAGAAAGCACCAATACAAATGGGCCAATAGGTTCGTAAAACAATGTAAGTAAGCCCTTGCTGCGTAATTGTAAATAATAGGTGCCCGCCGTAATAATGCCGGCGAATGATACAAACAAGGCAACGGATATAAATAACTGCCCCCGGATACTGAATTTTTTATAGGCAAGATAATATCCAAGCACCAGGTAACCAATATAGCCGGTAAAGTTATGCAGATCTATAGCGGTATTAAAAATTGTTAAATAAGGCTCGCTTACAATCATGGCAACAAACCAGATGAGTAAAAAGTACAGCAGCTCTTTTTCGCTTGCATTACGTACAAATTTGCTTAATACAGGGATAAACAGGTATAAACCAAATAGCAGGTACACATACCATAAATGATAATAACTGCCATTTTTAAGCTGGTAATAAACGATATGCGCGTTAGTGCGGATGCTATCGGTAAACGTAATAACTTCTATGTACCATTGATAGGCAATATATACCAGGCTCCAGAACAGAAAGGGAATAATAAGCCTGCCTATCCGTTTTTTAAGAAAACCCGTAAGCTTGTATTCACGATGCAGCAGCAAGGCCCCGGTAATCATTACAAAAACAGGTACGGCAAACCTTGTTAGCGCATTATAAATATCGGCCGCCAGCCAGTGGTGTATAGGCGAGCTATCGTATTTAAAAAGCAGGGGAGAAGCCGTATGCAGTACAATTACCGCAAACATGGCCACCAGCCGCAGATTATTTATCCAGCAAATGTTTTGAGTGCCGCTTTGCGAAATACCGTCGCTGAATTTCATGGGTTTTCAGGTTGCAGTTTGCTTTTTGAATATATAACTATTTAAGCAAACTGCCAACCGGCAACTACTAAAGTACCCGCCCCGGATATTGCTTAAGCCCTTCGGCTAAACATTCCATGGCCTTGTTCAGGTCGTTGTTATTTAATACATAGGCCATGCGTACTTCGTTTGTACCGGCGCCTTCGGTGCTGTAAAAGCCCGTTGCAGGGGCCATCATCACGGTTTGGTTATCATGACTAAAGCTTTCCAGCATCCACTGGCAAAACTTATCTGCGTTATCAATCGGGAATTTGGCCACTACATAAAAAGCACCGCCCGGGTTGGGGCAGTAAACACCTTCAATTTTATTAAGTGCGGTTACCAGCGTGTCACGGCGCTGGGTATATTCTTTATTTACAGCGGTAAAATATTCATCCGGGGTGTCAACCGCGGCTTCGCCGGCAATCTGCTCAACCATACCTGGTGATAAACGTGCCTGGGCGAATTTTAAGCCTGCTGCAATTACTTCTTTGTTTTTGGTGATCAGGCAGCCTAAACGGGCGCCGCAGGCGCTGTAGCGCTTGCTTACGGTATCCATCACAATCACATTGTCATCCAGCCCGCTTAAGTGCATGGGCGATATAAACTGGCGGCCATCGTAACAAAACTCGCGGTATGCCTCGTCACTAAACAAGTACAGATCATACTTTAGGGCAAGTTCTTTAAGCGCATCCAGCTCGGCCTGCGAGTATAAATATCCCGTGGGGTTATTGGGGTTGCAAATAATTATCGCCTTTGTTTTATCGGTTATCAGCTTCTCAAACTCGCTGATTGGCGGCAGGGCAAAACCGTTATCTATGTAGGATAAGATGGGTTTTACCACAATATCGCACTGGTTGGCAAAACCGTTATAGTTAGCATAAAACGGCTCGGGGATGATCACCTCATCGCCTTGATCCAAGCAGGCCATCATGCCAATCGTAATTGCTTCAGATCCGCCTGTTGTAACAATTATATTTTCGGGGCTAATGTTATAACCCAGCTTATTATAATATTCGGTAAGCTTTTTACGATAGCTCAGGGTGCCTTCGGACGGGGTGTAAGCCCACACTTTAAAATCAATGTTTTTGATGGCGTTAAGCATACCCTCGGGGGTTTCAATATCCGGCTGGCCAATATTAATATGATACACTTTTTTGCCTTCCAGCTTGGCTTTATCGGCAAATGGGGTTAGCTTACGTATAGGTGATGCGGGCATTTGCTGCCCTTTGTGCGAAATTTTTGGCATGGCACAAAATTAGTAAAAAAATATGCCTGTAAGAAGCCCCCTCTAATCTTCCCAATATGGGAGACTTAAAAAAACTTCAAAGCCCTCTCCTCGGAGACGGGTTGGGGAGAGGCACATAAAAAAGGCATCCATAAATGGATGCCTTACGATATTTTTTCTCTTATCTCCTTCTAAAAGGGCCGGGAAGAGGCTTTTTATTTACTTGCTGCAGGTGTTTTGGCAATTACTTCGCCTACAATATTTAAATATTTAGTAGGGGTTTTTGCGTTTGATGTAACCACAATCGTTTTGTTGAACGGCTGTGCAGCAGCTGCGTTATAAGTAATTTTAATGTTACCTTTTGCACCTTTTAAAACTGGTGTTTTGGTGTAATCTGCTATAGTACAGCCACATGTTGGTTTAACTTCTGTTAATATCAAAGGCTCTACGCCAACATTGGTAAACTCAAATACGGTGGTAACCGGGGTGCCCTGTGGTATTTTACCAAAATCGTGTTTTTCCTCGTTAAATTTAAACTCGGGTTTAGTGTCGGTTTGGGCCGATGCGTTATAGGCAAAACCTAAAACTACGGCACATATCAATAATATTTTTTTCATGGTTACGTGTTTGATTATTACAAATATAAAAGGTTTAACCTAAATTCAAAACTATTGTAAAAACTATATGTTTTAAAACTACCCATAATAAAAACCAAATAGAAATTCCTAATTTTACCGCCTAAACAAAATTTTATATGCCCGAAACTGTAATACACACTGGCATCGAAAATGCTGCCGAACTCAGTTTTGACGATTTTAAAAAAATTGTGATCGATGATTACCGTGTTGGCTTTCAAAGCCGCCAGGCCAGTATTATTGGCCGGCGCGAAGTGCTGACAGGTAAAGCCAAGTTTGGTATTTTTGGCGACGGTAAAGAAGTTGCCCAACTGGCCATGGCCCGCGCTTTTCGTAAAGGCGACTGGCGTGCAGGTTATTACCGCGACCAAACTTTTATGTTTGCTACCGGTATGAGCAATCTTAAAGAGTTTTTTGCACAGCTATATGCCAACCCCGATATCGAAAAAGACCCCGCATCTGCCGGCAGGCAAATGAATTGCCATTATGCAACCCGCTTTGTTGATGCTGATGGTAACTGGACCAACCAGGCCGAAACCATGAACTGCGCTGCCGATATTTCCACCACGGGCGGGCATATGCCGCGTTTACTTGGTTTAGCTTATGCTTCTAAATTATATCGCCAGAATAAGGAGCTTGAATATTTAAAGCAATTCTCGGTTAATGGAAACGAGGTTGCCTTTGGTACCATTGGCAACGGCTCAACATCCGAAGGGCTGTTTTTTGAAGCCTTTAATGCCGCGGGGGTTTTACAGGTGCCTATGGCAATTTCCATCTGGGATGATGCCTACGCCATATCTGTACCGGCAAGGCTGCAAACCACCAAAGAGGATATTTCGGAAGTTTTAAAAGGATTTCAGCGGGATAGCAAAGGGAACGGATATGAAATATTCAAGGTTCGCGGATGGGATTATGTAGCCCTTTGCGAAACCTATGAACGGGCAATAAAAATTTGCCGCGAAGAACATGTGCCTGTTTTGATCCACGTGATTGAAATGACACAGCCTCAGGGTCACTCCACATCCGGCAGCCACGAGCGTTATAAATCAAAAGACAGGTTAAGCTGGGAAGAAGAGCACGACTGCCTTTTAAAGATGCGCAGTTGGATGGTAGAATCGGCCATTATATCTGCCGCAGATATGGACGAACTGGAGGCTGAAGCTAAGAAATATGTACGTACCTGCCAGCGCGAGGCATGGGCCGAATTAGAAATTGAGATAAAGGCCGAAATGGCACAGGCTGTGGATCTGATCGATAAGATCGCTCAGTCATCTGCCCAGCGGGATGAACTGGCCGCGATGGTTACTTCCCTGCAAACCTGTGTAGACCCGGGCCGCCGCGATACCATTGCCTGCGTACGTAAGGCTTTACGCTTAACCGTTAAAGAGAAAAGCGAGGCGAGGCAAAGCTTGCTGAACTGGTTAGCTGCCGAAAAAGATAAAAATACTGAACGCTTTAATTCAAAGTTGTTTACAGATACGCCTAAGTCACCTTTATATGTACCGGTTATTGCAGCCGAGTACACCAATGATGCAAAATTGATGGATGGCCGTGAGGTATTGAACGCCTGTTTTGACAAGAATTTTGAGCGTGATAAATCTATTGTGGCCTTTGGTGAAGATGTAGGTGCCATAGGCGACGTAAACCAGGGGTTTGCCGGCTTACAAGGCAAATATACCGATCTGCGGATCACCGATACCGGCATCCGCGAAGCCACTATTATAGGGCAGGGAATGGGTTTGGCCATGCGTGGCTTAAGGCCTATTGCCGAGATCCAGTACCTGGATTACCTGTTATACTCCATTACCGTTTTAAGTGACGACCTGGCCAGCTTAAGCTACCGTACCCGCGGTGGCCAAAGTGCACCACTTATTGTGCGTACCCGCGGGCATCGCTTAGAGGGGATCTGGCATTCCGGCTCGCCGCTTGGCTTTATTTTAAATGCTTTACGTGGTATGCATATCTGCGTACCGCGCGATATGACCCAGGCTGCAGGTATGTATAATACCCTACTGCGCGGCGATGAGCCTGCACTGGTTATCGAATGCCTTAACGGGTATCGCTTAAAAGAAAAATTGCCTGCTAATGTGGGCGAATTTACCGTGCCTTTAGGCAAGGCCGAAATCTTGAAAGAAGGGTCGGATATTACGGTTGTTTCTTACGGTTCAACCCTGCGTATTGTAATGGAAGCCGCGGAAGAGCTGGAGAAAATGGGCATTAACGTAGAGGTGATAGACCCGCAAACGTTGTATCCGTTTGATACCGAAAACGTTTGTGGTAAATCCTTACAAAAAACCAACAAGTTGCTGGTGGTAGATGAAGATCTGCCGGGTGGTGGTTCTGCATTTATCCTGCAAAAGATCATCGAACAGCAAAATGGATATTATGCACTGGATGCGCAACCTAAAACACTTTGCGGCGCCGAACACCGGCCGCCATACGGTTCGGACGGCGACTACTTCAGCAAACCATCAAATGATGATGTGGTGGAAGCTATTTACAAAATGATGAACGAGGCTAATCCGGGTAAATATCCTGCAATATTTTAAGTGTGGAATTGATTATACTTATTTTTGTATTATGGAAACATTGATTATACAGCCTAAAACTGAAGAGTAATTAACTGCTCTTAAAGCTTTTATAAAAGCGATGAAAATTGATTTTATATCAGAAAAAAGTCCGTATAATATAGATTTTGTGGAGAAAATCCTCCAGGGACGTGAAGATATAAAGCATGGCCAGGGCGTAAAAATTTCTGTTGAAGATCTATGAAAATAATTTTTAGTCCGCGTGCTGCTGAGGATCTGAAGTATTGGAAAAAATCGGTTGATAAAATTATTCAAAAAAAGATCCAAATTCTTTTTGAATGCTATTTATGAAAATCCATTTAAGGGAATTGGGGAACCGGAGCCATTAAAGCATAATCTATATTAATGAAAAAATTGCTTTTAAGTATCGTTGTGATGGCATTAGTGTTATTTGCGTTTAACAATGCCTCAGCACAAAAAAATCAAATGGTAAGGCTGGCAAAAATACAGGTAGACCCTGCTCAACTGGAAGCGTATAATACCGCCCTTAAAGAACAAATGACAACTGCTGTGCGTATAGAGCCGGGCGTGCTTACTTACTATGCGGTTGCCGATAAAAAAGATCCTTCGCGGATTACCATACTGGAGATATATGCTGATACTGCCGCTTACCAGGCCCATATTATCACACCTCATTTTAAAAAATACAAAGCCACTGTGCAAAACATGGTTAAATCATTAGAGTTGGTAGATGTGGATTTGATTGGTAAAGCTGTAAAGCCTGATCAATAAATCAATTCAGCTTGATATAGCATAGCTTTATCAAGCCTGCTATAAATTATAAACAAAGCCGCTTGGTTTTAACTTATTTCCCTAATTTCGCCGTTCAATATTTCTTACTATGGATACTACATTTTCAGCAATTGCAAATAACATTAAGGCCCGCCGTACCATCAAGCCTTCAACCATGAATGGTAATAAGATCCCTAATGGCCACATCGCTTCTATATTGGAACTGGCCGACTGGGCACCTAACCATGGTAATACCGAGCCGTGGCGTTTCATTGTATTTGAAGACCCTAAAGTGTACTGTGAACAACATGCCGAATTATATAAAGCAGCTAACCCGGGCGAAAGCTTTAACCCAACTGTTTACACTAATTTTCAAAATCAGGCTAACAGTGCATCACATGTAATTATAGCTTACCAAAAACGTGGGGATTTACCAAAGATCCCGCAGTTTGAAGAGGTAATAGCAGCATCATGCGCTGTACAAAACTTATTATTAGGCGCCACTGCATTAAACATCGGCGCTTTTTGGAGCACAGGCGGCATGGTATTAAAGCCTGCTTATGCAGAGCATTTTGGTTTAGGAGCAGAAGATAGCGTATTAGGCGTTTTATTTATGGGTTATACCGATACCCAACCGGAAGGCAAAAGAAAAACACCGATAGAGGAAAAAATTATCTGGAACAAGTAAAAACATATCGGCCTTAGTAAAAAGATTTATCCTCTCTATTTTTAGAGAGGATTTTTTTGAAATGAATTCTTATGGATAGATTGTGTTAACCTTTCGGAAATTATATTAATTAAAAATATATAATTAGATTGGAGTGACAATAATTTGAGAGTTTAATCGTATATTTGTTTTAACAATATCAACTAATACTATATCATTAGGTGTTTTGTACCAAATTAAACTAAACGATTAAACCCAATATTTATGAGGAAACACTTTTGGTGGATCATTGGCGCTTTATTGTTATTCTCCATTTCGGTTATCAGTTGGAAGCCGACAAGCGCTATTAAAACAAATAAAAACATTGCTAAAACATTTGGTGCAAAAGAATTTTTTGCGCAATATGTTTCAAATATTTATACAGCAGCAAATCTGCAGCAAACAGGTATGGATGCGGCTGTGTTTCAGAAAGCTGTTACCGGTTATTTAAACCTTAAACTGGCCAATAAGTTAGCCCCTAACAGTAATGTAATTACCGTAGTTGATTTTACCAGATCAAGCCGTGAAAAACGTATGTGGATCATCGACCTATTTAATAAAACATTGTTATTAAATACATGGGTTGCCCACGGGCAGGGTAGTGGCGATGATATGGCCAGCCGTTTTTCAAATAATAACGAGTCGCATCAAAGCAGCCTGGGTTTTTACCTGGCAAGCGAAGTGTATATGGGCAAACATGGCCGCTCGTTAAAGCTGGATGGTTTGGATGCAGGTATTAACAGCGCTGCGCGTGCGCGCGGTATTGTTATACATGCGGCCAATTATGTATGCCAGAACACCATTAATCAAACAGGCCGTTTAGGCCGTAGCTTTGGTTGCCCAGCGGTATCTCCCGAGGTGTCTGACAGGGTTATAAATACCATTAAAGGGGGCTCTATGCTTTATATTAATGGTAATGATAGTAATTACACATCAAAATTGTTAGATGAAACGTTGCCGGCTAATTCCATAGTACCTGATACCACCGGTATTGCTGCCATGGCAAGTTTGTAAATAATTTATACAAGCCCGTTATAACAAAGCCCGTCAACATATTGTCGACGGGCTTTGTGTTTAATGTTTTGATCAGGATGAATAAAAAACTAACCATGCTCTCTACACACTAATAACTATAAAGCAGCTATCTGGTCTGTATTAGCCAAAAACTTTTGCAGGTGGCCATACAATACATTATCTAAGCCGTACACATCCGGGCGGTATTGTATGGTGTTGTTGCTATCTACCCAGCAAGTAACATAAGTAATGTAAACCGGCATCTTTTTAGGCAAACCGATAGTAGTTGGTTCGGGATTATCTTCGTTCATCGCTTTAGCTATCTTTTCGTAAGTAGGGCCATCGCCAAAAACTACTTTAGCCAATGCCTGCGGATCTCCCAATCGTACGCAGCCGTGGCTTAAAGCACGCATTGTTTTACTAAAACCGCTTTTTGCCGGTGTATCATGCAGGTAAACACTACTGTTGTTATTAAACAAAAATTTTATTTTACCTAATGAATTATCATCGCTTGGGCGCTGTTTAAATTCATACTTATCTTTAGGAGCGCTTGCCCAATCTATTGTTTCTGTATCCTCTACCTTTTTACCATTGCGGTAAACATCTATACCTTTGTTAGACAGATAGTAGGGGTCTTTGGCGGCCTCAACCATTATCTCTTTACTGGCAATGCTTTGCGGGATATTCCAAACCGGGTTTACCTGTACGCTGTGGATCATGCTATTCAGTTGTGGTGTTTCGCGGCTAAAAGGGCGGTCTATTTTATCACTTTCATCATAATCGGCCAAGGTAGTAGTGTTATCCATATTGCGGCCTTCTCCAACTACCACCTTCATATCAAGAATAGATTTACCATTTTCCATCACATCCAAACGATAATCAGGAATGTTAACTATAACGTATTCATTTTGAGTAGGTTTGTTTTTCCATCTCAAGCGTTCCATATTTACTACCAGGTAACGTTGGGTTTCCTCTTTGGTCATGCCCTGTGCTGTGCCGCCGGCCAATAATGCCTTTTGCAGCATCAGGTATTGCGGATCTTTGGGCTGGATGCTATCCAGATATGTTTTAAGGTTGCCAGCGTTTAATGCCTGCATCATCGATGTACTGTCGGGGCGTTTGGTGGCCGTGAAATAACGCGAATAAATTTTACGCGGACTAACCATCCCAAATTGTAATGCGCCTGAATAGTTAATAAGCGAATTAGCCATTAGTATTTCCAGTTCTGCAATATCATGGTAGGCTTCATCAATAGTTTTGATGCCTTTTTTATCCTTGAATTTGGTAACCAGCTGTTTAATCTGATCTGCTTTAAACATGCGTGGATCAAGGCCATGCTGGCCGGCTTTTTCAAAGTAACTGGCAGTAATATCCACATCGCCGTTAAAGATATGATCCATTACAAAAACCGGGTCGTAATCGTTTTTTTCATAAAAAGCGGTTATGAGCTTAGGGTTATCCATTTTAGCCTTGTTTGTTTCCAGTACCTGTTTAAATACCTCGGCCAAACCTTCGGGTGTGGCATCTTTAAAGATCTTATTTTGTGTTTTTTTGAAAAGTTCGGCACCCAAGTCAGACCGGCTTTTTTTCTTGCAGCTTTGAAAGGTGAGGGTAAGCACACAAAACAAGGCAATTAATACCGGCAAGGCCGTTTTTTTAAGAGTAGCTGATAATATCATATCGGTATGTATCTAAAATTATATTTGCATATATGCAATACTTATACCATAAAGCTGTTTAACCATTTATTTACTGCTTTGCTAAATATTAAAGCGATGAACAGCACAATCAATTATATTTGAAACATGGCAAATCATAAGCTTCCGGAAGTTTGGCTGCGTGGCCCCCTTACGGGCATTCCTGCTCTGTTACAGCCTGTTGCGCATGCTTTGTTACAGGCCCGCGAAGAATTGAACGATCTAATGACCGGCTTCCCGGATGAGTTATTATGGGGTGATGTGGCCGGAATGGCTTCCCCGGGTTTTCATTTGCAGCATTTGGCGGGTGTGCTCAACAGGTTATTTACTTATGCGCGCGGCGAGGCATTGACCGCAGAACAGTTGAATTACCTGCATGCTGAAGGTAAACCGACCACTAAAACATACACTGTAATGCAGTTGGTAGATGTATTTAACAAACAGGTTGATGATGCCCTAATGCAGTTAAGCAAAACGGATGAAACAACCCTAACCGATTTTAGAGGGGTGGGCCGCGGGCAATTACCATCAACAATTATGGGGCTTTACACCCATAGTGCCGAGCATACCATGCGGCATCTGGGGCAACTGATGGTTACGGTAGCGGTGCTGAAAAGGTGAGGAATTGACAGGCCTTAAAACGCCTTTTTTCGTCTTTCAAACGTCCTTAAAACGCCCTGCGATGATACCCGGATCACTTATTTACAATTTGCGCTACGTCCTGGTAGTTTTTGGCGTGATGGGTTACGTTTTCGTTGGTGTATTTGCCTTCCGGATCGAACAGAAAAGTATCGATCCCTAAATCAATCGCTGCCTTGATCTCTGATTTTGGGTCATCACCAATAACCAATATATCTTCTTCCCGGTAACCATTCTCCTGCATGATCTTTTGAAAAATATCTTTTTTGGTTTTGTTGGATTGCTCGGGGTCTACCACATAAACTTGTTTAAAGTCACCGGCAATATTCAGCATTTTTACTTTGCTCATCTGCAGTTTGGTAAAACCGGTGGTCACCAAAAACTTGTCGATAGGGATCTGGCGAAGGGCATCATAGGTTTCATAAGTTTGCATCGGCTTATCGTAAACACAATTGCGCAGCAGCTGCATACCTTGTTCCTTTAGTTCCCCGCTAAAGCCAAACTCATCGGCCACCTGCTGGTATGGGCGGCGCGTAAGTTCGTTTTTAGCCTTTTCGGCTGCCTGCCTGTCGGTTTCGCCCAGGTGCTGGTCTATCAGTTTAAACAGGTTATCAAATACTTCATTAGCTATTGAACTTACCGGGTAAATGGTGTTATCGAGGTCTAAAAATAAAACACGTTTCATGGGTGCAATTTATGGTATTTGTTGGGGCAGGGCCACCATCTCTTCAGCAGGAACAGTTTCAACAGCCGTTTTGTTGTTTTGATAAAGCAGATAATAACCCGCCGCCGTTAAGGCCGATAAGATGCCCAGCAGCCACCACAACGAATTAAAGCCGCCATAGTTAATTACCTGGCTGCCCAATGCCGGCGCAAATACCTGCGCGGCCGACCACGACATGGTGTACAGCGCCGCGTATTCGCCGCGGTTATAGTTATTGGTGCGGGCAATCCAAAAGCTGTTCATAAAAGGCATGCTCATGATCTCGCCAAAGGTTACCAGTATTACCACCAATGTGGCCGTTGCAATGCCCGGCGGTAAAACATTCAGCAGTGCAAAGGCAAAGCCGGTGATGAGTACGCCCCAAACAATATAGGTAAGGGCATGCCTTTTGCCTTCCAGGTAGTTGATGAGCACCATTTCTATCAACACGATGAGGATGCCGTTAAGCGCCAGCAGCGCACCTATTACACGCTCATCAAGGTGCCAGCCGATCTTGTAAAACACCGGCTCCATGATAAAGAACTGAAAAAAGCATAAGCCAAATATAGTAGACAGAAAAATGAACCACAGATAAGTTTTGTCCTGATAGGCGGATGCCACCGGCCCGGTTGCCACAGGCTTTACTTCCGATTTTTTAATGGCGGCGCGCGGCATCAGTTTTAACAGCATCAGCGCGGCCAGTATGTTGGTGCAGCCATCCACCCAAAACAATAAACTGTAGTTAATAGATGCCAGGTAACCGCCCAGGCCGCCGCCGAAAGCCCAGCCCAGGTTAACCGCCAGCCGGTTGAGCGAGTAGGAACGGGTTTTATTTTCGGGCGAACTGTAATGCGCAATAGCCGTGGAGTTTGCCGGGCGGAATGCCTCGCTGCAAAAGCTGAGTACAAATGTGCCGATAGCCAGCGACAGGAATGTGCGCTGATAACCCAGGATGATAAAAAGAATGCCGCCGCTTAAGAGGGTGAAAACCTGCAGATCGTAAAAGCCAATCTTATCGGTAAGTTTGCCGCCTATAAAAGCGCCAAAGATTGCCCCAACACCAAACAGGGCCATAATATAACCGGCCTGCACCACACTAAAACCCAACTGATTGATGCAGTAGATGCTCATAAACGGCACTACCATAGTGCCGCTGCGGTTGATGAACATTACCACACTGAGGTACCAGCTGTTTGGAGATAAGCCGCTGTAAGCTTTTTTATATAGTTGGATAAGAGACATTGTAGATGTGCAGATTTTAGATGTGCAAATATGCAGATTAAGAAAATATGTAAATTTTAATTAAACCGCTCATTCAAGCCAACACTGGTCTAAGTTTCCAACTTATACCCAAAATGGGTTAAGCTTTCAGCTTAACAATATCACCGGCACCAATCCTTTTTGTTCTGAATAGTAGTCTTTAGCGCTGCTGTATAAATATTCAGGAGGGTATTCAACGGATCCGGATTCGACAGGATTATGATGCAAATAATTTAACCGCTGTTTCATCATTTGGTTAGTGGAAAGTTGAACAGGATGATTGTTTTGCTGCCAGAATTGATACACTTCATTATTTATGTTTCGTTGCCCCGCACGTTTAAACATCCACAGCATCCAGTCGCGCCGGCTTTCCTGTATGTTTTCTTCCATTTCTTTTAAAATGGCTTTAGCTGTATGCCTTTTCAAATCGCGCATAATATCCGAAAGATTACCATTTTCTGTGCTGATAATCAAATGTATATGGCTGGACATAATACATCATGCATATACTTCTAAGCCTTTATTCTCAATACAATATTTCAGGCTATCAACTATAATATCACAGTATATTCTACGCACAAAAACATCTATCCAGTTTACGGTGGCAAAACTTACAAAATAGATTTTATCGTGCTCGTGAAATTTATATTTCCTGCCCATCGGTTTAAATTAACACTGGTCTAAGCTTTCAGCTTAGACCTAAAATGAGTTAAGCTTTCAGCTTAACTGTATAAGCTGGTTTATTTCGCAAGCTGAAAGCTTGCTGTGTTTTAGGTCTAAGTTGAAAACTTAGACCAGTTTTAGGAAAACTTAGACCAGTTTTATATCTACAGTTTCGAAACCTTATTCCTCAACCAATGGTCTGCTAATACTAACGCTGCCATGGCTTCTACGATAGGTACCGCACGGGGAACCACACAAGGGTCGTGGCGGCCTTTGCCGGTAATTTCTGCGGCGTTGCCTTCGCCATCAATAGTTTGCTGGTTGTGCATAATGGTGGCAACCGGCTTAAAGGCCACTTTGAAATCTATAGGCATACCATTACTAATGCCGCCCTGTATCCCGCCCGAAAAATTGGTGCGGGTAGTTACGCTGCCATCGGCATTTTTCATAAAAATATCGTTATGCTCAGATCCGCGCATTTCGCTGCCGCTAAAGCCCGATCCAAATTCAAAACCATGTACGGCGTTGATGCTTAACATAGCCTTGCCCAAATCGGCATGCAGTTTATCAAAAACCGGGTCGCCCAGGCCGACGGGGGCACCGGTGATGTGGCAGCTCACCTTGCCGCCAACGGTATCGCCCTGTTTACGGATGCTGTCGATGAATTCGATCATTTCTTCTGCAGTGGCGGGGTCTGCACAACGTACGATGTTTTGCTCGCGGGTTTCTAAAAACTCTGCTGCACTTTCTATAGAGATATTAGGCGCATTGATGGTGCCTACGCTGCTAACATGTGCCAGTACCTCTATGCCCTGCGTTTTTAATAAAAGTTTGGCTAATGCGCCCGCAGCTACCCGTGCGGCAGTTTCGCGCGCGGATGAGCGGCCGCCGCCACGATGATCGCGGATGCCATACTTGGTGGCATACGTGTAATCGGCATGCGAGGGGCGGAACACATCTACATTGTGGCCGTAATCTTTAGACCGCTGATCTTCGTTAGGGATGATCATGGCGATAGGCGTGCCCGTGGTTTTACCCTCAAACGTACCCGACAGGATCTTCACCACATCGCTTTCTTTACGTTGTGTGGTGATCTTGGACTGGCCCGGCTTGCGCTTGTCCAGCTCGCCCTGAATGTAGTCCAGATCTACGTCCAGCCCGGCGGGGCAGCCGTCAATAATTACGCCTATGGCTTCGCCATGCGATTCGCCAAATGTTGTTATCCTGAATAATTGACCGAATGAATTACCTGCCATGTCGCCCCCTAACCCCCTAAAGGGGGAATATTTTATTTATGATTTAATACTTAAGTTGATAAAATCTTGCTCCCCCTTCAGGGGGTTGGGGGGCTTAAGCTATGCTAAACCCCACCTTCATCAGATCTGTCCAAAATGCCGGGTATGATTTTTCCACTACGTCGGCATCTTCAATTTCCAGTTCGGGTATGAGGATAGCTAATGGTGCAAAGGCCATTGCCATCCGGTGATCGTCGTAAGTGTTTACAAACATACGCTGCGGGATCTGTTTTTCGCTGCAGTCCAGTTTATAAACCTGTCCTTTCTCTATTAGTTTAACGCCCATTTTTGCCAGTTCGGTTTGCAGGGCCAGTATCCGGTCGGTTTCTTTAATTTTTAAAGTTTCCAGGCCGGTAAAGCTTGCCTCGTGGCCCAAGGCTGCGCATACTACAATAACGGTTTGTGCCAGATCGGGGCATTCCTTCAGGTCGAAGATCTTACGGAAGATCGGCTTTGGTTCTTTGGTTAAATACACACCGCCATTCTTAAATTGCGAGGTGATACCAAAATTGGCCATCAGCTCGGTAATTACGCTATCACCCTGCAGGCTGTAAGATGTTAATCCCGGCAGGAAAATCTCCGCCTCATCGCTTAAGGCAGCAATAGAATACCAGTAGGAGGCTGCGCTCCAGTCCGGCTCTACCCAAAGGGACGTTTCTGCAAAATCCTGCTTTTCTATCGTAATAATATTATCTTGCCAGCTATGCTGGATGCCTGCCTGCTTAAGCATAGCCAGGGTCATCTCTACATACGGTCGTGAGGTAAGATCACCTTCGATATGTAATTCCAAACCTAATGGCAGCCGCGCGGCGATTAGTAACAGGGCAGTGATATACTGACTGCTGATATCTCCTTTGATACTGATCTTGCGGGTTTGCTGCTCAAAATTGCCTTTAAGTTTAATAGGGGGGTAACCCTCATTTTCTTCGTAACTGATGTGGGCACCCAAACTGCGCAAGGCGTCAACCAATATCCCTATTGGCCTTTGCTTCATCCGTTCGCTGCCGGTTAGTATCACTTCCTGATCGCCAATGGCATAGTACGCCGTTAAAAAACGCATAGCCGTACCTGCAGGGCCGATATTGATTTCGGAGATTGGAGATTGAAGGTCAGAGATTAGGGAATTACCCTGAGAACTCATCTCTAATTCTTGCTCTCTAACCTCTGTTCTTAATATCCCCGCAAGGGTAACCGTATCTGCCGCGTCGGATATATTTTCAACTTTAACCTTGCCGCCACTTAGCGCCTCGATAACCAATGCGCGGTTGCACTCACTTTTTGAACCGGTGAGCTGTACCGTACCATTAGCCATTTTGCCGGGTTTGGTCAATATGATGTTATGTTTTGCCATAATTACACCGATTATTTTATGATTGCACCGTTTTTTAGTGATAAAATAGGGTAGTAAAAACACTACCCTAAAGAAAATTAGATTTTTAAACTAATCTCAAATCAACCAATCACTAATAACCATATTTTACGCGTGTGTTAATTTCTCTGCAGGTGCATTTTCCTGGCCTGCATTCATGATCTCGGTTTGTTTACGGATAGATTCGCTGTGCATTAGCTCCAGTAATTTCTCGGTAAACTCGCCGCTTAATTTTAAGGCTTTAGCATAGCTGGTACGTTTGTGTAGTATCTCGTCCCAACGGTTTACCTGTAAAATGGTAACGTTATTCTCTTTTTTGTGGTTACCTATTTTCTCTACTATCTTCATACGCTCTGCCATTTTTTGGATGATCAGGTCGTCAATTTTGTCTATCTGGTTACGCAGTTCAGTTAATTTGTCGTTCAATTCGGCGCCTTTAACTTCCGGTTTACGTAATGCCAGGTGATCTATGATCTCAGAAAGTGCAGCAGGGGTAACCTGTTGTGCAGCATCTGTCCAGGCAACGGTAGGGTCAATGTGCGATTCGATCATCAGGCCTTGCATATCCAGGTCTAACGCTTTTTGAGAGATGTAACCAATCAGATCGCGGTTACCGGTAATGTGGCTTGGGTCGTTAATGATAGGCAGGTTAGGTACCAGTGTTTTTAATGCGATGGCGATATCCCACATTGGTTCGTTACGGAAAGCCGATTTTTCATATGACGAGAAACCACGATGTATCGCCGCCAGTTTGGTGATACCTGCATTGTTGATACGCTCTAAAGCACCAACCCATAAAGAAAGATCGGGGTTAACCGGGTTTTTAACCATAACGGGTACATCTACACCCTTCAGCGCATCAGCAATTTCCTGCACGGTAAAAGGGTTAACCGTACTGCGTGCACCAACCCAAAGGATATCTACACCTGCTTTTAAAGCTTCTTCTACGTGTTTAGCAGTAGCAACCTCTACAGCTGTAGGCAAGCCGGTTTCTTCTTTGGCGCGTTTTAACCACTCCAAACCAATGCTGCCAATACCTTCAAACTCTCCGGGGCGGGTACGTGGTTTCCAGATCCCGGCACGCAGGGCGCTTATTTTACCGGTTTTGGCTAATAAATGGGCGGTTGCTACCAACTGGTCTTCTGTCTCGGCGCTGCAGGGGCCGGCAATAACTAAAGGTTCTTTACCTGATTTATTGATCCAGGAATTAAGGGGCTGTATGTTTAAGTTATGTTTCATGTTCTTGTTTGTTAGTCCGCAAGTCGGTATGTCCGAAAGTCCGGAAGTGTTTTTTTATTGTTGTTATTTAATTGTTATATTTTGATTTCTTTCTTCAGGAATTTCCGACTTTCGGTCATCCGAATCACTGCTATACGCTCCCTCACTCATCGGCCTGCTCGTTTAATTTCTTTACGTTAATATATCGTTTAGTTTTTTCGGCTTTGAGGGGTTTGGGTGTGGTATCCTCTTCGTAGCGCTGATACTCGCCCAGTATGTTAAAGTTTTGGGTGTATTTTAAGATGTGGCGAATGGCGTTATCATATTGCCTGCTTTCGGTCCACTCTATATCTACATAAAAATTATATTCGTTACGCTTGCCTAAAACCGGCATGCTTTGAATTTTGCTCATGTTCACATTTTCCTGCGCAAAAATGTTAAGCACCTTAGCCAGCGCCCCTACCTGGTTACTCACCTGGAAACATAGCGATGCTTTGTTTGGCGTACCCTTCTTTTTGGCATTCTCATGCGTGGTCATGATCAAAAAGCGGGTAAAGTTCTTTTTGTTCGATTCGATGCGGCGCTCCAATACATCCAGCCCGTAAAGTTGGGCGGCCAGCGTATTGGCAATGGCTACGGTATCTGTAAGCTGTTCATCGCGGATGCGTTTGGCACAGGCGGCGGTATCATTGCTTTCTACAATTTTAAGGTGCGGATACTCGTCAAAAAAATCGATGCACTGGCGAATGGCAATAGGGTGGGAGTTTACATATTTAATATCCTCAAACCGTACGCCCGGCAAAGCCATCAGGTGCAGCTGTATAGGTACGTAAACCTCGCCCACAACCGGGAAGCTATAGCTCATCATCAGCGAATAGTTGGGCAATATGCTGCCGGCAATACTGTTTTCGATGGCCATCACCACGTAATCAGCTTCGCCGTTTTGCAGGGCCTCAAATGTTTGCTTAAAAGAGTTGCACTCTATGGTCTCAATTTTTTCGCCAAAGTATTTGAATGCGGCCTCTTCATGGAAGGAGGCACGGATTCCTTGTATGGCAACTCTTGGTTTCTCGGTTTTCATGTTGTTATTAAAGCAAAAAAGTCCCGCCTTTTTGGGCCGGGACTTTTTTAAGTTTTGTATGTTTTGTTAGTACATATCAGTCCCGGCTCTTACTGCTAAAGTAAAAGTAGAAACCATAAAAATATGCACGTGATGTATTCATTTTGTTTGTTATGCCGTAAATGTACAAGTAAAAATCAATTTGTCAATAGATAATTTTATTTTTTGTAAAATATTTTGGCCTGACAGAATATTATTGGGCAAAAGGAGGGCTTTACTGCATTTACTCGCTTTTATAAAGTGCACCTGCTTTTTCTGCCGATGTTTTGATCCCCTTGATCATTGCCGAGCTAAAGCCGTTGTGTTCCATCTCGTTAAGGCCGGCAATGGTGCAGCCTTTGGGCGATGTAACTTTATCGATCTCCTGCTCGGGGTGGGATGCTAACTGCAGCAGCAGGTCGGCGGCGCCTTTGGCTGTTTGCGCGGCCATTTTAAGGGCATCATGGGCGTGGAAACCAATTTCTGTACCGCCCTGGGATGCCGCGCGGATAGAACGCAGGAAGAAAGCGATACCACAGGCACAAAGCGCGGTGGCCGATGTCATCAGTTCCTCGTTGATCTGGATGCTGACACCCACGGTGTCGAACAGGGATAACACCAGGCTTACGTTTGCGGCCGAAGCGTTATCGGTTGCAATACAGGTCATGCTGTGGCCAATAGCAATGGCGGTGTTGGGCATAGCGCGGATCACCTGCACATCCTGCCCCAGCTGTGTGCGGATATCCTGGCAGCTTACGCCCGATACTACCGATATCAGCAGGTGTTTGGTTTGATTGGCTGCCGGTTTTATCTCGTCAAGCAACTTGTTAAGCTGCTGCGGCAGAATGGCCAGCACCACAATATCTGCCTGGGCAACCGCTTCGGCATTGTTGGCCGTTACATGGTAGCCTTCATCTGCCAGGGCAGAAAGTGCTGCTGTATTACGGCGGGTAAGCGTAATTTGCTGCGGGGTAAAAATACCCGCCTTAACCAGGCCTTTGGCTAATGCCAGGCCAATGTTGCCGCTGCCTAATATGGCTATATGTTGTTGTGTTTTCATTTTTATTTGCTTAAACGGGTGCCAAAACCGCTTTTGTTTTTTAACCGGCCCAGGTCATCTGAATGACCGATGATAACCGCCTTAACCCCGCAGGATATGGCCGTAAAGGCATTATCCATTTTAGGCAGCATGCCGCTGTGGATGATCTGCTCTGTTTTTAATTTTTCGTAGCGTTCGGGGTTTATCTCCCGTATCAGCGATTCTTCATCGTTAATGTCCTGCAACACACCCTTTTTCTCGAAACAATATACCAGCGTGGTTTCGTAAAGCCCGGAGAGCGCTACGGCCAATGCCGAGGCGATGGTATCTGCGTTGGTGTTCAGCATTTGCCCTTCGCCATCGTGTGTTAAGGCGCAAAAAACAGGGGTAAAGCCGCCATCCAGTAATTTGCTAATGTTTTCGGGGTTGATAGAGCCATCGAACAGATCGCCGGCAAAACCGTAATCGATGGTTTTTACCGGGCGTTTTTTAGCACGGATGAAATCACCGTCGGCACCGGTAAGGCCAATGGCATTGTTGCCGTAACGCTGCAGCTGCGCCACAATATTTTTGTTGATCAGCCCGGCATACACCATGGTTACAATACGCAGGGTATCAATATCGGTTATGCGGCGGCCATCAACCAGTTTGGCTGTTATGCCCATTGTTTCTGACACCTGTGTAGCAACTTTGCCGCCGCCATGCACCAATATCTTATAACCTTCCAGCGCGGTAAAATCCTTCAGAAAACGATGCAGGTTTTCGGAGTTATCAATTACGTTACCGCCAATTTTAATAATGTGCAGGGCTTGCATAAGGGATGCTATATAAGTTCGATGGCAATTATAGTTATTTTTTGGGAGGATGGTGCTGATTAATTAAATCTAAACTTGTGTAGTGCGTTCACATACTCAGGCCTTACTGTATTTAAAAAGCTTCTGTTTTAAAACGATATAGGCTTTATCCTGTTAGGTATAAAATCAGCGGTTGTCAACTCGTTTGCAGCCGGTTATCAGCTATGGATAAACAAAAGAATGCGATACCACGGGTAATTATTATCGGCGGCGGCTTTGGCGGCGTACAACTTGCTAAAAAATTAAAAAATGCACCCGTAGAAGTGCTGCTGCTGGATAAGCATAATTATCACACCTTTCAGCCGTTGCTTTACCAGGTGGCTACGGGCGCTATCGAGGGCGATTCGATC
The DNA here is from genome assembly GCF_004378255.1 of Mucilaginibacter phyllosphaerae. GTDB lineage: Bacteria > Bacteroidota > Bacteroidia > Sphingobacteriales > Sphingobacteriaceae > Mucilaginibacter > Mucilaginibacter phyllosphaerae. Next base: position 452,435 of record NZ_SNQG01000004.1, read on the forward strand.
GGTTTCCCTATCCGGCGCATCTTTAGCAGGCAAAAGAATTTTACCTTCCACCTGGCCGAAGTGCAAAAAATAGATACGGCTAATAATACCGTTGAAACCAATGTTGGCAGCTACGCTTACGATTACCTGGTGATTGCCACCGGCGCAAACACCAATTACTTTGGCAATAAGGAACTGGAACGGAACACCATGCCCATGAAAAACGTGGCCGAAGCATTAAACGTTAGAAGCCTGATACTGCAAAACCTGGAGAAAGCCCTGGTAACAACCGATAAAACAGAGCGGGATGCCTTGCTTACGTTTGTAATTGTGGGCGGCGGGCCAACGGGGGTAGAGCTGGCAGGCGCCATATCCGAGCTGCGCGAATTTATTTTGTGTAAAGATTATCCCGGCCTGTGCAACGCCGATATGAAGGTGTACCTGGTAGAGGGGAAGGCCGAGCTGCTGGCCGCAATGTCGCCGCAGGCATCCTTAAAGGCCAAAAAGTTTTTAACCGATATGGATATCACTATTTACAACAGTGTGCACGTAGAAAGTTATAACGGCTTTTTGCTGAAGATAGATGACGGCACAACCATAAACACCCGCAATGTGTTTTGGGCGGCAGGCGTAAGGGGCGAGGTGCCCACTGGTATGCCCGAAGAAGCGGTGGTGAAAGGCGGCAGGTTACAAACCGATGAGATAAACCGGGTAAAGGGCTTTGATAATGTTTTTGCCATTGGCGATGTGGCCGCAGTGGTAACCGGGCAAAACCCCGCCGGTTTCCCCGGCGTGGCGCAGGTGGCCTTACAGCAGGGCAAGCATCTGGCAAAAAATATCAGCAATTTAATTAAGGGGCAGCCAACCACCCCTTTTACCTATACCGATTTAGGCACCATGGCCACTATAGGGCGTAACAAAGCCGTTGCCGATTTGCATAAACTGCGTTTCCAGGGGTTTTTTGCATGGTTGTTGTGGATGTTTGTGCACCTGATGTCGTTAGCCGGGTTTAGTAACAAGGCTATTGTATTTTTTAACTGGGCGGTTAATTACCTTACCCGTAACAGCGATAACAGGCTGATCATACATTATTTTAAAACAGATACGATGGAACTGGACCCTGTTGCCCGGTAAGTTATCTCACAGAAACCCCATTGCATGGATTTATTCCTCATTATAGCGCTGCTGATTATCGTAAGCGCCATTTATTCTTATATAAACGCCCGGTTCTTGAAATTGCCGGGTACAATAGGTATTGTTACGCTTGCTATACTGGGCTCGGTGTTAACGCTTATTATCGATAGCCTTAACCCTAATATTGCCAAACACCTTACCGCATTGGCTAAAAACATTAATTTTTCTACCACGGTGCTTAATATTATGCTGGGGTTTTTATTATTTGCCACAGCCTTTAACCTGGATACCCGCAAACTTAGAAAAGAGATGCGGCCTGTGCTGATACTGAGTACACTGGGCGTAATTATCTCAACAACGGTTTTTGGTGCGTTATTTTACTGGATAACCGGTTTAATAGCTATTAAAGTGCCGTTTATTTATTGCCTGCTGTTTGGTGCGCTGGTTTCGCCTACAGACCCGGTTGCTGTTGCTGCCATTATTAAAGGCTCAAAATTACCCGCAAACCTGGAAACCATCATCTCGGGCGAATCTTTGTTTAATGATGGGGTAGGCTTAGTGCTTTTTTTGCTGATATTAGAAGTTGCCCAATCGGGCGTAAATAACCTGGATATAGGCAAGGCCGTATTTTTATTTGTGCAGGAGGTTTTTGGCGGGGTAATACTGGGTGCAGTTACCGGCTGGCTGGCATTCCGGCTGATGAAATCTATTAATGATTTTCAAACCATTGTGCTGGTATCCCTGGCCCTGGTGATGCTCGATTCTGTATTAGCGGCTTATTTTCATCTTTCTATCCCGCTGGCTGTGGTTACCGCCGGATTATTTGTCGGCGGCAGATCCATCAATGCCGACCGGAAAGAACGATCGCACGAGGCGCTTGAAAAATTCTGGCTGCTGATAGATGAGATCCTGAATGCCGTATTGTTTGTAATGATAGGCTTACAGATGGTAAACGTGCCATTCATCAGCAATTACTGGATAACGGGCGGTATTGCCATAATTATCATTCTTGGCGCGCGCTGGATGAGCATTATGCTGCCGCTTACATTCCTGCGGCGATCATTACATGTAAATTACAGCAGTATTAACATTTTAACCTGGGCCGGTTTAAGGGGCGGTATATCCATAGCGCTGGCACTGGCCTTACCTGCATCACCCTACCGGCATTTAATTTTGTCGGGGAGTTATTTTATCGTGATATTTTCTATCATCGTACAAGGGCTAACGCTTAACAAGCTTATCAATCTATCTTTTAATAAAAATTAGCCCTTGTTTAATGCAGCCATGCAGGCAGCTATTTGCCGGTTGTTACTATCTGTTGAAGCGTTTAATGATGCCATGATATTTTGCCGTTCGGTTTCAGTACGGTTCTGGCTCAGTTTACTTTTGGCTTGCAGATCGGTTACTACTATTTCAAATGCAGTGATGCCGTTCATCATTTTCAACTTGTAATCCCCGGCCAGGCCATCCCATTGTTTACGATAGCCGGCTTCGTAAAAACCGATCATTTTTTCTAACAATTGGGCTACATCGTCCTTAGCATCTATGAGGGTGGCTTTACCATAAGCGTGGATAGCAACATAATTCCAGGTGGGTACATTTTGCTCTTTTTGGTAATTGGCAGGGGATATGTAGGCGTGCGGTTCGGTAAATATTACCAATGATGTTTCCTTAAAAGCTGCTGAGGCCTGCGGGTTTGCCCTGGCAAAATGCGAGGTCAGCACTAATTGCCCATTCCGCTGCTCTATCAAAAAGGGCAGGTGGGTAGCTTCCGGCACACCATTCATCATCGTAACTATAGTAGCAAAGCTATACTTCTGCATAAAGGCTATAGCTTCCTGTTCATCAGTTACTTGAAAGTGCTTGGGTATATACATATCAATCTAACAAAAATGCTTAATGCCGGCAAATAACATGGCTAACCGGAAGGAATTACAATGTTTCCAGCATTTGCTTCAACACCGCTTGTGCCGCCCAAACACGGTTGCCGGCCTCATGTATCACTACTGATCTTGGCCCGTCCAGTATCTCTGATGATAGTTCCAGGTCGCGGCGCACGGGTAGGCAGTGCATCACTTTGGCTGCAGGTGCCAGGGTATCCATTTTGGCATTGGTCAGCATCCAGTCCTCATTACCGCCTGTTACCGCGCCGTAAGGCTCATAAGCCGACCAGTTTTTTACATATACAAAATCAGCATCTTTTAATGCTTCGCCCTGGTTGTGCGTAATAGCGGCGCCTTTAGTAAAATCTGTACAAAGCTCGTATCCGGCCGGGTGGGTAATGGTAAAATCAACATCGGCCCTACACATCCATTCGGCAAAAGAATTGGGCACAGCCTGCGGCAGGGCCTTTATATGGGGCGCCCAGGTTAATACTACCTTGGGGCGTGCTTTCGTTTTTAATTCTTCGATAGTTACCAGGTCTGCCAGGCTTTGCAGCGGGTGGCGGGTGGCCGATTCCAGGCTAACCACCGGTACTTTACAAAATTCAACAAATTTGTTAAAAATGGTTTCGCTGTAATCCTCTTCCCGGTCCTTTAATCCCGGGAACGAGCGTACGCCGATGATATCAGAGTATTCGCCCATCACGCCTGCTGCTTCGCGGATATGCTCTACCGTAGTACCGTTCATGATCACGTTATCGCGCAGTTCAAGCGCCCAGCCCTCCTTATCAATATTAAGTACAATTACATTCATACCCAAATTCATGGCAGCCTTTTGGGTGCTCATGCGGGTGCGCAGGCTCGGGTTTAAAAAAACAAGGCTTAGGGTTTTATTTTTACCCAGATGCTGATGCGCGTATGGGTTTTGTTTTAATTGCAATGCTTCGGCAACCAGCGCCGGCACATCTTTAACATCATTTACCGAAGAAAATAGTTTCATTTTTAGCCTTATTATAAGCCTCACCTTATCCCTCGCCCAAAGAAGCGGGATGAGGTGAGGCCGCCTTGTTATTAAGAATTTTTTAAAGTTGTAGCGAATGCCTCTAAAAACCTGTTGGCATAAGCTTTTGTTAAGTTAAGTGCCGGTAACAGCCTTACTACGTTTGGTTTAGCTTCGCCGGTAAAGATGTTATGCTTAAATAGCAGGTCCTTTTTAACGTTGCTTAATTCTTCGGGCAGTTCGATACCGATCATCAGGCCGCGGCCGCGTATTTCCTTTACTTTATCAAATTTCTTTAGTTCTTCTATCAGGTAGCCACCAACTTCTGCAGCGTTTTGCATCAGGTTATCGCGCTCAATTACTTCCAGTACAGCCAAACCTGCTGCACAGGCTAAATGGTTGCCGCCAAAGGTGGTACCCAGCATACCATAAGCAGGGGCTATTTTTGGGGATATGATGATACCGCCAACAGGGAAGCCATTACCCATGCCTTTGGCCATAGAATAGATATCGGCATCGATCCCCGCAAAATCATGCGAGAAGAATTTACCTGTACGCCCATAGCCGCACTGTACCGAATCTGCTATAAAAACGGCATTATATTCATCACAAAGCGTACGGATCTTTTGCAGGAAGTTTACCGGGGCAACCTGTATGCCGCCAACCCCCTGGATGCCCTCAATAATCACCGAAGAGATCTCGTTATTTTTAAAGGCCTCTGTTAAAGCAGCTTCATCATCCCAGGGCAAAAATATCACGTTATCCGTTTGGTTAACGGGGGCAACAATTTTGGGGTTATCCGTTACGGCAACAGCCAGTGAAGTACGCCCGTGAAAGGCTTTTTTGAACGTGATAACCTTTTTTTTACCGTTATAAAAAGACGCCAGCTTTAAAGCGTTCTCGTTAGCCTCGGCACCGGAGTTACACAGGAATAGCTGGTAATCTTCCTTGCCCGAAACATGGCCCAACTTGGCTGCTAACTCCGTTTGTAAGGGGATCTGGATAGAGTTTGAGTAAAAACCTATCTGGTGCAGCTGATCTTCTAAACGTTTTACGTAATGCGGGTTGGTATGCCCTATGGAAATAACCGCATGCCCGCCGTAAAGATCAAGGTATTCGGTGCCTTTGTCGTCATAAACAAGGCTGCCTTCGCCTTTAACTATATTGATGGGGTTGATAGGATATACGTCGAATAAATTCATTGAAGTAAAAAGTTTAAAGTGAAAAGTAAAAAGTTACGAATAGCTTCATTCCTAATTTCTTACTTTTTTAATCAATGAAATTAACATTGCTTTAATCTCATTGATATGTTGTGAATGAATATTATAAAGTTCGAGATTAATAAAACCCAGATCTTTAGACAGTAAAATTAAATACTCAACTTCATGAGAAGAGCCTAAAGCAATTTGTAAATAACTTGCAAAATCTTTTGATGTAAATCTGCCAGTACCCTCAGCGATGTTTGTTGGTATTGAAGTTGAGGCACGTTTTAATTGGCTTACCAGATTAAAAGCTTCGTCTTTTGGGAAAGAAGATAATGTACCGTAAATACCAACCACAAATGCATGTGATTTTTGCCAAACTATTAGTTCCTTATAATCTTGCATTTCTTACTTTACACTTTCAACTTTTAAACTTCAACTTTAAAAACCGGTTGCCTTAAGTCGTAAACCTGCGCGTTCGTCCAAGCCGAACATGATGTTCATGTTCTGTACGGCCTGGCCGGATGCGCCTTTAAGTAAATTATCCATAATGCTGATAATGAATATCTTATTATCATGTTTTTTAACCTGTATAAAACATTTGTTGGTATTCACAATTTGTTTCAGGTCAATATCTTTATTAGTTACATGCGTAAATGGATGCCCGGCATAATAGGCCTGGTATGTTTTTAAGGCTTCCGCTTCGCTCAGGTCGCATTCGGTATAAATAGAAGCAATGATACCGCGTGTAAAGCCACCACGATACGGTACAAAATTTATAGCCCCCCAGCCTCCTGAAGGGGGCGTAAAAGCACTTGCAGCCTGGTTAAGTGACTGGCCAATCTCGCCCAGGTGTTGGTGGTTAAATACTTTATAAACCGATAGGTTGTCGTTACGCCAAGTAAAGTGCGAGGTAGGCGAAAGGCTTTGCCCTGCGCCTGTAGAACCTGTAGTTGCTGTAATATGCACCTCGTTTTTTAACAGGCCTTTTGCTGCCAGCGGTAATAAACCCAACTGCAGGCAGGTAGCAAAGCAGCCGGGGTTGGCAATATTTTCAGCAGTTTTAATAGCCTCGCGGTTTAACTCCGGCAGGCCATATGTGAATTTTTTATTTTTAAATGCTGCATTCTGGCTTAATCTAAAATCCTGGCTCAGGTCAATTACCTTAATATGATCGGGTATTTGGTTAGCCTCTAAAAACTTTTTGGCATCGCCGTGGCCTACGCATAAAAATAACACATCGATATTAAAAGCCAATTCCGCAGCGAAGGTAAGGTTGGTATCGCCAAAAAGATCGTGATGCACATCGTAAACATGGTTGCCGGCGTTGCTGTTGCTGTGCACAAATACGATCTCTGCATTGGGGTGATTGATGAGTATCCGCAGCATTTCGCCACCGGTATAACCGGCGCCGCCAACAATACCTGCTTTTATTTTAGAGGTTGATTCTGTCATTTTTTGTAGATGGGTAAGAATACAAAATAAATTCAAGGTCGGCCGTATCTTTATTGCTGATGAAGTGCTTTTGCCCCGGTAACACCAGGATGCCCTGTTCCGGCTTTAGCATACTTTCTATACCATCAATGGTCATTACGGCACGGCCTTTTAAAATAAAAAACATTTGAGTTGCTTTTTCGTGATAGTGAAGCTGCTCGGCGGTATCCGGCGGCATCAGTTCCTGCTTTACAGAAAGTTCATCCGTGTCAACAAAGTTCCAGCCGTGGCAATCATCGCCCCAACGGTACTGGCTCAGGCATTCACCCCGCGAAAAAACAATAGCCCCCCCGCCCCCTAAAGGGGGAGTAGAAGTACCAGGAAGGTTATTCAAATTTTCCATTTTCTAATTTTTTTAGCTTATTCAGCTCCCCCTTCAGGGGGCTGGGGGGTATTTACTTTATGATATATCATTACCTGGTTACCGAATATTTTGCTGAAACCTTTAACATCTTCGCCGCTCCATGAATTGTTCATCTCGCCGTAGCTGCCAAATTTGTTGCTCATCAGGTCATGGTCAGATTCGATGCCTACCACCTGGAAACGGTATGGATGCAGCTCTACAAACACCTTACCGCTAACATTCTTTTGTGTATCGGCAAGAAAAGCCTCTATGTTCCGCATAATTGGGTCATGGAACTGCCCCTCGTGCAGCCAGTTACCGTAAAACGAAGATAACTGGTCTTTCCAGGAAAGCTGCCATTTGGTTAACACATGTTTTTCTAAGGTATGGTGTGCTTTAATGATCACCATTGGTGCGGCAGCCTCAAAGCCTACGCGGCCTTTAATACCGATGATGGTATCGCCCACATGGATATCGCGGCCAATGCCATAAGGCTGTGCAATAGCCTGCAATGCCTGTATGGCTTTGGTAGGGTGATCGTATTTTTTATCATCTATCCCAATCAGTTCGCCTTGTTTAAATACCAGTTCTAAATTTTTAGGGGCTGATTCGGTAACCTGTGTTGGCCAGGCTTCTTCTGGCAGGCCTAAGTTAGAGGTAAGGGTTTCTTTACCACCAACAGATGTGCCCCAGATGCCTTTATTGATAGAATACTTTGCTTTTTCAAAGTTCATTTCAACGCCGTGTTTCTTCAGGTATTCGATCTCTGCTTCGCGGCTAAGTTTTAAATCGCGGATGGGGGTGATGATCTGCACTTCGGGTACCAAGATGTTAAAGATCATATCAAAACGTACCTGGTCGTTACCGGCGCCGGTGCTGCCGTGGGCTACAGATTCGGCACCAATTTCTTTGGCGTAATTAGCAATGGCCGTAGCCTGGCTAACACGCTCGGCACTTACCGAAAGGGGGTAGGTATTATTTTTTAACACGTTACCGTAGATCAGGAAACGTACACAGGTGTTATAAAAGTTCTCGGTTTCGTCAACCACGTGGTGCGATGTAACACCCATCTGGTAAGCGCGTTCTTCTACACCTTTAAGTTCATCATCGCTAAAACCGCCTGTGTTAACAATTACCGAGTGAACCTCGTAACCCAGATCGCGCGTTAAATAAATGCAGCAAAATGAGGTATCTAATCCGCCGCTGTAAGCCAGTACTACTTTCTTTTTCATGTTGTGTTTACCGTAGAGGCGCGATACTTCGCGCCTTTATGTACATTATATTAATTCCCCCTCAGACGCGAAGTACCGCATCCTATCAATTTGTTTAAGACGCGAGTTATCGTCGTGTTTCTATCAATTCGTTTAAGACGCGAAGTATCGCGCCTCTACGATAAAGAAACCATTTTCTCTAATCGCTTTTTAAAAGCTGCTTCTATACGCTCCAGCAATGTTGCTTTGTGCGTTATCTTCTTCATCTTTTCTTCGTATTGCTTCTGCACGGCTTCCGGATCGAAAAGCATGGCGGTGCACATGCAGTTCTTGCGGTCTTTGCTCATTAAAATATCATAATTAACGCAGCTGCGGCATCCTTTCCAAAATTCTTCATCCTGGGTAAGTTCCGAATAGGTAACCGGTTCGTAGCCAATCTCTGAGTTGATCTTCATCACAGCCAAACCCGTGGTTAAACCAAATAGCTTGGCCTCGGGGTATTTACTGCGCGATAATTCAAAAATTTTATGCTTAATGGCTTTGGCCAAACCCGTTTTACGAAACACCGGATTTACAATTAAGCCCGAGTTGGCCACAAAATCGCCGTGGCTCCAGGTTTCGATATAACAAAAGCCTGCCCAGGTGCCATCTTTATGCAGCGCTATTACCGCCTTGCCTTCCAGCATTTTATTGGCTACGTACTCCGGCGAACGCTGGGCGATACCCGTGCCGCGTGCCTTGGCCGACTCTGCCATTTCATCACATATCATCACCGCATAATCTGCATGTTGTGCAGTTGCTACGGTTATGTCAAAATCTTGTATGGTCATTATAATAGAAAAATTACCGTTAAATTATTGGCATTTGAGGCCATAATAATCAGAGGGACATTGCTTAAAGAAGTTTAAAAACAACTTCTTTATTTGGGGCAGATTAAAACCTAATTCAAACCCGGGGGATGAACACCCTTCGTCGGCTGGGAGGGAATAACAAAACAAAAGAAACTAAAGCAGCGGCAACCTGGGTAAAAAATGCCCGGTTATCCATTCTGTTTATGTTTTGTTTGATCATTTTATGTAAAGTATTATACTTTTTAAATTTTGTGCAAATTATTGCATTAAATTTTACTTATGCAAGAAAAAACTGTTATAATTTGCACGTGCGCACAAAACATTACAATTGTGCAATACTGCAGTAACATTTAACAAATGCAGATAAGTTAAAAAGGTGCTTTAAAATGCCCCATAGCATAGTATGTGCATTTGTAAAACCATCAGCTGTAAATGATAACCATGCAAACAACAAACCCGCTTTTACTAACGCTGAATATCGATACTGATGCGCAGCAATTTTTTAATGATCTGAGAAAACAGTATTTCCCTGCCGACAGGAACTTTCTGGATGCGCATCTGATGCTTTTTCATCAACTGCCGCCTCACGAACCGAAGATTATGGAGGATATTGAAACTATTGTTCAAAAGCATCAAAATATATCTTTGCAGGTTTCCGGCTTATCCAGTATTGGTAATGGCGTGGCTTACAAGATAGAGAGCGGCCCTTTGCAACAATTACATAAACAGCTGCAGGTGCTTTGGGCGCAGTGGCTTATCCCGCAGGACAAAAATAAATTATGGCCGCATATCACCATACAAAACAAAGTTAAGCCGGATGCTGCCAAAGCTTTACTAAATCACCTATCTGCCGGGTTTATACCGTTTGCAATGCAGGGCACCGGCCTTAGCCTTTGGGAATACCAGGGAGGCCCCTGGCAGTTTGTACAAGAATTTAATTTTACCGGGGCAGCAAACCAAATTTAAATCATCATTGCTTCCGCATGATATCTGCAATGATCAGTTCTGCATGGATGCGCGAGTTTTCGATGAACCATAAATGGGTATCTAACCCGCCGCAAACTACTCCTGCTAAATACAGCCCCGGTTGGTTGGTTTCCATCGTATCCGGGTTATAGGTAGGGATAAATTTATCTTCTGTTAATTCAATGCCGAGTTTTGCCAGAAAATTAAAGTTGGGTTTATACCCTGTCATGGCCATTACAAAATCATTGGGGATGGTAACTTTACCATCGGGTGTATCAACATCTACCTCGGTTTGGCGTACCGCCGACAGGCTGGAATTGAAAAAGGCCTTAATGCTGCCTTCTTTTATCCGGTTAATAATATCCGGCCTTACCCAATATTTAACGCGGCTGCTTATCTCTGCCCCCCTAACCACTAAAGTAACCTCCGCACCTTTGCGGTAGGTTTCTAAAGCTACATCAATAGCCGAATTACTGCTGCCTACTACAACAACCTTTTGCGCGGTGTAATAATGCGGGTCCTGGTAATAGTGCTTTACTTTTGGCAACTCCTCGCCGGGGATATCCAGGTTAACGGCAATATCATAAAAGCCGGTAGAAAGAATTACTTTTTTAGCCTGATAAGTTGCCTTGCTTGTCGTTATTTCATAACCGCTATCCGCAGGTTTAACATTAGTTACTTCTTCAAATAAATTTAAAGGCAGGTTGTTAGATAGCGCAACCCTGCGGTAATACTCCAGGGCATCGTTACGGGTGGGCTTGTTATGCACGGTTACGAAGGGTACGCCGCCTATCTCCAGTTTTTCTGATGTGGAGAAGAACGTCATGGTAGCGGGGTAGTTGTATAACGAATTTACCAGGCAACCCTTCTCTACAATCACAAAGCTTAACCCGGCTTTTTGGGCCGCCAGTCCGCAGGCTAAACCAATGGGGCCACCGCCAATAATAAGTATATCAAGCATAATTGCGAAGATAGGCAGTTATGCTTTACAAAATATCGAATAATGAATGCTGAATGTAAAATTCCGAAGTAAACCTTATGGGAGCGAAAACAGGGCAAAAAAAATGGGATAAGCTACTTTTATCGCGCCGCTCAACTCTCTACCCTTGCTGCGTTCCCACCCTGGGGGAGTTCAAGAGGAGCTGGCCGTAAAAGACTTATCCCGCCGCAAAGATAGAAAAAGGATGCATTTTAGGTTAAGAAATTATTAAAAAAGGAAATTGTGTGGCAGGATGCTTGATTATCAGGAAGATTGATTTAGATATAAACGCAAGAACCCTGTACGGTTTGCACCTCGTACAGGGTTATCTTGCCTCACTTAACAGTATATAATAATTGCTTATTATTCTTTTTACGCTACCGACCCGCGCAGCAGCAGCGCGCCTACGGTTACGTTGGTGCGGCTATCAATAATAATTGCGCCGCCGTTTGCCTTATTTACTTCATAGGCATCAAAGGCTAAAGGCTCGGCGGTTTTGATCACAATGCGGCCTATATCGTTCAGTTTAAAATCCTCATCAAAATCTTTATCAAGCGTGTTGATGTTTACTTTGTACAAGATCTCGCGTATCTTACAGCGGATGGTTTTGGTATTGTGCTGCACCAGGTAGGTGAGCGATGGATCCAGCGGGCGGGTATCCATCCAGCACAGGTCGGCCTCTATCACGCTGCTTAATTGGGGCTGCCCGGCGCTGTTTACGATGATATCGCCGCGGCTGATATCGATATTATCCTGCAGGTGGACGGTTACCGACATGCCTGCCAAAGCTTCCTCCGGCTGTTTATCATACAATTCAATTTTTGATATTACCGAGCTGAAGCCCGATGGCAAAACCGTTACCTTATCGTTCACCTTAAACGCCCCGCTGGATACACGGCCGGCATAGCCGCGGTAATCATGCAGTTCGTCTGTTTGCGGCCTTACCACCCATTGCACCGGCAGGCGGGCATGGGCCGATGAATCATCAATGGTGATCTCTACCTGCTCTAAATGCTGCAGCAGGCTGTCGCCGGTGTACCAGCCAATGTTGGCGGATTGGTAAACAATATTATCGCCTTTTAGCGCACTAACCGGTATATAGGTAACCTCATTCAGGCCAACTTTTGCGGCCAGCTTTTTATAATCGGCAACAATATGGTTAAATACATCTTCGCTGTAGTTAACCATATCCATTTTATTGATACAAACCACCACTTTGGGAATCTGTAACAGCGATACCAAAAACGAGTGGCGGGTAGTTTGCTCGATAACCCCCTTGCGGGCATCTATCAAAATGATAGCTAAACCGGCATTGCTGGCACCGGTAACCATGTTGCGCGTATATTGAATGTGGCCGGGTGCATCTGCAATAATAAATTTGCGTTTATCGGTTTCAAAGTATTTGTATGCTACATCAATGGTAATACCCTGCTCGCGTTCGGCCTTTAAGCCGTCGGTTAAAATTGCCAGGTCGATGGTGCCATCGTCATTTTTACGGTTGGATGCGTGCAGGGCCTCCAACTGGTCGGCCAGAATGGCTTCACTATCGTACAGCAAGCGCCCTATTAACGTGCTTTTGCCATCATCAACACTACCTGCGGTTATAAATTTTAGTATATCCATTGTTGGATTTTAGATATCAGATTTACGATTTTTAGATCTTTACATTCAAAAAGAAAAAGCTTTTATCTTTCGCCTTTTACCCTTCTTTTAAAAGTATCCCCCTTTTTTTCTGTCTTCCATAGCGGCTTCGCTTACTTTATCGTCCATACGGGCGCCGCGTTCGCTTATTTTTGAGGATGCTATCTCATCGATAATGTCATCAATTTCAAAAGCGTATGATTCTACAGCTGCAGTACAGGTCATGTCGCCCACGGTGCGGAAACGTACATTTTTGCGTGCTACCACATCCGCCTCGTCCATATTCAGGAATGGCGATGCAGCCATTAATTGCCCGTTGCGGGTAATACAATCGCGCTGGTGCGCAAAATAAATAGTAGGCAGGGGGATGTTTTCGCGGCGGATGTAGTTCCAAACATCCAGCTCGGTCCAGTTGCTTATCGGGAACACGCGCACATTCTCGCCTTTATGGATCTTACCGTTGTAAATGTCCCAAAGTTCGGGGCGCTGGCGTTTGGGGTCCCACTGGCCAAACTCATCACGTACCGAAAAGATGCGTTCTTTAGCGCGGGCTTTCTCCTCATCGCGGCGTGCGCCACCAATACAGGCATCAAAGCCATGTTTGGCAATGGTATCTAACAAAGTAACCGTTTGCAAAGCGTTACGGCTGGCGTTTTTGCCTTTCTGTTCTATCACTTTGCCTTCGTTAATGCTATCCTGCACGTGGCCAACAATCAGTTTCTCGCCAATGCGGGCAATCATATCATCACGATAGGTGATAGTTTCTTCAAAATTGTGCCCGGTATCAATATGTACCAGCGGGAAAGGGAACTTACCCGGGCGGAAGGCCTTTAATGCCAGATGCACCAGGGTGATAGAATCTTTACCACCGCTGAATAGCAGCGCAGGTTTTTCGAACTGCCCCGCTACCTCGCGCAATATATAAATGGCTTCTGCCTCTAATTCGTCCAGATAATCTAACCGGTATTTGCTCATTCTTTTAAATCATTTAGCTGTACTGCATGTAACCCACATTCTTTTTTGCTTTGGTCTTCCCACCACCAGCGCCCGGCCCTAAAATCTTCGCCGGGTTGTACCGCCCTGGTGCAGGGCAGGCAGCCAATACTGGGGAAACCCTTATCATGCAAGGTATTGTACGGTATATTATATTGTTTGATGTAAGCCTTTACATCCTCTAAATTAAAATTAAAAATAGGGTGGAATTTGATCAGTTGATTACCCTCGTCCCATTCTACATCGCTCATTTCCTCGCGGTTAGGCGATTGCTCTGCACGGATGCCGGTTATCCAGCATTGGTTGCCTGCCAAAGCACGGTGTAAAGGTTCTATCTTACGGATACCGCAGCACTCTTTACGGTTGGCTACAGATTCGTAAAAGCTGTTTGGCCCTTTGGCGTTCACCATATCCTGCAGCTTAGTATTATCCGGGTAGTAAGCGTAGATAGGCTGTCCATAGATCTCCATCGTACGGTTCCACACATAATAGGTTTCGGGGAAAAGGCGTCCGGTTTCCAGCGTAAAAACTTTTATCGGGATATTGTTGGCAAATATCATGTGCGATATTACCTGGTCTTCCCAGCCAAAACTGGTAGAAAACACGATCTCGCCGGGAAATAACGCAGCTAAAGCCCGTAAAGCCTCAACCGGGTTTTTCCCGCTTACTAATTGCGATATGTAGTTTATATCTGCCATTAGAAAGGTAGGTGAGTTAAAAATTTAAAAATACTGCGGATGCTAATAAGGATCACAATAACCGCAACCGAGAGCATGATGGCTTTTGCCGAGATCTTATTAGAGATCCGTGCGGCAACCGGCGATGCCAGCGCGCTGCCGATAACCAAGCCGGCTACCGCATCCCAATGCCCGCTGTTAAGCATGGTAATAAATGTAAGCGACCCCATCAGCGCGATAAAAAACCTGGATAGTTTTACCGTGCCTAAGGAAAAGCGGGGGTGACGGCCGCCTGCTATTAAGGTAGACAGTACAATAGAACCCCAGCCGCCGCCGCCAACGGCATCAATAAAACCGCCGCCTAAACCCAATAACGATATGCGTTTTATTTTTGGCGTGGTACGCTTCTTTTTAATATTCAGCGCTTTTGTGAAAATAACCGTACCCAATATTAAGGTGTAAACCGATACTACCGGTTTGGTATATTGTGCATAATGCTCTAACGAGGAGAGTAAATAGGCGCCTGTAACTGCGCCAATGATGCCGGGCAGCAGTAATAACTTAAATAGTTTCCAGTTTACGTTGCCCATGCGGTAATGCATCCAGCCGGCAATTCCGTTGCTCATGATCTCGGACAAATGCACACCCATACTTGCCGAAGCAGGAGGAATGCCCATAGATAAGGAGAATGTGGTTGAGGTTACCCCGTATGACATGCCTATGGCGCCATCTATCAGCGCAAAAACAAAACCTGCCCCCAAAAAGTAATAAAACATGGGGGAGATGTTCTCTACATAGTTTTTAAAGGATGGGTCTTTGGTCCAAAGTACAGCGATGGTAAGGCCCAGGAAAACCACAAAAGTTGCCCAAACCAATAGTTTGATATTGTTGTTGCTCGGCGCTTTTTTAGGTCCGAGCAGTATTTCGGTTACGCGGTTCAGTTCTTTTACCTTGTAAGTAAAATCGCCGGATAGGGTGTTACGCACTTCGGCCATTTGCTGCAGGGTTATATCCAGTTCGCCGGGCAGCGATTGGTTTAACACCTCTTTTAAGCGTTTGGCAATGGTTGGCGATTTACCGTTTGTTGAGATGGCAATCTTTAAGTCGCCCTTTTGCACGATAGAACCTAAATAGAAATCGCAAAGTGCTGGCTTATCGGCAACGTTGATTAGTAGTTTACGGTCATGTGCCGATTGGCGTACATATTTGTTCAGCTCGCTGTCATCGGTTGCGGCAATAACAATATCGGCGGCATCCAGATCCGTATCAGCAAAAGGTTTTTGGATGATGTTTACCTGCGGGTATTGGGCAACAAGTGTATGCAACTGGGGCAAAAACTCCTTGGCAATAATGGTAACAGCAGCAGCCGGGCTATTGTTAAGCAGGGCCGTAAGCTTTTCTAAGCCAACATTGCCACCGCCAACCAGCACGGTATGCAGGTTATTCAGCTTTAAAAACACCGGGAACAACTGGTTACCCTGCGCCTCTGCCGGCCGAACGTCTGTTAAATTATTATCCTTTGGCAACAACGTCATAAACTTCTTTTACCAATTTAAATGTTGGATGTAAGGAAACCACTTCGCCTAATACGATTAAAGCCGGGGAGGTGATGCCCTGCTCTGCAGCTAAAGCCGTAATGGTATCCGCTACGCCAACAACCACTTTCTCGTTTACAGTAGTGCCGCTTTGTATTACGGCTACAGGTAATTGTCCTTTGCCTTCATTTTTAAAGATCTCCGCTATTTTAGCCAGTTTGTGGATGCCCATCAGCACCACAATAGTGGCGTTGGTTTTGGCGGCATCGTACAGGTCTGCAGATATTTTACCATCGGTTGTGGTGCCGGTTATCACCCAAAAGCTTTCGCTTAAACCACGGTGCGTAACCGGGATGCCTTGCAAGCCCGGCACACCTATAGAACTGGATATACCCGGTACTACCTGTGTAGGAATGTTAAATTCGGCAGCAAAATCCAACTCCTCGTGGCCCCGGCCAAATACAAAGGGGTCGCCGCCTTTAAGGCGCACCACATGGCCGTAGTTAAGGGCGTAATCAACCATTAAACGGTTAATATTATCCTGCGAAAAAGAATGATCGCCGGAGCGTTTGCCTACATAAACCTTTACCGCGTTTACCGGGGCAAATTCTAAAATTTCATCATTCACTAAAGCATCATACAATACCACATCGGCAGTTTGCAGGGCTTTAATGCCTTTCAGGGTGATGAGTTCTGCATCTCCGGGGCCTGCGCCAACAAGGGTAACACGTGCTTGCTTTATATTATCGGTATGGTTTTGTATCATGATTGCAACACTGCCTCTCTCTTTGCTTTTACAGCCTCTAAAAAATCTGTAGCCTGTTGCTTGTAGGCAGTGGCAAATTCTTCAGAAGGCTCATTTTTATTTATCTGTAGTGCCAGATCGTTAAAGGTGCCGTCAAGCGCCAGTTCGGCGGTTGCTACATAGTTGTTATCAAATTCTTTAATTACGCCGGTTTGGGTGCTGCTGTTTACGCCTTTATCAAGTAACAGGGCTTTTGCCGCGCTGATCATGGTGTTGTAGGAATGGTATATCGCATCTGCCCATAAACCTTTGGCATAAGCGCCATTTGCCCAGCCCAGCTTTTCTTCACTTTCGAATAACAGGGTGGCAACCAGATCTATAATTACACCGGCACACTCGCCCACACCAATGGCAGATACGTAGGTTTCCTGGTGGCCCCAGTCTACAAACTCATCTTCGGTTAAGGTGGTCAGATCGGCCAGGGGTTTTAGCAGGCGGTAGAAATAATCCTTGCCCTGCCTGTCGTAATAGGCATGGAAGGTCTCATTTTCACCCGAAAAAGCTTTATAATCGTCCAAAATCGCCCGCAGAACGTCCGTGGCACGTTTGGATGGTACTTTAATTACGCGTTCTGCGGCGCGGCCTTCGCCGTTACCTACCGTGCCGCCACCCAGCATCACCTGTACCGATGGCAGCACTTTTGCACCCGCTTTTAATGAGCTGCCGTGAAACCCGATATGCGCCAAACCGTGCTGGCCGCAACTGTTCATACAACCACTTATTTTGATCTTGATCTCGCGGTTGTAAATAAAATCTTCATATTCGTTATAGATCACATCTTCCAGCACCTTAGCCATGGTCATGCTGTTGCTGATGCCCAGGTTACAGGTATCGGTACCGGGGCAGGTAGTTACATCGGCCAGGCTATCAAAACCCGGCGCTGCCATATCTAAATTGTGCAGGCCGGCATATAAGGCAGGCAAAGCGTCTTTACGTACATATTTTAACAGCAGCCCTTGATTTTGGGTGATGCGGATCTCATCGCCCACGTAAGGTTTGATGGCTGCAACCAGTTTGCGTGCGGTGGCTGTTGGTATATCACCCACAGGCACTTTTATATATACACCGTAAAAACCTTGCTGTTTTTGCTCAAAAACGTTGGTTGCCAGCCATTGCTCGTAACGGAGCGGGTTGGCTATTTCTGTATCGCTATAAGTAATATCTTCCGGTAATTCTGGTTGCGGAACGGTATCACGGTTTATTTTGTAAGTTTTAACTTTTAAGGCAGTGCGTTCTTCATTGGCCAGGCGCAATACCTCATCTAAACCTATCTTTTGGATCAGGTATTTTAATCGAGCCTTGTTACGGTTGTTGCGCTCGCCGTGGCGGTCAAACACGCGGATGATGGCTTCTATATAGGGTATCAGCTGATCTTCCGGCAGGAAATCTTCTACCGGGCTTGCCAGCAGGGGTTGTGCGCCTAAGCCGCCACCCAGCAGTATTTTAAATCCTCGTTCGCCGGTTTCATTAATTTTGGGTATTGCACCAATATCATGGATATAAGAGAACGCCGTGTCTGCATCACTTGAGGAGAATGCGATCTTAAACTTACGGCCCATTTCCTGGCAGATGGGGTTGCGCAGAAAATATTCGAACGTAGCCTGTGCATAGGGCGATACATCAAATGGTTCCAGCGGATCTATCCCTGAGGTAGGCGAGGAGGTTACATTCCTGACCGTGTTACCGCATGCTTCGCGCAGGGTAATATCATCCTGCTCCAGTTCGGCCCATAGCTGTGGTGTGCGGTCGAGGCTTACATAGTGGATCTGGATATCCTGGCGGGTGGTTAAGTGCAGGTTACCGCTGCCATACTCGTCGGCAATGTCGGCAATTTTTAACAGCTGCTTAAAGGTTACTTTACCGAATGGCAGTTTAATCCGCACCATTTGTACGCCCGGCTGCCTTTGGCCATATACGCCACGCGCCAGGCGCAGGCTGCGGAATTTTTCGTCGTGGATCTTCCCCTCACGAAACGCACGGATCTTCTTTTCCAGATCAATGATGTCCTGTTCAACTATAGGGTTCTCCAGCTCTGTTCTGAAGCTTTGCATATCGGTACGTTATTTAGTCTTATCTCAAAAAAAAGCCTCTTCTGCTGCGGCTGAAGAGGCGAATATCATTTATTACACATTTACAGCCATGATCTATCTGTACGCATACAGCAGTTAATCAGGTTGTTATGATATGTAAAGCCTATTTGTTCCATTTCTATTCCCCAAATATATATATAGTATAGGGGATTAGTAGAATATATTTTAAAAAAGATGGTTTGTGATGTTGGAATGACGAGGGAATTTTAAATTGGATGGAAGGAAAGAATAAGGGTTTGTGCTTTTATTAACGTTAGTCGGCTCATCGCCTCAGGGGCTACTTCTTTTGTAAATGAATTTTATTTTTTGTCCTGAGCGATAGCGAAGGATCTATTAATGAATTTGCATATAAGTTACTTGGTGGTAAATAGATACTTCACTATCGTTCAGAATGACAAGGCTTAAACAAAAAAGCACCGCTTTGCAGCAGTGCTTTTAAGATATGATTAGCACATATTAGGTAGTATAACCCAGTATCTTTAATACTTGCTTGCTGTTTTGTTCTTCGCCAAATACCTCAAAATTAAATGTTTCATCGCGGTTGCGGCGGATGATAACATGCTTGGGCGATGGCAGCAGGCAATGGTGGATGCCGCCATAACCGCTTAATACTTCCTGATAGGCGCCGGTGTTAAAGAAACCCATGTATTGTACCTTACGGGTTTTAGGCATGTACACACTGTTCATGTGTGCTTCCTGGTTGTAATAATCCTGGCCATCGCAGGTGATACCGCCTAAATTTACACGCTCGTATTCGCTATCCCAGTTGTTGATGGGTAAAAGCACATACTTTTGGTTCAATGCCCAAACATCCGGCAGGTTAGTGATAAATGATCCATCCAGCATCAGCCATTTCTCACGATCATTTTGTTGTTTACGGCCCAACACTTTGTACAGGATGCCCGATGCTTCGGCTACAGTGTATTTACCAAACTCGGTAATAATATCCGGTTCCATCGTATCGTGCTCTGCGCAGATCTCTTTGATCCGGCTTACGATCTCGTTGATCATGTACTCGTAATCAAAATCAAACACCAGCGAATCTTTGAAAGGCATACCGCCGCCAATATCCAAGGTATCCAGGGCAGGGTTTATCTTTTTAAACTTGCAGTAAAGGGTTACGTATTTCTCCAGCTCGTTCCAGTAGTATGGTGTATCAGAAATACCCGAGTTGATAAAGAAATGCAGCAGCTTTACCTGAAAGTTGGGGTTCTTCTCTATTTTAGTATGATAAAAATCAATAATATCTTCCATACGTACGCCCAAACGCGAGGTATAGAATTGCGAATCGGGCTGCTCTTCTGCCGCTATACGGATGCCCAGGTTGCATGGGGTATCCATCTCTACCTCATCATCGTACAGGTTAAATTCTTCTTTATTATCCAGCACGGGGATGATATTGGTAAATCCATCGTGCAGCATATCAATAATATACTGTTTGTACTGGAAGGTTTTAAAGCCGTTGCATATCACGGTAATATCTTTGCTCACCGCACCCTTTTTCTCTAAGGCTTCTATCATCGGCATATCAAAGGCCGACGATGTCTCCAGGTGGATCTCGTTCTTTAGCGCTTCTTCTACAATATGCTTAAAGTGCGAACTTTTGGTGCAATAGCAGTATTTATAAGTGCCACGATAATTGTTTTTGATGATAGCCTGCTGAAAAAGCAGCTTGGCCTGCTGAATTTTCTTGCTGATGATGGGCAAATAAGTAAAACGCAGGGGCGTGCCATACGTTTCTATCATTTCCATCAAATTAAGGTCGTGGAAGTATAATTCGTCCTCTATTATCTCGTAACCATCCTGTGGGAAACCAACGCTTAGGTCAAGAAATTCCTGGTAACTCTGCATCTATTAAAATTTTGGCAAAAATGTAATTTTTTAACGGATTTTTTATTAAAATGTTGGGTGTATTTTATAGATGGATTGTAATTTGTTTGGGGCGCTCATTGTATTTGCAGGGTATGTACTGATAAGCCTATCGGAAGCATCAATCAAGCGTACTTGCATCGTGCCTTGCAATAGCGGTGCTTTCTCTACTGGTTCAGGTTAGCATAGCGTAACCCGGACCTGAAAATTCTGTAAGCTTTCAGCTTACACAAGCAGCATGCTTGCCCGGGTTTTAGGACGAAGTTGAAAACTTCGACCAGTGAGGTTTCAACATGTCATGGTGAGCCTGTCGAACCATTAGCCGCTTTGCTAAGTCTTCGACAAGCTCAGACTGACATGGTGTTTGTGTCCTGGTGAGCCTGTCGAACCATTAGCCGCTTTGCTAAGTCTTCGACAAGCTCAGACTGACATGGTGTTTGTGTTATGTGAGCTTGTCGAACCATTGCCGCTTTGTTATTCTTCGACAAGCTCAGACGGACATGGTTTTTGTGTCCTGGTGAGCCTGTCGAACCATTAGCCGCTTTGCTATTCTTCGACAAGCTCAGACTGACATGGTGTTTGTGTCATGGTGAGCCTGTCGAACCATTAGCCGCTTTGCTATTC
The DNA here is from genome assembly GCF_004378255.1 of Mucilaginibacter phyllosphaerae. Lineage (GTDB taxonomy): Bacteria > Bacteroidota > Bacteroidia > Sphingobacteriales > Sphingobacteriaceae > Mucilaginibacter > Mucilaginibacter phyllosphaerae. The sequence goes on from NZ_SNQG01000004.1 coordinate 473,711, forward strand.
TTCGACAGGCTCAGACTGACATGGTGTTTGTGTTATGTGAGCCTGTCGAACCATTAGCCGCTTTGCTATTCTTCGACAGGCTCAGACGGACATGGTATTTGTGTTATGTGAGCTTGTCGAACCATTTGCCACGCGTTATTGTTGTGACAGGCAGATTACTAACCGCTAATCTCTGACCCCCAAATGCACCTCTGCCATCATACACCTGGCGCTGCCACCACCATTGGTTTCGATGGTATTGATATCAGCATAAACCAATTTGCCGTATTTTTCTAAAGCGGTTTTTTGCTCGGCTGTTAATGATGCAAATGCCGCTTGCGACATTACCACCAAAGTTTCGCCTTTATCATTTCTTACCTCCAGCATATTACCGGCGAAGTGGTTCATCTGATCGAAGGTAATAGCAACGATCTCTTTTCCTGCCGATCTGATAGAATTGATAACTGATTCTTTTTCAATACTATTAATTATGCTATCTAAACAGATTACGGCGAACTTGCTGCCGATGGCCATCAGCACGTTGGTATGGTAAATGGCCTGTCCGTTTTGGTCAAAGGCATCAAAGGTTACTGCTTTATAGCCGGTGTAATCACAAAAGGCTTTCAGTACTTCTGCATGGGTACGGGGCGATAGGCAGGCATAGGCAATTTTGTTTTCCCTATCCAACACCATACTGCCGGTGCCCTCTAAAAACTCATTGTTTGCTTCAAACCTGCTCAGGTCAATTACATGGTTGGCTTTGAATTTTTCTTCCAACTGCCGGATGATATCTTCACGTCGTTCTAACCGGCGGTTTTGGGCCTGCATCGGGTACAAAAAAATGTCGCCGTTATCATGAAAAGATACCCAGTTATTCGGGAAAATAGAGTCGGGGGTATGCGGCTCTGCCGTATCACTAATTACGGTAACGTTTACGCCGTTATCGCGCAGTACATTTACAAAGCCGTCAAATTCCTGTACAGCTTTTTGCTGCACGGCCTGCTGGTCGCTCCCTTGTTTCTGGAAGGCGTTACTCCCTGCCGTTTGCGCGTTAAAGCCAAACGCCACCGGGCGTATCATTAATAGGTTGTTGGTAGATTGTTGGGTCATTGTCTGAATCAGAATTTACAGGATTTTAAAATTTACAGGATTGGGTCACTGAATACATTCTCATAATTCATTAATTCTGAAAATTCTGATTCAGACTTTATCCCTGTTCAGCGGCATGCTCATACAGTGGAAACCGCCGCGGGCGCGAGATAGTTCGGCGCTTGGCATCAGTATCAGGGTATCCGTCATGCTTTGCGGGTTAAGTTCGCCGCTTTCAAATTTGGGCAGCAGGTCGGTAACGTGGATCACCTCAAAACCGCTTTGTTTAAAGGCCTCTACCGTTTTGTCATTACGGTCGTAACCTACCACAACGCCATCCTTTAAAGCCAGCAGGTTGCAGCTATCCGTCCATTGTTCGCGGGCGTCATAAGGGAACTCGTCGTTACCGGAGTATATAAATTTGGTTGGCTCGGTGCTTTCTAAATCCTTTTGGCTAATGTTGTCCAGCAGGTCTTCCAGCGTATTAAAAGTTTTTGGCTTTTTATCTTTTCTAAACTGTACTATTTCGGGCTTGTCCTTATTCTTTTTATCGGCAAACCAGGCAATAGGCTCACGCTGCGATTGCTCTGTTTCGGTAATGGTTAATGATCTTAACAGCACCCACACATTACGTTTTACCTGCGTAAAAACGGTATCTATGTGCATGTAATCGCGCTTGTGCGGTATTTTTACGATGGATACTTTAGTAACTACATCACCCTCCAGTAATAATTTAATAGCTTCATTTGCACCGCTGATGGAAGTACGCTCGCTGCAGCCGATGATCAAATGTTGCGGACTAACCATCATTACATCACCACCCTCTATGGTAGTTTTCTCTTCATTAACCTCGCCGGGGCGTAAAAAGTGCTGCTTGTTTTCAGAGATCTCGATGATGTTATCCCGGTAGGCTGCAAATAACGGGTGGTTGAAGAATATGTAGCGCATCAGCAGCGTTTCGCGTGAGCGGGCTTTTTTAGCGGGCCTGTTCAGCAGTATGTGGTTGTTGATGGTTATCCCAAGGTCACGCGAAAATATCAGGTTGGGGATAGGTGCAAAGATCATGGTATCATCCGCCAGCGAGCCGGAAATGAAGATCTTGGCCAGCTCTACAGGATTGGTATTAATTAGTTGCAGCTGCATGCGGTAATTGCAGCTTTCTATAGCGCAAACGGCCGCTACCAGTTTTTTGCGGATATCGGTTTGCTGCAGAATATCACTCAGCAGCGTTTGGATCTCGATAACCCTGGCAGAGTTATGGAAACCTGCATTATCCGGCTTGAAAAAATCGCGGTTGGCCTCAGGGCTGTCTATTTGGTTTAGCTTGCCATGTATCTTATCCGGATCTAAAAAATATAGCAGCAGCTTTATATAATAATCATACTCTTTGCGGCGCATGGTGTCCAGGTGCACAATATCTTCAAACAGCCAGTCCTGGGCTTTTGAGGGTACCACTTTACCCAGCCCGCTGTCAGGGCTATGCACTAAAAGGGTACGCAGGTTGCCAATTTCAGATGTTACATCTATTTTAAAATCCTGGTCATTAAGTATCATAAATGGTTATAAGAGGAGCAAATCTATTATTTTTAGTCGGGAATTTATAGCGCTGTAAGCTACAATCGGGGCGTTTGCAGCAGGTGCAGTAAATTAAGTAATGTTAAAACAAGCCTATCTGTTTCTTGTCTTCTGCATCAACGGTTTCAAAACCCTTAATCCCTCTAAACCTAAAGGTTTTACAGGGTTCCCATTTTGGGGAGCCGCCGAAGGTTTCGCGCTTTACAATTTTCAGTTCGCTGATCCAAAAAGGCTCTACCAGCTTTTTGTGGCGAAAGTGAGGCCATAGCGTATTAAAATCGGCTTCGGGGATATCCCTTACCACGGTAATATGTGGTACCAGCATTTTTTTAATACCGAGATTTTTTCTGAGCAGCGTAAACCAGGCATCCACGGCAGGCGTAATGCGGATGTGTGCGTAAATAGTGTACCGGCTATGCAAATGGGCAAAATATTTAAAACCGTCAATATGCAGCAAAACCGGTGGCATCATGTGTAAAGCCTGTTGCATGCGGGCTATGGTATGTTCGGCAAAGTAAGGTTTCTGGCGCTCTGCATGCATAACAGAGATATGCGCAGGCGACTCCATACTTTTAAAATTACCAATGTGTTTTGCCGATGCCTTTTTGTATTTATCAACAAGCTCTTTAACAGGTTCGGGCGGCGAAAGCAGGAAGAGATAGTCGGCATAGCTGGTCATAATTAGTATAGATTATCGGCACAAATTTTACTAATTATTTTAGCAATTCAAATTATATTTTGATATTTGTGTATGGATGCAAAGCGGCATATCGTACATATCGACCTGGATTCGTTCTTCGTATCTGTAGAGCGTAAATTCAATCCGTCGCTCATCGGCAAGGCTGTTATTATCGGCGGCTCGGCAGATAGGGGCGTGGTGGCATCCTGCAGTTACGAGGCGCGTAAGTTTGGCGTACATTCGGCCATGCCCACGCGGCAGGCGCTAAAGCTTTGCCCGCATGCTATTGTGATCCACGGCACACACGGGCGTTATTCAGAGGCATCGCGCGAGGTTACGCAGATCATCCACAATATGGTGCCGCTTTACCAAAAATCGTCGGTAGATGAATTTTATATCGATCTAAGCGGTATGGAGCGCTTTCATGACCCGTTTAAACTGGCTTGTGAACTGCGCCAAAAAGTGATAAGGGAAACCGGGCTGCCCATTTCCTTTGGGATGGCATCGGGCAAAACGGTGGCTAAAATGGCTACCAATCAGGCTAAACCAAACGGGCAGCTTTGGATACAGCACGGGCAGGAAAAGGCTTTTTTGGCGCCTTTAAATATCGGTAAGATCCCCGGACTGGGCGAAAGTACCTGCCAAAAGCTTTACCAATACGGTATCGAAAAAATTGGCGATCTGCAGCGTGTTAACCTTAAGTTTTTGGAAGCGGTGTTTGGCAAGATGGGTACCTATATTTACAACAAAGCCCACGGTATTGACGATAGCGAGATCATCCCTCACAGCGACCGTAAATCTATCTCTACCGAGCATACTTTTGAAAGTGATGTAAACGATAAACGCACGCTCGAGAATATATTGGTAAGCATGACCGAAGAACTGGCCGGCAAACTAAGGCGGGAAAACAAGGTGGCATCCTGCCTGGCTATCAAGATCCGTTACGCCAATTTTGAAACGCACACCCAGCAAACTAAAATAGCACTTACCGCGGCAGAGCATATCCTGATACCGGGCATCAAAAACCTGCTGAACAAGGCCTGGAACCGCCACCGGCCCATCCGCCTGATAGGAGTAAGGCTCAGTAACCTGTGCCCCGGCAGTTACCAGATCAACCTGTTTGAAGACAATGAGGAGCGCATCCGGCTTTACCAGGCGATGGATAACATCAATTTCAGGTTTGGCGATAAAACGATTTGCCGCGCCGCAGGGATGGAAATAGGCGCCAGAACGTTTAATCCTTTTTTGAAGGGATAGGGATTTTAGATGTGCAGATTTGCGGATTATATATATTAACTACAAAGTACGTGTTTGCGAGGTACGGAGCAATATCCTGATTAGCTGTCAATATGCAAAACGTTCATGAAAAGTTTAGAGATTGCTTCGTAATGACGCCGCTGTAAGCGCTACAACTCTTTTTTCATTAAAATATCTGTTTGCTCATCGCTGCCCAGCATAAAGTTATGACTGCCGAAGGGCCCAAACCCCTTGATTTTATAAAAACCGATAGCTTTGGTGTTGTGTTCCCACACGCCAAGCCAAATGTACTTAAGCTGCCTGCTGGTAGCTTGCTGCATGGCAAACTCCATTAGCTGTTTACCAACCTGCTGCCCCTGGAAGCTGTTTAAAACATAGATCCGCTCCACCTCCACCGCATGAGCATCTTTTAATTCGGTTTGGGCAGCGTTGTAATTGAGTTTTAGGTAACCGGCAACAGCGCCGCCAACCAAAGCAAAATAAAATTCAGAATCGGGGTTATTTAATTCCAGCTGTATTTTTGGTAGTGTGAACGCAGCAGCGGCGTAAGCCTCCATATCTGCCGGATTGTTTTGATGCAAAAAGGCATCAAAAAAAGTGGTCCTGCTAAGTTCCAGCAGGGTAGCTGCATCCTTAACATTTACTTTAGAGATTTGAATGTTGTTGGGCATTTATCAATCAAATTGCCCTTGCAGGCGTTCTAATCGGTCTATCATCAGGTTAAGTTTCTCTTCCTCGTTTTTTATCATCCTGGGTTTAATGTAAAAAGTAGTGAACATAAACCATAAAAAGGTTGAGCCGTAGGTTATCAGCTTAAAATACAGCGGTGCATTCTCCAATACTTCCACAAAATATAAGCCCAGGCCGGCGCTTAAAAGCAAAATATAGATATAGTAAAACCAGCCGACAACCTTGCTGCGGTTGCGCTGATATTCTTTAAGGCTGCCCAGGTAAGCCGATGGGTTTTGGGTCAGGTCATGCTTTTTTAAGATATGATAATGCCTTAATATCATGCTGAGGTACATCACCATGGTCAATACAATTATTAAGATACCAATAGTAGTGGCCGGCGATTTAAACGCCATAAAAAACATAATTATAAATGCACCGGCAATGGTAGCTATCATGGTTACAATAGCCCAGTAAATGCGGTTAGTTAAACCGCGTACGCCGCTTTTTACCTGTTTAAGCACTTCATCTACCGATAAAGGCTCCTTTTTTGGCTGCGCCTGCCAAACCGACATTAAATGATCAAAGTCTTTCATGCTGATTGTATAACTCTGTCAATTTTTGTTTAATGCGATAGATCTTCACCCTCAAATTCCCTTCTGATATGCCCGAAACGTCTGCAATTTCGGGGTACGGCACCTCATCCAGTACCAACGTAATAATAATTCTTTCAGATTCTTCCAGTTTGGATATACACTTGTACAACAAGGCTACCTGCTCGTTCTTTTCCGAAAATACTTCGGGTTTATTTTCGGCAATGGCCGGGGTCAGTTCGTCCTTCGCCTGGCGTTTTTCTGATCGTAGATAAGTTAAACAAGTGTTTACCGCTATGCGATAGATCCAGGTAGAGATGAGCGCCTGGTTACGAAACTTGTGCAGGTTTTGCCAAACTTTTAAAAAGGTTTCCTGCAGCAGGTCGTTTGCCGCATCGTCATCGCCGGTATAACCATAGCACAAATGGTAAATTTTCTTTGAATTAGCTTCGTAAATTTTCCGGAAAGCGTCTTCTCTGTCTGCCACCTGATTAGTTAATTTTTAGTTGGACAAATTAACGCCATAAAAGTTACAACAGGTAACTTTTTTTATTAAACCAGGTTAATTTTGCTTCTGCATCGTCCAGAAGTTTGCTATAGTCCTGGCTATAATCGAATTGCAGGTCCTCATGCAGTTTGCCTATCAGCGTTTTTATCTTTTCAATTTGCCTTACCAGTATCAAACGGATAGGTTTATGCGAGGTTTGCCTGATGACGTACTGTAAAAAATTCTGGCAAAAATTCAGCAGCAGCTCAATTTCGGCCGTTTTGTTGCCGATGAATTTGGTGTATTTGGTGAGCATCTTCAAGATCTTGCGCAGGCCTTTAGCCGTAAAATAACTTTGTGACGGCAGCTGGCTAAACATAAATCCTGCTTCGGCCTTTATGCTCTCTACAAAGTCCTGTTCGTTGTGGGCGTCGAACAGCAGGTAGGCCAGCAGTTCCTTATTTTCTTTTTTATAACGTACCAGCCGCAAGCATAGTTCGGTAAGCTGCTCCTGCGGTATATGCTGAAGTTCTTTTTTTATTTGCTGCAAACCATAGGTAGTGATACTCATATATCTGTAAAGTTTTTATAGCCCCATATCATCTCCCGGTGATGAGCCGGGAGCGTTTAAATTCCCCTAACTTTCCGCAGGTGGCCGGGGTTGAGGCTAATCGTTTTAAATTTTGTAGTTTTACCGCACCAACTAAACACATGCAGAAAAGTAAACTTACCCTGTACATATTTTTAGCGTTAATATTAGGTGTAATTGCCGGTTATATTTACAATGCTACCGTAATAAACAATATTAATACCAAGATAAGCGCCGCCGAGGTAAATATAAAAACAATAGACCAGCAAATTGCCGCTACTGCCGATACAACTACCGCAAGCTTTAAGGCATTAAAAAAAGAGCGCGTTGCCCAGGTAAGCATCCGTAAAGAAAACGATACCGCCCGCGAGGATAAACTGGTTGGTTTTACCATTTTAAGCGATATATTTTTACGGCTGATAAAAATGATTGTGGCGCCATTGGTATTTACTACGCTGGTAGTGGGTGTTGCCAAAGTGGGCGATATTAAATCTGTTGGCCGTATAGGGGGTAAAACGCTGTTGTGGTTTTTAAGCGCTACGCTGGTATCTTTATTACTGGGTATGGTGCTGGTTAACTTTTTTAAACCCGGCCAGGCCATGCACCTGCCTTTGCCGGATAGCCATTTATCTACCGGGATCCAAAAAACGGCTCTTTCGCTGCGCGATTTTATCGGGCATGTTTTCCCTAAAAGCTTTGTAGAATCTATGGCCAATAACGAGATCCTGCAGATCGTGATCTTCTCGCTGTTCTTCGGGGTGGGCACTGCCGCCATAGGCGAAAAGGGCGAAGTGGTTATTAAAGCCATGGATGCCATTGCACACGTAATTTTAAAGATAACCGGCTATGTAATGCAGCTGGCACCCTTAGCCGTATTTGGCGCTATTACGGCCATTATAGCTAAACAAGGCTTAGGCATATTATCTACTTACGCCATTTTTATTGGTGAGTTTTATTTTTCGTTACTGATACTTTGGCTGGTGATCATCCTGGCCGGCTCGGTGGTTTTACAGGGGCGTGCCTTTAATTTGGTTAGCCGCATCAAAGATGCCATGCTGATCGCTTTCAGCACATCTACCAGCGAGGCCGCCTACCCCAAAGTGTTGCTGGAACTGGAGCGCTTTGGCTGTAACAACAAAATTGTAAGTTTTGTACTGCCGCTGGGCTACTCTTTTAACCTGGATGGCTCTATGATGTACATGACCTTTGCTTCGCTGTTTTTAGCACAATCCTATAACATTCACTTATCTTTTGAGCAGCAGCTGTCTATGCTGCTTATCCTGATGCTTACCAGTAAAGGTATTGCCGGGGTGCCGCGCGCATCACTGGTGGTAATTGCCGGTACCATCTCTATGTTCAATATCCCCGAAGCCGGTTTAGCACTGTTGATCGGTATCGACCCGCTGCTTGATATGGGCCGTTCTGCCACCAACGTTTTAGGTAACGCCATGGCTACCGCCGTAGTAAGCAAATGGGAAGGTGAACTGAGCAATGATTGAGTTATTGAATTACTGATTTCTTAATTAGTGAATTTTAAAATTAATCATTTATTGAATTAGTGTTTTTTTATCTGGGGTTTAAGTGATTACTTTTGCTGTTCTCATACATTAAAAATAAATGGCAGACGCTGATAAAATGAACTTTGCTGAAACGTTTAAAAACCAGACAAAAAAGTTTGTTGTAGATCATATTAAATTTTACAGGACATTGCCTAAAACCGAAGAGGCAAAAATAATAGGGAGGCAATTGCTACATTCTTCATCATCTGTAGGGGCAAATTACAGGGCGGCTTGCAGGGCCAGTTCACAGGCCGAGTTTCATTCCAAGCTTTCAACCTTGGTGGAAGAAGCTGATGGATCAATGCTTTGGATGGAAGTATTAATAGAAGCTGATTCTTAAGATCAGCTCTGCCTCCTGCAAAACAGTTTCAAAATTCACTAAATCATTAATTCGCTAACTCACTAATTATAAATGAGAACCCGTTCTAAAAAAATATTCCTGATCATGAGCATTGTGGTGCCGTTTTTACTGTATTGCTTTTATTATTATGGTATGATGGTTAAAAACGCTCCATATAAGTTTTCTGAATTTCAGTCGATACACTTTGAATACGGCTTTGGCGACACGCTGAACAATATATACGATTCTAAAACAGGGGAGTACCAGTTTGTGAACCGTCGCGATTCGCTGGTAAAAATAAAGCTGCGTTTAAGTAATGACGATCTTTTATACCTGCATCGTAAGGCTGCCGACCTGGGGTTTTGGGATTTCCCGGCCAACGAATTGAATACGGAAGCAAAGGGCCGCGTGCCCCGGTATTTAATACAATTCAATTATTTGCGCAAAAGTAAAAAGGTAATGTACGATGCATCGTACAACGGCGAAGAAAAACTGAAGGATGCCAACGAGCGGCTGATCAAAGAAATTCAAAAGGTTTTGAACGAGGCCGAAGCCCGCCAAAGAAATAGTAAATAGTGCATTGCTTTTGTTAAAAACAATGCATATATTTGCACCTCAAAATTTAAAACAATAATTAATCAACAATGTACGCAATAGTAAGTATAGCCGGGCAACAATTCAAAGTTGCGAAAGACCAGCAGATCTTTGTACACCGTTTACAGGGAGATGAAGGCGCTAATATTGAATTTGACAATGTGTTGTTAGCAGAGAACGAAGGCAGCTTCAAATTAGGTTCTGATTTGAAAAGCGCTAAAGTATCGGCTAAGATCGTGTCTCATTTAAAAGGTGATAAAGTAATTATCTTCAAAAAGAAACGCAGAAAAGGTTACCAGAAAAAAAATGGTCACCGTCAGCAATTTACCAAGATCGAGATCACCGGTATAACATTATAATTAAATTTTAACCGATCCGATCAAAATTTGGGTCACAAAAGAAATTAAGAAATGGCACACAAAAAAGGGGCCGGTAGTTCAAGAAACGGCCGCGAATCACATAGCAAGCGTTTAGGTATCAAAATTTTCGGTGGTCAGCCAGCAATTGCAGGTAACATCATCGTTCGTCAGCGTGGTACCAAACACAACCCGGGCCTTAACGTAGGTATCGGCAGAGACCACACTTTATTTGCATTAATTGCGGGTAATGTAGTATTCAAAAAGAAAGCAGATAACCGTTCTTACGTTTCTGTTATCCCTTTTGAAACTTCTGCGGTTGCAGAAGATGCAGCTCCTGCTCCGGCAGTTAAAGCTGAAACCAAAACTGTTGAAGCAGCACCTGTTGCCGCAGCAGAAGCTGAAGAAGCTCCTAAAGCAAAAAAAGCAGCAGCACCAAAAGCTAAAAAAGAAGCAGCACCTGATGCTGAAGAAGCCGCTGCTGAATAATTAAGCAAAAGCTAAACATATTAAAAAAGCCCTTATCTATTTGATAAGGGCTTTTTTTGTGGGCCTCTCCACTAAGCTTAAAGCTTACTTATAGCTTTGACAACCTTTAAAAAGTTGTCAAAGCACAAATTACTCTTATCTATTTGATAAGGGCTTTTTTTGTGGACCTTTCAACAAAACTTGAAGCTTACTTATAGCTTTGACAACTTTTTAAAAAGTTGTCAAAGCAAAATTACACTTGTCCCTTTGATAAGGGCTTTTTTTGTGGACCTCTCAACAAGACTTAAAGTTTACTTATAGCTTTGACAACTTTTAAAAGTTGTCAAAGCAAAATTCCTCTTATCAATTGAAATGTTTTTTGTGGACCTCTAAATTTAAAGCTTACTTATAGCTTTGACAACTTTTAAAAGTTGTCAAAGCAAAATTACCCTTATCAATTTGAAGTGTTTTTTTGTGGACCTCTCAACTAAACTTAAAGCTTACTTATAGCTTTGACAACTTTTAAAAGTTGTCAAAGCAAAATTATTCTTCTACTGGTCCAGGTTAAGCTTACTTATAGCTTTGACAACTTTTTGAAAGTTGTCAAAGCAAAAATTACACTTGTCCCTTTGCTAAGGGCTTTTTTTGTGGACCTCTAAACAAAGCTTAAAGCTTACTTACAGCTTTAACAACTTTTTAAAAGTTGTTAAAGCAAAAATTATTTCCAAAATGTACACTCTCTACTGGCCCAGGTTTTAAAACTTAAAGCTTTGACAACTTTTTAAAAGTTGTCAAAGCCCTTTTCTAATCCAGGTTTAGCGTAGCGTAACCTGGATCAGAAATTAGGTAAGTACGTAAGCAGAATGCCTTATTAATGCTGACAGGCCCTTTTTAAGTGATTTTTTTACTCCAATATCACCTTTTTCATGTACCAGGAATCAGCATCAATAACCGGTGTGGTTTTGCTGGGGACGATGATGCCGTTGGGCGTTACCAGCATGCGTTTGGTACCTGCATCGGTGGTGATGTCTATCGGCAGGTCCATATTGATGTTTTGCAGCTTAATTAAGTATTTATTACCGGGACGCTCTTTTACGCTCACTTCCAGCTTGTTGGTAGTGCGTAAAAACAGATCGAACAGGGGTTTTAATGATGTGCCGTTTGCTTTGCTGAAATATTGCTCCACATCATCGGTAACATTCTGATGATCGTAGGTGAACTGCGGATCAGTAGCCAGGCCCTTAAGGGTTTTAAAGAACAGGGTATCGCCCATTACATAATGCAGGGTGTGCATAAAGTAACCGCCCTTGCTGTAGATATCGCCGTTATAGGCCGATGCCTCATCAATATCCTTACCCAAAACAATAGGGAGTTTATGCTGAATACCGAAAGCCGATTTTTTAAAACGATCGATATAAGCCTGCCGGCCTTCCAGATCAAGCACCGGCAGGGCATCTGCGTAGGTATCAATCCCTTCGTGGATCCAGTAATCGGCCCAGTCGCGCGCGGTAACTTTGTTGCCCCACCACTCGTGCCCAAATTCATGGAACATCAGCCAATCGAAATCCTGCCCGCCAACTTTTGAGTACCTGAACTTATTGCCATAAGCATTCATGCTTTGGTGTTCCATACCCAAATGCGGGGTTTCTACAATGCCCAGTTTTTCTTTTGCCCAGGGGTATTCGCCAAAATACTTTTCTTTTGATTGGGCAGCTTTAATGGTCATATCTACCAAATGCGGGCCTTTATCGGCATGCTCTTTTAATACATAGAACTGCACCGGTACGGTATTGCCTGCAACAGATTTATAAGAACCTTTAACAACCGTGTAATCGCCGGCATTAAACACCAGGCTGTAATTGTTGATGCTATATTTAGTTTGCCAGTGGTAGGTGGCTGTACTGCCTTTTTTGCTTACGCCCTTTAACAAACCCGGCCCTGCAACCACCAGGTCTTTTGGTACGGTGATGTACATATCGGCACCCTCATTCGGCTCGTCAGAAGGGTGGTCTTTTGATGGGAAAAAGATCTTGCCGCCGGTTTGCTCGGCAGTAACGGCCAGCCAGGGGTGGCCGGTTGAATCTTGTGTCCAGGTAAATCCGTCGTCCCAGGGTGGTCTTTTGGCGATGCGTGGCCGGCCGGCATACAATACTTTGATGCTAGCTTTACCGGCTGCTAATTCTTTAGCCATGTTGATGGTTATCAGGCCGTTTTTATGGTCGAAAGTTTCTTTTTTACCATTTACAGATACCGCGCTAACATGCAGTGAATCCAGCAGATCTAAAATTAAAACTTTGGTTGGCTGCGCCATGATCACATCTATAATGGTTGAGCCGTCGATAGATTTTTGTGCAAAGTTGCAGTTAATGGCAATGGTGTAATGCCTTACATCCATTATGGCCTGCTCGGGTTTAAGCTTACCACCAGAAGTTTGGGCCAATGCACCATACCCTGTTACAAGCAGGGATAAAGCTGTGGCAATAGTTATTGTAGTTTTTTTCATCAAATAAGGAATGATTGTGTGCTTAAAGATAAGCAAGTCAATCTATTTGCTGATGATTTGGTATGTAAAAATTATGTGTGGAAAGACCGCATGATAACGGAAATAAGAATACAACCCAACGTCATTGCGAGGTACGAAGCAATCTCTTTATGACAATTATACAATTTGCATAACCAGTTTACCTATCGGGGATTGCTTCGTACCTCGCAATGACGGGTTTTATAATGTTTGCAAGCTAATACTCCCTCACCAGCAACCCATCTGCAAAATCGCGCAGGTATTGTTTGCTTTCTTCCGGCAGGTTGATCTGTTCTAACGCTTCGAAGGCTTTTTCGGCGTAGGCCTGCATTTCGGCCTCGGCATACTGGCGAATGTTTACACTGTTATATAATTGGGTAACGGCAGCTACCTTTTCAGCGGCATCAAACGCAGGGAGGCTTATCCAACGGGATAATTCTTCGGCGTCGGTACCTTTAACCAGTTCCTGCGCTTTGATGAGCAGGTAGGTTTTTTTATTGGAGATGATGTCGCCGCCAACCTGTTTACCAAATTTTTCGGGGTTGCCGTAAACATCTAAAATGTCATCCTGCAACTGGAAGGCTATACCCAGGTACTCGCCAAAGCTGCATAACAGTTCGGCATCTTTCATTTCTGCTTCGCCAATCAGCGCGCCTATTTTTAAGGCACCGCCCAACACTACGGCCGTTTTCAGGCGGATCATGTTGATATATTCAGGAATGGTGATGTTACTGATCGTTTCAAAGTTCATGTCCAGCTGCTGGCCTTCGCAAACGCCCACAGCGGTATCGTTAAAAACATCCAGTACGGTACGCAAAATATTATCGCGCACCTGCATCATCAGCTTGTAACCCTCTATCAGCATCACATCGCCGGATAGTATGGCCACGTTGTTATTCCACTTTTCGTGCACGGTGGTTTTGCCGCGCCTTTTGGGTGCGTTATCCATAATATCATCATGCATCAGCGTAAAATTATGGAAAACCTCAATGGCCAGGGCAGGGGGCAGGGCGGCCTCTACATCACCGCCAAAAAGGTCGCAGGCCATCAGCAGCAGGGCAGGGCGCATGCGTTTACCGCCTAAGGCAAGTATGTATTTTATCGGCTCATATAATTCCGCGGGATATTCCGGGTATTTCAGTTCGGCTACGGAGCTTGCAATTAAAGATTGCAGTTCTTCAAGTTTTCTCATGTGTGAGTGGTGAATAGTGAGCGGTGAACAGGGAACGGTTTTAAAACCACGCACTATTCACCACTCACCGCTCAACTAATATTAATTATTTACTAACGAAAAATCGATCTGCTTTTTGGTCAGGTCTACATTTTTCACACGGATCTGTACCTCGTCGCCCAGCTGGTAGATCTTCTTTTTACGCTGGCCGATGATGGCATAGTTTTTCTCGTCTAAAGTATAAAAATCGTCGCTGATATCGCGCAGGCGGATCATGCCCTCGCACTTATTTTCTACAATTTCTACATACATACCCCATTCGGTAACACCCGATATAATGCCGGTAAACACATTGCCAACCTGATCTTTAAGGTACTCCGCTTGTTTATATTTAACAGAAGAGCGTTCCGCATCGGCCGCTTTTTTCTCCATTGCCGAGCTGTGCTTGCAAAGCTCCTCGTAATGGTCGGCATTGGCGCTTTGGCCGCCGGTTAAGTAATGCTGCAGCAACCTGTGCACCATCACATCGGGGTAGCGGCGGATAGGCGAGGTAAAGTGCGTGTAGTGGTCAAACGCCAAACCGTAATGGCTGGTGCTTTTGGTAGTGTAAATAGCCTTAGCCATCGAGCGGATAGCCAGATGCGTAAGCACATTCTGCTCTTTTTTACCTTCCACATCCTCCATTAAATAATTAAGGGATTTGGCTATCTCTTTATCATTTTTGGTATTGATCTTATAGCCAAACCTTGCCGCAAATTGTGCAAAGTTAGCCAGTGCATCGGGCTTTGGCGTATCGTGCACGCGGTAAACAAAGGTGTATTTATGTTTGCCTTTACCCATTTTGCTTACATGCTCGGCCACTTTGCGGTTAGCTAAAAGCATAAAGTCTTCAATCAATTTATGGGCATCCTTGCGTTCTTTTACGTAAACGCCGGTAGGTTTACCGGTTTCATCCAGCTTAAATTTAACCTCGGTAGTTTCAAAACTAATGGCGCCTGCTTTAAACTTGCGTTCGCGCAGTTTGTAGGCCAGGGCATTTAGTTTTTCTATCTCCTCCACATAGTCGCCGGTTTTGGTTTCTATTACCTCCTGCACTTCCTCGTAAGTAAAGCGCCTGTCTGAGTGGATCACCGTTTTACCAAACCACTGGTCAACAATATTGGCGTTCTCATCCAGTTCAAAAACGGCGGCAAAGCATAGCTTATCCTCTTTAGGGCGCAGCGAGCATAAGCCGTTAGATAATCTTTCGGGCAGCATGGGTATCACCCGGTCTACCAGGTAAACAGATGTACCGCGCTCGTATGCTTCTTTATCCAAAGCCGAATCGGGGATAATGTAATGCGATACATCGGCAATGTGCACGCCAACCTCATAATTGCCGTTATCCAGTTTTTTAAAGGATAGGGCATCATCAAAATCCTTGGCATCAAAAGGGTCGATGGTAAAGGTAAGCACCTGCCTAAAATCCCGGCGTTTGGCTACTTCTTCTGCACTGATCTCGCTCGGGATGTCCTCTGCATCTTTTTCAACTTCGGCAGGGAAGGAGAGCGGGAACCCGTATTCGGCCAGTATGGCGTTCATTTCGGTATCATTCTCGCCCTGTTCGCCCAGTATGTGTTTAATGCGGCCGATGGGGTTTTTGGCACCCGCCGGCCAGTCGGTAATTTCAGCAACGGCTTTTATGCCATTTTTAGCACCATTTAAATCTGCAATCGGGATGAATATATCATGCATCATTTTGCGGTCATCCGGTATAAAGAAAGCAAAACGTTCAGATAGCTTTACCACACCGGTAAACTCCATTTTGTTACGCTGGATGATCTCTATCACTTCACCTTCCTGCCGTTTACCGCGGCTTTTGGCATATACGTACACTTTAACACGGTCGCCGTTAAGGGCGTTGCGCAGTTTACGCGGGGCCACAAAAATATCGGTTTCGGTCGGGTCGTCGGTCACAATAAAGGCCGAGCCGTCGTTGGTCAGGTCAACTTTTCCTTCCACAAAGGTTTTTAGTTCCAGCAGCTGGAATTTGCCCGGAGTGATCTCTTTAAGCACTCCTTTAAAGGCTTCGTTCTTTAAAATATCCAGTATTACGCCGCGGGCGTCAGGGTCGCGTACGTTAAGCTTGGCAGAAACCTGTTTGTGGTTTAGCGGTGTGTTGCCGTTTTGTTCAAATATATCCAGTACCATTTGCGTCAGCACCTGGTCTATAGTAGCGTTATTTTTATTCTTTTTTGACATTTATAAATGTTTGTTGCTAAGATACGGAAACTACCTTCAGGTTAAAGTAAACATTAAACAATATCAGAAAGATATCACAGCCAGGGCCTGTTAATGATGTCATCCAAACCTGTTCAAAAACCATGCGGATTGCTTTAAGGCAAAGGCAAAAACGTTGTTTTTTTCAAATATTTCTTTAAATCCAAAATTTGCATACTTTTATGTGCGATGGAAGAAAAAAATAACGATAAAACCATAACGGCGTGGGCCATGTTCGATTGGGCAAACTCGGCCTATAACCTGGTGATCACTACAACCGTTTTCCCGGCATATTATGTGGCTATAACCACCAACGCCGCCAACGGTAACCGGGTAAACTTTTTTGGGTTTAGCGTTATCAATACCGCCCTGCAAGATTATGCGCTTGCTGCCGCCTACTTAATAATGGTGTTATTGCTCCCCATCCTTAGCTCCATTGCCGATTATCGCGGTAATAAAAAGGCCTTTATGCAGTTTTTTACCATCCTGGGGTCGCTGGCCTGCTGCAGTTTGTTTTTATTTGATGAGAAAAATATTGAGTGGGGCATCGTAAGTTTTGCTATTGCGGCCATTGGTTATGCCGGCGGCTTTGTTTTTTATAACTCCTACCTGCCAGAGATCGCCACCGTGGATATGCAGGATAAGGTGAGCGCCAAAGGTTTTACCTATGGTTATATAGGCAGCGTATTGCTGCAGCTTATTTGTTTTGTTTTTATACTGATGCCCGCAAAATTTGGCTTAACCGCCGGTTCGGCCTCGCGTTTATCCTTCCTGCTGGTTGGTTTGTGGTGGATAGGTTTTGCCATGATTCCGTTCTCTATACTGCCCAAAGGCAGCCCGAATGCAAAAGCGCATCATCATCATATTATCAAGGGCGGCTTTATTGAACTGGGTAATGTGTGGGCAAAAATTAAGGTTATGCCTTTGTTGAAGAAATTCCTGCCATCATTCTTCTTTTATTCTATGGGGGTGCAAACCATTATGCTGGTAGCTACCAGCTTTGCCGCCAAAGAACTGGGCATGCCTACCGAAGCCCTCATCAAGATCATCCTCATTATTCAGGTGGTTGCCATATTCGGCGCAACGCTTATGTCGCGCTTATCTGATAAATACGGCAATGTGCGGGTATTGATATTAACCGTTTGTATCTGGATAGGTATTTGCGTAGCGGCTTTTTTCACCACTACATCTACCCAGTTTTATATTATAGCCATTGTTGTAGGTTTGGTAATGGGCGGCATCCAGTCGCTTTCGCGGTCAACTTATTCTAAATTTTTACCGCAGGACATCCCGGATACGGCATCGTTCTTCAGTTTTTATGATGTGACCGAAAAGCTGGCTATCGTAGGCGGTTTATTCAGCTTCGGGCTGATAGAAGAGCTAACGGGCAACATGCGCAATTCTACGCTGGTTTTGGCTTTGTTCTTTGTTATCGGCCTTGTGCTGTTGTTTTCTTTATTAACAACAGAACGTAAAGTTCAGAAATTTTCGGAATTTAGCAGCCGTTAACATTTACCCGTACAGATGACAATTGAGCTATTTATTCCGTGTTTTGTAGACCAGTTGTACCCCGATACTGCTTTTAATACCGTTAAAGTGCTTGAAAAGGCCGGATGCACGGTTAATTACAACCCCGAGCAAACCTGCTGCGGGCAGCCCGCCTTTAATGCCGGTTTTTGGGACGATGCCAAAACCATCGGCAGTAAATTCCTGAACGATTTTAAAGAGGACAGCATCATTGTATCGCCATCGGCATCCTGCACCGGTATGGTGCGCAATTATTATAATGATCTGTTCACCAACACTACTTCGCACAATAAATGCCGCAACATCCAAAGCAATATTTACGAACTGAGCGATTTTTTGGTGAATATTTTACAGGTTGATTATTTTGGCGCCGAACTGGAAGGCCGCGCCGTTTACCACGACAGCTGCGCCGGCCTGCGCGAATGCAAAATTAAGGGTGAACCCCGCCAGCTGCTGTCTAAAGTGCTTGGCCTGGAACTGGTGGACCTGAAAGATAACGAAACCTGCTGCGGTTTTGGCGGCACCTTTGCCGTTAAGTTTGATGGTATTGCCACCGCTATGGCGCAGCAAAAGGTAGATAATGCGCTTGCAGCCCATGCCGATTATATCATCTCTACAGATGCATCCTGCCTGCTGCACCTGCAGGGCTATATCGATAAAAATAACCTGCCTATCAAAACCATCCACTTAGCCGATGTACTGGCGCATGGTTGGGGGAACGTGTAATTTATTTAGTGATTAGTGTCCTGGTGAGCCTGCCGAACCATTAGCCGAGCGTACAAGTCTTCGACAAGCTCAGACTGACATGATGGGATTGTCATGGTGAGCCTGTCGAACCATTAGGCGAGCGTACAGGTCTTCGACAAGCTCAGACTGACATGATGGGATTGTCATGGTGAGCCTGTTGAACCATTAGGCGAGCGTACAGGTCTTCGACAAGCTCAGACTGACATGATGGCATTGTCCTGGTGAGCCTGTCGAACCATTAGCCGAGCGTACAGGTCTTCGACAAGCTCAGACTGACATGATGGGATTGTCCTGGTGAGCCTGCCGAACCATTAACCGAGCGTACAAGTCTTCGACAAGCTCAGACTGACATGATGGGATTGTCATGGTGAGCCTGTCGAACCATTAGCCGAGCGTACAAGTCTTCGACAAGCTCAGACTGACATGATGGGATTGTCCTGTTGAGCCTGCCGAACCATTAGCCGAGCGTACAAGTCTTCGACAAGCTCAGACTGACATGACGGGATTGTCCTGGTGAGCCTGTCGAACCATTAGGCGAGCGTATAAGTCTTCGACAAGCTCAGACTGACATGATGGAGGATTGTCCTGGTGAGCCTGCCGAACCATTAGCCGAGCGTACAAGTCTTCGACAAGCTCAGACTGACATGATGGGATTGTCCTGGTGAGCCTGCCGAACCATTAGCCGAGCGTACAAGTCTTCGACAAGCTCAGACTGACATGATGGATGATTGTCCTGGTGAGCCTGCCGAACCATTAGCCGAACGTACAAGTCTTCGATAAGCTCAGACTGACATGATGGGATTGTCCTGGTGAGCCTGCCGAACCATTAGCCGAGCGTACAAGTCTCCGACAAGCTCAGACTGACATGATGGGATTACCCTGGTGAGCCTGTAGAACCATTAGGCGAGCGTACAAGTCTTCGACAAGCTCAGACTGACATGATGGAGGATTGTCCTGGTGAGCCTGTAGAACCATTAGCTGCTTTGCTAATTATCAGACTATTACACTATATTCGTAATACAACCTGCATCATCATGAAAAAAATATACCTTTTTATCCTGCTTACTGCCTCAATTGCCTTTAATGCATCTGCGCAGCAACAAAAGGCATCCATTAATGATTTGGCCTTTATGGCCGGCACCTGGACGCTAAAACACGAGTGGGGAGATATGGAAGAGTTTTGGGGTAAACCCATGGGCGATAACATGGTGAGTACATTCAGGTGCGTTAAAAATGGTAAAGTGGTGTTTTATGAATTTATGGCAATAGAGCAGGCTGTTAACGGGCCCGTAATGAAACTGCGCCATTTTAATAAAGGCAGCATCGGGTGGGAGGATAAAAATAAGCCGTACCTGATGCCTGCTGTTAAGATAACCGCAAACCAGGTTGTATTTGAATCGATAGATAAACGTGTACGGATCACCTATAAACGTATCAGCCCGTTAAAAATGGATTGTATTTTAGATGAAAAAGGTAAAGACGGTAAGTGGAAGAAGGATGTATTTGCCTACACGCTGAGTAAGTGATTTTAACCGGTAAGAGGGCACTGCCTGCTATTAGGGTGTTGAATTGAAAAACGATTTGATTTTTAAGTACCAGTGCATTAACAAAGGGCTTGTTAAAAATAAACGCATTTTCCGGGATTCGTGGCTGGCACATTAACGCTGTGATTTAAAAACCCGATCCAATTTTACATTCCTGTTAATAACCAATCTTTAACCGCTAATCAACTAATCTCTAAAAATCTTATCTTTGTAGCTTGCAAATGAATAAGAAAGTAGCTTTTTATACACTTGGCTGTAAGCTTAATTACTCGGAGACCTCTTCTATCGGTCGCCTGTTTAATAACGCCGGTTTTGATACGGTTGATTTTACGGATACGCCCAACGTATATGTAATTAATACCTGCTCGGTAACCGAAAATGCCGATAAGAAGTGTAAAAAGATAGTTAAAGAAGCGCTGAAGATCAATCCGGCTGCTTTTATTACCATTGTAGGCTGCTATGCGCAGCTTAAACCCAAAGAGATTGCCGAAATACCCGGCGTGGATATGGTTTTGGGCGCCGCCGAAAAATTCCAGCTGGTAGATCATATTACCGACCTGACCAAAAAAACCAAAGCGGTTGTTTTAAACCAGCCCGTAAGCCATGCTAACAAATTTGTACCCTCATACTCTTTTGGCGACCGTACCCGCACGTTTTTAAAAGTGCAGGATGGCTGCGATTACTCGTGCACGTTTTGCACCATACCGCTTGCCCGTGGCAGCAGCAGAAGCGATACCATCGAAAACGTAATGAAGCAGGCCAACGAGATAGCGGCATCAGGGGTAAAAGAAATTGTGCTGACCGGGGTTAACCTGGGCGATTTCGGCATCCGGGAGGGTAAACGCGAAGACCGCTTTTTAGATCTGGTTAAAGCGCTGGACGAGGTGGAGGGCATCGAACGGATCAGGATCTCATCTATAGAGCCCAACCTGCTGAACGACCAGATCATCGCCTTTGTGGCCACATCTAAACGTTTTGTTCCGCATTTTCATATTCCGCTGCAATCCGGTTCTGATAAAATACTGGGGTTGATGCGCCGCCGTTATAAAAGAGAGTTATACGCTAATCGCGTAGCTAAAATAAAACAGCTGATGCCCAATTGCTGCATTGGTGTGGATGTGATCGTAGGTTTCCCCGGCGAAACCCGTGAGGATTTTATAGATACCTACAACTTCCTGAATGATCTGGACGTTTCTTATCTGCACGTTTTTACTTATTCGGAACGCGAAAATACGCCTGCTGCCGAAATGAGCGGCGCGGTGCCCGGTTCTGCCCGTGCCGACCGCAGTAAAATGCTGCACATCCTGTCTGACAAAAAGCGCCGTGCTTTTTACGATACCCAGATAGGCCAAACCGGCGAGGTGCTGTTTGAGGGCGATGTAAAAGAGGGCTACATGCACGGTTTTACCCGCAACTATGTTAAAGTAAAAGCCAAGTACGACCCCATACTGGTTAACGAAATAAAGACGGTGCATTTAACCGCAATTTCACCCGATGGTGATGTTGAAATAACAGAAAGCGAAGAAATATTAGTGCATTAACTATTATATTCGCAGCACAAATACCTGAATATGTTTCCAACCCTTTCCTCGCTGATAGAATATTTAACCGGCGTTAACATTCCGTTACCTATACAAACATTCGGCTTTTTTGTAGCTATTGCCTTTATGGCTGCCTACTGGGCCTTTACCGAGGAGTTTAAGCGTAAAGAGCAGTTAGGTTATATCCATCCGTTTGAAAAAACGATAACCGTTGGCGCGCCTATTACCCCGGGCGAACTGGCAGGTAACGCCTTGTTTGGCTTTATACTGGGCTACAAGGTGCTTGATGCCGTTTTGCATTACAGCGAATTGATTGATAACCCGCAGGATTTTCTGCTATCGTTAAAGGGCAACCTGGTGGGTGGTATTATAGTTGCCGGTTTAATGGCTTACTGGGCCTATTATGAAAATAAAAAGCAGGTTTTAGCTAAACCGGAACAACGCCGCGTTACGGTGCACACCCATGAATTAATGGGCAGCATACTTTTATGGGCGGCCATTTTTGGATTTGCAGGGGCCAAGCTGTTTAACGCTTTAGAGAACTGGGGCGAATTTATGCGCGACCCGGTTGGCATGCTGATAGGCTTTAGCGGTTTAACTTTTTATGGCGGTTTAATTTGCGGTGGGGCAGCGGTATTATACATTGCTTACAAGCACAATATTAAACCCTTAACCATGCTGGATATTGGCGGTGCCGGTATGATGCTGGCTTACGGCGTTGGCCGCGTAGGCTGCCAGATGAGCGGCGATGGCGATTGGGGCATCCCTAATCTTAAACCTAAACCAAGCTTTTTGAGCTGGGCGCCCGATTGGATGTGGAGCTTTAAATTCCCGCATAACGTGGATATGTCTGACCATGACAATCATATCCCCAACTGCGTAGGCAAGTTTTGTAATGAACTAAAACTATCGGTATATCCTACATCTTTCTATGAATCAGTAATTTGTATTTTATTATTCTTGATACTTTGGCAGTTACGCCATAAGTTTAAGGCGCCGGGCATTCTGTTTGGGATCTACATGATCATGGCAGGGGTAGAGCGTTTTTTGATCGAGCTGATCCGCGTAAATACCAGGTATGTAGTGGCAGGTATCTCCTTCACCCAGGCCGAAATGATCTCGGTTATTATGGTGTTGGGCGGTATAGCTTTAATTTATTTCGGTAACAAAAAGTACCGGCAAACAGGCGCTACAAACGCTTAGTATTTCATCTTAAAAAGCTTACATCAGATGCAGTTGAACCACATTATAGGGCAGGTAATTGATGTTGCTAAGGCAGCCGGGCAGTTCATCCGCCAGGAACGTAAAACGTTTGATGCGGGTAAAATTGAGTACAAAGGCCTGAACGATCTGGTATCCTACGTAGATAAAACGGCCGAGCAAAAGATAGTTTCCGGGCTGGAATTGATACTGCCCGAAGCCGGTTTTATAACCGAAGAAAAAACAACCACCAAAACAGGCGACCGCTATAACTGGGTTATTGACCCACTGGATGGCACTACCAACTTTATACATGGCTTGCCCACCTACTCGGTTAGTATTGCCCTGCAGGATAAAGATGAATTGGTTTTAGGCGTGGTTTACGAAGTTAATCAGGATGAATGCTTTTATGCCCATAAAGATGCACCCGCCTACTTAAATGGTGCCGAGATAAAGGTAAGCAACAAACCTACCATTGCCGATAGCCTTATTGCAACTGGTTTCCCATATTACGATTTTAGCTACCAGGAAGCCTACATCAAATTGTTTACCGAATTGATGCGCAACTGCCACGGCCTGCGCCGTATTGGATCTGCCGCGGTTGATCTGGCGTACGCCGCCGCCGGGCGTTTTGAGGCTTTTTACGAATATAATTTAAATCCCTGGGATATTGCCGCGGGCATCGTCATTGTGCAGCAGGCAGGGGGCGAAATAAGGAACTTTAAGGGCGGTTTAGAGGTGTTAAAAAGTCGTGAATTGCTGGCCACAAACGGTAAAATAACAGGGGAGATGCTGGAATATATTGAAAAGTATTTTATGGCAAATGTCAAAAAGTAAACGTTCGTTTCTCCGATCAAAAACCTCGTAAATAGATATAAAAAAGGCGGCTTGAAAATTCAAGCCGCTTTTTTATATCGGTATAACCCCAAATTATAAAGCTTCGGAAACCACTTCGGTAACTTCGGGTACCATCCTTTTAAGCAAGTTTTCGATACCCGATTTAAGGGTTACGGTAGATGACGGGCAACCACTGCATGAACCGCGAAGCTCAACAGTAACCACACCCTCGTTAAACGAACGGTAACTGATAGCGCCGCCATCCTGCTCAACAGCCGGGCGAACGTAATCATTTAGTATCTGCTGGATCTTTATCTCCGTGTCGGTACCCTCAAAAGCTACATCGGTTTCCTGCTCAACTTCCTGAACCTTTAATTCAGATTCTACAGCACCTTTTACAAATTCCTTTAATATCGGCTGGATATCATCCCAGTCGCTGCCTTCGGTTTTGGTAACCGTTACAAAGTTGCTGGCAAAAAATACACCGTTAACAAAATTGAATTTGTACAATTCCTTTGCAAATGGCGATTTTTCGGCACTCTCTCTTGTAGCATAATCCACGCTTCCGTTAATAAGCAACTTGTTTACAATAAACTTCATGGTTGCCGGGTTAGGGGTGGCTTCGGTATATACGCTGATATTCATGGATGTCAAATTTTTAGTATTGTTAACAAATGTAAACAGGTTTTTGATTAAAGCATCGCCCTAATATTGATTTGACCTGTTAATGACGGTAAAAAATTGTCATGGTGAGCCTGTCGAACCATTAGCCGCGCGTACAAGTCTTCGACAAACTCAGACTGACATATTAGATTTATAGATACTATATCCCCGTATAACTTTGCGGCGTTATGGCTTTTATCTCATTCTTAACTGCATCGCTAACTTCTAATCCATCTACAAACTCCGCGATGGTTTGGGCGTTAACCTGCGTATTGGTACGGGTAAGCTCTTTTAATGCTTCGTATGGGTTTGGATAAGCCTCGCGGCGTAAGATGGTTTGTATAGCCTCGGCAACTACTGCCCAGTTTTCCTCTAAACTGGCGTTGATAGCAGTCTCGTTAAGCAATAACTTATTTAAACCTTTAAGGGTAGATTTTAGGGCTATCAGCGTATGCGCCACGGGTACACCTATGTTACGCAAAACCGTAGAATCTGTCAGATCGCGCTGTAAGCGGGAGATAGGTAGCTTGGCAGCCAGGTGCTCAAACAAAGCATTGGCAATACCCAGGTTACCTTCGCTGTTCTCAAAATCGATGGGGTTAACTTTATGCGGCATGGCCGATGAGCCAACCTCGCCGGCTTTGATCTTCTGTTTAAAAAAGTTCATAGATATGTAGGTCCACATATCTCGGTCAAGGTCAATAATAATATTATTGATACGCTTTAAAGCATCGCATTGTGCGGCAAAATTATCGTAATGCTCTATCTGGGTAGTAAACTGCGAACGGTGCAGGCCTAAAATATCATTAACAAAATGGTTACCAAATGCTTTCCAGTCGGTTTCCGGGTAGGCAACATGGTGTGCATTAAAGTTACCCGTAGCGCCGCCAAACTTAGCCGAATAGGGTACCGCATTCAGTAAATTCAACTGATTTTCTAAACGTTCTACAAAAACACTGATCTCTTTACCCAAGCGTGTTGGCGATGCCGGTTGCCCGTGTGTATGTGCCAGCATCGGGATGTTTGCCCATTCGGCAGCAAATGCCTTAAGCTGATTAATCAGATTAGTGATCTCTGGCAGGTAAACCTCGTTAATGGCCAGCTTAAATGAATAAGGAATGGCTGTGTTATTAATATCCTGAGAGGTTAAACCAAAATGAATGAATTCTTTATAGTCTTCCAAACCGCCCAGATCATCAAACTTTTTCTTGATGAAATACTCAACAGCTTTAACATCATGGTTGGTGGTTTTCTCTATCTCTTTTATACTTACAGCATCCGCTTCGGTAAAATCCCGATAAATGTCGCGTAACTTTTCAGTCCTATTTTTATCAAAGCTTTGCAGCTGTTTTACAGGATGTTGGCAAAGTGCTATAAAGTATTCTATCTCTATAAATACCCTGTATTTAATTAAGGCGTATTCAGAAAAATAGGCAGCTAATGGCGCTGTGGTATTACGGTAACGGCCGTCGATAGGGGAAATGGCTGACAGGGAATTTAATTCCATCGAATAATTTTTTTGCAAAGATAGACAATTGTGGAAAACGAGCGATTGTCAACATGAAGTAATTTGACATGGAAACTTTGAAATCTAAAAATGTTTCCTTAGTTTTGACCAATAATGTCTAACAGTCAAACAGAAAGAATAGTATTAGGCGCAGAGGAGCTTTTTTTGCAAGCAGGTATCAAAAGCGTAACGATGGATGATATTGCGCGCCACCTGGGGATGTCAAAAAAAACCATTTATCATTATTTTAATGATAAGAATGATTTGGTGATTGCCCTGGTAGAAAAAAAATTAGAGGAAGATGCATGCCAGATAACACACATCATCAATACATCATCTAATGTGATAGAAGAGATGATCAATATGATGAAGTGCTCCGAAGAGATCTTCGGGCGCATCAATCCTATTGTAATACATGATATGCAGAAGTATCATCCGGATGCATGGGGGAAATTTCAGCAATTCAAATCAGATGTGCTGGTTAAAACATTAGAAGAATTATTGATAAAAGGTATGGCACAGGGTTTCATCCGCGAAGATGTAGACGTAAAGATACTGGCCAAAATGCGTGTTAACCAGGTAGAGATGGGCTTTAATACAATCATATTTCCGGTATCGCAATTTAGCCCCTGGAAGGTACAATATCAGCTGCTGGAGCATTTTAACTATGGCATTTGTACCCTTAAAGGGCACGAATTACTGGATAAGTATAAAGAAGAGCATTTCGAAAAAATAAATTAAACAGCTTACCCTGCTGACATACGGTTGTCAATTAAACCCCTTGTTTTGCAGGCATATTAAAAAACAAACAATAATCTATCATATCACACCCACAAAATGAAACGAATACAAACCCTGCTGTTATTGCTTACGGGGGCCTTAAACGGGTTTTCGCAAACGCAGCCCGCACCAGAAACTTACAACTTTACGGTAACCCAGGCTGTTGAATACGCCTATGCGCATCAGAATGCAATTGTTAATGCCAACCTTGATATTAAAAGTGCCGAGTACAAAGTAAAAGAAACAACAGGTATTGGTTTACCGCAAATTAGCGGCCAGGCAACCTTTACAGATTACCTTAAAATACCTACCCAGTTGCTGCCCGGCGAACTGGCAGGCCGCCCGGCGGGTACTTTTATCCCGGTGCAGTTTGGTGTTAAATACAATTCAAACTTATCTGTTACAGCAAACCAGATATTGTTTAACGGGAGCTATCTTGTTGGTTTAAAGGCATCTAAAACTTATAAGGAACTATCTGCACGCAGCTACCAGCGTACTAAAATAGAAGCCAATGTAAACGTTACTAAAGCTTACTACCAGGTACTGGTTAATAACGAGCAACTGCGTTTGCTTGATGCTAACATTACACAGTTAAAGCAGCAGGTAGATCAAACAACGGCCCAGAATAAACAGGGTTTTGTAGAAAAGATTGATGTTGACCGGATAGTTGTTCAGTACAACAACCTGCTAACCACGCGCGAAAATACCATTCGCCTGCTGGCTTTAAATTATCAATTATTAAAGTTTCAGATGGGGATGCCGATAGAATATAACCTAACGCTGGTGGATAAACTTACCGATGTTAACTTACAAAATGATGTGGCCGAATTAGGTGCAGATACTTCGTTTTACCGCAGGCGCATTGAGTATAACTTACAGGAAACCCAAAAAAGGCTTAACGAACTTGACCTGAAAAACAAAAAAACACAGTTTTTGCCAACTTTAAGCGCAAATGCAAGCTATGCGGCATCTTACCAAAACAACAGCTTTGGATCTTTATACAGTAACAACTTTCCTTCGGCTTATGTAGGTTTAACGCTAAGTGTACCTATTTTTAATGGGTTACAGCGCGAAAACCAGGTAAAGCAATCTAAAATAACCGTGCTTAAATCACAAAACGATCTGGTAAATCTTAAAAATTCTTTAAATCTGGAGGCAAGCCAGGCAAACGTGAATTTTATAAATGGCTTGCAAAGCCTTAATAACCAAAAGCAAAGCCAGGCACTTGCACAGGAAGTGCTAAGGGTAGCCAAAATAAAATATCAGCAGGGGGTTGGCTCAAGTATCGAAGTTACGCAGGCGCAAACAGCGCTGGAGGATGCGGATAACAAATATATACAAGGCCTTTACGATGCTTTAATAAGCAAGGTAGATCTTGACAAAGCATACGGCAGAATACAGTAAACAACAACTAAACACTTATATATCAACACACAAAATGAAAAAATTAATATACATACTCGCATTACTGTTACTGGCAGCATGCTCTAACAAGCCTAAAGATAAAAAAGCAGAGCTGGCCGATCTGCAAAAGCAGCAATCAGATATTAATGCAAAAATAACCAAGCTGCAAAGCGAGGTTGGTACCGATTCTACTAAGGCAACAGAGGTTGGCGTTGTGGAAGTAAAAAGCGGCGCATTTACCAACTATGTACAAATACAGGGTAAGATAGACGCGCAGGATAACGTAACCGCTTATCCGCAATCGCCGGGTACCATTACCAGTATTTATGTAAAGCCGGGCCAGCATGTATCAAAAGGCCAGGTTATGGTACAGTTAGATAACAGCGTATTACAGCAGCAAATTGCACAAAGCGATGCGCAGGTTAATTTAAACCAAACCTTATACAATCGCCAAAAAAACCTGTGGGACCAAAAAATTGGTACCGAGGTGCAATTTTTACAGGCGCAAACTAACCTGCAGGCAAGTAAAAAGGCTTTGGCAGCTTTACGCCAGCAGGCAAACTTATACCGCATTGTATCGCCAATAAGCGGCACAGTTGACCAAATGGATCTTAAGCTTGGCCAGGTTGCACAACCCGGTACAAACGGCATCCGTATTGTAAATGCTGATGTATTAAAGGTAAAGGCTGATGTGCCCGAGAGTTATGCAGGCAGCGTGGGCACTGGTAACGAAGTGATGATACTGGTACCCGACGCAAAAGATTCTTTAAAAACTAAGGTAACCTTTGCGGCCAAGGCGATCGATCCAACATCACGCAGTTTTGCGGTGGAGATAAAATTACCTGTTCGTAAATCGCTTCGCCCCAATATGACCGCTATTATCAAAATAGCCGATTATTCAAAAAATAATGCTGTTGTGATACCGGTAAAAGCTATCCAGAAATCGGAGGATGGTGATTACGTATATGTTGCAGAAAATGGTATAGCAAAACGTAAAACCATAAAAGTAGGTGTAACCTATGGTGGGCAATCAGAAATACTATCGGGCTTAAAAGCCGGCGAGCAACTGGTTACCGAAGGTGCAGCAGATATTGAAGACGGCGATAAGGTAAAGGTTTCACAATCTGCTATTTAATAACAACCTCTGATCTATTACAAATATGAAAGATGTTAAAAAAGAATTTGGTCCCTCAAGTTGGGCCATAGATAACAAAACCGCCATATACGTGCTCATTTTTATGATAACGGCACTGGGGTTAATCAGTTATAATAATTTACCTAAAGAGAATTTTCCGGATATTGCCGTACCAAAAATTTTCGTAACAACAACATTTTTGGGTCAGTCACCACAAAACGTTGAAAACCTGGTTACAAGGCAGATTGAGAAGAAATTAAAATCTCTGAAAGGTTTAAAAAAAGTAACATCAAATTCTGCGCAAAACGTATCTATAATTACAGCCGAGTTTAACGCTAATGTTAAAACAAAAGATGCGAAGATTGATGTTAAAGATGCAGTGGATAAAGCACGGCAAGATTTGCCGCAAAACGATGCAAACTTTAAAGAGCCGGTTATATCAGATATTAATGTTGCCGATCTTCCTATTTTATACATTAACATTTCAGGCGATTACGACTTGAAGAAGCTAAAGGAATATGCCGACATTTTAAAAGATGAGATTGAAAGTTTTAGAGAAATCTCAAAAGTAGATGAGGTTGGTGCTTTAACGCCCGAAATACAGATAAATGTTGATGTTAATAAAATGGCTGCGGCTCAGATTGGCTTTAGCGACATTATCCAGGCTGTTGGGCAGGAAAATATTTTATCATCTGCCGGTACTATAAAAACGGATGGTGTCCGCCGTAGTATTGATGTTAAGCAGGATTTTAAAAATGCCGACCAAGTAGCTGCAATGATTATCAGGAACCCCAAAGGACAGGCGGTTTACCTGCGCGATATTGCAGAAGTAAAAGATTCATTTTTAGAGCAGGAAAGTTATGCCCGATTAAAAACGCCTGAGCAATCTAAATTTAAAAATGTAATAACCCTTAACGTAAGTAAACGAACTGGTGAAAATCTTATCGAAGCATCGGACAAAATAAATGCTCTAATTAAAGAGAAGAAAAAAACCGATTTTCCTAAAGGATTAAACATAACTGTAACGGGCGATCAGAGTGACAAAACCCGTACTACACTTAACGATCTGATCAACACGATCATTATCGGGTTTATATTGGTAACTGTTATCCTGATGTTTTTTATGGGTACAACCAATGCTATATTTGTGGCACTATCAGTACCATTATCCTGTTTTATAGCCTTTATGATTATGCCGGCCATTGGGTTTACCCTTAACATGATCGTGCTATTCTCGTTCTTGCTTGCCCTGGGTATTGTGGTTGATGATGCAATTGTAGTTATAGAAAACACCCATCGTATTTTTGCGAATGGTAAAGTACCAATTAAGGAAGCTGCTAAAATGGCTGCAGGAGAGGTGTTTCTGCCGGTATTTTCCGGTACTATGACAACCCTTGCACCATTTATACCATTAGCATTCTGGAACAGTATTATTGGAGAATTCATGTTCTTTCTGCCAATAACACTCATCATCACCTTACTGGCATCATTGGTTGTAGCATACATCATGAACCCGGTTTTTGCGGTCGATTTTATGGAACCACACCATCCCGGTGAGCATGATAATCCTAAATTTGATAAAAAAACAAAAAAAACAGTATTAATACTAAGTGGTATTACTGTGTTTTTATATTTGCTTACATTTTTACCAGCCGAAAGTACATTACATATCAGTGTTTTGCTACCGAATTTATTTATACTAATTATCCTGTTATATCTCCTAAACCATTTTGTATTACTTAAAGTGATAGATCGGTTTCAGAATAATGCATGGCCTAAATTTCAGAATTGGTATGCTAAATGGCTGGAAAAAGCTGTAAGAAGGCCAATAACCATGTTAGTAGGGACTTTTGGATTATTTGTATTATCAATTGTGCTGTTAATAACGATAGGTAAAACGCCGGAGTTTTTCCCGTCAGGAGACCCTAACTTTGCCTATGTCTACATTACAATGCCCATCGGTACCGACCAAGCTACTACAAATGAAATAACCCGTAAAATAGAAAAAAAGGTTGCTGAAATTGTTGAGCCGGATAAGGATATTGTATCATCAATTATATCAAATGTTACTAAAGGCGTTACCGACCCACAGGATGAAGACCAGGGAGACTATCAGAATAAAGGCAAAGTAACTGTAGCTTTTGTTGAGTTTGGCAAACGTGATAAGAAAGATACTAAAGTGGTTCTTGCCAAAATACGTAAAGCTGTACAGGGCTATCCGGGTGTTAAAATAGCGGTTGCGCAAGAGGCGAGTGGGCCACCCGTACAAAAGGATATTAGCATTGAGATAATTGGTGATAATTTAGACTCGCTGGTAAAAACAGGTAGCCGTTTAAAAACATACCTTGATAAACAAAATATTGCAGGTATTGAGAACCTTGTTGCAGATGTGCAAAATGATAAGCCAGATATTGTATTTGATATTGACCGCGAGCGTGCAAACCGCGAAGGCATAAGTACAAAAACCATTAATGATAATTTAGGAGCTGCTATTTTTGGTGCAAAAGCTGCCGATTTCAGGAATACGAAAGAGGATGACTATCAAATAAAAGTTAGGGCGATGGAAGAGCAGCGGGGCAATATTGATGAGTTGCGTAACTTAAAAATAACTTATCGGGATTTGGCTACAGGCGGCGCAATTCGCCAGGTACCTATTTCTGCTTTTACAGATATTCGCTATACAAATACCTTTAGTAATATTAAGCGTAAACAGCAACGCAGGGTGTTAACTTTAGCATCAAGTGTGGTTAAACCATATAATGCCAATGAGGTTAACGCTAATATATTAAGAGCTATAAGCAACTTTAAAAAAGATGATACTATAACCATCAGGCAGGGCGGCGGCCAGGAAGATCAAATGGAAGCGGTAACTTTTCTTGGTGGTGCCATGGGGACATCTTTTGGGTTGATATTAATTATCCTGATGATCCAGTTTAACTCCATCGGGAAAACGTTTATCATTATCAGCGAGATATTCTTTAGTATCATAGGTGTATTTCTTGGAGTGACATTGTTTGGGATGACTATGGCCATTGTAATGACAGGGATCGGTATCATTGCCCTTGCCGGCGTGGTGGTACGTAACGGTATCTTGCTGGTAGAGTTTACCGATATGCTGATAGATCAGGGTGCCAATCTGCACGATGCAGTGGTGGAAGCAGGCCACACCCGTATGACACCGGTATTGTTAACCGCAACTGCAGCCATATTGGGTTTAATACCGTTGGCAGTTGGTTTTAATATTGATTTTGTGGGTTTATTTACACATTTTGAACCGCACATTCACTTTGGTGGTGATAACGTTGCCTTTTGGGGGCCATTAGCATGGACTATGATCTTCGGCCTTGGTTTTGCAACCATTATTACCCTCATATTGGTTCCATGTATGTACATCATCCGTGTAAACATGAAAAATTACTTCTTCGGTAAAAAAGAAGAAGTTGAAAAACCTAAGCTGGAAGTTAAGGAAGCTTAATACAATTGTATAAACACATAACAAGGGCCGCACAGTTTTACTATGCGGCCCTTGTTGTTATAATTAAAAAGATATTAGTTGTACCTTTTTACCAAAGCTTTAACCTGCCCGGCTATTTTATTTATTTTTCTTTCGCGTTTGCTGCCGGCATCAAGCGCATCATAAACCAGGCCCGCGTTTATGGCGTAAACACCATGGTGTAAGGCATCAATGGCTATGTCTTTTGGTTCTTGTTGGTTTATTGGCTTTGCGGCATCGTGTTTTGGCAACATCACTAAGGCTGTACTCCAAACAGCGCCAAAGTGCACCAGCGCAGCCAGTATGCCCCTTAAACCGGTTAGGCCAATAATGCCACGGGCAACGCCCCAGACGGTGCCATAGCTCCAGTGTAATTCCTGCGTTAATTTTTGTTTGTCTTCATTGGCAGCCGGTTTAACGCCCGCGGTATCTTCTGCAACTTTAAGCGGTGCATCACTGCTCTGGCGTTTGGTGATTTTCATTTCTACCATCTGCGATAGGGTCATGGCGGCTGTTGCGGCCAAACCGGCCAGCAGGCCTTTGCCTATGGCACTACCTAAGGCACCAAGTGTATTATCTTCGTGTAGTTTCATTATGTACTTATTGGTGTATATACAACAACACATTTTACTTATTGATTGAGTTTTTTTACTTTTCATTCAATAAAAGGCTGATTATTTAGGAATGGTTATTGTACCTGTATCCCAAATTATCAGCATATTATGAAACTGCAAATAACAAATGCCTTTAAGCAGGCTGCCGGATTAGGAATTATCGCGGGCATGCGCACATTTTCGGCACCCGCGGTAATCAGCCATGTTTATAGCAGGCATCCTTCAAAACAAATAAAAGGCACATCGTTAAATTTTATGCAAACCATACCTGCATCAAAAGTATTTAAGGTTTTAGGCGCAGGCGAACTTGTAGGCGATAAAATGCCATTTGCCCCAAAGCGTACGGCTGCTGGCGGGCTTGCAGGCCGTTTTCTGTCAGGCGCATTATGCGGGGCAACTGTTTATAAGGCAAACCATAAACAACCTGTAATTGGCGGGCTGATAGGAGGGGCGGCGGCTATAGCATCCGCCTTTGGATGTATGTTTTTACGTATTGGCCTTGCTAAACGCAGCGGCCTGCCCGATCCGGTGATCGGTGCCATAGAAGATGCCATTGTTATTAGTGCTGGTACGGCAATTGCAAAAAGCATGTAATTTCTATACAAATTTCATTTAAATTTCATTTTTCGCCAAACCTTTAATTTATTGATTGGTTATTTGATAGTTTTGTTTAAAAAGTCAGGAACTTTTTTAAACTTACATTTACCTTGCAATAACAGCATGAGCGCAGCAAACGAGCAGCAGGATCTTAAACGCGAAAAAATTATAGAAGCATCCTATCAGCGGTTCCTTCATTATGGTTATTCAAAAACCACCATGAATGAAATAGCCGGTGATCTTTCTATGTCTAAAGCATTATTATATTATTACTTCCCGGATAAGAGTGAGCTATACATGGCTGTTATGCGTAAGCTGGCGAATGATTACTTAAAGCAGCTTGAAGATAAGGCGGGGCATTTTACAGATCTGCGCGAAGCCTTTTTGTTCCAGGTGAATACCCACCACGATTTTATTGTAAATAATTATAATTTTTTTGATTTTTTCAGGCTTAACGAACAAAACCTGCCAGATACCATATGGGAAACCGTGAGCCAGATCCGCAGTGCCGAAATCACTCTTTTAGCCGATGTGATACAGACCCGGGTAGAGAAAAACAATTTAAAGCCAATTGCCCCGCCATTAGAAATTGTGGAGGTGTTTTTAGATGCTCTGCATGGCATTAAAGTAGGTGGGGTATTACAAAGTAAAAAGCTCAATTTTCCACACAGGGAGGATCTTGATGAGATTCACAAAAAGCGCCTGCTGCTGATTGATGTTTTTGTAAAAGGCTTAAACTAAACCGCCTGTAAAGCGGTATTAACAACAATATTGCCTACCAGTATTTTGTGAACAGGGCAGGCATCTGCTATCGTGATCAGGCGTTTGGTTTGGTCGTCATTAAGTTCGCCTTTAAACTCAAGCTTGCTTTCTATTAAAACGCCTTCTTTGTTTTTAAATAATTGCAGGTTAACAATTATTTCATCAACTACCCACATTTTACGATCGATGTACATGCGTAAGGTAATGGCAGTGCAGCTGGCCAGGCTGGCCAATAATAAGTTATAAGGCGACATGCCCGTATCTGTGCCGCCAATTTTATTCGGCTCATCAGCTATAATAGCATGGTTGCCGCTTGTTACAATAGTTTGATATTGGGCATGTGCAATACGTGCTGTACCATCAACTACAAATTCGTTTACACTATCCATGTGGTTTTTTGGGAATGGGCTTTAATTATTCTGATCTAAGTTCACCAATGCCCAGTTAGATGATTTTTCGCCGGCGCCGCCATTGTATTTTAAAGTGATGGTGAAATTAGTTTTTTCGCTTTCGCCATTGCTTTCTTTGGTAATGTAAGATGATTTGATCACATATACCGAATCGGATTTTTTAGCAAATTTATATTCATCATCAGAAAATGTAATATTGTGCGACAACACAGTAGGCATAATGTATTGTTTGGCTACACCGTAAGCCGTATCGCTATCCGGCAAGCCAGAAAAAACATCGCCGGCGTTAGTTAAGGCGAATTTGCCGATGAGTATTGCAAAAATAACCACAAATACTACAATCATCCAGCCGGCTTTGGATGCGGTTTTCTTTTTTACAGCTTTATCTTTTAGGTAATCTTTTTTCATAGGTTTCGGGCTGTGAAATTAGTAAAAAAGTTAATAAAAATCATAACACCTGCTTGCACCTAAAAATTTATGATCGCTGCCATATCTGGATGGCAAAGTGGTTTCATATCCAATACTCCCCTCGGTTGTGCCGCTGGTATTGCTGTAGTTTAAACCACCGGCAGGCACATCATGACTAACCCCAAAACGTACTTTTTCGCCACCCTCTTTATTAATGAACAGATCAAAAATAAAGGAGATCACAACGGCGCCCGGCCCGCCCTGGCCGCTGCTGCGGTACCATAAGCCCGCACTTATACTACGCCTTTTATACTGCATGCCTGCATTTAGGGATTGTGCCTGTGCCTGTTTGTAAAAAACTACCGAAGGGATGATATACGATTTATCTTCATCATCCAGGTTATCGTCTTGCGTAAGATTATATCTAAAACTGGCGTGTAGCGTAGCCCTTATGGGTAATTTTGCCGGTGCCCCTGTAAATGATTCGTTTGGGCGGTTTACGTGCTGCGCCGCGCCGCCAATGTTAAAACTTTTAAGGGTAAGGTTAATACCGGCGCCGGCATCAAAATAAAATTTGTTGTTAAAGGCCGGTTTATCGGCGCCCGTTTCAGAACCGGGGATATAGCCCAGGCGGGGGTCTATCTGGTCGCCGAAAGCCAGCTTGCTAAAATCAACCGATCGGTTGGTAACCCCGGCTTGTAAACCAAACGACAACACATAATCTTCTGACCCTACACTGTAGGAATAAATACCCGCAATATTGTTTTTATTCAGGTAGGCATACCCTTCGCTGCTGCGGGTAAAAAGCAAGCCAATACCGCCGCCAAACTGTGGTACATTATAATCTATTGAGGCCGACAAATAGGATAAACCACCAGGTACAGATGTGTACTGGTTGCGGTAAATGAGATTCATCCGCAGATCGCCTTTAAACTGGCCGTTAAGCGCAGGATTAAGATATACCGGCGAATTGAAAAATTGCGAATACATATGATCTTGTGCAGAAGCAGGTAACCGGCCAAGCAGGGTAGCTGTTAACAGTAAAAGGCAATTGTAAAAGGTTTTTTTCATTTGCCTTATTTTAATAAACTGATATAACCGCTGCGTTTGGGTAACGACCCATTGTATGACATCCCTTTCCATTCGGTGCCGTTTATAAACGTGGCAGACGCCTGCCAGATATAGGTGCCCTGCTGTACCATAACTCCTTTAAATGTACCATCCCAGCCTTCAACAGGTTCGCCGTTACTGCCTAATGCATTAGTTTGCCACAATAGCTGCCCCCAATTATTAAATATCTGCAGCTGCCATTTTGCAATACCAGATCCTTTGGCCGTAAACTTTTGCAGCATTACAGCACTGCCCTGCGGCTGGAAAGCATTGGGCAGGTACAAAAAGCCCGGTACACCCGTGATTTTTACCTTTTTACTTATCACATCAATACACCCCCTGCTATCTTCAACGGTTAAGGTAACATCAAATTCGCCTACATCACCGTAGGTATGTGTGGGGTAACGTGTCATAGCACTTTGCCCGTCACCAAATGTCCAGGTCCATTTTACAGGTGTGCCCACAGTTTTGTCAGCAAACTCAAAGTGATAGTTGGGTATAGCTGTTTCAAAACCGGGTTTGGCATCAAAATCGGCAAGGGGTTTTGCATAAACAGTTATCAGATCTTTATATATTTTAATGTCGCTGCAACCTGTGTTGGGGTTGGTTACCGTTAAGGTTACCGTATAAGGTGTTGTTCCCGGTGCATATTTGTGCTTTACATTGTTATAGTTATTTGAATGGGGGGTACCGTCACCAAAATCCCAATCATAAGTAAGTTCACTCGCTTGTGAAGAAGGGTCGGGTATAGTTGTATTTGTAAATGTAAACTCAACATCGTCGCACTTACCTATTACCTTATCCGCTTTGAAATCGGGCCTTGGTTTTTCATAAATTTCTATCCGGTGTAAAATGGGGTCAGATTCCTGACTTCCGCAAGAGCTTAAAGCTATTACAGAAACATAGTAAATACCCGGATTGGGAAATGTATAATTCAGGCTGCCATCCAATACAACCGGTATAAGAGGTATTACTGTTCCATCAGTGCTGGTTATGTGAAACTTAAAATTGTCGCCACCTGTAGAGGCATTTATCAATTTAACCGTTAAAGGATAACAGCCCTTGGTCACATCATTTTCTACTTGTAAGCCAGGCCTTATATCGTACGGAGATACCACAATGCTTTGTGGCTGGCTTTCGCCGGTTTGGTTGCAAAAATCAACTACAACCAGTTTAACTTTATATATTTTAGGATTTTTTTTAGCTAACAGGTTAAAAGTTTCGCTGGCACCTGTGGTATTAGTTTTTGTTTCAATCGTTCCGTTTTCATCAAACAGGATATAGGTGTATAATTTGTAAGTGGCGAAGGATTTGTTTTCTACCACTATCGGAAAATCTCCGCAGCCGGATACCAGATCAGGGAATGCCCTTGGCGCGGGCGCAACAGGGTGTACTTTTACGGTTTTGATAAAAGCAGGCCTGTTGGTGCAGTTATCGGCTATGGTAAGCGATACGGTATATTCAAA
This sequence comes from Mucilaginibacter phyllosphaerae, assembly GCF_004378255.1. Classification (GTDB taxonomy): domain Bacteria; phylum Bacteroidota; class Bacteroidia; order Sphingobacteriales; family Sphingobacteriaceae; genus Mucilaginibacter; species Mucilaginibacter phyllosphaerae. The sequence goes on from NZ_SNQG01000004.1 coordinate 511,641, forward strand.
ATCTACCCCGCCGGCTTTTGGTTGAAATATGTGCTGCGGATTAATCTCGTTTGATGTTGGCGTGCCGTCACCAAAATCCCAGATGAAATTAACACCATTGATATGGCTGGAAGTATTGGTGAATTGTACATCAACAGGCCCGCAACCTTCAATATTATTAAGCGTAAAACCGGTTGTCACATCAGGCAGATTGGTAATCACAACTTCGTCGTAACTGCTTTCGCAGGGTGGGGCATTTATTGTCCATCTGAATATATAGGTATTTCCGCCGGTTAAACCGGTTACGGTGCTTTTAGGGTTTGTAGGGTCGGTAATCACCACACCTGCTGCAGGGCCTGTTTCCAGTGTCCATATGCCATTAAAGGGCTGTGGGTTGTTGCCCTCTAATGTTATAGTGGTTTGGTTGCATAAAGGCGGCGGATCTGCCCCGGCGTTTGCAGTTGTAACAGGTTGGGTTACGTTGAGTGTTGCAGCAGATGAAAAAGCTATGCTGCAGCTTCCGTTTTGTACTACTGCCCGGTATTGTATTGTTTGTGTAGCATTTAAATAGGTAAGCGTATTCCCGGTGTTTGTAACAGGCAGCCAGGTAGCGCCGCTATTTACAGAGCTTTCCCACCGTAAAATATTGCCTAAATTGCCTGTTAAGGTAACTACGCCATTATTGTTACCGGGGCAAACGGTTGTAGTGCCATCTACCGTGCCGCCAATAGTTTGCGCATTAATTGTTACCGTTAATGTAAAAGGCGTACCTGTGCATCCATTTAGTACAGGTGTAATTGTATAGGTAACTATAGCATCTGTAATGTTGTTGTTAATAATCACATCATTAATGGTGCTACCACTGCCTGTAGCGCTAAACCCGGTTGCCGTGCCCGATGATAATGCCGCTGTATAATTAAATACCGTAGCCGGATTGGCAGATGTAATGGTGTAGTTTAGGGGCGAGCCGCTGCAAACTGTTTTAGTGTCTGTACTTGTAACCGTAGCCTTTTTTACAAAAGTTATAAGCACGGTGCTGGCTATTTCATTACAAGGTGCATCAAGCGATGTAGTTGCGGTATAGGTTAAAAGTACCTGGCCGTTTGCTATATCTGTAGCGGTAGGGGTGTAAGTGGTGTTTGGCGTATTTGCCGGGCTGAATGCTGCCTGCCCCGCCGTTGGGCTTGTCCACCTTACTGTGCTTACCAAACCACCGGTGCCGGGGCTTGCTGCCAATATTACAGGTGCACCCTCGCAGATGTTGCTTTGAGGTGGGCCGGCAAATACTGTTGGCGCCTGTACAAATTTTAATTGCTGCGTTGCTGTAGCTGTACCGCAATTATTGCTATGGGTAATAGTGATTTTGTAGGTAGCATAATCGTTAAAAATAATACGCGGGTATTGGCTGTTAGCCGTACTGCCCGGCGCATAAGAAAATGTACCGCCATTAGGGCTGCTAATTGCCCATACATATGTGGTTGGTGTAGCCTGGGCAGTGCCGGTTAAAACTGTTTTAGTGAAAATAGCGGTAGGATCAAAGCTGATGGGTACACCGGTGCCGCATTGTGTAACATCGGGTGCTAATGTTGCCGTGGGTACGGTATTTACAACAATCTCTTTTTCGACGCTTGATTTTAGCCCGCAGTTTAAGGTAGTGATATCAAGCCTGAACTTATACACGCCGGTACGGTTAAAATTAAAAGCCGGTATTTTTGCAGCGGCATTAAAACTTACCCCCCCTGCCGGGCCATTTACCAACACCCAATTGTACGTGGCGTTGTTATTACAAAATTCATCCACTAAAGAATTATTGACAGGGCTAAGGGGGCCTGCAGACAGGCAATAGACGGCCGGGATGGTAAAATCGGGATTAGGGGCATCCTGAACGCAAATATCATGAGATTTATCTTCGGCATTACATAACCCGTTGTTATTTTGTAAACGCAGGGTTACTTTGTAATTGCCATGTGTTGGAAAAGTGTAAACGAATGACTGATCGAATCTTAAGGGCTGGCTTTTTAGCACATCATTTACATACCATAAATAACGAACGCTTAAGTTTCTGCAATCAGACCCTGTACTATTTGGGTCCATACCAGGGTCGGAGGCATTTATAAATGTTACTGCCGAACCGGTACAGGCATTCGCAGGTAAATTAAAATCATTTTTGGGCGATGACAATACTTTGGCGTAGCTTGTAAGTGGCGGCACTATGTTAGAACAATATGGACTTACCGGCTGCAGATCAACTTTAAAGACATTATTTTGCCCATTGGCCGATCGGCCGCAGGAGGATATGGAGTAATTGTGTACTACTTTACCGCCGGCTTTTAAAATATCACAAAGTGTGTAATTAACAATTACACCATCGCCCCAGTTAACATTATAACTAAGACCCGGATAATTACGTTCTATACCCTGGGTGCCGGTGATAATAACATTATAAGTTAGCTGGCTGGCGCCATTTAAACAAACTGTAGTACTGCCGCTTGCACTAAAACTATTATTAACTACATTGTTTATCAATATAAATGATTTGGTACCAACCAAGCCATCTTTTTTTGCTTTTACAGTTATGGTATAGTTAGCTAAACCAGCATTAAAAGAAGCAGGAATGGGTTTGTTGCCGGCTTCAAGTGTTTGGGATAATTCATTAAAAAAATCAGCAGTTACAGTGGCGCCTGCTGTTGAATTATCTTCAAAATCATAAGGAGGGGGTGGGTTGTCTGCATTTGCTATACATACTCCAAAAACCTCGGGGTTATTATTATTCAATAACTGTGATGTTAAACCAGCAACTACGCCGGTAACGGTGTTAATGGTAAACGTACCCGATTGGTTACTGATCACTGCTGGCGAACTTGACTTTACCCTTAATCTGTACCCTGTACCGCCAGAAATTCCTGCCGGGATCACACCGTTAACAAAAGTTGCATAAAAGCCGCTCATTGTGCCAATTTGCGTTTCGGCAGCGAAGCTGCCCGATGCATCAGACAAAAAGAGGGTATAAATGTTATTTATAGCGATGCAGCCATTTGTATTATCAATTTGAATAGGTACGCTAATTGTAGATCCTCTTCCGTATGGCCCCGGGTCAATAGCCCCAACTGTAATGGTTTGTGCAATAGCACCTGCCATTACAAACAAGCCAATAAAGGCAATAAATAAACCTTTAGTAAAAGTTTTACCCATCAATCACACATCAAAGTCAATAGTTTTAACAATTTGCATATGTTATCAAACGGCCATACGGATTTCCGAAAGGAGATGATATAACACTTGGCTGTGTACGTAAACCGTATCAGCCTTGTTACAACTAATTAATGCTATAAGTAGCTGGAAAAGCGGAAATTAAGTTGCTACCCAAAAAACAGGTAGGAGATAAATATGGCTGCAATAACACCGGCCAGATCGGCAATTAAACCTGCAGGGATTGCATATCTGGATTTTTTGATACCTACCGAGCCAAAATACAAGGCTACAATGTAAAAAGTAGTGTCGGCAGATCCATTGAATACAGAACCAAGCCTGCCTGCAAAACTATCAGGGCCGTAGGTTTGCATTACATTAATCATCATAGCTTTAGAGCCAGAGCCGCTGAGGGGTTTCATGTACGCTACCGGCATAGCATCAACAAAACGGGTATCCAGTTTTAAACTTGTTGCGGCCCATTTTACCCCGCTGTTTAAGTAATCCAGCGCGCCGCTGTTGCGGAAAACACTAATGGCTACAAGCATAGCCACCAGGTAGGGAATTATTTTAACGGAAACTTCGAACCCGCTTTTCGCGCCATCGATAAAGCTTTCAAATACATTTACTTTTTTGCGCAAGGCGCCTAAAATAAATACGGTTGGTATAGCAAATAGTAACAGGTTACTGGCCACTTTTGATACGGTTGTTATTTGTTCTTTGTCAAGATACTGTGTGAAATACCAAACTAACAGGGCTATAAAAGCCGTCATACCGCCCAGCCAGCTTATAATAACCCTATCAAAAAGGTTTATTTTTTGTTTAATGGCCACTGCAATCATTCCTACAACTGTTGCCACATAAGTTGCTATAATGCAAGGGATTAAAACATCTGCCGGATCCTTGGCATGAAGGATGAAACGCTGTGCTATTATGGTAACAGGCAACAGCTGCAAGCCCGATGTATGCAACACCAAAAACATGATCTGGGCGTTTGAGGCAGTCTCTTTATTAGGGTTAAGTTCCTGTAAGCTGTTCATCGCTTTTAAACCAAGCGGGGTGGCCGCATTATCTAACCCAAGCAAATTGGCCGAAAAGTTCATCATCATTTGCCCGGTTGCCGGGTGTTTTTTGGGTACCTCCGGAAACAAACGGCTAAGAAAGGGGCCTACAATGCGCGACAGAAAGTTCATGGCGCCGGCACGTTCGCCTATATTTAGTATGCCCAGCCAAAGTACCATATTGCCGGCCAAAGGCAGCGCGATATCCATTACCGAGGCTTTTGAACTATCAAACATACCATCAATCAATAACTTAAAGGCATCCGTATCACCAAAAAATACCAGTTTGCAAAATGCTATTACAAAAGCAATCAGGAAAAAAGCTATCCAGATGTAGTTTAAGGCCATAGTATTGATTTAGGGCATGAAGATAATTTTTTATTGTATAATTTACAGTCGATAAGCTTATTAAAATCAAAATAATTGGAGTCAAGCCCAAATAAATGGCTTAACTCCAATATATTAAATGATATGTTATTATTATCTCAAAAGCATAACTTAGCATAATTATTATATTGCTTATGCCTACTATAAAACTTTCCCGCGTTAGCGGCAATTACGGCTTTGAAGCCACCGACGAGTACGGCCATACCGTACGTATGGACAGTAGCCCCGAAAGTGGTGGCGAAAACTTTGGCGTACGCCCTATGCAAATGCTTTTAATGGGTTTGGGTGGTTGCTCGGCAATTGATGTTATTGCCATTCTTAAAAAACAACGCCAGGACGTTGTTGACTATAAAATGGTTATAACAGGCGAACGTGAAGCCGGCGTAGAACCATCTTTATGGCAGGATATTATGCTGGAGTTTCATATCTACGGCAATAATGTTGACGAGGATAAAGCTAAAAAAGCGGTTGAACTATCGCTAAACAAATACTGTTCTGTTGCGGCAACCCTGTATAAAGCTGCGGCAGATATAAAATGGAAAGTATTTATACATCCCGCCGGATGATTTTGAGGTGTCATGAAGCAATTGATACCAATACCAACGCTGCACTTGTTCTCGGTGCTGGATAAGCTGCTGATAGAATTGCTTTCTTCTTTATCACCAGAGGAGTGGAATAAGCCTACCGTAGCCCGGTTATGGACCGTGAAAGATATTGCCGCGCATTTACTTGATGGTAACGTGCGCGGCATAGCTATTTTAAACGGGCATCAGCTTTCACCCCCAGATAAACCGATAGAAAGTTATCAGCACCTGGTAGCCTTTTTAAATGAACTGAATAACACATGGGTAACTGCCATGAAAAGGGTTAGCCCGCAATTGCTTACCCGCCAATTAGAAAGTACAGGTAAACAATATATCGAATACCTGCATACGCTTAAACCTTTTGAGCAAGCTATGTTCCCGGTTGCATGGGCAGGGGAGAATATATCGCTTAACTGGTTTCATATTGCACGTGAGTACACCGAGAAATGGCACCACCAGCAGCAGATACGTGATGCCCTGGGTAAACCCGGCTTAATGGCCAGGCAATTATTTTATCCTTGTATGGATACCTTTATGCAAGCCTTGCCGCATACTTACCATCATGTAGCAGCCGGCATAAATACGATTATAAAAATAACCATCAGCGGCAGGGAGGGAGGCGTTTGGTTTCTAAAAAAATCTGTTGAAAAATGGCAGCTTCAAAAGCAGCAACCCGAAACTGCTGTAAGTGCCGAAGTAATACTATCCCCGCAAACCGCCTGGAAGTTATTTACCAAAGCTATTTCTGCGCAAAATGCCATAGCTGATTCGCGTATAAAAGGGGATGCTTTGCTTGCTGATACTGTATTCAAAACCATCGCTGTAATGGCTTAAAAAGTTTTACACTGTATGCTTTTAGGGTCACTGTAACTTTCTTGATACATATACCGTGTTTGACCTTGACTAATCTATTTGTTTGGTCAAAATTTCAATATAATAAGCTATCATATAGCTTATTATATTGAAATTTATGATCAGAATACTACGTAATAAAAAATAGCCTGAATCTCTAAAAAGGCTTACTGGCATCAATGTTGGTATGAGGGAAATGTCTGCTTATACAGTTTATCAGACACTCAAAAATTACACAACATGAAAACAAATTTAAAAAAAGCTTCCCTTCTGCTTACTGGCCTGCTGGCAGGTAGCACATTATTTGCCCAAACCGATTCTGTTCAAACAACCAATTATGTTAAGCCATTTTCTGGCGGGCCTGTACGTACATGGTCGATAGGATTTAACGGCGGTTTGTTAACCCCATTCACAATTTTTGGCGCCAATGGCCGTCAGGATTTCAGACAGCCACAATCTGAGATAGGTTACGGTGGTTACATCAAAAAGCAATTTTCTCCAACATTTGCTTTACAGGCTGATTTCCTTCGCGGAGAGGTTAGCGGCACAAGAGGCCAGGCTGGTTTTGGTACACCAAACAGCTTTAATACCAAATTAGATTGGTCTGGTGCATTAAGCGCAAACATAACACTTGGTAACATCAGTTGGTTCCATAGCAAAACCTCAATCCAGCCTTACTTAACAGCGGGTGCCGGTTACATGGGTTACAAAACAACTATTACAGATGCAGCAGGTAACACTACGCCATATGCTAACGGTGCAGGCGAAAACACAATAAACGAATGGTTTGTACCAGTTGGTTTAGGTTTTAAAGTAAATTTAGGCCCAAGTGTAAACTTAGATTTAGGCTACCAGGTTAACTTTGTACAATCTGATAACTTTGATGGTTACAATATTGGTAACAGCAACGACAGATTCTCATACGCACACATTGGTTTAGAGTTCTTGTTAGGTAGTTCAAAAACTCCGGCTATGGCTACTTACAACCCGGTTAACTCAATGCGTACAGAATATGTATGGCAGAATGCACAAACCAAAGCGATGTTACAGGCACAAATTGATGCTGAAAAAGCTAAAAACGATCAGTTAAGAAATGACCTGAACACTACTAACGCAAACTTGGCAAAACTTACTATTGATAGCGATGGTGACGGCGTATTAGACATTAACGATAAATGCCCTAACACACCATCTGGTACTAAGGTAGATGGTTCTGGTTGCCCATTGGCTAAACCGGTAGTGGTTATTACTGAAGAAGATCGCCGTGTGGTTAAAGATGCTATCTCAAATCTTGAGTTTGATTTAGGTAAAGCTACTATCCGCGAAAAATCATTCGCAAGCTTAGACAGGGTTGCACGTTTATTGGTTGATAAAAACTTCAGCTTAAAATTAGCAGGCCACACAGATAACACAGGTTCTAAAGATTTAAACATGCGTTTATCTAAAGACCGTGCAGAAGCTATCAAAACTTACCTGGTAGATAAAGGTGCAAATGCATCACGTATCGAAGCAACAGGTTACGGCCAACTACAGCCAATTGCTACTAACAAAACAGCAGCAGGCCGTCAGCAAAACCGTCGTGTAGAGTTCACTTTATACTAAGGGATAGATTCAAGACCACAAGAGTCAGGAATCAACACACCTTAACAAAAAGAGCCGCCCAAATTTGGAGCGGCTCTTTTGTTGTATTACATTTTTTCTACTTGATCCTTTACTCTAACAGTCTTAATTTTCTTCCTAACCTACTTCAAAAAAATCGGCCAGGTTACCAAAATAAGTATCGTTCCAGCCTTCGGCTATATCATTAAAGTCTTCATCCGGGATATTGATGTGCCTTAATTCTACAGATGAGCCATGCTTATCGGGGTGTATCTTGATGGTAACTATAGATTCATCTGTTTGCCCGTCAAAATACCATTGCTGTACAATTTTTTTTCCTTCTTCAAACTCCAGGTTTTTGCCTACAATACTGCCTTCCCACAAAGAAAACTCAGATCCCGGCTCGGTCGACATTTGTGCGGGGTCGCCCGTCCACAATTGTAAAGTAACGGGATTGGTAAGCGCCATATACACCTCCTGCGGTGTAGCCGGTAACAAGTAATATTTTTTTAGATCTTTCACAAGCGCAATTTAACGGAAATATTTGGTAATGCTTCTTTTGCTTAACAACAGAACAGGCATGCCTATATCATTTTACTGTGCCAACAGGCAACACTTCTTTGCCGTAAACCTCGTTCATTACACCCGCTATGCCTGTATATATGGCTGATAAACCGCAAACAATACCCTCATACCCTGCAAGGTGCTTAATGCTTTGGCTGCCGGTGGCATCGCCCCAAACCAACAGGCCAAATAATATGGTAAGCGAAGCAAATACAAATTGCAGCGCACGGTTAAGCTTTAGGGTTGCAAAGAAAAGGCAAAAAGTAAAAAAGCCCCAGATGCCCAAATAGGCACACATAGCGCCCTCTGTAGGTTTGCTTCCCCAACCCAGCTTAGGCATTACCATTAGCCCAACTAACGATAACCAAAAAAATCCGTAGGAGGTAAAGGCTGTTAGCCCAAAGGTATTGTTTTTTTTAGCCTCGATAATACCGGCTATAACCTGCGCCAAGCCGCCATAAAATATCCCCATGGCCAGTATCATGGTATTTAATTCAAAAAAGCCTGCGTTGTGTATGTTTAGTAAAACGGTGGTCATGCCAAAAGCACACAGGCCAAGCGGTGCAGGGTTAGCTATGCCATCCTTAACAACCACAGGTGCCGGGGTAGTAGGTATCATATAAAGGTTTAATTGGTTTATAAGTGCAAGCTAACCCAAATAAAACAAATTGGCAATACTTTTTTAAACCCAATCCCCGGTTAAGTGTTAAACTACCAGTTATGCAAAAATTAGTATTGATCCGCCACGGCGAAAGTGTTTGGAACCTGGAGAACCGTTTTACCGGATGGACAGATGTAGACCTGTCTGACGGGGGGCTGCAGCAAGCCATACACGCCGGTAAACTACTTGCCGAACATGGTTACACATTTGATGTAGGTTTTACCTCTGTGTTAAAACGGAGTATAAAAACAATGCACTTTGTGTTGGAAGAGATGGATGCGCTTTGGATCCCTGTGCATAAATCATGGCGGCTTAACGAACGTTTTTACGGTGCATTGCAAGGGCTTAATAAGGACGAAACTGTTACCAAATATGGCGAAGAGCAGGTGCAAAAATGGCGCCGGGACCCACATGAACATCCACCTGCTATTAATGAACAGGACGAACGTTTCCCCGGCCATTACCTGCGTTATAACGACCTGACCTACCGCGAACTCCCGCTTACCGAAAACCTGAGTGAAACAATGGACAGGGCCTTGCCATTCTGGCACGAAAGCATTGTGCCCGCTATCCGCGAAAATAAAAAAGTTATTATTTGTGCACATGGCAATAGCCTGCGCGCCCTTATCCAGTATATAGAGAACCTGAGCGATGAGGAAGTTACCAAACTGGACATACCAACGGCAACCCCCTGGGTTTATGAATTGGATGACAGGCTGAATTGCATAAAGCACTATTACCTGGAATAATAAAATGCTTTATCATGCAAATAATCAGAAACCAAAAATCCCCTCTTGCGAGGGGATTTTGTGTACAGCAGCAAATCTGTAAGCCGGGTTTTGTACTCCCGTAAGGGAATTTCTATCATTAATCTGGCCCTGCCGTTGCCGGCAGGTTCAATCAACCTACCCATTCTGACATTCCGTTACCGGACGTGGAGACGAGCAGCCCCGCTTTCAGAACCTATTTGGTTTTTCAACTCCTGAGGTTTACCGCTTTCCCGGTCGCCCGGGAAAGCCGTGAGCTCTTACCTCACGTTTTCACCCTTACCCTTGCGGGCGGTATATTCTCTGTGGCACTTGCTGTCGCCCGCTGCGGGCGCCTTCCCGTTAGGAAGCAGGATGCTCTGTGTTGCCCGGACTTTCCTCACCCGAACAAGCCGGGAGCGATAGAACGTTTTGCAGTTGTAAAGATAGGCTTTTTAGTTTAAGCTGATGGCAGATGGTTCATTGTTCGTAGAAAAGATAACAGATCATGGGTTATTTTATCCGGCTATACGAACCATTAAAACTATAATCCAATCAGCCGCTGCCTAATTACATTTCTCCAGGTTACTATTTACCTCCTCTACCGCTATTGTGCCCATTTTATTGCCGAAAGAGTTGCCTATATAAGTAAGTACTTTGGCAATTTCAATAGGCGGCATATCTACATTGGCAGGCATAGTACCTTCGTAAGCTTTGCCGTTTATCGTAACAATGGTTTCTTTGATGCCATATTTAACCAAGCAGCTTAAAACAGTACGTTTCTTTTTAAGATAAGCGGTATCCGTAAGCGGTGGGATCATGGCCGAAAGGCCCTCGCCGTTATTGCCGTGGCAGTTTTGGCATTTATCTTTATAAATAACCGCTCCGCCGGTATAATAGCGTTTAAATTCCTGCTCGGCATCGCTTTGGCAGGATACGATTATCACACATAGCATTATGGCCGTAAATACGATAACTTTAAACTTCATTATTGTGCTATCTCGGTATTTACTTCGGCACGCAGTATTTTAATATCTGCTATCATTTTTGCAACCTGCTTTTCATCCGTACCATCATAATAACCACGTATGCGGCTTTTTTTATCAACTAGTACAAACCATCCCTGGTGTACATAACCGCCGGGTGTGCCATCGTCCTGTTTTACAGCAACCAGGTAATTTTTTTGGCCCAGGTTATAAGTATCTTCTTTATTACCCTGTAATAGCCACCAGCTGTTACCGCTTATGCCTAATTTGTCGGCATATTTTTTCATAACCGCAACGCTATCATGTTTAGGGTCGATGGTGTGGGATATGATCTTAAAATCCGGCACATTTTTAAATTCCTTATACACATTAAGCATATTACGGTGCATAACAGGGCAAATAGACGGGCAGGTAGTAAAAAAGAAATCGGCTACATAAATATCACCCTTCAGGCTTTTTTGGGTGATGGTATCGCCATATTGGTTCACGAACTTAAAATCGGGGATAGTTTGGTAAACCGTATCTATCACCTGTTTACCATTAACCGTTTTAGTTACTGCTTCGCGGTTGCCCATAATAGGCAGGGCAGGCTTATCGCTGTTAAATTTACAGGCAGTTAATGCTGCTGCCAAAAGTACATATACTGCTAATCTTCTCATTTGGTTTTATTTTGTTTGATGAATTTGGCAGCTGCAGCCACAGTAAGGTTAAAAGTGCTGTCAATAGCATCTATCTGTTTTTTCTGGTCGGTAAGGTACGTCATGATCTCATCGTGGCTTTTGCCTTTATTTTCGGCATCGAAATTATGCATCCAGTTTTCCATACGGGTATCTGCACTATCCAGTGCCTTACTGTGCTGTTTAGCAGCAGCAATAATTTCGGGCAGCGGCTTTTGCTTCATTAAAGTATCCAATTGCATTTTATTGATCATGATCAGCTCATCCTTAGCCATAACACGGTCATGCACTTTTATTACTTCATTAAATAAATCTTTTTCTTGTTTTTTGGTATCCGTACAACTAAACAGTGTAAAGCTTAAAAATAATGCAGCAAGGGCTTTTTTCATGGTGAGGGTTGGGATAATTATAATTTGGGGATTGAGTTTCTGATGTAAAATATATAATCAAGGGCAGGTAGTTCGGCACCATCTGCTTTTAAAAGGATGCCAATTTGCGCGCGGTGATGTGTACCATGATTAAATAAATGGGTTAATATATCGCCCAGGTTATTCTCAAAATCGCCGGCAGAACTTTTGTAGGCAACTATCCTGTCAAAATCCTGTGGTTGTAAACTTTGCAGCAATGCACTAAGTTCCTGGTAATTGCTGTCAATTTTTTCGTTAATCCCTTTTAGATCCCATTCCGGCCATAAAGGTGTTAATGGTGCAGGCAACATTTTTAAACGTTTAAGCCAAATTTGCTGCGCCATTAACAAATGGGCCATAATTTCAAGCGGCCGGCCTTTTACCTGTGTTTGTACAAGCAATACGGCAGTTTTTTTATTAGCAAAATGATCGTAATGGAGCAGGCGGATAAAATGGCTTTTCATTCGCCGGTAAAAATAAACATCATTACTTAAATAAGTAAATTGTACCGCATAAATTGTATTAACAATAATATAACGTTACACTCATATTAATTACACACCTGGCCGTTATATTTGATACAAACAATAATAAAAAAACATCATGAAGATCATCATCAAATTAGCCGCCTTAGTAAGCGATTTACGCGAGTGGTTGTTTCTGAAAAGTATGCGTTCATCGTTCATGCACTAGGTTTTTTAACGTAGCGCTTTATATATACAATAATTATGTACATTTTGGGCTTGCATCAGCTCAAATAAATGGATATTGCTAACCTGGATACACCTCTTACTAAACAACTTTTTGGCGATGATTTTGCCTGGGGAGTTTCTACAGCCGCACTACAAATTGAAGGTGCTTGCGATGCCGATGGCAAAGGCCCGTCTATCTGGGATACTTTTAGCGCACGTAAGGGTAAAATATTAAACGGCGACAAGCCCCACAAGGCCTGCGATTTTTATAGCCGATATGAGCAGGATATTGATCTGGTGAAAGAACTGAACATCCCAAACTTTCGCTTTTCTATTGCATGGAGCCGTATTTTACCTGATGGCACAGGCAATATTAACCAAGCCGGTGTTAACCATTATAATAAAGTGATTAATTATTGCCTTAAGCAAGGCATTGAGCCCTGGATAACCCTTTATCATTGGGACCTGCCCCAGGCGCTTGAAGATAAAGGCGGCTGGACAAACCGCGAGATTGTAAACTGGTTTAGCAATTTTGTAACCGTTTGCGCCCAAAATTTTGGTGATCGTGTAAAACACTGGATGGTAATGAACGAGCCTGCCGTATTTACCGGTGCCGGCTACTTTTTAGGTATTCACGCACCGGGGCGTATGGGTTTGCGTAATTTTTTACCGGCTATACATCATGTAGTTTTAAGCATTGTGGCAGGGGCAAGGCTATTGCGGCAGATGGTGCCGCTTGCGCAAATAGGTAACACCTTTTCCTGCTCGTATATAGAGCCTTATGCTGATAAGCCCCGGCATATTAAAGCGGCCAAACGTGCCGATGCTTTAATTAACCGCCTTTACATCGAGCCTTTGCTTGGCCTGGGCTACCCTACAGATGAGGTAAGCGCGTTAAAAGGGATCTATAAATATGTGCAGCCCGGCGATGAAGCCAATATGAGCTTTGATTTTGATTTTATCGGCATACAAAACTATACCCGCGAAATTGTAAAATATTCGTTTTTTACCCCTTACATTGGTGCAAGCCTGGTAAAAGCCGAGAACAGGGGAGTAGAGCTTACGGATATGAAGTGGGAGGTGTATCCGCCGGCTATCTATCAAATGATCAAAAAATTCAATGCTTACCCGCAAATAAAAAAACTGATTATCACCGAAAACGGTGCAGCCTTCCCTGACGTGGTTTTTGATGGTAAGGTGGACGACCAAAGGCGTGTTAACTACCTGAAAACGCACCTGCAACAAGTGCTAAAGGCCAAACAAGAGGGGTACGATGTGCACGGTTACTTTGTATGGACGCTAACCGACAACTTTGAATGGGCCGAAGGCTATCACCCGCGATTTGGCTTGATACACATTGATTTTAATACGCAGCAGCGCATTATTAAATCATCAGGATACTGGTATGCTCACCTGCTGAGGTAGGCCATTGGGTTTATGGCGGCTAACAAGCGGAAGGCTGATAAAAAATGTTGTACCGATATTGATATCGCTTTCGAACCATATCTTACCATGATTCTTCTCCATGATCTGCCTGCAGATGGATAAACCCAAACCGAATGATTTTTCGCCTAAAGTACCGGGCCTTTGCGCGCTGGTAAACATATTAAATACCTGGTCTTTTAGTTTATCCGGTATGCCTATCCCGTTATCTTTAACTGCAATAATTATCTTGTTATTATCATCGGCAACTTTAACATGAATAGTACTACCGGTAGGGCTGAATTTAATGGCATTACTAATAAGGTTGCTGATAACGCGCCATATTTTTTCGCGGCTTATATAAAGCTCCTGTTGTTTATCCAGGGTTTCCAGTAGGATTTTCTGGCCCTTTTCTGCTGCTTTAAACCGCAGTAATTCAACACTGTTACTTACCAGCGAGTTAATTTCTACCTGGCCGAGGTTCAGTTCTACGGCATTCATGTTGGTGGCTTCCAGTATCTCGTTTATCAGCTCCAGCGAGTTGATAGATGTTTCTTTCACCAGGTTTATCATTTCCCTTTGTTCATCAGTGTATTCATCCTCAGCCATCAGGGCAGTAAGGGATGCAATGCCGCCAATTGGGTTACGAAGATCATGCGCTACGGTGCGTAAAATGCGGTCTTTTTCCTGGCTGCTGATATTTAATTCTTTAAGTGCTTTTTCTAAAACACCGTTTTGCTGATTGATCTGCCTGTTCAGCACGTTAACCGTTTCCACATCTTTTTTTGATCGCTTCCAGTTGCGTAAGATCAAAAAGATAATAATGGTAGCCATCACCATAAAAAATATGGTTACATACAGGTAAATCACCTGCAGTTTATTATTGTTACTTAAAGTATCTATCTCGTGTTGCTTCTCGTAGTTTGCCAGTTGCTGGTTAACATCTGTTTCCATCAACAGGCTTGCCTTTTGCGTTATCGAGTCTTTCATGCTGTTATAGCGCTGTATATGTGCTATAGCCCGCTTTAATTCATTTATCTGCACAAAATAGTTGCCAAGCAAGCGGTTGTAATCGGCTTCGGCATCTGCGCTTTTTATGGTATCTAACTGGGTGCGCAAATGAGCAAGCACATCTAATAACGAGTCGCGCTGGTTGTTGTTAAGGTATATCTGGCCAAGTTTTATTTCGCTTAACTGCGCATCGTGGTTATCATATCCTTTTTGTAAATTGATAGCTATGCTTTTTTTAAGCAGGTTTACAGCAGCAGGATATTCTTTTTTAGCGATGTAAATATCTGCCATGTTGCCATAAACCACGCCTTTTGCCATTTCCAGGTGTAGCTTGCGCGTGGGATATTTAAAACCATTTTCATCAATAATTTTTAATGCCTTATTAAAGTAAATAAGTGCACTATCCGGCGCTTCCAGATGCCTGAAACATAAACCAATATTATCAAAAAGCTCCTGCCGGCGGTAAAAAAAAACAAATTCATCGCCAGAATTTTTAAAGAACTTATAAGTGTCTTTAAAGTAATTCATGGCCAGCTTATAATGCCCTTTTTTATACATGATCATCCCCATACGATAGGTATAATCGCCCAGTGCATTCATATTAAGTTGGGAATTGTCTTTACCGGCTATGTAACCGCGGTAATATGATTCGTACGCCTCTGTGTATTGTTTAAGCTCAAAAAGTGCGTCGCCCCGGGCAAAACTAACATCGGCAAGTAAACGGGCATGCAGTTTTGGGTCTTTGATCTTGTTATTGATCGCAATCATGCTATCCGTATAAAGCAAGCTCTTGTTAAACCGGCTTATTGTTTTTTGATAGTAGATGTAATGATACCCGTAAAAACGATAACGGTCATACAATGTGGGGTTAGGTAGCTTGCTGAAAGCGGTATCCATATAATCCAACCCGCCTTTTACTTTACCCGCCGCCCAAAGCTTTTCTGTATGATTTAATATTGACTGGAACTCATCAGAATATTGATTGTTATTAACGCTTTTTTGTGTGCAGGATGCAAAAACGAAAAGAAATGCACACAGCCAAACATGCCTTAGTAGAGGTGAGGTATATCTGGCTTTAAAACGCATCAAAGTAATATGGGTTAGCTGTTAAACAAATATAATATTTGCGAAGCAATCTTACTACTTATGGCTATTAAATTGTTATAAGCTTATTTGAATGCGTTTTCGCCGGTAACATCCATACCGGTTATCAGTAAATGAATGTCATGTGTACCCTCATACGTAATTACCGACTCAAGGTTGGCCATGTGACGCATTATTGGGTATTCGCCGGTGATGCCCATACCACCCAGCATCTGTCGGGCTTCGCGGGCTATGTTGATTGCAATTTCTACACTGTTACGCTTTGCCATTGATATTTGCGCAGCAGTAGCACGGTTTTCATTTTTTAAGGTGGCAAGCCGCCAAACTAACAACTGGCCCTTGGTTATTTCGGTGATCATTTCGGCCAGTTTTTTTTGCTGGAGCTGAAAGCCGCCTATAGGCCGCCCAAATTGCACGCGCTCTTTTGAATAGCGCAGGGCGGTATCGTAACAATCCATAGCGGCGCCTAAAGCGCCCCAGGCAATACCATAACGGGCCTGGTTTAAGCAGCCCAGAGGCCCTTTTAAACCCGATACGTTTGGCAGCAGGTTTTCTTTAGGCACTTTTACATTATCAAAAACCAATTCGCCGGTGGCTGATGCGCGCAACGACCACTTGTTGTGCGTCTCGGGCGTGGTAAAGCCTTCCATTCCGCGTTCAACTATTAATCCGCGGATCTTGCCTTTCTCGTCTTTTGCCCAAACTACGGCAATATCTGCAAATGGTGCATTCGAGATCCACATTTTGGCGCCATTTAAAATATAATTGTCGCCGGCATCTTTAATATTAGTAACCATGCCGCCGGGGTTAGATCCGTGGTCGGGCTCGGTTAATCCAAAACAACCCATTAGTTCACCGCTGGCCAGTTTGGGCAGGTATTTGTGCTTTTGCTCCTCGCTGCCATAGGCATAAATAGGGAACATTACCAATGATCCCTGCACAGATGCCGTGGAACGGATACCCGAGTCACCCCGTTCTATTTCCTGCATAATGATGCCGTAAGCCATATAATCTAATCCGGCACCGCCATATTGTTCGGGTATGGTTGGGCCAAAGGCGCCAATTTCTGCCAGGCCCTTTAACAAATGTTTAGGGAACTCGGCACGCTGTGCATAATCCTCAATTACCGGGCTTACTTCTTTTTTCACCCATTCGCGTACGCTGGCGCGTATCAGCTTGTGTTCTTCAGATAAAAGTTCATCTAAAAGATAATAATCAGGAGCCTCATACAGGTCGGTCTTAGCCATAGCGTTATAAAATTGGTTGGCCAAATATATGGCATTAAACGTAAGTTAAACAAAGCCTTAATCGTTGTTTTTGCATACCGGAAGGCACTTTGTGCTAAAAAGCGTGTTTAAACTGTTTAAACATATTTTTTAGTAAAATCTTTTTTTAAGAAACTCGATAGCTTCAACAAAAGCTTATCTACAGAGAAGTTCGATGCCTGTAAAGGTTTCCTTGAATGATGATTTATGCGTGTATTAAACCTGCAAATATTCCCTTACTTTTGAAACATGATAAAAGTAGCTTTAGAAGGCGCTGAATTTTTTGCCTACCATGGGTATTATCCCGAGGAGCAAGTAATAGGCACACACTTTTTAGTAGATGTGGCGGTAGGTTTTTATGCTGATATCGACGTTGAAAAAGATAACCTGAGCAATACCGTTAATTACGAAGTGTTATATAACATTATTGAGGAAGAGATGCAGCACACCCGCAAAGTAATCGAAAGCGTTGCACAAAGTATTCTAAACCGCATCAAAGCCGAATTTACATTTATTGAAACTGCCGGGGTAACCATCCGTAAGCAAAGGCCACCTTTCCGCGGGCCGCTCAAACAATCGGTTATTACGCTTAGTTATCAAAAATAATATTTATGCATTACAATAAGATTACGCCCCATATACTTGACCAGCTAATAGCTATTGTTGGCGCCGATAATATACTGACCGCTAAAGCCGAGATAGAAAATTACAGCCATGATGAAACCGAAGACCTGGTTTATTACCCCGAAGTTGTAGCCCGGCCACAAACGGTATTACAGGTTGCACAATTAATGAAACTTTGTAACGATAACCTTATACCTGTTACGCCGCGCGGGGCCGGTACGGGTTTGGCAGGCGGTGCCTTGGCGGTGCATGGCGGGCTGATGATATCTATGGAACGTTTTAACAACATACTGGATATTGATGAGCAAAACTTGCAGGCAACGGTAGAGCCCGGTGTTATTACCGAGCTGTTTATTAATGCCGTAGCCGAAAAAGGCTTATTGTACCCGGTTGACCCGGCAAGCAAGGGCAGCTGTTTTATAGGCGGCAATGTGGCTAATTGCAGCGGCGGGCCAAGGGTAGTTAAATATGGTACCATTCGCGAATATGTATTGAACATGGAAGTGGTTTTGCCTAACGGCGACATCATTTGGACGGGTGCTAACACGCTTAAATATGCATCGGGCTATAACTTAACCCAACTGCTTATCGGATCAGAGGGTACCTTGGGTATCGTTACTAAAATAGTTACTAAGCTTATTCCAAAACCAACGCTGGATGCTTTGATGCTGGCATCATTTACAACCAATGAAGATGCCTGCGCTGCGGTATCAGCCATATTCAGGGCCGGCATAGTGCCTTCTGCGCTGGAATTTATGGAACGCCGCGGTATGGAATGGGTGATAGAACACGATGGTATTGCATTCGACCTGAAAGACGGGATAGGGGCGTTTTTATTGATAGAAGCCGACGGTACCAATCAGGATGTGATATTTGCCGATTGTGAAAAGATAAACGAGGTTTTAGAGCAATATAATTGCCAGGATGTACTGTTTGCAGATACATCGGCACAAAAAGAAGAACTTTGGCGCATCAGGCGTACGATGGCCGTATCGGTTAAATCAAACTCGGTGTATAAAGAAGAAGATACCGTTGTGCCGCGGGCAGCTTTGCCGCAACTGATAAAAGGTATAAAAGAAATAGGCGCCAAGTACGGTTTTGAATCGGTTTGTTATGGCCACGCCGGCGATGGCAACCTGCATGTAAATATCGTAAAGGCAGGTATGAGCGATGCCGACTGGAACAGTAAGCTGCAAGACGGCATCACCGAAGTGTTTGAACTAACCGTTGCCTTAGGCGGGACGCTATCCGGCGAGCATGGTATTGGTTTAGTACAAAAAAATTATATGCCCTTAAAATATACCCCGGTACATTTTGCTATCTGGAAAGGCATCAAAGCTATTTTTGACCCAAACGGGATCCTGAATCCGGGGAAGATATTTTAATTGCCTGCGTATAATTAAAAGTATTTACAGTATTCCTTTTATCACCTCCCAAACGTTATTGGCCAATATTTTATCACCGGCTGCTGTTGGGTGGATGCCGTCTTTTTGGTTTAAGGCGCGTACACCACCAACACCCTGCAGCAGGAAGGGTACCAGCGCCATATTGTTTTTAGTTGCCAATTTTGGGAACATATTTTTAAAATCGCTTGCATAAGTAGCACCCATATTTGGCGGTACCTGCATACCCAGCATTACCATTTTGGCTTTTGGATATTTTGCCTTTACACGGTCAATAATAGTTTGCAGATTTTGTTCGGTTTCTTTTACAGGGATGCCGCGCAGGCCGTCGTTTGCGCCCAGTTCAAGCACAAAAATATCAATATGCTGTTTAAGAAGCCAGTTTATACGGCCTTTTCCGCCTGCAGAAGTTTCGCCGCTCAGGCCGCCATTAATAATAGTATAAGGCAGTTTAGCCGAATCTATCTTTGTTTGCAATATGCCTGGATACGCCTCTGATGGGTCGTCAAGCCCGTAACCCGCAGTTAGGCTATCACCAAATACTAAAATACTTTTGGTGGGTTTGCTTGCTGCTATTTTAGCGGTATCGGTTGCCTGGGTGTCATTTGATGTGGTTTTGCTGCCGCAACCTGCAAAGGTTATACTCAAAAAAAGGGCCGCAACTACCTGGAATTTATTCAACATACTTTAAGAATTTGACCGCAAGATCTCGAGCGGTGGTTTATTTAAAACGCCTCTGCTGTTAAGCAGGCCTATTATTACCGTTAACAAGGTTATAATGAAAAAGATGGCTGCAACCGGTAAAAAATTTACGGCATAAGGCATATTAAAGGTGTATCTGGCCAGTAGCCAGCTGCTGCCTATCGCAATCACAATGCCTGTTAATGCAGAAAGTGCACCCAGAAAAAAGTACTCCAGGGCTGTTATAGCAAAGATCTGTTTGCGGCTGCCACCCAGGGTGCGTAGTAAAACGCTTTCCTGTATGCGCTGGTATTTGCTGATACGTACAGATGAGATCAGCACAATAATGCCTGTAATGATGCTGAACCCGCTCATAAATTTAATAACGTAGCCTATCTTGCCCAGTAGTTCGTCCAGCACGTTCAGGATCAACCCAAGGTCGATAATAGATACGTTGGGAAACTTTTTTACCACCGCCTGCTGATAACTGGCAGATACCGTATTATTGGGCACGTGGGTGAGCAAAACATGTATCTGCGGTGCATCTTCTAAAACCCCGGTTGGGAATACCACCTGGAAATTAGTTGATACTTTATTCCAGTTTACTTTACGGATGCTGCTGATGTAGGTTTGCATCATAACCCCCTGTACGTTAAATACTAACTTATCGCCAACTTTAGCATTGATGCGGGTAGCAAAACGTTCTTCGGCAGATACGGGGATCTCTTTACCGGGCTTGGCTTTGCCTTCCCATTTACCGCCGGTAACCTGTTCAGATGCGGTAAGCGAATCGCGGTAGGTTACACGGTATTCATAAGCATAAGCCCGCTCTGAGATACGCAGGGTACTGTCTTTTTTGGCATCGGCGGCTGTTTTGCCATTCACTTTTTCCAGCCGCATGGTAATGATAGGCACTTCGGATAGTACCGGCAAGCCTTGTTCACGGGTAAGGCCTGCAACGGCTTTTTTTTGTGCCGGTTGAATATCAAACAAGATCATGTTAGATTGATTGCCGCCGGTAGATAACGTTACCTGCCCGATAAGCAATTGCTGGATCAAAAATAGCGTACAAATAAATGCCGTACTTAAACCGATGGATACCGTTAAAATAATGGTTTGATTATTGGGCCGGTATAAATTAGCAAAACCCTGCCGCCAGATATAACTCCATGAACTCATTACCAGCAACCGGGTAAACCTGATGAGCAGCCATGCGGTAACTGTTAATATCATAAATGCCAGGGCTATCCCTATCGTAAAAAATGCAGCGCCCGCCCAATTACCAATTTGCAGGTACGCGAATGAAGTGATGAAGAGGAGCACCAGTATATAAACCAGCCATCTAAACGGATCGCGGGCGGTGCTAATGTCATCTACCGAAAGCCTGAGCGTGTTTAATGGCGATATATTGCGAATAGAGATGAGTGGCAGTAATGCAAAAAGTATGGATATAACCAATCCCAGTATAACACCTTGCCCAATGGCCAGCCAAGAGATACCTGCGGATATGGTTATCGGCAAAAAATCTTTTAGCACCATTGGCAGCACTTGCTGGATGCCCGTGCCTAACAGCGCACCCGCTACAGATCCAATTAAACCTATGCCGGTTATCTGGATAAGGTAAATCAAAAACGCCTCTGACGCTTTTACGCCCATACAGCGCATAATGGCGATGGAGCGGATCTTTTCGCGAATGTAAATATTTATGGCGCTTGCTACGCCTACGCAGCCCAGTAAAAGCGCTATAAAACCTACCAGTGACAGGAATCTCGACAGGTCGGCAAAAGAGCGGCTGGTACCTTCTTTTTTACTTTCTACCGTATCATAATTAAAACCTGCTTTATCCAGTTGCGCATCCAGTCCTTTCGCCAGTTTTTCTATATTGGTATTGTTGTTAAACTTAAAGTAATAACTGTAATTAATTCTGCTTCCGGTAGTTATCAATCCTGTTTTATCCAAATACTGCATCGGGATATAAACGATGGGTGCAATACCCGCAGCAATACCTGTTTGCCCCGGCGCCTTGTTAAGTACCCCCGTAATCATAAAAGTTTCGTTACCCACTTTTAACGAATCATTTACTTTGGCGTTAAACTGTAACATCAGGGTTTTATCAACTAACGCATATTTGCCCTTTTTAAATGATTTACCGGCTTGTACCGGTGCGGTTTCCAGTTCGCCATAGTAAGGAAAGTTCCCCTGTAGCGCCTTTACATTAACCAGCCTGGTATTCTGGCTTTTGGTAAACAGTACCATAGAAGGGAAACTGCGCTCCTGCGATCGGTCGTCGCCCAGTTTATTCAATAGATTTTGCAGCTTATCGTCGGGTTCTTTATTGCCGCTGATGCTTAGGTCGGCCCCAATCAGTGTTGCAGCCTGGCTGTTAATGTCATTCTGTATGTTATACCGGAGTGAGTAGATAGCCACTAAAGCCCCTATGCCAAAAACAATAGATGAGATAAA
Source organism: Mucilaginibacter phyllosphaerae (assembly GCF_004378255.1). GTDB lineage: Bacteria > Bacteroidota > Bacteroidia > Sphingobacteriales > Sphingobacteriaceae > Mucilaginibacter > Mucilaginibacter phyllosphaerae. Next base: position 533,998 of record NZ_SNQG01000004.1, read on the forward strand.
TAGTAACAGCCTGCCGCGGTTACGGCGGCTATCGCGCAGGGCCATTTTAAATAGCCAGGCAATATTGATCTTCCTTTTAAAATTTACATTATCCATGGGCGCGTTAAACATTACCGGTTATATCATCGGCAACTAATTTGCCACCCTTTATTTTTATAATTCGCTGTGTTTTGGCAGCCAGTTCCAGGTCGTGCGTTACTAAAATAAGGGTAGTACCCGCCTCCCGGTTCAGGTCGAAGATCAGTTTTACCACCTTTTCGCTGGTTTCGGCATCCAGGTTGCCGGTGGGCTCGTCTGCAAACAAGATCCTGGGCGAGTTGGAGAAAGCCCTTGCCAGGGATACCCTTTGCTGCTCGCCGCCCGATAGCTGGGCAGGGTAGTGGTGCCCGCGATCGGCCAGGCCAACCTTATCAAGCAGATCTAAAGAGCGTGCCTTAATATTCTTTTCGCCCCTTAGTTCTAACGGAACCATCACGTTCTCTAAAGCCGTTAATGTAGGCAGCAGCTGAAAATTCTGAAAAATGAAACCTACATATTGGTTACGTACCTGTGCCCGCATATCTTCGCTTAAACTGCCCAGGTTGATGCCGTTTAACTCCACAGTGCCGCCGGTAGCGCTGTCCAGGCCGGCACACAGGCCAAGCAGGGTAGTTTTACCACTGCCGGATGGCCCCACAATGGCATTGGCCGAGCCTGCTTTGATCCCGAAATTAATATTATCTAAAACCGTAAGCAAACGGCCAGCGCTTTTATAAGTTTTATTTAAGTTTAAAATGTTTAGTATATTTTCCAAAACGATGTTTTTTGTTGCTGTAATAAAGTAAATATCAAATAATTATTAATAAGAGCAGGCTGTAATTTGTTTACTTACAAATACATTACATAAGGTTACTGTTTTTAAAATGCCGAATATTTTTTACACTTGTAAAATAACCCACTTCTATGCAAAAATACTCGGGGCAACATCGCATACTAGTTGCTGTAGACTGTATCATATTTGGTTTTGATGGCTGGAACATTAAATTGTTACTGGTAGAGCGAAGTTTAAAGCCCGAGAATGGAAAATGGAGTTTAATGGGCGGCTTTATGGATGCATCAGAAAGCCCCGAGGATGCAGCCAACCGCGTGCTGGAAGAGCGTACCGGCTTAAAAAACGTTTACATGGAGCAGTTTCAGGTATTTGGCAAGCCCGACCGCGACCCCGTGGAACGTACTTTATCTGTTGCTTATTTTGCGCTGATAGACATTCAGCAATATGAAAAACAACTTACCAATGATAACCACCCCGAATGGTTTTTGCTTGATGAAATGCCTGATATGGTTTTTGACCATGCCGAAATGGTGAAACTTGCAATGAAACAATTGCGTTACAAAGCAGCTTTGCACCCTATATTATTTCAGTTGCTGCCGGGGCGTTTTACGATACCACAATTACAGGCTTTATATGAAGGTGTGTACCAGACTAAATTTGACGACCGTAACTTTAGCCGTAAGCTGTTATCTACCGGTTTGTTGATAAAATTAGCCGAAAAAGACAAACAATCATCTAAAAAAGGCGCATTTTATTACCGGCTGGATCAATCTAACTACGAAGAGAAATTTGAGAAGTTTCTTAACCTGGTACCAACTCCGGATAAATTCTTTTAAGCTTATTTTATTGATGCAATGCTGTACCGGCTTATGATGTTATAATTAATCTGCTTACATTTAAAGCACTTTTGCCGCTGGTGGAGGGCAGATGATTATAAACCATTATAACGTTGAACAAGGTAAAAGTATTTGTTAGTGTAATAAGCATTTTTTTGGTTTGCTGCAGCTACTTTGGCTTTGCCCAGGGCAATTCCTCTAATCAGGGTAAAGAATTCTGGACGGCGTACATGTCGCACGTTGAAGATAATCGCGAAAGCACGATGATCCTGTATATTACAGGCGATGAAAATACTACCGGTAAAGTAGAAATTGCTGATGAAAGTGCGGCCGATATTTTATTCACAGTTACAGCACGGCAGGTTACGCAGGTAAAGGTTAGCCGGGCCGCTTATTTGCGTGATGCCGGGCAGTATCTAAAAGGTTTGCATATTACAGCAGCAAAAAATATTGCCGTTTACGCACATATTTATTCCCAAAGTGTATCGGGGGCCACCTTGCTTTTGCCGGTGGCCGTTTTAGGGAAAAACTATTATTCCATTAACTTTACGCAGCAATCTAACGCACAAAAACCAACATATTCGGTATTTATGGTTGTTGCTACTGAAGATAATACTATAGTAGAAATAACCCCATCCCAAAATTTAACAGGTGATCATCCTGCAGGCGAGCCTTTTCAGATTACCCTGAGAAAGGGAGAGGTTTACCAGGGCATGTCTGCTAATGATCTTACCAACACCCAAATTAAATCAATCAGTACAGCAGATGGTGTTTGTAAGAAAATAGCGGTATTTTCTGGCAGTACAAAAATTGCTATAGGTTGTTATTCACCTGAAGCTGATCAGTTCACTTCAGATAACCTTTTCCAGCAGGTGTATCCCACATCATCATGGGGTAAAAACTATTTAACCGTACCGCTAAAAAATAGAAACTATGATATTTTCAGGATATTTGTGAGTGATCTTGATACAAAAATAACCATAAATGGCAATATACTCCCGCAAAGCAGTATTCTCAATAATCATGTTTATCAGTTTACTTCCAGCCAGGTAAATTCAATTACCGCAGATAAGCCTATACAGGTTGTACAATATGCAGTTTCACAGGGTAAAACACTAAACAGCGCATGTGTGTTTGATGATGACGACCTAGGCGATCCGGAGATGATCTATCTTAACCCGCTCGAGCAAACGCTCAATCATGTTACCTTATATTCGCCAAGTGCAAACGCTATTACCAATAACTATATCAATGTTGTTATTAAGGCAGATAAAGCAGCAACCTTTAAACTTGACGGCGTACCTTATACAGGGTTTGTAGTTATGCAAAACGGTTCGGGTTATGCTTATGCGCAAATAGCTGTTAATTCGGGTACGCATTACATTAGTGCTGATGATGGCTTTACTGCTATTGCTTATGGTTTTGGGCCAAACGAATCGTATGGTTATTTGGCCGGTACAAATCTTAAAAACCTTAACGAATACATTACCATTACAAACCCTGCCACAAACACATCCCAATTAAATGGTTGCAGCGGTATTCCCTATAAATTACAATTGGTCTTATCCTATCAGATCAACCAAATAAAATGGAACTTTAATGACGGCTCTCCTATACAAATATTAAATAATCCTGTAGGGGTTCCAGTTCAAAAGGATGGCAAAACGCTGTACAGATATGATTATCCGGAAGATAAGCTATACACACAGGGTAGTTATAATTATACTGCAACAGTTTTTAACCCGGTGGCCGACGAATGCGGCTCTACAAAAGATATTGATTTTAATTTTACCATTACTGATTTTCCAAAAACGGAGTTTGAACTGGGTGGTAACTTATGCAGTGCTAATCAAATCACTTTGCATGATAAAACTTCTGCACCGCCGGGTAGTGTAGGTAAAATAAAGATCTGGTGGGACTTTGCCAACAATCCTGATAATTTTGAGGTGTTTAATAGCAGTACCATTGCTGCGGATAATAATTATTATCACACCTATCCTTACTCGCCTGCATCTGCCAGTTACACCGTTAAAATGATTGTTTATACCGGCGAAGATGAGTTATGTGATAATGGCTATGAAAAAACCGTTATTATACAAGGCAGCCCCATGGTTTCTGTAAATACAATTAATGATATCTGCCAGGATGCTGCTCCTGTGCAATTGGTGGCAGATAATAAGGGTTTTGCAGGCACAGGCAGTTATAGCGGAACCGGTATTAACGCAATGGGGTTATTTAATCCTGCTGTATCCGGGCCGGGCACATTTACCATAACCTACCATTTTATTGCAACTAATGGCTGCGATGCTTTTACAAATTTTGATATAACTGTTAACCCCTTACCCATAATTGATGCAGGTAAAGATCTTATCTTATTGGAAGGAGAAAGCCTGATACTGCCTGCAAAGGCAATCGGCGATAATTTAACTTATCAATGGGAGCCTGTAAAAGGGTTAGATAACCCTGATGTTTTAAACCCGGTAACTACTACAACAGAAGATACTTATTATAAGTTGACGATAACTACTGCTTTTGGTTGTGTTGCACAAGATGAATTATTTATAAAAGTGCTTAAAAAGCCGGTTATTGTAAACGCATTTACCCCTAACGGAGATGGTATAAATGATACATGGACAATTAAATATTTAGAAACTTACCCCGGAAACACGGTAGACGTATTTAACAGACAAGGAGAAAAGGTATATTCGTCTGTAGGATATGCAGAACCTTGGGATGGACGGTACAGGGGTTCCATACTGCCAACAGGAACTTATTACTATATTATAAACCCAAAAAACGGACGGAAAGTGATAGCCGGTAATGTTACTATAATAAAATAATGTTGAAGAAACTTTTACTGATCTTATTATTTTTTGTTTTAACTATAACGGCCTTTGCACAGCAGCGGCCGCAGTACACGCAATATATTTTTAATAATTATTTGTTAAACCCGGCAGTAGCAGGTATAGAAAACTACACGGATATAAAACTGGGTTACCGTAGCCAGTGGACCGGCCTCGAAGGCGCCCCTGTTACGGCTTATTTTAGTATCAACGCACCTTTGGGTACCGAATTTACACAAGGCGATGCCAATGCTTTCCCGGCATCGGGCGGCGCAAGCCCCTATAGCAGAAGTTACGTGCAGGATTATCGTGCTGCCGAGCCGCACCACGGCATAGGTTTTATGCTGGTAACGGATAAGGCCGGGCCCATAGATCAAACCAATATGGCGGCTACGTACGCCTATCATCTGGGGATAACGGAAAATCTGAACCTGGCTGTTGGTGTATCTGCGGGGTTTAATCATTTGTATCTGAACACCTCATTGATCACCTTAGAGAACCCGGACGACCCGACACTGCGCAATATCAATAACAACCAATGGAAACCGGATGCAAGCGTAGGCATATGGGCCTATGCTGCCAACTATTATGTGGGGGCATCTGTGCAGCAAATAATACCTAACAGCCAGTATTTTACCACCCGGAATAATTTAAACCTGAATAAAACTGTACCACATTATTTTCTTACCGGCGGTTATAAAATTCCCCTGTCAGACGATGTGACGTTTTTACCATCGGCCTTATTAAAATTTATACCACCTGCACCAACAACGTTTGATGTGAACATGAAGCTTTCTTTTCGTGACCGGTTCTGGTTTGGTGGATCTTACCGTAAAGATGATTCTTTTGGCATACTGGCGGGTTTTAACTTAAATTCATACATCAACGTTAGTTACTCTTATGATGCAACCACCTCGGCGCTGCGTACCGTAAGCAACGGCTCGCATGAAATTGTATTAGGCATATTATTAAATAACCGGTACAACCTAACCTGCCCGCAGCATTCATGGTAGGGTTGCCCAGCTTACAAATTGTGGGCAGGATACAAAACAAAGTAGCCCTTTAATAAACTTAAAGGGCTTTATACATTTTAAAAATTCCGGCTTTACAAGTCGTGGTCTAAAGTTCTTTTCTGAGCCTTGCTACCGGAATGTTCATTTGTTCGCGGTATTTGGCAACGGTACGGCGGGCAATATTGTAGCCGGCTTCCTTTAAAATATCGGTTAATTTTTCATCGGCAAGGGGATGGCGCTTATCTTCCTTGCCAATATGTTCTTCCAGGATCTTTTTTACCTCTTTGTTAGATACTTCTTCACCGCTTTCTGTCTGGATAGCCTCGCTGAAGAAAGATTTTAACAAAAAGGTACCAAATTCGGTTTGTACATATTTGGAGTTAGCCACACGCGATACGGTAGATATATCCATACCAATACGGTCTGCAATATCCTTTAATATCATCGGCTTTAAATTCTTATCGTCGCCGGTTAAAAAGAAATCGTATTGGTACTGCATAATGGCATTCATGGTTTTTAGCAGCGTTTGCTGGCGCTGTTTAATAGCATCGATAAACCACTTTGCCGAATCAAGTTTTTGCTTTACAAACTGTACCGCTTCTTTAAGTTTTTTATCCTTTTGCGATGCCTTGTCATAATGCTGAAACATCTCCTGGTAAGAACGGCTCACTTTTAGCTCCGGTGCATTTTTAGAATTTAGAGTAAGGATCAGGATGCCATCGTTGTTTTTGATATGAAAATCTGGTATCACCTGCATTTGTTTGGTGCTTACCTCGTTGCTATCACCGGGTTTTGGGTTAAGCTTCAATATCTCGTTCACTACACCACGCAATTCCATAGAATTCATGTTTAATGATTTCTCCAGTTTATCGTAATGCTTCCGGGTAAACTCATCCAGGTAGTTTTCTACCACCAGTATAGCCTTTTTTATAATAGGGTCTGCCGCATCTTTACGGCGAAGCTGTATCAGCAGGCATTCCTGCAAGCTGCGTGCGCCTACGCCCGGGGGGTCAAAACTTTGTATTACCTTTAACATATCCTCCACCTCTTCGTCTTCGGCAATCACGTTTTGCGAAAACGCCAGGTCGTCTGTTAACGACATGATAGGCCTGCGCAGGTACCCGTCGTCATCCAGGCTACCGATGATCTGCTTGCCTATGCTAAAGTCTTTATCAGATAGCGGCAGCAGATCAAGCTGTGCCTGCAAGCTTTCAAAAAACGAGCTTTGTACAGCAATCGGGATCTCTTTGCGTTCGTCTTCATCATCGCCATTCTGGTCATAACGGCTGCCGTAATCGTTTACGCTGTCATCTTGCAGGTAATCATCAATATTAAATTCATCCATCGGCCCCTGGTCGTCATCACTGTTGTAAGTATCTTCGTCCGGGTCGCGATCGGGGTATTGTTCTTCGGGTTCGTTCAAATTAGTTAAACTCAGGTCTTCAAGCGCAGGGTTCTCCTCCAGTTCTTCCTTAATACGGGTATCAAGCGACACGGTAGGCACCTGCAGCAATTTTATAAATTGTATTTGCTGCGGAGAAAGCTTTTGTAAGAGTTTTTGTTGAAGATTTTGTTTAAGCATAATAGTAGACGAAGCCAAAAATACACCAATTACCTTAAAGTGTGAAAAATTACTTGCAGCAGGTGTATTTACGATGATAAAAATGTTTTTGCAGGAATTTTGTTTGGATAAGCCACAATTTTATTGCTAACTTTAATAACACACAACAATTATACTTATGGGATTTGTAAAAGAGTTTAAAGAATTTGCAGTTAAGGGCAACGTATTAGATCTGGCTATTGCGGTAGTAATAGGTGCGGCATTCGGTGCGATTGTAAAATCGCTGGTAGAAGATATTATTACGCCTGCCGTATTAACGCCTGCCTTAAAAGCAGCACACCTGTCAAACTTAAGCCAACTGGTTGTGCCTGGTACGGCCATTAAGTACGGTAACTTTTTATCCCAGGTTATTTCGTTTATTATAATTGCATTGTCACTGTTTATTATGATCATGGCTATCAACAGATTTAAGAAAAAAGAGGCTGTTGCACCAACCGTAGTGCCTGCGCCAACTAAAGAGGAAATTTTGCTTGCCGAGATCAGAGATATATTAGCGGCGCAGAAAGCTTAACAATAAACTTACATCAGCGGAAGAGGGATGATAGATATTGATAAACTCCGCCAAATTGCTCTGTCGTTACCACAAGTTACCGAAGATCCTCACTTCGAGAAAACATCCTTCAGGATCAATAAAAAGATTTTTGCTACAGCAGTGCCCGGCCACAACCGGGCCACTGTAAAGCTTTCACCTGCCGATCAGGATGTGTTTTGCACATTTGACAGCACTGTTATCTATCCAGTACCCAATAAATGGGGCAAACAGGGGTGGACACATATTGATTTATTATCCGTTAAAGAAGACATGTTAACCGAGATCCTGAAAACAGCTTACTGCGAAGTAGCCCCAAAGGAATTAGCGGCGTTAATTTCTTTTGAATAGCGAAAACAAACTCACTTCAAATCGCTTCTCTCTAACCTCTAACCTCTAACCTCTAACCTCTAACCTCTAACCTCTAACCTCTAACCTCTAACCTCTAACCTCTAACCTCTAACCTCTAACCTCTAACCTCTAACCTCTAACCTCTAACCT
>NZ_SNQG01000022.1 GCF_004378255.1 Mucilaginibacter phyllosphaerae
CTGCCGTTCTTCTTACCACCGTTCTTCTTGCCGCCCTTCTTCTTGCCGGTGCCTTTGCCGGCATGATGAGGTGAGCGGGTTTCGAGATCGTGCTCCTCTTCATCGGCATCAACCTCGTCAAGATCACGTCTGCCGTTCTTCTTGCCGCCGTTCTTTTTGCCGCCCTTCTTCTTGCCGGTGCCTTTGCCGGCATGGTGGGGTGAGCGGGTTTCGAGATCGTGCTCCTCGTCGGCCTCGGTATCGGCCTCCTCAAGGTCACGTCTGCCGTTCTTCTTACCACCGTTCTTCTTGCCGCCCTTCTTTTTACCAG
>NZ_SNQG01000023.1 GCF_004378255.1 Mucilaginibacter phyllosphaerae
GCCAGTTTGCCTGTAATTAAACCCGCGCACCGGGATAACCTCGTTAACGCCTGTAAATACATTTGCCAGATCGGCAGCGTAGGTACTAGTGCGCGTTGGGTCTAATTCGCGTTGTTTGGCCAATAGCGTTTGTGCAATGCGCTTACCATAACTGTTGGTTTGTGCATACCCTTCCTCATTCCCTATCGACCATAAAAACACGCTGGCATGGTTCCTGTCGCGTTTTAACAACCGCTCAAACTGGTCCATGTACTCGGGCGAGCTGTTGAGCAGTCGCTGTTCATCCAGTACCAACATGCCCAGGCTATCG
>NZ_SNQG01000024.1 GCF_004378255.1 Mucilaginibacter phyllosphaerae
AAATGCATCCTGGATGAAGACCGCGACCGCGCCGCCGCCAAGTTTTTAGCAGACCTGAAGGCGCAGCAGCCCTACAAGGTTGATTTCAGGATCCGCCGTAAGGAAGGAGAGGTACGCTGGTGTATTGCTACCGGTAACCCGCAGTATAACCAGCAGGGTAAGTTTATGGGCTACATTGGCGCCTGCACAGATGTTACCTAAAAAACCATTACCGATATTGAGCTTCAACTAAAAAACAGCGAGCTTAACGACCAGATAAAGCAATTTGAATTTGTTACCGATTTTATGCCGGTACAGCTATGGA
>NZ_SNQG01000025.1 GCF_004378255.1 Mucilaginibacter phyllosphaerae
AGTCATCGAAGTTCTCATGCTCGTAGATGGGGGCTTTCTTCGAAGAGCAGCCGGCCGCGGCGGCCAGCACCAACGCCAGCCCTGCAACACGCATGGGAAATGATTTAAACATTGAACATCCTGAGGAAAACGGTCCGGGGCGTATTGTGCAACAGATCGATGCTTAGCGGAGTATCGATTAGTGTCTTAAAACAGCTACAAGTCTACTGACTGTCATTTACAGGAAAAAGTCGCACGGTAAATACTCAGGCGACGGGTAACCCGTGCGGCTTTCGTTTCACCCACAAAAAACCCCAGCCTT
>NZ_SNQG01000005.1 GCF_004378255.1 Mucilaginibacter phyllosphaerae
CTCCTGGTTCTGCTAACGTTTTTTTCTAAACCGCTTCCGGCTTTTTCTCCCTCGTTTTGGGATTGCAAAGGTAGAAACCTTTTTTGTTTTTGCAAACTTTATTTCTAAATAATTTAAAGCCCCTTTTCAATCTAACTACCACTCCCACCTTTCGGCTTTTGCGGGCTGCAAAGGTAGAAACCTTTGTTTAAATTGCAAACTTTATTTTTAAAAACTTGTATTGTTATATTTTAATGAACACCCCGCTATTTCGTTTGCGGGCTGCAAAGGTACGCACAAATTTTACTTATGCAAATGATTGGTTAAAGTTATTGATAGTGTACTTTTAACACGCTGTAAATGAAGCAGAAAAAATGAAGCTTGTTTTAAACAAAGGCGACTAAACTGTGTATAAAGACCTTTTTACATGATCTATTGTAAAAATGGTTTTAAAATTCGCCAAAACACACAATTGCGTTAGGGATAGCGGATACCGGCCCAGTGGCTAAGGCCAGTGCAGTATGAGCGGATAGCCCGGCCCGTTGGCTAACGGAACGCCTATATAGTTATATACACAAAACTAAATACAGGCGTAGCAATGCCTGGCAACCAATATACCAAGCCACATTTTGCAACGTTAAAAGATGTTAAATAAACATACCTTATATATAAGGTGTGGAATTGTGGTTATATATTCGCCCACTAAATAAATAATTGACTGATTTATAATATTCAACTATCTTTGCAAAATGTTCAAAAAACAACTACTCATATTTTCGGGCGTAATGTTATTGCTTATTGTTACGCTTGGCAGTTGTAAAAGCAAATACGAAAAATTAAAGGCGAGTAACGATAACGCCAAAAAATACCAGGAGGCGGTTAAGTTTTATAATAAAAAAGATTATACCAAGGCTTTAGGATTGTTTGAAGACCTGGTTACCCGTTACCGCGGGCGGGCCGAAGCTGAGGATTTGTTTTATTACTATGCTTACACCAATTACAGGCTAAAAGATTATACCTCGGCCAGGTTCCATTTTAAAACTTTTGCCGATACTTATCCATCCAGCCCAAGGGCAGAGGAATGCCGCTTTATTGCTGCTTATTGCTTTTATCTGGATTCGCCCATTTACTCGTTAGATCAGGAGAACACCACCAAGGCTATCGAGTCGTTACAGTTGTTTATTAACCTTTACCCGAAAAGTGACCGTGTTACCGAGGCAAGCAAGCTGATACAAAACCTGCGCGATAAGCTGGAACAAAAAGCTTATGCCAATTCAAAATTATATTTAACCATTGGCGATTACCAGTCGGCAGTTATTGCGTTTAACAATACCCTGCGCGATTACCCGGACACTAAATATGCCGAAGAGCTTGAATTTTTAACTATACGTGCCCAATACCAATACGCCAAAGTTAGCTTTGAAAGAAAACAGCCCGAACGTTTTGAGCAGGCCATGACCTATGCCGACCAGTTTACAGAGAAATATCCTAACAGTAAGTTTTTAAAGGATGCTGCTGATTATAAAAAAGAAAGCCAGCAAGGTATCTTGCGGGCTAAAAGGGTTATAGCCGAGGCCGAAATTAACCCTAAGGTTGCCGAAAAGGTTGCTAAAAAAGATACAACCAACACCGGCCAGCCGCCATCAATAAAAGACAGAGATAACCAGAAAATACCATATTAATAATAAGTAAATAAAAGACATGAACGTTAACAACCCAACTAACAAGCCAGCTGTAGCCAGCAGTACAGTTACCCGTGACCTGCGTGAACTGGATGTGAAAACCGACAATATATATGAGTCGTTGGTAATTATGTCAAAAAGGGCAAATCAGATCTCAAACAACATAAAAGAAGAATTACACCAAAAGCTTTCTGAATTTGCATCGGCTAACGATAACCTGGAAGAGGTTTTTGAGAACCGCGAACAGATAGAGATCTCTAAATATTACGAAAAACTGCCTAAACCTACCTTAGTAGCCGTACAGGAGTTTTTAGATAATAAAATTTACTACCGTAACCCGGCTAAAGAAGCAAGAGAAGTTTAAGCACTTCGCTCAGTTCAAAAGTTAAAAGTCAAAATTCAAAGATGCAGGTACGCCTCCTTTTGAATTTTGACTTTTTATTTTTTACTTTAATAGTATGTTAGAAGGTAAAAAAATAGTATTAGGAGTTTGCGGGAGTATTGCGGCTTATAAAACAGCTACATTGGTAAGGCTGCTGGTTAAGGCGGGTGCGCAGGTACAAGTGGTGATGACGCCTGATGCCACTAATTTTATTACGCCGCTTACGTTATCTACCTTATCTAAACGCCCAGTATATGCCAATTACTTTGAGCCTAAAACCGGCGAGTGGAACAACCATGTAGAACTTGGGCTTTGGGCCGATGCCATGATCATAGCACCAGCCAGCGCCAACACCATGGCCAAAATGGCAAACGGTTTGGTTGATAACCTGCTTACCGCAGTTTATCTGTCGGCTAAGTGCCCGGTGTACTTTGCCCCGGCAATGGATCTGGATATGTGGAAACACGATACTACGCAGCAAAACATTGCCGGCCTGCAGGGCTTTGGTAATGTGATGATACCACCGGGCAGCGGCGAACTGGCCAGTGGCCTGCACGGCGAAGGCCGCATGGCCGAGCCGGAGGACATCATAACCTTCCTGGCAGATGATATTAAAAAGAAATTGCCGCTGACAGATCAAAAAATACTGGTTACTGCCGGGCCAACATATGAGGCGATAGACCCGGTACGGTTTATCGGCAACCATTCATCCGGCAAAATGGGCTTTGCCCTGGCAGATGAACTGGCTTCGCTTGGGGCAGATGTTACTTTAATTGCAGGCCCTACGGCCCAGATAAGCAAATACCATAGCATTAAAAGAATAGATGTAGTAAGCGCGGCCGATATGCTGACGCAATGCCTGGAACATTTTACAGATGCAAATGCCTGCGTAATGTGTGCCGCCGTTGCCGATTATACCCCGGCGCACGTATCGGCACAAAAAATAAAAAAGCACGATGACGGGCTTAACATTCAGCTAAAAAAAACTACCGACATCTTAAAAACCCTTGGCCAGCAAAAACGTGCAAATCAGGTATTAGTTGGGTTTGCGCTGGAAACCCAAAACGAAGAGCAGTACGCGATTGACAAACTCCAAAAGAAAAACCTTGACCTGATTGTATTAAATTCATTAAATGATGAGGGGGCAGGCTTTAAGAATGATACAAATAAAGTAACTTTGATAGACCGCAGCCTGAATAAAACTACTTACGACCTGAAAAACAAGACCGAAGTGGCCCATGACATTTGCGTTAAGCTTACCCAACTGCTAAAAAAATGAAAAGATTTATAACTTTTATCGTGCTGTTTTTTGCCTGCTATGCTGTTGCAAAGGCCCAGGATCTTAACGCGCGGGTAAAAGTTGTAGCACCTAAATTACAGCTTACCAACAAGCGTGCCCTGCAAACGCTGGAAACGGCTATGAAGGATTTTCTGAACGGCCGCAAATGGAGCGCAGACGATATTGCCCCGCAGGAACGTATAGACTGTAACTTTGTACTTAATGTAACTGCCTGGGATGGCAGCAGCAACTTTAGCGGCGAGCTGCAGGTGCAATCGTCAAGGCCGGTATATAATGCCACCTATACCACCACACTGTTAAACATTAATGATAAGGACTTTGATTTTACCTATACCGAAGGCCAAACCATTGACTATAGCGACCAGCTGTTTCAAAATAATTTAAGTGCGGTAATGGCCTTTTACGCATACATTATTGTGGGGATGGATTATGATTCGTTCTCTAAATACGGTGGCACCCAATATTTTTTAAACGCCCAGAATATTTCTATCAACGCGCAAACCACCTCGTTTAAGGGCTGGAAAGCCTTTGATAATAACGTTAACCGCTACTGGCTGGTAGAAAACCTGAATAATAAACTGTACAATAACCTGCGCGAATTTATCTACAATTACCACCGTAACGGGCTGGATATAATGGCAGATAACCCTGCTAAAGCCCGTAAATATATCAGCAGCATATTACCTGTTTTAAGCCAGGTAGACCGTAAGCGACTGGGGTCTTATTTCCCGCTGGCATTTTTTACGGCGAAAAATGCCGAACTGGTATCTATATTTAGTAATGCTTCCCCGCAAGACAGAATCCAGGCCATGAACATCCTCTCTCTGGCCGACCCGGCAAATGGCGGTAAATATCAAACCTTAAAAGGAAACTAATTAACATTTGCATATCATTCGGCTGCATCAGGCTAACTGCTTCAGGTAATTTTTAAACTCCTGCAAAAAAACCGTGTAACAGGATGATCCCATTGCTTTACCCATGTTACGCACACCACTGTAACCAGCCACTACAAAGCAGGCAACATGCCCCGCATTAACTTCTTTATTGATCTTGTTTAAGGCTTTACCCTGTTCAATACTGCCTTTTACAGCCTCCTGCCACTCTTTAATAAACCTAAGCAAAGCCGATTTAAAATCGTCATTTATTGCCGACATTTCTTCAATTAAATTCACCACCGGGCAACCGTATTTGGCCCGCAAAAAAGGCACTTTCAGCAAAACTATCCGCATCATTTCGTAAATATCAACAACAGGGTCATTTGTATCCAGCAGTGGTTTCACTAATGAAGTGTGCATGCCCGGGCAAATAATATCATTGATCATCGCCAGGCCCATCTGGTCCTTATTTTTAAAATGATAAAAGAATGCGCCTTTGGTAACCTTTGTTGTAGCCAAAATATTATCTATACTGGTTGCCTGGTAACCCTGCTTATAAATAAGCTCGAAGGATTTGGTCAGGATCATGGTACGGGTTTTGGCAGCTTTAGACATTTTAATACCGTTTAGTATGTTATACAAACATACTATATCGTTACACGGCTTCCTAATTAATCTTTATTGTCTGTAGTACCATTAAATAATTTATAGAATTATTGATCATCCGATATAGTAACTTCAAAAAAATCGTTAATTCTAAAAAACGGCGAAGCCCTGTTGAGTGCCTTAAAAAACTAATTACGTACGAAAAATTCGAGTTCAGGCTGAATTACTATCTTTACTCTTTTTAAGCGATAGAATATTATATGACTAAACGTTGGGTGTTAAAAAAAGCGGCAGATGCAATTACAGTACAGGAACTTGCTGACGGGCTCAACATCAACCCTGTTTTATCTACCTTACTGGTACAGCGTGGCATTAAAAGCTTTGATGAGGCCAAATATTTCTTTCGCCCTAATGCCCTGCACCTGCACGATCCCTTTTTGATGCAGGACATGGAAAAGGCCATCTATCGCATAGAAAAAGCCATAGCCGATAACGAAAAGATTTTAGTTTACGGGGATTATGATGTGGATGGCACTACGGCTGTATCCATTGTTTACAGCTACTTTAAAAAACTGCATCAAAATATAGAATACTACATTCCCGACAGATATAAAGAAGGGTACGGAATTTCTACCCAGGGGATTGATTACGCCGCAGTCAATGGCTTCGGACTGATCATTGCGTTGGATTGCGGCATCAAATCGGTAGATAAAATTGCCTATGCAAATACCTTAGGTGTAGATTTTATTATTTGCGACCACCACCTACCCGGCGAAGAACTGCCTGCGGCTGTTGCCGTGCTGGACCCTAAACGTGCAGATTGCGGTTATCCGTATAAAGAACTTTCCGGTGCGGGTATCGGTTTTAAGCTGATCCAGGCCTGGGCCGAAAAACACAACCTGCCGTTTGAAGATGTTGCCGAATACCTGGACCTGGTAGCCATCAGCATAGCTTGCGATATTGTACACATTACCGGCGAAAACCGCGTACTGGCCCATTTAGGCTTACAAAAGATAAACGAGAACCCTTGCATCGGTGTAAAAACTTTGATGGAAGTAGCCGGCAGGGGCAGCACCTACACCATAAGTGATGTGGTATTTTTATTAGGCCCGCGCATTAATGCCGCCGGCCGGATAGATGATGCCAAACACGCTGTTGAACTGTTGATAGCCTGCCATGAAGATGCCGCCAAAGAAAAGGGCGACATGATCAACATCCGCAATACTGAGCGCAAAGGGCACGACCTGCAAATTACCGAACAGGCTCTCAGTATAATTGATAATGATAAGGTGCTGATAGCCCGCAAATCTACCGTGGTGTTTAATGAGGACTGGCATAAAGGCGTTATTGGCATTGTAGCATCGCGCCTGACCGAAAAGTATTACCGGCCTACCGTAGTACTTACCCGCTCAAACGGGCACGTCGCAGGTTCTGCGCGCTCTGTTTTGGGGTACGATCTATATGAGGCATTATGCGGTTGCAGCGACCTGCTGATTCAGTTTGGAGGGCATAAGTATGCTGCCGGTTTAACCATGCATCCGGAGAATGTACCGGCCTTTATGCAAAAATTTGAGGAGGTTGTAAGCTCGACCATCCCTGATGAATTATTAATTCAGCAGGTAAGCATTGATGCTGAAATTAAATTAACAGATATCAACTCAAAGTTTTTCAGGATCATGAACCAGTTTGCGCCCTTCGGCCCGGAGAACATGGCGCCGGTATTCCTTACCAAAAATGTGTATGTTAGCGGTAATGCGGGTTTGGTAGGCAGTACACACCTTAAAATGTTTGTAATGCAGCAGGGCTCGGCAGCTTTTAGCAGTATTGCCTTTAACCAGGGCGAATTGCTGCCACAATTAAAACCGGGCGTACCTTTTGATATTTGTTACACGATTGAAGAAAACGTATGGCGCGAGCAGCGTACTATACAATTAAATATAAAAGCAATTAGAATCTAAATAAAAAGTCAAAATTAAAAAGTCAAAAAAGCGATAAGCTTAGACTGCAGACATTTTGAATTTTAACTTTTGAATTTTGAATTAATGATACTCAGAGCAGAGAATTTAGTAAAAAAATATAAGCAGCGCACCGTAGTGAACGATGTAACATTTAATGTGGCGCAGGGCGAAATTGTGGGTTTGCTTGGGCCGAATGGCGCGGGTAAAACCACCTCATTTTACATGATAGTAGGTTTAATTAAACCCAACGAAGGCAAAATATTTTTAGATGATGAAGATATCACAACCGACCCCATGTACCGCCGCGCCCAAAAGGGTATTGGCTATTTGGCGCAGGAGGCATCGGTTTTCCGTAAGCTATCTGTAGAAGATAACATTAAAGCCGTGCTGGAAATGGGTAAAATGAGCAAGGACAAGCAAAGGGATAAACTCGAAGAATTGATAGATGAATTTAGTTTACACAAAGTACGCAAAAATCGTGGCGACCTGCTATCCGGTGGTGAGCGCCGACGTACAGAGATTGCCCGCGCCCTTGCTGCCGAACCAAATTTTATCCTGCTGGATGAACCCTTTGCCGGGGTTGACCCGATAGCCGTGGAAGAGATCCAGGCCATGGTAGCTAAATTAAGGCATCGTAACATCGGTATCCTGATAACGGACCATAACGTGCAGGAAACCTTGTCGATCACCGACCGCGCTTACCTGCTTTTTGAAGGCAAGATACTGGAATCGGGCGTACCCGAAGTATTGGCTGCTAACGAAATGGTACGTAAGGTTTACCTTGGGGCCAACTTTGTGCTGAAAAGAAAAACATTTCCGCAGTAATTACATATTTAATAAGTATTCATACATCATAGTTGATGCTTCATAGCCGCTCAACTCCTGCTATGAACTATGATCGATAAACTACCAACTAAATTATGACCATTCTTAACTCTGTATTTACCTGGTTCATGAAAAAGCGTATCCACCAGATAGAGCTTTTTATGAAATATCCCAACGAGGTGCAGGAGGAGTGGTTTGAACAACTGATTGCCGGTGCCGAAAACACCGAATGGGGCAAGCAGTATGGTTATAAAAGCATCGAAAACCTTGCCCAGTTTAAAGAGCGGGTGCCTATCCAAAATTACGACACGCTAAAACCCTACATCGAGCGGATGCTGAAAGGCGAGCAAAATGTATTGTGGCCGTCAGAGATCCGTTGGTTTGCCAAATCATCAGGCACCACCAGCGACAGGAGCAAGTTTATCCCCGTAAGCGAAGAATCATTAGAGGAATGCCATTTTAAAGGTGGCAAGGATATGCTTACCCTTTACTTTAACAACCGCCCCAACGCACGCATATTTACCGGTAAAAGTTTAACACTGGGCGGTAGCCACCAGATAGGCCAGCTTAATTCTGATACCTTTTTTGGCGACCTGTCTGCCGTGATCATGAAAAACCTGCCTCTTTGGGCAGAGTTTTACCGCACCCCCCATTTAGATATTGCCCTGCTGGAAAACTTTGAAGAAAAGATAGAAAAGATGGCCCATGCCACCAAAGATGTTAATGTAACCAGCATCAGCGGCGTGCCTACCTGGAATATTCTGCTGTTTAAACGCATCCTGGAGATCACCGGCAAAAAAAACCTGCTGGAAGTGTGGCCGAACCTGGAGCTCTACTTTCATGGCGCCGTAAACTTTACCCCATACCGCGAACAGTTTAAAAAGCTGATTCCGAACGATGATATGTATTACCTGGAAACCTACAACGCATCCGAAGGTTTTTTTGGCATACAGGATTTGGAAGAACCCGGCGATTTACTATTAATGCTTGATTACGGCATCTTCTATGAGTTTCTACCTATTGAGCATCTTCATAAGGATAACCCAAAAACATTAACCTTAGATGAGGTAGAACTGAACAAAAATTACGCACTCATCATCAGCACCAATGCAGGCCTTTGGCGCTATATGATAGGTGACACGGTTAGGTTCACCTCGTTGGTACCTTACCGCATCCAGATAACCGGCCGTACCAAACATTTTATCAATGCTTTTGGCGAGGAACTTATTATAGATAATGCCGAACGCGCACTTGCCGAGGCCTGCGCACAAACAGGCGCCATCATCCGTGATTATACGGCCGCCCCCGTTTATTTTAGCGATAACCAATGCGGCGCCCACGAATGGCTGATAGAATTTGAAAAGCACCCAACCGAATTTGAACGATTTATAGACCTGCTGGATGAAACCCTGCGCCGTGTAAACTCCGATTACGATGCAAAACGCTTTAAAGATATGGCCTTGCGCCGCCCGCAGGTAAAAGTAATGGCGCAAAACACCTTTTTTAACTGGATGAAAGAAAAAGGCAAAATTGGCGGTCAGCATAAAGTACCCCGCCTGGCCAACAACCGAGAATATGTGGATGCCATTTTAAAAATGACAGCGTTTGTGGGGAATTAATTTACATCATCTTAATTATTTCATAACCACACTCCTGTAGCATCTGGGTACAGGTTCTCGTAATAGCTGTATCCAATTTATTAAAAATGAAAAAAGCTTTACTGATAATGGTGCTGGTTATTTCTCTTACATCATGCAAAAAAGACAGATCAGACATCCCCTCTGTTAATGGCACCTGGGAACTGACAAAAATTACCGGAGGCTTTGGCCCGGGCATGGTAGTCCCCACCGAAAAAAGAGACAGGTATGAATTCATATTAAACAGCAGGTATGCTAAAACGGATACCAATAAAGTTGTAACTGAGGGTAAATTCAGTATAAAATTTATTGATGAAAATAATGGCTACAGGTTTGGTACCATTACCTTCACTAACCCCGATTATTCGGATGCTATCAGCTTTAAAGCAGACACCATGTTATTAGGCAGTTCGGCAGCAGATGGGCCAACTTATCAATATATCAGGATTAAGAAGTAACGGCCTCGTATATTTTCACTGCTTCAACTGCCTCCTTTACATCATGCACACGCAAAATGCCTGCGCCTTTCATCAGGGCAATGGTGTTTAGCGCAGTGGTACCGTTTAGGGCCTCCTGCGCGCTGGCGTTTAAAAGCCCGTAAATCATTTTTTTGCGGGAAACACCGGCTAGCACCGGCAATTGCAGGCGATGAAATTCCTGCATCCTGTTCATCAGCGCATAGCTATGTTCGGGCCTTTTGGCAAAACCAAAACCGGGATCAAGGATGATATCATGCACGCCCAATTGTTTAAGCTGATAGATCTTCTGTACAAAATAATCGTACACTTCGGCAAATACATCCTCATAAGCAGCCAGTTGCTGCATAGTTTGCGGTGTACCTTTCATATGCATTAAAATATAGGGCACTTGCAAACGTGCAACGGTGGCAAACATCGCTTCATCCAGCATACCACCGCTAATATCATTTATAATATGGGCACCGGCTTTTATAGCCGCTTCGGCAACCCCCGAGCGAAAAGTATCTACAGAAATTAGGGCATCCGGATATGCTTTTGCAATAGCCTCAACAGCAGGCAACAGCCTGTCCATTTCTTCCTGTTCAGCAATATCTGCTGCCCCCGGGCGCGAGGAGTAAGCTCCAAGATCTAAAAAAGCAGCACCATCTGCCAGCATTTTACCGGCCTGCTGCAATACATTTACGCCGGTTTTGCGGCTTTCGGCATAAAAAGAATCGGGCGTGATATTGATGATGCCCATCACCCTGGGGGCCGATAGGTCTGTTAATTTACCACCCGCATTCAGGGTTACTTTTTTCTGAAAAAATGTATCTTTAGCCACGTTATGGTTGTTGCAATGTTGAAAGGTTACAAAGTTGTAAAGTTAAATCACTTTATAAAATCTTTCTATCTCATAACATGAACATTCCAACCTTAAAACATTTAAACATTACAATATCTTGAGCAATACAACAGCAGAATACGAAGCAGTAATAAAAATTTGCAAAGGGCTTTTTATCAAAAAAACGCGCGACTATGGCACGGCATGGCGCATACTAAGGCTGGAATCTATCACCGATCAGATTTTTATTAAAGCCCAGCGCATCCGTACGCTCGAAGAAAAGCAGGTATCAAAAGTGGGGGATGATATTACCGGCGAATACATCGGTATTGTAAACTATTGCGTTATTGCTATGATGCAGCTGGATTGCGGCCCGGAAACCCCTGCCGAGCTTGACCCTGCCGAAGTGGAAATGATATTTGATGGCAAGGTAACCGAAACCAAAGAACTGATGTTTGCCAAAAACCATGACTATGGCGAGGCCTGGCGCGATATGCGCATCAGCTCATTGACTGATCTGATACTGATGAAACTACTGCGTGTAAAACAGATAGAAGATAACAAAGGCCAAACCCTGGCATCAGAAGGTGTAAAAGCCAATTACCAGGATATGCTTAACTATGCGGTGTTTGCACTGATAAAATTAGGGGTACAATAATGAAGAACGGATCAGTTTGGTTTTGCAGAATAACCGTTGGCTTATTGTTCATCTTTTCGGGATTGATAAAAGCCAACGATCCGCTTGGTTTTTCTTACAAGCTGGAAGAGTATTTTGAGGTATTCCATATTACCTGGCTTAATGGCCTTGCTTTGAGCATGTCTGTGCTGCTATGCGCTTTAGAAATGATCCTGGGCTTTACCTTGCTGGTTGGTGCACGCGCTATAAAGGTAGTGTGGGGCTTGTTGTTATTGATCATTTTCTTTGGTTTTCTTACCTTTTACTCGGCCTACTTTAAAGTGGTGCAAACCTGCGGATGCTTTGGTGATGCCATACCGCTTACCCCGTGGCAATCTTTTTCCAAAGATATGGCACTATTGCTTTTGGTGATGGTGCTGTTTGTTAACCGTAAAAGCATTAAACCATTAACCAATGCTAAAACCAGCGATAAATTACTGATCGGTGCTACTATTATTTCTATTGGTTTTGGCCTTTACACTTACAACTTTTTACCTGTGGTAGATTTTCTGCCGTATAAAGTTGGAGCAAACATCCTTCAGGAAATGAAAACCCCGCCGGGTGCCGTACCTGATGAGTTTGAGGTTACCTACATCCTAAAAAATAAAAAGACGAAGGAAAGCAAAACCATGTCTGACAAGGAATACATCAAATCGGGCATTTGGAAAGACACCAAATGGGAAGTAAAGGGCAACCCCGAAAGCCGCCTGGTTAAGAAAGGCTTTGAACCTAAAATCCGCGATCTGAACATCCAGGATGCGCAGGGTAATAATTATAACGAAGAATTATTAAGCAGTCCGTTTTATAGCTTAGTTATCGTCGCCTGGAATTTAGAAGATACTAATGCAGAGGCGGTTAATCGCATCAACGCTTTAGCTATTAATCTTACTCAAAACTACAATACACGCACCATCTTCCTAACCTCTAACGCGCCGGATAATGCACAAAAGTTTGCTAAAGCCCACAAGCTGATCAGCGAATTATTTTATGCCGACGGTGTTCCGTTAAAAACGATGGTACGCTCTAACCCCGGCATTATTTTGTTAAAGAATGGCATAGTAATTAATAAATGGCATTTTCATAACATGCCTAAGTACGAGGATATTGTTAAAAACTACCTGAGCAAGCAATAATGGGCCTGATATTTTTAGTAGGATTTATGGGCTGCGGCAAAACCTCGTGGGGGCGCAAACTGGCTGCAGGTTTGGATTACGAATTTATTGACCTGGACCATGCGCTTGAAGCCCAAGCAGGCTTAACCATAGCCGAATATTTCACATCGTACGGCGAAGAAGCATTTCGCAAACTGGAATCGGAGATCTTAAAAACGACTGATTATCCGGAAAATACCATTATATCAACCGGCGGCGGCCTGCCCTGTTTTTTTGACAATATAGATTGGATGAACAGCCATGGCCAAACGCTTTATATCCAGTTATCGCCCAAGGCACTGGGTAACCGTTTAGAAAATGCCAAAACGCAGCGCCCCGTATTACAGGACAAAAAAGGCAATGAACTGGTTAAATTCATCGAACAAAAATTAGCCGAACGTGAAGGGTTTTATTTAAAGGCAACCCATATAGTGAACGGGATAGATATGAGTGTAGAGAAGTTGATAGAAGTTTTAGATTAGTACTTAGTTAGGAAATTCTCTACCTCAAATAAACTGCATCTTCTTCGCCCTCAACGTCAATTACCACATCTACATGTTCTTTAATAACGGTTGACAGCGCCACACCGGCATAATCTGTAGTTACCGGGAAGTTTTTATGGTTACGGTCTACCAGTACAACGGTGCGTAGTTTTTTTAAGGGCACATCCAAAAATATACCAAAGCCATAAGCCAAAGTTTTGCCGCTATTCAGTACATCATCTACCAACACAATAACCTTATCGCTGCATTCCTGCACATCAAAATTTGTTTTAGCATGCAGCTGGCTGCTTTGCTTATCCAGTTCGATGGTAAGCAAGCGACTTTTAAAGGGTGCTATTTTATCTAAAATAGTTTTTAAGCGTTCGGCTACATGGTTACCACGCGGCAGTATCCCTGCGATCAGGATCTCCGTTTCATCAAAGTTATCCTCCAGGATCTGGTAAGCGATACGATCTATCTTTTGCTGTATTTGCTGGCTGTTTAGTATCAGGATCTTTTTATCAGACATGGTAACGAGTTGGTATATTGTAAAAGTTGAAATATTATAAAGTTAAGCCAGAATTTCAAAATGTAAATATAAAAGAACGTTTCAACGGTTCTTAACTTTTTACGTAAGGATAATATACAAAATTAGCCCCCTCGGGCACTACCACAAACAGGCACATAAAATCGTTAGGGTTTTTGTAGGTAGATAGAAAGCGCTCTTTCAATTCTGCTTTAATGATACCACGCTCTGTAAATTCCTCGATGGTTGATGCATGGATGCTCCATTCGGTATTCAGTTCGTTCCTGTCCAGTATCAGTTCACCCAACTTAAGTTTGTGCTGGTGGGCTACAAAAATTGGATGTGATGACAGGCCTTCAACCATAATTTCAATAGCTACCTCATGGATAGACTCGTTAAAAAATTTAAGGTCGCGCTCTAAACTAACCAGCGGGCTTTCTTTCTTTGGCGGCTGCTCTTCTCCCCTGTTTTTGTTAAAAAGTTCTTCGGTTTCCATATTAAATTATTCTTCAGGTGCTTCGGGTGGTTGGGCTTTGGTGGCTTTGGCATTAAACCTTGGTTTAAAACCAATTTTGGGCGATGCAGGTGCTTCTTCGGGCGGTTTAGCTGCTGTTATATCCTCCGGTTTTTCTTTTACCGGGTGTTCCTTATCTTCTGTGTTTTCTGCAATACTATCTGCTGCTTTTGGGGCCATCGTTTTCATATTAAAACGAGGTTTAAAGCCAGCAGGCTTAGGTGCGGTCTTTTCAGGCTCTGCAGCGGGTTCAATAGTTTCGGTGGCAGGCTTGGTTTCGGGTTCTGTATCTTCTGCTTCAATTGCCTTTGGCGCCATTGTTTTCATATTAAACCGTGGCTTAAAGCCGGGTTTAGGCACATCAGGTTTCCCTGCTGATTCGGGCACTTGTGTTTCACTTTCGGGCTTTGGCTCTTTTTCAAACTCCTTGGTTTGCGGGGCGTCGCCTTTAGTCATTTTCATATTAAACCGTGTCTTAAAGCCGGGCTTGGCCGCCAATGGTTCTGTTTTTGCTTCCACCGTATCTGTTGTACGTGGCGTTGCATCAGCCGCATCCTGCATGGCTTCCTTCGCCTGCTCAAACGGTGGGTCTTGGTCTTTTATAGTAGCAGCCTCATTAACTTCGGGTGTAGCTGTAGCACTGTGTTCGGGCGCCGGCTTCTGTACATCACTGGTTGCTGATGCGGGTTTGCTTAACATACCCGGTTTAAACCTTGGCTTAAAACCGGTTGTTGGTGCAGGAATAGCTTCGGTTAACGTTTCAACTATAGTTTGCTCGGCCAGCTGATTTTCCTGGCGCATTTTTTCGGGTTTTAACCCGGGCGCCAAGTGATACAGCAACCTTAATTTATTAAACCAATACTTTTTGGTATGATCGAAACTTTTTTCGCCCATTTGGGCAAAGTGTTTTTCAAATTCGGCATACAGGCCCGGCTCTGCTGCCTTTAAGGCAACCAGGTCTATCCGCTTTTTATTAAAAAACTCTTCAAAAGTCATGTTATGTTTAGATGTGAGATATGAGATATGAGACGTGAGACCGAAGCCTATTTTTCTCAAATCTCATATCTCTATACTCAAATCTCCTATAGTGATCTCCTACAAAGCTACATCCACATCCAACGCATTAAAGTGGATGCCGGTTGCTGTTTGTTTCCAGTCATCGCGCTCTTCATCCGTAGCATTCATTAGCTTAGGGAACCATTCCAGCGGGAATGCCTGTTGCTTGCCATCAGGTTTTTCCACAAAAAGTAAACCATTGGCAAAGGTTATTTTAACTTTTTTTTCCTGTTTGTTTGACGAGAATAGAGGCATAATATTAAGTCAAAAGTGAAAATTCAAAAGTCAAAAATCGAAACCGGATACTTCAATCAGTCAAAAATCAAAAATCGCCTTACTCCGCCATATTATGGTAAACGGCCTGCACGTCGTCATCTTCCTCTAAGCGATCGATGATCTTGAAAACGTCTACAGCCTGCTCTTCGCTTACCGATGTGGTAGATTGTGCAATCCGCTCCAGCTTAGCCGATTTGGTTTCTATACCCAATTCTTCCAGCATCTTCTGCATCTTGCCAAAATCTTCATATGCGGTGTGCAATACAGCAACATCGTTCCCTTCTTCGTCGGCCTCTACAAACAGGTCTTCTAAACCGGCATCTATCAGTTCAAATTCCAGTTCTTCCAGGTCGCGGTCGCCCGGGTCAAAGGTAAATACCGATTTACGGCTGAAGATAAAATCCAGCGAGCCGGTTTTGCCCAGTGTACCACCATATTTGGTAAAATAGCTGCGTACATTAGCAACGGTACGATTGAGGTTATCGGTAGCAGTTTCTACCAGTATAGCCACGCCGTGTTGTGCGTACCCTTCATATACAATTTCTTCGTAATCCTTCTCGTCGCGGCTGGTTGCACGTTTTATGGCAGCTTCTACCCTATCCTTAGGCATATTAACTGCTTTTGAGTTTTGGATAGCCGTGCGCAGGCGCGAGTTGGTTGTAGGGTCGCCCCCGCCGGCTTTAACAGCCATTACAATCTCCTTACCTAAACGGGTAAACTGCACCGCCATTTTGGCCCAGCGCTTAAACTTTCTTTCTTTACGGAATTCAAATGCTCTTCCCATATTAGCCCCCCAGCCCCTTAAAGGGGGAGCCGGGAATTATTTTTTTTATGTTATACCATCAGCCTACTTATTCCCCCTTCAGGGGTTAGGGGCTCTAAATTACATTTTTTAAATTAGTTAGCATATCCCCGGTGATCTTCGCCAGATCGTAATCTAATTGCCAGCCCCAGTCCTGCTGGGCCTGTGTATCGTCTATTGATTTTGGCCAGCTATCCGCGATTGCCTGGCGCGGATCGTTATCCGCATAGCTCATTTCAAAATCAGGTATATGCTTTTTAATCTCTGCGGCAAGCTGCTCCGGCGTAAAACTGATGCCCGCCAGGTTATAACTCGACCGGATACTCAGGTTCTCAACCGGCGCATCCATTAAATTAATGGTAGCACGGATAGCATCTTCCATATACATCATGGGCAAAGCTGTTTGTGCCGACAGGAAACCCTGGTATTTACCATGCTTTAATGCTTCATGAAAAATATGCACGGCATAATCTGTTGTACCACCACCGGGATTTGCCCGCCAGCCTATCAGGCCGGGGTAACGTAAGCTGCGTACATCCACGCCATATTTAGTATGGTAATATTCGCACCAGCGCTCGCCGGCCAGCTTACTAAAACCATATACTGTGTTTGGATCCATCACACAATATTGCGGCGTATCGTACTGAGGCGAATGTGGCCCGAATACGGCTATAGAGCTTGGCCAGAAAATTTTTGAGGTTTTAAATTCAACAGCAAAATCAAGCACATGTAACAGGCCGGTCATATTCAAATCCCAGGCCACTTTAGGCTTTTGTTCGCCTACAGCAGATAATATGGCCGCAAGCAGATATACTTGTGTAGGTCGGTGCTTATCAAATAAATGATGCAGGTTGTCTTTATCAAGTACGTTCGCAAATTCAAATGGCCCACTGTTGCGGATAGCATAGTTAGGGCTGTTAATATCAGATGCTATAACATTTTCGGCTCCATGTATTTTCCGTAAAGCTGTTACCAGTTCGGTACCAATTTGTCCATTGGCGCCAATCACTAAAATCTTTTCGCTCATGCAATCCCAGGTTTGGGTACAAAGGTAAAAATTTGGGCGTAATCGCGAATTTTTGTCTGAACCTGAATTTGAAGGAATTATAGTATCAAACCCTAATCTTACATTTTTTTACCAGGATATAAATTCTTAATTCAAAAAATTCCGGTGCAGATGGACTTAGAACCAAACAATTTATCATACTAAAATGGTAGTCATTCCGCAAAAAAAATCGCATATTTGGAGTTTAATTAACATACACAAATAATTTTATTCAGAAAATGAAAATCGCAGTTGTTGGTGCCACAGGTTTGGTAGGCACTAAAGTGTTGCAGGTTCTTGCAGAACGCAACTTCCCCGTTACAGAGTTGATCCCCGTAGCCTCCGCTAAAAGTATTGGTAAAGAAATTACTTTTAAGGGTAAGCCGTTTAAGGTGGTTTCTGTTGAGGATGCGATTAAACAGAAGCCCGATGTTGCTATTTTTAGCGCAGGCGGCAGTACTTCTTTAGAGCAGGCACCACTTTTTGCGGCAGCCGGCATTACCGTTATTGATAATTCATCCGCCTGGCGCATGGACCCTACCAAAAAACTGGTTGTGCCAGAAGTTAATGCAGATGTATTGACAGCCGAAGACAAGATCATTGCTAACCCCAATTGCTCAACCATACAAATGGTAGTGGCCTTAAAGCCCCTGCACGATAAATATAAAATTAAACGCGTAGTGGTATCTACCTACCAATCGGTGACCGGTACCGGCGTTAAAGCGGTTGACCAGTTATTTAACGAGCGTAAAGGCATCGACGGGCCAAAGGTTTATCCTTATACCATCGACCTGAACGTGATCCCCCAAATTGATGTATTCACCGAGAATGGTTACACCAAAGAGGAGATGAAAATGATACTGGAAACCAAAAAGATAATGGGCGATGACAGTATTAAGGTTACGGCAACCACTGTGCGTATCCCGGTTATGGGTGGCCATTCCGAATCTGTAAACATTGAGTTTTTGCATGATTTTGACCTGAGCGAAGTGCGCGAATTATTAGCCAACTCGCCGGGTATTGTGGTGGTTGATGATGTTGCCAACTTAAAATACCCAATGCCGCTTGATGCACACGATAAGGACGATGTATTTATAGGCCGCCTTCGCCGCGACGAAACACAGGATAACACCCTTAACTGCTGGATAGTATCTGACAACCTGCGTAAAGGTGCGGCTACCAACGCTGTACAAATTGCAGAGTATTTAGCTGCTAAAAACTTAATTGGACAGGCAGTTGCTGTTTAGAGATTAGAGGCTTTTAATAAGAGCTTAGTTGCTCTGTATATATTTAATAGGGATGATCGGAAGATTATCTCTATTTTTTTAAATCAAATTATTCGCCAATCTCAATTTTCTTAAAACTATAATTTAAACCACCTGTAGTTAATATACAAAAAATATAAAAACTACCATTATGGCTGATTTAAGTAATAAAAAAATAGCAATACTAACCGAAGAAGGATTTGAGCAGGTTGAATTAACCAGCCCTAAAGAAGCGCTGGAGGCTGCGGGCGCTACCGTGCACATTATTTCGCCAAAAAGTGGCAAAATTAAAGCATGGGATAAAGATAAATGGGGAATTGAAATTGATGTAGATAAAAATCTGAGCGATGCCAATCCGGATGATTATGATGCGCTGGTATTGCCTGGTGGTGTTTTAAACCCCGATAAGTTGCGCCAGAATAAAGATGCCATTGCATTTACCTCTGCATTTTTGGATGAAGGTAAGCCGCTTGCCGCTATCTGCCACGGCCCCCAGTTACTGATAGAGACCGGGATGCTGCAAGGCCGCAGGCTTACCTCATATCCATCGCTGCAAACCGACCTGAAGAACGCCGGTGCCGATTGGGTTGATGAAGCGGTAGTTACCGACAATGGCCTGGTTACCAGCCGTACCCCCGCCGATCTGGAAGCCTTCAATAAAAAAACCATAGAGGAAATTAGCGAGGGAATACATGCGTAATCCGCTGCAAATCATAGTAAAGTGATTAAGGATAATATTGAACACTAAATATTAAATTTCGAATATTGAAGTTTTAAACTTTATCATTCGATGTTCGATATTGGGTGTTCGATATTAAATTTCATTCCCCTTCAGGGGGTTAGGGTTTCTTTTTATCTTTACCCCATGCCTCAACAAAAAGCTGTAATTATTGGTGCTGGTATAGCAGGGATCGCGGCGGCTATCCGCTTGGCAGTTAAGGGATACACAGTTGAAGTTTATGAGGCTAACAGCTACCCGGGTGGCAAGCTATCCCAATTTGAGCAGAACGGTTACCGCTTTGATGCCGGGCCAAGCCTGTTTACCATGCCGCAATATGTAGATGAGCTTTTTAAGCTGGCCGGTAAAAATGCGGCCGACTACTTTGGTTACCAAAAGCTTGATGTAGTTTGCAAATACTTTTACGAGGACGGCACCCGCCTGAGCGCTTATGCTGATACTAAGCAATTTGCAAAAGAAATTGAAGATAAAACGCAGGAACCCGCCGCTGCCATTATTAGGCACTTAGCTAATAGCCGCGACATTTACGATATTACGAATCACGTTTTTTTAGAAAGATCCTTACATCGCTTAAAAACCTTTTTGAGATGGGATACCATACGGTCGATACTCAGATTCCCGCAGATAGACCCGTTCAGGACCATGCATAAAGCCAACTTATCAGGATTTAAAGACGCCCGTATAGTACAATTTTTCGACCGTTATTCGACCTATAACGGCTCTGATCCATACCAGGCACCTGCTACCCTAAATGTTATCCCGCATCTGGAGCATCACTTTGGAGCTTACTTCCCGGATGGCGGCATGTACAGTATAACGCAAAGCCTGGTAAAGCTGGCAGAAGAGTTAGGGGTACAATTCAAGTACAATTATAAGGTTGACGAAATAGTGGTCATCAACAGCGTAGCTAAAGGCATCCGTGCAAAAGGTGAAGATATTTTGGCTGATGTGGTGGTATCAAACATGGACGTATGGTTCACTTACAACCGCTTGCTGAGTAAACATCCAAAACTACATCCTAAGAAAATACTAAGCCAGGAGCGCAGCAGTTCGGCATTGATATTTTACTGGGGCATCAACAAGCAATTTCCGGAGCTTGATCTGCATAATATTTTTTTTAGTGCTGATTACCAAACAGAGTTCGACCACATCTGGAACCAGCAGGACATTTACCACGACCCAACCGTTTACCTCAACATCAGTTCGAAATATAAAACAGATGATGCCCCCGAAGGCTGCGAGAACTGGTTTGTAATGATCAATGTACCGGCTAACAACGGGCAGGATTGGGACCAGCTCATCGCTACTGCGCGTAATCACATTATGAATAAACTATCCCGCTTACTCCATCAAGATATAGGTAAACTAATTACTACCGAAAGCATTCTTGACCCGCGGGGTATCGAAAATAAAACGTCATCATACAAAGGTTCTATTTACGGTACCAGTTCTAACAGCCAGTTTGCAGCCTTTTTAAGGCATGCCAACAGATCATCAAAAGCGGCGGGATTATACTTTTGCGGCGGCAGTGTACATCCGGGCGGCGGGATCCCGCTATGTTTGTTATCGGCAAAGATCACCGCCGGCTTTGTTAAATAATGATGTGCATCTAAAAAGCCACCTGCTTTTAAACATTATTTTACGCCTACAACAAAAATTTCTGTAGCAGCCATTCATGTAAATAACGTTTGGAAAAGCTAACTACCCGGGGCAATTATCCGTACGCCTGGTATCTACAATATAAATGATCTTCCAGCCGGATTTGGTTTTCATCAGCTGATAAAAATCAACTCCGCAATGGCTGAATTTGCTGCCCAGGTAAAACTTATAAGGTGTCCAGGCGCTGGCCAGCGGGCCGTCAATTTTAATGTCGCCCCAGGTAATGCGCTCGTCCCAAATTTCCTTGTGCGGCGTGCCTACGGCTTTTATAAAACCATCGGGTTTTTCGTTCTCAAGCACCATGCTTCCGTCTTTTTTGGCACCTGCACTTTGGAAAACAATGCCCTCCGCAAATACAGATCTAAGCAGGGAACTATCGCCTTTACGCATCGCATCAAACATGGTTGTAATTGTTTTTTTAATATCTTCTTTATCTGTTTGGCAAAAGGCGGGGGCTGATAGCGCTATCAGCAGGGCAGCAAGGAATAGTTTTTTCATAATGAGGCTGTTTGGTGAAGGCAATTTAAATAAAAGTTTTTTATATAAGTTTGTATATCATGCAAATAGATTACTGAAAATATATTGAAGTTGACCCGAACATCCGTTTTGGAAAACCTGTGATCATGGGTACACGAATTACTGTTTATGACGTTTTGCAATGGCTGGCATCAGGTATAACGCATCAAAATATAGTTACCGACTATCCCCAGTTGAATGAAACCCGAATTTTGGCTTGCCTTGCCTATGCTGCCAATAAAGAACGCATTACAAAAGTGCATAGCAATGCGTTTAATTGCTGATGAAAATATTTCCTGGCGTTTAAAAAAAAATTCATACCTCAGTGGGATATTCTGCCTTCTAAATGAAATTAAGACAGACTTTAGATTAAGCGATAAGATGATATGGAAATTTGCCAAAGCAAACTAATTTGCCATTTTAACTTTTGATGAAGACTTTCCAGATCTTCAAAACATATATTTCTATCAACCCAAAATCATCTGGCTGCGTACCGGTAATGTTGCAACGGCAGAAGTTGCAGCTTTGCTTTTAAAATTTGAAGATCGTATCAATAATTCCTGGAGGATAACGAATCCGGGATCTACAAAATTCATAATTAACCAAAAAAGCCCTGCATTGCTGCAAGGCTTTCTCTTATTTAATACGTCATTTACGACATTTTGAGTTTCTTTTGGATATCGGCTACGTAGCCTTTAAATTTTTTATCGGTATCTATTAAATCTTCTACCGTTTGGCAGGCGTAGATAACAGTAGAGTGATCACGACCGCCAAAGAAGTGGCCGATTGATTTTAATGAGCTTTTGGTGTGTGCCTTAGCCAGGTACATAGATATTTGGCGGGCCTGTACAATTTCGCGTTTGCGGGTTTGTGATTTTACCATTTCTATCGGCACTTCAAAGTACTCGCAAACCAGGCTCTGGATGTATTCCATCGAGATTTCCTTGGCCGAATTTTTCACAAAATTCTTCAGCATTTGCTTCGCCAGGTTCAGGTCAATCTCTTTACGGTTAAGGGTTGATTGCGCCAATAAGGATACCATGGCGCCTTCCAGTTCGCGCACGTTATTATCAATATTGTGGGCAACGTACTCTACCACATCGTTTGATAATTCGATACCATCCTGGTAGATCTTATTTTTAAGGATGGCCATGCGGGTTTCCAGATCAGGGATCTGCAGATCTGCAGAAAGGCCCCATTTAAAACGCGATAACAAACGCTCTTCTAAACCGGCCAGATCCTTGGGCGCTTTATCTGAGGTGATGATCAGTTGTTTGCCGCTTTGATGCAGGTGGTTAAAAATGTGAAAAAAGAAATCCTGCGTTTTTTCTTTACCGGCAAAGTTGTGTACATCATCCATGATCAGTACATCTATTGCCTGGTAAAAGTTCACAAAATCATTTATGTTATTGTGCTTCAATGCATCAACAAATTGCTGCGTGAATTTTTCGCAGCTTACATACAGTACCAGTTTATCGGGCAGGGTGCGTTTTATCTCGTTACCAATGGCTTGTGCCAGGTGGGTTTTACCCAGGCCTACGCCACCATATATCATTAAAGGGTTAAATGATGTGCCGCCCGGTTTGGCTGCAACAGCATAACCTGCAGAACGCGCCAAACGGTTGCAATCGCCTTCAACAAAATTCTCGAAGGTATAGTTGCGGTTTAGCTGCGGGTCTACATTCAGCTTTTTAAGGCCCGGTATTACAAACGGGTTCTTAATGTCCTTATTAATAGAAATAGGTATTGGCATAGACTGATTTTTAGATTCAGCACCATTCCCATTCGAGGGCATGTTAGTAGTATATGGTTTGCTTGACGATTGCTCAACAACAATGTTATATTCCAGGCGGCCTTCGTCGCCCAATTGCTTTTTTATTGTTTTGCGCAGCAAGCCCACATAATGCTCTTCCAGCCACTCGTAAAAGAATAAACTTGGTACCTGTATCGTTAAAACGCTACCCTCCATACGCAAAGCTTTGATTGGTTCGAACCAGGTTTTAAAGCTTTGTGCCGGTATGTTGTCTTTTATGATCTGAAGGCAGCTATTCCAAACGTTAGTACAAGTTTTTTCCATATTGTTATTCAGTAATATCTTGATTTCCAGTCTCCCAGACGGTCAATTTTTCGGCCGTTTCGGAACATCGAATATTCTAAAAAAAAGCGGATTAAAAAACATATTTCATGAAATATATTTATAAAAATTACGCCTTTTTATTGCAAATATTAAAGTTATTAACACTATATTTCGCATGCAGAAGCCACTTTTATGCATCAGTTTTACCGTATGGCGCTTTTAAAAGTTACAACACCGTTTTGTGAAGAATTGTGGATTAATTTATTAGCAGGTGTTTCTAAAATTCCTTAATTAAGAATTTTTTTTTAATACTCTCCAAACACATCCCGTAGTGTATCG
Source organism: Mucilaginibacter phyllosphaerae (assembly GCF_004378255.1). Classification (GTDB taxonomy): domain Bacteria; phylum Bacteroidota; class Bacteroidia; order Sphingobacteriales; family Sphingobacteriaceae; genus Mucilaginibacter; species Mucilaginibacter phyllosphaerae. Next base: position 23,667 of record NZ_SNQG01000005.1, read on the forward strand.
GCTATTTCGCCAAGTGTTGCATAACACTCCACTGCAGTTAAAATATAGGGCATCAGGTTATCTTTGCTACGGGCAGCTGATGTTAAATTTGCCAGTGCTTTTTCAACCTGTATGTTGTCGCGCTCTTCTTTTAAACGGATAAGTTTATCCATTTGTTGCCTGCGGATGGCATCATCTACCCTAAACACGGGTGGGTTCACCTCTTCGGCCTGTGTAAATTTGTTAACGCCTACCAGTATCTGGTCGCCGCTCTCGATATCGTTTTGATATTGGTAAGCAGCAGCGGCTATTTCCTGTTGTATATAATCCTGCTCAATAGCTTTTACGGATCCGCCCATGGCGTCTATCTTATCTATATATATCTGCGCGGCGGTTTCCAGCTCATCGGTTAAAGCTTCTATAAAGTATGAGCCTGCCAAAGGGTCTACCGTATCGGTAACGCCGCTTTCAAAAGCAATGATCTGCTGAGTGCGCAGGGCTATTTTAGCTGCGGCTTCGGTTGGTAAAGATAAGGCCTCATCGTATCCATTGGTATGCAGCGATTGTGTGCCGCCAAGTACGGCAGCCAGGGCTTGCATACTTACGCGCACCACATTGTTCATGGGTTGCTGCGCCGTTAAGGTAGAGCCCCCGGTTTGGGTATGGAAACGCAGCTTTTGCGCGCCGGCATCTGTGGCGCCCAAATTTTGGGTGATATGTGCCCACATGCGGCGCGCCGCACGGAATTTAGCTATCTCTTCAAAAAAATTATTATGGCAATTGAAAAAGAAGGAAAGGCGCTTGGCAAATACATTGATATCCAGCCCTTTTTCTAAGGCAGCCTTTAAATAGGTTTTGCCGTTGGCCAAAGTAAAAGCCAGTTCCTGCACCGCGGTTGAACCAGCTTCGCGGATGTGGTAGCCCGAGATAGAGATGGTGTTCCACTTGGGCACTTCCTTACTGCAGTACTCAAAAATATCGGTAATGAGGCGCATAGACGGGCCCGGCGGGTAAATATAGGTGCCCCTTGCTGCGTACTCCTTTAATATATCGTTTTGTATAGTGCCCGAGATCTGTTTCAGATCGGCCCCCTGTTTTTTGGCTAAAGCAATGTACATGGCCAGCAGGATGGATGCCGTGGCATTAATAGTCATGCTGGTGGTAATATCCTTCAATTCAATGCCTGCAAACAGTATCTCTATATCCTTTAAAGAATCTATGGCTACGCCAACTTTGCCTACTTCACCTTCAGATAGCTCGTGGTCGCTGTCGTACCCTATCTGGGTGGGCAGGTCAAACGCTACCGAGAGGCCCATAGTGCCCTGGCTTAATAAATAATGATAACGTTTGTTGCTTTCTTCGGCGGTAGAAAAACCGGCATACTGGCGCATGGTCCACGGTTTGCCGCGGTACATATCCTTTTGAATGCCGCGGGTATAAGGGAACTGGCCGGGTAATTCATTCATGCCCGATGGCTGGGTATAAACCTCCTTCAGTTCGATCCCCGAAATGGTGGTGAATTTTTTTTCGGCCATGATGCTTAAAATATATGTTCCAGATCTTTACGTACCAGGCTGGTTGCAATTTCATACGGGTCATCTTCCAGCTTACTTAAATGGGTTAGCAGCACCCTGCCAAAATCAAGCCCGGTAGCATTTTCGGGCATGGCCTTCACGGCGTTATTAACCAGGTTCAGGGTATCTTCTTTAGTGCGCTTTACAACGGCCCAGGCCTGTGCGCTTACGTAAATTTGCTGGGTAACATTATGCTGATACTCGGTACGGATCTCGTTTAATATGATACTATGCAATTCGGCAGCGCTGTAGCTATTGCCATTTAAGCGCACAAGCAGGTTAGCCGGGTTTATCCTGTCTATAAACAAAACCAGGCGCTCATACGCCTGTAAACGCAGCGGGAGTGTTTGGCCGCTAATGGCCTTTTTAAGTTCGAGCGCCTGTAGGTTCTGGCCTTTATCCAGGTAGGGTTTAAACAAATAAAAGGCTATGTATATCACGCCGATACCGGCTGCGGTGTATTTTAAAACATCTAATAGTAAACTGTATAACTGCATTTATGGTTAATGTTAGGCAGAGGTCATAAATAATCCGGCCGGTGCAAAAATCCGCATTTTACCTTATATTTGTGTAGTTAATTAAAAATAAGATGAGCGCTATTGTTGAAACCCTAACCGCACCTGTAACCTTTACCACAGGTGCCGTAAAAGAACTTTTTAAATTAAGAGACCAGCAGGAACTGAGCGATGATTTTGGTTTGCGCATTGGTGTGGAAGGCGGCGGCTGCTCTGGCATGAGCTATGTTTTAGGCTTTGACCAAAAGAAAGACGGCGACCAGGAGTTTTTAATAGACGGCATTAAAACATACATGCACAAGGCACATGGCTTGTATCTGGCCGGTATGCAGATAGATTTTCAGGATGGTTTAAACGCCCGCGGCTTTACCTTTAATAACCCCAACGCGGCCAGTACCTGTGGTTGCGGCACATCGTTTTCGGTATAATTATAAAGTTAAATGATATTTTAAAGGCCCTGATCAGGGCCTTTTTTGTGTGATTATATTTTACTGCTTTCTTCAATTGCCTTTTTTAAGTGTTTAACACTCCCACCGTAACCGGTAGAGCTAAAACGGATGATTCCCTGCGGATCGACAACTACACTTGTTGGATAGCCTTTAACATTAAAGTCGTTACTGTATGACCGGCCATCGGCAACCTGCATATAATTAAACGGCGTTTGCTTTAAAAAATCTTTTATTTCCCAGCGCTGGTCAAGGCATACGGCTATAAAAACAACATTTGGGTTTGTAGCATAATCGGCAACAATTTTATTTAGTTCGGGAATCTCTGCCTTGCAGGGCGGGCAGGCGATAAACCAAAAATTTAAAACAATGGTTTTGCCCTGCAATTCTTTCGGATCTATTTTTTTGCCGGTGATATCTCTTGCTTTAAACATCTCCATTTTTGCCCCAACCGGGAAAGATTCGCTTTGTTTGGGCAACCGCATCATTGATTCTCTTAATTCAATATCGGCAGCGGTCATTCTCACCAGCCTCATGGTATCTCTGCTTTCCGAAGTGCTCTTTAATGTATATCCGCCACTATTAAGTAAAGCCCTCCAGCTATCCCTGGGCAAAACCGCCCCGGCCGAGTCAATGATTATTTTATTATTTAAAAATGATTCCGGGCGTTCAACTGTGTTGCCGGTTACCGGGGTTTGCTGCGATTGGGCACTTAGCGCAAATGCGGCGATAATGATCAGGAGTGATAAGGTTTTTTTCATAAAAATTCTGATGTAACAGTATGATGAAGTTACTACAAGTTTTGATTACTGCATCCTACTAAAATAATGTTTTAAATAAAGGGCCTGCTGTAACAAACCGCTCCCTCCCATAGTCATACCATCGAGTTTTTTATATATTTATGCCATGCCGGTAAAAACATCCTACAAAGAAAATATAGCTATTGCCCTGCAATCCATTAGTGGTAACAGGCTGCGCACATCGCTTACGGCGCTGATTATAGCTATTGGTATTATGGCCTTGGTTGGTATATTAACCGCTATTGAAGGCATAAAGCAATTTACCAATGATGCCTTTGCCGGGCTGGGCGCAAACTCCTTTACTATACAAAACCGGGGTAGCGGCATTAGTTTTGGCAACGGCGGGCACCGTAAAATATACCCCGCCATTAGTTATGACGAGGCCGCAAGATTTGCCAAACTTTACAAGCTCCCCGCACGCATCAGCATAGATCTGAGTGTTACCGGTACAGCCATCGCCAAATACAACAGTATTAAAACCAATCCTAATATCTCTGTAACGGGCAGTAACGATAATTACCTGGCGATAAAAGGGCACAAACTTGCTTTTGGCCGTAATTTTTCGTCGTCCGAGCTGGAGCACGGCGCCAATGTGGTTATTATTGGTGATGAATTAAAGCAAAAGCTATTTAAAAATGAGGACCCGATCAATAAATCAATTTTACTGGGCAGCAGCAAATTCAGGATAATTGGTGTTGTGGCACCCAAGGGCAGTAACAGTTTCGGCGGCGATAAATTCTGTATTATCCCGGTGCAAAAGGCAAGGCAAATTGCAGCTACTTCAAAGCCATCCTTTGGTGTAACGGTAAACGTAAACAGCCCTGATGTACTGGATGCCAGTATAGGCGAGGCAACCTCCCTGATGAGAAATATACGTGGCATCCGTTTAGGCCAGGCAGAAAACTTTGAAATATCCCGCAGTGATTCTATCCAACAGGAATTATCCGGCCAGTTAGCTGGTATTACCCTTGCCGGTTTTGCCATTGGGGCCATTACCCTAATAGGGGCTGCTATAGGCTTAATGAACATTATGCTGGTATCGGTAACCGAGCGTACCCGCGAAATTGGCTTGCGCAAGGCCATTGGCGCCACACCATCGGTAATTCGTAAACAATTTTTAATTGAGGCTATTGTGATATGCCTGATGGGCGGTTTCGGCGGCATTATTTTGGGTATGGGCGCCGGCAACCTGATAGCTGTGCAAATAAGCGGGACATTTGTTGTACCATGGTTTTGGCTTTTTGCAGCAATTGGCCTGTGTACATTTATCGGGCTGTCATCGGGGTTTTATCCGGCAAAAAAAGCATCTAAACTCGATCCGGTAGAAGCTTTAAGATACGAGTAAGCTATAAATAATAAAAGCGCCTGGCTGCATAAATGCAACCGGGCGCTTTTATTGAACCGAAGTTTTTTATAGCAGTTAATTGATCTTAACAGAATTTACCACATCATTTGCACTTGGCAACAGCTTGGTAAAATCGGCATTGGATGTTGTTAACGCCCATGAAGTGCCGCTTAAGTTTGTGCCTTTATACATGGTCATGGTCCACCCGGTTGGCAATTTTACAGATGATGCCCAGTTACCTATAAAGCCATATGTTTTTAACTGGGTAAGTGTGTAGCTGCCTTTAGGTATTGCCTTGGTTGCAGTTAAGCCGTATTGTGTATCCTGGTAAAAAACAGCGCCGGTTGCAGCAGTTACCGGGGCAGATAACGCGCGCAGGATATTATTTGAATAAGCCGAATCTACATTGGCGGCATACACCATAATGCCGGCTTTATTACCGTTTGTTGGCTGGAATTTTGCCGCAGCTATACCATTTGCCTGGTTGTTATAATCTTTTACTAAACCAACCATTGTTTTTTCTGCACCGATGTAATTTGCCCATCTGTAAAACCTTTGTGTATTATCTTCAAAATACCCCTGGTCAATAACAAAATTCATATAGCTGGCTACATCTACAGATTGCCCGATTGCAAAACCTGCCTGCCCGCCATCATAAATAGCGGCAGTGTAAACTGTTGTGGTTGGCTTGGTTGATTTTGGGCCGAAGTATTTACCAAACTCTTTAATTAAGTTGACATAGTTGGCATTAGCAGCTGTACTGCCCAGATGCTCTACATCCAGCCCGATACCATCCATATTTAATACGTTAGTTACGCAGCTATCTAAAAAAACGGCAAACTGCTGATAGCTTTTTTTGATGCCGTTATAGGTGGTAAAAGGTGTGGTGGTATTCCAGCTGGTTTGGTCGTCAACATTAATTATCACTTTTACGCCGCGTGCCTGTAAAGTATGAATATCATTAATGATAGACCGGTAGTTTTTATAATAACCACTCAGCATAATGGTACCGGGATAGGTATAATGGGCGGTATCTGCAAGTTCCCAGGGGGTACCCTCAAAAACAACCACAATATTGGCTGATTTTGCAAAATCAAGCATACTTAATTTTACCGCCGGGCTACCTGTTGGGGTTGCATCAAATGTGTAGTAGGCTACCTTATTATTTGTTGTAGCAGGGATAGGCGTTGATGATGAAAAAGTGGTTAGTTTATTAATAGCTGTATTACCAGCCCCCGGCCCCGGATCGTTTTTTATTTGGTTTTTAGAACAGGATGTGAGCATGATACTCAGAACGAATATCATGGTTAAAACTTTGCTCCATGCACTTTGCACATTCTTTTTTGTGTTTTGGTTTCTCATAACAGTGGTTTTTATTTGGTTTATATTGGTTCCTCTTAAAAAAATACAATAGTTATCCCGTAAACTGTTAATAAACAGATCATCCCGGGCCTAAGCCGCATTACTGCAGCAAATGAGAAGTGCTTAGATTAAAAAAAATAGTTTGATATTTTTTTTAAATTGTTTGAAGTGCTTTTTAAAATTGGTGAAAAAGCATTGCATTTCAAAATATTAATTTAAAATTTATTAATTTCTAAAACCAAAGGTTTTAACACGCCAATTTCGAATAGATTTTGCTTTCAAATTACAGCAATTAACAACAAGTTGGCATTGCATATTCACGCAGATTTGGAAAAGTACCGGGAAATAATGTGGGATGGAAAAGATATGCTTTAAACCAATTGCATTTGCAAAACGTTTAAAGCATCACATTTTTTAAGGGATAATCAAAAAGGAGTTTTTGTATATACGGCATAGCGAGTGTGCTTTCAAAGGCGGCGGCATGGCGGGGGTGGTGCATATCGCTCGATATAAAATCAACTATCTGGTTATCTACCATTTCTTCGGCTATCTTTTTAGCATGCTTACCGTAATATCCCGATAGCGCAATGGTGTTTAATTGCAGGTTGCAGCCCCAACTGCGTATGGTTTTCATTTGCTCAATATCCATGTAACCATATCGCTCGGGGTGGGCTAAAATAGGTTTATACCCCATATCCTTCATTTTTTGGATAACCGGGATAAGGTTTGGCGGCTGATTAATGAATGATAGTTCGAACAGCACATAGTTATCGCCCATGGTTAAAACTTTGCGGTCTGTTAGCCGTTTTTCAAAGGTTTCATCAAAATAATGCTCTGCCGCGGCAGATATATCAATGTCGATATTTTGCTTTACCAGCTCTTCTTTAAGTAAAGCAAGCGCGTTGCCAATGCTTTCTGCATCGTTACGATAATAATCTATCATAATATGCGGAGTAGCAATTATTTTTTTGATGCCAAGCGACATCATTTTTCTGATCAGGTAAACAGAATCTTCTAAAGTTTGTGCGCCATCATCAATGCCGGGCAAAACATGCGAATGCATATCAGTAACTACAGTGCTGTAATCAAATGTTACTGCTTTTTTTGATTCCTTTTTTTTAAATAGTCCAAACATCTCTCTACCTGTCGTTGTATTGCCCCTGGTAGTAATCCTGGTAATGGCCACTGGTAACATCATTTAGCCATTGCTCGTTTGCCAGGTACCAGTCAACCGTTTTCTCCAGGCCTTCTTCAAAGGTTATTGATGGCTCCCACCCTAATTCATCCTTAAGTTTGGTAGCATCAATAGCATATCTTAGATCGTGCCCGGCACGGTCTGTTACGTAGGTTATCAGTTTTGCCGATTCACCTTCTTCACGCCCCAGTTTACTATCCAGTATGGTGCATAACAGTTTAATCAGGTCAATGTTTTTCCATTCGTTATGGCCGCCAATATTATAGGTAGAACCAGCCGCCGCTTTATGAAAAATCACATCTATTGCCCTGGCGTGGTCTTCCACCCAAAGCCAGTCGCGTACGTTCTCACCTTTACCGTAAACGGGTACCGGTTTATTTTGCTTAATATTATGGATAGCCAGCGGTATCAACTTCTCCGGAAAATGGTACGAGCCATAATTGTTGGAGCAATTAGAGATCACCGTGCCCAGGCCATAAGTATCATAATAAGCCCTTACAAAATGATCGGAACTTGCTTTTGATGCCGAATATGGCGAATGCGGATCATAGGCGGTTTTTTCTGTAAACATATCCGTATCGCCCAGGGTACCGTAAACCTCATCGGTAGATACATGGTAAAAACGTTTTTGATCATACTGGCCCTTCCACAGGTTTTTAGCCGCATTAAGCAGGTTAACGGTGCCCACCACGTTGGTATAAACAAACTCGAGCGGGTTAGTAATAGAACGATCTACGTGCGATTCTGCCGCCAGGTGGATCACCGCATCCGGCTGCTCGGCCTCAAACAGATGGTTTACAAATTCAATATCAACAATATCGCCTTTTATAAAACGGTAATTAGGCTGCCCTTCAATATCTTTAAGGTTGGCCAGGTTACCGGCGTAAGTTAACTTATCAAGGTTTACAATTGTATAATCGGGGTAGTTGGTTACAAAGCGACGAACCACGTGCGAGCCGATAAAGCCTGCGCCACCTGTAATAATAATTTTTTTCATGCGAATAGATGTTAATTATAATGGGTTTTGGGCAATATATTTCTCCCAGTTCCATGCCGATGACATCATTGTACTCAGGTCAAGTTCGGCTTTCCAGTTTAATTTTTCGGTTGATTTGCTTACGTCGCCCCAAACCTGCTCTACATCCCCATCGCGTGGCGGCCCTATCTCGTACTTTAGTTTTACGCCGGTGGCTTCTTCAAATGCCTTGATCACTTCCAATACCGAGCTGCCGTTACCTGTGCCAATATTAAACACATCGTAACCGCTAAAGGCGGGCTGCTCCATAAGTTTAATAGCGGCCACGTGTGCCTTAGCTAAATCAACTACATGGATATAATCCCTAACACAGCTGCCATCGGATGTGTTGTAGGTATCGCCAAATACCGTTATCTTTTCGCGTTTACCAATAGCTGCCTGTGTGATAAACGGCACCAGGTTTTGCGGTACACCGTTGGGCAGTTCGCCTATTAAAGCGGTTTGGTGCGCACCTACCGGGTTAAAGTAACGTAATGATGTTATTTTATAGCCGGTACCTGCGGCAACAATATCTTTCAGTATTTCTTCGGCTATTTGTTTGGTATTGCCATAGGGCGATTGCGCCGCTTTTACAGGTGCATCTTCGGTTACCGGCAAAACATCCGGCTGGCCATATACGGTACAGCTTGATGAAAATACAAAATTCAAAGGCTTGCCATCGTAAGCTTTCAGGATATTGATAAGCGAGTAAAAGTTGTTATAATAATACTTTAAAGGCTCCTTAACCGACTCACCAACGGCCTTGTACGCCGCAAAATGAATGATACCGGCAAGATCTGCCTCCTTTGCAGCAAAATCTTTTACAGCTTGTGCATCACAAAGGTCTAACTGGTAAAAGGCAGGCTTAAGGCCTATTATTTTTTCCAGCTGATCTAATATTTTGATGTTGGAGTTTGAAAGATCATCAACAATTATCGGGTCGTACCCTGCATTAATAAGTTCTACAACAGTGTGCGAACCAATAAAGCCCAAGCCGCCCGTTACTAATATTTTCATAGGTAGATAGTTTTAAACGGTTATTACCGTTAAACCTGTAAGGCTGTTTAATAACGCACTACAGGTATAATTGTTACTATTGCTTATTATAGTAAGTAAAATCTTTATGCTGAATCTCCTGCTCTGGCAACGATTTAAAATACTCATAAGTTATTTTTAAACCTTCGCTGCGGGATACTTTTGGCTCCCAGCCTAATATGGCGCGTGCTTTGGTAATATCCGGGCGGCGCTGTTTAGGATCGTCTGTTGGTAAAGGCAGGCTGATCATTTGCTGATCGGTACCGGTTAATTTGATAATCTCTTCACCAAACTCGCGAATAGTGATCTCATCAGGGTTACCAATGTTCATGGGCTGTGCATAATCGCTATGCAGCAGGCGGTAAATACCTTCAATCAAATCATCTACATAGCAAAACGACCGGGTTTGCGACCCATCGCCAAACATGGTTAGCGGTTCGCCGCGCAGGGCCTGGCCAATAAATGCCGGCAATACCCGCCCGTCGTTAAGACGCATACGCGGGCCATAAGTGTTAAAGATCCTGACAATGCGGGTTTCTAACCCATGGAAAGTATGATAGGCCATGGTAATAGATTCCTGAAAACGCTTGGCTTCGTCATATACGCCGCGCGGGCCAACTGTATTTACGTTACCCCAATACTCTTCGGGTTGCGGGTTAACGGTTGGATCGCCATAAATTTCGGATGTTGAAGCGATCAGCATCCTTGCTTTTTTGGCACGTGCCAGCCCAAGCAAATTATGTGTGCCTAACGACCCTACTTTTAAGGTTTGGATAGGGATCTTCAAATAATCTATCGGGCTTGCCGGCGAAGCAAAGTGTAATATATAATTCAATTCGCCGGGTACATGTACAAATTTGGAAACATCGTGGTTGTAAAACTCAAAATTTTCCAGCTTAAACAAGTGCTCGATATTCCGCAGATCGCCGGTTATCAGGTTATCCATGGCAATAACATGGTAATCTTCCTTAATAAACCTGTCGCAAAGATGCGAGCCTAAAAAACCGGCTGCGCCGGTTATCAAAATTCTTTTTCGGTTGGCCATTAGTTAATTATTTTTCTGCCGATACTGTTATAATAAAAGCCCAGATCTATCATTTTTTGCAGGTCGTAAAGATTACGGCCGTCAAATATCACTTTGCTTTTAAGCAGGCTGCCTATCTGTTCAAAATCTGGTGTGCGGAAAGCCGACCATTCGGTAACGATCAGTAAAGCATCAGCATCGTTTAAAGTTTCGTAAGCATCAGCTCCGTAAGTAATTTTATCACCTACAAGTGCCTTTACGTTATTCATACCCTCAGGGTCAAACACGCTGATGGTTGCACCTTCTTTTAGTAATTCATCAATAATATACAAAGCAGGTGCTTCGCGGATGTCATCAGTTTCCGGCTTAAAGGCCAGGCCCCACATGGCAAAGTGTTTGCCTTTTAAGTCGCCGTTATAGTATTTTTTCAACTTCTGTACCAGCACTTTTTTCTGGATCTCGTTAACTTCCATAACCGAGTTAAGGATTTTAAAATCATACTGGTTCTCTTCTGCCGATTTTGCCAGGGCCTGCACATCTTTAGGGAAACAGCTGCCACCGTAGCCAATACCCGAGAACAGGAAGCGGTTACCGATACGGTTATCGGCACCTATGCCCCGGCGCACCATATCAACATCTGCACCAACCAGTTCGCAAAGGTTGGCTACCTCGTTCATAAATGATATTTTGGTAGCCAGGAATGAGTTTGCAGCATACTTGGTTAACTCTGATGAACGCTCATCCATAAATATTACCGGGTTACCCTGGCGTACGTATGGCGCATAAAGCTCGGCCATTAGTTTACGGGCGCGCTCGTCGGTAGTACCTACTACTACACGGTCGGGTTTCATAAAATCTTCAACGGCCACACCTTCGCGCAAAAATTCGGGGTTTGATACCACGGCGCATTCTATATTGGTATTGGCCTTTATAACAGCTGTAACTTTATCTGCTGTGCCAACAGGCACGGTGCTTTTGGTTACGATAACCTTATAATCAGTAACTAATTTGGCAATATCTTTAGCAGCGCCTAAAACGTAGCTCAGATCTGCCGAGCCATCACCACCCGGAGGAGTTGGCAATGCTAAAAATATGATTTGAGCATCAGCAATAGCATCAGCCAAAACATTTGTAAATAGCAGCCTTTTCTGGCTGATATTACGATGGAAAAGCAACTCAAGACCCGGCTCATAAATGGGAAGTTTACCTTCCTGCATCATTTTTACCTTTTGTTCGTTAATATCAACGCAAGTAACCTGGTTACCGGTTTCGGCTAAACATGTGCCGGTTACCAATCCAACGTAACCTGTTCCAACAACAGCTATTTTCATAAATACTTTTTGTTATTAATGTTATTACTTTTATGCCGACGAAGATAAGAATTAGCAATTTAAAAATGCGCTTACTATACAACATTGGCATTACATTATACTACACGCTTGTGTATATAGTTTCATTTTATAAAAATAAAGCCAAATTATGGATAAACGGGCGCAAGTGGCAGCAAGTGCAGCAAATAGAAGCAAGCATCTGGTTTCATTTTGCATCATTAGGCGAATTTGAACAGGGCCGCCCTGTTTTAGAGGCTGTAAAGAGCAGTTATCCGCAGTATAAAATTGTAATAACTTTCTTCTCGCCATCGGGCTACGAAGCCAGAAAAAACACGCCGCTTGCCGATGCTGTGTATTATTTACCCCTTGACAGGGCTGCTAATGCCCGAACTTTTGTTAATACGATAAAACCGGTAATGGCTATTTTTACCAAGTACGAGTATTGGTATCATTTTTTTAACGAATTACACACGCAGCATATACCGCTATATATCATATCGGGCATTTTTAGGCCCGGGCAGGTTTTTTTTAAGTGGTATGGCAGCCTGCACCGCAACATGCTAAAAATGGCGACCTGGTTTTTTGTTCAGGACTCAGATTCTAAACATTTATTGCACGATGCCGGTATTACCAATGTTACTATTAGCGGCGACACCCGGTTTGACAGGGTATGGGCGAATGCACAGCAGCCCAAATCACTCAAATATGTAGCTGAATTTAAAAACGGGCAAAACCTATTTATTGCCGGCAGCACCTGGCCTGCCGATGAAAAGTTGATAGCTAACCTGATTGCCCAACACCCCCATTGGAAATTTATCATCGCACCGCACGAGATTGGAGAGGATAAAATAAACAGCTTGATGAATTTGTTACCAAAAGAAACAACATTAAGGTTTTCCCAAATCTCACATCTCACATCTCACATCTCATGTCTAATCATAGATAACATTGGTATGCTCTCCTCACTTTATCAATATGCAGATATAGCTTATATAGGCGGCGGCTTTGGCGCAGGCATCCACAATACATTAGAAGCCGCGGCCTTTGGCATGCCGGTTATTTTTGGCCCTAAACACGATAAATTTAAAGAGGCAAAAGACCTGGTAAAATTACAAGCAGGCTTCAGCATCAATTCGCAGGAGGAATTAAACCGTATTGCGGGTTTATTAATGAATAATGAAACTACACGGCACGCGGCTTCGGCAACAGCTAAAAAGTATGTTTTTGAAAATGTTGGTGCTACAGATACTATAATGGCTTATATGAAGGAGCAGCATTAGCCCTTTCACCTTACTGCCATAGTTCAATTTCGCCAGAAAATGACATGCATATTAAAGGAGTAATTCTTAATATTGCTGTTATGGGCTTTTTGGATATCCCCGGCTTGGGCAGGGCACATTATCACCAATATGGAACAGGCAGCAAACCGCTGCTCGCTTTTCATGGCTACGGGATGACGGGCAGGCAATTCCACGTGCTCGAAAAGTCTGTCCTAACAGCATACCACGTTTATGGTTTCGATCATTTTTTTCATGGTGAAAGTAAACTTGGCGACTGGACCGGACAACAAATTATAGAAGGTATGCCTAAGCCCATGGTAAAAGCTTACATGGAAGAATGGTTTAAACAATACGGCAGGCAGCGTTTTTCGGTAATGGGATACTCTATAGGCGCGAATGTGGCTTTGATACTGGTAGAAGAGTATGCCGATTTGATTGATGATATGATCCTGATGGCGCCCGATGGATTATCGGTTTACAAAGGCTTTCAATTTTTAACTTATCAGCCTATAGGTAAATATTTATTTAAAAGGGTCACCAAAAGTAAATGGCTGGCGCCGGCGCTGCTTAAAAATTTAAAAAAGGTTAATTTTATTGACGAAAGCCTGTACCACATAGCCTATAATGAAATTGATACCGAACAAAAACGGCAGGATGTTTATTATACCCTAAACCTCATCCGTTTGTTAAAACCCGATACCACCAAAATAGCGCAGCTGATTAACCGGTACCATATAAAATGCAGGCTTATATTTGGCAGGCACGATAATTTGTTCCCGATGAAAGCGGCCATGCCATTTATTGATAAGCTGCCCCATGCCGAGGTGCATGAGGTAGATATGGGGCATTGGCTGGTTACCAAACAACTGGATGAGTATTTAGTAAATTTGCAGCAATGATACCCGCACGCAGAGTAAAACTTTTTAGCAACTGGTTTGCCATATATATGCGCTACCGTATGCGTAAAGCTTTTAACCGGCTGGTGGTTACACCCTTTACGCCAAAACCAGGGCATTCTGTGCTATTGCTTTGTAACCATTTTAGCTGGTGGGATGGCCTGTGGGGAAATTACCTGGCCTATTGGCACCTTAACAAAGATCTGTACATTATGATGCAGGAAGATCACCTGCAAAAGCGGATGCTGCTGAATCTTTTTGGGGGCTTTTCGATAAACAGATCATCGCGCGAGATGGTCAAATCCTTGCAATATGCCGCGGGGTTGTTGAATGATCCTCAAAACCTGGTGGTGGTATTTCCGCAAGGCGAACTGATCTCAAACCACACTACCGAAATTAAGGTAGAAAAGGGCATCGAGCGACTGATCAAGAATATAAAAGGGCCCTGCCAGATTGTTTATAACTGCGCACTGATAGATTATTTTGAAAGCTTAAAGCCATCGGTGTTTTTCCATTTATTTGATTGCGGCGTGGCAGGCGAAGTACCTTTTGACGAATTGGTTACACAAATAAATACCTTTCATCAGCAAGCCCTCAAAGCACAAATACAGGTGGAGCATTAGTTATGATATATCCGCAAAAAAATAAACTCATTACCTGGTTTTTCCATCATTACATCCTGCGGATCGTAAAAAGTAATTTTTATGCGGTAAAGTTTAACAGCCTTTCAGCAGATGCAAACAGATCTGTTTTATTGCTGGCCAATCACTTTAGCTGGTGGGATGGTTTTTTGATGTATTATATCAACCAAAAGCTATTTAAAAAGCGTTTTCATGTAATGGTGATAGAAGAAACGATACAAAAAGTTTCTTTTTTTAAATACCTGGGTGCATTCTCGGTAAGTAAAAACTCGCGCGATATACTGGCTTCCTTAAATTATGCAGCCACACTACTAAACGATCCCGACAATCTGGTGCTGATATTTCCACAGGGTAAGCTTTACTCCAATTTTGCAGATAAAATAAATTTAGAAAAAGGCGCCGGCAGGATCATGCAAGCGGCAGGCGATAAATGCCAAACCATACTGGCCGCAACATTTATAGAAACCCTGCAACATAAAAAGCCAACAGCCAGCGTTAATTTAAAGCTTTTAAAGGCTAATGATGCGGGCAGGCTTCAGGATATTTATCAGCAGCATTACAATTTTTCAAAACTCTCACAAACACAATTTGTTATTTAGGCAGTGGTTGTAGCAATATCGGTTATATTCTTTTTTATTATACTTCGGTTTACAGTTACCCTGTTTAACTTTATATCCAACCCCAAACTGCCGCGCATCGGCACCCGCTATGCAGACCTGGTATCTGTATTGATACCTGCCCGTAACGAGCAGGGCAATATCATCTCTTTACTGCAATCCATTCATCAGCAGGATTATAACAACTATGAAGTAATTATATTGGATGATGAGTCGACAGATGACACTTATAACATTTGTTTAGCCTTTGCTGCAGATCATCCAAAATTCAAAGTAATTAAAGGCGGGGGATTACCAAAAGGCTGGATAGGTAAAAATTATGCCTGCCATCAACTGGCGCAAAAGGCAAAAGGGAGTTATTTGCTTTTTTTAGATGCAGATGAAACGGTTAGTAACGGTTTAATTAACAGCGCCGTTCACCGGATGCACTTACGGGGGCTTGGCTTATTAAGCTTATTTACCAACCAGGAGATGAAAACAATTGGCGAGTTAACCGTTGTGCCGCTTATGCATTATGTGTTGATCAACCTGCTGCCGTTAAGGCTGATATACCTGGTTAAAAAACAAGCATCCGTGGCAGCAGCCAGCGGGCAGTTCATGCTGTTTGATGCAGCGGCCTACCATCATAACCAATGGCACAAACTGGTTAAGAACAAGGTTGTAGAGGATGTAGAGATCATGAAAACTATAAAGGCTTATGGTTATAACGGCGAAGGTTTGCTGGCAAACCGTATGATAACCTGCCGCATGTACACCGGCTATACCGAGGCATTAAACGGGTTTAGCAAAAACTTTATGGCTGCCTTTAATTACAGCATCCCTATGTTTTTAATATATTTAACATTGCTTATAGGCGGGCCGCTGCTTATTTTTAGTACCGGCAGCCTGCAGCTAATAAGTTTTATGGTAAGCCTTATTGTGTTATCGCGCATTATGGTATCATTTCTATCAGGGCAAAATGCTTTACTTAACGTACTTTTGCACCCTTTACAAATGCTTAACCTGTTGGTTATCGGCATTAAATCTATACAAAAGCATTTAACTAAAACCACTGAATGGAAAGGCCGCAAAGTTTAAATATCACCCCAAAGGTTGCCGTTGCGGTTATTATACTTTTTCATGCTGTTGGCTTTACCGGCTTATCCGTTGCTGCAACAAGGCCGCTGTTTTTACAGTTGGTTGCCTGGCACCTGCTACTAATGATGCTGGTGATAATGCTTGGGCACGATAAGCCGAACAATCGCTTTGGCATTTTTACATTAGTTACTTTTTTACTGGGCTTTACCGCCGAATGGGTGGGCGTACACACCGGGTTACTTTTTGGCAATTATGCATACGGCAAAACACTCGGCATAAAACTTTTGGAGATACCTTTGATGATTGGCGTAAACTGGTTTTTACTGATTTATGCAGTAGGGGTAACTATGCAGCGCAGCAGGTTAAAAAGCGCTGTTTTTCGGGTGGTAACGGGTGCCGCTATTTTGGTACTGCTTGATCTGCTGATAGAACCTGTTGCCATCAGGTTTGATTACTGGCACTGGGCCGGGGGCATTATCCCGATTAAAAATTACATTTGCTGGTTTTTGGTAAGCGTGTTGATGCTGGGGATATTTGAATGGTTTAAGTTTAAAAAACAAAGCAAGGCTGCACCCGTATTACTGATAACCGAATTTGTATTTTTTGGAGCGTTGAATTTAGCGGTGATGTTATAAAATAATGACCAGAGTTTTACCAGTTGCTTATATTCAATTTTAGAATTTAGCGTTTAGAATTTAGTATTTTTGTACCAACATGGGTAATTATCAGTTACAAGTTACAATAGACCAGGATTCGGGCTTTTGCTTTGGGGTGGTTTATGCTATTGATATGGCCGAAGAAATTTTGGCCGAAGATGGATATTTGTACTGCCTGGGCGATATTGTGCATAACGATGAGGAAGTATTAAGGCTAAAAGCAATGGGCCTGCGCATAATTGAACACGCCGAACTATCTGATCTGCATAACGAAAAGGTACTGATCCGTGCACATGGCGAAGCGCCCGAAACTTACAGAACCGCCTTAGAAAACAATATTACCCTGATAGATGCATCGTGCCCGGTAGTTTTAAAACTGCAAAACCGCATCAAAACATCGTATGACAGTAATGAAAAGATCCTGATTTTTGGCAAGCACGGCCATGCCGAAGTAATAGGGCTGCAAGGGCAAACCAATGGCGACGCCCTGGTTTTTCAGGATATAGCCGAGCTGGATAACGCCGAACTACCTGCAAGCTTCACCCTTTATAGCCAAACGACAAAAAGCATGGAGAAGTTTTACAGCGTGAAGGAAGAATTGCTGTCGCGTGGGTACGAGGTAAAGGCTAACGATACTATTTGCCGCCAGGTAAGCAACCGTGATAAAGACCTGCCCGCCTTTGCTACAAAATTTGATAAGGTAGTATTTGTATCGGGCAAAAAATCATCAAACGGTAAGGTACTGTACGAGGTTTGCAAAAAACATAATCCCGATACTTATTTTGTATCATCTATAGATGAATTGGATAAAAGCATGTTTAACGCCGGCGACAAGGTTGGTATAGCAGGCGCAACATCAACCCCAATGTGGCTGATGCAAAAAGTAAAAGCCGAACTGGAAAACTATTAGCAGCATGCTATTTGCTGTATAAAAATCATCTTGCAAAAATCACCCTCATATACCGGTTTGTTTATTGCCCTGCTGGTGCTGGGCAGCTGGGCGGCATCAACCATTTTGCTGATGCAATGGCAGGTTGATTACAAAAACCCGTTGCTGTACCTGTTTATTTTATTACAGATGCATTTGTACACGGGGCTTTTTATTACTGCGCATGATGCTATGCACGGTACCGTTGCGCCAAATAATAACTTAAATAAAGCCATTGGCTTTATCAGTACTTTTTTATACGCCTCGTTCTGGTACCCTAAACTATATACCAAACACCACCAGCACCACAACCACGTGCACACAGATGCAGACCCTGATTACCATAACGGGGCTTTTTTTAAATGGTATGTTAGGTTTATCCGTAATTACCTGTCTGTATGGCAAATTGTAATTATGGCTATTATTTTTAATGTACTTAAGATCTGGATCCCGCAACCTAATCTGGTGCTGTTTTGGGTGGTACCTTCGTTACTAAGCACGTTACAATTATTTTATTTTGGCACTTATTTACCCCACAAAGGCGAGCATGATAATAAACACCAGTCGCGCAGTTTAAAACGCAACCACTTCCTGGCTTTTTTTAGCTGCTACTTTTTCGGGTATCATTACGAGCACCATGATGCCCCCTGGGTACCCTGGTGGAAGTTATGGACGGTGAAAAAGTAAAAATTCACGCCATTGCAATGATGGTAATTACACCTATCATCAATTTGCAATAATAGTTCCTGCATCAAGCGTTTAGGGTGTTTTTTATTACATTTGCCGCTCTTATAAATTATGGCAAAAAAAGGAGTTTTATTAGTAAACCTGGGTACACCAGACAGCCCCTCTACAGCGGATGTTCGTAAGTATCTGAATGAGTTTTTAATGGATGGGCGGGTTATTGATGTTAACCCGGCGTTACGCACCGTTTTGGTAAAAGGCATCATTGTACCTTTCCGTGCGCCAAAGTCTGCCAAACTTTACCAGGCCATTTGGGACAAGCAAACAGGTTCGCCTTTAATGCACTACAGCTTGTTACAGCAAGCCGCCTTACAGCAACGCCTGGGCGATGCTTATATGGTAGAATTGGCCATGCGCTACCAAAGCCCGTCTATTGAATCGGCCCTGCAAAGGTTAAAAGAGGCCCTGGTAAGCGAAATTCAGGTAATACCGCTGTTTCCGCAGTATGCCTCGGCCAGTACAGGCTCTGTACAAGAGAAAGTGATGCGCCTGGTTAAGGAGTGGCAAACCATTCCAACTATATCTTTTTTAAACTCGTTTCACGATAATGAGCTGATGATAGAAACTTTTGCGGATAATGCGCAAAAATATCAGCCCGAAACTTATGATCATATCCTGTTCAGCTTTCACGGCTTACCGCAGCGCCAGCTAAAAAAATGCGACCATACCCAAAGCTATTGCCTGCAGGTTAATGATTGCTGCGATACCTTAAACGACACCAATAAATTGTGTTATTCGGCACAATCACATGATACGGCAAGGCTCATCGCCGCTAAAATGAATTTATCTAAAGACAGGTACACCGTTTGTTTTCAATCGCGCCTGGGCAGCGACCCCTGGGTGCAGCCCTACACCAGCGAGATCATTGCAACATTGGCTAAAGAAGGTAAAAAGCGCCTGCTGGTATTTTGCCCCGCCTTTGTATCTGATTGCCTGGAAACCGTGTTTGAGGTAACCCACGAATATGGCGATGAATTTAAAGCCCTGGGTGGCGAGCACGTTCAGTTAGTAGAGAGTTTAAACAATGCGCCTAAATGGATAGATGCGCTGGAAAAAATGGTTATCGCATAACATAGTACCAAGAGTAACGGCATCTGTGCATTATGCTATAATGCCTTATGCTTTTCTCCTGATAAGTAATCTTTCTTCTCGCCTTGTAACATTTTGCTTATGATGAGCATATAGGGTTACTATTGTTTGATAATTGGTATCAATACTAAACCAATCATCAAACAATTATGAAAACAAGCACTTTTATTGCAATGATGGCTATAGCCTTATTTGCAGCCTGCAAAGGCCGGAACGGTGGCTACGAAGTTGTGAATAACGATAGCAGCACCAGCGCTGATACAGCAAACGGCAGCAGCATAACCGATTCTATTGCGGAAGCCAAACCCAAATTGGTAAAAACTGCCGACATAAGCTTTAAAGTAAAGAACGTGCAACAAACAGGCGACTCTATATCACGCCTTACTGCAAAATTAAGCGGTATGGTAATGCACCACCAAATGGGTACGTCTATACAACGAAGCGAAGATATGCGGTTAAGTAATGATTCGGTACTGCGTGTATCGGCATTTAACACCACTGCCGATATGACGGTGAAGGTGCCATCAGAAAAACTGGAAGATTTTATGAACCACGTTAGCCACATGGGCATTTATGTTATCTCGAGCAAGATGGATATAGAGGATAAATCTTTAGATTACCTTTCGGCAAAGCTGAAACTGAAGAACCGGTTGGAAATGGTTGCCCAGCAAAAAACCGGCAAAATAAAAATTAAAAATCCGGAAGCGGTGCTTTGGCTAAAGGACGATATGATAGACGGACAGATCAATAATCAAAAAATTGACCAGGCTGTTAGCTTTAGTGTAGTGAGCCTTAACTTTTACCAAAGCAATACCATTTATAAAGAAACTATAGCTAATGATGATCCATCAGCTTATAAAATGCCTTTTGGCAACCGCCTTTTGATGGCACTAAGTAATGGCTGGTATTTATTTATTGATCTGATAATTGGCCTGGCCAACCTTTGGGTATTGCTATTAGCTGGTATTGGTTTGTGGATGGCGTTTAAGGTTTATAAGCGCAAATATCCGGTTATAAACGTATAGCCGAATGTTAAAAGACCCGTCATTGCGAGCGATAGCTTGGCAACGCTTCGACAGAATAGTTGGCGATAAGCATGTAGAGGATTGCCAAGTCGCTACGCTCCTCGCAATAACGTGTATGAAACAAAGTAGCCCGGATGCATAAACATCCGGGCTACTTTACGGCCTTGTATCATGACTCTTACTTCTTGACGCTCTATTATACCGTCAGCTTTTTATACTTCAACCTTTTAGGTGCCACGTCGCCAACGCGTTTTTTGTAGTTCTCTTCATAGTCGCTGTAGTTACCCTCGAAGAAGTAAACCTGCGAGTTGCCCTCGAACGCCAGGATGTGGGTACAAACCCTGTCCAGGAACCAGCGGTCGTGACTGATGATCACCGCACAGCCACCAAAGTTTTCAAGTGCTTCTTCCAGCGCACGCAAGGTGTTTACGTCAATATCGTTGGTAGGCTCATCCAGCAGTAACACGTTAGACCCTTTTTTAAGCGTGATAGCCAGGTGCACCCGGTTGCGCTCACCACCTGATAGAACGCCTACTTTTTTCTGCTGATCGGCACCGTTAAAGTTGAATTTAGATACGTAGGCGCGCGAGTTTAGCGGGCGGTTACCCACCATAATGTTATCTAAACCATCCGTTACGTTTTCCCAAACAGATTTGTTAGGGTCAAGGTCGTCATGCATCTGGTCAACATAACCTAAGGCAACGGTATCACCTACGCGGAAGGTACCTGCATCAGGCTGGTCCTGCCCGGTAATTAAACGGAACAGTGTAGTTTTACCGGCACCATTGGGGCCTATAATGCCTACAATACCTGCAGGTGGCAGCGAGAAGCTCAGGTTCTCAAACAATACCTTTTCGCCATAGGCTTTGGTTACGTTATTCGCTTCGATAACGATATTACCCAAGCGCGGCCCCGGCGGGATGAACAGCTCCAGTTTTTCTTCCCTTTCCTTTGTTTCCTCGGATGCCAGTTTTTCGTAGTTTGATAAACGTGCCTTACCTTTTGCCTGGCGGCCTTTTGCCCCCATGCGCACCCATTCCAACTCACGTTCAAGCGTTTTCTGGCGTTTGCTTTCGGTTTTTTCTTCCTGCGCTAAACGTTTTGATTTCTGCTCCAGCCATGACGAGTAGTTACCTTTCCACGGCAGGCCTTCGCCGCGGTCAAGCTCCAGGATCCAGCCGGCAACATTATCCAGGAAGTACCTATCGTGTGTTACGGCAATAACGGTTCCTTTATATTGTTTCAGATGCTGCTCCAACCAGTCGATAGATTCGGCATCCAGGTGATTGGTAGGCTCATCCAGCAATAAAACATCCGGTTCCTGTAAAAGCAGGCGGCATAAAGCCACGCGGCGGCGCTCACCACCCGATAATACCGAAATTTTGGTGTCCGGCTCGGGGCAACGCAGGGCATCCATGGCGCGCTCCAGCTTTACATCCAGTTCCCAGGCATTGGTTGCATCTATTTTGTCCTGCAATTCACCCTGGCGAGCCATCAGCTTATCCATTTTATCAGCATCGCTGTAATACTCTTCCAGGCCGAATTTTTCGTTGATGTCTTCGTATTCCTTTAAAAGCGCGGTAGTAGCGGCTACGCCTTCTTCTACAATTTCTTTTACGGTTTTATCTGGGTCAAGCTCGGGCTCCTGGCTCAGGTAACCAACGGTATAACCCGGCGAAAATACTACCTCGCCAATATTTGTCTTGTCTATCCCTGCAATAATTTTCAACAGCGATGACTTACCCGAACCGTTTAAACCGATCACACCAATTTTGGCGCCGTAAAAAAACGACAGATAAATGTTTTTAAGTACTGTTTTTTGAGGTGGGTAAACTTTGCTTACCCCTGCCATAGAAAATATGATCTTTTCGTCTGCCATGGTGTGCTTATAATTTTAAGAGGTAGCAAATATAGGATTTCAATAGCGCCTCAAAATAAAAATTGATACGAAATTTGTAAAGCAATTTAACGCTTGCTAAACCCGTTACAATAAGGCAATTAATATTAAAAGTATAATACTTATCTTTATATCATGACCACAATAACATTACAGGTTCCTGATGAGCTGGAAAAAGAACATGATAACACTGTTCGTTTCCTTGCTGCCAAATTGTACGAGGCGGGTAAATTAACTTTGGGCCAGGCTGCAGAAATGTGTGGGATGAAGAAATGGGATTTTGCAGAAGTGTTAATTGATTTTGACGTGTACTATCTTGACGCAAGCACCGAAGCCGACTTAAACAATGGCTGATCCTAAATTTTCAGTTGTTATTACCGATGCCAGTTGCTTCATTATTTTAGATAAGATCGATCTTGTTGATTTACTGCCTTGTTTATTTAACAATATTATTACCACGCATCAAATAGCTAAAGAATACGGACACCCCCTGCCAGATTGGGTAATAATTCAATCAGTACAAAATCCCACTTTACAAAACGATCTTTTTAAAAATTGTTGATGCCGGTGAAGCAAGTGCCATTGCATTAGCTGAAGAAATAGGTTGTGATTATTTATTAACAGACGATAAAGCTGCACGTAAAATTGCCGAACAAAGAGGTATTACAGTAAAGGGCTCGGTGGGTTTGTTATTATTTGCCAAACAGCAAGGTGTTATACTTTCTATCAAGCCCTATCTGGAAAAAATCCAAAAAACAAACTTCCGTATATCTTTTGCTTTGATAAACAAAATACTCATCCAGGCCGGAGAGGTATAAATACAGATAATTTTTCACCATAAATTCATCTTATAATTTGTATCTTTCCATATAAATCGTTTGGTTTGTTAAAAGTGCATTGCATACGGCAACCTTCTAATCGGGCATGCCGTATTGTCATAAACTGTGACTATTTGCCCTGTTGTATATCACAACGTTATATAATTCGTAATTAAATTAAACTTTTTGATGGCCGGGCTATCAAAAAATCAAATATCAACCGTTTAAAAGTAGTAATCAGGCACTTTGATAGGTTAAAAATCATAAATCTGTCTCTTTCAATTTTATTTTAACAGGCCATATATCATTAATTTGTCTGTTTACCATAAAGCTAAAAAGTTGGCAATATTGTTGATAAATGTTCTTACAATCGCCTTGACAGATAAAAACAAATTTATAGATTAGGACGATCATAATCAGAAAGGTATATATGGAAGCTAAATTTTCGCCACGGGTTAAGGATGTGATACAGTACAGCAGGGAAGAGGCGTTGCGCCTTGGGCATGATTATATTGGTACTGAGCATCTTTTGCTTGGCCTGATCCGTGATGGTGATGGTGTGGCAATTAAACTATTAAAGGGGCTAACCGTTGATACCGCTAAATTACGCCGTGCTGTTGAGGATGCTGTGAAAGGTACCATTGGCACTAATGTACATATTGGCAGTATCCCGTTAACCAAACAGGCCGAAAAGGTGTTGAAGATAACTTACCTGGAAGCCAAAATCTTTAAAAGCGATGTGATAGGTACAGAGCACCTGCTGCTGTCTATCCTGCGCGATGAGGATAACATTGCTTCACAGATACTGATGCAGTTTAACGTAAACTACGAAGTATTTAAGAGCGAAGTAGAATCAAACAAAAACGACGTTACCGACGAAATGCCGGGTTCATCAACAGGCGGCGATGACGACTTTAAGGAAGACGATTCGTTTAGTCAGCCCAAAAAAGTATCAGATATCAAATCGAAAACACCTGTACTTGATAATTTTGGCCGCGATTTAACCAAAGCAGCTGAAGAAGGCAAACTTGACCCGATTGTAGGCCGCGAGAAAGAAATTGAACGCGTATCGCAAATACTATCCCGTCGTAAAAAGAACAACCCTATTCTGATAGGCGAGCCGGGCGTAGGTAAATCTGCCATTGCAGAGGGTTTAGCCCTGCGTATCGTACAGCGTAAAGTATCGCGTGTGCTATTTAACAAACGGGTGGTTACACTGGACCTGGCTTCTTTAGTGGCCGGCACCAAATACCGCGGCCAGTTTGAAGAACGTATGAAAGCGGTGATGAACGAACTGGAAAAATCTCCGGATGTTATCCTGTTCATCGATGAGATCCATACCATTGTTGGCGCGGGTGGCGCATCAGGCTCGTTGGATGCATCCAATATGTTCAAACCGGCCCTGGCACGTGGCGAGATCCAGTGCATTGGTGCTACCACACTGGATGAGTATCGCCAGTATATCGAAAAAGATGGCGCCTTAGACCGCCGTTTCCAAAAGGTAATGGTAGAACCTGCCACACCGGATGAAACTGTAGAAATACTGAACCGCATCAAAGAGAAATACGAAGAACACCACGGAGTAACTTATACAGACGAAGCGATAAATGCCTGTGTTGCCTTAACAACACGTTACATTACCGACAGGTTTTTGCCCGATAAAGCTATTGATGCGCTGGACGAATCAGGCTCACGCGTGCACTTGACAAATATTCATGTTCCGCAGCAGATCCTGGATATCGAGCAAAAGATCGAGCAGATCAAGATCGAGAAGAATAAGGTTGTTCGCAGCCAAAAATATGAGGAAGCTGCTAAATTACGTGATACCGAGAAACATTTGCTGGAAGAGCTTGATCAGGCTAAATCTGTTTGGGAAGCCGAAACAAAATCCAAACGTTATACCGTAACCGAAGATAATGTGGCAGAAGTGGTCAGCATGATGACAGGTATCCCGGTACAGCGTGTTGGCCAGGCAGACAGTGCCAAACTACTGGCTATGTCTAACACCATCGGCAGCAAAATTATTGGCCAGGATGATGCTATTAAAAAGCTTACCCGTGCCATACAACGTACCCGTGCCGGATTAAAAGATCCTAAAAAGCCTATCGGTTCTTTCATTTTCTTAGGACCAACCGGTGTTGGTAAAACTGAGTTAGCCAAAGAGCTTGCACGCTTTATGTTTGATACCGAAGACGCGTTAATACAGATTGACATGAGCGAGTACATGGAGAAATTCGCGGTATCTCGCTTAGTGGGTGCGCCTCCGGGTTATGTGGGTTATGAAGAAGGCGGACAATTGACCGAAAAGGTACGCCGTAAACCATATGCTGTAGTATTGCTGGATGAGATTGAAAAAGCCCACCCGGATGTGTTTAACATTTTGTTGCAGGTATTGGATGAAGGCCAGCTGACTGATTCATTAGGCCGTAAGGTTGATTTCAGGAATACCATCATCATCATGACCTCTAACATCGGCGCACGCCAGTTGAAAGATTTTGGCCAGGGTGTAGGTTTCACAACCAATGCCAAAGCAATCCAGGCAGATACACACTCACGGGGTGTGATAGAGAACGCTTTAAAACGTGCTTTCGCCCCTGAGTTTTTGAACCGTATTGATGATGTAATTGTATTTAACTCGTTAGGTAAAGACGAGATCTTTAAGATCATCGATATCGAATTGGCTTCATTATTTGGCCGTGTGAACAGCCTGGGCTACAAAATTGAATTGACCGAAGCCGCTAAAGAGTTTATTGCCGAAAAGGGTTACGATTCGCAATTTGGTGCAAGGCCGCTTAAACGCGCCATTCAGAAATACCTGGAAGACCCGATTGCCGAAGAGATCCTGAAAGGTGAAATGACGGAAGGCGACACCCTGATGGTTGACCACGATAAGGAAACCAACGAAATAAAGGTTATCGACAAAAAGAACGAAGCCAAACCAGAACAGGAAGAGCAGAAGTAAACAGCTCCAATCAGTTTTAAATCACTTTGCTACCTTTAAAAGGTTGGCAAAGTATAAAATATCAAGTCCGTTTGTGCATGCAAGCGGACTTTTTTTGTTTAAAGATTAAACCTTTTTCTAATTATTTGTTCTTATGAATATATAAACGAATCTTAAAACCGTTATAATAGTATCGTAGCTGTTTTAAGGCCTAATAAAAACAAAAATATTATATGAAAAAACTACTATCTATCCTATGCCTGTCCATTGTTGTGCTGACAGTCGCATCATGTAAAAAAGAAACCGTTGTTGCTCCGAACACTAATCGCACATTTATTTTTGATATAGCGGCATCTGATTGGCAGCAAACTACAAATCAGGTGAGTTATTATACCAATTTAAATGAGCCTGCCCTTGATAATTATCTGCATCTTAATGGTGCTGTTTTAGTTTACATTTCTTTTGACGGAGAAAAAACTTACGAACAAGTGCCCGAAACCTATGAAGGCGTTGCTTATAGTTTTAGCCATCAAACCGGTTCTATACAAGTACTTGCACAAGCATTTGACGGAGGGCTGCCAGCAATAAATAAACCTGGAGCTGCTACTATTAAAGTTGTTTTAATAGACTCAGACACAAACTAAATAAATTGAGTAAAACTATAAAAGGCCTTCGGATATCCGAAGGCCTTTTATTTTATAAGTGTATTTTGAAATACTATTTTTCCATCTGCTCTATCACAGCAGCAGTAACACCGGTGAAAGAGAAACCACCATCATGAAATAAGTTCTGCATGGTAACCATACGGGTAAGGTCGCTAAATAGGCTAACACAATAATCTGCACACTGATCGGCATTGGCGTTGCCCAGCGGGCTCATTTTTTCGGCATAGTTTATAAAACCATCAAAACCCTTTACACCGCTGCCGGCGGTAGTACGCGTAGGCGATTGTGATATCGTGTTTACACGCACGTGCTTTTTAACACCATACTGGTAACCAAAGTTACGCGCAATGCTTTCCAGATAGGCCTTATTATCGGCCATATCGTTATAATCAGGGAATACGCGTTGGGCCGCAATGTAAGTAAGCGCCAGTACAGATCCCCATTCGTTTATGGCATCCATTTTCATGGCTGTTTGCAAAACGCGATGAAAACTTAGTGCAGATATATCAAGCCCTTTATGGGTAAAATCGTAGTTGTTATCTGTATATGGGATACCTTTGCGTACGTTTACACTCATACCTATCGAATGTAAAACAAAATCTACACCGCCGCCAAAATGCTCCATGCTTTTGGTAAACAAGTTGGTTACATCCTCGTTACTGGTTACATCCGCCGGGATAACAGGGGCGCTGCACTCCTCTGCAAGTTTGTTCAATTCGCCCATGCGTAGTGCCAGCGGCGAATTGGTTAAAACTATTTCGGCACCCTCTGCATGGCAGCGTTGCGCTACTTTCCAGGCGATAGACTGCTCGTTAAGCGCACCAAAAATAATTCCTTTTTTACCTTTTAATAAATTGTAAGCCATTGTTTTTAGTTTTGTAAGTGTGGCAAAGTTAGCTATTAATTACTCGTTACAAAATCGTTTATTTTTTTGAAAATAGGTTCAAAAAAAAGCCCGCTTTTAGATAAAGCGGGCTTTTTTTAAAAAGATTTTTTTAGTTGATAACAAAATAGCCATCGCTACAAACCAATACATTACTAAAGGTGATTGACGTGCCGCTACCAGAATAATTATTTGCGCAAGACTGACCTGAAAACAAATGACTTGTTGGCTGACTTGCTGGAAATATACCTACTGAATAAGTACCTGCAGGTATTGAGGCAGGAGCACCGTTAAAAACATACGTGCCGGAAAAGCTGGAGCTTGAAAATTGTATTCTGTAGTATTGTGAAGCAGCGGTTCCATTTGCAGTAAATGTAAAAGTGTGATTTAATGGTTTGCGGCTCTTTAAGGTAGTGCTTATTTTCCCTGGTTTATTAATAGGGTCCGTTTTAAAAGATAATGCCGTAAAAGCAATTAGGGAAAATGCCGCAATAGCAAAAACAAATGATAATTTTTTCATAATTAAATATAGGTTAAGTTTAAAAGCTTAATTTACAATGAATAATGAATATTTAAGTGCTTTTTGAAAAATATTTTTTCTCATTTGTTAATAATCTTTATCGATTTTATCCACCAAGCAACTCCCTTGCATTTTGTAAAGCGCTTTCGCCGGGGTTATCACCGCTAAGCATTTTGGCTATCTCTAAAACACGCTCGCTATCATCCAGCTTTTTCATGCGGGTATAGGTGGTACTGCCGGTATTATCTTTATAAACAAAGTAATGGCTTTTGCCTTTGCCTGCAATTTGCGGCAGGTGGGTTATGGTTATCACCTGCAGGTTTTGCGACAGGCGCTCCATTACCTGGCCTACTTTATTGGCAACCTCGCCGCTTACGCCGGTATCGATCTCATCAAAAATAATAGTTGGTAACGCGGTGTATTCTGCAATGATAGATTTGATGCTGAGCATTAATCTGCTTAACTCACCGCCGGATGCTACCTTACTCATATCTGCCAGGGCATGGCCCTTGTTGGCCGAGAACATAAAACGAATGGTATCATCACCATTCTTTGTGAGTTCGCCTAACGCCATCTGTTCTATCTCTAAAACAGAATTACTCATCCCCATTTCTGTAAGGTTGGCCAGTACTTTCTCTTGTATTACCGGGATAGCCTTGGCGCGCTTGGCAGATAGGGTTGCGGCAATACCCTCCAATTCCTGCTTAGCGGTAGCAATTTGGGTTTGCAGTTTCTCTACCGCCTCATCGCCAAATACGGCCTGCTGGATCTTTTCAGAAAGGTCGTTTTGTATTTCCAGCAATTCGACATTAGTATTTACACGGTGCTTTTTTTGCAAATTATACAACATACTTAAACGCGTGTTCACCTCTTCGGCACGGGCCTCGTTGGTAAACGTACGCTGTTCGATGTTCTCCAGTTCGGCAGCAATATCTTTCAGTTCTATCAGGGTACTTTTCAGGCGCTCGTGCAGCTCTTCTACCTCGGGGGTATATCTTTCTATGGCTGATAACTGCTGGCCCGCCTCGCGCAGCTGGATCAAGGCTGATGTTTCGCCCTCGTGCATCAGGTAATATGCGCCTAATAAATTTCGCTTTATTTCTTCGGCGTTGTTTAGGGTTGCCAGTTCTTTTTCCAGCCCTTCCTGCTCATCTGCAGCAATGGCAGCTTTATCCAGTTCATCAAACTGAAACTGGTAATAATCCAGGTCGGCCTTGGCCTTATCATTTTGTGCTATCAGTTCGTCCAACTGCTTAAGCGACTTTTTATAAGCGCGAAACTTTGTTTGATAACTGCCCAGCAATTCATGGTGCCCGGCAACACCATCTACCACCAAAAGCTGAAAATCAGGGTCGTTGATCTCGCGGGTGGCATGCTGCGAGTGGATATCGATCAGTTTTTCGCCAAGCTGCTTTAGCGTAGTTAGGTTAACCGGCGTATCGTTCACAAAGGCGCGCGATTTACCATCGGCAGAGATCTCGCGGCGCAACACGGTTTCGCCGTCGTAATCCAGGTCGTTATCCTCAAAAAATGTATTCAGATGGAAGCCGCTTATCTTGAATGCGCCTTCTATCACACATTTTTTTTGCTGATTAAAAAAGTAACGGCTCTCTGCCCGCTGGCCAAGTATTAATGATAATGCACCTAAAATGATGGATTTACCCGCCCCGGTTTCGCCGGTTAAGATGTTTAACCCTTTGTCAAAACCAATCTCCAGGTTATCTATCAGTGCGTAATTTTGTATGGTTAGCTTTTGAAGCATAAAAAAAGTATCCCCTTTTTTGAGGATACTAAATTACTAATTTTAATAGGATTTGTATGAGTGAGCGGTTGATTAAGTTGAATGGTTATATCGTTTCTATTCATCCAATCAACCAGCACTAATTACTTTCAACAGGTTCCGGTTTTTCAGGGGCCTCTGGTTTTTCTACATCTTCGCTTTCATTCCAGCGGTAAACGTTCTCCGGGTAGGTTTTCCGGTACTCGGCTAACTTCTTTTTAAACTCGGGGGATTGAGTATATGCCCTTAACTTGGCAGATGCTTCCTGCAATTGCTTTTTCTGGTTGGCAATATCGGGGTTGGCGGTAAAGCTGCGCATTTGCCTGCCTACCTTACGCATTTCTTCCTGCTTTTGCTTCATATCGGGGTTGTTAAAAGCTTTGCGCATCTCATCGCCGGCGGCACGCATTTCTTCACGGCTTTTCTGCACATCCGGGTTATTGGTATAAGCATGCATTTGCCTGCCCAGCTCCTTCATTTTATCCTGCTGTTGTAATACCCCGGCCGGGATATGCTGCTTTAATTCGGCTTGATATTGGCGATACTTATCATCGTTTTTATTATCATCGCTATTATAAGATCCGTTAACGGGTACGCCATATTTTTTCGCGAGGCTGGCATTCATCTCCTTAAACTCTTTCGACTCATAGTACTTACTCATTACATCGCCCGCGGCAGACATTTGCTTGCCTAACTCGTCCATTTTACCACTGCGGCCACCCCATTGTTTTTCAAATCCGGCAGCAGCTTTTTCTTGTGCAGCGGTGGCTTGTTTGATCCTGTCGCTGTTGTAAAATGCTTCCACGTCATTACCCAGTTTTTCCATTTGGTCGCTTTGGGCTTTAAACGCAGGGCTATCGTAATATTTGCTAATGGCATCACCATGTTTTTCAACCTCTTTGCTTAAGCGCTCCAGTTCGGGGTCGTTAATATCTATATTATAGTTGTTGTTTACATTCCACTTGCCGGCAGCCCTTTTTTGTTTAAAAGCAGCTTTACTTTTTATAGCAGCTATTTTAGGCTTCGGCGTAGTTGTAGGGGATTTGGCAGCTACCGGTACAGTATCCCTCAGCATATTTTTTATAACTGCCGGGGTTAAAGCTTTTACAGATATTTTGCCCTGTGCAATTTGCGGGTTAAGCAAGGCTAATGCGCCAAAGCTTAAAGTTAGTATTAGCATGGCCACCAATGTTGGGCGCATGTTTGGCATTTGTTTTTTTGTTTTCATGATCCTTTCAATTCGTTTTAATAAATAATACTTTTTGCCTGTTACAGCCAGCGCTAACTGTAATTGATTTTGGCGGTTTTGCTCCAGCTTAAATAAAGCTTTTGCGTAGATAACAGGTTTTTGCGTAACATCTACAACCATATCGTCGCAGCTGTTCTCCCGCTCTTCGCCTATTATTTTATTGATCAGTAATACGCACGGATTAAAAAATAACAACGTGGTGATAACTTGCCGCAGCAGGTTGATCAGGTAATCGTTACGTTTAATATGAGCCAGTTCGTGCATTAATATGGCTTCAATTTCTTCAGACCCAAGACAGGTAGATAAAGTGAACGGCAGCAGTATCACTGGTTTTAAATACCCAACTATACAGGGCACATCAACCATTTGACTAAAGCCTACCTTTACGGTTTGGGTGATATCCAGTTTATGAGCAAATTCGCCTATCTGCCGTTGTAGCTGTACACCCAAACTCATGGTGTGTTTTATGTTTTGTATCTTTCTGTGGGCCAGTAAAACCCTTGTTAAGTTGATGAACAGGCCTAAGGCATACACCGCTGTTACATAAGGCAGGTACTGTTCAATACTATAATAATAACGGATGGTTTGATGCCCAAACTGCTGTATATTCTGCGGAAAGGCAGCCAACAGCGACAAGTTATCTGGTTTGGCCAGCCAGTCGTATAGCTGTATCTGGTGAATTAGGGTGTAGGCAAACCAGCCGGTTATGGCCAGCAAGCTACTTAAAGCAATTAAGTATTTTTTTGACGATGAAAGCTCATGTGCACACAACAGTACTAACTTTA
This sequence comes from Mucilaginibacter phyllosphaerae, assembly GCF_004378255.1. Taxonomy (GTDB): domain Bacteria; phylum Bacteroidota; class Bacteroidia; order Sphingobacteriales; family Sphingobacteriaceae; genus Mucilaginibacter; species Mucilaginibacter phyllosphaerae. Next base: position 55,779 of record NZ_SNQG01000005.1, read on the forward strand.
ATATAAAGTAAATAAGCAGGCCTTGCCATAAAGAGTGGATAATGGCAATGCCTAAAACCTGGCTAATGTTGTATAATATGTTTTCCATTATTGTAAATTCTAAACTCTAAATCCTAATCTCTAAAAGTTAAATCCTGATCTCTTAACTCAAGTCTCTAATCTCTACCCTCAAACTGATCTAAAAAACTTTTGATCGCATCTATCTCATCTTTAGATGCGCGGTGTTGCCCAAGGGCCTGTATCACCAGGTCAGACGTTGAACCTTTAAACACAGTAGATATAATTTTATCCAGTGCGCCTTGCTGTGCCCGCTCGCGGCTTATCAGTGCTTTGTATAAATGCGTTTTGGCATTAGTATCGCGTTCTACCAAACCTTTTTCGTGCATTATCTGCATCAGTTTAAGGGTGGTGGTATAACCGGCTTCTTTGTTTTTAACCAGTTCTTCATGCACATCCCTAACGCTGCACTGCCCCCTTTTCCAAATCACCTGTAATATTTCCAGCTCGCTTTCCGTCGGTTTCAAATCCATGTTATAAAGTTGTACGAATTTCTTCGTACAAATATGTACGATAGTTTTCGTATATCAAAATTTTATTAATAAATAATTTTTTATTTTCACAAATGCAGTAATTATAAACGATAAGGCAGGCTCATTGGCCTGCCTTATCGTTTATAACAGACGTTATAAAAAAGCATACGTTACAATCTGACTGCTTAATTTAAGCGGCTACATAAACTTTATTTAAACACCGTTACTTTAAATGTTGCGCTTGCAGGCGTTATAGCTGCGGATGAATAATTATTAAATTTTACACTCACCGTGTTTGCTGCTGAGACTCTTGCTGTGAAACATGAATTGGCATTACTCGCCGCATTGGGTACACCTACACTTACCACATCACCGTCAACAGCGCCGTTTACTGTAATGGTAAGCTCTGATGATGTTTGTGCCGCTGTAGCCGGGAAAGCCAGCGTTGCTGTGGCAGTAAGGAAATGCGACATGACATTTGCCGTTGTAGCTATCTGTGTTGTGTTAGTGGTAACGGGGGCAGTAGGTGCTGTAGGTATGCCTGTTAATGCAACATTTGTAAATGCTGTAGCAAAAGGCACCAGCTGCAGATTTTTAGTGGTGGTGTTGGTTACTACTATGCTGCCGGATGCTACCGTACCGGCAGGTAAATTAGGCGTAAGTATGTTGCCATTACCGGTTACGGAAAATATTTTTGTTGCTAAGTTGCTGCTGTATATGGCAATACTTTCGTTTGTTAAAGCATTTACGCCACCATTCAATACAAGCGTACCCGGGTTGCTTAAATAAACATTACCATTAACGGGTTCTACAGCAAATGGCTGTTGTAATGTTTTAAGCTGAAAGGCATTATTTTTTGCATTCCAAACCTCTGTGTAAATACCCTCAGGCACGGCTGTTTTATTTATTGTATTTAGCAAGCTGTAGGTATAATTAAATCCATACAAAAACATCCGCTCTTTATTCAAATCTGTTGATGGGCTGCTATATTCCCCATCTGTAGAAAAGCCTACTATAGTGTTAGCATTTAAAAAAGCAACACATGGCTGGTTATAAAAATTCCTGTTATTATTAAACGGGCGGGTAACCTGTTCACGTAACGTCCATCCGTTGGCAATACCAAAAACCTCATACTTAAAGTTTACATAAACCTGCATCCGGTCATTATTTCGTTTAGCAGTTGTGCCTCCTCTTGCCGTACCAAATAATATCAGTTCTTCCCTTTCGGCATTATATAAAAGTACCGGGCAGGCTGATCTTACAGCTACGCTTTCACTATAAGTGTTTGTCAGCCCTGTAAATACCCATGTTGTACCTCCATCAATAGACTCGTACTGATAGTATGGCCCGTTATCATCATTACGTGCAATACAAAGCAAATAATTATTGCCAATGGCAACTATTGAGGGTTCTGTAACTTTTCGGGCTAATGATGTGGTATAATCATACATGGTTGCACCCAGTGTCCAGGTAGCGCCATCCGCACTTTCTAAAAGCTGCGCCTTACGGTTACCTGTATAAGTAGCTAAAATATACTTTGCGTTCACCGATATTATTTTACCATACCCTACTGTGCCCAACGGCACAATTGATGGTGCAACGGATTGGAACGCGCTCCATGTTGCATCAGTGCCGGCAGTTGTCAGGTCATCCGAGTAAATAAAACCAAAATCCACCTCTGCAGGTATCAAATAATTGTATTGCCTTATAAAAACCACAAACCGACCGGTATCGCCAACGAACCCACCTGATATATATCTGTCATCATATGTGCCGTTAAAAATGGTTACCGGAGCTGTAAATGTTTTAATGCTATCTGTTGAGATCCTTAGAACGATCTGCCCGGAATTATCCAATGTCGAGTCGGTAGCCGATCTGAATACGTTATAAACAACACCATCCCTGCACTCCAATATCCCTTCAGCATAATTGCCAACTCCGTTGCCGGAGTATGACAAGCCGTAACCGTTAAACTGCCAGTTGTTGTAGTCGTCTGTATTTGATTTGTACGCGGCTTCGGCTTTCTCTATCAATTCGCAGTTGGATATACCATCTTTAAACCAATATTCTTTATTAACGCCTTCGTACACATTACCATCAAGTACATAGCCGCCGGTATTAACAATAATAGGGAACTGCCCTGTTCTTGCATCGCCGGTATTAAGGTAATCAAATACCTCGTCGATGTTTAAATAAGGCCTGTAAACAGCAAGCGTCTCGTCATAAAAATAGCTGCGGGCGTCAACAGGTTTTGATTCTATCCCCATTGATTTTTCAAGCGGGAAATGTAATGATGGATCGTACATATAGTTTTAAATTAGGGCTTTGGGTATTTTATAAACTAATTCTTCTTAAAATTCCTTTCAAACATACTTAAATACCAACCTTTTTCACAAGGGAGATATAGCTTAAATTGCAGGGGGAATCAAACTGCTAATGTCATTTATTCGCGGGTGTTGCCATCTTAGTTTTTTGCAAGCTATATTTGCGCAAACACTACGCTATGGAAATTTTTGCTTTGGGCGAAGGCTCTTACTCGGTTGATGCCACTAAAAAGTTTATCCCATTTAACCCCGAAACTGATAGTAAAAAAGACCGCCCCGGCTCGCTGTTTATCCATGTAAACCCATTTCTCATCAAAACCGCGGATGACCTGATCGTGCTGGATGCCGGCCTGGGTTATAAAGATACCCGCGACGAGCTATTGCTGCATCAGCATATCCGTAATGCGGGTTTCGATCCGGATGATGTTACGCTGGTACTGATGTCTCACCTGCACTATGACCATTCGGGCGGTTTGGTGGTAGAGCAAAACGGCAAACTGCAGCCAAGCTTCCCGCAGGCAACGCATGTTATACAGCGCCAGGAATTTGAATTTGGCCTTACCGGTAAATCTTCATCATACCACGCAGAGATCTTTAAAGCCCTGCAGGCAAACGCTAAAATAGATTTTGTTGAGGGATCCGGCGAATACAAACCGGGCATCAGTTATGAATTATCGGGCGGGCATTGCAGGTTTCACCAGGTATTCCGGATAGAAATGGAAGGGCAAAAAGTATTTTTTGGCGGCGATGAACTGCCCGAGCCCGAGCAACTGATCAGAAAATTTGTGGCTAAGTATGATTACGATGGCCACCGGGCAGCCGAACTACGCATACAATACGGTAAAATGGCAGCCGCAGAAGGTTACATTTGCCTGTTTTACCATGCAAGGGCAACTGCTTTAGGCATGGTTAAATACCAGGATGATGCCTTTACGGTTACCCCGGTTTAAACCTGTGCTACGTTAAAAAGTTCTTTGATCTTTTCTACGTTGAGCGGTTTAGATATAAAATCTTTTACAAGCGGGTATGAACGTGCTTTATTGATATCGTTACTAAAAACCGAAGAAGAAATAATATAAATTTTACTTTTACCCAGCGGGTCTACATTCAGGCGCTTATATTCGTCCAGAAATTCCCAGCCGTTCATAATCGGCATATTAATATCCAGCAGGATGTAATCAGGCAGTTTATCAGGGTCTTTACGCTGAATTTCAAGCAGTTGTTCAATAGCAAATTTACCATTTAAACATGCCATAATATTAGAACTGGTTAAAGCTTTCTTGATTAACTTTATCGATATAAAATTGTTTATCTCATCATCGTCAACCAATAAAACACTTACTGTTTTGTCGCTATTAGGGCTCATATCTTCTTTATACGGAATTAAAATTTAAAAGGTTATATTCTTAATAGTTGTAACGCGTTTATATAACCTATGTATTGTAACAAAACTGTTAACCTAATAAAGATTGTAATTATTGCACAAATTACAGCAACAGCGCAACTGTCTAAAGTACGTAACGATAACTTATATGGGGTTAGATCTATTGTTTTTTACTGCTTTAGTATATGTATGATATTAAAAAAGCAAACTAAAATTGAATTAGTTTTAAATCAAATAAAAGAAGGCTCCTTCAATAAGGAGCCTCCATGTAGTTATTGTGTGTGTGCGCCTACCTCTTTACAATCACGTTCCGTATTCGGGGGTAGTTACTTCACTTTCTTCAAATTCGTAATCGGTAAGCGGCGGGCAAGAGCAGATCAGTGTGCGGTCGCCATAGGTATCGTTCACCCTGCCAACAGACGGCCAGAATTTAAACTGGGCCACATAAGGCAAGGGGTAAGCAGCTTTTTGGCGGGTATATGGATGCCCCCAATCGTTGCCGGTAATTACAGCGGCAGTGTGCGGCGCATTTTTTAACGGGTTATCCGTTTTATCAGATACCGCTTTCTCTACATCATCAATCTCACCACGGATAGAGATCATAGCATCGCAGAAACGGTCTAATTCATGTTTTGGTTCAGATTCGGTCGGCTCTACCATTACCGTACCCGCAACCGGGAAAGATACCGTTGGCGCGTGGAAACCATAATCCATTAAACGTTTGGCAATGTCCGTTACCTCGATACCGAATGACTTGAACGAGCGGCAATCCAGAATCATTTCGTGTGCACAACGGCCGTTTGCGCCGGTATATAATACCGGGTAGTGGCTTTCTAAACGCGCCTTAATATAATTAGCATTAAGGATGGCATAACGGGTTGCATTGGTTAAACCATCGCCGCCCATCATAGCAATGTAAGCGTGTGATATGATCAGGATAGATGCCGAACCCCATGGTGCAGCAGATACGGCATGGATAGCTTTACCATTATCAATATCAACTACAGCATGCCCCGGCAAATAAGGCACCAGGTGTTTGGCTACGCCGATAGGGCCCATGCCCGGGCCACCGCCGCCATGCGGGATACAGAAGGTTTTATGCAGGTTAAGGTGGCAAACATCTGCACCAATATTGGCCGGGCTGGTTAAACCAACCTGTGCGTTCATGTTAGCGCCATCCATATAAACCTGCCCGCCATTCTGGTGGATGGTTTCGCAGATCTCGATAATACTTTCCTCAAACACACCGTGTGTAGATGGGTAAGTAACCATTAAGCACGATAATTCGTTTTTATACTGCTCGGCTTTGGCTTTCATATCGGCAACATCAATATTACCGTTATCATCACATTTTACCACCACGATCTTCATCCCGGCCATCGCTGCAGAAGCAGGATTGGTACCATGTGCAGATGAAGGAATCAGGGCAATATTACGGTGATGGTCGCCCCTGTCATGATGATAGGCGCGTATAACCATTAAGCCGGCATACTCGCCTTGCGCACCTGCGTTTGGCTGCAGGCTCATGGCTGCAAATCCGGTAATCTCGCTTAACCATTTGTTCAGTTCGTCAAATAACTGCATGTAGCCCCCTACCTGGTCGGTTGGTGCAAAGGGGTGCATTTTGCTGAATTCCGCCCAGGTAACCGGTACCATTTCGGTAGTAGCATTCAGTTTCATGGTGCATGACCCCAGGGCTATCATCGAGTGGCACAGCGAAAGATCCTTTGCCTCCAGCGATTTGATGTAACGCAGCATCTCATGCTCGGAATGGTGCGTGTTAAATACCCCGTGTGTTAAGCAGGCAGATGTGCGCTGCATTTCGGCCGGGATAACGCCTTCAATTCTATTCTGCAGGGCATCAAGGTTAGCATCAGCCAACGTTTTGCCTTTAACTTTTGCAAAAAAGCGTACAATGGTTTTGATATCATCAGGCGAGGTAGTTTCATCTATAGAAATGGTAGCTACCGTGCCCTGGTAATTCAGGTTAAGCTCGTTGTTTAACGCTTCTGATTTTATCGGGCCTGCCAATATGCCAAGCTCCACTTTTAACGTATCAAAGTAAGTATCGTTCTGCTGCTCATAACCAAGCTCGGTTAAAGCATTGGCCAGCAAAACGGTTAAACCGTGTATCCTTTCGGCAATCAGCTTTAAACCCTGCGGGCCATGGTAAACGGCATACATACCGGCCATAATAGCCAGCAGGGCCTGCGCGGTACATATATTGGAAGTTGCCTTATCCCTGCGGATGTGCTGCTCGCGGGTTTGCAATGCCATGCGCAGGGCATAGTTGCCTGCGCTATCTATCGTTACCCCTATAATACGGCCGGGGATAGAGCGTTTGTACTCTTCTTTGGTAGCAAAAAACGCAGCGTGCGGGCCGCCAAAACCCATAGGCACCCCAAAACGCTGGGTAGAACCCACCACAATATCTGCGCCCCATTCACCCGGTGGGGTTAACAGTAACAGGCTCATGATATCGGCAACAACGGTTAGCTTAATATTTTTGGCATGCAGCGCATTGGCAAAATCGGTATAATTATAAACCGCACCGTGGCCTGCGGGGTATTGCACCATGGCGCCAAACATATCGTCGGTAAGTTCAGCCGTGCGGTGGTCGCCTATTTGCAGTTTTATGCCGTAAGGCTCGCTGCGGGTCTTTAAAATATCAATAGTTTGCGAAAATACTTCTTCTGATACAAAGAAAACGTTAGCCTGCTGGTTTTTACGCAGGCTGTACTGCATAAACATCGCTTCGGCAGCGGCAGTACCTTCGTCCAGTAAAGAAGCATTGGCAATTTCCATCCCGGTTAAATCAATCACCATGGTTTGGAAATTTAGCAAAGCCTGTAAACGGCCCTGCGCAATTTCTGCCTGGTAAGGCGTGTACTGGGTGTACCATCCGGGGTTCTCCAGAATGTTGCGCTGAATAACACCCGGCACAATTACATCATAGTAACCCTGGCCGATGTATGATTTAAACACCTTGTTTTTTGAAGCTGTTTGTTTTAGTGTGTTCAGGTAATCAAACTCGCTTTTTGCGGCCGGTAAATTCAGCGGATCTTTCAATCTTATCTTTGCCGGTACGGTTTGGTCTATCAATTCATCAAGCGAATTTACCCCGATGGTTTTTAACATTTTGTCGGTATCGGCCTGGTTTGGCGCGATGTGCCTTTGCTCGAATTTCTCCTGGTAATTAATGTTCAGCTTCATTGAAATGGGTGTCCCTTAAATTTACCGCAAAGGTACAATTTTAGGTAATGAATAACAACGCGCTAATATTATACTGACAGTGCTTTTACAAGTAAACTATCATATTTACCTGGCCTTTTACTATCCTTATAAAAAGGAGCTTATTATTAATTACTGCATTACCGAAATCGCAGCTATATATAAGCCTCATTTACGAAACCTGCGAAAGTATCCATACCGGGGCTAGGGGTTTACTATTATATTGTTGATCTAAAAAGCTGCAATATACTATCGGATAGCCTAACCATTCTACGATAGGCGAATGGCATAAATTTTTATTAAAATATTTTACCCAACTTACTATAAGTTAATAATTTATAATTAACTTGCCTTAAACATTAACACCACCCTAATTATATAACAAGGCAGTTAATTTTGCACTGATTAAACAGTTGCGCCTTTATCAAAACTAAATTTTTTTAACTAACTATAGCGTCTTACGGTAATTGAGCCTTGTACCGGTAATAAACCTCGGCCAAATCAGTAAAAACTAAAACTTAAAAAAACATCTGATGAAAAAACAACTGACAAGAACAGAAATGAAAAACGTAAGCGGCGGTAAATTACCAACCCCTCCGGGATGCACCTGCCAGGCGCCGCCGCCACTGTTAACTTATGGCTGTACTTACACACCCAACCAAACACAATACTGCCAGATAGGGCAAGATTTGGTATGCTGCAGCAACCCTGAAGCATAGTTGTTAATTTAATTATCAAATGGCGCACTATTTAAGCAATTAATAGTGCGCCATTTGTTTTAAAAGCCTTTTATTTTAAGCTGCTTTAGTTCAGCTGCCGTAAATACATCTGGATGGTATTCTCTAACCCGTAATATAAGGCATCGCTTATCAGCGCATGGCCTATGCTTACCTCATCAAGCGCAGGGATATTTTGGGCAAAATACTGCAGGTTTTGCAGGTCAAGATCATGGCCGGCATTAATGCCCAGGCCAAGTTGATAGGCGGTTTCGGCAGCTTTAACATAAGGCGCTATAGCCTGTTCTTTGTTCTCAGCGTAGTGATGCGCATAGGCTTCGGTGTAAAGCTCAATCCGGTCGGTACCGGTGGTGGCCGCGGCTTCTACCATCTCTGTAACCGGGTCAACAAATATAGATACACGGATACCGGCGCCTTTAAACACCTGTATCATATCTTTTAAATACTGCTGGTTTTTGATCGTATCCCACCCGTGGTTTGATGTTATCTGGCCCAAAACATCCGGCACCAGGGTAACCTGCTCGGGCTTGGCGGCCAGCACCAGGTCGATAAATTTTTGCTCCTGGCAGTTGCCTTCAATATTAAATTCGGTGGTCACTATTTTTTTCAGGTCAAACACATCCTGATATCGGATATGCCTTTCATCCGGCCTGGGGTGCACGGTTATACCTTGTGCGCCAAAACGCTCACAGTCTTTAGCAACTTGTACCAAATTGGGGTTATCGCCACCGCGCGAATTTCGCAGGGTGGCTATTTTATTGATATTTACAGATAATCTGGTCATGGCGAACGGTGTTTAGGGCAAATATCATTATTACTACCCTAACAATTGAAATGTTTTTGTGATTGTGTTACTTTGCATGATTATGAAAGCGCTGCTCCGGATTGTATTTGTACTGTTAACCTTGTTTTATAGCTTGCCTGCCAATGCGCAGGTAACTTACGGCAATATTAAAAACTACCAGGCTTATTATGGCTGGGCAAAACGTTACCCGCAAGACTGGCTGATACTGCGCCGCTTTGAAAATAACGGCAAACCTTACCTGCTGATGGTGAACCCGCAAACCCTGCAAACCAAAGTGAACGATGCCGGGTTTTACCAGATAAAACCGATGAGCTTTGCAGAAGCACGCAAATTATTCGGCAGCACACCCTACCAAAAGGCACTAAGCAAGGCCGAAAGCCAATCGGTTACGATACAGGATGCCGGTATAGAGCGCGGCCTGCCCAAAGAAACCGGCATAAGCCTTACTGCCGACCTTTGCCCATCGCACCGCCCGCTGGAGAGGAAACTTTTTACCGATCTTATCAATGGTTTTAGCCGGGTAGAAAAGCCCGTGCCCATTGCCCTATCTGTTAGCGGCCTGTGGATGAAACACCACATGCAGGACCTTGCCTGGTTAAAACAGCTGCAGGCCAATCAGCAGATCTACATTACCTGGATAAACCACTCCTTTAACCATCGCGTTAGCAGTACCAACCCGCTTAAAACAAATTTTTTACTGGAGCCCGGCACAGATATTAACTACGAAGTTTTAGAAACCGAAAAGCTGATGCTGGCTAATGGCTTGCTGCCTTCGGTGTTTTTCAGGTTTCCGGGGCTGGTGTCAGATCAGCAGCTGGTGTATCAGATAACCGGTTTTGGGCTGATACCTATTGGCACCGATGCCTGGCTGGCCAAAGGGCAGCAACCGCAGGCAGGCAGTATTGTACTGATCCACGGCAATGGCAACGAGCCCGTAGGTGTAAATGATTTTATAAAGCTGCTGCAATCAAAAGCAAAAGCGATTGCCGGCAAACAATGGCTGCTTTACGACCTCCGCGAAACCGTTGAAGAAGAAGCAGAGGTGAAATAATACATATTTAATTTATCGAACGATTAGTGAAAGCAAGTCTTCGACGGGCTACTGACTAACATTGTGTAAATTGTCATGGCGATCTTGTCGAACCATTAGCTGCTTTGTTAAGTATTCGACAGGACCATACTGACATGTATTTATATGTAGTAGTTCAAAAACAAGAGAGCCCCGATTTGCATCGGGGCTCTCTGATATAATAAGTAATCCTATTTAAGCGGCGGGAATTTCGCACCGTCAAATATACTGTTTTGTGCGGCCATTTTCTCAACTTCCTGCCAGGTGCGCGGTGCATCTGCAGAAAGGTTGGTAAATTTATCCTTACCTATTAAAATATCATCCTCTATCCGCACCCCAATGTTCCACCATTTTTTGTCGCAGGGGCTGCCTGCGGGGATGTAGATGCCCGGCTCTACAGTAATCACCATATTCTCTTCCAGGTTACCGTCATAAGCGCCTTTATCGTGCACATCAAGCCCCAAATGGTGCGATACGCCATGCGGATAGTATTGCCTTACATCTTTGGCATCTTTAATTATACCTAACTTAACCAGGCCTGCACCAAGCACTTCGCCGGTTTTTTCTTCCAGCGAGGCATAAGGCACACCGGCCTTGCACATTTTAATCACCGTTTCCTGCGCATCATATACCAACTGGTAAATGGCTTTTTGCGCTTCGCTGAATTTGCCGTTACCCGGCACGGTACGGGTAACATCGGCCGAGTAACCATGGTACTCAGATCCTACATCAAGCAATACCAGCTGGTTATTCAGCATTTGTGCACTGTTTTCTTCATAATGTAAAATACAGGCGTTAGCGCCTAACCCAACAATTGGCGGGTAGCCTTCATCTTCGGCGCCATATTTTTTATGTACATACAGCAGCACCCCTTCCAGTTCGCGCTCGCTCATACCGGGTTTTATGGCTTTCATCACCTCGGCATGTGCTATGGCCGATAGCTGGGCCGATTTACTTAAAAGCGCCAGTTCTTCGGGTTGTTTAATGCCGCGCAATGCAACGGTCATATCATTAAACAGCGCCATCGAACCAAACTGCTCTTTAATTTTAGCCTTAACGCTTATCAGGGTAGCGCTATCCGGCTTGTTGGCCAGCTGCTGTATAAGTTCGTTGCCCTGATATACTTCGGGTTTCAGGCTCCTTTTTAAATAATTTAATACCTGCGGGATGTTTTGTGGTGTGCCACGGGCGGCAACCATGTTAAGGCTGTTCACCAGGCTTTTATCTACTTCCGGCAGGCTGGCTTTTCCTTTAAAGGTTTTAACCAAATAATCTAATCCGGCATCCTGGCCTATATCATCCGGCAGGTCATCATAAATAATGGTTTTAAACTTCTTAAAATCTATAGGGAAATTGCCAAAAGCTTCGCCATTGTAGGCATACTTAATGCCAAGCTGCGCCTTTGCACCTTCCGCCCCCAGGCGGCGGCCCGTCCACGATTCGCGCTGCGGGTCGCGCTTGCGTACAAAAAGCACTTCGTTATAACTACTATCGCCCTGCCCCTGCATATCTTTAAACACCATCAGCATGGCATCGGCCTCTTTATAACCGGTAAAGTAATACAGATCGGGGTTGGCATGATAAACGTAGTTTACATCTTTAGAAAACACACGCTCGGGATAGGCAAATACTACCGTTACCGAATTGGCAGGCATTAAATTGCGCAGCGCCTGGCGCCTGCCTGCATGAAATTCTTTGCTCAGATAATCTTTAGGCAGGTTTTGGGCCCCCTGCGAAAAAGCTGTAACCGCACCCAGGCATAAGGCCGCGGTTACCATGTTTTTTTTGTTAAATAGTTTCATTTGGGATTAGGTGTTATAAAACGGATTAAGTTACAAAAATTTATTAAATATATTTTCTGCACGGTGCCTTAGTTACTACCTGTGGTTTGCTTTATTTTTCAATAAGCGCTTTGTTTAATCAATACATAAAACTAATTAATCAATATATTCGTAAACATTGTATCAACTATTGTGAGCACTTCTCCTACACCGGCCAACGAAAAAGAACGCTTAAAAGCGCTGGACGACTATGACATATTAGATACGTTAAGCGAGCACGAGTTTGACCGGCTAACCGAACTGGCATCTATCATTTGCGAAGCGCCTATCTCGCTTGTATCGTTATTGGATGAACGGCGGCAGTGGTTTAAATCGGCCGTGGGGCTGCAGGTTAAAGAAACTCCGCGCGATTTAGCCTTTTGCCGCTACACCATTACCGACGCCCAATTTTTAGAAGTAGGCGACGCCACACAGGATATCCGTTTTAAACACAACGCCCTGGTAACAGGCGACCCGGATATCCGTTTTTATGCCGGCTACCCGCTTATAGACCCAAATGGTTACGCGCTGGGCACTTTGTGTGTTATTGACAGGGTACCCCGCATATTGACCGACCGGCAAAAACGCGCGTTGCAACTGCTGGCCGAAGAGGTAATTGCCCTGATTGTAGAACGCCGCAAGAAACAGGACCTTAAAAATGTAGAGAAGCTTTTCCGTTCATCCAACGATTTGGTTTTTGTTGGCAGCACAGATGGATTTTTTAAACGCGTTAACCCCGCCTTTACAAAGGTTTTGGGCTGGAGCGAAGCACATTTACTCCACACACCGGTTTTTGAACTTATACACCCGGACGATATTGCAGCAACCGAACACGAGCTTAAAAATTTAAGCCTTGGCCATGATACCATCAATTTTTTACAACGCTTAAAAACTATTAACGGCGATTTTAAAACCATTGAGTGGACCGCCACCCCCGAAACTCTTACGGGGAACATCTTTGGCATTGGCCGCGATGTATCTTCTATTGTGATTAAAGACAAGATGCTGGCCGAAAGTGAAGAAAAACTCCGCATTTTCTTCGAAAACTCGCAAGGCCTGATGTGCACGCATGACCTTAATGGTGAATTTTTATCATTAAATACTGCTGGGGCTGCCATTTTGGGCTATACGCCCGAAGAACTTTTAAAAATGGGCCTGTATGATATTGTGCCTCAGGAGCGCCATGCTTTTTTAGATGCTTACCTTAAACAGATTACGGCAACAGGCCAGGCAAAAGGGCAAATGCTTACCCGGCATAAAAATGGCAGTTTAAAGGTATGGCTTTATAATAATACCCTGCAAACATCCCCGCGCGAGGGCACCTACGTTATTGGTAACGCCATTGATATTACCGAGCGCTACCGCCTGGAGAAGGACCTGGAACGCACCAAAGAGATATTAGAGCAAACTAACCAGGTTGCCCGCGTGGGCGGCTGGGAATTGGATATACAGCAACAAAAAGTTTATTGGACATCTGTTACCAAAGAGATACACGGTGTGTCTGCCGGTTATGAGCCGGACCTGGCAACGGGTATTGATTTTTATAAAGAAGGCGACAGCCGCAACCGCATAAGCGCCGCTATTGAAAAAGCCATTGCCGACGGCACCCCCTGGGATGAAGAACTGCAAATAATTAACGCGCAAGGCAAGCAGCTTTGGGTGCGTGCGCTTGGCAATGCCGAATTTACAAACAGTGTATGCAACAGGCTGTATGGCACGTTTCAGGATATTAATGATTATAAGGCGGCAGAACTGGCCCTCAAAAAATCTGTAGAAACGCAGGAGGCGCTAAACCTGGAGCTTATGAAGCAGGTAGCACTGGTTAAAGAGCAGGATAAAACGATAGAAAAGATCCAGGAATTTAAATTCCTGGCCGACTCGATCCCGCAGATCATCTGGACATCGAACCCGGATGGCACCATGGATTATTACAACAAGCATTGGTTTGATTATACCGGCATGAGCATGGACGATACCCTGTTTTATGGATGGGAACCGGTGATACATAAGGATGATGCGGCGGATGATTATAAAAAGTGGCAGCAATCGTTGGCTACGGGCAACCCATATAAATCCGAAGTGCGTTTTCGCAGGGCGGCGGATGGTGTTTATAAATGGCACCTGTCTCAGGCCACACCCATGCGCGCTGCCAACGGCACCATTTTAAAATGGTTTGGGTCTTGCTATGATATTGATGAGTACAAGCGCGCTTTAGATCTGGAAAACCGCATAAGCCAGTATGAAGATTTTAACCGTATTGTGGCGCATAATCTGCGCGGCCCCTCGGGCAGTATCCGCATGATCCTGAATATGATTGCAGAAGCTGCCGACGAGCACGAAAAAGAAGAATTGCTGCAGATGCTGAACCAAAGCAGCGAAACCCTTAACGAAACACTGAATGAACTGATGCGTGTGCTGGAAGTGCGCAACAGTAAAAACATAGCCTACGATACCTGCAACCTTAACGATATGGTAAAAGTTACCGGCACCATGTTAAAGGGGCAAATGATAAGTAAAAACGCTGTTATTACTACCAATTTGCAGATAACCAGCATGCAGTTCCCTAAGATGTACCTGGAGAGTATATTTTATAACATGGTAAGTAACTCGTTAAAATACAGTAAGCCGGATGTTGCGCCGGTAATACACATTACATCACAACTGGCAAACGGCCGTATGAGCCTAACTTTTGCAGACAACGGCCTGGGCATCGACCTGAAAAAACATGGTAAGGATATGTTTAAACTCAACAGCGTTTTCCATGCCGGGCATGACAGTAAAGGCATTGGCCTGTTTATGACCAAAACCCAGATAGAAACCTTTGGCGGCAAAATAACGGTAGAAAGCGAACCCAATGTGGGCACCAAATTTACCATCGTATTTTAATGCCATACACCTGCCCCAAATGCGACCGCGAATTAACCGGCCAACACCAGCGGCACTACTGCGCCCGTGTAAATCCGGATGATCTTTTTAAAGGCAAGCCTGATGAACTGATCTTGCTGTTTGATAAACTATTGGCAGAAGTTGCCGGCTGGCCCGATGTGCTGGTTGGTGTTACCCCCAACTGCATCACTTTTGTGCACAGGCAAACCTTCTTCGTGATCCGCCCGATGCAAAAACAGCTGGACCTAAAATTTTATTCGGCCACCAAACTGGATGAGCCGCCGGTTATCAAAAGCACCCAAGCCACAGCCAAACGATTTGAAAACCACATCAGGTTAAGCAGCACTAATGACTTAAGGCCGCAGCTGTTTACCTGGATAAGGGAATCGTATGGATTGTTGTAGAAAATAAATCTTAATGATTGAACATATTGTCAGTTTGACTTAACAAAGCGACTAATGGTTCCATAGGCCCACCACCACCATGTCAGTCTGAGCCTGTCGAAGACTTAGCAAAGCAGCTAATGGTTCGACAGGCTCACCATGACATGCTAAAACAAAAATTGTCATTTTGAGCTTGTCGAAAACTTGGCAAAGCGACTAATGGTTCTATAGGCCCACCACCATGTCAGTCTGAGCCTGTCGAATACTTAGCAAAGCAGCTAATGGTTCGACAGGCTCACCAGGACACGCTAAAACAAAAATTGTCAGTTTGAGCTTGTCGAAAACTTGGCAAAGCGACTAATGATTCTATAGGCCCACCACTACCATGTCAGTCTGAGCCTGTCGAATACTTAGCAAAGCAGCTAATGGTTCGACAGGCTCACCAGGACATGCTAAAACAAAAATTGTCAGTTTGAGCTTGTCGAAAACTTGGCAAAGCGACTAATGGTTCTATAGGCCCCACCACCATGTCAGTCTGAGCCTGTCGAAGACTTAGCAAAGCAGCTAATGGTTCGACAGGCTCATCAGGACATGCTAAAATAAAAATTGTCAGTTTGGGCTTGTCGAAGACTTAACAAAGCGACTAATGGTTCCATAGGCCCCACCACCACCATGTCAGTCTGAGCCTGTCGAAGACTTAGCAAAGCAGCTAATGGTTCGACAGGCTCACCAGGACATGCTAAAACAAAAATTGTCAGTTTGAGCTTGTCGAAAACTTGGCAAAGCGACTAATACTTCGACAAACTTTATCGCCACAAAGCAAAGCAGTAAATCTTTCAATCAAAAAAGGGATATGGCTTGCACCATATCCCTTTTCTCTTATTTAAATACTTTTAGCTTAGTAACGGTAGTACTCCGGTTTAAACGGACCTTCAACGGTTACGCCGATGTATTCGGCCTGGTCTTGCTCTAAAACTTCCAGTTCCACACCAATTTTTTCTAAGTGTAAACGGGCAACCTTTTCGTCGAGGTGTTTAGGCAGGGTGTAAACTTTATTTTCGTAAGCGTTGGTGTTTGTCCATAACTCAATTTGTGCCAGGGTTTGGTTGGTGAACGAGTTACTCATTACAAAGCTTGGGTGGCCTGTGGCGCAGCCTAAGTTTACCAAACGGCCTTCTGCCAATACAATTACATCTTTACCGTCGATAGTATATTTATCAACCTGTGGCTTAATCTCTATTTTGCTATCGCCATAAGCGCCATTTAACCAGGCCATGTCAATCTCGTTATCAAAGTGGCCTATGTTACAAACAATGGCTTTATCTTTTAATGCGCGGAAGTGGCTTTCGCGAACGATGTTTTTGTTGCCTGTTGCTGTAACAACAATATCAGCTTCGGCAATGGCGGTAGAAAGCTTTTTAACTTCATAACCTTCCATAGCTGCCTGTAAGGCGCAGATAGGGTCGATCTCGGTAACAATAACGCGTACACCGGCGTTGCGTAAGCTATCGGCAGAACCTTTACCTACATCACCGTAACCGCAAACAACACCAACTTTACCGGCCATCATCACATCGGTAGCACGGCGGATGGCGTCTACCAATGATTCGCGGCAACCGTATTTATTATCAAATTTAGATTTGGTAACAGAATCGTTAATATTGATGGCAGGCACCAATAAGGTACCGGCTTTCATACGCTCATATAAGCGGTGTACACCTGTAGTAGTTTCTTCAGATAAACCTTTGATGCCTGCGGCAAGCTCCGGGTATTTATCAAAAACCATATTGGTTAAATCGCCGCCATCATCCAATATCATGTTTAACGGTTTGCGGTCTTCGCCAAAAAATAAAGTTTGCTCTATACACCAGTCAAATTCCTGCTCGTTCATCCCTTTCCAGGCGTAAACAGAAGTGCCGGCAGCAGCAATGGCAGCAGCAGCATGATCTTGTGTGGAAAATATATTACATGACGACCAGGTAACTTCTGCACCCAGTTCTATCAGGGTTTCTATTAAAACAGCTGTTTGTATGGTCATGTGTAAGCAGCCTGCAATACGTGCGCCCTGTAATATTTTAGCCGGGCCGTATTCTTTACGCAGTGCCATTAAACCAGGCATTTCTGCCTCAGCCAATTCAATCTCTTTACGGCCCCAAGCGGCCAGTGAAGGATCCTTCACTTTACTTTTAACGTATGCAGTTTCTACTAATGACATATAATTCAGTTTTTGAGATGCAAAAATAGTGAATATTAATATTTTAATGAAATTGGATAGCTTAACATTACCCGGTTATTGCAATAGCATGAAGATTGATAAGCAGCAGCCTTAATTTGCAGTAAAGGCGCGGCTTTGCGGTTGTTATACTTCGGTGCTTTTGGTTGAGAATTTATCTGAGCTGAATACAATGTATAAAAACATTGCTGCCACGGCATACGCCCAGAAAGCATTATAAGCGATAAGGAAGGGCTCGCTGTTGCCCCTGAATTCGCTGCCCATAAAAGGGTAAAGCATAATACAGGTAAAAGAAAGGCAGTAAACAATTGTGAAAACAATTAACTGCTTTATTTTAGCAGATAATTGTTTATGGTAATACAATGCCAAAAAGGTTGCAACGATAAGGTACTGGCTGATATCTTTAAGATTGTTCATCTTCATGTAATACAGCCCGTCGTGATTACCTTGTATTAAAAAGAAATAACCTACACGGGTTAAGATGATCCAGAAACACAGTACAATTATCTTCATTTACCGGTTACGCGCATGGGGTAAATACGCCTTGTTTATCGCAAACACCGCACCTGCCTACGTGGTCGGCCTCGCAATACTGCTGTTTGGTTAAATCGGCAGCGGCACCCAGTACATTTTTCATGGCATCTCTGGACAGGGCAGTAAAATTCACGCTTTTAAGATCCTGGTTTTTTAACAGTTTTTTCATAACGGTAGATTTAAAATTGTTTAGCTAATATAGTACTTATTACTATTACAAAATAATATATCAAATAGTTTAGCAATATAACGTAAAACAGCAACAAATGGATTTACGTTTGCGCACCTATTTTGCAATAATTATCAAGCTGCCTTACATGTTTAAACTTAAATACTGTTTGGGATTTACCGGGTGGCCATTCTTCCGGATCTCGTAATGCAGATGGGGGCCTGTGGAGCGGCCTGTTGAACCAACTTTACCTATCATATCGCCAACGGTTACGCGCTGCCCCTCTTTAACGTTTATTTTGGATAGGTGGCCGTACCAGGTCTCCAGGTTATTGGCATGGCGTATCTTTATACAGTTGCCATAGCCGCCTGCCTTACCTGCAAACACCACCCTGCCGCTGGCGGTGCATTTAACCGGGTCGCCGCGGTGGCCTGCAAAATCAATACCGGGGTGAAACTCGCGCCCGCCAAAATCAAACGGGTTACCGCGCGAGCCAAAAAAAGATGTGAACGAGCTTAACCTTGGGTAGCCCATAGGCACATAGGCAATATTGTTTACCAGCCTATCCAGGTAGTTACTAAAATCGGCATACAGCTTGGTATCGCTTTTGGGCTTATCGCCAACGTTTAGTTTACGGAATGATAAGCCGCGCAAACCCCGCTTGCTCATATAATTGTTAATAGTTTTTAGTTTGGATTGGATATCCTGAATATAAGAAACAGCCTTACTGCGGCTGCCCTCTTTTTCGGCGTTAACCAGCAGTGCATCCTGCGTTTCTTTATCTATCTGCACCTGCAGGGCAACCACCTGCGATTGCAGCCTGCTGTTTTCCTGCCTTTGCTGTAACGATTGCGTGCTTAAGCGCACAATGGCTGTCATCAGCACCATTACCACAATTAACACGGCGGCTACCGCTGCTTTAAGGCTGTTAATATGCTTTGCTTTTACCTGTACAATACGCGGCTGGGCGTTATTTTTTTTCGTAATAATGCCCATACCTAAATCTTTAATTTTAAGTTCATTCTATAGTTTTAATTAGGGTTAAAACAATAAGTACGCAATATAATAAATCATCGCCATAAATTCCGGCTCACACTTCCCCCTGTTATTATAAGCGAAACGTCAATTATTACGGATTATTCTGATTACGGGTTGTTTTTATTTTGAATTTGATATTTTTGTATTGAATTTAAGCGAAGTAAAATTATGTACCCAGAATATTTAGTTGCCCCAATGCGGGAAGAATTAACCAAAGTTGGTTTTGAAGAATTAAAAGATGCCCAATCTGTTGAGCAGGCTATTAAAAGCGAAGGCACTGTATTTGTAATGGTAAACTCGGTTTGTGGCTGCGCTGCAGCTAATGCACGCCCTGCAGCACGCGCCGCAGCAGCAAATGAAAAACACCCGGACCGCCTGGTTACCGTTTTTGCAGGTATGGAAAAAGATGCCGTAGATGCTGCCCGTAACCTGATGTTGCCTTACCCGCCATCATCGCCATCAATGGCTTTGTTTAAGGATGGTAAACTGGTACATATTATAGAGCGCCACCAGATTGAAGGCCGCCCGGCACAAATGATAGCTGATAACCTGATTGGTGCGTTTGAGCAATATTGCTAAGTTCAGTAAATACAGATTAGCGAGTGGAGATCAGTTCTCTGACTTTATAAAAAAACCGATGCTGTGCATCGGTTTTTTTTGTGGTTAAATTTTATTTAGCGTTGACTGTACTGCAATTGTAACGGAATAACTGTCGCATCTTTTTTCAGCGCACTTTTAGGTGTTACATAAAGTAAATTTAACTTAGGTGGGCCTGCTTTATGCCAATATTGTATCCGGAAGTTATGGTAGCCTTTTTTTATGGGTAAGATGTACGATTGCCCGCTTTTATGCAATTCATCTGCTGTTATAACGGGCTGGTTGCCTATCCACAGGCTTGCTTCTGTGTTTGCATCCATAATAAAAATGTAATAACCATCTTCTTCAATCTTCATCTGGCCGCTTATGATCAGGGCAAAATTGTTTTGCTGGGGTAGTTTTTCGATGTTAAAGGTGCTATCGGTTATGCCCTGCTTAATTGGTTTTATTTTCTTAAAATCGGGCAGCTTAAGCCATGTACCTTCGTAATAATCGTATTTAAAACCGCCCGGCTTGGCATTCTTTTGCATTTTTGCCGGCAGTAGCCAATCTCCTGTTTTAAAATTACCGCTTGCGCTACTGTTATAACGGCTGCGGTTGGTAATGCTTTTAACTATAAGTTTGGCCGGTGCAGCTATTTCAATATCTGATACTACTTTAGGCGAGGCTAAGGTGGGCTCGGTGCCATCGGTAGTGTAATGTATTTTAGCGGGGTCATTATAATACCAAATTTTTAATGGCGTATCTTTTAGCACGATGCCATTCACAGGCAAAAATTCAACACCCCCGCTATAACCCGAATAGGTGAATTTTAAACCATCGTAAATACTTTTAAACCTTACCGAACTGTGGGTTTCGTCCGGGTAAAGCATACTTTTCCATATCAGGTTTGCCGGGGCATCTTTTTTCAGGGCCGCGTTCATACTGTCAATCCTCATGGATGCACCGTCGGCACCCTCGCGCCCGCTGATGAAAAGCGTGGTATTTAGCCCGGCTAAGGCGCGCAGCTTAAAATGCGCTGCTTTAGCTATATAACAGTTGTCCCACCATATACTGGGGTCAACCGCTATAAAAGATTTGAAAGTTGCGGGCTCGTTCAATAGCGCATACATTACAAACAGCCCCCCAAAAGAGTGCCCCCAAAGGGTATTATCTCCGTTACACGGATATTTTTTGTTGATGTACGGAATAGCCTCGTTTTTAATAAAGGCCAAAAAATTGTTTGCCCCGCCGGATGTTTTCCAATCGGCCAAATGCGTAGGCGTAAGATCTTTATCCCTGTCTATCCCCAAAATGCTTACCACAATAGTGGGCGGCATATTGCCTTCGCCTGCTACAAAATGCTGTATGTAGTTTATTAAACCGGTATTCCAGTTTCCGCCGTCAAGCACATAAATTACATCATATTTCTGGCTGCTGCCCGGCTTGTAGCCAGCAGGTACAAAAACCTGCAAAAACCTTTTCTGTTTAAGTATTGCTGAACCGATACTGTCAAGCTTACCATATTCCTTATTAATAATAACGGTATCCTGTGCTTCAGCAACATGGGCTATATTAAGCGTTATCAATAGTGCCGCCAAAAAAAAATAAAATCTTCCTGCAATCATTACTCTATCCTTTTTGCATCGTTTACACCACCCTGATAGATGCGGCAGGTTATCACTTCGCCTTTTTCATTCTTGATAAACTCAATTTCTACAGGCGCAACCTTCAGGTAAAATTTGTTTTGGGCTTCGGCAAACAGGTCCAGCCTGGCCTGGCCGGTTGCCTGCCCGTATAGCTTGTTTCCTTCCCGGGTGATCATCAGGTTAAAGCCGGGCCTCATTTCGTATTTACCCACATAAGTTTGTAATACAGCGCTGTCAACAATAGCGGTCTTATAAATTTTGGAACGATACAGGCCCTTAAAATTGTACACTTTGGCTACGCTGTTTATAATTTCGTTATTGATGGCCCCCTCATCTGAGTTTACCATCACTACCACACCGTTACCACCTTCCAGGCTGCCAAAATACTGGCAGCGGAAACCCTCGTTAGCACCGCCGTGTTCAAAATATTTAGTACCCTCAAAATCGTTTATAAAAACACCCAAAGCGGCAGATTTATCCATATACGGCGTAAGCCTTAACCGGGTAAATGCCTGGTTAAGCACCTTGCTTGATTTGCCCTGGTAAGCCAGCTGTGTTTCGATAATGTATTTAGCCAGGTCGGTAGGGTTTGTCCATAAGCCGGCGGGGGCTTCTTCGGGGTAAATGTTGTATTTGCCCTCAAGCTCGGCGCCATCATTACGGTAGCCGGTAGCTAATATTCCGGCTTTGGTATTTACCGGGGGCTGGGTATAGGTGCTGCCCGTCATCCCCAAAGGTTTCAGCACCTGCTGGTACATATATTTATCATACGGCTGGTGCGTAATATCCATCACCATTAATTGCGTTATAGTTGTGCCGCCGCCAGAGTATTCTGACCGTAAGCCGGGCTCAAACATCGATCGTACAGCATCTGAATTGGCCGGTTTGGTGCCATTTAGTATTTGCACTATAGTTGGCAGCGTATCTTTATGGCTGTAGCCCCCAAAGCCGTGCACCGTTAAACCCGCGGTATGACTAAGCAGGTTTTTAGTATTGATGATCTTTCCCCTGGCTACCGTATCATACGGAAATTTCCAGGTGGTAAGATATTGGTTGATGTCTTTATCCGCATCCAGTTTACCATCTTGCACCAGCTTTAAAACCCCTACTGCATTTAAGGATTTACTGATAGATGCCGCCTGGAAAAGTATTTGAGCAGTAACCGGTATTCTCTTGCCTGCATCGGCCCAGCCGTAGCCCTTTGCCCATTCCATTTTATAATTACGGATAACGGCCACAGTTACACCATTCACCTTGTAATGTGCCATCCGTTCCTGAATGGTCCAGGGTTGCTGCCCTTCGGTCTGGATCAAGCCTATCAGGTTTTTTTCTACCAGTGCAATCTTTTTTTGAACCGAATCCTGATGGGACGACTGGCCCTTAACCCCCAACCCTGCCGCTAACAGCAGCAGCATGGCGTATGCTGTTTTCCTGATCATGTATATCACTCTGCTTTTAAACTTTTAATGGGGTTGGCAAGCGCTGCTTTGATGGCCTGTAAACTAATTGTAGCCAATGCCATAATTAATACCGATGCCATAGGAACAATAAAAAACCACACGCTAAAGTTAATGCGGAAAATATAGTTTTGCAACCAGCGGTAGCTGCCCCAGTAAGCCACAGGCACTGCAATAGCACATGCCAAACCCAGCAAGCCAATAAAATCTTTTGATATCAGCAGCAGGATGTTGGGTATAGATGCCCCTAATATCTTACGTACGCCTATCTCTTTAATGCGCTGGTTAACGGTTATAAGCGTTAACCCAAATAAACCCAGGCAGGCAACCAAAATTGCCAGGCCGGAGAAAAGACTGAATATTTTACCAAAGTGCTGCTCGGCCTTGTACTGCTGATCAAAAAACTCATCCAGAAAAAAATAATCAAAGGCAGCATCCGGGAATACGCTTTTATAGGTTTTATTTATCTGCGCCATGGTAGCAGGCAAATCTGCCGTATTTACCTTCAGCTCGTAATGGGTAACGCTGGATGGGTCTATCAGCCTGAAAACCGTTGGGGTAAAATCTTCTTTTAAGGATGTTTGATGAAAGTTTTTAACAACCCCGGCAATTGTGTTCTCAAATATGCGGCCGCGCCCGTTTTTGGTTTGGATGATTTTGCCTACGGCATCCTGCGGGTTCTTAAACCCTAACGATACTACGGCTGCTTCATTCAGCATCATGGCCGAACCTGCCGACCGTGCTGCTGCAGAAAAATTGTTCCCGGCAATTATCTTCACCTTAAACTGGTTTAAAAAACTACTCCCTATCTCCAGCGTGGGCAGCCTGATGCTCTTTTCTTCTGCTGCATTTTGGGGCCGGGTGTAAGCCATTGTATAATTGATAACCTCGCCGGGGATGCTTGATGACGATGTTACACCCTGTACACGCGGGCTGCGCATCAGTTCTGTTTGAAAAACACTGTCCCTATGCATAAAATCCATCGCCTCGGCATCATTCTGCCTTACATTCTGCGGGGCCATCAATACCAGCGTTTGTTTCATATCCATACCATTATTGCCGGTTTTCATATAATTTACCTGGCTGTAAACTACCAGCGTACCTATCATAAAGGTAATGGTGGCCGCAAACTGAAAAACCACTAATGATTTACGCAGCGAGATACCTTGCCCCCCGGTTTGAAACCTGCCCTTAAGTATTTGTACCGGCCTGTAGTTAGACAGGATAAGCGCCGGGTAAAATGCCGACAGCAAAATGCCGGATAACAAGCACCCAACAAAGCCGGCTAAAAACAGCCCGTTTTGCCAAAGCGTAAATTGGATGTTTACACCGCACAATGCGCTAAACCAGGGCATCAGCATCATTACAGCCACTACGGCAATAATTACGCTGATACTGTTCAACACCAGCGATTCTAACAAAAACTGGAGGATAAGCTGCAGCCGCTGCGAGCCTAACACCTTGCGGATGCCTACCTCCCTTGTCCGTTCAATGATTTTAGCGGTAGTAAGGTTGATGTAATTGATATAAGCGATAATTAAAATTAAAGCCGCAATAATACCCAGGTACCAAACCATATTGCCATTCCCGCCGGGGCTTATCTCATCGCTAAGGTTAGCATACAGGTGAATATCCCGCAGGGGCTGTAAGGTTAAAACGATGCTGCTTAAATTGCTTTTGCCCTGTGTAAAACTGGAGTTTCGGATCTTATCATTCCCGGTGCTGTGCCTTTTTATAAAAGCCGGCAGCATTGCCTCAAACATTTTATGGTCTGTTTTGGGCGATAGTAAAAGATAGGTGTAGGAGTCGGCATAAACCCAATCGCCGGCCTGCAGATCCTGCGACACCAGGAAATCAAACTGCAGGTGCGAGTTGGCAGGCACATCTTTACAAACACCGGTTACCGTAGCGGTAATATTGGTGCCCGATACATTCTGCTGAATGCGGATGGTTTTGCCAAGCGCATCCTGCCCGGAGAAATATTTTTTGGCGGTGGTTTCTGTCAGCACAACCGCGTTGGGGCCATCCAGCGCCGCTGTTGTTCCCTCCACCATCCGGAAGGAGAACATTTTAAGGAACGAGCGATCTGCCAGGTACAAATGCCGTTCGTTAAACGCTACAGCATCTTTGCCGGCCTGCTGTGTGCTTACCTGCCCCTCCAGTTTAGATACACGGGTCTGCTCTGCTACGCCCAGTATCTCGGCCTTTATTGCCGGCCCAACTGCCGAGTAGGTTTTTGGGGTATTTTCTATCAGGCTTCCATCCCTGTAATTTTGATGTTTAACGCGGTAGATCCGATCGGCATGTTGTTGAAAATCATCAAAACTTAGCTCGAAGCTTATGTACTGCACAATTAGCAAGGTTGCAACCATACCAATTACCAGGCCCAATATATTAATAGCCGAGAACAGCCTTTGGCGGATTAGGATGCGCCAGGCCATTTTTAAATAATTATTGATCATACGGGTGCAGGTTATTATTCTGTTTTTAAACTTTTAACCGGGTTGGTAAGCGCAGCTTTGATGCTTTGGTAGCTTACCGTTAATATGGTTATGGTAATGGCGCCAACTGCCGTCAGGGCAAAGATCCACCAGGAAAGCTCGGCCCGGTACTTATAATCCTGCAGCCAGTTATGCATAAAGTAATAGGCCGTTGGTATGGCAAACAGTAAGGCGATACTTACCAGGATGATAAAATCTGCAGACATCAGCTTCCATAAATTAAATACCGATGCCCCCAGTACTTTACGTACGCCGATCTCTTTGATGCGCTGCTCGGCCATAAACGATGCCATGCCAAATAAGCCCATACAGCTGATAAAGATAGCGAGCAGGGTAAAAAATCCGGCCAGTTTGCCTACACGCTCTTCGTTGGCAAACTTTTTATTGTACTCGTCGTCGGTAAATTTATAATCGAACGGGCTGCCCGGGTCATACTGCTTAAATACAGCTTCAATCTTGCCTAAAGCTTCGCGGGTGCTCACTTTTGGGTTTAAGCGGATGTCAACTATCCCCCCGTCGAAATTTTGCAGGATAAATATACTTGGCTTAACCGGCTCATAGGGCGACGACATGACCATATCTTTTACCACGCCTATTACTTTATACTTGCCTCCCCACTCAATTATTTCGCCTACGGGATGCTTAAAGTTCATGAATTTGGCCGCCGACTCGTTCAGGATCATCCCGGTAGAATCGCTTACGAAGGCCCTCGAAAAATCGCGCCCTTCAACAACCTTCCACTTAGCCACCTTTCCAAATTCATGCGTAATCCTGATGGTACCGAAATCGTCTTGCAGGCCGGCCGGTTTGCCACGCCAGGTAAGGCCGCTATTGTTAGAGTAAACATCCGTTAGCGGGCTGCCGGATTCGGCCATTTCTTCTATCACGCCGCTTTGTAACAGATCGTTACGCACAGCGGCAAAATTTTTATGAATATCGTCAGATTTCATGTTCATCTGCAACAACCCGGTGCGCTCATAGCCTACGGCCCTGTTTTTGGTATGCTGCACCTGCCTGAAAACTACAATAGTGCCTATAATAAGCGTAACCGAAACCGTAAACTGCAGCACTACCAGTATTTTACGCGGTAAAGCGGCATACCGCCCCGCCTTAAAAGTGCCTTTTAAAACTTTTACCGGCTGAAACGACGACAGGTAAAAGGCCGGGTAGCTACCGGCAATCAGCCCCGTAAGCAGACTAAAGCCCAAACCCATCAGCCAAAATACCGGATTGGCCCACAGCACCGTCATGGTTTTATCGGCCACCTGGTTAAACCAGGGCAGAGTAAGCAATACCAAAATAACCGAAAGCAGAAAGGCAAATGCCACCACCATCAGCGATTCGCTGAAGAACTGGCCTATCAGCTGGCTGCGTAACGAGCCTACTGTTTTGCGGATGCCTACTTCTTTGGCGCGCTTCTCTGACCGGGCGGTGCTCAAGTTCATGAAATTGATACAGGCCAGCAGCAATACAAAGGTGCCTATGATGCCGAACATCCAAACAAACTGTATGGCCCCACCGGTATTAACCCCATCCTTAAATTCGCTGCGCAGGTGCCATTTATCCATAGGGTGCAGAAATACTACCGGCTTAAACGAAGCGCCAACCTTATCGCCGGCCAGGGCGATATTTTTTTCTTTGATGCCTTTTATGCGTGCGCTGACTTTTCCAATATCGGCATGATCATTTAATTGCGCGAAGATCTGGAACGAGTTGTTACCCCATTGGCTTGCAGATCTTTTCACCCAATCCTGCGATGACAGGTACAGGTCCCACGGCAGGATCATTGATAATTCGTTAAACGAAGAATTATGTGGGATATCTTCATAAACGCCGGTAACCTTAACCAGGTCCTTGTTATCAAGTTTCAGGGTTTTGTTCATCGGGTCGGCATCGCCAAACAGCGCTTTGGCTACCTTTTGAGATAACAGTACAGATGATGGGTCTGCCAGGCCTGCGCGGGTACCCTTCAGCATTTTCAGCGAAAGCATTTCGGGTGCTTCGGCCTGCATAAAACTACCTTGTTGTGTTATCTTTTTATCGCCGAGGGCCAAAATATGTTCAAAATTCCAACTGGAAAGTACGGTGTATTTAAAATCTTTATCCTTGCCGGTGTAATCATTACGCAGCATGGTACCCAGCGGTATGGGCATAGCTATCTGGCTGCCTACCTTGCCGTTAAAGGTTTGGTGCTGCCATACCTGCACAATTTTATCGTGGTTTTTAAAGTACTTATCGTATGATACCTCATCCCAGATCCAAAGCCCGATAAGCATAGCCACCGCCATACCTACCGACAGGCCTGTTACATTAATAAATGTATGCGCTTTGTTTTTGGTAAGGTTACGCCACGATATTTTTAAGTAATTTTTAAACATGATGATTTAAGTTTGGTAGGCAAATAGGCAGCAAGCAAGCTTGCCGCAAGGCATATCGTATAACATATGTGCCAAATTTACAAAATACTAATTATCAATTACTTAAAATCAAATAATGTTATAAAACCGTTCGTTTACGGACGGTAGGGTGTTCGGATATAAACAGGTATGTATGAATAATTTACCGATGTTATGGTGAGCCTGTCGAACCAGTAGCAGCATCGCCAAGTCTCCGACAAGCTCAGACTGACAAAAGTGTCCAGCATGACAAGAAGAAAAAGCTATTTGAGCTCCTTTATCTTCACGCTACGATAATCCACATCAAAGCCATGGTCCTGTAGCAGGATATGGCCTTGCGGGGCTTCGCCAAAATCTTTCCAGATCTTATACTTGCTGATGGCTACCAGGTCGCGGTAAGTTTTGGAGCCGCGGTCATACTCCAACACTTTTACACCGTTCAAAAAATGGGTGACATGATTGGTTGGCGACACCACAATGCGGCCGGTGTTCCACTCCCCTATTTTGTGGACGAAACGGGGCTGTTTTTGGGCCGGAATAAGGTCATATAAGGACGCCAATTTGCGGTTGCCGTCCCTGCCCAGTTTGGCATCGGGGTGCACTTCATCGTCCAGTACCTGGTACTCCAGGCCAATGGCCGAGCCTGTGGTTTTTTCGGACAGGGTAACAAAATACTTCACCCCGCTGTTTGCCCCCCTACTCATCCTGAACTCGAATGACATATCAAAAGCCTTGTACTGGCCATCGGTAATAATATCGCCGCCATTAGCCGCCTCGCCGCCGTTAGCACCAATTACCGATAGCATGCCGTCCGCAACCTTCCACCCCTTAGTTGGAAAGGCCATAGATGATGCACTGCGCCAACCATTCGGCGTTTTACCATCAAACAGCAGCTTCCAGCCATCCTGCTTCTCGTATGGCGATAGTACATTTGGCTGCAGGTTAACCACATATACATCTTTAGCAAATGGCTGCGGTTTAAGGTTAGTAGTTTTAATTTGGATGTTTTTAAAGAAGATCTTTTTACCTGCTTGTTGCTCATTATCAATAGCATGTACCTGTAAACCTATAAAGCCGCGGGTATCTATGGTATCTACCACATAAGCAGTAGCAATGCCGTTTATCCAGGTTTTTGTGCTATTACCAATGCACTCTATTTTGATGTGGTTAAACTGCCCGTTCTTCCAGGCAGATTGCGCCTTGGCGTTCAGTTCCATTGGGTACAGCCAGTCGCGGCGGCCTTCGTCATAGATACCGCCGGTCCATTTGCGGTCGCTGGGGTCAATTTCGCATTGGCGGCCATAAACCAGCCCCTTGCCATCGTGCCCGGCAGCATCAAAATGGCTGCGTAGCTGTATGCCCGAGTTGGTAAGCATGCTTTCTGTTTTAGCATCCAGCTCCAGGATGAAATCGCCATATTCCTTTTCGGTTACTAAAAAGGTGTTGCCGCTATTAAGCACCGCAGTGCCGGTAATGCCGCCATTTTCCACCTTGTATTCGGCTTTGCCGGCCAGTATCTTCCAGCCATTCAGGTTCTTACCATTAAACAAGTTAATGTATCCGGCTTTATTTTGTGCCGATGCGCTTTGCATACCGGCAGCAATTGCCACCACAAGTAAACAGGTTTTAAAGTTTCTCATAAATGTATATTCAGGCTGATATATTAAACTTTCAAATTCCATCCGGGTTCGTACTCGCGGCCCCAAAGTTTGGCGGCTTCGGCATCGTGCAAAATGTGCCCGTTTGATGTATCGAGGTTAAGCACCCTGCCAACCCGTTGGGCAATGTTACCCAACTGCGGTATTAAGGTAGACCGGTGCCCGTTGATGATGGTTTGGTTTAGTTTCTCCTCCCCGCGAATGGCGTTCACAAAATTTTGCAGGTGTACTCTATCCAGCATTTCTGTAGGGCTTACCTTATTGGTTGCATCCACCGGGGTTTCGTCCTTTATTTCTTTTACAAGCTTGTTATCATAATCAAATACCTGATAGCCGTTACCACCGCCATAATTGATGGTACCATGGTCCCCATAAAACACAACCCCTCGCCCCACCCCTTCAGAGTTAAAAGCGTTGCAGCTGCGCCCCTCCCAGGATAGCGCCGTATTGTTAGGGAAATTAGCTAATATCGTTTGCGTATCAGGCGTTTCCCAATCATCTTTAAAGGCAAAACGGCCGCCGCTTGAGGTCACCCTGTCAGGGAAATCAACACCCAACCCCCAGCGCATCACATCAATTTCGTGAGTACCATTGTTCAAAGCTTCGCCTGTTCCCCAGTTCCAATGCCAGTGCCAGTTATAGTGGATCAAATTATCTTTATACGGCCTGCGCGGGGCATAGCCTTGCCATAGATCGTAATTTAGGTTGGCAGGAACAGGCACTTGTTTACCAATACCAATGCTTTTACGGTTATTTACATACCAGCCCCTTGCAAAATAGGCACGGCCAATAATGCCGCTGTGTAATTCGGCCACCATTTTTTGTACGTTATCAAAAGACCGGCGCTGGCTGCCCATTTGCACCAGCTTATTATACTTTGCTGCTGCTGCTATCGCCATTTCACCCTCGTGCGGGTTATGGCTGCAGGGTTTTTCTACATAAACGTGTTTGCCTGCCTGGCAAGCCAGAATGGTTGCAGGGGCATGCCAGTGATCGGGTGCGGCAATAACCAGGGCGTCCAGATCATTCTTTTCTAACAATTTGCGCACATCGGTTATGCCCTGTGGCTTTTTACCGGTTATTTTTCCAATTTCGGCAATGCACCTGGCCATAGCCACACTGTCAACATCGCATATATAGCCTATCTCTACATCAGCCAGGGCAGCAAACTTTTGTGCCAGGAATGCGCCCCTGCTGTTTACGCCCATAACGCCCAGCACCACTTTTTTAGCCGGGTTGCCTTTAAAAATACCGGCCATAGCCAGGTTTTGGCTTAATACTAAACTTGTGCCTGTAAGGGCTACGTTTTGAATAAACTTTCTGCGTTGCATAACAAATAGGTATTGGTGATGTATAAGCGCAATAATTGGTAAGGCTAATTTAGTAGTTTAATAGTTATTCCTTGTAACATTAATCTTACTTAGCCGTCTTAAATCAAATAAAAACTAATATTTTAGCTTTTATTATGCATGCATATTAAATCAAACCAAAACTATATGAAAACTTTTTACGCTGCCATGCTGATCGGCAGCATCAGTGCCTGCGCCTTAAATAGCGCAGTTGCGCAAACTACCCCACCTGCAGACCCTGCACTAAAGATCTATCGCGAAACCCCGCCAAAGTACAGCGACCTGGTGCACACTAAACTTGATGTGCGTTTCGATTACAAAAAACGGTACCTGTATGGCAAGGAATGGGTTACCTTAAAACCACACTTTTACCCTACCGATTCTTTAAGCCTGGACGCCCAGGGCATGGATATAAAAAATGTATCTATTGTTAAAGCCGGTAAAAATACGCCGCTTAAATTCACCTACGATAGCCTGACCATCAACATACAGCTTGACCGTACCTACCGCAATAACGAAAGCTACACGGTTTATATTGATTACACCGCTAAACCAAACGAACTTAAAGCACAGGGCAGCGCTGCGATAACCGATGCCAAAGGTTTATACTTTATTAACCCCGACGGTACCGAAAAAGATAAACCAACCCAGATATGGACACAGGGCGAAACCCAAAGCTCATCGGCCTGGTTCCCTACGATTGACAAGCCGAACCAGAAAACTACCGACGAGATCACCATGACCGTTCCGGCCAAATACGTTACACTGTCAAACGGGCGTTTAGCATCGCAAAAACTTAATGGTGACGGCACCCGTACCGATACCTGGAAAATGGAATTGCCACACTCGCCATACTTGTTTATGATGGCTGTGGGTGATTTTAAAATAACCAAAGACACCTGGAAAGGCAAAGAAGTGAGCTATTACCTGGAACCTAAATATGCGCCCTATGCCAAAGATATTTTTGGCTTTACACCAGAGGTGATCGATTTTTATTCAAAAACCCTGGGGGTTGATTACCCCTGGAACAAATACTCGCAGATAGTAGTGCGCGATTATGTGAGCGGTGCGATGGAAAACACCAGCGCTACCCTGCATGGCGACTATGTACAGGCTACCAAACGCGAGTTGATAGATGCCTATTACAGCCAGGGCCGCAGCACTATTGTGCACGAACTTTTCCACCAGTGGTTTGGTGATTATGTAACTGCCGAAAGCTGGAGCAACCTATCGGTAAATGAATCATTTGCTGACTTTAGCGAAACCCTTTGGGCCGAATATAAATATGGCAAAGATGCCGGTGACGCGCATATCTACGAGGACAGGATGAACTACCTGAGCCAGCCTGAACTAAAAACAAAAGACCTGATCCGTTTTCACTACGGCAACAAAGAGGATATGTTTGATGCGGTTACCTATCAAAAAGGCGGCGCCATATTATATATGCTGCGCAACTACCTGGGTAATGCTGCATTTTACAAGGGCTTAAACATCTACCTAAAATCAAACGCCTTTAAAAATGGTGAAGCACATCAACTGCGTTTAGCCCTGGAAGAAGCCAGTGGCCGCGACTTAAACTGGTTTTTTAACCAATGGTACTTTGGCGCAGGCCACCCGGTGCTAAACATCACCTACAAATGGAATGATGCTACCAAAACACAAACCGTTTACCTAAACCAAACCCAGGATGGCGATGCATTTACAATGCCTTTAGCTATTGACGTTTATGCAGGCGGCAAAATGGACCGCCGTAAATTCTGGATGCGCAACAAGGTAGATAGCTTGGTGTTCCATTCGGCAGTTAAGCCAAGCCTGGTGAATGTGGATGGTGATAAAATGTTATTAGCCAAAAAAACAGATAGCAAATCCATCGAGGAGTTTACCTTCCAATATTTTAACGCGCCGTTATTTTTAGATCGTTTTGAGGCTATTACCGCCGCTGCCAAGCAACAAACTAATGCAGGCGCACGCAAAGTAATTATTGCAGCTTTAAACGATAAGTATTACGAATTGCAGATAAAAGCCATTAAAGCGGCTGATATGACCAATGATGATGTACGTAATGCTGCCCAGCCTGTTTTAGTTAAACTGGCACAAACCGACCCTAACACCCTGGTTAGGGCAGCGGCTATTACAGCTTTGGGTAAGCTAAAGGCATCCGGCAATATGAATTTGTTTAAGCAGGCTTTAAACAGCCAATCATACGCGGTACAGGGCGCGGCCTTATCTGCCATAGATATGCTCAACCCTACCGAAGCTATGAGCCTGGCAAAATCATACGAAAAAGATAGCGAAGGCGCCTTAAAACAGGCTATATTGGTTACTTATGCCACAAGCGGTACCGATGAACAATACGATTATGTGTACAAAGCATTTACCGAAGGCCAGCCGCAAACTCAGTTTAACCTAATGAAAAAGTTTGCTGATTTTACAGGGCGTGTTAAAAGCTCTGAGCAGGCACAAAAAGGCATAAAGGCCATTGCTGATTTTGGTACCAAATTTAAAAAATATGGCGTTGCCCCACAGGTAGTGCAGATATTAGGCGGCATTAAAGAAAGCAGGACCAAGCTTAATGATACTGCGGCTGTAGCTGCTATTGATAAAGCAACCGTTGATCTGCAAAAAGCAGAATAAGCTTTCAGAGTAAACCCTATAAACGCCTTCCCTAATCAGGGAGGCGTTTTTTTATGGGTGCTATTTTATCAGCATCAAAGTGTAAATAATTTATTTTAACATTTTACAGATTTAGCATTGATGTTAAAATAGTTACCTTGGTATTAACCAAACCGATTATGAAAAAGCTGATAATTTTTATGGTCCTGTTGATCATCAGTGGTAAGCTGACGGCTCAAAAAGCCACCATTGCCCCATTGGATAATCCGTTAAGTAATAACCTTATCCGGCCATTTAAAGCTGATAGTACATGGAGGGTTAATCTGCCTGTTTCATCAACCAATAAATTGTTTACACCGCAAAGTTTTAAAAGCAATTTACCAAACGCTTTGGCTATCAATACCGGCAGCTATAATATGCCTGTCATCAAAACAAAAGGTAACTCTAAAATGCCGGTAATAAAGTTACAGGGCAATTCAAAAATGCCGATTGCAGGCAATGATAATGAGGTGGTGGCGGTAAATCCGTAAGCTTAAAAATCTTTATTCAACAATTTTTCCAGTTCGGCAAAGCTGATATCCATTTTGATGCGGCCCTGTTTGGCGTATGAGATCTCGCCGGTTTCTTCAGATACGATAATAGCCGAGGCATCATTAGCTTCGGTTACGCCTATGCCTGCACGGTGTCGTAAACCAAACTGGGCGGGCAAATCTGCCTTTTCGGTAACGGGTAAGATACAACTGGCAGATTTGATCTTGTTCTCTGCTATCACAACCGCCCCGTCATGCAGGGGGCTATTCTTCTGAAAAATGCTTTCCAGCACCCGTTTAGAAATTTTGGCATCCAGCACTTCGCAGCTGTTCTGGTAAAACTGCTCATCATAATATTTGGCAAAAACAATAAGCGCCCCCGTGCGGGTTTGTTTCATGCTTTTGCAGGCATCAATAATGGGTTTTATACGGGCATAATTATTCTTTTCATCTTCGGCTTTGCCAAAAAAGTATTTCCACCAGGCCTTGTTACGCTGCAGGGATGCATTTTTACCTACCAAAAGCAAAAACCGCCGTACTTCCTGCTGAAAAACAATGATGATGGCTATAATGCCCACATCTGCAAACCGTTTAAGGATGCCGGTGAGTAGTTTCATATGCAACGCATCTACCACCATGTAAAGCAGGTAAATAGTCATAAAACCAATAAAAATATTGGCCGCTATGGTACCGCGGATAAGGTTATAAAGCTGATAAACAATAAACGCAACCAACAGCACATCCAGTACATCAAATACGCCAAGTTTAAGGAAGCTGAAATCGAAGGAATGCATGTTACGAAGTTAATAAGTTTCGGTTAACATCATTATTGGCGGTGCGTTATTTATTGCGTTCGGTAGTAAAGCGCACCAGCTGCTCCAGGCCGGTTTTTGCCGCCCCCGCAGGGAAGGTATCCAATATGGCAAAAGCGTCATCCTGGTATTTCTTCATTTGGGTCTCGGCATATTCCAGCCCGCCTTTTTGCTTTACAAAGCTAATGATCTCGCTTATTTTTTTGGGGTCGTCGTTGTGGTTTTTAACCAGGTTTATCATGCGCTTTTTCTCGCCGCTATCGCTATTATTCAGCGCATATATCAGCGGCAGCGTAACCTTTTTTTCTTTAATATCGATACCCAGCGGTTTGCCCACATCATCGGTGCCAAAATCAAACATATCATCCTTGATCTGGAAAGCGATCCCTATCTTTTCGCCAAACAGGCGCATTTTTTCTATTGTGGCTTTATCCGCATCGGCAGACGCAGCCCCGCAGGCACAGCAAGATGCAATAAGCGATGCTGTTTTCTGGCGGATAACTTCATAGTAGATCTCTTCGCTGATATCCATCCGGCGGGCTTTTTCTACCTGCAGCAATTCGCCCTCGCTCATTTGCTTCACCGCTTCAGATACGATCTTGAGTAGTTTAAAGTCGCCGTTATCTATAGAAAGCAGCAGGCCTTTGCTCAACAGGTAATCACCCACTAAAACGGCTATTTTATTTTTCCATAAAGCATTGATAGAGAAAAAACCACGGCGCTGATAAGAGTTATCAACCACATCATCATGCATCAGGGTTGCGGTATGCAGCAATTCTACCAGTACGGCGCCACGGTGTGTGGCCTCGTTGATGCCGCCGCAGATACTCGCCGAAAAAAAGACAAACATTGGCCTGATCTTTTTACCCTTACTTTTAACCACATAATAAAGGATCCGATCAAGCAGGTGTACGGGCGTTTTCATTGATGCCTTGAACTTCTCTTCAAAAACATCAATCTCGGCAGCAATAGGTCTTTTAATTTCGTTGATGTTCAGCATCCGAACAAAACAAGCTTTAGTGCAATTACCTTACCTGGCAATCCGCAGCAAACATAAGCTTTAAAAAATATATATGCATAAACACCTAATTAATTTTATAATGCTTTAAACCTTAGTTACTTTTTATAATCTGATATAATAGTTAGTAATAACAGCATATAAGTTTAGTTTTTGTGAGTTAAAGTTTTCGTTTAAGAAGCGGGGCCTGTAAAGGTTCCGCTTTTTTATTGCCATTTATTTTTACCTTTGCAATCCTTTAAATGCCCGGAGAGGTGTCTGAGTGGTCGAAAGAGCACGCCTGGAAAGTGTGTATGCGCCAAAAGTGCATCGAGGGTTCGAATCCCTCCCTCTCCGCTGAAAGGGATGATTGAAAAAATCATCCCTTTTTTTCATAAATTAGATAAACTTTTTCTTCATTA
Organism: Mucilaginibacter phyllosphaerae; assembly: GCF_004378255.1. GTDB lineage: Bacteria > Bacteroidota > Bacteroidia > Sphingobacteriales > Sphingobacteriaceae > Mucilaginibacter > Mucilaginibacter phyllosphaerae. Next base: position 91,882 of record NZ_SNQG01000005.1, read on the forward strand.
TAATTAAAAAAACAAAAAACCAAGAAATAAAATTTATGAGAACAATCAATCCCTGGATCAACTTTAACGGTAATGCTGAAAAAGCATTCACTTTTTACCAATCAGTTTTTGGCGGAGAGTTCACAAAAATCGTCCGGTTTAAGGAACTGGCAAGCGCAGAATTTCAGGTGCCCGACAATGAAGCAAATAAACTCATGTATATTGCCTTGCCTATTGGCAAACATAACTTACTAATTGCCAATGATGTACCCGAATTTATGGGCCGCGTAAACGAAAATGAAAACCGATCTAAAATATCCGTTAGTGCCGAAAGCCGTGAAGAGGCAGACAAAATTTTTAACGGGCTATCGGCAGGTGGAGATGTTGAAGGGCCTATTGGCGACAGCCCATGGGGTACTTACGCCGGAATGTTCAGAGACAAATATGGTATTGAATGGATTGTGGAATTTGACCCACAGCTATAACGAATAAATTTAACCGGATTGGGCACCTCCATCCCACTCTGTAAATCGCCTTAAATGATACATTTAAGGCGATTTTTGTTTTTAAGCCGGCCGGCAGCAGCAATACCGGCGGTGTTCACGTTCACGCGGTGTGAACACCGTGAACAAAATGCAAACCATTAATAATAAGCGCATTGCATAATATCAATAGCGTAAATAAGTCGCTTTTTTTAAAAGCCGAAAACGGCCTTAAACTACCTTTTTTGATACTAAAAACGCACTGATCTTTAAACCGGGTTTTATCGTGCTTAAATGCTCATCAAGCTTATCCGGATAATTTTATTTCGCTTGGCAGGATCCCGAAATATTTTTTGGAGGCGTCTGTCAAATACCCCTGGTGCTTAAAACTAATCGTAGCTCACCATACCGGAGGCAAGTAACATAATCATGTCATCTTTAACGCTGTTAAAATAATTAATTAAAAAATAAACTATTTAGTATATTTTTACCCGGTAAAACTTATTTTAATGCGTACTAAAGCAGAAAGAACAAAACAATTTATCCTGGAAACAGCTGCACCTATTTTTAACCAAAAAGGTATATCCGGAGCGAATATAGACGATGTACTTGCTGCCTCCAGGCTGACCAAGGGTTGCCTTTACGGCCATTTTGAAGGTAAGGACGATTTGGCTTTGCAGGTTGTTGAATACATGCTGAATACCAATGGCGAAAAAATGCTGCTAACCATTAGCCAGGCTAAAACAGCAAAAGCCAAGGTATTTGCCTTTCTTGATTTTTATAAAGACCCGTTAAATACCTATTTAAAGGGAGGATGCCCGGTGTTTAATATGGCGGTAGAATCTGACGACAACTTCCCGGCTGTAAGAGAAAAAACAGCTGGTGTGATTAGGCGAGGACAAGAATTGTTTGTAGCTATTTTAAACCAGGGCATTAAGGATGGCGAGTTTTCAAAAAAACTTGATGCCGCCGTTTATGCATTTAAAGCCGTAGCTGCTGTTGAAGGGGCTGTTGTGATGTGCCGATCAATGAATACGGCAAAACCGATGGCCGGCTTACTTAAAAGCCTTAAAGCTGAACTGGAAAGCTATACCATTTAATTTTTTTTGATATAAAATATACTAAAAAGTATAATAAAGCCGCACGGGATAGTAGGCATTCTGAGATCAGTTAAAGCCTCGAAATAAAAATAAAAAATACATGCAATTACAAGGGAAAACAGTATTGATAACAGGTGGTGCATCCGGCATAGGACTGGAAGCAGCAAAACAGTTTACAGAGAACGGCGCGAAGGTGATCATCACCGGCAGAAACAAGGCGAAACTGGATGCTGCCCAAAAGCTACATCCAGCTTTAACTGCTATACAGAGCGATGCCGGAAATGAAGCGGATGCAAAAACTCTTCTTAATCAGGTTATAGGATTGGGCGGTATTGATATCTTGTACAATAATGCTGCTGTGCTTGTTCCTCCTTTAAATTTAGGTATTGCTAATGACAAACATCTGGAGGGTGCCGCCTACGAAATGGAAGTTAATTATCTGGGTGTAATAAGGCTGAATAATCTTTTTCTGGACATGCTTAAATCCAAAAATGAAAGAGCGACCATAAGCCACCTTCATTTCAGAATAATGCTGATTATAATTACCCCAAAACTCTTTAAACCGATTGCGTACTTTAGATAATTCAGAAAGTTGAAGTTTAATACGCTCTTTATCCAATGCAATCAGATCAATGAAAGCCATGTCCTTTAACACCCTTAATTCGCTCCTGTAGGAAAAGGAATCATAGTATTGGGTTTGGTAGGTTAAATCATAGGCTTTTACATGCTTCTTTTCATTCGTGCCCGATTCAATTTGAATATCAGTTTCAATGATACGCAGATCAAATGTTTGAATGCGGGTTAAAAATTCTTTTAGATGCTGCATATACCATTTAGTTAAATTAATATATATATCAATAACAAATTTGGGGCATTTATTTTAAAATTGCTATGGGTGGTGGAAGTACAGAAAAATAATTTGCAAATAACACTCTTGCATCACCGCCAATCTAATTGAGAAACACAGCCTTACAGGTAGCGATATGAAACGAAGCGCCGATGGCCTATAAGGATATTCATACAGTAATGGCCCCGTGAAATAACCTGGTGAAGGTGCGTGCTAAGCTTGAGCTGAGAATAGTAAGGATGACCGATGCGAGGGGCAGCTGGAGGATATATTCAATTTCTGCGACTATTTTTCAGACATGAAGATATTAGTTAATATTAACCCATAATATTGGATTAATTTACGAAATTCACAGTAAAAATTTCATTTTTAAGCCGACCAGACATGAGCGAAAACAAAACTTTTATTTTACAGGACGTAATTAATGACTTGATTGACGTCAAAAGTTCCTTGGAAGGTGCACTTTTTAAGCTGAATTACTTTGGTAGAATGATCAAAAACGAAGAGCTAATTAACTACACCAATGCTGAGATCAGCGGTTATAAAGGTATGGCGGCGCCTGATTACCGTAAAGGAATTGCTACTTTAAAAATTAACTTGCAAACCGCATATGGAGATGAAACAACTCGAGAATTGCCGATTTCCATGCTGCCGGCTCCACTAAATGAACGGATGAGATATCATACGATTTTTGACGGAGTCCGGGTAATAGAACATATGACCCAGAACACTGATCCGGTAAAAAATCAGCTCCTGATGACGGGATTGCCCATGGAGATGGTCACACAAATTCAACCAGCAGCATCAAAATTATACCGCGTTGACGGCGGTGTAACAGTTACAGGTGCAATGATTCTTGCCAATGCCAATATCTTACCTCAAATATTGAGTACCGTAAGGTCAAGGTTGCTAGGTTTCTGTATGCAGCTTGCTGAAACTTATAGCTTCGAAATTGACCTTGTTCCTTTCAAAACAGATCAAGCCGTCAATAACAACGTGGTCAACAATTATTTTCGGACTGAAGTCATCAATAAAGGGCATAACAATGTGATCAATACCGGCTCAGGTACAGAAATCGATGTTACTCGTTATTAATTAGCGCAAAGAGATAACGTTTATAATCCGTAATACTTAGTCAAAGCCTCCGCCAGTAATGTGCCTGCTGCTCCAATACCAATTTGCCAGGTACCATCCAATGATTTACCCACCATATTTTTTATCCACTGAGCAACATTTGGACTATAAGTATTAGGCTGCTCAGGTTGTACCTCATCTATAACTAAAAGAAGGTCATCTATATCCTGATCCTGAACACCATGTTCTTTTAAGGTATGTTTTAACGCTTCCGCATTACCTTTAATTATGGTATTGCTCGCAGATATATGAGCATTAGTGCCGGTATTAATGACATTACCGTCACCGTTGTTATTTATTGTAGTATGCATAATTTGATTGATTAATTTGTTCTTTGTGCGTAGATCTTCCAGTTCTGTTTCTTGACCAAACTCATGCTCAATAGCCAACATAAAATCAAGTAATTTAGATCTTACACTGGTCAGGATATTGGCAAATAATGCTGAGGGAACATCTATATAAACGACCAGGATCTCAAAAAAACGATTACCTAAGCTTCTAACTGAATGTTCTATAAAAGCTTTAGCGTCGGCGCTGACACTTATTTTTAAATCCTTACTTTCCTGCATTTTCTCAACTGAACTAATGCTGTCTTTAATAACAAAATCTGTTAACAAATGACGTTCCTCATCGGTAATATCACCCAAAGGCACTTGCGCTCGGCTGTATTGTTTATTGCCGTTTACAAATGTTCCCATTAAAATGCCGGACGACCGCCTGTAGTCAGGCGTATTACCATTTTCACAATAACCGTTGATTTCATTATCCACCCAACCCGATAATTCGGCATTGCCAATTCTGGCTGCCAAAACCTTTGTTTTTAACAACGGACCTGCAATGGGATGAGCATGGTCCATTAATTCATTTATAATATCGCTGATTAGTTTCATGATTACTTTGGTAAAACTAAGCAAATTAGAACAGTGAAAAGAGATTGTAGAAGAATCAGTTACTTACCAAGGCCGCCAAACGCCCACGCTTGACCGCGGCTAAGGCTTCTGCATTATGAGAAGATAACGGGAACCGTCGCCGTCAAAAGAATAAAACGATCATTAGGTTCGCCTTCGCCGAAGCGAACGGCTCCTCAATCACAGTGCCAGTTGTTCGTCCCAGATACTTTGCAGCCGTGTTATTCGCTTCTATTGCAAAGACCGTTTGCTTAGCTTGCACCAATTTCGCTATGCTACATTGATTTAGTCGCTCGAACTAATGTCCGATATTGAACTTGAGTATAAATATATAATCAATTAGTTTTTAATCAGTACATTGAGTGAGATTATACTTAAACCTTACCTTAATGAAGATTGTACCTAACATATTTAGAATTGAAAAGTCCCAAGCAGCTCTTCAAAATCTAACAAACACTGAGGAAATCGTTAAATACATTATTACTCAATCTTACAAAAAAAGAGAAAAGAGCATAGATGAACAAGCACTTACGCTAACACAATTCCAAAAGGACGATTATACATATTTTCTATATGTATACCGGACTAATGATATTGAATCTGATTGGTCAAAATTTTTGCCATCCCAATTGAAAGATACTTCAGTCTTTGCCCAAAGCAAAGTAAATTTAGTTTTATTCATCGACACTGAATTTGATCTTTTTACTATAGTGGGTGGATCTGCTTATTGGATAGTTGCAAGCTACATGGACCACCTTTTCGGCTTAGTGACGTATGACCGTATTATTTCTTTAGAGAATGATGAAGCTGTTTCAACAAAATCAAGAAGGATGACCGGTTACAATACCGGAGTAAGTGAACAGTTTAGGGATGATTACCGAATGATGAATTATCTTCAATTTGGAAAGATACCGAAGGAATTACACGTAAGGCTATCCGCCGATACAAGCTTTTCGCATTTTAATTTTGTACTTGCAAAACCATTGGAAAAACTACAGATCGCTGTGGGGAAAGGGTTCAAAGTAAACAAAGAAGTGGATTTTGACACATTGCATCGATTAATTAACGAGCTATGTATCATTATGTCTATGGCACCGAAAGACTTATTAAGCTCTTACATAGAAGTTCGTGATAGCCAATACCTGATTCAGTTAAAAGGCATATTAACAAGGAAGATATACAATAATATTCCCGTTGTTGTGAGTCAAAGTAAAGACCCTAATGATGCATTTGAGTTTGATTTCTGTAACCCTAATAAGATTGAGGAGTTTTATGAGGCGGAATACTATGATTTGGTTGAAAGAACTGAAAGTAATCGTAAAAAAGATGGACTTTTCGCAACTGTCAGAGATAAAAACGAAATATACTCTACCGTAATACGAAGAGCATATGAGCTGAATGGCAACAATGAGAATGGAATTTTATTTTATTTGTATGGTGTAAGTGTACAATGCTATGTGGGTAAAAGACAAACTGCCGCAGCCGGCTTTATGTATCATTTCAACGCTGAGTTTTCGGTTGGCAGTGATGCGGTGTTTCTGGTCGATAGTAAGTGGTATCGATTAAAACAATCGTTTATAGAAAGTCTTATAGCTCAAACCGAACGTATTCTCCGAAACACGAAGTTGACGCACTCCATCTTGCACTTTCCTTGGACTTTTGACACTGTAAAAAAGCAATTTGATGATGAAGGCGAATACAATATGCAATACAACGGTTTACCGAACTATTTTGTATTTGATACTATTATTGTAGACGGTATCGAATTGTGTGACATACTTTACGTTTCCGGAAACGAATTATATCTGATTCATGTTAAACATAGCTTTACATCGCGAGTTAGAGAGTTAACCAATCAAATATTAATTAGTGCACGAAGACTTAGAGAAGCTATAACTGCCAAGCAAAGATCATTTTTCGATAAACTTTATGACGGACTATCAAATAAACAACGTAGCACCAATGGTTTGAGTAGCGATGACTTTTACAACTTATTCCTTTTAAAAAAACCTGTTTATGTTTTTGCTACTGCTTCACAATTGGCAATTGATTTGCCTATAGAGAACAATATGGATAAGTATGATTCAAACATTGCGCGGTTTTCACTTACAACATGTTCTGGGGAAATGCAAACTAACTATTACGATTTAAAAACCTATCAGATAGTTAGAGCATAATCTTTAACGTAGTTAAGATGTGCATCGAAAAGTACACTTATATGTTTTCAATACAACGTTAATGCAGGTGGTTGAAAAAAAAATGGAACAGAAAAAAGCGGCCAAAGCAAAATTTTCAATACTTGACAAACCAGATATTTGAGTGGCGGAAAATATTTTAGTTCGATCAGGATGTCATATTATTAGGCTATCAAAATTTAGCTTACTGATTGTCTATTGGCAATCAAATAATGTCCAAAATTATTCCACTCTTAACCATTCACTACCCGAAATCCTTATTTAGCTCTTGCACAAAAAACTTCGCCTAATTTAAAAACCTTCAAAAATGTGTGAGAAATGTGTGAGAATAAAAAAACCCCACTCGCCAGAGTGGGGTTAAATCATTGATTTTCAGGCTCCTGAGGCTGGGCTCGAACCAGCGACCCTCTGATTAACAGTCAGATGCTCTAACCAGCTGAGCTACTCAGGAGTGTTTTCCGGTTTGGAGTGGTGCAAAAGTATGATTTCTGATGTAATTTCACAATATTTGCATAAAAAAAAATTAAAAATATTTTACATGAGTTTGTTAGTGATTGGTACTGTGGCGTTTGACGCAATTGAAACCCCTTTCGGGAAAACAGATAAAATTGTTGGAGGGGCTGCAACCTATGCAAGTTTGGCCGCTTCTTACTTTTATGATAAGATTAAAATCGTTGCTGTGGTGGGTGACGACTTCCCGCAGGAAGACATTAAAGACTTTAACAACCACAATATAGATACCGAAGGCCTGCAAATAAAGCAAGGCGAAAAATCTTTTTTCTGGAGCGGCAGGTATCATAACGACATGAACAGCCGCGATACACTTGTAACCGAACTGAACGTACTGGCAGACTTTGACCCGATCATCCCGGAGGCTTACCAGGACTGCGAATACCTGATGCTGGGTAATCTTACCCCACAGGTACAGCAAACAGTTATTAAACGGCTTAAAAACCGCCCTAAACTGATCGTGATGGATACCATGAACTTCTGGATGGATATTGCTATGGGCGATTTGCTGGAAACCATTAAAATGATCGACGTTTTAACCATTAATGATGCAGAAGCCCGCCAGCTATCCGGCGAGTACTCTTTAGTTAAAGCAGCCAAAAAAATATTAACCATGGGCCCAAAATACCTCATTATCAAAAAAGGCGAGCATGGTGCACTATTATTTCACGAAGATCAGATCTTCTCGGCCCCGGCGCTGCCCCTGGCCGAGGTATTTGACCCAACAGGCGCCGGCGATACTTTTGCCGGTGGTTTTATTGGCTATATGGCTAAGGTAGGTACCGTAAACTTTAATAACATGAAGAATGCCATTATCTTCGGTTCTGCCCTTGCCTCTTTTTGTGTGGAAAAATTTGGTGCAGAAAAGATCAAAAACCTGACACAGGATGAAATTGCCGCACGCATACAACAATTTGTTCAGTTATCTGCTTTCGAGATAAATTAAAGCCGCTAAAGCTTGCTTAAGCCCTCTCCTCCGGAGAGGGTTTGGGTGAGGCTAATACTCCAGCCACTTTTTTATTTTAAGGCCCACCATGTCGCCTTCGGTATATTTGCCGCTTTCATCGTTTACAACGCGCAGTATCGCACCGTTGTGCTCCAGTATCAGGTCTTCATAAAAGCCTTTAAACAAAACCTGCTTAACAGCCCACTTGCTGGTTTTAAGAATATTATTCAGCCTGATCCATTCGGGGTAAATAACCACCGTTTCTTTGCCGGCCTCAATTCCACATACTTTGGCTTCATCCACCGTAAGCACATTGCAATTGGTAAGCAATTCGGCCGTGTATAAATTAAGCGGATTTTGATACAGTGTTTTGGGATGGCCGGTCTCTACTATTTCGCCCTGCTTTAAAACAATCAGTTCATCGGCCATAGAAAGCACCTCTGCCGGGTCATGCGATACCATTACTACCGTAAGGCCCGTTTCTTTTACTATCTGCCTGATATCGTGCTGCAGGCCCTCTCTAAATGATGTATCCACCTGGTTAAAGGGTTCATCAAGCAGTAGTACCTCGGGGCGGGTAATAATGGCACGGGCAATGGCAACGCGTTGTTTTTCGCCGCCACTTAGGTCGGCAACGCGTTTGTAGGCCAGCTGCATCATATTTAATTGGGTAAGCACTTGTTCTGTCTTTTCTTCCTTAAGCTTTACATTGGTGCTGGGCAGCTGGGCAGCTACGTTATCCCATACACGGGCAAAAAGGTTCAGGTCGTCGGTATGCTGGGTTACCATTTTCATGGCATCATGGCCGGGTATCAACTTTTCTTCCGGCCCCCAAATGCGTTCGCCCTTAAAGCTAACGGTGCCTGTATCCGGCGAAAGCAAACCATAAAGCAATCTTAATAAAGTACTTTTACCGCTGCCGCTTTCACCAATTATTGCAGTGATTTTGCCAGGGGTGATATCAAGGCTTATTTGTTTTACACCTGAGGGCTGGTCGCCGCCGTAGGTTCTGCTTACTGAATTTGCCTGTAAAAAAGGGGTTTCTGCCATTACGGCAAAGATAGACACGATTACAGGATTTAAAGATTAATAGGATTATAAAATTAGGGGTTGATCTGAAATCAAACCCAATCAAAAATCCTGTTAATCCCTAAATCCTGTAATCGTGTATTAATCGTGTCTACCAACCCACACTCATCCCGAAGGAGAAATTTCTAAGCCCATCTTGTGCGGGGCTGTTATCAAACATATTGTTGAAATAATATTTACCAAATACACCAATAGCCCCATAGCCTACCCGCAATGATGCGCCGTACCTGAATTTGGCAAAATTGTAATTACCGCTCAGTTTTACATCACCATTGGTATCACTTTCCTGCTTAACGCTGCTGCTTATCAGCAAGCCCATTTCGGCGGCGCCTACAAAGTGGAACCTTCTGCCGTCGGCATCATCGTGGGTACGGAAATCAAATGCTACAGGCACCCTGATGTAGGTAGACGACAACCGGTTTTTGCGATATTTGATATTATCCTGAGTATAGCTTAACGAGGGCTGATCCCGCAGAATCGTAACACTTTCTCGCAGGCGCAGGTTTGTCCAATCGAACCCGCCGGCGGTGTAAACCCGGAAAGAACTGCTGAAACGGTAACTTAACTGCAGCACATCAAAACCAATGTTACTGCTTCTCCACGACCGGTAATTTAAAAACTGATTAGCCGGGGATAAGGTAAAGCTGCCGTTATCATTCAGAGTGGTTAAACCAATATCAAACCTGGTAAACGTAAGCCCGAATGACAGGCCCGGCGCTTTTGACCTGTAAACATTGGTATCATTAATAGCTACCTGCGTAACATCATCGCCAAAGCCAAGGCGGATACGGGTACGGCGGGTTCTGGTAGTATCGGTTATCGTTTTAACACTATCTGTTGTTTGTGCAAACACGGCTGTTACAGCCGCCAGGCATATCATTGTGGTAAATATCAGGCGTTTCATAATATGGTATGTTTGTATATGCTATTGTTCTTTTTTTATTTTGATAAAACCCAGGTTAAGGCCGCTTACAACGGTATCATCCTCATCTGCCGGGTTAGAAAACTCTATCAGTTTATCTTTACGTTTATCTACTTTACTTACAACTACATTGATCAGGTCGCCCAGGCTACGGATGCGATGCTTTTTTGCCGGCGCGGCAGCCATCGTTTTAGCAGCAGGGATATTCTGTGCAGCTAAAGTATTCGATTTAAACGGTGCATTCTCTGTAATTTCAATTTTTTCGTTAAAAGGCACGGTTCTGTCGGGCACTGTAAATTTTATTGCTTCAGCAGGTTTTTGAACAGGCTGCACTTGTGCCAGCTGCTGTGCCGGTTGTGCATCAACCATAACCGGCGCTACTTCAGGCAAAACATTATGTTGCAACTTTACCCTTAATTTACGCAACGGCTTTATGGCATTTTTTACAACTGCCTCATCTGCTTTTGGCTGTACAAGCACCGGCGCTTTAACTACAGGCTGTATAATTACTTTTACCGGCTTATTGTTTTTGGTTACCGCTATTTGTACCGGCTTTTTAATGTTATTATTTGTTTGCGATACCAAATACAAACCTGCACCAAGCAAAAGCAGCAAACTTGCTGCCATGCTTAAATATGTTTTTAAGCTTTTTTTGCGTTTATCCATGCCAGAGGCAATGCCATTCCAAACCCGGCCGGAAGGTTCCACCTCCAGATCATCCAGTTTAGACCTGAATAACTGGTCAATTTCTTTATCCTGCATATCCATATCTTTTGTTATCCATTTTTAAAACCTGTTCTTTTAAAATAGCCCTTGCCCTTGATAGCTGCGACTTTGACGCCCCTTCGCTAATACACATAATTTCGGCTATCTCTTTGTGCGAGTAACCATCAATGGCATACAGGTTAAACACCATGCGGTAACCCGGCGACAGGGCTTTTATGATTATCAGCAAGTCTTTAGCCTCCAGGCTGCTTGCGGCAGCGGCATTTACCGATGGCTCGTGGCCGGCGCCTTCCATATCAACCATTTGCATCATCTTATGATGGCGGCGGTAGTATTCGATAGAGCTATGTACCATAATACGGCGCACCCATCCTTCAAATGACCCTTCTCCGCGGTAATCTGCTATCTTTTGAAATACTTTGATAAACCCATTCTGCAGCATGTCCTCCGCTTCCATCTTATCCGTTGCATAACGCATACACACGCCAAGCATTTTGGCTGCAAACTGCTTATACAGCAATTCCTGCGCCTTTCGCTGCCCGGCTTTGCAGCGTTCTATCAGTTCGTTGATATGGGGTTTAGATTCCAAAAACATCATTTAACAGTAAGATGTAGCGGAATGCAGAATGGTTGCATGAGTGGTGAAATAAATTTTAATATATTGGTTGTTTAATTTGTTATGCCTAAAATATTCGAATATCTTGGTAAGCGTATGCAAACAAAGTAGTTGAAAAACGGATTGATTATTTTGTTCATCACAAAGAAGTTGTGTTTGAAAGAATCACCGAAAAATTAAAATGAAGATTATTCAGGATTATATTGAAACTGAACATACCGATGTAATAGAAATACTTCTGGCTAAGTATGTTAAAGATTATTCAATACGGATTTTTTTTAATGATGGTTCTGAAAAAATTATAGATTTTAAAATATTTCTTACAAGATCCCTGCATCCTTCTATTTCAAAATACCTTGATATAGAATTATTTAAGCAATTCAGCGTATCAAATGGCAATTTAAACTGGAATAATTACGATTTAATGTTCCCCATTCACGACCTTTATGAGGGAGTTATAAAATAACCTACTTTTTCTCCCTAAAATACTTATAAACCTTTACCGCAGACATGAGTATCAGGCTGAAAAGAATAATGCCGATCACTCCAAAGATCCAGTTTAAAGTATTTTTAAGCACCACCAGGAATACAATGGCGAAAAGGATCAGGGTAGCTAATTCGTTCCAAAGGCGTAATTGTGTAGATGTCCACTTAAATACGCCATTAGCCATCTGCTTCATTTTATACTGGCAGATAAAATGATAAACAATCAGCCCGGCTACAAACAACAATTTAATATGCAGCCAGGGCATTTGTAGTAAAGGCTTATTGATGAACACCATGGTGATGCCTGCCGCTAAAACCAGGTACATGCTTGGGGTAGCAATGATCCACCAAAGCTTCTTTTCCATCACCTCAAACTGCTCGGAGAGAATGGTGCGGGCAGGCTCGGGCTTGTCTTGTGCCTCGCGGTGATAAATAAACAGGCGCACCACATAAAACAGCCCCGCCATCCAGCAGACTACAAAAATGATATGTATGGCTAAAACGTATTGGTACATGCCTAACCCCCCGGCCCCCTAAAGGGGGAGTTTTTTGAAAATCAATTATCTTATTCCTCCTGTTCCCCCTTCAGGGGGCTGGGGGGCTAATAGCTAAACTCTTTAATTACCTCAACCGCGTATTTCACGTTATCAAACGGGATATCGGGCATAATACCGTGGCCAAGGTTAAAAACAAACCCGTTTTCGCCCCTCATTCGCTCAAAAAGGCGGTGGATCCGCTCTTTGATGACCGGTTTATCTGCATACAGAATATGCGGGTCCAGATTGCCCTGTACGGCTATATTTTGAGGTAAGCGTTTTTTGATATCTAACAGATCAACATTCCAATCGATAGATATCACATCCGGTTTGGCTTCGGCCATTAACGGTGCAAAAACCGAACTGCCTTTACAGAACGAGATCACCGGGATATCTTTCCTGTTTAGTTTGCTGATGATCTCCTGGATGTAACGGTGCGAAAACTCGGTATAATCATCCCAGGATAAAGCCTGCGCCCAGCTATCGAAGATCTGCACGGCATTAACGCCGGCAGCTATCTGCAGGTTCAGGTAATCTGCCGTTACGGTAGCTATTTTTGATAATAGCTGATGCGCCATTTCGGGGTGATTATGCAGCATCAGTTTGGTTAGCTTAAAATCTTTAGATGAACCGCCCTCTACCAGGTAACTCATCACCGTAAAAGGCGCCCCTGCAAAACCAATCAGCGGGATACGGCCGTTTAGCCGTTGCTGAATTACTTTTATAGCATCGGCCACATATTGTAACCTATCGCCTACATTAGTTTCTAAAGCATCAATATCAGCCTGGGTGCGTACCGGGTTAGCAAACCTGGGGCCTACACCCTGTGTAAAGCTCAAATCGCCGCCCATGGCTTCGCCGGTAACCAATATATCCGAAAATAAGATGGCGGCATCAATATCCAGCAGATCTACCGGCAGCATGGTAACATCAGCAGCGATCTCGGGCGTTTTGCACATCTCCAAAAACGAATACTTGTTTTTGATCTCCCAGTATTGCGGCATAAAGCGGCCTGCCTGGCGCATCATCCATACGGGTGGTCGTTCTGTTTTCTCTGAAAATGCGGCTTTTAAAAATAACGAATCTTTCATGTTTCTTGTAGAGGCGCCATACCTGGCGCCTCTGTACGGTTTTTATATTTCATAAACACGCGAAGTATCGCGTCTCTACGGTTATTTGTGTTTCTGTAACTCCTGCTCAACCTTTTGGATCACGTCCTTCATTTTGGCAGTAATATTGTCCTGATGCTTTTCTGTTAGTTGCAGGTATGCCCTGGCTTTTTCGTAATTACCCTTGCGTACATTTATATTGGCTACATGCACCAGCGCGGCCACATGGTCATTAGCGGTGCGCAGCGGAAACAGCGCGGCTAATTCATAATGTTTCTCGGCTTCGTCATACGCCCGTTTTTGCAGGCATACACCGCCATATATAAACTCATAAAAGCCCCGCCGCCTTTTACTCAGCCAGCCGGGTTTATAAACCTCTTTTAACAGGCCCTCTGCCTTATCATAATCTTTTTGGTGGAATGCCTTTGCTGCCAGCACAATGGTTCCCTGCTTAAAATAGCCCCATATCAAAAAGCAAATAAACATTACTGCAAGAGCCGTTAACTGGTAAACCTTTAACTGAATAGTAATGGCCAGCATGATCATAAAAAGACCGGCTACTAATATGCGTGCCCTTGTTGTGAACATCTATCTAACTTAGTGCTGGTTATCAGTAAATTTATAACCTACACCACGTATAGAGTGGAAATAAACGGGGTTTTTAGGGTCCGGTTCAAAGTACTTACGAAAGGTTAGGATAAAATTATCTATCGTACGGGTTGACGGGTACACATCGTAGTTCCAAACAGTTTCCAGGATCTGCTCGCGCGATACCGCCTCATTACGGCGCTCTATCAGCAGCTTTAACAGCATGGTTTCCTTTTTGGTAAGCGGGGTGATGCTTTCATCCTCATTAACCAGTTCAAACGAGTTAAAGTGGATGGTTTTATCACCTATTTTATAACTGTTAAACTCTTTCAGGTCTTCACCTTTCAGGCTGCGTTTTACCAGGTTGTTAACGCGCAGGATCAGCTCTTCCAGGTTAAAGGGCTTGGTCAGGTAATCATCAGCACCTTTTTTAAGGCCAGATATTTTATCCTCATTGGTGTTCTTGGCGGTCAGGAACATAATGGGCACCTCAGAGTTTTCCAGGCGAATGGTTTCTGCAACCACAAAGCCGTCGATCTCGGGCATCATTACATCCAATATCACCAGGTTAAAACGCTCTTCCTTAAATATCTGGAGCGCTTTTTTACCATTATTGGCAGTAGAAACCTTGTAGCCTTCCAGCTCCAGGTTTAGTTTTATTGCTTCTAACAAATGGTCTTCGTCTTCGGCTAATAAAATTCTTTTTTTGTTTGGCATGTCTATCATGTTTAGGTTAATGCAAATACAACTTCAAATACGCTACCGGCAGGGCGGTTATCTTTAACTTTTATGCTGGCCTGGTGTTTATCCAATACTTCTTTTACGATGTATAAACCCAAACCGGTACCTTTGGTATTACGTGTATCTTCGCTGCCTACACGGTAAAATTTATCAAAAATACGCTGCTTTTCATTATCCGCAATACCTATGCCATGGTCTGCCACCTGAAAGTAAACTTTACCCTCCTTCTCAAACAGTTTTACGTTCACCGTTTCGCAGGGGCTGGAATATTTCACGGCATTTTCTACCAGGTTGGTCACTACTGATGTTAGCGCAAACTTGTCGCCCACAATTTCAATTTTTGGCTCTATTTCGGCATTGATGATCTGCTGGTTGCAATCGCACTTGCTTATTTGCAGCCGGTTAACAATGCTATCTACCAATACCGACAGGTTGAACTGAGCCTTGGGGAAGGTGTATGAGCGGTTATCAATTTTAGATGCCAGCAGCATATTTTCCACCATATCGTCCAAACGCTCCACATCCAGTAAAGATTTGTCGATAAAGTTCAGGATCTGCTCTTTGGTCAGGTCGCGCTTTTGGATGGTTTGCAGCAGTATTTTGATGGATGCCAGGGGCGATTTAAGCTCGTGCGTTACCGAGAGCAGGAAATTCTTTTTCTGCTCCTGCAACTTAGCCTCTTTGTTTAATGATTTATGTAAAAAGTAAGCGCCTACTAAAAACACGGCTACAAACATGCACCCTTCGCCCATGATCATGCCCTTACGGCTTGGGTTTAAATGGACCAGCATATAGCCCCACCAAAGCAGTTCTGCAATGGCGTAAATGATAATGGCGTAAAATATTACAAGCGTCTTCTTCATAACTTTAAGTTTGCTGTAGGCAGTTTATAGTTGGCAGTGGCTTCACGCAAACTACCCACAGGTAACTGCTAACTATTTAAATACAATATCCAGACTATCAAATATAGCAGTTTTTGTGGTTTCCAAGTCGGTTGATGTGTGCGCGGCAGATATAAAACCAACTTCGTAGCCCGACGGGCCTAAATAAATGCCCCTGTTTATCAGCTCGCGGTGCATTTCTTTAAACCTGATCATGCTGTTTGGGTCAATTTGCTCGGCAGTAGTAATACTTTCCTGATCTGTAAAGGCAAACCAAAAGATAGACCCAATGGTAAATATTTTAACCGTGTAACCACGCTCATCAACAAAGTGCTGTATATCGTTTACAAAACCTGCCGTTTTAGCATGCAGGCTGTCATAAAAGCCGGGCTTTAATAACTCGCCTATCTGGGCTATGCCCGCCGCCATGGCTACCGGATTACCCGATAAGGTACCCGCCTGGTAAACCGAACCCACCGGCGAAACATGGTCCATCACTTCTGCCGAGGCACCGTAAGCGCCAACCGGCAAGCCACCACCAATGATCTTACCATAGGTAATGATATCCGGCTGAATGCCGTAATAGCCCGCTGCACCTTCAAAACCCACGCGGAAACCTGATATCACTTCATCAAAGATCAGCATGGTGCCGTTTTCGGTACAAAGCTGGCGCAGATGATCTAAATAATCCTGCGTTTGTAACAGCAGGCCGTTGTTGGCCGGTACCGGCTCAATAATAACTGCCGCTATCTGGCCTTTAAACTCTTCAAAGGCCTCTTGCAGGGCTTTTTTATCATCCAGCGACACTACGATGGTTTCGTCGGCGAAAGCCTTTGGTACGCCTGCCGATGAGGTTTCGCCAAAGGTTACCAGGCCCGAGCCTGCCTTAACCAGCAAACTATCTGAGTGCCCATGATAGCAGCCCTCAAACTTTAATACTTTATCGCGTTTGGTGTAACCCCTTGCCAGCCGGATGGCCGACATCACCGCTTCTGTACCCGAACTTACAAAACGAATTTTTTGGATGAATCTATTGTTGCTAAGAATCAATTCCGCCAACTCATTTTCCAATGCCGTCGGCGCACCGAATGACATGCCCTTTTGCATCACCTCAGTAACCTTCTCTCTAACGGCTGCATGGTTATGCCCTAAAATTAGCGGCCCCCATGAGCAGCAAAAATCTATAAACTCGTTTCCATCAGCATCCCAAATATGGCTGCCGTCGCCTTTTTCGATAAAAAGCGGCGTACCGTAAACAGATTTAAACGCCCTTACCGGCGAGTTTACCCCACCAGGGAAATAAGTTTTTGCTTTTTCGTATAATGCTGCAGATTTCGCCCTGCTTATATCTGGTTTGCTCATTGTAGCCCCCTTTAAATCTCCCCCGATAGGGGAGACTTTTAATTAAATTTTTTAGTTTGTTCATAAGCGCTCCCTTGCGGGGAGGGTTTGGCTTCTTACAGCCACTTATTCGCTAACACTTCCTTAGCGTGATAGGTTAGTATCGCACTGGCGCCTGCCCTGCGGAAGCTGGTCAGCACTTCGGTAACCGAGCGCTGCTCGTTAAGCCAGCCGTTTTGTACAGCCGCCTTGATCATGGCATATTCGCCGCTTACATTGTAAGCTGCTATGGGTAACTCGGTATTATCTTTTAAAAGTTTGATGACATCCAGGTATGGCAAGCCAGGCTTTACCATCAGGAAGTCGGCACCTTCTATTTCATCCAGGCGGGCTTCAATCAAAGCTTCGCGCTGGTTGGCGGGGTTCATCTGGTAGGTTTTTTTATCGCCAAATTTAGGTGCCGAATTTAAGGCATCCCTAAACGGACCGTAAAATGCACTGGCATATTTAGCCGAATACGACATGATGGATACGCCTGTAAAACCTGCATCATCCAGCGTTTTGCGGATATAACCCACACGGCCGTCCATCATATCCGACGGGGCAATAATATCGGCGCCGCTACGGGCATGTGCTAAAGCCATTTTCCCTAAAACTTCCAGCGTTTCATCGTTCAGGATCTCGCCATTCTCTACCACACCATCGTGGCCATCGCTGCTGTAGGGGTCCATGGCTACGTCGGTTATCACGCATGCTTCCGGGAATTCCTTTTTTACGGCACGGATAGCGCGCAGGTAAAGGCTCTCGTCGCGGTGGCTTTCGGTAGCGTATTTATCTTTTAAGGCCTCTTCTATATTGGGGAACAGATCAAAAGATTTTAGGCCAAGCTTCATGCAGCTTTCTACCTCGCGCAGCAGGTTATCTATCGAATACCGGAAGATACCCGGCATAGATGACACCTCGGTTTTTTGGTTATCGCCATCCACAATAAACAGCGGGAAGATCAGGTTAGCCGCGCTAACATGCGTTTCCTGCACCATCTGGCGGATAACTTCACTTTTACGGTTTCTTCTTGGTCGTTGTAGCATATGCCCCCCAACCCCCTAAAGGGGGAGTTTTTTTGAAAATTTTATTTATTAATTACCCACTATCATTCCCCCTTCAGGGGGTTAGGGGGCCTAAATCCCAAACACTGCCTCTGCCAGCCCCACTTCGTCGGGCGAGAAAGGCAGGGTATATTTTACACCCATTTCATCAAACTTTTTACCGGTAGATTTGCCAATGGCTATCACCTTTTGGCCGGGCTCCAGCAGGTTATCGGCAAAGTAAGCCTCTACGTTGCTTGGGCTGGTAAACACCATTATTTCGGCTCCGCTTGGCTCTACCTCTTCTTCCAGTACGGTTTCGTAAACGGGCAGGTCAATTATTTTTGTTTCTGCAGAGAGGCCTTGCTGTATGCTCCTCATTGGGTTATCGGCACCGGGGAACAGGATGGTTGTACCATTTGCCAACTCGGCAAAATCGGCAGCTACATCGGCCGTATCATTGCTTTCGCCCACAAAATCGGCAAAGTGGCCGTTGCGGCGCAGCATATCTTCGCTGCCGGCACCCATCACCCCAAACTTGATCTTTTTAGGGAACTGTGGCAATAACTTAAAAAAGTACTCAACCGCATTTTTACTGGTAAAGAACACCCAGTCGGTATTTTTTAAGATGTACGAATCAAATTTGGTGATCACCGGCACGGTGCGGATGAGCGAACGGGCCTCAATCTCTATCTTATGTTTTTCCAGCGCCTTGCGGAAATAGCTGGTAGCCGGGATATCCCTTGATATAAATACTTTCGACGGGAATTTCCTGTCCTTAGCAAAACGGGCTACTATTTTATCGGCAACGCCATCAAGGGTTTCGCTTTCAATAAAATAACGGTCGGGAAACTGATCGCCTGCATCTGCCTTTGAAGTAAACACCTGGTATTTACCATCATCTTTACGGCAATACACGCCAAGCGGTAAGTGGCAACCACCGCCAAACCTTTTTAACACACCGCGTTCCAGGCCCAATTCTTCGGCTACATCCGGGTGGTGCAGGGCCTGTAATATCTCAAACAATTCTGTATTACTTTCCCTAATTTGTATAGCTAACGCACCTTGCGCCGGTGCCGGGATAAACTCGGTGACGGTAAGTTCTTCAACATGAAACTCGCTCAGATCGATACCCAAACGGGTAACACCGGCTTTGGCCAGCATAATGGCATCATACTTTTCATCGCGCAGTTTACCAATGCGGGTTGGCACGTTGCCACGCAGTTCATCTATCTCCAGGTCGGGGCGAACGGCCAGCAACTGGGCCTTGCGCCTGTTAGATGAGGTGCCTACCAAACCGCCAAATTTAACAGATAGCTTTTGGCGCACATCCACCACATCTTTCAAGATCAGCAACAGTTCAGCCGGGTCTTCCCGTTCTGACACTGCTGCGATGATGAGTCCCGGAGGGTTTTCTGTTGGCAGGTCCTTATGCGAATGCACGGCAATATCTATGGTGCCTGCCAATAATTCTTCTTCTAATTCTTTGGTGAAAAAACCTTTACCCTCCAGCTTATCAAAGCTTAAGTTAAGGATACGGTCGCCCTGTGTTTTTATAATTTTAAGTTCGGCGGTAATGTTTATTGCGGCCAGGCTATCTTTTACAAAGTTAGCTTGCCATAAAGCCAAATCGCTGCCACGCGTTCCTATGATTACTGTTCTGTCCAAGGGGATAAATTTTTACAGTACAAATTTAATTTTTTATGAACAGTAATGCAGTATTAATTAAGGATATGAGAGTGGGCTGACGGAGAAAGTTTGGTAAAGATGCTGTCGCGAGTTTAGCACAGCGTAACTCGTAACACGGCATGGCTAAAGCTTTCAGCTTTAGTGATAAAACAGTAGTGTAAGCTGAAAGCTTACTTTGTGCCATGTCGCGAGTTACGCTGCGCTAAACTCGCGACAGCATTACAAAAGCGAATGCTTAATTATTATTGATCAATATATCCTTTGCCATGATCATGGGTACACTGATATATTTTTTTTCCATGTAGTTGATCACCTTTTCCAGGATCTCGCGCGATTCTTTGTCAAGGCTTTGCACTTCTTCGGCAAATACGGTGTTCACCGCATTGTTGCGGATCTCTTTGATCTTTTGGGGCACCTGGCGCATAGCCAGCTCAATTTTGCGTTGCTTAAGCATCACTAAAAACTCGGCAACATTTTGCTCGATGATGGCTTCGGCATGTACCAGTTCCTGGTAACGTTCCTGCAGGTTTTTCTTGGCAATTTCGTTAAGGCTGTGTACCTCAATAAAGTTTACGTCAAATTGCTCTAACACCTCGGTTGCGGTATCATTGGGGATAGCCAGATCTACAATGGTCTTTTTATCCGTGTCACCATTTAAAAGAGAGGTATATATCTCTGTAGTGATGATAGGCTCAGTAGCTGATGTACAGGTGATGATGGCATCAAACCCGCCTTTAAAATGCTTTAATTCATCCAATTCAAAGGCATTGCCATTCAGGTCGGCAGCTAATGCCTGCGCTTTTGAAAGCGTACGGTTAAATACCGAGAAGTTAGAAAATTTATGCTTTTGCAGATATTTAGATAAGTTGCGGTTGGTTTCGCCTGCACCTATGATCAGTACCCGTGCGTTTGAACACAGCTTTAGATCTTTTAATTTACGGTAAGCCAGGGATACAACAGAAATAGGGTTTTTAGATATATTGGTATGCGTATAAACCTCTTTAGCTGTTTTAACTACACATTCCATCACCAGGCGCAGCTTATCGGCAGTAAGGCCGGCCTCGCGGCAATCTTCATAAGCTTTGCGCAGCTGGGCTAAAATTTCTTTTTCGCCAACTATCAGGCTTTCTAAAGAGCAGGAAGTACGCAATAAATGGTTCATCGCATCCTGGCCTTCATAAATAGATGCTGCAGCCAAAAAGTTACTGGTGGTATTGGGGCAAAGGCCCATTTGCATGGCGCCTAAAAATTCTTGTGTAAAAGCCTTGTCAACCGTGTGTTGTGTAGACATCACAAATTCTACCCGGTTGCAGGTTGCCAGATAAAAAATTTCGTTAATACCAAATTGGGCCTTAACTTCATGAAGTTTTTGAGACAGATTTTCCTGACATAGCACTAAGCGCCCTAATTCCTTCAGCTCAATCTGTTTATGTGTAAAAGCAATTACTTTTAAATACTTCAAAGCAGTTTTTATTTTGACCCAACAAAAGTAACACACCAGGATGCATGCAATGTCAAGGATATGTCAAACAGGCGCATTTAGAATGATTATAAATAATTCAATTTATTCAAAAAACAACCTTTATTTTTACAAAAATCCTTATTAATCAATCGATTGAAGAATTAAAAATGCGAAAATTTAAAAACATAAGCCTGGTAATTTTAGTAATTGGATACCTTGTAGCAGGTGCCAATCACTTTATTCATCCGCAAGGTTATCTCCGTATCATTCCGGGTTATTTACCTGCACCTGTTTTATTAAACTTACTGGCCGGTGTATTTGAAATATTGTTTGCGTTATTGCTGATACGGCCAAAAACCCGTAAGGTTGCCTCGTACGGTATTATATTGATGTTAATTGCTTTTTTGCCTGTACATATCACCATGCTGATGAATGCACCGGTAAAACTGGGCAGCCTGCTGGTTACCCCTGCCATTGCCTGGATCCGTTTACTGTTACAGCCGGCATTGATGCTTTGGGCCTGGTGGCATAGGTAATAGGTACTTGCATTAAAAGGTTAAGCTATTGCCATATTTGCATTAATCGTTAACACGCGGCCCAAACCCAAACATTTAGCCGGCAACGGGGTTACAGAAAAATGGATTTGCAAAGTATTGAAATGCGCAACCTGGAGGTACAAGACTACCAGGAACTTAAAAAGTCAATGAAATCGGCTTACCTGGATATGGACGAGGACTATTGGGATGCCGCTTCGATCAAAAAACTCATTAAACTTTTCCCGGAAGGGCAGATATGCGTTACCGTTAACAACGTGGTGGTAGGTTGCGCTCTATCCATTATTGTTGAATATGATAAGTTTGGCGATACCCATACCTACAAGCAAATAACCGGCGACAGCACCTTTAAAACCCATACCGATAAGGGCGATGTGCTTTACGGAATAGATATTTTTGTACACCCTAAATACCGTGGCCTGCGCCTTGCCCGCCGGCTTTACGATGCCCGTAAATCGCTTTGCGAAAACCTGAACCTGAAAAGCATTATTGCAGGCGGCCGCATCCCCAATTATCAAAAATTCCAGAACGAGCTTACCCCAAAACAATATATAGATAAGGTAAAGTATAAAGAGATCTATGATCCAACCCTATCGTTTCAGTTGGCAAATGATTTCCACGTGCGTAAAATTTTGCGTAATTACCTGCCTGAAGATAGCCGGTCTAAGGGTTTTGCTACGCTTATAGAGTGGAACAATGTGTATTATGAAGAAACTACCACGGCTATCAATAATAAAACCGTAGTACGTATTGGCCTGGTGCAATGGCAAATGCGGCCATATAACAACATCAGCGAACTGATGAAACATGCCGAGTACTTTGTGGATGCAGTGAGTGATTACCAGTCGGATTTTATCCTGTTCCCCGAGTTGTTTAACACCCCGTTAATGGCCGATTACAACCACATGGATGCAGCTAAAGCCATGCGCGAGTTAGCAAAATACACTCAGCCTATTGTTGAGGAATTTGCCAAACTGGCCGTATCCTACAACGTAAACATCATTGCCGGCAGCATGCCGAAGATAGAGGAAGACTCGCTTTACAATGTGTCTTACCTGTTCAGGAGGAATGGCAGCATGGAAGAAACGACCAAGATACACCCCACCCCTGCCGAGATCAGTTCGTGGGGAATGCGTGGCGGCGACGAGGTGATAGCCTTTGAAACCGATGCAGGGAAAATAGGTATCCTGATCTGTTATGATGTAGAATTCCCCGAGCTTTCGCGCATATTGGCAAGCCAGGATATGCAGATCCTGTTTGTACCGTTTTTAACGGATACCCAAAATGGGTTTAACCGGGTTAAATTTTGTGCACAGGCCCGCGCTGTAGAGAATGAATGCTATGTAGCTATTGCCGGTTGCGTGGGTAATTTGCCTAATGTAAATAACATGGGTATCTCTTATGCACAATCCGCCGTTTTCACACCTTCAGATTTTGGCTTCCCTACCAACGGCATCCAGTCGGAAGCTACGCCTAACAGCGAGATGATCGTGATTGCAGATGTTGACCTTTCCGTATTAGGTGAACTGCATGAGTATGGCAGTGTGCAAAATTTAAAAGACAGGCGTACAGATCTGTACGGGATAACTTTTAACGGGAAGAAAATATAATAGTGCCGTTGGTTAAACTAAATGATACATTAGCATTTTGTATCCTTATGATCGTTAAGCAACACTATACCATTCCCGGTGCCAAAGGCCGCGGGATGACAGCCGATATAACTTATGATACCCTGCACCCCTACGCGCCATTAGTAATATTTGCCCACGGCATCAGGGGGTTTAAAGACTGGGGGTCGCATAACCTGGTTGCCCGGTATTTTGCAGAAAACGGCTTCCGGTTCCTCAAATTCAATTTTTCGCATAACGGCACCACAGCAGATAATCCTACCGAATTTGCAGACCTGATCGCCTTTAGCGACAACACATTTTCCTTTGAACTGGAGGACCTGAAACTGGTTATTGATTTCGCCTGCGGCGGATCGGCCATCCCGAGGGTTAAACAGGTTTACCTGATAGGCCACAGCATGGGCGGTGGTATCAGCATCATTAAAACAGCCGAGGATAAGCGGATTGCCAAACTGGTTACCATGGCGGCGATATCCGGCTTTTATAATCTTTGGCCAAAAGAGGCCGAAAAACAGTGGCGCCTGCAGGGTGTAATGTACATGAAAAACTCCCGCACGGGCCAAAATATGCCCTATAAATCATCCTTGCTGCAAGATCTGGATAACAACCCGGAACGTTTAGATATCCCGCTGAAAGCATCTGAAATAACGCAACCCTGGCTGATCATTCATGGCGACAGCGATACCAGCGTACCCCTAAGCCACGCCGTGCAACTGCATAAAGCACAGCCGAATGCAGAGTTGGTAATTATCCCGGATGCCGACCATGTATTCAATGCCACACATCCCTACGTGCTGCCTGATCTGCCGCCCCAGCTATTACAGTTTTGCGATATCGCGATAGATTTCTTTAAAAATAAGGTGCCAAGCCATCTGTAAGCAATCTTTCATCATTACATATCAAAAACAAACACACAATTTTTATAATTGCCGGATGAGTTTAACAGGAGCACAAAAAAAAGGCCGCAAATTTTTAAATCCTATTCCAACTGATGAAGCTGGTTTGGGCACCATGATCCCCATCCTTAGGGAGTACATGAACAACAAGGCCGAAAACGTACCTAAAACGCCTTTAACCATCCCTCAAACGGATCTGTCCGTCTACCAAACCCCACCTGCAAGCGGTTTGCGCGTTACGTGGGTTGGGCATAGCAGTTTGCTGATAGAAATTGATGGCATCCGCATTTTAACCGACCCGGTTTGGAGCCGGCGGGTATCCTTCTCCCAATCATTCGGGCCTAAAAGATTTTTTGAGCCGCCCCTGGCACTGGCCGACCTGCCGCCGATAGACGTGGTTATTGTATCGCACGACCATTACGACCACCTGGACAAGGCCACCATCAAATTCTTTGCCGGCAAACCCATCCCGTTTATTACCCCTATGGGCGTTTGCAATTACCTGGAAGATTGGGGCATCCTTAAAAACTATACAAATGAGGTGGACTGGGGCGATAGTGTGCTGATAGGCGATTGCAGCATCACGGCCACCCCATCCAGGCATTTCTCCGGCCGGGGGATCATCAATCGGAATGAAACCCTCTGGGCCTCATTTGTGATCAAGGGCCCGCAGCATAATATCTTTTTCGGTGCAGATTCGGGCTGGTTTCCGGGCTTTGCAGAAATTGGCGAAGCGTTTGGTCCGTTTGACCTGACGATGCTGGAAATTGGTGCCTACGGCCAGCACTGGCCGGATATCCACATGGGGCCGGATAACGCTACCAATGCGCACCTTGCCTTAAAAGGCAACCTGATGATGCCGCTGCACTGGGCAACCTTTAACCTGGCCCCGCATGCCTGGTACGAGCCCGGCGAACGATTGGTAAATTTTGCCGAACAGAAAAACATTAAACTGTTTATGCCCGAACCGGGTAAACCCACAGAGGTAAACGGCCCATATAATTCGCTTTGGTGGAAACGTTTTATGAGTAAATAAGTTAAATTGCATCATGAAAAACCAGTTGGCAATAGGCAGGCTTTTATTTATGATGCTGGCAGGGCCGCTGTGTGCCCATGCCCAAACAGTTATCCCGCTGTGGGCAAAAGGCGCGCCGGGGTTTGAGAAACGCCGCAACGAGCCCGAGCAGGCCAAAGATTACTGGGTAAAAAACATTCATAACCCATCCTTAACCGTATATGCGCCGCCTGCCGGTAAAGCCAACGGTGCAGCTGTTATTGTATGCCCCGGCGGCGGGCACCGCTTACTGGTTTATAATGCCGAGGGTGTGGCACCCGCCAAATTCTACAATAGCTTGGGTATAACCGTTTTTATACTCAAGTACCGTTTAGGCAGGGATACGCTATCGCCCTACCAGGTTGATGTGCATCCCAAACAAGATGCCTACCGGGCTATGCGCCTGGTTCGCAGCCGCGCAGCAGAATTTAATATAGACACCAACAGGATTGGTATGATGGGCTTTTCGGCAGGCGGCGAGGTGGTAGATATGGTGGCCTTTAACGGCTGGAAGGGCGACCCGAAAGCCTCTGACCCGATAGACCGCGCCAACGCCAAACCTAATTTCATCGTTCAGGTTTATCCCGGGCCGGGTTATGTACCCGAAACCATACCGGCAGATGCGCCACCGGCATTTTTGGTGGCCGCCAATGATGATGCCTGCTGCTCGTTACCTATTATTCAGTTGTTACAGCGCTATCGCGAAGCAAAGGTACCGGTAGAGATGCACCTGTATGCCCAGGGCGACCATGCCTTTAACATGGGTACCAACCGCAAGCTAAGATCTATCAATAACTGGCCGCAGCGCCTGGCCGACTGGCTGGAAGACAGCCACATTTTACAGCCCGAACGGAAGAAGATTTTGCATTAGGTTGTAAATTCGTAAAGGGTAGTTCCTACGGAACAAAAAAAGATCGTTTGCTATTTTTCTACAAAGCGGTAGCCCCGATGGGGCAGTCTAATCAAATCAATAAAATATCAGATCATAGATCTCGAATACACGCATCGAATTTTATTCGACATTAGCATTCGGTGTTCGATATTAAATTGTGATACGTAACAAATCAGTTTTATATTCCCTGTCCCATCGGGACAACCGCTTTGTAGCTCGCATAAATACACAAACATTGCGTGCCGTAGGTACGCCCCTCTCCACAAATGGCATATAAATGATAGATCCTAAAAAACGTATTCTCATTTTTATGGTTAATAGCACAAAGGAGATTTAAACAATGGCAAACTTTCAGGATATTATAGCTTCAGACAAACCCGTATTGGTAGATTTTGCGGCAGAATGGTGCGGACCCTGTAAAATGATGCCGCCGATACTAAAACAGGTTAAGGACGCACTGGGCGACAAAGTTACCATCATCAAAATAGATATCGATAAAAATCCGGCTGCTGCCAGCGCCTATCGGGTACAAAGCGTACCCACGCTTATGATCTTCCAGAACGGGGAAAGCAAATGGCGCCAAAGCGGCGTAATGCAGGCCGGGCAATTGCAACAGGTTATTCAGCAGTTTATTAAAAAATAGCATCGCTTACTGTACTGCATACAGCCTATTGACTTACTGTTTACACAAGCTGAAAGCTTGTAAAATGCATACCACAAGATACACTAATGTTAATCTCGTGGTAGCGGGTAATACGGCACAGGCATTAGCCACGAGGGCCTGTATCCGCTCCTATCGCTAACGCATGGAAATTCATTTCAAAGAACGGGGTACTGTAATTTAAAGCTTTTGCGGTAACCTGCCAACTGTTGCATATATTTTGTTCATGTTCACAAAGCCGTAAACGCCATGAACAAATTTAACACATTAATAATCAGCAACTTATTTATAAGCAATGTGCAGGGTCTAAGTTACGCTATGCTAAACTTAGACCAGTGGGGGGGTGCTGTAATTTAAAGCTTTTGCGGTAACCTGCCAACTGTTGCATATATTTTGTTCATGTTCACAAAGCCGTGAACGCCATGAACAAATTTAACACATTAATAATCAGTATCTTATTTATTAGCAATGCGCAAGGTCTAAGTTACGCTATGCTAAACTTAGACCAGTGGGGGGGGTATATCAAAAGCGGGTAATGCTTTCGCATTCCCCTAATATCATTTCCGTTTAGTGGTAATACCTGAAGATAGATAAAGCCATTTATTTATCTTCAGGCAAATAACATACAGGAATATTTTTAAACCCGTTCCAATAAATCCATAATCGACCACAAACATTGCACTGGAGAATACTTGTCATTTCTCCATATAAATCTTCAGCATCGATCAAACCTGAATAATTATCGTACTTGACATCTGAAATCATAAGTAATTCATTGGGATTTGGAATTTCTCCATAATTAATTATGTTACTGCATTTACATCTAATTGCCGGCATTGGGTTGTGGTTTTGAATCGATTACTTTAATATCAGTTATGTTTTTTGCACCCGTACCTCTAACTCTTTGTAAGATATTTTCCAAGTCAGCTGCTGTTGCGCTTGATTTAGATAAATCCACAACAATACCAGTTGCTTGATTGTTTTTATT
Source organism: Mucilaginibacter phyllosphaerae (assembly GCF_004378255.1). Lineage (GTDB taxonomy): Bacteria > Bacteroidota > Bacteroidia > Sphingobacteriales > Sphingobacteriaceae > Mucilaginibacter > Mucilaginibacter phyllosphaerae. Next base: position 119,927 of record NZ_SNQG01000005.1, read on the forward strand.
TGCTATCGCTTTAACCATTCTGCTCACATTGCTTGTAGTTGGAGTATAGACGTCATAATTTATATTCCCATTAATTACCAAATCTGAAGTTTGTCCATCAACTGCCCTTATACCTACAGGTTTTCTAAGGGTTACGTCATAACCAAGGCTTTGCATATAAGCGCCAGCCCTTACTTCACTTTCTGAAAATTTAATACCACTTTCAATAGAAAATCTCCCAATCGTTACAAATGGAGTGCTCTGTTTTGACAAAGCTTTTCCTAGCTTTCCAAATAACTCGCCGCCAAGTTCAGCTGTTACTATATTAAATGCTGTTTCCTTAAAATACTTGTTTGCCTCACTATTATGGTAAGCTCTTTGTTCTGGGGTTTTTGAGTTGTTGGCATAGTGAGCTTCGGATATTCCGTTAAATGGGGCGAATACAACGGCAGCTGCACCATAAATTAAACTACCAATAAACTTATAAGTAGTCTTCGCACTTTGCTGTACCGCTTTTAATGGATCTTCACCTTTTTGAGCACCATCACTAAATGCTTTTGTCATACTACTTGCATATTCCAACCCGTCTTGATCAATACCATCAATCGGTCTATTACTTGCAAATTGATAAGGAGTTAATTCAGGATATTGCGCTGTTATCGGATCCACACTCAAGAACCTACCTAACCTGCCATCATAAATCCGCATGCCATAATCCTGCTGATTGCCGATACCCTTACCCACATCATTATCATTTTCCTTCCCGTTAAAGCCGTATCTGTAATTGCTGTTAGCAGCAAAACTCCTCCCCGGCTGCTGGCTGCCAAAGGCATAGTAATCCTGCGCGGTACTAATGTCGGCTTCGTAGTAATCTATTGCTGTGTTGTTAGTAGTGTGCTGCAGGCGCTTATCCGTAATCGTCGCCAGTACGTTACCCAGGTGGTTGCTCAGTTCGTACTGCCTTAGCCCCGTGGTTTGCCAGGCGGTTTGCGGGTCGCCGCCTGTCAGGTTTGCGTTTGGCTGCCACATCCCCAGCCGGCTGCTGCCGTACAGGTGCTGCTCCCGCCACGTGGTGCCGCCGGCTGCATTGTCATACACCGCCAGGGTATTGCCCTGTGCATCTCGTATATAATAGGTCGTAAGCCCGTTCTGTATCTTGCTTACCCGGTTGCCTGCCGCATCGTAGGCATAAGTGATCCCGCCGCCCCCTTTGGCTATGCTTCTGATCTTGCCGTAAACGCTCCAGTCGATGCCCGTGATCCCCGCCTGTACATCCGCCGTCAGGTTGCCGTTTTTAAATAGCGCTCACCACAATAGCGTTGCCTGCGGCCCGCGCTATCCGCTCATACGGCACAGGCATTAAACACGAGGGCCGGAATCCGCTCCTATCGCTAACGCATGGAAATTCATTTCAAAGAACGGGGTGCTGTAATTTAAAACTTTTGCGGTAACCTGCCAACTGTTGCATATATTTTGTTCATGTTCACAAAGCCGTGAACGCCATGAACAAAATTTAACACATTAATAATCAGTATCTTATTTATAAGCAATACACAGGGTCTAAGTTACGCTATGCTAAACTTAGACCAGTGGGGATAAGCAAACTATCTGCAAACTCATCGACAAGATGCTCACCAACAAGAAGTTTAAAGACTTCTTCCAAAAGAATGTGGCTACGCTCTAATTAACCCTATAGAAAAAGTTTTTAATTTGTTCATTTTATGATGGCAGAACACGATTATGCTAACACTCTTATTACGCCAATTAAGGATATATTTTGTTCCCGTTTACACTTATCCATTCCGGTTGCCAGCTTTTCTTCATCAAATTCAGTAAAGCTTCCTGGTTGGTTTTGCTGCTATTATAGTAGTCGTTTTTTGTTGCGTCAAAAGGGAGTTCAACAACACAATTGTTAGTATAGTATTCAGATTCATTGCTGCCAAGTGATACACTCAACGAAGTAACGCCAATTTCAATAAGTGTCCCGTCCCAAACACCGATACTAAACGATGTTTTAGGAAAGTCATTTTCTTTCTGTTTTATTGAAAGCATTTTTTTAATATAGTCATAGTTTAATTCGACATTACATTTTAACGCTTCTTTTTTACTGTAACCTAACTCAAACCAATTTCCAAAGTAATCGGGATTAAGTTCTTTTAGCTTGATTAAGAAGTCAAGCAACTTTTCTGTGCATTGTTTAAGTGTTTCTGGCCGCGAATACCAGTGAGCCCCTATTGTTCTAAAGTTTTCCATTTACTTTTTAGGTGTATATTTTAATGATATTCCTTTAACCCCCCGTTTTTCAAAAAGTTTTTCCATTGCATCTCTGACTGCTTTAATTTCAAAGTTCCATTCTATAGGAGTACCATTTGCGGCGCCAAGCTGATTACGGGCTTGAATAACAAGACTTTCTTGACCTTTAAAGAACGATTTAAAAGTACCTGTTTGTTTATCAACAAAATTACCTAATCCAGATTTTGCATCAAGTAATACTCCATTTCTAAATCCATCAAAATTGTAACCATTTACCTCAAATGTTTGCCCTGCTTTAACTCCAGTAATAAACTCTTGATAGTGTACAGCATTCTCCGACCAACCTGAAATGCTTTCTTTAACCCAGGTACCCGTTAATGACTTACCTGCGCTTCTTATTAGTGGCGATACTACTTCAAAAGTTTTCCCAATAAGCGTCCCACCGAGTTCACCCATCGCCGCACCAAACATAATATGAACTCCTTCAGATGTTTGAGTTTTATTATGATTAGCAATGCCTTGTAAAGCTCTGGCTGTGCCACCTGCCATTACTATATCCCAAAACGCTGTTGCCGCGCTACCACTTCCTGCCGTTAAAGCACCACCTACAAACAGAAACGCATTAATATTATGTTGTCTAATAATAGCATCGGCATTCTTAGGATCATCTTTCCTTAATTGAGTTTCATACTCTCTGATTTTTTGGGGCACTGTAGTAGCCCAATAAGGTTCAAACTCCAAACCATCCCGGTCTCTGCCTGCAATCGGGCTATTACTTGCAAATTGATAAGGCGTTAATGCTGGATATTCTTTACTTAACGGATCCACACTCAAAAACCTTCCCACCCTGCCATCATAGATCCGCATCCCATAATCCTGCTGGTTACCGGTACCTTTGCCTACGTCATTATCATTCTCCTTACCGTTAAAGCCATACCGGTAAGAGCTGTTAGCAGCAAAACTCCTCCCCGGCTGCTGGCTGCCAAAGGCATAGTAATCCTGCGCGGTACTGATGTCGGCTTCGTAGTAATCTATTGCTGTATTGTTGCCGGTATGCTGCAGGCGCTTATCCGTAATCGTCGCCATTATGTTACCCAGGTGGTTGCTCAGTTCGTACTGCCTTAACCCCGTGGTTTGCCAGGCGGTTTGCGGGTCGCCGCCTGTCAGGTTTACGTTTGGCTGCCACATCCCCAGCCGGCTGCTGCCGTACAGGTGCTGCTCCCGCCACGTGGTGCCGCCGGCTGCATTGTCATACACCGCCAGGGTATTGCCCTGTGCATCTCGTATATAATAGGTCGTAAGCCCGTTATGTATCTTGCTTACCCGGTTGCCTCCCGCATCGTAGGCATAAGTGATCCCGCCGCCCCCTTTGGCTATGCTTCTGATCTTCCCGTAAACGCTCCACTCGATACCCGTGATCCCCGCCTGTACATCCGCCGTCAGGTTGCCGATATTGTCGTACAGATAGTTGTTATCCGCCTGGCTGCCCGCTATGCCGCTGGCGGCTGCCGTACCGCTTAGGTACCTGAGTTGGTTATTGACCAGCTTGCCTGCGGCATCGCGGTTATAGTTATAGGCCATCACATCCTTCTGGCTGCCGATGCCTGCCCCCGTGCGGTTCAACGTCAGGATATTGCCGTTACCGTCATACGTAAAGGTTTCGTCGTAGTCTCCGTTTGCTGCCGGCGTGGCTGTGGCAGATGTGCTATGGTAGTTCTTTACGCTCAGGATCCGGTTCAGCTGGTCGTAACGGTACGTGCGGTCTATCCAGTCGCTCCCCAGTTTGGGGATGTTGACCGAACTGCCCGCTATATTGCCGTTGAACAGTGGTTTGAGCAGGCTGCCGGTTTGCAGCGTGGCGGCAAATGGCGTTTTGCTGTTGGTTACCGGCGTATAATCGGTATTATGGTAATACAGGTTATAGCCGTAGGCATCTTTGGCTATGGTTGGGTGCGCCGTGCCGCCATCGCCGCCTATATCGGCGGTAGCGGTTACGGCTGTGCTGTTTACGCCTTTTAGCCAGCCCTGCAGCGTGTAGGCATAGTCTGTACCCTGCACCTTGCCGTAAACATCCCCGGTCTCCGTACGGCTTAAAGGGCCGTGCAGGTAGTAGTTATAGCTTGCATCCAGCCGGCTATGGTCTTTAAGCAGATAGCTGCCCTGCAGGGCGTTAACGATGGCGCGCCTGCCCGTCCAGGCTTCTTTCAGCCTGTTCTCAGCATCGTAAAGGTAACTGTAGTAAAACTGGTCGGGCTGCCCGTCCTGGTAGCGCACCAGGTTCACCTTCCCGCTGATCAGGTCATATTCGTAATCGATCCGTTTAAGGCCGGCTTCCGTCTCTGAATTGGGCAGGCCGCTGATCTGCTGCCACAGCGTTCTTACGTTCCCGTCCAGGTCATAATCGTAATAGGTACCCCGCAGGGAGGGGCCGGTCTGCGTATCGGCATAGGTGCTGGCGGCTACTCTTTTGCGCAGGTTGTTCTGGCTGGCAAGCGATGCTATACCGTTGCCCGGCGGCGCAGGCACGTCATACCACGTACGCGTGATCTGGCTGTTTTGACCCGATGTGGCAAACTGACTGATGGTGCCGTCTGGTAAAAAATCGGCGGTACCAAGCGTAACAGCCAACTGGTTCTTCTGCCCTACCTCGGTAATGCGGCCCAGTACATCGTATTGGGTATAGCTGTAATTATTAAGCGGTGAGGCTGCCGTGCCGTACTGCTTATCGTTCTGCGAGATCACCAGCCTGCTCAACAGGTCATACCAGTACCGGTTACTGCCGCCATCCGGCGATAGCTGCAGGCTTACCTGGTTGGTGCTGTTGTAAGCATAAGTGGTGGGTAAGGTATGGGCATTGTAATACTCGCGTAAAACGGTTTCGTTAGTGGTGTTATCAACCGTTGTAGGCCCGCCTGCCGGTGGCACATTAAAGCGGTACCAGCCTTTATTCGGCAGTTCGGTGGCTGCAAAATACAATTGCGAAGCATCTGATTTGATGGTAGCCAAAGGCAAAACATGGTCATAAAGCAGCATGTGTTTGATGCTTTGTAAATTATCAGGCAGTATCACATTCGGGTTGGCTGCTTTTATGCTAAAGCCATAAGGTGAAGCAATGGCAGACCCGCTGGTTACGGTTAGTTTGGTACCGTTAAGGTAAAGCTCCGGCGTGCCGGGCACACCCAGGCTATTACCCTGAAACACAATATGCATAAAACGGTCCAGCGGTAAAACTGCCGAAATATTTGCCTGGTAGTGAGCATTTGATGGCACAAAACTGATCCCGTTGGCTACAGTCTGGTTCATCGGGAACACATTGATATCAAGTTTAGAATTGGCAATAGTTACCTGGAATGTATATTTTTCATCGCTTGTGGTTTCTATAAAATGGGTGTTTGTAGATCCATCGTTATAAAACCACATGGCAACCGCCCCCTGCGGGGCCGAAAGCACCTGCGAAAGGCTCAAGAGCGCATCGGGTACAGAGGTGGCAGCCGCAGGCCCATTATAATTCATTGGCTGCGGGTTAACCCCGTAGTCGCGTTGCTGGTCTATATTTCTAAAATACTTGCTATCAAAAAGGGTAACACCTTCCGGCGGGATAGTGCGCACCAGGTTATCAGCCTGGTCGTAATAATAAAGTGTGTAATGATAAATTTGCTGTACGGCTGTAAGCCCCGCATTGGCTTTAGCCAGTTTACAGGTATTGATATAGTTTTCCCTAAAAGCACGGCGGTTTTCGGCAATGTAGTTATCATACCCTATTTTGCCTGAACTAAGCGCAACAGTAACAGCGTTTTTCACACAATCATAAGCATCCTGCGGTACGCTGCCGTAGGGCAGTGTATTCACCAGCAGCGGTGCCGGGTTGGCCTGGCTTACCGATGCCTCATAATTAAGATAATCATCGTAAGTGAGGGAGAAGCCATACGCCTGATTCATAAAGTTGCTCAGTATCACCCCATAGTTAGCATCACTTGCAGAAAGCGCATTATTAAACAAGCTATTCATATTCGCCTTCTTATCAACATAATCGCTGTAAGTAGCATAACCGCTATTGGCCCCATCCAGAAATACCGGCAAGCTAATATCTACAGGCAGCACAAAACGGCAATTGTTACAGGATTTTTGCAGGGCAGCAAGTTCTGTAGCAGTAATGGTCATGGCAGATGGGAAGGTGGCCACCAGGTAATTATACAGGGGCATATTTGCGCCTGCTGCCAGTTGGGTTAAACTATTTAGCTTGGTACATATATCGGCATTAGTGTTACTGATAGTTTTTACTACCGATTGCTGCTGCGGTGTATATGGATAAGGCGCATCTATCAGCCAGGGGTTAAGCAAGGGCGTAAAATTGCTTAAGTTAAGCGTAGATAAGATAACATCCCCAAAAGAGTTGTAAAGATACACTGCAGAAGTCACCGGTCGTGTGCTTGCACCAAAAGGATGGTTTATATCACTTCCGGCAGTACATACCTCCAGCAGGCCGTTGCGCAGATTGGTGATTTGCTGTGCGGTTTTAGAAGCAAGATCAAGCCCTGGCTGTAAGCGTTCTATCCAGATATCAGCCATAGATGCACAAGCGGCTGCACCCTGTGCTTTTATCTCAGCCTTTGTCTGCGCCTCCAGATCGGATTGATTGGTAGCGCCTGCCTGAGCCGCAAAATTATCTTCAACATCCGGGAATCTTGTTTTTTTGTAAGCATAAACGGCCGGGCAATTATTAACGGGCGGCGTATAAGGTGTTGCCGTGAAATTTGAACACTTAGGCACCGCAGATGTTGATGTAAATTCCGTAGCCCCGCTTATATTTAAAAGGCAATCAATATTATATGAATCAATAGTACAGTTTGAATTACCGGGATCAAGGCGACTACCCATATATTCATATTCTGCGGTGCTTTGGCCGGTATTGATACTTAGGCTGATCGTGGTATTAGTAGAACTTGAGTAGTAAGGGGCTTGCTTTTTTGTAGCTGAAAAAACAAGCGTAATAGGATTAGGTGCAACAACTGTATTACCCGCACTATTCTTCAAAGTAACCAAAAGATGCAGTATAGGGAAAGTGCTAATATCGCCGCAACCACTTAATGAAGAATTAATATCCCTATCATTAATTATCTCAACCAAAACATTGCCTGAACCACTGCTACCTGTATTACTACCACCAGAGCCGCAAACAGCGCTTTTAATCAACACCGATGAAAGCGAGATATTATCAGGCACACAAAAGCTTTTTTGCGATTCGCCAGCTGCAAATACGAAAGTATGTGTCAGATCCGGATTATCAACAGCAGGCGGATAATACAAATCAACGGTTACAGCCTGCCCAACGGGCCCTGCATCACGCGTAAGCAAAATGGTTTGGCTACCCGTACAGGCAGGGGTACTGCCTGTATAGCTACGTAAGCTAAAATCAGCAGCAACCGGGCAGGAACCGGGCAACTGAAAATTCAGCTTTTGGCCCACCGGGCAAGCATTGCCGCAATTTTGGTTAGCCAGTTGGGTATATATCTTCTCTTTAAGTTCCAGGTAATAATCGCGGTATAAAAGCCATTCACGATCGGGCACACGGCAATTAGCGGCAGGCGTACAATTATTCCATATCTCTTCCGTCTGTTCATTTGAAGAAAATGAAAGCGGCACTGTTCTGAAAAATCGCGCCATTCATGTAACTGTGGATGCCGGCCAACCTAAAGTGGTTGTTTATGCACATATTTTTGCATGAGCCCGATCTGCTGCTTCGCTGATACTTCCGGTAAATGCCTTAGGCAACCAGTATTACAGTATGAATTATATTAACCCCCAAAACGCCTATGGCAAAAATTTCATCACACTTGTAGCAACCGAAGACAACACCAGGATATTTATCAGATTAAAAAATAAGGAACTTATACCCGAAGGCGTTCTGTTGGCCCATGCCGGTGATGTATATGAATATTATAATGTTGCAGACTTAACCGGAGCTTACGTACGAACCGACGGAACATCCTGCAACAATTTCGCAGTGTTTTCCGGCAATTCCGGTGTTAAAATCTACTATACAGATCTTTGTGATGCACAAACATTAGATCCCCTTTACCAGCAATGCTATCCTGTAGAAAGCTGGGGCTATACTTATGGCTACATTCCATTTTCAATGGAATCTACTGTTGCCTACCCGGTAAGAACCGGAGGACAGATAGTGCGTGTTATTGCTAAAGATGATGGTACCATAGTAAAATTTAACGGTGCTGTTGTAGCTACTCTTAACAGCGGAGAATTTTATGCAACATCAAAAGCGCTTGCACAACCTGCTTACATAGAGGCTAACAAACCGGTAAGCGCAGCACAATTTGCGCAATCACGAGACTGTAGTAACTGGCCCGACTATCTTTCAATCGGTACACTGGGCGATCCGGATATGGTTTTGCTCAACCCGGTCAATTATAATATTAAAGATATCACGATATATTCTTCCAATAAAGAGAAGATACAGCAACAGTTTGTAAATATACTGATCAAAACAAAAGATGCAGCCTCATTCAGAATAAACAACGCCCCACCTTCAAAACCTTTTCAAACCTTTACAGCCATGCCCGGCTATTCGTACATACAATTATTGCTGCCGAAAGAAGCCGACGGCAATTTTCACCTGCAGGCAGATGGCGGCTTTAACGCAATAGCTTACGGTTTTGGCGAAGTAGAATCATATGCATACTCGGCAGGGACAAACATGGCAACAAATCATAAAATTAGTGGATACAGCGAGCTATTACAAAAAGAAATAGACAATGCATGTGTAGATGATAATTTTTATTTCAGGCTTGTTTTATCTTACCTGAGCCCGAAGATTACCTGGCAACTTGATGCAAAAGAACAGCCTGTCATACAGCAAAATCCGGCGGCGACAGAAATTATGGAGAACGGGCGCACTGCTTATGTTTATCGCTTTCCTAAATCACCGGCTTATAACCAGCCTGGTAATCACGAAGTAAAGATAATTGCTGATTACAATATAGCGAAATGCGGTGCAAATAGCCAAAATATAAATTATATTTTTACCAGCCATGCTCAACCAATTCCTGATTTTAAGGCCGCTATGGATTGCTTTAACAGCTATCGCTTTACCGGCCAAAGCACCGGCGACGGCCCTTTACAATATGATTGGAATTTTGGTGACCCGGGTTCTGGCACCAGTAATACATCCGGAGAGGAAAATCCGCAACATTTATTTTCTGCTAACGGTACTTTTCAAGTAACGTTAACTGTAAAATCATCATATGGGTGCAGTGCTACAAAAACCATCCCTTTAGTGATCCAAAATTTCGTGCCCACATTCAGCAGTTCTTCTCCTTTGTGCGCAGGAAATCAGATCATCTTCACAGATTTAAATGGTTCTGCAGTATTTGGCCCTGACAAATGGCAATGGGACTTTGGTGACGGAAGCCCAATACTGGAAACTTCCATTAAAACTGCACAGCATACTTATTTGCTAAGTGGTAAATTCACCGTTCGCCTTCAATTAATAAATTCTAAGGGATGTATTAGCGGTGCATTTGAACAGATACTAACGATTAATCCCGACATTTTGGCCGATTTTACTTTTACGCAAGATTGTAACCAGGATGCGTTTACAAGTTTTAATAATAACTCGTCTGTAACCAGTAACGCTATTTTAAATTACAAATGGGATTTTGGTGACCCTCAATCTTTAAGTAATGAATCAACAGATAAAAACCCTAAACATCAATTCTCCGGTCCTGGCAATTATGATGTTTTGCTTACAGTAAATTCCGACCAGGGCTGCAAAAAAACAGTTGTAAAAAAAATGATTATTAACGGGCCACTAAAGGTTGATTTTGAAGTAATTAGTGGTTTGTCAATATGCGGCACACAGGTTATTCTTAAAAACACCTCTAATGTTACAGGCTTGAGTAGCCTGGAAGTTTATTATGATGCTTTGAACAAACCAGACCAAAAAACTATAATTTCACAACCACAAGCAGGGCAAATCTTAACTTTTGACTATCCCACTTTAACAGGAAATGAAAGTAGAATTCATCTTATAAAAGTAATTGCCTATACAACTGCCGGATGCTTTGATCAGAAAGAGGCAAGCATAACGCAATTTCCTTCTCCGGTAATTTCATTTCCAGCTGTTCAGCCATTATGTATTACCGCTCAACCATTACAACTCAAGGCTGTTGAACAATACGGGCAATCTGGCTTAGGAAAGTATTTGGGAAACGGAGTAACAGAAAGCGGGTTATTTTCTCCAGCAATTGCAGGTATTGGATCACATGAAATAAGGTTTGAATTTACAACCAACGGCAATTGCATAGATTCAAAAAAACAATTTATTAATGTATTATCAGAGCCAATAATAAATGACCAAAACTTTACCACAAAAGCGGGTACATCTATAACGCTGCATCCACAATACCAGGGAGATAATCTGAGCTATTCCTGGGAGCCTGCTACAACACTTGATCTGAGTAATATTGCATATCCTACAAGTAACGCTTTAGAAAGCACAGCATATCGCCTTACTATTACTAACGGGGCCTGTATGGCAACGGCCATAATTAATCTGAAAGTTATACACGAGCCGTTGGTTAGAAACACTTTTACACCAAACGGTGATGGAAAAAATGACTTTTGGGAGATTGATAATTTGGAGGTTTATCCAAAAGTTGTAGTTGACGTATTTAATCGTTATGGTATAGTTGTATTTCACACTACTGAGCCAAGTAATTATTGGGATGGTAAATATAAAGGGCAGAATGTGCCTGCGGGTACATATTATTATACCATCAATCTGGGGAATGGCAAGAAACCGTTTTCTGGATATGTAACAGTTTTAAGATGAGGTTCTTGATTTGCCTTTATATCTTATGTTTAATTTGTTTTACTTTTAATCAGCTGTATGCGCAACAGCGCCCTCAATACAGCCAATATATTTTTAATAATTATTTACTCAATCCGGCATTGTCCGGAATGGAGAGTTATACAGATGTTAAACTCGGTTACCGTGCGCAGTGGGCAGGTATTGAAGGCGCTCCTACCACCGCTTTCTTTTCTGTCAATGCCCCTATTGGCGGCGAATTTATTCACGGTGACCCCACCTCTTTTGAATCGGAAGCCAGTCAAAACCCATTTAGCAGGTACGACCCTTCCGAATATACAGCTTCTGATCCACATCACGGTATAGGTATGATGGTCGTATCAGATAAAGCAGGGGCAATTACACAAACAAATTTAATGGGTACTTACGCCTATCATTTAGGCATCAGCAACCGGTTAAATTTGTCGCTTGGTGTGTCGGCTGGTTTTACACATCAGCAAATAAACACAGCACTTTTAACCTTAAAAAACCAGGATGACCCTACAATTAATAATTTAAATGGTAACACATGGCAGCCGGATGTAGGATTGGGTTTATGGGCCTACTCATCAAATTATTTTATTGGATTTTCAATTCAGCAATATCTCAACCAAAAAAGTTTTAATAATGGTAATAACCCAACTACAGATATTGTAAATATACCTCACTATTATTTTTCGGCAGGTGTTAAAATATTTCTTAATGATGATATTAGCGTAACACCCTCGGCGTTGTTGAAGTTGACACAACCGATACCTGTTTCCTTTGATTTGAATACCAAATTTTCATTCCGTAATAAATTTTGGCTTGGTGCAGCCTACAGACGCAACGATGCTATTACCGGTATGGTTGGTTTTAATTTAAACTCCTTAATTAATTTAGGCTACGGTTACGATATCAATACCTCATCTCTTAGAACGGTTAACAGCGGTACGCATGAAATATTCATCGGCTTGTTACTCAATAATTTTTTTAAACTTCAATGCCCGGTTCATGGATTTTAGTCAACTATATATTTTAAAAACTATCCGTTAGAATACCATATTTTGTATAATTTTATCACATGCAGATGTACATCTGTTAATTACAACCTTAACACTCACAATTGATGAAAAAAAAATTACTTTTTATTCTATTTCTTGCTTTATCTCAAGCTGTTTTTGCACAAAATACTTTCCCTACCGAATCTGGCAGCAACGTGGGCATTGGTACGCTTTCGCCAACTAACAAACTTCACATTGTTGATGCAGCCGGCAGCAGCGCAATAAATTTACAAACCGCTACTAATAATTTAAACGAAACTATCGGGATTTCTTTTGGCACACAAACAGGCCCCAGGATAAAGGCTGCTGTGGTAGGGTTAAACACAAATGTAGATAATGCTGCAGGTGCACTTTTATTTCGTACTAATAACGGAACCACGCTCGCAGAAAAAATGCGGATAACCAGTGATGGTTTTGTAGGCGTTGGCACAACTGCTCCAACAAGTTTGCTATCTGTTGGCGGAAACTCATTCATTTTAGGTTATCAGCAGGCCGCTATACGCTACAGCCCAGTTATTACAAGCGGAACAGGTGGAATGCTGGGCCTGCAGATGATGGCCAATCCTACAGCTAATTCTACCGCAAGCTTATTCGGCATTTATTCACAAATGGGGACGGAAACGGGACTATCTAATAATATTGGGACAATGAACGGCATAGTAACTTCAATTAATAACCGCGGTACAGGTAATATTGGAATAGTGAATAATATGTTAGTAACAACACCTATGTTTACTTCAACAGGCACGGTAACAACCAGCTATGGCTTAGTAATTCATCCGCAATTAGTTACTAATGTTACTACAGGTTATGGTATTTCCCAATTAGGCAGCACCGATCTTAATTATTTTGCAGGCAACGTAGGCATTGGCATTAATAATCCTCAAAATAAACTCGTAGTTTCTCAAAGCAATTCGGTTATACCCGGCGCTCTTATAAGAGACAGTGGTACGGGCAACGCCGGTTTGGCCTTTGTTGTTCCGGGCGTATCGTTTACATGGGGAATAGATCAATCTGATAGTAAAAAATTCAAATTGTCAAATTCTTCTACCTTAGGCACAAACGATTATATTACCATAACAAACGCAAACGGTAACGTAGGTATTGGCACCACTAACCCAACAGACAAACTGGCCGTAAATGGTACCATTCATACCAAGGAAGTAAAGGTTGATTTGAATGGATGGTCTGACTATGTATTTGACAAAACTTATATTCTCCCCGGCCTTAATGATGTGGAAACTTACATACAACAAAACCATCGGCTGCCCGAAATGCCTTCAGAAAAAGAAGTGGTTGAAAATGGATTAAAACTTGGAGAGATGAATAAGCTACTAACAAAAAAAGTAGAAGAACTAACCCTGTATTTAATTAATCAGCAAAAGCAAATCGACGAACTTAAACAGCAAATTAAGTCCTTAAACAAATAATTAGTGGTGATAAGAAGATAATTAATAGCTAAAAATTATTTTTTTTTTTCCATTGGTAATTCTAAGCATAAATTTAAAACGCCTAAATACATTATTTAAGGCGTTTTTTGTTTTTAGTACATCTAATCATTCTCGTCTTTTATAATCTATTTCAACCAATTTTAATAAAAAATATAAATACTATAGAAATAGTAGATATTGTTATATATTTGCATCGAAATAGTTCTTAATAATTATCAAGAAAGACTGAGGGAAAGGCCCGATGATGTCTTAGCAACCTATACGCCACAGGTATAAAGGTGCTAACTCCTGTCTGCAGCAGTGCAGAGAAGATAATGTTCGTAAATATAGCATGCCTGTTTAGGTAATTTTTACATCGTCTTTGTCTGCTCCTGTCTCTTCTTGATTTTTTAGCCGGAATAATTTTAAAAGCATTACTATGAAAATTAAACATTTACTCATTACCTGCGCCCTGCTATTTTCGGTTATAGCAGCCCGGGCGCAAACGGCCCAACCGGCTAACACTGCAGATACCGACAGGGGCTATATGGTTAAGGTTGGCGATACCGCACCTGCAGATTTTGAACTGCAGCTTACCGACGGTACAAAAACTTCGCTGAAGCAACTTGCCGGCAAAATTGTGATACTGCAATTTACAGCCAGCTGGTGCAGCGTTTGCCGCGAGGAAATGCCCCACCTGGAAAAAGAGCTTTGGCAGGTTTATAAAGATAAGAATGTTGTTTTGATAGGTGTTGACCGCGATGAACCCCTGCAAAAAGTTATCGGCTTTAGGCAGGCCATGAACATCAGCTACCCGCTGGCGCTTGACCCTGGTGCAGCTATTTTTGCACGGTTTGCCAATAAAAAGAGCGGTGTTACCCGCAATGTGGTGATAGACCGCAACGGCCGCATCGTGTATCTTACCCGTTTATATAATCAGCAGGAGTTTTCGGCCATGCTAAAAGTTGTTGATGCACTCGCCAATAAACCAACCGCTGCCATTTACTAATACAAACACAAATTTATATGGAAACAAATATTACTCACCCTAAGCGAATTACACTCCAAAATAATTCAGCCCTGTTCATTAACCGCTTTATGCCTGCTTGCATGCCTGCCATGTGTTGCAGCTGTTAACACCTTAACAGTTGCCGGCCTAAGCATATCTGCTAAGGGCTGCTAAATATTCACAATTCATTCTTTACAATTAACTACGCCGCCAGGTTTGGCATTGCTATGGTTTTACCAGTTATCAGGGCTACATTATTTGTATAGGTATTTATATATTTTATCAAACAAACCATGTTTAAAAATTACAAATTCATACTGGCAATTGTATTGCTATTTTTAACCATACAGCAGGCAAACGCGCAAGCTGTAAAAATAAGCGGAGTGGTAACCGCACGTGCAGACGGGCAGCCGCTCCCCGGTGTAAGCATCGGTATAAAAGGCTCTGGCAACGGCACCCAAACAGATCTGCAGGGTAAATTCACCGTAAATGCTGCTGTTAACGATGTTTTACGCATTTCGTACATTGGTTTTACTACACAAGAGGTGCCCGTTACCAATGCTACCGCTACCTTACAGATAGTGTTGCAGGAAGCGCCAAACTCTTTAAACGAAGTAGTGGTAACCGCGCTTAATATCTCAAAAGATAAAAAATCGTTAGGCTACGCCGTGCAGGGGCTCAAGGCTAAAGATATTTCGGAGGCTAAAGAAACCAACCTGGTTAACGCGCTATCGGGTAAAATTGCGGGCTTGCAGGTAACCGGCAGCCAGGGCGATATGGGGTCTTCGCGCATTGTTATCCGCGGCGAAACATCTGTATCCGGCAATAACCAGCCTTTATTTGTGGTGGATGGTGTGATAGTTGATAATTCGCAGTTTCAGGGCACCAACGGATCAAGGGATTTCCAAAACGCAATATCCGACCTTAATTCCGAGGATATCGAGTCTATCAGTGTTTTAAAAGGCCCTAATGCCGCTGCTTTATATGGCTCGCGCGCAGCCAGCGGTGTAATACTTATTAAAACCAAAACCGGCAAGGGCACCAAAGGCTTAGGCATTACCATCAATTCCAACACATCCTTTGCTACCCTAAAGGTATTTCCTGATTATCAGAATCAATTCGGCCAGGGCTCTAACGGTAAATTCAGCTATGTAAACGGCGCCGGTGCCGGTGTAAATGATGGTGTGGACGAAAGCTGGGGGCCGGCACTTAACGGCCAGCTTATTCCGCAATTTTATTCTAACGGCCAGGCGGTACCTTTTGAAGCCCACCCTAATAACGTACGCGATTTTTTTAAAACCGGGGTTACCCTTAATAACGGGGTATCGTTAGCCGGCAGCGATGAAAAGTTTGATTATCGCTTATCGTACAACAACCTGCACCAAACGGGCGTGGTGCCCAATTCCTCACAAGGCAAAAATTCATTCCTGCTGAATGCAACCTATCGCCCAAACTCAAAATTAACCATTACTACCATTGCCAACTATATTAAAGATGATGCCGATAACCTGCCGGGGGCTTATGGCAGGCGCGCCACCAGCACCATGCTGCAGTTTACCTGGTTTGGCAGGCAGGTGGATATTAACCGCTTAAAAAACTACCGCGACGCTAATGGCAATAACATTAACTGGAACAACAGCTACTATAGCAACCCTTACTTTATAGCTTATGAAAACACGGTGGCGCAGCACAAAAACCGCATTATAGGGAGTGTGGAACTGAATTACAAGATCATCAGCGGCTTGTCTGCCAACTTCCGTACGGGTACCGATTACTACACCGACCGCCGCAAGATCAAGGTTGCTTACGGCACCAACGGAACGCCATTCGGCTCTTATGAAGAAGATGCTTACACCGTTAACGAAACCAATACCGAAGGGCGTTTACAATACACCAAAAAGCTGAATAAGGATTTTTCTTTCGATGGTTTTATAGGCGGTAACATCAGCACTATTTTGAACGAACAAAACGACCAGATTGCACCAAAGCTGGCCGTTGCGGGTTTATATACGCTCAGTAACTCCCGTGATCCGCTGGTTTCATCCAACTATTACGGCAAACTAAAAACGTACAGCTACTTTGCATCTGCGCAGATCGGTTTCCGTAATTATGCCTTCCTTAACCTAACCGGCCGTAACGATTGGTCGTCTACCCTGCCGGCGGCCAATTTATCTTATTTCTATCCTTCTGTAAACGGCAGTTTGGTGTTATCAGAGGCGCTTGACCTGAAAAGCGATATATTAAGTTATTTGAAATTGCGCGGCGGGTGGTCAAAAGTAGGTAAAGCCACTACCCCTTATCAGCTGATTAACTATTATAATTTTGCTGCGCCGTTTGTGTTAAACACCTCATCGGGCACCATAGCCAACCCGCAGCAAACAGCAGCTACCATAGATTTAAACCCGAATCTGAAACCCGAAACAACCACATCTACAGAAGCCGGTATAGAGGCAGGCTTTTTTAACAACAGGCTACGCCTTGATGTCAGCGCTTACAATACCAACAGTATCGACCAGATATTGGGCGTAAACGTAAGCGCAACCACCGGTTACAGCACCAAGCTGATTAACGGCGGCAGTATCAACAATAAAGGGCTTGAGGTGCAACTGGGTATTACCCCTGTAAAAACAAATGCGTTCAGCTGGGATGTTACTGTAAATTACTCGCGCAATAAAAGCAAGGTTATATCCCTTTATGATGAAGGCAACCTGCAAAACTACATCTTAGGTACTAACCGTACGGTTGATGTGCTGGCAGCAGTTGGCCAGCCTTATGGCACTTTGTTTGGTACATCATACACCCGCGATGCATCCGGCCAGATCATCATCGGCGCAAACGGCACCCCTGTTATCAACAATACCAAAAAGTACCTGGGTAAATTTACGCCCGATTGGCTGGGGAGCATCAACAATAGTTTTACCTACAAAAATATCAACGTAAGCTTTTTGGTTGATGCGCGGATTGGTGGTTCTATTTATTCTAACACCAACCGTACAGGTACTTACACCGGCGTACTGGCATCTACCCTGCCCGGCCGCGGCACAGCAAATGGCGGGTTAAGCTACTACTACCCCAATAACAATACATCCCTGCCGGCTGTGCAGGTAAATACCGGGGCCAGCGCACCGGGCGGCGCAACCGTTTATGATGATGGTATGGTTTTTAAAGGCGTAAAGGCTGATGGTACCGCCAATACTACCATTGTGCCCGCACAATCGTACTACAAGGGTTTTACCAATGTTGATGAAGCCTTTATCTACAGTGCATCATACGTTAAACTGCGCGAAGTTAAAATAGGTTACGCGCTGCCTTCGCAATGGGTTAAGGGTGTTGGCCTGCAGTCGGCCACGGTATCATTGGTGGGCCGTAACCTTTGGATCATCCACAAGAACGTGCCTAATATAGACCCCGAAACCGCATTCAATACCGGTAACGCACAGGGTTTAGAGGACCTTACGCTACCAACCGTACGTAACCTTGGTTTTAATATTAACCTTAAATTCTAATAACCATGAAACTCAAATATTCAACCATCATATTATCCGGGGCAATACTATTATCGGTAACAGCCTGCAAAAAAGATCTGGAAGAGATCAACAAAAACCCAAATGCATCTGAAACCGCCCAGCCAGATTACCTGCTGACAGGCACTACAAAGGCCATTGCCGATACTTATTGGGGAACGGCCAACAATATGGATGCAAGCCTGCTGTTTGTACAAAACTGGTCTAAAATACAATATACAGACCCCGACAGGTATATTTATACCAACAGCTCTTTTCAGGAATTATGGACAACGGGATACACCAGGGGTATCACCAACCTAAACCAGTTAATTAAAACTGCTGATGCACAGGCCAACCCCAACTATAAAGGGGTAGCACTGGTACTGCGGTCGTGGGTTTTCACCTTGCTGACGGATAACTACGGCGATATCCCTTATTCGCAGGCGGCAAATATCAAAGAATACCTAACGCCTGTTTATGATAAGCAAAAAGACGTGTACTTTGCGGTTTTAGAAGATCTGAGATCGGCACAGGAAGCGTTAAACGCAGCCGGACCCGCCATAAGCGGCGATATTATTTATGGCGGCAAACCCAACCAGATTGGCTTATGGAAAAAATTTGCCAACTCCTTACGCTTACGTATCGCCCTGAGAATTGCAGACCGCGAACCGGAAAAAGCTAAACAGGTTTTAGCAGATGTACAGGCAGAAGGAAGCGGTTATATTAGCGATAACAGCGAAATAGCCCAGCTGGTGTACTCCACATCGCCCAACCAAAACCCCATAAGCAACTTGTTTGATACCCGTGACGATTACCGTATCAGCAAAACCATCGTTGATAAGCTGTTTGAACTGAACGACCCCCGTTTACCCATTTACGCCAGCCCAACTAAAGATGCAACACCCAAAACTTATGTAGGTTTACCCAACGGTTTGTTAGTGGGCGATGCCAGCGCCTATGGCTTTACCAAAACATCTAAACCGGGCACCTACTTTTTAGCCCCTAATGCGCCGGCCGTAATTATTAGCTATGCAGAGGTATTGTTTGGCCGTGTCGAAGCCGCTGCCCGCGGCTTTACAACCGAAAACGCAGCCGACCTGTACAAACAAGCTATTACCGCCTCGCTTAAGCAATATGGTATTGCAGATGCGGCTGTAACGGCTTATACGACGCTGCCTGCTGTACAGTACGATGCTGCCAACTATAAAAAAGCCATAGGCGACCAAAAATGGATAGCCTTGTTTGGGCAAGGTTTAGAGGCCTTTGCTGAATGGCGCAGGCTGGATTATCCGCAGCTGCAACCTGCCGCTGCCGGCACCCTGGGCGGTAAGATCCCGGTGAGGTTTATTTACCCGGGTACCGAACAATCGTTAAACGGCACCAATTACAGGGCAGCCGTTGCCGCCCAGGGGGCCGACGCGCTTACAACAAAACTTTGGTTTGATGTAAATTGATCACCGCATATCCCAGGCAGGCAGTGTGCTTAATTAATATCAGCCCATAAAAAAACGCCTTAACTATAGTTTAAGGCATTTTTTTATGGGCTGGAAAAGGCACTCGTCAGTTATTTTTAACCAGATTTAAATATAAACAACCGAAAAAAGCGACAGTACCGGAAGTACTTTACTCATTGCCTTTTTTAAGAGCATCAGGTTGTATTTTTCTAAAAGTATAAGATATTTACTTTTCCAGTCTTCCCCGGTATGGTAAGCGATAAAGGGCTTGGCTGTTTTGTAAACGCTTTTAAAATCTTCGGTGCAAAACAACTCCGGAAACTCGTTCGAAAAATCGTGCTTTATGGCATAGCCTATCCTGTATATAATATCGCTTTTTAGCTGTTTTTGATTAAACCAGTTATAGATAGATCTTCTGTTCACCAAAATGGCTTTTGCCAAATCGGTTATACTATAACCCTTCTTTCTAACAACATATTCAACAATCTGCCCGTAGTGCTTGTCCATAATTTTCCTTTAACATAAAGTATAACAAACAGTTAGCTGCAACTGCAATTATAACAATTACATAAATATAATAATGAATTTCTTATAAATTTTCAATTGTTTTGTTAGTAGGATAATAAAAGTCCTTAAGCAATTTAAGCTATTTTTAGAATAAATGCCTACGTTTTTATACATAATTACTACACAGATACCTACACAATTACACAGTAAATTGTGCCTTTAATGTGTAAACAGTATTTAGTAAGCATCTATCTAAAAAATGTGGCCCATGCTGATAGATAGTATATTTAGTAATTTAATTAGGGTTTTGCAGTTTAAAAATTCACTTTACAGCTTTTATCCAACCCTTTACTCAACCTAAGTAACACCCGTTATTACTGCGCAACATGCTAATAATTAGGCCGTTTTGTTGATATCTATTATCAAATAAAACTGTATGATTAAAAAGATCTTAAAAAGCAATTTCGCGATCCGGCTTTTTGTCCCCGGCATTTTACTTTTATCGTGTACTAAAAACGATGACCCTGAACCGGCTACAAATTCGATGCCAGTAAAAAACATACCCGAAATGGTAATGGCAACCGCAGTAACAATTTCTAACTTAACCGGCCCCGGTTTAATGCTGGGGATAAACGGCCATCCGCTTGGCGATGCGCCTTACATTACCACAGGGGCTGCCAGGCAAGTACAACTACTTAAAAGCATGGGCATGAACTGGTACCGGATCAACGTACAAACCAAAGCCGACGGCACCATGTCTGCCTCCATCTTGTTTCATGAGCTACAGCAGGCTGCAGAAAAAGAAAATATTAACCTGTTGCCCATGCTTTATACCCGTACCCTTAATTTATCAAAAACAGAAGCCGAATCGTATAAAATGGGTAAAACACTGGGCAGTAACTTTGCCGCCAAATATGGCAAATACTTTAGCTATTACGACCTGGGGAACGATCTGGAGCTTGAATTACTGGAGCCAAATAAAACCGGGAAAAGCCAGTTTCATTACAACCGGCAAAAGCTTAATGTAACCGCGGCATACTTAAAAGGTATGGACGAGGGCATAAAATCAAAAGACCCTGATGCCAAAACAATGATCTCGGCAGGGTGGCTGCATTATGGCTTTATCAGGATGTGCGATTGGTATGGGGTAAAGTTTGATGTGGTGGCTTACCACTGGTACTCGGATATGGAGCGCGCGGCGGCAAATGCCCCCTACAATATTGATGATATTACCACCAGGCTGTCTAACCTTTTTCCAAACAAGCCCATCTGGTTCACCGAGATGAATTACAGGTATAAACCTACCAATACCAACTACGAGGAAGACCAGAACGAGTTTGTAAAAAAGTTTATAGCCAAATGCAAAAACAACCCCAAAGTTAAGGTGGTGATGATCTACGAGCTTTTTAACGAGCCCTACAAAAATACCGAAGAGCGCAATTTTGGTATCTTAAAATGGACCACCCCTTATACCATCTGGGCTAAAAAAACCATAGCCAAAACACTTACCCTGTAATTGGCCAAGCATAAGGCAATTAGTTTGCCTTATGCTTTTTGTTAGCTTTTAACATCCTGCAGCTTTATTTCAACCCGGCGGTTATGCCGGCGCCCTGCAGCTGTTTTATTAGTGGCTATGGGCAGGGTGCTGCCAAATGGTGTTGTTATGATCTTATCGCCGGCTACGCCTTTTTTAACCAGGTATTCCTTAACTGCAATGGCCCGCTTTTCAGACATCTTCCAGTTGCCCACATAGGTGCCTATGGCATCTGCATGGCCACGAAGCGCTATAGCCGAATTGTTTTCGATAGCATAACTGGCCAGATCATCTAACTGCTTGTTTGATGATGCATGCACAATAGCCTTACAAAAATCAAATTCCAGGTTTTTTGTCAAATCATCGGGCACCGGGCGGTGCTTTACAGGGGTTTTTGCTTTAACAGCCGGTTTAACGGCATCAGCCTTTGCATTCATTAGCAATAGGGCCAGGCAAATAAATAATAGGGTACTTGCTTTCATAACGCTGCATTTTATTTATATAAGGTAAAATGCTGTGCCCCGGCTTATTGTTTAATGAAAAAGCAGGTTGTAAAAATTATGTGCAGCAAGCTATAATACGGTTAAAAAAACCACATAAGCGCACCACACTGTTATTTGCAATGTGCAATGGGTAACCATTGTGTGCAAATAGGTGTGTAAACTTTTACGTACTGCGGTACAGTCCACGTTTTCAATAACATACAACCCTGCAACACCCTTAGTTTTAATCAAAAAAAGGGTTATGAAAACGTGTTTTATTTTAATGGTGATGCTTTTAACCTGCACCGGCATCCGGGCGCAACTATCCGCTTTCAACAGTAATTTGCCCGATAGTACAGGCTTCACATCGCCCATTTTTTATACCTGCGGCGGCGATAGCGTTATCAACCGTATCGTGCGGCAGGAGGCGGATTATCTATCGGCAACGTTTATGATCTCGCCCAACCTGTATTTTTATAAAACCTACGGCGAAGACCTTACGCTGGCTGCTTTTAAAACTACCCCCAACCTGCAGGATTACAATATCTTTCTTGATATGGATACTGCCTGCGGGCCGCAAACCATTGCAGATACCAGGGCTGATATTATTATTCGCCTTGCGCAGCAGTTTGCGGCAACACTTGTAAAAAAATACAAACTTGGCTTAACCCCCGCTCAGGAATCACAATTTGCAGCTTATATTACCGGTTATTATCTGGTTAAAAGATGCCATATCTTAAATGATACCAGCCTGGCACAAGCTTTTCAACAGCTGTTTAACACCAATACGATATTGGTTTTAAACACCTTGCCGGGCACAACCTGGCTAAGGCAAGGCTATGACGACGGAAAAAACGCCATGCAGAAACACATCACCATTACCGTTAGGGATATCATTAACCACGGGCTGTACCTGGTAGCCGAACCATAAAAAAAGAGCAAATGCCTTGCGCATTTGCTCTTTTCAACATAACTAATACCTGATCTTATTATTGTATAAATGTATCAGCATATACAAAATAATATACTACACAATTAGCTATACATAACTTCTCAGCTATTACACACTCCCGTAAACATTACAGGGCTTAACGCTATCAAAAAAACATTGTACCATTTGTGGCTTTTTATGCTGATGCCCACATAAGCCATTCATTAAGGCGGATCTCCCCGATAGAGGGATGTTGCCTCTAAAGAAAAAAATCTGGCAACAGACAAGGCTGAACAATATTTATTGCACACTTATTGCACACTATTTTCTCATTCTCTTCACTATTGCTTAAGCCGGCATCTTCCGGGTTTAATTACAGGGTAACTTGTGATCAATAATAATCATCAGAGAACCATTTATAAATGAAAGTAGCAATTATTGGGGCCGGGCCAACAGGCTTAACCGTAGCCCACCAGCTTTCTGAAAAAAATTTACAGGTTGATATTTATGATAGCGCCCCTATGGTGGGTGGTTTTGCAAAATCGATAACGCTATGGGGGCGAAACGTAGAGATAGGGCCGCATTTTTTAGATGCAGGGAATATCCCCCAAGTGCACGATCTGGTGTTAGGGGCGCTTAACGGGCAATACACCACCTACCGGCGTAAAACATTTATCGTTATAGGCAATAAAAGGTTTTTTTACCCCCCCGTTATTACCGACATTTTAAAAAAAATGAACGTTGCGCAATTATGCCTCGCCGCCGGCGGGTTAATTAAACAAACAATTGCGCCGGCCAAACCGGCTAAAACAGCCGAGGCTTTTGTTACGCAACACCTGGGCGCTCATCTGTACCGGTACTTTTTCTGCAATTTTTCAAAAAAATTATGGGGGTTGGATGGGGGCATGGTGTCAGATGTTTTTGCCAAATCGTTACTGGGGTTCAGCGGCGGCTATTCCCCCTTAAAAATTATTTATAAAAAGTTTAGCGGCGGTTTTACACGTACGGTACAACAAAGCAAATACGTTTATCCGCTAAACGGGCTAACTACCCTGTGGGAGGCATTAAAGCAAAAGATACAGCAACAGGGCGGCAAATTTTATCTGTCAAGCTCTATCAATGAAATGGCTTGTATGAAAAAGCCCGGCAAAATATCGCATATTTTTATAAACGACGGCACGATAAACGAATATGACCATGTAATCTCTACCATCCCCATACTATCGCTTATTGCTTATTTTAAAAACAGCAGCGGCGGCTACCTGCAGCCTGCCGGTCATATCAATTTCAGAAGCGATATCCTGGTATATCTAAAGGTACAGTTGGATGATGCTGTAGCCGGGCAATGCTTTTACTGCTATTCGGAAACTATAAAAATTACCAGGGTCACCAACTTTAATGAATTTACCCCGGATAAAGAATTGGATTTTGCGATACTGTTGTTGGAGTTTTGGTGCAGCGATGAGGATGAAATATGGTATGCTACAGATGCCGAAATTAACCGTATGGCGGTTGCCGAGCTGCAAAAAACAGGCATTTATCCGGGTTTAAAGGTATTGGATAATTGCATTAAAAAAGTAAAGAATGCTTTTCAAATACCCAACCTTGATTTAACAGAGAACCGGGATAAGCTTACAGAGCAGTTATCCTTTTTTCAAAACCTGCATATTACAGGCCGCAATGCATCTGTTAACTTTAACTACGGTATGGAGAATGCGATTAAGGACGGGATAGACCTGGCCGCCACCTTTTTAGCCGGCATCAACACCCAACTTGTAGCAAATGCATGAAAACAGCCATAGTGCATGATCTGGTTACTACAATTGGCGGTGCAGATAACACCCTCCAATCCATATACACCGTTTATCCATCGCCGGTTTATACGCTGGTTGCCCACAAAAATGCGGTAAAAAAATCTTTTTTTAAGCATGCCGAGATCATCACTTCGTTCATTCAAAAAATGCCCTGGGGCGTAAAAAAGTACCGGGCTTATCTGCCCCTGTATCCTATCGCCATAGAGCAGTTTGATCTGAGGGCTTTCGATGTTATTTTATCCTCGTCATTTATTGTTGCCAAAGGGTTAATATCCAACACCGAGCAATTGCACATCTGTTATATGCATAACCCCATCAGGCCGGCCTGGGAGCTTTATCATCAATTTTTATCCCACTCCAATAACGGCAGGGGTATCAAAGGCTTTTTTACGCGCATGGTGTTTCATTATTTAAGGCTGTGGGATGTTACAACAGCCAACCGGGTAGATCATTTTATCGCCAACTCTAAATTTACGGCCCGGCGCATCAAAAAGATCTATGGCCGCGAAAGTGTAGTGATATACCCCCCCGTTGATGTAGCGGCATTCCCGTTACAGGAGCAAAAGGATGATTATTACATTACTGCATCGCGGCTGGTTTATCATAAAAGGATAGATGTTATTGTGAAGGCATTCCAAAACCTGCCCGATAAAAAGCTATATGTAATTGGCGACGGGCCGGAGCTAAAAGCGCTGCAAAGCGGGGCTTCAAAAAACGTTTTTTTTATGGGGTATCAACCCCAAAACCAACTGGTTAAATATTTGCAAAGGGCAAAGGCATTTATATTTGCGGCTAACGAAGATTTTGGCATAGCCCCTATTGAAGCGATGGCTTGCGGCACCCCGGTACTTGCCTACAAAAAAGGCGGCTCGGCCGAAACGGTGGCCCCGCTGCAAACCGGCATGTTCTTCGCCCGCCAAACGGCAGATGATGTACAGCTGTGTATCAATGCTTTTGAAGCCGGTTACCATTTATTTGATGCTAAAAAAATAAGTGCTTATGCCCAAAGGTTTAGCAAGCAACGGTTTGAAACCGAATACCAGGCACATGTACAGCAACTGGCAGATGATCATTTTAAAACCGGGCCTTTTTGCACCGGTACTGCATAGCCGGCTGCCCGGCAAATATGCTTCATACTTTCACATATTTCACATTTTAAGATACAACCACTAAACACCCTAAGGTTTGATTATCAAGGCTTTTATCTTTGGTAAAGGGTGCTCTTGCAGCGTTGCCAGAACGGTATCACCGGCAGTAAAAAGCAAACAATAAATCAAATCATATATGAAATGTGTAGTATTAGGATCTTCGGGCTTTGTGGGCAGGGCCTGTGTAGAAGAATTACTTAAAAGGGGCGATACCGTAACGGGCTTTGACAAGGGCCGCAAAAAACCAAAACCCGAAGATGATACCAAAACCGATGATAAGTTAACTTTTTTGGAAGGGAATATACTTGACAGGGAAATGCTGACCGCCGCCTTTGAAGGGGCAGACGAGATCTATCTGCTGGCAGGGCAGCTGGGCACTTCAGAGTTAGAAAGCGCTATGCGCATGGCGATAGAAACAAACATTTTGGGTGCGCTTACCGTGTTTGAAACCGCCCTGGCCTGTAAAGTGCCGCGGGTGTTTCTGGCTTCTAAACCAAGCGTATGGCTTAACACCTACACCATAACCAAACACACTGCCGAAAAAATTGCCAATTTACTTTCCAGGTATCACCCTGTAGAAATAAGTGTATTAAGATATTTAAATATTTACGGCCCGGGGCAAAAAATATACCCGGTAAGAAAAGTGCTGCCAACCTTTGCCGTACAGGCCATGCGCGGTTTGCCCCTGCATGTTTATGGCGAAGGTAACCAAACCGTAGATATGCTTTATGTAAAGGATGCGGCATACATTACCGTTGAGGTAATGCGCAACAAATTCAACCCCGATGCGATGGACTGCGGAACCGGTACCGAGATGACTGTTTTAGAAGTTGCAGAATCTGTAAACAAATATTTTAACAACAGCGCAGGCATTAAACACATGCCCATGCGGATCGGCGAAACGCATAACACCCGTTTGGTTGCCGATAATACAGACCTGATAAAAACCATTGGCGAAATTAACTTTACGCCCTATGATGAAGGCCTTGCCGAATCACTGGCTTATTACGAGCACTTAAACCCGCACGATATTGATGCCGCTTTAAACTTTTATGGTTTTAGCCAGCCCTTTAGCATGGCATGGAAATAGGCAGCAAAAAAATACTGGCAATAATTGCTCATCCGGATGATGAGACGATTGGATGCGGGGGCTTTTTAAGCCGGGCGGCAATGCAAAACGCACAATGTAAAGTGTTGCTGCCTATACGCCGCGGCGACCCAAGGGGCATTAGGCATTGGGACACTTTAAAAGAGCAGCTACGCAGTGCCTGCCGGATATTGGGCGCCGAGGCGGTAATAACCGAAGATATGGTGAGCGATATTACCGCCGAAGTGCACGTGCACGAAATATATGGCATTATTAATAGCTATGTACAATGGGCCGATATTATCCTTACACACTGGCACGGCGATTCGCACCAGGCGCACCGGGCGGTATCCAGGGCGGTAGAATTAGCCACCCGGCCTTTCCGCATCCAAAAAACAGTGCTGTTTTTTGAAATTGCCACCTCTACAGATCAGGCTTTTACCTATACCTTTTCGCCTAATTGCTTTATCAGTTTAAATATTGATGATGTAAACAAAAAGGTATCGGCCATGAGCCGGTATAACACCGAAACAGAATTTGGGCGCACACCCGGCAATCTGGAAACGCTGATGCGTTTAAGGGGCGCACAAACAGGCCAGGACTTTGCAGAGGCTTACATGATTGCCCGGCATTTTATTAAATAGTTATGCTGCGTAAATTGATTGCCGGGTTATTACTTATTGCCCTTTTACCCATCGCCTTAATTACGGGTGTTATAATCAGGCTGAAGCATCCGGGGCCCATGTTTTTTAAGCAGCTGCGGGAAGGCAGGCACGGCCGGTTCTTTCTGATCTGGAAGCTTCGCACCATGGTAGTTAACGCCGATATTGTTTTAGCACGATTAATAGAGAACAACCAGTTACTGGCTACAGAGTGGCGGGATTATGGCGGCTTAAAAAACGACCCGAGGATTGCCGGTGCTGCCGCCAGGTTAGCCCGGCGTTTAAGTATTGATGAGATACCGCAGCTCATCAATATCATTAACGGGGATATGGCGTTTGTTGGCCCGCGGCCATTAGAAAAGTACCTGGCAGAATCCTTGCCTCCCAATACCAGGGCTACCCGCAATTCTGTTAAACCCGGCTTAACGGGCCTTTGGCAAATTGGCCCGCGCAGCAACGTAAGCATCAGGCAAATGCAGCATTACGATAAATTGTATATCAGCAAAAAAAGCTTTTGCCTTGATGCTTATATTTTGCTTAAAACGATAGGCGTTGTGGTGAAAAAAACAGGTATCTAAACGCGGATGATGATGATACTTATTAAGGCTTTTTAAGGGCGTTTAAAAGTCGTTTTCAGTCGTTTTTAAGTCCTGTCTGGTGGTCGGTATAATTTGTCAGATATTCATTTTCCACAAAAAAATCTATGCTGAATATGGACCGGTAATCATCAGAATTATTAGGGTTTTGAATCAGCGTAAAATTTGATGAGCCTGTAGTTGTATAAGTATAGCTGAAGCCCATATTAGTGGTAACATTCACCACTGAGTTTACGGGCAGGTTACCCAAAGCGTTCGTTTCCAGCTGATTTTCGATGATCGTTTGCATGGGGTTACCAGTATCAAACAGTACCTGCGCCTGTGTACTGGTGCCATTATACGTTATAGTAGCCGGTATATTGGGCGAATAGCCGCTCCTGGCCGTGTATTGCATAGGGTGCATAATAAAGCCGGCCGTTGGCAGCAGATCTGCGGGTGCTAAACCAATGGTTAGCAAGCCGCCCACATACGAGCCGGCGGTTGTAAAGCGGTCCCGTTTAAGCAATGCCAGCCTAAACCCTTTTTTGTTGTTGCTACCCACATCCAGATAACTTAAAGGGCTTTGAATTAACTGACTTGCATAGCTAAAACCCGGTGCCACGCCAAAAATATCGGCAGAATGGGCGGGCATTGTTTCGTTTGTACTTACCTTAACTAATTTATAGTATAAAAAAAACGGGATGCGCTGCGTGGTGATATTGCCGTTGGCATCACCCAAGGTTAATGTGGTATAAGCCAGGTTACCATATTCTTTAAAAAGCCCGGTTGCATCCCCATAACTCATTACCGATGTTTTTGAGGTTACGGTAATACCATTAACCACAACCGAATCGCCGGTTACCTGTATGCCATCTGCCGTTATCATAGATGCAGGCAAGATCCCCTGCGCATCAAGAGTTAGCCCAGCCGACCCGGTATCAAAAATAGTGTAATAATTAACTGCCTGGGTACCCACTTTTGTAAGGGGTAAAAAAATTCGTTTGTAACTGCCCGATTGGTATTGATACAAGCCAATGGTAACCGCTCCCTGCTTATTACCAGCATCGTTATCCTTTTTACATGCCGTAAATATCACAGCCATGCCCAATACGTTTAACACTAAACGGATATATTGATTCATACCAATTTGTTTATTGATTTATAACTGCTTTATTAACCAATATGTTGTATCAACACAGCAATTATGCTTTTTCAATCAAGGCTTATATTAACCCGGCGCAATACTTGTCCCAATAATTAAGCAGTAGTTTTCTGCCAAAACTGCTGTAGTTTCTGCCCATTGACGGGGTGGGCGTAAACTCGCCAAAAACGCATCCTTTGTAAGTGGCGTAAAAATCGATCCTAACAAATATGCCGTACGCCTTACTTAATTTTTTGGCAGCAACCACCATATCCTGCAGGCATGCCGGGGCACTTTGTGGTTTAGCCGGTTTATAGGTATGTGTAACTTTTCTTATTCTATTCCAATTTTCATCATAAAACGAACCATAACCCTGGTTTGGGCCAAGCCGGTTTATTACCTGGATACAGGCTATCTCGCCATTAAAACAAAAAAACTTATAATCATTCAATATGCCATGCTTACCTTGTTCTTGCTCTAAAAACTCCTCAAATAAAAATTCAAGATCAGGCTTATTGATCGTTTCCTGCTTCAAAATCTCCCGGATCTGATCGGGCTTATACATTTTCCTGTCAAACAGGTTTAAGCCGTCGCGCATTAAAAATACCAGGCTGGAGCAATGGCCCGTAGTGGGCCGGATAACGTAGTTAGCGGGCAGTTTAGAAAAATCAATACTATCCGGATCGGCCCCTTTCCAATATAGTTCGGGTAGCTTACAACCATGCTTATACGCAAATTCGCGGGCATTAAATTTATTACTAAGCTTTCTTTGCCAATGTGGAATGTCCTGCCACTTTTCAAAATGATCGTCTTTGGTCATTTTTGCGTTTCTGATGGCCTCTGCATCAGCATTTTTCCAGAAAGTGTCGTGCCGGTCCTTAATTCTTTTGGTAAACTCGCCGCTATTCCTCAGATAGTCAGTAATTGTATTGATCATATTTTTTGTTTGAAGATCGCATCGCCCAACGGCCTGCAACTTTAGGTTATAATTCCTCAAACTTAAAATGTTAAAATCAACTTAAACAGCTACTTGCAAGCATGTATCCTAAATTGAGAAAGGCATCTTAAAAACGTGAAAGTGTGCATAATTACAGAACAGAATAGCCCTTATGATAAAACCCCGATACATCAGCCCGCCCGGTTAGTTGAATTATTAAAAGCGTTTTATATCTGCACAAACAAGCACTAATGTGAGAAAAAAGATGCCCATAGTGTTGTACACCAAACACGGCGTAAAAGTTACGATCTTAAAGTATGAAACCAAGCAAGAAAACCATTCTGAATTTTACTTATATGGGCACCAGTTACGATCTTAAGATAACGTCGGCCAAAGGTTCTGTAAACTATTTTATTTACGAGATAAGGATACTTTATGCCAAATATATACTGATTAACGACCATAACGACTGGTGCTTTATTGCCGATTTGCAACCCTGTAAAAAATTAAAAAACATCATCATACAAAAGGTAAAAAACCATACCACAGGCGAAATCAGATTAAAACGCTTTTATTAAACTTTGATAAGCGCTACTACAAGAAATATTGATGATTTAGAAGGTGTGTAAAGTTTGTGAAGGGTTTCTCAAAAATGCACACAACCTGTTGATTGAAAAGGATTTGCTGTATGTAATATTTAAATTAGATAAAAATTAACATATGGCCGAAAAATTTACAATCAATTGCCTTATTAAAAATACAACCTGTAATTTAAAGGTTGCCTTAAAGCCATTATCAAATACCGAAAGCTACCATGTTTATAAAGATGGCCGCTGGTTTGCCCTATTACGCCGCTTTGACAACAACACGTACAAGGCCGTATCTTACCCAGGGCCAGTGTGCCAGTTAGAGGTTGATGCCATAGGTGAACAAATAGATCACACGATAGCAAACAATAAGCTAAAAACAGTTAACCACTACAGTTAAATACATTATTTTTTATATTAAAAAAGGGCTCGAAAATTTCGAGCCCTTTTTTAATAATTTTATTTTTTTTTGCAACATCTGTTACTGATAAATCGTATAATAAATATATAGCAAAACAGTTAAATATAAGCCTGGGTACGGGTAGTTTACTACAGCCCAAAACATGTTAAAAACTAAATTTTATATTTATTAAAAAAGTAAAAATTCTCACTTAAATTGCAAAAAGCAGCGCCTAAAAAAGCTTTATATTTTTGAGGGCCTGCATGTGAGCTGCTAATATATATTAAGATGATAAACAGACAAAGAAGAAGAGCAGAAAACATTATTAGATGCCACAAGAATGTGAGAATGCTACACTTGATTATTGCCGAAAATAACAAGATAAAAAAGATTGAAAGTGTTATTGCTTCAACAAAATACCCGCAATTAGTTAGCTACCACAAAAACAAACTTATTGTAGCTGAAGGATTTACAAAAAAGCATGCCGTTAAAATTCAATTTGATTTTTTAAGGGAACAAATGCAGAAGGCTAAAATTGCTTTTGAGGATTATTACACCCAGCTTGATGCCTTGTTAGAAAACATCAGCATCAATGTTGTTAACGAATAAACCGGTTAGCCATTATTGATTACACTTGCTTTTTTACTGAGGTAAATTTTAATTAAATTAATTACCTCGGGCGGACTAATCAAGGTCATGCAGATATTATCCGCACATATTAGTTTTCCACAGCCTGTACCGCAATCACATGGTACATTGCGTTTTATAAAGGTGATCTGGTTATCGTAAAAATTATAGGGCCGCCATACATCTTTATTTGCAGTACCGCTAAACAGTACAAATACCTTTTTCTTCAACATAGCGGCTATGTGCGAAAAGCCGGAATCGAGGCCCAAAAAAACACTGCTCTTTTTAAGGATATATATGGATTGCAGTATGCTGTATCTACCAATACAAACGGTAACATTAGGGATACTGTTCAACAATTTTAATTGCCCGGCATCAGCGTCTTGCGCTGTACCTAAAACATAAACAGGTATGGTTTCGGCCAGGCTTTTTATCGTTTTTGCAAAATTATGCATCCCCCACCTTCTGGACTGCTCGCCTGCGCCTAAATGCACAACCATAAAATCTTCGGGGAACAAATGATCGTCAATAACCTCAAAGGGAACATCCTTCTCATGCCAGCAAACAGAAAAATTTATTTGGGGCAACTGTAAATAATCAAACAGCGGATCTACCAAACCGGTGATATGCCGGCCATGCGGATACGGTAACACCAAATTTAAAAGGGCATCGCCACCGGCAACGTTATAGCCAACAAACAGCTTATGCCTGGTAAATAATTTAATAAAAAGGTTGTTACGCAAATCGCCCCGAACATCAAATATCAAATCTGTCTTTATTTTTTTTAGCTGACCGATAAATTGAAAATACGTGCCCTTTTTACCGCGTAAAAAATAAGGCGCATCTGCAATCTCAATTTTATCAATAAACTTTAATTTACTTGCTATAGAAAAATTTTGTGAGCTAACCACTAAGTTTATTTTATAGTTAGTTAATATCTTCAGCTTTTTTAGGGCGGGCATCAATAGTATTAAGTCGCCAATGTGTGCAAACTGCGTAATTGTGATCGTTTTAACAGGTACCTGTGGTTGATAAGCAGGCTTAGGCATTAAAAAAAGCAATGCCCTGTCAATTAATTTAATTAAAGCAATTTTATTAGGCGAAACGTTTGGGCTGAACCTGTATCTTATAGGTTTCATTATTATTTATAAATAAATAATTGTTAAAGAAATGGCGTGCTGCTGCCAATAGTATTTGCAATACTTTGGTAGGGGCGGGATATCAAGGTATCCTGACAGATGATCTTGCATCTGTTAGGATGGCCGGCTGAAGAGTGTGCCGGCTGCGGCATTGGTGTATTTTAGCGGCTTTAAAAAAGGCCGTCTACTGCTTTGCACAGTATATGGCCTATAAGTATGTGCATTTCTTGTATGCGCGCAGTTGTATCAGATGGCACAACAATATTAAGTTCGCATTTATCATTCATCATACCGCCATCGTTGCCGGATAAGCCTAAAGTGCGGCAACCTATTTTTTGTGCAGAATCAAAAGCGTTTAAGATGCCGGCGCTATTACCGCTTGTAGAGATCCCGATAAACAGATCACCCGGCACAGCAAACGCTTCTAACTGCCGGGAAAATACATGCCTGTAACCATAATCATTCGCTATTGCCGTTAAAGCAGAGGTATCTGTAGTTAAGGCCATCCCGGGAAGGGGCTTGCGCTCTTTTACAAAACGACCCGTTAATTCTGCTGCGATGTGCTGCGCATCTGCAGCGCTGCCCCCATTGCCGGCTAAAAAAATTTTGTTGCCATTGCTTATTGCGGTTGTAACCATATTACAGGCCGATGTGATATCGGCTGCTGTTTCTGTTATAACCTTTTTAATTAAATCATGATGGGATGTAAGTTCTGTTAATACCATTATTATAGTTGTGTCGGTTTAAATTGTAAATTTAGCTGCCGCTTATCGTCTTCTTTGATATCGTTTATGATCTCTTGCACAGTGGTAGTAGCCGCCCCTATTTGCCTGATAACTATTGCGGCAGCGTGGTTGGCCAGTTCGCAGGCTTCGGGTAAAGTAAAGCCCAATGCCAAAAAATAGGTAATAGTTGCCAAAACAGTATCTCCTGCCCCGGTTACATCAAACACTTCGGTAGCCTTTACAGGTAACGAGGTATGCCCGTTTTCGGTTAATATCACCATCCCTTCTTCTGATAATGTTACGATCAGATACCGGGCACCGGTTTGTTTAAAAATAACTTTAGCAGCTGCTTGCAGGCTTTCTATGGTATTGATGCTGCTTACATTGGCAGCAACTGCAAGCTCCTGCCGGTTGGGCTTAATAATGTAAGCACCCTTGTATTTGCTGTAATCGTTCCCCTTTGGGTCTATAACTACCGGCTTGTTCAGCCTTTGGGCCTCCAGGATGAGGCGCTGTGTAAACCGGGGGGAAAACAACCCTTTATTATAGTCAGAGAAAACAATTATCTCTGCAGTTTGCATACAGGGTATCAGATGCGCCATTAATTCATCTTCAACACTTTCGCACAAAGGATGAACGTGTTCCTTATCAAACCGAACCAGTTGATGGCCACCTGCTAAAACCCTTGTTTTAACCGTGGTTAAACGCATAGGATCTTTTACTATGCAATCTGTTTTAACCTCTTCCAGGCTTAACATCTGCAGCAATTGTGCAGCAGCGGCATCATTCCCTACAACACCGCCAATGGTTACACCGGCACCCAGCGATACCAGGTTTTGAACAACATTACCGGCGCCACCCAGGGTAGTAGATTCGTTTTGTACGTTTACTACCGGCACCGGCGCCTCGGGCGAAAGCCTTGTACAGTTACCAACAATGTAATGATCTATCATCAGATCGCCTATAACAAGTATCGGGCACCCGGTAGCTGATGCTTTTAAATAATTAAGTTTTTCCAGAAGCATAATGAGTTTTTTTAGATGGATAATAGTGCTGATATAGCCTGATCAGAAATCTTAAGATCAATAAGCATTTTCGTCTCCTTTTAAAACCTGGAACACGGTTTTAAAAACGATCTTCAGATCCAGCCACATCGACCAGTTCTCCAGATACCATATATCATGCTCTACCCTTTTTTGCATCAATACCGGGTCTTTAGTTTCGCCCCTAAAGCCGTTTACCTGGGCCCAGCCCGTTATGCCCGACTTTAAAAAATGCCTAACCATATATTGATTGATGATCTGGCTGTACTCTTTTGTCATGTTTAGCACATGCGGCCGCGGGCCAACCGTGCTCATGTCGCCCAACAGTACATTAAAAAACTGCGGCAATTCATCCAGGCTGGTTTTGCGTAAAAAGGCCCCGATCCGGGTGATACGATCATCGTCCCTGGTGGCTTGTTTAAAACCATCATGCATACGCATACTCCTGAACTTGTAACATATAAAGGCTTTGTTATTTTTACCGCTTCTGAGTTGCTTAAACAATACAGGCCCCGGGCTTTGCAGCTTAATTATTAACCCGATGATTGGATAAAGCCAGCTAAGTATAAACACAATAACCAGCGAACTGAATACAATATCAAAAACACGTTTTTTAAACCTGTTCTCTATTTCCTCCAGCGGTTCATCACGATGGCTTAACACGGCAAAATCGCCCATGTAACTTACCTTTAAATGCGAAGCTAAAGAACTGTCGGGCACCATTTTTACACGCATGCAATGCTTTTCGGCTTCTTTTTGCAGCAGTTCAAATTCTGTAAACCTTTCGGTAGAAAGTGATACATAAATATCTTTGATACCGCTATGCGCAGCTGATTCTATCTGGCTTACAATAGATGGCAGGATACTCCCCTGGCCATCCAGATAAGATGCGTTTTCCTGATGTAAAAAGCCTTCGAATGCAAAATGATTATTGGTTTCTTTAAAGTAGCCGGCCAGGCGCAAAGCCATATCGTTAGAACCAATAATGGCTACGGGCTTGGTTATTTTAAAATACTTTTTTAAAAGGTTTTCGCTAATGGTGTATAAAAGCCTGTTAAGTAATAAGCCTATCAGCATAATTACATAAAACAGCACCAAAAAACCGGTAGACGGCGTGCTTTTAGTGATAGCTACGTAAGGGAAAAATAAAAATGTAAACAGTATAAAGCTTTTAACCGTTAGCTGGTAAACATTTTTTAAACTGTGTATAAACTTACGGCTATATAAACCAAAATATACGGCAGCAAGCAGCCATAAATAATTAGCTACAATTAACTGGCTTACAGATGCGCTGGTATTAAGATTATGATAATTATTAGCAATTATGTTAGAAATATTGATGGTAATAATATCAGTAACCGACATTATAAAATACACCATATATAGGTAGCGTGTTTTCATGATTATGGGGTATTAACTGAATGAATAGATATTAAATACTGCTTTACAAAGGCGCAACCGCTGCATATTTGGGGCCTGCTGCCATTCTGCCTATGCTGTTGTAATAAAAGCCAAAACCGGCCATTTTATGCGGGCTATATAAATTGCGCCCGTCAAAAATTACGGGGCCGGCCAGCAGTTTTTTAATGCGATTAAAATCCGGCGTTCTAAAAACGCTCCATTCTGTAAGTATCAATAAGGCATCAGCGCCAATCAAAGCATCGTACTGGTCGTCGGCATATTTAATTTTTTCGCCAATCAGGGCTTTAACGTTATTCATTGCTTCGGGGTCGTAAGCAACAACCTTAGCGCCTGCTTTAAGCAAGTGGCCAATAACCGTTAAAGATGGCGCCTCGCGGATGTCATCGGTTTCGGGTTTAAAAGACAGTCCCCATAAAGCAAATGTTTTGCCTTTCAAATCGTTATTAAAAAATGCGTTCAGTTTATTTATCAATACATTTTTTTGCAGGCTGTTTACCTGTATTACCGAATGGAGGATCTTAAAATCGTAATCATTGGTTTCTGCCGATTTTGCCAGGGCTTGTACATCCTTAGGGAAACAGCTGCCACCATAGCCTATGCCAGGGAATAAAAACCGCTTGCCTATCCGTTCGTCGGCACCAACTCCAAGCCTTACCATATCTACATCCGCACCAAGTTTTTCACATAAATTTGCAATCTCGTTCATAAATGAGATCTTGGTTGCAAGGAAAGAATTTGCCGCATACTTGGTTAACTCCGCCGATCTTTCGTCCATAAAAATAATAGGGTTGCCCTGGCGCACATAAGGGGCATAAAGTTCCGTCAGTATCTCTTTGGCCCTTTCATCCTGTGTGCCTATAACTATCCTGTCGGGCTTCATAAAATCTTCAACGGCTACCCCTTCGCGCAAAAATTCGGGGTTTGATACTACCGCTACCGCAACATCTGTATTTTGCCTGAATATGGCTTTTACCTTATCTGCCGTACCCACCGGCACTGTTGATTTGGTTATAATTACCTTGTATGATGATATGAGTAATGCGATATCTTTAGATGCGCCCAATACATAACTTAAATCGGCATCCCCATCTGCACCGGGCGGCGTTGGCAGCGCTAAAAATATAATGGTGGCGTCTGCAATTGCCCCGGCCAGGTTTGCAGTAAAAAAAAGGCGTTCTTCAATAATATTACGATGAAACAGCGTTTCTATCCCAGGCTCGTAAATTGGCAGCTGGCCCTGTTGCATCATCTGCACTTTTTGCTTGTTAATATCAACGCATGTTACGATGTTGCCCGTTTCTGCTAAACATGTACCGGTTACCAGGCCAACATAACCTGTTCCTATCACAGCTATTTTCATAAAATTTAATATTTGTGTGTATGTAATTAATATTTGCGGGTAGAACAGATCATTCGCGCTGGGAGGTTTTACCAAGGCTCACCTTAAATTTTTCGCATGCGGTTATGATGGATAGATAGTACCTGATGTAAAAAACAAGCAGCTTTTGCGAAAGCTGAAGGCCTTTACCTTTGTTAATGATAAGCGGAATACTTTTAACAGGCGGGCGAAGGTCATAAACCAACCTGAAGAATGAGCGGAATGAGCGAAAGTTTGGCAGATCATCAAAGCCGGCCTGCCCGCCGCCTACCCTTTTAGCTTTTTTAATTAACTCGTTTAAGTGGAACCTTGCCGGGTGATTTACTACAACGTCTTCGGCATATTTAATTTTGTGGCCGGCATCTCTTGCCCTAACAGACCATTCGTAGTCACCGCCCGAAAGCAGGTTCTCTTTAAACAGCCCAACTTCATCAAATACATGCCTGTAAGTAAACATGTTTGCCGTAACGCCAGATCCATCCTGCTCCACATAAATATCCTGGTTAAAAGCATATATCTTTTCATACAGCTCCGCCTTGGTTAGCTTTTCAGATTTATAGTACAACCTTATCCTGCCGGCAATGCGGCTATAGGCCTGGTTATCTTTAAATGCTTTAACTGCGTTGGCTACCCAATCTATATCCGGGATACAGTCCGAATCGGTAAAACCAATAATATTCCCTGCAGATTTTGTAATACCCAAATTACGGGCTGCGTAAGAGCCGGGCTTCTCTTCGGTAAACACCCTGCAATTTTGCGGGATAAAATAGTCATCCGGTACTTTATCCCCCACATAATTGTTAATCAGGATAATTTCAAAACCGTTTTGCGGATAACTTTGGCGCGACAAAGAATTTAAACAAAATGACAGCCTGCCCCAATCTTTAAAGGTTGGGATTATAATAGATACAAAAGTTTTATTCATATATATAACAGCTTTAAACTTATAGCCGGATATGATGGAAGAGAGAACAGGGTTAAGCTTGTATGCTATCCACTATTCTTAACAGCTTTTTCAGATACATTTTGCCTTTAAGCTTCAGCACTGTTTCCAGCTTAACGTTAAGATGATATTTTTTTAAAAGGCTATAAGCGTAATCACTTACCTGGTCGGCATTATTTACCAATTCGCTGTAGATATAAGTATCAATACTAAGCAAAAGACCGGGGGTTAGCAGCCCGCGCAACATTAATTCATTCTTTATCGCTAATCTTAACTCTATCCTGTTGTTCAGGATCTCTTCCAACCGCTCTTTATTACTTGTTTTAGAAACAGAGTTGCCAGAGAAATGAACGATCGTATTAAACTGCTCATCAGCTATAACCTTTGCCCCATTCTTGATCATCCGGAAAAGCAGATCGTACTCTTGCGACGAACTAAATCGCTCATTCCATCCGTTAACTTGCAAAAGGGCCTCCCTTCGCCATAGGTTAGAACTGGTGATGCCCAAATTAGAGGTTATCAAACCCTTCCAGATATCATCATCTACCGGCCTGTAAACATCATATGTTTTTTGAGGAGTAGCATATTTTAATAAACAGGCACCTGCAATAATATCTGCTTCATAATTATCCCCCAGTTGCACCTGCCTTAATATTTTACTCTCTGCCAGTTCGTCATCCGCATCCAAAAATTGCACCCATTCGCCTTTAGCCTGTTGCAAACCACAATTCCGCGCAGCTGGTGCCCCCCGTTTATACTCACTATACACAGATACACAATGGGGATATTTTTTTTGATAATAATTCAATATCCGCAGTGTATTATCTGTTGAATTGTTATTAACTAATATTATTTCAATATCAGTATAGCTTTGGGCCATTACGCTGCAAATGGCACGATCAATAAAGTTTGCACAATTATGGCATGGAATAACAACTGATACCATTATTAACTATTAAAAGCGATGTTATTTTTTAAAATCCGAAAGCAGGGCTTTAAGTTCTGTGCCCATCATCAGCCAGATAATTCCGCAATAGGTGATACTTAATATTACCCCGGCAATTATAAAATTCAATCCCAAAAAGCGCGAAAGAATAAGTATCGAGGCAGAAAAGAACGATGCAACCAACGGGGCTTTAATAGCTGCAATAAATTCGGCAATAGAAATTTTTACGGGGATAAGAAAGTTAAAAGTGTACTGTGCAATAACAACTACAATAAATTTATTAAGCATTATTGCAACAGCAGCGCCCATCAGGCCATAGTAATAAATACCTAAAGCCAGGGTTGGTAAAAATATAGCTGCTTTTAACAATTGCTGCTTCATCTCCAGCCCGGGGCGGCCTATCCCCCTTAGCAAAGCCGTATTACCACTAACCAGTATATGCAACATTACTGATAGAGCTAATATTTGCAGCGGCCCAACCGTTTGCTGCCATTTTAACCCAAATACATGCGTAATAAACGGCCCGCCTTCCATCACAAAAAATAGCATTATCGGAAAAATAAACAGGCAATTAAACAGTACCACTTTTAAATAATATCTTTTTAACGATTCAAAATCGGTTTGCCTGTTACCATAAAGCGGATACATTACACTATTAATAACAGACATCAACCTGCTTCTAAAAGTATCTGTAAGCACAAACGCCAACGTGTAAACCCCTAATGCGGATGCGCCCAAAAGTTTCCCGATCAATAAATAATCAAGATTATTGTATAAATAATTCATGATGTTTGAACCGGTAGCATAAGCACCAAAACCAAACACTTCTTTAAATGCCTGCTTTTCAAATACGAAAGCCGGTTTCCACCCGGTAGCATTAAAAAATAATGGCATAGCAAAAAAAACCGTCGCTACCGAATTAAATACCAAAGCCCAAACCCCGGCGCCATACCAGGCCATTGCAAATGCAATAATACCCGCGGCAATATTTGAAGCATTATCAATAAAAGCCAATTTCTTAAAACTCATTTGTTTAGATAACTGCGCTTTATGCACCAGGTTAACCGGGCTCATTAAAATACCTATGCTTAAAACCGGTATAATTGCCTTTAATAACGGCTCGTTATAAAAATGCGCCGCTAAAGGCGCAACAGCAAGGCTCATTATTGCAAACAGTAATACCGACCATATAACGCCCGTCCAAAAAGCGGTATGATAATGCTCGTTGCGTAACTGGTCTTTTTTACGTTGCACAAGCGCGGCGCCAATACCTAAATCATTTAACACTTGTACAAAACCGGTAAAAACTGCCGCCATACCTACTAAGCCAAACTGGTTTGGATACAATAGTTTAGCTAAGATCAACTTTAAAATAAAAGCGAATGATTGGTTTACGATGAGTTGTAAAAACGTCCAGAAAACGCCGGATATCACCAATTTTTTGTCGTTTTCTACCACTTTATTTTTAATAATATGATCCATTCACTATTATTTTTGGTGCTTTGTGATTAAAAATTGAAAAAAGTTTTAAAAATTTTCATTTTTTTTTGAAAACACTAAGGCTTTTTTAAATTATTGATTTTGTATGATTTATAATCTGTTTGTAAAAAATTTAGATACGCTACAACTTCTCTGTTTATTTCAATTGGTTTAATTAGAACGACACAGTGTATAACTTTTGAATAATTGCCCCGTTAAAGGGGTAACTATTGATTAATTAAAACGCTTATGTTAGAAAGTTACTTAAAAAAACAAGTGATGCTGGTTTGCATTGCGGGTTTTGTATTATCGTCGTGCAAAAAAGATGTTGCCGTTAGCCCTCTTCCCCTATCCGCCTCAACAGAAACGCTTATGGCAGCAAGTACTGCCAGTACGTCGCTTTTAGCAGGCTCAAATTTGCAACTGGGTATCAACGGGCACCCACTTGGGGATGCCCCTTACCTTGCCACAACACCGGCAAAGCAAATCAATTTGTTAAACAACATGAACATGTCCTGGTACAGGATCGACTTGTTGACACAATCAAACGGTACGGTTACCGTGCCGCATTTACTTAGCCCCTTACTTGAAGCTGCCGAAGCAGGCAAAGTAAAATTGCTGCCTATGCTTAATCCACGCACAATGGACCTGTCTGACAGCCAAGCCGAATCTTATGCCAAAGGCAAAACACTTGGTGCAAACTTTGCGGCAAAGTATGCTGATAAATTCAGCTACTATGACCTGGGCAATGATTTAGACCTTAAAGTATTATTGCCCAACAAAACAGGCCAAAGCCAGGAACATTACGACCGTAAAAAGTTT
The DNA here is from genome assembly GCF_004378255.1 of Mucilaginibacter phyllosphaerae. GTDB lineage: Bacteria > Bacteroidota > Bacteroidia > Sphingobacteriales > Sphingobacteriaceae > Mucilaginibacter > Mucilaginibacter phyllosphaerae. Next base: position 161,793 of record NZ_SNQG01000005.1, read on the forward strand.
AATACCATGGCTGCCTATTTAAAAGGCATGGATGAAGGTATTAAATCTAAAGACCCGGATGCAAAAACCATGGTTTCTGCCGGTTGGTTGCACTATGGCTTCATCAGGATGTGCGCCTGGTATGGGGTTAAATTTGATGTTGTAGCCTACCACTGGTACTCTGATATGGAAGCTGCCGCACCAAAATCGCCCAATAATATCCCTGATATTACCAAAAAGCTGTCCAGCTTGTTCCCCAATAAACCTATCTGGTTCACGGAGTTTAATTACAGATATAAATCATCAAGCACCACAAACGAGGCCGACCAAAAAACATTCGTATCAAACTTTATTGCCAAGTGCAAAAATAACCCGCAGGTTAAAGTTGCCATGATTTATGAGTTGTTTGATGAGCCTTATAAAAGAGCCGACGAAAGCAACTACGGTATAGCCAAGTGGATAACCAACTACACCCTTTGGAAAAATAAATTAGTAGCCAACTACCTTTCGGGCAAGTAATCCATTTTAGTAAGTAAAGCAGGCAGATCTCCTGCTTTACTACTTTCAGGTTTATTGGAGGTTAGTTGACGATATACTTCTAAATGATTGTTGATATAATTTTCGTGAGAAAATTTTTCGAGCCCATCGGCACATTTGCTTTTCTTTTGCCAAACCTGATCAACGTTGTTTAATATGTTTGATAATAAGTTAAAAAGCTCGCCATCTTTGGGTGAAAACATCCAGGAGTTTTGGGGGTTATAAAGTTCTTTTAAACCGCCCCTGTCCGACTGGCAAACGGGCACCGAATAGGATAAAGACTCTATTACAATACGCCCAAACGGCTCATTCCATAAAGCGGGCACCAATAACACATCTATCTGGCCATAAAAAACTTCGGGGCTTACCACACCTAAAAACCGGCATTCTATACCCTGCAGCTTTTTTTTGATCTGCTGTAAAAATTCAGGGTCGCCTTTACCGGCAAAGGTTATCTTAAATTCTGTTTTTTGATGCTTGCTTAACTTTGCCAGTTCATCAACCAGGTACTCAACTCCTTTATCCCTGGCTATTCTGCCGATAAAACCAAAGTGTAATTTTTTTGCCTGTATTTTATCAACCCTGGCAATATGGTTATTTACTGCATTATAAATAACCGATGTGCTTTTACTGATATTTACGTAAGCCTTATATTTATTCAGGATAAACTGGCTTATGCCAATAAAATGATCGGGATATTTAAAAAAGTTCTTTTTGATGGTATGTGTTACTTTGCAAATACCACACAATCCCTCGCAATTTGCTTTGTTATCGCCATTAAACATGTTGCACTTAAAACAAAGCATATAATAATCGCGCATAGAATGTATCAAAGGTATTTTTTGCGACTTTATAGTTAACCATAAAAAAGGCGAAAACCCCTGGATATTGTTGGTATGAACAAGCGCAGGCTTTATTTTTTTTATTAAAGCAATTACCTTAAAATGGTAAAATATGTTACAGCTATCTATTAAGTGCCATATTAATTTAAAAGGCAATGGTTTGTTATCCCTGGCATAACTGTTAAAAATATTTTTTTGCTTAATGCTGATCACAATTACGCCGTTTACACGATAAACCCTGTTTGTTAAACCTGTTGTTAACACATACGCTTTGTGCCCATTGTTGTAAATTCCTTCGGCCAAAAGCTTAACAGAAATTTCAGCCCCGCCATCAAATGCCGGGTAATAAAAAGTATTTACTAAAAGTACTTTCATACAGCAACTGTTGTGATATCAGCCGGGGCTACACGAGTATCTGCCTGTGTGTTTTTCTGGCCGTACTTTTGGGTAACAAACTCCTTTATCTTATTTACAAAAGCAAACTCATCAAACAACTCGGCATGCGAGCGTATAAAAGCAGCATCAAATAACAGTGTTTCAAAAAGGTTTACGGCCTTTATTAAAGCCTCTTCTGTTTGTTCATCAAAAAATACAGCAGTACACTTTAATGAATTTGTTGTATAAGGTATCATTGTTTCTAAAACGCCGCCCTTTGCATAGGCTATCACCGGCCTGCCGGCGGCATTTGCTTCAAGCGGAGTAATGCCATAATCTTCTAATTGCGGAAAAACCAGTGCTTTGCAATTTGCATATATATCTGCAAGCTCGTTTGCTTTTAATCCATTTAAAAAAGTAATGTTTGGCCCGGCAATCCCTTTCAATTCATCTTCTCTGGATCCCTTACCTACAACAACCAGCCTTTTATGGGGCATTTGGTTAAAAGCATTTATAACCAGGTTTACCCGCTTATAACTTTCAAATCTCGATACGATCAGATAATAACCGCCTTCGGTATTTGAAACATAAAAATTACTGCATTTAACCGATGGGTTAATTACCGTTATTTCATTCTGCGGTGCGTAGGCCGCCTTAATGCGTGACCGTACTTCTGCCGAATTGGTGATATACCAGTTGGTTCTGTTGGCAAAAAAAACGTCTATATGCTTTAAAATAGCGATAGCCTGCTGATACAAAAACTTTTTTATACCATTGGTACGAAGCATAACCTCATAAGATTCTGTACTCCAAACCAGGCGGAACGGATTATGGCAATAGGTTATTACCAACGATGCCGGGCTTGTTTTTACGTATTTTGCACAGTGCGTTGCAGATTGCAAAACAACATCATAACCGGTAACATCCAACTGCTGCATAGCTAACACACCCAGCGGGAAATATAACCGTTTTACATTTTTTTCGCTTTTAATGATCCGCCCAAACCAACTGGTTTTTACCCGGCATGCTTTAAATTCCGGGTAGGTGTTATCGGCATCATAAGCAAGCGTGTAAATGGGCGCATCCGGGAAAGCGTTATGAAAACTTAACACAACCTGTTCTGCACCACCTTTGCATACAAGTTTATCATGTACAATTGCTATTTTCATAAGTAGAGAGAAAATGTATAAATACAGTATTACCTGCATCAGAGAAATATATACTGCAGGCAAATACTAACGATATTTTTGAACAACCTGCTTGTACCCCTGGTATGCCCCTTTTTCGATTGTATTGCCGTTGTAATCCTTTTGCAAAAGGCCGTAACAAGCCTCAAAGGGGTATTGCTTTCTTATTAAAGGCTGGTCATACAATTCATATATAAATATGCCGCCTATTATTTTTTGAGCCAGTATTTTAGGGATGGCTGTAGTTATATAATCGTTTTGTTTGGCAAAAGTAGCATAAGTGGTACCTTTTGAATAGTTGAATTCGGTGATCCAGATGGGCTTCTTAAACTTTTGGGTAAGCATAGTTAAGATATTACCAAACGGCGGCCTGAAGTTGGTAATATCACCCATAGACGAGTACCAGTGGCATCCTATTATATCGTAATTTACCTGGTATCGCTGCAGTAGTTCCAGGTAATAAAAATGTGTGTAACTAACTGATAATGTAAATTTAACTGATGATACAGCATATTTTACACCATCAATAAAGCCACGCATCCCGGTTAATATCCTGGTGGTTTTTTCGGGATCGTAATCGCTTGCCCTTGTGCCCGGCCGATCGCCCTTATACATTATTTTGTTATCAACTTCGTTATTAACTTCCATTACAGATAAATAGCTGCCATAACGCTGGCCAAAATTTATGCCCTGCCTGTAGCTGGTCTGATAAATTGCAGTGCTATCCAGCCCTTTAAGTCCGCTCAGGCTAATTACGGGCAAAGGTTTGATACCGCTGGTTTTTAACCTGTTTAAAAGTTTGTTAAACAGTGCATCTTTTTTTGCAATTCCATCTGCATTTAAAAGCACATCAAAACGATAGCTGTTTAATTGCAGATCTTTTAACCTGTTAAACTGATCGTCCCAGTTATTGGCATAGGCAGCCTGCGTTAACGGATGGCCGTTGATACCCCAAACAAATGGCGCACCTGTATCTTGTGCTTGTAAATTGCAGCATAATAATACACAGGGTACAATTAACCATGCTTTAAGCATCGTATTTTTCATGGCTTAATAAATGAATGTAACGTTATGCGTTATGGCTGTTTAACCGTGTCGGCTAATGCATCTGCTGAAGAACAAACCCTAACCCAATATAGATCCATAAAGATGGGTAGGCAAATTCGGGCACCGTGGCCATCATGATGAGGTAAACCATAAATAAGCCTATTTTGTAGCATATTGATAACAATCGGTTGGGTATCTTAAGCCAGATATTCTTTAACACAAACCAGGTAAAAACCAGGAAACCGATAAGCCCGTTGTTTACAATAATGGTAGAGAAAAAATCTGTAGAGCGCACGTAACCGAAACCTATACCAAACGCCTGGTTAAACCCGTTAAGGCTGGCCCAAAATGATATGTGGTTATTAAAGGCATTACTCCTATCCCTGGAGGATGCTGCATGCCCCTGTATCTTACCCGCAAATACAAAGTTATAAATGCTATCTAACAAATGCTGAAACCTGTCTAACTGCAGAATGAAGCAAACAATTACAATAAATATACTGAGGTAATAAAATATCTGAAACTGCCTTTTATATATCAGCCAAAAGGTTAAAAACATCATGATGCTTAGGTAAGCCGTAGTAGAGAACGATAATATTAAACAGCCCAGTAAAAAGTACTGATCAAATGTGCGCTTTAAGCCAAATGATAGTACCCAAAACGGGAAAACCGTAAAAACAAACATCGATGGCTCGCCGGTATAACCTTTAAACCGCATTAAACTTAAACCACCTAAGCTTACTGTTTGGAATAACGACCCTGATTTTTCTCCGTCTCCGAATGTGCGGTTAACAACAAAATCGCCGCTTTGCCCTGTTAAAATATAAAAGCAAAATTCATACAGGCCATAAATACAAAGCAAGCGCAAGCCCCAGTATATATAGTTTATGATCGTTTCTTTTGAAAAGTACTTTACATAGGTGTAAATAATAAACCCAACAACTAAAGATAGCGTTTGCGTTAAATGCGACGTTCTGTAAAAGGTTTTGGTAAAATCATTCCGGTTAATTAAAATCAGGTTGTTGGTTAATTTTAAATGGCTAACCAGGTTAATAAACTGCGAACAAAAACTTAATACAAATAACACACTGAAAAAATACAGCAGCTCTATCGCAAACCAGGTTTTCTCTTCTTTAAATGATGATAGCGGGATAAGCAATAACATTAAACCCGCAAAAACGGTTGTGATAGTTGTGCTGGGTATGGCAGGTATCAATAAAAACGCCGTTACCGGGAAAAACAGCATCAGTACGTTTACATACTTTTTAATAAACGGCCCGGTATGTTCAAACGGATAATTTGGATAGGTGTTAAGCATGGTGCAGATAAACTTGTTATGAAGTAAATTATCAAAAGCAGGCATTTTGGCTGGCAGCCTTAATCACCGTATCCTAAACCATAGCCATAACCAAAATAGCCCGCCTTTGAAAAGTCTACATCATTTATCACAACGTAAATGTTATCTACATTGTCCTTTAACTTAATATCATTGATAATTTCTATCTGGTTTTTATCCGTATAATTATGGCGGCATACGTAGATAGTCATATCTACATGTTTTTGAATAACCAGTGCATCAGATACCAGCCCAACCGGCGAACTATCTATCAGTATATAATCAAACTTAGTACGCAGGTAGCTGATCATGTCGCCAAGTTTATCATTCAGTAATAATTCGCTGGCATTGGCAACTACGGGGCCTGATGATATTACAAAGCAATTGGGGCTAAATTTACTTGGTTTAATGATACTGCTTACATCCAGATCATCAATTACATAGTTTGAAAAACCAAGCTTCGTATTCTCTATCCCTAATAAACCGGATAGCCTTGGCTTGCGCAGATCAAGCTCTACCAGTACCACACTTTTGCCAGACATTGCCAGCGTGCTACCCAGGTTATAAGTTAAAAAGGTTTTACCTTCACCCTTAACGCTTGAGGTGATCATGATAACGTTTGATTGCTGCCTGTCCAGTATATTACCCAGTTTAGTCCTCAAGGTACGGAAGCTCTCCGTTACCGGCGATCTGGATGCAATATCTACCAGGTATTTCTCGGATAAGGCGTTGTGCCCTATTTTACCAATAATGGTAACATCTGTTTGCTTTTCGATATCAGCCTCCGAACTTATTTTGGTACCCAGCAGTTGTTTAGAGTTTATATAACCAAACGGAACAACTATCCCTAAAAAGAAAGACATTACGTAGATAATAGACTTGATTGGCTTTACAGGTTGCTTGGTACTTTTAGCGTTATCAACAATTCGGGAATAAGGCATATCGGCTGCTTTGGCCATGGCTGTTTCTTCCCTTTTTTGCAGCAGATAAACATACAGCTGCTGCTTTAATTCCTGCTGCCTTGCAAAATCTATAATGGCACGCTGCTTTCCGGGTACTTTTTTAATAAAGTTGCTTATGGTATTGTTTTGGCTGCTTAAACCGCTGCTGCTCAATTCCATTTCCTTTTTATAGCTATCGATGCTTTGCAATAAGTTGCGCCTTACCACCTGTATCTGCTGATCGATGTTTTGTATTACGGGGTTTGATTCGGTGTAGGATAGTTTTCGCCTTTCCCGCTCCGTCATTAAATTATTGTATTGTGCCAGGCCTGCAGCAAACGATGTATTTTGGATACTTAACGAGCTTGGTATAACCTCTTTATTTGTTGGGTCGTTTAACCTTCTTTTAAGATCGTTAATAATTGATAGCTGTATTTGCTGCTGCTGATACCTGTTGGTATTTTCGCTGGCATCGCCCACCAATACTTTAGATTGCTCGTCGATATCCGTTATCTCATTATTGCTTCTAAATTCCTGATACTTTTTCTCTATTCCGCTCAGTTCATTCTCAACAACTCCTATACGGCCGTTTATAAAATTAATGGTGCTGTCAATAGCTTGTTTTTTGTTATTGATATTATCCTGTAAATACCGGGCCATCAGGTTCTGTAATATCACTTCGCCCTTTTTTGCATTGGGATAATAAAGCGTAAACGCAATGTTGGTAGTTGCCTTATCTGTAAACTCGGCATCGTAGTTAGCCAGCAAAGCGGTAACGGCATCATCTTCTGATACGATCCGTGCAGAAAATTGCTGCTGTGGCACCAAAGGCACCTGGGGGCGGCGAATTATCTGCAAATCGTATTGCGGCAGGCTTATCACTTTATTAAAAGGCAGTTTGCTGTTAACTTCCTCATCATCGTTTACAATATTTATCGTATTGGCATCAATAATATCAATCACATATTCCTGCTTTTGGAGGGAATCGACCTTATATTTTAAGATTTTCAATTCAAATGGCGCCTCATCATAAATCTCGACAGCAGATAACCCGCTGCCGGTAAAATATTGCATGTTAAGATGCATGTTTTGCACTACTTCCTTCATCAGGTTGCGCGAACGCAGCACATCACCCTCGTTTTTAATATTATCAGTAATGTTTAACACCGAAGACACGCCGCCATTAGCAAACTGAGAGGAAGCATCCGGCGCGTTGGGATGCTGCTGCAGCAGCATGGTACTGCTAATTAAATATTGTTTGGTAGCATAAGTGTTGTACACATATGCCAGGCCGATAAAAAGTAACAGGCATATCACAAATAAATACCAGTATGATTTAAATTGTGAAAGAAAGAAGTTGAAGTTGTTATTCTCTTTCACGTTATAATTTTTCATAGTTTATTTTTAGATTTATAATATCAGGTACAAGGCCTTTACCTTACAGGTACCTTATACCCAGCACAAATGCGGTAAACACGGTTGCAGCAACCGTAATATATTTGATCAGGTTATTATCGCTGTTAAGCACTTTGGTTTTGTTTGGCTCCACGTAAATAACATCATTTTGGCGCAGGTAGAAATAGGGCGAGTTAAGGGTGCTTTTTTTAGTCATATCCATTTTTACCGAAAAGTTTTTGCCGTTTGCATCTTTACGGATAAGCAATACATTTTCGCGCTTGCCATAAACGGTTAAGTCGCCAGCGTAACCAATGGCATCTAACAGGGTTACCTGCTCGTTTGGTATGATATATGATGCCGGGCGGTTAACTTCGCCTATTACAGTTATTTTAAAGTTTGAAAACCTCACATCTACAACCGGGTTTTTAAACGATGCCAGCGCTTTGGCCCTTACCGCATCCCTGGCCTGCAATGTGGTTAAGCCTGCCAGCTTAATTTTCCCTAAAACAGGTATATCTGCAAAGCCATCCTTATCAACCAGGTAACCTGATGTTGAGGCTACACTGCCCGGCTGCGCACCGGCAACATTTGAATAACCGCCATTCCTGTTATTAATACTTGCAGTAGCTTCGGGGTCAATTGTATTGATGTTTATGGATAAGATGTCATCCGGTTGTATGTAGGGCTCATTATATTTTGCAATCGCAAGGTCAGAGGCCGTGGCAGATTCAGACAGGTCCTGAAAGTACCTGAGTCTTTTGGTGTTTGCGCAAGAGCTTAACATACCTGCAACCGTAACAATCAATAACAGCTGCATCAGGAATGGCAATTTTTTCATTTTTTTAATTGAGGTTAGTGGCTGCTTACAGGATATTGGTTACACTTCTTAAAATCTGCAACCGGATACAGCCATAGGTAACGTTAAATAAACAGGCGGGGCTTACAGCTTCGCCATTTCGCTTACATAAGCAATATCTTTGTTTTAAAATTTGGCTTCAGAAATTACAAATCCGATGCATTTATCGCTTGGTTTGTAATCACTTTTTCATTATTTATAAACAAAGATTGTTAAAATATTAAAAGAAAAAGCCTGATCTGCCACCTTGATACCTTAATGTAAAATAGTGTGCAACAGATGAGAAAATATATGTTGACAGGTAACACTAATGCTTTTTTCTTTTATACCTAAGGCAAGAAATAGCAACTAAAGAAACGGGTAATAACGAACCATATATCACCAGCGCGATTATATTCAAAGTTTCTATTTTCATAAAATTCAGGGCGTATAGTTATTAATGGCCGGCAATAAAATGCTGCCGGCTAATTACTTTGAGGGTGATGAAGGTGTATGTATTTAACCTTACAGGCTATTGTACCAGGAGTTTACCATACATTTTAATACCGGACGCAGAGTTAGCATTGATCATATAAACGCCTTTATCTAAAACTCTGTTAAATGTTACCGGTATAGTTGCATTACCAAAGCCATCTGTTGTAAGTATCTGGGTTTGTATTAATCTGCCCCATGTGTTTGTTACAGATACGGATACCCTTTCGTTTTTTAAGAAACTGGTTAGCCTTAAATTGAAAAAACTCCCGGTATTAGGATTAGGGTAAACGATGAGTGATCTTTCGGCGTTAACGGGCCGTTCGGTCATCGCCATCATAGCCGGCGTAGTATCATTAGCTTTAAACAATTCTACCGCAGCAAGTGCAACGCGATTTGCCGTAGGGTTAAACTTTATATTTAAAACGCCATCATTAACTGATGTATTAAAGTCCTTTACCAGTGCTGCACGGTAACCAACCTCGTTAAAAATGTCAAAATTTGAAAGCACAATTGCATTTTCTAAGGTAATTGCGAATACCCGCTGCCCGGCCCCGGGCCAATAGTTCTCTACAAAATGCATTCTTACAAAATAGTTACCGTTAGGTACCGGTATCTCGTACCGCGTTTCTGCAAGATCAGCAGCGGCAGATAAATAGGTTTGGTATAACGAATCTATATCTGTACCGGCCACGCCGCTTAATATGGTTTGCTTATCTATCTTAATTGAGCCCTTACGGTAGTTTTTGTCGGCTTCGTACAGGTTATTACCTATAGTTACATTAACATCTGCAGCGCCTTTAATACGCTTGGTAACACTTATAGTTGCCGCAGTGCTATTGCCAATACCATACAACGGAATACGCAGCGGCGACCTTGAATTATTGTAGCTGATTAATAAAGCCGCATTTTTTATACCAACAGTAGCAGGATTAAATTTAACGGCTACGGCCCTTGTTGCCTGAATTGCCAGGCTGGATGCCGTAAATGTACCAATGGAAAACTCATTAGCATTGGGGCCTACTATCTGCGCACTTTTAAGCTGAATGGCCGGGTCATTGGAACCATCCGGGTAGGTATTACCTAAATTTTTAAGCGTTAAATTAAAACTGGCATTGTTACCGGTTAAGGTTGGTGCAAAATTTATTCCGGTAACAGGCAGTGATGCAAGTTCAGAATTATGTACCGAGCCGGAATCGGGCCTGATATTTTCGATATAATAAATATTATCCTGGTAATCATAATTGGTGAATGATGTGCCAAGGTAATCGCAATTCATAAAATAGGCATCGGGTACAATGTTACCGTTACCATCATAAACTTTTAAAAACCGGATACCAATGAGGCCGTTGTAGTTTTGGGTACGATCTGACCAAGAGGAGCCTACCTTTAAACCAAAAGTGCCGGTTGGATCAAAACTACCCTGAGCCAGATTAGTGCCCGACCCTGTAAGCCGCGGTAATACCGACTGGCCATCTAAATTATTATGTGTAAAAACGTTAAATACTGATGAAGAGCCTTTTTTGTGATACCTGATAGATTCTACCGCCGAGCAACAGCCATGATATGCCGCCATTTGATATATTGTAACCGGCTTGCTAAGATCAGCCTTTACAAAATAGGCTGCATTTACCTCGCTTGAGCCGGGCACCCTGGTACTGCCATCTATATTACCATCATCGTGGCCATAACCAACTGTGGTATTAAAACCAAATGCACTTATAATTTGCTGTGCATAAGGCTCATTGGTACTTTCGCCTGCCTTTTGCCATATGCCGCTTAATATTACCTTTTTAGCCGGGGCAATACTATCATTACTGGTTATGGTAAGCGTATCGGTAAAAACCTTTAACCTTGTAGCGGCATCTTTTGCAATAAACCGTATGGTAACATCTGCATAAGTGCCGGTGTTTAAAGATACCGGCATTTTGGCCAGCGTATCTGAATTTACAGATACAATTTTCCATGCGGGTGCGTTAGAAAGGTTTAAACCGCTGATGATGAGCTTGCCTGTGCCTTTGTTGTTTACACGCAGCCTAACCCTATCGTGGTTTGCATTATAAGGGGTGGTATCCGGGCTGGTGCGCCGCCAGGGTGTTTGTATCAAAGAGAAAACAAGCCGGTCGTTAGATGGGAAGTTATCCATATTTTTTAACACCATATAGGCCCCGTTAGTTGGCTGTGCCGCTACAGCAAAGTTGTATGTATTAATAACAGATTGATTATTGTTACCGTCTACAGCTTTTACATTTAAGGTATAATTACCTGCCGCGGTTATTGTAAACGGTAATTTATAATCTGTGTAGGCACTGTTATTAATTGAATACTGCACCGCCGCCAGCCCCGAACCGCCATCATCCGATGCTGTAATATACACCTGTACCTGGTCATCATATACACCGGCCGATTTAAGCGTACCCGCTAACCTGGCGCTTACTTTGGGGCCAACTGCATCGCTAACCGGGGTTGCAGGTGCTATGGTTATATAATTCATTTTGGTGTTTACGCCGCCATTTGCATCAATGGTAAGCTTTCCGTCGTTCACCTGTACAACAGCTGCAGCCAGGCGATACTTATCTGCAGCTGACGGGATCTGATCTGCTATAGCCGGTAACCCTTCAACATTTATCTGGTTGTTGCTGTCATAATACCCGTTATCACCTGCACTAACTGTTACCCTGTATATGCCGTTATTTAAAGCGTATTCCCATTTGCCCGGTAATTGCCCGTTAGTGGTTGCCTGCATTTGTACCAGTGTAAGCTGCCGGGCATCGCCTGTGCCGCTTCTTGCCCGCATATTTGCCTGCAGGCTTACCGGCTGGCCGGTTGTTGCATCCAGCCAGCCATATTTGCGCGCTGCATCAAAGGGTAAACCTGTATCTGCCAGGTAACCTGCCGGAATTGTGGTATTGGCCGGCTGAAAATTTATATTTACCAGCTGCGACACAGGGGCAGCAACAGATTGGATAGAAAAATCATCAAAACTATAGGTAACAGCACTGGTACCATTACGGTAAGTACCATAAACACCTGCATAAGCACTACTGCCGGTGATCCCCATCCCTGCTATATTCAGCGGAGACCCGTACCCTGCACCCGTGCTGGTATATGTTGCACCGCCATCAACAGAATAGAATCCCTCGGCAGTGTTTTGTGCCGAATCAATAACGATACGTAAACGCACAGTTTTGGTGTTAAGACCGTTAATAACGCCGGTTATCCGCTGATCCTGGTTAGTGCTTCCCGATACGGTGCTTGATATATCATTGGTTTCTTTCCTTAGCTCTACTTTGTTGCCGGATATCGTTAGTTTAATAAACATTTTGTCATTTAACCCATACCATAAACCGGCCTGCTGCGCTTGCGTACCATTGTAAGGATTAACCACATCTACTTCTGCCTGCAATTTTTTAACCGTAGCAAGCTTTACCCCTAAAATATTTAGTTGATTGTTATTTGTCAGGTAATCTATTCCTTTGCTTGCTGTTAACTGCAGCTTACCCCCGTTTAAAAATATTTTTGATGGTTCGTAACCGGGCACCAGGGTGTTTGATGGCGGGCCGTCTGCTGCAAGCCGTACGCCCGAGTAGTTGTTTACAGTGGTAAAACCTGTACCCATACCTTCCCTATCAGCTATGCTTGCATTAACCGGTGCATCAAATGAAAGGCTGAATGGCAGCGTAACCGATAAGGAGTTACAAGGAAGCGTACTTAAAGGGCTGCATGTATCCTGATGCACTTTTAATGGCGCAGCAGTAATTATGCCTGCCGCAGGATAAGCAGATACAAAAACCAACAGCAATAACCCTGCAGCAAAAAGCTTTTTGCATTGCTTAAAAACAAACACCTGTATAAAACACATCATAACCAGCGGTATAAATTATATCATTTAAAGATTTGTAATAAGTAAAGTGGGTGTGGGCGAATAAGCCGGAATAAAGGGGCCGATAAAACGTAATTATTTACGTGGCCGGGTGTTATTTGCAAGCCATTTTTTAGGCTTATCGTTCACTTTTAAAAGGGTTATCTGCGAAGTAAGATTGGGGTTCTCATTCCAGTTAAACTCGCTTACATATAAATTACCGTTAGTGACATCCTCGATTATATCTAAAGGATTGGCAAAACCCACCATGCCCTGCAAACCATAATTACCCGAGCCGCTTGACGAGCGGACAATATCATAAATTCCATCCTTACTGTTATCAGCCATGCTGATCCGTTTCATTGAACCGGGTTCAAGCACCATAATATCCCCGCCGCCGCTAAACCGGCACACCAGCAACTTACCCTTTAACACGCCATTGAATGCAGCGCTTTTATATTCAATTACCCCGTTTGGCGATTTGTTGAAGCCAAAATCAAATGCAGCACCGCGGTAATTTACATCAGGCTTAACTTTTGGAGAATACGTTGGGTTATCAGGATAGCCCCTGTTTATCACATATTCGCCCCTTAAAGGGTTGGGATGGCCGTAATAACCTACCCCCCTGTTTGGATTTACCCGAAAAAGCCAATCATGCTGAACAGGGATATCTTCGGTAGAAACAATATCCGGCCCGTTATAAAAAGTATTATCCGGCCTTTTTGTACCGTTTACCGATGCCGGTGAATTACCGCCGCCGCCAGACCCGTTTGCGGGGATATACAACTGCCCGTTACTATGCCAGATCAAATCATACGCATTACGTATGCCTGATGCATAAATAGTTAACGCAGAATTTGAACTATACGGGTTGTAAGTACCATCGGCCATTTTAGGGCTGCTGCCGGATGCCTTGTTGATCAGATCCTGGTTTGCAGTGGTTTTTACATCTAAAGGCAGCTTTAGTCCCTGTAGCATTTTAGTATCCAGCCGCAGTATGGCACCTGCCAGCAAGGTTTCATCCCGCTGCCATCCTTTATCATATAAGCCAGCAGAACTGTTACTGCCTACCGAAATATATAGCGCACCATCGGGGCCAAAAGCCATGCTGTTAACCATGTGGTCTCTGGTTGACCGGGGCAAGTTTATAATCACCTGTTCTTCATACTGCAGGTTTGGGCCGCTTAACTTTGATATCTTGCCATCAAATACAGGGGCCGCGTTTAAACCGGCAGATGAGTATGATACCCATGCAACCATTTTACCTGCTGTTGAGGCCTGATCAAAAGTTAAACCAATAGCGGTTGACTGCCCTCTTTTTTTAATCAGGGTATTAATCTCCTGTTTCCCGGTAAGCATGCCGCTTGTATGGTCAACAGCATAACGCTCTATCCCGCCATCAATTTTAAGGGCATAAAATTTACCATCGGGGCCAAACACCAGCGATGTGTATTTTTTATTTTGTGTGCCGGGCATAGATATTTTGGTGAATGAGGCATTTAAGATATTGGCAGAATCTATAGGTGCTGCGGAAGTTGAAAAATACGACTCGAACGGAATAAATGCCAGGTGACTGTAAGACTTTACACCATCTGTAATTACAAATTTGTAGTTGCTATTAGGTTCCAGCTGCCGTGATGGGGTAAAACTTATAGCATCGCCGCCGCCGGTACCCTGTACAACACCCGGTATGCTTATTTCTTTGCCGCTATTTATTTTTAAAAGCTTTACTGTGTTATTGTTGATAGTGGTATTATCAATCCCCCCTTTAAACCCCTGTATGGCGGGTATATAAAGGCTATTTGCCGCAATAGAAAAATTGTTGTTTATGCGCGATCCGTTTACCGGGGTGGCTGTTATTACATAAGGCCTGTTATTACTCACAACACGCAGTTGTATAGCCAGGCTATTACCGGTATAACCGTTTGCAACAGCATTTATTTTAGCTGTGTATGTGCCCACGGGCAGCTGGTCTGCTACCATGTAATCCACATTTATTACCGTATCTGTAGTGGTTTTTTGATTGATATGCAGCCAGGGCGCACTTTGTAAACTATGAGTGACCGATAAATTATACGCTGCATTTTCCCCTAATGAATTTTTGATCTTAACATTAAATGCCCTTGCCTGCTTACTGCCTTTTTTTACCAATAAGTTTTGGGTTTTTGACAGGAGATATATGTAAGGCATCATGGTTACCGGCGTCACCTCTACATAACACAGCTTGGTATTTTTACCACCAAGGGCATCAATAGTAAGGTAGCCATCATCAACGGTAACTGTTGATGACGCTGATTTAAACCTGCCCGGGCTACGCATTTTCCCAAAAGGTTTAAAGTTAGAGATGGTTTTTACACCTTCAATATTTATACAATCCACTTCTTCTGCCTTGCCTGTGGCATCGCCAACAGCTACAGATACTTTGTAAACACCGTTAAGTAGCTTCAGCTCCCAGAATGCATTAGCTTTAATACCTTCAAACATTCCGTATCTTATACTGATGTCATCAGATTGCATGTGCATAAACGTAGATAATAAGACATCCTCGGGCTCGGTTCTGGCGCGCCCATTACCTTTTAAATCTACCGGCAATTTATTTTGAACAGCACGCCAGCCATAAACCAAAGGCGCGCCCTGGTAAATACCCGGATGAGGGCCAAAAGGCTCACCAATATCTTTTAGCCAGCCCGGCGGCGGCACCGTTTTTTCATCCTGAAAATTAATTTTTAGCGGTTCGATAACCGGTGCCTCGGCCAGGTTAAAGGTTTCTGTATCCCGGTAATTTGCCTGGGGCAAAGTGCTATTTTTTCCAAAAAAGTTTTGGTTAAAAATCACCACAAAAAAAACCGATGCCAATGCCGTTAATATAACTAACAGATGTTTTTTAAGAAAATGAAGCACAGGCAGTATCATGCAAATGAATTTTTAATACAGACAGGTAAATAAGCCTGATAAAGAAATCATCAGGCAGTAGTGTAGCAGCCTCAACATACCGGGCTTACTTATTGATATAGCTTCGCTCTTTCACTTACATTATAAGTTTTTTGAGGCGATTTTTTTAAGCTTTTTACAATTTTAACCAATAACCCACTAAAAACACCGGCACAGTATCAACTTGTAAAGCAGTTGTAAATTATTGGCACAAATGTGTGAACGCGGTGAGAAAACTCCATTACCGGCCTGCCACCAAGATGTGGCAAAATAGGCGCCTGCTTGTGGCGATGCCAAATAAAGCACTGTAAACAAGCTTTTTAAGGGAGACTTTTTCTCTTCTCAAATTTTCACATGTTGATACACAATTTGACCAATAATTAAATTCATTGTTCCTTTTAATATAATTTAGTTTCAAAAAAGAAACACATTTTTTTGATTTAAACAATCAATTATCTGTGAGTTTAATTAATGCTAAAAAGTAAACATCAAGGTCATGACTAAAATTGCAATGAAAAACTGGGTAGTGCTTTATACCCGATCCCGATGGGAAAAGAAGGTTGATAAACTTTTGTCTGATCAGAATATTACCTGTTTTTGCCCATTGGTAAAAAGGAACAGAAAATGGGTGGATAGAAACAAAGTTGTTGAAATGCCTTTATTCAATTCGTACTTGTTTATTAATGCCACACCATTAGAATTAACAAAAGCCATACAAACAAACGGTGTAATTAATTATGTATCCCATTGCGGGAAACCGGCTGTAATAAGCGATAAAGAAATTGACCGGATCCGTAATACAGTAAGAGTGTACTCAGATATTGAAACCTTGCCTTTAAATGATATTAACATTGGTGACAGGGTAAAAATAAAAAACGGTTTGTTGATTGATCACACCGGCGAGATTAAAGAGATACATGGAAAAGCGGTGGTAATGATCATCGAAAAATTAAACTGTGTACTAACTGTAAAAATTGATCAGAACCAATTATTGCATGCTTAATTAATCAGGTTATAAGAACCGAAAAAATACAATATCATGGATAAGCATTACGGACAAATTGTTGAACTGGTTATTAGAAAAGGCGGTTACAGTATAAGCGAGATAGCACGCTTAACCTCAATTAACAGGAAATCAGTTTATAATTGGTTCAATCAAAAATACTTAAAGCCAGAAATTATATACCGGATAGGCTGCATCATCAATCACGACTTTTCTGTTGAATTCCCGGAATTGTTCACACCCGAACATTTTAATAAAAGTGACAAACCCCTTGTTGCTAATAACGAGATACCTGAGAATGTTGTGTGGAAAGATAAATACATTGCTTTGCTGGAAAGATACAACGACCTGCTGATAAACCGCCTGCACCAGCCAACCTGATTAACCTGGCAATTATTAAATAAAATACATAGCAAATATCAATAACCTAAGAATAGTTATTACCGGGGGTAATAACTATTCTTAGGTTTATACTTTATGGGATCAAGATCTTTGAATTCCATAATACGTTTGATTTTCTAACCACAGAGTTATGGAAGATCTGCTTTTCTTCCCTGCTGTAAACGCTTAAATCAATACTCTGATCTGCATCAACCGGGGTTATATTAATATCCAGATTGTAATTACGCTGGTAGCGCTGGTAATAAGTGGCTGTACTTGCCTCCACGTCAAATGCGTTCATTTTCTCGGGGGTGCCGTAAAGTACATTACACTTTTTTTCGCATTTAACAATTATTTTAGCATACCCATAATTGCGGTCTTCGTTGTCAGCTTTTTTACACCCTACCGCAGTTAAAATGATAATGCATACCAGCATTAACTTTTTAACATCAAAAAATAACGGCAGATGTTTGCTGGCCGTATTTAAGCTTTTGTAATTTAATTTTCTCATAATTTCGTATTTTTTTTGTAAAACTATGAGTTAAAAGCCTTCAAATTCCTGCTTACCCTAAAGCGTATAACATGTTGAGAAATAGTGTGTAATAGGTATCACATTGCTGTAAAATGAGCTGTTGCTTCTCACCTATGTGATAAAAATAGACCGTACAACGTGCAGGCCTTTTCGCCTTAAAGTTTCATCTATAAAATAGCTTTGATGATTATACAGTTAAGCTAAAAGTATGTGTAAAGTTATTGTGTTAGATGATGACCAGATCCAGCAACTGATCTTAAAAAAGATGATGGGTAAATATGGTATAACCAGCGATACGATATTTACCGACGACGGTGTAAATGTGCTGGAATTTTTATCGGCACATAAAAATGAAAAAAAAATATTGCCCGAATTACTTTTTTTAGATCTGAATATGCCCAAATTAAACGGCTGGCGTTTTTTAGAAGGCTTAAAAGTGCTGTATCCGGAATTGATAAAACCCTTAAATGTTTACATCCTTTCATCATCAGTTGACCCAAAAGATGTTAAGCGTTCAGAAAAATATGCGTTTGTAAAGTCATATCTTATAAAACCTGTAACCAGAGAAAGGCTCTCATCGATTATGGAAAACATGGCTTTCGTATAAATACATTACATTTTAAGTATTAAACTTTTTTTTATGGTACTAATACATGCTGATAGATTTTAATAGCTATTTATTTTTATAAAAATTAATTGATAATACAGTTATTACTACAAAGCAATGTTATGGACAAGCATCATGGACAAATAATAGAATATGTGGTTAGGAAAAATGGTTACAGTATTAGCGACCTGGCAAGAAATACAAATGTTAACAGAAGATCTATTTATAACTGGTTTAACCAAAAAATGCTGCGGTGTGATGTGATATATAATATAGGATGTGTTTTAAGACACGATTTTTCGCAGGAGTTCCCTGAGTTTTTCACAAGCGATGATTTCCGGGCAACTACAAAAAAGTTTCCGTACCAAATACCTAACGAGGTAAATGTTAATACTAACGAGAACGACTTGTATAAGGACAAATACCTCTTACTGTTAGAAAAATACAACGAACTACTTATCAACGAAATTTAATTATACTGTGGTACAAACACATCAGCCACAATATTTATAACCAATAGCCTGCTATTGCAGTTTCACACAAAATTTAAACAGCAATTGTAATGCTGCTTAAATTTTGTGTTTGTAAAGCAATTTACTGTGCAATAGATGAAAGCGAACGACCAGCTATAGTTTTACTCATTAAATTCAACATGCGGCTGCAGGTGTTATCCCATGAATTTTGCGAAAGAAACTCATCTACATGAACAAGCCAGTTCTCTTTTTCCAAAGCTTGCATAGGTTTTTCTGCTTCGGTAATAAACTCTTTGGCAGTTGCTGCAATTTTAACAAGTTTGTTTTTACCATAGGGGTTTACTACATCCCTTATAGCAGTAGATATAACCGGCACACCTGCCGCCAGATATTCCGGCGTTTTGGTAGGGCTAATGAATTTGGTAGATTCATTTAAAAGGAACGGTATTAAAGCTACATCCCACTCTGCCAGGTAAGCCGGGAGTTGCTGGTAGGTTTTTGCGCCGGGATAATGTATGTTTTTATTTGCAGGGAGTTGCGCCGCATCTATCTTAACAACTGGCCCCAATAAAATAATTTGCCAGTTGGGCCTTGCATCTGCAATCCCCTTTATTAATTCAATATCAAAACGCTCGTCTATTACACCGTAAAAGCCAAGCTTAACAGTATTATCACTTTTACCCTGCGCTTTTAACTTCATTCTGATATCCCTTGCGGATTGAAAGTGTTTTTTATCAATACTGCTCGGGAAAGGATGGATATTTGAATGCTGATCCCTTTTGGCTTCGTATAGGGATTGGCCGCCGGTAAAAACAATATCCGCTTTTTTCAAAAGTTCCTTTTCGAGCTCCTTAAGCGATTGCGGGGCATATTTAAATGCAGATAGTTCATCCATACAATCGTACACCGTTAAATCAGGCTGATGCTTGCGCGAAAACTCAAGTGCCATTGGCGTATAATACCAAAAAGTATAGTTGTTAAATGATTTGCCACTCATAAAATCATCCAGCAAAGCTTTGAGTTGCCGGGTAACATCTTTTGCATGCGTGGCTTTGGGTAAATGCGGAACAACAACCTGCAAGTCATCCCGCTGATGGTAAACATAATATGCATCACCATCTGTATCTAAAACGGGCTCCTCTATAAAAAATATATTAAACTGTTTTGATAGCCGGGTCATGAGATGCTGCGGCCGCTGAAAAACGAAATCCCATCTTAAATGAGAAAAGCAGATAATATTGCCGGGGAGATGCTTATAAAAGCTTGATGTAATACTGTTTTCTTTATCTGTGTTTGATAGTGCTTGCATATTCTTATCCTGTTTAATAACTAAGGAATACGAATAGATAATTGTTTTAATAAGATAAAAAATTAAACTAAAATTAATTACAAATAATAGAATATATCCCAAGGCACGGCAAAATTAGCCAGCTTTCAAATAAAAAGAGGTTATTCAAAATTGAATAACCTCTTTTTTATACATTGCGTTTGCGTTTTAATAAACGCTTATTTTGCTGACTATTTGCCTTTCAATTGTGCCATCACTTTAATGGTTTTCAGGATAACGCCCATCTCACTGTTAAAATTGATGTTGTTTAAATAAAGCAAGTCATAACGTACGCGATTGCACATTTGGTCAACATTTTCTGCATAGCCATAGTTCACTTGCCCCATTGATGTTAGTCCTGGTTTTAAGCGCAATAACTTTTTATAATTAGGAGACCTTTGCATAAGTTGTTCTATAAAGAACTGGCGCTCTGGCCTTGGCCCTACAACAGACATATCACCTTTTAATACGTTCCAAAACTGTGGTAATTCATCCAAACGCGACTTTCTGATTACCCGCCCCCATTTAGTAATACGCGGATCATGATCACGGGATAACTGAGGACCAAGTTTTTCTGAATTAACATGCATGCTCCTAAACTTATAAATTCTAAAAGGCTTGTTATTCTTCCCTATTCGTTCTTGGGCGTAAAACACAGGGCCTTTTGAGGTTAGCTTGGTAATAAGGGTTAATAATACAAAAACAGGCAAGCCTGGTATCATTACCGCCAATGAGAATAAAACATCAAAACATCTTTTAAACACAACTATCTTAAAGCTTAATTCCATTCCACCCGATAATTGTATTACCGGAAGGTTGCCGTAATTGATAATTGTTGCCTTGCTATTTTCAAGTAACAGGTCGGGTACAAACTTGATCTTGATGGAGTTTTGGTCGCCAAAATCAACAAGGCTTTTCAAAAAGTCCTGATCAAGCGCCGTGTAACATATAAATATTTCGCTAACGTTAGTTTCTAAGATATGATCGAACAAACCCTGCTTTGTAAAATTGGCAAGCGCTTCTTCCGAAAGATTTTTAGTAAAGTTATAACCGTATTCCGGATGTTTCATAAACGACTTTTCCATCCTGCGGGCTACATCATCATTCCCGATCACAAGAATCTGCTTATTATTAAAGCCTTTCTTACGAATATAATCCAGCACGGTAAAAATGAACGAACGCTCTATCACGATTAAAGCAACAAACAACATGTAGGTAAATAACATTTGTAGCCTGCTAACTTCAAAAAATCTAAAAAAGTAAACTATACCCAATACCAATACAAGGTGGTAAACAATGGATGATAGAAAATTATTAAGATTTTGGCTTAGTACTAACGGCCTGTTAATAGTATAATTTTTTGTTAGTGAAGCGATAGAAACCCACGTTAAATTAGATAACAAGATAAAATTTGCCGTTTGTGCTTCTGTAGAATAATACCTGACAACCAAAAAACTGGATATGGATAATGCGATATTGAGCATTGCCAGATCACAGAGAAACGTAAATGGTTTTAGTAATTTTGAATAACGCATCGCAAATGGAGTTTAAAAGGTACAAATATAAACATATTTACAAAACACACTATTAATTAAAATGTTTTATAAAAAAATCGCTTTTCTTTACAAAAAAGATATTTATTTACTAAATACGTATGAATGTTTAAAAATGCTACAAATAACCTCCATTATTTTTTCTATTTCGTACTTAATTTCTCATTTATGAATTCAAGCATCTGATTTTTAAATACTTGGGTGGAAAACGATGATGCGTGCCTGGAAATATCTTCGTTATTAAAAGATGCTTTATTAAGTTCGAATTGTTTTACAGATTCCTTAATAGCATCTGCCGATTGTTCATAAAAAAACATTCCTGTTTTATTTTCTACGACACTTTCCAGCGCCCCGCCTTTCCCAAAGGCTATTACCGGCGTACCGCATGCCTGTGCTTCTACCGGTAAAATGCCAAAATCTTCTTCAGCAGCAAAAACAAATGCCTGTGCCCCGGCCATATACTGTTTCATAACATCAAAAGGCTGATAGCCTAACAAAACGGTATTTGGCGCAGCCAGCTTGCTTACCTTTTTAAAGTCGGGCCCCTCGCCAATTACAAAAAGTTTTTTATCCGGCATTTGTGCAAAAGCCTTTACAATCAGGTCGATCTTTTTGTAAGGGACAAACCTCGAACAGGTAACATAGTAATCTTCCTTTTTAAAAACCGGCAAAAAATCTTCGGTTGCAACATTTGGATAAATAACCACACTATCGCGGCCATAGATCTTTTTAATGCGCCGGGCAATGTAATTTGAATTGGCAATAAAATAATCTACCCGGTTAGTGCTGATGATATCCCATATACGGATACGGTGCAGTAAGTATTTTGCTATAAACCCCTTAATTCCCTTATTAAGCCCCGATTCTTTCAAATACTGATGATGCAGATCCCAGGCGTATCTTATGGGCGAGTGGCAATAACAGATGTGCAACTGGTTAGAGTTTGTTAACGCGCCCTTAGCAACGGCATGTGATGATGAAATGACCATATCATAACCAGACAGATCAAATTGCTCGATAGCTAACGGGAAAAGTGGCAGATATGACCTGTATTTGGTTTTTGCAAAAGGCAGCTTTTGAATAAAAGAGGTGGTAACCTTGTGCCCGTCAAGCTTTAATTTTTTGATCGTTTCTTCGCGTGCTACCAGGGTAAAAATATCAGCTTCGGGATAAAGTGAGGCTATTTCTTTAAAAACATTTTCAGAACCGCCAATAACGGTAAGCCATTCATGTACTAACGCAACTTTCATTATTAGCTATTTATTAATTTTTTAAATAATTGTATGTGCTGCCTTGCGCTATCGGCCCAGGTAAATAACTTGATACGTTCGGTACCCTTCATCACCAGGCCCTTACTTAAAGACGGATCTGATAAAACCTTATTTATCTGCAAGGCTATATCATCATAATCTTGCGGATCAAAATAAACCGCGGCGTCGCCACATACCTCGGGCAGGCTATTTAGGTTAGATACCAGCACCGGGCATTTGTTTACCATTGCCTCAAGCGGGGGCAGGCCAAATCCTTCGTAAAGGGATGGGAGTATAAAAAGCGATGCACCGGCGTAAATAGTATCCATATCATCGTCATTAACAAAGCCGGTAAATACAATATGATCTTTAATATTATTTTTATTGATCAGTTCAAATAAGCTTTCATCGCCGGTAATAAAGCCTTCAATTTTACCTACTACCACAATTTTATATTGCTGCTGTATTTCTGTTGATAACTTTAAATAAGCGGCTACAAGCCCTTTTAAATTTTTATGCGGCTTAACATTACCTACATATAGCATATACTTTGCAGGCAGCTTATATTTAGCTGCTACAGTTTCAAACACCCCGGTTAATGGCTTTTGTTTAACGCCGTTATATATAACAGTTATTTTACCGGGTTTGGCATGGGCAAGTGTAGTGATCTCGCCCTTTGAAAAATTAGATACGGTGATGATAGCATCGCTGGCTTTCACCGCACGGCTTATCATCAGCTTTGCATATATTTTTTGTTTTATACTTAGCTGCTTAAAAAATGCCAGGTGAAAAACATCATGAATAGTTACTACCCTTTTTTTGGCCTTAACTGCAAATACAGGGGTATTGTAATGAGGAGACCAAAAAAGATCCGTATGCGGAACAATACTTTTATATTGCTTTTGCTCTTCTATAGAGTAAATAGGCGCATTAAACGGAATGATAGCAGCCTCACCACTGTACGCTTTCAATACTTCCGGGTCGCCAAGTAAAGTAACACTAAATTCTGCTAACACATAAGGCAGTAACATGCGCAGGTAGGTACCAATACCCGAGTGGTGTAACATCCTTGCATCAATACATAGCGTTTTTTTATCTGGCATCATTTACAATTAATTTGATTTTTATTATGTTAAGCCTTTATTGATACATCTTTTTTTATAAAAATATATAACAGGGCTTTTATAAAAAACAATAATAAAAATATCAGCAGCATAAAGTACAAATTAAAAAAGCCGGGAGTTATCGGGAGGTTTGAAATAAAAATACAGGACATCGGTGCCGAAAACGCTATTATAAAATCCTTATTATTTGCTGCTTTTTTTATTTTATAATCAATATACCTATAGCTGTAGCCAAGTATGGTACCAATAAACATTACACCAGCTATCCCAAAATTTAAAAAAGACTCACCAAACATGCCGGGGCGTAATCCCGGGTGTTCGAGCGGGTCAAAACCCGCTAACACTGCAGTAACTTTGCCTATCCCCCATTGCGTCCTGAAACTGGAAATGGCACTCGGCACAAATGAGATAAAGGCTGACAGATAGGTTTTGCCGTTAAGATAAATACCATCCCATGCAGATAGCACCCACGAAAAATCACGAAGATCAGAAAATGAATTACCGTAAAAAGTCATCATAGACATTTTTGCGAGCGTATTCATAACTGATGTATCGCCATCTCTTACAGACCCTAAATAAATTACAAAAAACAACATGAAGAGCCCAAGAAAAATCAGTTTTGTTAAATTCACTTTACCCTGCTTTTTTAAAAACAGGTAGTAGGTATAAAGCTGAATAATAGGATATACAATTGCCCCCCGCGAGCCGATAAACATTGAGAGCAACAGGTAAACACCAAAAATAACTTTATCGCTTAACTGGTTATAAACAAATATTCGTGCTATAAATATCTGTGCTATCACAGCACTTAAAACCAGCATAAAATTATAAATAGGCCTTACACTGGTATCCGATTGAAAATACCCCCTTGGATTAAGGATCTGGCCTGATTTTAACGCAAGTAAAAGAACAAAGAACAATGCTAAACAAAATAGAAGAAAAGTAATTATGCAGCAAATTTTACTTTTAACAATTGAAATATATAAGCGGGTAATTGAAAGTTCAAATGGAAATATAAAACAATAGTTGATCACATTACTCAGCAAATACCTGTCAAACAAAAACTTACCTATAAAAACGCTTACATATCCAGCAAAACTTATCAGGTATGCCTGGCTGATATAGCCTTGTATGGCATCAATATTATCGCCAACCGCTATTACGTTTAAAAGCGAACCGGCAAACGGATACATTAATAAAAACGGCACAAAATATACCAGGAACATGGTAAAATTCCAGTAATCTATCTTCCAGCCGGTTTTTTTGTAAGATAAATACCATGACGAGAAAAAATGTACGATAAGGATTAAATTGAGTATAAACAATACCCAATTAAACCTTACCACACCAGCAATAGCGTCAAAATCTTTCATCTTAAGGTTAATACCTTATAAGTTTATCTGTATTCATTAAAGCAAAACAGGCCTTTTTTACAACCGCTGTTTTACCCTGCAATATCCGTTTCACAAGCCCAAAAATAACGCCTAAATAAACGGTGAACAGCATAAGCGGATACCATTTTTTTGTAAACTTAACCCGGTTTACCAGTGTGTAATATCCGGGCATATCTTTATTGGCTTTATTATTTATGATAGTAACATTGGTACCGCCCTCTTTATGGTACACCCTCGCTGCCGGCTGTAAAGCAAGTTTGAAGCCTTTTTTAACAGCCTGCATAGACCAATCCAGGTCTTCAAAATATAAAAAATAATCCTCGGCCATTAACCCGGCTTGCTTCATAAACTGGTAGGGCATAAACATAGATGCACCCACCAGATAATTACCCTCGGCCAGCTGGTAATTATCATACTGCCCGTTATCATCTTCGCCTTCGCCAATGTGGTAACTGCTGCCTGTCCACTTATTATATTTGCCCGCTACAGCCTGTATTTTATTTTTTTGATGATAAAACAACAGCTTGCTGGTTATAAAATATGCCTTATCGTGCTTAGTTTTATAAAATGCCACTAAGTTTTCTATAGCATATGTATCAATAACAGTATCGTTGTTTAAAAGCCAGGCAAAAGATGTATCGGTTGCATTTTTCAATACGTATTTTAAGGCAACGTTATTAGCAGCAGCAAAGCCGTTGTTTACTGCGCTTACCAAAACAACAGGCACATCGTATATCTCGGTTGCCCGCTCAAGCTCTGTTTCTTTTAAATAAACGAATGGTATTGGTGCATCAATTAACGGGTAAACCAAATCTTTGTATAGCGTATCAACCTGTTTATAGTTGTTGTTAAGCCACTCTTTTATATTACCGGCCGAAATCTCATCAGGTGAGTTATCTACAACCAATACCTGAAAATCCTTATAACTACTCTTAAAGATACTTTCAAGGCACTCAATGGTATCCTGAAACTTTATATAATTAACAAGTATAATATAAACCTTACTGCCCATTCGTTACTTTTTATTCAATTCAGTTTCAAAAGCCAGTTCCAATTCCTTTGCCGAATTGTACCAGGTATGTGTACTGATAAATGTATTTCCCCGGGTAGCTGTTTCTTGGCGTAGTTTGATATCAAAAATCAGCTTTTCAATTTTTGATGCCATATCATCGGCGTTTTCCGTTTTGGCGTATATGGCTGTATCGTTATCAAAGGCATAATCCTTATGCCCGTCAATATCACTGCATACAACTGCACAACCACAATACATTGCTTCCATAGGGGGTAATGCACAACCCTCCTGCACACTTGGCCCTAAAAAAATGGCCGATGAATTGTAAATATCTTCCAGCTTGCTGTTTTTGTAATGATAGATCATCCAATCCGGCAAATCAGCCGGCTTATCATAAATACTAAAAAGGTTAACCACCAGCTCCGGATGATTCTTTTTAACTATTTGCAATGCTTTGATCCCAAAAACCGAACCCTTTCTGGGTTCTGTAGAATACATCATACAAACTGATAAGGGGTTGCGGTTGGCTATCGGGTTATAAACATGGTACTTTGTTTTATCAATAGCCAAGGAAATTTTATAGGGATGATAGCCGGCCATCTCAGATAAATATTTATAAAGGTAATTAGCTATTACAACGTTTTTAGACCCCTTAACAAGATACGATTCTTTAACCTTGGCACTGTTACCTGCCCAGTCTTCGATATCCTGCACAAGGTTAAACCTGGCCCCTTTTAAAACACTCAATTTTTCAAGTTCAAACACAAGCGCCCACCAGGTAGACAGGATTACGTCGCCATCGTTAATAGTTGTATCATCTATTTTTTTAACATATTTAACGGCAATATTTCTATTCAGGCTAAACCACTCGGGTATATTCTTTTCAAAAAGCTTCCGATATAAATATTTTAAGTAATTTTTAAATTTATTACCGGTATGTACATAATTTACAAACCCAGGGTAATAAACAGTAACCTCATGCCCAAATTCTGCCAGTTGATTAGCATATTCAAAAAGCACACGTAAACCGCCGCCGGGTTTTTTAGGAATAAATGGAAAAACTACATTTATTTTCATAAGTACTATCAATTGTGTTATTGATTATTAAGGGGGGCAACTTTAATTAATTTACTTTTCACCATGTTAATTACAGATAATATAATCTGGTTTTTTACCACGTATAACTGAAAGGCAAAGTAAACACCTGCACATAGCATAATAACACAAACTTCGGTGATAATAGTTTGTGCAAATAAGTGGTGTATTGCATAGGCAATTACAAAAAATAATGCAGAACCCAACCCACTATAAATTAAAGGCTTTATATCCAGCGTTACTATTTTAAGCCTCCTGACAAATATAAAGCTTGATACCATTACTGTAAGTTCTGTTAAAGTATTAGAAATGGCTGCGCCGTTTTGCGAAAAATATGGTATGGTAGCAAAGTTTAACACCAAACTTACTATCATCCCAAAAACAACAACGGTAAGCACCTTTTTATCCATACCCAAAGGCGAAAGTATCTGCCAAACAAATATGTTGGTCATCCCGATGATAATGATAATAGGGGATAGCAACTGTAGCGGTAAAATAGATGGTGTAAAGGCCTTGCCAAATATAATACCTATTAAAAAGGGCCCGGTAATAATCATACCGATACATATTGGCACACCAAAAGTACATACAAAATTAAACGACTTGTTAATAAGTGATTGGATCTTACCAAAATCTTTATCCTTATAAGCACTGCTAATTTGCGGAATAAGTACCGCACCAAGCGCCGTTACTATGGTGATTGAAATTTTGGCTATTTTAACGGCTGTACTGTAAAAACCCACGGGCGTTTCGCCCTTTATAAAACCGAGTATCGTATTATCCATTAACAGATAAACCGTCATTACAATATTTGAGCATAATATAATAACCAGGGGCTTAACATGCTTTTTAAGATCCAACCCCTTAAAGGATAACTTTACGTATTTGCGGCTATAGAAAAAATTAAACAAGGCATTAAATAAATAACTGGCTGCCGTAAATCCGTAGTATAAAGCCTCATCACCCTTTTTATGTACAAAAATAAAAAGCAGTACGATAAAAGTACCTCTTACCAAAAGTGTCCTTTTAGTAATATAAGTAAACTGCTCTATCCCCTGAAAAAACCACTCCATGGTAAAAACATTACATACCAAAATAAACAGGCCAATTATTACCAGGTTAAAATGGATGTAGATCTCTTTAACAAATAATGCTACTATAATGTATCCTACAACAAACAGCGCCGTGCAAATTAAATGGATCACTACAAGTTCAGAGAACAGGCTGGCAAATTTTTCCGGATCATTCCGGGCTTTCGATATTTCTCTTATGCCATAAATCGGTATGCCTAAAGCCGCAATTAGTAAAAAGATCTGTGTTATACTGTCAATAAAAACAACCGAACCAATACCTGCCGGCCCAAGCGTTCTGGAAGCGTAAGGAAAAATGATGAGAGAGAATAAAATCTGGCTTACAGATAGTAAAAAATTAAAGAAAATGTTTTTTTTAAGCATCCTTAAATTCTTTACTTTTTTTTGATGTGCCCCAAACTATTAATATAAAAACAGATGCAAGCACCATTAAAAAAAAGCCACCAACTATGTATAGTATTTTATTTGAAGTACTTTTTGACAAGGGATAAATAGGTTCGTCTATTACCTGTATCAGGGGCATTTCCTGCCGTAATGAAATTTTGGCTAACTCTAAGTTT
The DNA here is from genome assembly GCF_004378255.1 of Mucilaginibacter phyllosphaerae. GTDB lineage: Bacteria > Bacteroidota > Bacteroidia > Sphingobacteriales > Sphingobacteriaceae > Mucilaginibacter > Mucilaginibacter phyllosphaerae. The sequence goes on from NZ_SNQG01000005.1 coordinate 190,957, forward strand.
TTAACCAGTTCGGCATAAATGCTTGAACTCGCCTGTACATCCACCTGTTTTCTTTGGGATGGCACATTCAAAATTGACCTTAAAGGGTTTGCGTTAGGTGTAGCATCGTTTGATGAAGCTACCCTGCCTAAAGATTGGTTAAGGATACCTTTCACGCTATCTACCTGGTTCTTTAATATATCGAGGTTTTTTTGCGCCTTTTTGGTTTTCGTTTTTATGTAAAAGTCGTTTACCGTTGCAACAAGTTTATCATTAAACTCTTTAGAAAACAGTTCATCAACAAATGCAATATCTACCTTAACAACATTCAGCTTTTTATCCGGCTTGCTGATGTTTAAAATTTTATTGGCAATAGTAGAAGATATATCTATAATTAAACTATCCTGTTTTCTGTTAAATTTATCTGCCGAGGGGTTAAAATTTATAGTTTCGATATGATCTTTTTCTTTCCATCTTTTTTTAAGGTTTAAAACGCTAACATACCTGTCTATTAACAATTGTTTTTTACCGTCGGGCATTACAATGCTACTCAACAAGGCCTGCTTTATCATGTTTCTTGATTTGTAAAGCTCCATGATGTTATCACCTTCAAATACGCCCCCTGTACCGCCGGCAATGTCTATACCTGCAAATGCAGCTAAACTGGCATATTGGCCCAAACCACCACCCCTGTTATCATCTAAAACAAAAGTGCACGTAGCCGTATATACCGGCTTTTTCATAATTGCATAACCAACACCCACAACACTGCCTACAGCACCGCAAAGTAAAATTATTTTTATTTTGCTTTTAAGGAATCGTAAACCGTCCTGATATTTCAGAATAATATCTTTTACTGAAATCTCTTCCGGCTCGCTACTATTAATTTTATCCATTTAAATAAATAATACTATAAAACTTATTGAGGCTATCTATTTAAACTTAATATGCCCAAAATAATTGCACCTAATGATGCTAAACCTGTAGTGAACCCTAAAATGGTTTGTACGGATGTTCCTTTGCTTTCAGGCTTTCTTGGCACATAAATTTCACTGCCTGGTTTTACAGCAGGATGGCTATTAAAAAACAAAAACTTTCGGGTACCTTTTACTGTACCATTTGGATAAACTACATACGCCCCGCTTTTTAAAGCCCTTGGCGCGTAACCACCCGCATTTGATACAAAATCGTTAAAAGATTTAGATTTATCGAAAACCACCGCACTTGGGTACAATACCTGCCCGTTAACCCGAACAACCTGCTGTTGTTTCGGAATTCTTAAAACATCACCGTCCTCCAGCAGCAGATCGCCATTTGTGCCCGGGTTTTTAAGGATCTTATCCAGCTCGATACCTACAAAATTATTGCGCAGCTGAAAGTCTTCGGTATTGGTAGAGTCCCGGTAAGTTCTTTTTAAACGGTTTGCCTGATTGGCCCGCTCAGATGCGACTGTAGTAGAATCAGTTTTATTTTTATCGATACCAAGTATGGCAATGTTTTCGCGCTTTAAGGATCCGCCCTGGGCATCGGCAGATGCCGTAAGCCCACCGGCCCTTGCAACCAGGTCTGATACTTTCTCGTTCTTATTTTTAATAGTGTATGATCCCGGATACAAAACCTCACCCTCCACCTTTACCACTTTTTGTTTTTCGTAACCCGGCAGGCTGTAAATAGAAACAATATCAAACGGCGATAATACAAAATTGGCATCTGCAGGTTTAAGTTGCCCGTCAATATTTACGCTGAACACTTGTGCTACCGAACTGTTTTTTGAGTTTGGATTAGCATCTGCAATCCTGCGTGCAACCTCAATCCGGTTAGTGCTGGCACCTTCTGCAAACCCGCCCGCTTTCAGTATCAGGTCTTCTACTTTCATATTCTCGGCAAAAGCGAAAACGCCGGGCCTGCGCACATTGCCATTTATGGTAACCGTATATTTATCGCGCAGATCAAATATAGAGGAGATATTGACCACATCTTCGCGTTGCAGCGGGATGTTTACGGTTTTGTTAATTACATCCTTCACATTAAAACTTATCGTTTCTGTTGTATTATCCGGCTTCAAACGGGTTATAACACCCCGCTCGGTAAAAGCATCTTCTTTTAACCCTGATGCCTTTTCTATCAACTGCAGTAATGTTAAACCGGTTTGCAGCTCATAAATACCCGGCCTAAAAACCGCCCCATTAATAACAACCCGGTTCTCAAACCTGTTGATAATAGATTCTACCGTATATTTATCTCCTCTTAATGGGATATAATTTTTATAATCAGCTTCTATAACATCGGTAAGCTTACGTTGCTGATCGCTTATCTGCGATACCTTGATACGGGCCGTATAAGCACTATCTGTAAAGCCTCCTGCAAAATTGATGACGTTTTGTAATGATTCGCCCGGTAAAACCTCAAACAAAGCAGGTGTTTTTACTTCGCCACTAAGTTCAACCCTTGTACGGTACGTTGGCACCCTAACTATGTCCTGGTCCTGAAGCGCAATATTATTCTTTTGATCTGCTTTTAACAAGAAATCATACACATCCAGATGCCGCACGATGCGGTTGTTTCTGATAACCTCTATCTGCCGTAAGCTACCGTTATCATTTGGGCCGCCTGCCACATACAAAGCATTAAAAACAGTAGCAAGCGAAGGCAAGGTATAAGTACCCGGCTTTAGCACCTGCCCAATAATAATTACCTGTATGCTGCGGATGTTGCCTAATGATACCTGCACGGTTGTGCCCCGGTCAACCGCATAGTTATTGGCTGCAAGTTTACTTTTTATCAGGGCGGTAGCCTGTTCAATAGTTTTGCCGCCAACATTTAATACACCGGTACCCGGTATGTTAATAGTACCCTCCGGGCTTACTTCAAGTTTCCAGTTAACCAGCGATTTGCCATACACATTTACATTAAGCTGATCGCTTGGGCCTACAATATAATTTACAGGTGTAGCTAACCTTAAATTTGGCTGAAATGAACTGTTTTTGTTCTTAAAGATATCTGCACCAAAAATTTGGGGCTTTAAACTTTCAAACAGGTCCTTACGGCTATTGTCATTATCTTCGGTATCGGGCTTATAGTTAAGTTGCCTTTGCGAAGAACCGGAGGTGTCTGCACCTGAGGCAACGCGCCCTGCACTGTTTGCCCTAAAACTTTGAATGCGGCTTTGCAGTTTTTGAACCTGATCTGCCTGCATACCTTTGGCCTGCGCCTGTTGCAGTACTTCTGCATCGCTTAAGCCCGCTTTTTCTGCCTGTTGCAGCAACTGGCTTATTTGTTGATTTGAAAGGTTATCTACATTAACAGAGGAGATATTTTGCAAACTACCCTGTGCCACGGCCTTAGTAAATAATGCACCGCAAAAAACATTGATAACAATTAAAATTATTAGAAATCTATTCATATAAAATATCAGAATAAGAACAATATTTAAAAAAATATTGTTTGCAAAAGTAAATCAATTTCTCTCTAATTGATACTTTAACTTTTTTAATTAACACTAAACGCTAAGGTTTAGTGTTAATTATATTTTATATTATTAGAATTTTTTTTCAAGCAGTGGCGTAAGGCGCTTGTTTTAAAGTAAAAAAATATTAAAAGTGCTGTATGTTAAGATCTCCGCAAGTGTAATTACTATTACTGGCCGGCAGGCAACTCAACCTTCTCGCTCCCGAAACCCCAGTTAAGGCCAAAGGCCGAGATAATTTTATTTGGCCCGGCAAAATCTTTACCAAAGATACCGCTGACGTAAATATTCTCTGCTACCTTAAAATTAACCACCCCCACAGTGCGGTTAGCTGTATTAGCAACACCTTTGCTGTAACGGTAAAGCGACTCGACACCGATAGTTAGCTGATTGAAACTAAAACCTGCAGATCCGCCTACATCCAGGTTGTTTGCCCGCCCTATTACACCTGCATCATCTTTTTGAAAGTTATCTACCAAATAACGCACCGAACCCCCGATATTAAAATAATTTACGTTGCCTTTATCTAAAGGCTGGTAATAGGATAACGTAGTCCAGGCGCCATTCCTGCCGGTGCTAATGGTTTGGTTATTGATACCGTAGGCAGAATATGCGCCGGCTATATCCCAGGTAAAAGTGGGTTTTTGCAACAGCAGCTTATTGATAGCCGCAAAACTGGCCGCCGTCATCGAATTATTGTAATCCTTAATGATCTGTGCCTGTTTATCCGGGTTACCAGATGCGCGCACATAAGCGGCCTGTACATCGGCATTGGCTGTAAAGTCAAGCTCGCCTTTGGCTGCCGTTACCCAATCGGCAATAGTTTTGGTGATATTTGCCGCCCATTGTTTACCATGTACCTTTATCAGGGTGGTGCGCAGGCCTATGGCAAATACTTTTTGGTTACCGCTGGATGTATCCGGTATCAGGTCCTTATTAATAAAGGCGATAGATATGCGGCTAAACTTAAGGCCGGCAAAGGGGTCTTCCTTTCCGGTTTGCTTATTTATGCCCAGTACGCCGTAAACATTCCTTCCGTCGGGCTTTATCCACCAGTATGGTGCAAACTCTGCCGAATAATTATTCGGGAACGCAAGGCCTGATTGCTGAACGGTAGATTGGGCGATACCAAGCACTAATGATTTGGGCGTGGCAGGATCCTGGATCAGGGTAGGTGTAATATCGGTAATGACAAATGCCGGCGAAGCCGGAACGGCCAGGTCGCTTAGTTTGGTATTAGCCGGGCTTTGGGCAAAAGCAGCCATGCCGCTGATGCCGATTACAATCGTGATGATGATCTTTTTCATTGCATATCGATGCTAAAGGATAAAAATACATTCGGGTCCAGGTAGGTTTTGTCGGGGTTTGTGTAGGTTTTGATGCCGCCATCCCCACCGTCTATCGTGCATTCGGCAGTACAGTTGTTTGCCTCTGTTTGCCGGGCGTCGGCATCTGCACCAATCAAAGAAATTTTAGTAAACGTGGCCAGTCGCATGCCTTTCAGCGTACTGAAGTTACCTACCGGTGCCGTAGCAATATCGCCTGTTGCATCTACAGAGTGTGCTACTGCTTTGCCCGCGCCTGTGCCGGCTACGTCCAGGTAAAACACACGGCTTGCGGCAAGGCCAATAGTGTTTACATTAAGCTCAAGGGTGATCTGCGCAGTGCTTGCGCCGATTGTGTAATTTTGTGCCATTGTAATAAGTTTAGGTTTAAGCTAATTTAATGCTTTTTATTGGTAGATACTATAAAAAAATAATATCCCTAATCAGCCTGCCTCATCTGTATATTATCCACTTTTATAAATAACGGGGAGTGCATCTGGGGCAGGGTTAATTGCTAAAGGTTATGCCTGGGTGGCGCCGCTTTCGGGTACAAAAGGCTTAATACGGCTAAACCAGGAATTCCTGAATTGAGCTTGCGACGGATTATTTTGAATGATACTATTATAAAAAGCTGCCCTTAACACATTTATCTGGTTGTAAAGCTGCTGATGCCCAATGCTGTTTGCAGCGGCAAGTGTGGCAGGCCCAACTTGCCCGTCAACAGCGATGGGGTTATTGCCACGGAATTGGTTAATTGCCTGCTGCAACATTTTTGCCCCGCGTGCAGTACCCGAATTTACACTGATATCAAACAACTGGTTAGCAATTTGCGCACACACGATCTGATCAAGCCTCAACGGGTTCCAAAAATTTTGTTTGTAAAAAACAAGCACCAAACTTTCAAGCTGCGTGTTAGCGGCCAGTGCAGCGTTCAACGATGCCGGGTTTGTCTGTTTTATCTGGTCAACAATTTTCCATCCGGGCCAGCTGCCCCAAAAATTCCGTGCAATTCCGCGCCAGGTTTCTCCGCCACGGTCGTTAGGGTTATTGGCATAGCCGCCTTCATTTTTCATGGTTATTGCATAAGTTGCTTCAAATTGTGCTGTCATGGTTTAGGTATTTAGTTTAATAAATGTTTATTATTTAAATTTTTATGCTTTTATGGTATAGCTGTTTTAATATACCTGCTTGCCTCTCCAGATTATTCTGCAGTTAGGGGATGCCGCCAGTAGCTTTTTAATGCCTGTGCTTGTGCTTTTCACCCCTGTACCGGCTAAATCCAGCCAGTTTAGCGATTTTATATTACTAAGCTGCAAAGGCAACTCTTTTAACCCGGTGTTCCAATACAACTGTAACTCCTGTAATTTTTGAAGCTGATCGATATCTTTTGGTAAGGCTGCAAGATTATTGCGCGACAGGTTCAGTTCTGTCAGGTTACTTAATTTTAAAACAGACGGGGGGATCTTTGTCAGATAATTTTGCGACAAGTCCAGCTGCCTTAAGTTAGTTAATTTTTCTATCCCGGCAGGCAGTTCATCAATATTACAATCTGATAAGATCAGCACTTTTAAATGCGTGTAATTATAGATCTGGCTTGGGAATTTCTTATGGTCGGTACCACTTAAAACAAGAGCCGTGGTATTGTTGTTTAACGAATCTACCCGGGTGCTTAACAAGTATTCGTTACCTGCAATATCTATCAGGTATAATTTACCGTCGCGCTTTCCTTTCGCAAAGCCCGTATCGTCAAATGTTTCGGCATCGGTATATTTATAATCGATAATAACATTCAGGTTCTTATCAATAAACCCATACCATAGCTTGCCGTCGATCTCCTTTTTTGCCAGGCCTATTTTATCCCTGTAAAATAATACAGACGCGATCAGTTTCTTAGTGGTTGCCTGTAAGGCCTGCAAATTTCTGTACGATGTAATGGTGTGATAGGTAAACCCAATCGTTAACAGCAGGAAACCGCCCGTAACGGCTATAATTATTTTTTGCCACCTGGCGTTCTTTTCTAACAAACGCTGCGTTTTTTTCAACTGCCGGTTATCTTTCATCAGCCGCAACTCTTCAGATTTGCGCCGCCGTATGGCAGCATTTTTACTTTTATCAAACAGTTGTTGTTCTTCTGCGGTAAGCTTCAGCTTATCTAAAAACGGCTCCACAAAGGCCAGGTCGCTTTCAGACAGGATATCTTCATTGCTATTATTACGGTTTGTTCTGAATTTAAGGATGCTTTTTGCTTCCAGCAAAGCAATCTCCTGCTTGCTCCGTTTTTCGGCTATGCGGTTGGCTAAAGAGTCGTGCGCCAGTTCGTACCTGTCGGCATGTTCATCATAGCGAATGATACGGCTGTTAACAAATTCTTCCACCACGGTATCTATCAGTATGTTATCCACACCCGGCAATCTGCCGTACAGCATATCTTTGCTGATGGGGTCTTTGGTGCCTTCCAGGGTGGCAAACGGCGATAACATGTTCCAAATTATTGCAGGCTTCAGGTCACCATTGCCTGCAACCATTTTTGTGCTGATACTGGTAACCTGCTCTTCCAAAAAATCCTGAAGCACATCGCCTATTTTGCCTTGTTTACTCAGCTGCGCTAAATCAAACACGGCCTCAGTTTCTTTGGCCGCATCCTTGGTAACAGCCAGGTAAAACCGGTCTAAAAAAACCTGCAGGTAAGGCAGCTGGATGGTTTTGGCCCGCTCGGTGATCTTCAGTTTCTCAAATATCAGCTTTTCTACCTGCTGTTCTTCGCCGGGCGCTATGGTTACCAATGAATTATCTTTACAGGTAGCACGGCTTATCACCTGTTTTATCTTGGTATCGTTCATGGGCTCTACCCGTAACTTTTTATGGGTAAGCTGGGGTACTTCCCTTTCAAATTCATCCAGATAGCCCAAAAATTCCTCCCGGATAGAAAAGATCATTTTTACCGGCTGCTCAACCTGCAGGATCTGTTGCACACAGCTGATAAATTCCGACTGCTCATCGGCCGAACCAAAAATGTACAGTTCTTCAAACTGATCAAAAATAAGGTAAACCGGTTTAAACGAATTGAGATAGATGTTTTTAAGGGCGCCGGTCATCACCGTAGCCGGGCCAGAATTTTCTATAACGGTGTTTTTCTCTTTAAACTTACTTAGCCAGCCCGGTTCTGCAGTGCCGGCACTACCCTGGCCGCCGGCCTCTGTAAGTACCTTTTGCAGGCTATGATTGATGTTGGCACCGCGCCTTATGGTTAAGGCCATCCAATCGTGCGAAGCGAACCTGCTGGCAAGCCCGCACTGGATCAAACTTGTTTTACCCGTGCCCGATGCCCCGTAAACCAGTAATATGGGCGATTGAAAAACCATTTCATAAAGCTGTGCAATCTCCTCATCCCGGCCAGAAAAAAACCTCGCATCGTTTTTATTATATGAATCTAAAAATTTAAACGGGTATCGTTTCATATTAGTAATAAGGCTTAGGTTAAATTATAATGGCTGCTGTTCGGTACCGGTAATGGCCCGCTGGGCATCCTCAAATAAGGTGAGCACATCTAACGAGCGGCTGGCATTAAACTTTGCCCCACCCACATCCGCTGCGCCACCCGCCGGCGACTGTGTGATAGCAATTACATTTTCCCTGTCTTCCCAAAAACTATATTTTAAGCTTCCGTCTGCACTGGTGGATGAATAGAAATAGATCTTTGCTCCTTTTTCAGCCGCAAGCGCATTCGCATCGATAATAAAGGGAAACAGGTTTAATTTTGGCTGATACGCGATCTTGGTGTTTTTCAGCAAAACAGCATACGTGTTTAAGGGTGCATCCTGTTGCTTGCTCAGGTCTATCGTGGTATTTTCATCGCAGCCCAGCGCCGTATAATTGTGTACATAATATTGTTTGATATTGCGCAAACCAAAATACTCCACATTTTTGATAGATTCCATGGTGTAGTTGGTTAAAAAGCTCAGATGCTCCAGCATCACAGTAAGGCTGTTTTCGGCTTCCTTACAATCCTCTTCGCTGTAAGCAGACCGCGACATGGCATTCAGGCTATCGCAGGCCGTTATAAAGGCGCTGCCGGGCTGCATATTTACCATAAAGTTTTTTAGTTCTATCATGGGGTAATCCAGCTGTTTTTCATCAAACATGGCCAGCAGGGTTAGCAGCAGTTTTTTATATCCCGCCAGCGGCATCTCTACCGGGGTGTTAAAAAACCTTCGTACCAGGTCTACCTGTGCGGCCTCGTATAAATAGCCCTTGCTTTTTTCATCCCATAACTTAGATAGCATGGCAAAGCACAAAAGCTGTATTGCCCTAAGCGCTGTTAAGTGGCAAATAATAATATAGTTTTTTTGATTCTCGTTGGCAGTATGGCTATTTTCAACAGCATTATCCTGGGCGCCGATAGCCATCAGCTTACGCAATTGTACACCTAAAACACCGTAAGCGCTGGCAATTATCGCCTTAGCTTCCTTACGGTAGGCTACATCATGCTGCCAAAGTATTTCATTCATTTCGGCTATCTCAAACAACTCTTTAGCCCGGTCGTTCTTATCCCTTATCGCCTCAAAAAGCCTGAAACTCAGCACTTCGTTATAAGCCCTTTTCGATGCCGTATCTACAATTTCTGATTTGGGCCCTTCTTCTTCGGCATGCTTTTCTGGCGCAGGTGCAAATAAACTTGGGTATTTATGGTCTAACTCTACCTTAAACTGGTACTTTAAATGATCGATATTGTTGTAGGCTGTGCGATAGTGCATCAGATCCTTCAACTTTTTTTTAAAGGCGAATAACGACCGGATATCTTCTTCCCGTATAGATTCGGGATACAAGGCTTCATTCTTAAAATAAGTCCAGATCTGGGGCGACTGTTTATTTTTAAAGGCGGCCATTGCGGCATCAAATTCCTGATTGGTAAAAGTACCAACCTTTGAAAACACCAGGAATACCGCCATATCGCAGGCGCATAAAGCTTTATTGTACTCGGCCTGCAGGCCGGTGTTTGATATCGCGTTAGGAAAATTCTCGTAACCTACTACCTCCAAAAAAATATCCATTGCTTTAAGCCGCACATTTTCTTCTGAAACAAACAGTTTAAATTGTTCCCTGTCAGCTTTGAGTTCTGAAGACGAAGCAAGAAAGATTCGTATCGTTTGGCCGGCCATAAGTTTTAGGTTAGGTATTCCTACCGGACATTTGCCGGGATTTTGATTTTGTATAAACTTATATAATTATTACTTAAAAATATATATTTATTTCCTATTTTTATTGCAAACCTAAATCATGGACAAAAAACTTTTTGATCAGTATGTGCAGGAGCGCTACCTGGTACAGATGGATTACTACAGTAACTGGGCTGCAAAAAACCAGCACAAATACAATAAATTTCAATGGATCCTGATCATACTGTCTGCCTTAACGCCCGTTTTTGCCGCACTGGGCAGTTTTAAAACGGATATTCTGGGTATTGATATTAAAAGCACCCTGAATTTGATGGTCATTATCGTATCTGTTATTGTAGCCATTCTTACAACCGGGCTAAAAACTTTTAATTACCAGGAACTTTGGGCCGGCTACCGGTCTACCCAGGAGTTGCTTAAGCCCGAGATCTATTACTATAATTTTAATGTAGGGCCTTACGGGGCTGCAGGTGTTGACAAGGAATCGCTTTTTGTAACCCGGATAGAAGGTATCTTAAACGGCGAACATGTGAACTGGCCGCCTGCCAAAAAACAAACAGATAAAAACGATAAGTTTAAAACCAGCGATGGCGAACAAATGAATCAGCCGGCAGGGATAGCGGCCACATAGGCCATAAAACAAGGCATATCAGATCAATCAACCGTAACCATAGCCTTTATTACGCCCGTTTCGGGTTTCGTCCAGCTTGCAAAATCATCCTTTACCCCACTAAATTTTACCCGGTGTGTAATATAGTTTAGCGGGTCTATCCATCCTTGTTCAAGCGCGTTGATTACATGGTCAAAATCTGCCCGTACCGCGTTCCTGCTGCTCATCAGCGTAGCTTCGCGTTTATGAAACTCGGGATGATTAAATTCAATATTGCCCTTCTGCAGCCCTATAAGCACATACCTTGCCCCGTGCGACATGTATTTAAAGCCATTATTTATTGCTGCGAGGCTCCCGGTAGCGTCTATCACTACCGTAGGCATATCTCCGTTCGTGATCCGCTGTAGCTGCTCAACCACATCTGCCGATGCGGCATTGATGGTTTCATCAACCTTTAAATACGCTTTACAAAACTGCAGCTTGGCATCACTCAGGTCCATAGCAATTACTTTGGCGCCTGCAATACGTGCAAACTCCATGGCGCCTAAACCAATGGGGCCTGCACCAATCACCAGTACCCATTCATCTTTTTGCACCCCTGCCCTGTTCACACCATGTGCGCCAATGGCCAAAGGCTCAACCAGCGCCAGCTGGTCAAAACTTAATTTTTTACCATGTACAAGGGAATAGGATGGCACAGACAGATATTGCGCCATGCCGCCATCAATATGCACGCCGCATACCTTTATATTAACACAGTGGTTTGGCTTACCGCTGCGGCAAGGCAGGCAGCTGCCGCAATTAAAATACGGTATCAGGGTTACCGCTTCGCCTACGCTAAAGCCGGGCGCATCACCGGTATCAACCAGTTCCCCGGCCAGTTCATGCCCAAGCACACGCGGGTAATTAAAAAAGGGCTGGTTGCCGCCAAAGGCGTGCAGGTCAGTCCCGCAAATTCCAATCCGCCTAATCCTGATGATGGCGTGATCTTTTTTTGCAACAGGAATTTCCTGTTCCGAGTAAACTAATGATCCGGGTTCTGCACAGGTGAGTACTTTCATAATATTTGCAGGTGTAAAGATATTATCAATTCTTAGATATTGGTTTTTCAAATTAACCTTATTCAGCGCAAGATATTTTCTGATTTATTGCCCATTTATTAAGAGATTTTGGCAGCGGCGCACTTAAATATTAACGCGCCTGTGTAACAATCATTATACCTTTACCGGCATTATTAAATTGTTAAATTGCTTTACCTTGGTATCGTAAATTTTAATACCGAAAACTATTTTATAGCTATGAACAAATATTTACTAACGGTAACCGCATTTGTATTGGCGCTGAATGCAAATGCCCAGCAAAGCGCCACCGTAACCGCTAAGGATTACGCACATGCCGAAAGCTTTTTGGGTTATAATACCGAATCTTTGATAGATCGTGCAAATGTTCGCCCAAACTGGATCAGCGGGAGCAATAAATTCTGGTACCGCGTAAACACGGCCCAGGGTGCCGAATTTATATGGGTAGACCCGACAAAAAAAACGCGTACAGCAGCTTTCGATCCGCAGAAGCTGGCCGACGCCTTATCTGCCGCCGCCGGTAAAAAGTATGAGGCTGATAAACTGCCATTCCAAACTATTAGCTATGCTGCCGACGGCACACAGGTTTTATTTACTGCCGATGGTAAAAAATGGGCCTATAACCCGCAAACCAACCAGGTAAGTGCAGATACATCTAATTCGGTGGCTACAAAAGCTCCTGCCCTAACCGGCCGCGCGGCACGTGGCGGCGGTAACGAAGTATTATCCCCGGATGGTACCAAAGCCGTGTTTATAAAAGATTATAACCTTTGGGTGCGCGATGTTGCCGGCGGCAAACAAACCCAGCTAACCACCGATGGTGTAAAAGATTTTGGCTATGCAACCGATAACGCCGGCTGGACCATGAGCGACAGGCCGATCGTATCGTGGTCGCCCGATTCTAAAAAGGTGGCAACCTTTCAGCAGGATCAGCGCAACGCCAGCGATATGTACCTGGTTACCACAAATGTAGGCAAGCCAACCCTTAAAGCCTGGAAATACCCTTTGCCCGGCGATAAAGAGATCATCACCATTCAGCGTGTGATCATTGATGTGGATAACCCCAAGGTAGTGCGCTTTAATATTGCGCCGGACCCGCACCGTGCTACCCTGAGCGATGATATATCCAGCAGCGGCAGCTTTGATGATGCCGACTGGAAAGCCGACGGCAGCGAGTTTGCCTTCGTATCTACCTCACGCGATCATAAGAACGAAAAATTCCGCATTGCCAACGCCACTACGGGCGCTGTTAGGGAGGTGTTTGAAGAAACCGTAAAAACGCAATACGAATCTGGCTGGGGCGCTATCAACTGGCGTTATCTGCCTGCGTCAAAAGAGATCATTTGGTTCTCTGAACGCGATAACTGGGGCCATTTATACCTGTATGATGCTACAACCGGGAAAGTAAAAAACCAGATCACCAAAGGCGACTGGGTAGTAACCAAACTGCTTAAGGTTGATGAAAAAACCCGCACCCTGTATTTTGTGGCAGGCGGCCGCGAACCGGGCAATCCCTATTTTTCGCATCTGTATAAAATTGGCTTTAATGGCAAAGGGTTAACCCTGCTTACGCCCGAGGATGGTAACCACAGCGTAACCTTCTCGCCGGATTATACTTATTTTGTGGATAGCTACTCCAAGCCTGATGTGGCACCTGTTACCGTTTTGCGCGATGTAAAAGGCAAACTGATCTCGACATTAGAAAAAACAGACCTGTCGCGCCTGGTGGCCACCGGCTGGAAAGCGCCTATCCCGGTAAAGGTAAAAGCGCATGACGGCACTACCGATATTTACGGGCTGATGTTTACCCCAACCCAAATGGCTGCCGGTAAAAAGTACCCGGTTATCAATTACATTTACCCCGGCCCGCAGGGCGGTGGTGTGGGCAGCTGGTCGTTCGTGGCATCGCGCGGCGACCACCAGGCGCTGGCCGAACTTGGCTTTATTGTGGTGGTGATAGAAGGTACCAGCAACCCGCTGCGCTCAAAAAGCTTCCATGATATGAGCTACGGCAACATGGGTGATAACACGTTGCCTGATCAGATAACCGGTATTAAACAATTAGCTGCGCAATACCCTATCGATACCACTAAGGTGGGCATCTGGGGGCACTCGGGCGGTGGTTTTGCAACAGCAACAGCCATGTTTAAATATCCTGACTTTTTTAAAGTAGGGATCTCCGAATCTGGCAACCACGAGAACCGCAACTACGAGGATGATTGGGGGGAACGCTATAACGGCCTGGTAGAAAACTCGGACTATGACGCACAAGCCAACCAAAACTTCGCTAAAAACCTGAAAGGAAAAATCATGCTTGCTACCGGTATGCTGGATAACAACGTACCGCCATATAACACCCTGTTAGTAGCCGAGGCACTTGAGAAAGCTAACAAAAGCTTCGACCTGGTGGTGTTCCCTAACAGTGCACATGGTTACGGCCAGTACTCGTACTACATGATGCGACGCCGCTGGGATTACTTTGTAAAGAACCTGTTAGGTGCCGAGCCACCTTACGATTATCAGTTAGGCCCAAAAGCAAACAGACGCTAAAAAAAATTCAAAAAAAAATAGCCTGCAGTGTAAATTGCAGGCTATTTTTTTGGCTTATAAATTATTACTATAAAGCTTCCGCACCGGCAGATGCCACCTCATGGTCCTGCTCTACCGAACCGCCGGATACACCAATAGCACCAACGATCTTACCGTCGCCATCTTTTAACACCACACCACCCGGGAAAGAAATTAACCCGCCATTAGAGTGTTCGATATTGTAAAGCGGGCCGCCCGGTTGCGATAGTTTACCTATTTCGCCCGAGTTCATATCAAAAAAACGCGCTGTCCTTGCTTTCTTAATAGCAATATCTATCGACCCTAACCAGGCATTATCCATGCGATGGAAAGCCACCAGGTTAGCGCCTTCATCAACAATGGCTATATTCATAGGCACACCAATTGCATTTGCTTTTTCTTTCGCAACTTTTGATAATTGCTCTGCTTGTTCTAATGAAATACTCATAACTATATTTTAAAGTTTGTGAACTGATAGAACAGCCTTTTTTAACTAATGTTTACTTATTTAACCTTTATTAACATGCCATTGATAAGCTAAGTTAAACAGGTTTAACGCAACCTGTTTGTCACACTCATCTTTAATATAAAAGCTTATCCAGCCACTATCCTTAAAACTGTGATGATCTTTTATCTTACTATCATTACCCATCACGTATGCCTTTAATTTCCTGTTGAGCAGCATATCCAGCAAGCCATTACCATGTATATGGCCTAATTCCTTTTTACCGTAATTAAGCTGCAAGCCGCCATACTTATGTATGGTTGAGGTGGTGTTTGGCCAGCTTAAAACTTTTTTTTCCAACGCATCCATATGATCAAGCAGGGCTGGGTTTGTCATCAGCGTCCACAAAACTAAAAATGCATCAAATACCAATGCCAGGCCGGGCACAAACTTTAAAAAACCAAAATACCTGATGATGAATTTAAACATGTTTACTTAGCCTCGGCCAGTTCTTTAATATGCTCCATTACACGCAGGTGCACGTTACGGGTAACACTCTCTGCCCAGATATCATAATACCAAACCGGGAACACATACAATCTATACCAGCTGTTGCCCGTTAGCGTTGTGGTGCCGTTGCCATTATCCTTCAATAAAAATTGCCCGCGCAGGATATCGATGTGTCCCATGATCTCCGGGTCGCGGGGCTGGTTGGTAATATCAAAAGTAAGGTCTTTGTTCTCATCATACGTAACAATCTTTTCATCAAACACATAACCATTACTAAAAATGCACTTACGTTTAGCGCCCAGGTAGTAGCCCTCGGCGGTTGATTGCACCGGGCTTGACATTCCAATTCTAAACAACCAGTAATCACTTTTCTTTTCGATCCGCTTATAGGCCACTACATATTTCCATACTTCGGCAGGTGGTGCATTTACGGTGATGGTATCTGCAACCATGTTTTCGTAATGATGTACAGACAGCGAATCATAAATAAAGATACCAAACAGCATCACAAACACACTTGTGTTGAGGGTTTGATTATTACGGTTAAACATTGCTTTACCAACCACCTGCCCTATCAATATAAATGCAAATAACAAAGGCGATACTATTATGAGGCATATGATACCCTCTTTCAAAAAAACAGCACTTAACACACAAGCTATAAATGTATTAGCTAAAGCCCACAAAGTTAATTGCCGTTTGGTTGTAACTATGTTTCGCCAATACCAAATGCTAACGATACCCATCAACATGGGGATGATAACAAACTCAGAAAATACAAGTACGCCGGGAACATCATAAAAGCGCTGGAAAAGATACTTAGTGCCCCCAATGATGATTAAAGCAACGGCATTTGAAACAATAAAGCCATTATTTTTTACGGAAAATACTTTTTGTAACATGGTAAGGTTTATTAAATATGATTATAATTTGTGATACTTTCTAACTGTTTAGTGTACCGGTAGGCTATATATAGTGGAACAATCCCCACCACCCCGAAAGAACAATCTATCAGTTGCCAAAACAGCGGGATATGCCTGATAGGCCCGGCAATAAAAGCCAGCGGCAAGATCAATACGCAAGCTATCATCCCAAACTGCAATACCCAGATATTACGTACCGGATCGCGCAGCGGGCCAACAAACAGCAAGGCCAGTATCACATGCGCAAATGCCAGCCAATCGGTGCCGTAACTAAGGTAAGGATATTGCGCATTGGTGGTTTTAACCGCCGTGTAGATGGTAGTTAACCATTGCTGTATTTTGGGCGAAAAGGCATCCAGGTTATTTACGGCTATGGCCAGTTCGCTCTCTATCGGGAAGGCGGTTGCGCCGCTTAAAAACAGGCCTGCTATCAGGAAGATAAGCCAGCATTTAATTTTCTTTTTTAATTGCGTTTCGGTGGGTTGCATAATAAGGTGTTTTAAAAGCGGATACTTAAAATATCTTTAACGGCATGGGCCACCCTCGCAAACTGAAACCGGAAACCTGCATCCAGCAAACGTTTAGGTACTACCCAGCGGCTTTTCAGGATCAGTTCGGTTTCGGTGCCAATCAGCGCTGCGCCTATTTCTAAAAGCCAGGCGGGCGCCGGTAAACCGATAGGGATGCCATAGGCGTGCCGCAGCTCTTTCATCAGGTCGGTATTCTTAACAGGTTCGGGCGCGGTGCAATTGATCACGCCGTTTATTTCGGGGTGCTGCATTAGCCATTCGGTGGTTTTTACCACATCCTGCTCATGCACCCATGAAACGTACTGTTGCCCATCGCCCTGCTTACCGCCCATACCTGCCTTAACCAGGTTAATTAAACGGGGCAGCGCGCCATCATTACGGCCAAGTACAATACCTATGCGCAGCGCAACTTTACGGGTATTGGGCAGTTCTAAGTCAAAAAAGGTTTTCTCCCAGATCTTGCATACCTCTATAGAAAAACCGTAGCCTATTTCGCCGGTTTCCTCATCCTGCGGGCGGTCTTCGGCGTGGCGATATATGGTGGCAGATGCCGCATTGATCCACAACTTAGGCGGATGGATCAGTCCGTCTACCACTTTGCCAAGTAAGTTGGTTGGCTCTACCCTGGAGGTGATGATTTCTTCTTTATTCTTTTCTGTATAACGGCAATTCACGTTTTTACCACACAGATTGATCAGCATATCCGCTCCTTCCAGTTGTTGGGCCCAGTCGCCCATGGTGCGGCCGTCCCATACCAGTGTTTTAATGTTGCCCTGGTCGGCCTGCGGCCTTCTGCTTAAAACAAGGATCTGTTCGGTATCATATTTGTAATGCCCGGCAAGGGCCTTGCCTAACTGCCCGTTGCCGCCGGCTAATATGATCTTTTTGTATTTCATGATGATGATAATGTTAAATAAATAAAATAGCCGCCAGTATCGCGGCACGATATACAGCCCAGGTAATCGTTAGCACCCAGCCAATTCCTAATACTTTACTTCTGCGGATGTGTTCTAAAAACATCAGGCCTGCTATCAGCATAAAATAACCTGCGTAGATAATGGGGTGCGGCCCAAATACATTAGCCAGTAAAACCACAGGCAGTAATAAAAGCCCGCCTGCTAAAGAGATGGTCATCATGCTGCCCAAATAATCCCATTTCTTTTTATTGGCGACTATACTGATAACCACCCCCTGAAAAAATATTTGTCCGCCGCATATCAAGGCTTCGCGGTAGAGGTTGCCTACCGGCATGATACCACCCAACAACGGGGCGTAGCAGGTAAGGATATATGAGGTAAGCGCCCAGGCAAATACTAAGTAGGTTACCCGATACCTTAATTTAAAGGTGGGCTGCAATGCAAACCCATCGCCTGCGGTTGGGATAATTACCCGGCGATTGTAAGAGATAAAGGCATAAACCTTGCTCATGAGCCACACAAACGGACTAAAACCAAACAACGGTTTAAATACCGGCATAGCGTTACCAATAATTTTAAAGAGGCTTTTTACACCGTAGGTAACCTCGCCTGTTTGCTGGTTAATGAGTGCTATTTCGTTTACGGCGCGCTGCCTGTTAACCATAGGGCAGGCATCCTGTGGTAATTGCTGATAAGGCGCCCTGCCATTTTTATCAAGCAGGCCGGTTTGCACAAATGCATGGGTGTATAGCTTGCACATGGGGCATTCGGCATCGTATAAAATTGTGTGGTTCTTTAAGGTTGTCATTATAATAATATTTGAACTTTCAATAAATTATGAAATATTTTGAGCAAAAAAAATGCTACTTGAACATTTTAAAAATAGAGCCCCAAAACCAGCTCTCTTCTGCCTTAAGCATGGCATCTAAAGTTTTGTCTACGTTTTTGGCCATTTTATTAATGTCGGTAACGGTGGTATTAAAAGTTTTGTAATCCGGGTGTTTATTGTCGCCTTTTACTTTGGTAAGTTCATCCAGTATCTTAAGTACCGGTTCCAGTTCGCGCTTGCGGCGTTCTTTGGCTACCTGGCGGGCAATATTCCAGGTGTTTTTATCGGCAAAAAAATACTCCTTGCGCTCGCCTGCCTTATGGTGTTTTTCTACCAGGCCCCAACCCATCAGTTCGCGCAGGGTCATGTTGGCATTACCGCGAGAGATGCTCAGGCTTTCCATGATCTCTTCGGTAGTCAGCGCATCCGGCGTAACCAGCAACAGGGCATGCACCTGCGCCATGGTGCGGTTTATCCCCCACTCAGAACCCAGCTTGCCCCATGCTTCAATAAACTTTAGTTTTGCTTCTGGTAATTCCATGTACAAATATAAACATCTTTTCAAACTTTCAAAAATTTTTGAAAGTTTATTTTTAATTATAATTTTCCTGTCTGTCCAGCCCGGTCAAAAACTGCTCGGCATTTTGCAGGTGTTTGGCTTTTTTCTCTTCGGGCATTTTATCAAAAGTTTTAATCAGCATGCCCAGGCGCGGGTTTTGCAAAAAAAAGTTGCGGTGCACGTGCATAAACCGCCAAAACAGGCCGTCCCATACATCCTGCCAGGGGCCTTTGGGCCAGTCGCCCATTTTGAGTAAATAGTTGCTGCCGCTGATGTAGGGCTTGGTCATCATCAGGCCGCCATCGGCAAACTGGGTCATGCCGTAGGTATTGGGCACCATTACCCAGTCGTAGGCATCAATGTATAGTTCCATAAACCATTGGTAAACGTGATGCGGGTCAAATTCACAAAGCAGCATAAAGTTACCCATCACCATCAGGCGTTCTATATGGTGGCTGTACCCGGTATGCAGTACCTTTTTAATAACCGCATCTACCGGCGCTATGCCTGTTTCGCCTTTCCAAAAAGATGCGGGGATCTTACGTTTAAAGCCCCAATAGTTTTTGGTACGCTGTTTTACCCCTTCGCGTTCGTACACGATATGGATAAACTCGCGCCAGCCCATCACCTGCCTGATGAAACCCTCGAGCGAGTTTAGCGGGATATCATGCTCTGCGGCAAAATCAAGCGCTCGATCAATAATCTGCTGCGGGTTTAACAGCCCGATGTTTAATACCGGTGTAAGCACCGAATGATATAAAAAACTTTGCTGCCCAACCATCGCATCCTCGTAAATACCAAAATGATGAAAGCGCTGCAGCAAAAAATCATCCAGCCATTGTTCGGCTTCCTGGTGAGTAACCGGGTAAAAGCCGCCCAGGTTGCCAAAGGGCGAGGCTGTGCTGCCGTAATTATCCGGATAGTTTTTATCTACCCATATTTGCGCTTGCGCAACATAATTATTTTCGGCAGGGACATCCAGCACGGGCACCACTCCATTTTTAGGGAATTTTTGGCGGTTGTCGGTATCGTAGGTCCATTTACCGCCGAGGGGTTTGCCGTTTGCTTCCAGTAAAATATTTCGTTGTTTGCGCTGCGCAATGTAAAAATCAGTTTGGAAATAGGTTTTACGGTTATCAAAAAAATCGGCCACTTCTTCGGCGCTGTTCAGGTAATTGGGTGTGCGATATTTTGTTAACGCGATGTTGTGTTTGGCGCATTGGCCGTCCAGTCGTTTCTCCAGCCAGTCGTCGGCCACATGGGCATAGTGAATGGTATTTACACTCTGTTTGGCCAGGTAAGGCACCAGTTGGCGGATGTCGCAAAGCAGATCGGTTGCTTCGATATACTTTACTTCGATGCCTTTACGCTCCAACATTTCTGCATAATACTGCATGGATGCACGATGCAGCACCAGCTTTTTTTTGTGGAAAGTGTATTGGTTAAAATACAGGGCCTCTTCTACCAGGTAAACCAGCCGCCCCGGCTGCACCGCCGGATGTTGCTCAAACAACTGATGCGGAAAAACGATGGTAATGGCCGTTGCATGCATATGACCATAAACATAGCTTTTAGCCTAATTGTTCTGTGTGGTAGATCTGGCATTAGCTAAAAGCTGACCTTATGCGCATCACGAGCTGAAAGCTCGCGGCAGCAGAGTAATAAACAAAAAAAATCCGCAGCATAAACCTGCGGATCGTATATATCTTGTTCTTGATCCCTGACTCTGAAAATCTTGCTTCTTTTAAGAAAGCACACTCATGGCCTCATCTACCGAGATAGAGCCGTGCGATTGATCGAGGATACATTCGCCATCTTTGATCAGCAGCATCTGCGGCGACTCGTGGTACACCGAAAAATCTTGCGCTACTTTGTTGGATAGGTCGCGGTGTTTGATCAGGTCTAAAAAGTAAAGGGGCATATCTGCAGGCAGGTTTTCCCAGTCCATTTCAAAACGCCTTTTAGCCATCATGCTGATAGAGCAGCGGGTGCTATGCTTAAAAATAAGGCTGTAGCCCTGGTTTTGCTTAATATTATCCAGCTGATCTGCCGTGTCCAACGATATCCATTCCATGCAACAAAAGTATAGTAAAATGCCAGTTTAAAAGTAAAAACAATGTAAAACCGCTTTTAGTTTTAACTCAAAAGTAAAAAAATGACAAATTACTGTATTAGCGGTGGTTAGGATACGAGCCGTATGCCGGGCATAATTTATTGGAGCATGAAGACATGCTACCTAATGCCAGCGCCATAATTACAATGTATAAAATCTTTTTCATATGCTTTTTCGAGTTAATATTTATACGGATTTAGCCGGCCAAAGTTTCGTTTAGCCTGGCCATTTTAATGGCCGTTACAGCGGCTTCATCACCTTTGTTGCCATGTTTGCCGCCGCTGCGGTCTATCGCCTGCTGCTGATTATCCGTAGTTAATACCCCAAATATAACTGGTTTTGAATATTTTACGGCAACATTAGTTACACCATTTGCAACTGCTGCGCAAATAAAATCAAAATGGCGGGTTTCGCCCTGTATCACACAGCCCAGGGTTATCACGGCATCTAGCTTTTTGTTTTTCAGCAACAGCTCGGCGCCGCTGGTTAGCTCAAAGCTGCCCGGTACAGGGTACGAGTGAATATTTTCGGGCTGGGCGCCGTATTTTATCAGGCTATCGTATGCACCCTGGTACAGGGCATTGGTTATTTCGGCATTCCATTCTGCAACCACAATACCAAAGCTGTAATTCTGTGCCGATGGAATTTCGCTTGCGGTTGAAAAATCTGAAAGGTTTTTTAATTGAGTAGCCATTTTTTTTCAGAATTATGATTTACGGTCTTACATCTCATAAGATACACGTAAATACTTCATGTAAAGATATCAATCGTTTTAAATAAATAATGCCTGCTTTTGAGGCAGGCATTATTAACATGCTTAATAAGCAGAATAATTACTTCGCTTCTGCGCGGGCAATGTATTCCTCTATATTTTGTGCTTCTGCGCTGTCAAAATAATCTGTTTTGATTTTTTTGTAGGTATCGGCAGCATCTTTAAAGTTGTTTTTAGCTTCGTAAACCAAACCCAGTTTTTTTAAGTAAAACGGCGAAAGGAATTTGTTGCTTGCTTTATCAGCCGCTTTTTTGAAGTAGGTTTCGGCCTTGTCGTAATCTTTCAATTCTACATAAGCATCACCTGCGCTACCCAAAGCCTCGGCAGCAACCATATTATCATCGCCGCGGTAGTTGGTTAAGTTTTCGATAGCCTTGCGGTATTCGCCTTTGTTTAAATAGGCGGTACCCAAATAAAAATAAGCCAGGTTAGCAACTTTGGTGTTGCTGTAATCTGCTATGATCTTTTCAAAACCAGGGTAACCGGCATCGCCTTTAATGGCTTTGTCCCAATCTTTTTTAGCCCAAAAATCTTGTGCTACGTGCATTTGGTTGGCAGCAGTAACCTCCCTTGGTGCAAGGTAAAGCTTTAGGTAAGCCACATATATAACAATCATTACAACAATGGCTGCTGCAATAAATAACAAGCTTTTTTGGTTCTCCTGAACAAAACTACTGCTTTTTACAACAGTTGCTTTTTCTGCTGTAGTTTTGGTATTCACCTCGGTTGCTGACATCTGTATTTGAAAATTAAGTTTGCAAAAATACGGTTTTCAAACCTTTTAGCAAATTTAAATTTCGCATCCTTAAAGGGCTGATTGTTTGAGTGTCTGAACCGGGATCAAACAGATTTTTTCGATCTACCGGATTTTGAAAACACACGGCATAATGTTATTATTTAAAGGGCCATGCTGCACGTACAGGCGCAATGCCTCGCGCCTTGTATTGCCTGGCCTATCGGGCATTCCCCTTTACCCGTAGAGGCGCGATACTTCGCGCCTTTGGATAGGTTGGTGCAAATTGCAGTGACGTTAATATAGGTAAATAAATTCTATCATAGATACGCGATACTTCGCGTATCTATGCATTCAAACCTAACAAGTGTTAACCTGTCTATAACATACGCGAAGTATCGTGCATCTTCCAAAAATTATCAATAAACTAATGTAAAAACACTAAATTTGCCTTCCGCTTATGTACCTGCAGCAACTCTCTTTCATCAATTTTAAAAACTATACCGAAGCCGAAATTACACTGGCCGAGGGGGTGAATGCTTTTGTGGGTAATAACGGGGCGGGTAAAACCAACCTGCTGGATGCAGTGCACTACCTCTCGCTTTGTAAAAGCTATTTTAACCCGATTGATACGCAGCAAATAAAACAGGGTGCCGATTTTTTTATGATCAACGGCATTTTTCAAAAAAACGGGAATAAAGAAGTAGTGGCCTGCGGGGTTAAGCGTAATCAAAAAAAGCAGTTTAAACGCAATAAGAAAGACTACCAGCGCCTGGCCGACCATATTGGCCTGCTGCCCCTGGTAATGATCTCGCCGTATGACATCAGCATTATTATAGAAGGTAGTGAGGAACGCCGCAAATTCATCGATAATGTGATCTCGCAGACCGACCATCAATACCTGGATGAACTGATAGCCTATAATAAGGTATTAACCAACCGCAACGCGCTGCTAAAGCAAATTGCCGATACCGGCCGTTACGACCCGGAACTGCTGGCCGTTTTTGATGAACAATTAATAGCATCCGGCGCGCGCATTTTTGAAAAACGCCGTGCCTTTATGGAAAGCTTTACCCAAATTTTTAACCGGCATTACCAGTTTATAAGCGAGGATGCCGAACGGGTGGAAATGGTTTACGAATCGCAATTACTGCAGGATAGCTTTGCTAATCTGCTAAAAAAAAGCATGGAGCGCGACCGCATCCTGGAGCGCACCACAACCGGCATCCACAAGGACGACCTGCAGTTTAACATCCACGGCATGGCCATGAAAAAGTTTGGATCGCAGGGGCAGCAAAAATCTTTTCTGATAGCCTTAAAACTGGCGCAATATACCTTCCTTACGCAAAAAAAAGGGTTTAAGCCTTTGCTGCTGCTGGATGATATTTTTGATAAGCTGGATGATAGCCGGGTAACCAAGCTGATGCAAATGGTATCTAACAACGATTTTGGGCAGGTGTTTATAACCGATACCAGCCGGGCCAGGGTAGAAGGGATTTTTAATAAGATAAGTGTGGATGTAAAACTGTTTAAGGTAATGGAGGGTGGCATAGATGCGTAAGGCCAATGATAAAACGCTGAAAGAGGCCATTGAGCAGATGCTTAATGTGTATAAAATTAAGCGCCGTTATGATGAAACCGCTATTGCAAGCGCATGGCCGCAATTGGTGGGTAAATCTGTAGCTAACCGCACTAAGGAGTTATTTATACGCGATAAGAAGTTGTTTTTACGGATAGAATCTTCTGTAATAAAAAACGAATTGGTAATGATGCGCAACCAAATCATCCACAAAATAAATGAAGATGCTAATACAGAATTAGTAACAGAAATCGTATTCCTATAAATAAACGTAGATTATTTTACCCAATGTGGGGATTATCTTCCGCGGGAAAAACGCAGGCGATGTGATACTTTACGGAAACTATCATCCATGATCTGCGAAAAGGCAAGCAAAAAGATACCAGGGAAGATAAATGCAAACTGCGCCTCAGGATGGTTTCTGAAGATATCCATAGAAGTAACGATTATAGCAACAATGATTAATGAATAGATCAGGTACTTAAACAGTGACTTCATGGCTTTTGCATTTAATTGGCGGGCGTAAAGTTGCCCTGGTATGTAAAGGTACACATTGCTTTTAGTTTCGCAACTAAAATGCCAAAAAAAAGCGTTTGTAAGGTATATTTTACAAACGCTTTTTCAATTGAGCCTCAATAATTTAGAATCTTTCGAATGCCGAAAAGAAGAAGTTGCCTTCAATGGCTGCGTTCTCGTCAGAATCTGACCCGTGCACGGCATTGGCATCGATAGATTTTGCAAATAAGTTACGGATGGTGCCCTTGTCAGCCTTGGCCGGGTCGGTAGCGCCAATCAGTTTACGAAAATCTTCGATAGCATTATCTTTTTCCAGTATGGCCGCCACGATAGGGCCTGATGACATAAAGCCAACCAGGTCTGCAAAGAAACCGCGTTCGGCATGCACTGCGTAAAATTCACCCGCTTTTTCGGGGCTTAGTGATGTGTATTTTAATGCTACAATTTTAAAACCCGCTTTGGTTATGTGATCTAAAATAGCACCAATGTGGCCGTTTGCAACTGCATCGGGCTTTATCATTGTAAAAGTTCTGTTATTTGCCATTGTGTAATATGCTTGATAATTAAAGTGGCGCAAAAGTAGGGTTTTATAACTGAAAATTAAAGCTTTTGCTATAAATATGCTATACGTATTTAATTAATTTACTTAGCTTTGCAACTCTTTTAAAATTGATGTTGGATTTAGCTTCGCTTACTGAACTTTTAAGTCAGCCCCGTAAAATTGTGATCACCACCCATCATAAGCCTGATGGTGACGCCATGGGATCGTCTTTAGGGTTATACAATTTTTTGATACAGCTTGGGCACCACGCCAAAGTAGTTACCCCAACAGATTACCCGGAGTTTTTAGCCTGGATGCCCGGTAACGAAGAGGTGATCATCTATACAGAAAATAAGGATCTTTCGGCCAGGTTGATTGCCGATGCCGGGATCATTTTTTGCCTCGACTTTAACGCCCTTGGCCGCATCAACGAGATGGGTGCGCTGGTAGGCGAAAGCAAAGCCATTAAAGTGATGATAGACCATCACCTGGAGCCCGAAGATTTTGACGATTACCGCCATTGGGATATCAATGCCTGCGCAGCTGCACAGCTGGTTTACACCTTTATAGCTAACCAGCTTAATCAAAAGCAATATATCAATAAAGATGTTGCTACCTGTTTATATACAGGCATCATGACGGATTCTGCATCCTTCCGTTTGCCAAACACCACAGCAACGGTGCACCGCATAGTGGCCGACCTGATTGATGCCGGCGCCAATAACTCCCGCATTCACGAATTGATCTACAGCAGCTCGTCAGAAAACCGCCTGCGCTTTTTAGGCCATTGCCTGGCAAACTGTTTAGAGATACTGCCCGAATACAATACGGCCATTATTACCGTTAGTAAAAGTGATATTGCCCGGTTTGATGTAAACACCGGCGATACCGAAGGGATTGTTAACTATGCACTATCTATAGCAAATGTGCATTTAGCCGCCTTTGTGGTTGAACGTACCGATAGGGTTAAACTATCCTTACGCTCTAAAGGCGAATTCCCGGCTAATGAGATCTGTAAAAAATATTTTGAAGGCGGCGGGCACCGCAATGCCGCCGGCGGGCAGTCTGATGAATCGCTGGAGGCAACCGTAGCCAAATTAAAATCAATATTACCCCAGTATAAAACACTATTATTACAATAAGAACTAAAAAAAGAAAATGAGAAAAAACTTAATGATCATAGCAGTTGCGGCATTAGGGCTTGCAAGTTGCAAAGGCGGGTTTAAACAAGGCGAAGGCGGTTTGTTATACAACATCCGTACAGATAAGGCCGGCGCTACCATTAAACCGGGCGATTTTGTAAGCCTTAACCTAATCCTGAAAACCGAGGGCGACTCGGTAATTGGCAGCACCTATGATTTGGGCCGCCCCGTGCCGCAGATTATGGAAAAAAGCAGCCGTAAAGGTGATATCTCTTCCGCATTTTTATTACTAAGCGAAGGTGATAGCGCAACCGTTAAATTAGCGGTTGATTCGATGTTTAAGAAAGGCCAGCCTAAGCCGCCGGGCATTAAAGGTAAATACCTGGTTTACGAGGTTAAAATTGAAAAAGTAATTCCACGTGGTTCTGCAAGCGAAGCGGTTTTCCAGGCGCATGTTACCGATTACTTTAAGGCACAGGCCGACGTGATCAAAAAACAGGAGCCTGCCAAGATCAAAAAATTTATCGAAGACAAAAAACTTGCTACTAAAACCACAGCATCGGGCTTACAGTATGTAATTACCAAACCGGGTGCAGGTGCAAACGCAACCGTAGGTGATACCGCCGTTGTTAATTACATTGGTAAAACTTTAAATGATAAATTGTTTGATACCAGCATTAAAGAAGAAGCCATGAAATCTACCAAAGATTTTGACCCGCGCCGCCGTTACGAGCCTATTAAGGTGGTAGTTGGCCAGGGTGCTGTAATTAAAGGCTGGGACGAAGGTTTGCAATTGTTAAACAAAGGCGCCAAAGCTACTTTGGTGATCCCGTCAAACCTGGGTTGGGGCGAACAAGGCGCTCCGCCAAAGATCGGTTCTTTTGCACCGGTTACCTTTGATGTAGAAATGGTGAACATTATTAAAGCCAACCCTAACGCGCCTAAGCCTGCACAGCCTGCAGCCCCGGCAGTTAGATAATTATTATAAAACTTATACAGCCTTCCGGTTTTACCCGGAGGGCTTTTTTTATGACCATGAAAAATATTCTTTTTACATCCCTTACATTTTGCCTGTTTGCCGTAAATGCAAACGCACAGTTTACCACCACTGCAAAGGGTGCGCAATATCAGATCATCAGCACCAACCCCGGCGCTAAGTTAAAAATGAATGATATAATTACTTTTAATGCTACCCAAAGCACAGATAAGGATTCGGTATTGTTTAGTACTTACAGCGCAGGGCAGCCAATCAAAACCCAGATACGTGCTTCAAACAACATTGCCGATCTGATGGATATTTTCCCGCTATTGTCTGTTAATGACAGCGCAATCGTAAAAGTGCCCGTTGATTCTGTTTTTAAAGGCCACGAAACCGAGATGCCCCCCATCTTTAAAAAAGGCGGCAGCATTGTTTTTAAGCTGAAGGTTTTAAAGGTACAAACGCTGGACGAGGCGATGGCCGAGCGTAATGCCGCCCTGGGGAAAGCAAAGGCCGAAGCCGGCAAATTAAAGCTTGCCGAAACTGCCACCATGGCCGCTTATCTTAAAAAGAATAATATTACGGCAACCACTACGCCATCGGGCTTAAAATACATTGTTAAATCGGTAGGTGCTAAACCTAAACCGCTAAATGGCGATACCGTATATGTGAACTACACCGGCCAAACGCTAGATGGTAAAATGTTTGATAGCAGCATTGAGGCTGATGCAAAAGCAGGCGGTATTTTCCAGGCCGGCAGGCCGTACGAGCCTATTGATTTTGTGCTGGGCAGCAACCGCGTTATTAAAGGCTGGGAAGAGGGCTTATCGTTATTGAACGAAGGCTCGAAGGCAAGGTTTATCATCCCGTCTGACCTCGCTTATGGCGAAAATGCTTCCGGCCCGGTTATCAAACCCTTTTCAACGCTGGTGTTTGATGTAGAGCTGGTAAAAGTAGGCAGGATAAAACACGCTGCTGTTAAACCTGCTGCCAAGGCGCCGCTAAAGAAAAAAACGGCTGTTAAAAAGCGAACCGCCACAAAAAAGAAAAATTAATTACAATAGAAAAGCCATCTGCAAAGAAGGCTTTTTTACTTTTGTGCCATGGTGTTAACCGATACACATACCCATCTGTATTACGAAACTGATGCAGATAAGCGCGCCGGCCTGATGCAGCGGTGCATAGACAACGGCGTTAGCAGGTTGTTTTTACCAAATGTTGATGCAGCATCTGTACCCATGGTGTTTGATCTGCTGCAGGCCTATCCCGGCAATTGCTACGCCATGCTGGGGCTGCACCCCTGCTCGGTAAATAATAACTGGGAAGAAGAACTGGCAGTGATACAGCCCGCTCTTCACAAACACCCTATCTACGCCATTGGCGAAATTGGGATAGACCTTTACTGGGATAAAACCTTCCTGAATGAGCAGATACAGGCTTTTAAGCTGCAAATAAAATGGGCAAAAAGCTTAAACCTGCCCATTGTGATACATTGCCGCGATGCCTTTGACGAGGTGTACCAGGTACTGCTGGATGAGCAGGACGATAAGCTGCGCGGCATATTCCATTGTTTTGGCGGCACGCCGGAGCAGGCCAATAAAATAACCGGCCTGGGTTTTTATTTGGGCATCGGCGGGGTGGTAACTTATAAAAAGGCGGGGCTTGATCTGGTTTTACCACAAATTGATTTAAAGCATATCGTTTTAGAAACCGATTCTCCGTATCTTGCGCCTGTTCCGTACCGAGGTAAACCAAACGAAAGCTCTTACTTGATACACGTGGCCCAAAAGGTTGCGGAGCTATATCAAATACCTGTTGAGGAGGTGGCCAATATCACCACCCAAAACTCAATAAAAATATTTGGTGTATAAGCAGATGCAGGATGATGAGCGTCAGGATCCAAGAAAAACAGCAGTAAGCGATTTTCTTGAATCCTGTATCTTGATTTCCTGAATCAATTGAATTTTTATTAAACGTATAAACCTGATACCTGAATGAGCCAGATCCTGATCATCTATACCGGAGGGACAATTGGTATGATGAGCGACCCTGTTACCAAAACATTGGTGCCCATTAATTTTGAGCAGATAATGGATAACGTGCCCGAATTAGAGAAGCTTAATTGTAAAATTAAGGTACACTCTTTTGAGCACATCATCGATTCATCCAACATGAACCCCGAGATTTGGGGCGAACTGGCTACGCTTATTGAGGCCAGTTATGATGAAGTGGATGGCTTTGTGATACTGCATGGCTCGGATACGATGGCCTTTACGGCGTCGGCATTGAGCTTTATGCTGCAAAACCTGAACAAGCCTGTTATTTTTACCGGGTCGCAGTTGCCCATTAGCGCGGTACGTACCGATGCCAAGGAAAACCTGATGACCTCTATAGAAATTGCCAAGGCCAAAAAGAACGATAAGTCGCGCGTGCCCGAGGTTTGTATCTATTTTGATTACAAGCTTTTTCGCGGTAACCGTGCCTTTAAATACAACTCCTCCAAGTTCGAGGCGTTTCGCTCGCCTAATTACCCTATCCTGGCCGAGTCGGGCGTGCACCTGCGTTTTAGTGTGAACGATATCCGCGAGCCGGGAGAAGGCCCGCTAAAGATCCATAATAAACTGGTAAGCGATGTGGCCGTATTAAAGCTATACCCCGGCATCAGCCCTAAAGTGGTAGAAACTATCCTGACAGCAGATGTGCGCGGCATTGTGATGGAAACTTTCGGCGCCGGTAACACCACAACCGACCAATGGTTTGTAGACCTGCTGAAAACTGCTATAGACAGTGGTAAGGTGATACTGGATATCTCGCAATGCAAGGTAGGTACGGTTGAACTTGGCCGTTATGAAACCAGCAAACAGCTTAAAGATATTGGCGTTGCCAACGGCTACGACATGACCTACGAGGCCGCCGTTACCAAAATGATGTACCTGCTTGGCGAAATAGACGACCCCAAAGAAGTAAAACGCTGCCTGGAAAAAGACCTGCGGGGCGAATTAACCGAATCGTAGATATTAATAAAGTGCTGCCGCGAGCTTTCAGCTCGTGGTGCGCATAAGGTCAGCTTTCAGCTGATGCCAGCTGAAAGCCTGCCACCTGCCCTACCACCAGATACGCTACGCTAATCTCGCGGCAGCGATTCACATTATCGTTTCTAAGTAATTTTAGTTTACCGGCAGGATGCACCTAATTGCTTTTTACCTATTTTTGTTGCATGATAGATTTGCCAGTAGTACCCGCCACCCAACCGCAGCGCAAGCCCGATTGGTTAAGGGTTAGGCTTCCGGTAGGGAAGGAATACGCCCACGTACGTGGTTTGGTTGACGAACATAAGCTGCACACCATCTGCGAAAGCGGCAATTGCCCTAATATGGGCGAGTGCTGGGGCGCCGGTACTGCCACATTCATGATACTGGGTAATATTTGTACCCGCTCCTGCTCTTTTTGCGCCGTTGCCACCGGCAGGCCTTTGGCTGTTGATACCGACGAGCCGAACCGCGTGGCCAATTCGGTAAAGCTGATGCAGGTGAAGCATTGCGTGATCACCTCGGTAGACCGCGATGATATTAAAGACGGCGGCTCCATCATCTGGGCAGAAACAATCAACGCCATCCGCCGCGAAAGCCCGGATACTACGCTGGAAACTTTACTGCCCGACTTTAGGGGTATTTGGGATAACCTGGATCGTGTGCTGCAAACCCGCCCCGAGGTAGTATCACATAATTTAGAAACTGTGCGCCGCCTAACCCGCGAAGTGCGCATCCAGGCTAAATACGACCGCAGCCTGGAAGCTTTAAAACGCACATCGGCTACCGGCCTGCGCACCAAATCGGGCATTATGCTTGGCCTGGGCGAGCGCGAAGAAGATGTGCTGGAGGCGATGGACGATCTGCTGGAAGCAGGTGTGCACATCCTTACCTTAGGCCAGTACCTGCAGCCAACCCGCAACCACCACCCGGTGATAGACTGGATCCACCCGGATCAGTTTGCCAGCTATAAAGAATGGGGGTTAAAAAAGGGGTTCAGGTATGTAGAAAGCGGCCCGCTGGTACGCTCATCCTACCATGCCGAAAAACATTTGTTTGAAATGTAAGTTTTCCTTTATATCTTCATCGAATTGAGCCCCAAACGTAAAATATCACTATCTGAGGACGAGTTAGTTCTTGCTTTGCGCAACCGCGAAAAAATTGCGGTTGAGGCTTTGTACGATATGTACTCTGCATCCCTGTTTGGTGTTATCTCCAGAATTATTACCGACGAAGCCGTTGCCGAAGATGTTTTGCAGGAAACTTTTGTAAAGATCTGGCATTCCTTTAGCGGCTACAGCAGCGAAAAAGGCCGTTTATTTACCTGGATGGTAAATATCGCACGCAATTTAGCTATAGACAAGGTAAGATCGAAAGATTTTAAGAACCAAAGCAAAAACCATGAGCTTGAAAATAACGTAACTTTCATTGACGAACAAAGAAATACAGTTTACAAGCCTGAGTTGTTGGGCATCAGGGAATTAGTATCTACCCTAAAACCTGAGCAAAAATCAATTCTGGACCTGGTGTATTTTAAGGGTTATACCCATGTGGAGGCGGCCGAAGAACTTGGCGTACCACTGGGCACCATTAAAACAAGGTTAAGAATGGCTATACTTCAACTCAGAAAACATTTTAATTGACAGTGAAAGACGTTAAGGCATATATCGAATCAGGCATCTTAGAACTTTATGTTTTAGGAGACATCAGCGCAGAAGAAAAAGCGCATGTGGAGGAGATGGCCGCAAATTATGCCGAGGTAAGGGCCGAAATTACCGAAATAGAAAGATCAATGGAGTTTTATGCGGAAGAGCATGCCGTTGAACCATCAGAACAATTGCGTACCAAAGTGCTGAACAGCCTGCTGGTAAACCTGGGCGATGATAATACCTTTACCAAAAGCAGAACACACCAGGATGACGATAATGTAGTAGCCCTGCCTGTTGCAAGGGTTAACAGCTTTTATAAATATGCCTTTGCCGCCTGCCTTACCCTGTTATTGGTAAGCATATATGGCCTGGTTAATTTATACACCAAACTGCAGGATTCAAACAGCCAGCTAACCGCACTGCAAACCGATAAGCAGCGCTTTGCCAACCAGGTAAACCTGATGGATAGCCAGCTAAATATGTACCGCGATACGGCTTATAAAGTGCTTAAACTAAAAGGTATGCCAAAAACGCCAACTGCCGCGATGATACTTGCCTGGAACTCGGTAAGTAAAAAGGTAATGGTTGATATGCAAACCCTTAAACTGCCGCAGCACGATCAAAAGCACCAGTACCAGCTATGGGCACTTGTAGGCGGCAAGCCGGTTGACATGGGCGTTTTTGACGCACCGAAGGCAGATAGTACCGCAGGCGTAAAAGAAATGAAGGCCATAGCATCTGCCGATGCATTTGCCGTAACGCTTGAACCTATGGGCGGCAGCGTTAACCCAACAATTGACCAGATGGTGGTTATCGGGAAATTTTAATAAGATATATTAAATAACTTATAATAACATAAAAGGGCCTTTTGCACGGTGCAAAAGGCCCTTTTATGTTAAATTTTTGTTAAATGCGGTTGCGGTTATAAAACATTTAAATATTTCGCGTTGTTAGTGTAACTAATGTATGGCTCACACGTCATATATACAGTTAATTAGAAGTATTTAGTTC
Source organism: Mucilaginibacter phyllosphaerae (assembly GCF_004378255.1). Classification (GTDB taxonomy): domain Bacteria; phylum Bacteroidota; class Bacteroidia; order Sphingobacteriales; family Sphingobacteriaceae; genus Mucilaginibacter; species Mucilaginibacter phyllosphaerae. Next base: position 223,935 of record NZ_SNQG01000005.1, read on the forward strand.
TTTATAAGATCAGTTAATAGTTAAAAAGCGGGGATTCTGATACTGATCCCCGCTTTTTTTATGCCTTTAATTTTGCCATGGTAACCGGTAACCGGTTGATGATGTTGGTGGGTAGCACCACATACATTCTATTGGGCAGCGCCAGTTCGTCGCCCGCTTTGCCGTGGATATACACACCTGCTATACAGGCATCCCCCGGCAAATATTTTTGCGCCAGCAACGATGTGAGGATCCCCGTAAGTACATCGCCCATCCCACCTGTTGCCATAGCCGCATTACTGGTACTGTTAAAATAAAACTTTTCATCCGGCGTAGCCGTAATGGTATAATCGTTTTTAAGGATGATATAGCTATTCAGCTCTTTGGCTTTGGCCCCGGCTGTTTGTAAGCGCTGCCACCAGCTGGTATGCTTGCCAAACAGTCGGTCAAACTCTTTCATATGCGGCGTTAAGATACTCCCTGCAGGTATTTTTTTCAACAGGGCGGGGTTATCAGCCAGCACGTTCAGGGCATCTGCATCAATCACCACAGGTTTGTTATAATTTTTAAAAACCGCTTTAAGCAGCTTTAAGGTGCCGGGCGTTTTACCCAGGCCCGGGCCGATGCCGATGGAGCTAAACTTATCCCACTCCACATCAGGTACCTTATTTTCATCCCGCACCAGGGCCATTACCTCGGGCATAGAGGTATTCAGGGCAATCAATCCGCTTTGCGGGATACAGGCCGTAGTAAGCCCCGCCCCTGTATGCGCACAGGCCGAAGCCGACAGCAGGGCCGCCCCCATTGTTTCGTTTTTACCGGCTATAACCAGGGCATGCCCATAGGTGCCTTTGTTGCTAAACCGCCGCCGGGTTTTGATGATTCGCTGTACATCGCCCTCCTCTACCAGCTGGTAGGGCGTAGGGGTATGGTTTATAAACGCTTCGCTCAGGCCTATCTTTACCACCTCCCAGCAATTGATATGCGGCCCGCTCTCCGGCAGCAAAAAGTTAAGTTTGGGTTGCTGAAAAGTGATCACCAGGTCGGCCTTTAAAATCGTAGCATTTGGGGGGATCTCGCCATCGGTGAAAAAACCGGTAGGCACATCAACGGCTACAACAATTTTACTAAGGCTGTTGAGGTATTCAACCCAAATTTTATAATCATTTTGGAGCAGTTTGTTCAACCCGCTGCCCAGCATGGCATCAATAATCAGGTCGGCTTTTTCTTCGGTCGGTTTGGTGCCTGGCTTGATCTCTTTGATGCTTATTGAAGTCGTTTTAAGGCGTTTTAAAGTCGATTTAAAGTCGTCGCTGGCGCTGTTATTAAAGCGGCAAATCTTCACATTAATATTACAATAACTATGCTCGCATAAAATGCGGGCAATGGCCAGGCCGTCGCCCCCGTTATTGCCAGTACCGCAGTAAACGGCGATAGCCTGCTCCTTATCCGGAAAATGGTTGATAAACCACCCTACAAAAGCTTTGGATGCCCGCTCCATCAAATCAACAGAACTTATCGGTTCATGAGCGATAGTGTAAGCATCAGCTTTGCGAATTTGTTTGGATACGAGCAAGGGTAACATAAATTTTTTAATATTATAAATAATTCATTAACAATACTTTAAACACCTTAACAATACTTACTTCACCATCGCCTTATCCCTTATGGCCTTAAACTCCGAACCTTTTTTCCATCCGGGGAAGGTAGTTTCGTTACTGAGTTTAACGCCAAGCTGGTACATCAAGTTGGCGGTTTGGGCCATGCCTTTGGTGTCCATGGCGTCGGTGTATTCATCTGAGGGTTGGTGGTAGTGCTGCTCGTTATACTCCTTAGCTTTTTCCTTGCCAAATTCTTCGCCCCGCTGGATGCTTTTAGAGCCATTATGCAGGTCGAGCGCCGGTACGCCCACCTTGGCAAAGTTAAAATGGTCTGACCGGTAGTAGCTGCCCGAGCCCGGTGTTTCATCGCCCACAACATCCCAGCCTTTGGGTTTGGCTAAGGCAATCACATAGTCATCCAGGTCGTTTTGTCCCTTACCGGTGATAGAGAAATTACTGGTCTCGCCAAAGTCGGATAGGGCATCAATATTCAGATCAGCCACCGTTTTATTTAAGGGGTAAACAGGGTGTGTAGCATAATATTCAGAACCCAGAAGGCCCTGTTCTTCAGCAGTTACCGCTAAAAAAACAATGCTGCGTTTTGGTTTCTCTTTTTGTTGGATGAATTTTTTGGCCACCGCTAAAATAGCTGCCACACCGCTGGCATTATCAATGGCGCCGTTGTAAATGCTGTCTCCTTTAGCATCGGGTTTACCTACGCCAAAATGGTCCCAGTGGGCGGTGTAAAGTACGGTTTCATCGGGCCTTTCGGTACCTTTTAGGGTAGCGATTACATTGTGCGATTTAGAATACTTCAGCGTATTTTTTAAGGATAAAGATACCGTGCTGTTTAAGGCAACAGCCTTAAAACCAGGCTTACGCGCATAAGCACGCATATCACCCGTAATACCTGCGGACGACAGTAATTTTGTTGCAGCTTCTTCGCTTATCCAGCCCTCTACCTGGCAGCGATTGAAATGTTTATCAGCCTGTTGCAGATATAGTTTTGCACCGCTAAAGCTATTTTGGATCACCTGCCAGCCGTAGCTTGCCGGCTCGGTTTGATGTACAATGATCACCCCTGCGGCACCTTGCCGGGCGGCTTCTTCGTATTTGTAGGTCCACCGGCCGTAATAGCTCATGGTATCACCTTTAAATAATTTCTTTTCGGCCTTAAAGCCGGGGTCATTTACCAAAACAATAACCGTTTTCCCCTTAACATCCAAGCCTTTATAGTCGTTCCAGCCATACTCGGGCGCCACTACGCCAAAGCCGGCAAATACCAGCGGAGATTTTTTTAAGCTTAATGTATCTACTTCGCGGCGGGTAGCGGCAACAAAATCCACACCCGGTTTAAGGGCAACCGTGGCCGCGCCTTGTATCTGCATATCCTGCGCGGCAGATGTTATTTCTACCAACGGCACTTCCTGAAAGTAGCTGCCGTTGTTGCCCGGCTCTAAGCCCAGCTTTTTAAATTCGCTTGCTATGTAGGCAATTGTCTTGTCCTCGCCTTTGGTAAATGGCTTGCGGCCAAGCAGGCTATCATTAGCTAAAACGGCAATATGCTGTTTGATGTCGGCTGCAAGGCCGGTATCAGGTGTTGTACTTGTTGTTGATTTCTTTTCGTTACCTGCACAGCCTGCAAAAAAGGCGGCAATGGCTGTTAGGGCTATAAATCCTGAAGTTTTTTTCATGATCGGATGTGTTTGTTGATCAAATATAGAAAGGTTTTTTTAACCACGTAGGGCACAGAGAGGGAATCACAGAGGCCATGGAGACTAAAAAATCAAATTTAAACATCTCAGTGCTCTCTGTGATTAATAATCATGCAATCCTCCAGTGCGCTCTGTGGTTAAATCTAAGCCATACTCTATATTAATTAAACAAAATCTCTCCGTCATTATTAGCCAATTAACTATCATTTAATAATAAAATTGCCTATTTTTGCAACCTTTAAAATTCGACGCGAACACATTGATGTACAAGGAATATAAGCAGTTAAATCTATCCCAAACAGGTAAAGATGTGCTGGATTTCTGGAAACAGAACGGCATATTCGAGAAAAGTATCAGCAGCAGGCCGGCAAGCAAGCCATACACCTTTTACGAAGGCCCGCCCAGCGCTAATGGTATGCCCGGTATTCACCACGTTATGGGGCGTAGCATTAAAGATATTTTTTGCCGTTACAAAACCCTCAAAGGTTTCCAGGTAAAGCGTAAAGGCGGCTGGGATACCCACGGTTTGCCTATTGAGCTGGCTGTAGAAAAATCCTTAGGCATCACTAAAGATGATATTGGTAAAAAGATAACTGTAAAAGAGTATAACGACGCCTGCCGCAAAGAGGTAATGCGTTACACGGATGTTTGGAACGACCTTACCCTTAAAATGGGTTACTGGGTCGATCTTGATAATCCCTACGTTACTTACGAGAACGAATATATAGAAAGCCTTTGGTGGATCCTGAAACAGCTTTACAATAAGGGCCTGCTTTATAAAGGTTACACCGTACAGCCCTACTCACCAAAATCGGGCACGGGCCTTAGCTCGCACGAGCTGAACCAGCCGGGTACCTACAAAATGGTAAAGGATACCACCATTGTGGCCCAGTTTAAAGTAAAGAACTATCAGGATTCGGCCTTTTTATTTGATGGCGTAAACAGCGATGTATTTATCCTGGCCTGGACGACCACCCCCTGGACGCTTCCATCAAACTGTGCGCTGGCCGTTGGTGAAACCATTAATTACGTACAGATAAATACCTTTAACCCTTATACTTACGAGCCTGTTAGCGTTGTATTGGCTAAGGATCTGGTAAAAAAATACTTTAAGGCCGAAGGAGAAAATGCTTCTTTTGATGATTACAAAGGCGGTGATAAAATTATACCGTGGACTTTAACCCGCGAGTTTAAAGGCACGGATCTGTTGGGCATCCACTACGAACAGCTAATGCCGTATGTAACCAATGCGGATCTGGAGGCTAATGCTTTCCGTGTTATTCCTGCTGATTTTGTGACTACCGAGGATGGTACCGGTATCGTACACACGGCATCTATTTTTGGTGCGGATGACTTTAGGGCATGTAAGGAAAATAACGTGCCATCGGTACTGATCAAAGACGAGAATGGTAAAGAAGTGCCTTTGGTTGATAAACAAGGCCGTTTTGTAGATGAAGTTACCGATTTTGCAGGCCGTTATGTTAAAGAAGAATATTATACTGATGCAGACCGTACAGCAGAAGGTTTTAAACCAACTGATGTACTGATCTCTATCAAATTAAAAACAGAGAACCGCGCATTCGATGTTAAAAAATACGAGCACAGCTACCCACATTCGTGGCGTTCTGATGAGCCGATACTATACTACCCGTTAGATAGCTGGTTCATCCGTACTACCGCGGTGAAGGATAAAATGGTTGCGCTGAACAAAACCATTAACTGGAAACCCGAAAGCACCGGTACAGGCCGTTTTGGTAACTGGTTGGAGAATTTGGTGGACTGGAACCTGTCGCGTTCACGCTATTGGGGTACCCCACTGCCTATCTGGCGCGAGGAAGATGGCAAAGAAGAAAAATGCATCGGTTCGATAGCAGAACTGAATGCCGAAATTGAAAAATCTATTGCAGCAGGTTTAATGCCTGCGGGCTTTAAGCTGGAGGATATGCACCGCCCCTATGTGGATGATGTAATACTGACTTCATCTACCGGTAAACGCATGCTGCGCGAGCCTGACCTGATTGACGTTTGGTTTGATAGCGGCGCTATGCCTTATGCGCAATGGCATTTCCCTTTTGAGAATAAAGACGAATTTGCTGCTGCCTATCCGGCAGATTTTATTGCCGAAGGTGTTGACCAAACCCGCGGCTGGTTTTTTACCCTGCATGCCATTGCAGTGATGTTGAGCGAAGCCAGCGACGAGGTGAAAGCCATTAACGAACTGGTTGGCAACAAGGGCGTAGCGTTTAAAAACGTAGTATCTAACGGTTTAGTGCTGGATAAGAACGGTAACAAAATGTCTAAACGTTTAGGCAATGGTATAGATCCGTTTGAAACCATAGAGCAATTTGGTGCCGATGCCGCCCGCTGGTACATGATCAGCAATGCCGCACCATGGGATAACCTGAAGTTTAACATAGAAGGCCTGGATGAGGTTCGACGTAAGTTCTTCGGTACGCTGTATAATACTTATTCATTCTTTGTGCTTTATGCCAATATCGATCAGTTTAAGTATGAGGAAGCCGAGATAGCCATTGAGCAACGCCCCGAGCTTGACCGCTGGATCATCTCCTTACTAAATACCTTAAGCAAAGAGGTTGACGATTTTTACGCTGATTTTGAGCCTACCAAAGCCGCCCGTGCTATACAGGAATTTGTGGATGCACACTTTAGTAACTGGTACATCCGTTTAAGCCGCCGCCGTTTCTGGCGGTCGGATAACTCGGATGATAAGCTATCTGCTTACCAAACGCTTTACACCTGTTTAATCACCATCAGCAAATTAATGGCACCTATTGCGCCGTTTTTTGCCGAGCGTTTATATACCGACCTGAACAGCGTAACCGGTAAAGAGGAATTTGAATCTGTACATCTGGCTTACTACCCGGAATATCATAACAACCTGGTAGATGCCGCACTGGAAGAGCGGATGCAGATGGCGCAGGATATATCATCACTGGTATTATCGCTCCGTAAAAAGATCGAGATCCCTGTCCGCCGCCCTTTAAGCAAAATTTTATTGCCGATACTGGATAAGAACTTTAAAGAGCAGATAGAAAAAGTAAAAGAGCTGATCCTATCTGAAACCAATATCAAAGGCATAGAATACATTACCGATGCCGCCGGTTTTATCAAAAAGAAGATCAAACCAAACTTTAAGGCCCTTGGTGCCAAAGTAGGTAAGGATATGAAGGATGTGGCTGCTGCCATTAACGCTTTTGGACAGGAAGAGATTTCGGAATTAGAGATTGCAGGCACTATTACAGTGCTTGATGGCAAATACCCGATACTACTTACCGACGTGGAGATCATCGCAGAAGATGTACCGGGATGGCAGGTTGCAAATTTAGGCAAACTAACCGTGGCTTTAGATGTTACGATAACCGATGAGTTGAAAGAAGAGGGCATAGCCCGCGAACTGATAAACCGCATACAAAACTTACGTAAGGCTAAAGAATTTGAAGTTACCGACAAGATAACCGTAACCGTGAGTTGTGGTGCGGAGATCTGGAAAGCGACGGAAAATAATTTATCCTATATTTGCGCCGAAATTTTAGCCGATACCTTAGTGCTTGATAATCACCTGAGTGAAGGTGAAAAAGCCGTAATTGACGAATATGAAATTTTGATTGCTATAATTAAAAGTTAAATGGAAAACGAAAAAACAAGGTATTCTGATTCAGAATTAAAAGAATTTAAGGATCTATTATTAGAAAAATTACGCAGCTCTAAAGAAGAGCTTAACGCATTGGCCACTTCTTTAAGTTCGCCAAACGCGAATGGTACAGATGATACCGCCGGTACCTACAAAACACTGGAGGATGGTTCTGCAACGTTAGAGAAAGAACAGATTAACCAGTTAGCTGCCCGCCAAAAGAAATTTATTGAGCAGTTGGAGGCCGCTTTGGTGCGTATCGAAAACAAAACCTATGGTATTTGCCGCGAAACCGGTAAGCTGATCCCAAAAGAACGCCTGCGTGCCGTGCCGCACACTACGCTTACGATGGAAGCCAAACTAAAGCAATAAATGAAGGCAGCTTATACAAAACCTTTTTTTACTGCTGCACTTATTATCCTGCTCGATCAGGTCATTAAGATCTGGGTGAGGAAACATATGTTTTTGGGTGAAGAGATCCGCTTTTTAGGCAACAGGGGCATGCTGCACTACACCGAAAATAACGGTATGGCTTTTGGCATGGAACTGGGCGGCGAATTTGGCAAGCTGGCTTTAACGCTGTTTCGTATTGTAGCCGTTTGCGGTATTGGGTATGCACTTGTATTCCTGATCAAACACAAATATCACCGCGGCCTGGTAATGATGGTAGCCCTGATACTGGCCGGCGCTTTGGGTAATATTATTGATTCTACCTTTTATGGGGTGATATACAACTATGCGGGCATATTTCATGGCCGTGTGGTAGATATGTTTTATTTCCCGCTATTAACCGGGCAGTTCCCGGCATGGTTACCTATATGGGGTGGTGAAGAATATATCTTCTTCCGTCCGGTATTTAACCTGGCCGATGCTGCCATATCTGTAGGGGTTATAATGATACTGCTCAACCAGAAGCGCTACTTTAAACAAGAAGAGCCTGAGGTAAGCAGCCCAAACAGCGAAATGGTAGAGGAGTAATGCTCATCCTGATTACACACACAGAAAAGCTCCGGGAAACCGGGTTTTTTTTGTTTACGGCAAACGGGAGAAGCGATGTATGAGGCCGCGGCGAAAAACCTTAATTTTTACCTTTATTATTTGCTTATTAAAACCCCCGGGCACGTTTAAGGTTACACATTTATTATTTATGCTGTTGCATATTAAACTATCGCTGCGTAAATAACTCTATACTATACATACATATTGATACTATGAAAAAAATATTTTTATTAGCCGCATTAGTAGCCACCACATTTGGGGCGTTCGCACAAAATGCAGATCTGCGCCGCAAAATTGAGGTTACCGGCATTGCCGAGCAGGAAGTAACCCCCGATATTATTAACGTATCTATCTCTTTAAAAGAGTATTTAAACGGCAAAAAGAAAGTTACCATCAGCCAGTTAGAGGCCCAATTAGAGAAAGCAGTTGCCGAGGCGGGTATTGCTAAAGAGGATTTTACAGTGAACAACCTGTCATCATGGAACTATGAGACCGAGAAAAAGAAGAATCCTGATTTTTTAGCCAGCAAACAATACGGTATCAAATTTCGCGACCTGAACAGGTTTAACCAGATCATGAGCAAAATAGACCCGAAAGGCATCCAAAACACCAACATCGATAGCTATGATTACTCTAAGATAGACCAGATCAAAAACACCCTAAAGCTTAAAGCCTTAATTGCCGCCAGGGATAAAGCAGCATTTTTAGTAAATGGCCTGGGCGATAAACTGGGCAATGCACTAAATATCACCGAAAGCGATAACAGCAGTTTCCCGCAGCCACGTAATGTAATGTATATGGCAAAAGCAATGAGTGCTGATATGGCGGCTACACCAGAATCAGACATCGACTTTAAAAAAATAAAACTGAGTTTCCAGATTCAGGCAGTGTTCGAAATAAAATAATTCCCGCCGGTATAATTTAAAGCAGCCGCCTATAAAGCAGCTGCTTTTTTATGCTAAAACATTTAATTTAGGGTAATGTTATTTATAGTGTACCGTAAATTAACCATCATGAAAGCATTAAAATATATCGCAGTGATCTTTTTATTATCAGCATCGGTAAGCGCCTGCACCGGCGACCGCAGCAAGGCCACACTTGGCGGCACGCAGGATACCGTTGCCAAAGCCGGTACCGGCGACCCTAATAACACGCACGCCCTCGACTCGGCCAAAACAGACAGCGTTAACAAAGGTAATGCCGACCCCAGCGGCCGCGGCGCAAGCGATACCTTAAATTCCAGACCTGTTCATTAACAGGCGGTTAAAAATATTTTTGCTCAAAAAGGGTTGCTATTATAAATTTTTGATTTTATATTCGTGTCCCCCAAATCATTTGAGCATGATACGTACCCGTCCTAAGAAAGTGCTTCTGGTGGCTTCGCATACTTTTCCCGATCAGTTACTGGCCGGGAACGATAACGTGCATCATGTTTCTGCAATGATGGCTATATTCCCATCCATACATGAATTAAAGCCGGATGTGATACTATTTGACCATGCACACATGGCCGGTAATTTTGACCGCGTGCTGCGCCGCCTGCAAACCAATCCCTTTTATAAACACATTAAAATTTGCTGCTATAAGCATCAGGAAAGCATCACTGCCGATGCAACCTTAAAGGCTTTAGGTGTACACCATATGATCTATCACACCGATGTGCAAAAACAAACAAAAAGCAGTGCAGCCTTCAACGCCATTACCAACCTGGTAAATGCATCGCTTATTAAATTGATAGCCGGTGTGTCGCATTAATACTAAGGTTTGCCTGGTTGTTATTGGGGTAATTGTCTTTTATTCTTCATCTTACCGTACTTCATTTAAGCCTATCAATCATTTTACATAGTGGTAACACATTTACCATAAATTGCTGTTAAACTTGCATGCCGGTTATCGATGTTAAATAAGTTAACATAGGTTAAGGCTTAAGCGTATCACAAAAAATGAAAATAGGAATAGTTTGTTACCCCACGTTTGGCGGAAGCGGTGTTGTTGCTACAGAATTAGGTAAAGCCCTTGCAGACAGGGGCCATCAAATTCATTTTGTTACCTACAACCAGCCTGCGCGGCTTGATTTTTTCTCAGAGAACCTTTTTTACCATGAGGTATCGGTATCACAATATCCTTTGTTTGATTATCCGCCTTATGAACTGGCACTGGCCAGCCGCCTGGTAGATGTGGTAAGATTTGAGAAACTGGATCTGCTGCATGTGCATTATGCTATACCCCATGCCTCTGCAGCATTTATGGCCAAACAAATACTGTTAACCTATGGTATCTCTATCCCGGTTATCACCACACTGCATGGTACGGATATTACGCTGGTTGGGCAGGATAGCACCTACAAGCCCGTAGTAACATTTTCTATTAATCAAAGCGATGGGGTAACGGCAGTATCCGAACATTTAAAGAACGATACTTACAAATACTTTAAGATAGAGAAGGATATAAAAGTGATACCAAACTTTATAGACCTTACCCGTTTTAGCCTGAAAGCTAAAGACCATTTTAAAAAGGCTATTGCGCCCAACGGCGAAAAGGTTTTGGTGCACACTTCCAACTTCCGTAAGGTGAAACGCACCGAAGATGTGATAAAGATGTTTGCCAAAGTGATAGAAAAGATCCCCTCTAAATTATTGATGGTGGGCGATGGCGGTGAAAGATCATTATGCGAGCGCTTGTGCCGCGATTTGGGCATTGCCGAGCATGTGCGCTTTTTAGGGAAGCAGGACGCTATAGAAGAGATCCTATCCGTATCAGACCTGTTCCTGATGCCGTCGCAATCAGAAAGCTTTGGCCTGGCCGCGTTAGAGGCGATGGCCTGCAAAGTGCCGGTGATAAGCAGCAACGCCGGTGGTTTGCCCGAGTTGAACATTGAAGGCGTTACCGGCTTTTTGCTGAATGTTGGCGATGTAGACGGCATGGCCGAAAAAGCTATTTATATATTAGAGGATGAAGAAAGGCTAAACCAGTTTAAAGATAATGCCCTTAAACGCGCCAAAGAACTGGAACTGGCTAATATTATGCCCCAGTATGAAAACTATTATAAAGAGGTTATAGAGCAAAGCATGCAGCAACAGTAAATATTATTATAACCTTTTGGCTTGATTTGTGTTAATACACCAAACAACAATATATTAATCATACACGATCAACCCATGAAAAGAATATTTCAAACATCGCTTGCTATTTTAGCCCTTACTTTTATTATTTCTGCTTGCTCTACACCACAAAACACATCAGCCGGTACATCATCGGGCAATGTTTCGCGCGGTAAATTTGTAGGCACATGGACACTTACCAATGTAACTTACGATGGATTGGTACAAGGCGCTGTACAAAATGTATTTGACCAGGCCCCTCCCGAAGCATTTGTAGGCAGCACCTGGAAATTCACCAACAGCGGTAATGGTATCTATACCTTAAGCAACGGTGCATCTCAAACCATCTTCTGGTCGGTATTTAACGGTACACAATTCCAGTTTAAAAAATTATACCAAGGCGATAAAGCTAAAAATGTGCAGGAGGGTTACCGCCTGGATATCGGCGTTATGAATGGCACCAGCATGACCTTGCGCTCGCCTGTTGCAATAGGCAACAGCAATGGCTACATCATCTACTCGTTTACCAAAGCAAATTAATAAGCTTAAAAGTATAAAGGAAAACCCTGAAGCGATATCGCTTCAGGGTTTTCTTATTAACATTATACTAAAAGCTTTTAGCCTTTAAACTTTGCAATTTTAAGTTACATGGCCGGTGCAAACTTTAAGCATACCGGGTTGCCAATTTCTAACCTGTTAACAGGTTGCGATAGTTTGCCGGTTGTTTCATCTAAACGATAAACTATAATGCTATCGCTGTTTTGATGCGCTATTAACAGATATTTCCCGGTTGGGTCTATCACAAAGTTACGCGGGCCTTTGCCGCCTGTAGGCCTGCGCTCAATAAAGGTTAGTTCGCCATTGTCCTGGTTAATTGCAAATAACGATATATCGTTGGCATCGCCCCGGTTAGTGGCGTATAAAAATTTTCCGTTTGGCGAGATATGAATATCTGCAGCGCCTGTGGCACCTTTAAAGCCATCGGGCAGTAAAGAAATATCCTGTTTCTGTTTCGGCTTGCCGTTATTGTAATCGTAAACGATAACCGAACTGCCCATTTCGGTTATCAGGTAAAGGTATTTTTTATCCGCTGAGAAAGCCAGGTGGCGTGGCCCATAACCCGGCGTAACATTAACAAATGCCGGTTTAGCAGGTACTATCGGGTTATCCTTGCCCCCTTTGTATTTAGTAATGTTTATTTTATCGGTGCCCAGATCGGTGTACAGCACGTATTTTTCATCGGGCGATAATACCGCTGTGTGCACATGGGCTTTTTCCTGGCGCTCTTTATTAATACCGTGGCCACTATCCTTTATGGTTTGTACAGCGGGTGCGATAGAGCCGTCGGCATTCAAAGGCAGTACCGCAATATTTCCCCCCGAGTAGTTGGCTACAAAAAGGTTTTTCTGATCTTTATCTACAGATACATAACACGGCGAACCGCCTAATGTTGGTACCTTATTAATGAATGTTAACTTACCCGTTTTCGGCTCGAAGGAAAACGAGCTCACCTCGCCATTATCATTCTCGTTAACCGCATAAACAAATTTGTTGTTAGCCGATACTGCAAGGTAAGATGGATTGCTAACATCGTCTGTTTGGCTTAAATAGGCCAGCCGGCCGGTTTCGGTATAAAAACGGTACACGGCAATCCCTTTACTTTTACCGGTAGTATAGGCGCCTATAACCAGGTCAAAACTTTTTGGTCCCATATTTTTCTTTTGAGCAAAAATCAGCCCAGGAATAAGGGTTAAAACAACAATCAGGATTTTTTTCATCATTAATACATTGGTTTATATTGCAAGTTAATAAAACAATTAAAAAATAGCAGTTACTTATTAATATTGAGTAAGACAGCGTGCATAACTATTAGTTTAAATTCAGATAAGCCATACCATAAAAAAAGGCGCTAAGTAAGCGCCTCCAAATGTTCTATTCATTAAACATGCTGATCCGAAAAACTATTGGATCAGGTGCTTTAATTGGATCACTTCTTTTTCATCAAGATATCGCCATCTGCCGCGCGGCAGATCTTTTTTAGTAAGGTTGGCATAAACAGAACGGTCAAGCTTTACCACATCGTACCCTAATGATTCGAATATGCGGCGTACAATACGGTTTTTGCCGCTATGTATCTGTATGCCTATTTCTTTCTTAGTACCCCCTGTAACATAAGATACGCTATCGGGTTTAATAAAGCCATCTTCCAGTTCTAAACCAAAACTAATTTTATTAAGGTCGCCCTGGCTAAGGGCTTTGTTTAACTCAACCAGGTAAAGCTTGGTTACGCTGTTACGCGGATGCGATAGCTTATCGGCAAGGTCGCCGTCGTTGGTCATTAATATTAAACCGGTGGTATTGCGGTCCAGGCGGCCTACCGGGTAAATACGTTCGCGGCTGGCTTTTTCTACCAGGTGCATCACGGTGCGGCGCTCTTGCGGGTCGTCTGTAGTGGTGATGTAGTCTTTGGGCTTGTTAAGCAATACGTAAACGTTCTTTTCGCGTTTTAAAGCCTCACCGTTGTAGCGTACCAGGTCTTTAAGCGGGTCAACCTTGTGGCCAAGTTCAGATATCACCTCTCCGTTTACCGATACCACACCGGCAGCAATCAATTCATCGGCCTTGCGGCGGCTGCAGATACCGGCATTGGCTATATAACGGTTCAGGCGTATCAGGCCGTCATCCTTGGTTTTAACAACCGGATTTTTACGGCCGCGCATAGTTGGTTTTGATACAGCATCATCCCCCTCCCGTTTCCTGAAACCTGTTGATGTACTTGGGAAATCTTTAGTACCGCCACGGGTGCCGCCAAACTTTTTATCGCCGCCAAAACTTTTCTTTGGCCCGTCGGTGCCGGCAGGGCGCCTGTTAAATGGTTTATCCCCGGCAGCAGAAGTTTTACGCGGGCCATACGATGCAGGGCCTAAACCCGGCTTCTTAAAACTCCCGCCTTCGCTGTCGCCGTTTTGCGGGCGGCCGCTGTAGGGTTTATCGCGCGGGGTAAAATTTTTACGTTCGCCTGCGGGTGCATCTCCAAAACTACGTTTAGGGCGGTCTGTGTCCGCCGGACGGCCGGTATAAGGTCGCCCTTTGGCGGTAAATGCCTTTTTATCGCCGCTAAATGATGAAGATTGCCCATAGCTTTTTCCGGGCCTTTCGGTGCCGTCAGCATCTGGTTTACCTGTATTGGGTTTTGCGTATGATGAGCCCCTCTTATCAGTAGAGAAGTTTTTTTTACCGTCTGTACGGCCTGCGCCGAAGGGTTTTCCGGTGGCCGAAGATGATGGCTTTCTGGAGTTTTCACCACCGCTTTTTGAGCGGCCTTGTGATTTGTTGGGCCTGTCGTCGCGACTACCTGCTGGTCTTTTAAATACCATAATTTTTTGTTTTGCGCTTTCGCAGCGTGAGGGTACAAAAGTACAACATTTTAACCAAAAAAACAACTTTTTATCCCGGTTCAAAAACAACGTTTAAAGTGCTTTAAACCGCGATTTTGACGCCTATTTTAAAATCTCAAAACACTAAGCACATAGTAAGTATTTGATAATCTGCTTTATATAGCTTACCTTTGCCGCACATCATACCAAAAAGTATAATTAATGAGTAAAATTGAAATGACTAAAAAACACTTAATTACGTGCTCCGTAATCCTGGTGCTGGTTATCATTTCCAGACTTAACATTTTCAGTACAGACCCTGTTTATCCGGCAAATCACATCGCTTATACGCCCTCAAATCTCATCTTTAGCAAGCCTGCCGAAGAAGCTGATGTAGTGTATAATTTTGCCAACGAGGCACTGCCTGTTAACGACAAGAAAGTAGATTTTAAATTAAAAAAATCAATAGCAAAACACAGGTACAAAAACATCCAGTCGAATGTTTTACATGCTAAAGCCGACAAAATGTTCCCTATCATCGAACCTATCTTAAGAGCCTACGGTATCCCCGAAGATTTTAAGTTTGTACCGCTGGTAGAATCGGGCTTATGCGGGGGCACATCACCAAAAGGCGCACGCGGCGTATGGCAGTTTATGCCGGGCACTGCACGCAGTTATGGTTTAAAGGTTGGCAAGGGGAAAGACGAACGCTTAAATCTGCGTAAATCTACCATTGCGGCCTGCAAATACATTAAAGAACTGTATGGTGAATTTAACAGCTGGACACTGGCCGCCGCCGCTTACAACAATGGTTCTATTAAACTGGAACGCGCTATGAACAGGCAGAATGAGGATAATTATTTCCGCATGAGCCTTAACCGCGAAACCGGTTCTTACATTTACAAGCTTATTGCCATGAAAGAGATCATCAATAAGCCTGATAAATACGGTTATAAAAACTTTTATAGCTACAATCAAAAACCATTGCCATTCTTTTTGGCATACAATTAAAGTAATTTAATATTACGGAGCACATTTAAAAGCCACCCCGGTTAGGGTGGCTTTTTTCATTTTTTTAAAACCAAAAGAGCTATTATATCGTACATGTGTTTTTCAGCCGAAACTTACGTACCTAAACCCTGATTAATAACAGTAACCCCTACTGCATCATAACTCCAGTTTTTTACGATACTTAAACTTTTTTGCTATGACTAAAATGGAGCATGCCCTGAGGTATTTGATTGCCGTTGAGAAAAAAAACAAAGGTTTTTTTAAAGAACACAACCTTAAAATAGCGGATTGTGTAGACCTTACCAATAATGGCAACACGGTTAATGTAGCTATCATCAACAAATCGCTGCCCGCGAGTATTAAGGATGATATTAAGGCTATGTTTTGGCTGTGATGCTAACCGTTTAGGGTTAAGCATTTAAACTTTTACTTTGTAAAAATAAGAGTATGAAGCTTTGCAGCATCAATAAAAAAGTGTCTTATAAACATTTAATAAAGCCTTGATGATGAGAATAGAATTTTACATTAATCGGCACTACATATCACTTCCGCCCCTGTAAATCACCACGGTTATTGCGTATATTTGCGAACTTTTTTAGTAATAGTACGGCCTTTTAAAAACTATGCCGTAGCTGTCTTGTTTTGTGAAAATATATGAGCGAAAAAACATTAGACCTGGGCGAGCAAAGCGAAGTTGAAGTTTATGGTGCACGGGTGCATAATTTAAAAAATATAGATGTTTCTTTTCCGCGTAATAAGCTGGTTGTTATAACCGGGCTTAGTGGCAGCGGCAAATCATCACTGGCATTTGATACTATTTATGCCGAAGGGCAACGCCGTTACATGGAAACATTTTCGGCCTACTCGCGCCAGTTTATGGGTGGTATGGAAAGGCCGGATGTGGATAAGGTATCGGGCCTTAGCCCGGTTATCGCTATCGAGCAAAAAACAACCAGCAAAAACCCGCGCAGTACAGTTGGTACCATTACCGAGATATACGATTTTATGCGCCTGCTTTTTGCACGGGCGGGTGATGCCTACAGCTACACCACCGGCGAAAAGATGGAGCGCATGAGCGAAGACCAGATCCTGAAAACGATAATGGAAAAGTTTGACGGCCAGCCAATCAACATATTGGCACCGGTGGTAAAAGCCCGTAAAGGCCATTACCGCGAACTTTTTGAGCAGATCAGAAAGCAAGGCTATCTAAAAGTTTACATTGACGGTGCCATTGCCGATGTAGAAGCCAAGATGCAGGTTGACCGTTACAAGATACATGATATTGATATAGTGGTTGACCGCCTGGTGGTGAGCGAGGCCGATAGCAAAAGGTTATATACCTCGGTACAATCGGCCCTAAAAACAGCCAAGGGCATTATCCGCATTGCGGATAAGGATAATAATGTAGCCTATTTTAGCAAATACCTGATGGACCCGGTATCGGGTATCTCTTATGACGAGCCGCAGCCTAATACATTTTCGTTTAACTCGCCTTATGGTGCCTGCGAAAAGTGTAACGGCTTAGGTTATATATTTGAAGTAGATGAAGCCTCGGTAGTGCCGAATCCTAAATTAAGCATCTTAAATGGTGGTTTAGCACCAATAGGCGAGTATCGCGAAACCTGGATCTTCCAGGTATTAAAAGCGTTGGCTAAAAAGTATGAGTTCTCATTATCCACCCCGATAGAAAAGCTAACCCGCGAACAGCTGGATCTTATCCTGAACGGTTCGCCGGATATGATAACCGTTGCCGTGGAGTATAATAAATGGAATGTACAAAGTTACCAGATAACCTTTGACGGCATCATCCGCATGCTGGAAGAACAGCAGGAACGCCGTAATGACGAAGGAATGGACGATATGGAAAACTATCGTGTACTACGTACCTGCCCGGTTTGCGATGGCGCAAGGCTTAAAAAAGAATCACTGCATTTTAAGATCGATGAAAAAAACATTTTTGAGCTATCCTGCATGGATATTACTACGCTTAACAAGTGGTACACCGGCCTGGAAGACCGCCTGAGCGAACGGCAAAATGTTATTGCCAAAGAGATTTTGAAAGAGATACGTGCAAGGATAGGCTTTTTGCTGGATGTAGGCTTAAGCTATTTAACGCTTGACCGCACAGCCAAAACCCTATCAGGCGGTGAAGCGCAGCGCATCAGGCTGGCTACGCAGATCGGTTCGCAACTGATGAATGTAATGTACATTTTAGATGAGCCCAGCATCGGCCTGCACCAGCGCGACAACGAGCGTTTAATTAACGCCCTTAAAAACCTGCGCGACCTGGGTAACACCGTTTTGGTTGTAGAACATGATAAAGATATGATACTGGAAGCCGACCATGTAATTGATATGGGCCCGGCTGCCGGCGTACACGGCGGCACTATTGTAGCGCAGGGTACCCCTGCCGAGTTAATGGCGCATCATACTCTTACCACATCCTATATCAACGGCGAACGTGAGATAGCCGTCCCTAAAAAACGCCGCGAAGGCAACGGTAAAACCCTATCGCTTAAAAAGGCCACAGGCCATAATTTAAAAAAGGTATCGGTTGATTTCCCGTTAGGTAAACTGATCGGCGTAACCGGCGTGTCTGGCAGCGGTAAATCAAGTTTAATTACCGAAACATTATACCCGATATTAAACCATCACTTCTTTCGGGCTAAAAAAGTGCCATTGCCTTATGATAAAATTGAAGGCCTGGAACATATCGATAAAGTTATCGAGATAGACCAAACACCCATTGGGCGTACACCGCGTTCAAATCCGGCAACTTACACAGGGGTGTTCTCTGACATCCGTAACCTGTTTGTAGCCCTGCCAGAATCAAGGATCCGTGGATACAAACCGGGCCGCTTCTCGTTCAATGTAAAGGGAGGCCGTTGCGAAACCTGCCAGGGGGCAGGCCAAAAAGTGATAGAAATGAATTTTTTGCCGGATGTGCAGGTGCCTTGCGAAGAATGCGGAGGCCGCCGTTATAACCGCGAAACACTGGAAGTGCGCTATCGTGGTAAATCCATAAGCGATGTGCTGGATATGAGCATTGAGGATGCTACGCCGTTTTTTGAGCATATCCCGTCTATCTACCGTAAGGTTAAAACACTTTATGATGTTGGCTTGGGCTATATTACGCTGGGGCAATCGTCTACCACCTTGTCGGGCGGTGAAGCGCAGCGTGTTAAACTGGCTACCGAGCTTTCTAAGAAAGATACAGGCAATACTTTCTATATTTTGGATGAGCCAACAACCGGTTTGCACTTCGAGGATATTAACGTATTGCTTGGCGTTATTAACCAATTGGTGGATAAAGGAAACTCTGTGCTGGTTATTGAGCACAACCTGGATGTGATCAAAGTGGTAGACCATGTGATAGATCTGGGGCCCGAAGGTGGATCTGGTGGCGGTAAAGTATTATACAGCGGCACACCCGAAGGCTTGTGTAAAGTAAAAGATAGCTTTACCGGCCAGTTTCTGAAAAAAGAAATGGGAATAAAGTAAAGTGGTGTTATTACCTATAGGTAAACCCTTTGTTAAAACCCCTCGCCCAGTATATTAATAAAATCACTGCGGGATGGAAATTCCAGGTAGGGATATTTTACTTTACTAAGATACAGGCCCTGCGGATATGCCGGTTGTATCAGCTGTTTATGCTGTGGGTTTATCAGGTAATGCTCAAATTCATCTACGCTTAAGTTACCGGTGCCAATAGCAATAAGTTTACCTGCAATAATGCGCACCATTCTGCCCAGAAAGCGATTGGCCGAGATTTGGAAACGCAGCCTGTCGCCTTTAACGTTAACAGATACCTGGGCTAAGGACACGTTACAGATAGTATGATCGTTTCTGCCGGGCATTTTACAAAAAGCGTGGTAGTCGTTATATTTTAACAGCAGGCCGGCGGCTTGCTGCATACGCCCGATATCCCAATCTTTAATAAGATACAATGCACTGCGGCCGTTCAAAAAAGGGTCTTTATAAGTATGGATAAAATAATCGTAACTGCGTTCGGTAGCATCAAAGCGGGCATGCGGCTGGCCTTCCATCGGGATGATATCAAATAGGGCAATATCATCAGGTAATAGTTTATTTACCCTAAATATCAGGTCAAAATCCCATGGCTCCTCTACATCTGCATGAAAAAAGAACTGGCTGGCATGCACCCGCGCGTCTGTACGCCCACAACCGGTTATATAAACAGGCTTTTTTAATACCCGGCTCAGGGTTTCTTCTAAAACCTGCTGCACGCTTAAGCCATCTGGATGCTTTTGCCACCCGCTGTAGTTTGTACCTAAATACCCTGAATGAAAAAAATATCGCAAAGCGGGTGATTATTGTAGAGGCTAACTTACCATTTTATATCTTATCTATCCGTACCCATTGCATACCTGCCGCTTCGGCTGCCTGTACACCAGGCTCGCCGTCTTCAAACACCAGGCAGTGCCGGGGCTCAACGCCAAGCTGTTTGGCAGCAGCCAAAAACGGATCGGCATAGGGTTTACCATGGGTAGTTTCACCGGCGCATATCAGTACCTCCACCATTTCCCTTATACCTAAAACCTGCAAGGTCTTTTCAACCGAAGTACGGCTCCCGCCGGATACCACACCAATTTTAACCTTGCCTGCGTGATTAATAAGATGGTTCACTACGTAATCAATAGGCTGTGTTTTCTCAATGTACTCGCTAAAAAAAACTTTGTGCTTACGGGCGGCAAAATCTACCGGATCAAACGTAGTATTATAGCGTTTATTTATTTCACCAACTACGTTTAATATAGGCAGGCCGGCAAACTCATCTATAATATCGCCTTCAATTACATAACCGTCATCTGCAGCAACACGTATATAGCTTTCTTTATGGGCGCCCATATTATCGGCAAGGGTGCCGTCGCAATCGTATAAAAATGCTTTATAATCGCCCGAAGAAATTTTGGTTAAAGCTTTATATTTTTGAGCTGATAGTTGCTGATCCATTATGGCTGCAAGTATAAACAAACCTGTAAATATTATTGTAACAGGTAAGTAAATAGGCTGCATTCACTTTGTAGTTAAATAAACTGTAACTTTAAAATGGCTTTTCAACCTGTAAAGCCCAATAAATATTATTTGTAAATTACGTTATGAATTTTAAGATCTATCTGGTGATTTTTGCCGGTGTGCTGATTATATTGTTTGCCATATTCAGCTTTTTTGCCGTTGGTGCAAATAGCGAACAGTGGGGGAGCCTTTTTTTAGGTGCTGCCATTGGCTGTTTACTTGCTGTTGGCTTCCGTTTTTCTAAAAAGAAAAGGCTGGACAATAAAAAAGCTCAATAAATATTGCGGCCGGCGCCGCCATCAACCTGTATAGTTTGCCCGCTTATGTAGGCCGCCTGCTCTGATGCCAAAAAAGTAACCAGTGCTGCCAGTTCTTGCGGCTTGCCAATGCGCCCCAGGGGGATAGCTTTGGTTTTTTGCTGCATGGCTTCTTCGGGTGTAACATTTTTGGGCAAGGTGTGCTTAATACGTTCCGTTAATATTAATCCCGGCGCTACATTATTAACCGTGATATGATAAGGCCCAAATTCATCGGCCATTAGCTTTGCCATCCCTACAACGCCCATCCGCATAGCGGTAGAAAGCACCGAATTATCCAGCACCGTTTTTACCGAACCGCTGATGATATTAATGATGCGCCCGCTACCGGTTTTTTGCAGATGAGGCAATACTAAACGGCTGGTGCGCGCCATGCTTAGTAAATTAAGGTCAAAGGCTTGCTGCCATTGCTGGTCGTCAAAATTCTCAAACTTATCAAACGGGGGGCCGCCGGCATTATTCAATAATATATCTATCCGCCCAAAAGCATTGGCTGCTTTGCTTATAAATTCAGCTACCTGCGTGGCGTTAGCAACATCAACAGGTATGGCCAGCACAGTGTTACCGGTGGCTTGTGTAATCTCTGCAGCAGTATCTTTCAACAGTTCTTCATCGCGCGAGCCAATAATAACTTTGGCGCCTTCGGCAGAGAGCGACATGGCAATTGCTTTACCCAAACCTTTGCTGGCTGCCAATACTATAGCTACCTTATTAGTTAGTTTTAAATCCATATAATGATAACGCCAAATTGTATTACTTGTTGATTTTTGGTTTACAAGGTTATAGTGTTTTAGCTAACATAAATAAAATATATTTGCACTAAGCTTAACCGCGCAAACATTACTGATCATACAAGATGAAAAACCAGGTTGCACGTACTTATTTACTGCTGGGCATAGCACTCATACTATTTGCATCTGCCGAGCTTTTTGTTGGGCCTGGCAAGGTTAAAGATTTTATGAACGGTGGTTCGGCAGGGTTTGCACTTGCGGGCTGCATTAGTTTTGTAATGTTACTGATAGCTAATTTTAAGAAACGCTAAAACATGAACAAATTTATCCGGAGTGTTGGTTTTGCGCTAAAGGGCCTAAGGTATGCCTTTATTACACAGCTTAACTTCAGGATACAAACCAGTGCGGCATGTGTAGTTATTGCACTGGGGCTATATTTAAATATCAATACGCAGGAATGGCACTGGATAAACCTATGTATTGCCCTGGTGCTGGTAATGGAACTTTTTAATACCGGCATAGAAGCCCTTGTAGACCTGGTATCGCCACAATATAATAAACTGGCCGGCCATGTTAAAGATGTAAGCGCAGCAGCAGTTTTAATAATGGCTTTATTTACGCTGATAACCGGTATTATTATTTTTGCACCCAAATTACTTTTACTTTTCCATGCTGCATAAAACCCGTGGCATTGTTTTTAAAACTACCGATTACAGCGAAAGCAGCGTTGTAGTACAGATCTTTACCGAAAAATTCGGGTTGCAATCATACATCATTAACGGTGCAAAAAAGCCTAAGGCTAAAATAAACCGTAATATGCTGCAGCCGCTGCACCTGGTAGATATGGTGGTTTACCACAAAGCCAATGGAAACGTACAGCGCATAGCCGAATTAAAGAATGCACCTATGTTGCAAACCATCCCGTATGATGTGATTAAAAGCTGCATTGCCATGTTTCTGAACGAGGTATTATATAAAGCGGTAAAGCAACAAACACCAGATGAAAACATCTTCGATTTCGTTTTTAATGCCATCGAATTATTGGACCATAAAACCCGCGGACTTGCAAACTTTCATTTGCTGTTTTTGGTGCAATTAACGCGCTATCTGGGTTTTTACCCGCATGGCAAAGTAGCTGCTGATGCCGATTACTTTGACATGAAGGATGGCGTGTTCAGCAATTACAGGCCCGATAGCCTTTCTTATTTATCGCCGCCGCATACCAAAAATTTTTATACGCTGTTAAAAAGTAACTTCGGCAATATTAATGAAGTAAAACTAAACAACGACGAGCGGCGTTACCTCATCAATAAACTATTAGAATATTATGCCATGCACATAGAAGGTTTTGGCAACATCAGATCGCATGAAGTATTAGAAGAGGTTTTAGGATAGGTTGTTAACCTAATACTTCGCTTACAAAAAACAAATTTTATAATTTAGCAAAATGCCTGTCATCTATCAAAAAGCAATCAAAAACGCCTTATTAATTTTAACAGCAATATTTTCGCTTACTGCCTGCGGCCCCAAAAAGAAAGATAAAACCAAAATATCGTTCAAAAGCGTAGAAGGGATTACTTTCCTGGAGGTATCGCGTAAGCAAAACAATGGGCTGTCGTTTAACGAATATGGCTTTCACCTGATGCCAGATTGGCGTTTGCGTTTCGTATCTGAAGATTCGGCAGCGTTATATAGCCCGGTTAAAGGCAAGTTCTTCAACTTCCCGCTGGCCTTGGGTACAGATTCGGTTTTTAACATTGCCCATGCCTTTTTAAAGATGAAGGTGATGAGCAAGGATAGCTTGATATTTTTATTGTTAGAAGCGCAGGGCGATTCGATAAATCTGAATAAATCAAGGGTAACCATGAGGCTTTACTCTGAGGATTACATCAAAAATAAATTAAAAACCGATGTATCTGTGCTGCAGCGTGCCAGTAAGCGTGATAGTGTGTATGTGCGTGGCCTTGTAGCTAAAGCCAACAGCGATATTAAAAAAGCGTTCGCTGCATCGCAGCCGGTGCAAATGATCAGCACCAACCCCAATTTGGCAGTTAATCAGCGTAAAGCAAAACCCAGCCTTATTGATAATAAGTATAGTACTGATGATGATTACCTTAACCCGGTTTACGACATCGTGATCCACAAAGCGTATCAAAATTTCGATTACTCCTTTAAAGCTACGATAGATTCTGTTGGCGTATGGCATTATGATAAACCATTGGTTGTGTTTTTGGGTGATGACGCAGCCGAAAAGAATTTCATCAAGGTATCAACAGGTATTATGAACACCTATTTAAAACTGTTTATGAAAACCGTACCGGGCAAAACTTTGGGAATGGCGCATGCCAGTACTGTAGCCGTAAACGTTAAGGGGATTATGGCGGCTAAATAAGCAGCCTATTTACCTGGTTTAAACAGCCGGGTTAAAAAGTTACCTTCTTCACCTTTTTTCTCTTTAGGCGGTCCAATTAAAAAGGCATAGTCATGAAGGGGTTCTACATGGTCGCAAACTATTTTAAACATACCTAAAAGCGGTACAGCCAGAATCATGCCCGGTATGCCCCAAACAGCCTCGCCCACTACAATAATAAAAATAGTAAATAGCGGATTGATATTTAGCCTGTCGCCTACTACAAGCGGCTCCAGTATGTAGGTTTGAATAAGCTGCACCAAGCCGTAGGTTATAATTACACCTATCACAATACGGGTATCGCCACTTTGTGCCAAAGCCATTAAAATGGTAATGGATGTACCGGTAATATTCCCTGCAAAAGGCACCAGCTCCAATATACCGCATAATACCGCAAAAAATAGTGCATTGTTTACACCAGCTATGCTAAAGCCAATGCCATACATTATCCATAGCATTACAATCATCAAGCCTAAACCACCTAAATAGTTTTGGGTTACGGCACCTGCTTTATCAAGCACAAGCGCCGTTTCTTTACGATCATCCGGTTTAAACAGGCGCAGTATAAATTTTTTGAAATGCCCCCTGTAAAAAATAAAAAGAAAAGTATAAACCAGCACTAAAATAGCATCAACCAAAATACCCGCTAACGAGCCTAAAAGGGTGGTAATCATCCCGGCTGCTTTGCCCATGCCACTACCCTGCTGTTCTTTAATTATTTTTTGCTGCTCGCGATGTGATATGCCAAAATGCTGTTTAACATAATCTTTTGCCCCGGCTATTATACTATTTACCCGCTCTTCAATCTTTGAAAGGTCATCTGCCAGATCGCTTATCTGATACTGCAGCAGGGTTATCACTCCGCCAATTAATACAAGTAGTGCCAGCACACTTAAAACAGATGCCATACCATTACCCATTCCTTTACTTTGCAGCCAATGGCAAACAGGTAAAAGCAGCATAGATAGTATCATGCCAAACGTAAGCGGAATTAAAACTGCCGAGGCAAAGTACAGAATACCAAATACCAACACAAATAACAACAAAATACGGAGCGTTTGATTAAGGTAAGTTACATTCATATACAAAAAGGCAGGATTGGCAATACAAATAAATGAGTAAAGCGCGTTAATTATGCGATAAGCCATCAGCAGATAGCTTACCGCTATCCCTAAGCGCTTGGTATAATTTTGCAGGGTATTAGCCCAGGATACGTTTTTTAATATAGTCGATGGCAGAATCCGGCAATTCGCTGCCACCGGTTTGCAAAATACAGCCATCCTGCTGAATAGTTAATTCGGCCTGGATGTTATCTTCGATATGTACATTAAGTTTATTCTGATTTTTTTCGACCTTGCAGGGTACTTCACGACCCGAGTAATGCATCAAAAACTCATATTTGCCATCTTTTTCGGCCGGGGTGGTATCTTTATCTTCAATCATGGTTTAGTGATTTTTAAATATAACACCAAGCGGGCGGCAATGTTTCAGAAAGCAAAAAAGAGAAAACTTATGGCTTTCTCTTTTTGTGTTTTTACTGACCTCATTATATCATAAAGAACAATTGGGTAGGTAGGATATATAATAATTAACCAAATATAATATCTATATACTAAGTAGACAATATTTAAATAATATATTTTATTAACACCGGCAATAAAATTTGGCTAAATGTTAATAAACACTATTTCTTGGGCAGATATTTGATTGTAAGCTGTTTAGCAAAGCGTAAACCACGCATAATAAAATTCCCCTTACGGTTTTTTAAAAAATACTTTATAGCTTCATAAGCAGGTATATTTTCCGTTAAAATATCCGGGAAATACTTAACCTGTTGCTGTGATATCTGCACGCCATAAGTATCTTCTATATTAGAATGTACGCCGCTGCCATCATGCCCGATATTATGAATGAGGGATTGTGATGGATTTAATGTTAACCCACCTTTTAAAAAAACAGAAGCATACCAGCGTATAGCCCATGAGTTGTTTTTACGGGCCTTAAAATCCTGCATTTGTTTCCAAAAATTCATGGTGCCCTCTATCGAGAACTGGTTTATCTTCCCGGCGTCAAACTGCGCCATTAGTTTATCTATATCAGGTTCAAAACTATTCCAGGAATTTGCCCATGTGGCCCATCCCCAACTAAACGCTGCACGAAAAAAAAACGTTTCGGGCAGGTCTTTATTCGGCAACGGAAACATGTAGGCGCTGATGTGCATCACTTCATCTGCATTCTGATACCGCAAAAGGGCATCGTTAAAATATTGGAGCGTGTACGGTGACGATATTAGATCATCCTCAAAAACGATAACACTACCGTATTGATTAACCAATTGCGTTACGCCGCTAATAATGGAATTAGCTAACCCCATATTTTGTGTACGTGCTATAACCTTTACCGATTTAAAGCCGGTTACACGATCGGCCATCGCTCTAACCGCTTCAACACTTGGCTTGTCCGCAGCAGTTTTCGGCCCATCAGCAAAAATAAACAGATCCGACTCTGCCGATAATAAATTTTGCTGCAAATAACTTAGCGTTTGGCTCGTATGATGGGGCCGGTTATATACAAATAGTGCTATAGGTGCAGTGGCAGGCAATTACTGGTTTGTTGAGTTATAAAATTAATAATTATTGTTGTGCTGATAAGGGGCTTTGGAGTTTAAAAGATATCGGCTTGCCTATTTGTTTTAGTACATAATACGGTATAAGCGTTGGCCAGGCGTTCTTTTAATTTATTACTTAGTTCAATTAATGTATTTTTTGCTGCAAATGTGGCCAGTATCTTAAACTTGTTAACAAATGTTTCGGGCTTTTTTTGGTTGATAAAAGTGTTAAACCGGGTAACCTCCGGGCTGATGATCGAGTTAAGATCTTTCCGGATCTCGAAACCCTCGGTTTGCAGTAAATATCTTAACGATGTTGGTGTATAAACATTAATATGCCCGTAAGCCAAAAAATGCTTAATGCGCTTATCTACATTAGTTTTATAATCAATAGGCACTTCTATCACAACGTTTTTACCTACACGCTTGATTTCGCGCAGCAACAGCCGCTCATGCTCTACATGCTCCAGCACATGCGACAGGATGATTAGATCGAAGCTGTCATCCTCAAAAGGCAATTTATACCCATCAAATTCCTGTACAGATACCAGGTTTTTGATATTGCGGCCTTTAATATGTGCTACCCCGCTATCAGATATTTCTACCGCGTACAATTCTGGGGCAAAATCATGGTCTGATAGTATTTTTAGGATGCTGCCATCGCCTGCACCAACCTCCAGCACTTTATTAAATTGTTTGCCTTTACAAACATCAACTATATGCTGCGCCTTATACTTAGCCCCCAGCATACGCCAGTCTTCATCATGAGTTTTATAAAACTCATCATACGCGGTTTTTACGTTGTTGCTTATAATTTTTTTTGACATAACTATATCCCCAGGCAGTTATCAGATTTATAAAAAACAGATGTAGATTTACGATAAAATAAGCCTGGTGAAATACCACTAAACAACAAATGTTTAAAGCCTTTACTTAGCAGAAATTCAACCCCTTCTTTATAAACATCCCGTTCCGAGTCATCAAGCACCATTACACCGTTTGTAGTAAGCGCTTCTATCCCCTGCTTGCAGCAATTTACACGGTCGCGGCCATCTACTATAATTATATCAAACTTTTTGCCCAGTTTAACAGGCATGCGGCAATAATCGCCATCGCGTATCAGTTCTGAATAAATTAATTCTGAATTCTTGGGTTTAGCTGGCGACTTCTCTATTTTATCGAACCACTCTTTATCATGCTCTACAGACATTACCAGGCTGGCATATTTTGCATAAAAGTAAGTGGAGTTACCCGAGCCAAATTCAAATACGGTGTGCTCTTTACTAAGCCTCGTTTTTACAAAATCTATAAAAGAATATGTAACCCAGGGGATAGGATTACCATCCTGATCTACCGGTGATTTAGTATCAAAGGCCTTGAACCAGCCGATATCATTAAGATATCCCTTTTTATTAAATGACAGCAGCGCGCGCAAATGCGACGGATTGATTAATACTTTTAGTAATGATGAAAATGTGCTCAACGCTTTACGATTTTTTGAAAAAGTGAAATTAAAAATAATGATTTTAACATCATAACGCCCTGATGCCTTGTTTTAGGTATAAATAATATAAAGAAAGTAGCTACTGCGTAAGCTATTAACGTTGCATAAGCTGCACCAATTATACCATACTTTGGTATAAAAAATAAATTCAACACTATGTTTACAATAGCGCCCACACCGGTACGAAGCATAGACAGCTTAAAATAGCCTTCTGCTATCAAATATTGCCCGCTGGCACTCCCCAAAAAAACAAAAACACCGGCCCAAACATGTACAGCAAGCACCGGTGCAGCAGGCCAATACGGCTTTGTATATAATAAATGGTAAATTAGATTGGAACCTAAACTCATTACAACCGCAATACCCACACTTAACACGACCATCAGATCATACATATTTTGCAATCGCTTGTAGTAGCGCTCAATATCCGTTTTACGAGCGTGCATAATTGCGGGGAAAACAGATGTTACAATAGCCACTGGAATAAAATACCAGTTTTCGCTTAAACTTGCTGCTGTAGTGTATATCCCTAATTGGCTTGCTTTAACATACATCGGTATCATTACCTGGTCTATTTTCATGTAAATGGTTACAAGTATTGCTGAAAATGCCAGTGGCCAGGAATGTTTAAGCAAGTAGCTTGTAAGCCTGCCATCATACCTCCATGACCGAATATGGTTACCTCCCTTTTGATATATTAGTAGGTAACCTAAAGCTAAAATAACAGCATCAAATAAGAGCGAGTAAACAAACCAAATAAGCGGCAGTTGCAAAATAACAAATAATAGCTTTACCAATGCAGAAATAATATTCCCCGATACCTGCACGTACATAATGCTTTTTCCTTGCACTTTTGATTGAAAAAAACTATCGATGATATTGGCCGATTGTACTATAGAAGTAAAAGCTACTATCAGCACATAACTAAAAGGTGTTTCTAAAGGTTTAGCTAATGATAGCAATACATATATCAAAAAAACAAGTGGCAGTGTACCTAATCCTGCTGTTAATCTTAACCAAAACGCAGTACCCAATAAAGTGTCTTTTTTCTCAGGATGTGTTATTAATTCGCGGGTAATAAAACCATCTAACCCTAAAGCTGCAATAGCCATAGTAAATGTAACTATAGCCATTGGGTAGTTGAGTATCCCAAATTCAGCAGTGCTAAGGTATCGCGAAAGCAAAACACTGTTAATAACAAACTTAACTACCATGCTGCCTACCCTGGCAATTAAAAGCCACCCGGTATTTTTAAAATACTTTTCTAAGGCTTGCTGATCAAATCCGGGGATGCTGGGTATGCGCATAATTATGTGCAAATGTATCAAAAAAGAAAAAGCCCTGATAATTATCAGGGCTTTACTTTATATAATCAAATATAAGCAATTTACTACTATTGGTGATGCACCAAATTAGCTTTATCTATCCACCAGGCTTTACCATCCGGCGTTACTGATATATTTGTACCGCCGGTTACACCAATATTACTCCAATCATACACACCGTCGAATTTGAATATATCCGGGTTACCTTCACCGGTATTTTTCCCTGTTACAAACACACTGCCATTAGTGCCAATACCAATATCTGATGCTGTAACATTATTAAATGCCGACCACAAATATGTGCCGCCAAACTGATAAACAAGCCCTGATTTATTAACTACCCACGGGATGCCTGCCGGTGTAACTGCTATACGGGTACCTGCGCAATCTAACATATCTTCCCAGGCGGTTCCGGTCCATCTCATAATGTTGTTACCACCAGTTGGCGAAACCTCGATTGTACCAATTGTAAATACGCTGCCGTTTGCACCAATAGCAATATCAGTCGCTAAACCAGGAAGTTCATCCCAACCAGTGCCATTATATTTTAATATTTTGTGTGCTTTGTTTACCACCCATGGCATTCCTAAAGGCGATACCGCTACCCGGACTGCACCGCAATCGGGCAACTTGGTAAGTTGGTTGTTCTTTAATTCAGATATACTGTAACCGCTGCTTGCCGAAGTGCTGTCAGTTCCAATAATAAATATAGAACCATTGGCGCCTATGCCTATATCTTTACCCTCTATAATCATTGGCGATACAATAACCATGCACGTAGCTGAAATATTATATTTTTTGCTTTTAGCCGTCATCGTAGTTTGCCCCACCTTTAAAGCTGTAATTATTCCTTTATCTGTGATTGAGGCAACTGTACTATCAGATGATGACCATATAATTTCGGTAGCATCATACTTACGGGCTAAGAGTAATTTTGAGCTGCCAACCTGCAATGGCAAGTCGGTATAATTAAGGGTGATCGACTCTGGTGTTTCATCCACACTTTTAACGCACGATATCGTTAATAACAACAAACAGGGCAATAATAATTGTAAAAAAAATTTCATTTAGGTTGTTTTGTTTAATATAATAAATTCCACTATAACACAAAGAGCCTTCAGTATCAAACCGAAGGCTCCTTTTATTTAGTGCTATTCAATTACTGGCTCTGGAATTTTTTAGCGTTAATTCTGCGTTCGTTCTCGTTCAGGTAGATCTTGCGTAAACGGATGCTTTGCGGGGTTACCTCAATGTATTCGTCGGCCTGGATGTACTCCATAGATTCTTCTAAAGAGAATTTAATAGCTGGTGCAATACGCACGTTGGTATCGCTACCGGATGCACGCATGTTGGTTAACTGCTTGCCTTTAGTTAAGTTAATAACCAAATCGTTATCGCGAATGTGCTCGCCTAAAACCTGTCCTTCGTAAATATCAGTACCCGGGTCAACATGGAAACGGCCCCTGTCCTGTAATTTATCAATAGCAAAGGCAGTAGTTTTACCGGTATCCATAGATACCAATACACCATTTAATCTGCCAGGGATCTGGCCTTTCCAAGGCTCGTATGCTTTAAAGCGGTGGGCCATTATAGCCTCGCCACCTGTTGCAGTTAATACGTTGTTACGTAAACCGATGATACCACGTGCAGGTATATCAAACTCCAGGTGCTGTAAGTCGCCTTTAGGCTCCATTACCAACAGGTCGCCTTTGCGTTGTGTTACCAACTCAATTACTTTACCTGCAACGTCGCCAGGTACATCTACAATCAGGGTTTCAACCGGCTCACATTTAACACCGTCAATTTCTTTAACGATAACCTGCGGCTGGCCTACCTGTAACTCATAACCTTCGCGGCGCATCGTTTCTATCAGTACAGATAAGTGAAGGATACCACGGCCGTAAACCAGGTAAGAATCAGGCGATTCGGTTTCAACAACCTTAAGTGCCAGGTTTTTCTCCATCTCTTTGTACAAACGGTCGCGCAGGTGGCGTGATGTTACAAATTTACCCTCTTTACCAAAAAATGGTGAAGTATTGATGGTGAACAACATGTTCATGGTAGGCTCGTCAATTTTGATAACCTCTAATTGCTCAGGTTTTTCAAAATCAGCAATGGTATCGCCAATATCAAAACCTTCTATACCTACAACGGCACAAATATCACCTGCGCTTACAGATGTAGCTTTAACCTTGCCTAAACCTTCAAAAGTATAAAGTTCTTTTATACGTGTTTTTTGGATAGTACCATCGCGTTTAACCAATGATACCGGCATGTTTTCTTTAATGGTACCACGTGCTACACGGCCAATAGCAATACGACCTACGAAAGATGAGTAATCTAACGAAGTGATCTGCATTTGCAGAGTACCTTCATTGATAGGTGCCGGTGGGATGTTCTCCAAGATGGCATCCATTAACGGAAAAATATCTTCCGTTGGTTTTTTATAGTCTGTGCTCATCCAGCCTTGCTTTGATGAACCATAGATCACCGGGAAATCCAGTTGCTCTTCAGTAGCTTCAAGGTTGAAGAATAATTCAAAGATCTGTTCGTAAACTTCTTCGGGGCGGCAGTTCTCTTTATCTACCTTATTTACAACCACAATTGGTTTTAAGCCTAAAGCCAAAGCTTTTTGGGTTACAAAGCGTGTTTGAGGCATAGCACCTTCAAAAGCGTCGCAAAGTAAAAGAACACCATCAGCCATTTTCAATACACGCTCAACCTCTCCGCCAAAATCGGCGTGACCAGGGGTATCAATAATGTTGATCTTAACATCTTTATACATTACCGAAACGTTTTTTGATACGATGGTAATACCACGCTCACGCTCCAGGTCATTGTTATCCAGTATCAATTCACCAGTTTGCTCGTTATCTCTGAAGATAGAGCAGCTGTGTAAAATTTTGTCAACCAATGTGGTTTTACCGTGGTCAACGTGTGCGATAATCGCAATATTTCTTATTTTTTGCATGAAATGCGGCCTCTAAATTTTGCGCAAAGATACGTTTTAGAAATGGCATTTGAAAGGGCCGGCGGCATTTTACAATTATCTGATTATTACTTAATTGTTTGGTAACATGCGACGGTTGAGGAAGATGGTGTAGAGAGCGAAGTGTGAGGAAATATGTATTCTAATCGCAAATGCCCTGCAGGCCTTATGCTAAGGCATGTATCGCTATAATTCTTAAGCTAAAAATTGAGTCTTTAATTATTCTCTGAATCATTTAATATATTCGAGCTATGAAAATGATTCATCATGATATCACAGGGCACCTTGACATTATTATATCTGATAAAGAGGACGAATTTGAAGGCATTGTAGAAAAGTGGCAGGAGGTGATGATTCATGGTGACCCAAACGGACTTAGATCTTTAGCGCGCCTTTTGTTAGAACTTGCCGATACTAACCAGGAGAAAATGAAAAAATTACCAATAGGTGCAAGAGAGCACTATCATTTGTTTCCAAATATAAATACCAGCAAAAGTTCGGTGGAAATTATTCTTGGCAGACTTGATGCGAAACGAACTGGCAGTTTCTATGATGCATATATAGAAAAGGATAAAGACTAATACCCAACTGACAGTAATAAACTTTGAATGCTTATTTACCGGTAAGTTGCTTTGATCCTATTTTACAATCGCAGTAATCTGTCAAATCTCCTTAATCCTCCCTACTTCCCAAAAGCCCATTGCAAAAACTTAGGCATGGCTTTTCCCCAGGTTTCCGGGTTATGCGTGCCGTTTAGTACTTCCAGGTATTGGATATCGGCAGGGCGCTGGTAGCCTTTGGCAAGCAGTTCTTTAATAATGTCTATAGTATCGTCAATAGAATCTATAATGCCATTCTTGTTGCGGTCGGCAGTTTCATCTTTAGTGCCGGTTTGCAGCCAAAACTTTAATTCGGGTTTGCCGATGGTATTTTTCAGCATGCTGTGCATCAGGCGGTCTTCATCGGTGTAACCCTTAATCAGGTCCTTACTTCTCCACCAAAAAGATGCCGAGAACACGCCCACTTTATCAAATAATTCCGGATTATTCCAGGCAATATCCATCGCGCTTAATCCACCCAGCGAAAAGCCGGCGAATGCGGTGACCTCAAAATGCTCGATGCCCGTATGCTCCTTTATAAATGGCAAAAGCTCTGTTTGGATAAATTTGGTGTATGTATCTGCTTTGGCACCGCGCTTTTTAAAGTCGGGCTTGCCTGCAATACCATATTCTTGTATGCGTTCTTCGCCCGCATGTATGGCTACGGTAAGCAAGGGCTTTATGCAGTTTCGGTCGTATAAGTTTTGCAGTGTATCGGCCAGCTTTAAATCTTCCAGGTCCTGGCCATCGTTCAATAAAAGCAGGTTAAGAGGCTCTGCCACAGCATTATCCCCAGGCATCAGCAGGGTAAGGGTAACTTCGCGTTCTAATACTTTCGATGCTATGGTTAGTTCCTGCTGCGCTATATTCATTTCAATATCTGTACTGTAGTACATTATAATTTTAATTATTAAGGGTACAAAAATACCCTTAAACTTTTAAAGATTGCTTAAAACATAATTATTTGGCACGTTGTTGACATTTACACACAATCCTGCTATATTACCCTCTTAAACGTTATATTTTGACTGAACAATATCACCGCTGGCATTCTCATAACCTGAACCTTGATCTTGAAATGCTGGTTTTTGGCGACAGGGGCTTCCCGGTAATACTTTTCCCTACTACCAAAGGCCGCTATCATCAAAATAAAGATTTTGGCTTGATAGATAGTGTAAAGTGGTTTGTAGACGAGGGACTGGTGAAAATTTACTGCCCGGATACCATCGACGACCGCAGCTGGTATGACAAAGGCATCCACCCTGCCGACCGTGCCCGCAACTACGCCTGGTACGATAAAATGCTGGTAGAAGAACTTGCCCCCTGGGCCATGCACGAAACCGCTGTGGGCAAAGTAGCTGTTGCAGGTTGTAGCTTTGGCGGCTATCACGCGGCAAATTTCGCCTTTAAACACCCCGAAATGGTAGCGCATTTATTCACTATGGGCGGCGCTTTTGATATTACCATGTTTACAGATGGTTACTACGATGATAACATATTTTATAACAACCCGGTAGATTTTCTGCCCGGCAGCAACAAGCCCGAACTTTGGCAGATGAACATTGTACTGGGTACATCAGAGCATGATATGTGTAAGGATTATAATATCCGCATGGCTAACATCCTGAAAGAAAAAAACATAAACCACTGGCTGGATATTCGCCCGTTTGCCGATCATGATTGGCCAATTTGGAAAGAAATGTTTCCGCATTATTTAAGCACGATTAAGTAGACATGAGATTTGAGATAAGAGATCTGAGATAGGGTCTTACAGTTTATGGATTAGGATTTACAATTTTCCTTTTTAGAATTTAGAAATTAGCGTTTAGAATTTAAAAACATACTACCATGAAAAAAATAGGCATCTTATTCGGGCAGGAAAATTCTTTCCCCCAGGCATTTGTAGACAGGATAAACGAAAAGGCCGAAAAGGGAATTTCTGCTGAATTTGTACGCATTGATAAAATGATGCAGGGCGAGCCTTTAGGTTACTCCGTAATTGTAGACCGTATCTCTCAGGATGTACCATTTTACCGGGCATCCTTAAAAAATGCTGCTATCACCGGCACAGCGGTTATCAACAATCCATTCTGGTGGAGCGCTGATGAAAAATTCTTCAACAATGCTTTAGCTGTTAAATTGGGGGTACCTGTACCTAAAACCGTTTTGCTGCCTTCAAAAGACCATCCGGATAGCACAACCGACCGCTCTTTCCGCAACCTGGCCTTCCCATTAGATTGGGACGGGATATTTGATTATGTTGGTTTCCCGGCATACATGAAACCGTTTGACGGCGGCGGCTGGCGCGATGTTTACAAAATTGCAGACAAGGAAGACCTTTGGGCAAAATTTGCCGAAACCAAGCAACTGGTAATGCTGCTGCAGGAAGAGATCATTTTTGATGATTATTTTCGCTGTTACTGCATTGGCGGCAAGCACGTGCGCATTATGCAGTATGAGCCGCGCAACCCGCATCACCTGCGTTATGAGCACGGCAAAGCCCCGGCATCTAAAAAAATGTTGGATACCATCACCAAATATGTGCTGCAATTAAACCAGTATTTAGGTTACGATTTTAACACCGTAGAATTTGCCGTACGCGATGGCATACCATACGCTATTGATTTTTGCAACCCCGCACCGGATGCCGAAGTAACCAGCGTTGGCCAGGATAACTTTGAATGGGTGGTAGAAACCGCTGCATCTTACGCCATAGAACGCGCCAAAGCCCAAAAAGACAACAAGGATAACCTTACCTGGGGCGAATACGTACGTACCGGAGTGGCAGGGAAACCGCTTGTTGCTGCAGCCAAAGCACCAAAAGCCGATACCAGCGTTGGCACGGTTGACCATGCTATAAGTGAAGAAGCGAAACCTAAAAAGAAAGTGCCAGCGCCTAAAAAGGTGGCGAAGAAATAAAATTATAGTGTTGTCATTTCGAACGAGGTACGAGGAGAAATCTTTTACACCATGCAATAGCATTGCAAAGTTCGCTAAAATCGCTTGTATAAGATTTCTCTCTATCGTTCGAAATGACACTTACATGAAACCAATAACCCCTAACCGATCATGAACGAGTTTACCTTAGGTGTTGAAGAAGAATTTATGGTGATTGACCCCGTAACCCGGGAACTGCAATCGCATGACCAAAGAATTGTGGATAGTGCGCAAAAAATCCATGAGGATCAGGTAAAAGCCGAAATGCACCAGGCTGTTGTAGAGGTGGGCACCCACATTTGCCGCAATACCGAAGAGGCGCGTAAAGAGGTAGGTAAGCTGCGTACAACCGTAGCCCAGCTTGCGGGTGATATTGGCCTGCGCATTGGCGCTGCCGGCACCCATCCCTTCTCGCATTGGCAGCATCAACTGATAACAGATCATCCCCGGTATTTCGAGATCGTAGACGAGTTACAGGAAGCGGCACGCTCCAACCTTATCTTCGGGTTGCATGTACATGTGGGCATCCAGTCGCGGGATATGGCCATACACATTGCCAACCAGGCACGTTATTTTTTGCCGCACGTTTATGCATTATCAACCAATTCCCCTTTTTGGGAAGGCCGGAACACGGGCTATAAATCATTCCGCACCAAGGTGTTTGACAAATTTCCGCGTACGGGCATCCCCGATTATTTTGACAGCATTGAAGATTACGACAGGTATATTAAACTGCTGGTAAAAACCAATTGTATAGATAATGCCAAAAAAATCTGGTGGGACCTGCGCGTTCACCCTTTCTTTGAAACCATTGAATTCCGCGTTTGCGATTGCCCGATGCTGATAGATGAAACCATGACTTTTGTGGCGCTGTTTCAGTGTATCTGCGCCAAGCTATACAAGTTGCGCCAAAGCAACATGAA
Source organism: Mucilaginibacter phyllosphaerae (assembly GCF_004378255.1). GTDB lineage: Bacteria > Bacteroidota > Bacteroidia > Sphingobacteriales > Sphingobacteriaceae > Mucilaginibacter > Mucilaginibacter phyllosphaerae. The sequence continues at coordinate 260,750 of NZ_SNQG01000005.1, forward strand.
ATTCATTACTTATAACCGTGCTTTGATCAATGAAAACAAATGGCGCGCCGCACGTTATGGCATTGATGGCAAAATGATAGATTTTGGCAAGGAACTTGAAGTGAACACGCGTGCGCTAATACTGGAACTTTTAGATTTTATTGATGACGTAGTAGACGACCTGGGTTGCCGAGACGATTTGCAATATGTACACAAAATATTAGAAAACGGCACCGGAGCCGACAGGCAGCTGGCCATTTACCAGCAAAGTAATAACTTTGTAGACGTGGTGGACTACATTACATCGCAAACTTTAAAGGGGATATAAAAGCCCCACCCAAACCCTCCCCTAAGGAGAGGGCTTATTGAAAGGTGTTAGGCAACAAAATATAAAAGTAAATTCTCCACCCTACCGGTAGAGATTAGATAGATTAAATGAATACAGATAAACCGGAAGTGAGAGTAGCCATATTAGACCTTTACGAAGGTGTGGCTAACGAAGGGATGCGGGGTTTCCGGGAGATACTGGGCCGTTACAAGGTACAGCACAACCTTGATCTGACCTATCAGATTTTTGATGTGCGCCTGAAAGGGCAGGTACCCGATACCTCCTTTGATGTGTACATCTCCAGCGGCGGGCCGGGCAGCCCGCTGGATAGTGAAGGTACCGAGTGGGAAAAGAAATACTTTCGCCTGATAGATAAACTGGAAGCACATAACAAACAGGCAGGCACTATCAAAAAGCATGTTTTTTTTGTATGCCATTCGTTCCAGCTGATGTGCCGTAAATATAGATTAGGGGATATTAACCTGAGGCGTTCGGCGTCATTTGGCATATTGCCGGTGCACATGACCGGTGCGGGGAATAACGAGCCTGTTTTTAACGGCCTTGCCAACCCTTTTTACACAGTAGATTCGCGCAGCTGGCAGGTAGTAAACCCGGATATGAGCAGATTTAAGGAACTGGGCATGGAAATACTGGCATTGGAAAAAGAACGACCATATGTAGATTTGCCGCGGGCTATAATGGCCATCCGTTTTAACGACTATTTTTTCGCCACACAGTTCCATCCCGAGGCTGATGCACACGGCATGAGTGTAATGCTGCAGCGCGAGGATAAAAAAGAAGATGTGATACGTGAGCATGGCGAAGGCAAATACCGCGAGATGCTGGAGCGTTTAGAAGACCCGGATAAAATTATACTTACCCAAAATACCATTATCCCTAATTTTCTGGATGAAGCGATATTGAGTTACCAGAGGGTAGATATTGGAGAATAGCTAATGCTCTCGCGGGTTTAGCGTAGCGTAACCCACGAGAGCACAAGGTAAGCTTTCGGCTTACGGCAGCTGAAAGCTGCAGCCATGCTTTACCACAAGCCACAGGCTCGCGGCACCAAAACAAATTAATAAGATCAATATGAACCCATCAGCCAGAAAAACATTCAACCAAAACTTCACAGAAGAGAAGTATGCTGATTTTTTGGTAGACCTGAATACCGGCCTTAAAAAACCGATAGAGTTTCGCATTGCCGAAACACCGGTATTTTTAACTGATGATTTTAGGGATAAGTTATTACAAGCCGGAGAGGAAATAATAGCTGCCATTCTTAAACCCGATTTTAAGGAAATAAGCGAACGCGCCATTCCTGATAAATGGCGGGTAGCTAACGAGAACGATCATGCGCATTTTATTGCTTTGGATTTTGGGGTTTGTAAAGATGATGCCGGTAACCCTGTTCCTAAGCTGATAGAAATGCAGGGGTTCCCCTCGCTGTATGGTTTCCAGGCACATTTGGCAGAAAATTACAGGCATGCTTATAATATTCCCGGTAACCAAACCATATTTTTTAATGGCTTAAGCAAAAGCGGCTATTTAGATTTACTTCGTAAAACCATTATAGGCCCCTACCAGCCCGATGAGGTGGTGCTGATGGATGTAGACGCCCCCAATCAAAAAACTGCGGTAGACTTTTACATCACCGAAGGCTACATTGGCACACCTGTAGTTTCCCTGGCAGATCTGATACAGGAGGGCGATCAGCTTTTTTACAAAACGGCCGTTGGCGAAAAGAAACGCATCCGCCGAATTTATAACCGGCTAATATTTGATGAAATAGATAACGACCCCGAGATATTTAACAAAGTAGCAGACATTCGTAAACCGCTGGATGTGGAATGGATAGCGCATCCAAACTGGTTTTACCGTATCAGTAAGTTTACTATGCCTTTTTTACAGGGCGATTATATCCCAAAAACACAATTTTTGCATGAGGTAAAAAACATTCCGGAAGACCTGCAGAATTATGTTTTAAAACCCCTGTTCAGTTTTGCAGGGCAGGGTGTTATCATCGATATTATGGATGGTGATATCGAACAGATTCAGGATCCGGAGAACTGGATCCTGCAGGAAAAAGTGACCTACCAGCCTGTTTTAGAGTCGCCCGATGGTGGGGTTAAAATAGAGATCCGCCTGCTGTACCTTTGGCCCGATGGTGATGCCGGGCCCACACTTGCCGTAAACCTGGCCAGGCTTAGTCGCGGTAAAATGATAGGCGTTAGATATAATAAAGATTTTGACTGGGTTGGCGGCACCGTAGCTTTTATGCACAAATAAACCTTATACTTTTTTAACAGTCTGTACGTATATAATAAAGTATTAATTTTGTGACATGAGCATGCAGGCAGTTATTATTATGGTATTGTTTATTGCAGCAGTTTTTTACGTAGGCCGTTTATTGTATAAAAGCCTGTTCGCAAAAAAAGGCTGCCGCAGCAATTGCAAATGTGGTGTAGATTTTTCTAATATCGATACCGGAAAGCAACCCGGATAGTTTGTGCTGTATTAAACCGTACCTTTATCATTCACATTATAGATATTCCTTTTCATGTCTTCTAATAAGCAGATATTTCAGGCTGATAACCCCGGCAGGTGGACCCGTTTTAAATGGTTAAGCCGCATCATTATTATTATATTGGTTGTTGGCGCTGTGGCTGCGGTAATTACCGTTACCTCAACTGAATATCCTACGCTACCTATCCTTGATCCGGTTCCGCAACGCATCGGTAAGGAGGAAATGGAAGCCCTCAAAAAATCAAAAAAATACAAGGACTTTAAAATAGAAAAAGCCGAAATAGCCGTACTGGCAAAAGCACGCCGTTTACATCAGCTTAAGCATCCCAACAATGCCAACCGTATAAATGCTGCTTTTTATAAAGCCTGGGAAGCGCAGGCCTATACCTCCCTTGCAGAAAATATGCCCCGTTTAGATATGGTGGTGTCTGAAGGCTTTTCGTTTTCGCGTAACGCAGATACACTCAAAGCTACCATAGATACGGGCCTGATCAATCTTAACAAAAGATATAAAAAGCAGGTGCTTCTTACCTTATCTAATTACGTTAACATCGATAATAAATCGGGCGAATATGATACTAAAGATGTTGAACGGATCTTTAAAAATAAAAAGCTGCGTGTAGCTTTTATCAACAGCATGGCCGATAGGCTGCAGCATTATAACTTTAATGGAATAAATGTTGACCTGGAAGATATTAAAGACCGAAACAGCAAAGAGTACATCGCTTTTCAGAATGACCTGTACAGTATTTTTAAAGCCAAAGGGCTGTTAGTTACCCAAAACATATTACCGAATGATGATGAGTACGACCTGAAGCGCTTACAAAAAATAAACGACTTTTTGTTTGTAACGGCTATTGACGAGCATACCGAGGGCACCAACGCCGGCGATGTGTCCCACCAGCATTGGGTAGAAGAGATTTTAGACCAGGTGTGTTCTGTTATCCCAAGCGAAAAGGTTATTTTAACCTTTGCAGGCGGTGGTTTCGACTGGCCCGAAGGTAGTATAGGGCAGGCCATAGGTTATCAGCAGGCTATTAGTACTGCACAGCAAAAAAAGCAAAAAATAATTTACGATCCGCTATCCGCCAACCTCCATTATACTTATCTGGGTAACGATGGTGTAGACCATACCGTTTATTTTACCGATGCCGCCACCAATTTTAATGTTATCCGCATGGCAGACGACTGGGCCACAGGCGGTGTTGCTTTATGGCGCTTAGGTGCCGAAGATCCTCGCTTATGGAGTTTCTTCCAAAAAAACCTTTCGATAGATTCTCTTAAAAAAACAGGGATAGATGTTAAACGGCTAACCACGGTTGGCCTAAGCAACAACATAAGCTATGCCGGCGACGGGGAGGTACTGGATCTGATAACCGTGCCCAACAAAGGCGAAATTAAGGTAAGCCTTGATACCACAAACTACACCATAACTAACCAGGATTATATAACCATTCCTACCAAATACGTTATTCGCAAGTATGGTTATAAGCGGGGTAAAGTTGTTTTAACTTTTGATGATGGCCCCGACCCTGATTTTACGCCACGGATACTGGATATCTTAAAAAAAGAAAAAGTACCGGCATCCTTTTTTGTAGTTGGGTCGATGGTAGAAAAAAACATACCGCTGCTTAAACGTATTTATGATGAGGGGTACGAAATTGGTAACCATACCTACCTGCATCCGGATATTTCAACTATCAGCATAGAACGTGTAAACCTGGAACTAAACGCTACCCGTAAACTGATAGAATCGGTAACGGGGCGCAGTACTATCTTATTCCGCCCTCCGTTTAACGCCGATGCCGAGCCGCAAACCCTGGCAGAAGTGATCCCCGTGGCAGAAAGCCGCAGGCAAAGCTACATTACCATAGGCGAATCTATAGACCCGTGGGACTGGCAGCCCGGTGTAACCGCCGATAGCATCATTGCGCGTACCATTCGCCAAAAAGATAACGGCAGTATGATATTGCTGCACGATGCCGGGGGCGATACCCGCGAAGAAACCGTAAAGGCACTGCCGGCCATCATCCATTATTTTAAAAAGAATGGTTACGAGTTTACCACCATTGCCGATATTTTGGGTAAAAGTAAAGACGACCTGATGCCGATGCCAACCAGCGACGATAAAACCTTTTGGGGCCGTTTTTATGATGTTGTTGTGGTAGGCTTTTTTATAGGCAACCGGTTTTTATTTTACTTATTTCTGTCGGCCATATTTTTGGCTATGGGCCGCATTATACTCATAGGTATATTGGCTACAAAACAGTTTAACAATAACAAAAAAATAGATGCCGCGCCGCACCCCCAGCCGCCAATAAGTATTATTGTACCGGCCTACAACGAAGAAATTACGGCTATTAAAACTATCCAAAGCCTGCTAAAAACCGAGTATCCTAACTTCAACATCATTTTTGTGGATGATGGGTCGAAGGATAAAACATACCAGGTAGTGGCCGAAGCTTATGGCAGCCACCCGTTGGTAAAAGTGCTTACCAAGCCAAACGGAGGCAAAGCATCGGCGTTAAACTTTGGTATTACCCATGCCGAACATGATTTTGTAGTTTGCATTGATGCCGATACCCAGCTAAAAACAGATGCCATATACCACCTGATGGCCTATTTTACCGATAAGGAAATTGGCGCGGTGGCAGGCACCGTTAAAGTGGGAAACGAAACGAATATCATTACCAAATGGCAATCTATCGAGTACATTACTGCCCAAAACATGGATCGCCGCGCGTTTGATATCATCAACAGCATTACGGTAGTACCCGGCGCTATCGGGGCATTCCGCAAAGCGGCTATTTTCCAGGCAGGCGGCTTTACTTATGATACCCTGGCCGAGGATTGCGACCTGACCATGCGTATCCTGAAACAAGGCTACGTTATAAAAAACTGTGCCGAGGCAATTGCCTTTACCGAAGCCCCCGAAAGCCTTAACGCCCTGCTTAAGCAGCGTTTCCGCTGGAGTTTTGGGGTGATCCAAAGCTTTTGGAAAAACCGGGATGCGCTGTTCAACAAAAAATTCAGCTATTTTGGTATGGTAGGGATGCCAAACATCCTCATCTTCCAGATCATCTTGCCCCTGTTCTCGCCCCTGGCAGACCTGATCATGATCCTGGGTATTTTTGGCAGTCATCCCGAAAAACTGCTGGTATTTTATGTGGCATTCCTGATGGTTGATTTTATTGTAGGCTTTATAGCCTTCCGGATGGAGAAAGAAAAATACTATAAGCTGGTGTATCTGATACCGCAGCGGTTTATTTGGCGGCAGCTGATGTATTACATCCTCTTTAAATCAATCCGCAAGGCGCTTAAAGGTGAATTAAATACCTGGGGCGTGCTAAAACGTACAGGCAACGTAACTTTAAAAAAGGGCGAACTGGCAGGCGAAGAGCAAAAGATGCCGTAACTTAAGCCACAACCACACTTGTTAAACCAAGGTTTTACACCGTTAAAAAACCCTGTATAAAACGTGTTTTATACAGGGTTTTAATTTTGATCTGATCATAATTTTGGCATATATAAAAACCTTAATCATGAAAAAGATCTTAACACTTTTAGTAATGGCAGTTGCATTTAATTATGCCTCGGCCCAAACAGACACGGCATCTATCGGAAAAACCATGAAGGTACAAACAACGGTTTGCCACATTGATGTATCCTGGAATGGCCGGAGCGGTATTAATAATGTTTACGCGGCACCTTCCGGCTGGCAAATTTTATCGTTTACGCCAAAGGTGGTTTCCCGCAGGCAAAGGGTATCATTTACTTTCTCCCAAACGCCATCCAACTTTGTGTACACCTCTACATCTGTTATCGATTCTAAATTTAATGAACTGTTAGAATTAGCAGCACAAAAAAATGCAGCACAAAAATACGAGGGCCGCATTAACCAGATGAGAAGCGATTACGAAAAATATTACAGCAAGGTAGTTACCACCCACTCGCAGATTACTACCACCGGTTCGGTACGCGGTAATAACGAATATTTTAGCAGGAGGCCGGGCCGCTTATATCTTGATCTGGAAGTAACGCTTGTGTACATGCCCGATACGCAGGAGCAATTTTTGCGCTCGCTGGAATACCTAAAACAAGTTATTAATTCTGAAGGATAGTACAGCTCATCCAAAAAAGATAGTTTTAAAATACCTGTATAACCCGCCTGAATTACGGAGCTATACAGGTATTTTTTATTGTATTTAAAATTAATAATATCCGGCTATTATCTCTTTTCTATCAGGCAAACCGCGTAGGCAACAATACCCTCGTGCCGGCCTATAAAGCCAAGCTGCTCGTTGGTGGTAGCTTTAATGGATATATCATCAATAGCTATACCGGCGGCTTTAGCAATATTGGCTTGCATAGCCGGGATATGCGGGTTTATTTTAGGGGCCTCCAGGCATACCATAGCATCAATATTGCCTATTTGCCAGCCCTTTTCTGCCAGCAGGGCAACAACATGCTGCAACAGTATTAAACTGCTGATGCCTTTCCACCTATCATCTGTATTAGAGAAATGGAAACCTATATCGCGCAGGTTGGCGGCGCCTAACAAGGCATCACATATCGCATGCAGCATTACATCGGCATCAGAGTGGCCGTATGCACCACTGGTATGTTCAAGGGTTACCCCACCCAAAACAAATGGATGGTTTTGCCTGAGCTGATGTACATCAAACCCAAAGCCTACTTTAATTTTAGCCATCTATCTTTTAGAAGCGTTATTAGTGCCGCCAAAACTGGCCGACAGTGTAAAACGAAGTGTATTGGCCAGCGGGCTGTTTTTTTGGCTGGCGATAAGGTAAGAAAAATCAAACTTGAAAATATCATATTTAACCCCAACGCCTGTAGTTGCATAATGCCTCCCGCCTTTATCCGGGTTTTCGTAAAAATAACCCGCCCTTACGGCAAAAAGGTTGTTGTAAAGATACTCTACCCCTGGCGAAAAGGTTAATTCCTTTAATTCTTCGCTAAAACCACCGGGCGCATCACCAAACGATTGGAAGATCCCTGCAGGTACAGATACATCATCATTACGCCCTTTTACAATATTGCCGTCATTATCCCTTATAGGGGGCGTTGGCACCAGTAATTTGTTAATATCAAAAGCAACGGTAAACTTGCTCAGGTCGTCTATGGTCCAGGTGTTAGCGACACCCAGCTTAAGGTTTGCCGGTAAAAAATAGCTTGGCCCGGTTGAGGTATAACTTATTTTATTACCAATATTTGAAATATGGGCGCCAAACGCAAAAACAGAATTATTGCCGTAAGGCTTGGTATAATACATGGATACCCCCGCAGATACAGCATTACCGGCTTTATTTTGCTGCCCCGAACCCGATACAAACGCCCCGCTGCTAAAGTTAGAGTAGATGTAGCGTAACGTAAGGCCTAAAGACAGGTTATTACCAAATTTACGTGCAAAAGATGCATCAAGGGAAAGCTCATTAGGCTTATAGGTACCTAAATCTGTTTGGTTATTATCAATAAGCTGGATAGACCCCAGGTTAAAATATCGCAATGATGCGCCAAAGCTGTTTCGCTCATCAATTTTATGGGCGTAGCTTAAATAAGCCAGATTAACATCAGGCACTAAATTTCTGAGCCAGGGGCTGTAAGAAAGTGATATATCGTCGTTATTTTCTAAAAAGGCAAGTTTAGCCGGGTTCCAGTAATTAGCGTTTACATCCGGCGACAGGGCCACACCCGCATCACCCATGGCGCCCGAACGCGAATCTGGTGAAATATTCAGAAACGGAACCGCCGTGGGTATAGCATTTGAACTGCTGCCTGTTGTTGTAGTTGTACTTTGCGCTGCAGCAACTGCAGGCAAAACCAATAATATATATACGGCAAGGTTTTTAGTATTCAAAAACTTCATTGGGTGCAATTTAGTCTTATTATTTAAAAATAATAAAATATATAATGGTATTGTAACCGTTTTTGTGCAAGTACACCCTAAAACCATTAAAGGCGTAAATTATTGTAACTTGCTTAGGGGATTATACGTTAAAATAAGCGCAGAGGTTTTTGCCTTTATGATATCTTATAAATACAAAGATTTTATAATTGATTTTTTTTAAATTTACCTCCAAATATATTTTGCAAAATATGAAAGTACTTACTAATACTGCTTTAGTGATGTTGGCGTTAGGTGTTATGTTTAGCAGCTGCAGTAAAAAACAGCAATCGCAAAAAACAGGTTTAGCTTATAACGACCGCACCAACGGTGGCTATTTACGTTTTAAACAAAGCCATCCAACGCCCGGCCCCGGCCTGGTGCCTATAGAAGGCGGTACCTTTGTTTTGGGCGGCAGTGCAGATCAGGATGTTACCTATGAATATAATAACCTGCGCCGCAGAGTAACAGTACCTTCATTTTATATGGATGAAACCGAGGTATCTAACCAGGATTGGCTGGATTACCTGCACTGGATAGGCATCAATTTCCCGGATGATAATGAGCTTTATTATAACGCATTGCCTGATACGCTGGTATGGCGTAAACCATTATCATACAACGAACCTTATGTAGATAACTATCTGCGCCACCCCGCGTTTCAGGATTACCCCGTAGTGGGTGTTACCTGGGAGCAGGCCCAGGAGTATTGCGTATGGCGTACAGACCGTACCAACGAAAATATTTTGCGCGAGCGTGGTAACCTGGTTACCTGGAAAGATGCCGCGGGCAAAAAAGGCGGTGCGGCAACTACCGGTGCAAAAGAGCCTTTTAATACCGATATCTATTTAAACGGGCAGATAAGAGGACAGGGCATAGATGGTAAAAAAATGCTTGCAGATATTAGCCCCAATGCCAAAGGAACCGGAAAGAACGGCCGTGCGGTAAGGCCCGTACGTTTAGAGGATGGTATCCTGAAACAAGGTTACCGCCTGCCATCTGAGGCAGAATGGGAATACGCTGCTTTGGCCCTTGCCGGCAATACGCAGTTTGAAAACATTAACGACGGCCGCGTTTATCCATGGAACGGCCTGGGTGTACGTTCGCCAAGCAGAAAAACCCGCGGTTTGATCTTGGCTAACTTTAAACGCGGATCTGGCGATAACGCCGGTGTTGCAGGCGGCTTAAATGATAAGGCTATTATAACGGCCCCCGTGCGCTCTTACGAACCGAATGATTTTGGCTTATACAACATGGCCGGCAACGTTAATGAATGGGTAGCCGATACCTATCGCCAAACATCGTTTGAGGAATTTGATGATCTGAACCCCTTCCGTGGTAACGAGTTTAGCAACAAACGCCTTGCCGACCCTGTAAAAGGCATCTATGCTAAAGATAAATATGGCCGCCCTATTAAAGACCCGGCTAAATCAAATAAAAAATTAAAATATGCCGATATGATAGCGCAGCAACAGGCACAGACGGCTGCGGGCAATCAACCGGCCAACAACGCACAACCCGGCGCTACCACGGCAAGTGTTAAAGACCCACTGGCAGGCAAAGCCTATACGCCGGATTACCGGGACTTTAACGACACCGTAAGCACCGCTTTGTATGGTAATACTACTTTGGTTAACAACCATTCTAAAGTGTACAAAGGCGGCTCTTGGAATGATATGGCCTACTGGTTAAACCCGGGCACCCGCCGCTTTATGGACCAGGAAGCAACCAGCGCCGAAGTTGGTTTCCGTTGTGCTATGACCATGGTTGGCGCGCCGGAAATTAACCCTAACGGCAAACCGCACCTGCCGGTTAAAAAAGCCAAAAATTATAAAGCTACCCGCTAATATTTAATCTTAACCCTATTATAAAGCCGCTCCCTGAAAAGGAAGCGGCTTTTTGCTTGTTACACCTGCGCTTTTTCATCCGGCGCGGGTGTGGTCAAGAACAGTCAACACATCATAACCTGTTAGTATTCAGTTAAATGTTAACAAATAAATCACCGGTAATTAACGTTTATAAAATAGTTTATCGCTTATTTTTATAGACCTGTAAAACGGGTCAATTAAAATTCACTTTAAAACAATTTTTATGACCTGGAGAAAATTTAGCGGAGAGGTGATCCAAACACCCATATTGGAAGAGGTTGAAGCTGCCATTGAACGGGAAACCAACCTGGGCAATAAATTAAAGGTTTGTATCGGTACAGATTCGCAGGTGAAGGGTTCTGTTACCGATTTTGCCACCGTAATTGTTTTTATTCGTGAGCAGCGCGGTGCGTTTATGTTCATTCACCAGGAACGCACCTCTCAAAAAATGAGCATTAAAGAACGTATGCTTTACGAGGTGCAAAAATCTATAGATATTGCCTACAAACTTTGCGACCTGCTGGATCTGTACGACGTGGGCCTGGAAGTACACGCCGACATCAATACTAACCCGATGTTTAAAAGCAATGCTGCCCTGCACGAGGCGATGGGTTATATATTAAGCATGGGCTTTGTATTTAAAGCCAAACCCGAAGCTTTTGCCAGCTCGTGCTGTGCTAATAAGATAGTGCAGTAGGGTTTAGGGATCAGAGACTGGCGGTTAGATATTAGTTACCGGGGTGGTTTTATTTGTGCCGGGCTTTTTTTAACTTGCCTGCCAAGTGTTTAGAGATTATTTGACAATTAGGCCAACCAATCTCTGAGCTCTGATTAACTAACCTCTAACACCTATGTCCCCTTTAATTGAAATTACCGACCCGCGGGTATTTGACCCGGCAACTATATTAATTGATGTACGTGCCGGTGCCAACGCACACGAGCGTTACCTGGCCGGGCACCTGCCCAATGCCATTTTTGCTACGCTGGATGACGACCTGGCGTCGCACCCGGCCGATGCGGCTGTTGGCGGGAGGCACCCGCTACCTGCCTTAACCGATTTTGCCGAAACCCTTGGCCGATGGGGCATAACACCCGATAGCCATGTAGTGGTTTATGATGATAAAAATGCAGCTATGGGCGGCGCACGCCTTTGGTGGATGTTACGGTCTGTTGGGCATACTAATGTACAGGTGCTAAACGGCGGCTTAAAGGCCGCAACAGATGAAGGTGTAGAACTGAGTACCGAAGAATATTTACCTGCCGCCACGGGCCTTTACCCTATCCCGCAGCAATACAGTAATACGGCAGATATTGAGGAAGTAAAAAAGGCGGCTAAGGCGGCTGACCGTGTAGTTATTGATGTGCGTGAAGGCGTACGCTACCTGGGCCACACCGAACCTTTGGATCTGATTGCAGGCCATATCCCCGGTGCTGTTAATTTGTTTTACAGCAACAGTTTGTCGCCAGAGGGGAAATACCTTACCTCGCAGGCATTGGCAACCCTTTATAAAGATGCCATTGGCGACGTTAAACCAGGTGATGTGATCGTACATTGCGGGTCGGGCGTTACGGCCTGCCATACTTTGCTTGGGATGGAACATGCCGGCATCACGGGGCCAAAGCTTTATGTAGGATCATGGAGCGAATGGAGCCGCAATGATTTGCCGGTAGCCACAGAAGCTAACGGGTTATAGTTATGATTAGATACCAGGCCGTTAACCATAATCTATCCGGTAAATAACTGATAGCTGGTATAACAATCGCCTGTTTTAAATGTTACCCTATTGTGAAAACATACGCCTTAAAATTGAAACAGAACATCCCCATCAGCCTTGATGAGGCCTGGGATTTCTTTTCGTCGCCTTTAAACCTGCAAAAAATAACCCCTGCAGATATGCGCTTTGTGGTAACATCCGATTACACGCAGCAAACCAAAATGTATGCCGGGATGATCATCACTTATAAAATATCGCCCTTGCTGGATATTAAGATGAACTGGATGACAGAGATAACCCACGTTGCCGATAAAAAATATTTTGTAGACGAACAACGCTTTGGCCCTTATGCCTTGTGGCATCATCAGCATCACTTTAAGGAAATACCCGGCGGAGTAGAAATGACCGACATTTTAAATTATGCCATTCCCTACAGTGTTTTAGGCACCATAGCCAACAACGTATTTGTAGGTAAAAAGGTTAAGCAGATATTTGAATACAGAGTAAAAGCTGTGGAAGACCTTTTTGGGAAAATGTAGTTCTCCATTGCGAGTTATAACTACTAATAGATGGTGTCAGTCAGTCAGCCGGCCAAAGACTTGTCGAGTGGCTAATGGTTCGACAGGCTCACCATGACACGCTAAAAATCGCATGCCTGCCAATAGATGCTTGTTTTCAGCAGCACAACCCCGTTAGTTACATCTTTACTTACAATACTTAGCCGCTTCTGCGGCGGCTGTTTTAGAGCCCAGGCTTACGGCTTGCTTAAAATCTGTACAGGCGTTACCGGCGTCCTTTGTATTGATGCGCGCAAGGCCGCGTAAAGTATATATCTCGGGGTTTTTAGGTTCTATTTTTACGGCGTAATTAAAGTCGGCGTTCATGCGGTCTTTATCACCTAAAAAGCTGCGGGCATATCCGCGCCAGGCATAAGCCACAGTATTATCCAGGTTAATAAAGGTTACGCTGTTAAAGTCATCAACCGCACCCTGATAATTTTTCATGGCTATGCGTATTTGCCCACGAATAAAATAAGCATCTTCCTGCCCGTCGTTTATCTTAATGCCTTTGGCAATATCCGCCAGTGCGCCGGCATAATCCCTTTGATCAAACTTGGCGCTGCCGCGATTAAAATAAGCCAGTGTAGAGGCTGTATCAAGCTTTAAAGCGGCGTTGTAATCAACAATAGCTCCCGGTATATCGCCGGTATGTTGTTTGGCAACCCCACGGCCTACATAATAGTTGGCTACTTTACCATTTTTGGTTATCAAGGTATTAAACAGGGGTAAACCCTCGCTGTAAAACTTAGCCCTGATCATCGATTTTACAAACCTGTCGCGCAGGTTATCATCATCCTTATCAATAGCAGCTATCCGTTTGTAATCAGCAAATGCACCATCGCGGTTATTTACTTTAAGGCGTGTTTCGGCCCGTTTCAGTAACGTTTCCGAATCGCCGGGGCTATAGCTTAATGCCTTATCGTAATAGCCCAAAGCACTATCATAATTATGTTTACCTGCCGCAATGTTACCCAACAGCACGTAAGAATAATCGTTAGACGGGTTCATTTTTATACCCAAATTCAAATCGGCCAGGGCAGCAGTGGTATCCTTTAATTCCAGGTTGGCCCTTGCCCGGCTAACATAAGCATAAGCATTTTTAGGGTCGAGTTTTATAGCCTGGTCGGCATCGTCTTTAGCATCATCAAAATTGCGCGCATCCAGCTTTAAGTCAGCACGGCTCTGGTAGGCTTCGGCTGTTTCCTTTAAGGTTATCGATTTATCAAAATCAGCCAGTGCACCTTCCTTATCATTCAGGTTATATTTTACCAAACCATCGTACAGATAAAGCTCGGCGTTGTTAGGGTCTTGCTTTATAGCCTGCGCAAAATATTCAACTGCGCCTTTCTTATCGTTGTTATTGCCCAGGGCATTTGCCAGGTACTTATACAAGTTTGGCAGTTTTGGGTTAAGGGCGATAGTCCTTTTATAATCAGCAATGGCGGCATTATAATTTTTAAGGTTACCATATGCGTTACCACGATAAAAGGTAGCTTCGGCATTTTTAGGGTTAAGGGCAAGTGCAGCGGTATAATCGGCAATAGCGCCTTTATAATCGCCCAGGTTACCTTTAGCATTACCGCGGTAATAAATCAAATCAGCGTTTTTAGGATCAAGCGCTACCGCTTTGTTATAATCTTCAATAGCACCTTCGTTATCCTTTAAATTGCTTTTGGCTACGCCACGGTACTCATACAGTGATGCATCCTTAGGGTCGAGCGTTATCGCTTTTGTAAAATCTTCAACAGCGCCCTGATGGTTACCCATACCGGCTTTTGCATTTGCACGGTAGTGGTACATATCTGCACGGGGGGCCAATTCAATGGCTTTGGTAAAATCTGTTATGGCATCGGCAAACTTGCCCCGGTCATTATAAATATTGCCCCGGTAAAAATAAGCAAACGTACTTTTAGCATCAAACTGTATGGCTTTGGTATAATCCTGTAAAGCGTTGGGCTGATCTTTAAGATTATTGTAGGCGTTACCGCGATAAAAATAAGCGCGGGCATTATTGGGCTGTAACTGGATAGCCTTTGAAAAATCGGCAATGGCTTCTTTATAATTTTTGATATTAGCTTCGGTATTGCCCAAACCGATATAAGTTTCGGCACTTTGCCCAAAACAGCAAACGGGTAAAAAAAACAGTATTATAAGGAATTTGGCCATTGTTAATTTATTAAACTATCTGAAGGGTTTAAACAGGAGGGATACGTTTGCTGTAGCACCATCACCGGTGTTGCGCCCGTTGATAAAGTGGCCGGCAGACAGGAAGGTAGAAAACCGCCTGCTAAACGTATAACCGTATGTTAACGATACCTGGTTAAAAGCAAAGTTTTTGTTTATTGCCTGGATAGGCGAAAATTTGGTAAAGTTACTGGATGAATAAAAGCCGCTGAATGAAGCCGAAACCTGATGACGGAACTTCCTATCCAGCGTTAGGCCGAAGGTGGCATTGTACCTGTCCTGTATCGGGCCGTCGGGGCCAAAATACTGGCGTACGCCATTTTCTGCCGTAAAGTAATAGTTTTTGCCCAACACTTTGCCGCTGCCTGCAAAAGCCAGCTTAATTTCGGCACCCTGTTGTTTGTAACCCAGGCCAAGATCTGTATAAAGGGGCTGCACATAGGTGCCCTGCACTGTAAAATAGTAAATGTAATTGATATTGGCCAGGTAATAGCGCACGCCCACCTCCAAATCGGTAAAGCCGCGGCTTACGGTCTTGGCGGTGTTATCTTCATAAGTGTTTTTTACATAGGGCAGCAGGGCTACCAGCGTAAACCTGCGGCTTAAGCCATATTCTGCATAAAGCGAAAAGCCTAACGACTCGAACTGGCCGCCATTGTCAAACAATTTTTTACGGCGCAGGGAGTCCCACCCCCTATCTGCATAAAAGTAACTGAACGACGGCGAAAGCAACAGTCTTTTTGGCCTTACCGGGAAGCCCCCTGCATGGCTGCTGTTTGGTGCCAGCAGTATAAAACCGATGGCTATTAGTAAATACTTAAAGTACGTTTTAGGTAAATTCATTTCATGCTGTTAAAATAATGCAAAATGATCGCGCATCCATCTGCCCTCCAGATCTTTGTATGATTGCGAGATCTCATGACCAAGATCCTTAAATACCATCAGCCTTTTTTTGCCGGGTATTACGTTATACGTAGCATACTCGTTAAAAGGTGGGGCGTAGGGGTCTAATAAACCTATCCCCATTATCATGGGGCAGGTAACTTTACCGGCAAAGTTTTTACCATCGTAATAATTCATATTACTTAAAACCTTATCAAACGTTAGCCCCGGCTGTGTGCGGATGTACTTTTTAATATCGCTTATGGGCCAGGTAACCTCGCCATCCAAATCGTTTACATCGCACAGGATGGGGTTTTGCGCCGAGCAAAGGTTTACCCTTTTATCTAACGCGGCTGTAGCCAGCGCCAGGTAACCGCCCATACTACCGCCGGATACCAGAATATTATCGTGTTTTAAATTGGGCTGTGCATACACAAAATCAACCGCACGGATGCAATCCATGATCACCCCGCGCATGACGTAATTGTCGCGGTCTTCTATGCGGTAAAAAATAAATTCATCGCGGCGGGTATCTATAGGCCCCCGGCTGTTACCCTGCCCCCTTACATTAAGGGTAATGATGGCCAGATCTTCATCCAGGCCGGTTATGGGCATCAGGTTTACCTGGTAACCCGGCAAACCCAGCAGTACCGAAAACTTACGGTTAGGGTCTTTATTGATGGGTATGGTCATCCAGCCTTTAACGGTATAGTTATCCAGCGATTTCATTTCTATCAGGAATACCTTGCGGTTATCGGTATTCATTTTAGGCATCGGGGTTAACTTAAACTGGGGCTTTACTTTTGCCAGGTCGTTTTTAGCTTGTTGCCAAAAGGCATCAAAATCTGCCGGAGGGGCGTATTTTGAGCGGATCTCCTCCGGCTGGATACCGAATACCCGGCGGGTGGTATCGTCATACTCGGTAATGTTCACCATAAAATCAACCTTGTAAAAGCCCGTTTTTAAGGCCGGCAGCTCAAAGCTATATTTCTCTGATGCCTTTTTGCCCAGTTTAACATTTTGCTTGCCCGAGCCCAGCTTTTTACCATGCTGCGTTATCTGGTACGATACCGTGCCCGTTTGCGCGGCATCTGTAGGGTTTTTAACCTCGAAGGTGTAGGTTGCCCGGCTATCGAAAATAGCATTTTTGCTGCCGGGGGTTAATACCGTGGATATGCCCTCTTCGTCGTCCTGCGCAGCAGCAGGAAGATACTGAGAACATACTGCTGCAAGCATGCAGCTTAGTATAAAAATTATCTTATTTGATCTGTTCACCATATGAGTAATTGCGGCTTAGGCCTTAATCGCTTCTGATTGATTATCCGGGTTACGGGGTTTATTTTTGATCAAAAAATCCGACTGGCGAATATAATGATTTAAAGGCTCCTCTATCAGCTTAAACAACAGTACAGATACCGCGTTAAGGATAATAAAGGCATATAAAACGTTCAGGTTATCGTACTGGAACGGCGACACCCAGTCCTTCCCCCACTTATCGTACAATTCAAAAATATCATCGTTCCATTTGTTAAAATAGTTATGCAGAAAATCGTACATATAACCCAGATGGATCAGGTAAAATATATACGAACTTTTACCCAGCAGCTCTACAAAGGGATTAGATAGTATCTTTTTCAGCACCGTGGTTTCGGTTAGCAGGCCGTAAAAAAACAACGCTATAGAGCCCGCCAGCAGGTAGTTATTGGTAAAAATGCCGAAGGGGTTATGCAACCCGGCTACCTCACCTTTGGGGATGGGCAATACGCTCATGATGCCCACGCATACAAATATCAGCGCGAAGCCCAGGTAAGTAAACCATGTTTTGGCCTCGCCGCCTATGCTTACCTGCCGTTTTTTAACGATGAGGGCAAGCTGTATTCCCGCAAAAAACTCAAAGCAGCGGCCCAAAAAGGTGTACAGCATCATAAACGTAAAGTTGCCGAAGAAACCATACCAGTTTACATTACGGAATATCATCACCAGCCCTGCGCCAAACAAGGTAACCACAGCGCATTGCAGCCAAAACTTATTATACTTTTTAGCGAAGTAAAAGATGAACGGGGCCGAAAAGTAAAAGCATTCCTCTACCGTAAGGCTCCATCCCTGGGCTATACCGGTAAACTTAAGCTGATCAAAAAAGCCCCTTACAAAGGTAATGTGCATAAAAAACAGGCCCACAGGGCTGGCAAAGCCACCGGTTATCTTCTCATCATGCGTAAAGTAGTAGGCAACAAAGGCCCCCAGCGTAAGTATAAAATACATGGGATAAATACGCGCCACCCTGTTTTTAAGATACTGCTTAAACCAGTTGCCGGTAAGTTTAAAATTATCGAAATACCTGAAAGCGATTAAAAAGCCCGATAAAACAAAGAAAATGGTAACCCCGATGTGGAACTCGTTAAGAAAACGTTGCACAGCACGGGGAAAATTTTCATCAAACGCATAAGCATAATGCGATATAAATACCAGGTACGCCGCCAATGCACGCACCCCGGTAAGCGCCGGAATGTAGTTTTGTAAAGGTTTTTGAGCCAAAACAGTTATTTAAGATTGTATTTTACGGATAAATGTACATATAGGTTATACAAACCCGATACCAACATCAAAAATTGAAATTAACTCTACAAGCCATCAGCCGCCAAATTGTTTAAAAAGGCTTAAAACTACAGGGAATAGCCGTAAAGTTCATTGGTGTCCTCATCTGCATATCTGCACATTTACAACGCGCTTCCCTGCACTATCCCGCGGCTTAGTATGCGCTGATCGATAAAGTACTGGATCTCGCTTTTTTTGAGGCCCCAGTTGGGCGCTATCAGCAACTCGCGGTCGCTTAGGCCAAACAGGCGCTGGATCACGATATCCGGCCTTACGCGCGGCAGCAGCTCGCACAAAAAGTCGGCGTACTCTTCAATCCCGAAGAGTTTAAACGGTTCGCGTTTATACTTAACGCCCATTACACTGCCCTCTACAATATGCAGGTGGTGGAATTTTACAAATTTGATCTGCCCGTGGCGGTTGATCTCGTCGGCGTATTTAAGCATCATATCGTGCGTTTCCCAGGGGAAACCGAAGATGGTGTGCACGCATACATCCAGCCTGGTATTCTCGGTAAGCTTAAGGGCTTTCAGTAGTTCGTCGTGGCTGCAGCCTCGGTTTATCTGGTTAAGAGTATCATCATAAATGCTCTCCATACCCATCTCCAGGTCAACATCAAAGCGGTCGGTATAGCTTTCCAGCAGGGCAATCTTTTCGGCGTCGATACAATCGGGGCGGGTACCTACGCTCAGGCCTACAATATCATCGGTGCCGTAGCTCAGGGCCTCGTCATACATCATTTTTAGGTAATGGGTGGGCGCATAGGTATTGGTATTGGGCTGAAAGTAGATAATAAACTTATCGGCCTTGTTACCCTTGCGGGCGCGCTCCATCCCCTCTATTACCTGCTGTTTAACCGTGGGGGCGTTGCGGCTAACACTGGGCGTAAACGAATCTACATTGCAGTACGTGCAGCCGCCATAGCCTTTAGATCCATCGCGGTTGGGGCAGGTAAAGCCGCCGTCTACAATCACTTTAAACACCCGGTGACCCTTATATTTATCTTTAAGCCAGGGGCCATAGTTGTTGTAACCTTTTTCCCACTGTGCCCCTGCCGTATTCGTTAACATCATGATTGCCGCAAAGATACAGTTTTAGAAACAACCCCCGATAATTTACATCATGGCAACCGTTTAGCCTGTTTTAGGCGGCCAATTTATTGCCCTAATTGGCAAAGCAATATTTTTTAGCTATAAATTAACTATTAGTTATTTGAAAAACACGGGTTTTTACGTATAGGATAGATGGTTTTTATACCCAATATTAGGGCACCTAAACCTGATCAATTATTAGCTTGTGCGTTAGCTAAGTATAAGGCCGTAAGCAACCGCTTATGGCTTTTATGCTTTTAGGGAGATGGTGTCCGTCCGTCCGCAGGTACGGGTGGGTGCGGACGCCGGCCGGACACCCAAAAAACCAATTTACACTAAAAGGGCGGTTTGGATGTGGTAGCTGTTAAGCACGTTTACGCAGCAAAGTGTTCACGTTCACAACCGTGAACACACGTGAACATTGCAACTTATTAATTATCAGCGAATTAAAAAACAAGCTACTGACAAATTAGTGCCACCACTGGGTATATACAAATATATAGCTGAGTTTTTAAAGTGCGGCTCCGCTCTTTTTAATTGGGCCAAATTGGACGCACATTTTTTCGCCCTGAAATGACTTTTTTTCGCCCCTGGTTAGTTTGTTATACCAGGCAGATATAGAAATCTTAAGTTGGGTGCTGCAAGTAAATATGCGTGTTTGCAAAAAGCAGCCTATTAACATACTGAGATAATGATTATATATAAAATACATTGAAGCAAAAAATTTATGACGCAATAAAAACTATTTGAAAACGTGTTTTTATAGTTATATATTTACTTAAAATTGAGAAAGTCTATGAATTGTGGTTTTTGTAATTTAGATAGAAGCAAGAATCCTGAAATTTGGAATACTGTATTATTTGAAACTTCGAACTTCTTCGTTGTGCCAACATTAGGTGCACTAGTTGAAGGCTGGTTGTTAATTGTATCAAAGGAGCATTATTTATGTGTAGGAGAACTAGATAGTGAATTATTTGAAGAGTTAGAAAAGCTTACATTTAAAGTGAGTAATTTTTTAACTAAGCTATATGGCGATATAACAATTTTTGAGCATGGTCCAGCGGTACCCAATCAATTAGTTGGATGTAGCGTAGATCATCTTCATTTGCATCTAGCTCCTTTATCATTTGACCTTTTGGGAGCTACCAAAAACATTATTGATTTAGAGTGGACAGAATTAGTAGATTTTAAACAATCTAAAGAATATTTTAATAGGTCTAAACCATATGTTTATATTAAAAACCCTAAAAATGAGCAATTTATTGCAACTAGCAACGTCTTTCCAAGCCAAACATTGAGACAAGCTATCGCTTATGAAATAAATAAATTTGAAAAATATAATTGGAGAAATAATTTAGAGATCGACCATATTATGTCTACAATAAAGACAATTCAAAATAGTCCTTTTTATACTGAGTGTGATAATCTAGAACTTTCTGTTTATGACTAGTCTACCCAATCCGGACAATAATGATGGTAGGGAACCTCTAGATTGGAAATCAAAATATGCGGGTAAAGCATTATTTCATATTTCGTGTGAAGCATCTTTTTTGAGCCTATTACTGATTGGAACACCTGTATTAGCGTTTCTATTTTGGCAGAAAATACCTCAACAATTATTTGGCCTTAATGATAGCGACTGTAAAGTGTTCACAAAATATGTAATAACATCATTAGGCGGAGTTTTCGGAGGAACATTATTTGATATTAAATGGCTTATACATGCTGTTGCTAAAAACAAATGGCATGTTGATCGCAGGCTATGGAGACTATTTGTTCCATTTTTGTCTGGAGGCTTTGCACTAGTTTTTGTATTAATGTTAACAACCTTTGTTAAAATTTTCGATCCAAAATCTGTTGAAGCCAGCTCTTCTGCATTTGGCTTTGGCTTTTTAGTTGGTTATTTTACTGATAGTGCTATTGCTAGATTATCAGATGCTGCTAAAAATATATTTGGTAACCTTGAAGAACATTCAAGATGAATCTCTTACGTGAAAACAAAGATATTTTTATTTTTCACGGCCCTCACTTTAAAAACCTTAGTGAAATTGAACAACAAAAGGCTATTGGTATTATAGGTCAAAAAGCATTAGGGCTGCTTAAACTCAATGCTGATTGGACCCTCCCCTATATTGTTGTCACTACCACATCTTATCAAAATTGGCTTTTACAAACTGAAACAGGTGATTTAAGTGTTTTAGAAAACCACTTAAGAAAAAGTATAGTTGAATTTGTATGGTTAACTAAAGGACTTTTATTCAAAAATGCAATTATTAGATCTAGTGCGAAAATAGAAACGTTCGAAGAAAGAGGTGAATTTGATAGTTTGGTCAGTGAATTAGATGTTGAACACATAATAAATAAAATATTTACTATTTGGACTGATGCCAAAAAAAAACTATCCAAAAGAAATCATTTAAACAATGAATTAGCATTAATTATTCAAGCATATATAACACCATTAAAAAACGGTCATTTTTCCAACGAAAGAAGAGTCAGTAGAAATTTCAATAACTGGGTCATTGAAACTTATAATAAAACTGGTACCATTCAAAATAAAAATGTAACGGTCCATAAAACGCAGTTAGTTCCAACATCAAGCAAATTGCTTTGCAAAAACATTAATGAACTTCACACAAAATTAAAAGAACTGGCTATTTTATCTTACGATTTAAATAAAAGGTGTCATTTTGAATGGTTATGGAATGGGAAAGAATTGTACGTTTTGCAATGCGATGTTGAATTAGAATATATAGGGAGCGCTCCTGGTAGCGATTGGAAATTAAAAGAGAAGATATGTTCCATTTATAAACTAAAAGCTTTTGTAAAAGAAAAAGATTCCCTTTATAAATGGAATAAAGCTTTACACGTAAAAGTTTTTAGGGAATTAGGATTTAAAGTAAGTGATATTTTCATACTAGAAAATACGACTATAATTCAAAAGGTTCTAAATGGTAAAAATGTTAAGAGTTTAATCGATGACTTAGATTGGCTTACAGAATACCCAATTGTTATTCGTACCTCCCATAAACAAAATGAAAATCTTTTTAACTTAAATCTTCCTCGTACTGAAACCGTATTTAATGCAAATGATGCGTTAGCATTCATTAAAAATCGAAGTCAAGAGTTTATTGACAACGACTTGAGACTAGACCAATTTTCTTTTTTAATACATCGTTTTATTATTTCAAAGTCGTGCGCTTTAGTACTATCAAAACCAAATTCATCAAAAGTTAGGATAGATTCGAGTTGGGGCTTTGCTGACGGGTTAGGATACAATCCATATGATTCTTTCGAGTTAGATATTTCTTCCAAGTCAAGTATTAAGAAACAAATTAGATGTAAAAAAGAATACTTAGACGTTGACAACGTAGGAAACTGGATTTTAAAAAAAGCCGGTAGTGCTTGGGACTGGAAAGAATCTCTAGATAGTGAAGAACTGTTTGAGATAGCTAATATGAGTGTTCAAATAGCTAATAAGTTGGACTCTGATGTTATTATTATGTTCTTCATTGGAGGGGACCAATCAACAATACATCCCAAAATATTACCTTGGCATTATTCTACTAAGGAGGTACCAAAATATAATCAAGAAAGAACTTTAAGTGAATCCGTATTTTTAATTAGAAAAATCATCATCTCTAATAAACTTGATTTTGAAAACTTTAAAAGTAAAGTAGAGAATAATGAAAATAACGCTAAATCAACTATAGTCTTAAAACTAGATACAGATTTGCTCCGTAATACAGATTTCATTAGTGAAATTGGACGGTTTGCAAATGAAAAAAGTTATTATGTAGAACTTATTGGAAGCATCCTTTCACATGTTTACTATATCCTATCACGTGAAAATGTAAAAGTAAAATGCACTTATGATTTTAGCCCTAACTACATAAAACAAGAATTCAATAAATTAGTTAGAGATAAAATCCCCGAAAAAATAACATCTAAAGGAGAACTAGCTGTTACACACAAATTAGCACCTGAAAAATTAATTTCTTTATTAAAAACAAAGGCGGTAGAGGAAGCTTTAGAGTTATTCTTTGAAACAAATAACAAAAATATTATTGAAGAGCTTGCTGACGTTCTGGAAGTTATTAGGAGTATATCTAAAGTACTGGGTGTTAATTTTTCAGATTTGGAAAACAAAGCTGATGCTAAAAGGGCTGAAAGAGGGGGATTTGAAGATGGTGTGTTTTTAGAAGAAACAACTGAGGTGTCGTTAGTGCAAAATATTAATAGTAAACCTCAAAAACACCCAATAACTAATAAAAAACAGGATTACCAAAATAAAATTATATCTAGTTTCGATGAATTAACCGCTCCATTAGTTCCTTATAGTTCCAAAACCGTTTTCTTAAAACCTATATATATAAAAGATATAGATAAAGATGTGATTTTGCAGTATAGTATTAAAGGCTTAAAAATAATGTTTAAATCTCCCAATCAAGATTATGTTGATCCTAGTCAATTATCACTGTTTGCAGTTGCCCCCTAAACCCGATAACAGCGGATACCGGCCTCGAGCCTAAAGCCTGTGCCGTAT
This sequence comes from Mucilaginibacter phyllosphaerae, assembly GCF_004378255.1. Lineage (GTDB taxonomy): Bacteria > Bacteroidota > Bacteroidia > Sphingobacteriales > Sphingobacteriaceae > Mucilaginibacter > Mucilaginibacter phyllosphaerae. The sequence continues at coordinate 284,929 of NZ_SNQG01000005.1, forward strand.
AAGCGGATAGCGGGGCTGCTGTAACCGAAGCACCACTGTATTTGCTTTTTCGGGTTATTAAAAAATATTGCATCTTAGCCAAAAATAGCTAATTGATTACCCAGGCATTTATTTTACCCTTTTTTTGGCTGCTGGCCTTTATTTTTATTACGGGCGTTGGGGTGGCCTGCATGCCTTTTGGCAAACAAAGGGGTGTGCCGGGGGGCAGTTTGTTCAGCGGGTTTTGGTATGGGCTGGGCATGGTTATCCTGTTTTTACAGTTATGGAACCTGTTTTTACCCGTTAACAGCCTTTGCTGGCTGTGCCTGCTGCCGGTTGCTGCCTACGGGTGCCGGTTGCTGTGGCCCACGCGCAGTGGTTTTACCCAACCGGGGGTGCTTGCGGGGGTGCTTTGGCTGATGATAGTGGTATTTTTGATTGTCAGCAGCCTGGATAACAGCTTTATATACGATACGCTTGTTTACCATTTTTATACCATTAAGGTGCTGGGCGCCTACCCTGCCATACCGGGCATAGGTAATTTGTTTACGTATCTGGGCATCAATCAGTCGTACTTTTTATACCCGGCTTTTTTAAATGCGCTGTGGGGGCATTACCAGGGCGCCTGCGCAGCCAACGGACTGCTGGCTTTGGTGATATGCACCGAGATTGTATGGCGAAACGCCGCCTGCCTGCAGGGCAAACAAAAGTTAAGCTTTTATGCATTGTTCCAGCTGTTGTTTTTGCCGCTGTGCATTAATGTAGGCGTGCAAAACCTAAGCAGCCCCACGCCCGATGTATTCATTAACCTGCTTACCTTTAAGGTGATGGCAGATATGATTGCCTGTATAGAAGCGAAAGAAAAGTTAACCTTTTTAGATTTGTTTTTACCGGCTTTTTACTGCCTGCTGGGCGTTGTAATGAAGTTTAGCTTTATTGGCGTTGCCCTGGGCGCTGCCATGGTGTTGCTATGGGCGTTAATAACCAACAAGCTTTACCGGGCGGGCAGCATGCTGATAGCAGCAGGCATAGCTTTGCTGCTGATAGTGCCCTGGGTGATCAGGGGTGGTATTACCAGCGGGTATATCGCCTTCCCGGCTACGGCCTTGCCGCTGCCTGCCGACTGGCGCATGCCCGCCAAAGAACTAACGTATTACCTGGCCTATGTTAAAGGCTTTGCCCGTACGCACCTGCACGGGCAGCCCGCCATTGATGCCGCCTACACCTACACCTGGATCCCCGCCTGGATCAAAAGGATGCTTACCACATTTGGTTTTATAGTGCCGGTGCTGTTGGCTGTTGGTGCAGCTGTTTTACTGCGCATTAAACGCATCGGCGCCGCCAAACTATATGCCGTACTGATCCCCCTGGTTATTGCGATGGCCTTTTGGCTGGTAATCGCGCCCGATATCCGCTTTGCGGCGTTCGCCTTTTGGGCCTTTGGGCTGGCGCCTGCCGCATACCTTATCAGCCATTATCCTGTTAAATACCTCCGGCTGTTTTTGCCCTTTATTTTTGTTTGCTGTTTGCTGATGATGGTACGCAATTTTAATAAAGATATTACCCCCCTGGGCGATGTGCAGCACATCAATAGTAAGGTATTTGTAACCGCATCGGGCTTAAAAATAAACGTGGTAGCCAACTCGGCCACCTCTGATGACTGGATCATCGGCGACTGCGATATCCCCTGCTCGGTACATCCCGATAGCGCGTTAACAATGCGTGGCAGCACCATTCAAAACGGCTTTAAGCTGGCCCTGCCTGCTAAAAATACGCCTCCGCAGGCACGCTAAAAACTATGCATGCATAGTTATGTAAATTCACTAATTTTGTGTTTTACCAATTATACCGCCTTCATGGAAAGCATTGCTCCTTATCAATCCAAGTACAAGATCCGCTTTGTTACGGCCGCCTCGTTGTTTGACGGGCACGACGCTACCATCAACATTATGCGCCGTATTTTGCAATCTACCGGCGCCGAGGTGATACACCTGGGGCACAACCGCAGTGTGGATGAAATTGTAAATTGTGCGATACAGGAGGATGTACAGGGCATTGCCCTCACCAGCTACCAGGGCGGCCACGTAGAGTATTTTAAATACATGCACGATCTGCTGGCCGAACGCGGCGCAGGCCATATCAAGATCTTTGGCGGCGGCGGCGGGGTTTTTCTGCCCCACGAGATCGCCGAGCTGCAGGCTTATGGCATCAGCAAGATCTATTCGCCCGATGACGGCCGCACCATGGGCCTGCAGGGGATGATCAACGATATGATGAGGCAATGTGATTTTTCGTTAACGGAGCCGGAATTAGGTGCGGGTGCGGATAAGGTTAAACAGATAGCACGTCATATTTCCGCTGCCGAAGCCGGCAGTTACACCGCACTCACCGCTCCTAAACCCCCACTCCATATCCCTGTACTTGGTATCACCGGCACGGGCGGGTCGGGCAAGTCGAGTTTGGTGGATGAGTTTGTACGGCGTTTTTTGATGGAGACGGATAAAACGCTGGCCATTATATCGGTAGACCCCAGCAAGCGTAAAACGGGCGGCGCCCTGCTGGGCGACCGCATCCGGATGAATGCGATCAATAACCCTCGGGTGTATATGCGCTCGTTAGCCACGCGGCAGGCCAACCTGGCCCTCAGTAAGCACGTGCAGGAGGCTATTGATATTTGCAAGGCAGCAGGGTATGATATGGTGATAGTGGAAACGAGCGGCATAGGCCAGTCGGACACGATGATCACCGACTACTGCGACCTTTCCCTTTACGTAATGACCCCCGAGTTTGGCGCGGCTACCCAGCTGGAAAAAATAGACATGCTTGATTTTGCCGACCTGGTGGCCCTGAACAAGTTTGATAAACGCGGCGCTTTAGATGCCATACGCGATGTGCGCAAGCAATATAAGCGCAACCATATGCTTTTTGATGCTAAGGATGACGACCTGCCTGTTTACGGCACCATGGCCTCGCAGTTTAACGACCCTGGTATGAACACCCTGTTTACCGCCCTGATGAAAACCGTGAAGGAGAAGACAGGGGTGGATCTTTTGGAGGGAAAAGGTGAAAGGTTAAAGGTTAAAGAGGGGGAATCGGAGAAGATCTATATCATCCCGCCGGATAGGGTAAGGTATTTGGCCGAGATAGCCGAGAGCAGCGCCGCCTACACCGACTGGGTGAACGGGCAGTGTAAGATAGCACAGCAAATGTACCAGGTAAGTGGGGCGATGGAAACCGTAGAGGCACAATACTTTGCGCCTCCCGCCATGCAGGCTGCCGATGCACAGGAGTTTAAGACGCGAAGTATCGCGTCTCTACAACAGATTTATCAAAACCTCGAAAACCACCTGCACCCCGATTGCAAGCGCCTGTTAAAGGAATGGCCGGAAACGGTTGCCAAATACAAGGCGGATAATTTTATTTATAAGGTGAGGGATAAAGAGATCAAACAGCCTTTGTACTATACTTCGCTTTCGCAGTTGCAAATACCTAAAATAGCGCTGCCTAAGTACGAGGCCTGGGGCGATATACTGCGCTGGCTGCTTACCGAGAATGTACCGGGCGAGTTTCCGTATGCCGCAGGGGTGTTCCCGCTAAAGCGCGACGGGGAAGACCCAACCCGCATGTTTGCCGGAGAGGGCGGCCCCGAACGGACGAACAAAAGGTTCCATTATGTATCGCTTGGTCAGCCTGCGCATAGGTTGTCTACCGCGTTTGACTCTGTTACCCTTTACGGCGAAGACCCGCACGAACGGCCGGATATTTACGGAAAAATTGGTAACTCGGGCGTAAGCATCGCCACGCTGGATGATGCCAAAAAGCTTTACTCGGGGTTTGACCTTTGCCACGCCTCCACCTCCGTAAGCATGACCATCAATGGCCCTGCCCCCATGCTACTCGGTTTCTTCATGAATGCCGCCATAGACCAGCAATGCGAAAAATACATCACCGAACATGGGCTACAGCATTTGGTGGAGGCTGCGTATAGGAGGGTTTATGATGATAGGGGGCTTACCCGCCCACAATATCAGGGAGGTTCATTACCGAATGGCAATAGTGGTTTGGGTTTAATGTTATTAGGCCTAACCGGCGACCAGGTTTTACCGGCGGATGTTTACGGGCAGATCCGGGCGTATGCTATAGCCACCGTTCGCGGTACCGTTCAGGCGGATATTTTGAAGGAAGATCAGGCGCAGAATACCTGTATCTTCTCAACAGAGTTTGCCCTGCGGATGATGGGCGATATCCAGCAGTATTTTATCAGGGAGAAGGTGAGGAATTTTTATTCGGTGTCGATCTCGGGTTACCACATTGCCGAGGCCGGCGCTAATCCTATCACCCAGCTGGCCTTTACGCTGAGTAACGGCTTTACTTATGTAGAGTATTACCTGAGCCGGGGGATGCACATAGATGATTTTGCACCCAACCTGTCCTTCTTCTTCAGTAATGGTATCGATCCGGAGTATTCGGTGATAGGCCGTGTGGCCAGGCGCATCTGGGCCAAGGCCATCAAAAATAAGTATAAGGGGAATGATAGGTCGCAGAAGTTGAAGTACCATATCCAAACCAGCGGAAGGTCGCTGCATGCGCAGGAGATTGATTTTAACGATATTCGTACCACCCTGCAGGCATTGTACGCTATTTACGATAATTGCAACTCCCTACACACCAACGCTTACGACGAGGCCATCACCACCCCTACCGAAGAATCTGTACGCAGGGCGATGGCTATTCAGCTCATCATTAACCGGGAGCTGGGCCTGGCCAAAAACGAGAACCCCATACAGGGTGCCTTCATCATCGAAGAATTAACCGACCTGGTAGAGCAGGCCGTGCTAACCGAGTTTAAGGCCATCAATGATCGTGGCGGTGTACTGGGCGCTATGGAAACTATGTACCAGCGCAGCAAGATCCAGGAAGAATCGCTTTATTACGAAACCCTGAAACATACCGGCGAGTACCCTATCATCGGTGTAAATACCTTCCTGAACAAGAAGGGGTCGCCCACTATCGTACCATCAGAAGTAATCCGCGCTACCGAGGAGGAGAAGCAGTTTCAGATAGCGGCCCTGTACCTGTTCAAACAACGTAATGAGGATCATGCCCCCGCCCTGTTAAAAGCGTTGCAGGAGAAAGCCATAGCCGGCGATAATATCTTCGAAGCGCTGATGCAGGCCTGTAAGTATTGCAGCCTGGGCCAGATAAGCCATGCGCTTTACGAAGTAGGCGGGCAGTATCGGCGGAATATGTAGTCCCCACAACCCCCTGAAGGGGGAGTTTTTGAAAGCAAGGCGAAAGATTCAACCTTTACCCCTTCTGTTTCCCCTTTAGGAGGTTTGCCTTATTTGCGTTTAGCTGTAACATTGGCAGGAAGGGACGGGATCTGTCAGTGAATTGTGCATATGTGATTTGCAAGGCGGCGAATAGATGCTTCGCTATCGTTCAGCATAACAAAAAAGACAAAAGAGCCTGATGAACCGAACGTTAGCTCTCCTAATGCGGCCTTAACGCGTTGCGGATAGCACAGGCACTGCCTTAATACACCCTTTAACAGCGACGCGGTACAGCCGCGTGTTTTTTCTTTGGTTCGTTTCTTTTTTGCGACAAAAAAGAAATGAACATCCACTGACGATTAATAAAGCAAACCCATTCCTAACAAAGAACTATTCACACGCCCGTCCGCTTTTTGTCCAAACTGTCCCGCTCCCCTAAACGGACAGACGGAACCAACGTTTGCATCCCGCCCGGCTTTTACCTAATTTTATTCATCTATGAAAAAGCTGCTCCTAATAGTTACGCTCATCATTTTGGCAAATGCCGCATCTGCGCAGGATGCAGCCTCCATCTGCCAAAAAATAAACGAATTGAATAATCGCGTGCTACATGGCACTATTAAACGGGCGGATGCAGCCAAACAGTTTAAAACCCTATTATCATCATTAAGCGAAAAGCTTCCGCTCAATGATCAAGCCTCATGGACCTTCCCGCTGAAAGGTTATCAAGCAAATGCTATTGGCGGCACCCATGGCAACGGCTACAGTGCTAAGGGATATAACTACCTGGATGGTAATAAACACAGCGCCCACCCTGCGCACGATATTTTTATTAATGACAAAAACCAGGACGATCTGGATGATAACACAGGTAAACCTGTTGATGTACTGGCCATAGCCGATGGCATTGTAGTGGCCTGCACCAATAATTGGGAAACCACAAGCGCCTGGCGCGGTGGCAAGTTTATTTGGGTGTACCATAGGTCGTTGCATATTTTTAGCTACTACGCCCACAACCGGGCCATATTTGTACAACCGGGCGACGAGGTAAAGCAAGGCGATAAAATTGCCGAGGTTGGCCGTACAGGCTTAAACGCCTGTAAAAAACGTTCGCCAACACATTTACATTTTTCAGCTTTCCGGCTTGTAGACGGCTTGCCGGTACCCTTTAACCCTTATCAGCAGCTACTTAGTTCAACCAAACGATGAAAAACATTTTAGGTATAATATTACTAATTGTACTCGCAGCATTTATCCCGGCAGATAATGTGCATACCCGTTTTAAGCCACCTGCAGGCTACACACGCGTAGCTGTTGCGCCCGATAGCTTTGGGGCATACTTACAGGCATTATTGCTTAAACCGGCCGGTAGCCACACCAAAACCTATACCGGTAGCATTGCCCGTACCGACGCTTACACCGCCGCCGTGATAGACATGAGCATTGGCAGCCAGAACCTGCAGCAATGCGCCGACGCTGTAATGCGCCTGCGTGCCGAATACCTGTATCAGCAAAAAAACTACCCCGCCATTACCTTTAATTTTACCAGCGGTTTTAAGTGCGATTATGTGCATTATGCCAACGGCTACCGCTATGCCAACGAGCGCTGGGTGTTAAAGGAAAAAAAGGATTATAGCTACCCCAATTTTTTACGATACATGAACCTGGTATTTTCTTACGCGGGTACCCTATCCTTACAAAAAGAATTAAAACCTGTTACCAACCCTAACGATTTAAAAGCCGGTGATGTGTTCATCAAAGGAGGTTCGCCGGGCCATTGTTTTATGGTGATGGATGTGGCCGAAAATAGCGCCCATCAAAAACAGTTTTTGCTGGCGCAAAGCTTTATGCCGGCACAAAATATACAGGTGCTGCAAAATGGCTCGCCATGGTTTAGCCTGGCCGCAACCGCCCAAATACCCTACGGCGAATTGATAGATACCCGGTATTTAAAAAGGTTTTAATTAATGGCATAAGCTACCATAACCGGCGGGGCATGGGCTACCCGCATTGTGTAATAACCTGCCACCAGGCCCTATATACAGGCTGTTTGCGTATAAACATGGTGGTTGTATTTATAATCTATCAACCCGCTTTAATTGGGGCGTATTTAACCCTTTTGTACAGTTTAAGATACACAAAAATGTGTTTTAGATATAATAAAGCCCTATTACGGGAGTTTATTTATAACAGCACTATTTACCTGTTAAACCTTTCCTTATTTTATTTTTACACGATAAGTAATGTATTAAGGCACGGCTATTGCCTTATCATTACCGAAATAATTTAATTGTTATGAGACAGCTACTTTCAGATGCATTACACATATTCGTGATATTTATGATGGCTACGTTTGTTGTTGGGGCAATACTTGCACTAACCGGTACATTTGACCACTGGACAGAGCGCTATCGTTTGAAACAACGCCGCAGACGTTTGATAAAAGATAAATTCCCAAATAAAAACAAGGGTAATATATCAAGTAACACTACGCCTTACTACTCGGCCATACCCGATAAAAAAACAACAAGCTTATACAAAATAAGCTTGTATAACAGATACGCTTAACACATTGTAACGCCCCGCACATGCGGGGCGTTTTGCATTATTACCCAATTGCTACTTATCTATTGTGTTACTATTTATATATTTAAAAAAATAAATCCCATGAAAAAGATATACTTTATAGCGATCATGATCGCATTTGGTTTTTATGCCAATGCGCAGCAAAAATCAACCGATACCACTACCCGGGTAGCGCCCAAACTATATAACCCGGCTGCTGATGCCGGAGCAGAAATTGCCGCTGCAGTAAAAACTGCGGCTGCGCAGCACAAAAACGTATTGCTGCAAATAGGCGGTAACTGGTGCAGCTGGTGCCTGCTTTTTAACGGCCTGGTTACAAAGGATGCCGAGCTGAATAAATACATGAATGATAATTATGTGGTGCTGCATGTAAACTACAGTAAAGAGAACATGAACCAAAAGGTATTGGCAAGCTTGGGCTATCCGCAGCGTTTTGGGTTCCCGGTGTTTGTAATACTGGATGGTAAGGGCAACCGCCTGCATACCCAAAACTCCAGCTACCTGGAAGAAGGCAAAGGCCACAGTAAAGCTAAAGTAATGGAGTTTTTTGAAAACTGGTCGCCAAAGGCCATTGATCCAAAAACTTACCAGGAAAAGGAAAAAGCTAAATAAGTTTTAAGATTGCTTCATACCTCGCAACGACGGGACATTAATAAAAAAAGAGGGTTACGCTTACGCATAACCCTCTTTTTCTATATAACCAAGCGACAGGAAACTAATCTCCAATCACTAATCTCTAATCTCTATTACTCAATAACGCTTACTTTAAGCATATTGGTTTTACCCTTTTTAACAATTGGCACAGCCGCGGTATTAATTACCACGTCGCCTGCGTTAAGCAATTGCTCTTCTTTTAAGATGGCGTTTACATCTGCAATGGTTTCGTCGGTACTGTCAGATTTATCGTAGTAGAAAGCCCTTACACCCCATACCAGGCTTAATGCATTCAGCAATTGCTTGTTTGATGTAAAGATGTAGGTACCGGCTTCGGGGCGGTAGCTCGATATTTCAAAAGCAGTGTAACCGCTAACTGTCATGCTCACGATACCTTTGGCTTTGGTATGTTCGGCTAAGTAAACTGCCGAACCGCACAATGCATCACTTAAGTAATTAGCAGATGCGGTATCTTTATTTTCGGCCTTAGTGGCATTAAACGGATACCCAAGGTCCTCTACGTTCCGTACGATCTTCGCCATCGTTTCGATAACAATAACCGGAAACTCACCTACCGATGTTTCACCGCTTAACATCACCGCATCGGCACCATCCAGTACAGAGTTGGCTACGTCATTCACCTCGGCACGTGTTGGGCGGGGGGTGGTGATCATCGATTCCAGCATTTGCGTGGCCACAATAACCGGTTTTGAAGCGTCGCGGCATTTACGTGCGATCATTTTTTGCAATAAAGGCACTTCTTCCAGCGGGCACTCTACCCCAAGGTCGCCACGGGCGATCATCACCGCATCCGTAGCGGCAATAATATCGTCTATATTTTCAATAGCCTCGGGTTTTTCAACCTTGGCAATAACGCGCGATTGCTTGCCACTCTCGCGGATGATACGTTTCAGGTCGATAATATCCTGCCCGGTGCGTACAAATGAAAGGCCTACCCAGTCAACTTCCCACTCCAGGGCGTATTTAAGGTTTTCAAGGTCTTCCGGGGTTAAGCTCGGGATAGATACTTTGGTATTGGGCAGGTTAACCCCTTTACGCGAGGTTAAGATACCGCCATGCACTACTTCGCAAATAACGGTATCCTTACGGTTGGTTTCGATAACTTTCAGTTGCAGCTTACCGTCATCCAGTAAAATGATCTCGTTAGCCTGTACATCCTGCGGGAAGGTTTCGTAAGTGATATAAATCTGGCTGTCATCGCCAATGCATTCGTGGGTGGTAATGTTGATGCGGGTACCGTTTACCAGGTGTATGCCGCCATCTTTTACCAATCCTATGCGGATCTTGGGGCCCTGTAAATCGGCCAGGATCCCTACGTTTGTTTTATATTCTGAGTTGATCTCACGGATCAGGTCAACAAATCTTTTGTGATCCTCTGGTTTACCGTGCGAAAAATTTAATCGGCACACATTTAATCCGGCTCTGATCATCGACAGCAACACTTCTTTTTTTGCTGAGGCAGGGCCCATTGTAGCAACAATCTTAGTACGATTATAGTAAAATTTCATATTTTCAGGTTAAATTCAGGCTATATTACGTTATTGTGTATAATTTACACATCTAAATTTCCGCTAAAATAACAGATTTTCGCGTGATTTTATTTTTTTCGGATCAATCTTTACGGCAGCAACAATTTCGGGGATCTTATTCAGGCTATAAATCAGGCTGTCAAGGTCCTCGTCATCTATATAATTTTTAATCATTATAAAATAATCCGCCTCGCGCATTTCGGGTACCAAATAGCCGTCATTCCCCTTATTACCAATAAAATAAAAATCCGTTTCGGTACTCTCCCAACTGTAATGATATAAAGAAAACAACAGCGGCGAACCCTTTACGCTGGTATCCAGTTTCAGATCATCTACCCTGGTAAAATTAAAATTTAAACATTTGTTTATATGGTAGCAGATCCGGTAATCTTTTAAAGATGTGGTAACGGCTATCAGTATAAAATCCAGATCGATCTCAAACTTTAAAATTTTCTTGTTCAAAACCATATAATGTTTAAGGTGGTAAAAATACAAAACGCAGGCACTTAGCCTATATTTTTTATTGATACTATTTAAAAAATAAAAAGCAAGCCTGTAAATAGCAGTTTATGCAAGGGCGGCTAACAAATCCACAAGCGTGCTTTTATAGCGCGGGCCTGTGGTGTTAAATGGTTTTTAAAATCCTCAGCCTGCCGGGTTACCCCTTTATAAGTACTGTTATTTGTATTTTTAACTTTGCGCTTTGCTATCAACAAGCACAACAAATGCCTGTTTACTAAATAGTTACAACAAAGCCTTTTAACTTTATTATAATAAAATCAAAATAGATATTAAACTTTAATACTTCTGTTCAAAATCATTACTTTTACGCCGGTTAAAAACCAAATCAAACCTTTTGCAATAAATAATTGTTCACACAATATTGTCAAAGTTTTTAGATTTGATATTTAACATAATTTATTTTTCTTTGCACTGAATTATTAATCATTAAACTATAAAGACTATGTCTGATATCGCTTCAAGAGTAAAAGCTATTATCGTGGAAAAACTGGGTGTTGACGAAAGTGAAGTTACACCAGAAGCAAGCTTCACCAACGATCTTGGTGCTGACTCTTTAGACACCGTGGAATTAATCATGGAGTTTGAAAAAGAATTTAACGTTGCAATTCCTGACGATCAGGCAGAAACTATTGGCACTGTTGGCCAGGCTGTTGCTTACTTAGAGAAAAACGTTAAAGCTTAATTTAAAGCTCCCTAAAACTGTTAAATGGAGTTTAAACGAGTTGTAGTAACCGGGCTTGGAGCGCTTACTCCGATTGGTAACACTGTGCCGGAATATTGGGACAGCCTGATCAACGGAGTAAGCGGCGCTGCCTTTATTAAGAGTTTTGATGTTGAAAAATTCAAAACTAAATTTGCCTGTGAGGTAAAGAATTTTGACGCGGAAGGTTTTTTAGGCCGTAAAGAGGCCCGCAAGCTTGATCCGTTTGTGCAATATGCTTTATTTTCTACAGAGGAAGCTGTTAAAGATGCCGGATTGGATTTTGAGAAACTGGATACCAGCCGCATCGGCGTTATCTGGGGATCGGGCATTGGTGGTTTAAAAACATTTTTAGATGAGGTTGTGAACTTTGCCAAAGGCGATGGTACACCCAAGTTTAACCCATTTTTTATCCCTAAAATGATAGCCGATATTGCACCCGGCCATATCTCTATCAAATACGGCTTGCGCGGGCCAAACTTTACTACGGTATCTGCCTGCGCATCATCAAACAATTCGCTTATTGATGCTTTTAACTACCTGCGCCTTGGTAAAGCAAATATGTTTATCACCGGCGGGTCTGAAGCTATTATAAACGAAGCCGGTATTGGTGGTTTTAACGCCATGCATGCCTTAAGTACCCGTAATGACGACCCTGCAACCGCATCGCGCCCGTTTGATCTGGACCGCGACGGCTTTGTTGCCGGCGAAGGTGCAGGAACCATAATTTTAGAAGAATTGGAGCACGCCCTTAAACGCGGTGCTAAAATTTATGCTGAAATGGTGGGCGGCGGCATGAGCGCTGATGCTTACCACATGACAGCCCCTCACCCGGAAGGTTTAGGTGCATCACTGGTGATGAAAGCAGCGTTGGAGGATGCAGGTTTGGTGCCTGCTGATATCGATTACGTCAACGTACACGGTACCTCAACCCCAATTGGCGACCCGCAGGAAGTAAAAGCTATTACCGATGCCTTTGGCGATCATATTTACAATATCAACATCAGTTCAACAAAATCAATGACAGGCCATTTACTGGGCGCTGCCGGTGCTGTTGAAGCAATAGCCTCTATCCTGGCGCTGAAACATGATATTATACCGCCAACCATCAACCATTTTACTGATGACCCGGCTTTTGATCCTAAAATTAACTTTACCTTTAATAAGGCGCAAAAACGTGTGGTTAACATAGCACAAAGCAATGGCTTTGGTTTTGGCGGGCACAATGCTTCTGTTATTTTTAAAAAGTACCAGCAATAATTTCGTTGGATGCCAATTAGCCGCTTTTATAAGCTATACCTTTCGCCAAATAGAAAACACGTTAAGGTTTTAAAAAATTTGCTCGGTTTTGTGCCGGGCAATTTGTCGTTATACCGGTTGGCATTCCGCCATAAATCTGTTGCGCAAAATATCAAAAAGGGCGTAAAGAACAGCAACGAACGCCTGGAGTTTTTGGGCGATGCCGTTTTAGGCAGTGTAGTGGCCGAAGTGCTTTTTAAGTTATACCCATATGAGGATGAGGGCTTTTTAACCGAATTGCGCTCGAAAATAGTAAGCCGCAACAACCTTAACGCGCTTGGCCGCAAATTAGGCTTTGATAAGCTGATAGAGTTTGATACCAAAGTATTAAATACGGGCAGGCAGGGCTCCCTGCTGGGCGATGCCTTTGAAGCCTTAATAGGCGCTGTTTATCTTGACAAAGGGTATGATTTTACCCGTAACTTTTTGGTAAATCACATCATCAAATCGCACATTGATATCCACACGCTGGAGCAAACCGAAACCAATTTTAAAAGTAAATTGATTGAATGGTGCCAACGCCACGGTAAAGACATCAGCTTTGATGTGATAGAGAACCAGGAAGGCGAAAGCAACAAACTGTTTACCGTACAAGCCAGTGTTGATGGCGAAATTATGGGAGCAGGCAAAGAATTCAGTAAAAAGAACGCCGAAAAATTAGCTGCAGAAAAGGCCTGTACTTCATTAGGAATATAGGAAGAGATTAAAAGTTTGGTGAATAGAGATTAGTTAAAAACATGGGAGGTTTTACAGATCTTGAAGTTTGGAAAAAAGCACGATTGTTGAGAAACAATATTACGGAGCTTGTCAAATCCTTTCCATCTGATGAAAAATACCGGTTAACTGATCAAATTATACGTTCTTCAAGATCTATTGGTAATAACATTGCAGAAGGCCATGGCCGTTTTCATTACCTTGATGCATCAAAATTTCTACTCAACGCCAGAGGGTCTGCCTCCGAAACTATAGACCATCTTATTATAGCCTTAGATAATAATTTCATAGATAACCAAACGTTCGATGCACTAAAAGCAGATTGTGAAGAGTGTTCAAAAATGATTAACGGCTATATCAATTACCTAAGAAGCAAAGCGTAAATCCAACTAATCTCTAACCTTCACCTCTTATCTCTAATTTTTAATACAACTTCTGCAAATTATCCCTGTCGCCGTTTTTCTTAAAATATTCGTACTGGGCTTTTATTTTTTGGATCAAATCGTAATCTGCCCATATTTTCAGGTCCTCGTATGATGGGCGGTAATACTGCATAAATTTTGTTACCGCTGTACTATCATTATCCGTTAAGCCGGTAACGCGCATTACCAGCGGCCGGTTATAACGCCGGTCAACCTCGGTAGCCTCCAGTTCGCCTTTGCTATAGGCAGCAAACCGTTTGGCCCTCCCGGGGGTTTTGCCAAACAATTCATACAAACCTGTAATCGGCGATGTAAGCATAGAAAGTACCGGCGGGTTACCATTATAAAAAGTACCCTGCTTGCGGTAATCGCTCATCACTTCTTTAAGTTCCTGCTTGCGGGTTTGGCCTACAATACGCACTTCATCCAGTTGCATTTCGGGTTGCATGTAAACAATCATGCCGTACTTAGTAGCTTCCTGCATCTGGGGGGTAAAGCCTTTCTTGGTAAAAACCAGCGTATCGCCCACAGTGGCGTTAATACTAAAGTCGCCCAGGTTATCTGCAATGGCAACACCCTTGGTGCGCTTGTTTGTAATAAAAACCTCTGCCAGTTTTTCTGACGAGATGCGCCTGTAGATGGCTCCCTTAATTACAATTTGCTGTGCAGAAACAAATAAACTAAAACAAGCAATATTTATAAAACAAGCAATTAAAAACTTCAAGGGCATCCTATATTAACGTAACAAATTTATAAAATGTATGCGGTATAAACTGTGAAAAAATGTTAAAGTTGGTGGTTAGCGGTTTGTGAAAAAGATATCAGATCTCGGTAAAATGATCTTGCCTTAATCTGATAGCCAAATCTCCCATCTCTAATCTAAAAAATATTTATCTTTGCACATGATAAAATCCATGACAGGGTATGGAATTGCCAGCTTCGATTCGGGCAAAACAAAATATACCGTTGAGATAAAATCCCTGAACAGTAAATTCCTTGAACTTTCCCTGCGACTGCCCAAAATATTTTCTGAAAAAGAATTTCAGCTGCGTAATGAATGCAGCAAGCAGATAGACCGCGGCAAGGTAAACCTGTCTATCAATGTAGAACAGGCCAATTCAAATGTAAAAGCTGCAGGTATTGACCGCGAACTGCTTAAACATTATTACAACCAGTTAAAAAGTGTAAGCGATGAGCTAAATGAACCGGGCGGCAATCTGCTGCAACTGGCATTGGGCCTGCCCGAGGTTGTTAAGTACGAAGAAGATACCGTATCTGATGACGAGTGGAAACTGGTTGAGAAAACCTTTCAGCAGGCGATGGCAGCCTTTCAGCAGTTCAGGAGCGATGAAGGGAATGTTTTAGAGGGCGATATCAAAATGCGTATAGGCATCATTCTTAAAAACCTGGAGCTTGTAGAAGTAGAAGAACCTAAGCGTGTGCCCGTGATCCGCGAGCGGCTAAACCAGTTTTTAAGCGAAGCAGTTGGTGCCGAGAGCATGGACAAAAACCGTTTTGAACAGGAGCTGATCTATTTTATTGATAAGCTGGATATTACAGAAGAAAAGATCCGCCTGAAAAGCCATTGCGATTATTTTTTAGAGACGCTTAAAAATGCCGATGCCAATGGCAAAAAGCTTGGCTTCATCTCGCAGGAGATTGGCCGCGAGATAAATACCCTGGGCTCTAAAGCGAATGACGCCAACATGCAAAAACTGGTGGTAGGCATGAAAGAAGAGCTTGAAAAAATTAAAGAACAATTATTAAACGTATTATAGTTTATTGGTTCACTGGTTCATTAGTTTATTGGTTGGCATTGAGGCAAACCGGTAAAGCTTTTCACCAATGAACTAATGAGCAAATGAACTAATGAACAATGAGCCAAAACGGTAAACTCATCATATTTTCGGCCCCATCCGGCGCAGGTAAAACAACTATTGTGCAACATCTGCTTGGTAAAATGGCCCAACTGGAGTTTTCTATTTCGGCTACAACAAGGCCGCCACGCGGCGAAGAAGTTGATGGTAAAGATTATTATTTTATCAGCCTGCCCGAGTTTACCCACCGTATTGCCAAAAAACAATTTGTAGAGTTTGAAGAGGTTTATACCGGTACATTCTACGGCACCCTGCGTACCGAGATTGAGCGGATCTGGGCAAAAGGCAAAACCGTAATTTTTGATATTGATGTAGAAGGCGGCATGCACCTTAAACGCAAGTACGGCGAACAGGCCCTGGCTATATTTGTACAGCCACCATCATTAGAGGTTTTAATAGAAAGATTAACAGGCCGCGGTACCGATAGCGCCGAAAAACTGCAGGAACGCTTTGCAAAGGCAGAAAAAGAACTTAATTATGCGCCGCAATTTGATGTTATCCTAAAAAATTACGACCTTGAAACGGCTTGTAATGAGGCTGAAGAATTGGTGACCAGCTTTATTAGCCCCCCGACCCCCTAAAGGGGGTGGTTATGAAACCTTAAGCAGGGGGACCCTTTTAATTCACTTTTTTAAAACATTCCCCTTCAGGGGGTTAGGGGTAACAAGAATGAAAGTAGGCTTACTATTCGGTTCGTTTAATCCCATACACATTGGGCATTTAATTATTGCCAACTACATGGCTAACCACACTACTTTAGATAAGGTATGGCTGGTAGTATCGCCCCAAAACCCGCTAAAAAAGTACGGCGACCTGATCAATACCTACGACAGGCTGGAGATGGCCAAACTGGCCACCGATAACTCCACCAATATCGAAGTAAGCGGCGTGGAGTTAAAAATGCCGCAGCCATCCTACACCATAGATACGCTTACCCATTTAAAAGAAAAACACCCCGACCACGAATTTGCCCTCATTATGGGATCTGACAACCTGGTTACCCTGCACAAGTGGAAAAACTACCGGCTGATACTACGCGACTACCGGATATTTGTGTACCCCCGCCCCGGCTACGAAAACGCCGAACTGGCATCTAACCCATCTGTTACCATCACCATGACGCCGCAGATGGAACTATCGGCAACCTTTATCCGCAAATCCATCGCCGAAAAAAAGAACATACAATATTTTGTGCCCGATGCTGTTTTAAAGTTTATAGAAAGCAAGGGGTTATACAGGGTTTAACTATTGCATAAATTTACTTATTTTTAGATATGAGAACGTTAAGCATAGAAAAGGTTAAAATTCAGGAAATGCTAAATAATTCCCCTGATAATATTGAAATTGAAGACTTTATTGATCAGATAATTATTACGGCTAAGGTTGAAAAAGCTTTGGATCAATTAGCTAATGGCGATTTTCTAACCTCAGAGCAATTAGATGAAGAAATAAATAAATGGCAATAAAAGTTGTTTATTTAAACACAGCAATAGAAGACTTAGCTGCTGTTTTTAAATTCATTAGTTATGATTCTGTAAAATACGCTCGTTTAGAGGTGCAAAAAATAAAGGCCTACTGCGAAACAATAAAACATCAGCCACTAAAAGGTAAAGAATTTAAAACAGTTAAGGATAAAGCTATCCGAAGTACTGTATTTAAGAATTATATAATCTTTTATTACGCTACCAAAAACCAAATCAACATCTTAACTATCCATCATCATTCGCGCAACTTAAGCAATAACCCCGCGGTTAAATCAGGCGAATAATCCTTTACCTTTCGCCTTTTACCACCAACACCCTATCTTTGCCTTTGTGAGCGAGAAAACCATCCTTAAACTTCAGTTACCTACCGACCCGCTTTGGGTGAAAAACGTGGTAGAAAGTAATATAGAAGAGCTGTTAACAGACCATGCCTATTGTGAGCAAAAAGCGGCTACCAATGCCATTACGCTGATCATACAAAACCCAAATCTGAGCGATGTGGTGCAGGAAATGATAGCCCTGGCGCAAGAAGAGATGGAACACTTTAAACGCGTACACGAAATACTTTTACAGCGCGGCTTTACCCTGGGTAAAGAACGGAAGGATAATTACGTAAACGAACTGCGTAAATTTATTATTATAGGCGGCGGCCGCGAAGCACAGCTGATAGACCGGCTGCTGTTTTCGGCCATGATAGAAGCCAGGAGCTGCGAACGCTTTAAGGTACTGTCAGAAAATATTAATGATGAGGCCCTGGCGGCATTTTACCACGAGTTGATGGTGAGCGAGGCTACCCACTACGCTATGTTTTTAAGGCTGGCCAAAAAACATGCCGTAGAGATTGATGTAGACGCCCGCTGGAAAGCCTTTTTAGCTTACGAGGCACAGGTGATTCAAAACTACGGCAAAGGCGAAACTATACACGGGTAGTTAATCTATACAATATACCTGCTTACCGATACTTTAGGTATATTACGGCTTAATAGCAGTTGCTTTGGGGATGTTTCGCTTAAAAACCTTTTCGGTAATTATACACGTAGCCGGCTGGCTGCTGTTTATGGCGTTCCCGCTTTTATTTGTGAGCGGGCGCGATAGCAGCATACCTGTATCAACGTTATTAATCTCGCCTTACTACTGGCTTTTCTGCGCTACCTATATTGCCCTTTTCTATCTTAATACCGTTGTATTTTTACCCAGATATTTTTTGCGCAATAAGCACATCGTTTATGCCATCATCTGCCTGTGCCTATACGGCTGCATTCACTTTTTGCAGCCTGCAGATAAGTTTTTACGCCACACCGCATTTAAAAATTTTAATCCGGCTAAACAGTTTAACCATTTACCGCACCGGTTTGGCCCGCCACCGGGCAATTTGCCGTTGGGGCCGCCACCGCAATTTGGCAGGCCGGGCCGGGGGCCGGGCTTTCACCATTTCGACTTTTTTAGTTTCTTCCTTTTTTTGATGGTGATGACGCTTAGTACCGCTATAAAAACATTACAGCAGTGGCGCCTTACCGAGCAGCGCGCTATCAGCGCCGAAGCTGAAAAGGCCAGTGCCGAACTATCATTTTTAAAGGCGCAGATCAACCCGCACTTTTTATTTAATACACTTAATAACATTTATACGCTGGCCGTTACCAACAATGCCAATACGGCCGAAAGCATTATGAAACTCTCGAACATTATGCGGTATGTTACCGATGAGGTTACGCTTGATTACGTGAGCCTGCAAAGCGAAGTGGATTGTATTGAAGATTATATTGCACTGCAACAGTTACGCCTTGGGGACAAAACTACTGTGAATTTTATTATCGACGGGGTTATCGCGCAGCAAAAGATAGCCCCTTTATTGCTGATGACCTTTGTAGAAAATGTGTTTAAATACGGCATAAGTAAACAGTACCAAAGTACTCTCGATATTAGCCTGATGATAACTACAGATACCGTAACGTTTTTGTGCAGCAACCCCGTGTTTGAGCGGAAGGAAAACCTGGAGCGCACCGGTATAGGCATTGCTAATACCAGGCAACGTTTACAGCACCTGTATCCGGGCAGGCATATCTTAAACATTACCAATAATAACAACCTGTTTACGGTGCTGTTAACTTTACATACTTAGTATTATGGTATTAAAATGTGTTGCCATTGATGACGAGCCGCTGGCGCTGGAACTGATCAAAAATTACGTATCGAGGTTCCCGGCCCTGCAATTGCTGCAAACGTTTGAGGATGCCGTATCCGGCGCAGAGTACCTGCGTTATAACGCCGCAGACCTGCTTTTTGTAGATATTAATATGCCCGATATTACGGGGATAGACCTGGTACGGGCACTAACCAGTAAGCCCATGGTAATATTTACCACCGCTTATAAAAATTTCGCCTTAGAGGGTTTTGAGCTGGAAGCAATAGATTACCTGTTAAAACCCATAGATTTAAAGCGTTTTGGCAAGGCGATAGAAAAGGCAACCGATTATTACCGTTATAAAACAGCCACCACTGCCGAGGGCAAGGACGAGAGCCTGTATGTGTATTCGGAATACCGGATGGTTAAGATCAACCTGAAGGATATTGAATATATAGAAAGCATGGAAGATTACATCAAGATCCACCTGCAATTCGATAAAACAATACTTACGCTGATGCCCCTTAAAAAAGTGCTGGAAAAACTTCCCGAGGATAAGTTTCAGCGTATTCACCGCAGTTATATTGTGCCGGTAGGCAAGATCATATCCATCCAGAACCGAAAGGTAAAACTCCCGGCTGTTGAACTGCCCATTAGCGACAGTTATGCTGATTTTGCCCGCAGATGGATGAAATTAAGATGAAAAAGATCTGATAGTCGACACATCACATCCCTTTACCGACACTCGCTTTACCCCCGTATTCCTTCCGGCTATATTTACATATTAATAAACAGCCCCTTATAATTTGTATCTATGGAACGGAAAGAATTTCTTACGACATTTGCATTAGCCGCACTTGCCGGCCCGATCCTTTTAGAAGCCTGTAAAAAAGATTCGGCTAAAACCACCGCTAACGCATCGGGCACTACATCAGCGGCAGATACTATCGCCAACAGCAGCGCCTGCCGCGTAACCCCTACCGAAGTGGAAGGCCCCTACCCATACCCCGGCGGCGAACTTAAAAACCCGCTTAACCGCACAGATATTACCGACGGGCAAACCGGTGTACCGCTAACCCTTAACCTGTTGGTAGTAAATACAAATGATAACTGTAATGTGGTTACCAACGCGCGTGCAGATATCTGGCATTGCAATAAAGATGGCTACTACTCCGGCTATGCCAACCAAAACGGGCAATCGGGCAACCAAAGTTACATCGGGCAAACCTGGCTGCGCGGTTACCAGGCAACAGATACTAATGGCGCGGTAGCATTTACTACCATTTACCCCGGCTGGTATGGCGGCAGGGCTACGCACATCCATTTCGAGATATTTGTTAACGGCGTGCTTAAAAAAGCCTGCCAGTTAACTTTTTCTGAAACCATATCTGATGCTGTGCATACCAGCAGCACCTACAACTTAGGTGTAAATACCACCCGCAACGCATCCGACGGCATCTTTGGCAATTCGGCTACCGATCTGGCTAACGAAACACTTTCGCTGGCAGGCAGTATTGCGGCAGGCTATACCGGCACTTATACATTTGGCATCGCATTATAAATTTTATCTATATGGCACAGGCAACTATCAAGCTCACCTATAAACAAGTTATAGATGCAGCATCCACAACAGATTTTGGAAAGAACGTACGGTTAGCTTCTTACCAGGAGTTTCTGCTTAAATCGCAGGCTTATAACCCGGGGGGCAAACTAAACACTTTCAGCGAAATGAAAAATTACGATGGCCGTGCCAATTCGTTGCATTACAAACTCAGTTTTGCCATTGGCTATTATATCGAAATGCTGAAGAACAGGATCCCGGTGATAACAGATACCCTGGGTAATAACATAAGTTTTGAGGTACCTAAATTTGAATTGATAGAATCTGATGTGAACAACATAGCCACGCATACCGTAGCGATTAATTACATAACCGGCAGCTTAACCCTGCTTAATACCATAGGCGACTATATGATATTAACCACCGGCGACGGGGAGGAAACATTTACAGTTAAACTGCAGGATGGTTTAGCCATTAGCAGCTACCAGGAGCAACCTAAACTTGAGTTGGCCGGGCAAAGTGTTTTAGCTTATTAATAAAAAAAGCATACCGATACATTCTGTTGTAGCTTATGATGACAACCCTGACTTAAACTTTAAAAATCAATTCATGGAAACATCAGCAACAAAAAAATCCATCCTGATACTGGATAAGGATAGCAGGATCTTAACGGCGGTGGATGACATTATGCATAAGGGTAATTACGATGTGCATATCCTGTTCGATCCCAATTCGGTTTTTGACAAGGCCAAAACACTTAAGCCCGATCTGGTGATACTGGATTACCTGCTTCTGAATAATGAGTGTGCAGAAATATGCCGGGATTTTAAAAATGATAGCGAAATGAGTGCTGTACCGCTGATAGTGGTTACCGCCTATAAATCAAAAAAGGCATGCGATGAAGCCTGCCAGTGCGATGCACTGTTTGTAAAACCGTTAGATATCCCCTTGTTTGCATCGCATATCAACTATCTCATAGCTTCCTGATCATTGGCAGATAACAACATTGAATACTCAAACTAAATCAATAACAAACACAATGAAAATGAAAACCACCTACTACAGTTTAATGCTATTGGGGCTAATAAGCTTTCTGGCATCATGCACAAAAGATGCAGACAAAGCAGCATCAACCACGGCTAATACTACAGCTGCCACTACAGCCGGTACAATACTGGCAACGGCGGTTGCATCAACTGGCTCTGTTGCTATTGCAGCAGTATCCACAACAGGCACTACCGATAGCTTGTACCTGGTTGGCTGCCTGGGCAAACAAAGCACAATAGATACCGCTGCCTTTAGCGCTTTACCGGCTGCTATAGGTACCTATTTAGCTGCAAATTATTCGGGCTACACCTTTGTAAGGGCTTATAATATAAAAAATACCCTAAGCGCCGTTACCAACTATGTAGTAGCTATTACCTATAACGGTAATTACGTAGGCTTAAATTTTAATGCCGATGGTACTTTTGTAAATGTATTAGAGCAACGCATAGGCGATGACCTGCGGCAAAACAGAAGCTATAAACAAGGCGGCCTTTTTAATTATAGGAATGGCCTGAACAAGGATACCATCTCTTTATCGGCCATACCAACTGCGGTTAGCACCTTTTTCACTGCCACTTATCCTACAGATACCCTGCTGCATGCTTTTGTAACGCTTGATACCACCTATGTGCTCATCAGTAAAAATAATGGCCTGTTCGGCACCTCTGTTACCGCTGCCGGCAGCTTGGTTAGCCGTTTACAAATAGCTGCCTACCGTGGCAAAACTGCAGCTGTTACTGCTGCTGCCTTACCTGCCTCTGCTACCGCTTATTTAACCACAACCTATCCGGGATACGTATTTGGCAAAGCCTTCTCTACAAGTAACACGGCTGGTACACTACAACGGTATTATGTTTTTATAACGGTAAACAGCACCAGGTATGTTGTAGCTTTTAGCGCTACGGGGATATTTGTAGCTGCAAAAACAATCAGGTAAAAGCCCTGATAAATAGTTTCCCCTAACATCTATATAGTTTCTTCTGTAACCCTGGTTCTGGTAAAACGGAGCCGGGGTTTTTATCAAATGCATTATACCTGCATTTAACCTGCAAAGCCTACCACATTTTTTAGGTAGTTATTCATCATTTCTATATCCACCACATCATTCATATAACCGATATGCAGATCCGGCCGGATGATGAGCGCCCTGCGCATCCCGGGTTTTACCTCAAAGGCATCAAACACATGCCAGTTGGTATTTGATGGCGGCAAATGAAAAAAATTGAGCCCGCCTCGGTAGTCCTGCGTTATCCATTTGGCCAGGGTAAACAGGTAAGCTTCTTTTATTTCGCCCAGGGTGATAAGCGTAAAGCCGGGTTTGCTGCACCAGGTATGTATATCGGTTTTGGCCTTTTTCTTTTCGTCGAAGATCTCCAGGTACGGCAGGCGGTCGCCTGCTTTTATTTTTGTATCCCGGCTAAGTTGCAGGTTTATTTTGCTATCGCGATAGCTGATACCCGTTTGCGACACTCTGCGGAAAAAATATTCGCGCAGTTGATGGTTCTTCCACAATAATTTTAGCACATTGGGTATTACATAACGCTTTAACAAACCGCTAAACCAACCACGCGAGGTGATGATGTTAAAAATCCGGTCGGTAGTGTTAAGCAGCTCTTTTGCTACCGGCATCCTTTCGTCAGCGTAGCTGCTCAGGATGCTTTGCTTTATTTGCCCCTTTACTACTGCAGCCAGTTTCCAGGCCAGGTTGTAAGCATCCTGCAGGCCGGTATTCATGCCCTGCCCGCCAACCGGCGAATGGATATGCGCAGCATCGCCAATTAAAAAACAGCGGCCATCGCTAAACCTGCCGGCCATACGGTGGTGCAGCTTGTATAGGGTAAACCAACGCGTTTCTGCTATCTCCACATCTGCTGTGGTTATCCCTTTAAGCGCAGGTAAAATATCATTAATGTTCAGGTCGGCTTTGTTTGCCAACTTATCGGGCAGGCTACCTACTATCCTGTAGGAATGCTCTTCGGGCATCGGGAAAAACCCTGCAAAACCACTTTTAGCTAAAAACAGGCTAACAATATCGCCAGGCGTTTTATTGGTTATTTCAACATCGGCCAGGTAAAACTGATGCTGATACGTATCGCCGGTAAAAGGTATATCCAACTGCTTGCGCACAGCGCTGTGCGCACCATCTGCACCAATAACGTAGTTGCACAAAAGGGTGTGGTTGGTATTGCCGCTTTGCAGTATCACTTCGGCATTATCTTTATTTTGTTTGAGGCTGATGAGCGTAGTTTCCCAGTAAACGGGGCAGCAGGCAGTTGTTAAGTAATCCAGCAGTGCGCGTTCGTTCTTGCTTTGCTGGTAAAGATGGATAAACGGATAAAGGGTATCGGTTTTACCAACATCTTTTAAAGATATTGTTGCGGCTTGTTCGCCTTCGGTATAAAGGGCAAGTCCGCCGGCTTGTTTGCCACCTTCCAGCACCTTGTCTACCAAACCCATTTGCCGGTAAATTTCCAGCGAACGGGCCTGCACTGCCAGGGCTTTCGACTGATTGGTTGGCCCCTTTTTCAGATCGATAATAACAGGCTGCACACCATACCTTAACAGCTGTGCGGCCATCATCAGGCCGGAAGGCCCGGCGCCTACAATCAGCACACCGGTATGTTGCGGCAGGGCTATCATTACATGTTTACGCGTGGAAAAGTAAAAATATGGCCGGGCGTTTACGCAGATCAGGCACTTGTTTTTGCCATTCGGCAATGGTAAGCGTTTTAATAAATTCAGTTGGGGCGGTAATATCGCAGGCAATGCAAAGGCGGGTTGTTGGCTTGCAGCTTTTTAGCACTTCCTGCAGCATACTATCGTTACGGAAAGGAGTTTCTATAAACAGCTGTGTTTGCTTGTTCTTTTCGGCCAGGGCTTCCAGTTCTTTAATGCGTTTACTGCGCTCTAATTTATCAATAGGCAGGTAACCGTTAAATGTAAAGCTTTGCCCGTTAAAGCCTGATACCATCAGCGCCAGCAGTATAGAACTTGGGCCAACCAGCGGTACAACCTTTATACCTTTACGGTGCGCCTCGGCAACAATATCAGCGCCAGGGTCGGCAATGCCGGGGCAGCCGGCTTCGCTCATCAGGCCAACATCGTTACCGGCTGTTAATCCCGTAAAAAACTCTTTCAGGCCGGCATCGCGGTTGTGTTTGCCATAGTCGTGTATCAGCAGTTCGCTTTGCGGCGTTTTTAAACCGGCCAGCTTCAAAAAGCGACGGGCAGTTTTTTCATTCTCTACAATATACTCTTTTACGCTGTTAATGGTATCAACCAGGTAAGGCGTAAAAGATTGGGCCGCAGCCTCATCTGCAAGGGGTACAGGTATTAAAAAGAGGGTTCCGTTGGGCATTTTGTCTTTATTGTATAATATAAAAAGTGCAGCAACTGTTTTGCTGTATGTTAAAAGAGGCGCGAAGTATCGCGCCTCTACGGTTATTTGATTATTTCAATTTAATCAATGCTTCGCGGATGCGCGGGATCATCTGCTGGATATCTGCCAGGGTACTTGCCCCTACCGATGCCCGGAACCAGGTAACTTCTTCGCCGGTGCCAAAGGCCGAGAACGGCACAAAAGCCACACCCGCTTCTTTGATCAGGTAAAAATTCACATCGGCGCTGTTGCTCAATATTTTACCGTCCGGCGTGGTTTTTCCCGTATAATCAATTTTAATGGTTAAGTAGATGGCACCCATCGGCTCGATAGAATCCACGCTAAAACCATCCGCCTTTAACGCCTGGAAACCTTGGTGCAGGGTACTTAAGCTGGCCTGTATATTACCCTTCAAATGATCAAGATAGGTATTTACATCCGTTTCGTTCTCCAGGTATTTGGCCATGGCTACTTGCTCTGCCTTTGGCGACCATGCCCCCATGTGGCCAACAATGGCTTTCATGTTGTTAACAATAAATGCCGGGCCAAAGCCCCAGCCCACACGCACACCTGTTGCCGCAAAACATTTAGATCCACCGTCGATAAACACGGTGTAATCCTTCAGTTCAGGGCGTAGGGTAACCGGGTCGTAATGCTGGTATTCGCCAAAGGTTAGTTGCGAATAGATCTGATCGTATAGTAAATACAACGGTTTTTCATCTGCGCTGCGGCTTTTGTTTTCGGCAATCACCAGGTCGCAAATTTCTTCCAGATCCTTTTTACCGAACATGGTACCTGTTGGGTTAAGCGGCGAGCATAATGCCAGCATAGTTGCGCCCTTTAAATGCGGGGCGATCTCATCTGCCGTAGGCATAAAATTATTCTCGGGGCGGGTTTCTACCAAAATGGCTTCGGCACCTGTCAGGTCGCAATAATGGTTATTGTTCCATGATGGTGTCGGGAAAACTACCTTATCTCCCGGATCAACCAGGGCCAGGTAGGTAGAGTAGATCAGCGGGCGCGATCCGCCGGATATTAAGATTTGATTAGCAGCATACTCCAGGCCCATCCTGTTTTTCAGGAATGCCGATACGCTTTCGCGCAGGTTAAGCATACCATCAGCAGGCGGGTAATTGGTTTGGTTATGGTTATAGGCATCAATAATACCATCCTTCAATTCTGTTGGGATAGGATAAACATTAGAATCAAAATCGCCAATGGTTAGGTTGGCAATATTTTGTCCCTGCTTTTTTAACTCGTTTATTTCGCCGGCTATTTTGATGATCTCCGAGCCGCTTAAATTTTCTGCTAATACCGATATTTTCATTTGTAAACTTTTACGAGGGGTAAAGATAGTAAAGCCCCCTCTAAATTGCGAAGCATTCATGAACGCCCGCAAAATATAATAATGTGAATAATCTCCCCCGAAAGGGGAGACTTTTTAACTAACTAAGTTTAACTTCCTCTCCTTCAGAAAGGGCTGGAGAGAGGACCAAAACAAAAAAGCGAAAAGAATATCAATCGATACTGCTTTTCGCTTTCTGCTTTAAGTTTTCTGCTTTTTACAAATATGCTTTTCTCAGCCTGATGATACGGGCCCAGTGCATTAGTTTCATGATGGGATAAACAGGGTCAATTTCGAACCATTTGGCGCCAAAATTGGCGTTATTAGGCCGTTTATGGTGGTTATTCTGGAACAATTCGCCCAGCATTAAAAAGTCAAACGGTGTTGTATTTTTTGATTTGTCGTTATTATCAAAATTTGAGTAGCCGTATTTGTGGCCGCACCAGTTTACAATAGCACCATGCAAAGGGCCCATAATAAAATGGATAGGTATCAGCAGGTACATCCACCATTGTGTAGCAAATACTACATAAAAGGCTATATAAAACAGGCCAAAAAATACACGTGATGCGATGGAAGAGCCCACATAATCTAAAAACTTCCACTCCGGATAATTGCCTTTAAACTGCTCTTCCGGCTCTTTTAATCTTTTCTCATGTTTACGATAGCTTATAGCCGTATAATACATCATCTGGAACACATCTTTAAAAAAATGCGGAGAGTGAGGATCTTTTTCGGTATCGCTGTAAGCATGATGTTCGCGGTGCATAATGGCATAGGCGCGCGGGTTTAAGTATGATGATCCTTGAAAAACGTAGGTCATTACGTAAAAGGTTCGCTCAAAAAACTTGTTTGTAGTAAACATTTTATGAGAAGCGTATCTGTGCAGGAAAAACGTTTGGAAGAACAGCGACAG
This sequence comes from Mucilaginibacter phyllosphaerae, assembly GCF_004378255.1. Lineage (GTDB taxonomy): Bacteria > Bacteroidota > Bacteroidia > Sphingobacteriales > Sphingobacteriaceae > Mucilaginibacter > Mucilaginibacter phyllosphaerae. The sequence continues at coordinate 312,359 of NZ_SNQG01000005.1, forward strand.
AAACCAGTGGGCTAAAAAGAAAATTAGTATGATCACAAAAATAGATTTATGAGGTAATGTTATTTATAATGATTACAAATATACGATTAAAACACCATTCGGGATTTTAAAAATACAATTAAGAAGCTTTTTAAATACAAAGAGTCGCCCGATTTAAACCGGGCGACTCTTTGTATTGCAGGTTAATTAACCTTATACCTGGCTATCTCTTAAGGCTTTGATCTTATCATGCCCTTCGTTTATAGCTTGTTGTTGCTGTGCAATAATTGTGGCATACTGCGGTGCTAAACCATTGTCTTCTGATAAAGCATCACGATATGCTTTTTTAATGGCATCCTCGCCGCGCTCGCATTCTTCTAAAATGCTCTTACGGTCGTGCCCGCTAAATGTGGCTTTCACGTCCAGCCATGCACGGTGAATGGTGCCTGTTGCAGAATTACCGGTTTCAACTTCGCCGCCTGCCTGGCCTACTGCAGCACTAAGTTCTTGTACATTGCGGCGGCTATCACTTGCAAACTGATCAAATATAGCTTTAAGATCAGCATCGCCTTCGCCTAAACCTTTTGATGCGCGGTCAAAGCCATCTATACGGTCGTTATTAATCTCTATTAAATCGTTTAATACTTCAACTGATTTTTCTGTGGTAGTTTCCATGGTAGTAATTATATTTTGTTTGATGATACCAATGCAACCACCATGCCACAATTTTAATTTGTAATTAAATAAATTATTAAAAAACTTATCCCCAAAGGTTTATATCTTTTTAATATGAAAGGCGCACAAATTCGGGAGCCGTTTTATAATTCGGGATGTTGCCAAATTACTTTATGGTGTAAGCAGACAAATAAGTAGAACTTTTAAAGCCAAACAATTCGGCATCCGTTTGTATCAATCCAATCTCCTTAGCCAGATAGTAATCATATGTACCATAATCCTCAAATCCACTCCCCAAGCCAAAATCATATTGTACGGTAAGGCGGGTATGTATTACGTTTTTGTAGGTTTTATTAAGCACTGTTTTAGTAATTCCCGATTCGATGATCTTGCCTACTGTACGGGCTGGAACACCATTTACTAAACCATTTGGCGACATATTAGCCGTCCACTCGTCGCCAACTTTAAGGTTATCATCCAGCAAAAAAAACTCAACGGTTACTTTTTCCTGTACAGTGGTAGCCATTATCTTATACTTTTTATCTTTTACATAATAGTATTGAAACGTGTTCTCTTTGCCTTTGGTAGCGCTTCTAACCTCGTAATAATTTTGGCCGTTAATAGGTGTAATCACACCCGAGATATGGGCTTCGGTGCTTTCCACAGTGCCTGTAAGATTGTTTTCATACGTCCACGAGCTACCTTTTGAAGTAGGCAAATAACTATCGTTAGTTTTTGTGGTAGATGTATTACCGGGGTTTACGGAAACATTATACCCGGCATAGTCAACAGCATCTTTTTTACAGGAAGCAAGGCATAATGCAATAACCGGGAACAGTAGAAGTAAATATTTTTTCAAGCTTTAAAATTTAATTGTTTATAATCTTCATAAAGATAAACAAACAAAGTGCACCCACAAATGCAAAACGGCTTGTTACCCTGTATAATTTTTTCGCAAATAAAAAGGCCGCCCTTACAGGCAGCCTTCTTCAGTTTAGTTTGTTTATTAAATTATGCTTTCTCGCTTTTTGCCGATTGATTAATTGCACCTTCTGCAACCTGGGTAAGCAGCTCATCCGTTTGTTTTTCTTCCTGCAAAGTTGCATCCAGCAGCTCAACAGCTTCTGTGTAACCTAATACACCTGCCAGTGTTTTAAGGGTACCGTATGATGCAATTTCGTAATGCTCTACCTTTTGGCAGGCAGATATGATACCTGCATCGCGGGTGATGCTGCCATCTTCGGTGCTTTCAACAATTTCTTCCGACTCCTTAATGAGGCCGGCCATTGCTTCGCATTTTTTTGCTACAGCCTTTTCATCTATCGATTCAAATACTGATTCCAGGCGGGTAATCTGGTTTTCTGTTTGCTCGATATGGGTTTCAATCGCACTACGTAATTCATCAGTTGTTGATTTTTTAGCAAGTTTAGCCAACGCTTTGGTCAGGTGCTTTTCGGCCCAGTAAATATCTTTCAGTTCGTCAATAAATAACTCATTCAATGCCGATTCTTCAACAATCTCTGTTGATTCAGGTGCTTTTGGGGCTTTCGTAGCTGCTTTAGCTGCAGGAGCCTTTTTAGCTGATGCTGTTTTAGTAGTTGCCATTATGGTAAATGTTTAATTTGTTTATATAATTAATTTCTTACTACATAAACAACACCCACCTTTATAAGTTTTACTAATAAGATAATTATTTAATTAATAAAATCACGCACCCTTCTTGCTTTTTAAACTTTCCATCAATTGTTCATACAGATCGTCACTGCCGGATTTGCGTGGTTTAAGCTTTTTAATAGTGGGGCGCTTACCTTTGGCCTTAGCTTTTATAATTTTTAAAAGTTCGTCGTTATACTCGTCTTTAAATTTAGAAACATCAAAATCTTCGGCATATTGGTTGATGAGGGCCAGGCCAACATCAAGTTCTTTTTTGCTTACGTTCACGCTATCACCAACATCCAGGTCTTCGGTACCGCGAATTTCCTGGCCAAAGCGGATACGGGTTATCACCAGCACATGCTCTACCGGGTGTACAATGCAAAGGCTTTCGGTGCTGCGCAAAACAAAACGCGCCAGGCCGGCTTTGCCCGATTTTTTTAGCGCCTGCACTAATAATGCATAAGCCTTGTTATTTTTGGTATCGGGCTCGGTGTAGTAGGATGTTTCGTAAAACATGGGGTTAACATCGCCAATATCAACAAAGCTCTCAATCTCTATCACCTTGCTTTTTTCGGGTGCGGCTGCTTCAAAATCGGCTTCTTCCACAATCACGTAATCATCATCGTTTATTTTGTAGCCCTTTACAATTTTATCGTAAGGCACCTCTTTATGTGTTTTCTCGTTCACGCGCTGATAACGGATGCGTTCGTGGTCGCGGGCGTCCAGCATATCTAGGTCTATACTGCTGCTTTGTACTGCCGAATACAACTTAACCGGGATACTTACCAACCCAAACCCAAGCGAACCTTTCCAGATAGATCTCATAATACATCTTGCCTTAGTGCAATTATAACAACCGCTAAAAATGCGAACGGTTTTAAAATGAAACGATTAAGCATACCAGCTGACAGGTGTGCTTTTAAGCCCTGCGCAATTATACCCGGCTTAACAAAGTGGCAAGTGTGCTTATTACACATACTGTTCATCGCATCCGCAATTTTTTTGCACATTTGCAATTCAGCATCTTATACCCAATGGAGCAGTATTTTATCATAGATTTCGACAGTACCTTTACCCAGGTGGAGGCTTTAGACGAATTAGCACGTATATCTTTAAAAAACCATCCCGAGCGCGAGGCTATCTATAAACAGATAGAAGACCTCACCAACGCGTCGATGGAAGGCCGCCTTTCGTTCACCGAAAGTTTACAGCAACGGGTAAAGCTGCTTTGCGCCAATCGCGATCACCTGAAGATGCTGATCACTCATCTCAAAAAAAAGGTATCTACGTCTTTTTCGCGTAACACCATCTTCTTTAAAAACCACCAGGACGAGGTGCTGATCGTTTCGGGAGGGTTTAAGGAGTTCATTATACCGGTTGTTACCGAATATCATATCAAAAAAGAGAATATTTATGCCAACACCTTTGTTTTTGATGAAGATGGCAACATTATAGGTTATGATAAGGAGAACCCCCTATCGCAAGAAGGTGGCAAGGTTAAGCTGTTAAAAGAATTAAACCTGCCCGGAGAGATTTTTGGGATAGGTGACGGATATTCGGATTTCCAGCTGAAGGAATCGGGCATGATCAAGAAATTCTTTGCCTTTACCGAAAATATCGAGCGTAAATCTGTAGCTGAAAAAGCCGACCACATTACACCAAGTTTTGACGAGTTTTTATACATCAATAAACTACCCCGGGCTATATCATACCCTAAAAACCGTATTAAATGTTTAGTTGTTGGCCATATTGACGAAGATGCCCTGGCCCAAATGAAACGCGAAGGCTATAACCTGCGCCATCGTGATAATATTGAAGAGAAATACCTGGAAGAAGCCGGTGTATTATTTTGTGATGAAGCCAACCAGCCAAAACCAGATCAGCTTGGAAACGCCTGGCGCCTAAAAGTAATTGGCTGTTTTGGCCGCGTAAACCGTAAGCTGGCCGAGGCAGCCTGCGATAAGGGCATCATTATTTTTGACGACCCGAAAGCCAACCCCCGCAATACCGATTTTATCCCCCGCAGGGTAATTGCTTTTATGAACGAAGGTAAAACCCACATGAGTTGCAACTTTCCCGATCTGCAGCCGCCACGTATCAATAACGCCCACCGCCTGATACATATCCACAAGAACGTACCGGGCATACTGGCCCAGATCAACGAGGTGTTTGCCAATCATAACATCAATATTGTAGGCGAGTTTTTGGTGACCAACCCGCAAATAGGTTACGTTATTACCGATGTAAATACCGGTTACGATACACAGGTACTCAACCAGCTTAAAGCTATTGACCAAACAATAAAATTCAGGCTGCTTTATTAAGAGATTAAAGGTTTGTGATTGAAGATCAGACTATCAAACATTGTAACTCTGATGTCTTATCCCTATTCACCAATCTCTACCAAAGGCACCACCAACACAGGCACCTGCGAGTTGCGCACCACACTTTCGGCAACACTGCCCATCAGCAGCCGGTCTAAGCCGCTGCGGCTATGGGTACCGAGAACGATCAGGTCGGCATTAAATTCCTGGCTACAGTTTAAAATGCCATCAGCTGTAGATCCATATTCATTAAAGTGTGTTACCTGCAGCCCCTGGGCATACTTTTTTATGGTACGCTCAATAACATTCTCGGCCTGGTCTTTTTGTATATCCAGCAAATTTATTTCATCATAAACAGGAGCCTGAATAGGCATGCCTGTTATGCTATCACTACTTGTATTGGTAACTATGCCCGGTTCAACAATATGCACCAGGCCTACATGCGCGTTAAAAGTACGGGCAATATCAAACCCGTAAGAGGCTGCATATTCGGCAAATTTACTATCGTCGATACCAATAAGGATCTTGCTGATTTTCATAGTTAGTTGGGCTGTTTACTTACTAAACAATCCACCATAAATATGTTTTAGTAAAAACAGAAATTGCCTATAGCTTATATTTTGAAAACATGCGCTTTAAATAGTTGCTTTCATCAGCTATAAGTTTGGGTACAGCTGTTTTTTGTGCCGAATAAATGCCGTTATCGCCGCTGAAAAAATAAGCAGTAAAACAGGCTACGGCAAAAAACAAGGCGTATTCGCCACCAAACAATTCAATTCCCATTAGCGTACAGGCAAGGGGCGTATTGGTAGCGCCGGCAAAAACCGCTATAAAACCTAAAGCAGCAAACAGGCTTACGGGTGCATTCATCCATTCGGCCAGGGTATTACCCAGGGTACTCCCTATGTAAAATAGCGGCGTAACTTCGCCCCCTTTAAAGCCGGTACCCAGGGTAATAGCCGTGTAGATCAATTTCCAAAGCCAGCTAAAGGCATCGGCCCCGGCATGATGAAAGGCTGATACAATGGTTACTGCACCGGGATATTCTGCATTTACGCCTAAACTTAAATAGTCGGGCTTACCTAATATAAAAGTTAATAATATAATGGCAATACCCCCACAAACAGGTATGAGCCAGCTTACCCTGATCCATTTTAAACAATAATTTTTTACAAGTTTTACCCCACCGGCAAAAGCCATACTCACTAAACCGAATATGACCGAGGCTACAATCACTTTTGCCAACAGCCAAAAACTAACCGGTAGGTGAACGTTGTACAGCGTTTGCCCGGTATCCACAATATCTACATGGTAAGGCGTGTGGTGAATACCCCAGGCAGATACTGTTACATCCCCTACTATACCGGCAATTAAGCAGGCCGGCAAAGCACCATACTGTATGCGGCCAATGGCAATTACCTCCAGCGCGAAGATGGTACCGGTTAATGGCGTGCCAAATACAGCGCCAAAGCCCGCAGCTACACCCGCAGTAAGCATAATCTTTTTATCACTTTCAGTCAGATTAAACCAGCTGCCAAACTGGTTGGCAACACTACCGCCAATTTGTACCGCAGTACCCTCGCGCCCGGCCGAGCCGCCAAATAAGTGAGTAATAACCGTAGTAACCAAAATAAGCGGTGCCATACGTTTGGGCACGCCCGCCCCAGGCTGATGGATCTCATCTATAATTAAATTATTGCCCCGCTCGGCACTTTTGCCATACCATTTATACAACAGGTGGATAGCTACACCGGCGGCAGGCAACAGATATAAAAACCAGGCATGCGCAAACCTAAAATGGATGGCCCAATTTAACAGCCACAAAAATAAGGCTACCATACTGCCAATGGTTACAGCTGCAGGGGTTATAATAACAGCCCACCTGGTAAGGTAAGTTAGTAATGCGAATTGTTTGGAAAAGATATTTTTAAACATAACCTACGTGCAAATAAATAAACAACTTATTTGGGTAGGCGTCATCAGCTTTGCAGCGGTTCAAGTAGGCAGAACACCATTGCCTTGTTTGTATAAAGCAAATGTAAGCGAAAAGTTTAAAGTAGAAAGTAAATGCTATGCAGTTTTTTTGACTTTAAACTTTTAACCTTCAAGTTTCAACCCATACCTATATCTTTGCCCTATGAGCATCTCTCCCGAAATAGAAAAAAGGCTTACCCTGCTGCAGGAAAAATATAATGCCATGGGCCAGGATATGACATCCTACCTGGATGGCCTGCTGCACGCCGATTTTTTAACCTATTGGGATTATATTCACCTGGATACGCTTTTAAGCCTGCAAAGCCCCAAAACGCCGTTCCCGGATGAAGAGATCTTTATTATGTATCACCAGATAACGGAGCTTTACTTTAAACTTAGTTTGCATGAGTGCAAACAACTAGCCGAAGCCGAAAATCTGACCACCGATTTTTTTACTGCCCGTGTAAAACGCATTAACCGCTATTTCGAAGCGCTCACTAATTCCTTCGAGATCATGGTAGATGGTATGGAGAAAGAGCAGTTTCTGCAATTCCGGATGAGTTTGCTGCCGGCCAGTGGTTTCCAGAGCGGGCAATACCGCATGATAGAAATTTACGCTACTGATTTTATTAACCTGGTAGCCCCCGATCATCGCGAGGCATTAAGCGCTGCAACGGTGGAAGAACAGTTTGAGCAGATCTATTGGAAATATGGCGCAACCGAACTATCTACCGGTAAAAAAACACTTACCCTAAATCAATTCGAAAAAAAATACGCCAAAACGTTTATAGAACTGGGCAAAAGCGTAGCCAACACCAATTTTAACAGCCTGCTGCAACAGCTAAAATACAAAGGCGAAAGTACCATAGCTTTAGAAGAACAATTAAGGCAGCTGGATGTGAACGTGAATATCAACTGGCCGCTATCGCACTATAAATCTGCCGTGCGCTATCTGCACCGCGAACCCGAAGAAATTAAGGCCACAGGCGGTACCAACTGGCAAAAGTACCTGCCTCCGCGTTTTCAGCGACGCATATTTTACCCGGCACTATGGAGGGTTGATGAGCTGGAAAACTGGGGCAAAGCCTGGGTAGATAAAGTGGTTAACGAATTATAGTTAGTTTGTGATTTGCAGCTGCCTATCTGCAATTACCTTTTCTATCTCCTCAAAACATTCAAAGCAGTTACTAACCAGTACTGATGGTTTATTGCTTGCCTTGCTTTGCAGATAAATACCATCTTTACGTTGTTTAATATCTTTAATATTACTGTAAGCAATAACTACATCAGGCTTATTCGTTATATGCAGGGTTACATCGATATCGGTTACAATCAGCTCTGTATTGTCAATAATCGCATAATACTTTCTTCGGCCAAAAATATACGCTGCAACCAGGGCAATAATAATTATTGCATAAATACTAACGCTTAGTGTGGTTGGGTTGCGATAAAGCAGGTTATAAGCCAAAACAAGTATAATAACCGCATAATAGATCATCATGGTACGCGTCCAGCTGCGTTTTAATTCTGTATTCCCGTCCTGGCTATATTTATAAACCGTCATTTTATAGTGCTAATTTGCTGTAATATACCTTTCAAAGTGTAAAAACTGAAAAAATCTGCGAAAATTCTTACCTTGCCACTTTCTGAATTATATACCTACTGACATGACCGATACACTGGACATAAAAATAACCAAAGCCGCTCAATCACGTTTAGCGGAAACGGATTTTAACAACCTGCCTTTTGGCAAGGTTTTCTCTGACCACATGCTTGTGGCCGACTACGCCGATGGCGAATGGAAAAATTTTGAAATTTTACCTTACGGCCCTATTTTAATGAGCCCGGCAATATCTGCACTGCATTACGGCCAGGCATTTTTTGAAGGCATTAAAGCATATAAACACGCCAACGGCGAGGTTTCTATTTTCCGGCCGGACAAGAATGCAATTCGTTTTAATAAATCGGCAGAGCGCCTGTGTATGCCAACCTTGCCCGAAGATATTTTTGTACAAAGCATTGCCGCTTTGGTAGATATTGACCGCGAGTGGATTCCCGGCAAGCCTAATCATGCCTTGTATATCCGCCCGTTTATGTTTGCTACCGACGCGTTTTTAGGTGTAACGCCATCTGCTACTTATAAATTTGTAGTAATAGTTGGCCCGGTAGGCCCTTACTTCTCCAAACCGCTTAAGGTTAAAATAGAAACGCATTATACCCGCGCTGCCGAAGGCGGTATGGGGTATGCAAAAGCTGCCGGCAACTATGGTTCATCTATGCTACCTGCCCGCAAAGCTACCGAAGAAGGTTTTGACCAACTGATCTGGACAGACGCTAAAGAGCATAAATACATTGAAGAAATGGGTGCCGCTAACGCTATGTTTTTGTTAGATGGTAAATTGATAACCGCCGAAGCTAAAGACACCATACTGGACGGCGTAACCCGGGATACTGTTATTGCTTTAGCAAAAAACTGGGGCATCCCGGTAGAAGAACGTAAGGTATCTGTTGCCGAACTGATAGAAGGCGCTAAAAATGGCAAATTAACAGATGCCTTTGGTGCCGGTACTGCCGCAACCATTGCATCAGTAGCTTCTATTACCTACGAGGGCGTTGAATATCCATTGAGCGACCCTGCAACCCGCGAGTTTTCTAAAAAGGTTTTAACCACCCTGGATGATATCAAATACGGCCGAGCAGAGGACGCACACGGTTGGAATTATACGGTATAATATCTGGCTTAGATATGGGAGCCCTGCAGCAATGCGGGGCTTTTTTGGTTATGTAGTTGCCAGCATAATCCACATGTCATTTCGAACGAGCGGGAGAAGGTTGCGCGTTGGGGGCGAGGAGAAATCTTGTACGCCCAGTAGCAAATTAATCGCCGCCTATCTCATCATTTAAGAATTTCCATTCAGGATTAGTAGATGAAATCAAAGCATCTTTCTTTTCTCTTCTCCATTTCTTGATCTCTTTTTCACGTGCAATGGCGTGTCAATATTCGAGAAATGTTCATAGTAAAATAAATTATAGCTATAATACTTGCCAGAAAAAGACTTTGCAGCACCCCTATTTTCTTTATGTTGATCTAACCGGATATTAAGGTCATTTTTGACACCAATGTACAGAACCGTTTTGTCAGGATTGGTTGTTATATAAACGTAATAGTTATAGTTCTACATTTCTTATTTGAGATAGCATGGCGTATAAGATTTCTCTTCGCGCCAACGCTTTGGCCGGCCTGGGCTCATTCGAAATGACATCGTTTTTAAAGATCAATCCTAAACTACATCGTAGCCTTAACTACAATATAGGGCGACAATGCTTTACTATCCACCGGGATAATTTTGGTAAATACCTTACCGGCTACCCAAATGGCTTTAACGATAGCTTTTGATAAGGCCTTCTGTTCAGATTTATTTTCCAGCCAAACCGTGAATTTACCGTGATAGTACGTTTCAATATCTTTTAGGCCAAGTGCTTTACAACTATCGCGCAGCAGGGTTAGGTCCATACTGTTAATGTTGTGCTTATCATAATTGTCTTTATCAAAGTTTTTTTGTACCCAGCCGTTCACGCTTTTAAAGTTTGGTAGCGTAATAAATAAGGTACCGCCGGGCTTTAAAAATTTAAGGTGCTCGTTAATGATGAATTGCGTATCGTTAAAATGCTCAATCAACCCGAAGGAAAGCACCATATCAAACTTTTCGGCAGGCTGGTAGGTGAACAGGTCGGCTTCTATTATATTGATATCACCGGGCTCCAAGTCATTGGCGGCAAGCAGTTTGTTAACCAGCTCCGGGTGGATAAAATAATCAAGCAGTGTGGTTCTTAGTTGCTGATACTTTTTGAGATAAATGGAATAATACCCTGGGAAACCGCCCAGCTCAATAGCATTCTGCACACCCTTTTCGGCAATTATTTTTGCCAGTATATCGCCAAAAACATAGTTAGGCTTCAATTTAAATATCAGCCCCTTGCGCGATTCCCAAAATGATTTCCAGAAGGAACGGTCGGTTAAATTATTCTCCATTAAATAAGTTCAATACGGGTTGCCGCCTCTGTTTTTTGTTCTAATATTCTTGCGGGGTTACCCACTGCAACGCTGTTATCGGGTACATCCTTTATCACAACTGCGCCTGCGCCAATAATCACATTATCACCTATGGTTACATCGCCTATGATACAAACATTAGCGCCAACATCCACATGATTACCCAAACGCGGGCATTTGCTAAACGTACCGTCGGCCAGTTTTTTATGGCCTATGGTCACGCTATTACGTAAAACACAATTTTCGCCTATAACAACGCCCTGGTTAACCACCAATGCCTGCCCATGATAAACAATCAGGCCTTTGCCTGCGGTAAGTTTTCGGGGCAGTTCGATGCCTAAATGCCATTCTACAAACACCCGGTAAAGCACCAGGTGCCAGCAAAAAAGTATCTTTAACAACATATTCCGGTTAACCAGCTGTACCGACCGGAATAAAAACAATACCAGCCGCCCTTTTATATTGCCCCGGTTGGCGCTCCAATCCTGGAATAAATAGGCTAAAAAATTCATGCTTATGTGGCTGTTTTGCTTTTAAACTTCATTTTGATAATAATGAAGCATTCAAAAGTAAAATTTTTAATTTTAGTATCATTATACTTGCCACGATAAATGAAAGTTGCACTCATCAATACATCAGATGCCGGCGGCGGCGCCGCCGAGGCCTGCATGCGCTTATTAAAGGCCCTGCAATTACAGCAGGTAGATGTAACTATGGTGGTGCAGCATAAAAAACGCGCAGACGATGCGGTATATACGGTCGAAAAAAACTTTTTTGGCAAAATGCGTTCAAGCCTTAATTTTTTAATGGAACGCATTCCCTTTATGCTTTTTCAGGAGCGTGACAAACTGGTACGCTTTGCCTTTTCGCCGGCAGATGCCGGTACAGATATCAGCCGCTCAAAAGTTATTCGCGAGGCTGATATTATTCACCTGCATTGGACCAACTCCGGATTTTTATCCATCAAAGACCTGAAAAAAATTTTCGCCCTTAATAAACCCATTGTTTGGACCCTGCATGATATGTGGGCTTTTACCGGCGGCTGCCACTATGCAGGGCCTTGTAACCACTTTAAAAACCAATGCGGCAATTGCTACTTTTTACGTAATCCGGAAGATAACGACCTATCGCATGATGGCTGGCTGCGTAAAAAAAATATGCTGGGCGTAGCTAAGAGCCTCTCGGTAGTTACCTGTAGCCACTGGCTTGGCGAGGTTGCGATGAAAAGCACATTACTTAAAGGATTGATGATACAGGCCATCCCCAACCCTATTGATACGGAGCTATTCTCGCCAAAAGATAAAATTGCAGCACGGGCCAAATGGGGCGCTAACCCATCTGCCAAAATTATTTTATTTGGTGCAGCCAATATCAACGATCGGCGCAAAGGCATCAGCTATTTGGTGGATGCCCTGCACATCCTGAAGAATAAATACACCGAAGACACGCCGATGGAAATCGTAATTTTTGGGAAAAATAAACATTTTGATGTTACCACCCTGCCATTCCCGGTGCAGCAGCTAAATATGATAACCTCGCCTGCAGACCTGGCCGAGATATACAGTATGGCAGATGTTTTTGTATCGCCATCTATAGAAGACAACCTGCCTAACATGATCATGGAGGCCATGAGTTGCGGCACGCCTGTTGCAGCCTTTAATACAGGTGGCATACCCGATCTGATTGACCACCTGGTGAATGGTTATATGGCCGAATTTAAATCATCGGCAGACCTGGCCGCAGGAATAAACTATGTACTTAATACGGCTAACCATAATAAATATGGCTCTGCTGCGCGATACAAGGTAAAACGTATGTTTAATAACGAGAAGGTTGCCGGGCAGTATATCGATCTATATAAATCTATTGTATGAAACCCGTACTATCGGTAATTACCATTGTTTACAATAATGCCCGCGATATCGAGCGTACGCTGCTTTCAGTGCTTAATCAAACTTATGGCGCGATAGAATATATAGTGGTTGACGGTGCATCTAACGATGGTACGCTGGAGATCATCAAACGCTACGAAAACCGCATCGCTAAATTCATCAGCGAAAAAGATAAAGGTATTTATGATGCCATGAACAAAGGGCTTGCCCTTGCTAAAGGCGATTATGTGATCTTCATGAACTCGGGCGATGAGTTTTATGCTAAGGATACCGTAGCCAAAGTTTTTGCTACCGCCCCCGATGCTGATATCTACTACGGCGAAACCGAAATGGTGAACGATGAACGCGAAAGCCTTGGCCGGCGCCGCCACAAAGCCCCCGATAAATTTACCTGGCGTAGTTTTAAATTGGGGATGAGTGTTAGTCACCAGGCTATTTATATCAGGCGCACACTTACAGAACCTTATGACCCGCGATACCAGTTGAGTGCCGACATCGACTGGATCATCCGCGCAGCTAAAAAAGCTAAAAAAATAATTAAAGCTGATGGTTATGTGGCCAGATACCTGGTTGGCGGCATGTCTAAAGCCAAACATAAACAAAGCCTTTTAGAACGTTTTGATATCATGAAACGCCATTACGGGCTGATACCTACTGTGCTTAACCATGTAGTAATCACCTTTAATTTGGGCTGGTATTGGCTGTTGAATAAAAGGACGAATGATTGACCGAATTAAGATTTGACAACTTTTTAAAAGTTGTCAAATCTACCTCCAATAATTGCTGTCGCGAGTTTAGCGTAGCGTAACTCTTGATACTGCATATTGTAAGCATTCTGCTTACGTCGGCTGAAAGCTGACCCTGTGCTACAGACGAATGATTGACCGAATTAAGATTTGACAACTTTTTAAAAGTTGTCAAATCTACCGCCAAACAAAAAGAGCGACGAGTATTAACCCATCGCTCTTTTGATATCAAGATATATCCTTATGCTTTTTTAGCTTCCGGTTGTTTCTTTTTACGTTCTGAATATACAGCACCACCCAGTGCCAGTATCAATAACACCGATCCTGCTAACGAGATATTTTCGCCTGCGTAGTAGGATGTTGGGTGGAATATAAATTCAACTTTGTGATTACCCACAGGGATGGTTGCCGCACGTAACAGGTAATCGGCACGGTAGTATGGCTGCTCCTTACCGTCTATCAGCATCGTCCAGCCTTTGTCGTAATAGATCTCAGAAAATACAGCTACCTGGTTGGCGCTTGAACTGGTTTGATAAGTTAAATGCTCAGGCTCGTAGCTTATTAGTTTGATGGTGCTGTTGTCATCAGGGCCTAATGGCAACGCTTCTACAACCTTTTTGTAGCTCTGGTCAATCATAGCCTCATCTTTAGGCGAGAAACTGCTGATAGCCTGCATTTCCTGGTCGGCATCTTTTACATACTTAACCGTTTTTACAAACCATGCGTTACCACAGGCAGTTGGGTTTGCACGCATGCCTGCGGCGCCTGTTTTAGGGTCGGCAGTGATGATGTATTTGGTGTTCAGCATATCCAAAACATCCTGGTTAATACTTTTGGTAAACTGGTTTTCTACCAACTCATCAAAGCGCCTTAAACGTGCCGAATGGAATCCACCCACTGTTTTATAAAAATAAGATGAACGGGAATCATGAAAGGGGTCAGACAGGCTCAAGTCAAATACCCTGAAATTAGGGTCTTTATCGCGCATCACAAATTCATCAACTTCACGTGGGGTATAAACCTGTGCTAAATTTTCTTTGGGGATAAAGGTATCATCTTTCAGATAGCGTTTGTCAACGCTCCACATATCTACCACTACCAGGCCCATAACTGCAAAAGCAGCAAATGTGGTACTTATTTTTTGTTTGATAACAATGTACAGCAAGCCAAAAATAAGTGCTACAAAAATAAAAGTACGGATGGCATCGGCTCTTTCCAAAGCTTCGCGATCCTGGATCAGGGCATTGGCAACAGAATTAGCCATAGCACCATCCCCTCTGAAAGCCTGGGTTAAGCCTGTTATAAGCGTTTGATGCTCGGTAGATTTAAAGCTTAAAATCAAGCCCGGTAAGGCTATCATTAATAGGGTTATACCACCGGTAATGTAAAATGCTATTTTGGTTTTATTAAAAACATATGCCTTATCGCGGTTAATAAATACCTCGTTAAGCGCCAGGAAACCTAATATAGGGAAGCAGAGCGACGCAATTACCAACGTAGATTCTACTGCTCGAAACTTATTATAGAGCGGGAAATAATTAAAGAAAAGATCTGACAGGAACGGCAAATTTTTACCGAATGACAAGAACACGCTTAACAATACGGCTGATAATAACCACCATTTAATCCGGTTCTTAACGATCAGCAATCCTAATACGAATAAAAAGAACACTACTGCCCCAAAATACCATGGGCCGTTTGTGCTTGGCTTGTTACCCCAATATAAAGGCACCTGTGCGGCAAATTGTTGTGCCTGCGCCGGGTCGATACCCTTATCTGTTAAAACTTTGGCAACCTTTGAATCTTCGCCTGCAGTGGTGCCGGTACCGCCGCCATAAGCATTAGGGATAAAAAAGGTAAAAACTTCTGTAACGCTTTCACTCCAGGTGTAGGCGTAATCTTTTGCTAAACCTGTGCTTGCCGTAGTGGTTTCGCTTTTTAAATTCGGTTTACCGCGTATAGTGTATTTACTGTATTCATAGGTTGTCCATAGCGAGCCTGCGTTTACCAGCACAGCCAGTATTGTTGCACCTGCCAAAAAGCCGATAGCTTTAAAAAATGGCGTGGTAAGTTTGGCTTTTATTGCATGGTAAAGCTCTATACCTATTAATATAGCAACCGCCAATAGCAGGTAAAAGGTCATCTGCACGTGGTTGGAGCGGATCTCCATCGCCAGGAAAAACGCTGTTAAAGCGCCGCCTGTAATATACTGGCCTCTAAGCGTCATGATAATACCTGCAACTATTGGTGCAAAAAACGCTATAGCATAAGCCTGGTTAGCATGCCCGGCTTCAATATAAATAAAGTTGTAGGATGAGAATGCGAAGGCAACGGCGCCTGCTGCTGCCAGCCAGTTGTTTAGCTTTAAAGTGCAGAACAAAAAGTAGGCACCAAACATGTAAAGCAAAATAGTATCAACCGGGTTTGGGAATACCGTTTTTAAGGCATCAATTACGTAAGTAGTGGCATTAGAGCCATATTTTGCCCAAATTTGATAACTTGGCATACCGCCAAACATCTGGTTTGTCCATAATGGGGCGTGGCCTGTTTTAGCTTTAACGTCCATTATTTCTTTTTGCATGGCCTGGGCTTGCAAAACGTCGCCCTGGTACATTACCTTACCCTGCATAATGGGGTTAAAGAAGTAGGCAAAGGCCAGTACGAAAAATATTGCAGCGACTATAAGATGGCCACTATTACGCTTTATCCAGTTATTCATTTAAACTTTTTTAGGGATAGTAATTTTCAATCTTCAAAAATAGAAAATTGAACGAGATTAGAAACGATAAGTTTTTATAAGATATTTACTTAGCAACGGTGGGGCTGGTTGCTAAAATAGAAGAACAGGAATACCATGAACAATAAACTTAATATGTAGATCAAAATATTAAGCTTATTATACTCCTCGCAGTTGCGGCGAATGGTGTAAACATTGTAAAGGGCAAGGATACCAATTGCAGCCCAAAAAAAGTTATTAATGGTACGGCAGCCCGTAAACAGCTGTATCAATACAGCCAGTACAATGCAGTTAGTAAGTACTAAAAGTAAAGATGGTGGCGTATTATTATGGTTACGCCTGCGTTTATATAGGCCTTCGGGTAACATTGGTTTATTTAATTTCTTCGTAATCTACAAACTCTCCTTCAGAATCCGGAACAGCACTTTTAGCTTCGGGCTTGTAATCAACCCGTACGCGGCCATCCGGCTTTGGTTGCTGATAGTTGTTTTGCTGACGGGCCTGCTCCTGCGCTTTATTAATTACACTGTTAAAAAGCATCGGCAAAAACAAGCGCACTAAGGCACGTATAATGTATAACGAACAAATGGTAATGATCAAAAAACGGATTAAAACACCCATCTCAAATTAAATTTAGCTTTACAAATATAAGTATATAACGGAAAATTTGTTTCGATTTATATAATGTCCAGATGCGAGGTTAGATAGACAAGTCCATTGGCGCAGTTATTCTCCCCCATTTGCATATTTACGAAAACTTTTCTTCCATCGTTTTTTCCAGCGCAAACATTTCGTCGCGCAGTTTGGCTGCTAACAAAAAGTCCATATTTTTTGCGGCGGCAACCATGTCCTTACGGGTATTCTCGATAGATTTTTTCAGATCGGCCTTGGTCATGTATTGCACTATTGGGTCGGCAGCAAGGGTCAGGGTATCTGTTTCCACGTAAGCCTTTTGCACACCGCCCTTAAAGTCTACCACCGAGGTTTGCTCCATGATCTCTTCTTTTGATTTGCCTACCGTACGCGGCGTAATGCCATGCTCCTCGTTATACTTTATCTGCAATTCGCGGCGGCGCATAGTTTCAGACATCGTTATCTCCATCGAGTCGGTGATCTTATCGGCATACATAATAACCCGCCCCCTATCGTTACGGGCCGCACGACCAATGGTTTGGATCAGCGAACGCTCCGACCGCAGGAAACCTTCTTTATCCGCATCCAAAATGGCTACTAATGATACCTCGGGCAGATCCAGTCCCTCGCGCAATAAGTTGATCCCTATCAGTACATCAAACTCGCCCAGGCGCAGGCCGCGTAAGATCTCTACACGCTGCAAGGTTTTTACTTCCGAGTGGATGTAGCGGCATTTAATGCCCAGCCTATCCATATACTTGGCCAGTTCTTCGGCCATGCGTTTAGTCAGGGTGGTCACCAGCACGCGATCGCCCATTTTAATAGTTTTATCCACCTCATCCAGCAAATCATCTACCTGGTTAATTACCGGGCGCACTTCAATTATCGGATCGAGCAGGCCGGTTGGGCGTATCACCTGTTCTACCACTACCCCGCCAGATTTCTCCAGTTCGAAATCGGCAGGGGTTGCGCTTACATAAATGGTTTGCGGGGCCAGGCGTTCAAACTCCTGGAAGTTTAACGGCCTGTTATCCATTGCCGCAGGCAAACGGAAACCATAATCAACCAACGAGATCTTCCTGGACCTGTCACCGCCATACATCGCGCGGATCTGTGGTACGGTAACGTGGCTTTCATCAATCACCATCAGGTAATCATCCGGGAAATAATCTAATAAACAGAACGGGCGCATACCCGGTTGGCGGCCATCAAAAAAGCGCGAATAATTTTCGATACCACTACAGTAACCCAATTCGCGGATCATCTCCAGGTCGTAATTAACCCTTTCTTCCAATCGCTTGGCCTCTATAAAGCGGCCATCGTCTATAAACTGCTTTTTACGGCTTTCCAGTTCTTCCTGTATCGCCCAAACAGATTGCTGAAAACGCTCTCGCGGGGCAACGTATAAGTTGGCGGGATAAACCACCATATGCGTCATCTTCTCGATGGTTTTACCGGTGGTGATATCAAAGGTGCTTAACTCTTCTATATCATCCCCAAAAAAGCTGATGCGATAAGCATAATCCATATATGCCGGGAAAATATCCACCGTATCTCCTTTTACCCTAAATGTACCACGTTTAAAATCAGCCGTGGTACGGGCGTATAGTATCTCTACCAAACGATGTAAAAAAGCATTCCTGCTAATGCGGGTACCTACCGCAAATTTAAATACCGAATTGGCAAAATCCTCGGGATTACCCATACCATAAATACAGGATATGGATGATACTACTATTACATCCCTGCGGCCACTCATCAGTGCCGATGTGGTGCGCAAACGGAGTTTTTCTATTTCCTCGTTAATCTGCAGATCTTTTTCAATGTAGGTATTTGATGAGGGGATAAACGCCTCGGGCTGGTAATAATCATAGTAGGATACAAAGTAGTTCACGGCATTATCCGGGAAGAACTGTTTAAATTCGCCATACAATTGTGCCGCCAGGGTTTTATTATGACTCAGTATTAGCGTAGGCTTTTGGGTTTGCTCAATTACGTTGGCAATAGTAAAGGTTTTACCCGAGCCCGTAACCCCCAACAGGGTCTGGAACGGATCGGCATTATTTACACCATCAACCAGTTGCTTAATAGCGCCGGGCTGATCACCGGTGGGTACGTACTGAGAAGTTATTTTAAAATCCATTACTCAAAAATAGTGATTAGTGACCGAAGATTTGTGATTAGGCTGTCAAGATTGCTAAGTATTTTAGTTGCAAATAAAATACCTGTTAATGACAACCCTATGTCAGCATCTTTTACACAACCAAATTATTTAAATATTGATTGGTAAATTCCATCTAATTAGCAAGGCCTCTCCCCTGCCCCTCTCCTTTGGAGAGGATTTAGGTGAGGCTTTTGGAGGGGCTTCCAACTAAAAAGCATTATCTTTAACCATGCCATTAACACAGCCTTTCATCCTCAATAAAACCAATAGCATTGCCAACCAGTTTTTAGCCGAGCTGCGGGATGTTACCATACAGCAGGATAAATACCGTTTCCGCAAGAACCAGGAAAGACTGGGCGAAATACTGGCCTACGAGATCAGCAAAATCCTTAACTATAAATCTGCTGATGTACAAACACCATTGGGCACAGCCAATATTAATTTAGCGGCAGAGCAACCCGTTGTTGCTACTATACTACGCGCCGGGCTGCCCTTTCATCAGGGCTTCATCAATTTTTTTGACCGTGCCGATAGTGCCTTTATCACCGCCTGTCGCAAAACAAAAAAGAGCGGCGCCTTTACTATTCAGATCGATCAGATTTCCGCCCCTAACCTGGACGGCAAAACCCTAATTATGTGCGATACCATGCTGGCCACCGGGCAAAGTACCGTATTGGTTTGTAAAGAGATTATAGCCCAATATCAACTAAAAGCCCTGCATATAGCTGCCGTTATAGCCAGCAACGAAGGTATTGCCCATGTACGCGCCAACTTACCGAACGCAAAAATATGGACCTGCGCCGTTGATGACGAAATGACGAGCAAGGCTTACATCGTACCGGGTTTAGGCGATGCAGGCGATTTGGCGTTTGGGGAGAAGGTGTAATTGATAGACGATTTGAAATTTACGATTTGAAATATAATACCTTTGAATCAAAATGTGAATGCATGGCCCAATCTACAATCGTAAACCGCACATCTAAATACAAACACATCTTCTTCGACCTTGACCACACCATTTGGGATTTTGATAAGAACGCTGAAGAAACCCTGCACGAACTTTATAGCACTTATAAGTTAAAAGATATCGGCCTAAAATCGGCAGACCTGTTTATCGAAACTTATACCCGCCATAACCACCGGCTTTGGGCACAATATCACCTGGGCGAAATCACCAAGGATGAACTGCGCGAAGCCCGTTTTAAAAGCACCTTTATTGAATTAGGTGTACAGCCCGACCTAATGCCTGCGGATTTTGAGGACGCTTATGTAATGCTTGGCCCTACTAAAACAAACTTGTTTCCGCATGCGCACGAAACGCTGGCTTACCTGCAAGGCAAGTACACGCTGCATTTGATCTCTAACGGGTTTAAAGAATCTACCGAAATGAAGGTTGCAGGCACTAACCTGTCGCCCTACTTTCAAAACATCATTATATCCGAAGTGGTGGGCGTTAATAAACCCGACCCGGCCATATTTAAACATGCTATTGAACTGGCGGGTGCCACCATCCCCGAAAGTGTAATGATTGGGGACAGCATTGAGGCAGATATCCGCGGAGCTATGGGCGTAGGTATGGATGCCATTTATTTTAACCCTCTGCAGGCAGAAAAACCTGCAGATGTGGACATGCAGATACACCATTTAAAAGAGTTAACTTTACTGTTATGAACCTCACCAAAGAGCGCCGCGCAATTGATACCGCATTAGATACCTACCGCCGGCAATTGGATACTTTTACCGACGAGCGGTTTACACAAACACCGCCCATGGGTGGGTGGAGTTATACCGAAGTTTACGACCATATACTTAAGGCAAGCCTAAATTCGGCAATAGCTTTAGAATGCTGTACTAATAATACCTGCCCGCCTACTAAAAAAGGCATGAACTTTTGGGGGCATTATGTAATGTTTATGGGGAGTTTCCCGCCCGGTAAATTTAAAGTACCCAGATCCGTATCTGAAAAAATATCTCCCAAAAAGTCAGATAAAGAAGACATTAAAAATTTGATCATAAAAACCCGCAAAAAAATTGAATTAGTTGCTGCAATGGTAAACGATGCACCTAAAAATGCCCGCTGGGCGCATCCGCGCCTGGGTATGTTAAATGCCCCGCAATGGTTTAAATTTATCCGCGTGCATTTGCAGCATCATTTAAAGCAATTAGAACGTATTAAAAATAACTTTGCCAAAGGATAGCCTTAAAGCGTTCATGTTCACAGCGTGAACACTATACCATTTACACAAATAATTCATAGTCAGACATTTAGTATTATACTTACTGATACCGCTAAACTTTCATGTACTTTTCATTTGATTTGGGTAACTTACCATACCCAAACAGGCCAATAACGGCCTGCAAACGCCTGCTATCTAATTATTTTTTGTTTTGCGTAACCTTTAACATTTAACACAGTCTTAACACTACAATAATTTGATTAGTTGATATTTGTAAAAATAAGGAAAGATGAATTTTGAATTTACTTACTTGTTTGTAATAGGATTGCTGGTATTGCTTGGTGCATTTTATCTAAGCCCTTACGAACTAAAGGTTAACGAAGACGACGACGAGGAATAAGATCCTCCCGTTTGCCCAACACCCGGCGTACATAAATTAACGGCTATTAACTTAGCCCATCCATTTTAATGGCAAAACGCGAAGTAGATATAGTTATCATATCTGATGTCCATTTAGGCACATACGGCTGCCACGCCAAAGAACTCCTTAAATATCTTAAAAGTATTAAGCCCAAAATGCTTATCCTCAACGGGGATATTATAGACATTTGGCAATTCAGTAAATCTTATTGGCCCGAAACACACATGAAGGTGGTGCGCCGCATTTTGAAGTTTGTAACCGAGGGCGTACCCGTGTATTACCTTACCGGCAACCACGATGAAATGCTGCGTAAATTTACTGATTTTAACCTGGGCACCTTTCAGCTGCTGGATAAGATCGTGCTGAATATTGACGGGCATAAAGCCTGGATCTTTCATGGTGATGTATTTGATGTAACCATGCAACACTCTAAATGGCTGGCCAAATTAGGTGCGGTGGGTTACGATACGCTGATCCTGATCAACAGTATGACCAATTGGTTACTGACCGCTATGGGCAGGCCAAAGATGAGCTTCTCGCAAAAAATAAAGGCTAAATTTAAAGATGCCGTAAAGTTTATTAATCAGTTTGAGCAAACGGCTGCCGACCTGGCCGTAGAGAAAGCCTACACCTACGTTATCTGCGGGCATATCCACCATGCCGAGATCCGCGAGATCCAATCTACCGAAAACACAGGTTCGGTATTATATCTAAACAGCGGCGACTGGGTGGAAAGCCTTACCGCTTTAGAATATCATGATAAGCAATGGACGGTGTTTAAATACCGGCCTGAAGATTTTAAACAGGATAACGACGAAGATGACACCTCAGACACCGAGGACCTTAACGCCAAACTGGATGTACGCAGCCTGTTAGAAAGATTTAAGCAGGAAGCGCATTAATCCATTATATTTGCCCGTCACATCAGCTATCTATGAAAATATTGTTCGGTATTCAGGGAACAGGTAACGGCCACATTAGTCGTGCCCGCGAAATTGTGCCCCTGTTGCAGCAATATGGCGACGTAGACCTGCTGATAAGCGGCACCGAAGCTGAAGTTAGTTTATCGCAGCCGCTGAAATACCACTTGCATGGTTTTAGCTTTGTATTTGGCAAAAATGGCGGGGTAGATAATTGGGCCACTTTTAAGATCATGAATCTGCGCCAGCTTTGGAAAGATATGCACAGCCTTCCGCTAAAAGATTATAATTTGGTCATCAACGATTTTGAACCTGTAAGCGCCTGGGCCTGCCGGTTGCAAAAAGTTCCATCGGTATCATTAAGCCACCAATGCTCTTTTGTATCGCAAAAAACGCCGCGCCCTAAAAAATGGAATTATGCCGAATGGCTGTTTGAATATTATTCGCCCACCACGCACCATATTGGTTTCCACTTTGAGCGGTATGACGATTTTATCCACACCCCGGTTATCCGCAGCGATATCCGCAGCATGGTTACCAGCAACTTAGGCCATTACACCGTTTACCTGCCTGCCTACAGCGATAAAACACTCATCAAGCATTTAAAAGAAACCAAGGCCGAATGGCAGATTTTTAGCAAACGCACCAAAATAGCCTATCGCGAAGGTAATGTAAGCGTGTACCCGGTAAATAACGAAGCATTTAACATTAGCCTGGCAAGTTGCACCGGCCTGCTTACCGGCGGGGGGTTTGAAGGCCCTGCCGAAGCCCTGTTTTTGGGTAAAAAGGTTTTGATGATACCTATGCGCGGGCAGTACGAGCAGCAATGTAATGCCCTGTCTGCATCAAAATTAGGGGTAGAAGTAGTGCATACCATTAATCACGACTTTGTATCGCGCATTAACAACTGGTTGGCCGATGACCGACGCATTGTGGTTGACTTTCCGAATGAAACCGCTAAAATAGTGGATGATATGGTGAAGAAATACGCGCGGTAAGTATTTAAACGTGTCATGGTGAGCCTGTCGAACCATTAGTGAGGCGCACAGGTCTTCGACAAGCTCAGACTGACATAGCAGAGATTGTCAGGGTGAGCCTGTCGAACCATTAGCAAAGCGTACAAGTCTTCGACAAGCTCAGACTGACAATAATGCCCACTGCCTGCAACTCTAAATTTTTCTGCTAATTTTGCGTGCACAGGCCAACCCGTATGATCAGTATTTTTAAGATATTTAATCCGCTTAACGTAATATGGCTGGCCATTTTAATGTTTGTGCTGCGTATAGGCTACATTGCCCGGGTGCCGGATAAGCTTGAGTTTATTTTTGTTGAGCCCTTTGCCCGCCTGCTGGTACCGGTATCTTACGAGTATGCTTTCTCTCCCATGCTTAACGTTTTTTTAGCCGCCGTGCTGGTACTGGGGCAGGCGCTGCTGCTTAACTATCTGGTTAACCATTACAACCTATTGGGCAGGCCTACTTTTTTACCCTCCCTAATGTATGTTACGCTTACGTCGCTGTTTGCGCCGTTTATGGTATTAAGCTCACCGCTTATCTGTAACTTTTTGGTAATATGGATGCTATTTAAACTCTTTAGCTTTTATAAAAGCGATGATGCCAAATCTACCGCGTTTGACCTGGGGATGATTGTTGCCATAGGCTCCATTATTTACTTACCCTATATTTACCTGTTCCTGGCTATCTGGATAGCCCTGATCATCTTTAAGCCTTTTAACTGGCGCGAATGGGTTTCCGGCATTTTGGGTTACCTTACCGTATTCTTCTTTTTCGCAGTTTTTTATTATCTCAATAATAAGCTGGGCAGCTTTTACCATATCTGGGCGCCGCTGGGTACCCGGTTCCCAAACAGCATCAACATTAAGTATTATAATTACCTGGTATTGGTGCCGGTACTGATCATTCTGATACTTTACTTTTTTAAATTGCAGCAAAACTATTATAAAAGCTACGTACAGGTGCGCAAATCGTTCCAGCTACTGCTAATCATATTTTTAATTGGCGGCCTGTCATTTTATGTAAAATCGCAGTTTAATTTAAACCACTTTTTATTGTGTGCGGTGCCTGCGGCGGTGTTCTTGTCGTATTATTTTATCAATGCCAGCGTAAAGTGGATGTACGAAAGTTTGTATTTATTACTGCTTATCAGCATCATATATTTTCAGTTTAACACTTTTTAACTTTTACATTCGTTCAAATTTCATAGGTTATATTAGTTTTGTAGCATGAAATTCGGTGTAGTAATATTTCCAGGCTCAAATTGTGATGAGGATATCATCCATGTTCTTCAAAATGTAATGGGCCAGCAGGTGGTGCGGTTATGGCATAAAGACCATGATTTGCAGGGTGCTGAGTTTATTGTATTGCCGGGCGGCTTCTCCTTCGGCGATTATTTGCGTTCAGGCGCCATTGCGCGCTTCTCGCCTATTATGCAAGAGGTGATACAGTTTGCAGCTAAAGGCGGCAAAGTAATGGGCATCTGCAACGGTTTCCAGATATTGACAGAGGCCGGCCTGTTACCGGGTGCATTGCTGCATAATAAAAACCGCAAGTTTATTTGCCGCAACATTCACATGAAAGCGCAAACCCAAAATTCGCTGGTTACGCAATTTATTGATCCGCAGCGCGCATTAAAAATACCTTTAGCCCATGGCGAGGGTAATTACTTTGCCGATGCCGACGTAATAAAGGCGTTAAATGATAACGACCAGGTGCTGTTCCGTTACTGCGACGTGGCAGGTAATGTTACCGACGAAAGCAACCCTAACGGCTCTATCGAAAACATAGCAGGGGTAACTAATGCCGGCCGCAACGTGTTTGGCTTTATGCCACACCCCGAGCGCGCATCAGAAAGCCTGGTGGGTAACGAGGATGGCCTGGCCATTTTCGAATCTATATTATCACTGGCTAAAGCTTAAATGCCAAACCTGGTTATTGATATTGGCAACACGCTTACCAAAGTGGCCGTTTTTGAAAACGACCACCTCTTAAAAGCCGGGCAATATCAAAACCCGGAAGAAACGCATATTAAAGGCTTTTTAAGCGAATATAAAGCCGATAGGGTTATCATAGCATCTGTAAAAACAACAAAACAACCCTGGCAAATGCTGCTGGAGGCCACGCTGCCGGTAACATATTTTAACAGCAGCATAAAAGCAGGCATCAATAACCTTTACAAAACACCCGATACACTTGGCGCCGACAGGCTTGCAGCTGTAATTGGGGCTAATTATTTATACCCCGATACCAATAATATAATTATAAGCGGAGGCACCTGTATAACCTATGATTATATTGACGCCGATGCAAATTATTTTGGCGGCAGTATATCACCGGGATTAAATATGCGTTATAAAGCCGTTAACCATTATACCGCGGCATTGCCTTTTTTAGAAGCCGATAAAAACTTTACGGCTGCTTATGGCGATGATACGGCATCGGCCATCCGGTCGGGCGTGCAAAACGGTATAAAATATGAGCTGGAAGGCTTCATAAAAGAGTACATTAAAACAACACAAGGATACAACATTATACTAAGCGGGGGCGATAGTATTTTTTTTGATACTCTATTGAAAAATAGCATCTTTGCCCCCTATATTAAAATTGAACCTTACCTGGTTCTTAAAGGATTAAACGCAGCGATACAAAAGCATAATGATTAAAAATATAAGGTTCCTGATAATATTGTTCTTATTTACTGTAACGGCATTTGGCGTAAAGGCACAATCTACTGCAACTACCAGTTCCCCATATTCACGTTATGGTTTAGGCGATATAAGCCCCATGTTGCTGCCGCAAAACCTGGCAATGGGCGGCATTGGCGTAGCAACCAACCGCATCAATAACTTTTATACCATCAACCCGCTTAACCCTGCATCCTATTCTGCAATTGGCTTAACCGTTATTGACGCCGGGATATACGGCAAATTCAACACGCTCGAAAAAAGCGGCCAGGCATCGCAAACCAATGCCAATTTCAGGCTTAGTCATGTTGCCTTTGGCATCCCTGTTTCAAAACGCTCTGCACTTAGTTTTGGTTTAATGCCTTACAGCGAACTGGGTTACAGCTACAAACAGGTAAGCCCCAATTTCAGCACAGGCCTGCCATCAGATACCAGCGCAGTTAATTATATCTATAATGGCGACGGGGGCTTATCTAAATTTTATATCGGTTATGGTTTTGGCATAGGCAAACACTTATCTATTGGTGCTAACATCTCTTATATATTTGGTAACCTTAAAGAAACCCAATCAACAGAAGTACCCTCACTGGCCGGTGTACTCAACTCGCGCATCGAAGAAAGCAATAGCATAACAGGTTTAAACTATGATTACGGCGTACAGTATTCGGTAGATTTTTCTCCGCGTAAACATTTAACCTTTGGCTACTCGGCATCTGCCAATACCAAACTAAACACAGCTAACAACTACATCGTAAGCAGTTATTACAGAAACGCAAGCGGCGACGAAGGCGTAGCGACAGACAGCCTGGTAAACAACCAGCAGCCATCTGCCAAAATACAGCTCCCTATGATCAACCGTTTTGGGGTATCATACCAATACGACGGCAAATTTTTGATAGGTGCAGATTATACCATGAGCAATTGGTCTAAACTAACCGTAGCCGGTGTTAATAAAAGCCTTAATGATAGCAAAACCATTAATGTTGGCGGCCAGTTTACTCCAAACGTTAACTCGCTGTCAAACTATTTTGCATCTGTAGACTACCGCTTAGGTTTTATTTACGACCAAACTTATCTTAGGGTAAACAATACCGATATTAAAAGATACGCCGTAACAGGCGGCCTGGGCTTGCCTTTAAGGGCAAACAATACCAGCTTTTACCGTATAAATATTGGTGCCGAAGTTGGCAAACGCGGTACACTTACCAATAGCCTGGTTCAAGAGAATTATATTAACGTTCACTTGTCATTCACGCTTAACGATAAGTGGTTCCAGAAATACAGGTTTGATTAATTTTGTATGATACCAGGCAGGCTAAAGCAACTGTGCATTTATTTACCGGCTGTTTTTGCAGCCCTGCTTTTAAGCGCCTGCGAAAACGATATCAATAAGGTAAAGGCTATTGCTGCGGCCGATGCCACCAAACCCATCCAGCGCACAACCGGTGTTGATATGATATTCAGCGATGACGCTATCGTAAAGGCCCGGCTGCTAACCCCGCTGATGATAGACTACGACACTAAAAAAAATCCTTACACAATAATGCCAAAGGGTGTAAAGGTTATCCTTTATTCTGAAGATGGCAATGTAATAGCAGATACCGGCTTTTATTATAAAGAAAAAGACCTGATCGTTTTTCGTAAAAATGTGGTTGCTACTAAAGGCGACGGCTCTGTTTACCGGTCTGAAGAACTTATGTGGGATATGAAAAAAAAACAGATCTACTCAGACAAAAAGGTAGTGATGACCAAACCCAACGGCGACGAGATGACCGGCACCAGCTTTTTAAGCGATGATAAATTCTTAAACCCGGTGTTTCAAAACTCCACCGCAGTTATACATGTTAACGGCGATCTTTCGCAATAATATCCCCCTATTTATTTACACAAAATTTTGTGTTATAGAATTTTAGTAAAAATTGTATCTTGCGCCTCTTTTTGAGAAATATAAAACATAGATAATTATATGGGCATAATGGGTTTTTTGCGGGAACGAATGGGAAAGATTCTCGCAATAGTGATTGGTGTAGCGCTTTTAGGCTTTATTGCCGAAGAAGTGGTTCGTTCCGGCAGTTCTTTTTTCAGGGGCGACAATACCAATATTGGTGAAGTAAACGGCGAAAAAATCGCCTATGCTGATTTTAGCCAGAAGTTAGAGCAAAGCACTAATCAGTTTAAACAGCAAAGCGGGCAAAGCATCACGCCACAGGTATCTAACTACATCCAGGAAACCACCTGGAACCAGTATTTAACCGAACTACTTTTAAATAAAGAGATAAACAAACTGGGTATTGTTGTTGGCGAGGCCGAAAGCCAGTCGATGATAAGCGGCAGCAACCCCGACCCACAGATACAGCGCCAGTTTGTAGGCCAGGACGGGCAGTTTGATAAAAGCAAACTGAACCAGTTTTTACAGTACCTGCAAACACCTAAGGCAGATGCAGCACAGCTTGCCGCATGGAATGATTTTGTAAGGCAACTGATCACTGCAAAAAAACAGCAAAAATACATGGCGTTGGTTACCAACGGCCTTTATGTAAACTCGCTTGATGCGCAGGACGATTACCTGGCGAAAAACAAGCTGGCTAACTTTAAATACACCGTGCTGGATTATGCATCTATACCGGATGCTAACATTAAACTAACCGACGACGATTACAGCACCTATTACAACGCACACAAAAACGAATTTAAAAATCAGCAGGAACTGCGCAGCTTTGAATACATCAGCTTTAACGCAGCACCATCTAAAGATGATACCGCTGCTGTAAAAGCACAGGTTGAAAAACTGGTTGGCGATTTCAAAGCCACGGCTAATGATTCGCTTTTTGTACAGATCAACTCTGAAACAAAAGGGCAGCTTACCTACCAGAAAAAAGGCCAGTTAGAGCCTAAGCTGGATTCGGTAATGTTTACTGCAGATAAAGGCTTTATTTACGGCCCATATTTTTCAAACGGCAGCTATAAAGTAGCTAAACTGATCGATTCGCGTGTTGGGCCCGATTCTATAAAAGCAAGGCATATCCTGATAAACCCAACTACCGAAGGGGGTATTGACAAGGCATTGGCTAAGGCAGATTCTATTAAAAAATTAATTGCCGGTGGTAAATCATTTGCAGACCTGGCTAAAATGTACTCGATCGATAAAGCTTCCGGCGAAAAAGGCGGCGACCTGGGTACTTTTGGCCGCGGCGCTATGGTACCTGCTTTTGATGATGCGGTATTTAGTGCTAAACCTGGAGAATTAAAAGTGGTTACCACGCAATTTGGTGTTCACCTTTACCAGGTAGAAGAGCAAAAGGGCTCGTCTAAATACGTTAAAATAGCTGTAGTAGATAAACCGTTAACGCCAAGCAGCAAAACACAAGCTGCGGTTTACAGCAAAGCCCAGGCTTTCTTAAGCTCGTTAAACAAAGATAATTTTGATGCGCAGGCTAAAAAGGCAAACCTTCCGCTTAAAAAAGCCGAGGATGTAAACGCCGTTGCAGCAAGCGTAATCGGTTTAGATAATGCACGCGAAATTGTTAAATGGGCATTTAAATCAGAAAAAGGAGACTTTTCTGACCAGGTATTCGCATCAGGCGACCAATACGTAGTAGCTCGTTTATCTGCCATTAAACCTAAAGGCATACTATCATTAGAGGATGTTAAAAAGCAAATTGAGCCTGCGGTTCGTATCCAGGTTAAAGGCAAACAGCTTTCAGATAAATTCCAGTCTGCATTAAACGGTGCTTCAAACATCGATCAGGTTGCTCAAAAAGCCGGCAGCAAGGTTACACCTTTACAAAACATTGTATTTGCTAACCCGGTTATCCCTGGTTCGGCAGCAGAATATAAAGTTATTGGTACCGTATTTGGTTCACAGCCAAACAAGCTGTCAAAACCAATTGAAGGCCAGCAAGGGGTTTATGTATTTACATTAGATAGCTTCACCAACCCGGCACAGCTTACCAACAACATCCGCGAAAAACAGCAAATTGGCCAGGTATTGCTGCAACGCTCGCAAGGTTCGGTGCTTGATGCCTTAAAAGATAAGGCGAATGTAAAAGATAACAGGGCTAAGTTTATGTAACAAAATTTAAAGTAATTTTGCATCCGGCATTAACGTTATAGTTGATGCCGGATTTTTTTATTAAATACCGTTATGGAAATACAGGAAAACATCATCAATAAAGTTGCACAAAGCGGCCTGGTTACTTTAGACCCGGCACAATTTTATGCACCCGGCGAACGCCTGGTTTATGATATTAAGGATAACCTTTTCCATGGCCTGATGCTGCGCGAAAAAGATTTTCGTGAATTTGTTAAAACGCACGACTGGGCACAATACCAGGATAAGAATGTAGCTATAACCTGCACTGCCGATGCCATTGTGCCCGCATGGGCTTACATGCTGCTGGCAAACCGTATGGCGCCCTACGCCCGCCAGGTTGTTTTTGGTGATGCCGAAGTGCTGGAAACCGTGTTATTTGTAACAGAACTTAAAGCCCTTGATGTGGAGCAGTACCGCGACCAGCGCGTGGTGATAAAAGGCTGCGGGGATATCCCGGTACCGGTATCTGCCTACGTAGAGCTAACGCAGCGCCTTACCCCTATTGCCAAAAGCCTGATGTTTGGCGAACCCTGTTCTACCGTACCTATTTATAAACGCAAGGATTAAACCGGGTAGCGGTAATTGCGTCTATATCAAACAAATGAAGAAATACTATTTAATCCTTATACTGCTTAACGGCTTTATTGGCGCTTACAGTCAGGATCAGCAGGCCACTAAAACCAAAGAGGTTGCCTTTCAGGCGGGCGAACAAATAACTTATAAATTAAAATATGGCTTTTTCAGCGCGGCCGAGGCGATGATAAAGGTAGAGAACACGCCACAAAAGTTTAACGGACACGCTGCCCTGCATATTAATGCCAGCGCCAAAACAATCGGCACTTTTAACCTGCTGTTTAAAACCCGTAACGAGTATCATTCCTATATAGACCCGGTTACCCTGCTGCCTTATTACTATGCCGAAAACAGGCAGGAATCAAAGTACAGGCACAGCGATAAGGTTACATTTGACAGGGAAAAGAACGTGATTACTGCCGATAAGGGCAAGTTCCCTTTTACAGGTAATGTGTTTGATTTTTTATCCTGCTATTATTTTGCCCGTAATATTGATGTATCGCATCTGCAGATTGGCGAAAAACTGGAATTACGCTATTTTTTAGAAGATGGGATTCACTCGTTAACCATTACTTACCTGGGTAAAGAGCAGGTAAAATGCGGGTTGGGTACATTTAATTGTTTAAAATTTAACCCCACAATTATTCCCGGCCGCATATTCAGAAAAAACAGTATGCTATATTTGTGGATAACCGACGATAAGAACCGCATTCCTATTAAGGCGCATGTAGAACTTGTAGTTGGCAGTTTGGTAATGGACCTTAGCCAGGCCAGCGGGCTTAAATATCCCTTAAACCCGGTAAAAAAATAAATATAAGATGATTGAAGTAGGAAGCGTGTTGTTGCACGAGGATGTGATTAAAAACAATTTTGTTTGCAATTTAAACAAGTGCAAAGGTGCATGCTGCCTGGAGGGCGATTCGGGCGCGCCCCTAAACCATGATGAACTGGAGATACTGGCAGATATTTATCCGAAGGTAAAACCATACATGACAGCCAAAGGTATTGCTACTATTGAGCGGGAAGGTACACACGTTACCGATTTTGAAGGTGATTATACCACCCCCTGTGTAGATACTAACAAAGAATGCGC
Source organism: Mucilaginibacter phyllosphaerae (assembly GCF_004378255.1). GTDB lineage: Bacteria > Bacteroidota > Bacteroidia > Sphingobacteriales > Sphingobacteriaceae > Mucilaginibacter > Mucilaginibacter phyllosphaerae. The sequence continues at coordinate 344,170 of NZ_SNQG01000005.1, forward strand.
TTATGTTACCTGGGAAAACGGTATCACCAAATGCGCCATTGAAAAAGCTTATGAAGAAGGCGCTGTTAATTGGCAAAAACCAATCTCGTGCCACTTATACCCTATCCGTATAACAGCCTATCCGGAATTTGATGTTTTAAATTACGACCGGTGGAACATCTGTAGCCCCGCATGTACTTTTGGGGATGAACTACAGGTAAAAGTGCATGAATTTTTAAAAGGCCCTCTTATCCGCAAATACGGCGAAAACTGGTATCGCGAACTGGAAGATACTGTTGCCGGTATTTAACAGTTAAGCCAATGCCTGCTTTTACAATTAATTTAAATAATATTGTAGCTTATAATAAATTGTTGATGAAAAAAGCTTTAATAACTGGTATTACGGGGCAGGATGGTGCATACTTAGCTGAATTTTTGCTGAAAAAAGGGTATGAAGTTCATGGCATAAAACGCAGGGCATCATCTTTTAACACCGACAGGATAGACCACCTGTACCAGGATCCGCATGAAAGCGGTGCAAAATTAATGCTTCATTACGGCGACCTTACCGATTCTATGAACCTAACCCGGCTGATACAGGAAATTCAGCCCGATGAGATCTATAACCTGGGTGCACAAAGCCACGTTAAGGTGAGTTTTGATTCGCCCGAGTACACAGCCAATGCCGATGGTATTGGTGTATTGCGCATACTGGAAGCCATCAGGCTTTTAGGGCTTACCAAAAAAACCCGCCTATACCAGGCATCTACATCAGAGCTTTATGGTTTGGTGCAGCATGTGCCGCAAAGCGAAACAACCCCTTTCTATCCACGCTCGCCTTATGCAGTGGCCAAACTTTACGGATACTGGATCATTGTGAATTATCGCGAAGCTTACCAGATGTATGCCTGCAATGGTATTTTATTTAACCATGAAAGCCCGATACGCGGCGAAACTTTTGTTACGCGTAAAATTACACGTGCTGTAGCCAAGATTGGGTTAGGCCTGCAGGAATGCCTGTATATAGGCAATTTATCGGCCCAGCGCGATTGGGGGCATGCCAAGGATTATATTGTAGCCATGTGGCTGATGTTGCAGCAGGATAAGCCCGAGGACTATGTAATAGCAACAGGTGTAACCACCACCGTGCGCGAATTTATTAAAATGGCCTTTAATGAGCTGGGCATTGAAGTTGAATTTAGCGGCAAAGACGAGCATGAACGCGGAGTGATCATTGATATCGACCAGCAAAAAATAGAAGCATTGGGCTTAAACGCCGACGCTTTAAAATTCGGGCAAACCATTGTTAAGGTTGATCCTAAATATTTTAGGCCTACCGAGGTTGACCTTTTGATCGGCGACCCATCCAAAGCTAAAAAACAACTGGGCTGGGAACCAGGCTACGATCTGCAGGCGCTGGTTACAGACATGGTTCAGTCTGACCTGCACCTGGCCAAAAAAGATGAGCACATGAAAAAAGGCGGCTTTAAAACTTTAAACTATTTTGAATAGTCAGCCCAAACGGAATGATATGAAGAGAATAATACTTATCAGTATAACATTAATATTGGTTACGGCAGGCATTGCCCGTTCGCAATCAATCTATCAGCCTTACTCTTACGAATTTTATCAAAAGTTTAATACTGACGCCTATTCTACTAAAACACGGCTGCATACTTCGCTGAAACCCTTCTTTGTTGACGATTCCTTACTGATGCGCAGTTATGATTCGATCATCAATTATGGCAGCAATGCATCTAATAAAGATATTTTATACCGCAAACTTTTTAACGAACACCAAATAGATATAAAAGGCGCTAACTCTACTTTTTATGCAGACCTGTTGCCGGATTTTAATGTAGGCCGGGATTTTTCGCAGAAAAGAAACACCTACCTCAGCTCTATAGGGTTGCAGATAGGGGGTACTGTTAGCAACAAATTTTATTATAATGTAACCGGTTATTTAAACCGTGCCCAGGTGCCCGATTATATTTCAACTTATATCCGGCAGGTAGGTATTGTGCCGGGAATGGCTTATGCAGGCACTTTTAACAACAAGCCAAACGCTTATGGCTGGGATTATATAACTGCCATAGCATCATACACGCCTGTTAAATTTTTAAACATTACTGCCGGCCGTGATAAAACCTTTATCGGCGATGGCTACCGCTCATTGTTACTATCTGATTATTCATCGCCATACCCTTTCTTTAAATTAACAGCTAACCTGGGTAACGTAAAATACATGGCCATGTGGGCCAATTTTGCCGATCCGGCGGGTACCAGCGATCATTTTAACAACCGCAGCAAATGGGGTGTTTTCCACTATCTGGACTGGAACGTAAATAACCGCCTGTCTATAGGTTTCTTTGATTCGGTAATATGGGGTAATGTAGATGATAACGGTTATAAGCATGGCTTTGATTTTAGCTATATAAACCCGGTGATATTTTTAAGGCCGGTAGAGGCCGCAAACGGCTCGCCGGATAATGCACTCATTGGCTTTACCAGTAAATATAAATTAACAGACGGTATTACGGCCTATGGCCAGTTCTCGCTGGATGAATTCCAGGCAAAAGAATTTTTTTCAAACACCGGGAGCGTACGTAATAAATTTGGCTACCAGTTTGGTATCAGGGGTGCAAACCTGTTTAGTGTAAAAAACCTGAATTACCTGTTAGAAACCAATACGGTAAGGCCTTTTACCTATTCCGAAAGGGCAACAATCTTAAATTATTCGGCAAACAGCGAGCCTTTAGCGCATCCCTGGGGAGCAAACTTTCGCGAGGTGGTTGCCCTGCTAAACTACTCTTACAAACGTTTTGATCTGATGGGCGAAGTTGATTACGGCCATTACGGGCTTGATATAAACGGCGCCAACTATGGTAAAGATATCTTTTTGCCTTACACCAAACCCGTACAGCAAAACAATAATAACATTGCCCAGGGCTTAACTACCAATATGGTTTATCTGCAGGGTAAAATTGGCTATGTGCTTAACCCAAAATACAATTTAAGGTTAGAGCTTGGGGGCATCTACCGTACAGAAAAGAACAGCGCCTTTAATGATAAAACCAGCATGTTAACCTTTGGCGTACGCAGCTCGTTCCGCCAGATCTATACCGATTTGGCCAGTTACAAAACGCATTAACAAATCATTAACTAATAAAAAAACATCATAAAAAAAGGCAGCTTTGTATGACCAAAGCTGCCTTTTTTATGGAAATATTTCGACTTTAAACCGGCTTCATTTCACCTTTTATCGCCCTTAAAAGTTCATTAGCATGCTGCGAACCGATGATGTACACCAAGCCGTCCCTGTCGGTTAAATGTATGGCATCGTTACCGGCGGCGTAAAAACGGATGGTACCTTTTGTATGCAGGTTGTAAACCGGGTTATTAAATAAGTACCTGCTATAAGTGCCTTTTTCAACCTTTACAATACTGTTCAGATCTATTTTTACCCTGCGGGTGCTCCACAAGCCATCAAGCAAAATACTTTTATTGATAACCGTGGTGCTAAAGTGCAGCAGAAAACCCATAATGATGGATATGATAATGATCACAAACCCTACAATGGCCAGCAGGTCGCCGTTGCGCTCCCGCTCATCGGTAAAAAAGTAGGCAGCAAAGCAAAACAGGGCCAAAACAAGGCGGATGGTTATAGGGATCCATTCCCTGCCCAGGTATTGCTTCTCGATAAAAATGCCTTTGTCGCTCATAATTTATACAGTTCGAATATAGTAACTTTTTTAGTGTTATTACGCACCTTATACCTATCATCCAGCCTGTAACCCCCAAGCCAGATGATCTCGCCGTTGCCGTTTTGCAGTACAGGCACAGCATTTTTTTGATGCAGGGGCAATTTAGCCTGAATAAAAAAATCACTCAGCTTTTGCCTGTTTTTCATCCCCAGCGGGTAAAAAACATCACCCTGCTGCCATGCGCGTAATGTTAAAGGGTAAATCAGCAGTGCGGCATCTACCGATACCGCCAAAGGGTTATCCCGGATAATGAGCGGGCTGTCATCATGCCATAAGGTTAGTTTATAGCTGTTGTACATCACGTTTGTAGTGTTTTTATCGATGTTTACCCCGGTATCCGTTTTTACAGCCCTGGGAGATATGATGAGTTTCCCCCTGTCAACCAGCAACTTAAAGGCGGCACTTTCAAAAACGCGGCCTGCATGCTTGTTTAAAGCAGTAAGCAGGTCATCAACTACCGGTTGGGTAAAACCATACTCCTGCAAAAGCCTAAAAAGCAACAGGCGCTGCGGCGAAAGCTTTTTTACTGCATCAATGCTGATGTGCACCTCGTTACCATGCCGCACCGGCAACTCCCTTTTTAATGCGGCCACCTTATCGTTCAGCAGTACTTCCAGGTCCTTAAAGTTGCGCAGGTTGTTTTCAAACGTGCTTTCCAGGTTTGGGTTCAGTTCTTTCAGTAACGGGATTACCTGGTGGCGTATTTTGTTACGGGCATATTTTACCGATGCGTTCGAGGCATCCTCGGCATAATTTAAACCTTCGGCGCTGATGATAGTCTGTATCTCGTGGCGGGTTAAAAAAAGCAGCGGGCGCACCAGGGGGCCATTTTTGGGCAGGATGCCATGCAGGCCAGCAATGCCGGTACCCCGTGTAAGGTTTAACAATATAGTTTCGATCGTATCGTTTTGATGATGAGCGAGTGATATGGCATCATAACCTGCCGATTGGCTGATCTGAGCAAACCATTGGTACCGCATATCGCGCGCAGCCATCTGGATGGAAACCTTGTTATCGGCCGCGTATTGTTTTGTATCAAAATTAACGGTGTAGAAGCTAACGCCCATTTGCTGTGCAAGCAGGCGGGTAAATTCCTGGTCGGCATCGGCATCGGCGCCGCGCAGCATAAAATTACAATGTGCAATGCCAAAATTATAACCGGCTGCTTTTAGCAGATGTGCCATCAAAACAGAATCCATGCCCCCGCTTACGGCTGCCAGTATTTTGCAGGCAGGCGTAAATAAGCTATTTTGTTCAATAAAATCAACAAAGCGTTTTACAGGGAGCATACGCCAAAATTATTAATTTAATAACCCCCGCAAAAAACTAATTTTGCCATTGTGATAAAATACCTTTTTACTACAATCCTATTACTGATTACCCTGGCGGTTTCTGCGCAGAAAAAGTCGGTTGTTTACCTTATACAATCAAAAAGCAGCCAGGGCATAAAACTAAACGGCAGGGATGTACTTAAGGTTTACCAGGGCGTATTTAAGCAGGACAATTCGGTAATGCGGTCAGACAGCGGGTATTTTTATGCGCAGGATAACGCTTTTGATGCTTTTGGCCATGTAAACATTACCCAGGGCGATACGCTGAACATTTACGCTGACAAGCTGAATTACAACGGCAACACCAAAACAGCCATCCTTACCGATAATGTAAAGATGATTGATAAGGATGCCGTTTTAACAACCAATTACCTTACCTACAACACCGCAACCCGCATAGGCACCTACACCGGGGGCGGCAAGCTGGTGAACAAGGATAACACCCTGACCAGTAAGAACGGTTATTATTTTGCCTTTTCGCGCGATGCTTACTTTAGGTACAACGTAGTGCTGGTAACGCCAGATGCCCTGATAAAAACCGACACCATGCGCTATAACAGCGGCAGCCGCATAGCCTATTTTTACGGGCCCACAAATATTTACGATAACAAAGACAAAAAAGACACCCTGTACACCGAAAACGGTTTGTATAACACCGTTACCGAGCAGGCCTTCTTCGGGAAGAAAAACCTGTATAAACAAGGTACCAAAACCTTAAAGGGCGATAGTTTATTTTACGACAAGCTTAAAGGCTATGGCCGCGCAGTTAAGCGGGTAACGTTTCATGACAGGGAACAAAATATTACCCTGAAGGGCGACCTGGCTACTTATTATAAGGCGGGCGAACGCACCGTAGTTACGCAGGACCCTTATGTAATTATTGTTACCGAACAAAAAGATACCACCCAAACAGATACCGTGCAGATACAGCCCGGCGTTAAAACGGCCAACCCGGTTGCTACTAAAGCAGCACCAACTGTAGGCAAGGCCAATGCCTTTGCTACAAAGCCCCCGGCTAATACCATACCTGTAAAACCCGGTAATTTACCCGCGAAGGCATTGGCAGATACGGCAGGCAAAATAGCAGCGGCTAACCCGCTGGCGGTAAAGTTGCTTAAGGATACTTTAACAAAAACAGCTGCCGCCAACCCGGCGGCGGTAAAGGCGCTTGTAGGTGCCGTAGTTAAAACCAACACCAAAACGGTTAAAAAGCCATCATTAGCCATGCCAACCAAACCCGCGGGGTTAGCGGCATTCTCGATGATAGATACAACGGCAAAAATTAAAACGCCCGAAAAAAAGATAAAGCGCGATTCGATCTATATTTCTGCCGATACCCTGGAAACCCAGATCATGACCTATAAAGACTATAAAGCCATGCTGGAAACGCTGCGCCTTTCGCGCATCCGCGATACTACGGCGGTAAAAGTTAATAAGCTTACCCCGGCAGAACAGCGCAAGGCCGATAAGTTTTTAATTTTAAAGGCACCTAAATGGGTGCAGGATACCTCGCATTACCATCGCGATTTTTTTGGCAAACCAAAGCCAATGGCAGTAGCCGCACCGCCGGTAACCAAGCCCGGTAAGGACGGCCCGCTTGCCGGTTTAAAAAAAGCGGCAAAGCCCGAAGCTGATAACGACCCGATATTTTTTACCCCGCCGGTGGTGTTGAGTGATACCGCACGCGTAAGGATAGTGAAGGCCTACCATAGCGCCAAACTGTTTAAATCTGACCTGCAGGCCAAGGCCGACTCGATGTTTTACAGCTACAGCGACTCTACCCTTAAATGCTATGTAAACCCGCTGATATGGACACAGGGGTCGCAGCTATCGGGAGATACTATTACCATACAGATGAAGAACAAAAAGCTGGATAACCTGCATATGTTCCCTTCATCGTTTATTGTGAATATAGAGAAAGACGACTCGACCCACTTTAACCAGATAGCGGGGAAAAAGATGAGGGGCTTTTTTAAGAACGATAAGCTGGACCGGATGTTTATTGTAGGCAACGCCGAAAGCATTTACTTTACCCGCGACAGCCTGAAGAAGGTTGACGGCATGCAGCGGTCATTAAGCAGCAGGATGCGCATTTACTTTAAAAACAGCAGCGCATCAAACATATTTTTTATCACCAAGCCCGAGCACCGCTACGGCCCGTTAAGTAAGTTTACCGAGGATGAGCGGATTTTGAAAGGCTTTATCTGGAAGCCGAAGGAAAGGCCGGTATCAAAAGAATCCATCATCCCGTCGTACAACAGGAAACTGGCCCGCGCACAGGCCGCGGCCGATAAAAAGGCCGGGCTGGACAAGGCCCGGAATGCCTCCGGAAAAGACTCGTTACAAAATAAGCTAACCCTGCCTGCAGGTGCAAAAAACGGTAAGGATAGCGTAGGTACGGCCAAGCCGCCTGCAGGCAAAACACCCGCCATTGCCACGCCGGCAGGTAAAACAACCAAACAGGATAAAACGGCAACCAGCCCTATAACCCCTGTTGTTAAGCCTGCGGCAGATACGGTGAAGAAACAAGCGCCGGTTACCCCGTTAAAAAAGGGATAGCACTGCGCTTAAAAAGCCTTGATGCGGGTATTTAAAAATGCAACCATCAGATCTACCGCGCGGCCGCGGTGGCTGATGCTGTTTTTTTCGTCCATGCTCATTTCGGCAAAGGTGATGTTATAACCATCCGGTTGAAAGATGGGGTCGTAACCAAAACCTGCGGTTCCGCTTCGTTCGGTACGGATGGTGCCGGTTACGATGCCTTCAAAAAAATGCTCCCCGCCATTCCACAGTAAAGATATTACCGTGCGGAAACGGGCCTTGCGGTTGCTGCTGCCTTTTAACTTATCCAGCACTTTATCCATATTGGCCTGGTGGTTGCCATGTGTACCGGCATACCTGGCCGAGTAAATGCCGGGTTCGTTATTCAGGGCGTCTATCTCCAGCCCGCTGTCGTCGCCAAAGCAATTCAGTTTATATTTTTGATAGATGTGGTGGCTTTTAAGGGATGCATTGGCGTTAAAGGTTAAGCCCGTTTCTGCTATATCATCCTGGCAGTTTATATCATCAAGGCTTAACAGTTTAATATCGTTACCGGCCTTGGCCTGCACTTCTGCCAGCTTATGGGCATTGTTGGTTGCAAAAACTAATTGCTGCATATTAAAGTGTTTTCATGTGTTCCCAAAAGGTTTTTTTGTTGTCGTTACTGCTCATCATCTCATCAAAGCTAAAACTATACAGCACGTGCGTTTTTTTACCCTGCAAAGGCTGGTTAAGCGGCAATTTGCCTATCCCTTCGGGTAACGCATCGCTGCCCATAATAACCAGGCGGGTAGGGCTAAAATATGCCGCCAGTTGGGCCAGTTTTACGGGCTGGTATTTATTTACATTCAAAACAGCAACATCATCCAGGCTAAGTTCTTTACGCTGCAGGATGCTTGCCAGCGCGGTAAGATGCGTGGCTGCCATGTGCGTTTCATTACTGTAATTAACCAGTATTAAAAAGTTTTTATTGTTGCTGCCCAGATAATTAAACCCGGTTTCGGGCGTTTCAACAACAGGCTGAAGGATCTGCGGGATCACGATAGCGGGCGTTGGTGTTAAAGCAGGCGTTACAGCTGTTTGAGTTATCGCCGCGGGCTGTGGAGCTACCGGCAGGTTATCCGTTGCAGCAGGTGCTTCGGCTACAGGTAATGCGGCAGGCAAGGCAACTTTATCCTTAGGTAAAAGATAGATCTCGTCTGGCATGATATAACGGAAGGCCTGCGGATTTTCAACTTTCATATTTAACATAATTTAACCAAAAATACCTATTCATGTTGAAGCATTATAGGCATATTCGCACAACGGGTTAATAATACATTATTATTAATAAATTTTACCGAAATTTGCATTTTTAACGGATAAACTATCCGTAGTATTAGTTGAACAATTACATGAGAAAAATCGGACTGTCGCTTTTAACCACCCTTATATTTCTATCGGCTGCACACGCCCAAAAACGCGCACTTGATAAAATTGCAGCCGTTGTGGGCAACAGCATTGTACTGCAATCAGATATCGAACTGCAATATGCACAATACCTGGTAAGCGGCCAGCAGCCAAACCCAAGCATCAAATGCCTTATTCTGCAAAACCAGCTTACCCAAAAATTACTGGCACAGCAAGCGGTAATTGATAGTGTGCAGGTAAAGGATGAAGATGTAGACGCCGAAGTTGACCGCCGTATGCGCAGCTTTATACAACGCGCCGGCAGCCAGGATAGGTTAGAGCAGTTTTTGGGCCGGTCTGTTATTCAGTACAAGGACGAGCTTCGCCCGGATATCAAAGAGTCACTGATTGCGCAGCGCATGCGTTCAAAGATCACCGAAAAGGTGAACACCACCCCGCAGGATGTAACAAAATACTTTAATGCGATCCCTAAAGACAGCCTGCGATCATACAACAAAGAGGTGGAAGTGGGTGAAATAGTTTTTAACCCTAAACTGAACAAAGAAGAAAAAGAATTTTATAAACAAAAGGCAGAAGACCTGAGGGCAAGGGTAAAAAAAGGCGAAGATTTTGCCACACTGGCCAGATTGTACTCGCAAGATCAGCAATCGGCTGTAGAGGGCGGCGACCTGGGCTTTTTTGACCGCCAGCAAATGGTGAAGGAATTTACGGCCAATGCCTTTAAATTAAAGGCAGGCGAAGTTTCGCCGGTATTTGAAAGCGACTTTGGTTTCCACTTTTTGCAGGTGATAGAGCGCCGTGGCGAACAGGTGCATGCCCGCCATATCCTGATCACCCCGGTAACCACCCAATCCAGTTTAGACAGGGCGCATACCACTGCCGATAGTGTTTACAAGGCCATGCTTGCCATTAAAAAGTTTGATTTTTCTGCCGCTGCATCATTCTATTCGGATGATAAGGAGAGTAAATTTAACGGCGGCATGATGCTGAATGCCGATAACGTGCAAACCCGCACAACCTACATCCCGACAGATAAGCTCGACCCGCAGGTTGCCCTGATAACCGATACCATGAAGGTGGGCTCGGTATCAAAACCGGCTTTATTTACCGATGCGCAAACCGGCAAAAAAAGCTATAAAATATTGTACTTAAAATCGGTAACCAACGCGCACAAGGCTAACCTGGAGCAGGATTTTGCCAAGCTGAAAGAGGAAGCCAATAACGACAAGCTTACCCGTACCATTAGCCAGTGGTTTGATAAGCGCCGTAAAGAAACCTTTATAAAGATTGACCCTGAGTATCAAAGCTGCCCGCCATTAAAGGGCTGGGTAACGGCAGAAACCACCGCACAAGCCAAAACTGAATAACGTATGCCATATCGCTCGGATGTTGAGGCTGCTGATGCTTTAAAGGAGGTTTACCAGCAAATTCGCCAGGAAATTGGCAAGGTGATCGTAGGGCAGGACGAGGTTATTAAATTCGTGCTGATATCGATCTTCAGCAACGGGCATTGCCTGCTTGTGGGTGTGCCCGGCCTGGCAAAAACCCTGCTGGTACAAACCATAGCGCAGGTGCTTGATCTTGATTTTAAACGCATCCAGTTTACGCCCGATCTGATGCCTTCTGACATCATTGGGTCGGAGATACTGGGCGAAGACCGGAACTTTAAATTTATACGCGGGCCGGTGTTCTCTAACATCATCCTGGCCGACGAGATAAACCGCACCCCGCCCAAAACGCAGGCTGCTTTGTTAGAGGCCATGCAAGAAAAATCGGTTACGGCCGCAGGTGTTACACATACCCTGGGCAAGCCCTTTTTTGTATTGGCCACCCAAAACCCAATTGAGCAGGAAGGTACCTACCCGCTGCCCGAAGCGCAGTTAGACCGTTTTATGTTTAACGTAGCGCTTAACTACCCCTCTTTTAAAGAAGAATTGCAGATTGTTAAAAACACCACCAGCACAGCGCAGGTAAGCGTGCACAAACAGCTGAATGCCGAGCAGATCATCTACTTTCAGCAACTGGTGCGCAATATCCCGGTGAGCGATAATGTACTGGAATATGCCGTGAAACTGGTAGCTAAAACACGCCCCAACAGCGAGTTTGCAAGCCCGCAGGTAAAACGTTTGTTAAACTGGGGCGCAGGCCCCCGCGCATCACAATTTCTTGTGCTGGGGGCTAAATGCCATGCTGTGCTTAATGGTAAGTATTCGCCGGATATTGAGGATGTGCAGGCGGTTGCCAAACCTATCCTCAGCCACCGCATTGTAAGAAGCTATCACGCCGAGGCCGAAGGCCTATCTGCCCATGATATTATCGAGCAGCTATTTTAGACAAAATTCTAAACGCTAAATACTAAAGCTAAACTCTAATCTCTAAATTTAAAATAAGAACTTAATTAGGATTTAGAAATTAGAGTTTAGAATTTTAATACTTAGGATTGATTTAAATCTGATTTTAGTTTTCTACCGTAGAGAATATTTCTGTTAACACATTCCAACGGTGGTTGGCGTCGATCTCCCAGATGCGCACGTAGTTATAGTTGTTTACGATATTACCTTTTTTGATACGTGCGGTGCCGTAGGTGTAGGCCAGGTCATTACTGGTAGAGCGGCCCACGTTAACCGTTTCGGCAGAGATGCTGATTCCTTCGTTATCTAAAAACTTCAGGATCTTATCTGTACCCGTTATAGGCTCAAAACCGGGGAAATAATAACGCGCTTCTGGGCTTAAAAACTCTTTGTATGCCGCTAAAGTTGACAACGATAACGAATGATTAAGCGTTTTATCGGTGCCGGTTAATACATTTTTACCCGCAAACGGGTCTTTACTTGCGGCCTTTTGTTTAGCCAGGTCGGGCTCTTTAAAATCGGTCACTACTTCATGCTCCGGCTCGGGATGCTGTATGCCCAGATTGATCAGTAATTTAAACTTCTGATCTGTATTATCTAAACGCCAGACAGAAACATAATCGCCGTAAACTTTATCATCGTCTGTTTTACCATTTTGATAAACATACGGGCCGGCAGTAAAACCAAGGTCTCCGTTGGCAGATAAACGCGCAAACTTTGGCTGCCAGCTTAATTTACCGGGTTGTTTATCAATGCCATTATAAAAATCGGTTATTTTAACTGCGTTTGGCTTAAACACAATACCCTCTGCATCGGCTACAGCTAAAAAACCCTGTTTAATACCTTTGCGCTCCACAAGTTTGTTAAAGTTTTCTTCGGCAGTTACCACCGAGTTTACCTCCACTTTGGTTTGCGACATGGCCGAAAGGCTAAATCCGGATAATAATACAGCGGCCAACAATGTTCTTTTCATAATAACGGTAGTATAATTTACTTTGGGCAATTTAATAATTTATTTTACTGATAAACATAAAGCAGCCCGTACTTAAAATGTTTTAACACATGTTAACTAAATTCTTATCCAGTCGGTAGTGCCCTGCTTGTTATCGTTTAGCTGGAAACCGATGCTTTTAAGCCCCTCGCGGATCTTATCAGATGTGGCGTAATCCTTATTTTGCTTGGCTTCGTTACGTAATTTTATAACCAGGTTCATCAGGTCGTCGGTGTCGGCATTCTCGTTATCATCCTGCTTTAACCCCAAAACATCAAAAAAGAAATCGTTATACGTTTTCTTCATCCTTTCAAATGTCTCCGTCCTGATCTCGCCCGAATTACGGTTACTGCCCGAATACGTATTGATCCACTTGGATAAGTTATTTAATGCCTCTAACGTTTTTGGCGAATTAAAATTGTCATTCATGCCATGATAGCAATCGTCACAAAAATCATGAATCGCTTTATCCGTTTCCTCGTCAACCTTTATCAGCTGGTTTTGCTGCAGGGTGGTCAGCTTTTTGGCGGCCTCGGCCAGTTTCTTATAAAAGATCTCGGCAGCCTCTATGGCCTCGTTACTAAAATCTACCGTACTACGATAGCTGGCCTGCATAAAAAAGAACCGCACCGTCATGGGGCTGTAGCCTTTTTTAAGCAAAGGGTGGGTACCTAAAAAAAGTTCGTGCGGCAAAAAGCTGTTCCCTAATGATTTTGACATTTTTTGCCCGTTAGTGGTCAGCATATTGGTATGCAGCCAGTACGATGCCGGGTTTTTACCGCAGCAAGCCATATTCTGGGCTATCTCGTTGGTGTGGTGGGTAGGCATCAGATCCATACCGCCGCCGTGGATATCAAACTGCTGGCCCAGGTACTTATTGCTCATGGCCGAGCACTCTAAATGCCAACCCGGAAAACCCACGCCCCAGGGCGAAGGCCATTTCATTAAATGCTCGGGCTTGGCCTTTATCCACAGGGCAAAGTCAAGCTTGCCGTGTTTCTCATTCTGCCCGCCAAGGTTACGGGTATTGTTCAGCATATCCTCCAGTTTACGGCCATTAAGTATGCCGTAATCTTGCGTTTGGTTGTACTTTTCTACATCAAAATAAACCGAGCCATCCACCTCGTAAGCATAGCCTTTTTCAAGTATGGCCTTTACAAGTTCTATCTGCTCAATAATATGCCCGGTTGCGGTAGGTTCTATACTGGGTGGCAGGGCGTTGAAGATCTGCATCACGTTATGAAAATCTACCGTGTATTTCTGCACAATTTCCATCGGCTCCAGCTGGGCTATCTTTGCCTTTTTAGATATTTTGTCCTCTCCCTCGTCGGCATCGCTCTCCAGGTGGCCGGCATCGGTAATGTTGCGCACGTAGCGCACTTTATAGCCCAAATGCAGCAGGTACCTGAAAATCAGATCGAAAGACATAAAGGTGCGGCAATTGCCTAAGTGCACATCGCTATATACGGTGGGGCCGCAAACATACATGCCCACATGGCCGGCATCAAGCGGTATAAATTCTTCTTTTTTACGTGTTAAAGTGTTGTAAACAAATAATTTTTGTTCCATGCGCAAACTTACAATTTTTTTGATTTGAAGTTTATAGGTATTACCAATGCCTACTTTTATGTGACTATTGGTGCAACAGATAATCGAAAGTATATTTTGGCTGGTAGCCTAACAACTGCCTGGCCTTGTCGCAAACATAAACCCTGTCGATACTTTCCGGAAAAGCCCAGTTTTTGGCACGATAGATCTCCCCTGCCTGCGGGTAATGCCGCAGGATCACCTCTTTTGGAGATTTTTTTACCTCAACCAGCTCATCCTTACCAAACGGCGATCCGCTGGAAATATTAAACACCTCAAATTCCTCAAACCTTACCGCCAAGGCCAGTTTTAATGCCTGCGCACCGTCGCGTTCATCCAGGCCGCGGTAAAGCCTGTGGTTTATTTTCAGGTTATCCGGTTCGGGCAAAAAACGGCCAACCCGGTACACAGATGTTTGCAGGCCTTCCTGATAAAAAAAATCCTTGCATAGCTGCTCGGCAGTTTGTTTGGTAATATCATAAATATCACGGGGCTGTTCGGCCAGCAGTTCATCAACCCAAACCGCTTTATCGGCATCAACCATAGCATTGCCGTAGATAGATGTGGTGCTGGTGTATAAAAACTGCCTGATGTTGTTTTTCACACAGGCATTCAGCAGGTTTAGCGTACCGTAAATATTAGCATCAACAAAAGCTTCGCGCGGGTAGTTCAACTCGTAATGCCTGCCGTGGATCGCCGCTATATGGATAATGGCATCTATACCTCTTGTTGAAGCTTCTACTGCATCCCTGTTTTTGATGTCTATCAGCTCATCTGTGGTATCAGCGGGCACAAGGTCAACACCATGTACCAGATAACCGCATTGCCTTAAATACTTTACCGTTACCGAGCCTAAACGGCCTGATGACCCTGTAACCAAAATCTTCATTTGGATAATATTATTTTAATACCAGCACCGTGCTTAAAGGGTAATGGTCTGATAATTTTTTCTCGATGATCTTATAATCCCATACCTCAAACTGCGGGCTGGCCATAATGTAGTCTATCTGGTAATTGGGGAACGCGCCGTTGTAGGTACGCCCCAAACCTGCTCCTTTTTCGCGGAAGGCGTTTTTTAGCCCTTTGGCCATCTGGTTTACCGCAAAGGAGGATGGCGTATCATTAAAATCGCCGGATATGATGTAAGGATACGGGCATTGCTTTGCATGATCTTTAATGATAAACACCTGCTCGGCCCGTTTCTTAAAAGCGGTTTTCAGTTTCCAGCCTACGCGCTTGGTGCCGTTGAGGTCTGTTTTACCTTTTGAGGATAACTTATCCAGGTACTTGTAATCCTGCGGATCCAGGCTGATGGACTGCAGATGAACACTATATAATCTAAACATCCCGCCATCCTTCTGCACATCGGCATACAAGCACTGGTTACCGCTGCCTTTAGGCGATAGCTGTAATAACCCGTATGATTTGATAGGATATTTAGAAAAAATGGCCATCCCGATAGATTCACTGGCACTGGTCATGCTCGGCTCAAAATAATAATGCGTGGCGCGCATGGTTCTTTTGATGGAATCGATCATATCATACTCGCCTTTTTTGCGGGTAAAAAACTCTTGGATGCCAATAACATCCGGCTGCTCCTGCCCTATCAGCTCTAAGATCTCGTGCCGGGTAGATTTATCATTTTTGGCGCCGTATTTTTTAAAATCGTGCACGTTGTAGGTCATTAACCGCAGCTGCTTTTGGGGCTGGGTTTGGCTGGCACCGGCAGGCAGGCGAATGCCGATGTTATTATTTAAAGCATTCCAGCCGATAAGGATAGTAATTAACGATAAGCCAATATACCAGCTGCGGCGCAGCAACCAGTAAACCATTATTATAACATTAGCCAGTAAAACGGGCGGATAAGCCAGGCCGAAGAAGGCAATGGGCCAGAATTTACGCGGATCTGTATAAGGGGCCAGATAACCCAGCAGCAAACCCAGGCACAAAAAAATATTTATCCAAAGGAATAACTGATCGATAAAGGATAACTTTTTCTTTTTAGCCCTCATTATTACTGCTTGCTCTGAAAAGGGTTTCTTTTTCCTGTTTGGTTAGGCTTTCGTAACCGCTGGCAGATATCTTGTCCAGTATGCGGTCAACGTCCTCCTGCTTGGGCGTACCCGGCGATGCCTTGCGTTGCGGGCTGTTATGGGTAACCACTTTTAGCTTGGGCTTGGGTGCAAATAGTTTACTGATACCGCCAATCCAATCGTTACCGCGGTTTAATTGTTTGATGTAGATAAAACCTAATAAGGCACCGCCAAGGTGGGCAATTTCGCCACCCGCATTGGCGCCGGCTATCCCTAAAAAGTCTATGATGATATAAAATATTACCAGCCATTTCAACTTCACCGGGCCAATCAATATAAGTGATATGGTATAGTTAGGCAGTAAAGTAGCTGTTGCCACTACAATAGCCATAACACTTGCTGATGCGCCAACGATAGTACTATTTAATGCCGCATTTGAATTGGTAAAAGCAGGTAACAGATTATAACAGGCAACAAACAATAAACCACCTGCAAGGCCGCCAAATATATAAAGGCCAATAGTGCGCTTATTGCCTAAGTATTCTTCAAATATCTGCCCCATCCAGTAAAGCCAAAGCATGTTAAACAAAATATGGAAAATACCTGCATGCATAAACATATAGGTTATAGGTGTCCAAAAACGATAAAGTAGTTTTGGCAGGTAGGCTGGTAATCTCAGGTATTCGTCGGTAAAAGCAATAATAGCGCTATTGCCAAATCCTCTTATTAACTGTTCTACGATTGCCGGGACATTGATACCTAAATAAACAATTACGTTTATGCTGATAAGCAGGCTAAGTTTATTGCCCGATTTTAACAGCTTGTATTGGATATCTTGCCAGAGTGTCATACTCAATTATTATATTAAATAAACCGTTACTAATAAAAATTGTTGGGCCGTTTGATACCCCAAAGCTTAATTAATAAAAAGCCGAACAAGCCACCGCCCAAGTGGGCAAAATGGGCAACATTATCACCTGCAAAACGCCCTATACCTGTAAATAACTCCAGCGCTATATAACCTATTACCACATATTTTGCCTTAATGGGTACAGGGATAAACATGATCATCATTTCCAGGTTAGGAAACAACATGGCAAAACCTACCAGTATGCCAAAAATTGCACCGGACGCACCCATCATCGGGTATTTAAATATCATATCCAATGTTTCTACATCTTGCTGGCTGTATAAAGCATTAGGTACACCAAAACTACCGGTAATGGCATGCACCTGTATAGCCTGCGTCAACGTATATAAAACATATCCCCCGATACCTGTTACAAAATAAAAATTAAAGAATTTTTTTGACCCAAGCGTATATTCCAACATTGGCCCAAATGAAACCAGCGCAAACATATTAAACAAAATGTGTGTAAAGCCGCCATGCATAAACATGTAAGTAATTATCTGCCAAGGCTTAAATAATGGCGAATAAGGATAAAATGCCCCTAATAAAAAAGGTAAATTCACAAACTGCGCTAAAGCGTAAGTGGCTATAAAGAATATAATATTGATGATAAGTAGGTTTTTTACAACCGGCGGCATATTGGCAAAGGGTGATTGCATGTGTACTTTATAATTATAGTTTAAGCAATTTTAACAAACAATTGATTTGGCAAGCAGGAAACGCGAAGTATAGCGCCTCTACAATAAATTTATTCAACGCAGAGACGCGACACTTCGCGTCTTGATCCAAATTGCAGGAAACGCGATACTTTGCGCCTTGATGTAAATTGTAAACAATCATCCTAATTTTTCAAATCTTTCTGCTAATTCGTTCAGGGTAAAGGTACTAATTACAGGCTTGCCATTTAATGCCAGGTTTGGCATCTGGCAGGCAAAAAGCTGGTCAACCAGTTGGTTCATCTCTTCCATAGATAGCTTTACCCCCGTTTTTAGTGCGGCATTGCGTGCCAGCGAGCGGGCAAGATTGTCGCGTTTATCTAACTTTAATATAGCCAGGTTGTTTTTAAATCCTTCCAGTAATTGCTCCAGCAGCTCATGTTCGCTGGCATTGGTAATATCTGCGGGGATCCCTTCTACCACAACCGTATTGCGGCCAAATTCGCGGATATCAAAACCAAGCGCGCGGATATCAGGTAACAGTTCTCTCAATAACTCAAAATCGGCGCTGTTTAGTGTAACCGATTGCGGAAATAAACTTTGCTGGCTTATACCGCTGTGGTTTTGCAACTGATGTAAAAAACGCTCGTATAAGATACGCTCGTGGGCAGCCTGCTGATTGATGAGCATAAAGCCCGACTTGATCTGCGACAGGACAAACCGGTTATGCACCTGAAAGAACTGCTTTTCGCTGCTTTTGGCAATATTTTGTTCATCAATATTTACCGTTTGCTCCTCGTGCATCTGCTGCTGCAGGGTTTCTTCCTTTTTGCTGATCTCGTACAGGGTATCCCAATTGCGCGGGATAGCCATATGCTGATGATTACTCTCGCGCTGGTAGGATGGCTCGCGCCCGCTTGATTTCTTTTCAGCTGCAAAGGGGTTAAAATTCGGGTTAAAAGCTATGGTTGGCTGTACAATTTCTTCAAAAGGCTTTGGGGTGATGAGGTGCCCGATACTGTTCTCCTGGTCAAAATCAAGCGTAGGCGTAATGTTATATTTACCCAGCGAACGCTTTACCGCCGAGCGGATAATGGCATAGATGGATTTCTCGTCCTGATACTTAATTTCGGTTTTGGTAGGATGTACGTTGATATCGATCTTGGCCGGGTCTATCTCGATAAAAAGCACATACAGCGGGAAGGTTTCATCCGGCAATAACTCCTGGAAAGCCGTTAACACCGCATGGTTCAGATAAGCATCTTTTATAAAACGGTTGTTTACAAAAAAGAACTGCTCGCCACGGGTTTTACGCGCAAATTCGGGCTTGCCTACAAAACCGCGCAGGTTAATAATGGTGGTTTCTTCTTCCACAGGTACCAGTCGCTGGTTATAATTATTCCCAAAAAGGTGCACAATGCGCTGCTTTAGTGCAGATGCTGGCAAATGGTAAACCTCCTGTCCATCATGATGCAGGGTTAAAAACACCTGCGGGTTAGCCAGCGCCACACGCTGAAACTCATCGATGATATGGCGCATCTCTACCGGGTTGCTTTTTAAAAAGTTGCGGCGGGCGGGCGTATTATAAAAAAGGTTTTTGATGCAGATAGATGTGCCAAAGTTTGCCGAACAGGCTTCCTGGCTTATCACTTCAGATCCTTCTATATTGATACAAGTGCCTAATTCATCTTCGTGGCGGCGGGTTTTTAGTTCTACCTGGGCAATTGCCGCAATCGAGGCCATGGCCTCGCCCCTGAAACCCATGGTGCGGATGGCAAAAAGATCTTCGGCCTTGCGGATCTTTGAAGTGGCATGGCGCTCAAAACACATGCGCGCGTCGGTAAGGCTCATACCGCAGCCATTATCAATAACTTGTATCAGTGATTTACCGGCGTCTCTTAAGATCAGTTGGATCTTATCGGCCCCGGCATCTATCGCGTTCTCTATCAATTCTTTTACTGCTGATGCAGGGCGCTGCACCACTTCGCCCGCGGCGATCTGGTTGGCAACGGCATCCGGTAAAAGCTGAATTATATCTGGCATTAAAATATTTCCCTTCTCTGTTAAGCCCCTCCCTGCCCTCTTCAAACCAGAGGGTTCAAAAGGTAAATCCCCTTCCTTTTTACGGGGTTGGGGCGAGGCTTTTAATATACTCCCTTTTCAGGTGCTAAATTAATTATTTGATTGCATAACTTTACCTTTACATACTTGTATATAGTATTTACGTTGTTATTATTTACATCTACCTGTTTATTAATATGAAGAAACTCTGGCCCGTGCTGCTTTTGCTGGCTGCAGCATGCAAACAAAAAGAATATAATGCCGATCTGCTGGTAAAAAATGCCCTGGTTTATACCGTTGATAGTAACTTTAGCACCGCCAATGCCTTTGTAGTAAGCAGCGGCCGGATCACTGCAGTTGGGGATATAGATTCCCTGGAGAAAAAATATTTAGCCCGCGAGGTGATAGATGCCGGCGGCAAAGCCGTTTATCCGGGGCTGATAGATGCACATGCCCATTTTTACGAATATGGCATGGGCCTGCAAAATGTAAACCTGGTGGGCTTAAAAAGCTGGGGGGCAATTGTTGATACGGTTAATAAATATGCCGCCCACAAAACCGAAGGCTGGGTGGTTGGCGCCGGCTGGGACCAAAACATCTGGACGGACAAAACATTCCCCAACAAGGCCAGGCTGGATTCGCTGTTCCCTGTACGCCCGGTGATACTGAGCCGTATTGACGGCCACGCTGCCATTGCCAACCAGGCTGCCCTGAATATTGCCGGCGTAAAACCCGGCCAAAAAATAACCGGCGGCGAGATAGAAACCGTAAATGGCAAGCTTACCGGCATACTGGTAGATAATGCCGTAGGCATTGTTACCCGCAAAATACCCGCCCCTACCGAGCAGATGATACAGGCCGCCCTGCTTGATGCACAGCGTAACTGCTTTGCCGTTGGCTTAACCACGGTTGATGATTGCGGCCTGCCTTATACCATGGTAAGTACCATTGCAGCCCTGCAGCACAAAGGCGATTTGAAGATGCGCATGTATGTGATGCTGGAGGATAAGCCCGAAAGCTATGAATACCTGTTTAAGCGCGGCGCCTATAAAACGCCCGGCTTAAATGTACGCTCGTTTAAGGTTTATGGCGATGGCGCGTTGGGTTCGCGCGGGGCTTGTTTATTGCACCCTTATGCCGATCAAAAGAACTGGAACGGCTTTTTACTGAGCAGTAAAGCACATTTTGAGGAGGTGGCTAAAAAGATAGCTTCTCATGGCTTCCAGATGTGTACGCATGCCATCGGCGACTCGGCCAACCGCGTGATGCTGAAAATTTATGCGGAGAACCTAAAAGGCAAAAACGATAAACGCTGGCGGATAGAACACGCACAGATCGTAGCGCCGGAGGATGTGAAAATATTTGGTGAGAACAACATCATTCCATCGGTACAGCCTACCCACGCTACCTCTGATATGACCTGGGCCGTAAAGCGTTTGGGTGCAGACAGGCTTAAAAGTGGTTATGCCTACAAAAACTTGCTGAAGCAAAACGGCTGGATCCCGCTGGGGACGGATTTCCCGGTAGAAAACATCAACCCGATGTACACGTTTTATGCAGCAACCGAACGTAAAGACCTGAAGGGCTCACCGGACGGCGGTTTCCAGATGGAGAACGCCCTAACCAGGCAGGAGGCCCTGCGCGGCATGACCATCTGGGCGGCCAAAGCCAACTTTGAGGAAAAGGAAAAAGGCAGCATAGAGGTGGGCAAATACGCCGATTTTGTAATACTGGATAATGATCTGATGAAAGCTAAAGGCAGCGAATTGCCAAATGTTAAAGTTTTAAAAACATATATAAATGGTGTTAAGGTTTATGAGAAGAAATAAGCGGAATATCTACTTTCTGCTGCTATCGGGGTTTGTACTTTTTAATTCTGCCTGCGCGCAAAACCCACCATTTACAGGCAAGGCCTACGTAGCCGAAGAAAAACTGGTTGAGCAGAACACCATCCTGTTAAATAACGAAAAATCGCTTGTGCCGCTCCAAAATCTGGACGGTGTGAAGATTGCCAGCATACATTTTTCATCGGCCAACTACACGGCATTTGATAGCCTGCTGAACAAATACACTAAAGTTGATGCCTTTAACGGCAATGATTACATGGGTGCCAAACCGCTTGAGATGCTTACCCAGGATACCAAGTTTTACAACACGCTTATTATTCAGCTTACCGATGCCGAGGTAAACAATGCACAGATCATCGCGTTCATCACTAACAGCCAAAAAATGAAGAACGTGATCGTTTCCTTTATCGGCAATAGCACCTCGCTTGTAAAACTAAATGAGATTACGGCTCCCATAGTTTGGACATCAAGAGGAACGCCCGTAGCCGCACAGTTTAGTGCGCAGGCAATTTTTGGCGGCGTTGCCATCACCCAAAAGCTAACCAAAACTTATAGCCCCAAATACACGGCCAACTACGGCTTTTTAACCGCCAAAACCCGCCTGCAATATACCGTACCCGAAGATGCAGGCATCAATGCAGACAACTTGAACGCCATTGATAATATTGCCCGCGAAGCCATTGCCAGCAAGGCTACGCCGGGTTGCGTGGTTTTAGTAGCCAAAGATGGCAAGGTGATATTTAACAAGGCCTACGGTTACCATACGTATGCCAATACCATTCCAAACAGGATAACTGATATTTTTGATGTGGCCTCCATGACCAAGATCTCGGCCACTACCATGGAACTGATGCAGCTTTACGATGCCGGTAAGCTAAACCTGGATTCGACCATTGGCACCTACATGCCCATTGCGCGTAACACCAACAAAAAAACACTTACTGTACGCGAATTGCTGGAACACCAGGCAGGGCTGATCCCCGATATTTCCACCTTTGAGTCGATCAAACCGGCAGACCATAGCACCGATTCATCTGCCGCCTATCCAACAAAGGTGAATGATGGCTACTATGTTCGTAAAAATTACTTTGAGGATGTGATGCTGCCCGCCATGCTGCGCTCGGCAGTAAAAACACGCGGCCAATACGTTTACAGCGATGTAGGCCTGCTATTTTTGCAGCAGATAGCAGAAACCATTACCTCCATCCCGTTGAATATATATGTACAGCAGAAACTTTATGTACCGCTGGGGATGCAAACTGCAGGCTTTTTGCCGCTTTACCACATCCCGGCAGACCGCATCCCGCCAACAGAGGATGACCGTAAAGACCGCAAAACGCTGATCGATGGCTACGTGCACGACCCAACAGCGGCCCTGATGGGCGGCGTTGCAGGCCATGCAGGCTTATTTGCCAGCGCCAATGATATTGCCATACTTTACCAGATGACGCTTAACCGCGGCACCTATGGCGGCGTACAATTTGTAAAACCCGAAACCATAGACCTATGGACCTCCAGGCAATCAGCCGTTAGCCGCCGTGGCCTGGGCTTTGACCGTTGGGACCCAATAGCCGACAGGCACTACCCATCCAGGTTAGCGTCAGACCAGGCCTATGGCCATACCGGCTTTACAGGCACCTGCGTTTGGGTAGACCCTAAATATAACCTGGTTTACGTATTTCTATCCAACCGGGTACACCCAAATGTGGGTAACAAACTGGGTAGCCTAAACATCCGCCCAAGGATACAGGATGCCGTTTATGAGGCGATACAAAAGGGAATGTAAAACGGAATACGATATATCATCAATAGCAAATCATTTGTATATTTGTATAAAGCAAGGATAAACATATTAATATATGTCTAAGAACACGTTTAAACCAGTTTTTGAAAGAACCTTATCAGAACAATCAGACCTGATACGCCCACATGTAAAGAAGGTGCAGCTGGAGAATATAAATCGTGGCCTTTATAATAGCTATCGCGATGGCCGGTATAAATCAAACGACGTATTTATACGCCGATATAAAGATCATCGGGAGGTTGTTAAAATTGATGCCGCTACAGGATACACGAAAACTCTCAGAACTATTAAATAATGACCGCCAGGCAGCTGTATGTTTTTGCCGGGCCAAACGGTGCCGGAAAAAGCACTTTTGCTGCAACAATGGTTCCTCAAGGTACGCCTATATTTGATGGGGATAAAAAATTTGCCGAACTAAAAGCTTTTTTTTATGATTTAGAAGAAAGTAAAATTTGGACATCCATTAATGAAACCCATTTTCCGGAATGGAAAGACGAAAGAATTAAGGGAAAAGGCGACGTAGCTTTTGAAACAAATTTTCGGGATCCCGTCGTGATTGAATCTGTTAAGCAGTTCATGAAAGCTGGCTTTGAATCCAGGCTTATTTTCATGGGGCTTGACTCGGTAGAAGCCAGCATTGAAAGGGTGGAATTAAGGGTTGCCAAGGGTGGGCACAATGTATCGGTAGAATATATTAATATAAACTACGAAAAGAGTTTATTAAATCTATTCGAGTATTATAAATCCTTTACATCGGTGCACCTTTATCAAAACTTTCAACCTCCCGGAAAAAATGACGATATGATGCCTTTGATGAGTATTATTAATGATGAAATCACTGAGGAAATCACACCATTACCGAATTGGGCCTCTGATTTTAAGAAAATTATTGAAATCGCTAACCAATAAAAAAAGCCCTAATTCGGGGCTTTTCTCTTTTAAAATCGCGTCTTTGCGAGGCACCTCGCAGCAATGACGGGTTGTGATTAATCTATCCACTCAAACTTGGTGTAAGGCACTAATGCCTCCGGTATCTTAATACCTTTTTCGGTTTGGTTGTTTTCTAATAAAGTAGCCACGATACGAGGCAAGGCCAACGCGCTGCCGTTAAGGGTATGTGCCAGTTGGGTTTTACCCTCGGCATTACGGAAACGCAGTTTTAAACGGTTTGCCTGAAAGGTCTCGAAGTTGGATACAGATGAAACTTCTAACCAGCGCTGCTGCGCCGCGCTCCAGGTTTCCATATCGTAAGTAAGGGCGCTGGTGAAACCCATATCACCGCCGCAAAGGCGCAACACACGGTAAGGCAAGCCCAACTTTTGCAGCAAGCTTTGCACGTGGGCACTCATATCTTCCAATACTTCGTATGATCTATCCGGGTGTACGATCTGTACGATCTCCACCTTATCAAACTGGTGCAGGCGGTTCAGGCCGCGTACGTGCGCACCATAAGAACCGGCCTCGCGGCGGAAACACGGCGTATGCCCGCAATTTTTAACCGGTAACTCCTCACCTTTTAAGATCACATCACGGTAAAGGTTGGTTACGGGTACCTCAGCAGTTGGGATCAGGTAAAGGTCATCAACGCCTACATGGTACATCTGCCCTTCTTTATCCGGCAATTGCCCGGTTCCAAAGCCCGATGCTGCGTTCACCATTAAGGGTACGCTAACTTCACTGTAACCCGCTTTTTCGGCTTCATCAATAAAAAAGTTGATGAGCGCCCGTTGCAGTTTGGCACCTTTATTTTTATACACCGGGAAACCCGCACCGGTTATTTTAACACCCAGTTCAAAATCTATCAAATTATATTTTGCGGCAAGCTCCCAGTGGGGCAAGGCATTGGCCGGTAACTCAGGTTTGCTGCCATTTTCTAATACCACTTCGTTCTCTTCGGGTGTGATGCCTTTCGGTACGGATGCATTTGGCAGATTGGGCAACAATACCAATTTATCCTGCAGCTCTGTTTCCAGTGCAGCTAATTGTTCGCCCAGTTGTTTGCTTTCTTCTTTCCATTTGCCGGTATTGGCTTTAATGGCTTCGGCTTCGTCCTTTTTACCGTTGCGCATCAACTCGCCAATTTGTTTGGCAGCCGCGTTAGCCTGCGAGGATACGGTATCCAGTTGGTTTTGTGTTTGGCGGCGTTTCTCGTCAAGCCCAATCACTTCATCTACCAATTCGGGCTGTTTAAAATTTTTTACAGCCAAACGTTCTAAAACCTGTTCCCTGTTATCGCGGATATAACTAACTTGCAGCATTATTACTTTTTTAAAAGGCAAAGATATAAATAAGTCCATTGTCCATTGTCCATAGTCGATAGATTTTCTACTATAGCTATGGCCCATCGTCTATAGACTATCGACCGCGAATTTATGAGCACCACCGGCAAACTCTATTTAGTCCCTACACCTATCGGCAACCTGGAGGATATGACCTTTAGGGCGATCCGGATCTTGAAAGAGGCCGATCTGATACTGGCCGAGGATACGCGTACCTCTGCACCGATGCTAAAACACTTTGATATCCAAAACAAAGTGTTTGCGCATCATCAGCATAACGAACACCAGTCCAGTAACGAGATCATTAAGTTTTTGCTGATGGGCCAAAACATTGCGCTGATAAGTGATGCAGGCACACCTGCCATATCCGATCCGGGGTTTTTCCTGGTGCGCGAGGCTTTGAAGTTTAATATTGCGGTAGAATGCCTGCCCGGTGCAACGGCTTTTGTACCCGCGTTGGTTAACTCGGGTTTCCCGACAGATAAGTTTTGCTTTGAGGGATTTTTACCGCTGAAAAAAGGTCGCCAAACCCGCTATAAATTCCTGGCGACAGAAGAACGCACCCTAATACTTTACGAGTCGCCGCACCGTTTATTAAAAACTTTGGAAGAAATGGCCACCTATTTTGGCGCCGACCGCCAGCTTTCCGTATCGCGCGAGCTTACCAAAATGTTTGAAGAAACCGTTAGGGGTACGGTAACCGAGGTTAAAGAATACTTTGAAACCCACCCGCTAAAAGGCGAATTTGTAATATGTGTAGCCGGCGCAGCACCGGTTGAAGGCAGTAAAAAGAAAAATAAGTATGCGGAGGAGGAGGATTAAAGCCTTATTCTATAATAAATTAATATGTCATTGCCACATCGCTATCGCTCCTCGCAATGACATGCCTTTATAAGCATTTAACACCAAATGAAAAAAAACCTATTACTCTCCATATTCTCGGGCTTGCTGCTTTGGGTGGCATGGCCGCCTACGCAGTACACAACCTTCTTTTTGTTTGTGGGGATGGTACCCATGCTGCTCGCTATGGAGAATATCATCAACGCTGATGTTAAGGGCAAGGGGAAAAAGATCTTTAACACTACGTTTATCGGTTTCTTTATCTGGAACACCCTTTGCATTTACTGGGTATATAACTCTTTAAAAATAATCGGGCCAATTACAGCTATCCCGATCACATTGATCCCTTACGCGCTTGGGCCGCTTTTAATGGCTACCGCCTGCTGGCTATATTACCGCATTAGGTTAATTGCAGGGCGTACGCTTTCGCTGATAGCACTGGTTTGCTTTTGGATAGGTTACGAATACCTGCATCAAAGCTGGGACCTGAATTTCCCGTGGATGACGTTGGGTAACGGTTTTGCCACCACGCATAAATGGGTGCAATGGTATGAATACACAGGTGTTTATGGCGGTACCATTTGGGTGTGGGTAGTCAACATCCTGCTATTTTTACTTTACATTGGATTGCGAGAACAGCAAAGTACATCAACCCGCAAAAAGCTTATTGTAAGTTTTACTTTGGTATTGATACTGCCGCTGGGTTTATCATTATATAAATACTACACTTATCTGGAACAAAGCAACCCATCCAATATTGTGGTGGTGCAGCCTAATATAGATCCCTATGAGAAACAGGGAACAATCCCCGTTTATACACAAGTAGCAACCCTCACGCACCTGTCTGATTCGATAGGCCAACGCAATACCGAATACTTTATCTGGCCCGAAACCGCTATCCCCGAGGATATGGATGAAGACCATATTTATACCAACAATTACTATCAGCAGGTTAGGCACTTTTTAAACAGATACAAAAATGCCAATGTAATAACCGGCGGCGAAACGCATAAACTTTATACCAAACGCGCCACAAACACGGCCAGTCCGCTACCAAATCAGCCCGGTATGTTTTACGACAGGTTTAGCGCAGCTATCAATATCGAAAACGCTAACAAGGTGCAGTTCTACCATAAATCGCGACTGGTGCCGGGGGCGGAGTCACTGCCATTTGGCAATACTTTATCCTTTTTAAAACCGGTATTTGAGCACCTGGGCGGGGCAACGGGTAATTATACCATACAAACCGAGCCAACGGTATTATATTCGCAAAGTGGTATTGGCGCAGCGCCGGTTATCTGCTATGAATCTATCTGGGGCGAATGGGTATCTAAATACGTTAAACAAGGCGCACAGTTCATTGCTATTATCACTAATGATGGCTGGTGGGAAAACACATCCGGTAAGGATCAGCACCTGGATTATGCCAAACTACGCGCCATTGAAACCCGCCGCTGGGTTTGCCGATCGGCCAATACGGGCATCTCGGCTTTCATTAACCAGCGGGGCGATATTGTGCAGCAAAGTAAATGGTGGGTACGCACCGCGCTTAAACAAGACATCAACCTCAATTCGGACATTACCTTTTACGTACAATATGGCGATTACCTGCCCAAAATAGGCAGCTTTTTAGCCGTGTTGGGGATATTTTTGATCGGGATAAAAAAGAGTTTTAGCCATTAAGTAGTTAGCTGTCTTTACAGATAAACCCGTGAAATAAACGTTGACTACGTGTGATTCTTCCCTGGGAAGGAGGAGGTAGTATGTGATCCGCCATGTAAAGTAGTACAAACCCCTCCCTGCCACTAAACTTATCTGCCGCACCCCTCCCAAGGAGGGAATTGAATCATTCGCCGTTACTGACTTTGTTAACAATAACCGTCGGGCTAAAAAGCGGTGGGTAAGTGCGATTCCTTCCCCTGGGAAGGAGGAGGTAGGGGTTTAGTGGCCATGCATTATAAGTAGTAAACCCCTCCCTGCCAATACACTTATCTGCCGCACCCCTCCCCATAGAGGGAATTGAATCATTCGCCGTTACTGGCTTTGTTAACAATAACCGTTGGGCTAAAAAGCGGTGGGTAAGTGCGATTCCTTCCCCTGGGAAGGAGGAGGTAGGGGTTTAGTGGCCATGCATTATAAGTAGTAAACCAAATACTGGTATAAGTTTTCCACTTAGACCAGTGACAGCCTTATCCTCTCTTCAGAATAAATTCCAGCAGATCATTTATGGGCTGGCGGATGATCTTGCCGATATGTACATCGTTCTTTTCACAAACGGCTTTTAATTCGTCGGCAAAAACGTATGCAATCGACCCTACAAAATGGTTTTTAAACTTGTTGTAGTTTGCATAGCATTTAATGTTGGTATCTACAAACTCCTGCAAACCGCGATGAAGCAATGCCTGGGCATAATCGGTTTTTCTGATCTCTGACAAGAATTTAGAAAAAGATGCCAGGTAAGAATTTGCCCGCGGCTTTTGATAAACGTTTATAATAACATCCTCTTTACTTAGGTTATAATTTGCCTTAAATTTAGCATGAATATCATCGGGCATATTGCCATACAGGTAATCGGTTACCAGGGCTTTGCCAAACCAGGTGCCGGCGCCTTCATCGCCCAGGGCATAACCCAGGCCGTGCTGCCCGTCGTGAATGTCCTCACCATCAAAAAAAGAAATATTTGAGCCTGTGCCCAATACGCAGCAAAAGCCTTTCTCGTGCCCGCAGGTGGCATAAGCCGAAGCGAGCAGATCGCTGTCTACACTGATATAGGCATTGGGGATGAGGCTGCTAATAGCGTTTGAAACGATCTCGTGCCTGTCGGGGCTGGAGCATCCGGCGCCAAAAAAGTAAATTTCGGTTATATCATTACCCAGGGCAACCATATCAGGCACCTGATCCTGTATAATACGGGCAATTTCTTTTTCGGTTAAAAAGTACGGGTTTAACCCGGATGATTTGAATGCACGGTTTTCCTGCCCTGGTACGGCAAGCAGCCAGTCTGTTTTTGATGATCCGCTATCAGCTACTAATATCATGTACTCATTTCCTCAAGCGCCTGATGGGTAAGCGGCTTATGAACAAAGCGGGCAACGTATTTATTGCTTTTTGAATTGTTCATGTCGGTTGGGTCAAGCGATGACGAAAGCATAAAGATCTTCACCCGCTCTTTATTATCCAGTTCAAGCGTTTCAAATTCCTTTAAAAATTCAAAGCCGCTCATCTGTGGCATCCGCACATCCAAAAAAATGGCATCCGGTTTTATGCTTCCGCTGCGCAGGGCATGTATGGCCTCATCAGGCGATTGTATTACAATTATGTTATCTGCAAAGTTGCCTGTCTCTAAAATTTTGCGCGTAACAAAGTTGTCAATATAATTGTCATCTATGAGCAGGCATGTGTTAAAGTGAACAGGCATAGTAGTTCAAAAATAATCTTTTAATGCAATTAAATATATTTTATTGAATATTTATGCTGTTAGTTATTTGCTGCAGCGTTACTTCGGCCATTTTAGATTGGTATTGCGCCGAAAAGAACTTAGATTGCGCATCCAGGTAGTTCCTTTGCGCTTCGCGGATCTCTAACTGGGTGATGTTGCCGATCTTATATTTCTCTAAAGAGATCTCCAGGTTTTTCCTGGCCAGTTCTACGCTTGATTGCCCTATTTTGATCAGGTCCAGCCCGGAAAGATAGGCCACATAAAAATTGCTTATCTGTGCTTCTACATCCAGCATGATCTGTTTCTGGCTCAGGTCGGCATTGGCTATCTGCAGTTTGGCGTTACGCTCGCGCCGCCATTGGTTAAGCCCGTCAAATATATTTACCGATGCCGTTAGGCCGTAGGCAAAGCCATGCGCGTTTTGACTCAGGGTAAAGCCTGCCGGCGTTCTGCTATTACTAAAGGTGTAGCCGGATGTTACCCCAATCACCGGGTAACGGGTAGATCTTACCTGGCGCAGGTTGATCTCTGCCAGGCGCTTGTTAATCTGCGATGCCAGCACATCCGGGTTCTGCGCCTGTGCTTTGGTTATAATATCGCCCAAAACAAGCGTATTGTTCACCACAATGGTATCGCCAACAGTAAAATCGGCTTGCAGGTTACGCACTAACAGCTGGTTCAGCTGTATCTTTGTTTGCCGGTATTGTTGTAGCTGGGTTATCAGGTTAGCGGTATCGGTATTTAAATTTACCTGTGCGTTGTACACATCCAGCCGGGATACGCGCCCAACCGTAAACTTATCGTTTGAGTAGCGCAGTTGTGTGCGCGAGATCTCGATCGCTCCGCGCAGCGCCTTGATCTGTTCGGTTTGGCTGATGAGGTTATAATAGGTATTGATCACATTGGCAACCGTGCTTTGTATGGTATCCTGCAAACGGATAGCACCCAGCTTGTCCTGCTCCTTCAGCATATCGTAATTGGCAAACATGTTGAAGCCGTCAAAAATGGTCCAGTTTAGGTTTACGCCATAGTTGTTATTGCTGTTATTGGCGGTAAGGTTATTAACCGTACCATCGTTACGGGTTTGTTTAATTTTTTGATTACTGGCGTTTAAGGCCGCATCGCCGGTTACCACGGGTAAAAAGCCGGCATTGCCCAGGGTTACATTATTATTGGCTATACTGGCGTTGTTTTGCGACAGCCTGATGTTGTAATTATTTTTCAGCGCAATCTCAACCGCATCCTTAAGGGTAAGCAAGGGGGCATCCTGCGCCTGTACACGCACCAGGGCAACAGCACAAAAAATCAAGCAAATTATTTTTTTCAGATCCATATTGCTTAAAGTTTGTCGATTAATAAGGGCGTTTTGGGTTGGGCATCCGCTATTTCTTCAGGTTCATGGTCGGGGTCGCGGCGTGTTTTGGGGGCAAATACCATGTACATGGATGGGATAACATACAAGGTTAATACCAGCGAGAACAGCATCCCCCCAATAATTACAATACCTAATGATACGCGGCTTTTTGCCCCTGCACCCAAAGCCAGCGCAATAGGCACCGAGCCCAACACTACGGCTAAACTGGTCATCAAAATAGGGCGCAGGCGCGATGTGGCCGCCTCTACAACGGCTTCGTACTTACTTAAGCCATGCTCCATACGCTGGTTGGCAAACTCTACGATCAGGATCCCGTTTTTGGTTACCAAACCTACCAGCGTGATGATCCCGATCTGGCTAAAGATGTTAAACGTTTGATCGAACAGCCAAAGCGAAATAAACGCTCCCGAAATAGCCAATGGCACGGTAAGCATTACAATAAACGGATCTACAAAGCTTTCGAACTGGGCGGCAAGCACCAGGTATATCAGCAGCAAGGCAAAGCCAAAGGCAAACAATATGTTTGATGAGCCTTCGGCATAATCCCTTGATGGGCCGCTGAGTGCTGTGCTAAAGGTATCGTCCAGCAGTTTGGCTTTAATGCGCTCCATTTCTGCAATGCCATCGCCTACGGTTTGGCCCGGCGCTAAACCGGCTTGTACCGTGGCAGATTTATATCGGTTAAAGTGATAAATAGACGGCGGACTGGCGCTTTCGGTCACCTTCACCACGTTATCTAACTGGATCAATCGCCCGGTGGTACTGCGCACGTAAACCGATTTCAGGTCAAGCGGCTGGTCGCGGTTGGTGCGGTCTACCTGGGCTATTACCTGGTATTGTTTACCATTGATCAGGAAATAATCCAGCCGGCCTGCGCTATAGTAAAGCTGCAAGGTTTGGGCAATATCATCAACAGAAACACCCAGGTCGCGGGCGCGGTCGCGGTCGGTTATTACTCTAAGCTCGGGCTTGGTGAATTTAAGGTTTACGTCAGATCCCTGGAAAACCGGGCTTCTGGATACCTCGGCAAAAAATTCGGGAAGCACCTTGCGGATCTTTTCAAAATCCTGGTTCTGGATAACGTATTGCACCGGTAACGAAGTACGCGCACCGCTACCCCCACCGCTTATGGTTTGCTCCTGCACCACAATGGCGCGGGCATCGGGCATTTTGGTTAATTTTTTATTGAGCCAGTCGGCCAGTTCCTGCTGGGTACGGTTACGCTGATCCGGGGCTACCAAACCCACCCGGCCAAAGCCCGAGTTAGCCGAACCACCGCCCCCGAATGACGGCGAAACGATCTCCAGGTTCACATTCGCCTCGGGAATAGAATCTGCAACCAGGTCGGCCACCTTATCCATGTAGCGGGTCATATACTCATAGGTAGCACCTTCTGACCCGGTTACCGAGTAACGCAGCAAGCTGCGGTCATCCAGCGGGGCCAGTTCTGACGGGGTTATTTTAAACAGCACACCGGTAAGAATCAACGAGCCGGCCAGGATGACCCAGGATACCCACGTTTTCTTCATGAAGTTAACCAGCGTTTCGGTGTAGCCGTTGGTCATGTTCACAAAAAAGGGCTCGGTCATCTCATAAAACTTCGATTTCTTTTGGTTCTTGCGGATCAGTTTTACGTTAAGCATCGGCGTTAACGACAGCGATACAAACGCAGAGATCAATACCGCCCCCGCCACGACGACCGCAAACTCGCGGAACAACCTGCCTGTAAAGCCCTGTAAAAACACGATAGGCAAAAACACGGCAGCCAGCGTGACTGATGTAGATACTACGGCAAAAAAGATCTCGGCACTACCTTCAAAGGCAGCCTTGCGGATAGCCATACCGGCCTCTACCTTTTTGTAAATATTTTCGGTCACCACAATACCATCATCCACCACCAAACCGGTGGCCAGCACAATGCCTAACAGGGTAAGGATATTAATAGAGAACCCAAACACATACATGATGAAGAATGCCCCGATCAACGATACCGGGATATCTATCAGCGGGCGGAAAGCGATAAGCCAGTCCCTAAAGAACAGGTAGATGATAATTACCACCAGGATGAACGAGATCAGCAGCGTTTCTTTTACCTCGGTGATGGAGTTATTGATGAACTTGGTATTATCCAGGGCCACCTTTACCGTAATATCCGGCGGTAAGTCTTTCTTGATCTGATCTAAACGTTTGTAAAAATCTTCGGCAATTTGTACATAGTTGGCACCCGGTTGCGGCACAATAGCCAAACCTACCATGGGTATGCCCGATTCCTTTAGCGAGGTTTCTTCATTAGCCGAACCTAATACGGCGTAACCAATATCGCTTAAGCGGGTAACCCGGTTACTATCCGCACGGATAATGAGGTTGTTAAAATCTTTTTCGGTAGTTAGTTTACCCAGCGCACGGATGGTAATTTCGGTATTGTTACCTTCAATTTTACCGGCGGGCAGTTCCACGTTCTCGCGGGCAAGGGCCGTGCCAATGTCTGTAGCAGTAAGGCCCAGGGCCGATAGCTTGTTAGGATCTATCCATAAACGCATAGCATACTGGCGCTGGCCCTGTACGTTAATGGTACTTACGCCGGGTATGGTTTGTAAACCTTCCAGTAAAACGTTCTCAGCATAATCATCTACCTGGGTAATGTTACGGGTGTTACTGCTTACCGTAAGGGTAATGATCTGGTCGGCACTGGCATCGGCTTTGGTCACTACCGGCGGGGCATTAATATCTTGCGGTAACTGGCGCTGGGCCTGGCTCACCTTGTCGCGCACATCGTTTGCGGCAGTTTCCAGGTCGGCATCCAGATCAAACTCTACCGTGATATTACTTGACCCTACCGAACTGGTGGAGGAGATATTACGGATGCCCGGCACACCGTTGATGGCTTTCTCCAGCGGCTCGGTGATCTGCGATTCAATTACATCTGAGTTGGCGCCCGAATAACTGGTAGATACCGATATGATGGGCGGATCTACGGAAGGAAAATCGCGCACGCCCAAAAACTTGTACCCGATAATACCGAATACTACTATGACAACAGATAGCACTGTTGCCAATACGGGCCTCTTTATACTTACGGACGATAAACTCATAGGGCTTACTTCACAACTTTTAAGATCTTCAACGGCGATTTAGGGCGAATTTGGATCAGGCCTGATATCACCACGCTATCACCCGCCTTTAACCCGTCAACGATCTGGATCTTGGTATCTGTACGCAGATCTGTTTTTACATTTTGCGCCACCGCTATCCCATTTTTATACAGATAGATCTTGCTGCTTTTCAGATCGGGGATCACGCATTCGGTTGGTACCATAATGGTTTTGGGGATCTGATCGAGCGTGAGGTTTATTTTGGCAAATGCACCTGCGGTAAGTATGTTTTTAGGGTTAGGCGCCTTGGCACGTACCGTAATAGTGCGCGATGTGGCATCCAGCGCAGGCTCAATGGCATACACGGTTGCATTAAATTTATCCCTGGAGCTTTCTACCGTGAAAGTAACCTTGCTGCCCTTGCCGATGATAGGCAGGTAACGCTCGGGTACCGAAAAGGTAAGCTTCGCCGGATCGATATTTACCAGCGTGGCAATGGGTGTAGACGGCGACAGGTAACCACCCGGGCTTACATTTCTTAACCCAATAATGCCGGAAAATGGCGCACGGATCTCGGTGCGGGCTATCTGCGCCCTCACCACATCCGCCTGGGCCTGTAATGCGCTCAGGGATGACTGCGAGGTTTCGTACTCCTCTTTGCTCACAGCCTCTTTCTGATATAAGATCTTGTTACGGTTGTTTACATCGCGTGCCAGCACCATTTGCGCCTGGTATTGCTGCAGGGATGCCTGCAGATCCTGGTTGTAAACCTTTACCAGCAACTGGCCTTTTTGTACCCGGCTGCCTTCGGTAAAATAGATGCCGGTAATGTTGCCCGCAGTTTGGCTGATGAGGCTAACCCTTTCGTTGGCATCAATAGTACCGGTTATATCTATCTGGTTATTTACGGCGGTATCTTTTACGATCATGATATTTACCGATACCGGGCCGTTTTTACGCTTGCCTTTACCTGCTGTTGCCGCGCTGGTTTGTTTAGCATGCTTACTAAAAAACTTATTATAAATTAAAAACGCAACAAGCAGCGCCAATAAGGTGTATATTATATATTTGGTTTTCATATCAGCTTGTTGCTATCCATATTTGTTTCAATTTCATTTAAATCTGCTTTACCTGTCAGGGATCAGTATGTAAGTATAAAAATGCTATATATGTTTTGTTAAACTTATCTGTTGCAATAATTTAGGTGTAAATCTACAATTTGCAATATTAACGGCTTAGTTTTCAAATTGCTTACATGTATCAACCATTTTACAACGTAACAATTATGGCGGTTTAATTAAAAATATAAATTTTATAACTTGCCGCATGAAAAAATTCAAACTACCGGCACTGGTTTATTTAATACTTTTTTTTATGAATGTAAATACGGGCAGCGCAGCTGGCCTTGCTAAAATATCTTATACGGTTAGCTTCCCCGAAGCACAGGCCCACTATGTAGAAGTTGAGATGAACATCTCCGGCCTGGCGCAGCCTTCATTAGAAGTTAAAATGCCGGTATGGGCACCCGGTTCCTACCTGGTAAGGGAGTTTGCTAAAAACATCGAATCGCTTAATGTTAGCGCCAACGGTAAAGCAGTACCGGCCCTCAAGACTAACAAAAACACCTGGAAGATTAATACTGCAGGCCTTTCGGCAGTAACAGTTAAATATAAAGTTTATGCCTTCGAGCTATCGGTACGTACCAGCTTTATTGATGTTTCGCACGCATTCCTGTCTACTACGGGCATCTTTTTGTTCCCGAAAGGGATGCTTAATCAACCGTCTACCATCACCATAAAACCTTATAAAGACTGGAATAAGGTATCTACCAGCCTGGAAATGGTAAAGGGCGATGTGTTTACCCGTACTGCACCCAATTATGATATTCTGTACGATTCTCCGTTAGAGATCGGCACACAGGATATTTTTGATTTTGATGTAGCCAACACCCATTATGAAGTGGCCATGTATGGCGGCGGAAATTATGATAAAGAACGCCTGAAAAAAGATATGGCCAAAATTATTGAGGCCGAAGCTGCAGTTTACGGCGAAAACCCCAACAAGCATTACACCTTTATTGTACATAACAAACAACGTAACGGCGGTGGTTTAGAGCATTTAAGCTCTACCGTTTTAGGTGCATCGCGCGATGGGTACACTAACGAGCGCATTTATCACGGCTTTTTAGGCCTGGTTGCACACGAGCACTTCCACCTGTGGAATGTAAAACGTTTGCGCCCTATTGCCTTAGGCCCATTTGATTATGATAACGAGAATTACACCACCAACCTTTGGATAGCCGAGGGCTTTACGGCTTATTACCAAAACATTATTCTGCGTTATGCGGGGCTGTCAAACACCGAAGAGTTTTTAGGGGATATGGTTAGTACCATTAACACCGTAGAAAACCAGCCGGGCACCAAGGTGCAGCCGCTTTCAGAATCGAGCTTTGATGCCTGGATAAAAGGTTACCGCCCGAATGAGAACTCCTACAACACCGGGATCTCCTATTACGATAAAGGTGCGGTTGTAGCTATGTTGTTAGACCTGGAGATCATCAACAGCAGCAACGGCAAATACAGCCTTAATGATGTAATGAAGTATATGTATGATACTTATTACAAAGGCCTGAAACGCGGTTATACCGATGCAGAGTTTAAAGCCGGCTTTGAAAAATTTGCCGGTAAAAAACTAACGGATTTTTATGCTAAATATATTAACGGCCTGGATGCTGTTGATTATAATAAATACCTGGGGTATGCCGGTTACAAATTAACCGATGAGTTGGCTGCAGGCAACGAGCCTACCCTGGGCGTGTACACCAATACCCGTAACGCTATTACCACCGTGCTGCGCAACAGCGCCGGCTGGGTAGACGGCTTAAACGTTGGCGATGTGATAACCAATATTGACGACACCCCGGTTACCGACCTGGCTGCCGTAATTAAAGGCAAAAAAGTTGGCGATAAAATAATGGTTACCGTTAACCGCGATGGCCAGAACTATAAAATACCCGTTACTTTAAAGCGCAATGATAATGTTAAATACAGCTTTACCGAACTGCCGAACGCTACGCCGCAGCAATTGGCTGTACGTAAAAAATGGCTGAAACTATAATTGTTAACTTATTTCTTCGGGCCCCTGTTCAGATAATGGACAGGGGCTTTTTTTGGGGATTTAGATTTTACCACATGATACTATCAACCAGCCGGATAAGTAATTTTGCTTACAACGAAAAAATATTAAAACATTTTTCGGGCATCTATTATTATAGTTTATATCTCATAAAAAACATTAAAATATAACACTCATGAACTCATTATTATATGTAATTGCTTTAATACTTATTATAGGCTGGGCCGTTGCGTTTTTCTTTACTGCCGTTGGCAGCCTGATACATGTAGTATTGGTACTTGCTGTAATTGCGTTTTTGTTTGGCATAATACGCAGGCCAACAGCCGTATAAATAAACACCACCTTATTTACGGCCCCGAAATATCGGGGCCTTTTTTATATAAACTATTCTTTTTATACGTAAAGTATCATGAAAATACCGTTTACCCCCCAACTGCTTGGCGACCTGATAGAAAAAGGATACACTTATGTTTTGGCCAATACTACCTCAACAGAAGAAAATGCCCATATTACTTTAAAGCCGGTTAGAGAAAAACCTAAACTGAGCGGACTACCCGATGGTTTTGATACCTTTTATAAGATAACGCGCGAGCCTATGCAGCTGGCCTGCGGTGTAGATGGTGTTACCATTGAGGTTGATTATGCTACTCTTAACGGGCAGATAACCGGCGAGGATATTTTTGAAGATAGCTACTTTAGGATGAGCGAGGAGTTTTTTCAGCAGGTATTGGATAGCCTGGAAGATTACGCCGTGATCACCACTGATAAAAATGGCGATATCAATAGCTGGAATACCGGGGCCGAACGTGTGCTGGGCTACGCCCAACAGGAGGTTATAGGTAAATGTGCCGATATATTTTTTACCCCGGAGGATGTGGCCAAGGGTGCACCCGGGCATGAATTGCATATGGCTATCACAAAGGGCCGCGCTATTGACGAACGCTACCACATGCGCAAGGATGGCACCCGCTTCTGGGGATCGGGCCTGGTTTTCCCGTTGTTTGATGAAGATGGCAACCATCGCGGCTTTACCAAAATAATGCGCAACCTGCGCGAAGAGGAAGAAGCAAAAAGCCAAGGGCCGCAGATTTAATAAAAAAGCCGGCCTGTACTTAAACAAACCGGCTTTACAATTAACTATTCGGGTTTAAAGTTTGATCTTCTTTTTGGTATGTATCTCAACCACCCCATTCACCGCAGCCATACCGTAAGTTTTGGTTGCATTATCCCCTTTAATAACACTTATACTCTCAATATCATTGGGGTTTAATGTTTGGATGGGACTAACACCTCCTACCGATTTAACCACCTTACCATCAAGCACGTACAGCGGATTACCATTCATATTTTTTAAACTAAATGTTGCTTTTGTTTTAGTAGTATCCAACAGCGTTTTACCTTGTTGAGTATTTGGCGCATAACCTGGTTTAGGGGATTTTTCTTCCTCGGCAAGCGCAAAATTAATAGGTACCGCGTAAGAAACTCTTACGTTGTGCCCGTTCTGGATGCCCGGGTTCCAGTTAGGTGATAAGCCTAATACCCTTACGGCTTCTTCGTCTATCCCCATACCTACGCCACGAATAACTTTTATATTAGATAGAGAACCATCTTTTTCGATAATAAAGCTGGCTACTACCCTGCCCTGCAAGTTGGCTTCCCTGGCAGCTTTAGGGTATCTGACGTTAGTTGCTAAAAACTTCCCGAAAGCTGCATCGCCACCCGGAAAGCTCGGCGCTTGTTCTACAGAGATGAATACCTCGCTGCCTTCGCCGCTTACCGGCTGGCCTGTAGCGGTAATTTTATTACCCAGCGAAAAACTTACAGGTATGGAGTATTGCACACGCACTGTTTTACCATTTTGCACACCGGGGTTCCATTTTGGCGAAGCCTTAAGCACCCTTATAGCCTCCTCATCCGTACCGCTGCCTAATGCCCTTACAACTTTAAGGTCTGACAATGAGCCGTCTTTTTCGACTATAAAAGTTATAACCGACCGGCCCTCAACTTTATTCTTTTTGGCATCAGCAGGGTATTTTATGTTACTAACCAGGTATTGTGCAAAGGCATTTTCCCCTCCCGGGAAAGTTGGGACATGCTCTACCTGGGTAAATACCTGATTTTTATTTTTATCTGGCACGGTGTCTGCCGGCGCCACCGGTAATTTATCCGTTTTAGGGTCGTAAGTGATAATGGTTGTTTTATAGGTGGTATCTGCCAGTATTGCTTTTGCCGGGGCATCAAAAACTTGTTTGGCCTTATCGTGTATGGCATCTACCGCTTTACTGTTGCTGATAGTGGCCGATGATAATATCAGCATCAGCACAAATAGCGGTGCAGACAGGCCGTACTTGATCAGCTTAATGCGGGCCGATCTGTTTTTTTGTAACATCATAATTCGTTTTTTTAATAAACTGTGGTTAAAAAAAGGGTTAACTAACTGGTGTGCCGGTGTATCAAACGTTTGGCTTAGTAATAACAAAGCGTATTCTGCCTTATTAGTACCGGCTTTAAGCGTGTGCCTGTCGGCGATGTACTCGTGCACGTGTTTTATGGCAAGCCGATACAGGTAAACCACGGGGTTAAACCAGTTGATGATCATCACCGCCTCTATGATCAGCACGTCTGCCGAGTGGAATTGGCGGGCATGCACCAGCTCGTGGCTATGTATCACATCCTTGCCATCTATACCATCATTCACCTTTATCTTATTAAAAAAAGAGTAGGATGCAGATGGTGCAGGGTTTTTAATAATTTGTCTTAACAATATCAGCTGCAGCATTAGCCTGGCTGCTAAAAATATTACCCCGGCTGCGTATAGTACTATAAGCACCTGGCCTATGGTTAGCGGGTTATCTTTTATCGGTGCAATATCTGTTATGCCTGCACCGGTGCCATAAAGGGTATATTGCACCTTGCGGGTAATAAACAGGTCCTTCACCCAATCGCTTTGTATCAGCGGGATAAAAAACGACAGGATCGCTGTGCCAATAAGATAGATGCGGTTGAGCTGAAAAAAAGTTTCGCGCCGCAGCAGCAAAGAATAAAACCCGAAAAACAGCGTGAGGTAAATATTTACCAGCAATAGATAATGCCACCAGTTCATAACTATTTGTCTTTTAGTTTTTCAATCAGTTTCATGATCTCATCAGCCTCTTTCAGGTTAATTTTTTCCTTGTTCACAAAAAAGGAAAGGATCCTGTTCACCGAGTTATCAAAGTAGCCGCTCAATAACTTATCGGCTGCAAAGTTTTTGTACTCTTCTTTACTTACTATGGGGTAATACTGGTGGCTTTTGCCAAAGGCATTATGGTTTACAAAGCCTTTGGTTTCCAGTATCCGTATAATGGTTGATACGGTGTTGTACGCAGGCTTCGGCTCTGGCAAAACATCTAAAACATCTTTAACGAAGCCTTTTTCCAGTTGCCATAACACCTGCATAATTTGCTCTTCCGCGCGGGTTAAATCTTTTATTTCCATTTATTTACGATGACTGTTGTTATGTTAATACTAACATATAAGATATAAACCAAATTAACAACTAAAAGTTTAGTTTATTTTTTTGTAAACTTTTACTTAACAGTTTGGTTGTAAAACACAACTTTATTATAAATGGATATTACCTTTCACGGCGCCGCCCGTAATGTAACCGGCAGCAAACATTTATTACGTTTACAGGATGGCACCAGTGTTTTGTTGGATTGCGGGATGTTCCAGGGCTTGGGTGAACAAACCGACGACATGAACGAGCACTTTGGCTTTAACCCCAAAAAGGTTGATTACCTGATCCTGTCACATGCGCATATTGACCATTGCGGGCTGATTCCGCGTTTGGTGAAGGAGGGTTTTGAAGGCCAGATTTTTTGCACCGCCCCCACCATGGACCTTGCCCGGATCTTGCTAATGGATTCGGCCAGGATCCAGATGCAGGATATTGAATACAGCAACAAACAGCGCAAAAAGAAAAACCAGCCGCCATTAGAGGCCCTTTACACCGAAGAAGATGCCATAGCTGCTATGCGCCTGTTTAAAATTGTTGATTATCATGAGGAATATGCCATTACACCACGCATTAAATTCCAGTTTACAGATGCCGGGCACGTGCTGGGTAGCGCCGCGGTACATATTACTGTTTTAGAAGATGGCAGGGAAACACACATAACCTTTAGCGGCGACGTTGGCCGCTACAGCGACCTGTTGCTTAAAAGCCCCCAAACCTTCCCGCAGGCCGATTATATTTTGCTGGAATCCACCTACGGCGATTCGTTGCATAAAGATATCGGCCCGATTGAGGATGCGCTGCTGGAAATCATCAAACATACCTGCGAGGTAAAAAAAGGCAAGGTAATTATACCGGCGTTTAGCGTTGGCCGCACGCAGGAACTTTTATACGCCCTTAACGCCCTGGAATTAAAGGGCGAATTGCCAGATGTACCTTATTATGTAGATAGCCCACTATCTGAAAAAGCCACACAGGTTTTAAAGGATCATCCCGAAGTGTATAATAAAGATGTAAAAGAGGTGATGAAAGTAGATGCCGATCCGTTTGGTTTCAAAGGTTTAAAATTCATTCAGTCAACCGAAGAATCTATCGCCCTGAACGATGATGTAAGGCCCTGTGTGATCATCTCCTCATCGGGCATGGCCGAGGCCGGGCGGGTTAAGCACCATATTAAAAACAATATTAACAACCAAAAAAACACCATACTGATGGTAGGCTACGCCGAACCGAACTCGCTGGGCGGCAGGCTTGCACGGGGCGAAAAAGAGGTATATATTTTTGGCGAGCAGTACCAGGTAAATGCCGAAGTACAATCGATCAAAAGCATGAGCGCCCACGGCGATTACGAAGACCTGCTGCACTTTCTGGCCTGCCAGGACCCTAAACTTGTAAAAAAAGTTTTATTGGTACATGGCGAGTACGAGGTACAGCAACACTTTGCCGGGAAATTAAAAGAAAAGGGATTTGCAGACATCCAGATCCCTTATCAGCACGAAAAGGTAGAATTAGGGTAACTATACGCTTTTATAAATTACAT
Organism: Mucilaginibacter phyllosphaerae; assembly: GCF_004378255.1. Taxonomy (GTDB): domain Bacteria; phylum Bacteroidota; class Bacteroidia; order Sphingobacteriales; family Sphingobacteriaceae; genus Mucilaginibacter; species Mucilaginibacter phyllosphaerae. The sequence goes on from NZ_SNQG01000005.1 coordinate 386,631, forward strand.
ATATATCCATTAGGGTAATATAAGTTTACGGCGCATTTAGTTAATATAAATTAGGAAAAATCATCGTAATCCGGTTTGCAGGCATCTATCTATTCTATAATTAAATTTGTAGATTGGGATACGAGTTGCCTGTATGGATTGGCTAAAAAAAGTTTCACGTAATCCGTTCCATCTACCGTAAAACCCGGGGCATGCCCCCTGTTATGTATTATTAGCAGCTGGCTATTGGGCATGTAACGTTTAATCAACCTGTTATAGAATGGCCTGCAATCAGGGTCAATATCGCCGGCCGAAATCAGCGCCGGGGCGGCAGAATAAACAGGCTGTTTGGCAATTTCGGATTCAGGCTTTACCTGCCAGCAGTTACAAATTGGATGGGTTACATTATTAAACTGATACCCGGCTAACAATGGCAATATTTGGTCCTGATGTTTTTGTAATTGTAAGTTGGCATAGCCAATTTGTTCTGAACAATAAACAGAATACCGCATACCGAGAGAAACATTAGCGTCGCCTGTAAAATAGCCGTCAAGCACTTCTCGTACATATTTATCTTGACAGCCATCGATTATATCAGTTATTACACCTGCTACTGTTTTAACTTGCCTAAAGTTTAACCGGCTTGTTACAGCGTCAAGTAACTCGTTTTTAGTATAAATTATATTGATGCTTTTATTACTATCCTTTTCTTTGTAAGAAACGCTAAACTTTTTACCGGTAACCGATGTAAAATACTGCCGAAAGCGCGACCTTAAGTTTTTATATTTTGCATCAGTGGAATCCGTTTCGCAATTATGAAATACTTGCTCCAGAGCTTCATTTATATTAAACAAAGCGTGTTCTTCAAAATTTACATAACCGGGAAGTGGTGAATTTAAAATTAAAGTACGAACCCCTTCGGGATGATTTCGTGCCATTGTAAGCATCAGGCCTCCACTGTAAGATATACCTACCAGATTGAGCGAATCAATATTTAGCGCTAATCTTAAATCGTTCATATCTTCCGCGCTTTCGATAGTATTGTAGGCAGATAGGTCGACACCCTGCCTTACAAAGCGTTCCCGGCATTGTTTAACTGCTGATAATACAAGGCTATCCTTGTTCTTCCCTTCCCTGTAACTACGCTTTATAGCTGATGCAACTTCAATACAATCCAGGCAGGGCTTTGCCCGCTTTGTTCCACGCTGGTCAAAAGCAATAAAGCCGCCATACGCTAAAAACCCCGAATTATAGCTAATGCTATCAATATTAAGCGTTGTGCTGTAACCCGGCCCACCTGTGGTGTAAAGTGTGATGTTTTTCCGGGGATCCTGATCTGGTTTGCGGACAAATAAAAACGGGATCTTTACCTTTCGCCCGGCTGGCTTTCTCCTGTTCTCGGGCACAACCATGTAACCTGTTTTTAAAATTAACCGGGGATCTGCTTTAACCATTCCGGGATAAGGCTCTATAACAAAATTATTTTTTTGACTATATAGCCCTTGATTAATAAGAGTAGAAAAAAGCAATGCAATGAGAAGTATCTTCATAGGAACTGTTTAGGCTACAAAGAAAAGGTTTGACATTGCCCGGTGAAAGTAAAAATCGGACAAAATTATAATTAATACTTAGTAACCCTTTGGCCTGTAAAATTGACGGCATCTTTGCGAAAATGATTTAAGTCATAATAGCCATAATCCGGAGCGATAAAGCTTTCTCTATCATTTATAAACGCTGTTAACGCAATTCTTCCCCGTAGGATTGAAAAGTAGTTTTTAGGAGGAATACCAATTACCCTATTAAAATAACGATTAATGCTTTTAGAAGTAATAAACAATTTTTCGGCAACTTTAGAGGTGTTTAACTGCATTCCGGAAGCCTGATATTCACCAATACAATCATTAACAATTTTAAGGTAATAATCTTTATTGCTAACCTTGGTGTACGTTTCTAATAAATAAGACTGAATACTTTCTACCCTTTCCTCAAAACTTACAGGTTGTTTTATTTTTTGGATTAATTGCCAAGGCAAAATATGATTGAGATTGATGATCTTATTAATAATCGGAACCTGATTTATATTTAAAACAGCTTCCAAACCACCCGGATTAAACTTAACCGTAAATATGTTATCGGAAGGCAGCTTGTGCCTTGTAACATCCTCATTGCGCAATAGCAAAACATCTTCATCACCCTTTATATGGTAACGGGTTTGCTTCAGATCAATATAATAAGGGCTGCCAAGATTAATATAAAAAGTGGGTGTCCAGCTTGGGAACATCTTCACTGAAGAAAATTCATTTTTTATATGTTGAACGGAATTATCTAAAGCCGATTGAGAATAAAATTCGACGTAATTAGCCAGTTCTTCACAAGGCTTACTGAACATATATATCTTACGGATGTTCTGAAATATTTCAACCATATTTATAGGATGCCTGCATATTCAAAAATAACTTGTTAAACAAAAGCCCCGCTGATACAGGGCTCTTGTGCTATTTCTTCAGCCCTATTTCTCTTAAACGCTCGTCAAGATATTCGCCGGCGGTTATATCTGTGTACAATTTAGGATGCTGCTCATCAATGGTTGATGGCAGGCTGGTTAAATCCATATCTGTTTTGGGGTGCAAAAAGAATGGCACCGAAAAGCGGGAATTCTTCATCTGCTCGCGCGGCGGGTTAACCACCCTGTGCGTGGTTGATTTAAGTTTATTATTGGTTAAACGCTGCAGCATATCACCTACGTTTACTACCAGGTCTTCCCCAAAGGCCGTAACCGGGAACCAAGTATTATCACGCGTTAACAGTTCCAGCCCGTCGGCACTGGCGCCTATCAGCAGGGTTATCAGATTAATATCCTCATGCGCACCGGCACGCACGGCATCATCCGGCAAAGCATCCGGGTCTTCTATCGGGAAATAGTGCAGGGTACGCAGTATCGAGTTACCGTTATGCACTTTATCGTCAAAATAATTTTCATCAAGGCCCAGGTAAATGGCAATAGCGCGTAACAGATGCGTGCCTGCCGCTTCCAGCTTTTTATAAACCTCTAAAGTGGTGGTATTAAAGCCGGGCTGCTCGTCTACCATTACATTTTCCGGATAAATGTCCTTTTCGGGGCCACCGTCTGTTACGGTTTGGCCTATCTGCCAAAACTCTTTCAGATCGGGCACCTTAAACCCTTTGGCTGTTTCCTTATTTTTACCGGTATAGCCCCGCTGGCCGGCCAGTCCGGGTATCTCATATTGCTGTTTAACATCCTCCGGCAAAGCAAAAAGGGCTTTTACCTGGGTATAAAGATCATCTATCAGTTGCTTACTCAGGCCGTGGTTGGTAATGGTTACAAAACCTGTTTCGTTAAAGGCCTTACCAATACTGTCAGAAAAAGCCTTACGCTCATCGGCAGTACCATTGATATAAGTATTAAGATCCAGCCGCGGAATGTTTACTGTGCTCATAGTTGTAAATGTTAAAAGTCAAAATTATTTAAAAAAGGCGGAGATAGCTATCGTATCCATAAAATATATATACCATTGTATTTGTTTTGCATGGCAATGGCTTTAAAACAATTATTACTTTAAACGTTTAAGGTTAAAACGAGTCAATACAATAGATACCAATTATACTAATATCTCACAATATGAAAGTTTTAAGTAAAATACTGGGCATGGCACTATTAGTGTTTATGTTCGCATCATGCGCCCCGGGCAGGATAATGGCCCAGCAAGAGGGCGGCTATATATCCGACCAGGAGTTTTATGATGAATTGCAGCCTTATGGTACCTGGGTTTACGACCCGCAGTACGGTAACGTATGGGTGCCGGATGTAGAAGAAGATTTTAGGCCCTATGCTACACGCGGCTATTGGGCCATGACAGATTATGGCAACACCTGGGTATCAGATTACCCATGGGGCTGGGCTACTTTCCACTACGGCAGATGGCGCTTTGATGATTATTATGGCTGGGAATGGGTACCCGGCAATGAATGGGCGCCGGCATGGGTAAGCTGGAGGAACGGCGGCGGTTACTATGGCTGGGCACCGATGGAGCCGGGCATAAGCATTGATGCAGCATACAGCGATAATTATAACGTACCGGATAACTACTGGATATTTGCGCCATACGCCTATATCAACTACACCAACGTTTATAATTATTATGTACCTTATAACCGTACACGTACAATTATACGTAACACCACCTGGTTAAGAAACAGCTATAATTATAACAACAGGGTTTATTATGGTGGCCCGCGCCGAGAAGAAATACAGCGCTACAGCAACCGCCCGGTTAAAATTTATAATATTAACAATGTAAGCAGGCCATCGCGCATTACGGTTAATAACAACAATATTAATATATACAGGCCTGCGGTAAGGCAAAATACCGGTGCACGCCCAGCAAGGGTGGTAGATGGTGCGGCTTACCAGCAACAAAACCCCGCGCAACGCATTGGTAGCAGAGACCGCAGCAGGGGCACTGTTTACAATGCAGAAAATGCGGCTAAACTATCTGAGGCAGCAAAAAACAGCAGGCCCGACAGCCGCATCATCCGCGGAAACAATAACGATGGCAGGGGCACTGTGAACCCGGCACGCCCAACACAGCCGGATGCTGCAAACCCTAACCAGGGTAATGTAACCAACCCAACACGCGGCAACAGACCTGTTAATAATGATGTACAGCAGCAACAACGTAATACAGACAGGGAGCAGGCGCGCCAGCAGCAACAGCAGATGCGCCAACAGCAACGGCCGGCACGCCAGCAGCAAACCGACCAGCAGCCTACCAATAACCCGGCTGTAAATAATAATGATGCACAACAGCAGATGCGTGAGCAGCAACGACAACAGCAGGATCAGCAACGCCAGCAGCAACAACAGGTACGTGAACAACAAAGGCAGCAGCAGGATCAGCAACGTCAACAGGCTGCCGATCAACAACGCCAACAGCAGCAACAACAGGCGCGTGATCAGCAAAGGCAGCAGCAGGATCAGCAACGCCAACAGCAACAGCAAGCGCGCGAGCAGCAAAGGCAACAGCAAGACCAGCAACAACAGGCGCTTGATCAGCAAAGGCAGCAGCAGGATCAGCAACGCCAACAGCAAGCGCGCGAGCAGCAAAGGCAGCAGCAGGATCAGCAACGCCAACAGCAAGCGCGCGAGCAGCAAAGGCAACAGCAAGACCAGCAACGCCAACAGGCGCGTGAACAACAGAAGCAGCAACGTGAACAACAGCGCCAGCAGCAAAGGCAGGAGCAAGCTGCCCCTGCCGGCCGGCCAGTGCGTAATTGATACTAAATAAATACGCATAAAAAAAGACCGGTCGCAAATGCGACCGGTCTTTTTTTATGCGTATTTATAAATATTAGTATATAAATGAACCTACTAAAAGGTCAAGCACTGCTTGTTTTTCTAACGGCTCATCAAAAGAACCTGTAGCAATTCTTACAGATGTGTTAAGGGCCGAAACTAAATTCACACCACCTTGTGTAACATTTTCTTCGCCTGCATAGTTACCGTTTACAGGGGCAAAGCCGGTATCGTTACCTAACGAAGCGGTACTTTGTATGTACGGCCTGATGGTAGTGCTCAGGCCAAGATCATAACGTAACTGGCGGATGGCAGATGCGTGGCGCGCTTCAACCGCATGAATATCTAATGCAGCAGTTAAAACAACCTGGTTGCCCAGCAAATTACCAGCCTGGCCTTTGTATGCACGTACACCGGTATCTTCAAATACCTGTGCCAGCAACAAAAAGGTAGGGAAATCTGTTAATGCAGTTTTGTATGGGCCATTCCCGCTGGCGTTACCACCACCTGATAGATCAATGTTTGGTTTTGCTACGGCTGTACCGCCTAACTGGCCTATTACAGCTTTCAAGAATGCAACGTGTGCATTTTCATCGCGTGTTATTGGGGCAATATAATTTCTTTGTGCTGCAGGTATAACGTTTTTTGCTGTACCCTGGTTATAAAATTCGGCCTCCAGGTATTCTAACGTCAAAGCGTAATTTAATACGTCAAGCACAGTTGATGATGTTTGCCCGTAAGCTTTTTTAAACAAGGTACCTAAAGCAAAAGGCATGGCAGCCATAGCTACCTTTGAGCCAAAGCTGGTTATATTTTTGATAGCGGCACGGCGGGGGCTTAACCTTTCGTGTATCTCCGGATCAATTTCTTCTATTTCGTCTATGATGTTAAATAAATTCATGGCGTTTTTGTGTAATTATGGTTTATAATTAAAAACTGTTTGCAGTTACTTTGGTCTTCAGGAAACCGTTTGCTGCAGATAAAATGTCTTTGATGGAAGCATGCTTGTTTAAGCCGTTTGAATCAAGCTGGTCGCTTGCAAAACTTCCCGGGCTGATCAGGTTAGAGATCAAAGCCGCGTGCCTTGCTTCTACCGATACAATTTTACCCGCAAGGGTTAAGTAAGTAGCATCTTTAATTAAATAACCGGCACCATCATAGGCTTGTACACCTGTGTCTTCAAGTAATTTAGCGGCTCCTAATACACTGGCGCGGCTGCTAAAATTAATCGAGCTAAAATCAGTTGTTAAAGCCATAATAGCCTTGCTTCCTAATGCGGCCTTAAAAAAGTCGCGGTGCAACACTTCGTGGTCGCGAATATCTGTAAGATAAGCCGTTTCAATTGCAGTGATGCCACTGTAAGGAGTAGCAGCAACCTGCAGGTAAAAGGCAGCCTCTAATTGTTCAAGCGCGTAAGCATAATTTAATATACCTATATCGCCCGAGCCAATATCAGTTGCACCGGCTACTGTAACACGCTCTTTTTTACATGATGCTGCAGCGCCCATAACGGCTACAGCTGCCGCACTTGCACCGGCGTAACGCAAAAAAGACCTTCTGGCCATATTTGCACTGCCTGTGATTGGGTTAATGTCTGTTTTCATAGTTGGTTTTTGTTTTAGAATAACTTTGATTACGAATAGTACAGTCACTTACGTGTAAAGTTTTAACTCAGATTTTAAAAACTATAGTTTATAGCAATATAGAGTAAGAAAAGTAAAAGGCACAAAAAAGGCCGAAAAACTCTCGCAGTATTTCGGCCCTACATCTACCTATGAAAAACTCCCTTTGAGAAGGGTATTAACTTAAATACAAATGTAATGCCCAATCATAAAAGTGCCCTTATTTGCTTAAAAAAGCCCATTCATGTTAATAGGCCATAATTTATTGTAGAAATTGCTTCTCAGAATGTAGAAAAAACAATCCCCGGCAACATTTATTTGCATTAAAATTAAAACCGCTTTATCTGATCGCTGCTTAAAAATTATCAGAAACTAATTATAACTATCAATGTTACAAGAGTATGGATTACAATGTGTATTTATTGGCTACCGACCCTAACAACCCCTGCCGGGATGTGATACACTCAAGGGATACCGGATTAAAGATCAGGGTTTTTTGCCTTAGCGAAGACAGATTTATGCCGAGCGATAACGAAATTCAGCTTTATGGATACGCTAACGATAAATTGTATGCTTTTGAAACCATTAATATTACTGCCGATGATGCCCTTGATGTAGTAGGTGCCATACAATGGTATGCCGACTATATAGAGTTCCCGGAGATGGAAATTTTACCCGAAGACCCGCGTGCAAGCAGCGACATAGCCATGTAATAAAATGCAAAAACCTGTATATCTGCAATTTAAAATTATTTTAAATTATTTTTTGGAGTATTAAAAGCAAACTCTATATTTGCATTCCCAAAACGAACAAGCCATTAGGTGAACGTTTAAGGAAAAGCCAAAGGGAGTTTAGCTCAGCTGGTTCAGAGCATCTGCCTTACAAGCAGAGGGTCACTGGTTCGAACCCAGTAACTCCCACTTAAAAATCAAGCACTTACAGTAGAAATACAGTAGGTGCTTTTTTTATTTCCAAACATTTTCAATGCGCAATAGGCTGTAATTGTATTTGTTTTCCTATAAACTTTAGCAGTTACGCAGTGAAGTTAAGAAACTATTTTAAAATAAATTTTTTTGAATAGGGTTTCAAAGTTAATTTTGTGCCGTGTTAGGGTTACTACTCAGCATAGTTAGAATCAGCTTTTTCAAGGCTGATTACTAACAATCGCAACTACAAAATCGGTAATTTTTATTTAATACTATTTTACGATGAAAGAATTTCTTTCGGTTGCCGACCTATGCGAGGTCTTAAACGTTTCAAAATCTACTGTTCACAAAATGTCTTCTAAGGGCACTATTCCTGTTTACAAACCTGAAGGCACCAAACTGATTTATTTTTATGGCGAAGATGTTTTAGCATATTTCTTCAAGGGCCGTATTCCATCAAAAGCTGAAGTTCAAGAACAAACGCTAAAAGATTTAAGTTCCCTAAAGGTATAGCTTAGTTTTAATGCATCATTTTTAAGTATCATCAGGTGTTAGCGCTTAACCTTATACCTGATGATATTTCCATAATAAAATCGCAATAATTAAAAATCGGTTGAGGCATTTCAAATGTCTAACCCATCTGGAAATGGTGGTGCTGACTTTAATCAATTTAAATACTCAGTACCAACTGGAACATTGATAAAACTTGAATTTATTGCCTCGCTCAATAAAAACTTCAAAAAACCTGGAGTAGCTTTTCTGAAATACTTGTATGTGGTTGGCACTGTAACATGGCATTACATTAATACCCATGCTATACACAAAAAATCCTCTGACTATAAAGGTTGTACATTAAATATAACACGCTTAACAAACATACTTGGAACTAAAAATGGTGAAACATGCAATATTATTGATGATTTAATTCAATATGAAATTCTGCAAAGGGTTGGAGGATATATTAAGAATTGTAAATCTTTTGATTACAAATTAAAAGATACAACAAAGGATTTTGAGTCCATTAATCTTTTTCCTGAGTTTGAAAGAATAAGTAAAAAACTGATTATTAAACATAATGAGTTCTATAGGGCGGTAAGTGAAGACTTAATTTTATATAAAAGTTTTTTGGACAAAATAAAGGTTTATGAATTAGATATCTACTTAGATAAACATAAAGAAATAGAATCTGAGTTATATCTTATGATGGGGGAATTTGAAAACAGCAATGAACTACAATTTGGCACTATTAATCATAAAATAAATTTAGTGCTTAAATCATTAATAGACATCCAAAGGGGAGATAGTTATATCCATAGGAAAAATCCTAAATCAAGAGTTCATACTCCTTTAACTGTATTAAAGCGAGAAGCTAAAGCAGTTTTGAGGTTTGAAGGTAAAGGATTTATCGAACTCGATATAAGAAACTCTCAACCACTAATAGCCTCAATTCTCATCAAAAATTATTGGGTTCAAAAAAACATGGATATTCCGCAAGATGTAAAGCAGTATATTAAAGATTGCGAAAATGGCTCATTTTACGATTACTTTATGGCATTAAATAACGTAAGTAGTGACGAAAGAACTGATTTTAAAAAACGGTTCTTCGCTGAAGTGTTTTTCAGCAAGGTTACAAAACGTCAAACTGTATTGAAAAAACAGTTTAAAAACAAATACCCAAACTGCGATAAAGCCATCTGCGATTTAAAGGGGGGTACCGGTTCCGAACGATATAATGAGTTTTCCATTTTACTACAGACAAAAGAGGCTCAAATAATTTTTGATAACGTTAACATGGGGTTAATAAGGCAAAACATACCTGCTTTTAATATTTTCGATTCTATCCTGTGTTTAGCGGAAGATGAGAATCGTGTCCGAGAAAGGCTTCTGGATGCGTTCAGGTCACATAATCTTTGCCCGACAATAAACACCAATGATTATACCGCAAACATGCCTATAGAGGCTGTAATGGCTTTAATTGAAGACAATAAAGCTACAATGAGGAAGAATTGTAAAGTTGAAGTTTCGCAAACCAAGTAAGTTTAAAAATCGCTTATACCTCTTTGAATTATACAAGTAATATATTTCTTGGGATTGGAGCCCGGCAAAAGAATATATAGATAATTAGGGGTTATTACGTATTGGTCTTGAAGGATTTCTTCGTTAAAAGGGGTATAGATTTTGCCGTTTTTTATCGTACCCTCAATTGGAGCAAATGCAATTTTGGAACCGCTGATTAGAGTGTCTTTTTCTAATATTGAAAATGATTGATTATGTATAGTCACCTTATAAAGACTTGACACTTCGCCAACGCTTCTATAAAATTTCGTTCCCTGAAAAAAGGAATTTCTCATCATGAATGTATTACTCTCAATAAGAGGTTTTGATGGAAGCATTTCATCCTTAAATATGTATGCCACATAAGCACTGTTGTTAAGTTTATAATCAGTTGCATTCGTGATAACAACATTTATACGTTCATGTCGCTCATCTGGAAAGTATAAACTTAATTGGTAAGGATATTTACTGCCGCCTAATGCGTTATAATTACCACTAATCCCGAAATATTTTTCAGTCGGCTCTTCATAATCATATTCTTCATTGTGTAAGTGGCTAAAAACGCCACCTTGAGCATCCTCTACATCTATGGTTATATGTTGAGTTTTTTTATTGTGGCTGGCATTAATGAAAACACAAGGCTTTCCAGATTTTTCATAAACTATATAGTTGGTAAGGAATACGTCCTGCTGTGGATGGGTGTATTTTTTAGAATAGCTTAATTTAATGACCTTATTTTGATATGCAGTAATTACTTGCCGATATGCAAGGTGCTTAATTATCGATTGAGCATTGCTTACAGCAGTATGAAGAATAAATACTATGATAACTGCTTTTTTCATGTGGATAGGTTTTATATCCAAAGATAAAAAAAACATTCCAATCGGAGGCTTTTGGGCCTCCGATATTGTTTAAAATCAATAACACATTTGAGGCTGATGGTTGATAAAAAAACTATAGCCAAGAATATCGGAGCCAATCTCAAAAAATTAAGAGAAGGGAAAGATTTATCTATGCAAGCTTTGGCTAATTTGGCAGACGTCGAAAAAAGCCAAATCGTAAGGATTGAGAATGGTCAAGTAGATGCGAAAGTCTCCAGTTTATATTTACTTGCTCAAGCCCTTGAAGTAGATGTTAAAGAGTTTTTTAGGGAAATTAATTAGGACTGTTTTGTAAAGATTTTTGTCGTTTTCAAACAGAATCACGCAGTTTTTGTAAACCAATTAAAATTATATTTTTTTTATACTAATTTGTTAATATTCAGTTATTTATAAAGAAATTTGCTTTGTTTAAAAAGCATAATAAATCTGCAAAAAACATACTGGTGCTCGCCACTACTAATATTGACCAGATTATTTTATAAATACTTTAAGCTATCGTACTAATTTACAGTAAACTTAATCGGCAATATTTATTGGTTCATTTATAATGGGTGATTTACCTTCTAAAAAAATAGAATACTCAAAAGGCGAATCATCATTCTGTAAAATGGAAATATTTTCAATTATTTCAGCGTCCGTATTTTTCTCTAACGCAGGTATAACTACAGGCAAATCTTCTCCCTGTAGTAATATTTGAGCTAATTCATGAGCGTTCATTGTATAAGGCCTTTAACTTTCATTACAGTTCTGGTTGATACATCGAGAATACTGCTAATATCACGGATGGGCTTACCTTTTTTTAATTCTTTAATGATGTTTTTGGATGATTGTTTTTCCAGAAATTTCTTGTCACTCTCTATGGCACCCTTTGGACGGCCTAACTTTCCGCCATTTTGAACATATACTTTCCGGCCAACGGATGTTCTTTCTTTAATATTTTCTAACTCCATTTCATAGAGAGAAGACATTACTGACGAAATCATTTTCCATATAGGATTTTTATTACCATTAGGCCGTGATTCAATTCCTAAATTCCTAACCCTAACATTAACGTCTTTTTCTTCAAGCCAATCAAGTACGTTAATAACATCACCAGTGTTTCTACCAAGCCGAGATAGCTCTTCTACCACAAGTTCTTTAACTTTCCCCTCCTCAACTAACTCTGTAATTGTTTTTCCGAATGGTCTGTCTTTAAAAGCTACACTGCCTGAAATCTTGTCCAAATAGGTTTCATTATAAACCTCTTTATCATCGGCATAGCGATTTCCAGTCTGACCGATAGTTGAGATACGATTATATTTAATTTTCATTTGTGTTTATTCTATTCATACATTAAAAGTAACACATCCTAAGTTCAAATCCAAATTATTTTGAATCAAAAACTGTATTCATTTTTATTATGAATTTCTGTAATACATTAACATTAAGAGTTATTTAATATATTTGACATTAGCGCTTAGCTCTGAATATCTTGCTAAGGCTTTCAACTTAAATCATAATTAATGAACTATATCTTATCACAAATCAATAGAAAAATTGAGTATTTAGAATCGGCTGGAAAAAAAAATGAAGCAAGAGTTCATTATCAAGCGAAATTTGAATTTATATTGAATTTTATCCTCGGTTATCTATGGAATAAAAATTGGCATAGCTTAACCCCAGACGACAAAGAATATGTAATCAATTGTATTTTAAAACCTTCTATTGGTAGCATCATTGCTATTTCAAGGAAATTGGATGTTGGGTCTGAATTTTTCGGCAATAGAAAATTAAAGAAATTTTATACTGCCATAGACGAGTATCCCAATTTAAGAAATGAACGAATTGGGCATGGGTTTTCATTTGAAGATGATACCGACGATATGATATCCAATTTTCAATCTCTTATATCAAAGATAGAAGAAGCGGATATTGATATTTTGGCACTTGATTGCGATATCGTATTTGTTGAACATTCGAAAGGTGATATTTATTTTGGCACTAACTTCAAGCCCGATGGTGCTACCTATATAGCATGGACTTGTCCTAAGCAAGTTCAAGCATTTGAATCAAACAGTTTATATTTACTAAAACAAGGAAAATATTTTCGAATTAGTCCTTTTATTCACATGGAAGGTGAAAATGATTTATTTATTTTCTGTTCTATTGAAGACAAATTGATTGGGCGAGTTAAGTATAATAAGCTTATTAGAACTGGTAGACAATACGTAGATATTCCGGAACTCCAAACTCTAAATATTTCCAATGATGGACATAAAATCAGAACATCAAATGGTACAGTAATAAACTCTTACCAAAATAATTATAAAAAATATATTGATGTTGGAATATCAAATAAGATTTTATCTTTTTTAACTAATAACAAATCATCAGTTTTTGCCACTCTGTGGGGACATGGAGGAGTTGGCAAAACAGCTTCGATACAACATGTCTGTGAGATACTAACTAACAAACAGGGCAAGGAGTTCGATTACATCGTTTTTCTGTCAGCCAAAGACCGTTTTTATAACTACTATCAAGGAGAGATTCAAAGAATTGAAGAAAGCATTTTGACGCTTGACCAAATAATAAATTATATAAACAACATACTTTCAAATTATTCATCACCTGAAATAGACCCTATATTAAATTTTTCTGGTAAATTATTAATTGTTATTGATGACTTGGAGACGTTTTCCAAAGTTGAAAAGGATAATATTACCAGCTTTATTAAAAAGTTAAATATCAATCACCATAAAGTTATAATTACTACACGCGCAGCGACATTAGTAACAGGTGAGGAAATTCAGACTAAGGAATTAGGAGAGGATGAGACAATTAAGTTTTTAGAATCTGCTTTGCAAAATGAAATCCCTGATTTTAATAGTTCGTCATTGAAAAAAGATTTAAAAAATTCTGATTTCAGAAAGAGAATTTATGAAATTACTTCTGGACGACCTTTATTTATCCTTCAGTTCACGATACTGTTAGGTCAAAAATCAAATTTGAACGAAACGTTAATCGACGATATAAAATCTACAGAAGCTGCAAAAAATTTCCTTTACGATAGAATTTATAATTATTTATCACCAGTGGCTAAAAATATGTTTTTAGCAATTAGTTTACTGGTAACCGAAGACGACCTCTCGGGCTTGGTAGATAGTTTGAAATTTGTTCTTAACAAAGAAGATAATGATGAAGAATTTCAAAACTGTCTCAATGAATTGATAAAACTTAAAATCTTGGTTCTTGAAGACAAAGAGTTTTATAAGGTGTATTCCCCGGAGATATACAAATATATGAAGTTCTTTTATGAGAAAAAAGATGGGGACACGGACTATGATTCTGTGATTACTACAAGGTTTGTACAAATAAGTGCTAACAGAGATTTAGATACAGAATTGGCTCTACTGGAAACGGCAGACGCAAGTAAAATGTTTAGTAGCGAAGAGGATGTTGAGAACAAATATCGATTTATAATTAATCGAGATAAAACAACAGAAAGAACTAAAATCAAAGCCATTTTAAATCTCGCAAATTATTTATTCACTTTTAAAGGTAAAGAAGATAAGACCAACAAACTTTTCACTGACTTTTATCATAAGTTCAATACCAAGCAGGAGTTTGTTAAAGCATACGCAACGTTTTGTTGGACTGTTGGAACCTTTGAAAAAAAGCTTAAGGCGATAGAGATTCTCAAAAACTTTTTAGAAACTAAACCGCAACTTGATACTGAAGCGTATTATGACTTTTTAGGCACTTTGATTACTTATTCTTCAATTCAACTTATCAACGAACGAGAAGAATTAAAGGATGCAGTTAGATTTGGTGAAATATCAAAAGAAGAGTATGCATATAGTCATCAACTTCAAAAAGATAGATTCTATCAAATCTATAGTACAATTGGAATGAGATTGTTTAAAAAAACAAGGGACTTTGATTTAATGTATTTATCCCCCAATTGCCGAAATGCTGTCTTAAACGGGCTCACCCATTTTGTAGAGATTTGTATACGAGTTAATAAGCGTGAAATCGGAAAAGAAGTTTGTAATAAAATAATTTCCGAGCTACCAGAGAACTATCACCATCCTTTTATCTTCCGAATAAAAAAAATTGAGATGATTGAACATCCGGAACGTAAAATAGATTTATTCCGTAGTAATACTGAAACAGCAATAGGTTCCAAACTTAAACAGGCAATGTTCGATAAGCGAAAAAAGGAAGCTAAAAAATAATCTACTGAATAATTTAGAGACAGTACTGATGTATTCGATATAAAGAACATAGAAAATTATTGGTCATATTAATATCAACAACTTTTTATAAATAAATTTTAAAGTGCCGTATGGATGAGGTTTCGAGAAACCAAGCTAATATATTAAAGAAAATGCTATATAAATTGATACTTTAGCTCGTTAATGAAAAAACGACTAACATATATTGATTTGTTTGCCGGATGTGGCGGGCTTTCACTTGGGCTTAATCGTTCAGGCTGGAAGGGGCTTTTTGCAATTGAAAAAAGCTCCCACGCATTTCAAACTTTAGAATACAATCTGACAGAAGTGGTAAAGCATTTTAGTTGGCCTAAATGGTTTCCGAAACAAGCGCACGATATTAATGCAGTTATTAAAGATTATTCTAAAGAACTTAAAAAATTACAAGGAAAAGTAACACTGATTGCTGGCGGGCCACCGTGTCAAGGCTTTTCTATCGCCGGGCAACGAAATGAAAAGGATGAACGCAATAATCTTATCAACTCTTATATTGAATTTGTTTCATTAGTAAAACCCAAGTTCATTTTTTTTGAAAACGTGAAAGGCTTTACTATGGAGTTTAAGAATAATAAACAAATTGGTAAAAAGTACTCTCAAATTGTTACAGATAAATTAACAGAGGAAGGGTATCACGTATATGGACAATTAATCAATTTTGGAGATTATGGTATACCTCAAAAGCGCACCCGATTTATTCTTGTAGGTATAAGGAAAGATATAAAACAATCTTCCATAGAAAAAGCTAAAAGTTTTTTTAGCCTTATTGAAACCAGAAAATTTGGTTTCTTAGAAGAAAAAAAACTTTGTGTTAAACCGACAATTGAGGATGCTCTTTCTGATTTGATAAGCGATAATATTTTTGTTGAAACGCCGGATAGAAAGGGGTATAAAAGCGGACATTATAAAGAAACCTCATCTCGGTATCAAAAATTTGTTCGTGAACAAACTCATATAAATGACATTCCCAACAGTCATAGTTTCGCTAAGCATTCGCAAAAAGTAATAAATCGTCTTAGTTATGTGCAGTCTGTTTCTACTGAATGTAAAAGCATTTCTGAGGAGCTAAAAAAACAAATAGGCATATCCACTCAAGTTTTAGTGCCATTGCAACCGAAAGAGCAATCTCCTACTGTTACTTCGCATCCAGATGATATGATACATTATTGTGAACCCCGAATTTTGACTGTTAGAGAGTGTGCGAGACTGCAAAGCTTTCCAGATTGGTTTATTTTCAAAGGGAAATATACTACAGGAGGAAAATTACGTAAAATGGAAGTTCCAAGGTACACACAAGTAGGAAATGCAATTCCTCCCTTATTTGGCGAACAAGCCGGATTAGTTTTAAAACATTTACTTAATGGCTAATTCAGAAAATTTTAAAATTAGTGCAGCACTAAAAGACATTATTGGTAAGGAATTGATTACCGATGAGTTTGTAGCTGTATTTGAATTAGTTAAAAACTCTTTTGATGCAAATGCGTCCAAGGTAGAGGTTATTTTTGAGAATAATTATGAACCTGAAAAGGCAAGAATAATTATCAAAGATAACGGGAAGGGGATGAATTACGATGACCTGAAAGACAAATGGTTATTTGTAGCTTACTCCGCAAAAAAATTAGGCAAAGAAAATGAGGATTACCGAGACAAAATAAAGTCACAGCGGGTTTTTGCTGGAGCAAAAGGTGTTGGAAGGTTTTCTTGTGACAGATTAGGCCGTTTCTTAAACTTAGTTACGGTCAAGGATGAAAGTGAAGCCAAGGTTGAGAATCTTGTCGTAAATTGGGAAGATTTTGAAAATGTAGATGATGAAGAATTTGTAAATATCAAGGTTACACATAACGTTCTCAACGAAAATCTATACCACCTAAAAAAAGGTACTACGTTGGAAATTTCAGGGTTAAGAGACGTTTGGGATAGGGAGAACATTTTACGATTAAAGGGCTCATTAGCTAAATTAATCAATCCAAATCAAAAAAATGACAGTGATAATTTCTCTATCGAAATACTGGCTAAAGAAGAAATTGCTTTAGATAAAGAACTTAATAAAAAAGGCGAGAAAAAGAAAGATTTAGAAATTGTTAATGGAGCAGTTAAAAACACAATTTTTGAAACCTTAGAAATCAAAACCTCCAATATTCTTGTCAAAATTAGCGAGAGCGGAAAATTTATCGAGACGACTTTACAAGACAGAGGGGATTTGATATACTATTTGAAAGAAAAAAACCCTTATTCGAATTTAAAAAACATATCTATCTACCTGTTCCAATTGAATAGGAGTGCTAAATTAAACTTCACACGAACGATGGGCATGGAGCCTATTAAGTACGGTTCCGTTTTTATGTATAAAAATGGTTTTAGAGTGTACCCGTATGGAGAAGAGGCAGATGACTTATTACAAATAAATCGGAGAAAACAACAAGGATTTAATCGCTTTTTAGGAACACGGGATTTAATTGGGCGAATTGAAATTGGAGGAGAACAACCCGAATTGAGAGAAATCTCAAGCCGTGATGGTGGATTAGTTAAAACATCAACTTACTTTGATTTATTGGAATTTTTCTATGATTATGTCCTAAAACGTCTTGAAAATTATGTTGTCAATATAATCCGTTGGGGTGATGAACGGATAGATAAAGAAACCGGAGAAATTGAACCGGAATTATTACCCAAAGATGTAAAAATTCAAATATTAGAATTAATAACTGGCTTCATTAACTCTAAAAACATCATTGATATTCAATACAATAAGGATTTTTTAAAAATAATTTCGGAAAAACAAGACAAAAGCGTTGATAAAATTATAAAGAATATCAACAACGTAGCAGAAAAATCAGGCAATCCGGAACTTGTAAAAGAAGCAAAAAAAATAGAAAAAGCAGTAAGGGAATCCAAGGCTGATGCTCAAATCGCATCTATCAAAGCGGAAAAAGCAGAAAATTTAAGGCAGGAAGTCGAGAAAAAGCTTGAAGCTGTCGTTAGCCAAAAAAACTTCTTACAATCAGAAATTAGCGATGATACGAAGAATTTAGAAAGTATTTTACACCATATTGGCTTAACTACAAATTTGATTAAAACAGACCTTGAAAATCTTGTTAAAGCAATAAATAATGATTCTTCAAAAGAAGAATTAAGTAGCATAGTTAAGAGATTAAGCCGTCAAAATGAGAAAATAACTTCCTTCTCTAAGTATTTCAAAAAAGTCAATTTCAATATTTATACTAATAAATTGGATGTTGATATAATATCTTTTACAAATGAATATCTCGAAAATGTATATAAGCTAAGAGATGATTTGAGAAACAACAGAGAATTGTTAAATGTAAAGATTCATACAACGGCTAATTTCGAGCATAAAATCAAATTCAGTCCAATTGACATGATTATAGTGTTGGACAATCTAATCAGTAATTCATCAAAACATGGTGCATCAACCGTAGAGTTAACATGGGCTAAACAGGAGAAAGGCACACAGCTATCTTTTAAAGATGATGGGAAAGGCATTAATGACAGCATAATTGAAAATGTTTTTGACTTTGGGTTCACTACATCAAGGCGTGGTTCAGGAATTGGCCTGTATCACGTAAAGGAAATCTTAGAAAAACTTAACGGCACTATAACGGTAAACAATAAATTAAACAAAGGGGTTGAGTTTGTGATTTTTTTCAAAAGCTAACTGTATGAAACTTGAATATAATATTCTTTGGATTGATAACGATATACAGGAGTATATTGCTAACGGAGAGGTCAATAACTTGAACTTATATCTGGAAGAATTAGGATTTGAGCCTAATATTGTTACCGTCGAAGACGAGGCAGATTTGGACAATTTTATATACAATTACAAATATGATTTAATCATTTCTGATTTTAATTTGAACGCGACAACGGGTGATAAGATTATTGAAAAGATAAGAGATGAAAAAGGTTTTTCAACGGAAATATTATTTTATACAGCAAAATCTAACTTTAGAGATGACCCCGATGTAAAAGAGAGGTTGGCTTTTATGGATAGAATAACATTTCATTCCAATAGAGATACTTTCTTAGATAAGGTTGAAAAGCTGATTAGACTGACATTGGATAAGCTGCTTGAATTAAACGCAACAAGAGGTCTAATAACCGCTGCTACGAGCGATTTAGATGTAGAGATTGAGGATATTGTTATGCTATTAGTTGAGAAACACGGAAAAACCGATGACGCCTTAAAACAAATTATTACTGATAAAGCATTTACGCCATTGCAAAGAAGAATAGATAGTTTTTGGGATAACTATAATAGTTTTCAAAATTATTTTCATAAAATAGATGCTGTTAAAAAGTGGGAAGTTTTTAGAGATTTGTTAAGACCTCTAAGAACAGACCCAATAATAAGCGCTTTTTTAACTACAAACAGGACATATCAGGATGATGTAATCAAAATTCGAAATCAATTCGCTCATGCTAAAGCGATTGATGACGGGGGATTAATAAAACTGAAAGGGCAGATTGAAGGTCAAGACTTCGAATATACTGAGCAAACTTGTATTACTGTTAGGAAAAATCTTATCAACCATAAGAGAAGCTTTGAGGGCTTAAAACAAGCTCTTGCTTAACAATAATAACCCTAAAAATCAGATGTCAAAAAGTGTCCAGTTTAGGCAGAACGATACCTTTTTAAATTTTACAGCCTTTTCACAAGTTAAGCACCTTATTTGAACAAGAGACAATTTACAACTACACCCAAGTAGAAATCACATTAAAAGTAAATTATATGTTGACATATAACGAGCTTATTGAATTAAAAGAAAAGTTGGCTAATGGAGATGTTACGTTAGAATATGCAAAAGAATTATATTGGAATGATTTTGAGGAAGGGAAACGGGCATGGCATACAAAAGATTGGAAAGAAAGGCGAGCTGAAGTCATTAAAGACAAATGCGAGATATGTAACAGCAAAGAAACTTTAACATTACAACATCTTTCTCATCCCCTGAAATATGGGGATTACGAACGTGCAGTAACTAAAACATACACTCAAAGTTTTATCGGTTCTAATACCATCGTTAGTAAACGTGAATTTTGTGAACATATAATAAAGGAATATGATTATGTCCCTATTCCTTTGTGTCCAAATTGTGGAGATAACCGACCTGGTAAGAGAGTGAGGAAACTTCCACAATACCTTTGCGGACGATGCCGACACGAATTTGATAAACCTATTTATAAATCGGTGGATGAACTCGTTGCTATTTTTTATGAAAATGAAGATGCTCTTGATGTTCGTGACAAATGTTTTATCTCAAAAGATATATGGAAAAACAACCATAATATATCCAATATAAAATATTGGTATCAACGAAAAATGGTGAAAAATATACAGTCTGAAATAATTGGGAAGGAAGCACTTTTACTGTATTTAGATGACAATATAAAGTATCTTTCTTTTGAAGATACAATTACTGCTTGTAAAAAATGTGCATTTACCTTTGACATAAAGAGTATGGAATTATGTCCAAAATGTAGGAAGCATTACAAAGGCATTCAGTATTCAACCTGTATTCAATGTTTACCTGAAGAAAAACGAAAAGCAGCATTAGAAAAGATTGAATTTGGGAAAGAATGGCAAGCAATGCATAAAGAGCTTGGAATTGATTAAAAATAACAAGTTTTAGTTTTCCCTTCATTGCAAGGTCTCTCACAAACATCCCTGCGCTTGGAGCTATTTAGCAAATTACTCTTACAGCCATAAATAGTGAATGTTATTTTGTTTCTTTAGAGTAGCATTTTAAAATCTTGCTAAACCTTAAAACATGGCTCAAAAAATTGAAAGCGAAAAACTACTCGTTAAAGAAGTATTTACTAAATGGTTTCGTATTCCTGAATATCAACGACCTTATGTTTGGAGTAATGACCAAATAAGTGAACTATTAGATGACGTTATGCAGGCCTGCACGTCTAATCCTGATTCTGATTATTTCCTTGGTTCAATGGTTCTTCAGAAAAAAGAAAAGATTGAAGGTGGGACTAAGTACACCGAATATGATTTATTAGATGGTCAGCAACGCCTGACGACACTATTTTTAATTACAGCAGTAATTAGAGATTTAACACCGCCAACCAGTACAGCAAGATTACAATCCTCCCGTGAAGCAATTTTCCAAATAGCAAATGATGATGATAATATCCCGGAAAGAATTAGAATCGTTTTTGATATTAGAAGTCAAGTAAAGGATTTCATAAACGAATTTGTTAAGGATGAAGGTGGCACCAAGAAAAAAACAGAATTATTAGATAAAGCAAATAATCCTTATGAAGATACCTCCATAAGGAATATGGCTAACGCAATTGTTAAGATTCATGAATACTTTATTGAGAATGATGTAAATGCGTTTTATAAATATTTACGCTCCAATGTATTGATGATTTATGTTTCTGCCGAACAACTTGAAGATGCATTCAGGATGTTTACAATCATGAATAACCGTGGTGTTAAATTAAGAAACAGCGATATTCTTAAAGCAGAAAACCTTGGTCAAATCACTAATGCAACAATTAGGATGGACTTGGCTAAGAAATGGGAAGAAACAGAAACTTACTTTGGTGAAGATTTTGATGCTTTTCTTTCCTATCTCCGAACAATTCTTGTAAAACAAAAAGCTACAGTAAGCTTACTGAAAGAATTTGAAGACAGTATTTACAATCCTAAAGTTTACGATAGAAACACCAAAACCTATAGTAAAATCCCTGCTCTCTTAAATAAGGGCGAAGATACATTCAAGTTTATTGATAAGTATAAAAAGCATTATGAACAGTTGTTTGATAATGATAATTATAACCTTACAAATAGCTTCGAGGTTCATAACTATCTTCATTTAATGGAAAAAGGATTTGAAGCAGATTTTTGGATTGCTCCTTTACTTAGATACTATGATAAGTATAAATCAGAAAACTTGATTGGATTCATCAAAGCATTAGATAACAAGTTTGCTCACGATTGGCTACTTGGTTACACACCTACCATTCGTATTGAAAATGTAAACGCTATTATTCAGGCAAT
Source organism: Mucilaginibacter phyllosphaerae (assembly GCF_004378255.1). Taxonomy (GTDB): domain Bacteria; phylum Bacteroidota; class Bacteroidia; order Sphingobacteriales; family Sphingobacteriaceae; genus Mucilaginibacter; species Mucilaginibacter phyllosphaerae. Next base: position 408,697 of record NZ_SNQG01000005.1, read on the forward strand.
AGATGATTCTACAGTCACTGGAGAAGTTATTATTAACCCGGCTTTGAAAATTGAATCATCAGAGCTTAAAACAGTGTTTTCAGGCAATATTTATGGTAAAAGAGCTGCACGATATGTCCTATTAAAATTAGACCTCTTGTACCACGGTCATACTACCAAACTGGAGATGCCGGAAACGATAAGCATCGAGCACATTTTGCCACAAACACCATTGGACAGTAGCCAGTGGAAGGTTGATTTTACTGATGATGAAAGAATTGAGTGGACTAATAAATTAGGTAACCTTGTTTTAATATCCAGAAGGAAAAATTCGTCTCAAAGCAATAAGGACTACTCTGATAAAAAGGAGAAATACTTTAAGCATAACATTGAGCTTTTCAGCAATTCAATAAGAATATTTAATCAATTTCCAACTTGGAATCTTGCAGATGTTAAGAAAAATCAAGCAAGTGTATTAAATCAAATAAACCTGGGCTTTGGGATTTAATCAACAACAAAATTTTAAAAAAAATATGCAACAAAAAATCACAATAATAAAAACGGATGAGCAGGGTGGATTAGAATTTTTATCACTTGACTTACTGATGGATGAGGTTTCATTCAGAGAACTTGTTGAGATGCGTTTTAACGGCTCTAAAGAAATAAAAGCTCAAGGTTCTGATTACTTAACATATTCAATAGAAGGTAAAAGTTTAGTTTGGAATCCACATTCTTTAAAAATAAGGGGATTCAACCCATACATTATCATAAATGATATACGTGCATTAGATGACCCTTCTGCAAGTGGAGCTACTACTAATGAAGAAGATGCAAAAAAAGAGCTTGAATTATATGGTATTGAAACTATATACATTGACAAAACCGACCTTTCAGAAATTATTGAAGATTTCAAGGAATAGTTTATGTGGTCAACTATCCGATTATGAATTTAGATGAAATTATAAGCGATTTTGATTTTGATAGTGTGGTTAGGCATGAATCAAGAGAATATCTTAATGAAGGTTATAAAATTGTTTCTTACAGTGATAAAGATGATGACAAAAAATTTATTACTAATGGTCTTAAACGGTTTTCAAATAAAGATGATAAAATAGTGTTCTTAATTGAAGCTATCAACCACCAAAATGAATTGTTGGACTATGTATCGACAAGGATTGATTATAAGGTCATTGACAACTATGATAATGATAACTTTTCTATAAACAATTACGAAGAATTTCAACGTAATCAGGAATTGTTAAAAGAGAAAAAAAATCATGAAGCCCGGATTTTTTATGCAGTGAGAGAACTTGAGAAATTAGGTTTGAATGATTTAAATAAAAATGCATTCTCTCAACCCCAAGTGAGTGATTTAACAAGGAAAATCAACGCGCTATTAATCAAGATTGATGAACTTTCCGTTGGTCAAGAGGTAATCTTTAATTTTATTGACGAATTGAAAGGAGACTTAAAAGATTTAAACAAAGATTATCCGTTGGGTAAAAAACGTTGGTATCAGCGATTCTCCGGCATTGTAGCAAGTTATTTAGGAAATAAAAGCGCTGATGCTTTATATGACTTAATTAAACCTGATATAATCAAAATCTTACAGGATGTATCTATAGATAAATTATTACATTAGTTCATTTTATCTGGCCTCTATGAACACTAACACCTCTTTGACTACAACAGTTTCAAATGAAATTTTAAATACATCATTAGACGTAGGAATTGATTATGCAGAATTAGGATTTGACGATTTACTAAACGACGGTGTTTTAAAGGAAATACCTGTAATCAAAACCCTAATTTCAATAGCTAAAATTGGAATAAATGTTAAAGAAAAATTCTTCATCAAAAAGCTATTGACGTTTTTAAAAGAGCTACATTCTGGAGGCGCATTGTCTGATAAATCCAATGACTTTAAAAATAAATTTGGAAGCGATTCCAAGTACAGAGAAAAAGTAACAGAGCAAATAATGATATTTTTAGATGCTCATTTAACCATAGAAAAATCCAAAATTTTAGCAAAGCTTTTTACAGCTCACGTTGAAGGAAAGTTTGACTGGAATCATTTTGTTAATTTGAGTACATGCTTAAACTCGTTATACCCTCAATCATTTGATTTTTTAAAACAGCTTTCAAATACTAATTTCAAAATCCCCCTTAGTCCAGAGCGTGATAGCTTGGGATTATCTCGTGATTTAAATAATGAGGCGTTGTTAAATTCATCAGGACTTGCGTATGATGCAAGCCCTTGGGATTCTGCGTTTGAGGTCGGTAAACTGGGTCAAGATTTATATAATTATGGAATAAAATGACAGATGATAATTATCGTGAAATTAGAGCTCAAATTCACAATTATATAATTGGTTTTACAGGTCATGTTAATGTTAACTATATCGCTCCAATAAACAAACAGAATGACTTTCATGAGGAGCCAAAAACCTTTTTATATACGGTATTATATAAAGTTAATAACGGCTTGAGTAGTTGTCAACTTTTCCTTACCGAATCTAAAGACTACGAACGCCATTTGGATGGGTTGTTTTTGATGCTAAGAACTTTGCTATCAGATTCACTTATAACAAATTATGTGATTAGAAAGAATTACACAAATGATTCGGATATTGTTAAAAATATTCTTCCGCTATATTCAGAACATTTGAAATTTGGCTTATATAATTTACGGCAGTACGGCAAGAAATTTTGGAAATATTCAGATATTCAAATTGGAGAACACGTCAATAAGTTCATCTCCAACTATAGCGATTACATTAATAAAAATGGCACACTTAAATATAAACCAGAAAGAACCACAATGGGACAAAAGGCCGACTATTTAATTACTAATATCCCGGAAGAGGCGGTACAACAGCTAATTATAAAAGCTCTTAGCCTTTACACCTTATTTTCAAAGTATGAGCATTTGGGTATGCTAAGCTTGCCCTTGATTCAAAGACAATATGATAAGAAAAACCAATTAACAATTATAAGAGAAGTTGTTGAAGCTATCGCAGTTATAGGCCATACTATAGAATTATGTATAAAAATCTGGAAACAGTTTGATGCTGATATTGACCCTATATTTCAATCTTTTATCAATAAATTCGTAACATTAAGAGAAACATTACTTAGGCTTGAGCTTAACCTTTAACTGTTTCCACTAAAGGTATAACTAATGAATTAAGCCCGTTTGTTAGGAGAAAATTATTTATCAATATTCTCATAAATCCAACGGATAACATACCTACATATCTTTCTTCAATTATATCTTTCAAATAAATTTTATCATTATTTTCATAGCCTTTTGGTATTATTAGGCATGTAGTAATTTGATTTCCTCCATATTCTGTTAATCGAACTGCATATTTTTTTTCTGAATAATTCAGAAAAAATTTCTCAATCGCTCCGCTGTATGTACCGTCTCTTTTAGGCGTCAAAGTAAGCGTTACAAGGCTTCTTTTTATCCAAACCTCATTCCAGTTGTCAAAAAAAGGAAAGTGCAGCAAAACGTTTCTAATCATCTTGACAAGCTCTTTTTGAAATTCGCCAAATTCAATCAATCGCAAGTCACTACCGTGGTTTTCCTCGAAAAAATTGGCAGAGTAAATTTCATTGTATATACTGTATAAATCTTTAATTGTACTGAAACGAACATTAGGATGATATTCAAGAAATGGCTCATTGAATATTATCTGCCCCAATTTTTTAAACCTGCCAATGCAAGTCGTTAGATATTCTATCTGGTCTGGAGAGAAATTTGACATTGTATTAGGTTGGTGATTTTAATGATATATATTTAATTAAAAATGGCAAAGTACCACTTCTACAATAATTTAACTAACGAAAATGAGCTAATCCAAACAAAGGTTAGGTATCTGGCTGATTATTTTGATTTTCTTGCAAATAACTTAGGTGCTTTTCAATTCCCATCTTTTGAAAACCATAAATCATTATTTAACAAAATCAATTTTCAGCTGATAAATTATACTGAACATAGCTCCAGTTATATACAACATTATTTAAAACATCAGCTGTTCAGTAAGAACGACTATTTATTAAAAAAACATTATCAACGCATATTTATAGTTATTGATGAACTTAGGAGTAAAGCATACGTTGAAGCAGAAAAACGGCAGGAACTTATTAATAATATACTACTTTCTATCAGTAATTTAGATAAAACCATGTTTAAAAAGGTTGCAGAAGAAATTGTTATTGTTGTTCAGTGCGAAAAAGATTTACACCAACACAATCATAAAGAGATTCTGGAGTATTGCGCTTTAATAATGATTACAGAATTTGCTTATGAAAATTTCCCGATTGACTTTTTAAAACGGGTTTTTGAGAAAGTATTAACAAATAATGTGGTGCTAAAGAAAGATGAAGTTGTAACTGATGCTCCATTGCCGGAAGTATTAGTTTTTGAGAGAGACAACCTAAAAGATGAGCCGGAAAAATACTACGAATTAGTTCAAAGTTACCTTGAGAATAGAAATCTGCAACAGCAATTAGAAGGCCTTTATCATCTTTTTAAGCATGCAAAAAAAACGTTCAGATTCCTTTTCAAATTAAACAATGTTGGCTCAAAGGAAGCAATAAAAATTGCTTATAAAGGAACTCTGATAACTTCCACTGCTAAATTTTACTTACAGAAGAATCCCAATAACAAGGAGTATTTAGAATTTTTCAGCACCAAGCATCAGTTGTATCTTGAAACAGAAGTTATCGCTGCCAACGAGAAATCAGCTAAGTTCTCTGCGCTAAGAAAAGCTAACGATTCATTACTCTATATCAATGATTATTTTGAAAAAAATGCGGTGATTAATGATAGAGATTATATTATATGTCAAAATAAAAAGTGTACAAGAATAAGGCCGTCTTTAACAGGGCTTTTTAAAGATTCTGTAGCGAAATTTAACAAGTCTCATGACACAAAAAATTTGGGCAAAATTGATACAATTCCGGCAAATCTTGTAAATCATAGAGACATTATTTATTTATTAGCAAACAGTGATTCTTACCCTGACCAAAAGCTTAATCATTATTGGCGATATTTAGAGGGGTTCTTTAACTCTGGAGCCGATGTGATTGAAAGATTACCAATAATTTTATCCAACCTTTCATTGAACTATACAACATGGTCATATTGTGCGTTGCTTCATGAGAATTTATATAAAATGTATCAGGAAGGAATTAGAGGTGAAGATTTAGGGTGGACTGAACAAGATTTTTTTAAAAACTTAAATGCGAATTTTTTCACAAAGGAGTTATTAAAAACCTATAATCAACATATCAAACATCCATATCTCAATAGAACTATCAATAAATACCTAAAAACTAAAATAAGCTCCCACCATAATAATTTGATTAATTATTATCGGGGCATTTTAAAGGAGGCTTACGAACAAAGGAATTTCATTCAGCATTCAGGAGTTTATCATTCAAATGCTGTTTTTAAGGTATTGTTGCAACTTCCAAATATGGTGTTTGATTTCAGAAGATTAATGATAAAACAAGCAATAAAAGGGGAAGTAGAACTGGAAGGAATTTTATTAAAACTTACAGTACAACCTAAAAAGCTTCAAAAAGCTATAAAGAAGCAGACCACAGTCGAGCAATACTAAACTTCTAATTTTTATTTAGAAAATAACTATTCATTAGGATTTAATTTCTGATATTCATCTAATATCGGCTTAGCTTGTTGATTCAGTAAACCAATTTGTTGCTTAATTTCATTTCAAGCGTCGATTGCTACTACATCAAGCCCCAGAGGTTATTGAGAAATTTTTTCTTTTAACTGTTTAAAGAGCTACAAAAGTTAAAAAATGTGAACGCATCTACAATAATTTGGAAATGCGTTCACGTTAAGGCTCTAAACGGCTTTTTTAAACCTCATTAGACTTTTAGTCACTTCTATCTTTGAATCGTCGTCAAAATCACCAAGATAATTTTTAGTTGTCTCAGGCTTTGTGTGCCCTAAAGATTCCTGAATTTGGAATATTGGAATATTCGCTTTTTTTAAAACTGTGGCAGCGGTATGTCGAGCATATATCATTGTAATCTTAGGGTTTTGAAATTCCAGCTTTTCGCAAATACGACCAAAATGCTTATTTAAGCTATCTGTAAAGAGTTCCTTTTTCTTAGTGATAGCTTCATCGTTTTTATCATTTTTATCCAATATAGGAAAGATATAATCGTCACCATTCGGATTAAGATTACCCCATTTGTTTATAATAATAATTATTTCCTCTTCAAAACTAATCGATATTAAAGGCCTATTAGATTGGGTAGTTCTAAAAGTTTTACCTCTATGATACCTAATCATGTTACCATCAATATTTGATGCTTTAAGCCTTATTATGTCATTTACGTTCATGCCATTACACATGTAGCTAAACAACCAAAAGTCTTTAGCTCTATCTTCCATTGAATATGGTTTAGCTTGAAAATTGAATATAGCTTCGACCGCATCAAGCGTTAAGGCTTTTTTTACTTTTCTGCCCCCGGGTATTTGATATTTGTATTTACCGAAAGGATATTCAAAATCCTTTTTAAGATAATTTTTACTTATAGAGTAATTGATAATCGCTCTTAAAGCACGGCAATAGATACTGACCGTTGTTTCAGATTTTCCTTTGGCGTTTATCATCCAATCTTGATACTTAAATAGAAACTGAGTATCTACATCGTAAAAATTTAATAATGGTCTAAAACTCTTAAATGATTCCATAGCAGTATTATAATTCACTGAAGTTTTGTAGCAACCGCTAACCAATTTCATTTTTATAAACTCTTCAAAAACTGAATACACGTTTGATGATTCTTTTTTTATGTTATAAAATCCATCTTTAAATTTTTGAAAAGTAAAGTTCTCAATACAGCTAATTACTTCATTGGCTTTAGCTGTCAGAGCATCTAATTGATGCCTGATTTCTTTATACTTCTTTGGAGGATTGGGTAGAATCGCATTGACATATTCCTCCTTTGTCAAGCTCAATGGGGTTCTAAAATCTTTTGTTTTTCTTAAATAACAAATCCTAACTTTTACAGGATACTTTCCATCCTTCTTTTGATGGTTTTCGACAAGAATAATACGAGGTCTTACGTACATTGTTTAATAATTTTCTTTTGTTCATAGCGGTTTTTTTCAATGCGATTTCAACGCAAAGGTAACTGTAATGAGAAGTCAAAAGAAACAAAAAACAATATAAAGAACTGTTTTTCAGCATTATATATACTATCGGCAACAATCGGAAGCTATCGGAAACCATAGTTTTTCCATCTTACAAGCAGAGGGTCACTGGTTCGAACCCAGTAACTCCCACCAAAGCCTCATAGAAATATGAGGCTTTTTTGTTTTAATTGCTATTTACAGGCAATATAATTGAATGATGGTATGGCGAGGTTAAGGTTAATTAGCCTGAATAATGTAATACTGTTGTTTTAGCAGCGCGTTAATCTACACTTACGGTAAGGCCTTCCTGTTGTAGTATTTTGCGGTAAACCTCCATTTCGGTAAATGAGCCTTCCAGCACAGCGCATTTTCCCTCGTTATGAACCTTCCAGGCAATTTTTTCGGCTTGCGGTTCAGAGTAATCGAGGTACTTCATCATGCAGTGAATAACGTGTTCGAAGGTATTATGGTCGTCGTTCCATAATATCAGGCGGTGCATTTCTTTTAGCCCGGCCATTAATTCTTCAAAGGTAAAAGTTTGTTCCTGTACTTCAGTTGGCATATCTATCAGCAAATTTACTTAAAAGCAGCAATAAATGTGTTAAAATGATGTTTATCGTTTTATAAATATTACACAACAAAGCACTTATACCTTATATATCATAAAAAATGAAACGCAGCACATCCCTGATCCTGCTTACAGCACTATCGTTTACCTGTACCGTAAAAGCGCAATCCAAACAAACACCAAAACTTTTGCCCCCGCCTGCAAATATTACCATTGACGGCAGCCTGAGCGATTGGGGCGATAGTCTGCGTTACCACAACCAGGAGAAAAATCTTGATTATACCCTGGCTAACGACAAAGAGAACATCTACGCAGTAATAAAAATAAGCGACAGGCTGGAACAGGCCCGTGTTTTAAATGCCGGCATCACCCTGGGGATTGACACGCGGGGTAAAAAGAAAGAGACCTATAGCTTAACCTTCCCGCTGCGCTATCCGGGCAGCCCACCGCCTGCTTTTACACCGCCCAATAACAATGGTGGCGAAATAACTAAAGAAGAACGCGACGAACTGATGCGCGAACGGATAACCACGCTTAGAAGTATAAAAGTTACCGGTTTTAAAGATATTGAGGGGGATATGATCACTACATCAAACACCTATGGCATTAAAGCTGCTATTAATTATGATGCCGCAGGTAACCTGATCTGTGAAACGGCTATCCCGATAAAGTTTTTTCATGCGGATGATATCGCTAAAAACGATTGGGCATTCAACTTTAAAATTAACGGATTACAAAGGCCAGAACGCGGTACCGAAGGTGGTGATGCGCAAGGCGGCCCCGGTGGCATGGGCGGTGGACGTGGCGGTATGGGCGGAGGACGTGGCGGCAGAGGTGGCCGTGGCGGTGGCATGGGCCGTGGTAACAATGGTAACGATACCAACCGCGGCGAGATATTTAAATCAATAGATTTTTGGGAGAAATTTTCTCTCAGTCAGAAATAAAAGAGTTGATAACCTAACATCAATTATACAAAAGTCAAAAAATCGCAATGCGAACTTTTGATTTTTGACTCCTACTCCACTTTATATCTAAACACCTGCCTGCCAATATTACCGTCGCCATCTATACCTTCTACCACTACCCTATAGTTACCTGGGCTGCCGGCATTAAAATATTCAACCGCTGTTTTTCCGTCATCACCTGTTATCAGGTTCGGTTTCCAGAAAATGGTGCTGCGCAGGTCGGCCAATTTAGTATTGGTTTTAGCATCGTATTGCGGCGAATAAAACTCACGTGCCTTGTAAAATCCTTTAGGATACAATGCACTTACACCAGACCGGTAATACTCGGGGGTTTCAACCCGGTCGTTACCACGTTTGGTGGTAATTAATATGGCACCATTTGCCGCCCGCGAACCATATATAGCCGTTTTGGCTATTCCCAATAAAACTTCAACCGATTGTACATTAACAATATTTATATTGTCGGCATCAGCAGCTTCTAAAAACATCCCGTCAATAATAACAGCCATCTGGCCACCCCCGCGTGATGAGTAAGGCACCCCGTTACGAACAATAACACCCGTAAGCCTGCCCACAAAGCAATCAAAAAACCTTACACAATTAAAATTCACCATATCCTTTGCAACAAATGTTTGGTCGGCGTTACCTGCTCCATTTAAATTCTGTGAATTTTTAAAGGCCTCCTTTTTGGCAATGATCTGTACCTCTTTAAGCGTAATAACATGGTTACCAACCCCGGCTTTTAACTGCTCCGAGTAAAATAACTTATTGTTTAATGCATAATTGCTTAAACTGCTGCTTACATTAATTTTAAAATCTGCTGCATTTTTATATCCGTTTAGCTTTGCCGGGGGGATGGTATCAAACTTTACTACCACGTCGCGCTTTTTCTTTGCATTGCGTGCCTGCACCAAAAACCTGGTACTATCCGCAAACTCAAGGTCTTTAAACGCAAAACGGCCCTGTTCATCTGTAAGGGTATCCAGTTTAAATAATCCGTCATCAAAATTAAGCAGTTCTACCTTGCCTTTAACTACCGGTGCGCCGCCCGGCGTTGTAACCCTGCCAGATATAGTAAAGGCGGTTTGCCGCGGATAAGCATCGGCAACCGGTTTATTGTTCATGATCTCTTTCCACTGGTAGCGGCGATAGCCCTGGGTAAGCATCAGCAAATCAAGATCGGCACGGGTTTTATCACTTATATTGTTAAAATAATAGGCCGGCTGCTCTACATATCCTTTAATATCTGATGTTAGCAACAGGTTGGCCAGGATATTATTTTCGCTGCTCTCATTTACGGGCACTTTGCTTTCGTCGGTAACTGCTACCGAAAAACTGCCTGTAATGCCTTTGCCGCTTAAACTTTTGGCATCAATATTTAATTTCACTTTTTGCCTTACCGAGTAGCTTTGCCTGTCGGCGGTTATGGACAGATCCAAAGGTTCCGGATTTTGTATAAACACCAGGCGTTCATTTAAGGGTTCGCCCGTGGCCGAAAACAGCGTGAATTGCACTATCCCATTCGGAAACTTACTTTTTGAGATAACCGTTCCAAACATGCTGCTGCCCGGTTTGCTTCTTGCGGCATAATAAACCTTGCCGGCACTTTGCGCCACTATACTGATCTGCTTATCAGGGTCGTTACTTACGTTATCCTTTGCCATTGATACGGTAAGCCTTATATTTTGCAGGCTGGTGTACAGGTTTAATACATAACCGTTATCTGCCGCCCTGGGCAAGGCTACAGTGCTTTTTGTACCATCGGGATACACAATTTCGGCTTTATAAGTTTTACCGGCCTGGGGTTCAAGGTCAAACTGGCCCATACCCAGGTGTGCGGTACTCAGTTCTGCTACGGCATTGCCGGTATTATCCACAACGGTGCCCTTAATATCAATGCCTAAGCCATCGGTACCAATCGCTTTAAATGCAACCCTGGTTGATATTCCGTTAATCATATTACCGCTTTCCGGGAAAAACTGCACGTCAGCATGATTTGCCATAGCTCTTATAGGGATACTCTTGTAAATAGTATTCCCCTTAGATACGGTTATGCCGGTAACAATCCTGCCCATACTCAGCAACGCCGCATTATCTGCAGGCACACTTAAACGCAGGTTCCCTTCGGCATCGGTAACACCTTTGCCTTTGGCTACCACGGCATTATTAAGCAGCACCGAATAATTTGCCTGGTCGCCCACGTATGCAACACCATTTAAATCAGAGTAATTAATAGTGGTGTTGATTACACTTTTGCCATTTTGTGCGGCGTAATTAAATGTGGTTTTTGTAAATACTTTATTGGTTATTACATTGCCAATACTTATAGCCTGGTCAAAAATATAATCGCTGCCTGCATTCAGCATGTATTGGGTATAGGCCCGTATCCGGTAGTTACCTTCATGAATGGTATCAGGCAAGGCGAAATCGCCAAAGGCAGTACCATTGGCAATCTGTAATTTAAGGCTTTGTTTGATCGAGTCCTGGTCGTTCACCAATTCTACATTCAGCACGCCGCTGTATGCCGACAGCTGATGTGCCGAACCGATGGTAACATAGGCTTTAAACCAGATGTCGTCTCCGGCGGTATAATAAGGTTTATCCAGGTGCAGGTGCACTTTTTCTACCGGGTGCTCAAAGGTCCACTTTTCCAGTTGCTGCTGTATCCTGGTAATTACATCGTCGCCACTACTAAAGCTATAAATATCAAATATACCGGCAGCTATCAGCAGCCCGGCAAGTAAACGTTTAAAGGCCATATATTAAGGTAGATTATGCGTTCATTATCAAGGCAAATGCCCTGTATTAAAATTTATTCTTCCACATCATGCTCTCAACGGGGCGGGTTGTGGGGTTATTGTATTTAGCATTGCTTTTGGTGTTGTACATGGTGGCTATATCACCCTCTACAACAAAATATATCAGCTGGCCAATGGGCATACCGGCATAAATCCTCACCGGCTGCGCGCAGGATATCTCCAGCGTCCAGGTATTGCAAAAACCAACATCGCCCTTGCCTGCAGTAGCATGTATATCAATCCCTAAACGCCCCGTGCTTGATTTACCTTCTAAAAAGGGCACATGCCTGTGGGTTTCTGTGTACTCCATGGTTACACCCAAATACAACGTATTGGGCTGCAATACAAAGCCTTCTTTAGGGATCTCGAACCCAATAATTTCATTATGCAGTTTAGCATCCAGTACCCTGTCTTTATAAGTTGCCAGGTGCTTGCCCAAATGCACATCGTATGAATTTGTGCCCAGGCATTCGGGCTTAAAAGGCTCAATAATTATACTGCCTTTTTCAATCTCTTCGAGGATGCGTTTGTCTGATAGGATCATAATGTATTGCTGCCCTAAATTAAGATTAATTGCCTTAACTCCCAACAGCTATTCTACATTACATCTGCCCTTAAAAACAGTAAAACCGCATGTACAGAGTACAATGCGGCTAATTCAGAAACAGCCTTTTAATATTAAATCATGCCCGCTTTATTGCAGTATAAATTTCATTGTCGTTCGCCCTTTGTAAGCTGTGCTGCCTGCATTTGGGCCATGCGCTGCTTCATACAGCCCTCTGTTATGGCTACTGCCATCAGTATAATGGCTGCTACGTATATCCGCTTCATGTTATGAATTATGATGTGATATTGATGGTTGTGGGTATGACGTAAGTTTCCCCGGTTAGTTACATGACCACCTTATTTATTTGCTTTAATTATTATATTTAGCTGATATAATTTGGCAACCTTTTTTGCAATTTTACCCCATGGCAATAGCGTACCGACAACAAATTGATGATGATACAGAATTTGCGCTGTGGAAGATAGAAGAAACCGCCGAAGACTTATACAAGCAATTACAACTTGACGAAACCGAGAAAGCCTATACCAAAAAATTAAGCAAAAGCAAGCGTTACCTGCACTGGCTGGGCACACGTGTGCTGCTGCGTAAAATGCTGGGTACCGAAGAATACATTGATTGCAAAGCCGACAGCCACGGCAAGCCTTACCTGGTAAGCCTGCCTTATCATATATCGCTTAGTCATTCGTTTGATTACGCCGCCGTAATGATCAGCAAAACCAGCCCTGTAGGGATTGATATTGAGCAGATAAAAGATAAGGTAGAACGCATTGCCCATAAATTTATGAAACCCGCGGAATTGGGCTTTTTAGAAGATAAAAATATTATCAATCAGCTTTATGTTTGCTGGTGCGCCAAAGAAGCCGTTTACAAATGCTATGGCCAAAAAGAAGTGAGCTTTGCAGATAATATTACGCTGCTGCCCTTTACCTTTCAGCATCACGATGCTTTACAGGCTAAACTGCATAAAGGCGCGATAAATATTAATTACCAGGTAGGCTACCTGCAATACGAAGATTATATGATAGGGTACGTGAAGGGATAATATGAAAAACACCAAAGTAATTTTTAAGGATTGGGGACTGACAGATTACCGGCAAGCCTGGGACCAGCAGGAGGCCCTTTTTGCCGAAACGGTTAAATTAAAAACCCAGATCCGTAACCGCAGCCTGGCCGTTGCCGCCGGCAATGCCGAACCTGAAGAGGATGTAGCGACCCCAAACTATTTGATCTTTTGCGAGCATCCGCACGTTTACACCCTGGGCAAAAGTGGCAAAGCCGAGCATTTACTACTGGATGAACAAGGCCTTATAGCTAAAAATGCCGCGTATTACCCTATTAACCGCGGCGGCGATATTACCTACCACGGCCCCGGCCAAATTGTAAGCTATCCAATTTTAGATCTCGACAACTTTTTTACCGATATACACCTATACCTGCGCACACTGGAAGAAGCGGTTATACTCACCCTTGCCCATTACGGCTTAACCGCCGGGCGCTACCCTGGTTATACCGGAGTTTGGTTTGATGCCGATAACGCCCGTGCCCGCAAGATCTGCGCTATGGGGGTACGCTGCAGCCGCTGGGTTACCATGCACGGGCTTGCCTTTAATGTTAACCCCGACCTAAGCTATTTTAAAAACATCGTTCCCTGCGGGATAGATGATAAGGCGGTAACATCTATGCAGCTTGAACTGGGCCATGAAGTTGATATAAATGAAGTTAAAGAAATCCTGAAGCACCATATTTCCGTACTTTTTGGTATGGAGATGGTATCATGAGGTTGTTAACAGCAATAGTTTTAATCAGTACACTGGCCGCCTGTACAAAAGCAGCCGGGCCGGTAGCCACAACGGTAGTAATACCCAAAAAAAGCAATATGCCCTCATCCAATTCATTAACTTACCTGGCCCTCGGCGACTCGTACACTATTGGCGAGGCTGTTACGCAGGACCAGTCGTTCCCCTACCAGCTGGCTGCCCGCTTAACTGCGGCAGGCCGTTCTGTAACCAGCCCCGATATTATCGCCGTAACCGGGTGGACCACTGCCGATCTTAAGCAAGGCATTATTTCCCGCAATCTGCAAAACAAAAATTATAGCATCGTAACGCTGCTGATAGGTGTAAACAACCAATACCGGGGTTACAGCAAAGATGTTTACCGTAAAGAATTTGTGGAGTTATTAAATACCGCTATCGGCTATGCAGGCGGCAATATCAAACATGTTTTTGTAATCTCCATTCCCGATTGGGGCGTTACCCCCTTCGCCAAAAACAGCGGCCGTGATGCCGCACAAGTGGGTGCAGATATAGACCGCTTTAACGCCATCAATAAACAGGAAACCGAAAAGCTGAACGTAAATTATATAGATATTACCCCGGCATCGCGCCGTGCAGCAGATGAAACAGGGCTGATAGCTGACGATGGCCTGCACCCTTCCGGTAATATGTACAGCCTTTGGGTAAACCAGCTTTTGCCGGCGGTTGATGAACAGGTTAAATAAATTGCACTGCTATATAACTTAAAGTATGAAAACTGCCTTGTGCTTTTTAATGGCAATTGTATTGGCTGGCACAGGCTTTTGTCAATCACCTAAGTCAACCACAGCCACTGCAGATTCGTTGCGTTACCTGGCCCTGGGCGATTCTTACACCGTTGGCCGTTTTGTACCTACTGCCCAAAGCTTTCCTTACCAGCTTACGGCCAGTTTAAAAAATAAGGGGGTAAATGTTGCCTTGCCCAAAGTGCTTGCCCAAAACGGCTGGCGTACCGATGAATTATTAAAAGGCATTGGCGAACCCGCCAAAAACGGGACTTTTGATTTTGTAACCCTGCTGATAGGCGTAAACAACCAATACCAGCAAAAAGATCACGACACTTACCAAACCGAATTTGCCCAGATACTGAATGCCGCCATCATTATGGCTAAAGGCAATCCAAAACATGTTTTTGTATTATCCATTCCCGACTGGGGATCTACCCCATTTGCCAATGGCCGTAACCTGGACAAAATAACCGCTGAGATTGATGAATATAACCTGATCAATAAAGAAGTGGCAGATGCCGCAAAAGTGCACTACATCTACATAACCGGCATATCCCGCACCGACGGTACCAACGCCGACCTGGTTACTACCGACCGCCTGCACCCCTCCGCCAAAATGTACAGCTGGTGGGTTAATAAAATAGCAAAAGAGGTTGGGAAGGAGATTAAGAGATAGGGCCTAACACTCCGGTAAACTGATCGGGATATTTATCGCCAGCCCGCCGTCTGAGGTTTCTTTGTATTTGGAGTTCATATCTTGGGCGGTTTGCCACATGGTTTTAATCACGGCATCCAGGCTTACTTTGGCTTTATCCGGATTGGTTTGCAGGGCCAGTTGTGTTGCGGTTATAGCTTTAATGGCGCCCATGGTGTTACGTTCTATACAGGGCACCTGCACCAGGCCGCCTATCGGGTCGCAGGTAAGGCCCAGATGATGTTCCATGGCTATTTCGGCGGCCATTAAAACTTGTCGCTGGCTACCACCTAAACACTCGGTAAGGGCCGCTGCAGCCATGGCAGATGACACGCCTATTTCGGCCTGGCAGCCACCCATTGCTGCAGATATAGTAGCGCCCTTTTTAAAAATACTTCCCACCTCTGATGCCGTAAGCAGGAACTGGATGATCCGCTCCTCATCAAAGCCATCGCAAAAACTGATAAAGTATTGCAGTACTGCAGGTATTACCCCGGCTGCGCCATTAGTGGGCGCGGTAACTACACGGCCAAAAGAGGCGTTCTCTTCATTTACGGCCAATGCAAAACAGCTTACCCAATCCAGTATATTCTGGAAACCATTGCCTGTTTGGCGCATAGCGTGTACCCATTCGCTGTAATTGGCATAGGTTTGCCCTTTTAAAAGGCGTTTATTTAATGCTGATGCGCGGCGGGCAACGTTAAGCCCGCCGGGTAAGTTGCCTGCGGTATTACAGCCGCGCAGCATACATTCCTGCATCACCCTGAATATATTGAGTACCCCATTACGGGTATCCACTTCGCTGCGCCAAGCCAGCTCATTTTCCATCACCACCTCGGATATTTTGAGGCCGGTTTTGCGGCACCAGTGCAGCAGGTCGCCGGCGGTATCTATTGGGAATGGCAGGTCAACTTCGGCCTTTTGCTGGCTTAAAGCGCCCTCTTTCACCACAAAACCGCCCCCAATAGAGTAGTAAGTGGCAGATACTGCCGTTTCGTTACTTAAAAACGCCTGGAAGGTTACCGCGTTGGGGTGGTAGGGCAGGCTCTCGGCAAACAAAAACAGCAGGTCCTCCCCGGTAAAAAAGCTGATCTCTTTTTCACCGTTCAAATGCAGTTTATGGCTTTTATTAATTCCGGCAATTTTGCTGTCGATCTTATCCACCTCAAACGTTACCGGGTCATCGCCACTCAGGCCAAGCAATACGGCAATATCGGTGCCGTGGCCCCTGCCGGTTTTAGCCAATGAGCCGTAGAGCAAAATTTTAATCTGTACAACAAGCGGCAGTGTACCGTTCTGCTTCAGCAATTCTACAAACTGCTGCGCGGCACGCCACGGGCCAAGCGTATGCGAACTTGACGGGCCAATGCCTATCTTGAACATATCAAATACAGAAATTTGTTCGCGCTGTTGCATAGTTTTAAATTGGTGGTATGCAAAAATAAGTAACATTTAAAGATTAGTGGTTAAAGATGAGCGATTAGTTTTTGGCCGGTAATCTCTCAGCTCTGATCTCCTCCTTAAGCCATCCCCGGAAATTTAATTCCGGCGGCTTTAATTTCGTTAATTATTTTTTCTTGCAGTGCCATTTTGGTGGCTAAGAAATGAGCCGGATCTACCCACACGCGCACAGTGAAACGCATTCCGTCGGCCTCCATAGCCAGTACGCCAACCTTGGTGGCAGGTTCTCCCAAAACGTTCGGCTCGCCTTTTATAGCAGCAGTTAAAATCCCTTTTACCTGCTCAATGTCAACCCCAAAATTCAGCTTAAAGTCAATATCCAGGCGGCGCTTGCCTTGCCGGGTAATGTTGGTTATTACCTCATTAAACAATTTACCGTTGGGTATAATAACCGTTTTATTATCGGCAGTAAGTATTTCGGTAAAAAACAGCTGGATGGTTTGCACGCGGCCATCCTGCCCTTGTGCGATGATATGATCTTCTATCTCGAATGGCTTTAGCAGCAGTATCAACACCCCGCCCGCAAAATTTTGCAAGGTGCCTGATAAAGCCAAACCGGCAGCAACACCTAAAGCGCCAATAACAGTGCTGATAAAGGTAAGTTGAAACCCAACTATATTAAATACGGTAATGATTAATACAACGTATAATGCTGTAATAGAAAGGCTGAGAATGAAAGGTTGTAATGACGAGTGGATCTCCCGTTTGCTCATGCGGCTGGTAAGGCGCGATTTTAAAAACGCTATAAACCAAAGACCAACAAAAAAGAGGATGATGCCTGATAAAAATTTTGGCCCGTTGTTTACCAGCCAAATATGCACCTGATGATAGAATTCCTTAAGCTCCATAGATAGAGCCAAAATTAAATATTTTAATTAACTATATAAGGTAACAAATAGTTCGGGGCCTTTAAACAGCACCCACTCCACTATCCTGCTGTGTATATGTCTCCTTTTATTTACTATTTGTTTCATACACACATCTATTCAAATGCTATGCCTTTTTTAGTAAACTTTAATAATATAACAAATATTTAACGTTGCTGCTTAAATTAAGCGTGTAAACATCTATCATCGGGCTAAAGGAATGTGTTTAAGGGTAATCTGTTTACGGATAGTACTATGAACAACAAACCCCCTGTCTAATAAAATAGACAGGGGGTTTGCATATTATATATCGCGTTAGCGATGGGGATATTACATCATACCGCCCATGCCGCCGCCGCCCATTGGTGGCATACCGCCGCCTTTTTCATCATCAGGCTCGTCTGCCAACACACACTCGGTGGTTAACAGCATAGAAGCGATAGAAGCTGCGTTCTCTAATGCTACACGGCTTACTTTAGTTGGGTCGATAACACCGGCGCCAATTAAGTTTTCGTATTTATCTGTACGGGCATTGTAACCAAAGTCGGCACTGCCTTCTTTAACTTTTTGCACGATGATAGAACCTTCGATACCTGCGTTATCACAGATCTGGCGTAACGGCTCTTCGATAGCGCGACGTATGATCTGGATACCGGTATTTTCATCTTCATTAGCACCTTTAAGATCTGTAAGGGCAGCAACCGCACGGATGAAGGCAACGCCTCCACCAGCTACGATACCTTCTTCTACAGCCGCACGGGTTGCATGTAAAGCATCGTCAACACGGTCTTTTTTCTCTTTCATCTCTACTTCAGATGCAGCACCGATGTACAATACAGCAACACCGCCAGATAATTTGGCTAAACGCTCCTGTAATTTTTCTTTATCATAGTCAGATGTAGTAGTTTCGATCTGCGCGCGGATCTCACCAACACGGCCTTTGATCATTTCCGCATCACCTGCACCGTTAACCAGTGTAGTGTTGTCTTTATCGATAGTGATTTTTTCTGCCTGGCCTAACATAGATAAGTCAGCGCTTTCTAATTTATAACCACGCTCTTCAGAAATTACGGTACCACCTGTTAATACAGCGATATCCTCTAACATTGCTTTACGGCGATCGCCAAAACCAGGTGCCTTAACAGCAGCTACTTTTAACGAACCACGAATTTTGTTAACTACCAAAGTAGCTAATGCTTCACCATCTAAGTCTTCAGCGATGATCAGAAGTGGTTTGCCTGTTTGTACTTGTTTCTCCAGGATAGGAAGTAATTCCTTCATTGAAGAGATCTTTTTATCGTAGATCAAAATGTATGGGTTTTCTAACTCCACTTCCATTTTATCTGAATTGGTTACAAAGTATGGTGAAAGGTAACCGCGGTCAAACTGCATACCTTCTACAGTTTTAACTTCAGTTTCAGTGCCTTTTGCTTCTTCAACAGTGATAACACCAGAAGTACCAACTTTTTGCATAGCTTCTGCTATTAACGAACCAATTACTTCGTCGTTATTTGCAGAAATAGAAGCTACTTGTTTTATTTTGTTGTTGTCTTCGCCAACGGCTTGTGATTGTGCTTTTAAGTTTTTTACAACTTCTGCAACAGCCTTATCAATACCGCGTTTCAAATCCATTGGGTTTGCACCTGCTGCAACGTTTTTAATACCTGCAGTAACAATAGCTTGTGCTAAAACGGTAGCAGTAGTAGTACCATCACCTGCAATGTCAGCAGTTTTTGATGCAACCTCTTTAACCATTTGTGCGCCCATGTTCTCGATAGGGTCTTTCAGTTCAATTTCTTTAGCTACAGTTACACCATCTTTGGTAACTGCCGGCGAACCGAATTTTTTATCGATAATTACGTGACGCCCTTTGGGGCCTAAAGTAACTTTAACTGCGTTAGCCAGGATATCAACACCACGCTTTAAAGCGTCACGTGCCTCAACATTATATTTAACTTGTTTTGCCATGATTTTAATTATTGATTTATTGAGTTGATGAATTAGCGATTAATTGCATCACTCTATAATCTATGTTTTTTATTTTTTAAGTTTCGTTTATTCATTATTGAAAGAATAAATCACTAATCTATTCCTTCACTAAATCACTAATTGATTACAGAACTGCGTAAATGTCAGATTCGCGCATGATCAGGTATTCTTTACCGTCAACATTGATCTCGGTACCGGCATATTTTCCGTATAAAACAGAATCGCCAACCTGGATGCTCATCGGGATAAGTGCGCCAGAAACATCAGCATATTTACCCGGGCCTACAGCAACTATAGTTCCTTTTTGTGGTTTTTCCTGGGCTGTTTCAGGGATGTAAATACCAGAAGCGGTTTTGGTTTCAGCAGCGGCTGCTTCTACAACCACTCTATCCGCAAGGGGTTTAATGTTTAATGACATAGTAATACTATTTTGATTTTATAATTTTAAGTTTTCGTTTATGGTTTTCACATCAATTATGCCAAGCCTTAAAAATGTATTGCATTGGCATATTTTCTGTTCAATTGTCACCCTTTTAAACCCAAGGATACAACCTGTTGGTTTTATATTAACAGGCAGGTGCCATCGTGTCAGTAATAGTTTACTGCAACAAAAAAGGCTTTGGATTGTTCCAAAGCCTTTTTAAATATGTTATTTAACTTATTATTTTTTAGGAGCCGGTGCCGGTGTGGTTGCAGGAGCAGTTAATGGCGCTGCTGAAGGTGTTGCCGATGGCTTAGATGCTTTTTTGATCATCTCCATCTCTTGCGGATCGGTACTTTTTTGTGCACCACCTTTAACAGATACGTTGATGATAAGCGATAATACCATAATACTGATAGCCAGCACCCAGGTACCTTTTTCTAAAAAATCGCCGGTTTTTTGCACGCCCATTAATTGCGACGAACCTGAAAAATTTGAAGCTAAACCGCCGCCTTTAGGGTTTTGGATTAATACGATCAGCCCTAAAAGGACGCATAAAATAATCGTGATGATGACTAAAACTAAATACATTTCTTATGATATCAATTTGTTTTTTTCTCTAACTGTTCAATCTGGGCTGCAAAGTAAAGCTTTTTTTCCGGAAACTTCACAATCAATTTTTTATAAGTAGCTATCGCTTTATGATATAGCATCTGGTCGGTATAGATGCGGGCCAAGGTTTCGGTCACAAAATCGTTCAGGTCTTCCGAGCTTTTTTTGGCCTTGTTCTCGTTATCCAGCTTATCTGCCGACAGTGGTTTTATCTGCGGCTCGGTATGAATAAAACGCTCTATGATCACGTCCTCTTTCTTATCCGGGTTAAACGCTACCCCTGCATTGGCCGTATCCCGCTCTACCCCGCTTACTGATGTAAGGCTAAAGATGTTTTCGTAGTACTGCTGCTGCAATTCGCTGCCGTTACCTATTTTGGCATGCTTGCCTTTCGGCGCTTCGGTAGCATACGGGCGTAAGGTTTCGGCATGTTCTTTACGGGTTTTATTTAACCACCACATAAAGGTATAAGGCATGGTATCATCATCATAACGCGATACCTCTTGATTATCCGGCGCGGGTTGTGCTGCAGCCTGCGGTATGGCGGTTATCTCTTCTGCTGTTGCGGCTGGCAGGCTTTGCGCAGGCGCTGCCTTATCGCTTTCTGCGCGCAATTCATCCAGTTTTTTATCAAACGATAAGTAATCGGCATTTACAATGCCGCCAAATATCAGGCGTTCTTCTTCTTCAATTGTTTTACTATCCTCCGCACTAACAGGTTCTACAACCGGCTGCGGCTGATGGAACAGCACTGCCGACGGCTCTTCTTCTGCAGGGCCTGCTTCTACCGAAGGCACACTAAACCTGGCTTCGGTAAGCGGTTCTGCGGCAGACTGCTTTTCAGGAGCGCTATGCTCAAAACCAATGTCTTCAATACCTACAATCTCGTCGTAAATATCATCTTCAATATCATTTTGCGGCTGCTCGGGCTGTGGCTGTTCCGCTTTTGGGTACTCCGGCTCGGGTGTGTCCCGGTTAACCGGCGCTTCGGGCCTCGGGAACCGCGGCCTGAATATATTAGTATTTGCTTGCGGTGCAGGGGTTTCTGCTATTTGTACGCTTTCCGTTTCTTCTTCAACAGGCTCAAGCCCGGCAAAAATCTGCGGTGTTTCTTCGGGTTGCTGCGGCGCTGCCGTTTCCGGCGTTTGTTCGTCTGTATTATCGCTTTTAACCGGGGCCTGCTCTTCCGTTAGCTGCGGCACCTCTGCTATTTCTTCAACAGGTTCTTCGGTTTCAGTTTCAATTTCAGGCTGCGACGGCGGGGTGTGGTCGTTTTCAACCAGGGCTTGCTCAATTTCAGGCTGCGGGGCTTCTGCTGTTTCATCAGCCGTATCCTTATCGGGGGCATTAATTACCTCCGCCTGCGTGGTATCTGCGTAAAACGCATTCTCCAACGTAGCCTCGTCATCCGCTAAAGGCGCCGGGATACCCTCTAACCCGGCAATTGTACCGGCGTTAAAAAAGTTTTGTCCGGCATCCTGCGTGTTTTGTGCAAGGCCAGTAATGCTTTCAGCCTCAACCGCGGCAAGTTCGGCAGGGTGGTTAACTATTTTATAAAGTGTGCGCGGGTTGTAATACACAGCGGCTTTACTTAGCTGCTGCTTATCGCCGGTGCGGGCAAGCAATACCTGCAGCAAACCGCTCTGCGGGTTATCCCTTACCAAACGCTCCAGGCTGTGGATATATGAAGCGCCATTATCGGCCGGGTTGGCCAACAAGTCCCATAAAATTTCTTTCTGCCTGTTATCTACGTATTGATCCACGCTGGTTTATAAATAATTGCTACCAATTGGCAAATGCCCTGTTAAAAATATCGTCGGTTAACTGTCTGTTAATATCCTGTATCAAACCCTGTTCCTGCGATGCAATATCGCCCGTAAAATCTTTATATTTTGTAAACGATTCCTCAAAACTAAGCTTTTTATCGGCATCGTAAACATATTTTACACTAACTGTTATAGTTAAACGGCTTGCCCCTGCAATTGGTGCAACGTTAGTATTGGTTGCCTGTACAGATACCGGTGCAATGCTGTAACCGGTGATGGCCCCGCTCATGGTAGCGTTGGCTTCGCCGCGTACTATACTTAACCTTGTTTGGGTACGAATGCGGTTTTTAAGCGCCTCGGTAAACTGCTGGCTTAAGGTTGGCACGGCCAATTGCGCGTTATTTTCAAAAAACTGGATATCAATTGTTTTTAAATCGGGCGGGATAGAGGAGCCATTGAGCGACAGTGTATAGGCACAGGCACTAAAAAACATCGCTACTGCACCTAAAACAGTTATGTATAAAAACAGTTTTCTCCTCATTTGCTGCCTATAAATCTAATTCTTTTATTTTACGATATAAAGTTCTTTCTGAGATACCCAGCTCATTAGCCGCCAGTTTACGTTTGCCTTTGTGCTTTTTTAAGGCTTTGCGTATCAGGTCAGATTCTTTTTCTACCAGCGATAATGATTCTTCCACTTCTTCTGCATCGTGGGTAATATTATAGTCGGCATTATTGCTGCTAACGTTATTGTTAACGGGCTGCTGCAGGGTAAATTGTGCTTCGTGGTTATTAACCTGCGGCAATTCAATATCGCGGTATAACTTGGTTATGGCCGGCGAATTATCCTGATAACCGGCGCTTACGCCGCCATGCTCAATTATATCGGCAACCAGCTTCTTAAGCTCTACCATATCCCGCTTCATATCAAACAGCACCTTGTACAGGATGTCCCTTTCAGAAAAATCCTCCTTTGGCTGGTTTTCCAGGCGCATGGGCAAATTACTTCTGCCTGCTTCATGCGGGATGTAGGTAAGCAGGGTTGCCGCCGTGATCACCCGGTCGCGCTCTAATACAGCCAGCTGCTCGGCCATATTTTTTAACTGCCTAACATTGCCCGGCCACGAGTAATTGATCAAAACCTGCTGCGCGGCATCATCCAGCTGAATGGGCGGGGTACGGTATTTATCGGTAAAATCTGACGTGAATTTGCGAAACAGCAGGAAAACATCCTCTTTCCTATCACGCAGCGGCGGAATGCGCAACGGCACCGTGTTTAGCCTGTAATAAAGATCCTCGCGAAACTTACCGGCCTTTACCGCATCGTAAACATCTACATTGGTTGCGGCAATAACGCGTACGTTGGTTTTTTCGACCTTGGATGAACCCACCCTG
Source organism: Mucilaginibacter phyllosphaerae (assembly GCF_004378255.1). Taxonomy (GTDB): domain Bacteria; phylum Bacteroidota; class Bacteroidia; order Sphingobacteriales; family Sphingobacteriaceae; genus Mucilaginibacter; species Mucilaginibacter phyllosphaerae. The sequence goes on from NZ_SNQG01000005.1 coordinate 432,501, forward strand.
ATATATTGGCCAGACTCTAACACCCTAAGCAAACGCGCCTGGGTACCCAGCGGCATTTCGGCAATCTCATCTAAAAAGATGGTGCCGCCGTTAACCGTTTCAAAATAACCTTTACGCTCGCCAACCGCGCCGGTGTAAGCCCCCTTTTCGTGGCCGAAGAGTTCCGAATCGATAGTTCCCTCGGGGATGGCACCGCAGTTCACCGCAATAAACGGCCCATGCTTGCGCGGGCTCATCTGGTGAATGATGTGCGAAAAAACCTCTTTACCGCTACCACTCTCGCCGGTGATTAATACCGAGATATCTGTAGGCGCCACCTGGTTGGCAATATTTATAGCCCTGTTCAGCAACGGTGAATTACCGATGATGCCAAAGCGCTGTTTTATTTCCTGAATATCCATAAGCCCACTAACCCACTGAAGGGGGAACTGTATTTATAATTTTTTATCTATATGCCCCAGCTTTGCTAATCAAAAGCTACCCCTTCAGGGGGCCGGGGGCTTAAACTATCTTACCTATCAACGTAGCCGATGTAGTCCTCTCTACCAGCACGTTTACGTACTGCCCAGGTTTGTAATCCTCACTTACCGGGAAGATCACCATAGCATTCTGGTCGCTGCGGCCGCAATAATCTTTGTCTGATTTTTTGGAGAAGCCTTCTATCAGCACTTTCTCTACCTTGCCTATGCGTGCCTGCATCCTGTAAAAAGAATATTCCTGCTGCTTGGCCACAATTTGTGCCAAACGGCGTTGTTTCACCTCTTCGGGGATATCATCTGCATAGCGCTTGGCTGCTAAGGTACCCGGCCTTTCGCTGTATTTAAACATGTAAGCAAAATCATACTTTACGTAATCCATCATGGTTACCGTATCGTTATGCTCTTCCTCCGTTTCGGTGCAAAAACCGGTAATCACGTCTGTTGATACTGCGCAACCGGGTATGATCCTGCGGATGGCATCAATACGGTTCATGTACCACTCGCGGTCGTAAGTGCGGTTCATGATATCCAAAATACGGCTGTTGCCGCTTTGTACCGGCAGGTGTATATAGTTGCAAATATTATCGTATTTGGCAATGGTATGTAAAACCTCGTCGGTAATATCTTTGGGATGCGATGTAGAGAAACGCACACGCAATTCGGGGCTTACCAGCGCAACCATTTCTAACAGGTTGGCAAAGTTTACAACGGCAGCAGCCCCCTCAAAATCTCCTCCGGCAGGGGAAACTTTGTTACCCGCGTCCTCTTCAGAACCATCTCCTTCGGATAGGGCAGGGTGAGGCCTACTCCATTTGTATGAATCCACATTTTGCCCTAACAAAGTAACCTCGCGGTAGCCTTTATCAAACAGATCTTTACACTCGGCAACAACAGAATGTGCATCACGGCTGCGTTCGCGGCCGCGGGTAAATGGCACTACGCAAAACGAGCACATATTATCGCAGCCACGCATAATAGATACAAACGCATTGATGCCGTTGCTGTTTAAGCGCACCGGGCTAATATCTGCATAGGTTTCTTCGCGACTAAGCAATACGTTAACCGCACGCTGGCCGCTATCTACCTGGTCTATCAGGTTTGGCAGGTCGCGATAGGCATCGGGGCCAACCACTACATCAACCAGTTTTTCTTCTTCTAAAAATTTGGCTTTTAAACGCTCGGCCATACAGCCCAAAACGCCAACTACCATTCCGGGGTTACGAAATTTAGCACCGGCAAATTCTTTAAGGCGGTTGCGTACACGCACCTCGGCATTCTCGCGTATCGAACAGGTATTAATAAAAACCACGTCGGCATTGTTAAAATCCGAGGTGGTTTCAAAACCTTTTTCGGCTAATATCGAAGCCACTATCTCACTGTCAGAAAAATTCATGGCGCAGCCATAACTTTCTATATAAAGCTTGCGGCCATTGTTTTTACCAACAGGCTCTAAAATCAAAGCCTCGCCCTGCCTGCTCTCATCATGCACTTTATCCGGTATAAGCAAATCCATTGTCATCTAAAAAATTGAACCGCAAAAATACATAATTTTTAGATAATGATGTGACAGTTTGTCAGCGTTTAACAATTTTCGTTTTTTGTTGTTGTAACATCACACGGCAGCTATGAGGCTGCTGTAACCTAATACTTAGCAGATACGCAATGAGCAAATCATTTTTTAAATTTAAGTGGCAAAAAATATTGTTTATTACCGCAGGCGCCCTTTTAGTACTTGCCCTGGTAGCCGCTGTATGCATCAATAGCTTTTTAGCGCCCAAGCTATCTGATAAGTTAAAAGAAGCCGTTTTAAAAGGCACCGATAGCTTATACAATATTAATTTTAACAGTATTGACCTGGACGTGCTGCAAGGCCGGGCTGTGTTATACGGCATTGTTTTTAAGCCTGATACAGCCGTTTACAATAAATTGAAAAAAAGCGATATTGCGCCGCCCAAACTTTATGCCCTGCATGCCGACCGGCTGCTGGTATCTGATGTGCATCTTTTAACCTTTTACTTTAAAAACAAACTAAATATCGGCCACATAGCGATCAACACGCCCCGGGTCGTGATCAGCACTTATGCCGGCAGGGATACCGTACAGAAAAAAGACAAGCGTACCCTTTATCAAAAAATTGCCAAAACTTTTAAAGAGGTACGCGTTGGGGAGATTGTGGTTACCAACATCAACTATAAAGAAAAAGATTATACCGGGCCAAAGCCTTCCGGGGCTGAATTGAAAGAGATGGATGTAAAGGCTACCGATTTTCTGATAGATGCGGCCTCACAAACGGATACCTCGCGCTTTTTATATTGCCGGGATGTAAGCATCGCGATCAAAAATTACAGCAGCACATCTGCCGATGGTTTGTATTCCCTTAAGGTTAAATCGGTTAAGCTATCTACCCAAACCAAAAAGCTAACGGCAGCCGGCCTGTACCTTACGCCCGCTGACGTAAAAACCTTTTTTGCTAAAAGTAAAAGCGACCGCTTTATGCTTCACCTGCAAAGTATTGTATTAAATAATTTCGACTATAACATTTACCGGCAGTCGCAAAGCGTTGATATTAAAAAAATGGTGATAGATAGCGGGGCTTTTGAGGTAACCAGTAATTATAACGGCATTTTACCAACTACCGACAGGCTGGTAACCTTCCCCAATTGGGCTATCCGCAATACACTGCCCACGCCGCTGAATATCGATACGCTCGACCTGCAGCACGTGAATTTTGTTTATACCGAGCTTAACAAAAAACCCAACAAGTTTGGGCATTTAAAGTTCAGCAACATTAGCGGGCGTATGCGTAATCTTACCAACCGTAAAGAGCTGCTTAAACAAAACAACCGGGCTACCGCAAACATCACCAGCTATTTTATGGGTAAAGCCAAACTGGATGTGCAGTTTATATTTAACCTTGCCGATGCCAATTACAGCTATGCTTATAAAGGCCGCCTTGCCCCTATGAACATGGCTGATGTAAACCCGGTGCTGATGCCCCTGTCATTAGTAAAAATAACATCGGGCAGGGTAAAAAGCTTTAATTTTGATGTAAACAGCACGCAAAAAGTATCTAAAGGCACCGTTTCTCTTTTATATAAGGATCTGTATGTTGATGTGCTTAGGCCCGATTACAGTAAAAATACTTTATTAAGCACATTGGCCAATACCGTGGTTTTAAAGCACGACAACCCGGACGATGGCAGTAAAACCCCGCGTTTAGCCAACGTTGTTTATATCCGCCCGGCAAACTTCCCGTTTTTTAAAACAGTTTGGTTTGTGCTGCTTAACGGCATCAAAAGCTGCGCAGGTATTGGCCCTGCACAGCAGAAAAAACTAACCCTGCAAACTGATCCTGCCGACAAAAAAGAACAGGAAAAGATCATCAGGAAAGCTGTAAAGGATAAAGAAAAAGCCGATGAAGAGTACAAAAAGAAATTAAAGGAAAAACTGCAGAAGAATAAAAAAGGTTAATTATTGCAGCAGCAACTTTAAGTTAATACCAAAGTTGGTAAACGATGTATTAAAAGCCTGCGAGGTGTAGGGCTTGGTAATATTACTATCGTAAAACAGGTTAAGGTTAAAACGCTGGTTGATCACATAATCTATCGCCGGGCGCAGAGTGATGTTCTGCGCGCCTGATGAGATCTCGGCATTAGGTACATCGGCACGGTAAATAAGGGTTTTATTATCGCGCACAGCCACATCCAGTTTAAAATTAATATCGTTATTATCCCGGTTGCCGGTACCGAACAGCCCCCACGGCATCCTGAAGTTTTTGGGGCGGTAACCAAACCCAAATACCAGTATATTTTCGTCCTGCTGGGCCAGCTGGCTGTTTAACAGGCTCAAATTTAACGAGCGGGTTTTGCGGTATTCAAAATTAGCTGTCATGCTGTTCTTAAACCTTACATCGGCACCCAACAGCGGCACAAACTGCTCAAATATGGCAACCTGCGAAAACTGGTAAAACGGCAGAAAATCATTATTAAAATCTCTTGATGCTGCGCCACCGCTGCTTTCCTGGTACTGCAGCAGCGTGGTAAAGCTGCTTACGTTGTATGAGGAGCGGTACCCATGCTTCAGATCGAAGGAATCGAAAAGATCTGAAAAGAAGGGCAGCTTGCCTAAACCTGCATAAGAGATTTGCCAGTTTGGGATAGGTATCTTAGGAAACTGGCTGGTACTAACAGATGCGGCATCCTTGCCCGAATAAGCTGCCAGGAATGCCGGCACCAATACATTTTGCGCATTTGGCCCGTAGCCATCTGCATAACCGGCCGAGCCACCCACCGAATTTGGATTGGTAACGCCCAGCCTTTGCGATATCACCGTACGGTTATTTAAAAACTGCTGATAGGCCTTTGAGGTGCTGTTGGCATCGCCTGCCTTAGCAAACGCGGTAGCCAGCGACAGATACGAAACGCTGTAGGTACCGGTTGTTACCTGCCCCAGGTTTTCAAAACTGCTGGTTGTTGGCAGGTATTTAAAATTACTTTGATAGTTACGGTCCTGCGTCCGGAAGCCGATCAGTTCTATCCGCAGATCGGGCAGCGGTTCGATAATGCTGCGCAGGCGGATATCCTCATTAAATGATTTTACATACAGCTGGTTCTGCAACGTATCGGTAGTGATCCATCCGTTGGTGATCGCCTTCTGCCGAATATCTGCCTGGCTGCCTAACAGAAAACCTATGCCCGGTGCATCGTAAGTAACATCCTGCCCAAAAAAGTTTGATTTAGGCAGGTACCCCGGCAGGAAGGTACCCTCTGTACGGGTATATGTGCCGCTAATGCTTTTAATACCCGTAAGTATGCCCAGCAACAGTTTGGCAGCCCCTGTTTTTTCGTTTTTGCCTTTGCGCAATGCGCTAAACTTATTATAAAAGTTGGCAAAATTAAGGTTGGGGTTAAGCTGTATGGTACGCGCGTTCTGGATAGTGTTGCCCACATCGTAGGTTGGGTCGTTTATGGCAAATTCGGGTTGGGTTTGCCAGTTAAAATTGGTACTGTAGCGCACGGTTAGGGCGGTCCACTCCAGGCCCGGTATTTTATTTACCGGCGCGGTATAGTTTAAGTTAATGGTGTGATTATAGTTGGTAGTACGCCCCAGCCTTAACAGGTTTTGCCAAAGCGTATCGCGTTTTAAACCGTTAATACGCCCGGCGGGCTCATCCACAACCGACAGGTTGGTGGCATCGATATCCAGGGTTAAGGCTTTTGATAAATTCCAGCCGATACCGTAAACACGGGTAATGTTAAAGTTTTTGTTAAACGCTGTAGGTATCGGTATAAAGTTATTCGGGTCGTTATTACGCAGGGTATTCTCTGAGTAAAAACGATCAAAGTTGATGCTGAAATTTAACCGTGACGGCAGTATGCTAAAGTTAAAATCGCGGGCAAGGGCCAGCAGGTTACTTTTAATGATCTTGGCGAACGGGGTATAATACTTAGGCTCTTTATTATAGTTGTAGTTTAATGCAACACGGTAGGTTTTGGCATAATCCTTCTCTACAATAAAATCGTGATGCTCATACTCTGTGTAGGCGTAAGTAGCGGCAAAGTTTTCAATATCCCATAATTGCACCGGGGCGGCCGTGTTGGTACGCTCTTTATGCACGTTGGTAAAGTTGATGCTTTTACGCGTTGTAAAATCCTGGGTAACGTTTTTGATTGAATCGCGCGCTTTGTTGGTTGGCGCTGCTGCAAGTGATTTTTTCAGCTCTACATCCGGCGATGCAGGGTCATACTGCGGGGTGCTTATCTGGGTAGATATGTTTACATAAGCCGGGATCCTGATACCGCTTTTTTCCGGGAAGAATTTACCCAGTTCAACACTTGCCGATGCATCGATGATCTGGTTATCGCTGCGGTTACGGTCGCTCACGCGCGAATCCAGTGTGCCAAAGCCAACGGTACTTTTACTGCCGGATACGGTTATGTTGGCAAAATCTGCCAGTGCCGCATCTACACGTGCGGTAGCTGCCCAACCGCCGCGCTGGTCAAAATCTGTAAGGCGCAGCTCGTCAAACCAAACGGTACCGGTTTTATTCAGTCCGTCATCGGCGGCAAGGCTATTGGGTTTATAGGGATTGCCCACACCCAGCATAATAGCGCGCAGGCGGCTAATATCCGGCTGGCCTTTAATGGTTACCTTATTACGCCCGTCGGTATAAACAAACGGTACGGTAAAGGGCCATGGCTGCCCGTTTAGCTTGGCATTGTTACGGGCCAGCTTGGCATCAATTAAAATGGATAGCTGCAGGTCCAGCTCGTTATTGGCTGGCCAGATAGCGCCCGGGTCGCGGGTGCCGGGCTGGGTAATGGCCAGCGGCACTTCATATTCGTAATAGTTATCCTGGTAATCAACACCCAAACGTACAAAGCCACTCAGGTCGTTATCCTTCAGCTGGTCGCCCTCGGCGTGGATGAACATCTGGATGCGTTTATACGAGCGCAGATCATTAAAAAAGGTGCGGAATGCCGCCCGGGAGTAGCCATCGCGCAGGTTGGCCACGTTTAAGGATAACGACTGCTCGTTAAGTTTGGTATCTGTTTGCAGGTTATTGTAATTACGCTGGCGGTTAATACCCGGCGGCACTACATAAGGTATCGGGCTGCGGTTACCGTTCTCTTCAATATTTACAGCCTGCACATCCAGGGTAGATCCATCTATAACCGGGTTGGTAATGGCTGGGTCGGCAATAACATTTATCGGGTTATTCTCCCTGTTAAAGGTACGCCACTCGCTGCGCGCCAGTTGTAAGGTTGCAAAACGCAAAACGGCGGTATCGGCAAAGTTGGTCATAAACATCCGCATAAACCGGATGGCCTTAAAATCCTGTATGTTACCTACCTTGCTCTGGTAATCGGTTATAGGCACCCTAAACTGGTACCAGCTTACGGCCTGCGTGGTGCCGTTTGGCAGCTTTACGTTTGATGTGATCTTATCATTAATATAATTTTGGCCGATAACCATATCCTGCGGGCGGATGGATACGCGGTACTGAAAGTACTCGTCGGTCTGGCTCATGTTATTGTCGCGGTTAATGTCTTCGCCATCCGGCAAGGATGTTGACGCCGATGTTTGCAGGCCCAGTTCTGCCTGCGATTGTTCTGCCGTTTTAGAGTTACCATCTGTGCCGTTGTAGCGGCTGTAACGGTCAAGTATCCCGGCGCGGGCCTGGTCAAGCAGCGGCCCCTGGTAATACTGGTAATCATCTGATGAAGGGTCGTTTGAAAACGCGGTTGCTGCCTGCGGGTTCAGCAAGCCTTGTACCTGCTGCACCACAGGTGCAAATTTTGTTTTCTCATCGGTATCGTTCAATCCGTCTAAACCAACGTCCTGCAACCTACGCGAATCGGGGTTGTTATCAAAGGCATTAATAACCGGCTGTAATTTGGATACGCGGCCCCAGTTGGTTTCATCAACCTGGCTGGCATCTGCCGCGGTTACCGGCAGGCTGTTCTCTAAACTTTTACGGCCATCCTTTAAAATATCTTCAGATACGCTGCCCAAGTTAAAATAAAGGTCGCCGCCGCTTGAATTTTGATTGTAGATGAACGGGTCCATCACCCAAAACTCAATATAGCCTACGTTTAAAGCTTCAAAGTCGTTGGTTTCTAACTTTCTGAAGATACCGCCCCACTTGGTTCTTGGGTTTTGCAGCGTACCATCGTTATTAACCCCGGTAGTAACATAGTTATACGGCCCGCGCACTGTTGGGTAAAACACCATGTTTAGGGTAGATAAGCTTAAGGGCTGCCCGGTGGTAGATTGTTTATAAGGGAAAACTTCCTGCTCGATAACCTGCCTTACGTAATGGTTAGAAAGTTCGTTACGGGATACCGACAGGTTGCCCGAGTTGGTGTAAAATATAGGGTCGATGTTATAGAATGCCAAACGCGCACGGTTGTAGCCATAGCTCAGGTCATCAAAATTAGCCGACTCGGGGAACAACTGCGGCGTGCCCGAAATTTGCCAGTTAATGGCACTTTTGATATCAATAACCGAACGGCTGTTCTCAAAATCGTCCAGATAGGACGTTCCGTTTTTAGAGCCTGCAAAATTAAGCGCATTGGGGCTGCCCGGCCTTAGCTGGGCAAATTCGCCGCTAAAATTAATGGTAGACGGTGCCTTGGTGTTGATGAACGGGATCTTATCAACCAAACGGGTTAAAAACCGCGATTGCGTACTGTAATTAGCATCAAAACCCCAAATGGTATTAGAAATAGATTCTTCGCCAACAATTTCATTTTGGGTGATGGGCTGCTCGGTAAGGTGCATTACGGTTGCCCCCAGGTTCAGTTTATCGCTCAGATGATAATCCAGCCTTGACCCGAACAACGATTTTTGCTGCACGCCAAAAAGTTCGTTATTCTCTATCTTAACATTAAGGGTTTGGCCCGATGCTAAAAGCGCCTGGTTTAAGATCCGGATACGGCCTGCACTGTAATCAACGGTATAATCGGCACCCTCCTGCAGCTTAATGGCACCGGCAGTAACCACTACCGACCCCTGCGGGATATTCACGGCATTCAGCTGGTACTCAGATCCGCTTTGCGAAGTGTAAGTACCTTTAATAAGATACCTGTTTAATTTAGGGAAAAACTGCTGCGCAATGGTTTTGGTCGAATCGTAAAGCGGCTGGTAAACATACCTTGTAGCAAGATCGGTTTCGCCGGGGTCAAACTGTTTGGCCAGGTCGCTGCCGAAGGGCTCAATCACGGGGAACATGATGCGCCCGTTCTGCGAATCTATCGTTACCCCTTCTAAAAAGTCGAAATAACCATCGGGGCGTTTATCATTTTGGGTATCCAGGTTATCTACGCCTGTTATTTGCAGCCAGCGTTTGCTTTTCAGGTTCTGCCCCTCATCCATAATGGTTTTCTCGATGCCCGATTTATCATCCAGGCGAGAAACATTTAGCCTGAAATTGGTAGGGCTTATCTGGTAGGCGCCCAGGGAATAGATGTTTTTCATCATCAGGTCCCAGGTTGGCAGGTTGGTTTTAAGCAGTTCGTTCTTTAATAACTTGGTGAACAAAACGGTTGGGGTATTTGGGTCAACCGCCCTGTCGCTGCTAAACTCACCCACCTGGTACTGCACGCCGTTTACCGTGTACTGGTAAGCCACAGTTAACACTTCATCGTTATTTAGCGGGTAGTTAAGCGAAATATAACCCAGCTGCGGATGCAGGGTAAACTCCTTATCTGTTAGTTTGCGGGCGTAAGTTAGTTTGGCATAGTTATCTGTAGCGCCGCTTGCCCTAAAGTAATTGGCTACATCATTAGAGTTGGTGTTGCGGGCACCTGCCGGTAAACTAACCAGCAGGTTGTTTGATTGCTGGGTAAAGCCCGGCCCCCTGAAACCGGCAGGCAGGCCGCTGGTACCACCGGTAATAAGGGCGGTATTATAAGGCCTGTTCTCGCCCAGATCCAGGAAACCGATCACATCGCGCGAATCGGTAGTTACGTTGGTACGGTTGGTTGTCCAAACCTCAATTTTGGTGATATTTACGTTTGAACTGATGATAGGGATGTTGGCCAGGGCCCTGTTATAGTTGTTACGAAAATACTGCGACAGGAAAAAGTGCTTATTGCTTTCGTAATCGGCAGCAGTAATGTTAATGTTTTGCTGCTGTGCACCGTTGGTAATGGTGATATTTTTAGCCTGCGACCGCTGCTGCGAAAAAATACTGGTTACATCCAGCTTACCAAACTTTAATTTGGTTTTAACCCCAAACAGGGCCTGGCTGCCAGATATCAACGTAGTATTTAAGGGCATACTAACCGTTCCGGCCTCTATCTTTTGAATGATCTCGTCCGGGTGGCCGGTGTAATCCAGTTTTATCTGGTTTTCAAACTGAAACTGCGCCTCGGTGTTATAATTGGTAGTGATCTTTAGTTTATCGCCAATTTCGCCGGTTACGTTCAGCTGGATGCGCTGGTCAAAATTAAAGTTGAACTGGTTGCGCTGGCGGGTATTAAACAGCGGGTTCTCGTTTTTATTGATCTGCCCGGCCAGTATCACTTCTGCCGACCCCTGCGGGCGGATGTTGATGTTAGAACTGCCGAAGATCTGCTCAAAAGTTTTGCTGCGCACCTTCATCTGCGGTATAAAGCCCGGCTGCTGCGATTCGTAGGCATAATTATCGGCAAGCTGTTTAAAATACTCGCGTTTTATACCGCGTTGCTGTAGTAGTAAATACTCGCCAAAGGTTAAATATTGGGGGGCGCGGTAAAGCAGGTTACCTACCCGCTCGTATAAAATATAACGGTTGTTGGCTGCATCATATTCAATAGTGCGCACCAGGCCCGGCGGGTCTGTAAAAAAAATGCCCGAACGCTGCCTTTTGCTTTGCGGTTCGGTTAAGCTGATGGGGCCAAGTTTACGGCCGGTATCTGCTTTGGCATTGGATGATTGCTGCGCCGGTGTTTGTGCAACCGGCTGGGTTTGCTGGCGCTGCCCCTGCTGCTGCACCGGGTTTTGCTGCTGTATTTGTTGATTAGGAATTTGCCCCTGCCCGCCCGCTTGCTGTTGTGTTGGCTGCTGTACCGGCCTTTGTATGGGCGTTTGCTGTGCAAACACCTCCCCCGCCCCGCTAATAGCAGATAAAAGGGTTATAACTACAAAAAGCTTAGTAGTAAAGGTTCTAATCAAGTGATAAATTATTGCAATGTAATTATAAGCTTTTTAGCGCAGATTTAATTAATTGTTCTACAGTTAAAACCCCCGCGTTTTTGCCCATTTCCTGGTCCAAAACTTTTTCTGCAACGTTACGAACAAATCCAAGCATTACAAGGGCAGAAAGGGCTTCATCTTTTGCCGTTTTTAACCCTGGCATTACCGTTAAGGTATCTGGCCCTTCTTTTTTAAGCTTGTCCTGCAACTCTAATATTACACGCTGCGCAGATTTTGGGCCGATACCTTTTATGCGTTGAATGGCCGCAACATTACCCTGCACAATAGCCGCCTGGATCTCGGCCGGGGTGATAGAAGATAACATCATACGGCCCGTATTAGGGCCTATGCCGGATATGGATATCAGGTGCATAAACAGCCGGCGCTCCCCTTCGGTAGCAAAGCCATAAAGAGTGTGTGCATCCTCTTTTACATGCAGCCAAACAAAAAGTTTGCAGCGCTCGCCCTCAGGAAGTTGTGAGTAGGTATTTAACGATATATTGATGTGGTAGCCAATCCCCCCGGCATCAATAACTACGTGGGCAGCGCCTTTAAAAGCTAACCTGCCATCAATATAATCGTACATTTGTTGTTATTTTTTATTGTTTTTAGCGGGCTTGCCCTCTGTACATTTTACCTGTGCATCTATCACCGCAATGGTTACCATGTTTACAATCTCGCGCACGGAACTACCCAACTGCAGCACGTGCACCGGTTTTTTCATGCCCAGCAAAATAGGGCCTACGGCTTCTGCGCCGCCAATTTCCTGCAACAGCTTGTAAGCGATGTTACCTGATGCCAGGCCAGGGAAAATAAGCGTGTTAGCCGGTTTGCCGTTCAATAACGAAAACGGAAAATTATCGGCAAGCAGATCTGAGTTTAAAGCAAAGTTAGCCTGCAGTTCGCCGTCTACAACGATGTTTGGATATTTCTCGTGCAGGATGCGTACGGTTTCCCTGGTTTTTTCAGGGATCTCACCTTCGTTAGACCCAAAGTTTGAGTAGGACAGTACCGCGATGCGCGGCTTTATGTTAAATTGCGCAACCGAGCGTTCCATCAGTACGGTAATGTCTACCAGTTCCTGCGCGGTTGGGTTTATGTTAACCGTGGTATCACCAAAAAATACGGGCCCTTTTTCGGTAATCATCAGGTACATACCTGCAACGCGGTTCACACCGGCTTCGGTACCTATAATTTGCAGGGCTGGCTTTATGGTAGTGGCGTAATCCTTTGTCAGGCCGGATATTAAAGCATCTGCCTCGCCAAAATGTACCATACAAGCGCCGTAATAGTTGCGGTCAACCATCAGCTTTTTGGCTTCTGCCAGGGTAACCCCCTTACGCTGGCGCTTTTTAAATAAAAACTCAGCAAATTCAAGCGAGCGCTCGGTACCTGCCCTCGGATCTATGATCTGTACATCGTCCAGGTCAAGCTCATTTTCTTTTATGATCTGTTTTATCTTTTCTGCATTACCCAAAAGTATCGGGATGGCAATGCCATCGTCTTTTACGATCTGGGCGGCACGCAGGATCTTGTAGGTATCTGCTTCGGCAAACACAACGCGCTTAGGGTTCTGCTTGGCCTTGTTGGTAACATCGCGCAAAATTTTGTTGTTATTACCCAATCGCGAAAGCAATTCTTCGTGATAGGCCTCCCAATCGGTAATGGCTTTGCGCGCCACGCCCGATTCAATAGCCGCCCTGGCAACAGCCGAAGAAACTTCGGTTATCAGGCGCTGATCCATTGGTTTTGGGATGATGTAGTCGCGGCCAAACTTTAAGTTCGTAATGCCGTAAGCCAGGTTAACCGCTTCCGGTACAGGCTTTTTAGCCATTTCGGCTATGGCCTTTACCGCCGCTATCTTCATTTCTTCGTTAATAGCGGTTGCCCTAACATCCAGCGCCCCACGGAAAATGTACGGGAAACCCAATACGTTGTTTACCTGGTTTGGAAAGTCTGACCGGCCGGTAGCCATGATGATGTCTTTACGGGCAGCCGTGGCCAGATCGTAATTGATCTCCGGCTCGGGGTTGGCCATGGCAAACACGATCGGATTTTTGGCCATACCCACCAGCATGGCCGGGGTAACCACATTCCCTGCCGATAGGCCAACAAATACGTCGGCACCTTTCATGGCGTCGCTTAAAGAGGTGATATCGGTACGGTTTGTGGCGAATTGGAGGCGCATTTCGTCCAGATCTGTACGGTCTGGCGTAAGCAAACCGTTGATATCAAACATCACCAGGTTTTCTTTTTTAACCCCCAGCGATAAATACATTTTGGTACACGAAACTGCTGCCGCGCCGGCGCCGTTCACTACCATTTTAATTTTATCCAGCTTTTTACCCTGTATCTCGCAGGCATTCATTAATGCTGCGCCGGATATAATGGCCGTACCATGCTGATCATCGTGCATTACGGGGATCTTCATTTCGGCTTTAAGCCTGCGTTCTATCTCAAAGCAGGTTGGGGCAGATATATCTTCGAGGTTTACCCCGCCAAAGGTTGGCTCAAGCGCCTTTACTATGTTTACAAATTCATCAACCGTTTTGGCATTGATCTCCAGATCGAACACATCAATATCCGCATAGATCTTAAACAGCAGGCCTTTACCTTCCATTACCGGCTTGCTTGCCTCGGGGCCAATATTACCCAGGCCAAGCACGGCAGTACCGTTGCTTATTACAGCTACCAGGTTACCTTTAGCCGTGTATTTATATACATCCTCTACATTATCGGCAATACGCAGGCAGGGCTCGGCAACACCCGGCGAATAGGCCAGGGTTAAATCGCGCTGAGAATTGGTAGGTTTGGTTGGTACTACCTGTATTTTACCTGGGCGGCCTTTTGCATGGTAATTTAAGGCGTCCTGTTTACGATTGGGTTTATTCATGGTTCTCAAAAATTCAAGCGCCCAAAATTACAATTACTTTTTCTGAACTATCTAATAAAAAAAGCCCGGCTTCGAAATACATCAAAACCGGGCTTTGTAAAAGCGGTTTATCCTTTGCCTATGTTAACCGGCAAACCCGGCAGCAGCGGCAGGGTTACGTTTGCCCCCAAAGATTTATTCCATTGCAGCAGATCGCCTATTTTAACATTGTATTTAGCGGCTATGGCAGCCAGGGTATCTCCTTTTTTGGTAACATGTACCAACATACTGCCGCCGGCTGCTGATGCAGACGGGACTTCTGCAGGTGTAGCAATAGCCACGTATTGAATAGGCTTCGGCATCCGGATGGGCGCATTCAAGTCGGTTATCGCATCACGCAGTATAGAACGGCGCTCGTCGCTTACCTGCGGGATAATAATTTTACGCGGAACGGCTGGTGTACCGTTAACCAGTTGCTGCCTGTATGACGGGTTTAAAACGCAGAGGTCCTTCAGTGTCATCCCCAGCGCCTGCGATACCCGGCTAAGTGATACAAATTTATTTACCATAACGGTATCGGTAACAATAGCCAGATCGCTGGTTTGCGGTACGATGTAATGATATTTATGATACTTCATTACATAGTTAACGGCAATAAAAGCAGGCACGTAACCACGGGTTTCGACAGGCAGCAGCTCGCGGATAGACCAGTAATCGTGTGTGCCGGTTTGCTCCAGCGCATGCAGTACATTGCTTTTACCACAATTATATGATGCAATGGCCAGCAGCCAGTCGCCAAATTGCAGGTAGGCATCTTTAAGGTATGCAGCTGCGGCGTTACTTGCCTGGATAGGATCGCGGCGCTCGTCAACATAATCGGTCATGCCCAGCCCGTAGATCTTTGCCGTTTCTGACATGAATTGCCAGGGCCCCGCCGCCCCCACCCTGGAAATGGCATTGGGGTTAAGCGCCGACTCTACTATCGACAGATATTTGATCTCGTCTGGAATACCGGCCTCATGAAAAGCCTTTTCGTATATAGGGAAGTAATATTTTGATAAGCCTATTATGCGGCCCATTTCATCTCGGCGGCGTGCATAATTATCTATATAAGCCTGCACATAACCGTTATAATCAAGCGGCACTTCATTCTGGATAGAATCAAGCCTGCGTTTAAAAATATTGTTTTTGTAGATAGATACCGGGACTTGTATAGCCGGTAACAGTACATTGGTATCCTGCTGCAATAATACCGGTGCCAATGCCATTTCAGCTTTAATATCTGCTTTAACTATTTGTAAGGATAATGCACAAATAAAAAAAGTAAACAGTTTCTTCATGATCAAAATTTACCGTTCAGAAAAAAATTTCGCTGCACTATTACTAATATAGTAATAATTATAGCTGCATAAAATATTCAGAAAAATTAAGCAGCGCCTGTTCGTCGAAACTTTTGGTTAATAATTGTAACCCTAACGGCAATCCCTTGCTATTATTGCCTGCCGGGAGCGATATGGCAGGCATGCCACATAACGATGCCTGAACGGTAAAAATATCGTATAAATAGGTTACTACCGGGTCTTTTTCTTTCACCCCCAGCGCAAAAGCAGGCTCGGGCGCAGTAGGGGTTAAAATAAAATCAAACTCCTTTAAAATCTCGTTGGTTTTGTCCTGTATCAGGCGGCGTACTTTTTGGGCCTTGGCGTAATAGGCATCATAATAACCTGCACTTAACACAAAAGTGCCCAGCATAATGCGGCGTTTAACCTCTTTACCAAATCCTTCAGACCGGCTTAATTTATAAGTCGATTCCAAGTCGGTTGCATTAGGGCTGCGGTAGCCGTAATGTACGCCATCATACCGGGCCAGGTTTGACGAAGACTCGGCCATGGCCAAAATATAATAGGTAGGTACCAGGTAATCCAGGTGCTCAAAAGATATGGGCTTAACGGTATGCCCGTCGGCGCGCAGTTTCTCTATATAAGTGGTAAGCGTAGCTTTTACATCGGCATCTACCCCAGGGCTTGACAGGGCCTCCTGCAGGTAAGCGATCTTCTTTTTGCCGGTATCCTTTTTCAGATCAGCAGCAGAGGTAACGGGCCTTTGCGACAAAGTGCCGTCGTACTCATCCGCCCCGGATAATATTTCTAACAACAGCGCAGCATCAGCAACAGATCTTGTTAAGGAGCCAACCTGATCAAAAGAGGAGGCATAACTGATGATACCATAGCGCGATATGCGCCCATACGTAGGCTTTAGGCCCACTACGCCGCAAAATGCAGCCGGTTGCCTAACCGAGCCGCCGGTATCTGTACCGATAGCTGCATGGCACATGCCCGCCTGCACAGCTACCGCCGATCCGCCGGATGAGCCCCCTGATACGCGAGTATTATCGGCATCGTTTTTTACAGGGCCAAAAAAAGAATTTTCGTTAGCGGCGCCCATGGCAAACTCATCGCAATTAGCACGGCCAATAATAATGGCATCCTCTGCCAACAGCCGCTCTACCACGGTAGAGGAATAGATAGAAGTAAAATCCGCTAAAATTTTTGATGATGCAGATACCTTATGGCCCTTGTAGCAAATATTATCTTTTATGGCGATAACCATACCGGCCAGTTTGCCGGCGGTACCTTTACTTATACGTGCATCAATTTCTTTTGCAGAAGCTTTGGCCTCATCTTCAAAAACTTCGTTAAAAACATTAAGATGTGCTTTTGCCTTTATTTGCTGAAGATAACCCTTTACAAGGCCTTCAGCCGTGATCTCTCCGCTTGATAAGCCGCTTTTAATTTCGGCGTAAGAGGAATAGTTTTTAGCCATGGGCCTAAAATAAAAAAACTTATCTGTTGAAGCATAAATATTTCAACAGATAAGTTTATCAAAATTATCAGCTACGTTTAACTGCAGCAATTACATCAAAATTAAACCTTTGGTTTTTCTTCGGTAGTTGTTGTGTTTGTAGTATTAGCAGTGTTGGTTTCGCCGTTTTGTGCGTCTTTAAATTCTTTAACGCCCCGGCCTAAACCTTTCATCAGTTCGGGAATTTTTTTACCACCGAACATAATTAATATTGCAACGATGATCAATATGATCTCTGGTGCGCCTAATCCACCCATGATTTTTAAGTTTTATGTAATGTTAAATATTTTTGTTGTTATTTATACTCTTCTTCTATTGTTTTTTTAACCGGCTCATCTTCCTTTTTTGCCAGATCGATGGTAGTTTTTGCACTGTTTGTTGCCGGGTGTTTTAACTCCGCATCATGCTCATACGTTGCATCCTCGGCAGCGGCCAGTTCATTATCGGTTACGTGGGCATGCTCTTCTGCATCAGTTACGGTAGTGTAGCCCTGGTATGCCGGGATGGTACCCGCTACCGGCTCGTAAGTATGTTCAGATCCGGTAGCCGGCTCGGCTTCTTTTCCTGCTTCTTCTGCAATTTCTGCCGCCTTTTCGGTTTTCTTTTCTTCGTAATTGTTTATCTGGTTGTTAATTTCGCGTTTAACATCTTCAGATGCATCCTTAAAATCACGGATACCCTTACCCAGTCCGCGTGCTATTTCGGGTAATTTTTTGCCGCCAAAAAGCATAAGTGCCGCAAATACAATCAGCACCATTTCGCCGCTGCCTATATTTAAAAATAATAGAACTGAACTTAACATCGTATTAAATTAAGATTACAAATATATACAATTAGTATAGGATAAGGTTTAAAATCAATTCGGCGCCAGCCACAATCTCGGGTCAACAAAGTTAGTACCTTTTGATAGTGTAAAGATGGTAGTGGCATCACCCGTTGACGGATCTAACGCTACCGTACCAATTGTTTGCTTGGTACTTACTTTTTGCCCTTTAGCTACATTTACCGTTCTTAAATTTTGATAGGCCGTAAAATACTCGCCATGTTTTATTACCACAAGGTAAGTGCCGCTTATATCCATTATTGTTTTTACTTCACCCTCAAACACCGCCCTTACGGCTGCACCTGTGTTGGTACGGATCTCGTACCCGGTATTATCATTCCGGATGCCATCTGCATCGGTATAAGTACCAAAACCATGTACCAGCTGCCCAGTAGCTACCGGCCATGGTAAACGGCCCTTGTTACCTAAAAAGTCGTTACTTAACCTGGCAGCTTCCGGCGTAGAGTTTAAGATCTCGCTGTTGGTTGATGCCTTTGTTATCGGCTTTTTAGTGGGGGCTGCCACCTCGCGGTTTTCGGCTTTGGCTTTTGCCGCTGCTATCCGCGCTGCCTCCCTTGCTTCGGCTTCGGCCTTGCGCTTCGCTTCTTCTACCTCACGCCTGATGGCGTTTAAGGTTTCCTGCCTGTTACGTGCCAGCCTTTTCTGCACGTCGCGTTGCTGCTGCTTCAGTTCTCCCTGGTGTTTAGACAGGTCGGTAATAACTTTTACCTGCGTATTTTTGGCCTTGCCTAATTCTTCTTTTTCTTTCTCCTGGTTTTGCAGCAGGTTATTCTTTTCCTTTTTATCCTTATCAAGCTCCACTATTTTTACATGCAGATCTTTCTGTGTGCCCTGTATGTAACCGGCCTGCCGCTCGCGGTAGGTGCCAAACTGCTGTAAATACTTTAAACGCCTGTAGGCCTGGTTAAAGTCTTTTGATGCAAAAATAAACATCAGCTTATTGTAGGCACTTTGATTACGATAAGCAAACAATACCATGCCCGCATATTCTTTTTTGAGCTGATCTAACTGGCTTTGTAAACTACGTACGGTATTATTGCTCTCAGAGATTTGGTTATCTAAGTTTCTTACTTCGGAATTGATATTGGTTATCTTTTCTTCGCGCAGGTTTATTTGCGCCTTAAGTATGTTAAGCTGTTTTAATGATACTTTTTTATTGCTGGCCGTTTCCTGATATTCGCGGTTTAGCTGCTCCAGTTCGTCTGTCAGTTTATCGCGCCTGCGTTTAAGCTCGGCACTGCTTTGTGCAAAAACACCCGAAGCAGCAAATACAAAAACAAAAAATAATGCGGCTCTAAAAAATTTCATTCATCAAAAATATAATTTAATTAGCAGCTTCGTAACTTTTTGGGATACTAAAAGGATATTCGAGCGGCTTATCAAACTCGGCCTGGGTATAACGCAGGTTTAACTTTATTTTTTTATCGCCCGCGGCAGATGAAATATCTATCTGCGAAGGGATAACCCTGTTATCTGCCTGTATAAAAATATTATTGGCCACCTGTAATGATTTGCCGCCAAACTGGTTAGCCAAATTGGTTTGTGTAACCTTCATATCCGGCCCTAACAATAGTTTATAAACCAGATCCTGCAGCTTGCCTGATAAGATGATGTTATTACCCTGTGTCGTAAAATCGCCGTTATTATTGTTCACCACCTCGGGGATAGCGTTACCCAGCAACAGTGCCTGCAGGGTTTTAAAGGTTACCTGCCTGCTTGCATAGGTATATACATAGCTAAACGGCTTTTTAAGGTACACGTTTTGCAAACGGTTCACCACAATGATGCTATCGGGCGTTATTTGTGCACGGGCAACCTCAATACCAATAATAGCGGTGATAGAGACCCAGATCTTCTGATCGCGCGCCATGCGGATGTTCAGCGTAACATCATTACTGTTCCCGTTAATATCCAGCTTGGTTTTGGCTTTGCCGGTAAAGGTATTAAAGGTTACCTGTTTTGCGCGGATGGCCTCCAGCCGGGCGCGCATGGTATTTTCTTTAAGGGCTGCCGAATCTACACCGGGTGTAGTTGGGCGGTTTACAACAACCAGCTTTTTAGATTTGCATGCCACAAGGGCCACAAGGCAAAAAGCAATGGCTATTTTATTCCAGGTATTTCTTTTCATTTATCTTACGTTCTAAAACCGGAGACTGCCCTCCCTGTGCTTTTGCCTTTAACCAATTTTGCACGGCAGCATCTGTATTTCCCAAAAAAAACAGGATATCGCCATAATGTTCTGTCTTTACGGGACTTTTTCCTTTATCATGTAAGAGCGATCTTTCTATCCAAAGTTTAGCCCCGGCATAGTTTTTTTGTTTAAACAAGATCCAGGCGTAGGTATCTTCAAACGATGCTGTGTTTGGCTGCAGGCTGTTACTTTGTTTAGACATTTGTGCCGCCTTATCTAACTGCTCATTCCTTAACGACAAATAGTAGGCATAATTGTTCAGCGTAAAAGCGTTACCGGGGTTTATTTCTATGGCCTTATCATAGGCTATATCAGAGCTTTTATGATCGCCCAGCGAGTGGTAACAATCCCCCAGGGCCGAATAGCCTTGCGATAGCAAATCCTTATCCTGGGTTTCTAAAGAAATAGCATTTTTAATGTAGCCGATGGCCTTGTTATAATCGCGCTTTTGCTGCCAGGCCACGCCAACCATATAATTCATCCATGCCTGGTTAGGGAAAAACGACAGGGACGTTTCACCGTCTTTTATGGCCGCTTCAAGGTCATTTTCTCCCAAATCTATCCGCACCAGCTGCTCCTGAACGCTGTACGCCTGCCCATCTAAACTAATGGCTTTTTTGTAGGCGGCTTTTGCCTCGGGCACTTTTTCGCTTTGCAGCAGCATATCGCCGTACATGGCGAAGGCCTTGCTTTCGGCAGGGTGCGCTATGGTTAAGATCCGGCTCAATTCCAATGCACTTGCCCTTGCGTTAGGTTCAGGAAACTTGGGCACATAACCTAAAATTATTTTTATTTTTTGTTCGATATCCAATTCGGGGTTGGCAAAGGCTATTTCTAACTCATCGTAGCTGGCTTCGGGGTTATTCTTTTCGCGATAGATATCGGCCAGGGCAAGGTGTATAATGCCACTTTTAGGATCTATCACTCTGGCTTTTTGCAGCACAGCCAGGGCTTTATCGTTTAAACCGTTTGAGTTGTAGATCTCGGCCTGCATCAGGTAATACTTCATCTGGCCGGGGTTAGCCGCTATCAGATCATCCAGGGTTGCTGCTGCCTTTTTAACATCGCCCTGCCGCAGATATATTTTTTGGCGGTTCAGCGTCAGGTCTTCACTTACTCCTGCCAGCTCTTCTACCTTATCATACATTTTTAAAGCCTCATCGTATCTTTTCTGGATAGACAGGGCGTTGGCTTTATCGTAATAATAATCGGGCTTGTCGGGGTTTAGGCGTATCAGTTCGTTAAAAACGTTTTGCAGCTTATCTATATCGTTTGTTTTTTCGTAACTGCCGGCAAGGGCTACCCAGTACCATTCGTTATTGGGGTTTATGGTTACAGCCCGTTCCAGCAGGTTTTGTACAACAGGGGTGTTATTTTGCCCTTTTTCCAGATTGGCCAACTCAAACATACTGGCATCATTTGTTGGGTCTATCTGCAGTACACGGTTAAATAATTCGGCGGCAAGTTTTTTATTCTCAACCGTTTTCTCTCTCAGGGCCGAAAAAAAGAGCTGTTTTACCATACCGCTATCGGCAGCCGTGAGGGGTTTTGCGGCAATTGCAGCAGCGTTTACCCTGCCTGGCTTTGTTTGTGCCAAACCGGTTAAAGTTGCCCCTGTAAATAATATGATTGCCGGTACTATCTTCATTGCTGGTGCAATACGTGTTTACGATTTGCTAAATATAGCTTTAAGTTCTTTCCGTTCGGCGTATAATGCCCCTATGCCAAATAAAATTAATAACCCGTTACCAATAAATATATTGCGATGGAATATGTTGAATGATAAATAAACGAGCAGTGCCGATAAAATAATATAGGCCAGGTTCTTTTTTATATCATACGGAATTGGGTAATTTTTTTGCCCCCAGATGTAGGAGAGGATCATCATACTGGCGTAGGCCGCAAGCGATATCCATGCAGATGCTATATAACCATAACCGGGAATAAAAACAATGTTAAGTACAATAGTAAGAAATGCACCTGCACCAGAAATGTAAAGGCCATATTTAGTTTGATCTGTAAGTTTATACCAAACAGATAAATTCATGTAAATGCCCAAACTTACATAGCCGAATAATAAAACCGGGACAACCTGTATGCCAGACCAGTACAAGTTGGTTTGTACAGCGTCTTTCCCTTTAATAAAGTACTTTAATAATTCGATGTTTGCTACCAGTGCCACAAATATCAAACAAACGGCTATTATAAAATAGGTCATGATGCGCGCATAGGTTTGCGTGGCGTTCTTATTTTTGGCATGGCTAAAAAAGAAAGGCTCGGCACCCAGCCTAAAGGCATTTACAAAAATACTCAGGAAGATAGATATCTTAGCACAAGCAGTATAAATACCCACCTGGGTGGCGCTTACATCCTCGGGCAAGAGTTTTCCAAGCAATATTTTATCAAGATTTTCATTAACAAGGTAAGAGATATTGGCTATCAGCACGGGCCAGCTATACAGCAACATCTCGGCAAATAGGGCGCGGTTAAACTTAGGTTTTAACTGCAAGAGTTCGGGCAAAAGCATTATAAATGTTGCCACGCTGGCAATAAGGTTTGACAGAAAAACATAACCCAGCCAACCTTTACGGAACCAGGGTGTAATTAGCCCTGTGCCCGGCAGATGATGATTTATTATAAAAGGAACGGCATATATAAAAAAGAGATTCAGCCCAACAAATATCAGCACATTTGCCAGCTTTATAAGCCCATAGCGCCCGGGCCTGCCATCGGCACGTACTTTGGCAAACGGAATAACGCATAGCGCATCAAAAACTAAAATGCCTATAAAGTATTTGGTGTATAAAATATACTGATCTGCAGGGGTAGTATTATCTACCCTTATCCAGTTAGTTATACTCCCGGCAAAAGGATAAGTAAGCAGTAAAAACAACAATGCAATACTAAGAATTGCACCAAACGAGTTATTGTAAACAGCCTGCTTATTATCGGGATGCTTATTAAGGTATCTGAAATAGGTTGTTTCCATACCAAATGCCAGCAAGGCATTAAGCATAGAAGCATAGCTAAACATGTTACCAAAAATACCGTAGGTTTTTGTTGCGTAAGTGCGGGTGTAAATAGGGGTCAGGAAAAACCCAAGTACCCTACCGGCTATAGTGGTTATACCATACAATGCGGTTTGCCCGGCAAATTTTTTAGCTGTTGACAATTAGGAAAGAATAAGCGTTTATAAACTCTTTTTAACTATCTCAAAATTACGATAGTTTTTTAATTCGCCCTCATGCGTTTCAACGCCGGTAACCACGGCATGTTCGGCGCCTTCGTGGCACCACTCCAAAAACAGGTCCATCATCAGGTCGTCGGCTTCGGCGGCAATAAACACATCGCCGTTAGGTTCGTTTTTCACAAAGCCACGCACACCCAACTGGTTAGCAACGGCTTTTGCCCCCGCCCTAAAAGATACGCCCTGCACTTTGCCTTTAACAACTATATCCAGATGTTTCATTCTATTTGGTGTTGCTTAGTTTTGTTTTGCGGACTTTAAGTAGCGCCGCAGCTTGCATTTGTTAGATGCAAATTAACTTAATCCAATGCAATCAACCTAATTCAAAAGGCTAAACTAATTTTTTTACTTGGGTATCAGGGGTAAGTTTAAAGCCATCCAGGCCGGTAAGCAGGTTAAGGCCGGGGGTTTTGCCTTTTTCTATTGTGCCTTTTTCATCATCAATACCTAAAAACCTGGCGCCGTTTATAGTACCCCATTGCAGCAACGTATCTGTAGTTAAACTGGGGAAGTGCTGCTGCAACGTTTTCATCTCGCTTAATATGCACAGTTTTGAGTTAGATGCCAGGCTATCGGTACCTAAGGTGATGTTTAAACCCTGGTTTACAAAAAGTTCTATTTTAGGCAGGCGCTTTTCAATGTAAAGGTTGGCATTAGGGCAAAAGCACCAGTTTATCTTACGGTCAAACCGTTTTATAAAATAAATATCTTTTAAATTGGTACAGGTATTATGCACCAATAATACTTTTTGCCTGTTAGTTAAAAGCGGAATGATAGACTGCAAAGAGTTGCGTGCTTGCGGGCGGAAATAGCCAATATCAACCCCAAGGTGGGCATAAAGGTCAATAAATCCGCCTAATTTATAGCGATAAAATTTATTTTCGTCTTCACACTCCTGGTTATGTATGCTTAATAAATTACTACCGGCATCGCTATGCTGCTTTATCAGTTTAAAAAGTTCTTTAGAAACAGAATAAGGCGCATGTGCGGTTAAAGAGGTTGAAAGAGATTTAAATTCTTCGGCAGTTACTAATGCCTTTTCAAAAAGTTCAGCGGCATTATCAGGCAAAAAACCTAATATCTCTATAAATGTATGGTAATAAAGTTTACTTTTTTGTTTAAGCTGCGCTGTAAGGCTGTTATTAGCAATATCTCCAACTGCCACAATACCATTATCATACATTTGCTTATCGGCGGCCTCGGCCGCTGCAATCACATCAGCAGTATCTGCCGCCCTGAATGATAAGATATCTTTTATAAAGCTGATGAGGCCACCGCCTGCCGCTATCTTATCTTTCATGTGCGAAAGTTCGGTATGGCAGTGTGTGTTTATAAAGCCGGGCACAATTACACCGCTAACTTGTTCTATCGGATGATCGGGCGCAACAGAGGCTTCATCGTCGGTAACCGAGATGATCTTCCCATGATCATCCACAGTAATAATTCCATTCTTTATCGGATCGGCACAAACAGGTAAAACGTAATCGGCTCTAAAACTTTTCATTAAATATAACTTAGCATCAGCAATGTTTTTTTAAACCCAAACTACTTAGTAAATACAATTAACCTATAGTTATTGTTTTTTATGTTAGAAAAGAATGACTTTAAAAAAAGAACAGAATTTTTAAATTTAAGTACTTTTGTAATGTGAACAGCAAAAAAGATAAAATAGATATCCGCAGCTTAAGCCTCGAAGCTTTACAGCAGCAATTCATCAGCATGGATGAAAAGAGCTTTAGAGCTAAACAGGTTTATGAATGGCTTTGGGAAAAATCATGCATATCTTTTGATGCAATGAGCAATATTTCAAAAGAACTCCGTACTAAGCTGGATGAAAAATTTATAATTAATAATGTTAAAATAAACAGTTCGCAGATTAGTGCTGATAAAACTATAAAAAATTCTTTTATATTACATGATACACATTTAATTGAAGGTGTTTTAATTCCAACTACCGACCGTATGACGGCCTGTGTATCGTCTCAGGTGGGTTGTAGCCTTACCTGTAAGTTTTGCGCTACCGGTTACATGGAGCGTAAACGCAACCTTAACCCCGATGAAATTTACGACCAGGTAGTGCTGATTGATAAACAAGCACGAGATAACTACGGTATCCCTTTATCAAATATTGTGTATATGGGCATGGGCGAACCACTGCTTAATTATGCCAATGTGCTAAAATCCATTGAGCGCATTACATCTGAGAACGGGCTAAACATGTCGCCAAAACGTATAACCGTATCTACCGCAGGCATTGCCAAAATGATACGCAAACTGGGCGACGACCAGGTGAAGTTTAACCTTGCGCTATCGTTGCATGCAGCTAATGATGAGAAACGTAATACCATAATGCCCATAAATGAGCAAAACTCGTTAAAGGCATTGGCCGAAGCCTTAAAGTATTATTACGCCAAAACCAAAAATGCGGTAACGTACGAGTACATTATTTTTGATGGTGTAAATGATAACATACAGGATGCGATGGAACTGGCGCGTTTTTGTAAGCACCTGCCCTGTAAGGTTAATATTATTGAATACAACCCCATATCAATGGCCAGCTTTATAAATGCCGGCGAAGATAAGGTGGAGGCCTTTGCCGATTACCTGCGCAGCCAGGGCATCAATACCAACCTGCGCCGCAGCCGCGGCAAAGATATTGATGCTGCTTGCGGCCAGCTTGCTATAAACGAGAAGGAAAAAGAAGGTGTAAAAGCCTAAATAATAACCAAACGGTGATTTTACATTTTGCCTTAAGTTGCCTACCTTATCCGCATGCAAGCTTTACGCACCTATCTGGCTGATTTTATTTCGCTGATCTTTCCGCAGCTTTGCCCGGCATGTAACAGCAGCCTGATGGCTAATGAAAATATTTTATGTACCGATTGCCTGTATAACCTGCCCTATACCAACTTTCATCAACAGCACGATAATATTGTTGCCCAACAGTTTTGGGGCAAACTACCTATTGAAGCCGGCTACGCTTTATATTATTTTAATAAAGGCGGCAAAGTGCAAAACCTGGTACACCAATTTAAATATAACGGGATGCAGCAAATTGGCAACTTGTTGGGTAGTATAGCCGGGAAACAACTTGCACAAAACCCGGTGTTTAAAACGGCAGACTATATTATCCCGGTGCCGCTGCATAAAAAACGGCTTAAAACGCGCGGATACAATCAAAGCGCTTGTTTTGCTGACGGATTGGCCGAGCCGTTAAATACTAAAGTTGAGCTTGATAATTTGGTACGGACCGTTGCCACCAACACCCAAACCCATAAATCGCGGTTTGCCAGGTATCAGAATATGCAGGAGGTGTTTGCTGTTGCCCGGCCAGAAGTTTTAGAAAACAAACACGTACTGCTTGTTGATGATATTATTACCACCGGCTCAACCTTAGAGGCTTGCGGGATTGAATTGTTAAAAGTACCGGGGCTAAAACTAAGCATTGCCACAATAGCCTATGCGGAGTAAACTGAGCGGTCAGCGTTTAGATACCAGAGATCAGGCCTTGTGAGCTGCAACCACTCTCCGATCAACTAATTACTGTTCCCTAACCTACTGCTTTTGATACCTGCTTAATTTCTCAAACAGTGTGGCCGGGTCAAATGGTTTCAGGATGTAGTCATTCATACCGGCGTGCTTTATCTCGCCCATTTGGTTGCTTAACATAGATGCCGTTAAGGCTATAATAGGCAGTTGCTGAAAATAAGATTCTGATTTTGAACGGATAGCGCCTGTTGCTTCCAGCCCGCCCATTACCGGCATATGGATATCCATCAGCACAACATCAAAATTCTGATTCAATTCCAGCTTATCAATGGCTTCCTGGCCGTTTTCGGCAAAATCGGCAGTTGCACCCCACTTTTTGAGCACTTTATTGATCAATAACCTGTTTATCTGATTATCATCAACCACCAGCACATTAATATTTAAACCTGTTTCCACTTTATTATTCTTTACGCGGGCCGAAACCACATCGGCACCAATTTTTGATTTAATCTGTTGCTTTGTAAGCAACCGGATAACTAAAGCAATGATTACCTGGTATATAAAATGCCAAAAAGGCGATAGGGTCATAATTTTTCTCTGGATAGGACATTCCAGCACATTATACAAATCAGGTTCTTTTAAACGCCTGATTTGTATATTCAAAAAAAATCATCTTGCTATCTCCATGCTTATCATTAATCCTTATACAAAGGAAAATCTTCCATCAGTTTATGCACCTTTTTACGGATTTTTTTGATAGAGGTTTCATTTTCAGGATCTGTTAATACCGCATCAATCAGGTCAACAATGGTTTCCATATGCTTCTCTTTTAAACCACGTGTAGTAATAGCCGCAGTACCCAAACGGATACCAGAGGTTACAAACGGCGATTTATCATCATAAGGCACCATGTTTTTATTGGCAGTAATATCTGCATTAACTAAAGCGTTCTCTGCAGCTTTACCGGTAATGTTTTTATTCCGCAGGTCGATAAGCATCAGGTGATTATCGGTACCGCCAGAGATCAGATCATACCCTTTGGCAACAAATGCTTTGGCCATGGCTGCAGCATTTAATTTTACCTGGGCTATATATTTCATATAGTTATCAGACAAGGCTTCGCCAAAAGCAATGGCTTTAGCAGCAATAATATGTTCTAACGGGCCACCCTGCGTACCCGGGAAAACAGCCATATCCAACAAAGCCGACATCATTTTCACTTCGCCCTTTGGTGTTTTTAAGCCCCATGGGTTCTCAAAATCTTTCCCTAAAAGGATAAGGCCGCCACGCGGGCCACGCAAGGTTTTGTGGGTGGTTGTAGTAACAATGTGCACATGGGGCAGCGGGTCTGTTAGTAAACCACGGGCAATTAAACCTGCCGGGTGGCTTATGTCTGCCAGCACCAAAGCGCCAACCTTATCGGCCACGCTACGGATGAAGGCGTAATCCCAATCGCGCGAGTAAGCCGAAGCACCGCAGATGATCAGTTTTGGTTTTTGCTCTAAAGCAACCTTTTCAAGTTGTGCATAATCAATCAATCCGGTTTCTTTAACAACACCGTAAAAATGCGGCTCGTATAATTTACCCGAAAAATTTACCGGCGAACCATGGGTTAAGTGGCCGCCGTGTGAAAGGTCGAACCCTAATATTTTATCGCCCGGCTGTAAAACGGCAAGCATTACTGCTGCGTTTGCCTGTGCGCCGCTGTGTGGCTGCACGTTAGCCCATTCGGCGTTAAACAATTGCTTTGCACGCTCAATAGCAATGGTCTCAATTTCATCAACCACCTGGCAGCCGCCGTAATAGCGCTTGCCCGGTAAGCCTTCGGCATATTTATTGGTTGCAACAGAACCCGCTGCTTCCATTACCTGTTTGCTTACAAAGTTTTCTGATGCAATAAGCTCAATTCCTTCTTCCTGGCGTTGCTGCTCTTCGTCTAACAGCTTAAATATTAGTTTGTCTCTTTTCATTGTTGTGTGTAAAACGCTGCTAATTTAGATATTAGATTTTAGATGTGAGATATGAGATGTGAGATTAACCGTCTATTAATGAAGTTGTCTCATATCTCACATCTAAAATCTCAGATCTCTTTAGGGCTTATCCAAAAATTATTATATCCCAAACCGATCGTTATATCTATCATTTCCTGCTGTAACATCTCCAGCACGGCCAAAAAATTATATACAAAATGCACCTTGTTCTCGCTGTTGCCGGCAATGTTCTTAAAGTCCATTTTTTTGTTGATGGCAAGCAGATTATTGATGGCTTCCTTTTGCTTTTCTATGGTGTAGGGATATTGTATTACGGTATGGTGCACTTCTTCTGTACGGCTAAGGTACTGGCGCATCATCCGGTTATAAACCGTCATCAGCTTATACAGGTTTAGTTCTGATAGCTCTTCGCCGGGTACGGTCACCTTTTCTATCTGCTCCAGGTCGGCTTTGATATTGCCGCGCTTCTCCTGTTTAAAGCGCTCGTCCTCAAACGGGCGCAGTTCATCACAAAGCACCTTAAATTTTTTATACTCGATGAGTTTACGGATCAGCCCTTCTTTGGTATCTATTTCGTTCTCATCCTCGTTGGCATTATAACGCGGCAGCAGCATTTTGGCCTTGATGCGCATCAGCGTGGCAGCCACAAAAATAAATTCGCTGGCCAGTTCCATATTCAGCACCGTCATCTGGTGAATATATTGCAGAAAATCGTTGGTGATACCGGCGATGGGGATATCATGAATATTAAGCTCGTCGCGCTCTATAAAAAACAGTAAAAGATCAAAGGGCCCTTCAAACTGCGATAACTTTATGGAGAACCCATCTTCGGTCATGTGCCAAAAATACAGCTATTTACATTTAAAAAATTATAAATTGTTAATTTCAAAACAATAATTACCTTTAATATATCCAATTATTAGTAATTAAATAACTTACTTTGTAGGTTAATTAGAGTGAATATTTTTACATGCAGGTACCCGCCGGTGATTTTTTAAAACGCATTAACAATCCATCTGATTTAAAGGAATTTAAGGAAGATGAACTTGAACAGGTTTGTAACGAGCTGCGCCAGTATATTATTGACGTAGTATCGGTAAACGGCGGCCATTTTGCCGCCAGCCTGGGCACGGTAGAGTTATCTGTTGCCCTACAATATGTATTGAACACCCCTTACGACCAGTTGGTTTGGGATGTAGGCCACCAGGCTTATGGCCACAAGATACTTACGGGCCGCCGCGAAAATTTTCATACCAACCGCATTTACCAGGGTATAAGTGGTTTCCCAAAACGCAGCGAAAGTGTGTTTGATACCTTTGGCGTAGGGCACTCATCTACCTCTATATCTGCCGCACTGGGCATGGCCGTTGCATCGCAATATAAAGGCGAAACCGACAGGCAGCACGTTGCCGTAATTGGCGACGGCGCCATGACAGCGGGTATGGCCTTTGAGGCACTTAACCACGCCGGAATAGAGAACTCTAACCTGCTGGTGATATTGAACGACAATAACATGTCTATAGACCCTAATGTAGGGGCGTTGAAAGAGTATCTGACAGATATTACCACCTCAAAACCATACAATCGTTTCCGTGATGATATAGCCACCGTGCTGTCAAAAATATCATCAATGGGCCCGGATGCCTTTAAAATAGCCAAGAAGATTGAGAAGAGCATTAAAGGCACCCTGCTTAAACGCAGCAACTTTTTTGAGGCGCTTAAATTCCGCTATTTTGGCCCTGTTGATGGCCATGATGTAAAACATCTGGTAAAATTACTGCGCGATCTGCGCGATATCCCCGGCCCCAAGCTTTTGCATTGCATTACCGTAAAAGGTAAAGGCTATGCCCTGGCAGAAAAAGACCAGACCAAGTGGCATGCCCCCGGTTTGTTTGACAAGATAACCGGCGAGATCAAAAAAACAAAATACGATAAGCCGCAACCGCCCAAATACCAGGATGTGTTTGGCCATACGATAATAGAACTGGCCGAGGCAAACCCTAAAATAATGGGGATTACGCCGGCCATGCCATCGGGTTGTTCTTTAAACCTGATGATGAAGGCCATGCCTAACCGCGCCTTTGACGTGGGTATTGCCGAGCAGCATGCCGTTACTTTTTCGGCAGGATTGGCTACACAAGGCTTGGTGCCGTTCTGTAATATATATTCCAGCTTTATGCAGCGGGCTTATGACCAGGTAATACATGATGTAGCCCTGCAAAAACTAAATGTAGTACTTTGCCTGGATCGAGCCGGTTTTGCCGGAGCCGACGGTGCTACCCACCATGGCGCTTATGATCTGGCTTATATGCGCTGCATTCCTAACATGACGGTTTCTGCACCCATGAACGAGGAAGAACTGCGTAACCTGATGTACACCGCCCAACTGGATAATATGGGCCCGTTTGTAATACGTTACCCACGCGGTAACGGTGTGATGGTTGACTGGCAACGGCCGATGAAAGCCATACCCATTGGCAAGGGCCGTAAGGTAAGCGATGGTGAAGAAGTTGCCATATTATCTATAGGCGCTATAGGTAACGAGGTGGTAAAAGCTACAGAACAATTACACACGGAAGGCTATTTCCCTGCGCATTACGACCTGCGTTTTGTGAAACCACTGGACGAAGCCCTGCTACACGAGGTTTTCACTAAATTCAATCACATTGTTACTGTTGAAGACGGCTGCCTGGAAGGTGGCATGGGCAGCGCCGTATTAGAATTTATGGCCGATAACAACTATAAAGCACAGGTAACCCGCTTAGGTATCCCCGATAAAGTGATTGAACACGGCGACCAGCCCGAACTTTGGGCCGAATGCGGTTTTGATGCCGCAGGTATTGCCACCAGTGTTAAAAAGTATGCTATCAAAAGGGATAATACGCATATCATAGCGTCGTAAGTAACTAACATTTCATTACTTGTTAAAGATTTGACAACTTTTAAAAGTTGTCAAATCTTTAACCCTTTGAAAATCTGTATTCAATAGCATTTTTTATTTTCGACATCCTTTTACTTTTAGATTTGACAACTTTTAAAAAGTTGTCAAATCTAAAAGCTTTCATTACGTCGCCCGATCACACCTCTGTTTCACAAAGAGTTATAAATAGCAAGAAAGCCGTTTGAGTGACCAAGCGGCTTTCTTGCTATTTAAAGATTTGACAACTTTTTAAAAGTTGTCAAATCTAAAATCCTTGTATTACCTTGCTGGCGCAGCCGGCGGAGGGGTTGGTAATGCTTTGCGTGGGATCATGTCCTTACGCTCTGAGGTATTATAAACAAACGATGCGATGATAGTAGCGGCTTGTTTCAGGTCGTCTTCGCTCAGGCGGTCATAGGTATCCTGGTTGCTGTGGTGGGTACGGGTATTATAATCCATACCATCTTGTATAAACTGGAAGCCCGGCAAGCCAACCGCATCAAACGACTGGTGATCTGTACCGCCGGTATTGCTGATGGTTACGGTGGTAGCGCCAAGATCTTTAAACGGCGCTAACCATGCCTTAAATATCGGCCCTGCTGCGCTATCCCCCTGTAAATAAATCCCACGGATTTTACCGGTACCGTTATCCAGATTGTAATAAGCATCTAAATTTTTTTGCTCCGGCTTTAATTCCATCGTTTTAGGATCGCCAAAATGTGCGGCTACGTACCCGCGCGAACCAAATAAGCCCTGCTCCTCGCTGCTCCATAAAGCAATCCGGATGGTGCGTTTAGGTTTAAAGTTGATCGCTTTTAAGATCCGCATGGCCTCCATCATCACTGCGCTGCCTGCTGCATTATCAGTAGCCCCGGTTGCACCGTGCCACGAGTCGAGGTGGCCGCCTATCATAATCACCTGCTGCTTTAATTTTTTATCGGTACCCGGTATTTCGGCAACCACATTGTAACCCTGCAGGTCATCCGTAATAAACTGTGTTTTAATATCGGCTTCCATTTCAACCCTTTGTCCGGCTTTTACCAAACGTAAAATGCGCAGGTAATCTTCGCC
The DNA here is from genome assembly GCF_004378255.1 of Mucilaginibacter phyllosphaerae. Classification (GTDB taxonomy): domain Bacteria; phylum Bacteroidota; class Bacteroidia; order Sphingobacteriales; family Sphingobacteriaceae; genus Mucilaginibacter; species Mucilaginibacter phyllosphaerae. The sequence continues at coordinate 465,147 of NZ_SNQG01000005.1, forward strand.
ACTGGTTTCTAACTCGGGGGCAACAGCTTTGGCAGTATCTGCATAAGAGGCTCCGTTTGTAGTAAAGGTGGTACCATAGTTACCACGCCCCTGGCTAAGTATCAGGCTAACTTTTTCATCCAATAAAAATTTACTGATGGTAGCGCGCATCGCCATCATTTTTCTGCGGGCGGCAAACTGCGGGCTATTTGCATCAAAAGCCCGGCGGGGGCCGGCGGGGGCCATGGTTGCGGCAGCCATTTTATCCAGATCTTCGTCTGTATAACGCGACAGATCGGCTTTAATGCCACTGGCTAATTTTGCCTGGGTATCAAATATTACAATTTTACCGGCCAGTTTGCCTTTGTACTTATTCAGATCGGTAACGGTATCGGCCTTTATCAGCACAACCTCGCTTTTGATGGCGCCGTTTGTGCTTGGTGTCCATGCTTTAGGGATAGCGATGATAGCATGATAATAAGGAACAGTGATAGCTGCATAGTTTTTTTGAACTTCCCAGCCTTTACCAAACTTCCCCCAAGGCTCTAATTTAGAATTAACCATCCCCCAGGTTTTTAACTGATTAACCGCCCAGGCCTGCGCTTTTTTTAAGCCAGGTGAATTTGCCAGGCGCGGGCCCGCAACATCGGTAAGGTAAAATGCAGTTTCCATTACCTTAGAGTGATTTAACCCCTCCTCGCGTATTTTGTCAACAGCGGCCTGGTCAACATTTTCCTGCGCAAAGGCAGTTGCTGCTAAACCCGTAAAGGCCAAATAAGTGTAAAGTAATTTTAATTTCATAATAAGTCAGTTAGTTTATACAACAAACTTATCTAACAAAATTAAAACGAGTTTTAACAAAGCTGTTACATATAGATAATCTTTAAACACAAAAAAGGCGGTTGTAGCCGCCTTTTTTGTGTTTAAGAATGATTAAGTAATTATCTAACGTCGCCTTCAACTTTTCTGGCGGTGCTTCTGCCCGGCAAATAAATTTGGAAACCAAAAGATAAATTAAGATTGCTTTGGTAAGATTGGTTACCAAAACCAGCTAAACCATTATACTTCAGCAAAGTTTCTAAACCGATGCTTGGGGTAATAAAGTAAGCAAAACCCGGGCCTACGCTAATGTCTAAACCGTTGGTGCTGCCACCGCCATCGCTAACGTTACGGCCACCTAAACCTGCTGTTGCTTCTGCAAAGAAACGGCCATGGCGTAATACCTCAACATCTTTGCCTGTATAATAACGGCCTAAGGCGCCAACACCATAATTTGTAGTTGTTGGTGTACCTTTAGCCGTTTGGATGCCTAAATTAGCATAAGCACCTAAAGCAACGTTATCCTGAATAAACCAGGCAGCTTTTGGGGTTAAATCAAAACTAAATACCTTGGGGTCATCAAGGCCTAAGTTAAGGTTAGCCAGGTTGCCACCCATTAATACGTTCCCTTTTTGGATTTGCGCAGAAGCTGAGAATTTTAGTCCTGCAAGTAATACGAATAGTAAAGTAATCTTTTTCATGATGTATGTGTTTCCACACATTTAACAAGGGCTATGCCATCAGCATGAAACCAAGCATTAACTTTTTATTAATTTAAATACATCTACAGTTAATGAATTTATATATCGCTTATTTACAATAAGATAAGAGTTGTATAAAAAATCTATTAAAAAATGGCTTAGTTGCTAAAGTGATACAATTTGATAATTCTGTATAGTTATTTAGCATCATATTTAGGCCAATTAAGGCTTCAATATATCAATTTAAGGCATTTTTAAATCTTTTACGACACTGAATAGCCGTTTAAATGAAATAGCCAGGCTAAGGGGTAACTTAATTGATAAGCAGCTTATAGCCCCTGCCATGCACGTTAATGATCTCTACTGTTGGGTCATCTTTTAAATACTTACGGATCTTACTTAAAAAAACATCCATACTGCGGCCGTTAAAGTAATTGTCGTCATGCCAGATGTTGAGCAGGGCTTCTTCGCGGGTTAGCACTTCATTTTTTTTGATGCAAAGCAGGCGCAGCAACTCGGCTTCTTTGGTAGATAATTTTTGGATGGCATCGCCGCGGGTTATCAACTGCGAGGTATAATCAAAACTATAAATGCCCAGCTTAAAATGCGACGGGCTCTCATTACCTTTTTTATCAACAGATTCCGAGCGTTTTAGCAAGGCGTTTATGCGCAGTAAAAGCTCCTCTATACGAAAAGGTTTAGTAATGTAATCGTCGCCCCCCAGGTTAAAGGCCTCGGTTTTATCCTCTATCATCGCTTTCGCAGTAGCAAATATGATAGGTACTTTCGGGTTTATTTTACGAATCTCTCTCCCTAATGTAAAGCCGTCCTTTTTAGGCATCATTACATCCAGTATCAACAGGTCGTAATTTTGTTTGGTAAAGGCGCGCAGGCCTTCATCGCCATCTTTACAAAGCACAACATCAAACTTGCCTTTTAGCGCCAGGTAATCCTGCAGCAGCAGGCCCAGGTTCGGGTCATCCTCAACGAGTAATATTTTTTTCATGCTTTTAGTTTGGATGCCGGCCAAAACCGTAAGTCCCTTAAGATAATAATAATTTGTATGTATTTATTTCCGGCTATCCGGCCCGCAAAAGGCCGGTTTTGTTAAGCAACAGGAAATTTAAGTTCAAACTCTGCCCCCTTTTCCTTTTCAGACCTTACGCTGATAGTGCCATCCAGGCGCTTAACTATCGTATTAACATAACTTAGCCCCAGCCCAAAGCCTTTAACATCGTGCAGGTTACCTGTTGGTATGCGGTAAAACTGTTCAAATATCTTAGTCTGCTGGTCGCGGCTCATGCCAATACCCTTATCGGCCACTTTAATAACAAGGTGACCGTTTCTGTTTACAGTACTAATGGCAATTTCCGGCGCCTCTTTACTATACTTTATGGCGTTATCTATCAGGTTATACATTACATTGGTAAAATGCAGTTCATCGGCCATAATAACCGGCTGCTCGGCATCCAGGTTTAAGGTAAATGCGGCATCGTGCTTTTGCATTTTAAGTGCCATGCTATCCAGCACAATGGTAATCATATCGTTCACATCAAGCCTCTTTTTTTCAAGCTTAAAGTCGTTCTTTTCAATACGGGCAATATTCAGTACACGTTCTATATGGCTGCCAAGGCGCAAGTTTTCTTCATAAATAACATTGGCCAGGCGGGCAACACGGGTTTTATCTTCGGCAATCTCATCGTCTTTTAAAGCCTCGCTGGCAATCATAATAGTTGATACCGGCGTTTTAAACTCGTGGGTCATGTTGTTGATAAAGTCTATCTTCATTTCCGAGATCTTTTTTTGCCGCAGAATAGAAAATATGGTGTAACCAAAGCAAAATACCAGCACAAACAACAAACCGCCGGTTGTACCGATAGAGGCCGTCATGTTCCCTAAAATAAATGAACTTTTTTGCGGAAAAAATATTTTTATTTTACCCGGGTCATTGATCAGTTCGTTACTAAAAATCGCTTTTTGATAGGTATAAGCCGGGATGAATTGCGGTTTTATACCTTTAAGATCCATTGCGCTCGAAAAAATAAGTGAGTCGCTGTTAGCGGTGCTTACTTCGTAGCTAAACGGCAGGAAAATCCCGCGGTTATGCAACTCAAACCTCAGTAACGAATCTATCCAGAAATTATTTAAACGCTTATCCAGCGGCTCATCGCTTTTGCGGTATTCTTCGGCAAGATTTTCGATCACACTGGGCTTTTTATTATCAGGCGTTGCGTTCTCCAATGAATCAGTTTCCAGCATTTTTTTTACCTGCTTAAACTGCCGTTCTTTTTGATTGCGCTCCTGTTGCCTTAACCACTCGGGGTTAAGGTGTGGTACCGATATTACCTGAGGGCCAAACTGGGGGTCGATGTAAGTATATCGCAGGGTATCAAACTTATGCAGTTTTTGCTTTTTTAATGATACGGGTGCCGCTTTTACAAGCTCGGGTATAAAACGCCCGTGCAGTTCACCAAATTCATCAATATACTGCTCAATGCGGATACGCAAATTCACAGATCCCTGCTGCATCAGGGCGGCCACATCATCATCCATCTTTTTGTGCAGTATCATCCGCTTTAAGCTATCGCGCAGCATAGCCAGCTTACGTTCGCGCTTACTTTGCTTCTTTTTGATGACCAGGTTATCGCCCATACGGCTTTTACTGCCGTTGATGCTTATTTCGGTTTGCCGGTCAACTATTTTTGTCTGCTTAACCGGTAGCTTATTCTTCTCTTCGCTTTTGGCATTTAAGAAATTAAGCGCGTCCTGCTTGGCCACCTTTGATACTACATTACCCAGCGCTTCGTTAACAGAACGGTTAAAAAGTTCGGACTGCATTTGGTAAGACTGGCGCAAAAAATATAATTGCATCACCACCACACCCAGCAGTCCAAACCCCATTAAACCAATTATAAGTGCAATGCTCTTCTTTTTCATGCAATCACAAAAATATTTTAAATTATATGAGAACAATTGCTTTTAACAAATTTTAACAAATTACTTTATCGCTTTTAACCTAGTGATTGCTAACCGTTTTATAAATTTGCTTTTAACCTTAATAACACAACAATGAATAAAATATTTAAACCGGGCTTTGAGTTGATATTTTCGGTTGCGCTGATAGCCATACTGGGCCTGCCACCGCTGGTATTGGCCCAAACTCAAAAAAGTATAGAGATACAGATTGTTAATGGCGATACCACCGTTAACGGCAAGGATATTAAAAAACTATCGCCCGCAGAACGCAGCAATGCCTTGGCCGAAATAAATAATCTGCCGCAAACCCCCATTCCCCCGGCTGCATCCGGCCCTGTTAATGCTACAATAACCATTAAAAAAAGAATTAACAGCGGCAATAACCATGATGTTATTATTGAGCGAAGCACCACCCGCAACGATCTGCCCCAAATTGCCGGTTTGGATAGCAGCAAAAAAGAGGTTAAAATTCATTTAAGAAAACTAAAAGGAGCAGATAGCGTACAGGCATTTACGTACCGTTTTGATAACGACCTGCCGCCGATGGACCTGAAAACGTTTAGTTTTGATATGCCTAAACACAAACAAATAATTGCACCTGCCGGCCGCAATACACAAAATTTTAATTACACCAATACAGATAACGATGGTATCAGCACCAACATCAGCTTTAATGTATCTGATGCATCTAAAGAAAAAGCCATGCGTATTGCCGGTACTGATAAGGCCGAATTAGCCATTAACAACCTTAACCTGCTGCCGGAGTTTTCTACCGGTAAAACAGTATTATCATTCAATCTGCCGGCAAAAACCCCGGCAGAAGCTAAATTTTACGATACTAAAGGCACTATTTTATGGGCTGATAAAGTAGTAGCGGGTAGTTTTAGCAAAAAAACAATATTACCAATAAATGGCGTTTACTATCTGTTGATAAAACAGGGTGCAGCCACATCTGTAAAAAAAATAGTTAAGGAATAGCATCTTATAATTGATTATATTAACAACTTTAAAGTATAATTCTCACATTAAACCTAACCTTTCACATGGCAATTTCAGACGTTCAATTAAAAAGCAATTATTATCAGATATTTGATAGTTACGGTAAAAAAACAAAAGAATCACACGCTTCTTCAGTTGGAGAATTGTGTGGTTTTGGTCTTGATTTTATAGTTTTTTTAAAAAGTAATTATTATTCAACTTACGATGAAAACTTTAAAAAAATTAAAGAGGTTCATTCATCGAGTGTAGGGGTTTTTAAAAATGCGGCAGGAGTTACAATTACATTTATAAAAAGTAACTATGTGGGCACCTATGATAAAAATCTAAAAAAAATAAGCGAAAGACATATTTGATTGTAAGTACTTTCACAAAAAAAGTCCTCCCGAATATTCATATTCAGAAAGACTTTTTTTGTGAATTTGCGATAAGCAAACTAAACAGCCTATCGGCTTTAGAATGGCAAATCATCATCATCAGGTGCCGAACTGATATCTGCAGGAGCAGCATACTCAGGTACTGATGTTGAACCGGCCGCGCTTAATGCGTTGATCTTCCACAACTGTAGTGAATTGAAGTACGACTTTTTACCTGTTTTATCTGTCCAGGGGCGCCCTCTTAAATTAAAAAACACCTCAATATCATCACCAACCTTAACGTTATCTAATAAATTGCAGCGGTCTTGTATAGCTTCAAACTTTAAATACTCGGGATATTGCGGGTTCTCGATGTATTCAAGTATCAATTCTCTCTTTTTTAACGACTCGGTAACCTGTTGTGTTGCCGATACCTCGTGTACCTTACCTTTAACTTCCATAATTGCAGAAAATATTTAAAATGTAAAGTTAATAGTATGAAATTAAATAGCGGCGTATTTAATTCATAAATTCGCAAAATAATTATGCAAGTTTTCCACACCGAGAGTAAGATCATTATCACCTGCAACAAAAGGCTGTCGCCTTACCTGCAGCAAGAGGTTGAAGCATTAGGCTTTAAACCCACACGCGTTTTCCAAACCGGCGTAGAGCTGATGGGTACCGTAACAGATACGATTGCGTTAAACCTTAACCTGCGCTGTGCAAGCCAGGTGTTATACCTGCTTAAAAGCTTTACCGCAGCCGACCCTAAACAACTGTATGACGAACTTGTGCAGATAGAATGGGAAGAATACATCGATTTTTCGGGCTATTTTTCGGTAACATCAAACGTAAATAACGAACATATACTTACGCCGCTTTTTGCCAATGTTAAGGTTAAAGATGCCATTGTAGACCGGATAAAAGATAAAAAAGGCATCCGCCCAAATTCAGGCGCTGATGCCAATAAAACGGTGGTGAGCCTGTACTGGCAGGACGATAAGGCCGATATTTACCTGGATACCTCGGGCGAAACACTTGCCAAGCACAGCTATCGTAAAATACCCGGTAAGGCCCCCATGCTGGAGGCACTGGCTACATCAACCATTATGGCTACCAATTGGGATAGGAACAGTACCTTTATTAACCCCATGTGCGGATCTGGCACGCTGGCTATTGAAGCTGCATTGCTGGCTACCGATAAGCACCCGGGCCTGTTTAGGATGAATTACGGCTTTATGCACCTAATGGGTTATGATGAGCAGGAATTTTTTACAGAACGCCGTAAATTGAAGGATAAGGCTAAAAAAGCGGTTGATTTTAAGATCATCGCTACAGATATTTCTGACGATGCCATTGATATAGCCCGTAAAAACGCAAACACTGCAGGGGTAGAACATTTAATTGAGTTTTACGTTTGTGATTTTGAAGAAACCGAGGTGCCCGAAGGCGGCGGCGTAATTATGTTTAACCCGGAGTATGGCGAACGCCTTGGCGTACATACCAAGCTGGAAATTACCTATAAACGTATGGGCGATTTTTTGAAAAAGAAATGCCTGGGCTATCGCGGATACGTTTTTACCGGCAACCCGGATCTGGCTAAAAAGATAGGGTTGAAAGCCGCCCGACGGATAGAATTTTACAATGGTAAACTGGATTGCCGCTTATTTGAATATGAGTTGTATGAAGGCACCAAACGCCAACCAAAAGAAACAGAATGAAAAAACTGATCGTATCAGCACTCTTACTCATCTCTTTTTACGCGCAAGCGCAAGAGGATCTTGCCTTTCCTTTTCAAGGAGGGGCACCCGTAATGAAAAGTTTTTTTAAGAACAACCTGGTGGTTAGCCCGGATATTATAAATAATAAGGCAGCAGGCGTTGCGGTTATAAAATTTACTGCTGATGTTGATGGCAACCTGTCTAAACTGGTTATTTATTATGCCGATGATTACCTGCTGACCATCCCGGCAATTGAGGCTTTAAAAAAATCTACAAAAAAATGGATCATCCCTAACAAGGAGAAATTCCATGATTTTATCATCCCTTTTTCCATCAGTTTTAATAACCCGGCTACCGGGGTGGCCTATGTGCAAAGCGAGGCATATGAGTTTTATAAACGCCGGCGCCCCATTATTGCCAATGACCAGATCCCGCTAAATGCAGCCACTTTGCTGCCCACCGTAGTGGTTAAGTACGATGCAGAATAAAAAAATGAATTATAAAAGCGGCAGTTGGTCGCTTTTATAATTTACACACCTGTTTTGCGCAAAACCCTTCATCCGGAATAAAATATAGCGGAACGAAAAAAACTTTCAAAAAGGACTGCAAAAAAAAATCCGTTGCCACATCAATCTCGTATTATAATATTGAATACCCAATTATTAAATATAAGTAAGATGCTGAATAATAAGATAAAGGCTGTTGCAACCAACATCCGCAACAAGCGCGAAGAATTAAACTACACTCAGGAGTATCTGGCTGCTAAATTAAGTATATCGCAAAATGCTTACAGCAAAATTGAATTAGGCTATACAAAAATTACGGTTGAGCGCCTTTTTCAGATAGCAGATGTTTTAGATACCGATTTAATGGGGCTTATTAGCACAGAAGAGACGGAAGCTGCCTGAATGGCGAAAAAAAGAAGTTAACATAGCCCGTAGCTGTTATATTTGCAAACCCAATTTGCAGATATGATCAAACCCGCAATAGTTGAACAAACCATAAAATTTGTACAGGATACCCTAAAGGATGCCGAAGGCGGGCATGATTGGTGGCATATTCACCGTGTTTGGACCAACGCTAAACAAATAGCCCGAACCGAGGAATGCGACCTGTTTGTTGTGGAACTTGCGGCGCTGCTGCATGATATTGCCGACAGCAAATTCCATAACGGGGATGAGGAAATTGGCCCGGCAACTGCCGGCAATTTTTTAACAGGTATTGATGTTGATGGCGATGTTGTTGAACATGTTCAGCAGATCATCAGGCATATGTCTTTCAAGGCCGGCTTTAACAAGGTAACCTTTCATTCTAAAGAATTAGCCATAGTACAGGATGCCGACCGGCTTGATGCTATTGGCGCCATTGGCATTGCCCGTGCGTTTACCTACGGAGGCTTTAAAAACAGGGAGATTTATAACCCTGCCATTCAGCCCAACCTAAGCATGAGCAAAGAAGAATACAAAAACACTACCGCCCCCACCATTAATCACTTTTACGAAAAACTACTGCTGCTAAAAGATAAAATGAACACGGATACGGGCAAGCAGCTTGCCTTGCAGCGCCATGATTTTATGGAAAGCTTTTTAAAGCAATTTTATCTGGAAGTGCAATAAATACCCCACCCTACATTTCTTTAACATGAAAAAAACGTTACTATTACTATTTGCATCACTGGCAATAACTAATTTTGCAGCCGCGCAGGATACCGTTAAAAATCAACGTTTTAACGTACACTTTCAGCAAACTGTAATTACACAATACAAGCCATCCTTTAGTGCGCCTTACACCGGCGCCAACAGTTTACTAACCGGCGAAGAAACACAATCATCCTTAACAACCACGCTGTTTGGCGGCGCGCGTTTATGGAAAGGCGCCGAGGCCTACTTTAACCCCGAAATGAGCGGCGGATCGGGCTTAAGCAAAACGCTGGGCATTGCAGGTTTCCCTAATGGCGAAACTTTTCGTGTGGGCGGTGCCGAACCTAAAATTTACATAGCCCGGTTATACTTATCGCAATACTTTGAATGGGGTAACGAGAAAGAAGCTATAGACGATGATGTAAACCAATTAGCAGGCCTGCGCAGCAAACGTTACCTAAAGGTTACTGTTGGTAAATTTGGTATGGCCGATTTTTTTGACGGCAACGAGTTTAGCCACGATGCCCGTTCGCAATTTATGAACTGGAGCTTAATGGACAATGCCGCATGGGATTACCCGGCTAATACCAGGGGCTACGTTTTTGGTGCAGTGGCCGATCTTGCCCAACCAAGCTGGAACCTGCGTTTTGCATTCACCATGACCACCACATCTGCCAATGGCGCCATTTGGGACCAGCAGCTAAAACACGCCAATACCCAAACTCTGGAGTATGAAAAACGCTACACCCTAAACGGGCAAAAAGGAACAGTAAGGTTACTGGCCTTCCGCAATAATGGCAAAATGGGCGTTTACCGGGATGCCATAGCTGCCAACCCATCTGCACCGGATGTTGACGCAAACCTTACCTACGGCAAACACAAATACGGTTTTGGCATCAGTGCCGATCAATACCTGAGCAACGATTTTGGCGTATTTGCAAAAGCAAGTTATAATGATGGCAAAACCGAAACCTGGGCATTTACCGAGATAGACCGTTCATTAAGCCTGGGTGCTACGCTGAGAGGCAACTCCTGGAGCCGCAAGGATGATGAAATTGGTTTGGCATTTGTAGGCAACGGTATCTCTAAAGACCACCAGGACTACCTGGCAGCAGGCGGCTACGGCTTTATTATCGGTGATGGGCAATTGAACTACTCGCCGGAATTGATCGCCGAAGTATATTATAAACTTAATGCCTATCAGCATAAGCTTTGGCTATCGCCCGATTACCAGTTTATAGCCAACCCTGCTTACAATCACGATCGCGGGCCGGTAAACGTGTTTTCGCTAAGGGCACATGTTGAATTTTAAGATCAGCATCAATTAAAGATCATCACGCATTAAACCAGCCGGGTTAAAAGCCGTCATACACGCAACATGAAAAACGTCATAGCAGCCATAGCATTAATTATTGCAAGCACCGGTGCATTTGCACAAACCAGATCCAATATCACCAAATCCAAAATATCCTTCGAGTTAAAAAACCTGGGGATTAAAACGGGTGGTACCATTGGGGGCATACAGGGTGATATTAATTTCGATCCAACAAATCTGGCAGCAGGTAAAATAGAAGCCACTGCTGATGTGAATACCATTAACACCGATAACGACATGCGCGATGCGCACCTGAAAAAGGATGACTACTTCGACGTGGAAAAATACCCTAAAATGAGCCTGTCTTCCGTGTCATTCAAAAAAAGCGGTAAAAGTTATATCGGGCAGTTTAATTTGTCGATTAAAGGCCGGACCAAGGCCGTTGAAATACCTTTTTCTTACGTAGAAACCACCGCAGGCAACCTGTTTAAGGGCAGCTTTAAAATTAACCGTAAAGATTTTGCCATTGGCGGCAACAGCATGACCATGAGCGATGATGTTACCATTAATTTTGAAGCCGAAGCCACAAAATAATAACGATATATTAATACTGTAACGCGCAGTTTTGTAGTAACTTTATGCTATGAAATTGCGCGTTCTCATTTTAATAAACGCTGCCGCGGTCGCTATTACTTTATCGGCAGTAAACTACTACTTTCAGCACAAGTGGTACGATGTGATGATCACCTTCCTGGTTACATTTATTACCAGCTACATTGTTTTTTATTATCTGATAGAAAAGTACATCTACTCAAAAATAAAGCTGATCTATAAACTTATTCATAACCTTAAGCTTGGCCGCGACCTGCGCGATGCATTGGGCGAACATGTTAGCGCAGACCCTATTAACGATGTAGAGCAGGAGGTAAAGGAATGGGCCAGGTTAAAAAAAACAGAGATAGATGACCTGAAAAAGCAAGAGAAATTCCGGAGGGACTTTTTATCGAATATATCGCACGAATTTAAAACCCCGCTTTTTGCCATACAGGGTTATATAGAAGCTTTGCAGGATGATGGTTTAGAGGATAAGGAGCTTGCTGTACAGTTTTTAGAAAAAGCATCCAAAAATGTTGACCGGCTGAGTTACCTGATCCATGATCTGGACGAGATCTCTAAACTGGAATCAGGAGAAATTCCGATCAACTACAGTAAATTCAAGATCAATGACCTGGTTAAAGAAGTTTTTGAATCGCTGGAGCTAAAATCTAAACAGCACAATATTAAGTTAACATTTAAACAGAAATACGACGACGGCATATTTGTGAACGCCGACCGCGAGAAAATACGACAGGTGCTGGTAAACCTTATCGATAACTCGTTTAAGTATGGCAAAGAGGGCGGTAACACATCTGTAAGTATATTTACACTGCACGAACAGGTATTGGTAGAAGTTACCGATGATGGCATAGGCATTGAAGAAAAGTTTTTACCCCGCTTATTTGAAAGGTTTTACCGTACAGATACCAGCCGGTCAAGGCAAATTGGCGGCTCGGGCCTGGGGCTTGCCATTGTTAAGCATATTGTAGAAGCACACCAGCAAACTATTAACGTGCGCAGTACCGAAGGCATGGGTTCTACCTTCGGGTTTACCTTGCAAATAGCCCGGCAAAGTTTACCTTTTCCAAACATACCGGTACTAAAAAGTTAACATTAACTTAACATAGCAACCTTACCTTTACAAAAATTTATTAGCAAGATGTCACTTAACAGTATTTTCCAATATTTTGTTCCTAAGGATAAAAAAACATTCTTCCCGCTTTTTGAACAGGCTGCAAGTAACGTAGTAAGCATGTCAACCATTTTGGTTGAAGCCGTTAACTCGGTTAACCCTGCCACGCGCGAAGAGCTTTTCAGGCAGATAGATAAGCTGGAGAATAAAGGTGACGAACTTACCCACCAGATATACCTGGAGCTGGGCAAAAACTTTATCACCCCTTTTGATCGTGAGGATATACATGCCTTAGCTACCGCGATTGATGACATTGCCGATTATATACATGGCGCAGCCAACCGGATGCTGCTTTACAAAATCGACGATTTTAATGAGCATATCCGCAAATTATCAGAATTGATTTTGCAGGCCGGTACCGATCTGGAAAAAGCCGTACGCGAGCTTAAAGATCTGAGGAATGTACGCGCCATTGCAGATTCGTGCATCCGCATTAACAGTGTTGAAAACCAGGCCGACTATGTATTTGACCGCGCTGTTGCCGACCTGTTTTTGTATGAGACAGATGCTATACGACTTATTAAATACAAAGAGATATTAGCTGCGCTGGAAACTGCTACAGATATGTGCGAAGATGCTGCCAATGTAATGGAATCGATATTAATTAAAAACGCCTAAGCATAATTTAAATCCGTTTAAATGGTTACCACCCTACTTGTTGCTGTAGTTGCCCTGGCGCTTATTTTTGATTATACCAATGGTTTTCATGATGCGGCCAACTCTATAGCCACCATTGTATCTACCAAAGTATTAACGCCTTTTCAGGCGGTATTACTTGCAGCGGTATTTAACTTTGCCGCTTACTTTTTTATTAAAGACCATAAAGTAGCCAATACGGTTGCCAAAACCGTTCACGAAGAGTTTATTACCCTGCATGTGGTACTGGCCGGCCTGATAGCCGCCATTACCTGGAACCTTACCACCTGGTGGTTTGGCATCCCGTCCAGCTCATCGCATACCCTTATCGGTGGCTTTGCAGGGGCGGGTATTACCAACGCCCTGTTTATGGGCCAGCATGCCTTTGCTGCCATTAACTCAGCCTACATCTTTAAAATTATAGCCTACATTGTGCTGGCGCCGTTCATCGGTTTATTTATTGCCTATTTTATAACCATCATTATTTTGCATATCTGTAAACGGGCCAAGCCTGTTACCGCCGAGCGTTGGTTTAAAAGGCTGCAACTGGTATCTGCCGCTGCATTAAGTTTTGCGCATGGTACTAATGATGCGCAAAAAGTAATGGGTATTTTATATGTAAGCTTAGTGGCTGCAAAAGTTATCAGCAGCGGTTCTGCCATGCCCGAGTGGATCCCGCTGGCGTGCTATACTGCAATTGCATTGGGTACTATGTCTGGCGGTTGGAAGATCGTTAAAACCATGGGGTCTAAAATAACAAAAATAACACCGCTTGAGGGTGTTGCTGCAGAAACAGCAGGTGCTGTAACCCTGTTTATTACCGAGCACTTTGCCATACCTGTATCTACCACGCATACCATCACCGGTTCTATTATCGGTGTGGGTTTAACAAAACGTGTATCGGCTGTGCGCTGGGGTGTTACCGTAAACCTGTTATGGGCGTGGGTAATTACCATCCCCATTTCGGCCCTTATTGCCGGGCTTGTATTTATGCTGGTAAGGCACTGGTAACTCATAAAACATAACTAAACTATAAAATTGCTGCCATACACTGGCAGCAATTTTGCTTTAACACCACCATGAAAAAAGCACTTATCCTTATTCCCCTCCTGTTTATTTTATTTTGCAGCTGCGATACACTGAACCAGGTAGCACAAACTACTATCCAGCAATACGGTAAACCTACCAACCTGGAAATAAACAACGGCCTTAAACAGGCGCTTGAACTGGGCACTAATAAAAGCTCGGACCAGTTATCATCTATTAACGGTTTTTTTGGCAATGCAGCTGTAAAGATCCTGTTCCCGCCCGAAGCCCAAAAAGTTGAAAAAACACTGCGCAGCATTGGCTTAAGCAAATTGGCCGATAATGTGATACTTTCTCTTAACCGCGCCGCAGAAGATGCAGCAGGAAAAGCCAAACCCATTTTTGTAAATGCTATTAAACAAATGACCTTAACTGATGTAACCAACATTTTATTAGGCAACCAGGATGCAGCGACACAATACTTTAAACGCACTACTACCGCACAATTAGCGGCCAGCTTTAAACCTGTTATACAAAACAGCTTAAACAAAGTGGGCGCTACCAAGTATTATACCGATGCTGCTAACGCCTACAATAAAGTGCCGTTTGTAAGCAAGGTAAACCCCGATATTACCGACTATGTTACCCAAAAAGCGATTGACGGCCTGTTTGTAGAGATAGCCCAGGAAGAGCTTAACATCCGCCAAAACCTGGGTGCACGCACCACGCCTTTATTACAAAAGGTATTTAGTTATTACGATAAGAATAAGAGGTAATTATATAACCGTATAACGATGGGTTTTATACCCATCGCTATATACAGGCCCATCATTAATTCACAGCCTTTTTAAAGCTGATTTTTATTTCTACTGCTTCGGGCTTGCCGCTGGTGTTGCCAACCCAGGGCGGCCCCTGCTGCAACAGCCGGATAGCTTCCTGGTCTGCCCCCGGGTTAAGCTTTTTAATTACTTTAATATTTTTAAGGCTGCCATCCGGGCTTACGGTAAACTGCAGCGTAACGGCACCCTCTTTATCATTTGGTGCAACGGCGTTATTTGTAAGGTAACTTTTAAAGTTATCCCAGCCGGTGCGCGGGTGCGCTTTAGGCTGCCTGGCTACCGGTTTGGTATTAACCACCACTACCTCACTTAACGAGTTTGTACTACCTTCCAGCTCAATCTTCAAGCTATCGCTTCCCCGCAGTGCAAGCGTTTTTGTACCATAGCCAACGTAACCAAAAGCGAGGTTTTCATCTTTTTTAACATTAGGCAAGGTAAACTTACCGTTAACATCTGTTTGTGTACCTATAGGCTTACCTACAACGTTAACAGATACGCCCGGCAAAGGCATTCCATCTCGCCGGTCTATCACTACGCCTTTTACCAGGTTTGGCGGCAAATTTGCCTTTGCCAGTGCATAAGCACTGTTTTGTGACCGTTCTGCCGGTTTCATCATGGCCCCGTCGGCTTTGCTTTTTAATATATTTAAAGATGAATAATTGTTGGTAGTAGCTATTTTATCGCCACCCAGTAAAACAGTATCCGTTTTTTTATTGGCGGCCATGTAGCTCATCACCACCGTTTCATCAAGGCTTGGGCTATCGGCAGCAGGTGCAGCAACGGGTGCAGCATCGGCTATTGCAATTTCAGATAAAGGCTGCGTAGTTCTTTGGCGTTTTACATGCCCGGCAAAAACCGGTTGTTTTACGCCCCCCTCTTGTGATAGGCTTGGTGCATATCTCATCGCTCCCGGCGCATTAAAAGCTTTGCTTTTATCACTAAGGGCAAGTGCTGTATCCGGCTGTTTGTTTTTAGCCGGCTGGTTCATCGCTACCTGGGTGTTTGTCGACACGTTTTGATTGTTATGATACAATACACCTAAAATTACAGCAAAGCCTGTTACAACAGCGGCAACAGCAGTTACCGCCCACGGTATCATGCGGCGGGTTTTAGTGGCAGTACGCTCATTTAAACGGGCCTGCAGGGCCGCAATATTATCCTGCTGCCCGGCTTTGGCCAAATCATAGCCTTCCAGCGCATCCATCAAAAACGGATCGTGCTGTGCCTCGCGCTCCAGTTGGTGCATAGCTTTGGCATCAAGTTCCCCATTCAGGTACTTCTGTATTTGCGATATGTCGGCCCTTTTATTGTCCACTGTTCTTCTCCAGGCAAATTTTAAGGTTGCGCTTTCCGTTTTGTATATAACTTTTTACCTCGTTTAGGGTATAGCCGGTTTCATCGGCCACATCCTTATAACATTTCTCGTCCAGGTAAAATAACCGTACACTCTGTTTTTGGGGCACCGTTAATTTATCCAGGCACCGCTCCAGGGCTTGCATGGCTTCTTCCCGGCTTTCGGTATCAGGATGCAAAACCGGTGTAAATTCCATAAATTCATCTAAACCCACCGTCTCCATTTTTTTACCGGCCCGCAACTGCATCAGGCAGTGGTTACGGCTAAAAACATATAACCAGCTCCTGAATTGTTTTACATCATGCTGATGCACCTTTTGTGCCAGCTCTTCAAATATGGCCATTACGGCATCCTGCGCCGGCTCTTCCTCCTTTAAATATTTTAAAGCCACACCGTAAACCAGCGGCATGTAGCGCTCATACAGCTTGCCCAGCAACTTTAAGTCGCGGGTAGCACGGTAGCTGTTCAGTAGCTGCTCGTCGTCGGTATCTTCTGGTTTAACTGGCCGGTTAAAAAATTTCATTCAAGAGAGGTGCAAAATAATTTTTTTTAATGGCTTATGGAAATCCTATCTGCACTGCATCCTACCCATAAAACATAACGGAATATGAAAAAGCTATTATTAATTATGATGCTGCTTGCCGCCTTTACCGGGTTTAAAGGCGCCGCGGCCAACCGTATCATTACCGGAACAGTTACTGCAGCAGATGATGGCCAGCCCATCCCCGGGGTAAGTATTATCTTAAAAGGAACCAACACCGGCACCGTAACCAATACCAAAGGCGGTTACGCTATTACAGTGCCAGATAGTGGCGCTACGCTGGTATTTAACTTTATCGGTTACCAATCGCAATTGGTTATGGTAGGTAGTAAAAATAAAATAGATGTTAAATTAACCGCCAGTGCGGCTACACTTAGCGAGGTGGTGGCGGTAGCCGGCTATCAAACACGGGATAAAAGCAAGCAGCTATCCGGCAAGGTAGCAGGCTTGGCTATCAACGGCCAACCTGGCGCTGCTGCTAATGTTATGATAAGGGGAGCCAACAGCTTTGCTTATATGCCCGCACCTGTTAGTGATAACGAAAGTTACAAAGGCATTACCGAAAACACTTTTACCAACGCAGCAGCTACACCACTCTCCACTTTTTCTGTTGATGTTGATGCGGCATCGTACAGTAACATAAGGCGCTTTATTAATAACGGACAACTCCCCCCGGCGGATGCCGTACGGGTAGAAGAGATGATCAATTATTTCAACTACAACCTTGCCGGCCCAACAGATGGCGGCCCGGTAGCCATCCATACCGAACTTTCATCTGCCCCATGGAATACCAGTCACCGCCTGTTGCGCATCGGCTTAAAGGCAAAAACCACCCCTGTTAAAAACCTGCCGGCGTCAAACCTCGTTTTCCTGATAGATGTATCGGGCTCGATGAGCGCCCCGAACAAACTGCCGCTGGTACAATCATCCTTAAAAATGCTGGTAGATCAGTTGCGCCCGCAAGATAAAGTTGCCCTGGTTGTTTATGCAGGTGCCGCAGGCGTAGTACTGCCGGCTACCGGTGGTGATAAAAAAGAAACCATTAAAAACGCCATTGATAACCTAAGCGCAGGCGGCTCAACCGCGGGCGGCGAAGGTATTAAACTGGCGTATAAAATTGCCGCAGAAAACCTGATGTCCAAAGGTAATAACCGCATTATTTTGGCTACAGACGGCGACTTTAATGTGGGTGCATCCGGCGACGATGACATGGAAAAGCTGATAGAAAAGAAACGCGAAAGCGGGATCTTTCTATCCGTATTGGGTTATGGCATGGGTAATTATAAAGATAGCAAGATGGAAACCCTGGCCGATAAAGGTAATGGCAACTATGCCTACATTGATAACATTACCGAAGCCCGCAAAACCTTAGTGAGCGAATTTGGCGGCACCTTATTTACCGTTGCCAAAGATGTTAAGTTACAAATAGAGTTTAACCCGGCCAAAGTGCAGGCCTACCGCTTATTGGGTTATGAGAACCGCATCCTGAACAAAGAAGATTTTAACGACGATAAAAAAGATGCCGGCGACATGGGCAGCGGCCATACCGTAACCGCCTTTTATGAGATTGTACCTGCCGGGATAAAAGATGATTATATGGTGAGTGTAGACCCGTTAAAATATCAAAAAGTTAAAGCAAATAAGGCCGATCTGAATCCATCTGCAGAAATGATGACCATCAAATTCAGGTATAAAGAGCCGGTATCCTCTAAAAGCAAACTGAGCCAAGCCGTGGTGTACGATAAACCGGTTGATTTTAAAGCCGCTTCTGTCGATTTCAAATTTTCATCGGCTGTAGCCGAAGTAGGTATGCTGCTGCGCGATTCCAAGTTTAAACAGAAAGCCAGCTTTGCCCATGCCATTGCCACCGCCCGTGCAGGCAAAGGCGATGATGCCGAAGGCTACCGTGCAGAATTTATCCGCCTGGCAGAAAGCGCCAGACTATTAAGTAAGTCGTCAGCTTTAGCAAAAGTTGGGGAAGGAGAATAGTTATTCGCCATGTCATGATGAGCCTGTCGAATCATTAGTCCTTCGACGGGCTCAGGATGACAAGCATTTTCGTCATTTACCCGCCTGTTATTTAGCGGGGTCCTGCCCAAATGTTTTACTCAGCATATTATACAATTCCGGGTGCTTGGTTTGGAATTGTTCGGGTTTTTCAAAAAAGTATTCAGATACCACGGCAAAAAATTCCGCTTCATTTGTGGTGGCATACACATCAATGTCTGAACGCCCCGCCTCTATCTTATGAATTTCCTGGTGCATCATGCTTATCCATGGTTTAATATATTCAGTCGGCAAAAATCCTTCGGGGATGCCATCTGTGGCGCCATCTGCCTTATCCAGCAAGTGCACAAACTCGTGGATGCCGGTATTTTCTTTTCCGTTATTTTTGGAGAATCCTTTAACAAGCGCATTGCGCGAAAGGATCATTTGCCCGTTCATATAACCGCTGCCAACCATACCCATAATGTTGCGCCCTTCGCCTTCGTTGCCCTCAAACTGAAATTCTTTATCAAAGGTATTCGGGTATAAAAGCACATTGGTTACGTTGCGGTAGGTCCAGTCTTTAAACGCAAAAATGGGGATCACCGCACTGGATGCCACCATCATACGGTCGGTGTCGTTTAGCTCTAAGCCCACACCTTCTATGTTTACGGCATCCAGAAATTGTTCAACCCTGTCTTCAAAATAAAGCTTATCGGTATCAGATAGCTTATTATAGTATTCGATATGCTGTATAAGCAATTGCTTCTGCGTATCGGTAAGGATGTTTTGGGTAAGCGCCCTTTTCTTTTTGCGTTGAAACAGGGTAAAACTGATAATAACAACAATAGCAATTAGGAGATATAACATAGCGGCTTTATTAAAAGGAATGATATTCAATAAGACCACATAACCAACAACAGGTAGTAATGTTCGTTGCAAGCCGTATTATAGCTATCACAATTTTGGGCGGTATAACTGTGTTAGCAAATACCTATACGAAAAAAGCGATGAGTATCCCCATCGCTTTCTTTAATCTTTCGGACTTTCCAACTATGGACTTCCGGCTTATATCAGTAGCCTTACAGGCTCTTCTAACAGTGCTTTTAGTGTTTGCAGGAATGCCGCTGCTGATGCGCCATCTACCACACGGTGATCTGCACTTAGGGTAACTTTCATTACGTTGCCCGGTACAACCGCACCATTTTTAACAACCGGTACTTGTGCAATGCCGCTAACGGCCAATATACAAGCATTTGGTGTGTTAATGATCGCTGTAAACTCGTCTACACCAAACATACCCAGGTTGGATATGGTGAATGTTGAGCCTTCCATTTCGGCGGGTTGTAATTTTTTGCCTTTGGCTTTACCGGCAAACTCTTTTACCTCTTGCGAGATATGGCTTAACGTTTTACCATCAGCAAATTTAATAACCGGTACCAGCAAACCTTCGTCTACCGCTACGGCCACGCCAATATGCACATGCTCATTGGTACGGATCTTATCGCCCAGGAACGATGAGTTAATGGCCGGATGTTGTTTTAAGGCAACCGCCACAGCTTTTACTACAAAATCGTTAAACGAGATCTTAACAGGCGCAATATCATTCATTTTACCACGGGCGACAATTGCCTGGTCCATATCAATGGCCATGGTAACATAAAAGTGCGGCGCAGTAAACAAGCTTTCTGATAACCTGCGGCTGATAGCCTTACGCATTTGCGTAACCGGCCTTTCGCTGAATTTTTCTTCGCCTGTGTAGGTTGGCAATACAACCGGTGCTTTTTCGGCAGGTGTAGCCGCCGCTGGGGCGCCTTGTTCTGCCGGTTTAGCGGTTTCTGCAGGTTTTGCAGATGGTGTATAGCTCTCTATATCTTTTTTAATGATGCGGCCGCCTTCTGCGCTGCCTTTAACATCATTTAAGTTAATGCCTTTGTCTTTAGCAATTTTACGGGCTAAAGGGGATGCCTTAACGCGGCTGTCATCAGCGTTAGCGCCTGTTGATGCAGCTTCGGCAGGTGCAGCTGTAGTTTCAGCTTTTTCTTCGGTAGTACTTTCGCTTTCTTGTGATTGTTCTGCAGTACCGTCGGCACCGTCAGCGTTATCCAGCAAGGGCTGTATATCTGTACCTTCTTTGCCCACAATGGCAATAATACCGTTTACCTGTGCAGCTTCGCCTTCTTTAACACCAATGTATAATAGTGTGCCTGCTTCATAACCCACAACCTCCATGGTAGCCTTATCGGTTGCCACATCAGCTAATGAGTCGTCTGCCTTTACTTTATCCCCAACTTTAAAGTTCCATTTTTCGATGGTACCTTCTGTCATGGTATCGCTTAACAACGGCATGCGTATTACGGTAGCCGGTATGCTTGATGTATCAACCTTTGGTTTTGCAGATGCAGATCTCTCTGCAGTTGCGGCCGGTTTTTTATCTTCGACAACTGCCGGTTTAGTTTCCGCAGGTTTTTCTTCAGCGGCCGGTTTCTCTTCAGCTTTTGCAGGTGCAGTACCTTCGCCATCTAAAAGAGCTTTATAATCTTCACCTTCTTTACCCAAAATTGCTATTACAGCATCAACAGGTACTGCGTTGCCTTCTTCAACACCAATATAAAGCACGGTGCCGTCCTGGTACGATTCAAAATCCATCGTGGCTTTATCAGTTTCTATCTCGGCTAAAACATCGCCGGATTTTACTGCATCGCCAACTTTTTTATGCCATTTTGCCAATACCCCTTCGGTCATGGTATCGCTCATTTTGGGCATTTTAACTACTTCAGCCATATACTGTTTGTTGCTAATATTTTAGGTGTAATAATTAGTCGCGGATGTAAGGATAATCAGTTTGCACATATACATCAGTATAAAGTTCTGATGCATCCGGCCATGGTGATTCTTCAGCAAATTTTACCGATTCTTCTACCTGTGCTTTAATTTTTGCTTCGATCTCCTCAAACCACTTATCATCAGCGTAACCTTCTTTTTGGATGGTAAGCTTTACCGTTTCAATAGGGTCTTTGGTTTTATAGCTTTCCAACTCTTCTTTAGTGCGGTATTTTTGCGGATCGCTCATCGAGTGACCTTTAAAACGATAGGTACGCATTTCTAAAAAGGTTGGGCCTTCGCCGCGGCGTGCGCGTGATACAGCCTCGTCCATTGCATTATGTACTGCAACAGGGTCCATACCATCAACCGGTGATGAAGGAATGCCGTAAGGTAAACCCAATTTATAAATATCTGTTTGTATCGTAGTACGTTCTACCGATGTACCCATGGCGTAACCATTGTTTTCGCAAACAAAAATTACCGGCAATTTCCACAGCGCAGCCATGTTAAATGTTTCGGTTAATGCACCCTGGCGAACGGCACCATCACCCATATAGGCAATATTAACGTTATCGGTACCTTTATATTTTTCGGCAAAGGCAATACCTGCACCCATTGGCACCTGGCCGCCTACAATACCATGCCCGCCATAAAAATGGTTTTCTTTATCAAACATGTGCATCGAGCCACCTTTACCTTTAGAGCATCCGGTTACTTTACCATACATCTCGGCCATAACAGCGTTGGGCGAAGTACCTTTTGCCAAAGCATGGGCATGGTCGCGATAAGCGGTTATCAAGCTATCCTCATGCCGTATTACCGACATAGCACCAGCTAAAACAGCTTCCTGGCCAATGTAGAGGTGACAAAACCCGCGGATCTTTTGCTGGCCGTATAACTGACCTGTTTTTTCTTCGAATTTCCGCATTAAAAGCATAGACTCATACCACATCAGGTAGGTGTCTTTAGTTATTTCGATTGAACTCATTTATTTAAAACAATTCTTAGAGAATGTGCAAATCTAATTATATCCTGCAAATAACCGAAACTGCAATGAATTTGTTGTAAAGTTTTATTTGGAAAACTGCAGCTTATATTTTCGGCAGTTAAGCTAAACGCTTAAATCACAAAATTTCATTTGGAATAGCGACCCTTTATAGTGGTTATATAAGGGTAAATGAAAGGCCCACACAATAATCTTCCAGTAAAAAAAATCCAGATAACTCATTTAAGCAAGGGCAGGCGTTGTAATGAATAGTACGTTTACAAAAACATTAACATATCTGTCAAAATTCACAATCCGGCAAATAAATTTCTATTCGTGAAATTCAAACGGGCCGGCTTATTCAAATTCGATACATTATTAACAATAGTTAAAAATATTATCTCTTTCGTAACAGAAAAAAATCTTTAGATTAATTTGGTAATTTAAAAATATTGGATAGTTTTGTATCCAACAATAGACACAGCGTCCAATTTAATATACATTTGCTGCCCTGATTCAGCAATTAAAGACATTAAATGAAGAAAATTACAATTGCTATTGCACTATTTCTGAGCGTTTTAGCCGCACAGGCTCAAACAAAAAATGTTCCAACTCAAGCCGCGGAATCTGCCGAGCAAGAGAGTTTAGCAAAAGATTACCTTTCACAGATAATGGGTGTTGCCGTTTCAGCAACCTCAAACATGAAACTTTTTCATTTTGTTTATGATTGGATAGGTACTCCTTACCGTTTTGGCGGCAGCTCAAGAAAAGGCATTGATTGTTCTGCATTCACCAAGCAATTATACGGAGACGTGTTTAACCTTACCATTCGCCGCAGTTCACGCGATATTTTCAGCATGGTTAACCCTGTTGGTAAAGACGACCTGAAAGAAGGTGATCTTGTTTTCTTTAAAATTCACAGCCGCAGCATTTCACACGTTGGCATTTACCTGGGTAATAACAGGTTTGCACACGCGTCATCAAAAGGTGTTGCCATAAGCAGTTTAGACGATGCCTACTATAGCCGCTACTTTTATAAAGGTGGCCGCTTGCTGGAGTCGTTCAAAAACGAACTGTCAACCGCATCAACTACGGCTGCCGAAGACCAAGCTAACTAAGTAAACCTAAATTAAATATCCCAGATCCTTTCATCAGCATGAAAGGATTTTTTTTGCTCCCTGCATGAAATTACGGTTGATGTTACTTTTAGGATGTTTGGCTTTAATTACTGCCTGCCATCATTCAAAATCAAAAAAACAGGCAGTTTACCGGCTAAAGCATACGCAAATACCGGCTGCTGCAACTGAGCCCACAGTTGTAGACACCGTAATAAATATTGCTGCCGTGGGCGATATTATGCTTGGTTCATCCTATCCCGACAGTACTTTTTTACCAGCCGATGGCGCTAAAAACACCTTTAACACTACTGCACAATATTTGCAAAAAGCCGATATTACGTTTGGTAACCTGGAGGGGGTATTGCTTGATACCGGCGCACCGGTGAATTACAAATTAAAATTCAGGCATCAGGGTTATTTATTTAGAATGCCCGCAAAATATGCCGGTATTTTAAAAGATGCCGGCTTTAACTTATTAAGTGTAGGCAATAACCACTCTAATGATTTTGATCTTGCCGGGCGCAAAAGCACCATTAAAATATTAGATAGCCTGGCCATTTACACTGCCGGCTTTAAAAGCCATCCCTCAAAAATATTTACCAAAAATGGGGTAACGTATGGTTTCTGCGCTTTTTCGCCGAACGGCCAAACGGTTTCGCTGCTGCAAATTGCAGCAGCGAAAAACATTATAAAAAACTTAAAGGCTAAAAGCAATGTGGTGATCGCATCCTTCCATGGCGGCGGCGAAGGCACCGGATACGAGCATGTGGCCGATTCGGCAGAAATATTTAAAGGGGAAAACCGGGGTAACCTGCGCTTATTTACCCATGCCGCCATTGATGCCGGCGCCGATGTGGTAATAGGGCACGGCCCGCACGTAGCACGCGCAATAGAATTATACAAAAACAGGCTGATAGCCTACAGCTTGGGTAATTTTGCTACTTACAAAGGCGTAAGCGTGGCCGGGGTTTGCGGCCTGGCACCCTTGCTGCAATTACAAATCAATAAAAACGGGGAATTTTTAAACGGTAAGATACTTTCATACACGCAAAATCACCAGGCCGGTTTAAAGCCCGATAGCCTTAACCGCGCGGCTTTACGCATAAAAGCTTTAACCGAGGCCGATTTTACACGGCCCGGCTTAACTATTTCTACAACAGGTATTATAACGCCCCAAGCCGTAAATTAGGCTTCGTCTTTAGTATTGCGCACAAGGCTTATGCCTGTAAAAAAGAAAATAATGGCAATTAAACCTACTACAATTAAAGTAGTGGTTTCACCTGCATGCTGAATGATCTGTACGCCAGTGTATATCAGGCCAACAATGCCTAAAACAGTTAGTATAGCGCCGAAAGTACGTTTTAAATTCATGATAGATAATTAGTTAGTTTTAAACAATCTACTCATAAACCACTTTACCTGTAGTTTGTTTTGTTTAACACAGTTGTTATATGGCACCGGGAATTATCATTAAATTGTCAATTTCTTAATATCGTTCATATCATTTGATCACCAATTACGTTAATATGCCTGTAAGTGCCTCGCATTTACATTGTGATAAGGTTTAGGTTGAAAGTCCCCGGGCAGCGAGTGCTTGGGGCTTTTATTTTATAAGCCTGTCGATATTCCGCAACAAAAATTTCATCTTCATTTTTTTAACTCCCTATAATGATCGAATTAAAAGCAAAACTGCATGCTTTATGTGTTGCTTATGTGCAAAGCCGTATGAACGCAGCAGAACAAGCCATTGCCGAAGCACAGCAGGCGCAAAATGACGATACCAAAAGCAGCGCAGGTGATAAGTACGAAACCGGCCGCGAAATGGCCCAGCAGGAAACCAACCGCAACCTGGCCCAGTTAAACGAAGCTAACAAGCTGCTGGTAGCCTTAAATCATATCTCTTTTAACAGCATAGCGCAAAAAGCCGAAGCCGGAAGCATTATTATTACCACTAACGGCAATTTTTATTTAGCCATTAGTGCCGGTACCTTAAGTGCAGATGGCAAAAGCTACTTTGCCGTGTCGCCGGCATCGCCAATTGGCTATAAACTAAAGGATAAAACTGTTGGGGATGCATTTGTTTTAAATGAAAAAACTTATCAGATAACGTCAATTATTTAATTTTTGGGGCGGCAAATTAGCCCGAAATAGAAAATAAAAAATTTAGTTTAATAAATAATTGTACAACTGATTGATTTCTATTCTATATTTGATGTAAACAAATAAAATGACAGGTAACAAACTGATCATTACTAAACTAATTTTTTGATGAACATATTCGTAGGAAGCCTTCCTTACTCATTACAGGAAGCAGATTTACAAGAGCTTTTCGAAGCTTATGGTGAAGTAACCACCGTTAAAATTATTATTGACAGAGAATCTGGCAGAAGCAAAGGCTTTGGTTTTGTTGAAATGTCTGATGACGAAGCTGCACAAAAAGCGATTTCAGGCCTTAACGGTTCTGAAGTTAGCGGCCGTTCAATTGCTGTTAGCCAGGCAGAAGATAAAAAACCAGGCGACCGCAGAAGCGGTGGCGGCGGTGGTTTTGGTGGCGGCAACCGTGGCGGCGGTGGCGGTGGCTACTCAAGAGACAATAACAGAGGTGGCGGCGGTGGCGGCTACTCTAAAGATAGCAGAGGCGGCGGCGGCGGTAGCCGTTGGTAATCTGTAAAGATCACCTTTAAAGGTAAAAGCGCTGTATTACCAGGCTTTTACCTTTAATTATTGAAACACGCTCTCAAAATTTTGTTAGCGTGCTTTTTGTTGCCTTTTTTTAAGGTTTAGCATTGTTTATATCATCAATTCTGGTATAATATCCTGTATAGCATACGGGGTAGTTAAAACCACTTGCATCAAATTTTGTTATCAGGCCAATAAATTCTTTGTTTCTACAGCCGGGAACTTAAGTGGCTTTGATACTTTTTATTATTTTTGTCAAAAATCATAACCAATGAGCGAACTCATTAAAAAACAAGTAAATGATGCAAAAGCTTTAATGGATAAAGCCATTGCCCATGCAGATAACGAATTAAACAAGATACGTGCTGGTAAAGCAAACCCATCTATGCTGGATGATGTTACTGTAGATTACTATGGCACACCTACCCCGTTAAGCCAGATAGGCAGTGTAAATACGCCTGATGCGCGTACCATCATTGTACAACCCTGGGAAAAAAACTTGTTACCCGCTATAGAAAAAGCCATTAAAGAAGCTAACCTGGGTATTAACCCGCAAAACGATGGCGTTATTATCCGTATTAACGTACCACCGCTAACCGAAGAGCGCCGCCGCGACCTGGCTAAAAAAGCTAAAGGCGAGGCCGAAACCGGCAAAATTGCTATCCGTAACATCCGGAAGGATGCCAACGAAAAGATCAAAAAATTAAAAACCGAAGGTGTTTCTGAAGATGAGATAAAAGTTGGCGAAGCAGAAGTGCAAAAATTAACCGATGCCTACATTGTAAAAGTAGATCAGCTATCAGAAGCAAAAGAAAAAGATATCATGACAGTTTAACATACTGTTGAATTTAATTAAAAGGGATGGCCGAAAGGTTCATCCCTTTTTTATTGGATGGATTATTCATAATCTTATCAGAGGTTTGCCCCTCTGCTGCTATGGCATATGCTGAGTTTAAAAGTGGGATGGGCGGACCTGTTTATTAACGTCATTGTCAAATTAAAGGGAATGAGCCATATAGCCCGATGCCTTTATTTATTTTTGCTCTCGAAAAATGAATATACTTATCAGTTATCTAAAAAAACACCGCTGGATTGTTGTGCTGGCGCTGTTTCTTGCAGCCATGAACATCGGCTTCTCTCTGCTGGATCCCTACATAACCGGCCGTATTGTTGACAGCGTTATAGAAAAACGGGGCGCGCTGCAAGAAAGCGAGTACCTGCACCGCGTATTGATGTACGTTGGCCTGGCTATTGGTGTAGCCATGATATCGCGCATAGCCAAAAACTTTCAGGACTATTTTACCAATATCATCACCCAAAAAGTTGGCGCAGAAATGTATGCCGACGGGCTTAAACACTCGCTTGAGCTGCCCTACCAGGTATTCGAAGATCAGCGTAGCGGCGAAACCCTGGGCATTTTGCAAAAGGTACGCTTAGATTGCGAAAAGTTCATCACATCGTTCATCAGCATATTATTTGTAAGCTTAATAGGGATGGTATTTGTTATGGTGTATTCGGTATCCATTAGTTATCAGGTACTACTGGTATATTTTACCGCTATCCCTATTATCACGTTTGTAAGTATGGCCATGAGCCGCCGCATCAAACGCATTCAAAAAAATATTGTTACCGAAACTACGGCCCTGGCCGGTTCTACTACCGAGTCTTTACGAAATATCGAACTGATAAAAAGCCTGGGTTTAGCCAAGCAGGAAATAAAACGCTTAAATACCACAACCTATAAAATATTAGACCTTGAATTAAAAAAAGTAAAATATGTACGCAGTATGAGCTTTGTACAAGGCACCACCGTTAACCTGGTGCGCAGCGCCATGGTAGTGGTATTGCTGATGCTGATATTTAAAGGGCATATTTCGGCAGGGCAGTACTTTACCTTCCTGTTTTATTCTTTTTTTCTGTTTAACCCTTTGCAGGAATTAGGTAACGTAATTTTAAGCTGGCGCGAGGCGGAGGTTTCTTTAGGCAATTTTAAAAATATCCTAAACACGCCCATCGATAAAAAACCCGAAAAACCGGTATTGCTGGAAAAAATAGGCACACTTACCTTCGCCGATGTTAGCTTTAAACATTTAACTGCTAACCGTAATGCCCTTAACCATATCAGTTTTAAAGCAAACAGCGGCGAAACCATTGCCTTTGTAGGGCCATCCGGATCTGGTAAAACCACGCTGGTTAAGTTACTGGTGGGTTTATATCAGCCTTTACAGGGCGATGTGTTGTATAACAGTATATCAAGTAACGAGATAGACCTGGATCAGCTGCGCGAGAAAATTGGCTTTGTTACCCAGGATACGCAGCTATTCTCTGGCACCATTCGCGAAAACCTGCTGTTTGTTAACCCTACAGCTACCGATGAAGAATGTATGAGTGTACTACAGCGCGCGGCCTGCCAAACCCTGCTTGCACGTGCCGATAAAGGTTTAGATACAGTAATTGGCGAAGGCGGCGTTAAAGTATCGGGCGGCGAAAAGCAACGCCTTTCTATCGCCCGTGCCTTGCTGCGTAAGCCCGACCTGCTGGTGTTTGATGAAGCTACTTCTTCCCTTGATTCTATCACCGAGGAAGAGATAACCGATACCATCCGCGATGTATCTGAACTGAACGATCATATCACTATACTGATAGCACACCGGCTATCAACTATTATGCATGCCGATTGCATTTACGTATTAGAGAAAGGCCAAATTATCGAATCGGGCAAGCACCATGACCTGATAGACCAGAAAGGTTTATATTACGCCATGTGGCGCCAGCAAATTGGTGAGAAACATGCGGTAGATGCGTAGGTAGCTTGTGACAGTATTCCCTACCCGCCTACCGTCATTGCGAGCGATAGCGTGGCAATCTTTGATAGAAAAATCGGCGACCTACCTATCGAAGATTGCCACGTCACTACGTTCCTCGCAATGACGCGCAGGTGAAAACAAACAAAGCCCCGCTGATCAGCAGGGCTTTCTTGGTATAAGCTTATTTTATTTCACCAGCGTGCCAATTGGTTCGCCGTTGGCAATTTTCATAAAATTGCCTTCTTTGTTCATATCAAATACAATGATAGGGAGTTTGTTTTCCTGGCAAAGAGTAATGGCGGTCATGTCCATTACATTCAGGCCCTTATCGTACACTTCCTGAAAGCTGATCTCGTCATAACGGGTTGCAGATGGGTCCTTCTCCGGGTCGGCCGTATAAATCCCATCCACGCGGGTACCTTTCAGCACCACGTCTGCTTTGATCTCTATGGCGCGTAAAGATGCCGCTGTATCTGTAGTGAAGTATGGGTTACCGGTACCGGCACCAAAGATCACAATTTTACCCACCTCTAAATGGTGCATGGCACGGCGGCGGATGTAAGGCTCGCAGATCTGCTCCATTTTAATGGCCGATTGTAAACGGGTTTCCACACCAATACTTTCCAGCGCATTTTGCAGGGCCATACAGTTAATTACGGTTGCCAGCATCCCCATATAATCTGCCTGGGCACGTTCCATACCACTTTTTTCGGCACTAAGCCCTCTAAAAATATTACCGCCACCCACAACAATGGCTATTTCTATACCCTGGTCTTTAACGGCCTTTATATCATGCGCGTACTGTAAAACCTGGTTGTTATCGATACCGTACTGGCGTTCGCCCATCAGGGATTCGCCGCTTAATTTCAGCAGGACTCTTTTATATTTCATTTATAAGGAAGATTTATCAAAAATAGATAATAAATGGTATTGTTAAAATTTTATGTTGCCGGTGTTAAATAATTTCCCTGCAATATGGTTGCCAGGGTTTGGTATTGCTCATTAAAGATGATCAGATCGGCATCAAAACCGGCTTCTACATTACCCTTAGTTTTTTTGCCTGCAAGTTTTGCCGGGTAAAGCGAAGCCATATTTACCGCCTCTGCCAGATCTATCCCAACCTTTTCCACGCAATTTTGCACTGCCTTAAGCATGGTAAGGCTCGATCCGGATAGCGTACCATCCGGCATTACATATTTGTTGCCCTCTAACCTATGCTGGTAGGCTCCCTCTGTTGCGGCCGTAACCGCATCAGTAATCAGGAACAGTCTATCGCCAAGTTCGCGCTTGGCCAAACGGATCATCGGCCAATCTACATGGTTCCCATCAGCAACTATGCCGGTATAAGGTTTTTCTTCAAAAATAGCAGGGATGTATCCCGGTTCGCGGTGATGCATTTGGGGCATCGCATTAAACAGGTGCGTTACCGCCGGGATGGGCTTATTTAAAAAGTTTTTACCCTGCTCATAAGTAGCATTGCTATGGCCCGATGAAATGATGATACCCTGCGCATGCAGATAATCTATCACTTCCTGATCCTGCAACTCGGGTGCAATGGTTATCATGGTTATCACGCCATCGGCCTGTTCTACCCAGCTTTTAACTTCGGCGAGTGTGGCTTTTTTAATAAATTCTGCAGGATGCGCACCTTTTTTAATGGGGTTAAGATATGGCCCTTCTAAGTGCAGGCCCCAAAAGTTACCTTTTGCGGTAGCACGGTAGGCTTTAGCAACGGCTATCCCCTTTTCTACAATATCGTTGGTATTGGTACCAATGGTAGCAAAAAAGCCTGTGGTACCTTGGTTTAGCAGGTCATCCTCCATCTGCCTTAAGGCGGCCTCTTCGGGTTTGCCGGCAAATAGTTTACCGCCGCTGCCGTAGATCTGTAAGTCGATAAAACCGGGGGCAAGGTATGCCCCGTTCAGATCTTTCTTGCCGGCACCTGCAGGGATGGCAGTTTCATCAATAACGGCTTTGATGTGGCTGCCCGCAATTAAAACGGCTTTGCCTTGGGCGATGGTACCGCCAGAGATGAGTTTAAGGTTATGAAGTGCTGTTATCATAGAAGCCCCCTCTAAATCTCCCCCGATAGGGGAGACTTTACTTTTTCGATTTTGAAATCTTCTTTACAATTGCAGAGACGCGATACTTCGCGTCTTTTCACAAACAGAGACGCGATACTCCGCATCTTTCGCAAACAGAGACGCGAAGTATCGCGTCTCTACAAAACAATATCGCAAAAAAAATCCCCCTCGTTAATAACGAGGGGGATAATATAATTAAGCTCCTAAAGCAACCCGCTTAAATGCGGTAACGGTTAGGCCTTTATCAACCGAATCTAAGAACTGGGCAACAGTTTTAGATGAGTCTTTAACAAACTCCTGGTTTAATAAGGTAGAATCTTTGTAGAATTTGTTCAGCTTACCTGCAGCAATTTTCTCAACCATTTCTTCTGGTTTGCCTTCTGCACGGATCTGATCTTTAGCGATAGCTAATTCGCGCTCGATGATCGTTGAATCAACACCATCTTTATCAACAGCAACAGGGCTCATGGCAGCAATTTGCATCGCAACGTCTTTACCGGCTTCGTCTGCACCTGCAGCATTTTTGTTTAAGCCAACCAATACCGCTAAACGGTAGTTACCGTGTATATATGCAACAACTTTATCGCCTTCAATCACTTCGTATTTAGATATGCCGATCTTTTCGCCAATTTTACCGGTTTTATCAATAATTGCATCACCAATTTTAACGCTTGCGTTCTCAACGTCGATAGAAAGATCGTAAAGCGCTTCGATAGAAGCAGGTTTGCTTTGAACAGCTGCATTTGCAATTTCGTTAGCAAAAGCAATAAACTCAGCGTTTTTAGCTACGAAATCTGTTTCGCAGTTAAGCTCGATGATCACACCTGTTTTAAAATCTTCTGAAGTACGTGCAATAACAGCACCTTCGTTAGATTCGCGATCCTGGCGGCTTGCAGCAACCTTAGCACCTTTTTTTCTTAAAAAATCAATAGCAGCTTCAAAGTCACCGTTAGTTTCTGTTAAAGCTTTTTTGCAATCCATCATGCCCGCACCTGTTTGCTGGCGCAGTTTGTTTACATCTGATGCAGATATTTGTACTGTAGACATGTTTTGTAAAGTTAAATAGTGAATAGTGAGTGGTGAGTAGTTATTTTACTTATCATCCCCAAACACCAAATTTTATTAATGAATAAGTGGTGAACAGTAACCGGCGAGTTTTACCACTCACTGCTCACCAATCACCACTCACTTAAATTATTATTCTTCTGTTGAATCAGCAGCAGGGGCTTCGGTTTCAGCAGTTTCAGCTGTTACTTCTGCAGTCCTTTTACGTTTGCCACCTTCAGAGCGATCTGCTACTTCGGGCGCATCAGCTTTTGCTTTGGCAGCTGCTGCTTCTTTTTCAGTTTCGTCTTCTTTCTCGCGTTTGCGCTCGTCTAAACCTTCTTCGATAGCTTTGATGATAATACCGGTGATCAATGAAATTGATTTGGTAGCATCGTCATTCGCCGGGATAGGGAAATCGATGTTAGACGGATCAGAGTTGGTATCAACCATCGCGAAAGTCGGGATGTTTAATTTTAAAGCTTCAGATACCGCGATGTGCTCTTTCTTCACGTCGATCAGGAACAATGCAGCAGGTAAACGGTTAAGATCCGCAATACCACCTAACAATGTTTCTAATTTGATACGCTCACGCTGTATCATCAAACGCTCTTTTTTAGATAAGTTGCTGTAAGTACCGTCTTTAGTCAATTTATCGATGTTCGACATCTTTTTGATCGACTTGCGTACAGTAGCAAAGTTGGTTAACATACCACCTAACCAACGCTCGGTGATATAAGGCATGTTTACGCCTTTTGCATATTCGGCTACGATATCTTTCGCTTGTTTCTTTGTTGCTACGAATAATACTTTACGGCCTGATTTTACAATTTGTTTAATTGCTGCAGCAGCCTCTTCAACCTTTGATAAGGTTTTATTTAAATCTATAATGTGGATACCATTGCGCTCCATGAAAATGTACTGTGACATTTTCGGGTCCCATTTGCGGGTAAGGTGACCAAAGTGTACACCTGCATCCAGTAAGTCCTGATATGTTGTTCTTGCCATTGTTTGTGTCCTCCTTAAAATTATCGTTTACTGAATTGGAATTTCTTACGTGCTTTCTTACGTCCTGGTTTTTTACGCTCAACCATACGGTCATCACGTGTCATTAAACCTTTAGCGCGTAATGCTGGTTTTTTCTCCGGATCCAGTTCAACAATAGCTTTCGCGATAGCTAAACGAACGGCTTCTGCCTGGCCTTTAACACCACCACCTGCAACGTTTACTTTAACATCAAATTTACCGGCAGAGCCAGAAACTTCTGTTGATTGCATAACGATGTATTGTAATGGTAAGGTAGGGAAGTACTCTTTGTAATCTTTACCGTTAACGGTAATAGCGCCAGCGCCTTCGCTTAAATAGATGCGGGCCACAGCGGTTTTTCTTCTGCCTGAAGTGTTAGTTGTTGGCATTTTCTTTTCTCCTTGTGATTAAAAATTAAATGGTTGTTGGATTTTGAGCGGCATGAGGATGCTCTGCACCTGCGTAAACATGCAGGTTACCATAAATAGCACGGCCTAAACGGTTTTTAGGTAACATACCACGTACGGCTTTTTCAATCACACGCTCAGGATGCTTGGCCATTAACTCTTTTGGAGAAATGAAACGCTGACCACCCGGGTAACCGGTGTAAGAAACATACTGCTTTTCGCTGAATTTGTTTCCGGTCAGTTTAACCTTGTCTGCATTGATAACGATTACATTATCGCCGCAGTCTACGTGTGGGGTGAACCCTGGCTTGTGCTTACCTCTGATCATCATCGCGATCTTAGTACACAAGCGCCCCAAAATCTCATTGTTTGCATCAACAACAACCCATTCTTTATTAACGGTTTTTTTGTTGGCTGAGACAGTTTTGTAACTTAACGTATTCACTTGCTTTTAATTAAATTTATTAAACGTATTCTTTACCCCGTAATTACGGGACTGCAAAGATACGCCTATTTATTTAATTTACAAATGGTTTGCAGGTTTTATTGAGATGAGGTAGTGAGTGGTGAAATCAGCTGGCAGATAGATAGAAAACCAGGGTAATTTTGATTAAGATTCTATCTTATTAAAGCGCTCTAATGCAAAAGGCGCGAAGTATCGCGCCTCTACAAAATCCTTTATGTATTGTTATATAAGGATGTTTTTAAAAAAGAATTTTTATCATCACCTTACTATCTTTCTCTATCCATCCTAATGCAACACAGTATTGACAACTTTTAAAAAGTTGTCAATACTAAAATCGCTCTAAACTCAGCTTACCTCTTCTCTACCTAACGCAACGCCGCATTGACAACTTTTTAAAAGTTGTCAATGCTAAAATCGCTAATAAACGTCGTTATGTGTTCCAATATCCAATAATAGCACAATCTCCCTTTCAAAATCTGTTAAATCTTTCTCAATTGTGAATATTATTCTGCAATCGTAGCCACAAGAGCAGGCGAGATATGCTGCAAGTTTTCCGCTTAATTTATGTGTTCTGAGAGATGGGTCGAATGCATCTGATTCTAATTTCTGGATGGCTTTTGCAATTGCCGCCTTTAAAAACTGATTGCTGCTTGTGAATTTCTTGTATGACTTTTCAAAAGTTTTAGACAATACCAGTTTGCGCTGCATAGGCATTATTGATATTATAAAGAATTTAATTTATCAATAACCTCGCCAGCTGATAAAGACGGAAGTTTACCTGAAGTATAAATTTTTAAAGACTGTTTGGCTTTTTTAGCTACTTCATCTCTCTTGGCTTCTATTTGTCGCTTTTGTAAAATTTCAAGCAACATCTCCCTGGATGTAAAATCCAGCTGCATTATATCTTCAAGTGTTGAATTTATAGTTACCATAATTAATCCTTGTGTAACAAAAATACGAAAAAATCATATGGTGCCCTCTTTATATTAAAGAAAAGGCCGGATTTCTCAGCCTCAAATAATCCCGCTTTTTGCTCATACTGTAGGTTACCCGCCGGGCTGTTGTTCGCTGCAAGGATTTTATTTATAATGAAAAGTAGCATTGACAATTTTTTAAAAGTTGTCAATGCTAAAATCGCTTTAAACTCAGCTTACTTCTTTTCTACCTAATGCAACACAGCATTGACAACTTTTTAAAAGTTGTCAATGCTAAAATCGCTCTAAAATTAGCTTACCTATTCTTTACCTAACGCAACGCCGATTCAATGCTGAATTTCTCTTACCGCTTCTCTACCATATCATAAAACCCACCGAACGAGTTCACCTTCACTGCTTCCTCGTTAAAAAAATCGCCGGGGAAGCCTAATTCTATCTTGCTGGCATCATCCAGCATGGCAATATGCCCGGGGCTTAATACCACATCAACCGTTTTCAGGTTATCCTTTAACTGGTCTATTTTGGTGGCGCCCACAATCGGGATACAGCTAAAACTTTTGCTCATGGTCCATTGCAGGGCTACGTGGCTTTCGGATACGCCCAATTGCTGCGCTATATCCATCACTACTTTGGTAATGCTTTCTGCACGGGCATCCAGGCGCTTACTATCGGCCTTTATTCGCCCTCTATCGCCTTTTAAATACTTCCCGGTGAGTGCGCCGCCGGCCAATGGCGCCCAGGGGGTAACCGTCATCCCGAAATGTTTAGCCATCGGGATCAGTTCGCGCTCGGCCGTGCGGGCAAGCAGGCTGTACTCTACCTGCAGTGCGATGAACTGGCTCCAGCCCATCAGCTCGGCCAGGGTGTTGCCTTTAGCTACCACCCAGGCAGGCGTATCGCTTATAGCAGCGTAGGTTACCTTGCCCTGTTTAATCAGGTCGTCCAGTCCGCGCAATACTTCATCTATCGGGGTAATATCATCCCAAATGTGCAGGTACAGCACATCAATAAAATCTGTTTTTAAACGTTTAAGGCTATCCTCTACGCTGCGCATCATATTTTTACGGCTGTTGCCGCTGGCGTTGGGGTTGGTGGTATTATCCTTTAAAGTGTATTTGGTGGCCAGTACAAAATAGTCGCGGTCCTGCGTAGACAGGTAATCGCCGATGATCTTTTCGCTGGTACCCAGTTTATAGATGTTGGCCGTATCCAGAAAGTTGCCGCCGGCATTGGCGTAGGCATCCATAATCTCGAAACTGGTTGCGGCATCTGCACCCCAGCCGCCTTCGGTGCCGAAGCCCATGGTACCTAAACAAAGTTCGGACACCTTTAATCCCGACCGGCCTAATAATTTATATTTCATAGTAGTAGTTTTTGTATAAACGGTTTAAACAAAACTCCTGTTTTAAATGCTTAAATAAAAGTGGATGGTAAACAATCCGTTTAACCCAATTGTAAATATACCAAATACAACATCATGAAAATTATCACCCTGCATAAACCGGTTAGTATAGATGACCTTTACCATCATATAAACAAAAGGCTGAACCCCATCTTCCATGAGCAAAAACAAAGCGATATTACATTCATTATAACCAATACCCCTTCGGGTATCCAGATCACCCAGCCCGACTTGTATGAAGGCGTACTTTTTAATATAGCCGTGCAGGCTGATGAGTTATGGATAACCCGTAACGAACATTACGTGGATGATGTAAATTCCATCACGGTAGAATCTATTTTAAATAGTCTGTTTGATGATATCTCCGGCGGACAAGGCACGGATCTGGTGCAGGAGGGGTAAGATAATGAATCACTCTTGATATATTTATAGCCTTAACCATAACGCAAATGCATAAAACGTACTACTTATTCCTATTCTTTATTTTCAGCCAGGTATTTACCCAAGCCCAGCAGGTTTTAAAGCCCGCAGGTGTCCCTATAGTTTTACGCAACGATACTTTGTTTAAAATATATGCCGGCCAGGGCATGTTTGCTGTACGCGAGCGTGCAGACATTATTACCAAACGCCTAAACACAATTTTAGACCGCTTAGATTTTATTGCAGACTCTGTTACTGTTAAAAACGACACAGCCATATCTGTTATATCTTACAAATCGCAGATGATAATGGTGGTTAATAATAAAGATGCAACCTTTACAGAGCTTAACCGCCCGCAGCTTGCCGCGCAATATCAGGCCGTGATCAAAAAAAAATTAGGCCTTGTTTTTGAAAATAACAGTTTAAAACAATTTACGATAAATATTTTAGAGGCAGTAGCTGTTATTATTTTAGTGGTGATTTTAATATGGGGCATTAATAAATCTTTTAGATGGCTCACCTTACGCTTTATAAAGGCATGGGAAAGCCGGCTGGATAAACTTGCGGCACAAGGCGCCCCGGTAAGTTATGCGCATCGTATCTTCCCGTTTGTAAGCAACATCATTAAGGTTATAAGGATATTGATCATACTGTTACTGGTTTACCTTGCGCTGCCTATACTGTTTTTTATATTCCCTTCATCAAAGCCAATAGCAACACAGCTGTTAAGTTACGTGGTTGACCCTTTAAAAGGTATTGCTTTTGCCTTTATACGCTATATACCTAACCTACTTACCGTTGCTGTAATATTTGCAATTACCTACTATATATTAAAGCTGGTAAAATTTATATCTAAAGAAATTGGGCAGGGGGCATTTACCATTAAAGGGTTTTACCCTGAATGGGCCATGCCTACTTACAATATTATACGCATTTTATTATATGCCTTTATGTTTGTTGCCATTTTTCCTTATCTGCCCGGATCCGACTCCAAGGTATTTCAGGGAGTTACCGTGTTTTTAGGTGTTTTGTTTTCTTTTGGTTCATCCTCGGCTGTATCTAATATGATATCGGGAGTTGTACTTACCTATATGCGCCCCTTTAAAATTGGCGACCGTGTTAAACTTGGTGATATAACCGGTGATGTGATAGAAAAAAATGTATTGGCTACACGGTTACGCACAATAAAAAACGAAGATGTGGTTATCCCGAATGCAGCAATACTTAACGGGCATAGCGTAAATTACTCATCGTCGGCAAACACACTGGGCCTTATTTTAAACACAACTGTTACCATTGGCTATGATGCGCCCTGGCAAAAGGTACAACAACTGCTTATAGATGCCGCACTGGCTACGGATGGGATACAGCAAGACCCTAAGCCGTTTGTGTTGCAAACAGCGCTTAACGATTTCAATGTCGGCTACCAGGTAAACGCCTACACCAATCAACCTAATAAAATGGCGGTAATTTACTCCGGCCTTTATCAAAACATACAGGATAAATTTAATGAAGCAGGTGTTGAGATCATGTCGCCGGGATACACTGCACTGCGCGACGGAAACAGCATACAGATACCGGATGCCTACAAACCCGCCGGATACACCGTACCGGGATTTAACATTAATAAGTAAGCCAAAAACCCATTAACTAAATACTAAACAAGTTTAACTGGTGTAAATTTGTTGAGGAAAGCGTTGAGGAATTTATAAAATAAGCACACAGCCCTTTTATTGGTAAATAAAAGGGCTGTGTGCTGCATCTGCCTGTATTAAACAAGCGATTATATATGGTTATCGCTTATCCGTAGATCCAGCTGAATTTGTATTCCAGCATGGGGTTTTTCATACGTTCGGCCACGCGGATCAGGCGGTTGGGCAGGTTCATGATGTAATCGCGGGCTTTTTCACCGTCTTCCTTCAGGTCTATCACGCTCTCTATGTGCCAGTCTTCTATCAGTTCTTTCAGGATGTCTACATAGTCGATAGCCGTGTAAATGCCCAGGCGCTCTGCCGCATCGGTAAAGTGGCCGAATGTCTGGCCTATCTTTAAACCTATCTCGCGCAGGAAGTGTGCCGGCATCACAATCTTTTTGCGCATCATATCTTCAAATGCCAGCATGGCTTCGTTAGGGTCAACCTCAAATATTTTTTCGATAAAGTATTTGTAGGCTTTGGCGTGGCGCGCCTCATCGCCGGCAATTACACCGCACATTTTAGATAGCAGCGTATCCCCATCCTTTTTAGCCTGTGAGGCTACACGGCGGTGCGATACATTGGTTGCCAGCTCCTGGAATGATGTGTAAATAAAGTTACGGTACGGGTCGTGTCCGGTGCCGATATCAAAGCCATCGGCAATTAAGTATTGGGTAGATACCTCCATAGCGCGCATATTTACGCGGCCGCTCAGGTACAGATATTTGTTGAGCAGATCGCCGTGGCGGTTCTCTTCGGCTGTCCAGTGGCGGGTCCATTTCATCCAGCCGCCTTCTTCGTTATCAGATACTCCCTCAACCATGGTTAACCACGATTCGTAAGTAGGCAGTGCTTCTTCTGTAATGGTATCGCCAATTAATACGGCCACCAGGTCGTAAGATAACCCGCGGGCGCTTTCCTGCATTTCTTTGATCTCGCTAAAAAACGTATCCCTTGACGCATCAGGCAAAAAATCTGATGGCTGCCAGATGGTGTCAATAGGCTTCAGATACTCATCCATCTTTTCGAGCATGAATTTTTCTATATGCCCCATTACTTCCTTACGTTTTTCCTCAAAAAATTTCATAGCACTATCTTAGGTTGCAAAGTTAATCATTTAAAACTATAATATTATTTGGCACCGGTATAATCAATGGCCTGTTTCATGCAATTGCTGAGGTTGCCTACAGCAGGCGGGCCGTTAAATATCGAAAACCCGGAATTATAATCCCACATGATGCCCGGGATACCCATTTCTTTTAAATTTTTTCTTACCGCCTTGATATACCGGCAACGGTTATCGTCATCGGTATATTTGTTGTACACACCGTATTCGCCGCACAGTATCGGTACACCGTACCTGGCCCCCCAGTTTTTAACGATCAGTAACTTATCATGTACCGACTGCTCGTTGCCATCGTTTTTATACTGGTAATAATTTGTTTCGCCCCAGGTGCCAATTACCTTGGGGTTAATGGCAGGATAGGTTTGCGCGTTATACGGAAACGGTACACCTGTAGTTGCCACCTGGTTGCCAACCCAATCGGCGCCCTGGTGTGTAAACATAAAGGGCTCATAAAAATGGAACGTATAAATAATATTTTCATCTGCCAGCCTTTCCATTCTGCTTAACTCATAAATGCTGTTAAAGTTTGAGGCACCAACTATCAGGGTGCGTTTTTTATCAACCTTGCGTATGGCGGTTACAATATTATAGGCGGCGTCTTTCCACACCTTGGGGTTGATACGGCCCGGCTCGTTATATATTTCAAAGAAAACCTTTTCCGGATTTTCTCGTATATACCGCTTTGTTAATATCATCCATTGGTTAATGATCTTTGGCGTTTCGGTTAAGTAATTCGTATCGTTAAGGTTGCCGTAGTGATAATCAATTATTAGTTTTAACCCATAAACAGTACATTGTTTCAAAACTTCATCAATATGAGTAAATACTTTCTCAACCGGAACATTATTGGCCCGGAAGTAAGCAAAAGCCACCGGGAGCCGCACACTTTTAAATCCCAGCTTTTTAATTAACTCAAAATCGCTTTTTTTAATGGGCTTTATACCTAAAACATCTTTATTCCACGTTTGCTCCAGCCAGGATAGGCTTACGCCGTTATCCAGGCTTTTTGCACGCTTAAACGCAACTTGCCGCTCGTTTAACCGTGTTGGATTGTTTTTTGCAATACTGCCGTGCGTAATTATAATTAATATTATAATAAGCATATTTATTAGCGGCTTGGGGGTTAGTTTTTTAAAATCTGTATGTTTCAATATTTTAATGCTTATTAACGCTGATCTGTTTATATTATAATTTAAGGATACAAAATGTTTGTTCAAATTTCAAAAGAAGAATATAAAAAGGAGATATCAAAAAAAGCATGGTATCAAACAAATAATATAATCTGGACAATTATATTTTTATATCCCATTTTTAGTATCGTAGATTTTATTTATGCCAATAATATCTGGCTGCAGTTTTTAATTGTACGTATTATAACCGTACTTATTATTTACGGCCTTAACAGCTTTTTTCAGCTGCGTAAGTACAATTACCGTTTACTGCTGCACATTTGTTTTTTCCTGCTCTCTGTTACCGCAGCGCTTTTATGTAATATTGTAAACTTACAACAACAGCCTACCTATTTTTTAATTTACGCCATAATTATCTTGTTTTTTAACCTGCAGGTTTTTTGGGAGCCTATTAACTCTATAGTGCAGGTGCTGGTAGCCTTTTTGCTGCTTGCGGTGTTTTATAACGTTTTAAACTTAAACGACTACTCTTTAGACCTTGTAATTGATAACGGGGGGCAAATGTTTTTCATTATCGCTTTTATATCCTGCCTCATCCCCAACTCGCGCTTTAAGGTAATTGCCCGTGACGTACGATCGCAGATCCTGATCGAAAAATCTAACGAGCAGCTGAAAGAACAAAACCAGAACATTAACGAAAAAAACAATATTATTGACAGGCAATACGAGCAGCTGCGTAAACTGGACGAACAGAAAAACAGCTTTATAAATATTGCAGGCCACGATCTTAAAAACCTGATAGGGCAAATTGTGATGAGTAACAATATGCTGATAGAAGAGGATTACCGGCTGAGTACCGACCAAAAAGAATATAGCAGCTTTATAGCCCAAAGCGCCGACAAAATGCAGTATATGCTGAATAAGCTGATGGATGTTAAAGAGATCGAATCGCCTGAGATGAAATTCAATATGGAGATATTTGATATTAACAGCGAAGTGGCACATGTGTTTAAGGGACTGGTAGAAACAGCACAGATGAAGAACATCCACCTGGTTGATAACGTATTAAAACTGCCGCTGAATGTTAAGCTTGATAAGGTATTTGTAGGCCAGGTGTTTCAAAACCTGCTCTCTAACGCCATTAAGTTTTCGCAAACCAATAACAACATTAAAGTGGTTACCAGCCTGCAGCGCCAGAGATTTGTTTTCGAGATCATAGACGAAGGGGTTGCCATTGGCCAGGATGAGCTGGATATGATGTTTAACAAATTAAAAACATTGAATGATGCTTCGGGCACCATCGAAAGCCGCCTGGGTTTAGGCCTTTCTATAGCCAAATTAATGACACAGGAACTTGGCGGCGAGCTTACTTACCGCAGTAACGATAACGGAAACTATTTCCGGGTAGAATTCTACGTAATAAACTAATAACGCTTTTAACTGAAACTAACGCAATATCTGATGAAAAGATTTTTCACCCTACTGGCTTTCATACTACTTAGCACAATTGCTTTTGCCCAAAACCAACGCATCATATCATTTAAGGCAATGGGCCATAATGATGATGAGCCGATATTTGGCATGAGCGGCGCCAGCTCGTTTTATTTTAAGGTTACACCGCAGTATGAAATAAACGGCAGCAAACTGGTAATTTATTTTGAGCCGTCGCAAGCGCTGATACGAGAAAAATCATACATCAACCTTTTTGTGGGCACCAAACCGGTTTACAGCGGCCGTTTAACCAAAGATTCTATCCAGAAGATCATCTTCCCGCTTACCAAGGCCGATATCTCTTCAGATAACTATCTTAAAATAACCATCAAAACCCTGTTAACCATTACAGACGACCAGTGCCGCGACCTGGATAACCCGGCCATGTGGTTAAAAATCAAAAATTATTCGTACCTGTCGTTAATTAAAAGCAACAAAAACTTTTTTAACAATATCAACATCAGTAACTGTTTCGATTCTAAAACAGCTATTGTTTACAACAGCAACCCCAGCCTGCACGATCTGAAGGCCGTTGCCTGGGCTTACGCAAGGCTTAAAAAAACCCAAACCAAAAATATAAGCGTATTTGAATTAGCTAACCTGCCGGATAGCGTACGCAATTACATTATGGTTGGCGCTATGCCTACTTTACGCGATGATAAGCGCGAATTGGTAAAGGTTACACCACAAGCTAACCAGGGCTTGCTGTACCTGCACAAATCCGTATCAACCGTAACCGATACCATTAGCCGCATGGTAGATGTGAAAGGCAAAATGGCCGAAGTAAAAACGGTGGTACAGGAAGCCGTACCTACAGAGATTTTGTTTGTTACCGGCGGCGATGATGCCGGTTACGAAAAAAGCATTACGGCAATAGGTAATATGAACGTGCTGAATTCAACCTTTGGCGATTACCTGCTGGTGAACAAGGCACAAAACACTTTCTTTAAAACCATTG
Source organism: Mucilaginibacter phyllosphaerae (assembly GCF_004378255.1). GTDB lineage: Bacteria > Bacteroidota > Bacteroidia > Sphingobacteriales > Sphingobacteriaceae > Mucilaginibacter > Mucilaginibacter phyllosphaerae. The sequence continues at coordinate 508,419 of NZ_SNQG01000005.1, forward strand.
ACGAGAACCGCTCTAAACTATCGCTGAAGCAAATTGGCGGCGTTAGCGATTTCTTATCGGGCATCGGTTCGTTAAAAAGCGCGTTCAACTTTAAAAACTCTGATTTTAGCTTTACGCCTAAAGAGGTAGAGATTCGCATTGTGGCTAACTACAGCAACCTTAACCCCGGCGACCGCGGTTTTTTTAACATTTACCTGAATGGTTTATTGTTAAGCAGCGAAAAGCTGGATGCATCCGGCAAGCTCAATACATCTGTTACCATTAACAGGTACCAGCACCATAAGTATAACACGCTGGAGGCCGAATTTAGGTTTTACCCAAATAACGGTAACTGTAAAAACAGCTTCACCAATTTCTTTGCCGAAATTGATGTAGACAAATCATACCTGGAATCTAAAAACCCGTTCATCACCAGCGATCTGAGCTTTTACCAGTACCCCGAGGCCTTTAACAGCGGCACCACCCGCATCGTGGTATCAAAACCTTACGCCAAGTATGCCGCCGGCGCCATGGGCGAAATTATTTACGAACTGAATAACAACATCAACGCTAACAATTTCCCTGAGTTTATTTACTCATCAGATATCGCCAGTACCCCGTCTGAGCTTAAAAAGAACAATATTATTGCACTTTTAAGTAAAGACGACCCGCTGATGAAGGAGTTTCCGGATGCTCCCATCCAGTTCGATCGTAACTTTAGATTATACAATACCGATAACAACACGGTAGTGTACTCGCTGGCAGATACCACCTCTAACGGGCTGGCACAGATATTTTACGGGCGCAGCAACAACGCTACGCTGGTATTAACCGCTACGGGCAAGCACCTGTCTGAGGCGTTCCTGGCTGCTTCAAAATCTATTACCGAGCAGCTGTCTACCCTAAGCAGTAACGTTTGTATCTCGGATGTTAATAACAACAAGTACTTGTTTAATATAAATAAATCAAGCGAAAACCTGGAGTATATTGATACCAAGAGCGCGTTGACCCGTTTTTGGGATACCTACAACCTGTACATCCTGTTGGGTATATTGGTGCTGATATTATTGTCATTCCTTTATATACGTTCAAAGGTGCAAAAATCGCAGGAGCTGTTTAACGATTAACGTTCCGGTGTATTATTGGGCGCAAGGTTTTAATTATAGAGTATTTTTTTGATGAGTATCTCAATTCCTGAATTGTTGACTAATGATGGGTTTATCACCGCGGGCGACCGCGAGGCGATTGAACAGCATTCGGTTGAATCCGGCTTATCCTTCATTAAGATAGCGCTTACTTCGGGATACATCTCGCGTAAAAATTACGACAGATCTATACTCAACGCGGGTTACCAGATCAACGAACAGCCCCGCAAGGAGGCTTATGACGAGGAGGTGCTGAAGCAAACAGACCTGAGCTTTGCCAACGACCGGTTAGCGATGCCCCTGCGCATCCAAAACAACAAGGTAGTGTGCTTAATGGCATCGCCGGATGACGAGCTTTTTAAAGATTTCATCCGGTTTACCTATGACCTGGAACCCGAAATAATGATCGCATCAGATTTGGATATTACCTGGCTGAGTAATAAGCTGCTGGGCGAAAAGTACACCAAATCTGCCGTGTTTGAGTTGATGAAGCGCGACCCGGACAGCTCGGCCGTTGTAACCTTTTCAACCGCGCAGCTCGTGTTTATATTTGTGCTTATCGCTATTGTGGCCATAGGGCTGGTTATCAGCTTTAAAAACACATCCATTGTTATCAACGTTATCATCAGTTCGTTTTTTTTGGTGGCCATTATATTCAAGCTGTTTTTGGCCCTTGTAGGCTCCAGGTTTGAATTGCACCAGGCCGTAACCAAAGAAGAAGTTAAGGCCGTTATAGATAACGAACTGCCGATATACACCATTTTATTACCGGTGTATAAAGAAGATAAGCTGATCAAAAAACTGATATGGAACCTGCAATCCATAGATTACCCGCGCCACAAGCTGGATATTAAGCTGCTGATTGAAGAGGATGACGATAAAACCTTTAACGCCGTTAAAAACCTGGATTTCCCGGCCGTGTTTGAAGTTATTGTGGTGCCTTTCCACATGCCAAAAACAAAGCCCAAAGCCTGTAATTACGGCCTGCACTTTGCGCGTGGTAAATATTTAACCATTTACGATGCCGAGGATATCCCCGATACCGATCAGCTTAAAAAAGTGGTGTCGCTTTTCAGAAAACTGCCCGAAGAATACATTTGCATACAAAGCGCATTAAACTACTTTAACCGTAACGAGAACTTTTTGACCAGGATGTTTACCCTGGAGTATTCGTATTGGTTTGATTATATGCTGCCCGGTTTAGATACGCTGGATATCCCCATCCCCCTGGGTGGTACAAGTAACCATTTTAAGCTGGAGCAGCTGGTTGAGCTTGGCGCGTGGGACCCTTTTAACGTTACCGAAGATGCCGACCTGGGTGTGCGGGCCTATGCCAAGGGGTATAAAATTGCGATCATCAACTCCACCACCTACGAAGAGGCCAATAACGAGCCCTTTAACTGGATCCGCCAGCGCAGCCGCTGGATAAAAGGTTACATGCAAACCTACCTGGTACACATGCGTAACCCGGCTGCACTGTGGCGCGAAATAGGCTGGAAAGGCTTTTTGGGCTTTAACTTTTTTATAGGCGCCACCCCTATCACCTTTTTGGTTTACCCGTTATTGCTGGCCATATTTATTTGTTACGTGGTGTTTGATCTTTCAACCATCCGTTCGCTCTTCCCGGATTGGGTGCTGTTCATGTCTATTTTTAACCTGATGGTTGGTAACATCCTCATGATCTATGTAAACATGATAGCGGTATTTAAACGCCGCTATTACGAGCTGATATTGTTTGCTGTAGCAAACCCTATTTACTGGTTAATGCACTCCATATCGGCTTATAAAGGCTTATACCAGCTAATTGTTAAGCCCTTTTACTGGGAAAAAACAAACCATGGTTTAAGTAAAGTAAACAACCCTACAAACGTTGTAAAATAAATGAAGCTTACAGGTACCCTATATTTGTTCATCCTTACGTTTATACTGGTTATTTACTACCTGGTATGCGGCATATACCTTAACAGGATCGGGTATTACAACCACGAGTCGCTTTTTTATATCGAAAAGACCAAGATCGTATTTGAGGGTTTAGGCAACCGCTTAAAAGTAATGGGCCTTACTTCGCCCATACTGCCTTTCTACGTATCCTTTATCTTCAGCCCTTTTAAAACCCTGGCGCCTGTGCTGGCATCGGCACTGGGTACAGCTGCGTTATTTTACGTTATAGCATCAACTGTGGCCAAGCGCCTTAATGATGACGGCTACATCTGGCTGCTGCTCATCATCTTCCTGTTTCATCCGGGCATTATTTATACGGCATCATCAGGTAAAAGCATTTATCTGATCCTTATCTTTTTTTTCCTGTTTTTTCTTAACCTGTTTAAATTTTACAAATCCAACACCACCTTCCACGTATCTATAGCCAGTATATGCCTGGTTGGGCTTATATTTTGCGATTATAAGTTTATTTGGCTAACCCTGTTTTTTTTGCCCCTGGTGCTATCTATTACCATACACAGTTTAAACCTGGGCGAGCAGGAATCTATCTTCAGGCTGTTTTTAAGCTTTAACAGCCCATCCCTAAGGCGTAAGCTGGCCAACAAAACATTTGCGCTATACATTATTTTATTTAGCCTGCCGCTGGCCGCTGTACTGTGTTACAAACTGCTTAACCTTACCCACGCCAACGATCTGAATTATTTTAATGAAAGCCCTTATGCTACCTGGAATGTACTGGTAGATAAGCTTAGTTTTGACCAGCTGACCACCGACACGGCCTACCGCATCCCCGAAACATCTATCCTGCTATCTGCCCAGGTGCTGTTGTTTGCACCCATGATACTAATAGCGATATACCTGTTCAGAGAAAGCACCTACCAGGTACTTACGCTATTGATCCCTTTTGCATTTATCGAGTTTTTGCATATCAAGTACAGCAAGGTATTTTTAGCCTACCAGTATTATCTTATATTTTTAATACTGGCTTTTTTGGGCGTGATATTTAAAGCACATACGGTAAAAAAACAAAAAGGCTTTAAGTTACTATTACTGGTAACCGTGCTGTTTCAACTGTATGTAGGCTGGTATTATTTAAAAACATCCTCTATTGCCGAAGAGAAAAATTTTGCGTCGGTGCTGGTTAACCGCCATGTGGATGATGTATATAAAGATAATATAGATGTGGCCAGCTATCTCAACAGCCTGCCCGGCGACGCGCACGTGCTGATAGATGATGCTATTGGCTACGGTGTAATAGCCTTTACACAAGATATAAAGCCCGTTATCATGCCGTATCAGGGTAGTTTTTTAAGCGCCCTGGAATCGCCCGATAAATATGTGGATTATATTGTGGTGGCAACGGCTAAGAATGTAGTGTCCGGCTATACCCAGCTGAATAATAAGTACATCCTTACGATACGTAAAACCATCCCCGATGTAAACTTCCGCAAGGTATTTGAAACCGACGACTGGACAGTTTACCGTGTGATCACTAACGAAACCGGGAACAGCAGATTTTAAAGCCTGTTATTCCCGGTGCATTAATCATTAAGTATATGCTGTACTTCCTGCCTATCCTAACCCTTTATCCGCCAAATTATCATCCGGGCAGGCCCGACGTATGATCCTGCGCTGATGATGCCGGTAAGCAATCCGTAAATTCTTCCTTTTAGTTCTGCACGATATCTGCCAGATCGCTAACCGTACTTTTAATTTTTTTGGCTTGTTTACCTTTTTCCTTCAGGTAATCCTGTGCATGTTCTTTAAGTTCTGCTGCGGCAGCATCAATATCTGCTTTGCGTTTGGTATATAGGTACACTATTGCCCCCGCAAATATGGCCCCTAAGGTTAAACCTGCTACCAACTTGTTACTGTTATCGTGTTTTTTAAATGGATTTTTCATATCTGTGTTTTTTAAAGGCAACAAGCTGATCGCAGTTTAGTTCTAATAAATTTAATGATAATAACCCTTGGGTCGTTTCCAGGGCGTTTCGGGGCGTTTGTAAGGCGTTTAGCGTAGTGGAGGGGGCGGATTTACGAACGGTCTGATCCGCAGGTATTTACGTTCTGTTCACGGTGTTCACGCCGCGTGAACGTGAACGGCGGGGTAGATGTGCAG
>NZ_SNQG01000013.1 GCF_004378255.1 Mucilaginibacter phyllosphaerae
GCCTCAAATAAACCTTTTTAGCACAGGTGCAAATATCCACGATCCGAAAGTTATTCTCCGGCTGGTTTGTTGCAACTGCGAATTGAATAACCTTTTCATAAGTCTGCTTATATCCAGCATCTGAAAGTCAATCTCAGATTGATTTGTTCCGCATCGAATAAACTGTGCAGAAATTCGCAACTCAAGCTTGCCTCAGATCCCTTCTCTTGCGACGAAAGTCACCCTCCCGGCAAACACTGCACACCAGAACCCTTACCAACCACACCACAACCGACACCATGGCACCCACCACCGTCCTGATCACTGGAGCGAACCGCGGCCTTGGCAAAGGCCTCTTGGAGCGATACCTCTCCCAGCCCAACCATACCGTCGTCGCCGCCGTCCGCGACCCATCCCGCTCCACCTCCCAGGCCCTGTCCTCCATCCCCAAGGCCGATGACAGCAAGCTGGTGGTGGTAAAGTACGACGCCGGCGTCGAGCAGGACGCGCACGACGTCGCGGAGACGCTGCAAAAGACGCACGGCATCGACAAGCTCGACGTGGTGATCGCCAACGCCGCCATCGCCAAG
>NZ_SNQG01000006.1:0-281108 GCF_004378255.1 Mucilaginibacter phyllosphaerae
TCCTCCAGTTTGTACGGCAGAAATGTCAATTGGTCGGGGTCATATGGTTTAAAGACTACTTTCGCTCCCATGACTTTAAGTTACCAAAATCGCATTAAATAACAAAAAGGCTGCCCCACTTATGAGACGGCCTCTTTTTTTATGTTACGATCAGAATTGAAACTGATCTCCAACCTCTAATCACTGGTCTCTACAAAATTAATCTTCGTTCACAAATGAACGTAGCATCCAAGTGTTCTTTTCTTTAAATTGCATAAAGCGGTTCACCATATCGTTTGTACCATCATCGCCTGCATCAGCAGTAATATCCAATATCTGGCGCTCCATTTCTATCAGGGCGGCCATATCTTCTATCAAAGCTTTCACCATATCGGTATCCTTTAAGCCGATAGTTTGAATTTCTTTAATGGTTGATGTGGTAATGTAATCGTTAAAAGTGCTGTACGGTGGCTTGCCCAGGGTAAGTATCCGCTCGGCCAGTTCATCAATAGTGGTAAGGGCCTCGGTATATAATTCTTCAAATTTTACGTGTAGCGTGAAAAAGCTTTTGCCCTTTACATTCCAATGGCAGCCACGTAATTTTTGGTAATGGATATGATAGTTTGCCAACAGATCGTTCAGATGATCAACAACCGGTTTTACTTTTTTTTCTTCTAAGCTTATTTTTTCAGCGTCCATGATAATTTATTTTTTGTTGTGATAACATCCGTTTAGCAGACATTGTTTCTGATTGTTTGTTTGGTTTTTGTCAGAAATTTCGGGGTTAAAAAATTCCCTGATGAGACAATTAATAGCCATATTTGCGACTTTAAATGACCATTTTTCGACCACATATCGCCCTTAGCTTTCCCAGCACCGTATGGCGCCTGCAAATTGACGGGCAAACCGATCTGCTCGGCATCGAGCTGCGGAATGAAGCCGATAAACAAACCAGCTTTGCCTCTTTAAACCTGGTAACCGGGCAAATGTATTTTACCGACCTCACCCTGCCCGAGCGCTGGCTTACCGGTATAGAGGGTATTTACCAAGGTATAATGCTGCTGCATTATTACAAGCAAGAAACCGGCCCCGAGCATAAAGCGATCATTGCTATTGATACTGCTACAGGCGCCGAACGCTGGAGCAACTACAGCCTGGCGCTCGATCATCTGGCGGCTGCCGGGCCGGTGGTTTACAATACCAATATGCTGCCTAAAAAGCTAATGCTTGCCGATATACTTACCGGCCAAACCTTACGCCCCTTTGATGCAGCAACTGATAAACCTTTAGAGAATAATATCCGGACACCTGCTATGTTAACTGCCGGTGAATTGCCGCCCGGCATCCTGCCCGATGAACCCTATGGAAATATGGTGCATTATCTAAACCATAATAATTACATAATTGTATCTTTGCACACCCTTAAAAACGGGGCCTTGCAGCAGCACCTGTATATAATTAATAACAATGAGGTAATTTATCATGATTTATTGAACCAGGATATACAAAAATTACAGCCCGAGGCGTTTGTATTACATAAAAATATACTGGTTTACATCAAAAACAAAGCCGAAATAAAGGCTTTAAAACTATAAATTACTGAATAAGAATTTATTATGAAATTTAAAATACTACTATTATCCACTATACTTACCGCCCTTACTTCTTCCCTGTTTGCATCGGCACTGCCAGATTCTATCGGGGTGGAGAACCTGGACGGCAAAAAAGTTATCCTGCATAAACTCGATCCGAAAGACAATTATTATTCGCTGGGCCGCAAATACGGGGTAAGCCCTAAAATCATCCAAAAGTTTAATAATAATGCCAGCATGCAAATTGGCAAGATCATTAAAGTGCCTACTCAGCGCTCCATCGTAGAAACAGTTGCCACGGCGCCTGCTGTGCAAACACCACCGGCCCAAACACCAGCCAAACCGGCAGAGCAGACACCGGTAAAAACCAAACCGGCAGAGCAAGCCACAGTTAAAACACAGCCTGTTGTAATACCGCAGCCGGTACAAAAAGAAGAGACAAAGCCTGCTGTACAAGCACCTGCTGCCATCACTGCCACGCAAGAATACAAGGTATCGGCACATGAAACACTGTATGCTATCGCTAAACGTTTTAATACAACCGTAGATGCGCTTACGCAGTTAAATAAACTAAAATCTACCGCGCTTATACCCGGCCAGGTATTAATGGTGCCCAATGGTGTGGCTGCACCCGCGCCAGCCCCGGCGGCTGTTGTAACCGATGCCCACACAGACACCGCCCGGCGAGACTCTACCTACGTGGCTGCCGCGGATAGTATTGCCAACCATAAAGCCGGCGCCAACCGGTACGGCCTGTTTGAAAAGAACGAAAAAGGAGTGGCTACCTGGATAGAGGATGCCAGCCTTGACCCAAATAAAAAATTGATCCTGCATCGTACCGCCCCTATTGGTACGGTGATGCGCATTACCAACCCCATGAATGGCCACGTAACCTTTGCCAAAGTAGTTGGCCGCTTTACTGACAGCCAAAGCACCAGGGATGCTATCATCGTGATGACCAAAAATGTTGCCACTGCTTTGGGTGCGCTCGATAAACGTTTTCAGGTAAATATCAGCTACGGTACTCCTAATGAATAAACCTTATGTAATTGGCGTTGCCGGTGGCAGCGGATCTGGCAAAACCTTTTTTTTAAAATCCTTTTTAGAACACTTTACCGCCGATGAGGTGTGTTTGGTATCGCAGGATGATTACTACTTCCCGGTGGCCCATAACATGACCAAGGAGGAGAATAAAGAGTATAACTTCGACCTGCCATCAACCATAGACCATGAGCACTTTGAAAGTGATATTTTTAAACTGCTGAATAACCAAAGCTTTATAAAGCAGGAATACACTTTTAACAACTCCAATGCAGTCCCCAAAATGCTGGAGATCAAACCGGCACCTATTATTATTGTAGAGGGGTTATTCATTATGCACTTTGGTAAAATTAAGGATGTGCTGGATATGACCATCTTTATTGATGCCGATGAACACATTGCCCTGAAACGCCGCCTTAAACGCGACCTGGAAGAGCGCGGCTACTCTAACGAAGATGCTTACTATAAATGGGTAAACCACGTTGTACCGGCTTATAAAGAGTACCTGCTGCCCTACCGTGATGTATGCGACAGGGTGGTTGTTAACAACACGCAGGAAGCTGCCGATATTATCCGCATTACAGATGAGATCTCTGCAGAGTTGCGCAAAAAGGTTTTAAGCTAAAGTCTTCGCTTACAACAGCAGTAAATTCTAATAAATTTTAGCGGGCAGCTTGGCTTATCGGCGTATCAATCGCAATTAAGCAACAGATCGTAATACTTTTTCATCAAAACAGTATCGTAATTGACCAGGGAGTTGTAGGCTTCGGTAACCAGTTCATTCAAAATTGACGAGCCGAGCTGCCCTGCCCCATTCGGGATGGAATCATAATAGGTAATAAGCTCTTTAACCCTGATGATCTCGTACAATAGCTTCTGGATCAGATCCGTTTGTGCACCGGTCTGTATCCCTTGAGAGTTATTGAGAAAATCTAAAGGATCATTCGTAGTAGACGTCATTCGCAAAATAGTACCGGCTTGATTGTTTTCTCTTTTTTATATATCCTTAACTATTTCAAACCACCAAAGTTTAGGTATTGTTTTAAATTCTTAATATTTTTTTTAACAAAACAGCAAAACCCTCAAAAAGAGGGTTTTGCTGTTTAAATTATTTGTTTTTAGTTATTATCAGCAGGTTTATTGCTCTCCGGGCGTGGCAATAAAGCCTTACGCGAAAGTTTCAATTTACCTTGCTTATCCACATCAAGCAGTTTTACACGTACTTCGTCGCCAACGTTAAAGATCCCATCCATGGTTTCGATACGGCGGTGATCGATCTCGGAGATGTGTAACAAACCATCTTTACCCGGCATAATCTCCACAAATGCACCAAACGGCATAATTGATTTTACTTTACCTTCGTAGATCTCGCCAACTTCCGGTTTAGAAGCAATAGCGCGGATACGGCCTAAAGCAGCATCGATAGCTGCCTTGTTATCGGCAAATACCTGTACAAAGCCCTGGTTGTCTTTCTCTTCGATAGAGATGGTAGCACCTGTTTCGCGCTGCATCTCCTGGATGATCTTACCACCGGGGCCAATTACGGCGCCAATGTATTCTTTATCTATCTTGATCATTACAATACGCGGCGCGTGTGGTTTGTAGTCCTCGCGCGGTGCAGTCATGGTTTTAGCCATTTCGCCCAGTATGTGTAAACGGCCGTCTTTAGCCTGGTTTAACGCGTTGGTTAATACCTCGTAAGATAATCCGTTGATCTTTAGATCCATCTGTACAGCAACAATACCGTTTTTGGTACCGGTTACTTTAAAGTCCATATCACCCAAGTGATCTTCATCACCCAAGATATCAGAAAGGATAGCGTATTTAGTACCCATTTCATTGGTGATTAAGCCCATGGCAATACCGGATACCGGGTTGCTGATCTTGATACCCGCATCCATCAAAGCCAATGTACCGGCGCAAACCGTAGCCATTGATGAAGAACCGTTTGATTCCAGGATATCAGAAACGATACGGATCGTGTATGGGTTTTGGTCTTCGGCAGGTAATACGCGTTTTAAAGAGCGCATAGCCAGGTTACCGTGACCGATCTCGCGGCGGCCTGCACCCCTGTTAGGGCGAACCTCGCCGGTTGAAAAACCAGGGAAATTATAGTGTAACAGGAATTTTTGGTAACCGTTGATGAACGCACCATCAATCATTTGCTCATCATCCTTAGCGCCTAAGGTAACGGTGGTTAATGATTGGGTTTCGCCACGGGTAAATACCGCGCTACCGTGTGCAGATGGCAGGTAACCCACTTCGCTCCATATCGGGCGGATCTGGGTAGTGCTGCGGCCGTCTAAACGTTTACCTTCGTCTAATACCAGGTTACGGATAGCATCGTACTCTACATCGTGGTAGTATTTTTTAGCTAATGATTTGGTGATATCATCTATCTCGCCAAGGGTTTCGATATAAGCATCACGTACCGCTTTAAATTTAGCACCACGCTCTTCTTTAGCAGACGCTTCGCCGGCAATAGCGTAAACCTGATCGTATGTAGCAGCGTAAATAGCTTTTTTCAGGTCTTCGTTACTGTGTTCGTGGTTGTAAACACGTTTTTCAGTTTTACCTACTTCAATTGTTAACTCTTTTTGGGCTAAACATTGTAGTTTGATGGCAGTATGTGCAAATTTAATAGCCTCAACTAATTCTTCTTCCTGGATCTCTGCAGATTCGCCTTCCACCATGTTAATATCATGCTCGCTACCGGCAACAATAAACTCTAAAGTTGCATTTTGCAATTGAGTTAAAGTTGGGTTAATAACCAGCTGGCCATTAACTTTGGCAACACGCACCTCAGATATAGGGCCGTTAAAAGGGATATCAGAAACAGATAATGCAGCAGAAGCAGCTAAACCTGCAAGGCAATCAGGCATAATATCTTTATCGGCAGATATCAATGATATCATAACCTGGGTATCAGCGTGATAATCTTCTGGGAACATTGGGCGCAATGCACGGTCAACCAAACGAGAGATCAAAACCTCATAGTCTGACAGGCGCGCCTCGCGGCGTAAAAATCCACCGGGGATACGGCCGGTAGCAGCATATTTTTCCTGGTAATCTACAGAAAGGGGTAAAAAATCAACTCCTTCTTTTGCATCGGGCGATGATACTACCGTAGCCAATAACATGGTATCACCCATTTTAATTACTACCGAGCCATCGGCTTGTTTGGCCAGTTTACCGGTTTCGATCTCAATGGTGCGGCCGTCACCTAAATCAATAACCTTTTTAATTACGTTTAAACTCATCTTGTTTGTGTTGTGATGCGCTTTTCATCTTTCGGAGCGCACCGGTTTTTATGTGTGTGTATATTTGTTGCAAAAGTAAAAAAGCCATCCTGCAAATGCGGACGGCTTTTTCTTAAAAAATAATAAAAGTTATTTGATAATATCCCTAAGCTGTAAAGCTTTGATGATAGCACGATATCTTTCAATGTCTTTTTTGTACAGGTATGCCAGCAAACCGCGGCGTTTACCTACTAATTTTTGCAGAGATAACTGGGTTGAAAAATCATGTTTGTTTTTTTTCAGGTGGCCGGTTAAATGTGCGATACGGGTGGTAAATAATGCTACCTGTCCTTCGGTTGAACCGGTGTCGGTTGCGCTTTTACCATGTTTTGCAAAGATCTCTGCCTTTGCTTCTTTACCTAAATACATTACGTGAATAATATTAAAGCGTGAATATTTAATTAATTGTGGCGCAAAGATACGGTTATGGTTTTAATTGCACAAGCGTTTAACAAGTACAATTTAATGAGACGGATGCGATATTGTTGATATAGTATTAAATAAGTAAATTTGTATATAAAAACATTGGTATGCTAACGCTCGAAATACAGGTGCCGGATAATAAAACCAACCAGGTTAAACAATTTTTAAAAGAATTGCAGATCCCTGTTAAGGTAAAAAAGCAAAAGAACATTCCTAATGCCGATACCCTTAAAGCGATGAATGAACTAAAGGCAGGCAACGGAGAAAAATTTGGAACTGTAGAAGAACTATTTGATAGCATCAAATAAAATATGTTTCAAATTGTTACTTCCGCCAAATTTTTAAAAGACTTAAAATTACTTAAAAAGCGTTCTGTAAAAGATTTTCAACTACTTCAGCAAGTTATTACTCTACTGGCAGAAAAAGGGCATACAGGCTTAAATAAAAAACATAAACCGCATAAACTCAGCGGAAATTACAGCGGCTATTGGGAATGCCATGTAAAACCCGACTTATTGCTTATCTGGGCAGAGCATGAGCAAATAAATCTGTTAGAATTAGTACGTACCGGTACTCATTCCGATTTATTTTAACAGGGATCCACTCACCATCCCCTACTTCCCTACCCAGCTTTTGTAAATTGCTGCTTGCAGGGCATCCGGGTTTTTCAGTGGTGTTATTTTAAAGCTTTTCTCGTATTTTTTAGCAAGCGTTATGGTCACATCCTTTTTAACGCCGTGTTTTTCTAAACCAAGGGTAATGGTATCGCCGGCGTTGTGGGTTTCGTAAGTTTTAAATAACAGGTCTCTGGTAGCAGGGGCGCCGTTTATCGTTAAAATTTTAGTGCGGCCGCGTACACCCATCTTCCACGCGGGTGATTGATAATCTACTGTGGTGATGCGCAGGGTATCTTTTTGTTGCCTCACATTTAAGCCATCCCAAACTGTAGATATCATGGTGGTAGTGGTATCAATATTTAAACCGCCGTAAGCAAAGTATTTAGGATAATTAGGCGGCGTAACGGTTGATGCATAATTAAACAGTTCGGGCATTTTTGTACCGGCCATTTTTTCGCATTCGTCCCTAAACTCCTGCTCGGTAAAGCCGCGGTTTAGCTTTTTGTAATACTTATAGTAAAGCAGGCGCATTACATCATCCAGCGTTTTTTTATTTTTAGTAATGTGGCGAATGTTAAAATCGAGCATCAAGCCCAAAATGGGGCCTTTATCATAATAAGATATCGTTTTGTTAAAATCATCGTTCACGCGGCCGTTAGGGCCGTCGCCCCAGGTATAGTAACTGGCCTGCGTGGCCGATTGATACAGGTGGCCGGGTTTGTTCTCGTAGTTTTTCAGGTTTTGCTGCAGATCGCCAAACATATCCTCGGGCGTCATGATGCCGGCGCGACGGGTTATGAGGTATTCGTAATAAACGGTAAACCCTTCGCTTACCCAAAGCATATTGGTGTGGTTCTCTTTGGAGTAATCAAACGGGCCAAGCTCTACCGGCCTGATGCGCTTTACGTTATAATGATGAAAATACTCATGTGCTATAAAGTTGTATAGTTTTTTCCTGGCTTCGGGTGTGTTAAAACCCTCGCCACCGCTAAAGCTTAATGATGATGAGTTTAAATGTTCTATCCCGCCGCCGCCTTCGCCTATAGATAAAAAGGTATAATGCGTGTAAGGCACTTCGCCAATAATATCGCTCCCGGTTTTAACGATCTTTTGCAGATCGTTCATAAAGCCCTGCCTGTCAAAAGCCGGTAGTTTATACCCAACAAAATTATGTGGCTTGTTATCAACCATAAATGGTGGTAATACCTCCAGTTCGCCCATTAAAAAGGGGCTATCGTACAACACATCAAAATCATTAGCCAAATAGGTATGATATTTACCGGGGATGGTATCCAAGCCTGTTGCCACCAGCTTGCTCCACTTGCTGTAAGGTGTCATTTGTATGGTTACCGGGTTCCTAAGCTCTTTATCCATATACAAGAAAAGGCCGCCGGGCGTAATGTAGCCACGGGTTTCGTCCAGATATACATTGCCCACGAATGGTACGGTAGCCTTAACATCATACGTAATTTTAATATCGCCTTCTGTTGGGTTTGCAACCACCCAGGCACTTTTTATAGGTTGCTCCCATTTTAACGGATTGCCTTTGGCATCTGTAACGGTAAAGTTTTGTACTGCCGCAGCAAAATCTATCAGCTGGTAATAGCCCGGTGTCCACACGCTCATTTTATACCGGGGTGTTTTGCCCGGTGCTTTGCTGTTTAGCTCTACATGACATAGGTGTTCTGCCGCTTTTTCCATACTTACGGCGTATTGCATGTTTGCTTGCTTTTGCTGTGCGTTTGCAACAGCGCTAAGGCTTATTAATGCAGGCAATAACAGCTTGTAAAGTTTTTTCATTATAGTAACATAGTTAGTCCCCCTAAGATAATAAAAATTGGAAGCCCGACAGATAACAGTTTTGTGACAGCCCGAAACAATATATCCGTTTTAACTTCCTACTTTTAACTTTCTACTTTTAACTTTACGCCCATGCCCTACGCTACCTTTGAAACCGAACTGCGGGTACGCCCCGATGATATAGACATGTTTCAGCATGTGCACAACAGCAAGTACTTTGATTATGTGCTGGCCGCCCGTTACGACCAGATGGAACGCTGCTACGGCATGGCCATGGAAAAATTTATGGAACGCGGCTTTGGCTGGGTAGTGCGCACCGCACATGTTGACTATAAACGTGCCCTTACCATGGGCGACTACTTCATCGTGCAAACCGGCATCGAAACCATTAACGATAAGGGCTGCCGCGTAGCCTTTACCCTAACCAACAAAGCCACCAAAAAAATCTGCTGCGACGGCTATTTTGATTACGTGATGATAGATATGGCCACCGGCCGCGGCGCTAAAGTGCCCGATGATGTAATTGCGCATTATCAGGTGTAGTAATATATACAATCACACCAGCATAATTACCTGATGAAAACAGAAAAAGAAAAAATGCTTACCGGCGAATACTATCTTGCCGGCGACGAAACCCTTGCCGCCGAGCGTAAATACTGCAAGCAGCTTTTAAAACAATTAAACGTTGATGAATATGTAGTGGGCGATGGCACTGCCGCCGTTTTGCAAAAGCTGATCCCTAACGCGCCAAAAAGCCTTTATATCGAACCGCCCTTTCACTGCGATTATGGTTACAATATTACCTGCGGAGAGAACGTGTATTTTAACGTTAACTGCGTAGTGCTGGATGTGATGGAGGTAAAGATAGGCAGCAACGTTTTTTGCGCCCCTGCCGTGCAAATCTATACCGCTACGCATCCCCTGGATGCCGTACTGCGGCGCAGTAAGGAAAACGCCAAACCGGTTACTATTGGCGATGATTGCTGGATAGGCGGCGGGGCTGTAATATGCCCCGGCGTAACCATAGGCAGCCGCTGCGTTGTTGGCGCAGGTGCAGTTGTTACCAAAAATATTCCGGATGATTGTTTAGCGGTAGGTAACCCGGCAGTAGTGATCAGAAAGCTGAACCATGATAACGAAAGAATGGAGATCAACCTGTAGTCACAAATTAGTTACAAAGGTTTAAAAATATATAGCTGCCCGCCTTAATGATGGCTTATTTTCTTAATATTATGCTTTTCTGCAAGCTGGTGAAACCGGCTGTAGCTATAACGATACCGACTAACATTTATCTTTTATGAACAAAACTTTAAAATGTGCATTACTGGCACCGTCTATTGCGATGATGGCCCTAACGGCCAACGCCCAAACGGCTGCACAGCCCAAACTGGTAGAAAAGGTTACCCGTAAGGGTACCGAACTGGTTATCCCTTATGAAAAGTACGTGCTTCCGAACGGTTTAACCGTAATTTTAGCCGAAGACCATTCAGACCCTTTGGTGCATGTAGATGTAACTTACCACGTAGGATCGGCCCGCGAGGAGATCGGTAAATCGGGCTTTGCCCACTTCTTTGAGCACATGATGTTCCAGGGAAGCGACCATGTGGCCAATGGCGACCACTTTAAGATCATTACCGAGGCTGGCGGTACGCTAAACGGCTCTACTAACCGCGACCGCACCAATTACTACGAAACCGTGCCTGCTAATCAGCTCGAAAAAATGCTTTGGCTGGAGAGCGACCGCATGGGCTTTTTACTGGATGCCGTAACCCAGCAAAAATTTGAGGTACAGCGCGCAACCGTTAAAAACGAGCGCGGCCAGAACTACGATAACCGCCCTTACGGTTTAGCCGGCGAATACACGTCTAAAAACCTGTATCCATACGGCCACCCGTACTCGTGGTTAACTATCGGCTACATCGAAGAGTTAAATAAAGTTGGTGTTAACGATCTTAAGAACTTCTTTTTAAGATGGTATGGCCCAAACAATGCTACCATCACCATTGGCGGCGACCTTAACCCAAAACAAACCCTGGCCTGGGTTAGTAAATACTTCGGCAGCATCCCGCGTGGCCCGGTTGTTAAAAATGCATCGTTCCCGATGCCCGTACTTACTGCAGACAGGTACATATCCTACACAGATAATTATGCCAAACTACCGTTGATGTCTATCACCTATCCGGGGGTAAAGATCTATGATAAAGATATGTCGGCATTGGATGCCCTGTCAGAAATTATCGGCCAGGGGCGTAATTCTATCTTCTATAAAAACTTTGTGAAAACACGGAAGGCGGCGCAGGCATCCATGAGCTCGTCAAATACCGAACTGGCGGGGGAGATAACCCTGAGTGTGATACCTTTCCCGGGCCAAACGCTGGCAGATGCTAAGAAACTGGTGGATGAGTCGCTGGCCGAGTTTGAAAAAACAGGCGTAAGTGATGATGCCCTGTTGCGGTTTAAAGCAAGTGCCGAAGCTAATTACATCAACAGTTTATCAAGCGTTAGCGGTAAAGTAACAGAACTGGCGCAGGCGCAGTACCTTACAGGCAACCCTAACCAGATAGCCCGCGAACTGGCCGATATACGGGCAGTTACCAAAGAAGATGTGATGCGGGTATATAACAAATACATTAAAGGTAAGCCGGCTGTAATATTAAGCGTACTTCCAAAAACGGGCGATGTAGCCGCAGTTGCACCAAATAATTATACCGTAAACACAGCGGGTTATAAGGCGCCAGACTATGGTTATAATGGCCTGACCTACAAAAAGGCAACAGATAATTTTAACCGCTCTGCCAAACCGGGCATAGGTGCAAACCCTGCTATAAAAGTGCCAACCATCTGGAGCGCTACCACGCAAAATGGCATCAATATCATTGGTACGCAAAACAGCGAGATCCCAACGGTATCTATCTCCATGACTATTAAAGGAGGCGGTTTATATGCGGTTAACAACCCATCAAAGGCCGGCCTGGCAGGCGTTGTTGCACGCATGATGAATGAGGACAGCAAAAACTACACGGCAGAGCAGTTCAACTCCGAGTTGGATAAACTGGGCAGCGGCATCAGTGTGTATGCCGGCAGCGAAGCTATTTATGTAAGCATAAATTCCTTAACTAAAAATCTGCCGAAAACGATGACCCTGTTACAGGAGAAATTGTTAAACCCCAAATTTACCCAGGATGCTTTAGACCGGATCAAAAAACAAACCATTGAAGGTTTAAAGCAGGCTAAAACACAGCCCGCTGGCGTAGCTTCAGCCGTGTATAATAAAATACTTTACGGGCAAGATAATGTACGCACCTACTCAACCGGTGGTAACGAAGAAACGGTGGCAGCTATCACCCTGCAGGATGTGCAGGATTATTATGATAAATACTTTACGCCATCGCAAACCAGCATTGTTGTTGTAGGCGATGTTAACCAGGGCACAGCAAGGGGCAGCCTGGCCTTCCTGAATAACTGGGCCGATAAAAAAGTAACTATCCCAACCCCGGCAGCAGGGAAAACGTTTGATAAAACCACCCTATACCTGGTTGATGTACCGGGTGCTGCGCAATCAGAGATCCGAATAGGTTACCTGGATAAATTAAATTATGATGCCACCGGCGATTATTATAAACTGGGTATAGCCAACTATATTTTGGGCGGCGCATTCAACAGCCATATCAACTTAAACCTGCGCGAGAAAAAAGGCTGGACCTACGGCGCACGCTCGGGCTTTAACTCGGGCAAATACGGCGGCGATTTTACCGCATCAGCAGGTGTATTGGCCACGGCTACAGATAGCTCGGTATATGAATTTATCAAAGAGATAAAAGATTATCAAAAAACAGGCATCACACCAGATGAACTGAAGTTTACCCAAACATCTATTGGCCAAAGCGATGCCCGCAGGTATGAAACCAACGCACAAAAAGCAGCGTTCCTATCGCGCATCCAGGAGTATAACCTGAAACCAACTTATGTAGACGAGCAAAACCGTATCTTATCTACCATTACCCCGGCCGAGCTGAATAAGCTATCGGCTAAGTATCTGGATACGGATAAAATGGTGATACTGGTTGTAGGTGACAAGGCCAGGATATTGCCGGGCCTGCAAAAATTAGGTTACCCGATAGTTGAATTAGACAGCGACGGCAAACCGAAGCAATAATCAAAAATCTGTTATATCACAAAGCCCTCTTAACATTATGTTGAGAGGGCTTTGTGTTTAATTTATCGGCTATTTAAACTATTAATAATTTTTGATGAAGGGCAATTCTGCATTTACATAAGCAGGCTTTTTTAGCTGCGCCCCAAGCGCCTTAAAACTTTGTGTTGGCCCGTCGGTTGCAAACATATTGCTTAACCAGGCAGGTATGGCGCCACCGGGGTCAAGCTGTATGGTGTACTCTACCTTTACTTCTTTTTTATTAACGGGGTAAATTAGCCACTTGCTTAAGGAATGCCTGATGCGTACAATGCCATCCTTTTCGGGCACCATCGTTGGGGCAACAGGGCCATCCATGGTTACTACTTTGGTTTCCGGATCTTGCGAGGTTACCAGGTGCGCTATAAAATCGCGGTTTTGAGCAGGCCATGGCAGGCTGATCTCTGAATAATAAAACAACTCAGATGGTGATACCTGCTTAACCAGGCGGATAGATTTGGTATGATAGATCCACTCGGGCCTTATCTTCAGATCAAGCAGCGTGGCCACCATTTGTGTTAAGGTAGATGCATAATTGCATTCTATCCTAAGCGCTTTAAACTTTGAATTAGCAACCTCGCTGGTATAGATCTTTATACCTTCTTTATTGCTCTTAAGCACCCAGTTATACTGTGCAGATGCCGTGAAAGACAAGATCAGAAAAAGCGGCAAAGAAAAAAGTAATTTCTTAAACATAAATTAACCCGGAATTAAACCCGGCAAATTTAATTATCCGCTTTGTACTGCATGTCATCCATACAACACAAATAAAAATACTTAAGCAGTAGCTACCAGCTTGCTTGTGCTGCGGTAAACAAACTCGTTGTAAATATGCCTGCGCGCAAACCTGCCCGGCGAATCGGCATTTACCAGTTTTACATAAACTGCCCGCGGCACATCAAAATACTCGTAAGAGTTACCGTCGGTAAAATCTACGCGCAACACCTGCGATTTGTATTCAAAATCGGCAATGGCGGCTATGGTAGTTGTGGCTGTATATTCGGCTAAAGATTGTGCACGGGTTTCGGGTGCAATACTTACCAAAAAGTGATAAGCTTCGATAATGGTTTTACTTTTTTCTTCGGCTTCCAGTTTACTTTCTTCACTCTCCTGGAATTTATCGGGGTGCCAGGCTTTCATCAGGCTGCGGTAGGTGCTTTTTAATTCCTGTAACTCTGCTGCTTCGGTAACGCCTAAAAGCTTACGGTAATCGACAATTTTTTTCATGCTATGCGTATTCTAATTTATTGTCGATGAAAAGTTTATCCAAAGAAAATAAAGCTGCAAAGGTACGCTTTATTAGCCATCCCGGTAAACTTATCTTCAAATTAAATAAACCTTTGCAGATGCGATAAAAAGATTTTATTTTGTGTTAAATTAAAAGCATAACAAGCAAAAGTTTGGAAAATTTTGAGGCCGATATTGATGCCGTCAGCCGTATAGAGGCAGTAACTTCTATTTTAGAAGTAGTTTGCCGCACTACCCACATGGGCTTTGCCGCCGTTGCACGTGTTACCGATGATAAATGGATAACCTGCGCCGTACGTGATGAAATTGATTTTGGGCTGACACCCGGAAGCGAATTAAAACTCGAAACAACTATTTGTAATGAAATAAGGCAGCACCATCAGCCGGTGGTGATAGACCATGTTGCAAATGATGAAGCTTTTGCCAGCCACCATACCCCGGCCATGTATGGCTTTCAAAGCTATATATCTTACCCAATTAAACTTAAAAACGGAAGCTTTTTTGGCACGCTTTGCGCTATCGACCCTAACCCAAAGCATTTAAAGGACACCCAGATCATGGGGATGTTTAAGCTGTTTGCCGAACTGATAGCTTTCCATTTAGATGCCCAGGATAAACTTGAAAAATCGGAATTACTGCTTACCAAAGAAAAAAAGACCGCAGAACTGCGCGACCAGTTCATCGCTATTTTGGGGCATGACCTGGGTAACCCCGTAGGGGCTGTGCTTAATGTATCGCAGCTGATGCTGCGCATGCCCTTAGACGGACGTACCAGGCGCCTGGCCATTATTCTGCAAAATTCATCCTATAGAATGAAGGCCCTGATAGAAAACATTCTTGATTTTGCCAGGGGCCGCTTAGGCGAAGGCATCATACTAAACAGGAACGATAATGAGCCGGTTGAAGAGATCCTTAATCATGTGATTACGGAATTAACCATTCTTTGGCCCGACAAAACCATCCATACCAATTTTAATTTATGCCAGGCGGTAAATTGCGATGGCAAACGGGTATCGCAGGTGCTATCCAACCTGTTAGGCAATGCGCTGATACATGGCGCCGCCGGCCAGCCGGTTGATGTGGATGTTACCTGTATGAACGATACTTTTACCATATCGGTAACCAATGCCGGTAAACAGATACCCGATAATGTGAAGGAAAAACTTTTCCGGCCTTTTTCGCGGGGCGAGCTTGAACCTGGCCAGCAAGGCCTTGGCCTTGGTTTGTTCATCGCTTCAGAAGTTGCCAGGGCACATGGTGGTACACTGGAGGTACAGTCTGACAGTGAAAAAACTATATTTACCTACACTATGCCGGCGGGCTGCCGGTAGCAGGCCGCGCTTACATCAGTTAAAAGTTACCAGCACTAATGCTAATGCAATAAGGGCTGGCAATGCTTGTTTAATAATAATGGATTTGCCCGCCGTAAGCCCGCCATATAAACCGGCAACTACCACGCATGCCAGGAAAAATAAGGCTACATTTTTTGCCCATAGCGGGTCGCTGATGAGTAATGACCAGATCAGGCCTGCCGCTAAAAAACCATTATAAAGGCCCTGGTTGGCTGCCAGCGTGGTGGTTTGCTCAAAAAGATGTGGCGGTAAAGTTTTAAAGGTTGCCTTGCCTTTGGTTGTCCAGGCAAACATTTCTATCCATAAAATATATAAATGCTCCACTGCTACCAAAGCGATCATGATCTGGGCAAAAACTTTCATGGTGTGCGGGTTTGGATAAATGTATCTAAATTCCTAACAAAAAATTATTCGGTTACAGGCAGGGTGAACCAAAATATGCTGCCTTTACCGGCCTGGCTGTTCACCCCTATTTTGCCGCCATGCCGTTCAACAATTTCGGCGCTGATGTACAGGCCCAGCCCCAGGCCGGAATATTGCAGGCCGGTAGAATCTACCCGGTAATAGCGTTCGAACAGATGAGGGATCTTATCATAGGCAATCCCCTCTCCAAAATCCTGCACAGATATTTTTACTGTTTTAGCACGGCAAGTTACATCGATAATGATCCTGTGCGATTCGGGCGCATACTTTACCGCATTATTTACCAGGTTAATAATCACCTGCTCTATTTTGCTCCGGTCGGCATAGATCTCCAACCCGGTATCGCCGTTTATGATCAGGTCATGATTACCAGACAGGGTAATATGCTCGCAGCCCTCGGCTATCATTTCGCCGGCTTTAAATCGGGTTTTATTAAGCGCAAGTTGCCCGGCATTAATTTTTGATACATTCAGCAGGCTCTCTATCAGGTGCTGCATTTTATTAAGGCTGATGTTGGCCTTATCTATAAATTGGGCTACTTTCCCGGTATCGCCGTTTGTTTTGATCAGCTTATCTAAGATCTGAATAGATGCCTTAAGCGATGTCATAGGTGTTTTAAGCTCGTGGCTGGCAACGCTTATAAAATCATCTTTTTGCTGCTGCAGGCGTTTAAATTCGGTAATATCAAGCACGGTACCCAGCATACGCACCGCTCTGTCATCACTGTCATAATAAACCTTTGCCTGTGTACGGATCCAGTGGATAGATCCATCGGGATGGGTAATACGGGCCTCGTAAAAAAGCCTGCCGGTTTTTATGGCCTCTTCATGCGCTTTGTCACGCAGGGTAAGGTCTTCGTGATATATGGTATCGATTAAACGGCCCCTGCTCACCGGCGAATTAAAGCCAAAAATTTTATTAAACCTGCCAGAAGGTACCATAACCTGGGTAAGCAGGTCAAGGTCAAACGTGCCAATTTCGGCAGCCTCGATAGCCAGCCTGCCGCGTTCTTCGGCATCTTCAATATTACGGCGAGCGATCACCTTATCGGTAACATCAATAGCTATTACCATAACAGCGTTGATGTTACCATCGAAATGGCGAACCGGCTCATACACAAAATCAACAAAAACAACTTCGGGCTTACCATTCCGCATCAATGTTAACTCAGCTTCTTTAGCAATAAACGCCTCGCCGGTTGTAATTACATTGTTCATTACCGGGGCGTATGATGCTGCCGCTTCGGGTATGGCATCCCATATCGTGCGGTTTTCCAGATGTTTGCGCTGCCGGCCAACCAGTTCCAGGTAAGAGTCGTTCACTACCTCTATCATCAGGTCGCCGGCCCTTATGATGCAGATACCTACGGGGGCCTGCCTAACCAGGTTATAAAGCGCCATTTCGCTTTCCTCAACAGATTGCTTGGCCCGTTCCAGCTCGGTAACATCTGTATTATAAGCGGCCACGCCATATACCTTACCATCGGTGTTATGGATAGGCTGATAGGTGAATTTATAGTAAAATGTTTGCAGCTTACCGCCAACTAAAAGATCTACCCGCTCGCTGCCGCTGTAAAAGGGCTTACCGGTGCGGTAAACACTTTGCAGGTAGCCTAAAAAGGGCTGGTCCTCCAGTTCGGGCAGGGCATCAAAAAAGGGTTTACCAATAACGGATGAGTCCCTGTCCCAGGCTTTAAGCGTAGCGCTATTGGCTACAGTAATGATCATGTCATCACCGGTGCATACATATACAGGGAAAGGCGATAGCTCAACAATATCGCGGAAAGTGCTTTCTAACGGATCCAAAAGTTTATTCCTGATTAAATAAATTGCCCAACTCAAAAATATAAAACTTTAGCATACTTAAGCCGGTATTAACAATAAAATTACGGCATAACGTATTTCCCAAAAGTTTATTTACTGCTGTTTTGCAGAAATATCCGGATAGTTTTTAGGTACCGGCCCTTGTAATAACTGTTAAAAGGGGTTTCGGTAACGCCGTTGGCCTTGCCCGATGTGGAGTGGATAAAGCTTAATTGCTGCCCGGGCAAATTGCTGATAATGCCCATGTGCCCAACTACCCTGATAGTGCTATCGGTACCGGTAAAAAGGATCAGGTCGCCTGGTTTGGCATCGCTGATATTTAAGGGCGTTTTTACGTAAGTAAAATCAACCGACCGCCGTGGCACAGCTATCTTAAAATGATTGAATACATAGGTGATAAAGCCCGAGCAATCAAACCCTTTGGCCGGGTCTGTAGAGGCATACTTATAGGGAATACCTTTTAATGTATTAGCAAAGGCCAGCAGTTGCACCGGTGTAGTATTACCTGTATTGATCTTAGTGAATAAGCCTGCACTATCCGGCGCTGGTGGCGGCAGGGTATCCTGTTTGGCTACCATAACCGTATCGCCTTTACCCGTGATGACATAGGTAGGTTTACGGGCATCTGAACAAGAGAATATGATAACTGATATCAAAAGTACCGGAATGTAGCGCATGGATATACTACATTGTATTGGGTATTAAGTTTTTACTCCAACAAAAAGGCGGATGATCTTTTCAGATCATCCGCCTTAAAAATACTAATTTATAGCTACTTACAATGTTGCAATATCAATTACAAAACGGTAACGCACATCGCCTTTCTGCATCCGTTCGTAAGCTGTGGTTATATCTTTGATATTGATCATCTCGATATCTGAAACAATGTTGTGCTCGGCGCAAAAATCCAGCATCTCCTGAGTTTCGGCAATACCGCCTATGCCCGAACCGGCCAGGCTTTTACGGCCCGCTAATAAACTGAATGCAGCAATTTCTGCAGGTTTTGGTGGTACACCCACGCAGATCATAGTACCGTTGGTGCGTAATAAACCTAAATACATGTTAAAATCGTGCTCGGCAGATACGGTATCCAATATAAAATCAAACGTACCGGCTGCCGCTTTGATCTGCTCAGGATCAGACGTTACCACAAAGTGGTGTGCACCTAACTTTTTAGCATCGGCTTCTTTCTTTGGCGAAGTGCTTAATACCGTAACCTCGGCACCAAAAGCAACACCAAATTTAACAGCCATGTGGCCAAGGCCGCCTAAACCCAATACTGCCAGTTTATGGCCTTTGCCCACCTTCCAGTGCCTTAAGGGCGAGTAGGTAGTGATACCGGCACATAATAGCGGCGCGGTAGCGGCAAGGTCCAGCTTTTCTGAAATATGCAGTACAAACTCTTCGCGCACTACAATGCTATTGCTGTAACCACCATACGTTGGCGATGAGCCATCGCGCTCCATACTGTTGTAGGTTTGGGTGCTGCCTTCCATGCAGTACTGCTCCAGATCCTGCTTGCAGTTTTCACAAACCTGGCAAGAATCTACCATGCAGCCGGTGCCGGCCAGATCGCCTACTTTAAAGTTTTTTACATGGTTACCTACTTTAGTAACACGGCCTACAATTTCGTGGCCGGGCACCATCGGGAAGATCCCCGGGAACCAATCGTTTTTGATCTGGTGCAGATCTGAGTGGCAAACGCCGCAAAACAGAATTTCAAACTGCACATCGTGCGGGCCAACCTCCCGGCGTTCAAAATCCCAGGGGGCAAGGTCGGTTTGCGGGTTTTGGGCCGCATATCCTTTTACTTGTATCATGCTTAATTTTTTTGTTAGTTTTTAGTTTTACGAAGATGGGCAGAACTACAACTTATCGTGTAATAGCACTGTAATAATCATTATCGTATTAATGAAAATCTTTAATATGCCGCATGTTCACCATTTCTTCGCTTAACTGGTCGACATTTTTTTTGACACCCGTTATTTGCAGTATCACACTCAAACCATCGGGCGATTTATAGAGTTCCAGGCGTTTACTTTTTAAACCATGCTTGCCGATGATCTCTTCCAGGGTGTTAAGCTGCGTTATATCAGAACTGTTAAAGTTTACGCTATAGATCTTATTCCGTTTCATGTTCCCTATCCGGGCTTCTACCTTTTCCACCAAAACCAAAATAGCCAGCGTGATAATGGTAAAAACAAATGCCAGCGAATGGTAGCCTATGCCGGTTGTCATGCCGATTGCGGCAGCCGTCCAGATAACTGCGGCGGTAGTTAAACCCATAACCGACATTCTATCCTTAAATATCACCCCGGCCCCAATAAAGCCTATCCCGGTGATAATATTAGCCGAAATACGGTCGTCCGCACCGGCGCCATGCCTGGATACAATGGTGAAAATAGTTGACCCCAGGGTGATCAGTACGATCGTTCTGAATCCGGTTGATTTATTTTTGTATTCCCGCTCGAAACCGATGATGCCCCCGCAGATAACCGACATCACCATGCTGATGATATCCCCCAGTTGTATTGAAAAATCCATAATTACAGCAACACAAAAAGCAGCGGGTTGTTCGTGCAGTAGCCAAGCAGCCTTAAACAGCTATGTTATTAAATAAGTTAATGCTGCAAGGTACCTTCTATCAGTTTACCATAAAAGTCGGTAACGCTCATCCCTGCCGCCCTCACCTGTTGTGGTATCAGGCTGTTTGCACTTTGGCCTGGGGTGGTGTTCACTTCAATAAAATAAAACTCTTGTGCGCCTTCCAGCAAAATAAAATCTACCCGTACCATACCGCGGCAGTTTAAACGCAGGTAAATCTGGGTAACAATATCGGCGATCTCGTGATTCTTTGCTTCCGGCAGATCGGCAGGCGTAATTTCTTCGGACACGCCGGGGGTATATTTAGCCTCATAATCAAAAAAATCTTTAGAACTGATAATCTCTGTAGCCGGCAACACTACTATCTTACCATTCAGCCTGGCTATACCGATGCTAAATTCGCGGCCTTTTATAAATTCTTCTATCAGGATCTGGTTATCTTCTTTAAAAGCCTTTTCGATAGCTTCGTGCAGGCCGCCCACGTTGTAAACCTTGCTCATGCCTACGCTGCTGCCACCATTGTTTGGCTTGATAAACAGCGGAAATTTAAGCGATGAAGCGATTGTAGCAATATCATGTTCATCCCTTTGATGCAGCTGGATAGATTTGGCGGCATGCAACCCGTGTATGCCGTTTACAATGGCTTTGGTGTAAGCCTTGTTCATGGTAATGGCAGATGTGGTGGCATCGCAGGTATTGTAAGGGATGCCTACCAGGTCGAAGTAGCTTTGCAGTTTACCATCCTCGCCGGGGGTGCCGTGCACGGTGATAAATGCGAAATCGAATGTTATTTTTTCGCCGTTAAGGATAAGGCTAAAGTCGTTCTTATCAATATCAACGGCCTGCCCATCGGTTTCGTAAACCCAGTTGCGGCGGTTTATCAATATGGTATAAACCTTGTATTTGCTGGTATCTAAACTGGCGGCAATATTTTTAGCGCTGTTGATAGATACTTCGTACTCGCCGGTAAAGCCACCGGCCAAAAGGGCTACGTTTATGGTTTTCATGATAGCCAAAGATAGTTTTTGATTTTGAATGTGAGGATATTCGATTTGGGATTTAATCAATCACCTGCTTCAACATTACGCATCTTGCTATTCTGCAAAGAGGCGCGAAGTATCGCGCCTCTACAATAATAATATAGCGTTGCCTGTTGTTTGATAGGTACGGTGCATATTTTGCACACCAAGGTCAATATTTGAAACCTCCAGTTTGCCACCAAGCTTTCGGCGACCGGGAGTAGTATTTTCCAGGATGTTTGTTTCTTTAGATGTTGAAATACCGGTGTTTGCATTAGAAGCCAGTAATGAACTTCCGGCTAATGTTAAGCCCGTTTTTAATAGATCACGACGGTTCTTATATATAAAGAATTAGTGTTGTGGCTGCTGCTGGATGTTATTATTTTTCATTTTAACCGGCCTTAGTAATGTAGAAAAGGTAAGCGAGCCCATCTTCCACTTGCCGTTCTCTTTTATATAAACCTCGGTTACCATAAAAGCATGCGTAACTTCATTTCCACCTACTACAGCCAGCAAATCAATATCATTTAAAAGGATAGCCGTGTTACCGAACAGGTTTACCGAAGCCGAATAAACCTCTGCCTTTTTATACCAGATGCCGCCGCCTTTAATAACATTTAGTTCCTGTGCTTTTCCCCAGCTTCCGCCCATGTGCACAAATACGCATTTCTCATCAAAAAAGCCGTTTAAGGCATCTGTATTTTTTTCTGCCATCCATGCCCACTTTGTTTTAGAGAGATCAAGTATTTCCTGCTCTTCTTTGGTAATACCGGCTGCTGCCGAACCAGGCAATTTAGCCTGTGCATGCGATAGCGCTGCTGTGCCTACACACAGCAAGATTACTATAAGTGCTTTTTTCATTATTTAAAGTTTATTATTAGGTTTATTTGTTTGCGCTGTTGTATTCGGCATTAGTGACCCTTTGCAACCATACCGTTTTATTTTTTGCACCGTTGGTGCTTACTGCAATGTATGTGAACGTAGCTTTGGGCGATGCGCCATGCCAGTGCGGTACGCCGGGAATACATTTGATCACATCTCCTTTATTTACTATTTGGATAGCCTTACCTTTCTCCTGGTAATAACCCGTACCTTCTGTTATCATCAGAATTTGCCCGGCAGGATGGATGTGCCAATCCAGCTTGGCACCGGGTGCAAACGTTGCAGTAGCAATGTTACAGTCTATAACGCTATCGGCCTTATTCAGTTCTGTTAGCCAAACATTACCCGTATGATTATTTGTTTTAGATAATTCGCCCCTGTCAAAAATGGCGGATGTTTGTGCAAACACGCTTGCAGATATGATAACTGCGAATAAAATCATTAAAAAAAATACCTTTTTCATTTTTTATAATTTGTTGGTTGTTAACTTAATTTTCTTTCGCCAAGCCATTTTACCATGGCAGGGTCGCGGTGATCAAAAAAACTGCTGGATCTGGTATCCATTGTTTTAATCGTTTCCATATCCTGGGTATCCAATTCAAAATCAAGGCTATTAAAGTTTTCTGCCATACGTTCTTTACGTGTAGATTTTGAAATTGCTGCTACACCCCGCTGAGTAAGCCAGCGCAGTATTACCTGGGCAATAGATCTGTTATACTTTTCTGCTATTGAGCGTAATAGTTCATTGTGAAACATACCATTTTTCCCTTCGGCAAAAGGCCCCCACGATTCTATCTGTACGTTATTGTCCACCATGAATTGCTGTGCTTGATGCTGCTGATGAAAAGGGTGCGTTTCAACCTGGTTAACAGCCGGAACCACCTCGTTATTAACAATAAGGTCCATAAGCCTGTCCGGATGGAAATTACTCACCCCTATAGCCCTTATCTTACCTTCTTTATAAAGTTCTTCCATGGCCCGCCATTCGCCATATACATCACCATAGGGCTGGTGGATAAGGTAAAGATCAAGATAATCCAGCTGCAATTTTCTCAGCGAGTTCCCGAAAGCCTTTTTAGTCGCCTCGTAGCCGTTAGCTTGTATCCATAGCTTTGTTGTAATAAAAAGTTCTTCCCTTGCTATACCACTATGTTTTATGGCTTTACCAACAGCTTCTTCGTTAAGATAAGATTGCGCAGTATCAATTAACCGGTAGCCGGTTTCAATGGCATCCGTAACACTTCTTTCACATTCTGCCGCATCTGTTACCTGGAATACTCCAAAACCAAGCATGGGCATTGTTACGCCGTTATTTAACTTTACTGTTTTCATCATATTATACTACAAAAGTCTGTTGTTTTGTTTAGTTAAACCGGATACGGATTACGGTTGTTTGTACCATTATTACTGATAAGCATGTATTTGCAATTAAAAAATGACTTAATTATTTAATTTCGAAATAAATAAAACTGTTATGAATAATCTGCTGCGGTTTGATACCATTGGTGAGTATAATATATTTAACAACACCGAAACTAAGCACCCGTTAGTTACCGTAGTTGATTTCTCTAAGGCAAATCCAAGGCAATATTTTATGGCAAACTTTGGGTTTTATGCTATCTTTTTAAAAGAAGTTAAATGCGGAGACCTGATCTATGGAAAAAACACTTATGATTATCAGGAGGGCACTTTAGTGTTTGTTGCCCCGGGGCAAATAGCAGGCGCCAACAGTAAAGAAATTTATCAGCCAAAAGGTTACGGATTGATGTTTCATCCCGATCTGATACACGGCACTTCGCTGGGCAGGTTTATTAAAGAGTACACTTTTTTTGGCTACCAATCAAAAGAAGCGCTTCATTTATCTGAAAGGGAGCGAAGCATTGTATTGGATTGTTTTACAAAAATTGATTATGAACTGGAACGCGGTATAGATAAACATAGCAAACGTATTATCATATCAAATATCGAACTGTTTTTAGACTACTGCACCCGTTTTTACGACAGGCAATTTATTACCCGTAACCATGTTTACCAAGGTGTTATCGAAAGGTTTGAAAACCTGCTAAATGAATATTTTGAGTCGGAAAAATCTCAAACCATAGGATTACCCACGGTTGCCTACTGTGCTGAAGAATTAAACCTTTCTGCAAATTACTTTGGCGATCTGGTTAAAAAAGAAACCGGTAAATCGGCTTCTGAATATATTCAGTTTAAATTGATTGACGTTGCCAAAGAACGAATATTTAACCTGGATAAGAACGTAAGCCAGATAGCTTATGAACTCGGCTTTAAATACCCACAGCATTTTGCACGGTTATTTAAACAAAAGGTTGGTTATTCCCCTTTAGAGTACCGGTCTATGAATTAGATTGAAGATGGGAAGTATTGCGCCTCTACATTGTAATATCCCGCAAGAGACGCGAAGTATCGCGCCTCTACGGTTCCATACAACTATCACTCCGTTCTTAAACTTTTTATTGGGTTAACGACTGCCGCTTTTACAGATTCGTAGCTTACAGTTAACCAGGCTATACCAAGGGCAGCAACAGAGGCTGTAAAAAATACCAGCCAGCTAACATTGATATGATAGGCAAAATCAGCAAGCCAGCTGTTTACCGCATACCAGGATATCGGAATGGCTATCACAATAGCGATGAGTATTAACCGGGTAATGCCGGATGATAATAAATAAACCAAGTTTAGCACAGATGCGCCTAATACTTTACGCACACCTATCTCCTTAGTGCGTTGCTCGGCCATAAAAGCCGACAGGCCGTATAAACCCAGGCAGGATATAAAAACACCCAGTGCAGCAAAAAGGTTAAATATGTTACCCATCTGCTGTTCGCCTTTATACAGGTTAGATAATTCCTGGTCCAGAAAATCATACTTAAACGGATAAGCCGGGTTAAGGCCCTTGCTTATTTTTGTTAAAGCTTGTATGGTAGCATTAGTTTTGCCGGGCAATGTTTTTACCACTACATAACCTCCTATTTTATTAAACGGCATAATCAATGGCTCTATGCTTTGCTGAACGGGCTTAAAATTAAAATCTTTCACCACCCCAACAATGGTACCCTTGCTGCCCCACATCGTTAACGATTTACCTAAAGCCGTTTTAGCATTTAAACCCATCATCAGGGCCATTTTCTCATTGATCATGTAACCGGCAGAATCGGTTTTAAAAGCATTTGAAAAACTACGGCCGGCAATTATTTGAATTCCGAATGTGCGGATAAAATCTTCATTAACCCCCATAATGGGTATGGCAGTTTGTTTATGCAAATCCTGGCCGTCCCAACGGGCATCTGTTGTCCATCCACCCAAATTAGTTGGCAAATCTGTAATAACGGCAAAATTGTTTGTTAATGGGTTTTGCCCTAATTCATCCTTTAAAGCCTGCTGCTTATTCCACATCTCACCTGTCATGGGCACATAAAGCAAATTAGCTTTCTCAAACCCCGGGTTACGCTCTTTAATAAACTTAAGCTGATCATATATCACCACTGTACCCACCAGTAGTATAATGGAAACCATAAACTGAATTACAACCAATGTATTGCGAAATAATAAATTACCGCCCATTGATTTCACATTGCCTTTTAGCACTTTAACCGGATTAAAGCCCGACAAGAAAAACGCAGGGTAACTGCCCGAAACAAGCCCCGTAAAAAGAGCGATACCAAATAAGCTGAACCATAACCTTATATCGCCAATGTTTATACTAAGCTTTCGGTTGGCCAATTCATTAAATGCCGGCAAAAACAAATAAACTACCCCAACAGCAAATAATAATGACAGGAAGGAAATAAATATAGATTCGGTTAAAAACTGAATAATTAGCTGCCCGCGCAAAGCGCCTGCAGTTTTGCGCAGCCCAATCTCTTTTGCCCTGCGCGCCGACCGTGCTGTAGCCAGGTTCATAAAATTGATACAGGCTACAATCAGTATTAAAATTGCCACAATAAAAAACACGCTTACATATTGCGCATTGCCGTGGCCTGGTAATTCGCCCAGCATTGCCGGTGCCAGGTGTATTTTGGTTAAAGGCTGCAATTGGAATGATGCCTTCATTTCGGGGTTATTCTGATGAAAGATCTGATCTATTTGCTTTTCTAAGCCGGTTAAATTTGCAGGAGAAGCATTAAAGCTTTTATTGAGGAGCACATAAGTGTAAAAACTAAAATTACCCCATATATTGCTCCGCAGCAAATCGTTATTGGTTTTTGCCAAAGCAGCCAACGGAAAAATTAAATCGAATTGCAGATCTGAGTTAGCAGGCACATCGGCTAAAACGCCTGTCACTACAACGTTATCTTTGTTATCCTTACGCATAACCTTACCCATAGGATCCTGATTGCCAAAATACTTTAGAGCCGTGGCTTGGGTTATTAACACCCCATCAGTCTGTTTCAAAGCCGTAGCCTTATCACCTTTTAACAGCGTGTAAGAAAACACATCCATAAACGCAGGGTCGGCATAAAAAGCACGCTTTTCTTCGAATTTATTGTTACCGGATTCTAACAGTACAGAAGGGTAACCCGAAAGCAAACGAACCGTACTTTTTATTGCCGGCATTTGCATACGTATCGCAGCTGGTAAGCCGGCAGGGCTCCCTGTTGTTTTAGAGCCATCAAGATTATTACTTATGCGATAAATTTGACCGGCGTTTTTATGAAACTTGTCGTAACTCAATTCATTCTGTACCCAAAGCAATATCAGTATGCTTGATGCCAGGCCAATAGCCAGGCCGGTTATATTGATGATAGCGTAGGCTTTATCCTTAGTGATATTACGGTAGGCAAGCTTTAAGTATGTTTTAAACATGGCTTTAAATTTTAAACGGACGGTTAAATCTAAATAGTTTGTTTAAAATCTGTGCCAATAATATAATTATTTGTATAACAGTAACTTATATAATTAATTTTATATTCAACGTTCGGAAACGTTACATCAGGCGTTCGTTTTTGTAATAATGCTGTTAAATACGCAAATACCGGTGTTATTACTAAGACGCGAAGCCTGCACCTTTGTTATAATCCAGCCACATAGAAACGCAATCTTTGGCGGTTTTGAATTTGATTACCCCTAAGTAGTACAAATTCAAAATTCTGCATTCGAAATCAAATCACTATGTTTGGTGTTAATTTTCCTATAGAAAAACATGAGTAATTTTTGGGCTTATTTAAAAACCAGGCAATTCAGAAACACGATATTATTGATTGTAGCCACCACTATTGGCATCGTTCTGATCGCTTTTTTCAGCCTTGGTTCATACACACGCCACGGGCAGGGCATCCCTGTTCCAAAACTTAAAGGCCTTAATGTAGACAAAGCTATGCAACTGCTGAAAGAGCAAGGGTTTAACTTTAAAATAGATTCGGTTTACGTGCCCGACCAGGCCCCCGGCACCATTGTGGAGCAGGACCCCGACGCCGGTACAAACGTTAAAGAGAACCGCACCATATACCTTACTATGGTTACCCAACTGGCACCTAATGTGTCCCTGCCCGATCTGATAACCGAACAAAGCATTTACCGCGAAGCTGTTGCGCTGCTATCTAACTATGGTTTAAAAGTTGGCGATACCACCTATGTGTCTGACATAGCCCGCGACCGCGTGCTGGAGGTTCGCTTTGGCGGCCAGGTCATCAAACCGGGTACCAAGATCCCTAAAGGATCTAAACTTGACCTGGTACTGGGTAACGGCGAAGGCGCAAGCGAAGTAGATATCCCCGAATTGCTGAACCTTGACCTGGATGCAGCTAAATTTGCCATCCGTGGTGCTAAATTAACCATCGGCACCATTACCTACGAAGGCAGCATAACCGATTCTACCAACGTAATAGTGGTTTCACAATCGCCCATGCGCAGCGATTCGTTAAGTAAAACCAGCATTGGCACACGCATTAATTTAACGGTATCACAAGGCAAGGCAAGCGATGTCCCTGCAAATTGATGCCGCCACCTTACAGCAGCGCCTGCAAAGCGGTGAAAGCCTGAACCTGCTGGATGTTAGGGAGGTGATAGAATATCATACTTTTAACATTGGCGGGCAAAATATACCTGTGGGTAAACTTAAACAGCACATCAACAGCATTAACTGCAACAAAACAGATGAGATAATCGTTATTTGCAGTGCAGGTATCAGGAGCGAAACTGCGCAGGCCATTTTAACCGAAAATGGTTTCGCGCATATTGTAAACCTAAAAGGCGGCCTTAAAAGCCTGCAAAAATTAAACAACAAGTAAAATATCTTCCGTAGTATATATATGAAAAAATTTTGGATAGCGCTGGTGGTCATCATTGTATTATCATTGGCAGGCACCGGCATCTTTTATTATCTGCGCTTTTTTGGGCCAAACGTAACCGATAAGCAGGAATATCTGTACATCAAAACCGGCTCAAACCTGGATGATGTTTTTAAGACCATTCAGCAACAGGGCATTGTAAAAGATACCACTTCGTTTTTACAATCGGCACATAGCATGAAGTTTTTAAGGGTTAAACCCGGTAAATACCGCCTTAAAAGCGGCATGAGTAACCGTACCTTTATTAATATGCTAAAAGCCGGTAACCAGGAACCGGTAACACTCGCCTTTCATAACATCCGGTTAAAAGAGCAGTTTGCCGGCTTTGTGTCTAAAAGGATAGAGCCTGATTCTGTTTCGATACTGCGCCTGCTGGATTCTGCTAAATTTGCTGAACAATACGGCTTTAATACAGATAATATCTATACCGTTTTTATCCCCAACTCGTATCAGCTTTACTGGAATACATCGCCCGAGAAATTCTTTAAAAAGATGTATGCCAATTATGAGAAATTCTGGACGCCGGAGCGTAAACAAAAAGCTGCCGACCTTAAACTTACGCCGCAGGAGGTATCTGTTTTAGCATCTATTGTAGATGCCGAGGCTTTGCATGACGATGAAATGCCTATCATTGCCGGCCTTTACCTTAACCGCCTTAACAAAGGCATGAAGTTACAGTCCGACCCTACCGTGATCTTTGCAGTAAATGATTTTACCATTAAACGCGTGCTCAATCGCGACTTAATTACTAATTCGCCGTACAATACTTACATGTACAAAGGTTTGCCGCCGGGCCCTATCATGATGCCATCGGTTAATGCGATAAATTCGGTATTGGATTATAAAAAAACCGATTATTTATACATGTGCGCCAAGGCAGATTTTAGCGGCAACCATGCTTTCGCCACTAATGAAACAGATCATAAAGTTAATGCCAGGGCATTTCAACAGGCCCTTAACGACAGGAATATTAAGCGCTAATGTTTCAAAACGCTACCAAGCTTAGGGTGCGCTACGGCGAAACCGACCAGATGGGCTACATGTACTATGGCAATTACGCCGAATTTTTTGAGGTGGGCCGTGTAGAGATGCTGCGCAGCCTGGGCCTCACTTACGCCGGCATGGAGGCATCCGGCATTATGATGCCCGTGCTGGAATTGAAATGTAAATACCTTAAACCCGCCCGTTACGACGAGGAGATCACCATTAACGTTATCATGGATAAGATGCCGGGCGTAAAGATCCATTTCAGGTACGAATTATTTAACGAGCGTGAAGACCTGATCCATATTGGTGAAACGCTGCTGGCCTTCATCAACATGAAAACCAACCGCCCCTGCTTGCCCCCAACTGAATTTATTGAAAAACTAAAGCCTTTTTTTGAGTAATTTTAGCCTGAATGAAATGGGCTCATAAATTTTTACTGCACTTTAAGTTTTATCAATACCTTACCGACTGGGCTAAAACGGTTTACATCCCGGGTTTCAGGCCGCTGCCACTGTACACCGTTGTTGTATTTTTTATCATGGAGATCCAAAAAACGTCGCTGGCAAACCGCGCGGCTGCTTTGGCATACAATTTTATGCTGGCGCTGTTCCCGGCTATAATTTTTTTATTTACGCTGATAGCCTATATCCCCATCAAAAACTTTCAGGATAACCTGCTGATCCTTTTTGCGCTGATAATGCCTACAAACGCTTATATAGCCTTTAAAAGCACCATTGTAGATATTATTAAGCATCAAAACGGCAAGTTACTATCTATAGGGTTTTTAACGGCTTTGTACTTTGCAACCAACGGTGTAAGTAATTTAATGCAGGCGTTTAATAAATCATCATTGATACTGGAAACGCGTACCTGGTTAAAAAGGCGGCTCATCGCCTTATTACTAACCGTGATGATAAGTATCGCCCTGATGATAGCCATTGTAATTATGATAGCGGGGCAATCGGTTATACGATATATACAACACACATTTAACAGCGATGCCAGGTTCTGGTTCTGGCTGATAGCCTTCTCACGCTGGTTGGTTATCCTGGTGATCTTCTTTATCAGCATTTGCATCCTGTATCGCTACGGGCCCTCAAACAAGCGTAAATGGAAATTTATCAATCCCGGCTCTATCCTGGCTACCTCACTGGCTATTTTAACATCTATCGGCTTTACCTACTACACTAATAATTTCTCGTCATACAATACAGTTTATGGTGCTATCGGTACATTAATAGTGGTGATGATATACCTGTACCTGAATTCGATGATCTTACTCATCGGGTTTGAATTAAACGCCAGTGTTGACCTTTCCAAGCGTACAATAAGGATAGAAAAACCACGCTACAACACTTTCCGAAGCAAAAAAACAGATAGTTTCATCAAATAAACCAATGATTACCAATTGGTTATAATTAATTAAAAAAAAGTTAATATCAAGTTTGGCAATTCGCCCCGGATTTGTACTTTTGTCCCCGGAGAGCTGGCAGAGTGGTCGATTGCGGCAGTCTTGAAAACTGTTGACTGTAACAGGTCCTGGGGTTCGAATCCCTAGCTCTCCGCCAAAATGCTAAAAGCCTTTAGATAATGTATCTAAAGGCTTTTTTTATGCATAATTTTCTATCCGTGAAAAATTCAATAGGCGTTCTCTTCGCCTTTAAAGATATTGATGATGGTGAGGAACATAATTTTTACATCAAGCATTAACGACCAGTTTTCCATGTACCAAATATCGTGCTCCACCCTTTTTTGCATCAGCAAATTGTTTTTAGTTTCGCCCCGGTAACCATTGATCTGGGCCCATCCGCTTATGCCAGGTTTTAGAAACTGGCGCACCATGTACTTATCAATTATTTTGCTGTACTGCTGCGTGTGCGACAGCATGTGCGGCCGTGGCCCAATAATGCTCATGTAGCCAAGCAAAACATTAAAAAATTGCGGTAATTCATCTATACTTGTTTTGCGCATAAATTTGCCAATAGGCGTAACACGTGCATCATTTACCCTTGCCTGTTCTTGCTGGTTTTGGTTAGTTTGGTACATGCTGCGAAACTTATAACACCAAAAAGTTTTATTATCTCTGCCCGACCGCTGTTGTTTAAAAATAACCGGCCCGGGGCTTTGGATCTTTATAATAAGGGCAAGTATTGGGTAAAGCCAGCTAAAAATAAATACGATGACACCTAAACTAACAATTATATCAAACAACCGTTTCTTAAAACGATTTTCAATGGTTTCCAGGGGTTCATTCCGGGCATACAATACCAGGAAATTGCCTCGTTTATCAAACTTCATGTTACCTTCCAGCTCTGTAAAGTTGGGTACAAATTTTAAGCGTACACATTGCTTTTCGCCCTCTTTTATTAATTCTGTCATCTCGCCCATCTTATCCGTATCCATGCATACAAAAACCTCGTCCGCGCCGGATTCAACCGCAGATCTGATCTGCTGGGCCGGTGTCACGGCAATCAGTTCCCCGGCTTCATTCACACTGGAATAACCGTCTTTTAAAAAACCTACAAAATTCAAGCTGCTTTGCTGTTCTAAATACGCTGCAAGCTTTATCCCCCCGCTGTTCATTCCTAAAACAGCCACAGCTTTACGCAGATGAAAATTTTTATGCAGAACGGCACGGAATGCAGTGCCTATAAACCGGCTGGCTAAAAAACCAAAGATAAGCAGGCCATAAAAACAGATAAATAAATACTTTGGATAGTTAAGAGAGTT
The DNA here is from genome assembly GCF_004378255.1 of Mucilaginibacter phyllosphaerae. GTDB lineage: Bacteria > Bacteroidota > Bacteroidia > Sphingobacteriales > Sphingobacteriaceae > Mucilaginibacter > Mucilaginibacter phyllosphaerae. The sequence goes on from NZ_SNQG01000006.1 coordinate 32,323, forward strand.
GCTGAAAAACAAATAGGCAAGCATTAAAAAAGCATGAGATACTGTACTTCGCCAGGTTGCCTTATAAACCGACTCTAATTTATGCAGTGTGTTTTCTGAATACAAGCCAAAAACAGAGGCTGATACTAACCAAATTACATTACACATAATAACGTTATGCCGGTAAACATCCTGATCAAAATTCATCACGTACTTGCCGGATAGCATAATACTTACAAAAAAAGCAACATTAAGCAGCACCAGATCGCCAAGGGCAATGGTTAAACGTAATAGGTAAAAGTAACGTGTTTCCATAAATGCTATTCACTTTTATGTATTCAATCTACAGATCCGATGATGGCACATACAGCATAAGCAGGTTAAGTTTATTGCCTGTATAGCCTGTTTTAAACCTGATAAGTCGCGCTTATTTATCAATACTTTTTACCATCCGGTGCCCTTATTTACTTATTTGTTTGATAGAGTATATATAATAAGGGCCGTATTCATAAGCAGCAGTGCCGGTTGCATTAAGGTTGTTATATTCTGCAGCTTATCATTCCGTATGGCCCGCTTGTTTTGACCCACGTATATAATATCATGATTTTGCAACACAGTAACCGGATTGGTTAATGATGACACCTCCCTTAGGTTTATTACATAAGTTTGCGGGCCTGTGTTGCTACCGCGCACTATTTTTATTTGTTGTTCATTAGCTTTATCGGTTAGCCCGCCGGCCTGGCCCAATATTTCTACCAGCGAAGTGCGGTCGTTCACTAACTGATAATTACCCGGTGAGCGCACTTCCCCAAAAACGGTTACTTTAAGGTTTATAAGCTTTACTTCTATAATAGGATCTTTGATAATGCTTTTACGATAAAGGGTTTCAATTTTTGCAGCAGCCTCTTCACGGGTTAAGCCGCCTACGGATACTCTCCCCAACATAGGCAGGGCAACTGTACCATTCCGTTGAACCTGATAGCCCTGCCCTGCAGCCGTTTCTGCCGCTGTGGCTTGGGCTGTACTGCCGCTGCCTGCCGCATCATCTACAATGTATTTCATATTCTGTAGGTTACGTACCTGTAAAATGTCCTGTGGCTGAATTTTATAATCCACTGTGTTAACTCTGCCGGATAAGCTATCGTTCTTAACAGTATTTCCCTCAAATAAAACCTGGTTCTGTTTATAGGAGCAGGCGCAGAATAATGCCGACAGGATACTTAAACCCAATAAAACTCTATTTATGCTAAGGATGGCTCTTCTAATCATTTATACAATTTTTTGAAGTGATACCTGAGGTTTGGTTAAACGGAAACTTTGAGACTGCTGCCTTTGGCGAACGATGGCCTCAAAGTGGCAGGCGTAGGCATTTACAATGTTATCAACCGTGTAAATTTCTTTGATCTTGGTATAATTGTTTAAAAAAAACTGATCATACCTGCCACTGCTTTTGTTTGCGTTAAGTAAGTGGTGCGTTACATCATCTGTTGATGAAAAGTAAAGGGCGTCATCGCCCAGCACGGCCGAATTGAATTTATTTTGATGCGAACATATTAACGTGTTGCATGCCATGGCTTCCAGCAGGGATGGGTTTGTGCCGCCAACAGTATGCCCATGAAAGTACAGGTTGGCATAATATCTTAAGTTACTCAGTTCATCCATATTATAAATGCCTTTATAAAACCTTATCTGGCTGTTGTTTTGAAACTTATTTTTCAGATAAGCAGTAAAGGCATTTTCGGCGCAGCCTATCACTAAGAACGGGCGGTTCAAAGCGGCTTTAACAACCCCATCCAATATCATTTCTATACTATTTTCGGGTTCCATCCGGGCAATCAGCATATCATATTGATAGGCCTCCAACTGATAACTATCAAGCATCTGGGGGCGGGGATTTTTAAAAACCTCTGCCCCGTATGGGATATAATTAGCAGGTTTATTATACTTAATTTCCAGATATCGTTTTATCTCGGGCGAATCTGCTATCAGGTGGTCACTATGTTTAACGGCAAGGCGCTCTGCAAATCTTAAAAACTGCTGCACCAGTTTAGAATATTTAGTGCGTTTCCACTCCAATCCATCCATATTTGTAGTAACAACCGCATTTTTGGGCATCAGCCATCCCCATACCGAGCTGCTGCAATAACCCAACTGAAGCACAACATCCACATGCCTGTTCCTTAAATCGCGGATACAATTTAAATCATATATAAATTGGCCTGCCGCACCAATTTTATCTTCAGGGTCAAACTGATGGCAGATCTCTACCCCGCGCCAGTTAATATCCTGATAAGGGTGTGTGTGCGAATTATAAACCAATACCTGATGCCCTTTTTTAACTAACCCTACTGCTAAATATTCGGCGCACTGCTCAAAGCCGCCGTAGTGATTTGGAATTCCCCTGGTCCCGATAATGGCTATTCGCATGATGATAAGAATTAAGTGATTTTAAACATTGCTTACCCGGCAAATGGCTGTTTAAGCTTTTTAATACCAGCCTTTTATAATACATGTAAATTAGGCATAAGATGGCCCTGATGAAAGGTTTTGAGTGGTATTGAACAGACTGAACAGCAGTGAACAAAGAGAACAAAAGGAACGGTTTTGTGAATGAAAATGAACAGTTCATTTTTCGATATTACAGCATCAGGGGTTTGATCTTAAAACAGGTTATGCTTTTATTGCCGTCCTGGTTCAAATCTCAAGTATTACCGCGTTGCAATGATATTTCACGATAATTTTGGCTTACAATGGTTATATTTATACACATACCTTATATATGAGCAAAGCGTTAAAACTTCTCCGGAGGGTGAATTTTAAAACCATTATTTTCAACTTTAAATATTTCCCTTTTAAAACGGCGATTAAGTTGCCGGTTTTAATATCTAATAATGTTTTTTTACACCGGTTAAAAGGGCGTGTAACTATAAACGGCCCTGTTACAACCGCACTGGTGCAGATCGGCTATGGTAAAATTGGCATATCTGATTTTAAACGATCGCGCGCCGTTTGGGAAGTTTATGGCGATGTTGTTTTTAACGGACGGGCCTTTATTATGCATGGCTGCAAACTAAATGTAGGGGAAAACGCCCGGCTTTCTTTTGGAGCAGATTTTAACATGAGCACCGAATGCGCCATCGTTGCCGAAAAAAGTATAACTATTGGCAATAATAGCGGCATATCCTGGGAGAGCCTGGTAATGGATACCGATTTTCATCACATTTTTGATGAAAGCGGCCAAAAATTCAATTACCCCAAAGAAGTTATTATTGGCGACAATGTGTGGGTAGGCTGCAGGTGTACCGTTTTAAAAGGCGCTATTATCCCCAACGGAAGTATCGTTGCTGCAGGCTCGCTGGTAACTAAAAAACTGGTGGGCGAAAAAAGCATCTTTGGCGGCAATCCTATCCAGGTGCTTAAAAACAATATTACCTGGAAATACTGATTTAAATAATTGGCAATATGGCATCTGCCAGGTTATAGGTAAGATTGCGGTTCCTGTCGGCAATTTTTTTAGCGGGTACGCCGCCTACCACCGTGTAAGGCAACACATCTTTTGCAACTACTGCCCCCGCTGCTACTACTGCGCCTTCACCTATCGTTACACCCGGTAATATAATAGTGCGCGAGCATAACCACACATAATCATGAATAACCACGGGGCTGCCAACTGATGCAAACCCGGCGTCGTTATAATCATGATGAAGCGTCCAGATCATTACTTCATTACTAAGATTTACATTGTTACCGATGGTTAAGCCCATTCGCGCATCCAGCAAAGCATTATGGCCTATGACCGTGCTATTACCTATAACAAGCTGCGATGGCCGGCGTACCTCAAACCCGCGGTACAAACCCGAGCCCTTGCCAATATTTGCTTTTAGCACCCGTAATAATAAAATCCGGATCGTATGAAATGGCAGTTTGCCAATAAACCTGCAAAGTATATAGTAGCAGGCGCCTATTATTTTATCGCTTTGTTTTGTCATGATGCCATGCCATGGGTTAAAAATGTGCCCCTGCTTTTTATTATCCGGGCGGGGATGCCGCCAACAACCATATTGGCCGGCACCGGTTTTGTAACCACACTACCAGCGGCCACTACACACCCTTCGCCAATAGTAACACCTGCTAAAATGGTTACCCCGGCCCCTATCCAGCAGCCGTTTTTAATGATGACAGGTTTCCGTGATACGCCCTGATGTTTAATGGCGATATCGATATCGTCGTAATTGTGGTTTTCAGAAAAGATCTTAACCCCTGGCCCTATTATCACATTATCCCCTATTTCGATACCACCCTGCCCTGCCAGGTAACCATTGCAATTGATGCCGGTATTATTACCTATGATAATACCGGTACCTTTTTGCGCAATAACACCTGTGCAAATAAGAATACAATTGCGCGCTATAGAAACATTGTTTTTAACCACAATGCCCTTATCAGACAAGGCATTAATGTATATGTTATCCTCCAGTATCAGGTTTTTGCCGGCACTAAACAGGTAGGCATGTTTAACAACCACATTATGCCCTACAAACAACAATCCATGCGTGCTTTTAAAAAAAGGCCTTTTCCATAAGCCCCGTAATAATTGCATCATTCTTCCCAAAGCCATTACAGCAACATCCCTGAAACTGTAACGGCTTTCCCATTCATAAGCGGGATCGCCTTTAAGCTTTGCTATAATTTTTGCAAGTATCATAAGCTTTAGCAATTAAGGTAAGTATCTCTGCGGCAGACCTTTGCCAGTTAAAATTTTTACTATGATCTATTCCGTCTACAACCTTTTTCATATAGTACAAACCGTTGTTTAATAACAAATTGATCTTTTTTGCAATATCTTGCGGGTCTTCCGGATCTGCATAAACGGCGGCATCGCCGCAAACCTCGGGCATGGCGGTACGGTTAGATACAACCACCGGTACACCGCATTGCATAGCTTCTAAAGGCGGCAAGCCAAACCCTTCTGCGTATGACGGGAAACAAAAAACTTTTGCGTTGGCATAAATAAGGTACAGGTCGGCCTCTGGTACATACCCGGTAAAAACGATACGATCACGCAGGCCATAATCACCAATAATCGCCCGCAATTCACCATTTAACGCACTTGATTCGCCCACAATGATCAACTTGATGTCCTGATCATCTATCAGGCTTATTGCCTTGATCAGCGTTAATAAATTTTTGCGAATATTAATGCGGCCCACAAAAAGCAAATACTTTTTTGGCAGGTGGTACCGATACATCAACGCTTCGGCATGTTCTTTTGGATAATGTGCCAGCGGCTTAAAATTCTCGCTGATGCCGTGATGCACGATCGCTATATTTTTTTTTTGAGCAACAAAATTATCTATCAATCGCTTTTGCTCACTTTTAGATATGGTGATGATAAGGTTAGCCCGGGCGGCTGTGCTTTTCATATACTTAAAATACCGCCGCTCGGTATTGGTATAATACTGCGGATAATCCAAAAAAAGCATATCGTGGATATAGGCTACTTTAAATAGTTTTTTCGGCCACAAACTGGTAAAGTTTTGAAAGAGCATGGCATCCAAACCATACTTTCGGGCCGCAAATGGCACCAGAAACATATTGGACAAAATATTTGGCACCGAAGGCAAAAACATGGTTTTAACATGGGCAGGGAAATAATTTAATGCCTGCTGTTTATGCTTATTGGCAAATACAAGGTACAGATCAAAACCTGCATGATGTTTAACCATTTGGTTAACCAGATTTTTAACAACCATATTGCCGCTTGGTGGCCCGTCAAAATACCACTTGGCGTCAATCCCCAATTTTATTGGCTGCTTTTCCATATTACACCGCGGTTGCAATTTGCGTTAACACTTTCCGGATCCTGTGCTCCTGATGCCGTTCTATCGCGAGGTTATAAATACCGTTTAGCTTTGCAAGCTTTTTATGCCATTCAAATTTGCCGGCACTTAACAAAGTGTTGTGTGCCATAACCTTTAAAACATCGGGGTTGGCTAATAAGTGGTTTATTACAGCTGCCATTTTATTGGCCATCAGGGTATTTTCATCTATCGCTATTTTTATACCGCTGCAATTACAAATGGCATCGGCCATCCCAAAATGATCTATAGAAAGTGTGGGAACGCCATAACTTATTGCTTCATACAAAACATTGGGGTTATCCTCTGCTATGCTGGTTATGATATGCAGATGAGACATTTGCATAATTTTAAATGATGCTGCCCTGCTTACCTGGCCGTTCCAAACAATATTGGATGCAATGCCCAGTTCAATTGCTAATTTTTTAAGCGATTGGGTTAAGGGCCCGCTTCCTAAAATATGTATCACCCAGTTTTTTTGCTTTACCAGGGCCAATGCCTGTAAACAAAGCTGTAAATTTTTACGGTTGTTATGTGTGCCGCACCATATCAGGCGCACTTGCCTGTTAACGCCATCAAATTTTTCTTCGGCAAAGCGGGCATCGGGTACCAGCCAGGTTTCGGGCAAATGGATGCTTGGTTTGCCCATTTTTTCTTGAATAACGGCTTGCGCATAGGTGGTTGCTGCAACCAAAACACCGGCCTGCCTAAATGCCTTCTTAATTCTTACCGAGTAGTTTAGCTGTAAGTAATTAATAGCGTTTTTTAAGGCAAACTTAAATTGGGCTGCTACCGGCTGGCCCTGCATTAACCGCTTGTCTACCATCATCATGCCACCTATTGGCCCCCAAACAAAAGGTTTATTCAGCTGCCATAAAAAACCGGGCTCTCTAAACCCGATGGGGCCTAACTGATGCACAACATCAATATCCACGGTTTCTAAAAGCATTTTTGCCGCGCGCAATGCCCGCCTTTGCCACAGGTAATATGCAAAATAAAAAAACCACCCCGCACCCGCTTTATTAAGCAGGTTAATAGCTTTTGCCGCCCGGCCCCCATCCACCTCAATAAATTTAATAGCCGGGTTAGGGTTTTCGCTGATATACTTGCGCAGCGTATGCGTATCGCCCATATGATCGTCGGACATGCCATACAGCACCCAAACATCGTGGCTTGTGGCCAGGTATTTAACGGTATTCCATGCTGCCGCATATTCCGATCCTTTATAAGGAGAAATGGCATAGGCCGATATTAAGATCTTTTTCCTCATTCACTTATTGTATTTGCCCCGGTGTGTTAAATACATCCCTGTAAAAATATTTCCAGCGGATAATATCAAGTTGTTTAAATAACAGTGATATCAGGTACGCGGGATAGGCTAAATGCCTGCGCATTACGGCCATTTCCTCTTTATGCATCTTATTTACATCGGCACTGGCGCCACCGGTGCGCATATAAACCACCAGTTCATTTATGTATTTAATTTTATACCCGCGCTGTTTCATCCTTAAAAACATATCAAAATCCATCGCTATTTTAAAAAAGGTATCATACTGGCCAATTTGCCGGTAAACTTCGCGCCGCACAAAGCAGGTTGGGTGCATTACAAACATGCCGAAGTTGAGCCAGCTTACCTTACTTTTTTTAATGCGCTGATGGCCATTACCGCCCATCAGCATAATATTACCACAACAGATGTTATCGGCCGTGGAAACACGTTCCATCATCAGCTCAACGGCATTGAGCGTGTACCAGTCGTCGCCGTTTATCATTCCTATCCATTCGCCTGTCGCCCTGGCAATACCTTTGTTAAAACCATCGGCAATGCCTTTATCCGGCTCGCTGATATGCCAGGCAATCTGATCACGGTATTTGTTAATAATATTTAAAGTACCATCTGTAGATCCGCCGTCAACAATCACATATTCGATATTCGGATAGGTTTGATTGATAACACTAAGAATAGTGGTTTCGATAGTATCTACTGCATTATACACAGTGGTAACAATGGTGACTTTAGCAGGCAGGTTGTAAAATGTTTCCATAAAATATCAAGTTATTATACAGGCACGGCCTGCGTATGATGCGCTTCTTGCTGCTTTACTTTATAAACAAGCGACCTGAAATTGAGGTAGCTGTAGCCAAGCGTTATCATAATAATGCTCATCTCTACACTAAAAAATGCGCTAACCACGTAATTTGTAAACAACAGGCTTAAGATGCAGCCAATGGATATTGCCGAAAAAAACCTGATGATAGGTTTACTGCCGGCGCTTATATAGTTTTTCCAGTTGGTTATAATAAGGCCGAAGAAAACAAGCAGATATACAAGCACCCCGGTTAAACCCGTTTTTACCAATATATATAACCAGCCATTGTGCAGCACCGGAATGTATTGAAATTCGGTATCTTTCCCTAAACGGATAAAAACCTTCAGATCTATCAGTTTACCCAGGCCGCCAAAGATCCATTCCGGAGTGGTACCGCTTAGGTACCCGCGCAGGGCCATAAAAGATTCGTATCCGCGGTAGCGGATGTTTATATCCTGCTCGGTTTTATATTCGTTTATGCTTATCTCTGAAAACGAACTGATGATCTTGGCCATGAATGTGCTGGACGAATCCACCTTGAATGCATCAGCAGGAATAATACTGAATAAAAAGAAGCAGAGAAATAATGCAGGCGCTATCCATAGTTTTTTTAGTTTATCGGCAAGCAGTAAAAAAACAAAGCAGCAGGTAATAACCAAATACGTACGCGATGCAAACATGTAAACACCAAACAAATTTACAGCGGTGAAAATATTGAACCAATTGCGGCTGTACAGGGTGATGTTAAACTTACGGCTAAGTAACAGCAAAGCCAGCGCAAGCGGCGGGGCAGGAGTGCCCACAATACCAATGGCGTAATGCGCAGAATATGGATCGATAAGTGCACTTAAGCCTACAAAGTAAATAGATACAGCCGCAACCATAACTGAAGTGATTATGCCGGCCAGCACCATTGTTCTTATAAATTCATCAATCTCTACACGGCAGGCCAAAACAATACCGCACAATATAAACAGCACCGGTAACGAAAAATAGTAAAGATCCTTCAGGATGTTGTAGTTTTCGTTACGATAACCCACAACTAAACCCAGCACGGCCGGCACAAGCAAAAGGGTAAAAAGCCCTACCAGCCTGATGGCGCTAAAATGCTGCTGAAGCGGCATTGCAATAATAATTACTACAACAGCCAGCACAACCACCTGCACGTGAAAAAACGATGCTAAAACAAGCACTAAAAGCATTATAGGGTATCTGCCGGATATGATCATGCCTGAAAAATTTGTTCTGCGGGTTTTGTGTAGCTATCTTTTATATAGCGGGCGGGGTTGCCTGTCCAGATCTGCCCGCCGGGGATACTCTGGCTCACTACAGAGCCGGCTCCTACTATGGCGTTCTCGCCAATAGTTACACCCTTTAAAATGGTGCAATGCGCCCCAATAAAGGCACCATCCTTAATGATCACCGGCCGCGTTTTAACACCAGCCAGGCTTTCGGGATAACTGTTGCGAAACTGTGGATCAAGCGAGTGAAAATCGGTATCATAAATTACCGTGTTACCCCCTATTTTTACATTTTTACCTATGCTAATATGGTTGTGGCAAACAATAGCCGTTGCGCTGAGGCCCACATTATCATCAATAAAAAGCGCTGCATTTTTGGCCACAATAAAAAAGCAGGGCTGCTGCCTGCCAATCATATTAAAATACTTACCGCTGTTAAAGCTAAAGCGCTTTCCAATTGTAAAGCTCCCCTGCAGGTCAACATTAACTACCGGTATGCCATAGCAAATAAAATCGTTGTTATACTGCACGCCGTTCAGGTTAAATTTAAGGCAAGTGATCATCCACGAATAGCTGCGCGCCACCCGGTAAAAAGCCCCCCTTAATATTTTATATAATTTCCTGACGAGATGCATAAGCTGTTAATTACTGTGTTCGTATTCAACAAAATCCTCAATATCCCAAAAACGCGATATATTTTGCGTTATCCATTCCGGGTCTTTTTCCCACCATCTAAAATAAAGCAGGTAATCTATCTGGTCGTCGTTAAACCGCTTTTTAATTACTTTAGCCGGGTTGCCGCCCACTATTTCATAAAGCCCTACATCCTTTACCACTACCGCGTTGGCTGCAATAATGGCCCCATCGGCAATTTTAACACCATCAATAATAATGGCGTTGGCGCCTATCCAAACATCGTTACCTATGGTTACCTGTTTATAGTTTTTAAAAACTGCCCTATCGGTAAAGTTCCTTACAAAATTACCCTGGTTGTTAAAGGTTACCGGGTGCGTACTTACAAATTTTGAGGTTGGATGCATGCCCGGCGCTATTTTAACATGAGGGCCTACCGAGCAATATTTACCCATTTTAGTATGCATAATGTAGGTGTAGCTGTTGATGTAACTAAAATCGCCAAGCTGGGAGTTGATAATTACACAGTGCTCGCCTATCCAGTTGTACTTTCCAAACACACAATTATTGATCACACTTAAATAGCCTATGCGCAAGTGCCTGCCCCAGTACTGCAGCTGCAAGCCACATTTTAATTTCAGCCAGCTTAAATACTCGCCCAAAGGGTTTTTAAACAGCGACCTATCTACGTAAGCTTTCATACTTTAAGTATTAAAAATGCCCTTAGCTGTACCGTTTATTATTTTTTTGGTTTGGATGCTGAAAATTGCGCCCATCACTATAAAAAGCAGCGCGTTAGATAAGGTTACCCCTGCTAAACCTATCTGTTTACCTAAAAAAACAGCCAGCGGGATATTGATGAGCGCACTGCCCAAAACCAGGTACAGCTGCAGCCTTATCTTACCAACACCGTTTAGCAGGTAAACATGGATGATTTGCCAGAGGGAAGCAATGATATATACACACATGCTAACAGAAAGGCTTAACGGAACGCTTACTTTGTGGCCCAGCCAAAGGTTGTACAATAAAGGGGAAAGCGCCAGCATCAGTAAGGTTACGCAGCTTAGGGCTACCCAAACTTTATGGATCTTTTGCATAGTGGTTTTTATCCAGCTGTAATCCTGCTTGGTGTAAGCTTCGGTAAATGCACTCCAAAATGGTGTAATAATAATAGTGAACAGCATCAGTATCACCGAAAATAACTTATATGCGATGTTAAAGGTTGTTACTTCCTGCGGGCCAAAAAGCTGCGTAATAACAATATTATCCGTTTCGAAAAGTACCAGCGCCCCCAGTTGTATCACCAGAAAAGCACTGCCCGAACCTAACATTTCCCGGGTGTATTTAAGGTTAACAAGGGCTAATGAAGGGGCCATTAGCTTGTAACTGGCTTTATATAACCACAAACTGGCCACGGCTAAAACTATTAAAGGCATGCCTGCCATTACCAGCAACAGGTTGATAAGCGACCCTTGCGTTACCCGGGTTAAAACAAAAATAGCCAGCAGCATAAGGGCCTGCCCCACAACATTCAGTAACGAACTGATAGCCGGTTGCTGATTGGCCGTTAAAACTATATTAATAAGCTGCACTACAAATTGCAGGCAAAAAAAGCCGAACATCATTAATGCTAACCGGTTAAGCCCTGCGGTTTGCGGTGCGTTTAATATTTGCTGCCAGTTAATATAGGGGTTTAGCAGGTAAAAAACTGCAAATAGTATCACCGCTATACCACCCAGCAAAACATAGGTTGTGCTAACGTAACTGCGTGCACGGGTATAGTCGCCCATGGCTATGGCGGCGGCCAGCTTGTTCTTAAGCCCGTTACCCAGGCCTATATCAAAAAATGCCGCCCATGCTATTACCGAACTAAGGGTTAACCAAATACCATATTGCGTAGGGTTTACATACCCAATGGTAAGCGGTATTAAAACAAGCGATATCACCACACTGCCGCCTTTTAAAAACACCGAAAAAATAATATTCTTCTTCAGCCTGACGGACCGCTGATGCCCCCGGTTTAAAAAATTATAAATATTGCTTTGTATAGCTTGTATCATAGCAGTTCACAATTATCGGGTACCCGGCCTTAATTTATTTAACACGGATGAAAACACGTTATTGTTACGGTTCTCTTCCATAGCGTAGCCATAGCTTTCGTAGCCATGCCCATAGCCGGTAATGTTATTCTTGCTTGTTTCTATACCGTTAACTATCAGGTACAGCTGCTTAACTTTTTTCTCTTTATACAGATCGTTAACAATGCCCAACTGCGATTTATAGGTATAATTTTGCCTTACCACATAGCAGGTGATATCCGCATACTCCTCTATCAGCAGCGCATCAGAGGCCAAACCTACCGGTGCCGAATCAATAATTACATAGTCAAATCTGTTTCTTAACTCCTCTATCAGCGTTTTAAGGCGATCGCTCATCAGCAGTTCTGCCGGGTTTGGCGGGATTGGCCCCGAAGAGATGAAAAAGAAGTTATCATTAAAAGTAGATGGCTTGATAAGGGTATCTATGCAATCCTTATCCTGCGAGATCACAAAGTTGGTAAAGCCATACTCCTCATCCAAACCCAGGTTATCCATTAATTTAGGCTTACGCAGATCAAGCTCCAGCAGTACTACCTTTTTGCCTGATAATGCGATAGAATTGCCCAGGTTTAACGATATAAATGATTTGCCCTCCCCGCTCATGCTGGAGGTGAACAGGATAACGTTTGATTTGCCTTTATCTGTTACATATCTTAAACCGGTGCGCAGGGCGCGGATCTCTTCTAAAATAATAGAATGCGCATCGTTGTTAGACAGCAGCTTGCGGCTATTGTTATGCAAACCACGGCTTATTTCGCCTAACAGCGGCACATCCGTATGCCTCACTATATCTGATTTTGTATTTATCCGGATATTGAGCATCTCTTTGATGCAAAGCCCTGTAACGGCAATAAACAACCCTATAAAGCTGCCAATTAAGTATAGGGTAGGTATTTTAGGCGTATAGGGCGCCTCATCACTTTCGGCGTTATCCAGTATGCTGCAATTAGATATGGTAGCCGTTTGCGCAATGGCGGTTTCTTCCCGCTTTTGCAAAAGGAAAAGATACAACTCCTGCTTAAGGCTTTGCTGGCGCGAATAATCCAGGTAAATGCGCTCTTTAACCGGCGCTTCGGACATGTTGCCGGCTATTACTGAATTTTGCCTTTTAAAGGCCGACTGAGAAACCTGCAAGCTGTTACGATAGTTTTTTAAACCTGTAAGCAGCGATTTACGGCTCAATTTTATTTGCTCATCCAGATTCTGAATAACGGGGCTTGTTTCCAGCAACGTTAACTTTAGTTGCTCTTTACGCAGCAACATTTCATTATAGGCGTTAATAGCGGTACCAAAAGACACATCCTTTATAACCAGCGATGTAGGCACCACCTGGGGGTTATTGCCATCGTTAACATATCTATACAGGTTGTTCACTACATCCAGCTGTACCTGGTTGGCATTTAGCTTATCCTGGTAATCTTCGGCCCCGGCAACCAATGCCTTGGCCTGTGCCCCTATATCCGAAATTTTATTTTTAACTTTATACTGTTCCAGGCTTTTCTCTACCTTATTCAACTCAGAGCCTACAACAACCAGGCGATTGTCTATAAACTTCATGGTGCTGTCTGCAATACGGATCTTTTTGGTAAGATTATCCGCGAGGTAGATCTCCATCATCTTCTGCAAGATCTGTTCGCCTTTTTTAGGGTTATTATAGCTCAATTGCAGGTCTATAACGGTAGCCTGCTTATCATCCAGCAGTACGTTATAATTTTCTGACAAGGTGCGCTCGGCTTTTTTTATTGTTTCAACTGCCAGCTCAAAATCTCCCGACGATTTAAACCACGGTGTTTTATTAAGTGTAAGCGTGTAACCATCCAGTTTTACAGGCCGGCCAAAAACGCCGTCTAACTCCAGGTCGCCCTTTTTTTCCTGCAAATGATAAGCCTTATCATTCAGAATAGTTATTTTAAAATTGCCAGATGCTACAGAATCCTGTTTGTTACTTATAAAAGCGGTGAATGGCGCATTGTTATAAATCTCCACATCTTTATAACCGGTATGCTTATATAGATGAACGTTAAGCTGCAAGGCGGCGATAACCTTTTTAAGCAAACTGCTTGATTTTAAGATCTTCACCTCATTATCGGCGTTGCTTTTAATGCTTAACAGCGAAGCCAGATCGCCGTTACTACCACCGGTTAAGGATTTTGCCGGGCTGTTTTTGTCATCCTCTACTATAATTTTACTTACAACATTCCACTTATTGGGTAAACGCTGTACGTAAATAAATGTGGCAAAAAGGCAAATTGCCACGCTTATTACAAATACATACCAATAATTAAGGCCAATGGCAATTATACTTCTTAAATCGCCGCCGCTTTCTGCTTTTTTGTAAGTAAAGTCAAGCTTATCTGCTAAGATGTCCACTTTATTCATAAGCCTATTATATAACGTTAGATGATAAATACCCGGCGGAGTGGTGTTGCAGAGCCTTTTTGGCTATCCCTTGTTTCCGTTTTGGAAAGTTAATCAGTAAAACGCCTTTATTATCAATTTAAGGCTTGTTGAACAAACTGAACAGCTATATAACGAATGAACAAAATAAATATCGGCAGGTAGTATGCCACTCAAAAACTCATTAAAAAAGCACATAAACAAAACGCCCCGCGATAAAATCGCAGGGCGTTTGATATTTGAAGGTTGGCTAAACTTACAGTTTGCCAATTTCCTGAACAAGGTCAATCAGTTTGTTCGAGTAACCCCACTCGTTATCGTACCATGATACAACTTTAACAAAGTTATCGTTAAGTGCGATACCTGCTTTTGCATCAAAAATTGATGTGCGTGCATCACCTTTAAAATCTTCAGATACAACTTCATCTTCGGTGTAACCTAAAATACCTTTCAATTCACCTTCTGAAGCTTCTTTCATAGCGGCTTTGATACCTTCGTATGAAGTTGGGGTTTTTAAACGCACAACCAAATCAACAACAGAAACGTCGGCAACCGGAACACGGAACGACATACCGGTTAATTTACCTTTTAATTGCGGTAATACTAAACCCACTGCTTTGGCAGCACCGGTAGATGAAGGGATAATGTTCTGGTAAGCGCCACGGCCGCCTCTCCAGTCTTTTGCCGATGGGCCGTCAACTGTTTTTTGGGTAGCTGTTACCGCGTGTACAGTGGTCATCAAGCCTTCTTCGATACCAAATTTATCATCTAAAACCTTAGCAATCGGCGCTAAACAGTTAGTAGTACATGATGCATTTGATACGATAGTTTGCTCTGGTTTTAGCAATTTATGATTTACACCCATTACAAATGTAGGGGTATCATCTTTTGCTGGTGCGCTCATAACCACTTTTTTAGCGCCGGCATCAATATGTTTTTGTGCAGTATCTATGGTTAAGAATAACCCGGTAGACTCGATGATCACTTCTGCACCTACTTCATTCCATTTAAGGTTTGCAGGGTCTTTTTCGGCAGTTACACGGATAGTTTTACCGTTAACCACCAAATGGCCGCCTTCTACAGCGATAGTGCCTTTGAAAGGGCCGTGGGTAGAATCATATTTTAACATGTAAGCCATGTAATCAGGCTCAACAAGGTCATTAATACCTACAACTTCAACGCCTTCTCTTTCAATTGCGGCCCTGAAAGCTAAACGGCCGATACGGCCAAAGCCGTTAATTCCTATTTTCATGATTTTTAATTTTTATTAGAATAATATGTCAATAAATGGTTTATGGGTTCTTTTATAATATCCGTAATGGTGATACCATTGGCCATTGCAGCTTCTTTTAAATAATCCTGAAAGTTGGCTGCAACTGTGCCTGCAAAATGTACAGAAGCCCCGGGATGCTGTTCATTCAGCGGTACCAGGTAGGTTTTTACCAGCTTATCAAAGCCGGTTGTGATCATGTTTTTAATATATGCGTCCTGCTTGTTATCCACAAAAAAATCGCTGAAAGAACTCAGGAACAAGGCCGGTTGTTTTTGCCGATAAACCTTTTCCAGCAAGGTTTTACGGTCTGCATCATAGCGCTGTACAAACTTTTTACGAATGTTTTGCGGCAGGGTCTCGCTCATAAAACCTTTTATCAGCTGCCTGCCCAGCCAGTTGCCAGATCCTTCGTCGGCCAGTATATAACCTAAACCATAATTATTTGGTTTTACCTTTTTGCCATCGTACCAGGCGGCGTTGCTGCCGCTGCCGCAAATGCTAACAATACCGGGTGCGTTACGGCAGCAGGCAATGGCAGCAGCCTCTATATCGTGCCCAACGGTAATTTTAGCAAATTTAAAAAATGCTGCAAATGCATTATGTACGATCTGCTTCAACTCATCTGAAGAGGCGCCGGCGCCAAAAAAGTAAATCCGTTTTATTTCTTCGGCGTGATGTATCAGGTTGATATTTTTGTTAAAGAGCTGAACGATATACTTTTCGTCGTTAAAATAGGGATTAATAGCATTGGTATTGAACGAGGCTATCGTTCGTCCCTTATCGGCTAATCGCCAGCCGGCATTGTTAGATCCACTATAAACAACTGCAATCATTAAATTGATAATATATCTGCCATCTGCATCAGGTCATCTTCTAACTTAAACTGATGCTGGGTTAAGGCCTCTTCAAGGCTTGTTAATTTTATGTGGTTGGCTTCAAGCCCTACCATCATTTGTGTTGCGCCATTTATCATGGCGTTTACTGCTGCAAAACCCAAACGGCTGCCCAGTATCCTGTCAAATGCCGATGGGCTGCCGCCGCGCTGCAAGTGGCCTAATATAGTAACTTTTATATCGTAAAACTTGATTTGTTTTTTAACTGCTTCGGCCAGATCATAGGCGCCGCCGCACTTATCTCCCTCAGCCACAATCACGATGCTGGATGACTTTTTGTTATACTGGCCGGCCTTCAGGTTTTCTATCAGGTGATCAATAGCGGTATCCCGCTCGGGCAGTAAAATTGCCTCTGCACCGCAGGATATGCCTGCCCGTAAGGCAATCGCGCCCGAATCGCGTCCCATCACTTCTATAAAAAATAAACGGTCGTGTGCATCAGCCGTATCGCGGATCTTGTCAATAGCCTCGATAACGGTATTGGTGGCCGTATCAAAACCTAAAGTATAGGTTGAACCATACAAATCATTATCTATAGTACCGGGTACCCCAATTACAGCAATATCCGGGTATTTTCTGGAGAAACGGAGCGCGCCGGTAAAAGTACCGTCACCGCCAATTACCACAATGCCGTCTATACCACTTGCTTTAAGGTTTTGATAGGCTATCTCCATACCTTCATCGGTACGAAACGGCAAACACCTGGCGGTTTTTAAGATGGTACCACCCAGGTTTAAGATATTACTTACCGACCGGGTGTTCATATCATACATGTTATTATCGATAAGCCCCTGATAGCCCTGGCGGATACCTGCAACCTGCAGGCCGTTATAAATAGCGGTACGTACAACAGCCCTTATACAGGGATTCATGCCCGGGGCATCACCGCCTGAAGTAAGAACTGCTATTTTTTTGATTTTTTGCATTATTTACAGAAGTAAATTTATGGGTGCGAATATAGTGTGTCAAATTTACACCATTAAATTTATTTATTTATTTTTAGATTAAAAATTAAGCGATATATTTAAGCACAATTAACCTAAATACATTCTAATCCCTTGGAAGTAAAGTTACCTACATTTAACTCAGTTTTTTCTATTGACTGTGTCATTTTTGGCTTCGAAGCCGGAGAACTGAAAATATTACTAATAGAACGTAATGAAGAGCCTTTTAAAGACTGGCTTGCATTACCCGGATATATTGTGGAGCAGGACGAGAGTATTGACGATGCTGCAGAACGTATTTTATATGAATTAACGGGCCTGCGCGACCTGCATATGCAGCAGTTTCATACCTTTGGCGAAGTTAACCGCCACCCCCAGGGGCGTGTAATTACCGTTGCCTATTATGCGCTGATACGTATAAACGGGCAAAAAGAAGTAAAACCGGTTACACAATATGCTAAAAGCGCTTTCTGGCACCCGGTTAACGAGTTGCCCAAGCTGGCGTTTGACCATAGCGAGATCTTTGAAACGGGTTTCAATAAAATTCGCCGCAGGCTCAATTACCAGCCCATTGCATTTGAATTACTGCCAGAAAAATTCACCCTCACCCAGCTGCAATCGCTTTACGAGGCCGTGTTGAACAAAAAGCTGGATAAGCGTAACTTCCGTAAAAAAATGCTGAGTTACGGCTTTTTGAAAGAATTGGATGAGAAGCAAAAAGGGGTATCCTACCGTGCTGCCAAGCTTTATAAATTCGACCGCCGCAAGTACACCAAAATTTTCCAGAATGACCTTAACCTTGATAAATAAAGCAGAACGTAAAAATTATTAGCGTTAAGAATCAAGATACAAAATATAAGAAAGGCGCATCCTTACCGATGCGCCTTTCTTATTGTGCTTAATTTAGCTGGTAAACTGCAGCTTCGTAAGGTTGCAGCGTGGTGCCGCCCGCCTTGGCGTAGTTGCTGATCAATAGTTTTGCCTTGCTTAGGTTGATGCCTGTATTTGCCGTAGCCGGCTTGTTTTTAAAGTTTAACAAAACCAGCATTTTTGTGCCACCCGTTTCGCGCGTGTAAGCGTAAACATCGGGGTTTGCTTTATCAAGCAGGGTGTATTTGCCATAAACCAGTACTTTGTTATCATTACGCAACTTTACCATTTTACGGAAATAGTTAAGGCAGCTGTTAGGGTCTTTCTCTTGCGCGGCTTTATTAATGGCAGTGTAATTGGCATTAACTTTTAACCAGGGCGCCCCCTTTGTAAAGCCTGCGTTGGCTGTGTTATCCCACTGGAACGGGGTGCGGCCATTGTCCCGGCATTCAAACTGCTGGCGTTTTAAAAATGCAGGGATATCGCCGCCGGTTTGTTTTAAGTGCTTATATTCGTTAAGGGTAGGCATATCCTTGTAATCCTCAATTTTAGTAAAGCCGGCGTTAGTCATGCCCAGTTCATCGCCGTTGTAATAATATGGTGTACCGCGCATACTCATTAAAAATGTGGTGAGCATTTTTGATGATACCTCCCTGTATTGCGGGTTATCATTCCCAAACCGGCTTACCAGGCGGGCCTGATCATGATTGGCCAGGAAGATAGAAAGCCAGCCCTTTTGCGCAAAGGCGCTATCCCATTTGGTAAAAACATCTTTAAAATGCAGCAAACTGTAACCGTTGGGTTGTGCTATACTTACGCCTTCAAAAGCATAGGCCATATTTAGCTCGTGCCTGTCGGCATCAACCATGTTGTGTGCATCTTCCAGGGTATTGCCAGATCCTTCTGCAACGCTCATCACGTTGTATTTGCTCAAAACCTCTTTATTCATTTCCTGCAGATAGCCGTGCAGGTTACCTTGTACGCCGTAGTACTGGTTAAAATTTTTCTCGAAATGTTTAGGGAAGGCCGGGAAGGTGGTGTCTTTAGCAGCAAACTGAAAAGCATCCAGCCTGAAACCATCTATACCTTTATCCGCCCAAAAACGCATAATATCATAGATCTCTTTTCTCAATTTAGGATTTTCCCAGTTCAGATCGGGCTGCTTGCGCGAAAAATAGTGCAGGTAATATGACCGGGTGAGCGAATCGTACCGCCAGGCATCGTGGTTAATATCAAACAAGCTATACCGGTATGCAGGCTTGCCCTGCTCCTCGTTCCACCAGTGATAGTAGTTGCGATAAGGGTTATCGCGCGAGCTTTTACTTTGTTTAAACCATTCATGCTCGTCGCTGCTGTGGTTTACCACCAGGTCCATCACCAGTTTAATACCACGGCTGTGCATGCCTTTAAGCAAGGCGTCAAAATCCTGAATGGTGCCAAAATCTTTCATGATGTTACGGTAATCACTCACATCGTATCCATTATCATCATTTGGCGAACTGTAAACCGGGTTTAACCAAACGGTATTAACCCCAAGGCTTTTGATGTAATCCAATTCAGATGTAATGCCCTTCAGGTCGCCGATGCCATCACCATCGCTATCTTTAAAACTGCGGGGATAAATCTGATAAACAACGGCTTCTTTCCACCATTGCTGTTCGCCGGGGTTGTTTTTTTGTATATTTTTCGGCTTATCATCAGCCTGTTTACAATTGGCGAGCAGCAAACAGCCTGCGGCGCAAATACTTAATAATTTATGGATAGGCATTAAAGTAATATTGGTTATTAAAGATAATTAAAAAAGGCATCAGGGCAAATAAACAAGCCGCATCGATCACGATGCGGCTTGTTTATTTTGTAAAGTTTTGATTATTGTATTTTGGCTTCCTAATCTTATTTTGCTTACAACTGGCTTGGCGCAAGTTCCAGGTGGTATTTTACCAGGTTATCTATAGGTGAGCGAATGATGTTACCAACAGTCATGCCGTTTTCTATACAAACCTCTTCCAGTACGTTACGAAAATTGTAACCTACAGAGCCTATGCAATTAAAGGTATATTTTTGATAATCAGGATAATGCGTAACCAGGTTACGGAAAAAATCTTCGAACGAAGTACGCACCAGGTTGCGCGAGTATTCGATGTTTACAATATTATCATAAACAAACTTGCTGAAGCTGGCACAAAAACGGTTGGCACGCGGCTGTGTATAAACAATCTCGTTAATATCATCGGGCGTAAGCTTAAAGGTATCCCAAAAGTTTTGGCGTACGGCTTCTGGCATGTAGCCACGTAAATAATCTACCAACAGCTTTTTACCTATGTGGCAGCCGCTGCCTTCATCACCCAGGATATATGCGCCCGAATCTATGTTATTGGTTACCTCTTTACCATTGTAAAGGCAGGTGTTGGTACCTGTGCCCAAAATAGCAGCAAAACCTTCGTTGTTACCCAGCAGGGCACGCGCGGCGGCAAGCAGATCGTGCCCAATATTAACTTTGGATTTTGAAAAAACTACTTGCATGGCATCCTCTACAACCTTTCTCATCTCTGGTGTAGAACAACCCGCACCATAATAATTAACCTCCGTAATTTTATCCTTCTCCAGATCGGTAGGCAGGCTTTCAGTCAACGATTTAATAATGTAATCAGTCCCAGAAAAGTATGGATTATAGCCCTCAGTGTTAAAGTACACCTTTTTACCTTCTTCGGTAACCAAACACCAGTTAGTTTTGGTGGAGCCACCGTCAGCAATTATGATCATAAATAAGTTTTTTTAAAAAATTGGGTTAAAAGTATGATTAACTTATTGTAAAAAAAACACTTCGATATTTTAAAAAGTAAAATTAAGGTTTAGCAGAGGTTAAATCTATGTTTACATGCTTAAAAGCAACTTCTACCACCTCAATTATTTTAACACCGATTTATCCATTTAATAAGTTATGCAATTGGTTTTTAATTGTCTGTTTTACATATAAAGCACCATATAATTGGTGCCGGTTTATAATTATATGCAATTATATGTAATTTTTTAACAATTAAATATTATGAGTGTTTTTTATACACCATAATATTAGTTAAAAATGCCGTTTGGAGTTGAATGAATGGCATTTAGCATTTAAAATGGTGTTAATTATGCAAGCAAAATTCACTATAAAAAAGTTTGCTTAGATACCTATTGCCTGTTTAAAGCAATTTTTGCATATTTGCACCGCGAAAAAAATCGCAGATGGTCCCATAGCTCAGCTGGATAGAGCAACTGATTTCTAATCAGTAGGTCTCAGGTTCGAATCCTGATGGGATCACAATCTCTTTTTCCGAAGAGAAATTAATTTCAAATACCTCATTTTCTTTCAGGAGATGCTGTTTCTATCCGCATCAATTCCCAGGTTCATTACAAATCAGCTAAATTTTAAAATTTAACCTGATTTTAAAACCTTTCGGTGCCTCCCCTGCTTTGTTACTTATAATATCGTTTATGAAAAGTATCCTTACCCGCTTCAAGATCAGTGATCACAAAAACTTCTCTTTAAAAAAATACGATACTGATGACACCGCCGGCTATGAAAAAGAAAGTGCCGAAGAACTGCTGGCCGATCTGATAAAAGAAACCGCTAAATTACAAACAGAACTTTATGCCGCTAACAGTAAGTCGCTGCTCATTATTTTCCAGGCGATGGATGCGGCAGGTAAGGATAGCGCCATAGCGCATACCATGTCGGGCTTAAACCCGCAGGGATGCCAGGTATATAGTTTTAAGCAGCCGACGTCCGAAGATTATGAGCACGACTTTTTGTGGCGGCATTATAAAGCCCTGCCAGAGCGTGGCCGCATCGGCATCCACAACCGCTCGCATTACGAAAACGTGCTGGTGACCAAAGTACATCCGGAATTTATCCTGAAGGAGAACATTCCAGGCATTAATAAGGTAAAAGATATCGATAAAAAATTTTGGGAACAACGGTATGAGAGTATTCGAGATTTTGAGAAACATCAAACCGCTAACGGGACGGTAATTGTTAAATTCTTTCTTCATCTATCTAAAGAAGAGCAGAAAAAACGCTTTTTAAAACGCATTGCCGACCCGGAAAAGAACTGGAAGTTTGCATCCGGCGATATTAAAGAACGCGCCTTGTGGAATGATTATATGGAGGCCTATGAAACGGCCATCAAAGAAACCAGTACAGCAGATAGCCCCTGGTATGTGGTGCCTGCTGATAAAAAATGGTTTACACGGATAGCCATATCTACCATTATCCTGCAAACACTTAAGGACATGAAACTGGAATACCCGGTACTGCCTAAGGAAGAAATGGAGAAATTAACAGAAACCAAAAGGATATTAGAGAAAGAATAATTTGCTATCGGCATTACTGTAAGCCATAGCAACGTGGCAATCCCCGGCATGCTTGTCGCCGGCTGTTCTATCGGGGATTGCTACGCTCACAACAACGTGTTATTTACTTACCATGGTGTTACACCGTAATCGCTAAAGTAACCGGCGGTTGGGCCGTCTTTGTCGATCATGGCATACTTAACAATTGGTGCTGCGCCCTCTGCTACTGTTTTATAACCCTGATTATTGTTAAAATCCGTTGCGGTGTAGCCGGGGTTTACAGCGTTTACCCTAAAGTTTTTCAGTTCGTAAGCTAAAGCGATCGTGTAACCATTTAAAGCACTTTTTGATGGGCCGTAAGCTGCGGTTTTAACCTCATAATGCCTCCAGGCTGGGTCGGTGTGCAGGCCAAGCGAACCAAGGTCTGATGTAACGTTAACTATCCTGGGATTGGGTGAACTTTGCATCAGCGGAACGAATGTTTTTGTTACACGGGCAACCCCAAAAACGTTTACCTCATATACTTTTTTGTAAGTCTCTATGGGGGTTTCTAAAACCGGCTGAGGGATACTGCCCGGGATACCTGCATTGTTGATCAGCACATCTAAATGATCGATGCGTTTGGCCAGAGCATCATAGGCTTGCTGTACCGATTGATCGTCCACTACATCTATCAGCACCAATTCAACATCTTTTAAACCTTCGCTGTGCAGCAGCGATACAGCTTCGTCGCCCCGTTGTTTATCGCGGCAGCCCAAAAATACATGGTAGCCTGCATTTGCCAGTTGGCGGGCGGTTTCCAGGCCAATACCTTTATTAGCACCGGTTATTAATACTGTCTGTTTTTCCATAAAGCAAAATTACAGCAACACAAGCTCAATATCACTGCACATAGCAGGGCATTAACTGTACATTTCGCGGATTTGCTGGCGGTAGGCTATCGGGGTGCTCTCGGCAAGGCGTTTAAAGAAACGGTTAAAATACGCGGCATCTTCAAAGCCCAATTCATCAGCTATTTGCTTAACAGACAGATCGGTGTGTAATAGTTTACGTTTAGCCTCTACTACCAACCGGTTATGTATATGGCTGATGGCTGTTTTGCCGCTTTGCTGTTTCACCATATCATTCAAATATCCCGGCGACAGGTTTAATAAATTGGCATAACCCGCAACATCATGCAAATGGGTATGGTTCTCCCCTATTAACTCCTGGAAACTTTTTAACAGGCGGTGATTGTGGGTTATCTTACTCTCGCCAAACTGTTCGGTGTAGATCCTGCTGAGATAAATAATAAGCACCCGCAGCCACGATGCCAGCATTTGGTTTTGCCAGGCACCTCCGGTTTTGTATTCATGCGTCATTTTGCGCATAACATCTTCTATGTATTCGATCTCATCAGTGCTCAAAAAGATCTCATGCGCGTCTGCGGGGTTTTGGATAATAGGTAACTGGCGCAGCATTCGGTTTTCTTCGAGCAGTAAAAACTCCTCTGTAAAACCGGCGATGTATCCTTTTACAGGCTTACTTTCTTCCTTTAAATGAATCTGCTGTGGTACCGTGAAATAAAAATGCCCCGGCTTTACGGTGTACGATGTGAAATCTATCCAATGGCGACTGTCGCCCTGTTCTACGAAGGCAAAAAAGTAGTAATCTTTACGATGGGGAAGCAAAAAAGCATCCTCGATGATCACGTCGATGCCGTTAGCTTGGTGCACCTCTATCATGGTGGGTTTACCGCCATCAACGGTTACTAACGGGTAGCTTTTAATAGTATGGTTTTCGGGCGCTGTTAATACGGACATAGTACAAATGTATTAAATCTATCGCTGCCACAAACGCAACGCTTGCGGCAGCCTATTTTCTACATCAACTCGCTATCATTCTTTACATGCCAGGTTTTGTAGGCCATGTAATAAAGCAGCAGTGTTGGTATCACATAAAAAAATGCCCCCTGTCCGTTAAAATCCGGGTAAGCTGCTATGATGCTGTAGATCAATAAGGCCAGGGCAACCGTGCCACCAACCAGGTATAAATAAAAAAATTTCCCGGCCATGTTATTTAAGCTTTTTTGTTTTTTTAACAGCCTGCTTTGCGATTACTTTTTTAAATATTGCGGCACCAAGCGGCGGCGTTGTAACGGCTATAGAATTATCCCTGCCATGCCACGCGGTAGGCTCGCTGGCTATTGCATCAAAATTAATGATACCGCTGCCCCAGAATTTTTCGCTATCAGAATTAAATAT
This sequence comes from Mucilaginibacter phyllosphaerae, assembly GCF_004378255.1. Taxonomy (GTDB): domain Bacteria; phylum Bacteroidota; class Bacteroidia; order Sphingobacteriales; family Sphingobacteriaceae; genus Mucilaginibacter; species Mucilaginibacter phyllosphaerae. Next base: position 57,178 of record NZ_SNQG01000006.1, read on the forward strand.
TTCCTGCCATTCGCCGGCTGCGGGCACACCCACACGATAGTTATAATGCGGAACAGGCGTCATATTCAGCACAATAACCAGCTCGTTCTCTCGCGCTACCCCTTTACGGGTATAAATCAGGATAGAATCATCAAGGTTGCCGGCATCTATCCATTCAAAGCCTGTCCAGTCAAAGCTTTTTTCATACAATGCAGGCTCATTTTTATACAAATAATTAATTGCTTTAACAGCCTCTTTTAAACCCTGGTGGCTGGCATGCTCCAGCAAATGCCAATCTAAAGATTGTTTGTAATTCCATTCGGCAACCTGGCCAAATTCGCTGCCCATAAACAACAATTTGGTACCGGGGTGCGTGTACATAAAGCTGTATAGCAAACGCAGATTGGCAAATTTTTGCCAGTCGTCTCCGGGCATCTTGTTCAGCATCGAACCTTTACCATAAACTACCTCATCGTGCGAGAAAGGCAGCATAAAGTTTTCTGTAAAGGCATATACCATGCTAAAGGTAAGCTGGTTTTGGTGGTATTTGCGATAGATAGGGTCCTGCTTAAAATAGTCGAGCGTATCGTGCATCCACCCCATCATCCATTTCATGCCAAAGCCCAGCCCGCCTGTGTAAACCGGGCGGCTAACCCCGGCAAACGAGGTAGACTCTTCGGCAATAGTTTGCACATCCGGAAAGTTGCTGTACACTGTGGTGTTAAACTCTTTCAGGAAGGAAATAGCCTCCAGGTTTTCGTTGCCGCCAAACTCGTTGGGGTCCCACTCGCCATGATTGCGCGAATAATCTAAGTAGAGCATTGATGCTACAGCATCTACACGTAAGCCGTCGATATGGAAGCGTTCCAGCCAAAACAGTGCGTTGCTGATTAAAAATGCACGCACTTCGTTTCGGCCATAATTAAAAATGTATGATTTCCAATCGGGATGAAAGCCTTTTTTAAGATCGGCATGCTCATAAAGGTGCGTACCGTCAAAATTATACAAACCGTGCGCATCCCCGGGGAAATGCGAAGGCACCCAATCTAAAATAACACCGATGCCCGCTTTATGAAATTCTTCGATCAGGTACATCAGGTCCTGCGGGGTTCCGTAACGGCAGGATGCCGCAAAGAAACCCGTGATCTGGTACCCCCAGCTTGGGTAATAAGGGTGCTCCATCAAAGGCATAAACTCTACATGTGTAAAGCCCATATCCTTTACATAAGGCACCAGCGTTTCGGCCAGTTGGCGGTAACTTAAAAACTCTTCAGGGCTCTCCGGGCTGCGCGCCCACGAGCCCAGGTGCATTTCATAAACCGAGTGAGGCTTATCTAATGCTGTATGCTGGTAGCGTGTGGCCATCCAGTCCTGGTCTTTCCATTCGTAAAACGTATCGGCTACGATTGATGCGGTACGCGGGGGCAATTCCCAGCGTAAGGCAAACGGGTCGCTCTTTTCCAGATCTTCGCCGGTAGATGATTTGATATAATATTTATAAGTTTCGCCCACCCCAATATTCGGGATAAACCCTTCCCAGATACCGGATGCATCCCAACGATAATTTAGCGAATGCGAACCTTTGTTCCACCCGTTAAAATTACCTATAACAGCTACGTATTGTGCGTTGGGGGCCCATACGGCAAAGTAAGTACCAACAACCCCTTTGTGTTCTACCACATGCGACCCAAATTTTTCGTAAAGCTTAAAATGCTTGCCAGATTTAAACAGGTCGATATCAAAATCGGTAAAACGGCTATAGGGCTCAACCGCTTTAAGTTCTGTATTTTCTATAATTTGTAGTGTATTGGTCTTTTTAGCGGCAGCAGGCTTTTTTTCTGTTGCTTTTTTTGGCGCAGCTTTTTTAGAAACCGTTACCTCTTCAGCTTCCGGCCAGCTTGCTTTAGCAGCGGCTTTTGGCTTGGTTTCTTTTTTTGCTTTTACAGGTTTCGATTCCTTTAGCTCAGTATCGGGTTTCTTTGTTTGCTTTGCCATATTTAGGGGTTAGCGCTGTTGCGCTTAGGTTAATTGGTTTACAGGGCTTGTACTACTGATGTATCAAATATATCATTATTGAACATACAATAAAGGCAGATGTTTATATAAACTAAAAAAGGCCCCTTAACGGGGCCTCTTTGCTATTTAAATATCTCTATCTGTTTAAAGTTTTTGGTAAACTTAAACTCGTAAGTTTTGTCTGGGTTAGCACTGATGGTGCTTATCTCTTTACCATCGGCAATAATTTTTGATGGTTTAAAAGGTAAGCCGTTCACCTTAACATGGTAACCTTCGTAGCGTGGGGTGTATAAACCTTCCATGCTTTGTTTAATGGTGAGTTTTTCCGTATCACCTTTAACCACAAATTTCTTTTCGAGGTAAATATCCTGCTCGTAGGCAAAGGTTTCGCCGTAATCTTCAAACAAAAACGAATTCACTTCGTAATCGCTGTAATAGATGTTTAGTTTAACCTCTTCTATCTCTTTTTCGCCTGTAAACTGCATTACCGGATACTCGGGAATTACCGACCCTGCTTTCACAAATATCGGGATCAGATCCAGCGGGGTTGGTACGCTAACCTCCCGGCCGCCGTCAACCATCTCCAGGCTCCAGAAATCGTACCATTTGCCTTTTGGCAAGTACACTTTACGGCTTTTCTGGCCTGGTTCTAATACCGGGCATATCATTATCTTATCACCATAAGTAAATTCGTCCTGGCGGAAATGGTTAGATGCTACGTCCTGCTCCTGCATTACAACCGGCCTAAGGATAGGGAAACCGTAACGGTGATGCTCCCAAAATGCCGAATACAGGTAAGGCAACAAGCGGTAACGTAATTCTATAAATTTACGGTTGATGGATGTATAAGGCTCGCCAAAGCTCCATGGTTCGCGCTCTTTGGTATCACCGGCAGAGTGTGCGCGCATAAATGGCGAGAAGGTACCCATCTGGATCCAGCGGGTAAACAGTTCGCCGTCCGGCTCGCCGCTAAAACCGCCGATATCCGTTCCGCAGAACGAGATACCCGATACGGAAAGCCTTTGCAGCTGAATGTTACCCAATTTTAAATGCTCCCACGATGCTACGTTATCACCCGTCCAAACGGATGAGTAGCGCTGCACGCCCGAATAACCCGCACGGGTAATGGTGAACGGGCGCTTATTTTTCATTTGTTTACGTAAGCCCTCATAAGTAGCGCGTACCATTTGCATCCCGTAAACATTGTGTGCCTTGCGATGCGAACCACGGTAACCATCGTACTGATGGCGCACATCATCCGGGAAGGTGCCCGAGCCAAATACGGCAGGTTCGTTCATATCGTTCCAAACACCGGCAACGCCTGTTTCTACCAGTTCGTCAAACAAATCGCCCCACCAGGCGCGTACCTCCGGATTGGTAAAATCCGGAAACTGGCAGCGGCCCGGCCAAACGTGGCCCTCCATAAAGTAATCATCGCAGCGGCGGCAGAAATATTTTTTTTCTTTCCCCTCTTTAAAAACCGAATAGTTATCGTCTACCCGGATACCAGGATCGATAATTACAACGGTTTTAAACCCGGATGACGCCAGGTCGGCAATCATTTTTTTAGGGTTAGGGAAGTATTTGGGGCTCCAGGTGAAACAACGGTAGCCATCCATATAATCAATATCCAGGTAAATACCATCGCACGGGATCCTGTTCTGGCGGAAACCATTAGCTATAACCCTTACTTTATTTTCGGGGTAATAGCTCCAGCGGCATTGGTGATAACCCAGCGCCCAAAGCGGCGGCATTGGGTGCGTGCCGGTTAACAGATGGTAGTTTTTTACCACATCCATCATATGAGGGCCATGGATATAATAGTATTGCAGTTCGCCCCCATCTGCCCAAAAGCTGGTTTTGGTAGGGTCTTCGGCGCCAAAATCAAAATGGGCCTTAAAGGTATTATCAAAGAAAATACCGTGTGCAATATTATCGCTTACGCTGATATAAAACGGGATAGAGCGGTAAAGCGGATCCTGGTTAAAGCCGAAAGAATAGGCATCGGTGTTCCAGTTTTTTAAGCGTTTACCGCGCAGGTTAAACTCTGTAGCTTTATCGCCAAGTCCAAAAAAGCTTTCCTCCTGCTGGCATGTTTTGGTACAAAAAACATAATAACCGCCAAACTGCGTGTTTTCTTCCCAGTGCATCGGCACGGCATCTGCGCTGGTTACATGGTCGTTCTTATCCGAAAATGAGATAAAAAAATCCTGCTTGCGGATGTGGCAATTCACAGCGGCTGTAGATACGCGGAATTCCTCCTCATTCTCTAACAAAGTAAACTCAACTGCCTTTTGCGGAAGTTCTGGCACAGCGTACGAAAACTCTTCCAAAAAGACGCTATGCGGGGCCAACCTTACACGAATGATCTCGTTAGTTACCAGCAGCACTTCTACTTTAGCATCGCCGTCGGTAAAAAATATTTTATTGCCTGCTTGTTCTGCATGGGTAGGGATGCCCAGGTATTTCTTTACGATGGGTTTAATGCCATCGGCGGGGTTATTTAAGTGGTGAAACTCTTCGTCCTCAACAATCATTTCCTCCACCTGCAGCAATTTTGCCGTTATCAGTTCAGGGTTGGGATCTGGTATATTTTCTGCCATGTTAAATTTTATTCAATATGCTTTAAGCTTAAGTACTTTAAAGCACGATTAATATCAGCTAATTAATTTGGTAACAGCTAATAAACGATTATTTCCTGAAACTTCCAGCTATAATTACGCCAAAGTATGTGCAGGTATAAATTTTGAGGCAGTTTTACAAATTTAGCAACAAGCCGCTGCTGCCATTAATAACTACAGGTATGCCCGCTGCCACATCCGCCGTGGCAAAGTTTGCGCCGCTTAACAGATCTGTAAAAACAGCCTCACCGGCCCATCCAAACTGTGTAAGCAATTCCACAGGTATTTTAATGTTGATGGCACATTGCGCACGGTTAAAATTAGCTATCACCAATACTTTTTGCCCTACAGTGTACCGCATATAAATATACAGCAGGGTATTAAAGCCCTGCTGATGCTCGTTAGCTATCATTAATTCATAAAATGCCCCGTTACTCAGGGCATAGTTACCTTTTACAACATTTAATAGCTTGCTGTAAAAATTGCGCAGGTTTTGCTGCCCGGCAGATAGTTTACCGCCGTCAAAAGCGCCGTCGTTCATCCACTGCTGATGTGCGGGCACTCCCCAGTAATCAAAAATGGTGGTACGCCCGTCATCTGTGCTAAAACCGCATGCACCCCATGCAGGCTCGCCTACCTCCTGGCCCAAATAAACCATTACCGGCCCTGTAGCCAGCGTAGCGCTCACGATCATACCCGGAACGGCCAATGCCGCATCACCGGCAAAATACTTGCTGGCAATACGCTGCTCGTCGTGGTTTTCCATAAAGCGCAGCATGTGCTGGTCTATCCCCTTGCAATGATTGTTCCATACGGCGTTGATCTCCCAGGTACTTGCACCCGGCTCGTTACAGGTTAGCCTGCGGATGGCTTCGTATAAACCAACCTTATCGTACAGGTAATCAAAACAACCGTTTTTAATATAATTGTTATACTGATCCTTATCGTAAGCTTCGCCGATGAAAACCAAACCGGGATAAGCGGTTTTAAGCTGTGGAATAAGCCAGGACCAAAATTCAACCGGTACCATCTCTATCATATCGCAGCGGAAACCATCCACCCCCATTTGTGCCCAGTAGCTTAAAATATGGCGCATTTTATGCCAAAGCGGCGGGATGTGATCAAAGTACGATTTCTTGCCATCCAGATAGTAAACGCCGTAATTGAGTTTAATGGTTTCAAACCAATCGTTTATGGACGGGGACGGGTTAAACACATCGTTGCCCGTTGCCTTTGCCGGGAACTCATCAAACTTACCATCTTTTAGGGGCGAAGTAAAATCATCCCCACCCGGATTATACCCTCCCGGTACAACAAACGGATAACCGGGGATATAGTAAAAATCGTTATCGGGCGCAAAATGCAGGGTATTGTCGTCATCCTCGCCAAAATCGCGCACATCATCCGGCTTTACATCCGATGCATAGGTACGCGCCACATGGTTGGGCACAAAATCAATGATCACCTTCATCCCGTTTTTGTGGGTACGGCCTACCAGCTCTTTAAACTCGGAGATGCGGAATTCTACATCAACCGCCAGATCGGTAGCGATATCGTAGTAATCTTTGATGGCATAAGGCGACCCTGCACGACCTTTAACCACATCCGGATCGTCCCTTTTGATACCGTGGACAGAATAATCCGTCATGGTGGCGTGCTCAATTACGCCGGTGTACCAAACGTGACTAAAACCCATTGCACTGATCTCGGCAAGGGCCTTATCGGTAATATCGTTCAACTTGCCGGTACCATTTTCTTCCACAGAACCGTAAAACTTGTTGGTGGTATTTTTATTGCCGAATAAACGCGGCAGCAACTGATAGATAGTTAACTTATGATTGGGCATTTAGTCGATTTAAAGTATTTATCATTCGCCGAGTCAAGCGTCTACGCTTAACTTTTACTTTTGCAGCGTCCACGCTGCCGTGTTTGCGTGAGCGTAGACGCTTATATTGTCCATCATTCAAGCGTGGACGCTTGAACGGGCGTTAGTTTTTCTGAATTTGATTTAATAGCTATATCGCTTCCATAGATCTTTATAACAATCTCTGCGTCGGACAGATTTTTGATCAATACGCCCTCCTTACTTATTTTAATATTCAGCGAAGCGCCCCTAAACCCTACCCGGAAGGAGAAAGCCTGCCATTGATGCGGCAGCAACGGATTAAAAGACAATTTGCCATCCTTTACCCTCATCCCGCCAAAGCCTTCCACTACACTCATCCAAGTTCCGGCCATAGAAGTGATGTGGCAGCCGTCATCCGTATCGCTGTTATAATCGTCTATATCCAACCTGGAGGTGCGCAGGTAAAACTGGTAGGCGCGGTCAATATCGCCCAGCCTGGCGGCTAAAATGGCGTGTACGCAGGGCGATAGCGACGACTCGTGCACTGTCCTGGGTTCATAAAAATCATAGTTCCGGCGGATGGTATCTAAATCGTAATTATCCTCGAAGAAATACAAGCCTTGCAACACATCGGCCTGCTTAATATAAACCGAGCGCAGGATCCTGTCCCAGCTCCATTTTTTCACTAACGGCTGTTCGGATGCAGGCAGATCTTTCACCAGGATCTGTTCTTTATCCAGGTAACCATCCTGCTGTAGAAATATGCCCAGTTTATCATCATGTGCGAAATACATGTTACGGATGATATCCGCAAATTTCTCGCACTCCTGCTCTTCGCGGAAACCGGTTTTAGCCACCAGATCGTTATATTTTGGCTGACTCGCCTCTTTTACCTTGCCAATAGCTTCGATAGTATATTTTAAACACCAAACGGCAATAGTGCTGGTGTACCAGTTATTGTTTACGTTATTTTCATATTCATTTGGCCCGGTAACACCCAGCATCACGTACTGCTGCTTATCTGCCGACCAAGTAATGCGCTGCACCCAAAAACGCGAAATGGCTATCAATACTTCCAGCCCATAATCAGTTAAGTAAGCTTCATCGCCGGTATAACGTATATAGTTAAAAATGGCAAAAGCAATAGCGCCGTTCCGGTGGATCTCCTCGAAGGTGATCTCCCATTCGTTATGGCATTCGGTGCCATCCATGGTAACCATGGGGTATAGCGCCGCACCATCTTTAAAGCCTAACAGTTTGGCATTATCTATAGCCTTGCCCAATTGCTTGTAACGGTATAACAAAAGGTTGCGGGCCACTTTTTGTTCGGCTGTTGCCAGATAGAACGGCACACAATAAGCCTCGGTATCCCAATAGGTAGAGCCGCCGTATTTTTCGCCTGTAAAACCTTTGGGGCCGATGTTTAAACGGTCATCCTCGCCGGTATAGGTTTGGTTAAGCTGGAAAATATTAAAGCGAATACCCTGCTGCGCCGCAGCATCGCCTTCAATCATAATATCGTTATGCTTCCATTTTTCGGCCCAGGCAGCAGCCTGTTCGGCCAGCATGGTATCAAAACCTTTGGCACTGATAGTTTTAAGCACTCCGGCAGATCGTGTTACCAATTCGGCAGCAGCGTAGTTTTGCGAAGATACATTTACCGCATATTTAATGAGCGTAATGCTTTGCCCCTTTTTAGCCTGCAGCTTTATTTCCGCAGCTATATATTTTTCTTTCTGGATAGGGGTTGATTGAGCATCTATATTTTTGCCATCCTGCACAACAGCAAACATCATGGCTGTAACCACCTCAAATCCTGTTTTTTTAGTGCGTAGATGCACATAACCGTTATCCCCTTCAACAGCTTTGCCTACCTCGTCCCAAAATTTCTCATCGTAATTAGAATCTTTGTTAACAATATCGCCATCAATAAAAGGTGTGATCGAAATCTCCTCCTCAAAATTCAGCGGGGTGATGGTGTATTTGATGGCGCCGGCCTCATCATCAGCCATGCTGCAAAAGCGGATAGCCTCCACTTCCAATTCTTTGCCCAATTTGGTTTTGGCTTTAAAGTTACGCTGCAGGTAACCCTCCTTCATATTTAATTCGCGGCGAAAACTCAGTACCTCGCATTCGGCAAGGTCAAGCTGTTCATCGCCCAGCTTCATATCAATACCTATCCAGTTGGCGGCATTAAGCACTTTGGCAAAGTATTCGGGGTAGCCATTCTTCCACCAGCCTACACGGGTTTTATCGGGATAATAAACACCGGCTACATAGTTACCCTGCAGGGTTTCGCCGCTGTAAGCCTCCTCAAAGTTGGCGCGCTGCCCCATACGGCCGTTGCCCAGGCTAAAAACGCTTTCGGTAACCTTATTGTATTGCGGATCGAAACTTTCTTCGATGATCTTCCACTCGTCAACCTTAAAATATTCTTTCATGCTATATAAGTACAGTATTGGGCTGTGATAGTTTTTGCTAAAATAACAGAAACATGGATAAGTAGGTATATAAATAACACGTAGCCCCACCCCGGCCCTCTCCGAGGGAGAGGGCCGGGGTGGGACTCCTTTCGGAGAGCACTGGAGAGTTGCCACTTGCATCTTCCGTCCATTACTTTTACCTTGCCCGCACTATCGTTATGAAAAACAATATTTTAATAATTGGTGCCGGTGCAGCCGGCTTAATGGCCGCCTATACGCTTAGTAAAGCAGGCAAAAAGGTTACCGTATTAGAAGCGCGTAACCGCACAGGCGGCCGGATCCATAGCTTAAGCAATGAATATTTTTTTAAAGATACCGAACTGGGCGCCGAATTCATTCATGGCGATTTGCCTGTTACACTCCACCTGTTAAAGCAAGCAGGTATTCGTTACAAAAGCGCCAATGCCGAAATGTGGCAATACCAAAACGGCAAGTTTGAAGAGAACAGCATGGTAGTAGCCGACTGGGACCTGCTGATGAAAAAGCTTAACGAACTGAAACAAGATACCCATGTATGGGACTTTTTAAACACAGCGTTTCCAGGCGATAAATATGAGGAACTACGTGCGGGGGTATGGGCCTTTGTATCCGGCTATGATACTGCAAACCCGCGCGATGCCAGCGCATTTGCCCTGCGCAAAGAATGGCAGCACGAAGAGCAGGATGCCCAACACCGGGTTAAAGGCGGTTATTGCGCCATAATAAACTATCTGGCAACCCAATGTAAAGGCAATGGCGGCGAAATATTTTTAAATGCTATTGTTAAAGAGATTAAATGGAACAACGGCGAAGTAAAGGTATTTACCGGCGATAACACTATTTACGAAGCCGGGCAGTTAATAATTGCCATGCCCTTAGGCGTACTAAAAGCAGCCGCGGGCGAAAGCGGTGCCATCACCTTTGATCCACCTATACCAAAGCTTACCACGGCTATAAAGCAAATGGGTTTCGGCGCGGTAATAAAGCTTTTATTTGAGTTTGATACTGCCTTTTGGCTGGATGACAGCATTAAAAAAATGGCCGGCAAAAACATCGATAAAATGGGTTACCTGTTTAGCGATGAAGAGATCCCTACCTGGTGGACACAGGCGCCCGACCCATCTACCGTACTTACAGGATGGATAGGCGGCCCGGCAGCGGCCGGCAAAGCCAATACTAATGATAGCGATATACTGCAACAGGGCTTGCAAGCATTAGCCAACATTTTTAAAATGGGTTTTGAGGACTTGAAAGGCAAACTTATCGCCTACCGCATCATGAATTGGACGGCAGACCCATATACCCGCGGCTCTTATGCCTACGATACCGTGGATGCACCCGAAGCACGTAAGGTATTGAATACGCCGGTAGATAACACCTTGTTTTTTACCGGTGAATATCTGTATGAAGGCACAGCTATGGGAACTGTGGAGGCGGCGCTAACAAGCGGTTTGGATGTGGCGAAGCGGATGATTGTATAAACCGGTGAATTTTATCGCTAATACCAAAAGTACGCTGTTTTTTTAACGCTATCGCGAGCTTTCAGCTCGTGATATAGCATACTGTCAGCTTTCAGCTGACGCAAGTTGAAAGCTTGAAATTTGCCCACTACGAGTTACGCTACGCTAAACCTGCGGGAGCGGATCGACGTTTAATATAATGTAAAGACGCGGTACTTCGCGTCTTTGCCGACAAAGATGCGTAATGGAGACGCGAAGTATCGCGCCTCTACGTTGATTATTGCGTTTGCCCGGCCAATAAATACAATACTGCCATACGGATGGCAACGCCATTTTCTACCTGATCTAAAATAATGGACTGCTTACTGTCGGCCACATCGCTTGTAATTTCTACACCGCGGTTGATGGGGCCCGGGTGCATTACGGTAATCTCTTTGTCCAGCGAATCCAATATCTGTTTGTTCAGGCCAAACATCATCGTGTATTCACGCAGGGATGGGAAGTATTTAATATCCTGCCGCTCCATCTGAATACGCAGCATGTTGGCTACATCGCACCAGTTGAGGGCTTTGATCAGGTTATGCTCCACCTTAACACCAAGCGAGCCAATGTATTTAGGGATAAGCGTTGTAGGGCCGCAAACCATCACTTCGGCGCCTAATTGTTTAAGGCAAAGTATGTTGGATAGCGCTACACGCGAATGCAGGATATCCCCTACGATCACTACTTTTTTACCGGCTACATCGCCATATCGCTCGCGGATAGAAAAAGCATCCAGCAAGGCCTGTGTAGGGTGCTCGTGCGCCCCATCCCCGGCGTTTACTATCTGGGCCTTTACGTGTTTAGACAAAAAGATACCTGCCCCGGCATACGGATGGCGCATTACCACCATATCCACTTTCATGGCCAGGATATTGTTTACCGTATCTATCAAAGTTTCGCCTTTACTTACCGATGAGGATGATGCAGCGAAGTTTACCACATCGGCAGATAGCCTTTTTTCGGCCAGTTCAAAAGAAAGGCGGGTACGGGTAGAATTTTCAAAAAAGATATTGGCTATGGTCACATCACGCAGTGAAGGCACTTTTTTGATCGGCCTGTTCAGCACGGTTTTAAAATTATCTGCTGTTTCAAATATCAGTTCGATATCTGAGCGGTTCAAATCTTTAATTCCTAATAAATGCCTTGTGCTTAATGCCATCTTTATTTTGAATTTCGAATGTTCAATTTCGAATTTATTATTTTTTTGTCTGTTTATTAGCTGCTATCGTGAGATTGCTTCGTTCCTCGCAATGACGCTTTAACTTTTATTAAAGTCCTCTCCTTTAGAGAGGATTTAGGTGAGGCTGTCAGATACCAAAACTATCCGGTCTTCTCCGTCGGTTTCCTTCCAACTTACTACTACTTTTTGTGAGGCAATGGAATCTACTTCGATGCCCACGTAATCTGCCGAAACGGGGATATGGCGCGAGTATCTTCTGTCTACCAGTGCCAGCAGTTCCACTTTTTCGGGCCTGCCAAAAGCCTGCATGGCATCCATGGCGGCACGGATGGTACGGCCTGTCCATAGTACGTCATCCATCATGATCACCTTTTTGCCTTCGATGATGAAATCTATTTTGGTTTGATTAGGCACCAGTGGCGAGCCCTGCCTGCGGAAATCATCGCGGTAAAACGTAATATCCAGGTCGCCTTGTTCTATTTTACTATCCGGTAATATTTTTCTTAATTCTTCGGCTACCCGTTTAGCCAGATATATGCCGCGTGGTTGTATGCCAATTAAAACAGAGCCGGAGAAATCGTTGTGATTTTCAATTAACTGACGACATAAACGCTGAATTGTAATTTGAAATTTTTGACCGTCGAGCAGCGTTAAGTTTTGCATCGTTTGGGTGGATTTGGGCAAAGTTAAAAAAAAATGGTGAGTAGAGAATAGTGAATTGTGATTAGTTAAAAAAACGGTCAGGTATATATTGGCGGTGAAGATACCGCCAATAAAGATAACCTCTTTCTCCTTGTGGCGGTGTCCTCACCGCCACTTTTCAATCTAAAACTTCCCTATTTGATGCTGTCCTCAATGCCGCTTTGATATATTGGCGGTGGGGACACCGCCAATAGGGAGATGGTGTATATAGTTACTCAGAAGTATCTTTCATCTGAAATTTAAAAGATAACCTTCTCCCCTATGGCGGTGGGGACACCGCCGCTTTTCAAATATAAAACTCTTCACTTTTTGACGCTGTCCTCAATGCGGCTTTGATATAATGGCGGTGGGGACACCGCCATTAGGTAGATGGTGGCACTTTTCAATCTAAACTATTTTTCCTTGTGGCGGTGTCCTCACCGCCCCTTTGATATATTGGCGGTGGGGACACCACTATTAGGGAGATGATGGCCACTTTTCAATCTAAAACGCTTCCCCTTGTGGCGGTGTCCTCACCGCCACTTTTTATTCTAAAACACGTCCATATAATGAGTTAACCAGCTAAATTTTCTATCCTCTAACTCATAAAATGAGCATGACGAAAAAAAGTAATCATTAGGGTCGTTAGTTAAATTCCAATGTTCCTGGAGGGGGTTAAGATGGATATAATCCAACTTTTGTTCTAACACCTTTCTGCTTTCCATGATTTTAGGCATCCCGTCGCTTTGCCAAAATTTGTGGTCACGGTCATTCCCATGCATCTTAAATTTTGCAAGTAACGGATCATTTGTATTTCTTAGCTCGTGCAAAAATTGATGCCCTGTAAATTTCATAAAACTCACGTAAGGCATTTCTTTTCCATTCATTGCAACATTTTCCCAAATGATATGGATGTGGTTATGCATTATTACAAAGCTGTAAATTTTTAATTTTTGTTTTTCTGAAAGATAGATGAGGATATCTAATATAAGGAATTTAAACTTATCGGTTTTGAGCAGGTGTATCCAATCGACTATAGCTACCGTGTAAAAATAAACAACACCTAATTCCATAAACTAATATAAGGATTTGGACAATAATAGCGCCCGGCATATTAACGGTAGGGAAATCACAAAAAAAGCCCCTCCGATTTACTCGGAGAGGCTTTTTAATATGTTAACTTAAAGATTAAACTTCTTCAGTTTCTTCTTCTTCAGCAGCTGCAGGAGCTTCCGGTTCTGCTTTAGCGGCAGCAGGGGCAGCAGGCTTTTTAGCCGCTTTGCTTTCTGCACCTTCCATCTGCTCTTTTAACTGAGCAAGAACGCTAAGATCACCTAAAGTTGATTTTTCTACTGAATCTTTAACTTTCTTAACCGCGTTGTTAGCAGATTTTGCTTCTTTTTTACGGTTTTCGAAATCCTGAACACGAGCATCAGCACGAGCTTCTTCCCATATACGTGAGTGTGAAATCACGATACGTTTGTTCTCTTTGTTAAACTCGATGATCTTGAATTCAGCTGTTTCTTCAGCTTTTACAGATTTACCATCTTCTTTAACCAGGTGTTTGGTTGGGCAGAAGCCTTCAACACCATAAGGTAAAGCTACGATAGCACCTTTATCAGTTACTTTTAATACCGTACCTTCATGTATAGAATCTATAGTGAAGATAGTTTCAAAAGTATCCCAAGGGTTTTCTTCCAGCTGTTTGTGGCCTAAGCTTAATTTACGGTTATCGATATCAAGCTCTAAAACTACTACGTCTAATTTTTCGCCAACCTTAGTAAATTCATTAGGGTGGTTTACTTTTTTAGACCATGATAGGTCAGAGATGTGGATCAAGCCGTCAATTCCGTCTTCCAGTTCAACAAACACACCAAAGTTGGTCATGTTTTTAACTGCGGCAACATGCTGTGTGCCAATGGCGTATTTCTCGCCGGCGTTTTGCCATGGATCAGGCGTTAATTGCTTAATACCTAAGCTCATTTTGCGCTCGTCGCGATCTAAGGTTAATACCTGAGCTTCAACTTCGTCGCCAACTTTCAGGAATTCCTGAGGATTACGCAGGTTTTGAGACCATGACATTTCTGACACGTGGATCAAACCTTCAACACCGGGGATAATTTCTAAGAATGCGCCGTAATCAGCAACAGTTACAATTTTACCTTTTACTTTAGAGCCGATAGTTAGATTTTCATCTAATGACTGCCAAGGGTGAGGCGTTAATTGTTTTAAGCCTAAAGCGATACGTTTTTTCTCGTCATCAAAATCCAGAACAACAACGTTGATCTTCTGATCCAATGCCAAAACTTCTCTCGGATGCTCAATACGGCCCCAAGATATATCTGTAATGTGCAGTAAACCATCAACACCACCAAGGTCAATAAATACACCAAAGTCGGTAATGTTTTTAACGGTACCTTCCAATACCTGGCCTTTTTCCAATTTGGCCACGATCTCGGTTTTTTGGTTTTCCAAATCGTCTTCGATAAGCACTTTATGCGATACCACAACGTTTTTAAACTCGTGGTTTATCTTAACAACTTTAAATTCCATTGTTTTACCAACGTACACATCGTAATCGCGTATCGGTTTGATATCGATCTGTGAACCCGGTAAAAAGGCTTCAACGCCCATAATATCTACAATTAAACCACCTTTAGTTCTGCTCTTAACAAAACCTGTGATGATCTCATCGTTATCCAGTGCAGAATTAATGCGCTCCCATGATTTTTGAGTTTTTGCACGTTTACGGGATAATACCAACTGTCCGTTAGCATCTTCCTGCGATTCTACAAATACTTCAACTGTGTCACCAACCTTAAGGTCTGGTGTATCACGGAACTCAGAAACAGATACTAAACCATCAGATTTAAAGCCAATGTTTAATACCACATCTTTGTTATTGATATTTACAACAGTACCGGTGATGATCTCGCCTTTAGTGATTGAACTGAATGTTCCGTCATAAAGTTTCTCTAATTGCTCACGGTCGCTATCGCTGTAGTTACCAAATTTTTTGTCATCAGCATCCCAGTCAAAATCCTGATCTGGTGTTGCTGCAATCTGTGACTTGATGTCCTCAATTGATATTGAATCAGCTTCTGATTCAATTGTTTCTTTCTCAGCAGTTGCCGTAACTGTATCCAGTTCGGCTTGCTTTGCTTTTAATTCTTTTTCTGCTTCTTGTTTTTTTGCCATTAAATAATTTTACTCCTTTTTCCCAACACTCGTTTGGGACTGCAAAGGTACGGATATATTTTTTACAGTTAAAAATAATTTTATTGTTAATTATTGAGTTTTAAGCACTTTTATAAAAAAACAATAACCAGGACAGAATTTAACATACATAAATGCTAAATACACTCATCTGTTGCAGAATAGCTGTTGAAATTTGAGCGATTACTTGGCAGAAGTATCAAGCTGCTGCCCTATCTCATCATAAATATCCATAAAGCTGTTAATTAATCCCAGGCGATAGTTAAGCAGGATACCCGTCATGCCGGCTTCTTGTTGCGGGGTAAAGGGATTGCGCCATACCCGCATGCAGATGCGTTTAAGCGCATAGGTAATCTGCTCTATATTAATATAGGTGTTTAAATAGCGGCTGCGCTTAAATTCTTCATAAAACTTAAAAAACACGTCAGAGTTTTTCAATCCGGCAAAAACCAAAAAATCGCGGATAACATCCGGCTCGCAATCATCCAGATGATCGTAAAATTGGCTTACGCTTATTGCATTGGTGGTGATAAGCAGGTTGTCCAGTATCAGTTCAATAGCTATATGGCCCAAAAAGAAAGGTTTAACCGGCGATTCTGTTATTACCGGGGCCAGTAAATTTTTCAGCGTGTGCGAATGGGTGAGAAAAAATTCTGCCGAGTGGAAATACTTGTCTACCAGTAAGTGTTTATTCCAGCCTTGTATAATGCCGTTTATATTGGGGTTGCTGTGCACCAGGTGTTCGGGATGGAGTATAATGGTTTTATCCGCATTTTTTAAAAGATCGGGCAGTACAGTACCTAATATAAAGTAGCAATTGGTAGTATCCCGGTCAAAATAGTAATGCGAAAGAAAATTCATAGGAGCAGCTGAAACATGTATGTGTTGCGAACAAATTACAAAAATAGGGCTAAATATAAAAGCCGTGCAACTTATATTTTAATATAATGACCGTTTAAATAACCATATCAATGTGTATGGATGTTGAATTTACAGATTGCCACATCCTTGTTAATTTGCATATTTGCACATTAGCACATTATATAATATGAACTTTGTTGAAGAATTACGCTGGAGAGGCATGCTGCACGATATTATGCCCGGCACCGAAGAACTGTTGAATAAAGGTATGGCTTCGGGATATATTGGTTTTGACCCTACTGCCGATTCGCTGCACGTGGGCCATTTAACCCAGATTATGACGCTGATCCACTTTCAGCGTGCAGGCCACAAGCCTTATGCTTTGGTCGGCGGCGCCACCGGCATGGTGGGCGATCCATCGGGCAAATCTGCCGAGCGTAATTTACTGAGCGAAGACGTACTGAACCACAACCTAAGATCTGTACAGGCCCAACTGGAAAAGTTTCTGGATTTTAATACAGGTGCTAACAGTGCACAAATGGTTAACAATTACGATTGGTTTAAGAATTTTACTTTTCTGGATTTTATCCGCGATGTAGGTAAGCACCTTACCGTTAATTATATGATGGCTAAAGATTCGGTTAAAAAGCGACTGGAGGGTGATACCGGCATGTCGTTTACCGAGTTTACCTACCAGCTGGTGCAGGGTTACGATTTTTACTACTTGTGGAAACATCATAACTGCGTTTTACAAATGGGCGGAAGCGACCAATGGGGTAACATTGTTACCGGTACCGAGCTGATCCGCCGTAAAGACCAGGGCGAGGCTTATGCCTTAACCACCCAACTGATCAAAAAAGCAGACGGCACCAAATTCGGCAAAACCGAAAGCGGTGCGGTTTGGCTGGACCCCGCCCGTACATCGCCCTACCAGTTTTACCAGTTTTGGTTAAACACTACCGATGTTGATGCCAAGGCCTATATTCGCATCTTTACCTTGTTTGAACGTGATATCATCGAGGCGATGGAGACAGAGCACGACGCAGCCCCACATACCCGCGTACTGCAGAAAGCACTGGCGAAAGATATTACCTTGCGTGTGCATGGCGAGGCCGGCTTTGAAAAGGCTATAAAATCTACCGAATTTTTATTCGGGAATACCGGCATCGAGTTTTTGAGCGAACTTAATGACGAAGAGATCCTGGCGATATTTAGCGGGGTGCCTAACTTTGCGGTTGCCAAAGCCGAAATTGAAGCAGGTATAAACGTATCTGATCTGTTGGCTGCAAAAACTGCCGT
This sequence comes from Mucilaginibacter phyllosphaerae, assembly GCF_004378255.1. Lineage (GTDB taxonomy): Bacteria > Bacteroidota > Bacteroidia > Sphingobacteriales > Sphingobacteriaceae > Mucilaginibacter > Mucilaginibacter phyllosphaerae. Next base: position 74,841 of record NZ_SNQG01000006.1, read on the forward strand.
ATTCCCCTCAAAAGGCGAGGCCAAAAAAATGATACAAGGCGGTGGTGTTGCTATCAACAAAGAAAAGGTTAACACGCCCGATGATGTTTATAATACATATAACCTGATCAACAACAAATACTTAGTAGCGCAAAAAGGCAAAAGAAATTATTTTTTAATTGTTGCAGAATAATTTGACAATACGACATTTGGTAATTATATTTGTGTAAATGTCGTATAAAATAAAACACACTGTAAAAAACGAGGTTAATGAACCTATGGCAATGTATATTACCCAGGCTTCATCAACACCGTTTTATAATTTATTAGGAGGCGCCAAAGCTGCTGCTACTTCCTCTGATTTTGATATCATTAAACTGGCGCGCCAGGGCTTTCCTAAAAAGGCACTGTTAGCTTTGGCTAAAAAAATATCCCTAAACATCCAGGAGTTAGCCAACATCCTGCACATATCAGAACGCACCTTGCAGCGTTACGATGATGATGCCATCATCAAAACAGAGTATGCCGAAAAGGCCGTAGAACTTGCCCGCCTGTACACTCGTGGCGAAGAAGTGTTTGGCTCGATGGATAAATTTAAGCTTTGGGTAAAAACCCCAAGCCTGATATTTAATGGCGAAGCACCTGTTACCATATTAGATACATCTGCAGGTTTTGATATGATTTTTAATGAATTGGGCCGTATAGAGCACGGTATTTTTGTGTAATGATACTTTACCGTATTGCTAACTGCAATTACATTAATAATCTTGACGGAGCCGGCGCACGTTTATATGGTGCCCGGTGGAACAGCAAAGGTAATGCAGCTGTATATCTTGCTTCATCCAGATCTTTAGCTGTCTTAGAAGTTTTGGTACACTTACAGCCATTAATTACTCCACCAAATTTTTGTATTGCGCAAATTGAGGTGCCCGATAACAGCATCCTTACGCTTGATGTAAAAACCTTACCGGATAACTGGCGGGATGCATCGCCACCGGCAGAATTAAAAACTTTGGGTAACCAATTTATACAGGAAACCCAACACCTGATGATGAAAGTACCTTCGGCTGTAGTGCCCGATGAATATAATTATCTGCTTAACCCCTGGCATGCAGACATAAAAAAGGTGAGCATTTTAAATACTCACCCTTTTACCTTTGATGACAGGCTGGTTTATTAAACACAGTTTGCAGCGCCATAAAAAAGCCCTTGCAGCATTAACTGACAAGGGCCCGGGTTTATAACTGACTGATTTATTATACTTAGTAAAATACCTGCTCAAACTGGTTTACGGCGTCTTTGCTCTCCAGGTTAGAGTGGCCCATTAAAAATTCATCTACCTTGCGGGCAGCCTCCCGGCCTTCTGATATCGCCCATACTACTAAAGATTGGCCGCGGCGCATATCGCCGGCTGCAAACACTTTACCAACGTTGGTGCGGTAAACGCCTTCTTTGGCTTTAACATTCTTTCGCTCGTCGAGCTCTACGCCAAGTTGCTGAAGCGTACCTTCAAACTGCGGGTTCACAAAACCCATAGCCAGGAATACACGCTGGCAAGGTATCTCGCGCTCGCTGCCTTCAACTTCGTTAAATTTAATTGGGCGGCCCATCACATCTATCTCCCAGCTTACATCGGTCACTTTAAGCGCCCTCAGGTTACCATCGGCATCGCCTAAAAATTCTTTGGTATTGATACCCCAAAAACGCTCAACACCTTCCTCGTGCGAACTGGTGGTTTTTAACACCATTGGATAGGTTGGCCATGGCATGTGCGGTGTGCGCTGCTCTGGCGGCTGCACCATTACCTCAAATTGTTTTACAGAACGTGCGCCCTGGCGGTTTGAGGTGCCCACGCAGTCACTGCCGGTATCACCGCCACCAATCACAACTACATCTTTATCTGTAGTTAAAATATCCTCTCCCTCTACAGCAATGCTGCCTACACGCTTATTTTGCTGTTTCAAAAAATCCATCGCAAAGTAAACCCCCTTAAACTCCCGGCCCGGGATAGGCAAATTACGCGGAATGGTTGAACCACCTGCCAGTACTACCGCATGGTGGTTACGTAACACCTCGTCGGCAGGAATATTTTTGCCAACTTCTGCATTGCATTTAAATTCAATACCATCTTCTTCCATTATCTGGATGCGGCGGTCTATCACCCATTTTTCCAGCTTAAAATCAGGGATACCGTAACGCAGTAAGCCACCGGGGCGGTCGTCGCGCTCAAATACAGTAACGCTGTGGCCTGCTTTGCTTAGTTGCGCAGCAGCAGCCAAACCAGCCGGACCAGAACCAATTACGGCTACCTTTTTGCCTGTTTTAATTAACGGGGCAACAGGTTTAACCATATTTTTAGAATAGGCTATCTCAATAATATGTTTTTCAATTTCTTCTATAGCCACCGCCGGTTTATTAATGCCCAACACACAGGCAGATTCGCATGGTGCGGGGCAAATACGCCCGGTAAACTCCGGAAAGTTATTGGTTGATGATAGTATCTGGTAGGCTTCGTCCCAGTTTTTGCGGTACACGGCATCATTAAACTCGGGGATAACATTGCCAAGCGGGCAACCCGAGTGGCAGAATGGTATGCCGCAGTTCATGCAGCGGGCCGATTGCTGGTTTAGCTTTTCGTCAGAATATAAACCAACAAATTCATTATAGTTTTTTACCCTTTCGGCAACAGGCGTTTTTGCGGGGAGTTCCCTGTTAAATTCCTGAAATCCTGTAACTTTTCCCATTGATGATATTTAGCTTACGGTTTGATATTCTAATTTTTCTAACACTTTTTTGTACTCTTTGGGGAATACTTTTACAAATTGCGATGAAGCCTTGCCCCAGTTTTTTAAGATGCTTTGCGCCAGCTTACTGCCGGTTAAGCTAACATGCTTTTTCAGCAATAGGGTAATCTGCTCTTCGTCTTTTAACGATAGCGGGTCCAGGTCAACCATTTCGGTATTGCAGTTTTCTGCAAAGGTACCGTTGGGGTTATAGATCCAGGCGATACCGCCACTCATACCTGCCGCAAAGTTTCTACCTGTTTCGCCCAGGATAAGTGCACGGCCACCGGTCATATACTCGCAACCGTGGTCGCCAATACCTTCTACAACGGTGGTAGCGCCCGAGTTGCGCACCGCAAACCTTTCGCCTGCCATACCCCTTACAAACAACTCGCCGCTGGTTGCGCCATACAAGGCCACATTACCTATCAGGATGTTGTCTTCGGGCTTAAATGTGGCGTTTGCAGCCGGATAAATGGCTAATTGCGCACCAGAAAGGCCCTTGCCTACATAATCATTCGCTTCGCCTTCCAATTCAAAAGAAATGCCCTTTGTGGTAAATGCGCCAAAGCTTTGACCAGCCGAGCCTTTAAATTTATAATTGATGGTATTATCAGGCAAACCTGCAGAACCGTAGATCTTTGAGATCTCGTTTGATAGCAGGGTACCGATAGTACGATTAACGTTGATCACATCAAAAGTTGCAAAAACCGGGGTTTTATCTTCCAGGGCCGCTTTTGCAGCTTTTAACAATTCCCAGTCGATGATCTCATCCATACCATGATCCTGTTTTTCGCTGTTGTAAAGCGTACTGCCCTTGGCAGTAGTAACCGGGTGCAATATGGCAGAAAGATTGATGGTTTTTGCCTTCCAGCTTTTTAAACCTTCTTTAACCTTCAGGAATTGTACGCGGCCTACCATCTCGTTAATGGTACGGAAACCCAGCTCTGCCATGATCTCGCGCAACTCTTCCGCCATAAAGCGGAACAGATTTACTACGTGATCCGGGCTGCCGCTAAATAATTTTCTTAATTCAGGATCTTGTGTGGCAACACCTACAGGGCAAGTGTTTAAATGGCATTTACGCATCATGATACAGCCACCGGCAACAAGGGCTGCAGTGGCAACGCCCCACTCCTCGGCACCCATCAGGGTAGCTATAGCCAAATCGCGGCCGGTTTTTAATTGTCCGTCTGTTTGCAATACTACACGGCTGCGTAGTTTGTTACGTACCAGCGTCTGGTGTGCTTCGGCCAGGCCAAGCTCCCAAGGTAAACCGGCATGTTTTACCGAACTTATGGGTGATGCACCTGTACCGCCATCATAGCCGGCAATCAGGATAACATCTGCATGTGCTTTGGCCACACCGGCTGCTATAGTACCTACCCCTGCTTTTGATACCAGCTTTACGTTGATACGTGCGGCGCGGTTGGCATTCTTCAGATCGAAGATCAGCTGCGCCAGATCCTCAATAGAATAAATATCGTGGTGTGGCGGCGGCGATATTAAACCTACACCCGGTGTAGAGTGGCGCGTTTTGGCTATCCAATCATCAACCTTGTGGCCCGGCAGCTGCCCGCCTTCGCCAGGTTTTGCGCCCTGCGCCATTTTTATCTGTAATTCATCGGCATTGCTGAGGTAGTTGGAGGTTACCCCAAAACGTGCGGAAGCCACCTGTTTAATAGCCGAGCGCATCGAATCGCCGTTGGCCATTTTCTCGTACCGCATTTCATCTTCACCACCTTCGCCGGTATTGCTTTTGCCGCCAATGCGGTTCATGGCAATGGCCATGGTGCTGTGCGCCTCGTGAGAGATAGAACCGAAAGACATCGCACCTGTTGCAAAACGGGTCATGATGTTTTCTATCGGCTCCACCTCATCAATGCTGATAGATTCGCGGTGGTGGGCAAAATCAAGCAAACCACGGATGGTGTAATGCTTATCTGCCTGCTCGTTTATTGCGGCAGCATAATTTTTATATACACTGTAGCTGTTGCTACGTGTAGCATGCTGTAATAAGTGTACGGTGGTTGGGTTAAACAAATGGGCTTCGCCGCGGCGTTTCCACTGGTAAATACCACCCTCCGGCAGTAAATGGTTCTCTGTTTTAGGGCTGTTAAAGCCTATTTTGTGTTTGCACAAAGATTCTTTAGCGATCTCGTCAAGCCCTAAACCTTCAATTCGGGTAACCGCACCGGTAAAGTAATGGTCTACCACTTCTTTATTCAAGCCCAATATTTCAAACACCTGCGAGCCATGGTATGATTGCAAAGTAGAGATCCCCATTTTGGAGAAGATCTTCAGCAAGCCGTCATTAACTGATTTTACGTAATTTTTAAATAGTGTTTTAAGATCAAGGCTGGTTTCTAACTGGCCGTTGTTCTTTAAAGTTTCGATAGTAGAAAGCGCCAGGTACGGGTTGATAGCGGTAGCACCAAACGCCAGCAAAGTAGCAAAGTGGTGTACTTCCCAAACGTCGCCGGTTTCGGCAACAATACCTACTGCACCACGGCGGCCTTTCTTGATCAGGTGGTGATGCACGGCAGATACGGCCAGCAGCATGGGGATAGGCGCATGCTCAGAATCGATTGCACGATCGCTTAAGATCAAAACCTCAAAGCCATCATCAACAGCATCTTCGGCATAGCGGCAAAGCCTGGCAATACCTTTTTGCATCGAACCCGCATTACCGTCTGCATTATAATACGTTTGCAGTGTTTTGGCATGGAATAACCCGGTATCTATCGAACGTAGTTTTTCTAACTGATGGTTTTTTAATATCGGGTGGTTAAGCACCACACAATGGCAGTGCATTTTATCTTCATCCAGCAAATTACCATTGTTACCGATAAAGGTAGCCAGGCTCATCACTAAACGCTCGCGGATAGGGTCTATCGGCGGGTTGGTAACCTGGGCAAAAAACTGTTTAAAATAGCTGGACAGATGCTGCGGTTTATCAGATAATATAGCCAGAGGCACATCGGTACCCATAGATCCTATCGGCTCCTTGCCATCCAAAGCCATTGGTTTGATAATGGTATCGATATCCTCGCGGCTGTAACCAAATACCTGCTGGTAGCGGTAAACAGCATCGGCACTAAGACTGGCGAATGACAAACGCGGCTCTGGCAATTCGCCCAAACGGATCTTGTAATTATCCAGCCAGGTACCGTATGGCTGCTGGCCGGTTATTTCCTTTTTAATTTCTTCATCGGTTATGATCTTACCTTTTTCGGTATCGATCAGTAACATTTTGCCCGGTTGCAGGCGGCCTTTGCGGATAACCGTGCTCTCATCAATTTTCAACGTGCCTGCCTCTGATGCAGCTATAACACGGTTATCATTGGTAATTACAAAACGCAGCGGGCGCAGGCCGTTACGGTCAAGCAGGGCGCCTACCAGTTTACCATCGGTAAAGCTGATGGCAGCCGGGCCATCCCATGGCTCCATTAAGGTAGCATGGTATTCGTAAAACGCTTTTTTAACCGGATCCATTTGCTCATTGCCGTCCCATGCTTCGGGTATCAGCATCATCATTACGTGTGGTAACGAGCGGCCGGTATGCAGCAGGATCTCGATAATATTATCCAAACAGGCCGAATCCGACTGGTTGTTATCTATCACCGGTAAAAGCATTTCCATCTCTTCGTTAGTGAAATAGGCCGATGCAAAGGATTTTACGCCCGAGTAAAACCAGTTAAGGTTACCGGTAAGCGTGTTGATCTCGCCGTTATGCGCAATTAAGCGGAACGGCTGGGCCAGTTTCCACGACGGGAAAGTGTTGGTTGAAAAACGCGAGTGGATCAAAGCCAGGCCAGATGTAACCCGCGGATCGGCCAGGTCAGAAAAATACTTACGCAACTGGTAGGTAGTTACCTGCCCTTTATAAATAATGGTACGGCAAGAGAAAGATGTAAAGTAAAAATGCTCGGCCGCTGCCGGTATAGTTTCGGTAACGGTTTTGTTGATATAGCGGCGTAAAACATACAGTTTACGTTCAAAATCATCGGCATTGGTAACGGCGCGCGGGCGGGCAACAAAAAGCTGTTCGCAGTCCGGCTCGGCCTGGCGGGCAGTTTCGCCAATTACAGATGAATCTACATTCAGCTTGCGGTAGCCCAACAGTTCAAAACCCAGTTTATCTACAGCAGCAGCAATAATTTTGCGGCTTGCCTTTTTCAAAGCTGGCTCTTTAGGAAAAAATAACATACCTACGCCGTACTCGCCGGGCTCGGGTAAACTAATTTCCAGATCAGAGCATTCTTCCATCAAAAATTCATGTGGCAACTGAATCAAAATACCCGCGCCGTCGCCGCTTTCGGGGTCGCAGCCGCATGCACCGCGGTGCTCCATATTCTCTAACATGGTAAGCGCATCGCTAACAATACTGTGCGATTTATGGCCGTTTATATTGGTAATAAATCCTGTTCCGCAGGAATCGTGCTCAAATTCCGACCTGTATAGGCCCTGCTGGTTACAATCAGTTTGATCCATTTTATTTATCCGCTTATTTAAGACGCGGGTAATAACGAAATTACCAAATTTTCATATTTTTATAAAATCGACGTTAATTTTTTTAAATTTATTAAAACAACAAGGTTTTTTTACAATTTAATTATTAAGTCGACAATAATCATCTACATTATATATGAATTTAATAATTATTAATGTTTATTTAATATGCACACATAGTAAATAACTTATTAACTATAATTTTGCTGAAAATTGAATTCTATCTATAATATTACAATATATGACCGAAAAAACTAAAGCGGTATTTTTAGACAGAGATGGCGTTTTAAACCGCGAAATGGGCGATTACGTTTGTAAACTGGAGGACTTTCATGTGCTGGATAATTTTGACGCGCTAAAAGAATTACAAAATCGTGGCTACCTGCTTTTAGTGGCAACCAACCAGGGCGGCCTGGCCAAAGGCTGGTATAACGAAACAGAACTAAACAAGATGCACGCCCACCTGAAACAGGTTTACCAGGAACATGGTGTAGAAATTACCGACTTTTTTTATTGCCCCCACCACCCCAACTTTAGCGGCGACTGCGATTGCCGCAAACCAAAACCGGGATTGCTTTTACAGGGGATAGAGAAATACAATGTTGACCCATCTAAATCATACTTTATAGGCGACCGCGAACGCGATGTGGAAGCCGGTACTGCTGCCGGTGTAAAAGGCATCCTGATCAACAGCGACCAGCCGATAAGCACCGTATTGGATCTGATAGATTAAAGGAAATAAAACATTTTAAAGCATACATCCTTTTATATGTTTTAAGCACTGCCGCAATTTGGACAAATTAAAAAACTACGATACGCTGCTGTTTTCGGCGATGGCATTTTATGCCATATACCTGTTTACCAGTTACAATGGTGCAGGTATCTCGCCCGACTCTATCATGTACACCAGCGCCGCCCGTAACTTTGTTGCAAACGGCAACCTGCATACCTTCAATCATATACCTATAGTTGATTTCCCGGTATTTTATCCTCTTTTTCTGGGCATCATCAGCTTTGTGAGCCAAACAGACCCGGTTGCCTTTGGCGCGGTATTAAACATGTTTATGTTTGCCACGCTGATATTTGCCAGCGGGTGGATCATGTCGCGCTTTGTGCCGTCATCACACATTTATAAGTGGCTGGTGTTGGCTGCCATTATTTTAAACCCGGGCTTGCTGCAGGTGTACTCCTACCTATGGTCAGAAACGTTGTTTATCCTGGAGGTATTGCTTTTTTTGATCGTTTTCCGGATGTATCTGCTTACCCATGCCGGTAAATGGCTTGTATTTGCTGCCGGCATAGCCGCCATAGCCTGTATAACACGCTACGCGGCCGTAACCATTGTAGGCACAGGCGGTTTATTATTATTGCTGGACAGAACCCTGCCTATCCGCAAAAAAACAGGCCATATACTGATATATGGTTTTGTTAGTATTTCGCTGCTGGTTGCTAATCTTACCTTTAATGCTTTACATACCGGCACGGTTACCGGCCCCCGCGAACCATCTATAACATCGTTTGGCAAAAACCTGTTCTACTTCGGCTCGGTATTCTGCGAGTGGATAGGGATACCACCAGGCATGTACCCCATGTTTGCAATGCCCCTTGCCATTATAATTTTACTTGGCTTTGTAGCTGCATTGGCATATAACTTTATACGCCGTAAACTAAATACCTTCGAAAACCTGGCCATCACCTTTGCGCTGGTTTATGGGTTATTTATTGTGTTATCGGCCACCTTTTCGCGATACGAACGGATCAACCCGCGGCTGTTATCGCCCATGTATATCCCTGCGTTGTGGGGCTATACCAGCTTAGGTTTACTGTTTATAAAAAAATTTGCAGCTAAAAATTTGCGCACGGCTGCAGCAGCTTTGTTTATCATTCTGATGCTGGGCTACATCACCCAGATATTTTTGATAGATAAACAACGCTATACCGACCAGATAGCCGACGATTACGGCAATCCCGGCTACACCGATAACGACTGGATGGAATCGGAATTTGCCAATTACCTTAAACACATGGATAAGGGGATCTTTGCACCTAAAGTTGGTATTTACTCGGATGCGCATGAAGCGGTATATTTCTTTTCGGGCATGTCATCCTACCTGGTTCCGCATAAATTTTTCAAAAAGGATGTAGAAAAATTTTACAAGATCAAACGCTTTTACCTCATTTGGTTCAATAATCTGGAAAATCCGGAACTGATCGATCTTAAGGAAATTAAAAAGATAAAAAAATTAAAGGTGATCAAACAGTTTGAAGATGGTGCGATATATGAGTATGACGGAGAGGATAGTCTGAGTCAGAATTGACAGAATTTTAGGATTTCCGGAACGGTAATAATTCCTATTCTAAAAATTCATTAATTCCGAAAATTCAAGTTCAAATATTTACATAAGCACTTATACATATTACCATTTTTATAAAAAATGATTGCTTATTTTATATTTTTAATAATCAATTTCATATAAAATTTTGATTTAATAATTCGATACCTATATTTGCAGCGCTCATCTATAGTTTACTATATAAAAAATGGAATTGTACAAACAACATCATCTTCATCTGCACCATCACCGTCCGGTGATGAATAGATAATGTATGTTTCTACGCGAAATAACAGCCCCCGTTTTTTTACTTTATAGTACACCCTTAAAATCAACTTGTGAAAACATTAAAAATAGCGATCCAAAAATCGGGTCGGCTCAACGAAAAATCCGTTGAATTATTAAAAAATTGCGGCCTTAATTTCGAAAATTATAAAAGCTCGCTTATCTCCCCCGTATCAAACTTCCCATTAGAAATTCTTTTTCTTCGTGACGACGATATACCCGAATATGTACAGGATGGCATTGCCGACCTGGGCATAGTTGGCGAAAACGTTATACAGGAAACTGAGGTAGAAGTTAGCTACCTGCAAAAACTTGGCTTTGGAAAATGCTCTTTAAAAATTGCTGTGCCAAACAATAATAGCATAACCGCTTTAGAGCAGCTTAACGGCAAAGCTATTGCTACTACCTACCCGGTTATACTGGGCAAATACCTGGCAGAAAAAAACATTACGTCAGATATCCGCACTATTTCAGGATCGGTAGAGATCTCTCCCGGCCTTGGTTTAAGCGATGCCATTTGCGATCTGGTATCAACCGGCGGCACTTTAAAAAGTAACGGGCTTGTTCCGTTTGCAGATGTAATGAGCAGCGAGGCGGTATTAATTGGCCAAAAAGGCAGCGAGAACGACGATTTGGTGCAGGAATTGATACAGCGTATCCAGTCGGTATTGCGCGCTAAGGAAACCAAATATGTGGTGCTGAATGTAGAACGTAAAAACCTGAATGCCGTTACCGCATTGCTGCCGGGTGTAAAAAGCCCATCGGTAGTGCCATTGGCAGAGGGCGATTGGGTGGCTGTACACACCGTTATCCCCGAGCGCGATTTTTGGGACCGCATCAGCCAGCTAAAACAAGCAGGCGCACAAGGCATTGTAGTAATGCCGATAGAGAAGATAATATTGTAAGCCCCACCCAAACCCTTCCCGAAAGGGAGGGCTTAATATGGTGGTGTAAATAAATAAAAAGTCTCCCCTATTGGGGAAGATTTAGAGGGGGCCTATGGAAACATTCAATTATTCAGATTTAAGCAAAACAGATATCGCCCGCCTGGTTCAGCGTAATGTTGACCCGGCGAATGAGATCCGTGCGTTGGTAGAGGATGTGATAGCACATGTTAAGCAACATGGCGACCGTGCACTTTATGATTATACGCACAAATTTGACAAGGTTGAACTGACCAGACTATACCTGGATAAAGCCGAACTGGAAGAAATTGCGAGTGCCGTATCAGAAGATCAGCAGGAAGCTTTGCAAACGGCTTATGCCAACATTTATAAATTTCATAAGGCACAGTTAAAAACTGAGGACAAGGTAGAAACCATGCCAGGTGTAACCTGCTGGCGTGAATTAAGGGCGATTGAAAAAGTAGGCCTGTATATTCCCGGCGGTACGGCGGTTTTGCCATCTACCTTTTTAATGCTGGGCATCCCGGCAAGAATAGCGGGCTGCAGCGAGATCGTAGTGTGCTCTCCACCCCAAAAAAATGGCAAGGTAAATGCATTTATAGCTTACGTAGCTTTGATGCTGGGTGTAAACAGGGTGTATTTAGTTGGCGGTTCGCAGGCTATTGCAGCCATGGCTTACGGTACCGAAACCATTAGCAGGGTTGACAAGATCTTTGGCCCCGGCAACCAGTTTGTAACCAAGGCTAAAACCATCATTCAATCTACCACAAGTACTGCTATTGATATGCCGGCAGGCCCGTCTGAAGTTTTGGTTATTGCCGATAAAACAGCCAACCCTGCTTATGTAGCTGCCGACCTGCTGGCACAAGCCGAGCATGGGATAGACAGCCAGTCGGTTTTGGTTTGTACTTCACAAGAAATTGCTGATAAAACGCTGGGTGAGGTGACAAAACAGCTTATCGTTTTGCCACGTGCTGAAATAGCTAAACAAGCTTTGGATAACTCTTACATCATCATCACAGGTGATTTGAATGAGGCCATGGATTTTAGCAACCAATATGCACCCGAGCACTTAATTTTAGCAACCGAAAGCTGGAAAGAGATAACCGGCAAGATCATTAACGCAGGTTCTGTTTTCCTGGGGAATTTAACCCCGGAGAGCGCCGGCGACTATGCATCGGGCACCAATCATACGCTGCCTACCAGCAGTTATGCCAGGGCCTATTCGGGGGTATCGGTAGATTCGTTTGTAAAGAAAATAACCTTTCAGTACTTAACGGAAGAAGGCATACAAAATATAGGCCCCTCTGTAGAGATACTGGCCGAAATGGAAGGGTTACATGCGCACAAAAATGCTGTGAGTGTGAGGATGAATAAATAAGTAACCATGTCATTGCGAACGGTAGCGTGGCAATCTTAGCATGTCCGCTTGTCCTATGAGATTGCCGCGTCGCTACGCTCCTCGCAATGACATATTGAATAAAGAATATCATGTTCGAGTTAAATAACATATTACGCCAAAACATTAAAAACCTAACCCCCTACTCTTCTGCAAGGGATGAGTACACGGGCGAGGCCAGCGTATTTCTGGATGCGAACGAAAATGCGTTTGGGTCGCCGTTAAGCAATGCCTACAACCGCTACCCCGACCCGATGCAGCACCAGTTAAAGTTGCGCCTAAGCAGTGTTAAAGGTGTACCTGCGCGCAACATCTTTTTGGGTAACGGTAGCGATGAGGCTATAGATATTTTGTTCCGCAGCTTTTGCAATCCCGGCGTTGATAATGTGATCATTGTACCTCCTACCTACGGCATGTATCAGGTATCGGCCAATATTAATGATGTAGAGGCCAAAAAAGTATTACTTACTGATGATTACCAGCTTAACCTGGAAGGTATTGCCGAAGCTATCGACAAAAACACCAAATTGATCTTTATCTGCTCGCCCAACAACCCGACGGGCAACTCTATCAACCGAGACGATATTGAAACCCTGCTGGCTAACTTTAGCGGCATTGTAGTGATCGATGAAGCTTATATCAACTACAGCCGTCAAAAAACTTTTATACAGGAGTTAACAGAATACGCTAACCTGGTAGTGCTGCAAACGCTATCCAAAGCTTGGGGTTTGGCAGGCTTACGTGTAGGGATGGCCTTTGCCAGCGAAGAGATCATTGAGGTGATGAATAAGGTAAAACCTCCTTACAATATTAACGAGGCATCACAGCTATTAGCGCTGGAAGCATTGGGGAATGTTGCTCAGGTAAATGAATGGATCAAACAGACTTTGCAGGAACGCGACAGCTTGGTATTAACCCTGAAAAAGCTTGATTTTGTACTGGATATTTATCCGTCGGATGCCAACTTTATCCTGGTAAAAACCACCAGCGCACGTGGCATTTACGACTTTTTGGTGCAGCACGGCATCATCATCCGCGACCGCTCTAAAGTAGAACTTTGCGAGGGTTGCCTGCGTATTACCATAGGCACACCTGCCGAAAATGAAACATTGATAACAACCCTACAGCAATACAAATAATAATGAGCAAGCTGCAAAAAGTACTTTTTATTGACCGCGACGGTACGCTGATTGAAGAAACACCTGATGAACAGATAGATTCGTTCGCGAAACTGACGTTTTATCCCGGCGCATTACAATACCTGCCAAAAATTGCTGCCGAGCTTGATTTTGAACTGGTAATGGTGACTAATCAGGATGGTTTAGGGACAGCAGTGTATCCCGAAGATACCTTTTACCCGGTGCATAACTTCATCCTGAAAACTTTTGAGAACGAGGGTGTGGTTTTTACCGACCAGGCTATTGACCGTACCTTTCCTAAAGATAACGCCCCTACCCGCAAACCGGCAACAGGCTTACTCACCAAATATCTGGACAAAACCAAATACGACCTTAAAAACTCCTTTACTATTGGCGACCGTAGGAATGATGTGCTGCTGGCTAAAAACCTGGGCGCAAAAGCCATCTGGATAAATAATCAATCGGGCCTGGGCGATCAGGAATTTAAGCAGGATGATGATATTACCCATGTAGTTGCCCTGCAAACCACCGAATGGAAGAAAATTTACGAGTTTTTAAAACTGGGCGAACGGGTGATAGAACATCGCCGCACCACTAAAGAAACAGATATATACATTAAGCTAAACCTGGATGGTACCGGCGAAGCCAAAGTATCTACCGGGCTTAACTTTTTCGACCACATGCTGGACCAGATTGCCCGCCATGGCGGTATCGATCTGGAAGTAACCGCTAAAGGCGATTTGCATATTGATGAACATCATACCATTGAAGATACGGGCATTGCTTTAGGCGAAGTTTTTGCTACTGCTTTAGGCAATAAAATGGGTATAGAACGTTATGGTTTTTGCCTGCCAATGGATGATTGCCTGGCACAGGCGGCGATTGATTTTGGCGGTCGAAACTGGATTGTGTGGGATGCCGTATTTAACAGAGAGAAGGTGGGCGATGTACCGACAGAAATGTTCTATCACTTTTTTAAATCATTCAGCGATGCTTCTAAATGCAACCTGAATATTAAAGCTGAAGGCCATAACGAACATCACAAAATAGAAGCTATATTTAAGGCCTTTGCCAAAGCCATAAAAATGGCCGTAAAGCGCGACGTTAATAAAATGGTTTTACCAAGTACAAAGGGATTGCTTTAGCCCCCTAACCCCCTAAAGGGGGAACAGAATTTTCATATGGTTGAAACTAATAAAGATGCTTTTCAAAAACTCCCCCTTCAGGGGGCCGGGGGCATAGGTATAATAAATTACGGTGCCGGGAATATCTTTTCGCTCAAGTCTGCTTTAGACAGGTTGGGCATTGCCTACGGCATGGTAAATACCGAGGCCGACCTGCAGCAGTACGACCGTTATATTATACCGGGCGTAGGCCACGCCGGTGCAGCCATGCACAAGCTGGAGCAAACTGGTTTAGTATCTGCCATAAAATCATTAAAAAAACCAACATTAGGCATTTGCGTAGGTATGCAATTACTAACCTCCTACAGCGAGGAGGGTGATGCAAACCTGCTGAACCTGTTCCCGATAAAAACACTTAAGTTTCCGAATAAGGACAATTTTAAGGTACCGCATACCGGCTGGAACCAGGTTTTTACAGAGAAAGAAAACCCGTTGTTTAAAAATATACCTGCCGGATCACACTTTTACTTTGTACATTCATACTTTATTGAGTATGATCAATCATTTACTTTATCATCAACCAGTTATATCAATAAATTTTCGGCATCAATTTGGCATGATAACTTTTATGGGGTACAGTTTCACCCCGAAAAGTCTGGCACTTATGGCGAAACATTGTTAAAAAACTTCTCAAATATTTAAATCATGTATATTATTCCTGCAATTGATATTCTTAATAAAAAGGTTGTACGCCTGCGCGAAGGCGACTACGAGCAGGTAACAGAGTACGACGTTACACTTGAGGAAATGATTGAAAGGTACCAAAGCAACGGTACAAATTTCATCCACATTATAGATCTTAACGGCGCTAAAAACGATTTCAGCAACCAGCAGTACCTGTTTGATGTGATCCGCAAAACAGATATGAAGGTGCAGTACGGCGGTGGTATCCGCAGTATTGATAAGGTTAAAGAGCTGATAGATGCCGGCGTACACCGCGTTATTGTAGGCACCCAGGCTATTACCAACCCAGGCTTTTTAGATGACCTGAGCCAGGCTATTTGCGGGCGCGACAAATGCAGCGACCAGGTAGTTATTGCCATAGATGTGCTGGACGAGGTGATCAAATACTCGGGATGGATGGAAAGCTCGCCCATCAAATTAATGGATTATGTGGATAAGTGCCTGGCGCTTGGTTTTTTCCGTTTTTTATGTACCGATATTAATAAAGATGGTAAACTGGGCGGTGCCGGTGTAGACCTGTACAGCAAACTGCTGGATCATTCTCCATTTATAAAACTCATCGCATCCGGCGGCGTAAGCTCTATGAAAGATATTGAAGAATTGAGCAAAATAAAGGTTGAGGCCTGCGTGGTTGGCAAAGCCATTTACGAAAACCACATCAGCATAGAAGAAATAAAAAACTGGAACTTAGAAAGTTTGATGTCGATATAGATACAAAGCCCCCTACCCCCCTAAAGGGGTAATTCAATATGAAAAATAAGATGTCTCAGGGCGCAGATTATCTGATTTTTAGAAATGCTGCACACCTTCGAAACGTTGCAACAGACGCCGAAAACTTATTGTGGCACTTTTTAAAAGGCAAACAATTGGGGGCTAAATTCAGGCGACAACATCCAATCGGCATTTACATTGCAGATTTCTACTGTCATGAGCATAAGATTATTATAGAAATTGACGGTAGTATCCATGATCGATTAGACGTCGCTGCTAATGACATCATCAGACAGCAAAATCTGGAGAAGGACGGTCTCAAAGTAATTAGGTTTTCAAATCAGGATATATTTACTCGTTTAAAACAAGTATTGGAAAATATAAAATCAAATTTCGGTTCCCCCTTTAGGGGGTTAGGGGGCTCCGGGCTCGCTAAACGTATCATCCCCTGCCTTGATGTTAAAGACGGCCGCACGGTTAAAGGTGTAAACTTTGTTGACCTGCGCGATGCCGGCGACCCGGTAGAACTGGCCTGGAACTATTCGCAGCAGGGCGCTGATGAACTGGTATTTTTGGATATTACCGCTACGGTAGAGCGCCGCAAAACCATGGTAGAGCTGGTAAAAGCTGTGGCCAGGCAAATTAATATCCCTTTTACCATTGGCGGCGGCATCAACGAAATTGCCGATGCAGACGCGTTGCTGAATGCCGGTGCAGATAAGATCTCCATCAATTCGGCTGCAGTACGCAACCCGGCCCTGATAGATGAACTGGCTAAAGCCTTTGGGGTACAATTTGTAGTGATAGCGGTTGATACCAGGGTAACAGGCGATAAAAACATCGTACACCTGAATGGCGGCAGGCTGCCGACTGAAAAACAAACATTAGACTGGATCATAGAAGCCGAAAGCCGCGGAGCAGGCGAAATACTACTCACCTCTATGGACCACGACGGTACCAAAGCAGGTTTTGATAACGGCCTGCTTAAGTTAGTTAACGATAAGGTAAACATCCCGGTGATAGCCTCGGGTGGCGCAGGGTCTGTACAGCATTTTGTGGATGTATTCCAAAAAACAAATGTTGATGCCGCGCTGGCAGCCTCGGTGTTTCATTATGGAGAGATCCTGATACCCGATCTGAAATCGGTTTTAAGAGAAAATAATATTGAGGTGAGGGTGTAAGAGCCTTACCCAAACCCTCCCCGAAAGGGAGGGCTTATAAATAAATTTAATAAATAACAATTATCAAGTTTCCCCTTTCGGGGGAGATTTAGAGGGGGCTTATGAACATCGACTTTAACAAAACAGACGGTTTAATACCCGTAATTATACAGGACGAGCAAACGCTTGAAGTACTGATGCTGGGATACATGAACCAGGAAGCTTACGATAAAACTGTACAGGAAAACGTAGTAACCTTTTTTTCCCGCTCCAAAAACCGTTTGTGGACCAAGGGCGAAACCAGCCAGAATTACCTGCATGTAAAAAGCATGCATATAGATTGCGATAACGATACCCTGCTGATAAAAGCAAAAGCCGACGGCCCGACCTGCCATACCGGCTCGCGCAGTTGTTTCCAAACGGAGTATAACCAAAACTTTTTAATGCAGTTGGAGAACATCATTGCCGATAGGTACGAAAAACCTACCGAGGAATCTTACATCAACAAACTCCGCAAAAAAGGCCTTAAAAAAATCACCCAAAAAGTGGGCGAAGAAGGTGTTGAGGTAGTGATAGCCGCCCTTTACGAAACGGAGGAAGAACTGGTTGATGAAGCGTCTGATCTGGTGTTTCACCTGTTGGTGCTGCTAAAAGAAAAAGGGTTAAATTTAGAGCGTATAGCCAAGAATTTAGAACAGAGACATAAGTAAGCCTATAGTCGATAGTCATTGATCCTGAGTAATTGGATTGGTGCTATAGCCTGTAGTCTATTGACCATCTACTATATGATCACCGTACACAAAGCAGCAGAACTTACCGGCCACAGCAACCCTATATTTAGCCTGGAGCTTTCTCAAAAGCCCGGTGTATTGTTTAGTGGCGGTAACGATAAAGGGCTGGTGGAATGGAGCCTGGAAAATAACTCTTTTATCAAGGTGATGTTCCCGGTAATGGCTTCTATCTATGCTATTCATTGCCCGGTTGGTTATCCGTTAATGTTTGCCGGCCTGCGCAGCGGCGAAGTACTGGTGTTTGATTTTATCGGGCAAAAGATCACGCACCGGTTAAGGCATCATATTAAACCGATATTTGATATTAAATCATCTGCACAAAAAGATGAGTTGTTGATAGCCTGCGAAGACGGTACCGTATCTGTATGGAGCCTTAAAACCCTACAATTATTGCACAGCATACCTGTATCTAACGATACCGTACGCTGCATTACCATAAACCCTGCAGAAAACAGGGTGGCATTTGGCTGCCGCGATAACCGTATCGTAATTTACGATCTGGAGGATTACAGCCTCATTAAAGCACTTATTGGCCATACTATGGCCGTGTTTTCACTCCAATATGCCCCTGCCGGAGATTATCTTATATCCGGCTCGCGCGATGCACAGGTAAAAATATGGGATAATAAAACCTATTCCCTGCTGCAAAACATACCTGCCCACCTCTTCGCGGTAAACCACATTGCCTTTCATCCTACCCGCCCTTATTTTGCAACGGCAAGTATGGATAAAAGCATTAAAATTTGGGATGCCATTGATTTTAAACTTCGTAAGATCATCAGCCGTGAAAAGGGCTACGCTTCCCATGCGTTATCCGTCAACAAAATTGCCTGGAATGGCGATCAGCTGATATCTACCGGGGATGATAAAAACATTATGATCTGGGCTGTTTCATTCTAAAAGTCCCGACACGCCACAATTAATCATTAGTTATTTATCCGTTCACAAATATTCAATTTGTTCATTTTGTTCATTAATTATTAACTATAACTAAATTTATTTCCCTTCGTTTAACTTTAAAAATTAGCTGATACCAGTTAAGCTTTTTAAGGTAAGGATGAAGTGGATTTTATTTAGTTGGATAATTATACTTTTTACGCTTTTAAGTTTTAAAACTTACTCGCAATCTAATTATAACTGGCAAGGGGGCACAAGTGCAGATTGGAGTAATGCGGCCAACTGGCGCATAGGGTCCTCGGTTACAGCGCCACCCACCCCGCCAGGTACTTTAGATAACGTATTTATTGGTGTTAATGGTGTCGCGTTTACTAATCAGCCCCAAATAAATGCAGGCTATGAGCCTACGGTTGCCGCTGTTACCCTGGGTGCTATTAAAACTGTGGCACTCACTGTAAACGGTAAGTTAACCGTTACCGGTAATTTTATACAAAGGCATAACAACTCGGGGGGTAGCATAGCCCCTGCTTTAAGTGGCTCGGGCACAATTAACTGTAATAATTTATCGGTGGGTGATGGCACAACGCTGGCGGCACCTTTTTTGGGTTTATCATCCCAAACTTTTTCAACCGTTTTAACGTCAACCGTTGCTAACCTCAATATCACTAATAATTTAACGCTTAATACTAACAGCTCAAGCGCCTTGCTGGTTATTATTATACCGATAGTTTCATACAATGTAGCCAACCCATATTTTTATTTAAATGGCGGAACCCTGACAGTGGGTAACGCTATCGCTACGGCAAATAACAATTATGTAAATTCTGGCAGTACAACCAATCTGGCTGCATTTGGCATCACTGCAAATACCGCAGCATCTACTTTATACTTAAACGGCGCCACACCATTGGCGCTTGATGCAATCGGCGCGGGCAGCGCCGATTTTTACACTCCGGGCACTTTTCCAAGCACCGTGATTTATAATTACACAGGCGTGGGCATACAAACAGTTTATACTTCTGGCCAGGCAAGGTTTAGCGCAACGCCGGCATCCTATCAAAATATACAGTTTGCAGGCA
This sequence comes from Mucilaginibacter phyllosphaerae, assembly GCF_004378255.1. Lineage (GTDB taxonomy): Bacteria > Bacteroidota > Bacteroidia > Sphingobacteriales > Sphingobacteriaceae > Mucilaginibacter > Mucilaginibacter phyllosphaerae. Next base: position 94,682 of record NZ_SNQG01000006.1, read on the forward strand.
GCGGTGCCAAAAACATCCAAAGTGCCACCCTATCTGTTGCAGGCAACTGGAGCTCGGCAGGCGGCAAGGTTGATGCCGTAACCAATAACCCAACGGTAAGCTTTCAGGGTACTACACAAACATTAACCGATGCCGGATCTGACGGTGGCAATGGCGTAACTTTTAAAAACGTAACTTTTACCGGCGGCGGCACAAAAACCATGTCGTCGGGTAAATTTAATATAGCTACAACCGGTATTTTAACCATGGCATCAAGCTCTGTACTGGATGCCAACGGAAAGCTAACCCTTTTTTCTGATCTCAGCTCTTCGGCAGCTGTGGCGGTTATACCCACAGGCAGCAGCATTATTAATGATGTTGCCGTGCAACGCTACCTGATTGGTGGTGCCGCACAGGTTTTAGGGGTGTACACCGCCCGTGGTTACCGCATGCTTTCATCGCCGGTAAATTACAATGGCACGGCCTACCTGCCGCTAAATTATATAGGCAATAGCGCCTTAACAGGCGGCCCGGGCAGCGGCTTTACCGTAACCAATAATAACCCCACCATTTACCTTTACCGCGAAGATGTACCCCCAAGCAACGCCGGTTTTAACGCCGGCAGGCATAAAGGGTTATTAAGTATTAACAGCGGCAATATCGTTAACGTATCCGGCGCGGGTAATCTACAGGTACCTGTAGGCAATGGCTTTATATTTTACTTTGTAGGTAATACTGCTAACCCCACCACCAAAACCATAGCACCATATGCCGCCCCGGAGAATACTACTATTACTGCCGTAGGCCGCCTTAACCAGGGGGATGTGCCTGTAAACCTCTGGTATAACCCGGGCGGGGCAACGGCACCAACTACCAATAAACTCTCGTACACAGCATCATTAGGTACGCTGGCCGGTTATAATATGGTGGGCAACCCATATGCCTCTACGCTTGATCTGGATGCGGTAATTGCAGATAACACCGCCGGTATAAGCAATACCGTTTACGAGTTGTACAATGTAAACCCCGGCCAAAAGTATGTGGCCTATAATAAAGGTGGCTCGTCTGACCCGAAAGCGAGCCGTTATGCAGTTAGCGGGCAAGGCTTTATTGTAAGGGCAAAAGCAACTAATGGCTCTTTAACCTTTCGCGAATCTGAAAAGGTACCTGCACAGCAGGTTATTATCCCCACCCTGTTAATGGGCATACCGGTAATGCAGGCACAGGCTATAACCGGCTTTTACATTAAAATGGAGCGCGACAGTTTAATTGATGATTATTGCGGCATCTATTTTAACACTGGTGCATCGGCCAATTACGATGAGGAGGATGCGCAGGATCTTGACGGCGCCTCATCACAGGTGTACATGTCCAGCTATAGCGCCGATGGTGTACGTACCGCCATTAACCACATGCCCGATTACCGGAAAGGGCCCGGCATTAAATTATACGTAAACGCTGCAAAGGACGGGTTATACAAATTAAAAATAGAAGACATCCGCAATATCGACCCGTTGTATGATATCTGGTTAAAGGATAATTATAAAAAAGATTCGCTAAACCTGCGCCTGTATAATACCTATGGCTTTAATGTGATTAAAAGCGATACTTCATCATTTGGGGCAAACCGCTTTAAACTGGTTATACGCCGCCAGCCCCTGCCACCTTATCAGCTGATAAACTTTACAGCCCAAAAAGTTAACGAAGGCATCAAAATAAGCTGGAAAACATACAACGAGGGTAACTTTACCGGTTTCGAACTGCAAAAAACACAGCCTCAATACACCACCATTTACAGTGTGCAAAGTAATGGCAGCAACACTTATAGTTATATAGACCGCAACCCATCGGCAGGTAGCAATACTTATCGTTTAAAACAAAACGATATTGATAATCATAGCACACTATCCAACCCCATCAGTGTACAACTGCAGGACCCGGCATTCGGCAGGCTGTTAAGCATCTACCCCAACCCCGCTGCCGAATCTATACAGGTTTATTTAAACACGGCCGATACCCAAACCAGCTATAAAGCAAAAATTTACGATTACAGCGGCATTATGGTAATGCAAAAAACCATGCAAAGCGGCGACTGGTCGCAATATGTGGGGAAGCTAAGGCCGGGCACTTACATTTTTGAGTTAAGCAAAACCAGCGGCGAATATGTTGGCCGGGCCAAGTTTATAAAAAAGTAAAATACACACTGCCCGTACTATTGAAAAAAAGGAGGATGAAGATGAGCGTGAAAACAACAATTAAAATACTGACTGTAAATACCGTTATTTTTTGCCTGATGATAGTGCCTCAACTGGCCATGGCACAAATAGACGACCCGCCGTGCGGTGGCGATGACCCTTATGGTACCGATTGCCCTGTAGACAGCGGGCTATGGATCCTGGTGGCCTTAGGTATTATTTTAGGCATCTATTCTATAAACCACTCTAAAAAAACGTCATGAAAAGTTTGCAGGCAATACGCTAAAGGTAACGCTTTATAATTTTAAGGCGATGTGTATAGCGTTTAAGCTCTTCTGAATAAATACCCTGTGTATCAATCATATCAATTTTTACTTTGCCCGATGCATGGATAATTTGCCCGCCGCCCAGTATGATCCCTACATGCGTTATGCGGCCTTCCTCGTTATTAAAAAAAGCAAGGTCGCCTGTTTTAGCTGTCAATACAGAATCTACCGTTGTACCCTCCTGCGCCTGTAGCGATGCATCGCGTTTAAGCTGAATGCCCTTTAATTTATAAACAACCTGCGTAAAGCCCGAGCAATCTATCCCCATATGGGTTTTGCCGCCCCATAAATACGGCGAGTTTAAAAAGGACTGTGCAATATTGGCTATTCCATCCGTTTCGCCTATTTCGCCAATTATTTCAAACCGCTGGTTGCCTATATAACTGGTTGTACCTTCTAAAAAAACCAAAGAAGAGCCTGCCGGCAGATACAGTATGGTATTATCGGTTATTTTCCAGGCCTGGGTAATGGCACGGTAGGTTACCGGGGCTGGGTTTTGCAGCAGGCGTTTATAAGCCAGGTGGCCAAGCATTACAAACTGCAGCCGGTCTATCCAGCCGGTGTAATTATCTAAAGCCGTAGTGATTTGCACCCATTTATCCTTCCACTCCAATATCTCAAATGCTTCCCCAAATAAAACCTGCGATACCATTTCACTGCGATCGCTTGGTTCGGCACGCAGGGGCACTACAGCTAAATTACAAATTCCGTACTCCATTTAAATCACCAGATTGATACGAAAGATAGATAATATTGTTCTTTTAAACAAAAAAGGGGAAAGCATTATGTGCTTTCCCCTTTAATATCAATTAATTTTAATATTATGCATTTGCATGCAGCCAATCTTTTTTGGCATGCAGTTCCTCTTCGGTTTCGCGTACGTCCTCGTCATCCACACAGCAATCCACCGGGCAAACGGCGGCACACTGCGGCTCGTCATGAAAACCAACACACTCGGTACATTTATCGGGTACGATGTAATAAATATCGTCAGACAGGGCAGCTTGTGTTTCTTCGGCATTCAGGGTATTCCCATCGCCAAAATCAATAACACCTTTTAAAGCCGTACCATCGCTAAAACGCCAGGCTGCTCCTGCATCATAAATAGCATTGTTTGGGCATTCTGGTTCGCAGGCCCCGCAGTTAATGCATTCATCGGTGATTATAATCGCCATATTGTTTAAAAATTCTTGTATTCTAAGTTACCTTTGCCCCTGGTTTGGGCTTGCAAATATAACAAAAAAAGGCTTTAAGGGTTTACCCTGTTACATATATATGTCAAAATTTAATATTAACGATACTGTAAACGCGTTTTCTGAACTGGGGGAGCAATTGGTTTCGCCGGATGCACAGCTAATGCAAATAATTGAAACCGAGCGGCAATACAACGCCTGGTTTACACCACAAAGCGTGATGAATGCGGTAAAAGCAACTGGCGGCATGCTAAACAAGCCCGATCTGCAGCTTTGGCTTAACCGGTATAACCTTGCCGGGCATGGCCATAAAAAAGTGGGCCTGGTGCTTGCCGGCAACATCCCCCTGGTAGGTTTTCATGATGTGCTTTGTGTGCTGGCAACCGGCAACCACGCACTCATCAAGGCATCCTCGCAAGATTCGCGGTTAATAACTTATGTGCTGAACAAACTGGTACAGATCGACGCATCCTACGCAGATAAATTTAGCTTTGTAGAACGGCTGGAGAACTTTGATGCCATTATTGCTACCGGCAGCAACAATACATCGCGCTATTTTGAATACTATTTTGGTAAAGTGCCCAACATCATTCGTAAAAACCGCAATAGCATTGCCTTGCTTACCGGTGATGAAACAGCAGACCAGTTAGCCGCCTTAGGAAACGATATTTTTGATTATTTTGGTTTGGGATGCCGCAATGTTTCTAAATTGTTAGTGCCCGATGGTTATATTTTCAACTTCTTTTTTGAATCGATAGAACACTTTGCGCCTATCATCCATCATCATAAATACAATAACAATTATGATTACAATAAATCTATTTACCTGGTAAACCGCGATGAGCACCTGGATAACGGCTTTTTAATGCTTAAGCAGGATACAAGGCTAACATCGCCCCTGGCCGTGTTATTTTATGATACCTATACCAGCCTGCAGCAAGCCGAAGCATACTTATTACAGCAAACAGAAAACCTGCAATGTATAGTTACTAATACTCCTTTAAAAACCAACAACCAGGTGGTTGCATTTGGCCAAAGCCAGCATCCGCAATTATGGGATTATGCTGATGGTGTAGATACGATGGATTTTTTGTCAAATCTTTAAAATTACGATACCTTTGGGAATGAAAGCTTAAGATTTAAAGTTCAAAATGACTTTCAACTTTAAACCTTGAACTTTAAACTCAACAAAATGTACATTATAAAAGTAAAAGGCGTTGCCAAAATACCTGATTACGTACAGCTGCGCGACGATAAATTTACGCTGCTGGCTTATTTTAGGGTGGATAGGCCCGAAAAATCCCTGGATAAAATTGGCCTTGCCGATAAATACGAATATATAATGGGCGTGGTTAAAGATCTGCCCTTTGGTAAAATATTAAAATTAGAGCTGTAAATAAGATGATTGGTAACTCTATTATAAAACTGAATAATGTTGATATTTTTCAGCAGAAGCACCTGGTACTATCAAACGTAAACCTGCATATAGATAAGGGTGATTTTGTATGGCTTATTGGCCAAACGGGCAGCGGCAAAAGCAGTTTGCTAAAGGTTATTTACGGCGACCTTAACATTGCTGCCGGTACCGGCCACGCCTGCGGGTACGAATTAAGCAAACTTGCAGGCAAAGATGTACCTTACCTGCGCCGCAAGCTGGGCATCGTTTTTCAGGATTTCCAGTTACTTACCGATCGCTCTGTTGAGCAAAACCTGCAGTTTGTGATGCACGCTACCGGCTGGACAGAGAAGAACCAGATTGCCGACCGCATATTAGATGTACTGGAAAAAGTGGGCCTGCGCTCTAAACTAAAAAAAATGCCGCATGAGCTATCCGGCGGCGAGCAGCAGCGCGTGGTAATTGCCCGCGCCCTGCTGAATAACCCCGAGATCATTTTGGCAGATGAGCCAACCGGTAACCTTGATCCGGACACCTCAGAAGAGATCGTACTCCTGTTAAAACAGATCAGCCAGGGCGGCACCGCCGTGGTAGTTGCCACACACGATTATCACATTATCCGCACCTTCCCATCGCGTATTATTAAATGCGAGAACGGTAAGGTATTAGAGGATGTGCAGATAGCATAACCATAAGTGGCAGTAGCAGGTTTAAGTTGCTGCCAAAGTAACTTAAACCTGCTGTTGTACTTGCTGTCACAAATAACAAAAATTTTATACCACTACTGTCAGCTTGTCGGGTTTAACCCGATGGCAGGATACTTGATTAGCACTACTTGCTATGAATTTTAATGACATGCTAAAGAAAAAAAATAAAGGAAATTCAGAAACTGCTGAAAACGCTGCCGAAGTAAACAACGAAAACGGACAGATTGACGGACAGGAAGAAACTACTGAAACCCCTGCAGCTGATAACGGCCCTTCTGCTGAAGAAAAACATAAAGAAGAGCTATCATTGGCTAATGATAAGTATTTAAGGCTGTATGCCGAGTTTGATAACTTTCGCCGCCGTACCATAAAAGAACGCGAGGAAGCCCGTAAAACAGAAGGCAAGGATATAATTGTTGCCCTGCTGCCTGTATTAGACGATTTTGAGCGCGCTTTACGCGCTATGGATAACGCTACCGAAGTAACATCTGTTAAAGAAGGCGTTACCCTGATACAAAGCAAACTAAAAAATATCCTGGCGCAAAAAGGCTTAAAAGAAATGCAATCAATAGGCAATGCTTTTGACCCCGACCTGCATGAAGCGATCACCAGCGTGCCCGCCCCCGGCGATGACATGAAAGGCAAAGTGATTGATGAAATGGAAAAGGGCTATGAGCTTAACGAGCGCGTGGTACGTTTTGCCAAAGTAATTGTAGGAGCGTAAGGGCATTTAGTGAATGATTGAGTTAGTGATTTCCATTGCGTATCCATAACTAACTCAAAATTCATTGTAAATTGATTTAGCTGATTTTTAATTCACTAAATCAGTAATTCAATCAATCAATAATAAATTAAAAGATGGCTAAGAGAGATTATTACGATGTGCTGGGGGTTAGCAAAGGCGCGGATGCTGATGAAATAAAGAAGGCGTATCGTAAAATGGCTATTAAATATCACCCGGATAAAAACCAGGGCGATAAAGAAGCGGAAGAAAAATTTAAGGAAGCTGCCGAAGCATACGAGGTTTTAAGCAACGCCGAAAAGCGCCAGCGCTATAACCAGTTTGGCCATGCTGCAAACGCGGGCTCTGCCAGTGGCGGTAGTTACGGCGGCGGCAATATGAATATGGACGACATATTTAGCCAGTTTGGCGACATATTTGGCGGTGGCAGCCCGTTTGAGGGCTTCTTTGGGGGCGGTGGCGGTGGCCGCCAGGGTGGTGGCCGCAGGGTTGCCCGCGGCAGCAATCTGCGGATAAAGGTGCGCCTGTCTTTAGAAGAAATTGCCAACGGCGCCGAAAAGAAAATAAAGGTAAACAAACAAATTCTTTGTAAAACCTGCGATGGCACGGGTGCTAAAGACAAATCGTCTTTTTCTACCTGTAAAACATGCGGCGGGCAGGGTTCGGTACGCAGGGTAACCAACACCATTCTGGGCCAGATGCAAACCACCAGCACCTGCCCTACCTGTAACGGCGAAGGATCTACCATTACCTCAAAATGTACGGTTTGCCACGGCGAGGGCGTTACCCGCGGCGAAGAAACCATTACCATAAACGTACCGGCCGGTGTTAGCGAAGGGATGCAGTTAAGCATGAGCGGTAAAGGTAACGCGGCCCCGCGCGGCGGTGTACCCGGCGACCTCATTATCCTGATAGAGGAGATACCGCACGAAACCCTAAAACGCGATGGCAATAACGTGATATATGATCTGCACATTAACTTTGTGGATGCTGCCTTAGGTACCAGTATAGAAGTGCCTACCATTGACGGCAAAGCCAAAATTAAAATTGAGCCGGGCACACAGGGTGGTAAAATACTGCGCTTAAAAGGCAAGGGCGTACCGGAAGTAAACTCTTACCACCGCGGCGACCAGCTGATCCACGTAAACATCTGGACACCAAAAGCCCTGAGCCGTGAAGAACGCGAAGCGCTGGAGAAACTACAGGGATCCCCTAACTTTAAACCCAACCCCGGCAAAAACGAAAAAAGCTTTTTTGAACGGATGAAGGAATATTTTGAGTAAAAAAGTCCGGAAGTCGATAAAGTCTGAAAGACCGGAAGATAGTAAGCCCTGCATTTAATGCGGGGCTTTTTTATACACTAAATATTTCTTTTTTCGGTAATACCGTTTTTGATATCATTTACAAATAATTTAATTAAATCTTGTTTTTCTTGATTTGAAATACTTTCGTAATAAGTCTTACTTAACAATTCATTTTGTAATGCATTTACAATTGTATAATTATAGGAAAGGAAATTGACCGACCACCTAACTTGTACATCAAACTCTTTTTTATTTTTAAACTTTTTAAAGAAGCAGCAAATTGTTATCGATTCACAATCATCAAAATTTAAATCTGTAAAAATCCAATTAGATTCTTTCCCGCTATCTCTCCTGCTTATTTTTTGTTGATTTTCTGTTGTTAAATAATCCAAAAATCTTTGGTGTGATTCAAAAAACTCATCAAACGAACTGGACTTGTTAAAAATTTTTTCAATAATTTCTTTAATGTTTTTTTCGAATACCCGCTTAACAACTGATTCGGATTTTTTTTCGTCTGTTATAACTTCATTTTGAAGTTCCATTTTAAACAAAGCAATTTCTTTATCAATATCTTCATCATCATTAATATCATCTCCATTAGCAGCCTCAATATAAAACTCTAATGATCGCTGCAATTGCTCTACTATATATTCCACAAACGGCCAAGCATCTTTATTATCGGCTCGGCTTAATAATGAGTAGTAATTCTTCCGATCATCCATTCTTACAACAGCAGGAGGATACCCATCTTGCATCAAAATCAAATTCATTAATATTCTTGACAAGCGGCCATTACCATCATCAAAAGGATGTATGGCTACAAATTTATGGTGAAATAAAGCTGCAGCCACAACAGGATGTATTTCCTTATTCTGTTTCAACTCATTATACCATTCTATCAACTCAGGCATTTTTAACTTCACCTCTTCAGGCGTAGCGTAATAATGTGTTTCACCTGTGGCGGTCTGCACATGGTTAGACATGCTTTTGTACTCTCCTATCTCCACCCACTTTGTAGTTGGCTTTCCATCCGCAGTTTGAGCATCTACTTTATAGCGCTCAACCAATATCATCTTATGTAAGGCTCTTATGTCTGATTCGGTAATACCTCTCTCATCTTTTACCAATTCTGTAAGAAAGTGGATTGCTTCGTTATGCCCACGGATATCCAAATGATCTTTTAATGGTTTACCTTTAGCAGTGATACCTTCCATCAAAAAAGCAACGGTTTCGCCATAACTCAATTTATTACCCTCTATCGCATTAGAATTATAGTTCCAATCCAAACGCAACTTTTGCATTACCCGTCCCTCTATATCAGGTGGTAATGGGCGCATATTATCTATTTGCTTTTTTAAGGCATCTATTTCTTGTAGTACCGGTGCTTTGCTAAACTCTATTTCCAGATCAAGGTTCATGTTTTAAAGATACAAATTCAAACTCGTTTGAAAAGGTGGCAATTAACAACGCTGTTAACAATTTTGTAACAATCCTTAAGGCATTATATCTAATTTAGCATAAACTAAATTCTGATCATGTTAAGCATTCGCAACATTGTTAAGCAATACGCCGGTCATCGTGCGTTAGATGATGTGAGCCTTGAGGTAGAAAGCGGTAAGATATTCGGCCTGCTTGGGCCAAATGGCGCCGGTAAAACCTCGCTCATCCGTATCATTAACCAAATAACAGCGCCCGACAGCGGCGAAGTATATTTTAAAGGCGAGAAGCTAAATCAATCGCATATCGAACGTATAGGTTACCTGCCAGAGGAACGCGGCCTTTATAAAAAAATGGAAATAGGCGAGCAGATGATCTACCTGGCCCGCTTAAAAGGCCTTACCCGTGCCGACGCTACCGCCAAACTAAAATTTTGGTTTGATAAGCTGGGTATGGAAAGCTGGTGGCATAAAAAAATAGAAGAACTATCTAAGGGGATGCAGCAAAAAGCCCAGTTTGTGGCTACGGTATTGCATCAGCCTGATCTGATCATCCTGGATGAGCCCTTTAGCGGTTTTGACCCGGTTAACGCCGAACTGATCAAAGAGGAGATACTGGAATTGAACCGCAATGGCGCTACTATCCTCTTCTCTACCCACCGCATGGAATCGGTAGAAGAACTTTGTGATGCTATTGCCCTCATCCATAAATCGCACAAGATACTGGATGGCCGGGTAAAACACATCCGCAACTCTTACAAAAACGAAACCTACCTGGTAGAATATACCGGCAACAAGCTGGTTTTTGATGGTACGCAACCCTTTACTATTGTGACTGAAATGGAGGGCGAGGACGAAAGCCACATTATAAAACTAAAGCTGAACAGCAGCAACTCGGCTAATGATGTTTTGCAGTATCTTCTCCCCAAAACACGCATCAATATGTTGCAGGAGGTTATCCCGAGTATGAACGAGATCTTCATCGAAAAAGTAAACCTAATTGCCTAAGCCATGAAAAAAGTATTATTGATTATACAGCGCGAATACGTAACACGGGTGCGCAAAAAGGCATTTATTATTATGCTGCTGGCAGTGCCCTTATTATTAGCCGGGATGACGGCCCTGATAGCTTACGTTGCGAAAGACAGCCAGGTGATGAGCAAACCGCAGGTGGTTAAAGTGATTGATGAAAGCCATTTATTTGAAGGTAAATTAAAAAATGCTAAAAATATACAGTTTGTTCCCGCTAACGAGCCGCTGGATAAGGCAAAGGCAGGTTTGAAAGAAAACGAGGACCTGTCTGTACTGCTGATACCCAAAGATTACGCCACCAGGCAGGTGCAGTTCCTGTCGAAAAAGAAACCATCCTATACGCTTACCAACGAGGTGGAAAACCAGATGAACGAAATTGCATTAACCAATACCATGCTGGCCAACCATATTGATACGGCCCTGCTTAACCAGGCTAAAAAAAGCAGGGTTAACGTAAACGCCATGGAGGTTACCGAAGCGGGCACTAAAGATGCCGATGTAGGCACTTCGATGGGTGTGGGTATTGCTTGTGCCATACTCATCTACATGTCGTTATTTATATACGGTGCGCAGGTAATGCGCGGGGTTATCGAAGAAAAAACAAGCCGCATCATCGAGGTGATCATCTCATCGGTAAAGCCTTTTCAGCTGATGCTGGGTAAAATTATTGGTGTAGGCCTGGTTGGGCTAACGCAATTTACCGCCTGGATAGTGCTATCGGTTATTGCTACCAAAATTATAGGTAATAACAATGCCGGCGGCATCATGGGTGCATTACAAACTTTGCAAAATATCCCTTTCGGGTATGTGCTGGGTTGTTTTTTGTTTTATTTTATAACCGGATACCTGCTTTATAGCGCCCTGTTTGCCGCAGTTGGCTCGGCGGTAGACAGCGAGACAGAAACCCAGCAGTTTATGTTCCCGATAACCATGCCTTTGCTGTTTACCTACCTGCTATCGGTAACCGTATTATATAGGGCTCCTGATAGTCCGCTGGCGGTATGGCTCTCTATGATCCCGTTAACCGCCCCGGTGGCCATGATGGTGCGGATCCCTTTTGGGGGCGTTCCGGGGTGGCAATTAGGTCTTTCTATGTTCAGCATGGTAATCGGCTTCCTGTTCACTACTTATGTGGCCGCAAGAATTTACCGTGTGGGCGTATTGATGTATGGCAAAAAAGCCAGCTTTAAAGAATTATCCAAGTGGTTTTTTTACAAAGAATAAGTTTTTTAGATAAGCCTAAAAATTAAATAGCTGACTATAAGCAACTTGCTATAATTCATAGTGTTCACAAACAGTGAACATGAACACTATGATTGCTAATTAAAAATCCCTGCCTGAGCCAAACTCTTGCAGGGATTTTTTTAATTTAGCCAACGATGGATAGCAAACGTATAGCCGTAATGGATTTGGGCACTAATACCTTTCATTTATTAATAGCCGAAGGTACTGCCGATGGGTTCAAAGCGGTCTTCCGCCAAACGGAAGCGGTAAAGCTCGGCGAGGGCGGCATCAACCGGGGTATTATACAACAAGAGCCTTTTAACCGCGGTATTACTGCCATGCAAGCCTTTAAAAAGCGTATAGATGAATATGGCGCTACCCAAGTTAAAGCGATTGCTACATCCGCCATACGCAGCGCAGCCAACGGGCCCGATTTTATTCAGCAGGTAAAAGAGCAGGCCGGCATCCGGATAGAATTAATAAACGGCGCGCAGGAGGCAGCCTATATTTACAGCGGCATCAAAGCCAGCGGCGCGCTTGGCGATCAAAACTCGCTTGTGATAGACATTGGCGGCGGCAGCGTAGAATTTATCATCGGCAACAAAAACAAGGTGCTTTGGAAACAAAGTTTTGAGATAGGCGCTGCCCGGCTGATGGATAAATTCAACCAAACCGACCCGATACCGGTTACTTCCATTAAAGCACTTACCCACTATCTGAATGGCCAGTTGATAGATCTGTTTGCGGCAGCCATTCAATATAAACCGGTTAATATCATAGGCTCATCGGGCGCCTTTGAAAGCTTTGCCGAGGTGATAGAGATCAAAAAAGGTAAAACCTTTGATATTAAACAAACCAAAGTTTACGAATTTGATACCGATGACCTGCTGGATCTGATCGAGTTGCTTATTAAATCCTCCCACTCGCTACGCGCCAGCATGAAGGGTATCATCCCCGTACGGGTAGATATGATTGTGGTAGCCAGCCTGCTCACCATTTACCTGATGCAAAAGCTGGGCATACCGGATGTAAGTATGGCTACCTATTCGTTAAAAGAAGGTGTGCTGGCAGATATGCTGGGTTAAAAATTGTTTTACTTACTGGCATGATAACTTTATTGATGCAAAATCAAATTTTAAGGCATCCTTTGTATATTGCCAGCTTATATTCATTTCATACATGAAAAAATTTATAGGCGCATCTTTATTGCTGCTCTCATCTGCTCTTGCAAACGCACAGAAAAACCCTAACGATACCATTACCACTAACTACCAGCCATCGGTACTGTTCTCGCCCCTGCCCTATACCGAAAAGGGAAACGAGTTTCACTCGGCCAATGGTGAGCCGGGGCCAAAGTACTGGCAAAACCGTGCAGATTATAAGTTGGCCGTAACGCTGGATACCATTAGTAAAACTATAAGCGGTACTACCAACATCACTTATACCAACAACAGCCCCGATGCTTTACAATACCTTTGGCTGCAGCTGGACCAAAACACTTATAAAAAAGACGCCCGCTCTAATTTTGTAACCGGCTACCAGGCCACACAACATACCAGCGGTTACGAGATCGAATCGGTAGAGATTATAAGCGGTAACAGCAGCGCAAAAGCCAATTACAAAATTACCGATACCCGCATGCAGGTGCGCCTGGCTAAGGCGCTGGGCAAGGGCACAATCAGCCTCCGCATCAAATATCATTATACCATACCGGGCAATTTTGGCGGCCGCACCGATTTTGTGGACACCAAAAACGGCAAAATTTACGAGGTTGCCCAGTTTTTCCCAAGGATGTGCGTTTATGACGATAGCCGCGGTTGGGCTACCGCGCCTTTTTTAGGGAGCGGCGAATTTTACTGTGAGTACGGTGATATCGACTATACCATTAATGCCCCCTGGGATATGATCGTAGCCGGCCCCGGCGACCTGCTGAACCCAAAAGAAGTACTAACCGCTACACAAATTGCCCGCTTAAATGCCGCACGAAACAGTGATAAAACCGTTATGATCCGTACCGCTGCCGAGATCAACGATAAAACATCGCGCCCGGTAAATGCAGGCACCTTGACCTGGCATTATAAAATGTTAAACACCCGTGATGTGGCCTTTGGCGCTTCGCGGGCATACATCTGGGATGCTGCAAGGGTTAACCTGCCGGATGGTAAAAAATCATTGGCCATGTCGGTTTACCCGGTAGAGAGCCAGGGCAATGATGCCTGGGGCCGTGCTACCGAATACCTCAAAGCATCCATGGAATACTTTTCAGAAAAATGGTTTGTTTACCCCTGGCCAACCGCTATTAACGAGGCCGGCATTGCAGGTGGCATGGAATACCCCGGTATTGTGTTTGATGGCATTAATGATAAAGGTAAAGAGTTGTACTGGGTAACTGCACACGAGATAGGCCACAACTGGTTCCCGATGATCGTAGGCAGCGATGAACGCCGCTTTGCCTGGATGGACGAGGGCTTCAATACTTTTATTGATATATACGCATCAGATGCTTTTAACAAAGGCGAATATGCACCCAAGCGTGATGGCGAATACGCGCCCGGCGGCGGCAACCCTGCCGACGAGATCATTGAACATATCACCGACCCAAATTCGCCAAGCATCATGACCGCCCCCGATGCCATTCCTGAAAAATACCGCCACCCCCTAACCTATTTTAAACCGGCTTTTGGTATGGTTTTACTGCGTGAGCAGATCCTTGGGAAAGACAGGTTTGATTATGCCTTTAAAAACTATATTGATAAGTGGGCTTACAAACACCCGCAACCCGATGACTTTTTCCGGTCAATGGAAAACGGTGCAGGTGAAGACCTGAGTTGGTTTTGGAAAGGCTGGTTCTACAACAACTACAAACTGGATATAGCGCTGATAGATACTAAATACGTAGATAAGAATCACACAAAAGGTGTAAAACTGACCATCGCAAATAGAGAGATGATGGCTATGCCTTTTACGGTAGAAGCAAAAATGAAGGATGGTACTAAACAACGCACCTATTTCCCGGTAGAAACCTGGTTACAAAATAAGGTTACTACTTACACCCTGCCAACTACCCGGGAAGTGGAAAGCATAACGATTGACCCGGATAACGCGCTACCGGATGTAAACAGAAAGAATAATTCAAGGAAATTATAGAGACGCGATACTTCGCGCCTTTGCCAACCGGGCTGGAATTGCATAAAGGAGACGCAAAGTATCGCGTCTCTACGCCTATATTATGCATTTTACCACCACGTCATTACGAGAAACGTAGTGACGTGGCAATCTTCGATTGAAAAGTCAGCGACAAGCATGTCGAAGATCGCGACGCTATCGCTCGCAATGACGTGATTTTTTATTATTCTGAAAATTTAAAAATTCAGTTAATTCTGATTCAGACCAACCTCTTCAACTGCTGATAAACTTTTTCGGTAGGCAGGCCTACTACATTGGTATAAGAACCGTTGATACGCTCTATGCCAATAAGCCCTATGCGTTGCTGAATGCCATAGGATCCGGCTTTATCCATCGGCTGGTATTCCTCTACATAGCTGCGGATCTCTTCATCCGTCAACTTGCGGAAAAACACTTCGCTCCTGTCGTAAAATTTATTGTACTCGCCTTTGTAAAGCAAACATACACCCGTATAAACCTCGTGTACCTTGCCGGATAAACGTTGCAGCATTTCTATGGCGTGTTCGGTAGATTCAGGCTTACCTAATATTAATCCGTCAATAGCTACAATAGTATCAGCGGTTAGCACAACTTCATCGGTAATATCCTCATCAAATGCTTCCGCTTTTTTTGCAGCGATATAAAGGGCAATTTCGGCAGGTGTTAACCCATCCGGATAAGATTCGTCCACCTCTTTTAACACCACACGGAAATCAATATCCATCAGTTTTAAAAGTTCCTGTCTGCGCGGCGATTTTGATGCCAGAATGATTTGCGGGAAATTACTCATATTTTGTCCATAGTCCATGGTAATAAATATTTGCTATGGTCTATTAACTATCGACCATGGTCTAACAACCTACCAGCTATATGCCTCGGCGCTCATCCATTTGCCCTGCACCTTCATAACCTTTTCTATGATGTCGCGGGCACAGCCTTTACCGCCTGCATAAGGCGATACATAAGCGCTGATGGTTTTAATTTCTTCAGCGGCATCTGCAGGGCAAACTGGCAAACCAACCAATTTCATCACGGCCAGATCGGGGATATCATCAGCCATGTAAAGGATATTAGACGGGTTGATGCTTTTCTCCTCAATATAGATCTTAAATCTTTCAGATTTGGTATGCGCACCCAGGTACACATCATTAATACCCAGGCTATTTAAACGGAATAATGCACTTTTAGACCGGCTGCCGGATATGGCCGCCACATTGTAACCACATTTAACAGCCAGTTGCAGGGCATAACCATCTTTAATATTAAATGCGCGGCTTTGCACACCGGTTTCGGTCACAAATATCGACCCATCGGTCAACACACCATCCACATCAAAAATAAACGTGGTAATATCTTTAAGCTTGGTTAAAAAGGATTCCATGATTAGGGATTACACCGATTAATTTATGATTACACTGATCGCAAAGCATCTGCACACCTAAAATTTGCACATCTGCACATCTACTGATTATCTCTCCACTCGTACACCCAGGCAGTTTGTATTTGCTCCAAGTGCCCTTCGTTAGATTCCTCGCGCGTACCTTTAAAGTTGGGCAGGCTCAGTACCCAGTCCAGCAGTTCGGTAAAGCGGATGCGGTATATTTTTTGCTCGCCAAAATCATCGCCAAACTTTTCGTAAAGGCTCATGGCTATATCTTCGTAATCGTTCCAGTGTATGGGTAGGGCGAATTTATCGTCGTTCATTTTTTGGTTGTGAGTGATGTATAATTATCAATTTCGTCGCGATTCAGGAATTAAAGAAACAAGACTTTCATCAGCTTCATTCTTAATTGTTTTATTTCCGGATCTTGATTCTAAAAATCTTGACTCTTATATGTTAGTGGCCCATAAAGCCCGATTGGTCTGGCAGGGTAACTTCTATATCGCCATCAATAATAACACACTGGCAACCCAGGCGCGATGTAATGCGTGGGTTAACAGCCCTGTCAATAAAGTCTTCTTCCTTGTCAGATATTTCCTGGATGTTATCCATACCCTTGTTAACATAAATATGGCAGGTACTGCAACCGCATACACCACCACAGTTATGCTGTAGGTCAATGCCGTTTTCCAGGCAAACGTCTAATACAGATTCTCCTTCGGCAATAGCAAGTTCCACGCTTTCATGGTCCTTTTCCTCAAAGTTGATCTTTACTTTAAAAATATTCATTTTGGCAAAAGTAACAAAATTACTTATCCCCGTTATGCTTGATGTGGTTTTTGATAATATCCTGACTTAATAACGTATAAATATCTTGTAAATGGGGCTGTTGTTGAAGCATTTGCAAATGAGCCTGCATAGTTCGCTCATCGTTACGTACGGCAGGGCCGGTTTGTACGGTGGCCGGCGAGTGTCCTTTTATTTTATCAGCCGTTTCGGCGATCAGCGGGCGCAGCATTTCAAAACTCATGTCGCTATCGGCCAAAAGCTGTTCGCCAATGCTGTATAAGTGGTTAGTGAAGTTACAGGCAAATACAGCAGCCAAATGCAATACTTTACGCTGTGCGGAGCTTACCTGGTAAACATGATTACTGATATCTCGTGCAAGGTTTTCTAAAACTTGGGTAATAGCCTCATTTGCACCTTCAATGCACATAGGCACATCTCTAAAATTAACTTCTTTTGTTTTGCTGAAGGTTTGCAGTGGATAAAACACGCCGGCATTCGGGATTGCATCTGATAGCTGCTGCAGGCTTACAGCGCCGGATGTGTGGGCCACAGGGATATTAAAGGCGCATAAATGCGGTATAAATTTGGCAATGGCATCATCTTTTATAGCCAGTATAAATAAATCGGTACCGGGGCTTATCACAGCCGGATCATCAACCGCTTCGGCACCAACATGGTAGGCTAACAAGGCGGCGCTTTGCATATTACGGCTGTAAACCTGTACAATACGGTGGCCTGCATTTTTAAATGCCGCCGACAGATGTGTGGCTACATTGCCCGAGCCGATAATAGATATGCGCATATGCTTAAACTTATTACGCAAATTTAGGATTTAGAAGGTAACTATGCAGCTGTTTAAAACTATCTTATCAAATCCATAGAATAACTAACGCCCATTGGTAACATTTTTAAACAAATAATGTCTTATTCTAAACAAACACTAATCACAAAAACAAAATGGATACTTCATTAATAACTACAGGTACCGGTTTAGATGGCTATAAAATTGTTAAACACTTAGGCGTGGTACGCGGTATTACCGTGCGCAGCCGTAGTGTGGTAGGCAACTTTGCCGGCGGGATACAATCATTGTTTGGCGGCAGGCTATCTGTTTATGTAGAACTTTGCGAGAATGCCCGTGAAGAGGCTTTCCACTTATTGATACAGCATGCACAAGCCATAGGCGCCAACGCCATCATCGGTATGCGCTATGATGCCAACGAAGTGATGCAGGGCATTACCGAGGTATTGGCCTACGGTACTGCTGTAGTGGTGGAGAAGGTGGCAGAATAATATTTTTTATTGTCCTGGTGAGCCTGTCGAATCATTAGCTGCTTTTGCTAAGTCTTCGACAGGCCCAGATGGACAAAACATAATAATCTTCTATCTTTGCTTTAAATTATAGCTTCCTATGCAAGTAATAAAGCAATATATAGAAGAAAACAAGCAGCGCCTGCTCGACGAACTATTTGAGCTGCTGCGCTTCCCATCCGTTAGTGCCGACCCTAAATATGCACCTGATGTATTAAACGCTGCTGATTACGTAGCTAAAAAACTGACGGATGCCGGTGCCGATAAGGTAGAGGTTTGCCAAACAGCAGGCTACCCTATTGTTTACGGCGAAAAAATAATTGATGCCTCGCTGCCAACCGTATTGGTTTACGGCCATTACGATGTGCAGCCGGCCGACCCTCTGGAGCTTTGGAAAACTCCGCCTTTTGAACCTACCATTCGCGAAGGCAAAATTTACGCCCGCGGCGCCTGCGACGATAAAGGCCAGTTTTACATGCATATAAAAGCTTTTGAGCTGATGATGCAAACCGATGGCCTGCCCTGCAATATCAAATTTATGATAGAGGGCGAGGAAGAAGTAGGCTCTAATAACCTAAGTATATTCGTTAAAGCAAATAAAGAGCGCTTAAAGGCTGATGTAGTATTGATATCTGATACCTCGATGATCAGTATGGAACACCCTTCGCTGGAAACAGGTTTGCGTGGCCTGTCATACTTGGAGGTAGAGGTTACCGGCCCCAACCGCGATCTGCATTCGGGTGTTTATGGTGGTGCGGTGGCCAACCCGGCTACCATCCTGGCAAAAATGATCGCATCCCTGCATGACGAGGACAACCATATCACTATCCCCGGTTTTTATGATGATGTTACCGAACTTACCCAGGCCGAAAAAGATACCTTAAATTCAGCACCTTATGATGAGGCCGAATATAAACAAGACCTGGATGTAGAAGAGCTTTGGGGCGAAAAAGGTTACAGCACCTTTGAGCGTACCGGCACCCGCCCTACTTTAGAAGTGAACGGCATTTGGGGTGGTTACATTGGCGAAGGTGCTAAAACTGTGTTACCATCTAAGGCACACGCTAAAATTTCGATGCGATTAGTACCTAACCAAACATCAGCGCAAATAACCAAACTGTTTACAGATCATTTGCTGAAGATAGCACCTAAATACGTAAAGGTACAAGTTACCCCGCACCACGGCGGCGAACCGGTGGTTACCCCTACCGATAGCATTGCTTACCAGGCAGCCCAAAAGGCCATTGCCGAATCGTTTGGTAAACAGCCTATCCCGACACGTGGCGGCGGCAGCATACCTATTGTAGCCCTTTTTGAGGCAGAATTAGGCCTTAAAACGGTTTTAATGGGCTTTGGTTTAGATAGTGATGCCCTGCACTCACCAAACGAGAAATACGACATTTTTAATTATTACAAAGGGATAGAAACCATCCCATTGTTCCACAAATATTTTGCGGAATTGAGTAAGTAGGATCAAAGAATATTTACCGTAGAGGCGCGATACTTCGCGCCTCTTTTGTTTTCGGCATTTGCGTAATGGAGACGCAAAGTATTGCGTCTCTACAATATTAAATACTCCACTTCTCACACCCACTCAAAAACCCCTCATCAGCATCTGCCCCTATGCCTGTAGCATCGCTGATATTAAGCTTATAGCCGTCATAAGTTACACCGCCCACGCATGGGTCGGCCAGGTGGCCCAGCATGCAGGTATCCATATCATAAAAATGAATGTTGGGGCTGGCGTACACAAAATGTAGTTTGGCGCTTAGGGCTATGCGGCTTTCCAGCATACCGCCCATCATGCAGGGTATGCCCCGCTCGGCACCAACATCATGGATCTTCTTGGCCTCCAGGATCCCACCGGATTTGGCCATTTTAATATTCATCGAATGGCAGGAGCCGCTCTCTATTTGTATCCGTGCATCATGATGATTGTAAACGCTTTCATCAGCCATAATCTTTACGGGTGATACCTTCATCAGTTCGGGTAGCTTATCGTTATACCAAGTGCGCATGGGTTGCTCACAAAATTCAATATCATATGGGCCAATGGCCTGCAGTGCAAAAGCTGCTTCTTCAAAGTTCCATCCCTGGTTGGCATCTACCCTTATCTTCATTTCCGGACCTACTGCCTCGCGGATCTGCCTGATGCGTTCAGCATCTGTTTCGGCACCCTTGCCCAGCTTTACCTTCAGGATATTGGCACCAGATGCTTTAAACGCTACCCCCTTTTGTGCCATAGCTTCGGGCGAGCTGATACCGATGGTAATATCGCTTTCTACCACACGCTTTTCTCCGCCTAAAAATTGATAAAGCGGCAGGCCAGCGTTCTTGGCTGCAATATCATACAAGGCTATATCAAAGGCACTTTTAATAGTGGTGTTACCTGCCGCGGCATCATGCAGCTGCTGCATCCGCGAAGGGATATCCAACGCATCCTGCCCTATCCATAATCCTCCAAAATATTTGGCCATCACCAGGCAGGTATCCTGTGTTTCGCCTACGATCATCGGGAAGGCCGAGCACTCGCCTACACCATAAAAGCCCTTATCCGTATGGATGCGGATAAACACGTTCTGCGCATGGTCCATCGTGCCGGTGGCAATGGTGAAAGGCTCCATAGGGATGCTGAAGCGGTATATATCTATTGAGGTGATGATAACTGACATAGTAGAATTGCTTAAACGCTAAAATAAGCGAATTAACCGTTGCTTTAACAAAATTTGCACATTAACACATTTAGCTTATATTTGCGTTAGTACGTCGTACTATTTCATTTCGGTTCTCCGGTTTCTGCCTTCTGTTCTAAGAAACTGTCCATGCACCGGGAAGCATCTTCAAGACAATTTTATTTAATTAAAAATATACATGGCATTAACAAATTTGCCTGGTCCGTTTGATTATAACTCAACCAGGAATAAACTTTTACTTACCGAATACGGACGTAACGTGCAAAACATGGTGAAATACATTGTGGCGTTACCTACTAAAGAAGAACGCAACAAATATGCACAGGTGGTGATAGACCTGATGGGCTTTTTAAACCCGCACCTGCGCGATGTGGCCGATTTTAAACACAAGCTTTGGGATCACCTGCACATCATTTCAGACTTTCAGCTGGATGTAGATTCGCCTTATCCAAAACCAAGCCCGGAAGCTATCCACTTAAAACCCGAGCCGCTTAAATATCCTAACCAGCGCATCCGCTACAAGCACTATGGCAAAACCATCGAAATGATGATAGAAAAAGCCAAAAGCATCGAGGAGCCTGACCGTAAGCGCCACATGGTGCAAGCCATTGCGAATTTTATGAAAATGGCCTATGTACAATGGAACAAAGATTCGGTTGCCGACGATTTGATACTATCTGATCTTTACGCCTTATCAGGCGGCACCCTAAAACTGGAAGAGAACATCAACCTTAACCGCGTTGAGTTTCGCACCAATAACAACAATCAAAATAATAACAATAACCGCGGCCGTACCAACAACAATAATCAAAACAACCGTGGCGGTAGCGGCGGCGGTGGTAGCCGTACCAATAACAACAATAACCCGCGTAACAATAATAACAACAACAACCAAAATAACCGCAACCGTAACAACGGCGGGGCTAAGAAGTATTAGTCGATAGATAATAGACCCTGGACCATAGATGAAGATTGGATAAGTAGGATACTTTTCTAATCTTTGCCAAACTATGCACTATGGACCATCGTCTATGGGCTACAACAAAAACTAACTACAATGAAAAACGCATTCGAGATACAGGGCGGTAAGAAGCTTAAAGGCGAGATCATCCCCCAGGGAGCAAAAAACGAAGCATTACAAATTATATCTGCCGTATTATTAACCGGCGAAAAAATGACCATCAGCAACATCCCGGATATACAGGATGTGAACAAACTAATAGAGTTACTGGGCGACATGGGTGTTGAGGTTAACCGCATCTCGCGCGATACGTGTACCTTTGAAGCTAAAGAGATCGATCAGGATTTCTTCAATTCTGAAGCTTTTAAAACCAAGGGCGGTGGCTTACGCGGCTCTATTATGATACTGGGGCCGCTGTTGGCGCGTTTCGGTAAGGCATCTATCCCAAAACCGGGTGGCGATAAAATTGGCCGCCGCAGGCTGGATACCCACTTTCTGGGTTTCGAGAAACTGGGCGCACGCTTTGATTACAACCCCGATAACGGCTTTTATAATGTAGATGCATCTAACCTGCAGGGCACTTACATTTTGCTTGACGAGGCATCTGTAACCGGTACTGCCAACATTGTAATGGCTGCCGTACTGGCAAAAGGCACTACTACCATTTATAATGCCGCCTGCGAGCCATACCTGCAACAGCTTTGTAAAATGCTTAATCGCATGGGCGCTAAAATTACCGGCGTTGGCTCTAACCTGCTTACTATTGAAGGTGTTACAGAATTAGGTGGGACAGACCATCGCATGCTGCCTGATATGATAGAGATCGGCTCGTTCATTGGCCTTGCTGCCATGACGGGTTCTGAGATCACCATTAAAGATGTTCATTACGATGAACTGGGCATGATACCAGACGTTTTTAAACGCCTGGGCATTAAACTGGAGCGCCGCGGTGATGACATCTACATCCCGTCGCAAGACCATTACGAGATAGATACTTTTATCGATGGATCTTTACTAACCGTGGCAGATGCTCCATGGCCGGGCTTTACGCCGGATCTGTTGAGCATTGTATTGGTAGTTGCTACACAAGCAAAGGGATCGGTATTGATCCACCAAAAGATGTTTGAGAGCCGGTTATTCTTTGTGGATAAATTGCTGGATATGGGTGCCAACATCATCCTTTGCGATCCGCACCGCGCCACCGTTATCGGTTTAGATAAAATGGTGCAATTACGCGGTATTTCCATGACCTCGCCTGACATCCGCGCGGGTGTATCCTTACTGATCGCCGCACTTTCGGCACAAGGCCAATCTACCATTTACAATATCGAACAGATAGAACGTGGTTACCAAAATATCGACGAACGCCTTAAAGCACTTGGTGCTGATATAAAACGGGTATAATTTTAAGGTAAAAGGCGAAAGGTAAAGGGTTAAAGATTTTTTGTCTGCCCTTTTACCTTTCGCCTTTTACCTTTTACCTCATTCAAAATATTATTACTTTTATGGCGATCAACCAACAGAACCTGTAATGCCATACAAAAACCGGAGATCATCGTATTCCACCTTTATACTGATCTTTGTTGCATTAAAAATAGTGCTTAACCTATTCGCTATTAGTCATTTTGGTTTCCACCGGGATGAATTGCTGCATTTAGTTTTAGGCGATCACCTGGATTGGGGATATAAGGAAGTCCCTCCGTTTATAGCCTTACTGGCGAAAATTACACTTAACGTTTTTGGCGACTCTGTTTTTGCTGCGCGAATATTTTCGACCATAGCCGGCGGATTGATCATCTGGCTTACCGGCCAGATAACCGTGGAATTGGGCGGGCGCAGGTTTGCCATTACCTTAGCTTGCCTGGCGCTTATTTTCTCTCCTGCATTTGCCGCCAGCGGGTATCTTTTTCAGCCTGTTGTGTTCGATCAGCTTTGGTGGGTAGTAACCGTTTGGTTATTTGCACGCTATTTAAATACGGCTAATGTAAAATACCTTTACTGGCTGGGTGTGGCCGTTGGGGTGGGCATGCTTACCAAATATACCATGGCGTTTTTTACTGCATCGCTTATTGTAGGCATACTCATCAGCCGCGAGCGCAAACTGCTGTTTAACAAACACGTTATCTACTCGGCAATAGTGGCTTTGCTGATATTTTTGCCCAATATTATCTGGCAGTTTGTGCATCACCTGCCGGTTATACACCACATGCAGGAATTGCGCGAAACCCAGCTGGATTATGTAAAACCTGCAGACTTTATTATAGAACAGGTACTGGTAAATGGCGTAGCATTGTTTGTGTGGCTTACCGGCTTTTGTTTCCTGCTATTTTCATTTAAACTCAGGCGTTTCAGGTACTTGTCTATCGCTTACATCCTCATCTTCCTGTTTCTGTTACAGATGAACGGAAAAGATTATTACCTTTTTGGGGCCTACCCTATGCTGTTTGCTGCGGGTGGTTTTGCTTTCGAGCGGATGCTTAAACGCAATTACTATGTGCTGCGCACCACAGCCATTTTACTGTTTGTGGTACCCAACGTATTGCTGCTGCCTTTGGTGCTGCCTATTCTTTCGCTCAATAAAACCGTTACTTTCATTAAAAGCACCAATGAGCGCTTACCATTCCTAAAATTCCTGACCAGATGGGAGGACCAGAAGCAGCACCCTTTAACGCAGGATTATGCCGATATGCTGGGCTGGGATGAAATGGCCCAAAAAGCCGGGGAAGCTTACCATAGCTTAACGCCCGAACAGCAGAAACACACACAACTATATGCCGATAATTATGGCCAGGCAGGTGCCCTGCATCATTACAGGCATCAATATAACCTGCCCGAAGTAACGAGCCTGAACAGCAGTTTCCAGCTTTGGGCAGCCGATAGTTTGAGCGCGCATTACATTATTTATGTGGATGATGATGACAATGTAGAACGCAGGCTTGCCCCGCTGATAGAGAGCTACCGGGAAACCGGCCATGTAACAAACCCGCTGGCACGCGAGCACAATTCCAGGATCTATATCCTTATCAACCCATCCCCCAAATTAAACGAAGTTTACAAAGCGGAGCTGGCTAAGAAGAGGTTACAGTAAGCGCTGCAATAAACAAAAACAAAGACGCGAAATATCGCGTCTCTGTAAATCATTTATCCGAATATCGCCTTAATTCGATTAAGCCGATATCGCGTTGATAATATCGTATTGGGTAATGATCTCTATCTTACCGTTATCATCCTCAACCAGCACAGCAATATTATCCTTATTGATCATGCCCGAAATTTTATCAATACCGGTATTCAGATCGATAAAAGGAAATGGCGCTGTGGAGATATTTTTTACCGGCTGTGATTTAATGCCGGGGTTTTCTATCAGCGAATCCAGGATATCGCTCTCGGTGATCTTGCCGATAACCATACCTTGTTGGGTAACGGGGATCTGGCTTATGTTAAGCGATTTGATGGTGTTTATAGCTTCCAGCACCGTTTTTTCGCAATCAATGGTCACAATCTCCTGGTTCTCTTTTTTACTGATGATATGGCGTGCGGTAAGTTTCTCTTCTTTCAGGAAACCACGGTCGCGCAACCAGTCGTCGTTATACATTTTGCCCAGGTAACGGGTACCATGATCCGGGAAGATGATCACTACTACATCCCCCTCTTTAAACCTGTCCTTCATCTGTAGTAAACCTGCCACTGCAGAACCTGTTGAATTACCTGCAAAGATGCCTTCCTTACGGGCAATCTCGCGGGTCATCAGGGCTGCATCCTTATCGGTCACTTTTTCGAAGTGGTCTATCAGGCTAAAATCAACATTTTGCGGCAAAAAATCTTC
Organism: Mucilaginibacter phyllosphaerae; assembly: GCF_004378255.1. Lineage (GTDB taxonomy): Bacteria > Bacteroidota > Bacteroidia > Sphingobacteriales > Sphingobacteriaceae > Mucilaginibacter > Mucilaginibacter phyllosphaerae. The sequence continues at coordinate 120,342 of NZ_SNQG01000006.1, forward strand.
GCCAATACCTTCGGTGATATAAGGGTAGATCTCATTCTTATCAAACTCGCCGGTTTCCTTATATTTTTTAAATACCGACCCATAAGTATCGATACCCAAAACTTGTATAGCAGGGTTCTTTTCTTTTAAATAACGGGCAGTACCGCTGATAGTGCCACCTGTGCCCACACCTACTATCAGGTGAGTGATCTTACCTTCAGTTTGTTCCCAAATTTCGGGGCCGGTTTGCTCATAGTGCGCCTGCGAGTTGCTCAGGTTATCGTATTGGTTAGGTTTCCAGGAGTTGGGCACCTCGCGCTCCAGGCGTGATGATACAGAATAGTAAGACCGTGGATCCTCCGGCTCTACATTGGTAGGGCATACAATAACTTCGGCACCAAAGGCACGCAGGGCATCAAATTTTTCTTTGGATTGCTTATCGGTACTGGTAAAAATACATTTATAGCCCTTAATAACCGCGGCTATAGCCAGCCCCATACCCGTATTGCCGGATGTACCTTCTATAATAGTGCCGCCCGGTTTTAGCTTACCGCTTTTTTCGGCATCCTCAATCATTTTAAGGGCCATACGATCCTTTATAGAGTTACCGGGATTGGTAGTTTCTATCTTAGCTAAAACCGTTGCAGGTATCTCTTTAGCTATCTTATTAAGCTTTACCATAGGCGTATTGCCTATGGTTTCCAGTATATTATTGTACCACATAATTTATTGTCTACTTATCCTGTATGCTTAACAGGATACCGGGCAAAATTAGCAAATATTGTGTAAATGGTGAATAATGAGTGGTTGATTAAGAAAGTAGTTACCTGCAGGCGACAAACAGATCAATAACTTTTATCACTTAGTTAATTTACCACTCACTAACCTTAAAACTTAAGGTGCTTAACCGTAAGCCCGCCATTTATCAGTTGCTTTAATGATTCTATCCCTACACGCAGGTGGGTTTCTACATACTGGGTGGTAACGTTACTGTCGCTTTCGGCAGTTTTTACGCCTTCGGGTATCATTGGCTGGTCTGATACCAGTAACAAAGCACCAGTCGGGATCTTGTTGGCAAAGCCTGTGGTGAATATCGTGGCTGTTTCCATATCTACCGCCATGGCGCGCAGTTCTTTCAAATATTTTTTAAATTCCTTATCATGCTCCCAAACACGGCGGTTGGTAGTGTAGCAGGTACCTGTCCAGTAATCGCGTGATTGATCTCGTATGGTGGTTGAAATGGCCTTTTGCAGCGCGAATGATGGCAGGGCAGGCACTTCTGCCGGCAGGTAATCGTTAGATGTCCCCTCGCCCCTTATCGCGGCTATCGGCAATATCAGGTCGCCCACGTTATTCTTCTTTTTTAAACCGCCGCATTTGCCTAAAAAAATTACGGCCTTGGGGTGTATGGCCGTCAGCAGATCCATTACGGTGGCGGCAACGGAACTACCCATCCCAAAGTTAATAATGGTAATGCCATTGGCCGTTACGCTTTGCATCGGTTTGTCTAAGCCCATTATAGGCGCGTTATCGTTCCATTCTGAAAACAGCTGCAGGTATTTAGAAAAATTGGTAAGTATAATATATTCGCCAAAGGCATCAAGCGGCCTGCCCGTATAACGCGGCAGCCAGTTGGCCACAATGGCTTCTTTAGTTTTTAAGCCCGATTTTACCGGGGTAGAAACTTCTTTGATTTTTTTTGCAGGGATGGTGTTGTCATCTTTCTTTACATCTAATTCTTCGTTCATCTTTTTTGTCCTCTTTTTTTGTGTGTATGTGTATCATTCAAGGGTTACAAAACCCTTTTATACAGCAAACCCCGGTGTGCTTTCACCAGGGTTAGTGTGTAATATACGAAAATAATTTTATACTATCAAATAATTGTTAAGCCACCTTTAACTTTTTAAGGTCGCTCTTCTCAAATTTCTCCCTGGCATAGTCCAGTGTAACATTCAGGCGCTTCACATCTTTTTTAGACGGAAACTCAAACATCGCATCAATCATAATGGCCTCACAGATAGATCGCAAACCACGTGCGCCCAGTTTAAATTCCATTGCTTTATCTACAATAAAATCAAGCACTTGGGTGTCAAATTCCAGCTTTACACCCTCATATTCAAACAGTTTTTTATACTGCTTTAATAAAGAATTTTTAGGCTCGGTTAAGATGTTGTGCAAAGCTTCGCGGTCCAGCGGGTTAAGATAGGTAAGCACCGGTAAACGGCCTATCAGCTCGGGTATCAGCCCAAAAGATTTAAGATCCTGCGGGGTAATATACTTGTACAGGTTCTTCATATCTATCTCGCTGTCGTCGCGTTTCATTTTATAACCCACAGTTTGGGTACGTAAACGGTTAGCTATCTTTTTCTCGATGCTATCGAACGCGCCTCCGCAAATAAACAGGATGTTACTGGTATTTACGGTTATCATCTTTTGGTCCGGGTGTTTACGGCCGCCTTGTGGTGGTACGTTAACCATAGTACCTTCCAGTATTTTCAGTAATGCCTGCTGCACACCTTCGCCGCTTACATCGCGGGTAATAGATGCGTTATCGCTTTTGCGGGCAATTTTATCTACCTCATCAATATAAACAATACCGCGCTCGGCAGTATTTACATCATAATCTGCAGATTGCAGTAAACGGGTCAGGATACTTTCCACATCCTCGCCTACGTAACCGGCCTCTGTTAGCACAGTAGCATCGCAGATACAAAACGGAACGTTTAATATTTTGGCCAGCGTTTTGGCCAGCAAAGTTTTACCGGTGCCGGTTTCGCCTACCATGATGATATTAGATTTTTCAATCTCTACCTCATCCTTATCCACGCGCTGGTTTAACCTTTTGTAGTGGTTATAAACAGCAACAGAAAGCACTTTCTTAGCATCGTCCTGCCCGATGATATATTGGTCGAGGTGCGATTTGATCTCGGCTGGTTTAAGTACAGAAGGCACTGCCGGCGAGGCTTTCACCTTGCGCACCTTTAATTCTTCTGCCAGTATCTCGTTTGCCTGATCAACGCATTTGTCACAAATGTGAGCATCCAGGCCGGCTATCAGCATCAGGGAGTCCTGCTTACCTGCGCCACAAAACGAGCACCTGATCTCCTTGCTGTTCTTGTTCATCTTTTCTCTGCTTTAATCAAAAATAGGAAATTGGCTTTTTATAAACCAATTAATTTATAAGTGAGTGGTTGATTAAGTTGCTTACGACTAAGTTTTGTAGCTTCTGTGCAACCAACTTAATCAATATTCACTACTAATAAATTTATTTTGATTTTGTTTTGTTCCCTTTTAATATTTCGTCGATCATACCAAATTCTTTAGCTTCTTCAGCGATCATCCAGTAGTCGCGGTCTGATGCTGAGTGAACCTTTTCATAAGATGCACCGCTATGATCTGCAATGATCTGGTATAATTCTTTTTTCAATTTAGTGATCTCGTGGTAAGAGATCTCGATATCAGATTGCTGGCCCTGCGCGCCACCTGATGGCTGGTGGATCATGACGCGTGAGTGTGGCAAAGCAGCGCGTTTACCTTCTGCACCGGCGCATAATAATACGGCCCCCATGGATGCTGCCATACCTGTACAGATAGTGGCCACATCGTTAGAGATCAGTTGCATGGTATCATAAATACCTAAACCTGCATAAACCGAGCCGCCCGGTGAGTTGATGTAAAGCTGAATATCGCGTTTAGCATCGGCCGATTGCAAGAATAACAACTGCGCCTGTATCACATTCGCATTCTGATCATAAATAGGATCGCCCAGGAAAATGATGCGGTCCATCATCAAACGCGAAAAAACATCTAACTGCGAGATATTTAACTGGCGTTCTTCAATAATATAAGGTGTATAACCCATTGGCGGGGTTACAATACCTGTTGGGGTATTGCTGCGGTTTACACCACCAATAAACCTATCTACATAAGTGCTGCTGATACGATGATGTTTAACAGCATATTTTCTGAATTCGTTTTTATCTGGATTACTGTTCATGTGTGTATGTTTTATTTGTTAGGGTTGGGGCGGTTGCCCGCGATAAATATAGTTTTTAGTTGAATAGATTTTAAACTATTTAGTTTGATAAAAGTAAAAAAACAGCCGGCCCCCATGAGCCCCCTCTAAATCTCCTCCGTAAAGGGAAATTTTTTAATTTTATACAGTCCTCTTCTTTGGAGAGGGTTGGGTGAGGCTTTATAACACAAAAGCACTTGCTGTTGGGCAAATGCTTTTGGTAAACATGGTATTAAAACTCTTATTGCTTATGCAGCAAGCTTGTTAAAATCAGAGAACAGGATCTCTTTTTTATCAAGCGTAATCACGCTCTTGATGTAATCAAACACCTTAAGCGCTTTTACCTGTTCAAATATTTTGTTAGCATTCTCTTTGTTTTGCAGGTATTGTACCGTGTACTGGCCCAGCTGCTCTTCTGTTAAAGCCTGCGGGCTGTACATTCTGAATTGCTGCTCTAAACTGCCTTTTGCAAATTCAAACACTTCCTCGTATTTAATATCGATGCTGTTATCCTTCATCAATTTATTTTCAATCAGTGTCCATTTCAGGTTCTTAGCAAAATCAGCGTAGCCACCTTCCAACTCTTCGTCGGTCAGTTTTTCGTTAGTAGCTTTTAACCAGCGTTTTAAAAATGCATCCGGTAGGTCAAAACTTACTTTATCTATGCTGTAAGTATAAATTTCGTCCTGCAGTTTGCGCTCGGCATCCTGGGTCATCATCATTTCTAACTCTTCGGTTATTTTAGCCCTGAAACCGGCTTCGTCGGTTACAACACCTTCACCAAATAATTTATCAAAGAACTCCTGGTTTAAATCACCCTCTTCTAAACGGTTAACATTTTTAACCGTTAGTTTGAAGTTTGATTTAAGATCTGCTGCTTCATCCTCTTCAATTTTTAATAACCCTGCAACCTTGGCTGCATCATTATCAAAAGCAGCGTTGATGTCAAATACCACCTCATCGTCTTTTTTCAAACCAATTAACGATTTTTTGATCTCCTCATTCTTGATCTGATCTAAACGTACTGAAGTGATATTGTTTATGCCTCCCTCAAAAACAGAACCATCCGGAGAAAGCTGCGCTAATTCGGCATAAAGCACATCATCGTCTGCCGATACGTCAGGATTTGTCATTTTGCCATAGCTTCTGCGGATGTTTTTGATACGAGACTCCAAAGTCTCATCATCAACTTTTATCACATACTGGGTCAGTTTATCTTTTGATGAAAAATCAATATCAAACTGCGGTGCCAAACCAACTTCGTAATTAAACTCAAAGTTATCGGCAAAATCCCAGTTATACTCTTTGGTTTCATCAACCTTAGGTAAAGGCTGGCCCAATACTTCCAGTTTTTCTTCGTCAAGATATTTGTTTAATGTATCAGACAGCATGTTGTTGATCTCGTCAACCAGGATGCTTTTACCATACATTTTTTTAATATGTGCAACCGGTACCATACCCGGGCGAAAACCTGGTAATTTTGCTTTTTTAGCTTGGTCTTTCATTGCTTTTTCAACCTTCGGCTGGTAATCCTCCGGGTTGATATTGATCTTAACAACTGTGTTCAGGTTATCAATCTTTTCCTGTGATATATTCATCTTTTTACCTGGTATTAATTTATCTTTTTTGAAAGTACCGCCGTTTGGCTGTACAAAATTCGAGGCGCAAAAGTATGAATTTATTTTTAAAATTCAGGTTTAAGTAATTTAAGATAAGCATACATAGCAGCGCACATTTTCGCCCTTAAAACGCCTTTTTAAACAACAAAAACGGCCAGAAGCCGTCATTGTAATGCTGTGTAATACTTTTAAAGGTTAATTTATCTTTTTAACCGACGAAGCGCCGGACTGATCATTGTTCACCTTGCCGGGGTTGCCTCGGTATTGGATATCTGATGAACCGCTGGTATGCACATCCAATTCGTTCAGTACATTTATTTTGCATTCGCTGGCGCCCGATGTGCTGATCTTATATTTGCCAACCACAAAATCAAGCGCCTCTACCTTGCCCGATCCGCTCATGTCTATATCGTGCGATGCTGCCTGCCCCTTCAGATAGATCTCGCTGGAACCGCTGGCACTTGTATGCACCTTAGCTGCGTTAAGCTCAATATCTATTTTGGTAGAACCGGAAAGATCAATATCAAGGTCTTTGGTGTTTAAACGCCCGTCCGACTTAAAATCTACAGCACCTGCTGCTGCTATACCATCCAGGTTTTTAACGCCTATGGTAAGCGTAGCTTCCCCGCTTGGGCAGATATTTTTACGTGAATGAACGGTTAAGGTGTTGCCCTCAATAGTTGTTTCTACATATTTCATCAGGTTATCATCAATACTGATAGAGATCGCCTCTGAACTATCCTGCTTTAAAACTACCCGGTAACCTCCAGACACATCTATTTTGGTAAAGCTTTTCATTTTACGGCTTTCGGTGCGGATCTCTCCCTTGCCTTTTATACACCTGAAACGGCGGCATGAAGAGAATAAGGTAACTGATACGGCTGCTATCAGTATAAGTATTTTAAAGTCGATCTTTTTCATAGTGTGTTTGGTTTTATTTTTTGACGATGGTTTACGGGATGAAGTTACAGTAAAAATAAAAAAAGCCATCTAATTTATCTGATGGCTTTTGATGTATGATAGGCTTTGCAGGGTTAATGGTTATAAACCGGCCAACTCATTTTGTTTTGCTTTGGCAATTGTATTATCGGCTATCTGGCTTTTTGAAGCATTTACGGCTACAAAATCTTTCTGATCAACGTTTGCAGCCTGTGCATACTTTAAGCTGTAATCGTTTACGTTGCCGGTTAATGTTGCCTTGGCATTATCATTTACAGTTATAGTTGCTTTGTATGCATCCAATTTTAAGTTGGCGGTTGCGGTGTTGTAAAGGTTTACTTCCAAATCCAGCCTGGCTAAGTTACCGAATGATTTTACCGCTGCGTTATCATAAGCGGTAATGGCCTGCAGGTCGGCAGCGGTTACCCAAACTACCAGCTTTTCGTTCTTGTAAGATGATATGCGTAATACGCCGTTTTGGCTTTGTACCAGTGCGCTTTCTGCATAATACTTGTTATAAACCTTAACCCGGTCGGTTGCACCGTCTGATACATAAAGTTCAACATTTCCGTGGATCTCGATCTTATTGATCCTGCTGATGTTGGTTAATACGGTGCTGGTTTCGCCATTGTTATTTTTAACGTTTGCATCAGCATTTTTGGTGGTTACCATTGCCATAATCATTACGGCTGCGATGGTGAAGATTGTTGTTTTCATGATATTAATATTTTGATTATGAATACTATAAGTTGTGTTATTAAATACATCTATATGACGAACAGGCCGCCGAAACGTTACAGCCAATTAGTGTATATTAGACACAGTGCGGGTTTATGTCGGTAAACGGCAGAAACAAGGCGGCGAAAGCAGTTTGTTGAAGAGAGATAAGGATCAGGAAATAAGAGTCAGGATGTAAAATACAAGAAATAAGATGCAAGAATTAAGAAATTCGTTGTTGTTATTTTGAGGCTGTTTTTTGATGGATGGCTGATAAGGGTTGGTACAACTTAAAGTTTATAGCACAAAAAAACCACCGCGCCGGCGGTGGTTCCTCTGATATATATTGAACTTTTGCAAAGTGTGCTTATAAGGTGGCCAGTTCTGATACCTTAACGTTAGCAGGCAGGCTGATGGTGGTTTTATTACCGTTTACGGTTGCCAGTTGCGAGTGGTTAACCGTTGCAGATTGGTCTTGCTTTAAGCTGTAATCGTTTACAGTACCGCTAATGTTGGCTTTAGCACGGTCGTTTACCACAATGCTTGCTTTGTAAGCGTTGATCTTAAGATCGGCTGTGGCAGTATTGTTCAGCGTTACTTCCAGGTCGAGTTTTGCCAGGTTACCAAATGATCTAACCTGCGAATTATCATTTGCGATGATGGTTTGCAGATCGTTAGCGGTTACCCAAACCACTAATTTTTTATCAGAATAGGATGAGATGCGCAGGGTACCGTTCTGGCTTTGTACCAGTGCACTTTCGGAATAGTACTTATTATAAACCTTCACCTGGTCGGTAGCACCGTCTGATACATACAGCTCAACGTTTCCGTGTAACTCGATCTTATTGATCTTGCTGATGTTTGTTAATACAGTGCTTGCTTCTTCGTTGTTGTTATTTGCTGAGGCAAAGGATGAAGTTGCAGTACCTAATGCTAAAGTAAAGATGGTTGCTATTGTTAAAATTGAAGTTTTCATGATACTAATATTTTGATTGTGAGTGAATTATTTTTTTCTTGTTTTTAAATACACCAATATGACTCCCCCGCTCAACAAACGTTACAGCAGTTTTGTGGGGAATAGATGTACAGGCTGTTTATGTCGGTAAACGCCGGATTTATGACGGTGAATGCTGAAGAATTTTTGAGATCAGATTCGACAACTTTTAAAAAGTTGTCGAATCTTGACTATGATTACAAATCTTATCCGACTTATCAATATATTTAAGCAATAATAACAAATGGCAAAATCCGAACATTATTACACAAAATTTGAAGAAGGCTGCTTTTACCATATTTATAATCGCAGTATCGACAAGCAATTAATGTTTAAAAGCGATGCCAATTGTAGATACTTTTTAAAAAAGTTCGATCAGTATTTATCATCGGTTATCGATACCTATGCCTACTGTTTATTAGGCAATCATTTTCATTTACTTATTCATGTGCATGAAAATCTAACGGATTTTAAAGAAACAAAAAACATCGATCCGTCAAAATCCACCCATGATATCATAAGCCATCAATTTAGAAAGTTCTTTCAATCCTACTCTATGGCTTTTAATAAGCAGTATAAACGGGTTGGCACTTTATTCCAAACGCCATTTAAAAGGGCTTTAGTTAATGATAGCAGTTATTATAGTCAACTTGTTTATTACATACATGCAAATCCCCAAAGCCATAATCTGACTGAAGATTTCAGAAACTGGGAATGGAGCTCCTACCATAGTATTTTGTCAGATAAACCAAGTAAATTAAAGAAAATTGAATTAATAGAATGGTTTGGCAGTAAACAAGCTTATCAGGATTATCATCATGAATACCGAAACAATATGATACAGGAAAAACTTATGATTGATATGAATGAATAGATTCTACAACTTTTATCCGGATTCAACAACCTTTAACCAGATTCAACAACCTTTAACCAGATTCAACAACTTTCAAACAGATTTGACAACTTTTAAAAAGTTGTCAAATCGTAACTGTTACAGTAATAGTGCGTGGAACCAAATCAGGTTCAACAACTTTCAAACAGATTTGACAACTTTTTAAAAGTTGTCAAATCGTAACTGTTACAGTAATAGCGCGTGGAACTAAATCAGGTTCAACAACTTTCAAACAGATTTGACAACTTTTTAAAAGTTGTCCAATCGTAACTGTTTACAGTAATAGCGCGTGGAACTAAATCAGATTCAACAACCTTAAACAGATTGGACAACTTTTTAAAAGTTGTCCAATCGTAACTGTTTACAGTAATGGCGCGTGGAACTAAACCACATTCAACAACTTTTAAACAGATTGGACAACTTTTTAAAAGTTGTCAAATCGTAAATCCAATCGTAACTCTTTATAAATAATAATTACCGCCATCTGTTTTTACTTTGCCGGCATCAAGCAGCAGGCGCAGGGTTTCTATGCGTTCTTTTTCGGTGCCCAGCTTCAGGGAGGTGATCAGGCCGGCAAGGGTGTGGGTATCGGTACTGAGTAACTGCACTATCTCATTGGTGATATCGTCTAATATCTCGTCGGCATTTTTTTGGCGGCGCTCTTCCAGGCAAACATCACACACCCCACATTTTGGTGCGTTTAATTCATCAAAATAGCTCAACAGCATCTGGCTGCGGCAGCGTTTATGCTCGGCATAAGCAAAAACGGCTATCATTTTTCTCCGGTAGGTTTCTTTCCGCTGATCTATAGACGCTTTATTGATATACAGGTTATCGGCATGCTGCCTTGGCTTTAACCAGGTTATTTGCGGCTTATCTGTTTGCGGCAGGTAATTTAACAGGTTAAAACCCTGCAGTTGCTGCAGGGCTTGTACCACCTGCTGGGTATTCATACCTGTACGGCGGGCTATATCAAATTCCCTGATCCGCACATAATTTTCAAACGATCCGCCGTACGAGCGCAGCAGGGTTTTAATGAACAGGTCCCACCCTTTATTCTGGATCTGGAAATTGTACAGCTCTTCATTCAATACTTCAAACCTAAAACGCGATGGCAAAAAAACACTTTCGTTAAAGGCCACGTACTCGTCCTGCTCTAAAAACTTAAGGGCGTTTAAGGTTTTAATGGCATCCAGCTGAAACCTGCTGCAAAACTCGCCCAAATCAAGCTCAAAGCCGGCACCTTCGCCCGCATCATAAGCCAGCTGGCAGTAATTGGCCAGGTGATGGTATATTTGTTTGATCTCGTTTACCGAGGGGAAATTTTGCAGGAATTTTTTCTCCTGGCGTAACCTGTCGGTTGGGTTATACAGCAGTACGCCGTAAGCCCGTTTCTCGTCGCGCCCGCCCCTGCCCGCTTCCTGATAATAGGCTTCCAGGCTATCGGGCATATCCTTATGTACCACAAACCTAACATCGGGTTTATCTATCCCCATACCAAAGGCATTAGTGGCTACGATGATCTGTATGCTGTTACTTTTCCAGGCATCCTGTTTAGCCGACCGCTCTTCGGCGGGCAAACCTGCATGATAATAATCGGCTTTAATATTATTTTGCTGGTAAAACTTAGCGATCTCAAACGTTTCTTTCCGGCTGCGTACATATACAATACCGCTGCCGCCAATACCACGGGCAACATCCAGCAGTTTGCGAAACTTATCCTCGGTGGTTTGCACTACATAACGCAGATTTTTCCTTTCAAAACTTTGCTGATAAACTATCCCGTTCTTAAACAGCAGCTTGTGCTGTATATCTTCACGCACCTCTGCGGTGGCAGTTGCCGTTAAGGCCAGCACGGGCACTTTAGGATGCAGTTCGCGCAGATCGGAAAGGTGCAGATATGGCGGGCGAAAATCATACCCCCATTGCGAGATACAATGCGCCTCGTCAACCGCAAACAGGTTCACCTTCATATACCGGATCCGCTCGCGCACCAGTTCAGACAGTAAACGCTCGGGCGACAGGTATAAAAATTTTACCGGGCCATACACGCAGTTATCCAAAGCAATATCCACCTCGCGCCTGCCCATGCCCGATACAATGGCCATAGCCTCGATACCTTTCGCCTTCAGGTTCTCTACCTGGTCTTTCATCAGGGCTATCAGTGGGGATACCACAATACAGATCCCCTCCATGGCCAGCGCAGGCACCTGGAAACATACCGACTTACCGCCACCCGTAGGCAGCAAAGCCAGGGTATCCCTACCTTCTAATACGGATGTAATGATCTCTTCCTGCAACGGCCGGAAATTATCATGCCCCCAGTATTGTTTAAGTATCTCGCGTGGTGTCATCTGTTTTTATAAAAAAAGCCCGTCGTGCGGCGGGCTTTTAATTAGGTATCATGTGCGGGCAATTTACTCACCCGGTCTTTGTTTCGCTCGACCACCCTCTCTTCGCTGCGCAGAAAGAGGGTTTTTTAATCCCCCCCCTTCAGAGAGGCTTTCTCACACTATTTGCAAAGCAGAGAGGGTAGAGCAGCGCAGCGTAGCCGGGGTGAGTTACCTTGAAGAGGCGATCTAACTACCTCGTTTTTATATCTGTGTAGTCCTTATTGGTTTCGCCCACATAGATCTGGCGGGGGCGGCCAATAGGCTCTTTGTTGGCTTTCATTTCTTTCCATTGGGCAATCCATCCCGGCAGGCGGCCTAAGGCAAATAATACCGTAAACATTTCGGTAGGGAAACCCAATGCCGTGTAGATAATACCCGAGTAAAAATCAACGTTAGGGTAAAGTTTACGCTCCACAAAGTAAGGATCGCTTAAGGCTACCTCTTCCAGTTTTTTGGCAATCTCTAAAGTTTCATCATTGATGCCTAATTTCTCCAGGATATCATCGCATGCCTTTTTAATGATCTTTGCGCGCGGATCAAAGTTTTTATATACCCGGTGGCCAAAGCCCATTAAACGGAAAGGATCATTTTTATCTTTTGCCTTGGCAACCCATTTATCAACGTCGCCGCCATCTTCCTTAATTTTTTGCAGCATCTCTACCACCGCCTGGTTGGCGCCGCCATGCAGCGGGCCCCAAAGTGCAGAGATCCCTGCAGATATGGAAGCATATAAGTTAGCGTCTGACGAGCCTACAATACGCACGGTTGATGTAGAGCAGTTCTGCTCATGATCGGCATGCAGTATCAGCAATTTATTCATCGCGCTTACTACAACCGGGTCAATCTCCACATCCTCGGTACGCTGCCCAAAGGTCATGTGCATAAAGTTGGTTACGTAATCGTACTTGTTGCGCGGATAAATAACCGGGTGGCCCAGTGATTTTTTATAGATCCAGGATACGATGGTGCTCATCTTGGCGATCAGCTTGATGATCTCGATATTGATCTCTTCGGCAGATAAGCCCTGTTTTAACGACGAAGGATTAAAAGCAGCCAAAGCGCCGATTAATGACGAGAGCTGCCCCATTGGGTGCGAACCGGAAGGGAAGCCGTCAAAAAACTTTTTCATATCCTCGTGTACAAGGGTATGGTGGCTTATTTCAAACTCGAACGCCTGTAACTGATCGGTAGTGGGCAGTTTACCATATATCAGCAAATAGGCAACCTCTATAAAGGTTGATTTTTCTGCCAGTTGTTCGATAGGGTAACCGCGATATTTTAATATACCAACTTCGCCATCTAAAAACGTAATAGCGCTTTTTGTTGCGCCGGTGTTTTTGTAACCAATATCTAATGTAACATAACCGCTCTGGTCGCGCAGTTTAGAAATATCAATAGCTTTTTCGCCCTCGGTACCTTCTATCACCGGCAAATCATAGGTTTTATCACCAATCTTTAATTGTGCAGTTTCAGACATAGAATAAATAGTATTTGCAACAAATGTAAATAAATCTGCGTATTAATAGCCTTTAAGATATATTTACTCTTTGTAAAATTCTTATTAAGTAATTATGGCCATCGCCCCAATATTGTTTGGTATAAATAAACCTTTGTCTATCGTATATGTCTTTTAAAAACAGGGCGCTGCTATTAGTTGAAAACGACATTACTATTTACAGGCTTATTTTACTGGGCTTATTAATAGCCAGCCCATCGCTCCATTACCTGTGTTTCCAAAAATCTTATGACCCGGTTTGGCTGCGCGCCGTAAACTGCGCCTTTTGCCTGGTTACACTTGGCTTATCATTTCAAAAAAACAAAGTGCTGTTTAAAGCCATGGTGTTTGCAACCATATGCTCTTACATTTTTGTAAACAACTTTTTACTGCTTAGTTTTAACGGCTTTGCGCATGTTTATGTTTTTAGCGCCATCACTATTTTTATATCGGTAACCTTATTTTGCAGCCAGCGGCGCGAATTTGTAATGGTAAGCCTGGTAAACTTTATTGCTGTTATTGCTGCTTATTACAACGCACCAAAAGTCAGCATATCTGTAAACATACTTATTGTATTGCTGGGGGTTTTTACGCTTATAGCCTATGTATCGTTTTTGGTGATGCTGGCCTATAAAATGCAGTTTAAAAAGGCGGTAAGTAATATTGTAGCCCTAAACGAATCGTTAATTGCCAATACAGAAAAACTGAGCAACAGCCAGCAGCAGCTGCACGCGCTGATAAGCTCCATCAACGACACCATTGTTGAGATTGACGAAAGCGGCATTTGTATCAATATTTGGTTTGGCGTAAAAACCCCCGCGTATATAAAAGCCGAGCACTTTTTGAATAAAACACTGATAGAGGCCATTGGCGAAGAGCGCGCCAAACCCTTTCTGCAAGTTTATGACCATGTTTTACACCACAAAAAAAGCACGAGTATAGAGTTTGAATCTATCTACGGCGAGCCCGGCTGGTTTTTGGCAAAGGCATCCCCTGTGGTGGATATTAACGGCAACTATACGAAACGCATATCTGTTTCGGTATCGGATATTTCTGAACAAAAAAAGCATGCAGATGCCGTTACAGAAAACAAAAACCTGCTGCTGCAGGCCCAGGATATTGCCAAAATTGGTAACTGGTGGTACGAAAGTTCTTCGGGACAGAACTACTGGTCGGAAAGTTTGCTTAAGATCCTGGAGATTGATAACGTGCCGGGCCATATATCCCGCTTTGAATATTACATGAGTTTGGTACACCCGGACGACCAGGAGGCAGCGGCAAACTATTTTACCAACATTAACTCTATCGCCGAAAACTTCGAGCATAAATTCATCACCCCAAAAGGAAACCTTAAATACCTGCGGATCTTGCGGGGCGACCTGCTAATGGATGAACATGGCACCCTTGAGCGTGTGGTTGGCATTATTCAGGACATCACCAAAGAAAAATTAACCGAAAAGGCTATTAAGATAAGCCGGGCAGAATTACTGGAGGCACAAACCATTGCCAAAATTGGTAACTGGAAGTGGGACAGCACCCAAAATATGCTATCGTGGAGCGAAGAGGTGAACTCCATTTACGAGATAGAGATCAACAGCATCCAGTCGGCATCGCGTTTTGGCAGGCTGCTGTTACAATACATACACCCGGACGACCGCTGTATGATCAACCACTTGTTTAAAGGCGGTGATAACAGCGGCTCATCTTACGAATACCGTATTATTACCCCAAAGGGCAATATCAAACACATCAGCGTAATTACGGGTAAACTGATGTACCGCGAAGATGGCAGCGTACGCAAAATAATAGGCACCCTGCAGGATATCACCCAGCGCAAACAAGCCGAGATCGATTACCGCCGTACCGAAAACAAATATCGCCTGGTGCTGGAAACCATTAAGCTGGCGGCAGTATCATTAAGTGCCGACGGCAAGGTGATATTTTGCAATAAATACCTGGCCAATTTACTGGGCTACAGCCAGATGGAAATGCTGGGTATGGACTGGATGGCAAACTTTGTTACTGATGAGCATCGCGGTGTGTTAAAAGAATGGTTTAAAAATAACACTTTACGGGCCCATT
This sequence comes from Mucilaginibacter phyllosphaerae, assembly GCF_004378255.1. Taxonomy (GTDB): domain Bacteria; phylum Bacteroidota; class Bacteroidia; order Sphingobacteriales; family Sphingobacteriaceae; genus Mucilaginibacter; species Mucilaginibacter phyllosphaerae. Next base: position 135,467 of record NZ_SNQG01000006.1, read on the forward strand.
ACATTAACCCGCTGATATGCCGCGACGGCGAACTGCGCACCATTAGCTGGCAAAACACGGTGAGTTATGACGAGAACGGCAGGATCAAAGAAACTACCAGCATTGGCGAAGATATTACCGTGCAGCAAAAGGTAAGGCAGGAGTTGATTTCTGCCAAAGAACAGGCAGAGCGGTCATCGCACTTTAAATCGGAGTTTTTGTCTATCATGAGTCACGAGATCCGTACGCCGATGAACGCGGTAATTGGCACAACCAACCTGCTGCTGGAAGACAGCCCCAAGCCCGAGCAGTTAGAATATTTAAACACCCTTAAGTTTAGCAGCGAGAACCTGCTGGCCATTATTAACGATATTTTAGATTATAATAAAATTGAGGCAGGTAAGCTGCAGCTAAGTAATATACCATTCAATATCCATCAGCTTGTGCAAAATATCAGGCAGTCCTTTTTCGCAAAGGCGATTGAAAAAAACCTGGATATTGAACTGATTGCAGATAACGGCATCCCTGAATTTTTAATGGGCGACCAAACCCGCCTTGGCCAGATACTGATAAACCTGGTAAGTAACGCGGTTAAATTTACCCACCGGGGCAAGGTGAGCATTGTACTGGAGCAAGAACAGGCAAACAACACCGAAGTGCTTATTAAATTTACCGTAAGCGATACCGGCATCGGCATTGCTGCAGAAAATATGGCTATTGTTTTTGACCCCTTTATACAGGGGCCGCAAACCATTACGCATAGTTATGGCGGTACAGGCCTTGGCCTTGCCATCACTAAACGCCTTATCGAACTTTACGAAAGCAGCATCAACGTATTTAGCGAGCCCGGCCAGGGCACACGCTTTACTTTTAGTATCCGCTTTAAAATAGCCGGCCCCATTGCCAACTCAAACACAGATGACAATATTTTGTTGCCGCCCAACCTTAACGGCATGAATATTTTGGTGGTTGATGATAATAAAATGAACCTGATGATCGCATCAAAGTTTCTGAAAAAGTGGAAAGCTAATGTAGCAGAGGCCATAAATGGGCAGATAGCAGTGGATATGGCAAACACAGATAGCTATGATATGATCATTATGGATCTGCAGATGCCGGTGATGGATGGCTTTGAAGCAACTGCCCTGATTAAGCAAACCCATCCTGGTATCCCTATTATTGCCTTTACGGCCGATGCCATGCCCGAAACACAGGGGAAAGCTTTTGCAGCCGGCATGTGCGATTATCTCACCAAACCCTTTGTACCCGAGGTGCTTTTTGAAAAAGTATCCAAGTACCGCAAGGCCAATATCCCTGCCGGTAACCTAACTGAATAAGGCTTTGCCAAGAAATGTTAGCTTACAAAAATTAGTTTGTCCTGATCGCCTCTACCGGGTCGAGCTTGGATGCAAAATATGCCGGTAAAAAGCCCGAAAGCATACCAATGGTAACCGAGATGCCTATACCATAAATAATATTGCCTGCATCAAGCACTACCTCTATATCTGCCGATGCTTTTACGATCAGGGTAACCAGGTAAACCAAAAATAAACCGATAAAACCACCCATCAGGCATAAGGCTATAGCCTCTATCAGGAATTGCAATAGAATAAAGTAGTTTTTTGCCCCCAATGATTTTTGGATCCCGATGATATTGGTACGCTCTTTAACCGATACAAACATGATATTGGCAATACCGAAACCACCTACCAGTACCGAGAACAAACCGATAATAAAACCACCCTTGTTGATGATGCCAAAAAGCTGATCGAGCTGGTTGGTAAGAATGGTTGATTTGTTGAGCGAAAAATCATCCTCGGCACCCGGGCGGATGCTGTGGATAGACCGCATCAGGCCGCGCACTTCGCTCTCCACCTCTACATCCGACAGGTTATCATGCCCGCGAATAACGATCTGCGGGCCATACTTTTCATTCTCGATATCGATGATGTTTTTGGCGAAATTCAGGGGCAGCAAGATCTCGTTATCGCTGGTAATGCCCAGCATATCTTTCCCCTCTTTGGTAAAAACGCCGATAATGGTAACCTTGCGGCCCATAATTTTTATTTGTTTGCCCACACCGGTACCATCCGGAAAAAGGGCACTGGCAATATCGGCCCCAATAATGGTAACCGGCGCGCCCGTGCGCGATTCTATTTCGGTAAAGTACCGGCCATCCTGAAAGTTAAAATTCCAGGTTTTATCATGATCGTGCGATACCGCATCGATCTGTGCGCCGTCTACCGTATTGCTCAGGTATTTTACGGTGCGGTTATCTATACTTATTTCGTAAGAGATGGCTTTGGCGGTTTGGCTGCGGCGGCCCAGTTGTTCAAAATCGCGCAGTTTGGGTACGGGCCTTTGCATATATTTCCACCAGGGGAAATTATCCTCGCCTACCCAGGGCCACTTTTGCACATAAATACTGTTGCTGCCCAGTTTATCAACGCTTTTTTGCAAGTTATTACGCAAGGTATCCACGGCTGACGATACCGCGATAATGGTAAAGATACCAATGGTTACCCCCAATAAGGAAAGCATGGTACGCAGCTTATTTTGCCTTAATGCATCGTACGCAAATAAAAAACTTTCGCGGATAAGTTTAAGTATGATCATATTGCTTTATTGATGTACCGGCATACCCTGCGCAATGATTTTTGCCCCCGGCATGAAACAGTATTTGTTAGACGGTGTTAAAGCAGTTAAGTTACAGTAATTTTACATTATTAATGTTAACCGTAAGCCGCGCCAAAAAAGGGCGTGGAAAATAATAAAAAATCCGTACATTTGCGCCCTGAAAATTCATATATATAAGCATGAAATTATCTCAATTTAAATTCAATTTACCTGAGTCGTTAGTTGCGCACACACCATCAGATACCCGCGATGAGTCGCGTTTAATGGTTTTACACCGCGATTCGGGCAAAATTGAGCATAAAATATTTAAGGATGTACTGGATTACTTTGATGATAAGGATGTAATGATCCTGAACAATACCAAAGTATTCCCTGCGCGTATGTATGGTAATAAAGAAAAAACAGGCGCTACCATCGAAGTTTTTTTACTGCGCGAACTGAACAAAGAATTACGCCTTTGGGATGTACTGGTTGACCCTGCCCGTAAAATACGCGTAGGTAACAAACTGTACTTTGGCGATGACGACCTGCTGATTGCCGAAGTGGTAGATAACACCACATCACGCGGCCGTACCATCCGCTTTTTGTTTGACGGTACCGACGAGGAATTTCGCCGCAATGTGGAGATACTGGGCGAAACACCACTGCCAAAATATATAAAACGCAAGGCTACTGCCGAAGATAAAGAGCGTTACCAAACCATATTTGCCAAGCACGAAGGTGCTGTTGCAGCCCCTACCGCAGGCCTGCACTTTAGCCGCGAGCTGATGAAACGCCTGGAATTAAAAGGTGTTGAATTTGCCGAGGTTACCCTGCACGTGGGTTTAGGTACCTTCCGCCCGGTTGAGGTAGAGGACCTAACCAAGCACAAGATGGATTCGGAGCAGTTTATCATCGAAGAAAAACAGGCCAACATCGTAAACCGCGCTATCGAAAGAAAAAGCCGTATTTGCGCCGTAGGTACTACTTCCATGCGTACCATTGAATCTGCCGTATCTGCCGGTAAAACACTGAAAGCCGCTAACGACTGGACCAGCAAGTTCATCTTCCCGCCGTATGATTTTAGCATTGCTAACAGCATGATCACCAATTTCCACACGCCGGAATCTACCCTGCTGATGATGGTAAGCGCATTTGGTGGCTACGAACATGTAATGAACGCCTACGAAATTGCAGTTAAAGAAAAATACCGTTTCTACAGCTACGGGGATGCGATGCTAATTATTTAGTGAGTAGTGAATGGAGAATAGAGAGTAGTTATTATTCTCGTTAATTATATGGAGAGATATAGGCAGGGCTTATATCTCTTTTTTGTTTATAAATAATACAGGCCAGCCTGAACTTGCCTTAATATCACTCAAAACGGTAAACTTTATTCATTAGATTTGCATGTGAAATGCCGAAACAAGTTTGGCATAACTTATACCCAATGCCGACAATTGATCCCAAATCTCAAATCTCAAATCTTAAATCTACCTACGCCATCATCGTTGCCGGTGGTTCGGGCAGCAGGATGCAGTCGGCGTTGCCTAAGCAGTTTATAGCGCTTTGCGGCGAGCCGGTGCTGATGCATACCATTAAGGCTTTTTATAACAGCCAATCATCGCCCCAAATTATATTAGCCTTAAATGCCGGCTATCATGAGCTATGGGCTGAGTTATGCAGCAAACACAATTTTACAATACCCCATACAGTAATTGCCGGCGGCAAAACCCGTTTCCACTCCGTTAAAAACGCTTTGGGCACCATTGATGATGCGGATGCACTTATTGCCGTACACGATGCCGTACGGCCGCTTGTAAGCCCCGATACTATAGACGAGACGTACGAATGTGCCGCCAAAAACGGAACGGCTGTAGTAGCCCTTAAAAGCCGCGACTCGGTAAGGCAGGTTGCAAACGGCGTATCTGCCGCATTAAACCGCGACAGTATTTACCTGGTGCAAACCCCGCAAACATTTCAATCAGCTTTGCTCAAAAAAGCTTACCAACAACCCTATACCGATAACTTTACGGATGATGCATCTGTAGTAGAACAAAGCGGCGTTGTAATAACACTGGTAGAGGGTAGTTACAGCAATATCAAGATCACTTTTCCTGATGATATTATTGTTGCCGGGGCGTTTATCAACAAAAAAGCCACCATCTGTTAATTAACAAATGATGGCTTTGATTATTTTTAGTAATTATTATCAAGCCCTTCTTATCACGCCTAACAGTAATGCTATAATGGCTATTACCAGTAAAATGTGAATTAATCCCCCCGCGTGGTTTACAAAGAATCCGAAGATCCACCCTATCACCAAAATAACTGCGATGATGTACAATAAGCTTCTCATAGTGTTGTGTGTTTAGTTAATGTTTTTATTATAGATGTAAGTATTAAACCAACATTATTCTAAAAAGTTTTGGAGTATAAAAAAACCAGGCACAAACCGGGTTATATTATTGATTACCTTTAAGATCAGGCCCTTCTTATTACGCCTAAAAGCAATGCTATGATCGCTATCACCAGCAGGATGTGGATGATACCTGTAGAACCTGCATAAAAAAATCCGAATGCCCAACCTATAACCAGGATAACGGCAATAATGTACAATAAGCCTCTCATGTTAAATGTATTTAATGTTTAAGTAAATGTTTGTTTAACTGCCTATACTAAAATCATTCCAAAAACATTAAAAACACAAAAGCCCCGCATGCAGGGCTTTTAAAATGCTAAATAAAGGGCTGTATTAATATTCGTCCTCGTTAAAAAAGAAATCGTCCTTAGTAGGGTAATCCGGCCATATCTCTTCTATATTTTCATACGGTTCGCCATCATCCTCAAGTGCTTGCAGGTTCTCAATAACCTCTACAGGTGCGCCAGAACGTATCGCGTAATCAATTAATTCATCTTTTGTGGCAGGCCATGGCGCATCCTCAAGGTGAGATGCTAATTCAAGTGTCCAATACATGTTTTTATATTAAAATGGTAAATATTGCTTTTTCGCAAAAGTATAATATTTTTAAATTGATTATCAATATTTTTTTGTAATTTTTTTATAGCCGCGGTATCCATTGATTTTCAGGCACTTTATCCGTATGCGCTACCATACGTGCCAGGGTGAACAGGTAATCGCTCAATCTGTTCAGATAAATATTCACTTTCTCATCTACGGTGCTTTCTTCGGCCAGGTGCACACTCAGCCTTTCGGCACGGCGGCATACACAACGGGCTATATGGCAGTAAGATATGGTATTATTACCACCCGGCAAAATAAAATGCCGTAGTTGGGGCAGCGTTTCATTCATCCGGTCCATTTCCTGCTCCAGCAACTCAATATCGGCTAAATGCAGGTCAGGGATCTGCATTTTTGATTTTTCGGGATCGGCCGCCAGCGACGAACCTATGGTGAACAGCCTGTCCTGTATCTGTTTCAGTACATCTTTGTCGTATTCACTCATCTGCTGGTCGCGTATCAGCCCGATGTACGAGTTCAGCTCGTCTACCGTGCCATAGCTCTCTATCCGCAGGTGGTGCTTGGGCACGCGGGTACCGCCAATTAACGATGTATAGCCCTTATCGCCGGTTTTTGTGTATATCTTCATAAGCAATTTAACAACATGGGGAACGTTTAAACATATTGTGCTAAACTTGTACGGTGTTGTTTTGTTCAAATATATTATTTACAAATTATGAAACCCATTATATCATCGGCCAGGGCATCGCTTATATGTTTATTTACAGTTGCGTTACTAAGTTTTAAATGCAGCAACGGTAATACAAAGCAACCGGCAGCCAGGCCCGGGGCGCCAAAACCCCCGGCAAATTTTTCGGCATTTTTAACCGAGCAGCAGTTTAATGCCCTGTTCCCCGAACGTGATAAATTTTACAGCTACCAGGCTTTTATCAAAGCCGTTAACCAGCTGGCGCAGATAAAGGTGCAGGTAAAGCGCAGGGCGGTATCTGTTTACCAGTTTACCCGCACAGATAAAGCTACAGGCAAAGCCACCGTTGTGCGCCAGGATGGCGACTGGAACGAGGAATGGGCAAAGGTTAAACCGGATAGCACTTACACGGTTGATTACGGCGCTTTTTGCACCGAAAAGGATGCTACAACCAACAAACGCGAGCTGGCGGCATTTTTTGCCCAGATAGCACACGAAACCCGCCACGGCCAAAACGAAAGCTATACCGACGGCCTGATGCTGATACATGAGGATAACACCGCATTAAATTATATTAGCGACAGCGACGAGTACCCGCCCGTTAAAGGGCAAAAATATTATGGCCGCGGCCCTATGCAAATAAGCTATAACGGCAATTACGGCTATGCATCCGACTGTATTTTTGGCGATAAAAAAGTTTTGCTGAACAACCCCGGCCTGGTAGAAACCGACCCGGTGGTGGCCTTTAAAACCGCCATTTATTTTTGGATGACACCAGAAACCCACAAACCATCGGCACATGATGTAATGATTGGCAAATGGCAGCCAAACGCTACAGACAAGGCTAAAGGCCGTACCCCAGGCTTCGGCATGACGATATTAATTGTTAACGGCGACCTGGAATGCAACAAAGGTGAAGATAATTACAGCATGAAAGACCGTATAGGCTTTTACCAGTTCTTTTTGAAAAAGCTGGGCGTAACCGATAATAACTGCGCCTGTAGCTGCGGCAAAATGGAGCCGTATAAGTATTAGCCGTAAATACCGCACATCCATAAGCAAAAGAAGCCGCCCCAAACTTAAAGGGCGGCTTCTTTTGTTATTTCAGAACAAGGTGTTTCTTGTCAACTATAATTAATCATCAGATTTGCCTACCAGTTTCCACACATAGGCAGTGCCTTCTTTTACAATACCAAAGTAATCAAACGTACCGCTTGACCGGTCGCCGGCGCTATCAAGCGCATCGCTGCCGCTAATACCCTGGTGCTTGTTGGCTTGCTCTACAAAAGTGGTTTTTAGTTTGGTATAATTGGTAACATCGCCGTTAGTGGCCTCTAAGGTATAGGCAATGGCCCAAAGCGCATCATAAGCGGCCAGGGCAAAAGCATCCGGCTCTACCCCTGTTTTGGCTTTTATGCGGGTAGCAACGGGTTTCCACTGGTTTTCAAAAGCAGTTGGCAAACCTACCGATGGTGCAAAAAAGCCTGTTTTTATAGCAAAATCTGCCGCAGCAGCATCTGTAGTAACGGCAGTGCTTAAAACAATACCGTCGCCGCCATACCATTTAATACCGCTTAAAGCTGGCTCGGCAGCTGCTAATTTAAATATCTGTACACCTTCATCAAAAGACGACAGGTAAACCGCTACTTTGCCTGCGCCCTGTGTGGCTGTAAGCGTTGCTACCTGGCTTTTTATATTAGCAATAAGCAAGCTATAATCTGTTATGCCGGTGCTGTAAACAATACTGCTTGCCGTGCCGCCTTTGGCTACAAATGCGTTACTTGTAGATACCTGCAGGCCCATATTACCCGCATCATTACGGGATACGGCTACCAGCCCGCGCATGCCTTGCTTATAAATGGTGTTGGCGCTGGCCGCACCTTCAATTTTATCTGACGGGCAAAAACGGAAGATCCCATCGCCTGCGATGGCCAGGCTGCCCGCCGTACTGCTTTGGCTTACCAAAATAATTTCTGATGCATCAACCAATGGTTTTAATGCGGCCAGTTCTGCGCTACTTTGCGGGCCTACAATAAAGTGTACGCCTGCGGCTTTAGCCTGTGCAAATTGGGTTTTGGCCAATTCGGCATCCAGCTTGGTATCTGTAAAGCTAACCGTTAGCTTAAATGGCTGGTTTTTACCTGCCAGGTAGGTGTTAATATCTTCGGCGGCTATTTCTAACGCAGCCTTTGAGGTAAGCCCTAATGACGACCAGTTGCCTGTTAAAGAAAATAAGCCCCTAACATCAACTGTTTTTACTACGGCAACTTTTGTTTTTTTACAAGATTGAAATATAAACGTTGCGGAAAGCAACATAACAACAATAAGAGAAATTCTTTTCATTTTTAATGATATGATTTAGTGGCGCAAAAGTACGTTTAATTTAGAATTTAACTAATTTACCGGCAGTTTAATACTAAAATATCGCCCATTGTAACATCTGTTGCTATATTTAGTCTGATATTTTTTTGAACATCAAAATGAGTGATCTTTTATTTGATACCGCGGGTTTATCATCAATCGAAACCGACGCTTTTGACGCCACATACCAGGCATTACGGCAAAGGCACCATATTGAAGTACCCGGTTATATAGATTTCCAACTGGAGCAGTTTGAGGCCCTTAATCATCACCGGGCGGTTAACATACGCGATACCTACGCCATTAAAAACCCCTGCGGCGACAGTTATCTTTTGTTTATAGATACACATACCGAACACACACCCGTTAAAGGCCGTAAAACCTATTTTACAGAGTACCAGCCCTGGGCCCTGGCTTATTTAAAACGCGACTTTGGCCGTGTATTCATCCGCACCGAAACCATAATAGACAAGATCCGCGAGATCATATTCCCGATAGAGCTTGATTTTAAGGAAGATAAACCCTTTAGCGACAGGTTTTATGTTTTAACCGATGACAAACACAAAACCGAGCAGGCCATGGTCCAACAATTCAGGGATGCCATGATGGCCATTAAGGAAACCGACTTTGTAGTGGAGATCTTCGAGCATACGCTCATCATCGGCAACCGTAAGCCCATTTCTCCTGAAAACGCTCTTTACCTGGCCGATTTTGTAGCAAGGCTTGCCGAGTTGAAGTGTTAAATCCCTGCATTGGCATTGCGCGGTAGTGAGATTAGCCAAAAAAGCCATCTTCGCAATGCGAAGATGGCTTTTTGCTTTATATAAACCGAAAAACTATTCTTTTTCTGAATTGACAGTTTCTGGTGCTCGCCTGCTAACGGTTTGTACGTGCTCGTTAATGTAATCGTTCTCTACCAGGCCATCGCGCATGCGCACAATACGGTGGGCATGCATGGCTATGTCTTCTTCGTGCGTTACCAGTATAATGGTGTTGCCTTTAGCGTGGATATCCTCCATCAGGCCCATAATTTCTATAGATGTTTTGGTATCCAGGTTACCGGTGGGCTCATCGGCCAGGATGATAGAAGGGTTATTGATCAGTGCGCGGGCTACGGCCACACGCTGACGCTGCCCGCCCGAAAGCTCGTTGGGGCGGTGATCTGTACGGTTGCCCAGACCTACATTCTCCAGGGCCATGCGGGCACGCTCGTTACGTTTTTCTTTGCTGATGCCTGCGTAAACTAACGGCAATGCAACATTATCTAAGGCACTGTTGCGCGGTAAAAGGTTAAACGTCTGGAAAACGAAGCCGATCTCGGTATTGCGCACCTCGGCCAGATCGTTATCCGTCATGTGGCTTACGTTGATACCGTTAAGGATGTATTCGCCTTTGGTTGGGGTATCCAAACAGCCCAGGATATTCATTAATGTTGATTTACCCGACCCAGAAGGACCCATTAACGCCACAAATTCGCCCTTGTTGATGGTTAATGATACCGACTTTATCGCATGGATAATTTCTGACCCGATGACGTATTTCCGGCCGATATCTTTAATGGTGATCAGAGGCTCTTCCTTTTTGGTAGCAATTGGCATGTTCCGTTTTTGTTATTTGACAGCAGAGGGATGGTAAATGTTACAGAGCAAAGAGATAAAAGATGACAAGGATGGGGAATCAAGATCTTGCTCTTTCTTAATTCTTGTATTTTGACTTCCTGCCGCTCTTACTTTATCACCTTGGCCACTAAAAAATGGCTCTCGTCATGGTCCGGGGCGTTTTCAAGTGCTTCGGCGGTGGTAATATCCTGCTTAACTACGTCCTCGCGCAAAACGTTTGGTTCGGCGGTCATGTACACAAGGGGCTCCACGCCGGTGGTATTTACCTCGTTCAGTTTATCCATAAAGCCCAGAATTTTGTTCATGTCTTTGATCATGTCCTGCTTTTCGCCGGCGGCCAGTTCCAGGCGTGCCAGGTGGGCTATTTTATCAACTGTTTGCTCGTCTATGGTCATGTTCTTCAATCTTTTTGCTGATGATGCCGTGTACCTGGTCGCGCAGGGCATCGGCATCATTTATGGTTAAGTGGGCCGTTTCTATAGGCTGATGTACAAATATATCACATACGCCCGGTTTGCTGCCATATTTTTTGCCATCGTCCCACAAAATCTTCCAGGTATTTACAGATGTTACGGGGATAATAGGCACCTTAAGCTCGATAGCCATGCGGAACGGTCCATTTTTAAAAGCATGCAACTCGGGCGGGTAATGATCAGGGATGGTAGCTTCGGGAAAAATGATTACCGTAATGCCGCTCTGCAACCGCTCCATAGCCTGTTTAAACGCTTTAAACGATGCCATTTTGCTTTCGCGGTTTACAGGGATATCCACCGTGCGGAAGAATAGCCCGGTTACCAAACCATCTACCAGTTCCTGCTTGCCCATAAAACAGCAGTTGCTTTTTACCAGCAGGCTCATGGCCGTAATATCCAGGTTGGAGGTATGATTTGGGGCGATGATGTAGGTTTTAGTCCAGTCGACAGGCTGCTCAAAATGATAATGATACCGCATGCCCACAGTAAGCGAGCTTATAAAACCCCATATACGCCGAACGGCGTTCATGTGTTTATAACGCTCCGGCTTACGCGAAAAGTAGTACAGGAAGGGCCAAAACAGAAAATAAAAAAATGCTACACTCCCCTGGTAAAGGTAAAGGTGCACTTTCTTCAATATCATTTTCATCGCCCTCAAAAATATAAAAAATAGTAACTATTTGGCCCCCTCTAAATCTCCCCCGATAGGGGAGACTTTTAAAAAAGTCACTCTCCCTCGTAGAGAGGTTTGGGGTGAGGCTATCAGGCCCCTCTTCATCTCCCCCAATAGGGAATACTTTTTTTAAAAAAAACTCCTCTCTCTCGGAGAGGGGTTTGGGGTGAGGCTAAAAATCCTTACTTTCGCCCCCAATATGGAAACTGTTGTTAGCGGCATACGCTCTACCGGAAATTTACACTTAGGTAATTACTACGGGGCTATTCAAAACTTCGTAAAAATGCAGAACGAGTACAAATGCTATTTTTTCATAGCCGACCTGCACTCGTTAACCACACACCCTACCCCCGCCAACCTGCACGGCAACGTTAAACAGGTGCTGGTAGAGTACCTTGCAGCCGGTATAGACCCTGAAAAAGCAACCATTTACGTACAAAGCGACGTACCGGAGGTTACCGAACTATACCTCTACCTGAACATGAACGCCTACATGGGCGAACTGGAACGCGCAACATCTTTTAAAGATAAAGTACGCGCCAATCCCGATAATGTGAATGCTGGTTTATTAACCTACCCGGTTTTAATGGCGGCAGATATCATCATCCACAAAGCAACAAAAGTACCTGTGGGTAAAGACCAGGAGCAGCACCTGGAAATGGCGCGCACCTTTGGTAACCGCTTTAACAGGCTTTATAATAACGATTACTTCCCCGAGCCATTCGCATTCTCTTTCGGTGAGAGCCTGGTAAAAATACCCGGGCTTGACGGTAAAGGCAAAATGGGTAAAAGCGAGGGCGAAGGCAATGCGATCTTTTTATCTGATACGCCGGAAGCTATCCGCAAAAAAGTAATGCGCGCCGTTACCGATGCAGGGCCTACCCAGGATAACCAGGCCAAACCTCAGGAAATTCAAAACCTGTTCGACCTGATGAAGGTGGTATCCACACCAGATACACTGGAGCATTTTGATAACCTGTACAACACCTGCGCTATCCGTTACGGCGACCTGAAAAAACAACTGGCCGAGGATATGATCATTGCAACCGCCCCTATCCGCGAAAAGATAGCCGATATTGCAAACGATGCGCCTTACCTTAGGCAGGTGGCCCGCTATGGCGCTGCCAAAGCCCGCGAAAGCGCACAAAAAACCATCAGGGAAGTTAGGGAAATTATTGGTTTCAGGAATTTTTAGAGGGCTCATAGTCTGAATCAGAATTTACGGAATTCGTAAATTTTCAGAATTCATACATTGTCATCTCAAATAATTCTCTTAATTCTGTAAATTCGGAAAATTCTGATTCAGATTATATATGCACATAGCTATTGTAGGAAATATTGGCGCCGGTAAAACCACCCTTACCGAAATGTTAGCGAAAAATTACGGATGGGAACCGCTGTACGAAGCAGTGGATAACAACCCCTACCTGGAAGATTTTTACAACGAAATGAAACGCTGGAGCTTTAATCTGCAGATCTATTTCCTGAACAGCCGCTACCGCCAGATCATCGATATCCAAAAAAGCAACCGCAACATCATTCAGGACCGTACCATATATGAGGATGCTTACATTTTTGCAGAAAATCTGCACGATATGGGCCTGATGACCACCCGCGATTACGAGAACTACCAAAGCATGTTTGATAATATTACCGAATTTATTAAACCGCCCGACCTGCTGGTGTACCTTAAAGCCAGCGTGCCCACCCTGGTCAACAACATCCAACGCCGCGGCCGCGATTACGAGATCGGCATCCGGATAGATTACCTGTCTAAACTGAACGAGAAATACGACAAGTGGATAAACGGCTACAAGCTGGGTAAACTATTGGTGCTGGATAAAGACAACCTGGACTTTGCCAATAACACCGAAGACATGGCATCCATTGTAGAGAAGATAGAGCGCGAGATAAACGGGTTGTTTTAGAGGATGATTAATCTGCTCCGTTAGGAGCTACCGCTTTGTAGAAGAAGACGGTACATTATTCTGCCTCGTAGAGGTTACCCTTTACCAACTTGTTATTTAGGGTTGCATCTACGGAGCAAAAAACACATTTATTAAATGCTACAAAGCGGTAGCTCCTAACGGAGCACATTTTTGTATTAGAGTATATGGCTTTAGTCGCAAGTATTTACTGGTGATCACGTATATAGTAAATATGGCAAAATTTAAATAACCCCAATTAACCTACTTCAAAACTTCCCACCCGGCCATCAGGTTTCTTTATCAATATTGACAGCTTGTTGAAGAATAGCAAAGCGTATAATGGTTCGACAGGCTCACCAGGACACAAACACCATGTCCGTCTAAGCTTTTTGAAGACTTAACAAAGTAGCTAATGGTTCGACAGGCTCACCAGGACACAAACACCATGTCCGTCTGAGCTTGTCGAAGAATAGCAAAGCGTATAATGGTTCGACAGGCTCACCATGACACAAACACCATGTCTGTCTGAGCTTGTCGAAGACTTAACAAAGCGGCTAATGGTTCGACAGTACAACAGGACACAAACACCATGTCCGTCTGAGCTTGTTGAAGAATAGCAAAGCGTATAATGGTTGGACAGGCTCACCAGGACACAAACACCATGTCCGTCTAAGCTTGTCGAAAAATAGCAAAGCGGCTAATGGTTCGACAGGCTCACCAGGACACAAACACCATGTCTGTCTGAGCTTGTTGAAGAATAGCAAAGCGGCTAATGGTTCGACAGGCTCACCAGGACACAAACACCATGTCTGTCTGAGCTTGTCGAAGAATAGCAAAGCGTAAAATGGTTCGACAGGCTCACCAGGACACAAACACCATGTCCGTCTAAGCTTGTCGAAGACTTAACAAAGTAGCTAATAGTTCGACAGGCTCACCAGGACACAAACACCATGTCCGTCTGAGCTTGTCGAAGAATAGCAAAGCGTATAATGGTTCGACAGGCTCACATAACACAAACACCATGTCCGTCTGAGCTTGTCGAAGAATAACAAAGCGGCAATGGTTCGACAGCTACACCAGGACATTCATCGTTAATATATCTTCCTTAAAACTTTCCACCCGCCCAACAGGTTTCTTTATCATCAAGAAACTAACATGCGTAAACATCTATACAAACCCATACTTTTTATAACGCTTGGCATTATGGCTTCTGCCTGCAGCAAAAGCAGCGGACCGCTGGCTATATTTAAAAAGCTATCCCCGCATGATGCCTATGCACAACGGTTAAAAGATAATGGGTTCGACCGCACCGCCATGGGCAGCACATGGCTGTTAAATGCCGATAAAGTGGTTAGCGCCCCCTTAAACATCAATATCCCTTACAAAGAAACCGGCTATTTTGCCGACGATAAAGTGAGTAGCACCGCGCTGCGCTTTGATGCTAAACGCGGGCAAAAGCTGCGCATTAGCATTACCAAAAAACCGGTTAGCAATTTTGCTATCTATGCCGATCTGTTTCAGGAAAATGGCACCCAGCCCAAACTAACCGCCTTTGCAGATACCACCGGCGCCGTACTGGAGCATGAAGTAAAACAAACCGGCAAATACATTCTGCGCCTGCAGCCCGAATTGTTGCGCAGCGGCGAATATACACTTACCATTAGCGCAGGCCCATCTCTTAGCTTCCCGGTATCGGCATCCGGCAGACCACATATAGGCAGCTTTTGGGGCGATGGCCGCGATGAAGGTGGCCGCAAGCACGAGGGTATAGATATTTTTGCGCCCAAACGTACGCCTGCCATTGCCGCCGCAAACGGCACAGTAACCGGTGTTACAGTAAACAATCTGGGTGGCAACGTAGTATTTATGCGCCCAGATAATGCAGATTACACCCTGTATTACGCCCATCTGGATGTACAAACTGTGCAGCAAGGGCAAAATGTTATTACAGGTGATACGATAGGGCTGGTAGGTAACACCGGCAATGCCCGCAACACCCCACCCCATTTGCATTTCGGTATTTATACGAATAGTGGCGCGATAGATCCGCTGGTTTTTGTGGATAAGGATTTAAGGCAAGCGCCCCCTGTATCTGCCCCGCTAAAATATCTGAACGCCACGGTACGCACATCAGCCAAAAGCAGCAGGCTATACAACCTTCCGTCAGATAAAGGTTTTGCCGTGCAAACCATGTCTGTTAATACGCCGCTATCCGTAAGCGCCGCAACAGATAGCTGGTACAAAGTATCCCTGCCAGATGGGCAGACAGGTTACATCAGCAGTAAAAATGTAACCACTGCAGATAACATCCGTAACATCACCCTAAAAACAAACCATCCGCTGTATAACGCGCCGGATACTGCGAATGCCCCGCGCAAAAAACTTGTAGCCGCAGGTGATAAAGTTGGCGTGTTGGGCGTTTACCGTAATTATTTGCTGGTGAGTAATGGTGAGGAAACGGGTTGGATAAGCGAGTAACTAATTAGTATTATTATTAATTCCTGTTTCTACTCATGCTCCGTTAGGAGCTATCGCTTTGTAGCAAACGTAAAAAATATTGATTCTGCCTCGTAGAGGCTACCCTTAAATGGTTTATTGGGTTGCACCTACGGAGCAAAACTACCATTGTAAACCCTGCTACCAAGCGGTAACCCCTAACGGGGCAATATTCATCAATGTAATTTCTCATATCTAATCTACAACGCGCCAGGTCGTGCAAATGCCCGCGCAAAATGTTTACCGCAGGTGATAAGATTGGCGTGTTGGGCGTTTACTGTAATTATTTGCTGGTGAGTAATGGCCGGAAACGGGTTGGATAAGCGAGTAAGATATTGCTGTTGATTGTTCATTAGTATTACCTTGAGCAATTCAATTATTGTAAGTGCAGATATAAACTTAGCCTGAAGAACGTAACGATTAGCGCAAAATGCGGCATAGCGTAACGCACGGGTGGCACAGGCACCAATAAAGCACTAACTTAAATAGTGCGGAACCAAGCCGCAAGTTTTATTAACATGTTATTTGTTTTTATTTGTGTTAATGAGCTTCCTATGGTCGGTTTTCTATGGTGACTTTTCTTTTTAGCGAAAAAAAAGGAAAGTTACACCCACTGACGATTCATATACCTTATTGCCATTCCTAACGGAGAACGGATCGGTGACTTTTCTATCGGGAATGCCACGCTATCGCTCGCAATGACGCCTGGAAAGATTAAAAACCTTTTCCACAATCTTAAATTCGCTCCTCAAATCCCGCAAATTTTCCTACTTTTGTATCCCGTACACAAACAATTGGTTTCGGCCTAAAAACCGCTTACCGGATTTCAAAAAAATCATGACTAAATACATTTTTGTTACGGGTGGAGTTACCTCATCGTTAGGAAAAGGCATTATTTCGGCCTCATTAGCTAAACTTTTACAGGCACGCGGCTACCGCGTAACCATCCAAAAATTCGATCCTTACATTAATATTGATCCGGGAACTTTAAACCCTTACGAGCATGGCGAATGCTACGTGACCGAGGATGGCGCCGAAACCGACCTTGACCTGGGCCACTACGAACGTTTTCTGAACACGCCTACCTCAAAGGCCAATAACATTACCACCGGCCGTATTTACCAGAATGTGATCAACCGCGAACGCGAAGGTGCATTTTTAGGTAAAACCGTACAGGTTGTACCCCACATTACCGACGAGATAAAACGCAACATGCGCATACTGGGCGAAACCGGCGATTACGATATTGTAATTACCGAGATTGGCGGTACCGTGGGCGATATCGAATCTTTACCATTTGTAGAGGCCGTAAGGCAGTTTAAATGGGAGGCCGGACCGGGCAATGCCCTGGTGATCCACCTAACGCTTATCCCCTTCCTGGCTGCAGCAGGCGAGCTAAAAACCAAACCTACGCAGCACTCGGTTAAAATGCTGTTGGAGTATGGTATCCAGCCGGATATACTGGTTTGCCGTACCGAGCACCATATTAATATGGACATCAGAAAAAAAATTGCACTATTTTGTAACGTTAACATCAATGCGGTTGTCGAATCGATGGATGCATCAACCATTTATGATGTACCATTGCTGATGCTGAAAGAAAAACTGGATCAAACGGTATTGACCAAATTAAAGCTATCCCATAAGAACGAGCCTAACCTGGATAACTGGAAAGATTTTTTGGGCCGCTTAAAAAACCCTACATCCGAAGTAAGGATTGGCCTGGTAGGTAAATACGTAGAGCTGCCCGATGCTTATAAATCCATCATCGAATCTTTCATCCATGCAGGTGCTAAAAACGAGTGTAAGGTAAAGGTGCAATACATCCCGTCGGAACAGTTAACACCCGAGAATGCTGTTGAAAAACTGCGCGGCCTGCACGGCGTACTGGTTGCACCCGGCTTTGGCGAACGTGGCTTTGAAGGCAAGATAGAGGCCATCCGCTACGTGCGCGAAAACAATATCCCATTCTTCGGCATCTGCCTGGGCATGCAATGTTCGGTAGTGGAATTTGGCCGCAATGTTTTAGGCTTAAAAGGCGCCAGCAGTACCGAAATGCACCCCGATACCCCTCACCCGGTGATAGATATGATGGAAGACCAAAAGAACGTGGTGAACAAAGGCGGCACCATGCGTTTAGGATCTTACCCATGCGACCTTAAAAAAGGCAGCAAGGCGGCTTTAGCATATGGCAAAACACACATTACCGAACGCCACAGGCACCGCTTTGAATTTAATAACCAATATTTAAAAGATTACGAGGCAGCAGGCTTAACCCCATCGGGCATTAACCCCGAAAACGGTTTGGTAGAGGTTGTTGAATTAAAAAACCACCCGTTTTTTGTGGGTGCGCAATTCCACCCGGAATTAAAATCAACAGTTGCTAATCCGCATCCTCTTTTTATTAACTTTGTCGCCGCTTCGCTGGCTTATGCCCGCAAGAACTGATTAATAGTACGATACAACAGATAATGGATAAAAATACGTTTACAGGGTTATTCCTGATCATGATCATTATGGGCGCGTCCATATATTTCATGAAACCTTCTGAGGCTGATATCAAAAAAGAACAGCTTTCCGTTCACCTCGATTCGATAAAAAAAGGACTGATCAAAGACCCGGCGGCTACCGCTGCTGCAAAAACTGCGGCTAAAACCGATACGGCAAAAAAAGCCGGCGTTGTAGATTCTGCCGTTTTAAAAACACCTTTTGGCGCTGCTACCATGGGCACCGAGCAATTTGTGACCATCGAAAATAAAGAAATGCGCCTGAAGCTGTCTACCAAAGGCGGCCGCATTTATTCTGCCGAGCTGAAGAATTACAAAACCTTCGATAAAAAACCGTTGATTTTATTTGATGGTAACGATAATAAATTTGGCTTAACCCTTAAAACGGGCGACAGAACGCTGAACACCAACGATCTGTACTTTACCCCAAGCGGTACTGCGTTGCAGGTTGCCGGGCAAGATTCATCGTCTATCACCATGCGTTTAAGCTACAGTACAACGCAGTTTGTAGATTATGTTTACTCGCTTAAAGGCACCGGTTTTAAAGTTGGCTTAAACATTAAATCTACCGGGCTGGAGCAAATTGTACCGGTAACAACCGGTTATAACCTTAACTGGAGCGCCAGCTTGCCTAAAAAGGAAAAGGATATGACGCAGGAGCGCCAGTACAGCACCGTGTATTATAAAAATACGGATAACGAGGTGGATTACTTAAGCGAAACCAAAGACGACAAGAAAACCATTGCCGATAAAAAAATGCAGTGGGTTGCCTTTAAGCAGCACTTCTTCTCTAACGTGTTGATTGCGAAGGACGGCATTTCAAAATCTGATTTTGAAGTAGCTACCGATGTTGCCGATACCACCGATGTAAAACAAATGAAGGCTAACCTGGTGCTGATGCCTAATGCAGCAGGCGCCATTCCGTTGGAGTTTTACTTTGGCCCTAACCGTTTCAACACGTTAAAAGATCAGGGCTACGATCTGCAAAAGCTGGTAAACCTGGGCTGGGGTCCGTTAAAATACATTAACCAGTTTGCGGTACTGCCGTTGTTTAATTTCTTAAACAAATTCAACTGGAACTACGGTATCATTATTCTGATACTAACGATTGTGTTAAAGTTGGTATTAGCCCCGCTTACCTACAAATCGTACCTATCCATGGCAAAAATGCGTGTGCTGAAGCCGGAGATGGACGAGATAAAAGCAAAAGTTGGCGAAGATAACCCTACTCTTTTACAGCAGGAATATCTTAAGCTTTACAAAAAAGCCGGCGTAAACCCGCTGGGTGGTTGTTTGCCTTTACTGATACAGATGCCTATCGTAATTGCATTCTTCCGTTTCTTCCCAAGCTTGTTTGAGCTGAGGGGCGAAAGCTTTTTGTGGATGCATGATTTATCTACCTACGATGCGGTGATCACCTTCGCTAAAATACCTTTCATTGGTAACCACATCAGTTTAATGTGTTTGTTGATGACCATATCTACCTTGATCTACACCTATTTCAACAACCAGATCTCGGGCGCTACCGGCCAGATGAAATATATAGGTTACATCACCCCTATCATCTTCCTGGCTACGCTGAACAGCTACCCATCAGGCTTAAACTATTACTACTTTCTGGCCAACATGCTTACGTTTGCCCAACAGTACTTAATTAAGTTTATGGTTGATGACAAGAAGATCCATGCACAGATCCAGGAGAACAAAAAGAAACCGGAAGACCCTAAAAAGAAAAAATCAGGCTTCGGTGCCAAACTGGAAGAAATGATGCGCCAGCAACAACAAGTGCAGGCGAAGAAGGGTAAATAGTGAATAGAGATTGGTGATTAGAGATTAGTTACCTAATATTAAACCCACAGTTAAAAGCTGTGGGTTTTTTGTTGGGATACATCATTCCCTCCGCAGGGGGGGGGTGCGGCTGGAAGGTGCGGTGGCAGGGAGGGGTTTGAACCCCATGCATCGCTTATAAAGCTCACCTACACAAGAATGTAATTACACAATTAGCTACCCGTTAATTCATTCTATTTTATCAAATAATAACTAAATATATTAGCAAATATTTTTTACATTTGAAACCATGTATGCAATTGTGGATATCGAGACGACGGGTGGGCATGCCAGTGCAAACGGCATTACAGAGATTGCTATTTGTATCCACGATGGTAAAAAGGTTACCCGCCGGTTCGAAACACTGGTGAACCCGCAGCGGGATATCCCGGTTTATATCCGTGCCCTAACAGGTATCACCAACGAAATGGTGCAAACCGCCCCGCTGTTTGAGGATGTAGCGCACGAGATCTATCACCTGTTAAAAGGCCAGATATTTGTAGCCCACAACGTAAATTTCGATTATTCTTTTCTGCGCTATCATTTGAATGCAGCCGGTTACGAATTGAATGCCAACAAACTTTGCACGGTACGCTTAGGCCGTAAAATAATGCCGGGGCTGCTATCATACAGCCTGGGTAAACTTTGTACGCACCTGGGCATCCAGAATAACAGCCGCCACCGTGCCATGGGCGATGCCGAAGCTACCGCCCAGCTATTTGGCCTGTATCTAAAAAACGATACCCACGACCATATTAAACAGGCCTTAAAGCAAAACAGCAAGGAACAGGTACTGCCCGCCAATTTGCCCAAAGCAGATATTGAGGCCTTGCCATCATCGCCGGGGATCTATTACTTTCACGATCAAAAGGGCAAGGTGGTATATGTGGGGAAAGCCAAAAATATTAAAAAACGCGTTTGCAGCCACTTTACCGGCAACAACCCCAACCTGCAAAGGCAGGAGTTTTTGAAGAATATTTATCGTGTTAGTCACCAGGTTTGCGGTAACGAGTTAATAGCCCTGGTGACCGAAGCAGTAGAGATCAAACGGCTATGGCCAAAATACAACCGATCGTTAAAGCGCTTTGAGAATACCTACGGCATTTATATGTATGAGGATCAGCGCGGGTACATCCGCCTGGCGGTGGATAAATTGCGTAAGCACATGCCATCGGTATATGCCTGCAACACCCTGTTTGAGGGGCGCAGCCTTTTATTAAACCTGATAGATACCTTTGGCCTTTGCCCTAAATTATGCTTTATCCAAAAAAATGACCAGCCCTGTAATGGCGCACATGTTGGCAGATGCGCCTGCGAAGGAAACGAATTGCCGGAGGTTTATAACGAGCGCATCCAGGATGCGCTGAATGAGTTAAAGAAAACCCTGCCCACCTTCGCCATACGCGATGAAGGCCGCACGGACGATGAGCATAGCTGCATATTGATAGAAGAAGGCCGTTTTTACGGTATGGGCTATATTTCGCATTACTATGATGTGGATAATATCCAGGCGCTAAAAAACTATCTTACGCCCTACCCGGGTAATGACTATATCCGCAACATTGTAGCAGGCTATGCAGACAGGTTTCCGCAGCGGAAAGTGAGCTTTTCGGCATAATTAACCCGGCGTAAAAAGACGCGAAGTATCGCGTCTCTACGGGAAAAAAATAATGTAGAGACGCGATACTTCGCGTCTAATGACCGCCTTTACCTTAGCTGGCGCAAGCTTTCAGCTTGTGCCTAAAACAAGGTCAGCTTTCAGCTGACGCAAGCTGAAAGCTTGCCTTATAACCCACACAAGTTACGCTACACTAAACTTGCGCGAGCAAAATATTATCTAAAGACGCGAAGTATCGCGTCTCTACGACAAATATCTCGGTACATATATTTCCCACCTTCCCAAACAAATAAATTTCTGACAGGTTAATATATTATCATTTAATTATAAAACCTGTTATGGATAGTATTAATAAAAATCAACCCGAAGATAATTTTGAGAACCTGGAAGGCGATAAAGCCTGGAAAAAATTAAAGGAAATGGCCGAAGGCACCAGCTGCTTTTTTTGCAGTAATATCAAAACAGGGCTGCCGTTTTCTACCCGCCCCATGTCGCCGCAAAAAATTGATGATAATGGCGACCTTTGGTTTTTGAGTGCTAATGATAGCCACAAAAATGCCGAAATAGCGCAGGACCCAATGGTGCAATTGTTATTCCAGGGCTCTAAATATTCTGATTTCCTGACCGTTTACGGCATTGCTGAAATTAGCGAGGATAAAGAAAAAATTAAAGAACTATGGGAACCCATCTTAAAAACATGGTTTACCGAGGGCGAAGATGACCCACGCATTTCTGTTATCAAGATCACGCCTACACAAGGCTACTACTGGGATAATAAACATGGCAACGCCGTTGCCTTTGTTAAACAACTGGTAGGCGCAGCCATCGGCAAAACCTTGGATGATTCTATAGAAGGGAAACTGGAAATTTAGAAATTAGAGACTTGTGATTAGAGATCAGGTTTGTCCTGATCTCTAATCACAAGTCTTAACAATTAGGAGCTACCTCATCTCTAACTAATTCATTTCCAATCTCTTTATATAACTCCCGACTTCTCCAACTCTGCCTGCATTTGTTGCTGTAATTTTAAAGCTTCTGCACGGGCCGCATCGGCAAAGTCTTCGCCGTTACTTGCGTAGATGATTCCGCGGGATGAATTGACGATCAGGCCGCAATCCTTGGTCATACCATATTTACAAACATCCTCCAGGCTACCACCCTGCGCACCAACGCCCGGTACCAGCAAAAAGTTATCGGGCGCGTATTTACGGATGTTGGTAAATTCGGTGCTTTTGGTAGCGCCAACTACAAACATCAGCCTGTCGGCACCGGCCCAGGTATTGGCCTTTTGTATCACTTCCTCATATAAAAAGCCGTTCCCGGTTTCCAGGTACTGAAAATCTTTACTGCCTACCGAAGACGTTAGCGCCAGTATGATCACCCACCTGCCCTCGTACTTTAAGTAAGGCGTAACGCTGTCGTTCCCCATATAAGGCGTAACCGTAATGGCATCAAAGCTCATGCCCGATGTTGCTTCGTTAAAAAAGGCCTTGGCGTAGTTATCAGATGTATTACCGATGTCGCCGCGTTTGGCATCAATAATATTCAGGATGTGCTTTGGGGTGTATTGCGCTGTGCTGATAAGGCTTTGCAGGCCTTTTAAACCGCGGCTTTCGTAAAAGGCGGCGTTGGGCTTGTAGGCTATACAAAGGTCATGCGTGGCATCTATAATGCGTTTATTAAACTCAAAAACCGGGTCGGGGTAGTGTTTTAAAAACTCTGGGATCTTATCAATATCGGTATCCAGGCCAACGCATAAAAAGGATTTTTTCTGTTTGATCTGTTCGATGAGCTGCCGGCGTGATATCATGTAGATTATGAATTTATGATGACAGGCAAAACTAAAAAATTAAAAGCAACCCTTTATTTTTTTAATAAATTTGCATTTTAATATAATTTCATTAAAATTGCATTGTTTTCCTGCATTATTTCTTGCACTAAAGAAACAATTTAATCTCCACGTACTTTATTAGCTAATACATTACCTGGGCTTATTTAATTGCATAATCAGGGTTTCAAAACAATCTTTCAAATAAAAAATCCTTTTGAACTATAATTCATATCATGTCTGATACAATCGAATTGAACGACAAACTCGTTTCTGAGTTGCGCGAAATTGCTAAAAGTTTGGGTATTGCAGAGGCCGACGAGCTGAGAAAAGCTGCGCTTATTACTGCAATAGTACAACAACAGCAGCTAATAGAAGCCGCCAGGAACCAGCAAAGTGTTGTTGAAAATAACTATGCTGAAAAAACGGCCGAACCCGCTGCCGAAAATACCGAAAAAACACGCAAACGTACCCGTACCATAAAAACCAAAGAGCAGCCCCGCGTAGAAGTGCCTTTGGATGATACTAACCTGTTTAACCAGGAAGAAGAAGAAGATCAGGCTGGAGATAACGGTAATTCTACTGCCATTGCAACAGCGCCAGCCACCGAAGCAACTGAGCAAACGGAGGAAAAAACGGAACAGGCAGGCCAGCCAGACCAGCCGGTTACCGAAAGCCGCCCGCAAAAATTTGAGCGCCGTTCACCGCAACAGCAGCAAAAATCGCAGGAGCCGGCTATTAACCTTGATTTTGACAACGTTATTGTGAATGAGGGCGTTTTAGAGATCATGCCGGATGGTTATGGTTTCCTGCGTTCGTCAGATTATAACTATTTAACCTCTCCGGATGATATTTACGTATCACAATCGCAAATAAAACTGTTTGGCTTAAAAACCGGCGATACCGTTCGCGGCAGCATCCGCCCGCCAAAAGAGGGCGAAAAATATTTCCCGCTGGTACGCGTAGAGGCCATTAACGGCCGCATACCTGCAGAAGTGCGCGACCGTGTGCCCTTTGACCACTTAACGCCGCTTTTCCCGTCAGAGAAATTAAACTTGTTTACAGATGCCGGTAACTACTCTACCCGTATCATGGACCTGTTTTCGCCTATTGGCAAGGGCCAGCGCGGTTTAATTGTAGCCCAGCCAAAAACGGGTAAAACCATGTTGCTAAAGGATGTTGCCAACGCAATAGCCAAAAACCACCCGGAAGTTTACCTCATCATTTTACTGATAGACGAACGCCCCGAAGAGGTGACCGATATGGCCCGCAGCGTACGCGCCGAGGTAGTATCATCAACCTTTGATGAACCTGCAGACCGCCACGTAAAAATTGCCAACATTGTGCTTGAAAAAGCAAAACGCATGGTTGAGTGCGGCCACGATGTAGTTATCCTGCTGGATTCTATCACCCGTTTGGCACGCGCCTACAATACGGTAGCGCCAGCATCCGGCAAAATCTTATCGGGTGGTGTGGATGCCAACGCGCTGCATAAACCCAAACGCTTTTTTGGTGCTGCCCGTAACATCGAGGATGGCGGCTCATTAACCATTATTGCTACTGCCTTAACAGAAACCGGTTCAAAAATGGACGAGGTGATATTTGAAGAGTTTAAAGGTACCGGTAACATGGAGTTACAGCTGGATCGTAAACTATCCAACAAACGTATTTTCCCGGCTATCGATATCACGGCATCAAGTACCCGCCGAGACGATCTGCTGCTTGACCGCGACACCCTGCAACGCATCTGGATACTGCGTAACCACCTGGCAGACATGAACTCACAAGAATCGATGGAGTTTTTACAGGCGCAAATTAAAGGCACCCGTACAAACGAAGAATTTTTGATCTCTATGAATTCATAATATCTTTACACCGGCGGGAGTTATAAATAACGTAAGCTTATTATAACTCCCTTTGGTTATTGTAAAATTTATGATACCTTCATGACATTATGAGGCGACGGGTAAAAAAACATCTTCCAAATGCTATAACGTGTGCAAATTTATTTAGCGGCTGCATTGGTATTGTTTTTACTTTTCAGGATAACCTTAAGTTTGCGGCCTATGCCATATTTTTGGCAGCGATATTTGATTTTTTTGATGGTTTTGCCTCCCGCGTTTTACAATCCTTTTCGGGCATAGGTAAGGATCTGGATTCGCTGGCAGATATGGTAAGCTTTGGCGTACTGCCATCGGCCATTATGTATGAGCTTTTGCTGCAGGCCCCGCAAATACCGCATGTAAGCGAATACCTTAATTTTATAGCTTTTTTGATCCCGGTATTTTCTGCCCTAAGGCTGGCTAAATTCAACACGGATACCCGCCAGGCCGAAAGCTTTATAGGCCTGCCTACCCCGGCAAACGCTATCCTCATCGCTTCTATCCCGCTTATATTACTGCAATACAACAGCATTGCGCGCTATATCTTAAACCCTTACGGTTTATCGGTATTTATTATTGTGATGTGTACCCTGCTGGTGGCCGAGATACCTTTGATGTCGTTAAAATTCAAGAACCGCGATTTTAATAAAAATTTCTACCGCTATTTATTACTGTTGTTTTCGTCAATACTCATTCTATTTTTTAAATTTGCGGCGGTACCGGTGGTTATCGTAATGTACATCACCCTATCGTTAATTCAACTTAAATTTGCAGATGATACCGTAATAGGCAGCTCGCATAAAAACAGCTAACCCTACCCTGTCATCACTTAACAACAACATTAGATGAAAAAATTCCTGGCCGAAATTGATGTAATGCCCAAAAAAGAGATCCTTGACCCGCAAGGTAAAGCCGTTACCGGCAGCATGAAAAACCTGGGCTTATCAGAAATACAAAATGTGCGCATAGGCAAACACATTTCACTTGAAATTGAAGCCGACAGCACCGAAACTGCCAACGCCAAAGTTGACGAAGCCTGCAAAAACCTGTTAGCCAACCTGATTATGGAAAGCTATACCTTTAAGCTGGAAGAAGTAGCTTAGTTAGGCTGAGAGTTAAAAGCTTTACTCATTTAAAAATATATAAAAGCAAAAGGCAACCCAATCGGTTGCCTTTTGCTTTTACAGTTGCCGGGCAAAACCTTTAAGCTTTTGCCTGTATTATTTTACCTCTTTTAAAGGCTCGCTTCTTTCTCTTTTTTAATTTTTTCCAGCTCTACCAGGTTGGTGTTTACAGTTTCTTTAACCTGGTTAAATTTGGCTATAATTTCGTCGGGATTATCGCCGCCGGCTTTGCAGGCAAGTTCTACTTCCTGTATGGTAGCCTGGCTTTGGGGCATCCCAAAAAAACCAAGGTTAGGTTTTAATTTATGCGATGCCGAGGCTGCGGTAGCCCAATCCTGCCCGGTGATGGCAGTATTAATGGCATCAAGTAATTGCGGGGTTTGCTCCAGGAACATCCCTATCGAGTCTACAATAAATTCATCGCTGCCGTCGGCAATTTCGTATAAAAAGGCCAGGTCAAGGTCGGGGGTAGGTAAATTATCAGGCATTATGCTGGGTTTAAAATCAAAATTATAACTTTTTTACGATCAAGTTGTCGTTAAGGTTGTTTTTCAAATCTAATATCGTTTTATTTAACACAGGATGTATCAAATCCGGCGCTATCATTCCCAAAGGCTCTAAAGTAAATCTGCGGTGGTGCAATTGCGGGTGCGGCACAACCAGGTCGGGCTGGTTAATAACAGCATCGCCATAAAATAAAATATCGATATCTATCGTCCGCGATCCCCATTTTTCTTCGCGCTTGCGGCCCAGCTCTGTTTCAATTGCCAATACCCTATCCAGTACCTGCTTTGCGGTAAGTGTGGTTTGCAGCATAATAACCTGGTTTAAATAGTCGGGCAGGTTGGTTTTACCCCATGATTGCGTTTCATAAACCGGCGATACTTTTATCACCGGGGCAACCCGGCCCCCAATATGCGCAATAGCCTGCTGTAATAACAATTGCCGGTTGCCCAGGTTACTGCCAAGTAATAAAAAAACATCAATCATTGTTGTAACAAATATTAGGTATAAGGCTCTTAATAGTGCACCGAATTACTAAGTTTGCATATATAAATGATTTATAACAGTTAATGAAACAATTCTTCAAATTTGTATTGGCTACCGTAGTTGGTATTATTATAGCAAGCGTCATCCCCCTTATATTTATTGCATTTATTATTGCGGCAGCCAGTAGCGACAAAGCTGTGGATGTTTCTCCAAACTCGGTACTGCATATTAAATTTGATTACCCCATAACCGAGCGTACCCCAAATAACCCGCTTGCCAACCTGGGCTTTTTAGGGTTAGACGGCGAAAAATCGCTTGGGCTGAACGATATACTGGCCAGCATTAAAAAAGCCAAAACCGACGGCAACATTAAAGGCATATTTTTGGATGAAAGCTATATGATGAGCGGCCAGGCCACTACCGAAGAGATCCGCAATGCGCTGATCGATTTTAAAAGGTCTAAAAAATTCGTGGTGGCTTATTCCGAAATTTATACACAGGGCTTTTACTACCTGGCATCTGTTGCAGATAAAGTTTACATCAACCCCAAAGGTATTTTTGAATTCAGGGGTTTTAGTTCAAATATTACCTTTTTGAAAGGCGCCCTTGATAAACTGGGCATAGAAGCACAGGTAATTAAAGTAGGCACTTACAAAAGCGCTGTTGAGCCCTACATCCTTACTAAAATGAGCGATGCCAACCGCCTGCAAGTTAACTCCTACTTAGGGTCGATGTATGATTATTTCCTTACCGGCATCAGTAAAAGTAGGGGCATCAGCAAAGATTCGTTATTTAACTATGCCAACACCGGCCGCATACAACAGCCGGAAGACGCCCTTAAATACAAACTGGTAGACGGGCTAAAATATAAGGACGAGATTTTGTCTGACCTTAAGCAGCGTACAGGTATTGCCGATAGTAAAGACATTGCCAGTGTTGACCTGGATGAGTATCGCAAAAGTGCAGCCCCCGCCCCGTCGAACCCGGACGAGGTGACTTCTAATAACCGCATTGCCATTGTTTATGCCTCGGGCGAGATCAGCGGCGGCGAAGGCGACGATAACAGTATCGGGTCTGAAAACATTTCAAAGGCTATCCGCAAATTAAGGCTGGATACTAAAGTTAAGGGCATTGTACTGCGTGTAAACTCACCGGGCGGCAGTTCGCTGGCATCAGATGTGATCTGGCGCGAGGTAATGCTCACCAAAAAAGTAAAACCCATTATTGTTTCTATGGGTGATGTGGCCGCATCCGGCGGTTATTACATTGCCTGTGCTGCAGATTCTATCATAGCCGAACCCAATACCATTACCGGCTCGATAGGTATTTTTGCCATACTGCCCAACATGCAAAAACTATTTAATGATAAGCTGGGTATTACTTTTGATGGTGTAAAAACAGGCAAGTATGCCGATCTGGGCGATGCAAGCCGCCCCTTATCCCCCGAAGAAAGGGCCATTTTGCAAAACAGCGTAAATCGTGGCTACGATGATTTTACCAAAGCTGTGGCCAACGGCCGCGGTAAAACCCAGCAATATATTAACAGCATTGGCCAGGGCCGCGTATGGACAGGCACCCAGGCGCTAAAAATTGGCCTGGTTGACCGCCTGGGCAATATTAACGATGCCATACAATCTGCAGCTAAAAAAGCCGGTGTAAAAGATTACAAAATAGTAGCCTACCCCGAGCAAAAAAGCTTTTTAAACAAATTTGGCGAGGGCTTAAGCGCCCAGATAAAAGCCCGTTTTGTAAAAGCCGAGCTTGGCGAAAACTACCGCTACTACCAACAGATAAAAGGCGTAACCCAAATGATGCGCACCCCGCAAATGCGCATGCCTTATGAGGTGGTGATCAAATAACACAAAGCTTATAGTTAATGGTTCATAGTTAATGGTACATAATGTGCTATTGAAACTATGAACCATTAACTATTATCTATTATCTATGAACTCAACCGCCTCTTTTGTATTTTTACGCCTTAACTAAATTATGGAGAACAAACCCATAGCGCGTACGCTTCGTTTACTATCGCAATTGATGGAATTGCACGGAGTTAACCCGTTCAAAATCAAATCTATTGCCAATGCTGCCCTTAAGGTAGATAAGCTGCCCTTCCCTATTGCCGGTAAACCGCTGGCCGAACTGGAAAAAATAGATGGTATTGGTAAAAGCATCGCCGCCAAAATAGTGGAACTGCTGGAGAACGGCACCATGATAGAACTGCGGGAGATGCTGGACCAAACCCCGGAAGGCATTGTAGAAATGATGGGCATCAAAGGCTTAGGCCCAAAAAAGGTAGCCATCATCTGGAAAGAACTGGGCATCGAGAACATCGGCGAGCTTTATTACGCCTGCAACGAGAACCGCCTGATAGAAGCCAAAGGCTTCGGTTTAAAAACCCAGGAAGAGATTAAAAGGCTGATCGAATTCCGGATGGCCGGTAACGGCAAATTCCTGTACTCGCAGGTAGAGCAGGAAGTTAAAGACCTGATGGAAGAGATCAAAGGAATCTTCCCGGATGCCTTAAAGCATGTTGCAGGCGAATTTAGGAGGCTGAACGAGATCATTAGCGAACTGGTTATTGTTATCGGCAGCTTAAACCAGGATGTTGCCTTTAAAGCTTTAGCGGAACTGGATACCCTGCAAAACGTTGTGTTGAACGGCACGCATATTAATGCCGAATTAAAGAACGGCCTGCTGGTTGATATGATATGCGTAGATAAAGCCGATTATTATTACGAGTTGTTTGTAAATACCGGCACAACCGAACATGTGGAAGAGGTGTTATCCCGCATTAATATCCCCTTAGAACAACCCGAAACCGAAGAGATCATTTACCAGAAAGCCGGCCTGGCCTGGATGCAGCCCGAGTTGCGCGAAGACAAGAACTTTATTCAAAAAGCAGCAGAAAATAAGCTGCCTACGCTCATCAGTTATTACGACCTGAAAGGCAGCCTGCACAACCACAGCACCTGGAGCGATGGCGTAAACACACTCGAAGAAATTGCCCTATACTGCCGCGATGAACTAAAACTGGAATATTTAGGCATTAGCGACCATAGTAAAAGCGCCTTTTATGCCAAAGGCCTCAGCATCGAGCGGGTTTTGCAGCAGCAGGAAGAAATAGATCATCTGAATAAAAAGATAACCGGCTTCCATATCTTTAAAGGGATAGAATCAGACATCTTGAATGACGGTTCGCTGGATTACCCGGACGAGATCCTGAAGAAGTTTGATTTTATTGTTGCATCTATCCATGCCAACCTTAAAATGCAGGAAGATAAGGCTACCGCCCGTTTAATAAAGGCTATTGAAAACCCGTTTACAACAATTTTAGGCCATCCCACCGGCAGGCTGTTACTTAGCCGAAAGGGGTATGAAATTGATCATAAAAAGGTGATTGATGCCTGCGCCGCCAATAACGTGGTGATTGAAATAAATGCCAACCCCGTAAGGCTTGACCTTGACTGGCGCTGGCACCAGTATGCGCTGGATAAAGGCGTAATGCTCTCTATTAACCCCGATGCGCACCGTAACAGCGGTTTTAGTGATATGCATTATGGTACAAACATTGCCCGCAAAGGTGGTTTAACAAAAGAAATGTGCTTAAATGCACTGCCCCTGGCAGAGATAACAAAAGTTTTTGAGAAGAAAAAAAGCGGTAAGTAATACCGGGAATTGTATGAACCTGAAATTTCAGGACTAAGAATTTTCAGCATGACCGGACCAGAGAGTTAATGGCTCAATGGCCAATGCCCCAATAAATAAATATGTTAACAGATAAAGTACGCAAGCTACAGCAATCGGGCCCTGTGCCAAACCTATTGGTAATAGGCGATCTGATGATAGACCAATACATTATAGGCGACGCCACCAGGCTTTCGCCCGAGGCGCCGGTACCTATTGTAAATGTTAAAAAGGAATTTACCACACCCGGCGGCGCTGCAAACGTAGCCCAAAATCTGCTGTCGTTAGGTGCCCGGATCTCGTTGGCCGGTATTACCGGGGATGATATAGATGCCGTACGCCTAACGGATATACTTTTACAGGAAGGGATCAACACCGATGGTATTTTTAAAGATACCACCCGCCCCACCACGGTAAAAACCCGTGTAATGGCAGGCAGCCACCAACTGGTACGGGTAGACAGGGAAGTTACCCACCCGCTTGGGATGGATATGCAGGCAGATTTTTTAGCGCAGATAAAAAACAAAATAGCAGAGGCAGATCTGGTTATTTTGTCCGATTACAACAAGGGCCTTTTCTCTGAAGATCTTACGCAGGAGCTGATCAGCCAGGCTAACCGGCAAGGCAAAAAAGTAGTGATAGACCCCAAAGGGCTTAACTATGGCAAATACAAAGGCGCCTACATTATAAAGCCTAACCGCAAGGAGCTGGCAGAAGCCGCCAAAACAGAAAAGATCACCAACACGGCCGAACTGCTGGAAGCAGCCCGCATAATTTTAAAACAAACAGATGCTGAATATATTGTAGTGACCCTGTCTGAACAAGGCATGGCTATCATCAGCCAGCTGGCTTATAAGCTGTTGCCGGTAAAAGCCACATCGGTATTTGATGTAACCGGCGCAGGCGATACCGTAATTGCCACCATGGTTTATTTTATGGCACAAGGCTTAGATGTGGAAGAAGCCTGCGAACTGGCCAACCACGCCGCAGCCATCGTAATCAGGCAAACGGGCAGCGCCGTTACCACTGTTGAAGAAATTCTGGAAGATATGGGCGCCAGAGATTAAAGAAGGTAGAGAGTAGTGAGTGGTGAGTAGTGAATAATAAACAAGCACTATAAAATCCATCACTAATTCGTTAACTCACTAATTAAAAAGATATGGTTATTGAAGAACTATACGCGCATCAAAAAGTGATACAGCAGGTTATCCAAAACCTGCCGGGCGATATCGAAACCGCCTGTAATACAATGGTAAGCGTGTTAAAGAATGGTAAAAAAGTACTGATTGCCGGTAACGGAGGCAGTGCGGCCGATGCCCAGCACATCGCTGCCGAACTGAGCGGCCGGTTTGTAAAAGAACGGATAGCCCTGCCGGGCATTGCCTTAACTGTTGATACCTCGGCACTTACAGCCATTGCTAACGATTATGGGTACAACCATGTATTCTCTCGCCAGGTAGAAGCACTGGCACAACCCGGCGATCTGTTTATCGGTATTTCTACCAGCGGCAATAGCCAGGGCATCCTGAATGCCTTTGAGGCAGCTGCCAAAATTGGCTGTAAAACGCTGGGCCTATCCGGCCGCGATGGTGGTAAAATGAACGGCATCTGCGATCTGAATATCATCGTACCATCTGATGTTACCGCCCGCATCCAGGAAATGCACATCCTAATTGGCCATATCTTGTGCAAGGCTGTGGATGATGCTTATTGATTTATATAATTGGGGTACTCTTGCAATCCCCTCCCAAGCAAGGAAGTTGAAAAAAGCAGAGGCTCGTGCGATTCCCTCCCACCGGGAGGGTGCAGGGAGGGGTTAGCAAAGCGGCTATGAAACCGGATCCGCCGTTTCGCAAATCAATACACACCTTTAGGAAAAAGGATTTAATAATTATTTTTTTCCTAATTTTATACCCATGCGTTACGATCTTGAAAAAACACTACTAAATAAAATAACTACCCTGCCCCAGCTTAAAGCTCACATGGCCGAATGGCAAAATCAGGGTAAAAAAGTGGTTTTTACTAATGGCGTTTTTGATCTGCTTCATCTTGGGCATATCACCTATATGGTTAAAGCTGCAGAATTGGGCGATAAGCTGATTATCGGTTTAAATGCAGATGCATCGGTTAAGCGGTTAAAAGGCGAAAGCCGCCCTATAAATGATCAAAATAATCGCGCAGCGTTATTAGCCGCCTTGTTTTTTGTGGATGCTGTAATACTATTTGAGGAAGATACCCCGCGGGAATTAATAACCAGTTTACTGCCTGATGTATTAGTAAAAGGTGCCGATTACACGGTCGACCAGATTGCCGGCGCTGCAGAAGTATTGGCAAACGGCGGCGAAGTAAAAACAATTACCCTGGTTAACGGCTACTCCTCCACCTCTATCATCAACAGGATAAAGGTGCAGAATGAGGTTAAGGGTTAGAAAGTGGAGATTAGTGAACGGTGAGTAGTGAATAGCAGAAAAAAGAACTATTAAATTAATTACCAATTAAATAAACCATTAATTAAAAGGCTTTGTTCAAGGAATTCATTAAATCACTAATTCACTAATTGAATGAAGATATTGGTTATCCGCTTTAGTTCGATGGGTGATATTATTTATACCACGCCCGTTGTACGCTGCCTAAAAAAGCAACTGCCGGATGCCGAAATACACTTTTTAACCAAGCCCGCCTTTAAATACATTTACGATAACAACCCATACGTTGATAAGCTGTTGCTGTTAAAACCTACGTTAGCTGAAACCATTGCAGATATCAAAGCCGAGGAGTACGATCACATTATCGATCTGCATAATAACCTCCGCACGGCTATCCTAAAATTGCGTACCGGCATCAAATCATCTGCCTATAAAAAGCAAACGGTGCTTAAATGGCTTAGTATAAAGTTTAGGCTTAAGTTGGTGCCACCCACGCATTTAGTAGACCGCTATTTAAAAGCCGTTGCCTTTTTAGGTGTGGTTAACGATGGCAAACCGATAGATTATTATATTAAAAACAATTACCGGCTATCTGCACTGCTGCCGGCATCGCATCAAAACGGTTATGTAGCTTTTGTAATTGGCGCCACGCACTTTACCAAACGCATGCCGAATGTAAAGATCATTAGTATTTGCAGGCAAATTAACATGCCAATTGTACTGTTAGGCGGTAAAGATGTACAAGCAAACGGCGAAGAAATAGCCGCGGCTGCCGGCACCGGTATTTACAACGCCTGCGGCGTTACCACATTAGATGAGTCTGTTTACCTGGTATCGCAGGCAAAAAGTATTATAGGTTTCGATACCGGCCTAACCCATATTGCCGAAGCATTTAATAAGCCTATTGTATCTGTTTGGGGTGGTACCGTGCCCGAGCTTTTGGGCGTGCAGCCTTACATGGTAAAGGATGTTTTGGTTTCGGGTATTGATCTGAGCTGCCGCCCCTGCTCAAAATTCGGATTGGAAAAATGCCCGCTGGGCCATTTTAAATGTATGTATGATATGCCGGAAGAGCCTATTACTGCGTTTATCAATAAACAATAACTGCTGCCATGAAAAAACTACTGCTGATACGCCATGCCAAAGCAACCCACGAAACCGGCTTTACAGATTTTGAACGCCCCCTAACCCATAAAGGCCTTAAACAAGCGGAAACAATAGCTACCCGCATACTGGCAAATAACTTAAAACCACAGCTTTTAGTAGCAAGCCCTGCCTTGCGGACGCTTTCTACAGCAAATGTTTTTAGCCAGGTATTGGGTTTACAACAGGCCGTTACCGATAAGGCTATTTATGATGCCAGTGAGAGTACCTTGTTGAAAGTGATTGACAACCTGCCGCAAGACAAAGATTTTATTGCCTTGGTAGGCCACAACCCCGGCATCAGCCAGGTGCTTTATTACCTTAGCGGCGCCATTAAAGATGTACCGCCCTGCGCTGTGGCCTTAATTGAATTTGAACTGGATACCTGGGCGGAGATATTTGAACAAACCGGCAAGCTTACCTTTTACGATACCCCAAGCCCCCTCTAATCTCCCCCTTTAGGGGAAACTTTTTATATGCTGAAGCCCTATCCTTCGGGGGGCTGTTAATTTACCAGGTAAGTTTTACCGGGTAAAGACCGGATAAAACCCTGTAACTCCATATCCAGTAAAGTCATGGCCAGCAGGCTCATGGGCATCTTGGCTTTGATAGATAATTCATCAATAGCCAGTGGCGCTTTGTGCTGCTGAATGATCTCGTAAACAAAACGCTCCTCTGCCGATAGGTCTATCGGCAGCAATAACTGCTCGGGTGCACCTTTTGCGCTGGTATTCTTTTCCCATCCCAGGCTGTAGGCCAGGTCGGCCACGCAGGTAAGCAGGGCGGCTTTATTATTCCTTATCAGGAAGTTACACCCTTCCGAATACTCGTCTCCCAGCCTTCCGGGGAAAGCAAATACATCGCGGTTATAGGTATTGGCAATTTCGGCAGTTATTAATGCACCGCCTTTTAAACCCGCCTCTACCACTACCGTGGCATCGGCCATACCGGCCACAATGCGGTTTCGCTGCGGGAAATTCTCGCGGTTGGGTATGGTGCCGGATGGATATTCGGTAAGCAGTCCACCGTTTTCCTGCATCTTTTCGGCCAGGCTACGGTTTTGGCTGGGATACATTTTATCGTAACCATGGCCAAGCACACCAACAGTTGGTACGTTTAACCGTAAACTTTCGCGATGTGCGGCGGTATCTATACCTAAAGCCAGCCCGCTAACAATTGTTACGTGGTATTCTTGTAATTCTTCTATCAGTTGCTTGCATAAATTACGGCCGTAGTCTGTAGCGTTGCGTGTGCCTACAATACTGATGATGCGCTGTGTATTCAAACCGGTGTTACATTTGGCATAGAGCAGCAAAGGCGAATCGTGGCAATTTTTTAGCTTACGCGGATACCGTGCATCCGTATAAAATAATACATCAACCTTGTTGGTTTCGATGAACTTCAGCTCCTGCTCCGCACGTTTAAGGGCCTCGGCAAAGTCGGTCATCTGCAGCTTTTTGGTACCAATGCCCCTTGCCTGCGTTAAGGCATCCTTCGATTTTTTAAATACTTCTTCGGCGCTGCCAAACCGGCTTATCATTGATTTGGCCAGCACCGGGCCAATATTTTTTAGGAATGTTAAGGCAACCTGGTGATGTAACGACATAATATTAAGATGCCCTAAAGTATAAATAATCCTAAAATAATTAGCATTTATAGGTGAAATATATTTACTCTTCGTAATAATGGCCGTTGTCATGGTGAGCCTGTCGAACCATTGGCCGCTTTGCTAAGTCTTCGACAAGCTCAGACTGACATGATTGGATTGTTATGGCGTTTCA
Source organism: Mucilaginibacter phyllosphaerae (assembly GCF_004378255.1). Classification (GTDB taxonomy): domain Bacteria; phylum Bacteroidota; class Bacteroidia; order Sphingobacteriales; family Sphingobacteriaceae; genus Mucilaginibacter; species Mucilaginibacter phyllosphaerae. The sequence continues at coordinate 172,097 of NZ_SNQG01000006.1, forward strand.
GCCTGTCATGGTGAGCCTGTCGAACCATTAGCCGCTTTGCTATTTTCTTCAACAGGCTCAGACTGACATTAAGGAGCATGTCATGGTGAGCCTGTCGAACCATTAGCCGCTTTGCTATTTTCTTCAACAGGCTCAGACTGACATTAAGGAGCATGTCATGGTGAGCCTGTCGAACCATTAGCCGCTTTGCTATTCTTCGACGAGCTCAGACTGACATTTTGTGGAGCATGTCCTGGTAAGCCTGTCGAACCATTGGCCGCTTTGCTATTCTTCGACAAGCTCAGACTGACATTTTGTAGAGTATGTCATGGTGAGCTATCGAACCATTAGCCGCGTTGCTATTCTTCGACAAGCTCAGACTGACATTTTGTGGAGCATGTCATGGTAAGCCTGTCGAACCATTGGCCGCCTTGCTATTTTCTTCAACAGGCTTTAAACTAATAATAAATAAATAATTCTCAAAAACTACAGAAATAGTTTGCAAACTATAAAAATAGTTTTACCTTAGTCTAACTATAAAAATAGTTTGCTATGAAACTAAAAGAACTTACCAAGGCCGAAGAACAGATCATGCAGATACTGTGGCAATTAAAAGAGGCTATTGTAAAAGATATCCTGGAGAAAATACCGGAACCAAAGCCCGCTTACAACACCGTATCAACCGTGGTAAGGGTGCTGGAAGGTAAGGGATTTATTGACCACAAAGCCTACGGCAACTCGCATTTGTACTTTGCGCTTATCAGTGAGGACGACTATAAGAAATTTACGTTTGATAAGCTGATGACCAATTATTTTGATAACTCCTACAAAAGCCTGGTATCCTTTATTGCTGATGAACAGAACCTGGGACTGAAAGAACTGGACGAGCTAACTGAACTGATCAACAAACTTAAATCTCAAAAAAAATGAACTGGTTGCATTACCTTATCGAGGCAAATATTTACCTGGGCGTATTTTATTTGTGCTATTGCCTGTTTCTGAATAACGATACCCACTACACGCTGGGCAGGTTTTATTTGATATTTAGCTGTATTGCAGCCTTTATTTTGCCGCTTACCCAGGTAAGTATTTTAAAACCCGTACTGCCCGAAATGGAGATTGTAGAACTGCCCGTACAAGTAAAAACCATGCAGGCCAGCGTTCCGCAGCTGCAAACTGCCGAGCCTGTAACCCGGTTTACCTTTAATGATGTACTTATTTATCTATATATAACGGGTGCTGTTATCGCATTGCTGGTGTTTGCCTTCCGTTTGCGCAAACTGTATCTGCTTACACGCAACAAGCACGCCTTATACCAGGGTCAGTATAAGCTGATTAATCTGGAGGATGAGCACACCGCCTTTTCTTTTTTTAACTACCTGTTTATTGGCAAAAACATCCCACAAGCCGAAACCATTATAGCGCACGAAATGGTGCACATTCGCCAAAAACACTCGGCAGATATCATCTTTTTAGAACTTGTTAAAGTGATCAACTGGTTTAATCCATTCGTTTACCTGTTGCAGCGCAGCCTTAAAACCATACACGAATATATAGCCGACGACCAAACAGCGGCCCGCGAACAGGATGCCCTCAGCTACTCCTCTTTTTTACTGAACAACGCTTATGGCATACAGGGCACAACAATTACGCATTCATTTTTCAATTATAACTTATTAAAAAAACGGATCATTATGTTAAACAAAAACCGATCAGGTAAGTTAGCAAGGCTAAAGTACCTGGCAGCGCTGCCCCTTTGCGCGGGCATGCTCTGCGCATCAACCCTGGTGTTTAGTAAAGATTATGGGGTGATAGACCTGCTGCCACGCCCCGAAAAACCGACTGTTAAACCCACCCTTATCAAGTATTTTAAGATAAAGGACAGGGATATAACCGCTTATTCGGATAACCTGTCGTTCACCGAAAACGGCATTAAAAAAACCTATTTGGCAACCACTATAACGGATGCAGATATCGCCTATATCAAAAAAGTACGCAAAATAGCGGTGGAGGTAATAGAGGTAGATAGCAAAACTAAAATGCAGGTACCCATGGTTATTAAAGCAGATGCTAAACAGGATACCACCAAATTCCCCCCGCCGCCCCCACCAACCATATTAAAAGATCAATTTCTTGATTTTGGGCGTTTTATCAGAACAAAAACTGTGTATCCTAAAGATGCCCTGGAGGGTAAAAAACAAGGTGGCCTTATTATCAGCTTCCATGTAGATGGCAGCGGAAATGTTAGCAACGTGAAGCTATCAGGCCAATCCCGAACAAGTTTTGATGATGCCATATTAGCCGCGGCCAATGCTTACCGGGGTAAAATTAAAGACAAAGCCGGCGATTATAAATTAGGCGTAAGCTTTATTATACCCGGGGTTGATGGTGTTAATTTCCCACAACCAGCTGTTACCAAAGCAACTAATTATGTAGGTGAGGTACACGTTTTAGGCTTAACAGATGCCCAACGCAAAAAGTTGATGCCGCCTCCACCGCCGCCAATGGCCAGGCCGGGTAAACCAGCAAAGCCAGGTAAAGTACCTCCTCCTCCGCCTGCACCGCCAAAATCTACAGCTAAAGTGCCTGAAATTGACATAGAACCTGTACCGGCCGTTGATCCAAAAGCGCGTAACAAACCAGCCAAAACAGCCCAATCTGATGCCCCTGTTAAACCAACAGCCATGAGCCGGTTGCTTGACGGCTCGCTATCTGTAAAACGTATCATATTTCCGTTTGATAAAAATTATCAGCTAAAAAAAGGAAGTAACTGTTAGATCTGGGCTGGTTATCTTATCCGGCAAATCAGCCTTTTACATAGATAACCTGTTTGGTTTCAAAAAACTCCTCCTCAAAGTAATTTTTGAGATGATATTGCTGCACGGCTAAACCCGCGTCGGCAATTTCTTGTGTAAGGTCGCCCCCCTTAAGGTAAAGTATCCCGTTAGGTAATATATTGTTGCTTTTTTTGCTGAATTTGCCCTTTACCCAGGGGTAAAAATCCTTCAGCTGCGTAACCGCGCGCGATACCACAAAATCAAACTGCTGCTTAATTTCTTCGGCCCGTGCATGGGTGGCCTTTACGTTGTTAAGGCCCAAAGCGGCTGCCACTTCGTTTACCACCTTTATTTTTTTACCTATCGAATCTACCAGGTGGAAGTTGGTATCGGGGAATAACATAGCCAGCGGTATGCCCGGGAAACCGCCGCCTGTGCCTACATCCAGCACATTTTCGCCAGGTAAAAAGGCCATTACTTTGGCTATCCCCAGCGAATGCAGCACGTGGCGCTCATACAGCAGATCGATATCCTTACGGGATATGACGTTGATCTGGCTGTTCCATAGCGTATAAAGCTCCTGCAGGCGGCCAAATTGTGCTTGCTGTGCCGGCGTTATTTCCGGGAAATATTTAAGCAGGATATCAGATGTCATCCTTATTATGTCGGTTTATGATATTGCCTAACAGGAACCTTGCCCTAAATAACTGCGCTTTTACAGTGCCCAGGGGCAAATCAAGCTGCTGGGCAATCTCTTCATAAGATAATTCGTCGAAATAGCGCAGGGTTATCAGGTTACGGTAACGTATAGGCAGGCTTTCTATCAGTAGTTTAAGTTCTTCTGTTTGTTGTTTTTTGATGGATGTTTCCTCGGGGTTCAGCACGTCAGATTTGATCTGCAGCGGCTTCTCTTCCCCATCCTCATCCATCATCCCGTGGATAGATTGGGTATTCAGCTTTTTCTTGCGGATAAAATCTATACAGTTGTTAGTAGCTACCCTAAAAAGCCAGGTGCTAAAAGCATACTCGGGCTGGTATTTATCCAGTTTTTCAAACGCTTTGGCAAAAGTTTCAACCGTAAGGTCGTTAGCATCCTCCTTGTTGTTCACCATTTTCAGCACCATAAAGTAAATCGAATCTTTATAGCGGTGCATCAGGTCGGCATAGGCTTTTTGGTTACCCTGCCTTGCCTTTACAACCAAATGAAAATCGTTTTTTGCGTTCTCGGTAAAATTCTTATTTACTTCCATCTGGTGGTTTTAATAAAGGTACCTATCAATCCAAATACGTTTAAGTATATATAATATATCATATCAAAAAATGGCAACGGCCACACCAGGTCGCCGCAATCCAGCCGTTTAAACACCTTGCGGTAAATAATTAATTGTAGCGCCCACCTAAATACCACCACCCCAATGGCCCACAAAGGCTCAAATTTAAATACCAGGCACAATATAAATAAAACATAAAATAAAAAGCCGCTAACCGCATCAAAACTCAGCATGCGCCGGTGGCTGTTTTTATACAATTTACCCACGCCCATGTGGCGTTTTTTTTGCCTGAACCAGCTGCCCAGGGTTGTTTTAGCATCGGTATAAGTAAAGGTATCGGGGTGTATCTGTATCGTGGTATTATCTGCTGTTGCGTTTTGGTTCACAAACAAATCGTCGTCGCCAGATAATACGTGCATATGCGCGGCAAAGCCTTTTGCGCCAAAAAACAGGGTTTTAGTATAGGCCAGGTTGCGGCCAATGCCCATGTAAGCGTTGCCGGTTAAGGCGGCCGACAGATAGTTAACGGCAGTTTTCAAGGTTTCGAACCGGATAAAAGGGTTCAGAAAATTGCCCGTGCGCGTGTAAGGCGAGTAGCCCAAAACTATCTGCGTATGGCCGGTAAAACCTGCTGCCATACGGGTTACCCAGTTTAGCGTGGCGGGTTTGCAATCGGCATCGGTAAACAAAAGATGCTCGTATTTAGCGGCCTTTATACCCAGGGTAAGCGCAAACTTTTTACCTGTTTTATAACGGGCATGCTCATTTATGGTAACAATTTTAAGGTGCGGAAACTCTTGCTGGATCCCCAGCAGGATCATGTCCGAATCATCTGTAGAGCAATCATTGATCACCACCACCTCATAATCCGGGTAGTTTTGCTGTAAAATATAAGGTAGGTTTTGGGTTAAATTACGAGCCTCGTTACGGGCGCTGATGATAACAGAAACGGGTACAATCGGGGCCGGCAATTCATCCTGCGGTATATAGCGGGTAAGCTTAGTATGATTACTTAGCAGGTAATACAGCTGAACAATAAAACATAGCTGAAACAGAACAAATAACGCATCTTGAATATAAGCTTCCAAACCCCTTGATAATAAGGTGCAAATTTGATAAAAAAGGTTGTAATGTTGTAACGTTTAAAGGTTGAAATGTTAACATATTTTATAATATCGCCTGCTTTAGATCAGTTTTCGCGAAGTGACACGCCCATACACGCAAAATAACCGTAGAGATGCGATACTTCGCGTCTAAATCTTGCATGCAAAAGACGGGAAGTATCCCGCCTCTACGAACAACATAATTAATGTAGAGACGCGATACTTCGCGTCTAAATCTTGCATGCAAAAGACGGGAAGTATCCCGCCTCTACGAATAACATAATTAATGTAGAGACGCGATACTTCGCGTCTAAATCTTGCATGCAAAAGACGGGAAGTATCCCGCCTCTACGAATAACATAATAATGTAGAAACGCGATACTTCGCGTCTAAATCTTGCATGCAAGGAGACGGGAAGTATCCCGCCTCTACGAATAACATAATTAATGTAGAGACGCGATACTTCGCGTCTTTATGAATTTGCATTTAAAATTCCTCTAATGGGATGGGTTTTTATCAGCCTTACTTTAAGCCGAAACCCCTCCCTGCACCCTCCCGTTGGGAGGGAATCGCACGAGGCCCTACTTTATATACTCATGGCTATTACTATTGCATTTAAAATTCCCTCCTTGGGGAGGGGTGCGTAGGGTTGTGAAATGGCAGGGAGGGGTTTACCCGCTTTACTTTACGCCGAAACACCGTTAATAAGGGGTAAAACCGGCATCCGCTGCAAACCTTGCATGCAAGAGACGGGAAGTATCCCGCCTCTACGAATAACATAATAATGTAGAGACGCGATACTTCGCGTCTTTAATGAATTTGGAACTTAAAATTCCTCTAATGGGAAGGGGTTTTATCAGCCTTACTTTAAGCCAAAACCCCTCCCTGCACCCTCCCGTTGGGAGGGAATCGCACGAGGCCCTACTTTATATACTCATGGCTATTACTATTGCATTTAAAAATTCCCTCCTTGGGGAGGGGTGCGTAGGGTTGTGAAATGGCAGGGAGGGGTTTACCCGCTTTACTTTACGCCGAAACACCGTTAATAAGAGGTAAAACCCGGTGTACCTGCAAACCCTGCATGCAAGGAGGCGGGAAGTATCCCGCCTCTACGAACAACATGATTAATGTAGAGACGCGATACTTCGCGTCTTTTAACGCGCCTCCTTGCATGCAAAAAGGCGCGACGTATCGCGCCTTTACTGATATATAATGTAGAGATGCGATACTTCGCATCTTTAACCCGCTGCAACAATCTAACAATCCATTAATTAACCATACCCAATGCCAAACGCTTTTGCTAATTTTGCCCGGATAAATGAAATTTAATTTAACAGCACAAGACCCGCTTTCTAAAGCCCGCGCAGGCGAACTTACTACCGACCACGGGGTGATACAAACGCCTATTTTTATGCCCGTGGGCACAGCCGGCACCGTAAAAGCGGTACACCAGCGCGAGCTGAAGGATGATATTAAGGCCCAGATCATATTGGGTAATACCTATCATTTGTACCTGCGCCCCGGTTTAAATACGATTGAACAGGCCGGCGGCCTGCATAAATTTAACGGTTGGGACGGCCCTATTTTAACCGATAGCGGCGGCTACCAGGTGTACTCGTTAAGCGAAGTACGCAAGATAAAAGAAGAGGGCGTAACTTTCCGCTCGCATGTGGATGGCTCCAAACACCTGTTTACGCCCGAAAATGTGATGGATATACAGCGTACCATAGGTGCCGATATCATTATGGCATTTGACGAATGTACCCCCTATCCCTGCGATTATAATTACGCAAAAAGATCCATCGAGATGACGCACCGCTGGCTTAAACGCTGCTGCGACCGCTTTGATACTACCGAGCCTAAATACGGCTACAGCCAAACATTCTTCCCGATTGTGCAGGGTTCGGTATATAAAGATCTGCGGGTACGGTCGGCCGAAGTAATTGCCTCTTTTGAGCGCGAAGGGAATGCCATTGGCGGCCTTAGCGTTGGCGAACCGGCCGAAGAAATGTACGCCATGACCGAAGTGGTTTGTAATATACTGCCCGAGCACAAGCCCCGCTACCTGATGGGCGTAGGCACACCTATTAACCTGCTGGAAAACATTGCTTTAGGCATAGATATGTTTGATTGCGTAATGCCTACCCGTAACGCCCGTAATGGCATGCTGTTCACCAAAAACGGCATCATTAACATGCGTAACGAAAAGTGGAAAAACGATTTTAGCCCTATTGAGGCTGATAGCGACCTGTATGCCGATGTTTGCTATACCAAAGCTTACCTGCGCCACCTGATACACAGCGGCGAAATGCTGGGCGCACAGATCGCTACTTTACATAACCTGCACTTTTACTTGTGGTTAGTTAAAGAAGCGCGCAATAAAATTATAAGCGGTGAGTTTTACGACTGGAAGAAAGTTATGGTGAACCGTTTAGGCCAAAGATTATAAATGAAGCGCTTTTTAGATAAATATTTAACCGTTATAGATTCCTATATCATCCGTAAATACCTGGGCACCTTTGTATTTACGCTGGGTATTTTTATGGTGATATCTGTAGTGTTTGATATATCTGAGCACCTGGATAACTTTTTGGGCGATAATGCCTCTTTAAACGACATTATATTTGTTTATTATGCCGGGTTTATCCCCTTTTACCTGATGCTTTTATCGCCACTGATCAACTTTTTGGCGGTAATTTTCTTTACGGCTAAAATGGCCAACCAAACCGAGATTGTGCCGATACTTACCAGCAAGGCCAGCTTCTACAGGTTTTTACGCCCTTATGCGCTTTCTGCGGGTTTAATATTCATCGTATCGCTGTTTGCCAACCTGTATTTACTACCATATACTAATAAATTAAAGGTAACTTTTGAGGGTGCGCACTTCTTTAAAAACGATGATCCATCCAAAAGCGAGGTGCATATCCAGCTGGATAAACGCACGTTTGTGTACCTGCAAAGCTACGACCCAAGCCTGCAATCCGGGTATAATTTCACCCTCGAGAAATTTGACGGCGACGAAATGAAGGAGCGCCTTACCGCTACCAGTATTAAGTTTGATTCGCTTAAAACCAGGTGGACTATTAATGCCCCTTCTATACGTTATGTGAACGGTTTAAAGGAGGTTTTTAAGACGAATTTGCCTAATTTAGATACCGTTTTAGACATGCGCCCGGTAGACTTTGAGGCCCATGATAACGTGGTGAGCAACATCTATGGGGCCATGAGTTTGGCCACCCTAAACAAGGGAATTGAGAAGGAAAAACTACGCAGCACCGGCGTTGTGGTTGATATGCAATTCGAAAAATACCGCCGTTTTATCGAGCCCTTATCCTCGTTTGTGCTCACCTGTATCGGTGTTGCCATAGCATCGCGCAAGGTGCGCGGCGGGGTTGGTTTACCCCTCGGCATTGGAATTTTCATCTGTTTTACGTATATTGTTGTAAACAAATTTGCCCTGGTATTTGCCATAAAAGGGGGCTTTCCACCCCTCATTGCGGTGCTGATCCCTAACGTTATTTTTGGTATTTTGGGCTACATTTTAATTATTAAAGCACCAAAATAATGGCCCAAACAGGCGCTAAATCCAATACCGACACTACCATTTCTGGCATAAATAAGGGCGATTTAGAGCCGTTAAAAGACGTTTCGGGGGCGAAAAATGGTCTCAATAAGAACCTGATTATCCTCCATTTTACCGTTTTTGTATGGGGTTTTACCGGAATTTTGGGTCAGTTAATTTCAATTTCGGCGGTAAATTTGGTTTGGTACCGGGTACTTATTGCCAGTTTATCGCTGTTTTTATACTTTAAATTTAACAAAACTGCGTTCAAAGTGAGCCGTAATACGATGCTAAAACTGGTGTTTACGGGGGCTTTGGTGGGCGGCCACTGGGTGCTTTTTTTCGCTTCCATCAAGCTTTCTACCGTGCCGGTAACGCTGGTTTGCCTCTCCTCCATCACGCTTTTTACTGCTATTTTTGAGCCGGTCATCAACAAAAAACCTATCTCTAAGATGGAGATCGTAGCCGGAATTTTTATCATTATCGGCATTATCCTCATTTTTAAATTCGAAACACAATACACTAAGGGTATCATAGCAGGCCTTATCAGCGCCATACTGGCCAGCCTTTTTGCCATCATCAACGGCCGCCAGGTGAAGCATCACGAGGCCCCGGTAATTGCATTTTATGAATTATCCGGCGCCTTTGTTTGGATCACTTTGTACCTTTTTGTTACCGGCGGTACCAGCAATTTCATCATCCCTAAAGCAACAGATCTGGGCTATTTATTCCTGCTGGGCACGGTGTGCACATCGCTGGCGTACGTGGCAGGGGTATCTGTAATGCGCGAACTTTCTGCCTTCCGGGTGGCGCTCATCACCAACCTGGAGCCGGTGTACGGTATCATGATGGCCTTTCTTTTTTTTGGCGATATGAATAAAATGTCGGCAGGTTTTTGGGTAGGCTCGGTCATTATTTTGTCTACCATCTTCCTTTTCCCTGTGGCCCAAAAGCAGGTGGCTAAACGCCGTAACCGCTAATTTTTTAAGCTTTATTTTTCCTTTATATATCTAAAAATACCCCCTGTTTTAATGCGGGTAGGGGCAAAGTGCGCCTCTCATATTACGCATTTTAAAGCCCGCTAAGGCATTATTATTTTTAGAGCGCCAATTCCCCGTAATTAATATCCGGAGCAAATACAGGGCAATTCAAATTTTAATTAGTGTATTTAAAATGAAAAGTATGTTTATTTATAAACATCCCTTAATACATCATCAAAATCAAACTCATCAGCTATATTAATCAATTTATTTTAAATATATTAAGTATTGATAATCTGCTATTTATGACAACTAACTACTTCTAAAATATAGATAAATTAAACTTTTAAAAAATTAAAATGCTAAAAATAATAGCAATTATATTATTAATACGTTAATTACATCTATATTATCATGTAAATGAGTTATTTGAATCATATTATATTAAGTTGTAATTCCTATTGCTTAAAATGTTGTATTTTTCTATCAAAGTGTAACGAAGTCAGAAATCAGGATTTGTTATTAATTGCCGGGAGTAGCAATTGCGCATACAAAATCGAATTTTGGAACGAAAAATAGCGCTTAAAAACGATGCGGATAATTTCGGCAGGCATCCATTAATGCCGAAATATATGAGGCGTTTTTTAAGCCGTTAAGGCACGTTAGATTTTTTTGATGATGACAACCGGGCTTGGTGAATGACATCTTAAATAAACTGCTCTTCCCGGCCCACCAGCCGGCTTCACCTAAATTGCTGCAACCGGATCTTTGCAAGATCAGATTGATGGCTGCAGATTTGCCATTTTTAAAAAAGATTAAAAAAGTGCATCTTGTAGTACCAAATCAATATCAGTCTATCATGAGCATCAGAACCATTTTTGCACTTGTAATTGTAGTGCTGCTTACCGTAGTAATTATGCAAAATACCGACGAAGTGAAATTCACCCTTTTGTTTAGCACGGTATATCTGTCAAAGGTGGCGGTACTTACGGCGGTAGCAGTGGGCGGGTTTATTTTGGGCGTGCTGGTTGCCCGCCCAAAAAACAAAAAATATAACATCGGCGGGCACTATGATGAGCTGCACGCCGATGAAGACAAAAATACACTAAGTGACGAAGACCGGGATTACCTCAGCCGGGATTAGACACCTGCTTAGATTGGAGATTTGAGACAGCGCTCTCCTGATCTTAATTAAACGTTGTAAAAAACCTGGCTAAATTCTTCCATCACCTCCAGGTTTGGGGTGTCCTCAAAAATGCCAAAAACCGATGCGCCGCTGCCGCTCATACTGGCGTATAGCGCGCCATGCTCGTACAACTCTGCTTTTATGCCACGTATGGCGGGATGATCGCGAAAGATATGGCCTTCAAAATCGTTCTTAATATGCCCTCTCCATGCCGTAAGGGGCGTTTTTATTAGGTCGTATAGGGTTTCTTTAACCGGCGCGGCTTTTACGCCTCTGTAAGCCTCAGCAGTTGATATATGCTCATCCGGCATCACTAAAACAATGCTGTAGGCCGATAGGTCCAAGTTAATAGGTTCAAATTCGTCACCTTTCTCAAAGGCAAATACCGGCTTGTTGCGGATGAAGAAAGCACAATCGGCACCCAGTATGCGGGCGTATTCTTCCATGCTGTCATCAGATAGGCCCAGTCCAAAATTATCGTTCATCAGCTTAATAAAAAACCCGGCATCGGCAGACCCCCCTCCCAACCCTGCGCCTATCGGGATGTTTTTATGCAGGTGGATCTTTACCGGCGGCAGGTCGTGGTCTTTTTTCAGCAGGTGGTAACCCTTAATGCAAAGGTTATCCTCGGGCCTTCCGGGTATCTCCAATCCCGACGATTCAAAACTCAGTTTATCGGCTTCTACCACCTCCAGCACATCATTAATTTTAATGGGATAAAAAACGGTCTCCAGGTCGTGGTAACCATCGGGGCGGCGGGCTATAACATTAAGGCCGATATTTATTTTTGCGTTAGGGAAAGCTATCATCAAATTCAATTAACACTACCATGTATTTATGCACATCAGTAGGATACCAAAAATAGATTTTTTTTATTTGTGTCAGAATTGTTCATTGGCTCATTAGTTCATTAGTACCATTAACTACTCATCCAATCAACTATCAACTTAATCAAACAACAAAAATGAAACAGTACCTCGACCTGATGCAGCATGTGATGGAGAACGGAGCGCAAAAGCATGACCGCACCGGTACAGGCACCTTAAGCGTTTTTGGTTACCAGATGCGATTTAACCTGCAGGATGGCTTCCCGATGGTGACCACCAAAAAGCTGCACCTGAAATCTATCATCCATGAACTGATCTGGTTTTTAACCGGCGATACCAATATCCAGTATTTAAAAGATAACGGCGTACGCATTTGGGATGAGTGGGCCGACGAGCACGGCAACCTTGGCCCTGTATATGGCTACCAATGGCGCAGCTGGCCAAAACCCGATGGCGGCCACATCGACCAGATTACGCAGGTTGTAGAGCAACTCAGGAACAATCCCGATTCGCGCCGCATCATGGTATCGGCCTGGAACGTTGCCGATGTGAACCAGATGGCCCTGCCACCCTGCCATAGCTTATTCCAGTTTTATGTGCAGCCCCCTAACCCCCTGAAGGGGGAACTGAAGGGCAAGTTGTCATGTCAACTTTACCAGCGCAGTGCCGATATATTTTTGGGGGTGCCTTTTAATATTGCATCGTATGCGTTGCTCACGATGATGATGGCCCAAGTATGCAACCTGGATTATGGCGACTTTGTACACACTTTTGGCGATGCCCACATTTACAACAATCACCTGGAGCAAGCCCAACTGCAACTAAGCCGCGACCCACGCCCGCTGCCCACCATGAAGATCAACCCCAACATCAAAAACATCTTCGACTTTAAGTTTGAAGATTTTACCCTAGAGAATTACGACCCGCACCCGCACATTAAAGGGGTGGTTGCGGTTTAGGTCATTGGGTCATTGGGTCATTGGGTCATTGGGTCATTGGGTCATTGGGTCATTGGGTCATTAAATGAATTTGAAATGTACGGAAGAGTTTGTTTCTTTATTACATATTGATGTATAATGATGAGTAATAGAATTGAAGATTAGAAATTTACAATCTGGCGGATGCTTTCTCCAACAAAGTTTGGTTCCTGGTTTTAGAGTGGAATTACTTTGTTAAAGATACCATCGGCAAACAAATTACAAGATCAGCAGATTCCATTAGTGCTAATATTGCCGAAGGATTTTGGAAGATTTCATTATAAGGAAAATAAAAACTTCTGCTACTTTAGCAGGGGATCATTAATAGAAACAAAAGGATGGCTTAATAAATGCCTGGTAAAAAGTTTAATTAGCAAAGAAAAGCATATCGAACTTATTAAAGAATTGGAAATCATCCATCATAAACTAAACATCTACATAAAATACATCAGTAAAAAGTATTGAGCAGCCAAACAATGAATAAGCCACAAGCAATTCATTGTCATAAAATGCTTTTATTAGAAAACTATGAATATTATCGAAATCAAAAAAGCAATTACAAAATTAATTGATGAACTGAGAGAGGAGATAATGCCAGATATATTAGTGCAAATCAAAAATAAAAGAAGCCGCCAATCGTAAAAAGTTTGTAGAAGAAATTATAAAAGACGATAACGAATTACTAAAAAAACTTTCTGATAAATTACTTGAGATGCTTGGTACATCAATGACCCAATGACTCAATGACCCAATGACCCAATGACAATAAGCATCATCGTAGCCATAGCCCAAAACTACGCTATAGGCAAAAACAACCAGCTGCTTTGGCACATGCCGAAGGATTTGAAACATTTTAAAGAGATCACATCAGGCCGCACTATCATCATGGGGAGGAAAACCTACGAGTCGGTGGGTAAGCCTTTGCCAAACCGCCGCAATATTGTGGTAACCCGGCAACCTATCCAGATACCCGGCTGCGAGGTGGTACAGTCAATTGACAAAGGCCTGGCGCTATGCGCACACGAGGATGAGGTGTTTATTGGCGGCGGCGCCGAAATTTATCGGCAGGCAATGGATAAAACCGACCGCATCTATCTCACCATTATTCATCAGGATTTTGAGGCAGATACGTTTTTCCCCGAAATTGATTATATGCACTGGGATGAAGTGAGCCGGGAGTATCATGAGCCGGACGAGAAAAACCCGCTTCCTTATTCATTTATCACACTAAACCGCCGGTAACAAAAACTCAGATTATTTTGTTTCAATTAAAAATTTCATGCTTGTGAAATTTTATTAGATTTGCCGTCTTATTTAAAAAGCTTATAAACTAATTAATTACATATTTAATTCGCGATGCAAGGTAAAGGGGTTATTAAATTTTTCGCCATTCTGCTGGCTGTTGTGTGCTTATACCAGCTTTCATTCACCTGGGTGGCCCACAAAGTTGAGAATGATGCCAAAGCGTATTCTAAAGGCAATCTTGAAAAGGAGAAGGCCTATCTTGATTCTGTTTCTACACTGCCGGTTTACCCGGTACTCGGCCATACTTACCAGTATTGTGTTGACAGGGAGCTTGCCCTGGGTTTAGATTTAAAGGGAGGTATGAACGTTACGATGCAAATTTCGTTACGTGAGCTGGTTACCACGCTATCCAACAACAGCGCCGATGTTGCCTTTAACCAGGCATTAACCAATGCGCAGGCAAGAAGCGTTACCGAGCAAAAAGACTACATTACCCTGTTTGTTGATGAATACGAAAAGCTGGCCCCTAATGCCAAGCTTGCTTCTATATTTGCAAACAGCAGCAACCAGGATAAATTAAAATACAATTCATCTAACAGCGATGTTGAGGCTTATTTGAAAGACCAGGCCAATACGGCGGTACAGCAGTCATATACCGTGTTGCATACCCGTATTGATCAATTTGGTGTTACGCAGCCAAACATCCAACTGCAAAAAAGCACCAACCGCATTTTAATTGAATTACCGGGTGTAAAAGAGCCCGAGCGTGTACGTAAATTATTATCCGGTACGGCAAAGCTTGAGTTTTACCAAACTTTTGATAACAGCGAAGTTTATGGTTTGCTTAACAACATTAACGGCATTATAGCCGCTAAAAACAAGGCTGCTAAAAAAGATACCGCAGTTGCCAAGGCTGATACCGCCAAAGCGACAAAAACTGCCGCACTTGCACCAAAAGATTCAACTGCTGCTGCAAAACAGGCAAACTCATTAATCAACAAATTAAAAAATAACACCGCTAAAGATTCTGCAGGCTTAAATAACAAAAGCCAACTGGCAGACCAGGCACCGTTATTTGCGGTACTTGCCCCTATGGTTTACCAGGGACAGGATGGACAGGCGCAATTAGCACCGGGCCCTATTGTTGGCCGTGCTGCGCAAAAAGATACAGCAAAAGTTAACAACTACCTGCACAGTGCAGATATCAAATCTGTTATTCCGCAAAACTTAAAATTCCTTTGGGGGGTAAAACCAGAGAAAGGCACTAAAATATTTGAACTTTATGCGATCAAATTATCCGGTGCAGAAAATGGCCCGGTATTACAGGGCGACGTGATTAATGATGCACGTGCCGATGTAGACCAGCAAAAAGGTGGTTTTGAGGTTACCATGTACATGAATTCGCAAGGTGCCCAAAAATGGAAAACCGTTACAGCCGAAGCATCTGCAGGTACCAACAAAAGGGCTATCGCTATTGTGTTGGATGACAACGTTTATTCTGCCCCTAACGTTCAAAACGAGATCTCGGGCGGTGTATCATCAATCTCGGGCGGTAATTTCACCCAGGAGGACACCAAAGATTTAGCTAATATTTTAAAGGCAGGCCGTTTACTGGCACCTGTACACATTATTGGCGAGGCAGTTGTAGGCCCGTCATTAGGCCAGGAAGCCATCAGCGCAGGTTTACTTTCTTGTATCCTGGGTTTAGTAGTTATCCTGATCTTTATGGTGGCCTACTACAAACGTGCAGGTACTGTAGCTGTAATTGCGGTATTGATCAACGTATTCTTCCTGATGGGTGTATTGGTAAGTATCCGCGCAGTATTAACACTGCCTGGTATAGCCGGTATCATTTTAATATTAGGTGTGGCGGTAGATGCCAACGTACTGGTTTACGAGCGTGTTCGCGAAGAGCTTGGCTTGGGCAAATCTATCCGTATAGCAGTTGCCGATGGTTTTAAACATGCTTTACCATCTATCCTTGATGCCAACATCAGTACATTCTTAACCGGTGTGATCTTATTTTTATTCGGATCAGGCCCGATACAGGGTTTTGCAACCACTTTGATGATCGGTATCGTTACTACCCTGTTCTGTTCGTTACTGATATCAAGGCTGATATTTGAATACATGCTTGAAAAAGGCTGGGATATCACCTTCTCTCGCCCATGGAGCTCACATACTTTCAAAAACGCCAATTACGGCTTTGTTAAAAACCGCTTTAAATTTTACGCCTTCTCGGGTATATTTATTGTAGCCGGTTTAATCTCCATGGCAACACAAGGTTTTAACTACGGTGTAGACTTTGGCGGCGGGCATACTTATGTAGTGAAGTTTAACCAGCCTGTTACGACAGAACAGGTACACGAGGCTGTTGACGCAACGCTTGGCCGCGGTACCGAAGTTAAAACTTATGGTACTGATAAGATCAGCATCAATACCAATTACCTGATTGACGATAACTCGGCAAATGCTGACGACAAAGTACAAACTGCTTTGATCAAAGCGCTATCTGCCAACCCGGCAACTAAAATTGATGACAAAAACATCCTAAGCCACCAAAAAGTAGAGGCAACCATTGCTAACGAGGTAAAGGCGTCGGCAAAATGGACCATCATCCTGGCCATCATCGTAATCTCTGCCTATATATTGATCAGGTTCCGTAAATGGCAGTTCAGCTTGGGTGCTATGGTGGCTACCGCGCACGATTCATTGCTGGTACTATCGTTCTTCTCGATCTTTAAAGATATCCTTCCGTTCTCTTTAGATATCGACCAGGCGTTTATCGCAGCATTGCTTACCGTTATTGGCTATTCAATTAACGATACCGTGGTAGTGTTTGACCGTATCCGCGAGTTTCTGGATCATCACCATGCAAAAACCGATGATCCTAAAGAGGTAATTAACCATGCCATCAACAATACTTTGAGCCGTACCATTATCACTGCATTTACGGTGGTATTGATATTAGTGATCTTGTTCATCTTCGGTGGTGACGTTATCCGCGGTTTCTCATTCGCATTGTTAATTGGTGTAATTTTCGGTACTTATTCATCTATCTGTGTAGCAACACCTGTTATCATAGATTTTGGAAAGAAAGACCTGAAATAGCATAAAACTGCTATGGGTTGATTCAGTGATTAATTAACCCATCACTCATAATATTATTTTTTAAAAGGCTTCAAAGAACATTTGGAGCCTTTTTTGTTTTACAACTATAGCCACTATCTGCACTCCCTCCGGAAGGCAGGGTTTAAAGTTTCCCTTTCGGGAGGAGATTTAGAGCCGGCTTTTATTCAAACAAAAAACAATAGTGCTCATGAACCCCGTTGATCAATCAAAATTCCCAACAGTAGTTATTATAGGCGGCGGCTTTGGTGGCCTGCAGGTGGCCAAACAACTGGCCGAGAAACCCGTTGAAGTTATCCTGATAGATAAACACAATTACCATACGTTTCAGCCACTGTTGTACCAGGTAGCCACCGGCAGCCTGGAGGCCGAGTCTATCGCCTTTTCGCTTCGTAAAAACTTTGAAGGGCAAAAAAATCTGCGTTTCCGGAATACCGAGGTTACGCGTATTGATGCCGAACGGAATACCGTTGTAACCACTATTGGCGAGATACCCTACGATTACCTGGTGATTGCTACAGGCTCAACCACCAACTTTTTTGGCAATAAGGATATAGAGCATTATGCCATGCCGATGAAATCTATCCCCGAAGCACTGAACCTTCGGTATATGGTGCTGCAAAACCTGGAAGAGGCCATTTTAAAGCCCGCTAAGGAAGAACGCGCACCTTACCTATCCTTTGTATTGGTTGGCGCCGGCCCTACCGGTGTAGAGCTTGCAGGCGCCTTAGCCGAGTTGCGCAACCACGTACTGAACAAGGATTATCCCGAACTGATGAAAGAAGAGATGAAAGTTTACCTGGTAGACTTTTTGCCTAAAGTATTAGGCCCATTCTCTGACGAGGGATCAAAGGCTGCCGAAGATTACCTGCACAAAATGGGCGTTGAGCTATTATTAAACGTAAAAGTAGAAAGCTACGATGGCCACGAGATAAAGTTTGAGGGCGGCAAAAGCATCCTTACCAAAAACGTGATCTGGTCTGCCGGGGTGATGGGCGTGGTGCCCGATGGTGTATCTAAAGACGCTATTGAGCGTGGCAACCGTATTAAGGTAGATACCATTTGCCGCCTGGTGGGCAGCCCCAATATATTTGCCATTGGCGATGTGGCAGCCATGATAACCGAAGAAACACCAAAAGGCCACCCCGGTGTAGCGCAGGTAGCCATACAAATGGGCGAAACTACCGGCAAAAACATCTACAAACTGATCAAAGGCGAGCCTGCCGTTCCGTTTAAGTATAACGACAAAGGATCGTTGGCTACCATTGGCCGCAATAAAGCCATTGCCGATATAGGCAAACTAAAATTCCAGGGCTTTTTTGCCTGGCTGATATGGATGTTTGTGCACCTGATATCCCTGATGGGCGGCCGCAACCGCGTTATTGTTTTTATTAACTGGGTAGCCAGCTATGTTACTTATAATGGCGGTAGCAGGTTGATTATACGTAACTTTAAGCGCGAAGAACTGGTGCAAAAGGACGAGCAGGTATCTAAACCCGACTAACCAATGGCCGAACATTTTAAAATAACCGAATGCCCCCGCGATGCCATGCAGGGCCTGCATAATTTTGTACCTACTGATGTTAAAGCGGCTTACATTAACCTGCTGTTACAGGTGGGTTTTGACACCATTGATTTTGGCAGCTTTGTATCGCCCAAATCCATTCCGCAGATGCGGGATACGGCCGAAGTTTTGGCCGGGCTTGACCTAAGCACCAGCCCATCTAAATTATTAGCTATTATAGCTAATTACAGGGGCGCAGAAGATGCGGTGATCCATCCGGAGATCCATTACCTGGGCTATCCTTTTTCCATTTCAGAAACGTTCCAGCTGCGTAATACCAACACTACTGTGGAGCAGGCTTTTGATAACGTAAAACGCATCAACAATTTGTGCGGCGCAAATAATAAAAGCCTGTTAATCTACCTGTCAATGGGTTTTGGTAACCCTTACGGGGATGAATGGAACACAGATATTGTACAGCATTGGGCTCAAAAAATGACAGATGAGGGGATTGGGTACATCGCCCTGTCAGATACGGTAGGCATTGCCACACCAGAGCAGATCAGCAGCCTTTACCCTACCCTTAAAAATCAATCGCCAATAACTGAATTTGGGCTACACCTGCATTCTACCCCCGATACGTGGCAGGAAAAAATAGCCGCCGCTTATGAAAGTGGCTGCACTAAATTTGATGTGGCATTAAAAGGCTACGGTGGCTGCCCAATGGCCAAAGATGATCTTACAGGCAACATCGCTACCGAAAACCTCGTAGCATTCCTGTTGCATCAAAACATCAACCTGGGGCTTGATCTGGATAAACTTGGCGAGGCTATGGCGTATTCCGGAAGAGTGTTTGGATAATAATGCCCTTATTGAAGCGATCTGTTTAAAGCTGGCCTTTAACTGTATGGGATCTACTTAAAAAATAGCTTCATACTTGATAATTAGGTATATAATCTTAATTCCCGACTTTAAAATCCTGAGTCTACTTCTTCACCATTTTATAATGCCGTATCCCTGCTTCGGTAAACTCCGGCCCGGTTTTTTCAAAACCAAATTTTTCGTACAGGCTTACCGCGGGGATTTGCGAGTTGAGGTAGATATAGTTAGCATCTGCCGGCAAACCGGCCAGAACCGTTTTTACCAATTGCTGCCCTACCCCAAAGCCCCGGTACTTTGCTAAAACTGCAAATCGTTCTAACTTATAGCCATCCGCTGTTTTGCGCCATCTTGCAGCACCTGCTGGTTCATCATCAACAGTTGCCAAATAATGTACAGACTCTTCTTCATTAGCTCTTTCCAGTTCGGCAGGGCAGTTTTGCCCCAAAACAAACACCTCATGCCTGATGGCAAACGCCTTTTCCAGATCGGCAAGGTTATTTATTTGCTTTACTTCTGTTTTTGATGGCATGCTGGTAATGAGATTTTGATTTTAACCCGGATAATTTTTCTTTATGGTTCTCTTCTGCTGCATCTATGGAGTGTGTGCAGGTGATATCGTCTTCTTTTTCTGCCAGATCAGATAGTTGCACATAAAATTTATGCAGCTGATCCAGTTCCTTTTCGGTAAGGTCCTCAATATCAACCATGCGGTTGCTGGCCCCCTGGTGCGAGGCAAGCAGTTCATTCAACTTCAGATGAATAGCCTTCGAGTCTTTATTCTGTGATTTTTGGATCAAAAACACCATTAAAAAGGTAATAATGGTTGTGCCCGTGTTGATGATGAGTTGCCACGTATCCGAATACTTGAATATAGGCCCGGTTACCAGCCATATTAAAATGGTACAAATAGCTATAATAAACGCTGCCGAACTACCTGTAGCAGCTGTGGCCCAGTTAGCAAATCTTTCAAATAAATTTTTTTTACCCCTTGCCATTGTTTTTAAAATTTACATAATAACTAAAAAAAGGCGCCAATGTTATTTAACACAGGCGCCTTTTATGGTTATAAGCTGCAGTAATTACAACTTGCTGTTTACATCAATACAATTAAGGTCGCCAAACGCCTCTGTAAGCCTTTTAACAAAGCTTTCCTCGGCTTTACGCAACCACACGCGCGGGTCGTAATGTTTTTTGTTCGGCGAGTCGTCACCATCGGGGCTGCCAATTTGTGTTTGCAAGTAGCCTTCTTTGGCCTGGTAATAATCCCTTATACCTTCCCAAAATGCAAACTGCATATCGGTATCAATATTCATTTTTATAGCACCGTAAGATATCGCCTCGCGAATTTCTTCCTGGCTGGAACCAGAACCGCCGTGGAATACAAAGTTGATCGGTTTATCGGCAGTAAGGTTATGCTTCTCTTTCAAAAACTCCTGCGAGTTGTGTAAGATAACCGGTTGCAATTTTACGTTACCCGGTTTGTACACACCATGTACGTTACCAAATGCAGCAGCAATGGTAAAACGGTGGCTAACTTTAGAAAGTTCTTCGTAAGCATAAGCAACTTCCTCGGGCTGGGTATATAAACGCGAGCTATCTACGTCAGAGTTATCTACGCCGTCTTCTTCGCCGCCGGTTACACCCAGTTCAATTTCAACGGTCATACCCATTTTGGCCATGCGCTCCAGGTACTTAGCAGATATTTCGATATTTTCTTCGATAGGCTCTTCAGAAAGATCCAGCATATGCGATGAGAACAGCGGCTTACCTGTTTCTGCAAAGAATTTTTCGCCATGCTCTAACAAACCGTCAATCCAGGGCAATAATTTTTTTGCGGCGTGGTCGGTATGTAAAATAACCGCAACACCATAATGCTCGGCTAATAAATGCACGTGTTTAGCCGCAGATACACCGCCTAAAATGCAAGCCTGTAATTTTGAGTTATCTAATGATTTACCCGCGTAAAACTGCGCGCCGCCATTTGATAGCTGAATAATAACAGGTGACTTTACAGCCGCAGCCGTTTCCATTACCGCGTTGATAGTGTTTGTGCCGATAACGTTAACGGCAGGTAAAGCAAACTGATGTTTTTTAGCTGCTTCAAATAGTTCCTGCACTTGGTCACCGTGCAGAACACCTTTAATATTTTTTAAATCCATGAGCGTATGTTTGGGGCTCGAAGTTATCATTTAGATATGAGATTTGAGATATTAGATGTAAGATTTTTAGCTTTTTATACTTTTTTAGTTCCCACATCTGCTTATTATTTACTAAACTTCTCTCTCAAATCTAATATCTCACGTCTCATATCTAAAATATTTTGTTTCTTTGCAGTACTTGAAAGACTTAGAAATAGACATGGCGTGGTTTAAGCGAGAAATTAAAGGGATAATTACGACTACGGAGGAAAAGAAGGAAGCCCCTGACGGCATCTGGAATAAATGCCCAAACTGTAAAAAGCCTTTACACTACTCAGAGCAGGTTGAAAACCAATATGTTTGCCACTATTGTGGTTATCATTTGCGTATCGGCTCTAAAGAGTATTTTTCTGTTTTGTTTGATGATAACCAGTTTACCGAATTGTTTAGCAACCTGCATTCTGGCGACCCTTTAAACTTTACAGATGCCAAAAAATATACC
Source organism: Mucilaginibacter phyllosphaerae (assembly GCF_004378255.1). GTDB lineage: Bacteria > Bacteroidota > Bacteroidia > Sphingobacteriales > Sphingobacteriaceae > Mucilaginibacter > Mucilaginibacter phyllosphaerae. The sequence continues at coordinate 194,159 of NZ_SNQG01000006.1, forward strand.
GACAGGGTACGGGAAACTAAAAATAAAACCGGTTTAACTGATGCCATCCGGGCCGCGCATGGCAAAATGAACGGCCAGGATTTAATGATAGCCTGTATGGATTTTAACTTCATCGGCGGATCTATGGGTTCTGTGGTGGGCGAAAAGATTGCCCGCTCTATAGACTTTAGCATTGCCAACAAAGTACCCTTCCTGATGATCTCTAAATCGGGTGGTGCACGTATGATGGAGGCTGCATTCTCGTTAATGCAAATGGCCAAAACATCGGCTAAACTGGCGCTACTTAGCCAGGCAAAAATTCCATATATCTCTTTATTAACCGACCCTACCACGGGTGGTGTTACGGCATCATACGCCATGCTGGGTGATATTAACATTGCCGAGCCGGGGTCGCTGATTGGCTTTGCCGGCCCAAGAGTGATTAAAGAAACTATTAAAAAAGATTTGCCGAAAGGCTTCCAAACCGCAGAGTTTGTACAGGAACACGGCTTTTTGGATTTTATAGTTGACCGCCGCGAAATGAAAGAGAAACTGGCATCATTCTTAAAAATGCTGGCACCGGTTGCCGCTAAAGAAGGAAAAACTGAGCCACAGGCTTAATTAGAAAATACAATCCACAAAAAAGGCCATTCGTTAGTTTTACGAATGGCCTTTTTGCTTTGCCTGATTCAAAAGGAAGTTATATCCCTTCTGTGCCCGGCTCATGCCCTACCATACGGCCGGTGGTGCGGCCCTGCGGGCGGCTGGTGAAATCTGTTTTTGTTGCCGCACCTGTAGACGGGAACTCGTGCTGATCGGGCGGCGTTACATCATTTTGTTCGCTGTATGATGTATCGGCTCCCTCCTGCTGATGTTCCTGCTCGTTATGCTGGCTGTATCCGGTGCCTTCGTTATTTGATTGTTGTTCTTCAGGCGTTTCGTTTGGATTAGTGTCCGGAGTGTACTCCGGGTTTCTTTCGTTGTTTTCCATGGTATTTAGTTTTTAATTGTTAATTAACAAACAATCAAAAACAAGGCCAGTTTTTTAATAGAAAGAAATTCATTTCAAATAATCCATCGTGCCTTCTGAAATCCTAAACCCAGCACAACACCTTGTTTATACGGCCCCCGCAGAGTAATTACCGCCGGTGGTTGCCCCTGCATCGTCATCCAGATCGGTATCATCATCTGCAGTTTCATCATAGTCATCCTCGTCACCGGCCAGGTCATCATCCTCCAGGTCGTCGCCCGTTGCCGAATCCAGATCATCGTCATCATCAGGGCTGTTTGAACCGCTCATGCTTTCGTTAGATGAGTAACTGCCTGGGATGTTACCACCGCCTTCGGTATCATCAAGCGCATTTTCATCAATACCCGAACCTGTATCGGTATCGTCGCTGTAGTTTTGGTTGGTGGTGTCGCCATTATCAGCTGTACCAAAAGAATTTGAGCCTCCGCCCTGATCCTGATTATTCAAATCATCATTCAAGGCATTTTCATTAGTAGTTATCATAGGTTTAATTTTAAATGTACATTAATAACCTATAAAACCGACTAATTGTTTAATCAATTTTTCTAAATATGAAAATAAATTAATTTAAATTACAACAGCACAAAGCTCTTTCAGCTTGGCAACTGTGTAATCCACCTCATCTTTGGTATTATATTTGGAGAAAGAGAACCGTACGGATGGCCTGTCGGGATTGGCACCGATAGCCGTTAACACGTGCGAGCCAATATCCGTGCCCGAACTGCAGGCGCTGCCACCCGATGCCGAGATGCCGGCAATATCCAGGTTAAACAGCAGCATATCCGCCATTTCCATTTCCGGGAAGGAAACGTTTAACACCGTGTACAGGCTTTTAGAAGAGTCTGTTTCGCCGTTGAAGCTTACACCCGGAACGCTTTGCTCCAGTTGTGCCTTCATATAATCCTTCAGATCCTGAATATGGCTTTGATGGGCATCCATTTCTGCATAGGCCATTTCAAGCGCTTTGGCAAGGCCTGCAATACCATAAACGTTTTCGGTACCGCCGCGCATGTTACGCTCCTGAGAGCCACCGTAGATCATCGGGTTGATTTTAACCTTATGGTTGATGTGTAAAAAGCCTACGCCTTTTGGCCCGTGCAGCTTGTGTGCCGCACAAACCATAAAATGCAATTTAAGCTTGCTCAGGTCGTGCTTGTAATGGCCAACTGTTTGCACCGTATCGCTGTGATACATGGCGTTGTAGGCCTCGCAAAGCTCGCCTACATGCTCGATATCGGTTAAGGTACCCAGCTCATTATTGGCATGCATCAGGGATACAAAGCTTCGGTCGTTATTTTTCAGCAGCGTTTCTACATGGTTATAGTCAACATTGCCTTTGCTGTCAACATCTGCATAGCTTAACTTAATAACGCCAGATCTTTGCATCGCCTGCAAGGTATGTAAAACAGCGTGGTGCTCCAGCTTGGTGGTAATGGCATGCGTAAGTTTATGATCTACAATACCGCAGCGGATGGCCGTATTATCGGCTTCGGTACCGCCGCTGGTAAAAAATATCTCGGCAGGCGAAGTATGCAGTAAACCGGCGATGGTTTTGCGTGAACGCTCTATCAGTGTACGCACTTCGCGCCCGTGCGAATGGATGGATGAGGGGTTTCCAAACTGGCCTTCCATCACCTTAAACATTTCTTTTAATACTTCGGGATCAAGAGCGGTAGTAGCGGCATTGTCAAAATAAACACGCATGGTTGTAGTTATTAGTAAATGGTTGATTGGTGAGTGATTCCTATCTTTCAGACATGTCGTCTTCCCGACTTTTCAGCTCTTTCAACTATTCGTTTAAATTCAATATTTCTTTTATATCTGTTATGATCTTGTTGGCCAGGTTATCTGCAACCGTTTCCGAATCACCTTCGGAGTAAATGCGGATGATAGGCTCGGTATTTGATCTGCGCAGGTGTACCCATTGTTTATCAAACTCTATTTTTAACCCATCAATGGTAGAGTGCGGCTGTTTCTGATACTTTTCTTCCACCTTTAACAGCAAGGCATCAATATCCATTTCGGGCGTTAGGGTTATTTTATTTTTAGAGATAAAGTACCCCGGGTAAGATGCCCTCAGCACAGATACAGGCTTGCCATAATTAGCCAGATGGGTAAGAAACAAAGCAATCCCCACCAAAGCATCGCGGCCGTAATGCAGTTCGGGATAGATCACCCCGCCATTGCCTTCGCCGCCAATAACGGCATTTACTTCCTTCATTTTATTTACCACGTTCACTTCGCCTACTGCTGCAGCATGATATTCGCCACCGGCGCTTTCGGTAACATCGCGCAGGGCGCGGGTAGATGACAGGTTGGATACCGTATTACCCTTTGTGTTTTTCAAAACATAATCGGCAACGGCAACCAGGGTATATTCTTCGCCAAACATGCTGCCATCCTCGCAAACAAAGCAAAGGCGGTCAACATCAGGGTCAACGGCTATACCGAGGTCAGATTTTGTTTTTAAAACCTCTTGCGACAAGGCAACCAAATTCTCGGGCAACGGCTCGGGGTTATGCGGAAAATGCCCGTCGGGCTCGCAATAAAGCTCGTGGATAACTTCTACGCCCAGGGCCCTTAGCAAAGCAGGTATAAAAATACCGCCTGTAGAGTTCACACAATCAATAGTCACCTTAAAATTGGCTTTTTTAATTGCTGCAGCATCTACCAAAGGCAGGGCCAAAACCTTGTCGATATGTTTTTGCAGATAGCTGTCATCATTAGTAACCTTGCCCAGGTCGTTCACATCGGCATAAATAAAATCGCTGTTTTCGGCAATTTCTAAAACTTCCTTGCCATCCACATCGCTGATGAATTCGCCTTTTTCGTTCAATAACTTAAGGGCGTTCCATTGCTTGGGGTTATGGCTTGCGGTAAGGATAATGCCCCCGGCAGCATTTTCATCAGGCACGGCAACCTCAACAGTTGGCGTGGTAGAAAGGCCCAGGTCTATCACATCTATACCCAAACCCTGCAGTGTACCAATAACCAGGTTATTCACCATACTGCCGGATAGGCGGGCGTCGCGGCCCAAAACTATTTTTTTGATACCGGTACGCTTAACCGCCCAGCTGCCGTATGCAGATGTAAACTTTACAATATCCAAGGGGGTTAGGCCATCGCCGGCTGCGCCGCCTATGGTACCCCTGATGCCCGAAATTGATTTTATAAGTGTCAAAACGTACTAATTATTGAGCCGCAAAAGTAACAATATTAAGTGATAGCTTGTAAAAAACCAGCACTTTATGCGTCATTTTATTGGCTATATTTACAGCCAGTTGAAAACACTAAGTATAACACTATCATAAGCTGATGCCCGATTTTCTGCTAAACTTTGACCGGCATTTATTTTACCTCATTAACCACAACCTGTCGAACCCGTTTTTTGACGGCTTGATGCCCCTGATGCGCAACCCCAAATTCTGGATCCCGCTGTATCTGTTCATCATCATTTTCAGCATCTGGCGATATAAAAAACAGGGCATACTACTGGTTATTTTTTTGGCCCTTGCCGTTGGCTTTGCAGATTTTACCAGCGCCGGCATCATTAAACCTTATATTACACGCCTGCGCCCCTGCCGCGACCCGCTAACCGCATTAACCGATATAAACCGCGTTGCCTGCGGCACGGGCTACAGCTTCCCATCTACCCATGCTACCGACCACTTTGCCATAGCCTTGTTTTTAGGCTTGTTATTTTATAAGCGATGGAAATGGGTGTTACCTGCCGCTATATTATGGGCAGCCATTATTTGCTTTGCCCAGGTATATGTAGGCGTACACTACCCGCTGGATGTTACAGGCGGGGCTATTTATGGCAGCTTAATTGGTGTGCTGTTTGCTTTTGGATTTAGAAAGGTTGTGCCCGGGTTCAAAGCGTAGATCAAGCATTTACATCAAGAAGTAAACTCATAATCTTATGGTAAGCGTCCTTAACCATTTGTCGGTTATAGTATTTTATAAGCTCGACTGACATAAAAAAAGCGCTTATTAAGCGCCATATAATTTTCTTGATTCCTGATTCTAAAACCCCTGATCCTCTCAGCTTACCCTCTCATCTTATCCAGCAGATCGCTTAGTTGGCCTGCTTCTTCTTCGGTAAGGTTTTGCTTAAAAAAATCTTTGGTTTTTAGTTCTGCATCCATTTTTTTCAGGATTGCCAGGCCTTCATCGCTGATGCGGATATCAACGGCACGGCGGTCGCGGGAGTTGGTGCAGCGCGACACCAGGCCTTTTTGAACCAACCTGTCTACAATACGGGATGCATCCGACATTTTGTCTACCATCCTATCCTTTAATAAATTAACGGTGGCCGGCTTGGGGTATTGCCCCCGCAGGATACGCAGGATATTGAATTGCTGTTGGGTAAGATTAAATTTCTCGAATTTAGGGCGCATGTGGTTGTTGATCCAACCAGAGGTATAGGCCAGATTGATCACCATTTTATGGTAATTATCTTCAAAATTGGTACTTTTTATATCTTCCTCTATTCCCATGATTTAACTATGCGGCAAATATAACCTATTTATTTTTTTCTTTTTTATGCGGCTGCTCTCCACGGTAATTCCAGGGGCAGTGCAGGCACTTATTTTTACAGCAATATCCGCGTTTTAAGTGATATTCTTTTGTAAAAACAAAGTTACCATCGGCGTTAACATAATAATCAACGTTCTCCTGCAGCATCAGTTTAGCAATTTTACAAAAATACGGTTATTAAAATAATTTTTAAGATGGGTGCCGTTACCATGCAGCGTCCAGATCTGTTGTGGGCCGGTTTGTTCTATGGTTTTGATAATGTCGTTCCAGTCGGCATGGTCGGATATGAAAAGGGTATCCTGGCTGTTTACCTGCAGGTTTTTCCAGCCGGATGCAAACAGGCGTTTCACCCCCGTGGCCCTTATATAGCTTTCAAACGTAAACGGCGGCACAATGTACACCCACTCCTCCTGCGTTTTCATCAGCTTGCGGCCATATACCTGATGATCGCCCAATTCAAACCCCATTTTTTGGTAGATGGCATTAACAGGCATAATACGATGATGCACCAGTATCTTTTTTTGCGGGGCATGTTCATTGATCATCCGGATGAGCCGCTGGCTTTTACCCAGGCTGTAGGCCCCCAGCAAAATGTTTATTTTAATATCGTTTAGTTTTTTGATCTCCGCTACCGGGTTGGGGTGGGCAGTACCGGGGTCGGCAAAGGTACTTTCGGTGATCAGCACATCGGCCTTTACAAACTGGTATGGTTCGCAGGTAGCATCGGGCTGTAGTTTATAATCGCCGGTGTACAGGTAGCGTGTGCCTTTATATTCCATTAAAACCTGTGCAGAGCCCGGCATATGGCCCGCCGGGATAAAAGTTATCTGCACATCGCCAACGGTAAACGGCGAGTGATAAGCCGCCATACGGCTTGTTTTAGCCGCGCCTTTGCCATATCGCAATTGCATAAAGGCGTAGGTAGCAGGGGTAGTGTAAACGTTTATGTTACCGCTTACGGCGTGGTCTGCATGGGCGTGCGAGATCACAGCATTGCTTACCGGCTGCTGCGGATCCAGATAAAAATCGGCATAACGGCAATAAAGGCCGTTGGTGTTAAAGGCAATAAAATCGTCTAAGATCATGAATTTTGCTGGGCGAGCGACAGGTACAGTTGGTGCAGTTTCAGCACTTGCGGTATTACCGGCTGCGTATCGTCATTTATAATTACATCATTGGCCAGGGCCAGTTTTTTCTGTTCGGTAAACTGGCGGTCGTTGCGGCTGTTCACTTCGGCAGCGGTTATGCCGTCGCGCCGGGTAACGCGCTTGATGCGCAGATCTAAAGGCGCCGTAACCATTACCGCCCTGTTACACATTTTGTAGGAGTCGCTTTCAAAAAGCAGGGCGGCCTCCTTAAGTACATAAGGCACATTTTTTTGCCCTGCCATCCAATTATCAAACGCCCTGAATGTAGCCGGATGCACCAAAGCATTTAATTTTATCAATTCATCAGGGTTATTGAATACAATACCGGCTATATATTTGCGGTTCAGGCTGCCATCGGCAAAGTAAGCCTGATTGCCAAAGGTTTGTTTAATACCTGTAATCAGCAGGCTATCTTCAATCATCACTTTTTTGGCTTCGTCATCCGCGTAAAATACGGGGATGCCCAATACCTCAAATATCTTGCAAACCGTTGTTTTACCGCTGCCTATATTACCGGTGATGCCTACTTTAAACATTACTTTTTAACAATAAAATCAACATTTTGCGGTATTATCTTCACCACTTTACTGTATGATGGCAGGCGGGTTACCTTTACAAGCAAAGTGCTGTAGCCGTTGTGGCGCCATTGGTCAAGGTCGGCTACGGCCTCAAAATCGTCTTCGTTCAGGTCTGGGTAATTGGTAAGCGATGTGGTAAGCGTAACCTTTACCTTTTGCGGAAACACCTTTACATCATAATAATTATGGTTGTTGATGAGCTTAACCGGCACCTCCACCGTTTTTTCGGTGTATTCATCAATGGGGATATTTACCATTACACTTTTAGGCAAAATATCTAAATTACCTTCCCTAACGTTCTGCAGGCTTACCCGCCCGCTAAAATCCTCGTTGGCGCCGTTCATCTTTACGGTATCGGTTTTCCAGGAAGTGATCCTGGCCAGCATTTCTGCAGGGCCGCTAATGGTAACGTAACGCGGCTTAATAATAATATGGTCTGATTGTGCAAACTGCTTTTGATAACTAATGGCGCTAACCAGCTCTACCGGTACTTTTTTAACCGTGCGGCTGCTAAAATCAAAAAACAAGGTATCGGGGCTTACAGATATGATCTCGTGATCAAGATCTTTTTTGGCATTGATCTGTTTAAGCTGCGCGGTAAGCACCACATAATTTTTGGCATCCAGGGTGTGCAGGTCAACATTTATTACTTTTTTATCCTCGTTAAACTTGGCAAATAACAATTGCCAGCCGGTGCCCTGTACAATGGTGTTTACGGTATCTGACTGTAAAGGATGAAAAGCGCGCTTTTGCGGGGCGTTCCTGAAGGTTACCACCTGCTTAATGGTAAACTTGTAGGGGTTGGATAAAGCTGTAAACAACCAGGCAAAAATGGCAAATACCAGGCAGGTAACAAAGGCTGATAACCGCCGGCGTTCAATTGCTGATAATTTGATTATTGCCATTTTTTGAGGTAAAGCAGAAAGCGAAAAGCTGAAAGCATTAGTGAAAAGATATATCTTTTTTACGCAGCCTTCAGCTTTTCGCTTAATATAATTTTTACGGGGCTTTAGCTTTTTGCTGCCGGTGCAGGTGTGTTAAGCAGCTTGGAGGCTTCTAAAGACACAGCAGACTTATCGAAACGGATGCGGCCGCCGCCTTCTGTTTCTACTAAAAAGGTGGTATCGGCCACTTCATAGATCTTGCCGTGGATACCGGCAGTGGTAACTATTTTGTCGCCCTTTTTTAATTCCTCTACATACTTTTTCTGGTCCTTTTGTTTTTTAACCTGCGGGCGGATCATGAAAAAGTAAAACACTACGGCAATTAAACCGAACATGATCAATTGCTGAATGCCCATTCCTCCGGCCTGTAATAAAACTGTTGCTATCATTTAACTTAATTATTGAATTTGTGATTGATTGAATGAGCGGTTAAACCGCATGCACTCCTATTATATTATTTATTAGGAGTTGTTGTGGTTACTTCGCCAATTAAATGCACCATGCTTTGCGCAGGTACTGTATTTGATGTAATGGTGATCTGCTTATCCTGCAAACCCATTTTACCGGCGCTGTTAAAGGTTACCTTTATTTCGCCGCTGGCACCGGGCGGTATCGGCGCTGTTGGCCACTCGGGCTTGGTGCAGCCACAGGTTGCAATGGCATCCTTAATAATTAAAGGCGATTTACCCGTGTTGGTAAATTTAAAGGCGTAGCTAACTTTTGCGCCTTCGGTAATTTTACCAAAATCGTGCGTTTCCTTTTCAAACTTCATTACCGGTGCATTGGTAGCGCTTGTGTTGCCCGCATCAGATACGGCGGCAGAAGCACGCTGGCCCGTTTGGTTGCAGGCGGTTGTAAAAAACAAACCGGCAACTATTACATATAAAAACAACTTTTTCATTTAATATTAATTTACTGTCCCGATAAAAGTACCGGATTGTTGGTTTATTAAATTTTAGGGAATATTAACGTTTCAAATAAGTTTATTCTCCACTTAAATTCACCGCCCACACTTCCTTATTCTATCAAGCCCCTGCCTGCTTTTTTAACTTTGTTTTGGGCTTTAAGCTCAAACAAAATCTTGTCTAATATACCGTTTATAAACGAATTACTTTTTGGCGTGCTAAACTCTTTAGAGATCTCCAGATACTCGTTAATGGTAACCTTAACCGGGATAGACGTAAAATTAATAAATTCTACAATGGCCATCTTCATCAGCAGAGTATCCATCATGGCGATCCGGTCGGGCTCCCAGTTTTGGGTTTTTTCTGCAATAAGCACCTGATAAGCGGCATCGTGGCGAATGCTTTGCTCAAACAGGTTCACTACAAACTCCCTGTCCTCTACCCAGTTACCGCTAATTTCGGCCAGTTTATTCTCTTTGTAATTATCCGACGAGAAGTTTTTAAAAGTTTTGGCAATTAAGGCCTGCAGCACTTCGCGGTCTACCGGCCAGTAAATAAACTTATCTTCAAAAACCTGCTCGGCTAATGACGATTTAAGGATCACCTTTTTAAAGATGAACTTAATGATGTCTTTATCGGTTTGTAAGGTATCATCCGTTTTTGCCACGTATTCGGCATACTCGGGCGAATTTTTAAGGGTAGTGAATAATGATTTTGCCAGTTCGGGGTCAAAGGACCACTCCACTTTATACTTTTTAAGGGCTATCAGGTAGTCCCTGTTATCCTTTAACGACAGGATGAAACGGTTGCTCAAGATCTTAACGCTGGCGTTCAGATCATCTGCTGTTGGTAAATGCTTGTTGGCCCGCTCGGCTGCATCTGTTTCGGTATAATCAATAACCTCGCTTATCAGCGATAGCATCCAGATATACATTTCAAAAACCTGGTCTATACTGTGCAGCAAATGCTTTTCATGAGATTTGATGTCTTTAGTATCCGACTGGTGGAACGCGTACAGCGATTGTAACACTTTTACCCTAAGGTGCCTTCTGTTTAACATGTTGTAAGAACGATTATGGCCCGTTAAAACCCGGGCTATGATAAATTTTTAATAGGTTGATTTTACTTTTTTAATATCAGCAATACGCTTTTCGGCAATTTTGTTTGCGGCATCGGTAGTAGAAATTTTTTCGAGCTTAGATAATTTTAAAACATTACGCGTTGCCTCGTAAATATTTTCGGTAAGCTGCAGGGTACGTTTCTTACTAAAGCCCATCAATTCCGAGTAGCAATTAATAATGCCACCGGCATTAATAACGTAATCCGGCGCAAATAGTATGCCTTTTTCCAACAACATTTCGCCATGCTGATGCTCGTCCTGCAACTGGTTATTGGCAGACCCTGCAATAATGCTGCATTTAAGCTTGCCAATGGTTTCGGTGTTAATGATGGCCCCCAACGCGCAGGGCGAAAAAATATCTGCATCAATATCAAATATCGAGTTATTTGAAACCGCTTCTGCCCCGTATTTTTTAGATACCTGGCGGGTGCGCTCGTCATTAATATCGCTGATGTAAACTTTAGCATTCTCATCGCGCAGCAGCTTAACCAGGTTTTCGCCCACGTGGCCGATGCCCTGCACAATTACCGATTTACCCGTTAGGCTATCTGTACCAAACTGCTCCCTTACACAGGCTTTAATGCCCATATAAACGCCTTTAGCCGCAATTGGCGATGGGTCGCCGCTGCCGCCCAGGCTCTCGGGGATGCCGGTAACATGCTGGGTTTCCATGCGGATGTACTCCATATCGCGCGGGTTGGTACCCACATCTTCGGATGTGATGAACTCGCCGTTAAGATTTTTAATGAAGCGGCCAAACTTGCGCATCATGGCCTCGGTTTTGTCTTTGCGCGAGTCGCCGATGATCACCGAATAGCCGCCGCCCATGTTAAGCCCGGCAATCGCACACTTATACGTCATGCTTTTAGATAGGCGCAGCACATCGTTCAGCGCATCCCCTTCAGATTTGTAGGCCCACATACGCGTGCTGCCGAAAGCAGGGCCCAGTGTGGTATCATGTATGGCTATAATTGCCCTTAAGCCGGTATCAGGGTCGCTGCAAAAAACAACTTTTTTGTGCCCGAAAACATCGAGCTGGTTAAAAATTTGATCTGTTGGTTGCTGAACGGACATTGAGATACGGCAAGTGTATTTAATTGCCCTGCAAAAGTAGAGGTTTTTTTTATTGTGGCAAAGTTAAAGTCGGAAAGTCTACAGTCCGGAAGCCAATAGAACTTAGATTGTAGCTATTTTTACTTTAGAGTTACCATTAAACCTGTACTTTTGGAAAACAAGGCGGTATCTTCCAGTCTTTCGGACTTTACTGCCTTTCCGGACTAATACTCATGAAAGATCTCGCATACCTCAATAAGTTCTTCTATAAATACCGCTGGCGCCTGGTGCCGGGCGTGCTGTTTGTAATTATATCCAATATATTCGGGGTGTTGCCCGCGCAGGTTATCCGGGTAGCGTTTGACCTGGTTACCGAAAACATTGGTGTTTACCAGCTGTTCGACGGCTTTAACAGGCAGCAGGTTATCTACGATATTTTTGGCTCCAGCCTGTTGCTTTTTGGCCTGTTGGTGCTGATACTTGCCCTGCTGCGGGGCTTGTTCCTGTTTTTTATGCGGCAAACCATCATCCTGATGTCGCGGCATATCGAGTATGATCTGAAGAACGAGATCTATGCACATTACCAGCTTTTATCCCTGGCCTTTTACCGCCGCCACAACACCGGCGACCTGATGAACCGCGTTACCGAGGATGTAAGCCGTGTGCGCATGTACCTGGGGCCGGGCATTATGTACACCATCAATACGGTTATCCTGTTTATACTGGTGATATATGCTATGCTAACGGTGAATGTAAGGCTGGCGGTATTTTCGGTATTGCCCCTGCCCGTGCTGGCGGTTATTATATTTTATGTAAATACCATTATCGAGCATCGCAGCGAGAAGATCCAGCAGCGATTGTCGGGCTTATCCAGCTTCGTGCAGGAGAATTTCTCGGGTATCCGCGTCATCAAATCATACGTACGCGAGGCTTTTGTAAGAGAAAAGTTTGCCGCCGAAAGCGAAGATTATAAAACTCAAAGCATGGCCATGGCTAAGGTGCAGGCCCTCTTCTTCCCATCTATGCTGCTGCTGATAGGCCTTAGCAATGTTATTACCATGTATATTGGCGGCGTAGAGGTGATGAAGGGCAATATCACCCCGGGCAATATCGCCGAATTTATTGTTTACCTGAATATGCTGGCCTTCCCGGTGATCTCCCTGGGTTGGGTAACCTCGCTGATACAGCGCGCGGCGGCATCCCAAAAACGCATTAACGAATTTTTGCATGAGGAGCCGGAGATCCAATCGCCGATAGTTGCCGGCCATATGCTTACCGGTAAAATAGAGTTTAGCAACGTTACCTTCAATTATCCGGATACGGGCATTACGGCGTTAAAAAACGTCTCGTTTAGGGCGAACCCGGGCGAAATAGTGGCGATTATTGGTCGTACAGGGTCGGGCAAATCCACCATCGCCAATTTAATTATGCGCATGTACGATACCACCGGCGGCGAGATCCTGATAGACGACAAACCCTTAACCAGGCTAAACCTTAACAACTACCGCTCGCAGATCGGCTTTGTGCCGCAGGAGGTTTTCCTGTTCTCGGATATCATATCGCATAACATAGCCTTCAGCGCCGATGTTTTGGATATGCCGCGGGTAGAACAAGCCGCCAAAGATGCTGCCGTTTACAACAACATTATGGAGCTGGAAAAAGGCTTCGAAACGCTGATAGGCGAGCGTGGCGTAACACTTTCGGGCGGGCAAAAACAGCGTGTAAGTATTGCAAGGGCCATTGTAAAGCATCCGCAGGTACTGATATTTGATGATTGCCTGTCGGCTGTGGATACCCGCACCGAAGAGGAGATACTAAGCAACCTTGGCCGTATCATGCATGGTAAAACCAGTATCATTATATCGCACCGCATATCTACCATCAAAAACGCCGATAATATTTTAGTGCTTGATAACGGCGAAATAGTTGAACAAGGCACCCACGCCCAACTGATGAATAACAAAGGCCCGTACTTTGAACTGTATGAAAAACAACTGCTTGAAGAAGAAGAATAAGCCTAAACGCAACTCTTTACAGTTTATACGCGTAAAAGTTTCTATAAGTATTTAATTATTGCTTAATTAAATACTTGCAATTGTATTTTTATATATATTTAGGCCACCAAAACTATTACAAGAAAAAAACTTATGAGAGATTTTGACAACAGAGAGCGTGAAGAAGTGTACTCCAAAAAAGTGAGGGCCGGGAAGAGGACTTATTTTTTTGATGTAAAGGCAACCAGGTCTAACGATTATTATGTAACCATTACAGAGAGCAAAAAACGTTTAGAGGATGGCGTTTTTGTAAAACATAAAATTTTCCTTTACAAAGAGGATTTTGAAAAATTTGCCGAGGGGTTAAAAGACACCGTAGATTATATTAAAGACCACCAGGAAGTGGTAGAAAAGCGTTACGAATTTAGCGAAAATGCCGAAGTAGCTAAAGCAGACGAAGATTTCTCTTACTAATAACCACGCACAAACAAACCTAACTTATAACAACAAACCCCGCCTTTAAAAAGCGGGGTTTTGTTGTTTACAGATATTTTATAAATATATTACTGGGCCAAATGTGCTGCATTTGCACCAACAAATATCATCGCAAAAAAGAATAATATCATAAATGCGATATATACGATGCTAAAAATACCCCAAAGCTTAAAAAATGATTTTAGCTTACCTAAAGCCGATGTTACATCTACTAAATTACTATAAGTGATACCTTTTTTAATGCGATCACCAAACTGGTAAAGGTATAAGGCAAAGAAAAAGCTTACTGCCGCCAAAAGCAAATACACGGCGGTAACTACGCCACCCATGCCTGCTGCCCCCGCTAAAAGAGGATTCATTGCGGCCATTGTTGTAAACATAGTGCCTACAAACAAAGCCATTAAACCAATAAATACAGTACCTATGAAACCTAATATGCCTAAAAAATAAGCCCATTGCCCGGCCTTTTGTAAGTAATACTGCGCTTGTTCTGTTATGATCATTTGTGGCTCTGGAGCCGCCTGGGGGATTGTTTCTTCAATTTCCATTGTATTGATAAGGTGTTTAAATTTTATTAAAGATATTAATTATCTAAACCGAAACAAGGAAATTTATAACAAAACACCCCGCTAAAAAACAAGGTGTTTGCTGTATATAGTTTAAATATCACTGTTAACGGGCCAGCGCGGCAACATGCTTTGATACTACCGGATGCAGGGGCGCTGCAGGGTGCAAAATATCGTGCATAATGATGGATGCGATAGAGAAGTATATAATCAACCCGGTTACATCAACAAGCGTGGCTACAAACGGCGCCGAAGAAGTGGCCGGATCCGCGCCAAGTTTTTTCAGCAAAAGCGGAAGCATAGAGCCTGATAACGACCCCCACAACACTACCCCGATGAGCGAAAAGCCAACGGTGAACGCAATAAGCAGCCAATGCGGCCCATAAACATTGCTAAACTCGCTCCATATTGTAATGCGTAAAAACCCGATGATACCCAAAATTACGCCCAGCATCAGCCCCGAAAGCAGTTCGCGGCGCATTACACGCCACCAGTCGGCCACGGTAACTTCGCCCAGGGCCATAGCCTGAATAATTAACGTTGATGCCTGCGAACCGCTGTTACCCCCGCTTGATATGATAAGGGGTAAAAAGAATGCAAGGGCAACCACAATACCTATCTCATCTCCAAAATAGCCCATGGCCGTAGCGGTAAGCATTTCGCCCAAAAAAAGTATAATTAACCACCCTACACGTTTTTTTACCAGGCGGAAAAGATTGATATCCAGGTAAGGCTCGTCCAAAGCTTCGGTACCCCCAATTTTCTGGATGTCTTCGGTATATTCTTCGTTGGCTATCCAAAGAATGTCATCTACCGTAACAATGCCCAGCAAAATATTATCATCATCGGTTACCGGCAATGCGGTACGGTTATTCATCCGGAATACATTGATGGCTTCCTCCTGCGGGTCGTTGGCGCTAAGGGCTATCAGGCGGCCGTCCATCAGGTCGCTTATTTTGGTTTCCGGTGCCACCAGCAAGATCTCGCGGATGCGGATATCATCCAGCAGGATACCGTTATCGCCTATTACATAAATCACATCGATGGTTTCGGAGTTTTTACCGTAACGGCGTATGTGCGACAGCACCCGGTTAACATCCCAGCTTTTTTTAACCGCAATATAATCGGGTGTCATTAAACGGCCAACGCTATCCTCTTTATAGCCTAACAGCGACAGCGCTTCTTTACGGTCATCCGGCGACAGGTGCAGGATCAGCTTGGTTACCGCATCGCCATGCAATTCGCTAAAAAAAGCGGTACGGTCATCGGGCGGCAATTCGTTAATGATCTCGCTCACCTTTTTGCCCGAAAGTTTTTTGATGATCCGCTCCTGCGTAGGGAAATCCAGGATCCGGAAAACATTAACCGCGCGGTTAATAGACAGGATCTCGATGAACTTGGGGCCATGCTCGGGCAGCTCGTCAATAAGCTCTTCCACGTCAGATATGTTGAGGTTATTGAGAAACTCCTGCAGCTGCGTAGTGTCATCCTGCTTCAGTAACAATTCTATTTGCTCAACCATCTCTTCCATAAGCCTTTTTTTACATGTAATTAACCTATTTTGCCCCCTTTTGTTGCGCTGGCAAAAGTCGTTTATTTTTTCAAATTACAAGGCTTTTTTTCTGTTATCTTTGCGGCTTAAAAAAGTGAGTAGTTGATTAAGTTAAGTAGTGAGTGGTTAACTACTCACCCAATCAACCACTCACCAATCAACTAAATAATAACAAATGGGTTTACAATGTGGTATAGTGGGTTTGCCAAACGTGGGCAAGTCTACACTTTTTAACTGTTTATCAAATGCTAAGGCACAGGCGGCTAACTTTCCGTTTTGTACTATTGAACCGAATGTAGGTGTTATCACGGTGCCTGATGAGCGCCTTACCAAGCTTACAGAGATTGTTAACCCTAAAAGCATTGTGCCCAACACCATAGAGATTGTGGACATTGCCGGCCTGGTAAAAGGCGCCAGTAAAGGCGAGGGTTTGGGTAACCAGTTTCTGGGAAATATCCGTGCCACCAACGCCATTATCCATGTGCTGCGCTGTTTTGATAATGATAACGTGATACATGTCGACGGCTCGGTAGACCCCATCCGCGATAAAGAGATCATCGATACCGAACTACAGCTGAAGGACTTAGAATCGATAGATAAGAAGATTCAGAAGGTAGAAAAAATGGCCAAAACCGGCGGCGATAAGGATGCTAAAAAAGCTTATGAAGTAGCGCTGGTTTATAAAAGCCACCTGCTTTCGGGCAAATCGGCACGTACTGCGCCCGTGGCCGAAGAGGATAAAGAATATATAGAAGACCTGCACCTGCTAACCGCAAAACCGGTACTATATGTTTGTAATGTAGACGAAGGATCTGTTGCTACAGGTAACGCTTATGTAGAAAGGGTAAAAGAAGCCGTAAAGGATGAAAACGCCGAGGTACTGATCATTTCTGCACAGATCGAGGCAGAGATCTCTGAACTGGAATCATTTGAAGAACGCCAGGAGTTTTTGAACGACCTGGGCCTAACCGAATCAGGCGTTAACAAGCTGATCAAGGCGGCTTACCGCCTCCTTAACCTGGCTACCTACTTTACTGCCGGTGTGCAGGAAGTTAGGGCCTGGACCATTACCCAGGGCTTTACAGCGCCACAGGCTGCAGGGGTTATCCACACCGATTTTGAAAAAGGCTTTATACGTGCAGAGGTTATCAAGTATGATGATTTTGTGAAATTTAACGGATCTGAAGCAGTGATAAAAGAGAACGGCAAAATGAGCGTAGAGGGTAAAAGCTATATTGTTGCCGATGGCGATATTATGCACTTCAGGTTTAACGTATAAAGCATCGTTTATACTGTAATAACGAACACCGAATTTTGAATGTTGAATAACGAAATACTTCAACATTCGAAATTGGACATTCAATATTCAATATTATAAATACCTTTGCAAAATGTTCTCGTAGTTCAATGGATAGAATTATGGCCTCCGAAGCCGTCGATATGAGTTCGAATCTCATCGAGAACACTGATAAAACCGCTTTAAGTAAAATAAGGCGGTTTTTGTTTTTTTAGGGTTATTTACCTATAAAATATAGAATAATTATAGTAACCGATTAATTAGTCTACCTTTACGCACACACATGGAAGAAAGAAAATACTTAACAACCTGGAGGAAATATATCCCGGTGATTCGCCTTCATTTGAAGAGGAGCCTGAATGAGGACCAAAGTTTTAAACTCAACATCACCGATTTTGAGTCGGCCGGCGACAGGGGGAAATCAGGTTACACATTTAGCCTTGCAATGGAAAACGGCAAAGTAACCAACAACATCAGCGGCTCTGCAGTAGCCCGCGACCTTTTTGAAGCCCTAAAAAACGACGAGGCTATTAAAGACTTTATACAGGATAAGAACATAAAAATAAGCGTAGGTAAATCCTTTTTACTTACTATAAAAACCACACATGTATCTGCCTATAAATAAGCAATAGCCATATATTAAGAAAGCCATTTGCATTTTGCAAATGGCTTTTTTTGTGGAAAATTCATATTTGGCTATGCCACGGCCGGGTAGCCCTGCCCATATCCATGTATTGCTCTCCGGTTATTTTAACACTACTTATGGCAGTTTAAATTCAAACCTGTACTTAACATTTTTACCGGTCTGTATCTGTTCGGATACTATTTCGCCATCCACCTTTACAAAGGTAGCTAACCGGCTTGCAGGTGTGGTTTTTGGCAGGCTAACGTCTACTGTAAATTTTACATCCTGGCCGGATGGCAGTTCGATAATTTTATTGAATTTACCGGTGTACTTTTGTTCGATGTATTTAACATTGCCCTTATTAATATAAGTAATGGTAGCTGCAGTGCCTGCAGGGATATCGGCCATATACTCCACCTGGTAGGTTGGTTTTTGCGGAATCTTTAACGCACCGCGGTTCATGTTGTAGGTGGTGTAACTGCAGCCGGCGGCCACAACTGAGATCAATAGCAGGTAAATAAGTTTTTTCATGTTTCGAATGTAGAGAATTGATGTTTAAAAAATAAGGTGTCTATAAAACAACAGACACCTTATTTTTTGCTTAGTTGCGTGCAGCAACTCCATAAATCAATATAAAAAGGTAATTACTACGGCTGCACCTGCGGCAGGCTAACTTCAAAGTTGGCCCCGTTACCCGGGTGCGAATAAATTTGCATGGTGCCTTTTAAAGTATCTACCAGGTGCTTTACCAGGGCAAGGCCAAAACCGTACCCCTGCTCGCCCCCGGTGCCGTTGGTAGATTCGGCCTTACCGCTCAAAATAGTATCAATAGCCTGCTGGTTTAAACCAACGCCGGTATCTGTTACATTTATTTGCAGCAGGTTTTGGGTGGCTTCTATCTTCAGGCTCAAATCTACCGTTACTTTACCGCTTACGGGGGTAAACTTCATGGCGTTTGAGATGAGGTTGCCGGTTATTTGCAGCAATTTATTTTTAGAGAACGGAATTTTCGATGAATTTACAGAGGTGTTTATTGTAAACTGGATCTTTTTATTGATGGCCTGCGGCGTATAAAGTTTTTCTAATTTATCTTTAAATACAACCAGGTTAAACTCATCGGCCTTAAGATCGCGCTGCGGTTTATCCATTGTCAGGATCTCGTCGGCAAGTTCCAGTAACGACCGCCCGCTACGCTGGATCAGATTGATAAATTCCAGCACCTCCTCTATCTCATTTTCATGCCCTTGCTCGCTGATCACCTGCGCCAGGCCGATTATCCCACCCAGCGGGCCGCGGATATCATGCGCTACCTTCTTTTTGGTTTCGTTAGCTTCGTGCAGTTTGTTTTTTAACCCCAGTATAAGCCGGTGTGCATTTAAGCGGTTAACTATTTCGTCGGCAATTATTTTCAGAAGTTCAACCTTCTCCGGCGATAGGGTTTTAAGGTCCTTATCCAGCATACATAAAGCACCCAGATTATGGCCCTCATCGGTTTTTAGCGGGATGCCGTAATAGTATCGCAGTTTTGGCCCGTCGGCCACGTAAAACTTATCCTTAAAACGCTCGTCGGCTTTCAGGTCGGTTACCTCAAAGTGGTCGGCAGGGGTAGCAATGGTGTACTGGCAAACAGAATCTTCGCGCGGCATCTGGTCCAGGTCAAGGCCGTGGTTGGTTATGGTCCATTGCGTAAAAGAATCTATCAGGTTAATCAGCGTTATTTCGGTACCGGCAACTTTAGCAGCCAGCTTGGCCAGGTCTTTAAAATTTTCCTGGAAACTGCTGTAATCAAGGTCGTAATCAGAAAGGCTGATGATCCTTTCCATTTCGTTATCAGGGATCGGTTGGTTATTCATTTAGTTTAAATATAGTATCGGAACTAAAGCAGGTATAATGATAATAATTACTTGTCAAAAAATCGTCCAAAACCTTACAATATTCCTATTGGTTTTAAAAACATCTTTCGTAATGTAAATAAAGCAAACAATTTTATACCCTTATAGCTTTTAATAAAAAAACATATCATGATCAGGATAATGCTGCTCTCTATCTTTACGCTCATCCAAACCAGTAACAAGCGTGTAGTTTCTGTTTATACAATTGATGCCAATAATGCCAGTTATCAACAGCAAATTAAACTTTTGAATGAAGATAAAGCCGGCCTTACAGAAAGGGACGTGATCATCAAAACCTATATTTACAGCGACCAAACGGCAGATAAATTTAAAGAAAGCCGCATTAAAGGTTATTTTACCATTACACTTACCGGTAAAGATGGCGGCGAAAAGTACCGCAGCACACAACCCGTAACACTGCAAAAACTTTACAGCACTATAGATGCTATGCCGATGCGTAAAGATGAAGTTAAGCAATAATGGCTGCAAGTTTTAGCTGCCTAATAAACCTTGGTTATCCTTCAGTTGCACACCGGATAATTTGCGCCTGAAACTTTCCTGCACCAGGTAAAATATCTTATCGGCCGCGGTGGCAATGCCGAGCCCACCGGGGCGGATGTTAGAGATACAGTTACGCGAATTATCCTTTAAACCGGGCCTGGGCTGATAAGTTAAATAAGCGCCCATGCTATCTGCTGCACTAAGGCCGGGGCGTTCGCCTATTAATACTACAGATAGCTTTGCCTGCAATTCGTGCGCTATATCATCCCCTATGGCTACCCTGCCCTGCTGCACCAAACACAGAGGGCCAACTTTTAAACCAGCAGCCAGTAATTTAGGTATCAGTACCTGCAGCAAAGCCATAATATGCTGGTTAAGGGCTATGGCCGACAGGCCGTCGGCTATCACAATCACTATATCGTCGCCGGTTATCTGGTCGGCCAGGCGGTTTAGCGATTCCTGGTTGGGTTTGCGGCCCAGGTCCGGGCGCTGCAGGTACCGGGCGCGGTTATCGGCCATGCTGTGCAGCTGTAACACCGGGCGATGGAACTGCGCCAGTTCATCCTCCAGCCGTTCGGTATCCATTATAGAGTACACGGCATCACGGGCATGCGCGTGGGCCAGCTTAAACTCCAGCGATTGCCGGGTAGGGATACTATTCCCCGTGGCGCCTATCGCAATACGCGCGGCCGTAAATTCTTTTAAAAAATTTAAGGGCTGTTCTTCTACAACATGGGTTATTTTATCCATAGGTTCCCGGTATTTTTAAGCAAGCCGGCAGCAGCAGTTGCCGCCCGGTTGCCTTGTTCATCAAATATCCCCTGTTTGATCAGCCATTGTTCAAATTCCGGCGCGGGTTTAAGGCCAAGCGCTTTACGCAGATACAAAGCATCATGAAACGAAGTGCTTTGGTAATTCAGCATAATATCATCACTGCCGGGTATGCCCATCATAAAGCTGCAGCCCGCCACGCCCAGCAGGGTAAGCAGGTTATCCATATCGTCCTGGTCGGCCTCGGCATGGTTGGTGTAGCAAATATCCATACCCATGGGCAGGCCAAGCAGTTTGGCGCAAAAGTGATCTTCCAGCGCTGCGCGGATGATCTGCTTGCCATCGTACAGGTACTCGGGCCCGATAAACCCAACTACCGAATTAACCAGTAACGGTTTAAATTTTTTTGCCACCGCGTAGGCCCTTGCCTCGCAGGTTTGCTGGTCTACCCCGTGATGGGCATCGGCAGATAATGCGCTGCCCTGCCCCGTTTCAAAATACATTACATTTTGGCCAACCGTACCACGGTTTAACGACAGCGTTGCCTCATAAGCCTCCTGCAACAAGCCCAAACTAATACCAAAACCGGTATTAGCCTTTTGCGTACCTGCAACAGATTGAAAGCAAAGATCTACAGGTGCGTTTTTATTCACCAGATCAAGCGTGGTGGTTACATGGCTTAATACACAGCTTTGGGTAGGTATATCAAACTGCTGCCTAAGGTTATCTATCAAAGTTAAGATCTTGTAAACTGCCGACGGGCTATCCGTTGCCGGGTTAATACCAATAACGGCATCCCCGCTACCATAAAGCAGGCCTTCAATTAAGCTGGCGGCAATACCGCGGGGGTCATCTGTGGGGTGGTTAGGCTGCAGCCGGGTAGCAAAATGCCCCTTAAGCCCTATCGTGTTGCGGAAACGGGTAACCACACTGCATTTTTTGGCCACCGCGATCAGGTCCTGGTTACGCATGATCTTGGATACGGCAGCCACCATCTCGGGGGTTAGGGCATCGGCTATGGTTTTTAAAACCTGGGTACCGGTTTCGTGTTTTAGCAGCCAGTTGCGCAGCTCGCCAACGGTAAGATGGCTTATCAGATCAAAACCTGCGGCATCGTGGTTATCTATAATGAGCCGGGTTACCTCATCTTCTTCGTAAGGAATTACAGCCTCGGTCAAAAAAACCTTCAGCGGCACGTTTGCCAGGGTTATTTGTGCGGCAACCCGTTCCTCGTAGCTTTCGGCAGTTAAGCCTGCCAGCGCGTCTCCCGTGCGGAATGGCGATGCCCTGGCCAGCAGTATCCGCAGGTTATCAAACCTGTAAACCTTACCAAGAATGGTATGCTGATACGGCATAATTTATCGCTCAAATGATTTTTCTACTAAGATAATCCGTTCGGCGTTAAAAAATCAGCAGGAAACAACTTTTATCAAAATTGTAATTAAAACAAAACGGGCACCGCCCAAACCGGCAGGCACCCGCTCCTCATTTAATCTGCCTTTATTAGTTAGATACAACTACAGTACCCGTCATAGAGGAATGGAAATTACAGTGGTAGGTGTAAGTACCTGCGGTTTCAAACTTACGGCTGTAGGTTGCGCTTGTTGCCATGCTGTTGCTGTCGAAACTGCCTGCGTTATCCGTTACGGTGTGCGGTGTCGAGTCGGCGTTTGTCCAGGTTACCGTACCTCCTTTTTTAATGGATACCGATGAGGCGGAAAACGCAAAATTTTTGATCTCGACGGATACCGAAGCAGCGGGCGGCGTTGCCGGGGGCGCAGGTTCGGGATTACTGCCTGATGACGACTTTGAACAGGCTGCAAATGCCATCACCACCACGGCGAACAGCACCGATAGCCCTAAGATATACTTTTTCATATTAAATGTTTTAATGTGTTTAATATGATTACGCCCGCATTTACCGGATGGTTGCTTTGGTTGTATAAAATTTTAAGAATTTATTTTGGCCAAGCCGGTTAGTTATTTACAACGCCGCCTTTTTCAAGCAGTGCATCGTCCATAATTTTTGCTTTGTGCTTACCCAGTAATATAAAAATCACGATGGCAGCAGCCAGCCCGGCAAAAAATATCAGGCTGAGTTGAAAGTTATAATACATAATGGCAAGCATGCAAACAGTAGATATAGCCAGCGCTACAGCCGGAAAAACCGGATATAACACCGCTGTAAAGGGCCGCTCCATACCAGGTTCTTTTTTACGGAGGATGAACAGGCTGATCATGCTCATCATGTACATTACCACCGCCCCCAGTACCGACAGGATAATGATTTGCCCTGTAGTGCCGGTAAATAAGGCTATAAAACTAACTGCTCCGCCCGCTATGATTGCCCAATGCGGCGTTTTAAATTTTTGATTGACCGATGCCAGTCCCCGCGGCAGGTAACCGCTACGGGCCATGGCAAATACCTGCCTGGACGATGCCAGTATGGTACCGTGGAAAGACGCTATCAGCCCGAACAGGCCGATGCTGGCAAATACCTTGGTTAAGCCGCTGGCTTTGCCCAGCACAATGGCAATTGCCTCGGGCAGCGGGTAATCCAGGTTGCTTAGTTTGCGCCAATCGGTAATACCGCCGGTTAATATCATCACCCCTAAAGCTAAAAATACCAGGGTTGCCAACGCCGAGATATAACCGCGGGGGATATTCTTTTTGGGCTCCTTAACCTCTTCGGCAACCATGGCAACCCCCTCTATAGCCAGATAAAACCAAACGGCAAAAGGTAATGCCGCAAATACACCGCCCCAGCCAAAAGGCATGGGGTTAGCCACATAATTAGTCATTTTAAACGATGGGCCAACTATCCCCATAAACAGCAGCAGCTCCAGCACGGCCAGTATGGTAATAAATACCGAAAATGTTGCCGACTCCTTTACGCCCGAGATATTCAGTAAAATAAAAACTACATTAAATGCCATGGCCGATGGTAACACCCCTATCTGCGGGTGCAAAAAATGCAGGTAAGCCCCCAAGGAAAAAGCAATGGCAGGCGTGGCAAATAAAAAATCTATCAGCGTGGCGTAACCGGCTATTAAACCGCCAAAAGGCCCCATAGCCCTGTAGGCATAAGCAAAGGCCCCGCCTGCATGTGGTATGGAGGTGGTGAGTTCGGTATAGCTAAAAATAAAGGTAACATACATTACCGTGGTTATCAGCGTAGCTATTAAAAACCCGATCGTGCCGGATACCCCCCAGCCCAGGTTCCATCCAAAATATTCGCCGGATATGACCAGGCCAACAGCAATGGCCCAAAGATGTATGGGCTTTAAAACCCGTTTAAGTTGTTTGGCGTCTGTATTTTCCAATGGCGTAATTTATCAATTTTACAACGCCTTAATATAGGTATTAAAAATATTTAAACAAATACAACTTTTATCAGTCAAATTAGTAACAAATATTTCCTATCAGCATCTATTCTAACAATAATGCAATATTCTGTTAACTCCTGCTTAATATTAGGGGTTTTAGTAAATTTGCGCGCTTTTAATTATTGTATAAGTGTTAGAATTAGGTAAACCTTCTATTAAACAAGCCTGGACTACTGCCCTGCAATCGCCCAAAAAACGTGATAAACTGCTTATTGGTTCGTTTATTATTGCTATACTGTTGCCTACCCTGCCCATCTTTTTTAATTTTATACAAAAACGCCAGGGCGTGGTATTGCATGATTGGGTACTGGCACACATCCCTGCCTATGATGTTTCGCTGCTGATTTTTACCATTATATGGGGAATGGCCTTGCTGATATTTGTGCGAGCCTTGTACAACCCGGTTATCTACATCAATTATGTGTGGACGCTGATCTTCATCAACCTTGCCCGGATGCTCACCATTTACTGCATTGCGCTTGACCCGCCCGTTGGCCTTATACACCTGGTTGACCCGCTTACCGGCGTATTTTACGGCAACACCGTCATCACCCGCGACCTGTTTTTTTCGGGCCATACCTCAACCCTGGTACTGATATTTTTATGCCTCGAAAAACGTAATGATAAAATACTGGGCTTTATTGCCATTGTAGCCGTAATGATGTTACTACTGGTACAGCATATTCATTATACCATAGATGTAGTAGCCGCCCCCGTTTTAGTGTACCTGATATTTTTACTGGTGCAAAAATTCCTGAAACTGGATAAGCTGAAGAACAGCGAAAATTAATCGCCTGCCCGCCAACGTTAACCTGTTTGTTTTTACATCTGCAAAAGCTTACATTTAAGGACTGTTTTTGCCAATAAATAGCCTTTACTACATGAATAAAAAATGGATAATAGCAGCGTTTATGCTGTTAAGTGTTTGTGTAAACGCACAGCAGAAAACGCCCCGCCAGTTGTTTCCCGGTTTGTTCGAATCGGTACAATCCTCAGATCTCTTTCCGGATAATAAAATCTTTGTAGACTGTACGCCCAAATACCCGCCGGCCCGGATCATGAAGGCCTATAACGAGCAATTAGGCAAGGCAGGCTTTGACCTGAAAGAATTTGTGACGGATAATTTCACAGTGCCATCGGGTGTTACACATGCCTTCCAAACCAATGTAGAGGATGGCATCCGTAAGCATATCGATACCCTGTGGCAGGTATTGCAGCGCAAGCCCGATGAGGCTTCAAAGCTTTCATCACTGGCGGCTTTACCCAAGCCCTATATTGTACCGGGTGGCCGTTTCCGCGAGGTGTACTACTGGGATAGCTACTTTACCATGCTGGGCCTGCAAGAGAGCAAACAAACCAAAGTTATAGGTAACATGATTGATAACTTTGCCTACCTGATAGATACCTACGGTTTTATCCCAAACGGTAACCGGGCATATTATTTAACACGTTCTCAGCCGCCATTCTTTTCGCTGATGGTAAGCCTGCTGGCCAAAAGCGAGGGCAACAAGATCCTGCTTAAATATCAGCCCCAACTGGTTAAAGAATATAACTACTGGATGCTGGGCGGAACAACCCTGGCAAAAAACCAGGCCATACACCGTGCCGTACGTATGGCCGATGGCACCCTGCTTAACCGATATTGGGACGAAAGCGACGAGCCACGCGAGGAAAGCTATATTAAAGATGTGGATGCCGCTAAAACCACCAAACAGACCCTGCCTGATTTTTACCATCATATCCGCGCGGCTGCGGCAAGCGGCTGGGATTTTAGCAGCCGCTGGTTTAGCGATGCAAGTACATTGAGCACCATAGAAACTGCCGACCTGGCACCGGTAGACCTGAACTGCCTGCTCTACAACCTGGAGCTGACCATTGCCCGCAGTTACCAGCTTAAAGGCAACAACAAGCTTTATATGGCCTATACCGCCAAAGCCCAAACCCGCAAAAAAGCCATCCTGAAATACTTTTGGGACGAAAAAACCGGCTGGTTTCAGGATTATAAATGGGCCACTAACAAACAGGCTAACATACCTACACTTGCGGCAGTTTTCCCGCTGGCGTTTAAAATTGCCACAGCTGCGCAGGCACAAAAAGTGGCAGATGGTTTAAAAGCTAACTTTTTAAAACCGGGCGGCCTGGTTACCACCTTAAACTTTAGCGGCCAGCAATGGGATGCGCCAAACGGTTGGGCACCTTTGCAGTATATGGCTATAGACGGCCTGGAAAATTACGGGCATAGCGAACTGGCTAAAGATATTGCTACCCGTTGGCTCCAATTAAATATTCGCGTATTTAAAAAGACGGGGAAACTGCTGGAAAAATACAATGTGGTTGATACGAGCTTAACCGCAGGCGGTGGCGAATACCCGCTGCAGGATGGCTTTGGCTGGACAAACGGGGTGTTGCTGAAACTGATGAACAGGTATCATTATGAAGAAAAACAGGGCGAGTAAGGTAATCCCCGGCATTATTTTATAATTCAATGGAAAACTCAAGAAGAAACTTCATCAAAAATACGGCAGTAGCTTCTTTGGCAGTAGCAGCTGCTCCGGCAAAAGGTTTTGCGATATTGCATAACGATAAACAACCGGATGAACAAACCATTGGCCACAACGGCTATACGTATAAGGTTGATAAAAACTGGGCAAAGATCAGCATCAATAACACGCCGCTGGCTAATTGCCACGAAATGGTGCAGGATAGCCAGGGCCGCCTGATCATGCTGGGCGACCATACGCATAACAATGTGTTGGTTTTCGATAAATCGGGCAAGTTGCTTGATTATTGGGGAACATCCCTGCCCGGCGGGCACGGCCTGAGCATCAGCAAGGAGGGCGGCGAAGACTTTTTGCTATTGACCGACTGCGGCTGGGCTTTAGACCGTACCGGCAATACCTACGGCCAATCCGGCCAGGTATTAAAAACCACGGTGGATGGTAAACTGATATTTGCCATTGGCCACCCGCGCACTATTGGTATCTACAAGGATAACGAGCCCTTTAAACCTACCGAAACGGCTATTGCCCCCAACGGCGATATTTATGTAGCTGATGGTTACGGCTCTGATTACATCATTCAATACAACAGCAAGGGGCAATACATCCGGCATTTCGGCGGGCATAATAACAGCAATCCCGACCATAACCTGCGCAATGCCCACGGCGTAACAGTTGATACGCGCGACAAGAACAACCCTACGCTGATCTGCACTTCGCGTGAAGAAAATTGCTTTAAAGTTTTTACGCTGGATGGCAAATTCATTAAACGGATAGATATGCCAGGCATGTACGTTTGCAGGGCGGTTATCAATGATAATAATATTTACGCGGGTGTTTGCTGGTCAAAAAATGCCCAGGGTAAACAGTTTGACGGATCGGGCTTTGTAACTATCTTAGATAAAGACAATAAAGTGATCTCTAACCCCGGCGGCGCTGCACCCAACTATAAGAATGGTGTATTACAGCAAACGCTGCAAGCGCCAAACGCAACCTTTATGCACGGCCATGATGTATGTATAGATGAAGATAAAAGCATTTACGTTTGCCAATGGAACGCCAACCATACCGCACCGATAAAGCTGACAAGGGTGTAGGTGTTCTCAATTCGTCCTGGTCTAAGTTTTTAACTTAGACCTAAAATGTGTTAAGCTTTCAGCTTAACTAAAATAAGATTGTAAAGTGTAGCGCATGGTTTCGCAAGCTGGAAGCTTGCTGTGTTTTGGGTATAAGTTGGAAACTTATACCAGTGCCGAATTTAAGTTATACGCTTTGTTAACCCCTCCCTGCACCCTCCCAGAGGAGGAATTGCACATTGACAATCTTACCTCACCGGCTTAGGGAATACCGGCAAACTTTCGTGCCCATCTGCATCTACAGCCTGCACGGCAAAAAGGTAATTATCTTTAGAGTAGCCGATGTTGGCGTTGGTACCGGTTACATAAAATTTCTTTTCCCAATAGGGGCTAATGGTTTCGCGCATTAAAACGTAGTAACCTGCGGGCGATTTGCCTTTTGGTGCATCCCACTTTAGCTGCGTTTTATTGGTGAGGCCGCTGGTTACAATACCCACATTTAGCGGCGACGCAGGCGCCAGGGCCAGGTTTGCCAGTACAGACAGGTTCATCCGGGCCACTTTTTGGGTATAATCGTAATCGGCAAAATCAGGCAGGTCGCCGTAATCCACACCCTTCTCTTTACGGATATCCTGGTGCTGGCGGTTAAAATCCTCATTCATTTCGGTGATACGTATCGCGGCATAACCTTGCTGAGAAAAGGGTGTGTGGTCGCCACCACGAAGATAGCGGTCGCGGCGATAGATCAGCTTTACGTCCAATTGCTCTACATAGCGCTCGGCAATTTCTTTAGTGTAGCGGGCTAATTCACGGGCCGGGCTATCATTTTCACCGCCTATTGAATTTCGGGTGGCTGCCTGCTTTTGTGTTTCGGCAGCGGGCACCCCTTCGCTAAATACACGCACGCTGCGATTATCTTTAAGGCCCGTTTCCATACCAACCGTATTACCTACAATATCGTTATTAAGCATCGCATCAACCTGCCAGCCTTCGGCTTTAGCGCGTTTAGCTACGTTTGTTGATCCGTACAGGCCTTGCTCCTCGCCTACCACTGCCATAAAAATAATAGTAGCCGGGAATGAATGTTTTGCCATCACCCTGGCCAGTTCCATAGATACAGCCGTGCCCGAAGCATCGTCCACCGCGCCCGGCGCAAACGATTTTACGTTCATTACATCCGTCACCCTGGAATCATAATGGCCGGATACGATATAGATCCGCTTATCTGCAGTATCTGTACCTTTCAGTATCGCCAGCACATTCTTCATAGGTGTAGGCTTGTCTATCCGGTCGCCCTGGGGTTGTGTAAATTCATCAAATGATACCTGCATACGGCCGTTTGATGCAGCGGCATATCTTTCATACTCAGCTTTTATCCAATTACGGGCAGCACCTACGCCTTCGGTTTTACTGATGGTATCGCTTAAGGTATGCCTGGTTTTAAAGCTTACCAGTTTGCGCACAATGGTTTCTATGTTTTTGGCAGATACCTCATCAATCATTTGTTTAATACCGGCATCTTGCTTAACAGTGGTTTGAGCAGATGCAGCTACAGTTATGAGGGAGATGATAAGCAGGCAGATACGTTTCATAAAGCAATTTATAAATACTTTATCGCTTACTTATTTTATTTAAAGTTATCTGCCTTTGCAGGGTACATTTAAACCTGTCGGTACCATCTACCTGTAATTTGCTATGTTTGGTTTGCCTGCCCTGTACCCTTGCGCGCCACATTTTAAAACTGGATAGTTTCATTTGCCTGCGCATCAGGTCTATCACGTTTTGCTCGCTTAAGCCAAACTGCATTTTTATCGCATCAAAGGGCGTGCGGTCTTCCCATGCCATTTCTATGATGCGGTCGGTATCTGTTGCAGATAGATTAGTGATAATAGCTGGTTTGCTCATGCTTAATTAACGTATTTGTAAGTTTTTTGTTGAAGATTTTAACCACTATAGAAACGCGATACTTCGCGTCTCCTTTAGGACGGGTAAGAATTATTCTTCGAACCAGATTTAAATTAGATACGCGAAGTATCGCGCCGCTACAATTTATTTAACTGTATAGGTTTCTTTCTTTACTCCTACTCCGGTTATTTTTAAAGATTTCCAGTTGGCGGGTAATTTACTTTTGATCTGTACGATACCGGCTGGCGTAATATCCAAGCCACCAAAGCCCATTAACATCGCCTGGATGATACCACCGGCACCTGTAGCAAAATAAGGGTTGGTACCACCCTTAGTTTCGGCAATTACCCGGAACGGCGGGTTAAGGTTAGGCTCGTATGCTTCCTTAAACCATTTGTAGGCTTTTTGGCCATCGCCTAAACGCGCGTAAAGCAATGCAAAAACGCCTTGTGTCATGGCAGGGGTACCTTCATTGGGTACACGGGTTTCATAATACTCCAGGTCTTTTTTGATCTGGGCGGGGTCGGTTATGGTTTTAAGCGGATAGGCTAACAGGTTAACATCCGCTTGTTTAATACCTTCGCCCTTGTATTGGGCATGCTCCTGTGTTACGCCATTGGCCATCTTCAGGATCGGGATATTATTAGCTACGTTCACCCAATCGGTATCTGCCTGCATGCCCAATATTTTGGCGGCCGCGGTAGCGTTCATCAGGTTGGCCTGTGCGGCAGCGTTGGTGAATGCATTATTGTCGATATTCTCGGCCCATTCATCAGCAGCAACTACATTTTTAATATCATAGTGCCCGGGGCCGTTACGCTCTACCCGGCTTGCCCAAAAATCGGCGGTGGCAGATAGCAGCGGCCAGCCCTTTTCGCGCAGCCATTGTGTATCCTGTGTTACGCAATAATAAGCCCAGGCAGCGTTGGCAACATCGGCGCTGATATGGTGTTCAAACGGGCCGCTTAAGGCCCAAACCGGGGTTTCTTCTACCCCGCTATCAGCGCTCTCCCAAGGGAACATGGCGCCTTTATACCCATGCGAGAAGGCATTTTTACGTGCATTCTCCAAACGTTCAAAACGGTATTCTACCATAGATTTGGCTATCTCCGGGTGCATCACCAGCATAGCCGGGAACATCCACAGGTCCGTATCCCAAAATACATGGCCGTTGTAACCCAGGCCCGATAAACCCATTGGCGATGGCGACAAAGCAGTACCCGCACGCGAGAAAGAATATAAATGATACAACATACTATGCACATCCTGCTGCGCCTGTGCATCACCTTCTATATGGATATCGCTTTTCCAAAGTTCATTCCAGGCCTTATTGTGAAACTGGATGAGCCTGTCTTTACCCTCCAGCTTGGCGAAGATGGTTAAGCGCTCGGCCTCGTTCAGCGGGTCTGCATGGTGGGCTGAGGTTATAGACGAGCCCGTTACACCATATTTATAGGTTTGCCCGGCAGCCATAACACGGCTAAACTTCATCAGGTGCATGTTATTATCCCACATTTCATGAATAACGCGCGGTTCTTTGCCATGCTCCTCGTTAAACAAAAACGATGTAGAGGCGCATAACTGCAGCTTACCCGTAGGTGATTTTGCAGTGGACGTTAACAGGCTGATGGTTACATGCGGCCTGTCTATCTCGTTATAGTAATTTTGTACTTCTTTAAGTGCATCCGGCGCTTCCATTACGCTGGCTGCGGTGATGTTAATGGCTTTTTTGGCGGTGATAGCCACGTCCATCAACACGGTAAAAGGCAGCTGGCGCAACGAGTAATAAGTGTATTTAATGGTTGCTTTATCGCCATAATCAAAGGTAGTGGTCATGGCGGCGTGCTGCATATCCAGCTCTTGCTTAAAATTGCTCACCATTTTGGCGTCGAGGCGTTTACCATCCACTTCCAGGTACATATTCAGCAGGTTAAAGCTGTTGAGGAAATTGCTTACCCGGCCGCGGCCGTAAAGGTCATAAGCGCCGGCCAATACTACATTTTTCACCTTAAAAGGCTCGGGCGAGGATACGATACCTATCATGCCATTGGCCACTGTGATGCCGTAGTAATTATTAGGGTCAATTTTATCTGCCCTGATGATCCACGGACTAATATTTTGTGCCGATACATGCGCGGCAGCAAATAAAATTGCTAATACAAACAGGGTAGCTGCTCTTCTCATAAAAGTGTGGTTACTTTATCTTCAGTTTAAGTTTTTCGTTCACCAGATCGCCTATCCTGCGGCCCGACATATTGCCCGCTACACAGGCATTTTTATAATGGATACCACCATAAACGCGCGATAAGCCCGCCTCCTGCGCAGCCGCCCTGAACGAGGGGAAGGTACGCGCAGGAATGCCAAACTCCGATTCAGAAGAATCTGTGTAGGCCCTGTTATCGCCAAAAGCGTGGGTAAGCACCTCGGCAGCGGCAGCAGATATTACCGCATGGCCGCTAATATATTCCGGGAAGGGCGGGGTTTGGATCCGTGGGCGCCACTCGGGGTCTATCAGCTTGGTGATCACGGTTTCGGGCCGCACACTGTTAGATTTATACTTTACATACCAGCAGTTGATAAAGGCATCAAACAAGGCGATGGATGCCTGGGTGTAGGCTGCAACCGTTGTGCCGAAGTCGGCCTTGGTAAGCTGGGATCCAATGCCGGCAATATTCATCCAGTGGCCGGCGGGGCCAAACTTTTTGGTAGCGAATGATGCATGGCCTATCACATTCAGCTTAAAAGCATTATCGTCCCAAAAATCGGCCATATTTTTTTGATCGGCGGTGAGGCTGTCGCCCAATTTTTTTACCTCCATCAGGCTTTTATAAAACACGCTGTTTTTATCCGTCATGTTGTACGGCGGCGGCTCGGGGGCGGGGATCTGTGATGCCGAATCTAACACCATCGGGCGGATCTCGCCCCAGTGCGGCTCCAGCGCCTGGGCATACATCGGCGGCGTAGGGATCCAGCGGCCATCCTTACGGTTAACCGTGTATTTGCTGGCCGACCGCGTTTGCGCGTAATTATCTTTTTTGCTCCAGTTAAGGATGTATTTGGCCACGCTATCCGAGTAGGCAACCGAGTTATCGAACACATCCGAGGGCATCCCCGCATCCTTTGCTTTTTGCTTCAGCTCATCAACGTATATAGACATGCTGCCCTCGGGGAAGGTAACCGCATTGCCCACATAACAAAAGGCCAACAGGGAAGCGAACTGAAAATCAATCTCTTTGCCTTTATCCGGCTGGGGGGCTTTGGGCAAATGTTTTATCTGCCCGGCTAAAGATCGGTAATGTTTTGGGTCGCCGGCGGCAATAACCTCATAGGCGGCAATATTGGCATACACATAATTACGGGATGCAATAACCGGCGGGAAATTATTTTCCAGTACAATATCATTCAGTTTTTTTACGGTAACACGATAAAGCTCGGGGTTGTGGGTAACTTTTTGGTAGTCGGCTTTTTTACAGGATGCAAATACAAAAAGTGCACCTGCAAGCAAAAACAGGAAACGGTTCATAAATTTAAAATTGGCTTAAAAAACAGAGTGCCTGGGCCATCGTTTTTATTGAATCACTGGCTAATGTAAGGATTTTTAGCCATAGGTAAGCACATATATTGTTTGATTTTAACCCGCTTAAATACTTACTTTTGCACGGCAAAATACCCTTCGCTTTCTGTTTTATTTTGCATCGAGAAGATTTGTGATATTATGAAAAAACCTGTTCTTATTATATTAGGCCTGTTATTTTTAGCGTTGATAAGCGTTTACTTTATTATCCCTCAAAAAATAAAAACCAGCCAGGCAATAGAAATAGATGCTACCGATGTTAACGTAGCAAGATTTTTAGTTAGTGAGGCGCTATGGGCAAAATGGTGGCCGGGGCAGCATACCCCCGCCGATAGCAACCTTTATATATTTAACACCGCCCGCTACACCTTGCTGGAAGGCACCAACAGCGAAATGAAAGCGGCTATAAAGCGGGATAACATTACACTATACAGCCACATTACTTACGCCGCAACCGGGGATGGCATGTGCGAAGTAACCTGGACCAACGAAACCCAAAGCAGCCTAAACCCTTTTACGCGGGTGGCCGAATTTATAAAGGTTAAAAGCCTTAAAACAGATATTGATACTTTATTAAAAGGGTTTAAAAAATTCATGCAAACCGATAGCAATATATATGGCATGGATGTAAAGATATCGCAAATACAAAACCCTGTAGTGCTGGCTTCAACTACCGGCACACATGATTACCCTACGCCCGGGGTTGTTTATAGCCTGGTAGCCAAGCTTAGGCAGCAAATTAAAGCGCAAAACGCAACCGGTTTAGATTCGCCCATGCTTAACGTTCATCAGGGCGAGGCAGATGGTTACCAGGTAATGGTTGCCATTCCTGTTAACAAAGTAATTACACCCGGCAAAAATATGGTGATCAATAAACTGGTTAAAGGCGGCAATTTGCTGGATGCTACCGTTAAAGGCGGCCCAAAAACTATTTTAAATGCCTATACCCAGCTCAAAAACTACCAAAAGGCCCATCATTTAATATCACCGGCTATGCCTTATGAGGTGCTGGTTACCAACAGGCTTGCCCAGCCAGATACGGCAAAATGGGTAACCCGCATATTCTGGCCCATATTTTAAGGTTACTATTTGGTTAATTGCATCAGTCTGCCATCATAAGTGGTTATGATAAAGCTGGTACCTGCTGCGGTTTTATATGGATAAAGATGCGTTATCTCCTGCGGGTTTATCATACCGTTTATCCAGTACTCGGGCGTAGCCATTTGTTTGGTTTGCTTATCGTAATGGGTGGTAACCAGGCCTAAGGCATCGTACTTGCCTTCGTAAGGCACCACGCCCCAAAAGTTACCGTTCAGTAAAACATCGCCGCGGGTATTGTTAAGCGCAATAATGTTACGGATAGGTGCCTGCTGATACAGGTATGGCAGCGGCTTTACTGTTTTGGCATTCAGGATATCGCTGATAAAAACACTGGCAAACTGGTTGGCTTCCAGGCGGCCATCCTGCTTAATATTATCCTTAAAGATCTCATCGGTGGTTTTATCTGCCATTTTCTGAAAGCTTAAAAACTCCTTTTTAAGATAGGGCAACTCCTGCTCCAGATCGTTTTTAGGCCGGAACGGATAGTATTTATCTTTATAAAAATAAGATACGATCAGATCGTTCTTACCATCGTCATCCACATCATTATTATAAGCATACAGGGGCTGCCTGCTGTTTACGTTGTATTTATTGTTTTCGCCCCAGTTACCGGCAATCAGGTCTGCCTTGCCATCGCCATCCACATCGGTAATGGTTGCGGCCTGCCACCAGCCCTTCTCATTATCCAGCAGCGGCAACGAGAATTTCACCAGCCTTTTACCCTTATTCAAAAAGATCTGTACCGGCTGCCATTCCGAGCTAATGATGATATCATCTGCCCCGTTATGGTCAATATCTGCTGTAGAAATGTTGGTGATAAAACGGATACTTTTCAGTTCGGCGTAATCGGCCTTTGCCGCAAGCGCAAAATTGCCGTTATTTTTATTGAGCAGTACGGCCGATGTTGCCGCCATGGTATAATCCCTAAAATTGATGCTGCTGCTAAAAAACAGGTCTTTTAAGCCATCGCCATCAAAATCATAAGCCAGTATTTTTGATGCCAGGGTGTTTATTTTTGGCAAGGCCTTATACTCAAATTTATAATTCCCCCTGTTGAGGTACAAGCGTGGCTGCACGGCCTTCTCCATCTCGATAAAAGGATGGTTGGTGTTGATCACCACCAGGTCTGGCAGGCCATCGTTATTTACATCTGCCCATTGTGCCTCTATATCTCCCTGCTCTTTAGCCGGTGTAAAGGCATCTACGGCTATTTTTGTAAACTTCCCGGCCTTATCCCCGGCCAAAATATATTTCTCTTCGCCCGCTATGCCCCCCACGTAAATATCTTCTATCCCGTCCTTATTTACATCGGCAACCGCAATGGCGGGCGTATGCGGCAAATAAGTGTGCGGCAGCAGGTTGTAATAATTAAAATCGGGCGTTTCAAAAGGTGCTATGGCAGCTAAAACCCGTGCAGAAACAGGTGCGTAGCTAAACTGCTGTTTAGCTTTTATATAATTGTTAATAAGCCCGGCAACATCAGCGGCTACCTGTGTTTTGCCTTTATCATAAGCGATGACCGCTTTTTTACCCGGCGAAAAGTTTTTGATGATCTGATAGCTGTTGTCTGGCCAAAGCACCAGCAGTTCTACCGGCTTATCGCCGGGTAAAAAGGTAAACAACAGGTTATTGCCCTGCGTACTTTCATAAGCCGTGCTGGTTTGGATCTCCTGATGGTCTACCTGTTTAACGGAGCGCAGGTACAGCTTTGTGCCGATACCATCCGGGTTGGCTTTGGTATATTTTACACTGAGTTTGAGGAACAACGGTTTATCGTCCCCGCAGTTCTCCATCGTGGTGTTCTGGTAGATGTAAGCCGCCTCATCCATATTATTGGTCACCAGGTCCAGGTCGCCATCGTTATCCAGATCCACCGCTACCGAGCCGGCAGAGATAGAAGCATCCTGCATATCGTTACTTGCAGATACATCGCTAAACTTCAGGTTATCATCGCCGTGGTACAGGTAGTTATGCACCTGCCCATCCGGCATCAGGTTTATTTTTTCCCGGTCGAAAAACCGGCTTGTTTTAAAATCTTTGATCACGTTAGGGTCGCCCAGGTATTTCAGGTAATCCATATCGTTGAGGCGTTTTTTGATCCCGTTAGAAAAAAACATATCCTTGCGCCCATCCATGTCAAAATCCTGCACCAGGGGCGACCACGTCCAGTCGGTAGCCGACATGCCCGCGTACAGGCTGATATCCACAAACTTTTTACCGTTGCCTACATTTAGCTGCAGGCTGTTTTTTGAGTACTGGTAATAATAGCCTGCATTAACCTCCTGGTTATAAATATCCAGCGGCTCATCATTAATGGTAGATTTTAGCGCTTTGATCTCTTCGGGCAGCATATCCGTACTGATCACATCCAGGTAGCCGTCCTTATTTACATCGGTTAAGGTGTTCCCCATCGAAAACAGGCTGGTATGGCCAAAAGCGTTCTTCAGTTCTTCTTTAAAAGTGCCGTTCTTTTGGTTGATGTAGTAATAATCCTGCTCAAAAAAATCGTTGCTTACATAAATATCGTCCCATCCGTCGTTGTTCAGGTCGCCCACGCTCAGGCCCAAACCATAACCGATGGGCGCCTGGTAAATACCCGAGCCGGTAGTAACATCTGTAAATTGATTGTTATCATTCCTAAACAGGTGGTCGCCTGCATCATGGTTCACTTTAAAACGCAGGGTAGAATCGCCGTAGGTATCATTGCTGTGTACCGATGAGGTGAGCAGGAACATATCCAGGTCGCCATCCTTATCATAATCCATAAAAGATGCCTGCGTAGCAAATCCCGAAAAATCGAGCCCGTATTGGGCTGCCTCTTCTGTAAAGGTAAGATCGCCGTTATTGATATAGAGCTGATTTTTACCTTTAAAGCCTTTGTAGTTTGATACGACGCAAACATAAATATCCTTAAAGCCATCGCCATTGATATCTACCACGGTTACCCCTGTTTTCCAGTTGCCGGCACCGGCTACTCCTGCTTTGGCCGTAATATCCTGAAACTTAAGGTTACCCTTATTAAGGTATAATTTGTTGCTGCCCTGGTTGGATGCAAAATAGATATCCTCCAGCCCGTCGTTATTAAAATCGGCCGTGGCAACGCCCGCTCCGTTATAGAAGTACAGGTAATCGAGTATATTAACCGAATCTGTAGCGATGTTTTTATTTACAAAATCTACATTGGTTTGGCTTGCCGGCAGCAGTTTAAAGATACCTTCGCCCTGTTTTTTGGTTTTGCAGGAGGTATAGATCGCCACACCTGCCAGTATTACACAGCAAACCAAGATGATTTGTTTATAGGGCCCGGCTTTGGATATATGTTGTTTAGCTTTTGGCATATTTGCTTAACGTAATTTGTAAGCCTTAAGCTTATCATCGTTTAACCCAAACAGGTAATATTTTTCTCCGCGGCTGTTTTTGATCATCAGCGACGACCGCACCTGCCCGTTGAGCCAGATACCGCTTTTGGCAGGCGGAATATAAGCAAATCCGTTTTTGGTGTACTTATAAATTTGCCCGTAACTGGCATCTAAACGGCCAACCTCGGGCTTAAAGCCATAAAAGTTGCCGCCAAGCATTACAGATGGCGTACCGCTGTTATCAAAATCATTGCACAAAATGGTGTTTACATTTGATAATTGTGCATTAAAAGGCATGGCTACACAGGTAAATTTATTGTTACCCTTGCTGATGAACACCGATGAGGCCAAATAGTTCATCTCGTGCACCTCGGCGCCTTTCAACATCTCATCTGTAAATACTTCGTTAAAGGGTTTGCCTGCATAATCGGCATATTTCAGATACTGTTTTTTCAGGATCGGCATCTGCCCTACCAGGTCGGGCTTCATATGGAACACGTAGGCCACCCCCTGCCTGTAAATAGATGTAACACATTCTTTGGTACCGTTACCGTCAAAATCTTTCACGTAGATCTTCATCGGTTCGGCGGCTGTTGCCTTAAATTTGGAGTTTAAGCCCAGGTTACCGGCCAGGATATCCGGCCGACCATCGCCGTTGATATCTGCAATAGCCAAACTGCTCCACCAGCCCTTGTAATTATCCAGCTGCCTGTCTTGCGTAAACTTGCCGTTGCTGTTACGGTAAATGCTGATACCCATCCAGTTGCCGGCGATCACCAGGTCGGGATAGCCGTTGTTATCCAGGTCTGCCCACTGGGCGGCAGTTACCATGCCGGGTTTTGCATTGCCTAACACCTGCCGGGTTACATCGGTAAAGTTGCCTTTACCATCGTTATGCATCACATACGAGTTTGGCGATTCGGCATAAGTGCCGGGTACGCTACGGCCACCAATAAACAGATCCGGATGGCCATCCTTATCATAATCGCAGGCGGTTATCACCGATGCGTTAACAGCTACCTGAAGCGCCTTTTGCGCATTGCGGTGCAGGTTGCCCTTACCATCGTTTTCGTAAAAGCGCGGGTAGTAAATGTTGGTGCCTGCTTCTTCGGCATTGCCGCCTACCCCTATGATCAGGTCCTCATCGCCGTCGCCGTCAAAATCGCCAAAGGCGGCCCCGGCGTTTTCCAGGTAAACCTGTTTCTCAAAATCCGGCGGAACGTATTGCTTAAACCTGCCGTTTTTTTGCTGCACGTAAATAGCCGCGGGGCTATCTTTAGAGCTGCCGAAGTAAAAATCTGTCAGCCCATCCTTGTTGATATCCCCTTTGGCCATATAAGGGTTTTCGGTAGATAGCATTTGCAGCATCAGGCGTTCGTTATCAAAATCTATAAAGCCATCCTCGGTGTGTTTGGGGACAGAATCGAACAGGGTTTTCTCCGCCTCTGCAAACAAGGTTTTTACCGGCGGCTTTGTGAAGTTATATTGCAATTGAGCATCTGCCGCTTTGCAGGTATAAACTTTATTTACCTGCACATTTTTAACCACCTGGTATTTACCGCCCGGCCAGATGACCTGCACCGAATCTACGTGCTTAATATCACCTAAACCAATATTAAGCAGGTTGGGCGATGTACTGCTTTGAAAACCACGGGTAGGCTGATTATACTGTACATGTAGGGTATTACCGGCAAAAACCTTTATCAGCGCGCCTACCCCAAACTTATTCATCCCCGCGCCCTGCAGCTTTACCTGCAGATAGTTATGATGCAGGTTTTGGGCATTATTTTTATAAACCGACAGGGGCCTGTTCACATTATTCACGATCAGGTCGTTATCCCCGTCGTTATCCAGGTCGCCGTAGGCGGCGCCATTGCTGAACGTGAGCTGATCGAGCCCGTAATCGTGGGCCTTATTGGTAAAAGTAAGGTCGTGATTATTTCTGTAAGCGTAGCTTGACTGCGGGGTCGAGATCATCTTTTCGTTAAAATCCTTATAATCGAATTTCTTCTTCTCGGCGATCTTGTCCATGTTTTCGCGGTTGCCCAAAAACTCCACATAATCCTGGTCGGTAAGGTCTTTATATATGCCGTTGGATACAAAAATATCCTTCCAGCCGTCGTTATCCATATCAAAAAACAGTGCGCCCCAGCTCCAGTCGGTTGCGCTTACACCGGCTTTAAAGGCAATTTCAGAAAAAGTGCCGTCGCCGTTATTCAGCTGCAGGCAGTTTTGCATAAACTGGTTAAAGTAGCCGTCGTGCTGTTTTAATTTTATCACATCAAATGATTCGAAGGAGGTCATCTGCTTCAAGCGCTTATCTCCCTCGGGCAGCATCTCTGTTGTAAATATATCCAGGTTGCCGTCGTTGTTAATATCGGCAATGTCCGACCCCATCGAGGCCAGGCTGAGGTGCCCGGTTTGCTGCTGGATGTCTTCTTTAAATGTGCCGTTATGCTGGTTAATGTACAGGTAATCGCGCTCAAAAAAATCATTGGAAACGTAAATATCCGGGTAGCCGTCGTTATTTACATCGGCTACGGATACGCCCAGCCCAAAACCAATATCGCTGGAAAATATGCCCGCCTGTTTGGTAATACTGGTAAAGTGGCCGCCATCGTTGCGGTATAAGCGTGCGCCGCCCAGTTCATCCACCACGGCACGCAGGTTCTGGTTAAAATCAAAAGAGCCGATCGGGCGGAAGGAATTGTTGAGCACAAAGCAATCCAGGTCGCCATCGTTATCCAGATCAAAAAATATAGCCTGGGTAGACAGGCCGTTATCTACCAGCCCGTATTTTTCGGCCTCCTCCTTAAAGGTGCCGTTGTGCTGATTTATAAAAAGTTCGTTACCCTTACGGTCAATAATGTTGCCGCTGTGGCAAACGTAGATGTCCAGCCAGCCGTCGGCATTGATATCAACCATGGTAACACCGGTGCTCCAGTATTTGGTGCCCTTTACGCCTGCTTTTTGGGTAATATCCTCAAACTTCCAGTTGCCTTTGTTAAGGTATAGCTGATTACCGCCCTGGTTAGAGGTAAGGTAAATATCGTTTAAGCCATCATTATTGATATCGCCGATGGCAACTCCACCACCGTTGTAGTAATTGCGGAAGGTAAATACATTGGTACGATCCTGCTCATCTAATTTATTAATAAAGTTGATGCCTGTTTTGCCGCTATCCTGGATAGAAAACAGGGGGTTTTCTACACCGTTTTTGCGGCAGGATATTAAGCTGATAAAAATAACAATCAGGGGTAAAAGGCTATTTTTTTTAAACATTACAGGTGTACAAAAAATAAACGTAGCGAATTTCTTCGCTACGTTTAAATCAAATATAAAAATTGGAAAATTAAATCAACAATTTATTAATAACCTGCGTTTTGTTTCAGGTTAGGGTTGGTATCAACCGCACGTTGTGGTATTGGGTAAAGGGTGCGGGTTTTATCAGTTGTAGCAGGGCGCTGATCAACCGGATCGTTAAATTTCTCAAAACGGATCTGATCATTCCTTCTCCAGCCTTCCCAATACAATTCACGGCCACGCTCTGCAAGCATGTTTGCAGGGGTAACAGTGGCCAAGGCGGTGGCACCACGCGGTACGCGGATAGAATTCACCAGGGCTAAAGCTGTTTGGCCGTTAGGATCTGTACCGCCACGCATAATGGCTTCTGCTTTCATTAACACCACATCAGCATAACGTAAAATAACATAGTCATTTGATGTGTTATCATCATTAACGGTATTATCTGCTTTTGGCTGAGGGAAATATTTAAAAACCCTGATACCTTGCGCTTCTGTAGAATAGTTAAGATTAACCTCTGGTGTAAAAACAAGTGGTTTACCGCTACGTTGCGTTAATGCTTTGCCACCCGGGCCATATTGCTGGCCAACTGCAAAACCTGCCCTTAAACCAATCTTATCTGTTAAACCAGGATAGGCAACGCCTTTACGTTCATCGCTGTTCTCAAACGAGTTGTAAAAATCAGCCAATGTGGTAAAGCCATTCCAACCATCAGGTGTTTGGTTATAATGCAGGCCCATCCTCCAACGGTTTTTAGCAGGTGCGGGGGCATTAGTTTCAGTATTATAACGGCCAAATATATTACCATGAGATTGCTCTGAGTTATCCCAGGCAAAATCCTGAAAATACTTGCCTGCAGGCTCCAGTGAGTAACCCAGCGCTGTAACCTTATTAGCATACTCAATTACCTTATTCATATCTGCAGGGGCAAATGTAAACGGCCCGCCAACAGTAGCCGAAGTGTAAACTGCTTTGTTCAAATAAACTTTGGCTAAAAGTGCATCAGCTGCTGCTTTATTAGCAATACCAATATTAGCGCTTGTTGCAGGCAGGTTTGCTTCTGCAAACTCCAGATCTTTTATAATAAAATCTGTTGCTTCTGTACGGCTCATCACAGTTGGGATAGATGATGTTGGCGCATCCGGGTCACGGAATGGCTGCTGACCGTAAAGGTCAACAACCTGGAACATAAAATAAGCCCTTAAAAAGCTTGCTTCAGCTTTGATCTGTACATCTGTAGACTTGCTGATAACCTGCGTTGCACGGAAAACACCTATGTTCAACTGATCCCAGGTATCATTAACCTGGTTGTGTGATGGTGTCCAGGTGTGCGTGTGCAGCTTACGCCAGGTACCAAAATCGCCCCAGTCTGTACCGCGGGTAGGGCCCATCATTTCATCTGTTGGGTGCTCTTGTAAAGCGTATGTATTTGCCTGGTCTGTTTGTCCGTTTAGCTGCGCATAAACAGCACCAAGTTCTGCAGCACCGATCGTTCCGTCACCTAATGATTTGGAGCCATACAGCTTCTCATCTAATTTTGCACAACTTGCTACAGTTAAGCAAGCTATACCGCATATAATTGCCTTTGATATATTTTTTTTCATTGTCATGTTTTTAGAAACTTGCATTTACGCCTAATGTGAATATACGTGCTTTTGGATATGAAGTATAATCAATACCTTTTGATGCTACGTTATCCCTTTGTTTATCTGTATTGATCTCAGGATCTAAGCCAGAGTAGCTGGTAATCAGGAACAGGTTTTGCC
This sequence comes from Mucilaginibacter phyllosphaerae, assembly GCF_004378255.1. Classification (GTDB taxonomy): domain Bacteria; phylum Bacteroidota; class Bacteroidia; order Sphingobacteriales; family Sphingobacteriaceae; genus Mucilaginibacter; species Mucilaginibacter phyllosphaerae. The sequence continues at coordinate 237,116 of NZ_SNQG01000006.1, forward strand.
CTGTTAATGATAATCTGAAAGTTTTAAACACACTTTCTTTTAAAGGGAAGGTATAACCAATTGTTGCATTGCTTAATCTCAGGAAATCGCCCTTTTCCAGGAAACGGGTTGATACTTCGCCGGAGTTAAGTGCATTTTCAGCAGTTTGTGCAACTTCTTTTGTTACGTTACGGCCACTAACCAGGTTACCTTTGTAAAAGAATGCGTTAGCCGTGTTGTTATAAACCTGGAAACCTGTGGCAGCATTCAGGAAGAAACTTAAGCTCCAGTTTTTGTAGCTAAAGTTGTTAGTTAAGCTTGCTGTAAATTTAGGGTTAGGGCTACCTTGCACGCTTGAAACGTCTATACCTTGCGGATAAATACCAAAACCGTTTGCATCTAAGCCAGAGTAGTTAGGAACGTTAAATGTAAATAAGGGTAATCCATTTGCAATTAGCTGGGCATAAGCACCGGAAAGGCCCTGGCCATCAATATTACCTGTTATGATGTTACGGCCTTTAAAGTTTTCAACCGTGTTTTTGATAAAGCTCATGTTGTAAGAAACGTCCCAGGTAAATGTTGGCGTTTGTATGGCAGCATAGTTCAAAGCAAATTCAAAACCTTTGTTGATAACGTTACCCGGCAGGTTTACGTAAATATAAGGTGATAATGCCGGTTGAGCGTTATACTGGTAAAACAACAAGTCGGATATTGATTTATTAAAGTAATCTACCGTACCTGTTAAGCGGCCCTTAAGTATCGAGAAATCGATACCTGCACCATAAGTGGTATTGGCCTGCCATTTCAAATCAGGATTGGCAAGGTATATCTGTGGGTTTGAGTTACCGTTGTAGTTGATCTGTTTAACAGGTAATGATCCGTAAGAAGGTATTTCCTGATTACCTGTTTTACCATAATTTAACCTTAAGCTCAGGTCATCAAAAAATCCGCCTTTAGGCATAAAGCTTTCGTTACTTATACGCCATTTTGCAGCGATAGCCGGGAAATTACCGTATTTATTGTTAGAACCAAAGCGCGATGAACCGTCTCTTCTTAAAGTACCGGTAATGATGTAACGATCTTTGTATGAATAGTTTACCCTTGCAAAATAAGATTGTAATTTATAGCTTGAGCTATCACCAACAGGGTAAGCTAAATGTTGCTGAAAATCATTATAATCTTTAACTAAAACGCCTGGTTGAGATGATTTAAAGCCAAATTCGTTGCGGCTAAAGTTTTTAAATGTTTGATATGAATAGCCCGCCAAAACAGTTAATGAACTGTTATCGCTCCATTTTTTATCATAGTTTAAAGTATGTTCTGTAGTGTAGTTAGTTAACTGGTTATATTGGTAAATAGCGGTACCATTACCGGTTGGAGACGGGAAATTTTGATCCCTAATGTTAATAGCATCTGTGAAGCCTACTACTTTAGGGTCGTAAAATGTTTTCCTCAAACCTCTTGATATATCAGCACCAAAATTTCCTTTGTATGATAAACCTTCAACTAACTTTACAGTCATACTTAAGTTATTTAAGTATCTGTTGATGTTATCCCTGTCATCAATTTGGTTAAGTAATGAAACCGGATTCCTGAAACCATTACCAATAGGGAAACCATTGGCATCGTAAGCCGGGTTAGCAATGCTAAAATAACGGCCTTGTGAATCAAATACAGGTGCGGTTGGGTTTAACTGTATTGCAGCACCGATTAAGCTACCGTTAAAACCGGCATTGTTGGTAATAGGCGCAAACTGATCTTTTACATTAGAGAATGTTGATTGGAGATCAAACTTTAATCTTTCTTTAAAGAATGATTGGGATGCATTAATACGGCCATTAAGACGTTTTAATGCTGAATTTTTAACGATACCCTGTTGATCATCATAACCAACCGAAGCACGGTAACTGCCGGTGTTGCTGGCACCGCCAAAACCCAGATTGTAATTTTGTGATATAGCTGTGCGGAAGATCTGGTCTTGCCAATCGGTGTTACCGCCGTAATCTATACCGCCTTCGGCAACAGTACCTGCGTTAGAACCTACGCTGGCAACAGCCTTTAAAAAGTCTTCGCGGCCAAGTACATCATATCGTTTGGCAGTATTGGCAATACTGGTGTTTGCAGAGAACTGTACCCCCTGGCCTTTACGGCCTTTACGTGTGGTTATTAAAATTACACCGTTTGCACCACGGGCACCGTAAATTGCTGCTGATGATGCATCCTTTAAAACAGATATATTTTCAATATCAGCCGGGTTAATAAATGCTAAAGGATTACGTGCAGATGAAGAACCTGCACCCACACCATAACCACCGCTTGTGCCGCCATTATCTAACGGAATACCATCTACTACATAAAGCGGGTTATCGTTAGAACGGATAGAACCTGCACCACGGATATTGATCGTTGCTGCAGCACCCGGCTCACCGCTTGACGGCGTTACCTGTACACCGGCAATACGGCCCTGTAATAACTGATCTGGTGTGGCAATAACACCTTTGTTAAAGTCCTTAGGGCTTAATGAAGCCACCGAACCTGTTGCATCTTTAATGCGTTGGGTGCCGTAACCAATTACAACAACCTCGTTTAGGTTAGTACTTGCAGACTGTAGTGAAACGTTAACATTGGTTTGGCCATTTAAAGCAACTGTTTGGCTTTGGTAACCAATGTAAGAAAAATTAAGGCTTGTTACGCTTGCCGGTACCGATAACTTATACGTACCGTCGACGCCGGTAAGTGTGCCGACACCGCCGGCGGCCCCAACAGATACGCCAATAAGCGTAGACCCGTCTTTTTTGTCGGTTACTTTACCTGTAATTACCTTGTTCTGCGCCAGTGCCGGCTGAACAAAGAAACAGGTTAAAGCAAAAAAACATAATGTGAGTAAGTGTTTAAATTGCATAGTTTGTGGTTTAATTGATAATTGGTTATATAAAATTTTAGTACGTGTTTATTTTAAAAGTTGGTAAAACAGGCCTGCAGATAAAAAAATCGGCAAACAAATTTTACAATGCCGTGCAATGGTTAGTTACCCGGTAAAAAAACTTTAATAAAATGGTACAGTATATATTGGTTTATAATTGTGCTTTTTACAGCTGTGGGTTTGTATGCTTAAAAGCTAAACCGCTTTTAAAAACATTTTATCCCTATACAAAGATGTGTGTCTTGCGCATCATTCCCTACTACTTTAATGGAGTTATAAAAAAATATAAGCTTTATAAATATCAAGTAACTGATTATCAATTACTTTAATTATAAAAAAAGCCGAAAAATATAACCTTTATCAAAGCATTTTTAAGCTATTTTAGTTAAAAAAGTATCTTATATAGTTCTTAAAGTATCTAAAATGATACCATTCATCTGCAAATCAGGATACGGTATCAACGGCCTTAATGTCCATAATACACTGTTCAAACTGCTCGGGGTTTTTGGCCTTTGCCTTGATGCGCATTTTATAAACATAAATAGTATTTACCGAGTACTCCAATATTTTGGCAATTGTTTCGTTATCATTAATACCCATGCGGATGAGGGCAAAAATGCGCAGGTCAGTATTCAGTACTTCATGCTCGTGCGGCCAGATCTGGTCTTTCTCTTCAAACTGCGAATTAAATACCGAAATAAAGTTGGGGAAGATCTTTAAAAAAATGTGATCAAAGCTGTGGTATAACACCTCCCGCTCTTTTTTAATATTTATTTCGTTAATGATCAGCCTGATATCTTCATACTTTTTGATAGACAGCTTGGTATCTACAGACATCTTCAGTTTTTCGAGCTTTAAGATATAACCGGATATGATCTTAAAAAACTGCCCGATGTACTCTTCCTTAATATGCGCATCCTCGCCCAGTTTATGATTAATATCTTTTAACTGTATGTTTTGATGCTCGATGATCCGTTCTTTATGCTTTAACTTGCCCAACTGCTTATAGATCATCACCAGGAATAAAATTACCAGCGAGGCCAGCGCAGTTATGGCCAGCAGGTACATTAGTATGGTTTGTTTTTCTTTTTCGGAATGGTTAAGCTCTTCGGCCGCTACAACGGGTAGTATGGCCCCTATCTGTATCTTGCGCTGCCTTGCCCCGTAAAAATCGGCATCCTGCTTGGCCAGTTGTATAAAGGCATAAGCATCTTTTACGTTACCGGCTTTATACAATTGCTCGGCAAGGGTAAAAAGTGCAACGGTTTCTTTGGTGGATGACTTGATATCGGCAATGGCCGATTGAATAAGCAGGGGCAGTGCTTCCTGGTGCCGGTTAGAGTTTAAGTAACTGATGGCCAGCGAGCAGCTAATCATGGCGCGCAGGTGCATGGAAATGGGCTTGCCCGACCGCAGGATCTTGCTCAGTTCATCATCGCCCGTTAATTCGTTCCCTGCCTGCGCATCTTTTAAGCCGGTATAGTGCATCCAGTCGATAGAGCCCTTTTGGGTAAGGTTGATGGCAGAATCTATATAGGCATTGCTGGCCCTGATATACCCGGGAGATGAATACTTATCGTTATTATACTTGGCCAGGTCGCTGTTACATCGGTACATGATAAAATAGTATTCGATCTTCATCGAATCGTTAAGCACCCTGGGGTTGATGGTACGCATGGCATCAAAGGTTTCTTTAAACATGCCCGACGACAACAGGATAAAACCCAGCTTGATCTGGCTGTAATACCCTCTTGACATATCGTTCATCAACGCGCTGAGATCTTTAAGCTTATTTACATATACGTAGGCCGAATCGTACTGGTAGGATTTATACTCGTCATAAAGCTTAACACACAGATCGTACTGCCGGGCGTAATCAAATTTCGAAGCGCTGCGCTGCTGTTTTTTAAGAAGAAGGATCCTGGCCTGTTTTTGGCCGTCGTAAATATCTTTACGGCTAATCTCTGCTTTTAAAACGCTTATCAGGCTATCTGTACCGGCGCCGGCAGATACAGCAGGATAGGTAAGCATTAACGCAAATAATAACCTCAAAAAAAGTCTCATATTTTGGTTGCAAAAGGGAATTAAGGTTAACAATTATCCATCAAAATTTAAAAAAACAGCAACTGCGGGCCGCGGCCGGTTATTGTTAGTTACAGCAATACAAGGTATTACAGCTTTTTTAGTAAATTAAAATAAATAAGGGTAACCGGCTAAATCTTCCAAACGTAATATTAGTGATAATCTGCCAAATTTGTTTGCAGAGGCTGATTTTTATAAAAACGCTAAAAATAAAGCCCGCCTCTTAAAAATAAGACGCGGGCCAATGTATGGTTCAGAAAAAACTGTTAAAATTAACGGAAGGGCGGGTTAGTTACACGTAGCGCCTTTTGTTATAGGCCCTGATCCGGATACGGTACCCTCGCGGGCGCATACGGTAGCGGTTTTACCTTTATCAAGATACTGGCTTGTAGCAATGCCGCCGCAGGTGGTATAATAAAATGTGCCGCCGGTAAACGCTGCCGAAATTAAATAACTGTAACAGGCCGGCGGCGGTGCCACAGCCGGGGCGGTATTATCTACTTCCTTTACCTTGCTTACATCGGCTGCAGCAAATGTTACGGCGGGTGCTTCAACCAAAGCGGCAGGTTTGCTTATCCTGCTATCAGCCGCATTAGCGTTGGTAACTTTAGCAACATTAGCTAACGATTGGGCATGAATGGCACCTGCAAAACTACATAGCATTACAAGCAGCGCTAAAAGGTTCTTTTTCATAATAATTGGTTTTAATTGGTTAATAAGTAAATATAAATAACATTTCCTTTCAGTTACACCAAAAAATATGAATTTCTTTTTAGCGTACAAATTAAAACCTATAATTAATCGGCACCAATCACAGCCGGTTAATAATCGGCCAGTACAATAATATTGCTGCTAATGGGGCTTATTTTTTCTAAACCTTTTAAAAAGCTTAACCCTACCACAAAGCTAAAACCGGCAACTACGCCGCCCATCTCCTGTATCAGTTGGCTGGTGGCGGTTACGGTGCCCCCGGTGGCCAGCAAGTCATCGTGTATCATGATCCGGTCGCCGGGGTTAAAGGCATCGGTATGTATCTCTATGGTAGCCTGGCCATATTCCAGTTCGTAAACCTTTTGGTTAACCGTGTGCGGTAGTTTACCGGCTTTGCGTACCGGTATAAAAGGCACACCCAGCCTGGTTGCTAATGACAGGCCGAACAAAAACCCGCGGCTTTCTACCCCGGCGATGGCATCGATCTGCAGATCCCCTATTTTGTTTAAAAAGGCGTCGTTTATTTGGGTACAAAGTTCGGGGTCTTTCAGTATCGGGGTAATATCCTTAAAGATGATACCGGGTTTAGGAAAATCGTGAATATCGCGGATAGCGGTTTTGATCTGCTGCTCTATCATTTATAAATTAAATAAGGCCCAATTTTACGCAAAATATCGGCATCTATAATGGCAATATTCTCTAAATCGCGCATGGAAATGTAATCGCCATGCTGGTTGCGGTATTCAATAATGGCATTTACCTGTTTATAATTAAGATAAGGCATCGGCCTCAGCTTATCAAACGTAACAGTGTTGATATTGATCTTACGGATGCGGCCGGCATCTGCCCGCACCTGGTTTTTGATCTCATCATATTTCAGGTCATCCATCCCAAACACCTCTTTCAGTTGCTCCTTATTCACAAAGCCGCCCAGCCGTTGGCGGTAGTAAAGGATGCGTTTGGCATAAGCCGGGCCAATGCCCTCAATTTTAGTCAGGGCTGACGAGTCGGCAGCGTTTAGTTCGATAACGATGCTGGGTTTGGCCCGGCTCTGCGGGATGATGATGAATGGCGCCAGCCGGGCATAATCAACTTTGGTAAGCCCGTAGATCTTTTGCAGGTCCGCCGCCTTACGAAACCGGCCGCCTTTTGCCGTGTAATTTTTAATGACCGCCGCTTGTTTTGCCGTGATGCCCAGCTTTTGCCAGCCACCCGCCGTTATGGTGTTCGGATCGAACTTAAAAAGTACGTTGCGGGGCGTTTCGGGGGCGTTTAAAGGGCGCCGATTGGCGTTATTCAGCGCTGCTATTGCATTGTTAAATACAGTAACGTTTATTGTATTATCTTTGTGATACCACTGATAAGCATAAGGCGCTGCCAGCACAAGGGCTATCAGCACCAGTAACACCACCGTGCCGTTCCACTCTTTTTTGGTGAGGGCCAGGTGGTCTTTAAGCTGTGTTTTCATGATCAGGGTATATATAAAGCCGTTAAATTAATCATTTCTGAAGACTATTATCACGTTAATTGCAGCATGAAAATTATAACCACAGAAGAGTTTGCCAAAGCCACCAAGCTGGACACCCTAAAAATGCCCGGATTAGCATCTATGCTGATGGAACTGATGAAGATCAATCAGGTAAATGAGCTTTTTGCACAGGCACAGCCCAAGCAAGGCCCTGATTTTGTGGATGCTATCTTAAAAGGCTGTGGCATAGAGGTTGAATTTGATGAGCGCGACCTGAGGCATATCCCTAAAGAGGGTGCTTTTATAGCTATAGCCAACCATCCCTACGGTGGTATCGAGGGGCTGATATTGCTTAAAATGCTAACCATGGTTAGGCCCGATGCCAAGCTGATGGCTAACTTCCTGCTGAAAAAGATCCCTAACCTGAGCGAGTATTTTATAGCTGTAAACCCCTTTGAGAATGTAGAGCATTCATCCAGCATCAGCGGGTTGAAAAATACGCTCGAACTGTTGAATAACGGTACCCCGATAGGTATTTTCCCGGCGGGCGAGGTATCTACCTTTAAACTGGAAAAACGCGAAGTTACCGACCGCCTGTGGCACCCTGTTGTGGGTAAGATCATCGCCAAGGCTAAGGTACCTGTAGTGCCCATCTATTTTCATGGCAATAACGGCCTGTTGTTTAACTTACTGAGTATGATACATCCTACGCTCCGCACGGCTAAACTACCTTCAGAATTATTTAACAAGCAAGGCCAAACCATTAAGCTGCGTATTGGCAAGCCCATCAGAGTGGAGGATATCCCCGATAATAACAACAGCGCCAAAATATTGAACTTTTTGCGGGCTAAAACCTATGCGCTTGGTGCCGGTTTGGATGAAGAAAAAAAATTATTCAATCCGCGCAACCTGTTTAAGATCAAGAAACTACCGGAAGCCATAGTGCCAGAAACACCTGCGGATAAGCTGGAAAAAGAGGTTGACGGGCTTCGTGAGAACTACAAAGTATGGACCGAAAAGAACTACGAAGTTTATATCACCGCTACCTCGCAGATCCCTACGGTTATCCGCGAGATAGGGCGTTTACGTGAGATCACCTTTCGCGAGGTTGGCGAGGGCACTAATAAAGCCACCGATCTGGACGAGTACGACATTTACTATCACCATCTTTTTATATGGGATACCGAAGCAAAGCGCATTGTTGGCGCCTACCGTATTGGTTTGGGCGACGAGATCTTCTACGGCGTAGGCAAAAAAGGCTTCTATATCAACGAGTTGTTTAAAATTAAAGAGCAGTTTACCCCTGTGCTTAAGAAAAGCCTGGAGCTTGGCCGATCGTGGATCCGCAAGGAATATCAAACCAAGCCCCTGCCTCTTTTCCTGCTATGGAAAGGCATTCTTAAGTTTGTGATAGATAACCCGCGCTACCGTTACCTGATAGGGCCGGTAAGCATCAGTAACTCGTTTTCGCAGTTCAGTAAATCGCTTATTGTAGATTATATCAACCGCAACCACTTTGACCATGACATGGCCCAGTATGTAAAGCCACGCAAGAAATTCAAGGTAAATCTGGAGAACATCGATACCGACCTGCTGCTATCGGCCGGCGACAGTTTTAAGGGGCTGGATAACCTGATATCTGAAGTGGAAACGCATAACATGAAGGTACCCGTACTGCTTCGCCAGTACCTGGCGCTTAATGCCCATATCATCAGCTTTAATATCGACCCTAAGTTTGCCGATTGCCTGGATGGCTTCCTGGTGCTTGATCTGGAGAAAGTACCGCAGGATATATTGGAGAAACTGGGGAAGAATTTGTAACATTTCGCCAACACGTCATCGCGGAGGGCTGTTACTTTTTCTGGATATAAAGCAACCAAGATTATATAGCAAAAAAGGCTTTTACGGCGCATAAGGCCTGTGCCGTAATTCACTCAGAACCAAAAGAATCTTTTGCCCGCACAGCTCCAGCAAAAGCCCCCTATGCCTGCCCCGCGCAAGGCCAGCATCGTTCTTCCCGATTTCGGACGAAGCTGATCTGCTGACATTGTAGAGAAAAAAATCATTCTGTAAATTCTATAATTCCGGTTCAGACAAATAGCAGATACTGTAGGCGAATGAATGCACTCCGTTGGTTAACGGATCGCATGACAAAAAAGAAAAAGTCCAATAAATTGCAAAAATTCGCTTAATCCCGGTTCAGGACAATTCTCTGCGTTAGGGATAGAAGCGGGTACCGGCCCGGAGCGTAATGCCTGCAGGCGTATGAGTGAATAGCCCGACCGCAGGGAACGCCCAAATGTTAATTTTTGTCCGTCCGTTTCTAAGTGCGGACATTTTTGGACAAAAGCGGACAGGCTAATACTTCAATCCTAACCTTCTGGCTAACCTGTACAGCACCCACAGCGGGGTTACGTGCAGCAGTTTGGTGTCATCGGTAAAAGATTGATCGTTACGCTCTATTTTGCCGCCTATGTACTGGCCTGCAAGGGATATCATGAGTATGGCTACGCTGATGGCACTTAATTCTGCACCGCCTGCCTTTTGATACAGTTCCAGCTGCATAATGCCATAACTAAAACCAAAAAACATAAACAACGCAAAGTAGGATAACAAGGGCGACATTTTTAAATAATAATAAATGCCAAAGGCTATAATGAACGATGCCCAGTTAAAATAGCCGTTATACTTACCTATCAGGCCAATATGCGGGAAAGGGATAGCCCATGCCATGCCCAATAAGCCCAATACCATCAGCGGTACAAAAATGTAATGCAATACCAGGTTCACCGGGTTTTGATGGCTGGCATCTAAACGCTGAAAGTAAAAGTCTATTTTACGCTGATCGCCCGGCTTTGCGGGTTGGGGTTTAATATTGGTGTGTTGCTTTCCCATAAAACAAAAAAGCCCTCTCCTATTGTGAGAGAGGGCCTATATAAGCTTTTATTAATTACTTAGCAAATGCTACCGAACGGGTTTCCCTGATAACGGTAACTTTGATCTGGCCGGGGTAGGTCATCTCTGTTTGGATACGGTTAGAGATATCTGCCGCAAGCACTTCGCTTTGGGCATCACTTATCTTTTCGCTTTCTACCACAACGCGTAACTCGCGGCCGGCCTGTATCGCAAAGGTTTTTTCAACCCCCGGATACGATAAAGCAAGCTCTTCAAGCTCTTTTAAGCGTTTGATATAACTTTCTACCACCTCGCGGCGTGCGCCCGGCCTTGCGCCTGATATAGCGTCACAAACCTGTATAATAGGCGATAGCATCGAGGTCATCTCCACCTCATCGTGGTGGGCGCCAATGGCGTTGCACACTTCCGGGTGTTCTTTATATTTTTCGGCCAGCTGCATCCCCAAAATAGCGTGCGGCAGTTCGGGGTTATCATCAGGCACCTTACCAATATCGTGCAGTAAGCCTGCGCGTTTAGCTAATTTTACGTTTAAGCCCAACTCTGCCGCCATGGTAGCGCAGAAGTTGGCTACCTCGCGCGAGTGCTGCAACAGGTTTTGCCCGTATGATGAGCGGTAACGCATCCGACCTACCATCCTGATCAACTCAGGGTGCAGCCCATTGATACCTAGATCAATAACGGTACGCTCACCTATTTCTACAATCTCTTCTTCTATTTGCTTTTTGGTTTTGGCAACCACTTCCTCAATACGTGCCGGGTGGATACGTCCGTCGGTTACCAGGCGGTGCATGGCTAAACGGGCAATCTCGCGCCTAACCGGGTCAAAGCCCGATAGGATAATAGCTTCCGGGGTATCATCCACAATGATCTCGATACCGGTTGCTGCTTCCAGCGCACGGATGTTACGCCCTTCCCTGCCAATGATACGGCCTTTGATCTCATCATTCTCGATGTTGAAGATGGATACCGTATTTTCGATAGCGCTTTCTGTAGCGGTACGCTGGATAGTTTGGATAACAATTTTCTTAGCCTCTTTAGTAGCAGTAAGCTTGGCTTCATCTACAATATCTTTGATCTGAGCCATCGCCTTGCTGCGTGCTTCTTCGCGCAGGTTATCTACCAGCTGGTTTTTGGCATCCTCTGCACTCAGGCCTGCAATGGTTTCTAACTGGGCTACGTGCTGGTTCTTTAAATGATCTACCTCTTCCTGCTTTTTAACCAGAATATCGGTTTGGTTTTCCAGCTTTTTACGCGCGTTATCCAGTTCTGTCTCTTTACGGTTAAGGTTTTCCAGTTTTTGGTTAAACGATTGTTCTTTTTGTTTGATACCGTTCTCGCGTTGGTTTAACACGTTATTTTTGGCGTTCACTTCCTGTTCGTGCTCTGCTTTAAGCTGTAAAAACTTCTCTTTCGCTTCTAACTGACGGTTCTTTTTCAGTATCTCGGCGTTGTTCTCCGCGTCTTTCAAGATCTTTTTAACTTTGCTTTGTGCTGCTACTTCCTGGTCTTTAAAAAGTTTACGAAGCAGGTACCGCCCTATGACTATTCCTGTCGGGATGCCCGCAAGCAAGCCGATAATGATGTATAATATGTTATTCATTGGTTATTTAGGTTATAAAATAAAAAAACCGCAACTAAAATCTAAGTGTTCATGTATTGTTAAAACTTCTTGTCGGATGGGGTGGATCACGGGTTACCGTTAAATACACGATCAACGCATGCCTCTTTGTAATCCGAAGATATGGAAGCGTTAAGTTTTTAATAGTGAAAACTTAAAATTTAACTGCGGTTAAATCTTAATTGGCTCGTTTTAGCCAAAAGCTTAAAGGCTAAAGTTTAAAGCTTTTGAGGGCTTTGTACTTTTCGCTTTGTGCTTTTCGCTTATTTTAAAGAACGTTATTGTTTCGAAAAAAAATCGTTCAGCAAATGATCCAGTTGATAAACCTTTTCGGCTACCTCGGTATCTTCCGTGGTAACTTTCTTATCCGCCTTTAATGATGATGTTGCATAATGCAGCACACACATCGAAAGCAGATCCTGTTTATCCCTAACCGCGTAATTTTCCTGATATTCTTTTATACGGTCGTTGATCAGCTTGGCTGCCCTTCTAATAATTTCCTCTTCTTCCATGTTTACCTTTAAGGGGTAAACTCTGTCAGCAATATTTATTTTTATTGAGATTTCTCCCATTTGAGCTTTTCACTTTCTGCACTACTTTTTAAGCAATACAATACACTTATCTATTTCCTGCACAAAGTCGTTAATTTTTTGCTTAATGTCAACACTTTTTTCATTTGTTTCTGAAAACGACTTAGCAAGTTTCAATACACGAAGCTTTTCTTCCAGGTCTTTTGTTTTATTAGTACTGGCTTTAAGGGCCACATTCAATGCTTCACTCTCCAGTTTAAGCAAATCATTTTCTTCCTGCAATGCAGCACAAAGCTCAATCAACTGCTCTGTTTTTTCTACAACCTTACCTAATTGTTCTGCTACTGAGGCCATTATTAGTTATTAGAGGTTTGTGATTAAGAGGTTAGTTATTTGTTTTGATCATCTGTCAGATCTAATTACAAATCTCTAATCTCCTATCACTAATTATTTCCTTATCTCTGCTCCTGCTTCTTTGCCTAAATTATAAATTAATTTCTGCATCACGGCATCAACGGCCTTGTCTGTTAAAGTTTTTTCGGTGTCTTGCAGAGTAAAGCTTAGTGCGTATGATTTTTTGCCGGCAGGCAGCTTATCGCCCTGGTAAACATCAAACACATTCACCTCTTTCAGCAACTTCCTGTCCGTCCGTCCGGCTATCTGCTTCAACTGTCCGAATGTTACGGACGCATCTATCAGCATACTCAGATCCCTGCGCACGGCCGGGAATTTGGATACCTCCTGGTAAACAATAACATTTTTGCGCACGGCATTCAGCACCAGGTCGAAGTTAAAATCGGCATAAAACACCTCTTTATCTACATCCACTTTTTTTAATGCTGCTACGTTTACCTGCCCAAACTTAACCAGCTGTTTGCCATTTAGCATATACTGTAAACCAAAGGCCAGTTTGCTGCAGGTGCTATCTTCTACAACCACATCGGTTATTTTAAGGCGCTTAAGGATGCCGTCTACAATGGCTTTAAGGTTGTAGAATGATACCGGTTTTTGCTTTTGGTTCCATTGCTCGGGTGTGTTGGCGCCGCTAATGAATACCGAGAAACGCTGCGTTTCTATGTACTTATCTTCTTTGGTGCTGTAAACCTTGCCAAACTCGTACAGCTTAAGATCGGCACTGCGGCGGTTTTGGTTGTATGCAATAGCCTCTAAACCCGAAAACAATAAGGTTTGGCGCATCACATCCAGATCGCTGCTTAAAGGGTTAACTATTTTTACCGCATGCTCCAGATCATCAGAATAGGCCGATTTGGTAAGCGAGTTGGCCAGCATCTCGTTAAAGCCGTTTGCGCTAAACAAATCGGCAATTACGTTTTGCACGGTGTCTTTTTCGGGGCGGATGGAATTGTTTAGCGATGCCCTTATCTGCGTTGGTATCTCGATGTTGTTGTACCCATAGATACGCAAGATCTCTTCTACCACATCCACATCGCGGGTTACATCCACACGATATGCAGGCACTTTAAGCGACAAGCCTTCGGCAGTTTCGTTTACGATCTCAATATCCAATGCGGTAATAATGCCTTTAATGGTATCGTTACCAATGGCTTTGCCTATCAGTCTGTCAATAGTGTTATAGGTTATCTCTACCGCAAACGGGGCTACCGGCGAGGGGTAAATATCTACAATATCTGAGGTGATTTGGCCGCCTGCAACCTGCTGTATTAACAGGGCTGCGCGTTTAAGCGCAAATACCGTCATATCCGGGTCTGTACCGCGTTCAAAACGGAACGATGCATCTGTTTTTAACCCAAACCTTTTGGCTGTTTTACGTACAGATACGGCGTTAAAATAAGCACTCTCCAAAAATATGCTGGTAGTTCCGTCTATAACGCCCGATTTTGCACCGCCAAATACACCGGCAATACACATCGGCTCATCGGCGTTGCATATCATCAGGTCATCGGCGCTTAGCTTGCGGTCGGCATCATCCAGCGTTTTAAAAAGGGTACCTGCTGCCACCGTTTTTACAATTACTTTATTACCGGTGATAGCTGCGGCATCAAAGGCATGCAGGGGCTGCCCAAGCTCGTGCAGTACATAATTGGTTACATCTACCACATTGTTAATGCTGCGCACTCCTATTACGGCCAAACGCTCCTTTAACCAGGCAGGCGACTCACCCACCTTTATACCCGAAATGGTTAACCCGCTATAACGCGGGGCGGCAGTTGAATGCTCTACCACCACCTGTATAGGGCTATCGTTACTATCTACCTTAAATGCGCTTACATCCGGCTTTTTAACGGCCAGTTTTAAAAACGCGGCTATATCCCTTGCTGTGCCCAAATGCGATGCTGCATCTGCACGGTTTGGGGTAAGGCCAATCTCGTACATGTAATCGTCATTCAGGTTAAAATGGTCTTTTGCCGGGGTACCTACAAGGGTATCGGCATCCAGTACCATAATACCGGCATGGTCATGCCCTAAGCCAATCTCGTCTTCGGCACAGATCATCCCTTCGGATACCTCGCCCCTGATCTTTGATTTTTTAATACTGAACGGTTCGCCAACCGTTGGGTATATAGTTGTGCCTACGGTAGCCACCACCACTTTTTGCCCTGCTGCCACGTTATGTGCGCCGCAAACAATCTGCAGGTCTTCGCCGGTGCCTACATCCACTTTGGTAACATGCAGGTGATCTGAATTAGCGTGGTCAACACACTCTTTTACATAGCCTATCACCAGGCCTTCTAAACCGCCCGGTATGGCCTGCACCTTCTCCAGGCTCTCTACCTCTAAGCCGGTACCGGTAAGTATGGTAGATAATTCCTGAGGGGTTTTATCGGTATCAATAAATTCTTTAAGCCAGTTATACGATATCTTCATTATAGCAGAATGATAATCGGCAAAGATACGATTTAGGCAGAAAGGTTAAAGGTTTATAATGTACGATTTCAGATTTACCATTTTAGATCAAAGCCAGGTAAAAACACAGCCAAATACTCTGTAAAATTAAAGCCGGTGCTGCTATTAACCGCCGGCCCTGCTATGCGCTTATACTGCGCAGGCCTTAGCCACATGGCCGGTATCCGCTGCTATCAGGTTTAGTTGGGTTGGGCCTGCTGTCCGTCCGTCCGCAGATACCGCTACCGGCGGACGGCAGCGGACACTTTACTAACCGTCCGCTTTCTGTCCGCTTGGGTTGGTTCCTGCGGACGGACGGACACTTCACCCCCCTGTCCGCATTCTGTCCGCTCCTATTGGCTCCTGCGGACGGACGGACACCCTTAAACAATTAGCAGATCATGCATTTAATTTAAACAAGTATTTGTATATCAGATATTTATAAGTATATTTGTATCACTCCAAGCAATCTTACAGGGACCACGTTACACAGCCGTCTGATTTTATATGTTTATATAAATATTAGTAAGGGAGGGGTATTTTATAAACCCAGGGTTTATAATTTTTTAACTGGCAGTAATAATATAGCAGTGTAGTAATGAGATGCACTATCTAAACATGCTTAAGTGTGAAAACATGGCAAGTTTATATAGTGGCCATGTATCCATATCAAATGATGTTACCCGATGCAAAACAGCATGCCTGGTGTCCGTCCGTCCGGCATTACCTTAACTTCCGGACGAACGGACAGGTAAAACAGATATTTATTGATGATTGCCCGTGCTGTTACAAAGTGGCACTCGGGGATAAGGGGGTATAAGTATAACTAATAGCTTGTTACAGCAAATGGCTAACGTTAAAGGTTAATTATGCCAATGTAGTAATGGCATTGCTGTTATTATTGGCAAAACAGTTTGCCCTGCTGTCCGTCCGTCCGGGAGGTACGGCACTTCCGGACGGACGGACGGACGGACAAAACATGCTTACTTATTCATCATCGCCGGTACTGCTATCGCCATCATCATCCAGGTTAAGGGTGTAAGATGGTTCTGCGGCATCGTATGCTTGCTGTGCCTGGCTGGTTTCGTCGGTTTCGCCAATATCATCATTGGTTTCATCAAAACCGTTGCTGTGTATATCCTGCTGGCTCATTTGCTCTTCGTTCTCAGTTTGGCTCAACTGGTCGTCCTGCTGCAATTGATCGTCTTGTTCTTCTGGTTGCTCTATCATGGTTTATAGTTTTAATATTTATAAGGATAGAACGTAGCAGGGCGCTGGTTGTTTGATAAAGCCCTCTCTAAATCTATGCCGAAAGGTGATACTGTTTTAAGCCCCTATCGCCCCGAAAGGGATTACGGATACGCTACAGCAGCCCTTCATCGCCAAAACTGAAGTAGCCGCTATCGGTAATAATAAGATGATCCAGCACATTAATATCCAGCATGCGGCCGGCATCAGCAATTTTTTTGGTGAGCATCAGGTCTTCGCGGCTGGGTTTTAAATTGCCCGAGGGATGGTTATGTACCATTATTAACGCACTGGCCTGGTGCTGTAACGCCATATGGAAGATGATCTTAGGGTCGGCAACGGTACCGCTCAACCCGCCTTTGCTCACCAGCTCTTTAGCCAGCACCTTGTTCGACCGGCCTATCAGCATGATCCAAAACTCTTCGTGGTTAAGGTCCATCAAATGGCGGCGCATAATGTTGTAACCATCGCGGCTGCTCTTTACCTCATCTAATACCTTAATTTCGGTGTCACCTCTTCTGCGGCCTATCTCTAAAGCGGCAATGATAGATATAGCTTTAGCCTCTCCCACGCCTTTAAACTTGCACAGTTCGGCTATGGATGCTTTGCCCAGTTTGTTTAAGTCGTTTTCGTAATGGTGCAATATGCGTTTGCTTAGTTCAACGGCGCTTTCATCGCGGCTGCCGCTACCAATCAAAATAGCTATTAGTTCGGCGTCAGTTAAGGCGCGGCGGCCCTGTCCGCTTAGTTTCTCGCGGGGCCTGTCTTCTTCCGCCCATGATTTGATGCTTATTTTATTGGGGTAATCTTCCACAACGGGTTAGGATTTTTTTGCGTAAAGTAGCGGGAATTATTTGGGAAAACAAAGCTTTTTTATCCGCTTATCATCATAAGTACAACAGCAAAGCCAGTAGTATTTCCCCTTACCGATAAACTTTAGCTCCCTCTTCTTCGGAGAAGGCCGGGGAGAGGCTAAACAAAAAAAGGGATAATGCATATGCACCATCCCTTTTCAATATCATTAATTAAGCGATTAGCTTAAAGCGTTAACAAATTTGGTAAGCTTTGATTTATTGTTCGAAGCTTTATTTTTGTGAATAACATTCTTTTTAGCCAAACGGTCTAACATCGAGATCACTTTAGACAATAAAGGTGTAGCATCAGCCTTAGTAGTTGTGCCTCTTAATTTCTTAATAGCATTTCTGGTAGTTTTTGCCTGATACCTGTTACGCAGACGCTTCGCAGCGTTTGACCTGATTCTTTTTATGGATGATTTATGATTTGCCATCGTATAGCTTTGTTATTCTTTTTCTTTATTTTGAGGTTGCAAATATAGGCACACAATATTTAATATGCAAGCCCAATTGTGTTATTTTTTAAATGTGGATAAATAAGCGGATGTTCATTAGTTCAATGAGGCTTGTCCGCTTTCTGTCCGCAGGTGTCGGGGAGGGAAAGCGGACGGACGGATTATCTGAAGCAGAATTTTACAGGATTAAATAATTTACAGAATGATATTCACTTAAAGCGCTATTTTTAACCCTATTCTCTAAATCGTAAAAATGAAGCGCACCCTCCTCACCTGCATCACCGGTATATGTGTACTTACCCTTTGCACCTCGTGGGGCTTTTTTGCGCATTACCGCATTAACCGGCTGGCCGTTTTTACGCTACCTAAGAGCATGGCTGGTTTTTACAAGGCCAATATCAACTTTATAACCGAACACGCCATAAGCGCTGATAAAAAACGCTATGTAGACAGCACCGAAGCCCCTCACCATTTTTTTGACGCCGATCATTACGGTAAACAGCCCTTTCGCGATATGCCCCAACGCTGGATAGATGCCGCCGCCAAATACTCGAGTGATACGCTTAAGAAATATGGTACGGTGCCCTGGGCTATCCAATCTAATTATTACTGGCTGGTAAAGGCTTTTAAGGCGCGCGATACCACGGGCATCCTTATCTCATCATCAAACCTGGCGCATTACCTGTCTGATGCGCATACACCCCTGCACCTCACCCAAAACTACGATGGGCAGCTCACCAACCAACAAGGCATCCATAGCCTTTGGGAAAGCCGCCTGCCCGAGCTTTTTAGCAACAGCTACCACTACAACGTGGGCACGGCAAGGTATATCAACAATCCGCTGGCTGAGGCATTTAAAATTTGCAGCAGTTCATTTAAGCGGGTAGATACGGTATTAAGAACAGAACGGGCACTAAATAGATCTTTCCCTACTATGCAAAAATACGCTATGGAGCAAAGGGGCAACCGCAAGGTTAAAGTGTACTCGGTTGCTTATAGCAGGGCCTATCACAAGCTGCTGCGTGGCATGGTGCAAAGGCAAATGCGGGCAAGTATCCTAAGCGTGGGCAGTTACTGGTTTTCGGCCTGGGTAGATGCCGGGCAGCCGGATCTGGATAGGCTGATCAAAACACCGTTAAACGATGCCGAAAAGCAAAAGATAGCTAAAGAAGAAGCCCTTTATCGCGCCGGCAAAGTGCACACCGGCCCTTAATTATTGAACCCGCTGTTGCTTTTTAGAGTATTTATTTTTAATGATAGCGTATATCGGCGGAATGATAGATACCAATATGATGATGATAGCCACCAACGAAAAATTTTTCTCGATAAAAGGCACCTTACCAAACCAAAATCCGCAGAAAAGGAAGATCAGTATCCAGCTTACACCACCCACAATATTGTAAAGCGTGTAACGTGTAAAAGGCATATGCCCTACCCCGGCCACAAATGGCGCTACAGTGCGTATGATAGGCACAAACCGGCTAAATATTACAGCCTTGCCGCCATGCTTATCAAAAAAGGCCTTGGTTTGCAGGTAGTAGCTTAATTTAAGTATCTTATTTTCTTCTTTAAAAACTTTGGGGCCCAAAAACTTGCCCAGCATATAGTTTACGGTATTACCGCTAACAGCAGCAATGATCAGGATAACTGTAAGCAGATAAATATCCAGGCCCGATTTACCGCCCGCTATCAGTGCACCTGCAGCAAACAGTAACGAATCGCCGGGAAGGAATGGCGTAACCACAAAACCGGTTTCGGCAAATATAATAATGAAGAGGATCAGGTAGGTCCAGCTTTGATATTCGCTGGTTATCTGCACCAAATGCTTATCAATGTGTAGTATAAAATCGATGATGCTGTGTATAAATTCCAAGTCGTTAAAAATTTCAACAAAAATAGCAAGATTATACAGATAGCCAACCTTTAATATTTAGTGCCGGCAGGTAACGAGTTCAATAGGATGTTTGCACCGTATTTAGCTGTATCTGAGGTGTTGGATAAGCCGTAAAAATATACGGTGTATAATTTACCATCAAGCACGTTAAAATTGGTAATAGGCGCCAATACCGTATTTGGCGCACCGGTTTCGGCAATATTAAAATTATAACTGCCCGCAGTTACCTCAACAAAACTGGTAATTGATTTATAAGCCACGCTTTTAAAAGCAAGGGTATCATTAAGCGCCAGGTTTAACTTAAGGTTTGCTGGGGATACATTTACAAACCTTACTTTACCCCTGCCAATTGCAGGCATGCTGCCTGTATCAACCGTTAGGATAGATGCCAGCGAGCCGTCGGCACGTAAGCCGGTAACAAACCAGGTGTAGGGGGTATTGGGCTTTAACGTATCGGGCAGGGTTAGTAAATTAGTGGGGTTTACACCGTTTATGGTCTGCGCCGTACGTATTTGCAGCGGCAGATCTGTTGTGTTTACCAAAAAATAGGCGTATGCATTAGGATAGCTGTATGAATTTGTGCCTTGTTTAATATAACGGGCATACAAATTATATGGCTGTATATCGGGGCTAACGTTTACCATCATCAGCCTTGCATTGGCATTGGTGGCGTTAACTCCGCTTTTGCCGCATGATGCCAACATGGGCACAACCATTACACCGGTTATCAATAAACACAAGCCAAGTAACAGGCTGCTTTTGTTATTTTTAGGCATCGATATTTATCAGTTAAGAATTAAACCCGTTGCAGGCGTTGCATTGGCACCTGTTGCAGATAACGTACTTTTTGTAAATAAAGTGTACCCCCTGCCGGCTACCAATACCCTTGTTTCCTGGCTTAGTATTTCTCCGGTGCCTGCTTTTTTTATAGTTACAGTTTTTGACCCCGGCGTAAAAGATTTATATCCGGTGCTTGATTTATAGGCACAATCGCTAAATCTGGTGGTATCATTAAAACTTACATCCAGGCTGCCGGCGTTTGGCGAAGTATTTACAAACCTGATATAAGAAACTGTAAGTGGTACACTCCTTAAGGTATCTATGGTCGTAAAAGCCTTGTCGGCAGTGTTGCCCGTTGTGTAAAACGAATATACGATACCCGAATCTAAGGGTAAAGGCAGGCCATACAAAACAGCCGGATCGGCATTTTTTTTAACCTGGTAGTTTTGCCGGCCAATAGGGCTTAATAAATATCCGGATGCACCCAGCGGATACACGGTTGAGGGAGTGTTTAGCCTGCTGCCGTTAACATAAAAATTAAGGGTATCGCCGGTGGTATTTATAAAATTAATATAGGTAGAGAGCGTAGTTGTAGCAACGTCATTACCTTTTTTACAGGCCGTAAAAGCCAAAACAACCGCAAAAGCAATTAAAACAGGTATCTTAAATCTCTTCATATTTCAGCAGATGCTATTATAAACTCCATTACAGCAGTTTTTGTTATGTAAGGAACAAAAAAGTCCGGCTTGGTGCCGGACTTTTTTTGAGAATAAGTGGATAGTTAATTGGAGTTTAATTACCCCAGCCTCTGATCTCTTATCACAAATCACTTACTATGCGTAGCTGTTAAGCATTACCGGCATCACCAGCATTAGTACATCTTCGTTCTCATCGCCACCCTGTGGCAGCAGTAATCCTGCGCGGTTAGGGGTCGACATTTCTAACGATACCTCTTCGCAGCTTAAGTTCTTCAACATTTCTATCAGGAAACGGGCGTTAAAGCCTATCTCCATATCGTCACCCTCGTACTGGCAGCTTAAACGCTCGTGTGCCTCGTTAGCAAAATCAATATCCTCCGATGAGATGTTCAGTTCGCTGCCGTTTATTTTTAACCTTACCTGGTGGGTTGTTTTGTTGGCATAAATAGCCACACGGTTAAGCGAGCCCAGGAAAGCCAGGCGGTCTATAGCCAGTTTATTAGGGTTTTCTTTAGGGATAACCGCTTCATAATCCGGATAACGCTCGTCAATCAGGCGGCAAACCAAATTAATATTACCAAATTTGAAGAAGGCGCTTGTGTTATTATACTCTACAGATACGTTCACATCATCGGCCGGCAAGGCAGATTTTAGCAGTGTTAACGCCTTTTTAGGTAATATGAATGAGGTGGTGCTGTCTGCTTTGGCATCCTTACGGCGGTAACGTACCAGTTTGTGGGCGTCGGTAGCCACAAAGGTAAGGTGCTGGCTGCTTAACTGGCAAAAAACGCCTGTCATGGCAGGGCGCAGTTCATCGTTGCTAACCGCAAATATGGTTTTATTGATAGCCTCGCCCAGTACAGATGCAGGCAGGTTTACCGACGATGCATTCTCCACAACCGGGATCTTCGGGAAATCCTCGCCATTCTCGCCGCTGAGTTTGTATTTACCGTCGCCGGCGCTTATCTCAATAGCAAAAGTGCTGTCATCCACAGAAAAAGCAACAGGCTGCTCTGGTAATGATTTAAGGGTATCCAGCAAGATGCGCGACGGTATAGCTATGCGGCCGTTTTCTTTAGCTTCTACAGCTAATGAAGTGGTCATGCTGGTTTGCAGGTCGGTAGCAGAAATGGTTAAGTTCCCTTCTTTGATCTCGAACAAAAAGTTTTCCAGTATGGGCAATACGGTACTGTTGCTTAAAGCACCGCTTACAGACTGCAATTGTTTGAGCAGTGTTGATGTGGAAACAATAAATCTCATGATGTTAATAACGTTTATCTACCAAAAGTATAAAATTTAATGAGCATACTTTCGCTTGCGTAAATAATGTTGAAAAATAGCAAATATTAACACTATTGCTATTGGTACAATATTATTCACCAACTGCCAAAATAGCTTCTCCTCGCGGATGCGGGCACGGTTAAGCAGGCGGATCTGGATCTCTTTACTGCGCAGCGTTATCAGGCCCGAATCATCCGTCATGTAATCGGCAATGTTCAGCAGCAGGTTTTTGTTACCATAACTTTGCCGGGTATAATGGTCGTAACCTAAAGGGTACGGTGAGCCATCTGCCCCAACCTGGTTACGCAAAATGTCGCCATCGCTTAATACGATCATTTTAGTGGGTTTGCTTTTCGGCTCAATAGTAACCTTGTCCGTTAAACCTTCGGGCAGCGGCCGGTTCCTGAAATCAGATGGAAAGGTACCCTCTAACAATACCCCGGTAATTTTAGGCGCACTCTGAAAATCCTTAGGGTTAGGCTCGTCCTGCAAGGCCTGTAACGAAAGCACTTTAGGTGTAGTTAATTTTTTGTTATAAGGCGACGAAGTGAGCAATATAGTCTTTTCGATACCCTTAACATCTAACAAGTCTATAGAGCTGGCAAACTGGCTGGTAATGCCATCCAGATTTTTCACGATAGGATGTTTAGATAATGGCAAATAAACCGGGTTGTACAGCCACGGCAGCATTTGGATCTGCGCCTGCCCGCCTGCATTACCGGTAGTAACCGGGATAGGCGAGCAATTCATATCCGCTACCAAGTCGTAATTGATCCGTACGCCATAGCCAAAAAGTTGGTCATCCAGGTTTAGTTGTTTATTAAAGGCCAGTTGTTCGCCGCCATGCCCGCGCAAGCTATCCAGTTCGGCGCTCACCTGGTCAATAGCCCAAAGCACACGGCCGCCGCGCATAATAAACTGGTCTACCTTAAATTTCTCTAATTCAGTAAAAGGCTTATCAGGTTTGGCAACCACCAGCAGGCTTACTTTCTCCAGGCTATCAAAAGGGATGCTGACTAAATTGATACGGCCTACCAAATAGCCATCGCTTAGATCTTTTCGTGCATAAAATAGTTGTGTATCTGATAATTCGTTATGCCCTTCGGTAAAGCCAATAATCTGCTTGCCGCCGCTGGTAGCTTTTTTGATGGCTGATGTAAATGCATACTCTAAATTCTGAATAGAGTTGTTTAGTATCTCATCAGGCGAAAGGTTCATGTTACTCTGCGATTGCAGCAACTTTACAGGCACACTTTTATCACCGTAAGTAATCAGTGCAAACGGGAATATTACCTTTTGCGATACGCCATCATCGGTTTTAACACTCAGATTTTGAGCCTCTATCCCTTTGGCTGCCAGCTCTTCATAAGCCTGGTTCTGCTGATCGTTAGACAGGCCTTTTAGCGGGTCTGTAAACTCAAACTGCAACTCGCCGTGGCTGTAGGCTTGCAGATCGGCCAGCATATCTTTAACAGATGTTTGCAGCCTTTTCATTCCCCCGGGGAAATCTTTTCCTTCCAGATAAACAGTTATGTTAACCGTTTTGGGAAGGCTATCCATTATTTTACGACTAATGGGCGATATGGTGAAACGTTTTTCCTTAGTAAAATCAAAACGGGTAAATAATTTATCAGATGCTATGGTGACGGCTGTAAGCGTAAACATAATGCCCAACACACTTAAAAATACCGTATTCACAAATTTTTTGCCGGCCTGCCTGTGCAATACAAAAAGCGTAAGCCACAGGAAAAAGATATCCAGCACCACAAAGTACATCAAATCACGGGTATCTAACACACCCCGGCTGATAGATTGATAATGCTCGTTTATACCCAAGGCCTGCAAACCCAGGTTTTGCAGGGACAGAATACTGCTCAGGGAATCGAACCCGCTGTAAAAAAAGAAGCAGAGGAATACTGCGATGGTAAAAGCAATAACCTGATTTTTACTAACTGACGAGGCAAACAAACCAATAGCTGTAAAAGATGACCCTAACAAAAACAGCCCTATGTAAGAGCCGATAACCGCGCCGGTATCGATATTGCCCTGCGGAGTGCCGAGAGTGTACACGCTATAATAATAAACCAGCGTAGGTACCAGGGCAAACAGTACTATTACAACCCCGGCAAAATATTTGCCCAGTACAATTTGCACATCGGTTAACGGGCGGGTAAGTAAAAGCTCAAAGGTACCTTCTCTGCGCTCCTCGGCAAGCGAACGCATGGTAATAGCGGGCACCAAAAACATAAACAGGTATGGTGCCGTGTTAAAAAGGCTATCCAGCCCGGCGTAGCCGTAAGCCAGAATACTGGTATCCGGGAAAACCCACAAAAACAGCCCTAAAACAAGCAGGAAAACACCAATGGTGATGTATGCCACCAATGAACTGAGATAGGTTGTTATTTCTTTTTTAAGGATGCTGAACACTTGATGCGGATTGTATTGATTAACGCCCGAAAATACGATTATTGTGCAGCAAAAGTAAAAGGATAAACAACAAAAAAGGCCCGCAGTAACTGCAGGCCATTAATATCAATTGAATGTTTATTAAAAATTTACGGCCAGGCGTAAACCCAACTGGCCTACTGTGCCATTGTTTGACCATGCTTCGTAACGCAGGCCGGCTTCAAAACCGCCATCAAATGCGTAACCAACACCCGGTGCATAAACAAATGCTGTACCACCGCCAGATTCTGTAGAGAATGCAGCACCCAACTGGCCTTCAACAAAAAAACGCTGATCTGCAAAGTATTTGATACCGGCTTTTAAAGGCACCGCACCATATGAACCAAAAACAGGCTTAAACTTATCTTTTATAATAAACGAATTATAACCTGCCGAAACATTAAAGTAAGTGCTTTTAGCAATAGGAAGATCGTATTTTAATGAACCACCCAAAACGGCACTGTAAAAATCTGCAGCATCGCCAACCGGCAGGCCTGCTTCAAAACCAATGCTAAAGTGGCCCTGGTTACGCGATTGCGCAAATGAACTGATTGATAAACCGCATACAACGGTTAATAATAGTAATACCTTTTTCATGTTTTTTTAATTGTAATTGTTTAATAAATTACAGCATTACGGCTGCAATGTTGCTTTTTGCAACCCATACATTACAAGTTTCACAACAAAAGGTTTTAATTATTAAAAGTTATTGGTTGGTTAAAGCTATAAATATGCTTTCGAGCGAGTTGCCCTGATTTTTATTGCGAAGGCTTTGCAGGCTGTCATTCGCCACGATCTGGCCTTTGTTGATGATGATCACCTGGCTGCAAACGGCCTCAACCTCCTGCATAATATGGGTAGATAAAATGATGGTTTTGGTTTTACCCAGATCTGTGATCAGCTGCCTGATACCTACCAGTTGGTTTGGATCCAGCCCTGATGTGGGTTCATCCAGTATCAGCACCTGCGGGTTGTGTAATATGGCCTGTGCCAACCCTACCCTTTGGCGATAGCCCTTAGATAACTGGCCTATTTTTTTATGCTGCTCGGGGCCAAGTCCGGTTTGTTCAATTACCTCTGCTATGCGTTTACCGGGCTTGTGCAGGCCATGTATGCCGGCCACAAACGCCATCGATTCCTTTACATACATATCGGTGTAAAGGGGGTTACTCTCGGGCAGGTAACCTATGCTGCGCTTTACATCCAGCGGTTGTTTACCAATATCAAACCCGCAAACCGATGCCATACCGGATGTTGGTGGTATAAAACAGGTAAGCATCTTCATAGTGGTGCTTTTACCGGCCCCATTCGGCCCTAAAAAGCCAAGAACACCTGTATTTGCTGTAAAACTGATACCATCAACCGCCTTTTGCTGCCCGTAAACCTTTGTTAATGCCTCTACCCGAATACTCATGCGGTAAAAATAGAGATTAAGTCGGAAAGTCCGAATACCGTAAGTCTGAAGAATAAATAGCCGCAATCATCCAAATTCGTTTCTTGCTTACTTTCTGACTTTCAGACTTTCGGACTTTCCTACTAAAAACTATCTTTGCCCTATTATGAGCAAATCAACCGACGAACTTTTTAAAAATGTAATAGCGCACTGTAAGGAATACGGCTTTGTTTTTCAATCCAGCGAGATCTATGATGGCCTTAGCGCTGTTTATGATTACGGGCAAAATGGCTCGGAATTAAAAAACAACATCAAAACTTACTGGTGGAAAGCGATGGTGCAGATGAATGATAATATTGTTGGTATAGATTCGGCCATATTTATGCACCCAACCATCTGGAAAGCCAGCGGCCACGTAGACGGCTTTAGCGACCCGATGATTGATAATAAAGACAGCAACAAACGCTACCGCGCCGACCAGTTACTGGAAGACCGCATAGCCAAGATGGATGAAGAAGGTAAAACCAGCGAAGCTGAAGAACTGCAGACAGAAATGGACAACGCCCTAAAAGCCGAAGACCTGCCCCGCCTGAAAGAATTGATCATCCAACAAAATATAAAATGCCCTATCAGCGGTACCGCTAACTGGACGGATGTACGCCAGTTTAACCTGATGTTTAGCACACAGGTTGGCGCCATTGCCGATGAATCTGACACGATCTACCTTCGCCCGGAAACTGCACAGGGTATTTTTGTAAACTACTTAAACGTGCAAAAATCGGGCAGGATGAAAATCCCGTTTGGTATTGCGCAAATTGGTAAGGCATTCCGTAACGAGGTAATCGCCCGCCAGTTTATCATCCGCATGCGCGAGTTTGAGCAGATGGAGATGCAATTTTTTGTACGCCCGGGCACACAGCGCGAATGGTTTGAAAAATGGAAAGAAGCCCGTTTAAAATGGCACCTTGCCCTGGGTACAGATGCGGCCAAATACCGCTACCACGAGCATACCAAGCTGGCACATTACGCTGATGCTGCTTATGATATTGAATTTGATTTCCCGTTTGGCTTTAAAGAGGTGGAAGGTATCCATAGCCGTACTGATTTTGACCTGAGCCAGCACGAAAAATTCTCGCGCAAAAAAATGCAGTATTTTGACCCGGAGGTTGACCCGGAAACCGGTAAGCCTTACGGTAACTACATTCCTTACGTTATTGAAACTTCGATAGGTTTAGACAGGATGTTTTTGCTTACCATGATCAACGCTTACGAGGAAGAAGACCTAAGCACGGAAGATAAGCAAGATAGCCGCACCGTATTACGCCTGCACCCTTGCCTGGCCCCGGTTAAGGCAGCTATTTTCCCGCTGACTAAAAAGGACGGGCTGCCGGAGAAAGCTCGCGAGATTATGGACAAACTAAAAATAGACTTTAATATCCAATATGAAGAAAAAGATGCCATTGGCAAACGCTACCGCCGCCAGGATGCTATCGGCACCCCTTTCTGCATCACGGTAGATCATCAAACCCTGGAGGACAACACCGTTACCATCCGCCATCGCGACACCATGGCGCAAGAACGTGTGGCAGCCGACCAACTCGACAAGATCATTGGCGACCTGGTTAGCTGGAAAAACGTTTTATAATAACTTTTTTTTAATTTAATATAGAAGCCTGCACCCGCAGGCTTTTATTATATATAACCATTATAAATTAACTAATAGGGTAATAACACCTGCCATAACCTGATTAAACTTATTACATTAGTGTATTATTCTGAACCGTTTGAAGTCACTTTACATAACTGCTTTAATTATTTGCGCCGGATGTATTAAAGCTTCGGCCATCCCACAAACTATCGAAACGGATAGTTTAAAAAGACTAACACTTACATCAAAAGGGCTTGCTAAAGGTAACGATACGATAACCATTAACAGGTTAACCGAGCTTGCGGAAGACTTTTACGAATCCGATCCTGATAGTGCCGTTCATTTCGCCAGGATGGCCATTGCATCGGCAAATAAACTAAATTATATAAAAGGTGTAGCCGCCGGCAACCTCCTGCTTGGCAAGGTTAGCTCTTTTAAAGGCAATTATACTATTGCCAATAGTTTTTATAATGCATCTTTAAAACTATACGATCAAACTAACAACCAGCTTGGGATAAGTGAGGCCTATATTGGCCTGGGACGTGTTCAGGACTTTTTGGGCAACTATAACAGTGCTATCCGCCTTTTTGAAAAGGCGCTTGCCATTCGTATCAAGCTACGGAGCGATTTTGATATTGCTAACTGCTACGCTATAATTGGTATTACGTATGATAATAAAGGAAACTTTAGCAAGGCGCTTGATTATTACTTTAAATCGCTGATAATTGACCTTAAGCTTAATAAACCCCTATTGGCGGCAGACAATTATTGTAACATAGGGGTTATTATGCAACATCTGGAGCTTTACCAAAAAGCGCTTGAATATTTTAATAAAGCAAATACCCTATGGCTTAAGCTTAATGATAAACAAGGTATAAGCACCTGTTACCAAAATATAGGCGAAGTGATGCTGGCCTTAAAGCAATATGATAAAGCATACTATTATTTTAAGAAAGCATCAGCCCTGTATCACGAGCTTGGGGACGAAGAAGGTATAAGCCTGATATATTATAACCTGGGTTTATATCACTATCATACGTCCAAGCCGGATTCGGCCATTTATTATCTCAACCTTGCGCTGCAATCGGCTACAAAAAGTAACATTCAATATAACAAGGCATACGCTTACAATGGTTTAGCGCAAATTTACAATTTGGAAAAAGATTATAAAAAAGCTTACAAATACGCGCTGCTAAATCAGCAAACTGCTAATACCCTGCAAAGCATAAACATACAGGCCGACGCAGCGCTGCAGGCAAGCATCGCTCTTGCCGGTTTAAAGCAATTTAACAATGCCTACCGGCAGCACTTGCTTTATGTAACCTTAACAGATAGCCTTAAAAGTGACGAGAGCATACAGAAGCTGACATCATATAATATGGCTATTGCGTTTGAAAACAAACAGCGCGAAACGACCCGTAAAGAAGCCTATCTGGAAAAAAAGCTGGCCAAACAACAGGGCGCAAACTATATATATGCTACTGTTATTTTAGTAATAAGCGTTATGCTTATTATTTATTACA
This sequence comes from Mucilaginibacter phyllosphaerae, assembly GCF_004378255.1. GTDB lineage: Bacteria > Bacteroidota > Bacteroidia > Sphingobacteriales > Sphingobacteriaceae > Mucilaginibacter > Mucilaginibacter phyllosphaerae. Next base: position 266,427 of record NZ_SNQG01000006.1, read on the forward strand.
ACGCAAAGCGTAAGCAACTTAAAGCCAATGCCCTGCTAAAAATTAAGAATGAAGAGATTTTGGTTCAAACCGATAAACTAAATGAGCTGAACATACTAAAGGACCGGTTAATAAGCGTATTAGCGCACGATCTGCGGGCGCCTTTAAGCACGCTGCGCGGTATGTTTTCATTAATGGCAGATAAAGACATCACCAATGTTGAATTTATTGAGATGGCGCCAATCGTGTTTAAAAAGCTGGAGCATACATCCGATTTTTTAGACACCTTGCTTTTTTGGATAAACAGCCAGGTAGATAATGTTAAGGATACCGTTAAAAGCTTTTGCTTATGCGACCTGGTAAAACTTGAACTGTTTAACCTTACAGATCAGTTTAAAGCTAAAAACATTACCACAATAAATGATGTACATGCAGAACATGTTGTACTGGCCGACCCCAACTCCATCAGGATAGTTATCCATAACTTTTTAACCAATGCTATCAAATTTTCGCATCAAAACAGCACTATTAAAGTATCGGCAATAATAGTTAATGGTTTTATTGAATTTACGGTGACAGACAATGGCATAGGCATGCCCCAAACCCAGCTTGATAAACTTTTTAACAGTAAAGTAAACAGCCAGATAGGCACCGGCAATGAAGTTGGTACAGGTATGGGCCTTGTATTTTGTAAAGATCTGATTGAAAGGTACAACGGTAGAATATGGGCAAAAAGCACCCTTGATCAAGGTACGGAACTTAGCTTTTCGCTGATTGCCGATCGTAAACATGCACAGGAACCGGCATAACATTAACGCATTATTACCTAAACTAAAAACAATTACCACCTAAACTTCTTTTGTGTTTACATGAAAACACAATTACATGCAGGTGAAAATTAAAGATCAACCCTTTTACATCCAGTCTACAGCGGTGCTGTTTGGGCTGATATTGCTGGTTTATGTGCTGAGTACTTTGGCTGATATACTGGTACCCCTTGCTTTTGCTGCATTCCTGGCGATATTACTAAACCCGCTTTGTAATCGTTTGCAACGCTACAAAATCCCTAAGTTTTTGGCTATTGTGATAGCAATGCTCATTATGATACTGGCAATAGCCACCGTTTTTTACTTTCTTTCTACCCAGATCGTTCAGTTCGGCGATTCGTTGCCTATGCTGCAAAAAAAGTTTGAATCTATCACCACCGAATTAAAAAACTGGCTGCAAACTACTTTTGGGCTTGAGATAGCCAAGCAGGAGCAAATGCTGAAAGAGGCACTTAACCACAGCCAGGCTATGGTAGGGCGCACATTAAACGGTGTACTGGGCACCCTGGCCATTATATTTTTGCTGCCGGTATATATTTTTTTAATGCTGTTTTACAAAACGCTTATCCTTAACTTTTTGTATGAGGTATTTTCTGAAGAAAACTCTAAAAAGGTAAGCGATGTGTTAAGTGAAACTAAAACAGCCATTCAAAGCTATATTGTTGGTTTATTGATAGAGATGATCATCGTAGCCATCATGAATTCTGCTGCGCTGGTACTACTTGGCGTAAAATACGGCATATTAATAGGCTGCATCGGCGCCATTCTTAACCTCATTCCCTATCTGGGTGGTATCATTGCAATTGCTTTACCTGTATTGATGGCTACAGTTACTAAAGACGGCTACTCTACCCAATTGGGTATTATTATCGCTTATATTGTAATACAATTTATTGATAACAACATTCTGGTGCCGCGCATTGTATCATCAAAAGTGCAGATAAACGCCCTCATGTCTATCATCGTGGTTTTATTGGGCAACCAGCTTTGGGGCGTATCCGGGATGTTTTTGTCTATACCTTTTGTAGCCGTGCTTAAAATTATTTTCGACCGGATTGATGACCTTAAACCCTGGGGCAAACTACTGGGCGATAACGTGCCTACCCATCACATGGGCGAAAAATGGGGCGGCCGCAGTAAACGTAAAGCAGTATTACCTGATAAGGCGGATAGTTAATATTAGTTGATACACATACTCCACCAAGCAAAAACAGGGGGCCGGAATCTAAATGATTTCGGCCCCCTGTTGATATTGACCATAGTTTATAAACTATGGTTTGTAAACTTCTTAATGCGTTACCGGGTTATCGCCTTTATTAATGGTTCCGTTGGTGAACAATATCGGATTAACCTTTTTAGTATCGCCCTGATAAACCCAAATAATGTTGCCAATATATTTACGGAAGGCATCGCTTACCTGCGCAGGGGTTAGTTTTTTAACATCATCTGCCAGGGTTAAAGATCGTTTCCAGTTATTATGCAGCACTTCGTTAGATACGATAGACGATGCCTGCGCGGTATTGGTTTCGTTTTTATAATAAAAACCGGTAAGGTAAGTAACTTTCATATCTGCAACTTCGGCAGCATTAAACCCCTGTGTTTTTATCTTATCAACCAATTTATCAAATACCTTTATGTACTTGTCGGGCTCGGTTGTTGATACCGAGAACTTGGCCACAGATGTAGCACCCGGGCTAAACCAGGCAGATGGCGCGTAAGAAAGGCCATTATTGGTACGCACATCCAAAAAATGCTTATCATAAAAAATACGCATAGCCACATTAAAGGCATCAAAATCTGGTGTGCCCGGCGCAGGGCCGCTGGTTATGCCTTCTACATAGTTCGTAGCCAGTTCGCGGCTCTCGCCCGAAAATGTATTTTTATACACTCTGAAAAATGATTTTTTCAATTCAAAAGGTGCACCTTGTTTAATGCCGGCAAGCATCCCTTTTACCTTCGCCTCAATAGCGGCGCGGTCAATATCGCCCACTACCACCACCAGCATGCGCGATTTAGTTAAAACCGAATGATAATAGTTTTTAGTTTCCTCAGCAGTTAGTTTCTGCAGGGTTTCCTGTGTACCACTGGGGTCTTTAGCGTAATCGCGGCCTGCAAAGGCTATTTTATCGGCGTATTTATCGATGGCATTGTCCGGGTCAGAATCCTGAGATTTTAATTCGGTTATGGCATCCTGTTTAATCCGCTCAAATTCTTTAGCATCAAACTTAGGTATGGTTATCGCCTCTACATATAGCGGCCATGCCACGTCCAGGTCGCTTTTGATACAATTTAGCTTTACAACCGCAAAGTTTTTATTGTTATACCCGTAAACCGCCGCGCTTATTTTATCCAGCTGATTTTTAAAGGCATTTTTATCATGCTTTAAAGTACCGCATTCTGTAAGGGCACTCATGGCCATGCTTTCTATACCCGTTTTAGTAACCGGGTAGTTTTGTACGCCCCCTTTAATTACGGTTTGTATCTCTACAATATCGTTACCGCTTGGCTGCACAATAACTTTTACGCCGTCAACCATCATTTCGTATGCTTTTTGCTGGGCAAAAGCAGGCTTAACGCCGGTAGTTGCAGCAGCAAGTAACAGTACATATATATATTTCTTCATGTTGTTTAGTTTAAATTATTTAGCTACAAAAAACGAAGCCACATTTGCCGCCTTACTTGCCTCGGGCGTTAGTATAATGCCCGACACCATAGGCTTGCCAACAATATAGGTGTTCATATATTTAGCAATATCTGCACGGGATACCTTCTGGTAATTATCTGTCAGGTCGGTATAGTAGTTAAGCGAGGTACTGCACCACTGAAAGCTTAACTGCGATGGCAGGGAAGATGGTTTTTCCATCTCACGGCTATGGCTGCGCAATAATATAGCCTTGGCATCTGCTAACTGCTCATCAGTGTAATAATCAGCTTTGCCCCATTGGCTCATCTGGTTTTTAACCTCTTCGTAACATTCTTTTATTTTGGCCGGGTTGGGCACTACGGTTAATGATATCATACCGGTGTAATGGCTGGTATTGTAGCTGATACCGGCTGATGATGCCAGGCCTTTATCAACCAGCGCCTGCTGCATTTTTGAAGAATTAAGATCTAACATGGTTGAATACACATCGGCAGCAATGGTAGCGGCCGAATCTGTCATATAAGCCGGGCCCTGCCAGGCAAACATCATAAAAGGTGTGCGCGCTATTGACATTTCTTTAACAAACGCCACGCTTTTTCCAACCGGTTTAAATGCCGGTATAGGATATTTTACATGCGGATCGAATCCGCTGCTTGCCCAGTCGCCAAAAATAGTTTCGGCCTTTTTAAAGCCGTCATCATGTTTAACATCGCCGCAAATTATAAGCAGGCTGTTGTTAGGAAAATAATATTTGTTTTTAATGATCATCATCTTCTCGGGCGTAGCCGTGTTAATGATCTCGTGGATCCCTATCGGCATTTTGCGTGTGATCAGGTCGCCCCAAAGGTTTTTACTGATATCATAATACAGCTGAAAACCCGGGCTGCTTTCATTACGCTGAAACTCACCGTCAACCACTGGGCGTTCTTTTTTCATATCCTCTTCCCGGTATATCGGGAAACGTACTGAAGCATTCATCAGTTTTAAACCTGCATCAAGGCTATCTTTGCCAATGGTAAAATAATAGTTTACACGTTCGTTGCCGGTGGTACCGTTCCAGATGGCGCCAAGCTCTTGTGTGCGTTTTAAAAACTTTTCCTGATCGGGATAATCTTTATTGGCCTTAAAGAACATGTGCTCGAACAAGTGCGAAAGGCCGCTATACTCGGGGCCTTCGGTGTACGCGCCGTTCTTTACAGCAATTTCAATGGTAGTAAGGGGCACTTTGCTGTTTTCGATAACAACAACATCCAGCCCGTTTGGCAGCTTTTTGTAAAAGTAGCCCTCGGGCAGGCGGGGCTGGGCAACCGCACATAAGGCAGTGAACATGCCTGCGGCGGTAAAGGTTAACAATTTTGTGATTTTTAGGGTCATATACGTTGTTTTATGATAACGTTAGATTATAATTCCCCTAAGATATTACATATAATTAAAAATTTAGTTACTTGTTTACTTAAAGCTGATAACTACTTTCTTCCCTGATACATTTTCTAAAAAAGGCTTAAAAATTTTGCCTGCATTATCGCGGGCTTTGCCCATAATATCCATCTCTCTGGCGCTTGCCAGCATTTTAGCTTCGGCCACTTTGTAAACATCCTCTACCATTTGTTTGCTTTTATCGGCAAACCACACACCCGATACATCATATACCTTTGATTTTTGGTGATCGAGTTTCACGTAGCAGATCTCGGGCTGTGGCAAAGTTATATTTACCGTATCCTTACCCTGGCTGATGTCATCGCGTTTAACCCTGGTAAGATCTATACAGGCGGTTACCTCCCCTACGGCTACAAATAACACGCGCGAATCCGGCAGTATCATGTGCAGCTCCTTTTTTTCTACCACATCCTTCATAGCGTATTTAACCAGCTCCAGTTTACCCATGTTGATGATCTTTGATACCATTACATCATCGGTAACCTGGGTGCGGGTGGTATTAAATTCATGTTTGATGTAAAAGAACAGGAAGATCAAAAAACCGGTAATAACCAGTGCAAACATCAGGGTAAGCGATACGCGCGAACGTTGGGAACTGAACATAAAACTTATTTTTACAAATAGGTACAAAATAAAACAGCGATGGTTTTTGTCCATCGCTGTTTATACTATCATATTGCTTAATTAAGCGTAGGTAACATTTAAAGTGATAGGCACGCTAAGTGCTTTTGATACGATACAGCCGGCTTTTGCGCCTTCTGCTACTTCTTTAAATTTTGCTTCGTCCACACCTTCAATAACAGATGCTTTCAGTTCCAAGTGGATGCCTTTGATCTCCAGCGCCTGCATATCCAGGTCAAGTATAGCATCCGTAGTTAAATCGCCCGGGGTAATGCCCTGCTGGGTTAAAGCCGCCCCTACCGCCATGGTAAAACAGCCTGCATGTGCAGCAGCTATCAATTCTTCGGGATTAGTGCCAATACCATCCGCAAAGCGGGTTTTAAAAGAAAATTGTGTATTGTTAAGGATGGTGCTTTGTGTGCTTATTTCCCCTTTACCTTCTTGTAAGGTACCATTCCAGTGTGCATTTGCTGTACGTTTCATAGTTGTATGTTTTTCTTTAGTTTTTGCTAAAATAGCGATTGTTATGTTGATTTAAAATATTACATGTTAAGGGTATATAAAGTTATGGCCTTAAATTGCTCCTGCTCATTCGCCTTTGGAGAATGCCGGGGAGAACCTTTACCATTTTGCGCGCTCGTACTGCACGGGCCATTTAACCTGGTGGCCAAGTTGATGCGCGGCACGAAGCGGAAAGTGCGGATCGCGCAGTAATTCGCGGGCCAGAAAAACCAGATCGGCCTGCCCGGTTTGGATGATCTCATCTGCCTGTTTAGCTTCTGTAATCAGCCCTACCGCACCTGTGGGTATAGCTGCCTGCTTTTTAACAGCTTCGGCAAACTCCACCTGGTAGCCCGGCTTAAGCGGGATCTGTGCACCGGCAACATTACCGCCTGTAGAGCAGTCTATCAGGTCTACCCCTTTATCTTTTAATACTTTTGCCAGGGCGATAGAATCGGTAATTGTCCAGGCGCCCTCGGTCCACTCTGTAGCTGTAATACGAACGAAGAGCGGGTAATCTGCGGGCCAAACGGTCTGTACGGCTTCGATGACCTCCAATAAAAACCGGATACGGTTTTCAAAAGATCCGCCATAATCGTCGGTACGTTTGTTGCTGTGTGTAGAAAGGAATTCGTTGATCAGGTAACCATGCGCCCCATGCAGTTCTACCACTTTAAAGCCTGCGGCCAGCGCACGGGCCGCAGCATCTTTAAAATCGGTAATAATTTTTTGGATGCCTGCCTTATCCAGTTCAACCGGGGCAGTTTCGCTGCGGCTAAAAGCCAGGGCGCTTGGCCCATATGCCTGCCACCCATTCTCTTCATCAGGCTGTATTTGCTTACCCCCGTTCCAAGGTTCCGCATGGCTTGCCTTACGCCCGGCATGCGATAGCTGCACCCCTGCAACAGCACCTTGCGCTTCTATAAAAGTGGTGATCTCTTTCAGTTTGGCAATATGCTCATCCTTCCAAATCCCCAGATCGGCAAAGCTGATACGGCCTTCCGGCGATACGGCTGTAGCCTCGGTTATGATTAAGCCTGCACCACCCACCGCCATAGTACCTAAGTGCACCAAATGCCAGTTATCGGCAAATCCATCAGTACTGGAGTACTGGCACATAGGCGATACTACTATGCGGTTTTTTAATTCGATACTTTTTATTTTTAACGGAGAAAATAGATGAGGCATGTTGTTATTGTTATTTCTTCAGCAAATATCAACAAGTAACATACATAAGCATTCATGGTTTTGTCATTAACCACATATCTGTTTTTATTTACTCAGAAATGAATAAACAAACAATGCCGATCACGTATTTAGATCGATACAACGCCTGCAATTAAGGCGTTGATACTGCCACCGGCAATACTTTCCCGTTAAAAAAACGGTGGCCGCTTACTGCAAAATCGGCAATGTACTTCCCCATTTCAAATGCCATAACCGGCGATTCGTATCCGGGGAAGGCCTGTTCCAGCATTTCTGTTTGTGCCGATCCCAATGCCAGGCAATTTACTTTGATACCTTGTTCAAGTAATTCTTGCGCAAGGCATTCGGTTAGCGTATGCAAAGCGGCTTTACTGGCCGAATAGGCAGACAGGCCGTTGAATTTTGCACTACCCTGAAAACCACCCATACTACCAATATTCAGGATATGCGAGCCATCGCCCATAAACTGCAGCAGGCTTTGAATGATGCGCACATGGCCTATATAATTGCTTTGCAGCATCTCCACAAAGTCCATCTCATTTAGCTGCATAAAGGGCTTGTTAATAAGTACGCCGGCATTATTTACCAATGCATCAACCCTGCCATCAAAATTAGCAGCAATAAATTGCTGCAGGCCTGCATAATCATCATGTACAATATCAAAAGCAATGGCATAGATCTCGCACTCCGGGTTGAGGCCTTTGGCAATCTCCATCAGTCGCTCCAGCTTACTTTGCGACCGGGCCAAAGCCATCACCTTATGCTTGCCGGATAGTATTAATTCTAATACAGCTTCAAAGCCTACGCCGCTGCTGGCGCCCGTTATTATAATGTTCATAGTGTAAATGGATCTATTAACTCCACTATATTACCAAGCGATTTAAAGTCGGCAATGTTATTAGTAAGTAAAGGTGTTTTTTGAACTAAGGCAGTTGCGTAAATTATAGCATCGGGTAATTTAATGCGGCGATGTTTACGGAGGCTTATGGTTTCCTGAATTATTAAATCAGACAAAGTTATGATTTGGCAAGACGCACATATATCTTGCATATATTGTTCAGCTATTTCGGTTTCAAAAGAAAACCCAATAGCTTCAATATAAGAAATAACAGATAACTGTGCCGATGAATTTGGTGGAATTAAATCTGTTATTTTAAGAATGTTTTTTGATATATAAATAAGGATATTAGTATCAAAAATCACGGTCCCATTCCTTTCTTATCTCACGCTGCCATTCTGATGGATCTTTAATATTCTCGAATAATTTTTTATCGCCAATTTCTTCTTGTATTTTTTTTATTCTTTCGTAAGTTGACTGAGGGTCATTTAATTGCGATGTGGTTTCCTCTACCTCTACCTCATGCACATAAGGAATTTCACTCAATATTTTTTTGAGTGATTCTATACGTTCGTCATCTACTTTTACAATCAGCGTTGTCATCACACTAAATTACAGCTTTTACATCAAACTACCAATTTCTCCTCAACGGGATGCTTGATCAGATATAAACCGTCGCTAATCAGCTTTTTATACTCGGGTTCCTCAGCTGCCTTTTGTTCTAAAAACCGCCTTATTTCTGCGGCTAACTCTGGTTCAGCGGCCTCATGGTCAAGCAGTTCCAGTATCTCCAGGGCACAAAGCCAATCGTCATGATGAAATTTTTGCAGCATCATCCACACATTGCCTAAAAAGCCCATATCGCCGCCGATATGCCTGCGGTTACGCACCTGCTGATACAGCTTGTGCAGTTCTATGGTTTTGCTGTCATATTCGGGGTGATGGGTACCGGTGGTTGATTGATAGGCGATCTCTAAAAAGGCATCCTTATCTGCCGCGCCGCAAAATACCGAAGTTATTTTTTCACCAACGGCCATGTCGTAAACGCCCCATGAGGGGTCAAATAAGACACGCCCTTTTTCACCTAAAACCGTACACTTTTCGACCTTGATTAGCCCTATTTTGTTACTTTGTACGGCAATTTCAACCACTTTCCCCGAAACGGTGATCCCGCTCTCAAAAACCAGGTTAATTTCTTTCCCGGTTTCCATTCCGGCGTTTATCAAATCATCTGCGGTAAAATCTTCCAGCGGTTTTTCATACCCTTTGAGTTTGCCAACCGGCGAACTAAAACCATCCTGATGATAACTTTTACCATGCCCTTTCAGTTGCTTGTTATTAACGGCTAAAGCCGTCTCGCCGGTGGTTTTGATAAATACCGGTTCGCCGTTTTTATCAGCTCTAAATTCTATAAAGGTACCGGATACCTGTAAGCCCGAACTATATACTGCCGTACAGGTATTTTTACTATCAATTGCTTTTTGCAAGCCATAAGCCCCGCCACGGCGGAACGACATGGTATCGGCAAATTGCTCCAGCACATCAATCAGGTTTTGGAAGGTTGGGGTTACAAAAAGCTGCGGCTGCGTTTTGGTGATATCGTAACTGTAGTTAACGGCGTCAATAGTGTAGGGCAGCTTCTGCACTCCTTCCATCATACAGCTGGCGCTTTCGCCGATAGACGACAACAGGCCGGCGCCATAGATCTTTGGATCTGCTAACGATCCTATCAGGCCGTATTCCACCGTCCACCAGTGCAGGCGACTAAGCAGGGCCATTTCAGATGGTTCGCCCATATTATCCTGGTGCCAGGCCACCAGTTCTTCCGCTTTTTTAATCTCAGCCATATCGGCATCAGGCATTTCTTTTAATATCGAGAGTGCACGGATAGCCTCGTAAAGCTCAAAATCCTGCGCGCTGAACATGGCTTTTGCCCCTATCGAGCCAAAGTAGCTCAGGTACTCGTGGTAATCCTTATCAGCAATAATGGGTGCATGCCCGGCCGATTCATGGATAATATCCGGCGCAGGGGTGTATTCAATATGCTTTAACTGACGTATATCGGCAGCAATAACCAAAACGCGGTATGCCTGGTACTCCATAAATGCCGCAGGCGGTATAAAACCGTCAACAGTAACAGCGCCCCAGCCAATTTTGGCCAGTGCGTTATTCATATCCTGCAAGTCGGGGATCTTCTCTATGGTTAATCCTGCTTTTTGCAGGCCGGGGATGTAGGGATAGTAGGCAACATCTTTAAGGTAGCTATAATTCTGGCGCATTACGTAGCGCCATACGGCATGGTCTACCGGGGTATAATGTTCGTAGTGCTGGCTTACAATAAATTGCTTTAAATGGCGGGGCAGGGCCGCAACCTGCGGGTTACCAAAATCATTAAAATCGCTCATTCCGTTAAATCAGGTTTATTTAAGAAACGCGAAATTAGGAAATATGGTTTAGCTAATTAACGATTTAAAGCAGATAATTTGCATAAATACTACCTTTAATTAGGCTACTAAAATACTATACAATATTAAATATTTTAATATTTTTAATTTTCCAAATTATCTTCCGTTTTAGGCAAACCCTCCTCTAAACGGCTCGGGCGGATCACGTAATAGATGCCGGATAGGGCTACGATGATAGAAATGAGGTAAAAGGAGATCGGCAAAAAAACAGCCAGGTCCATATCCATCGGGAACACTTTGGTAAGCTGCTGAAAAACGGTTTCGCGGATACCCGCACCACCCACACTTATCGGGATAATGGTTGCCAGCGCCGAAATAAGGAACGACAGCAGGTAAGGCGAGAACTTCCCGGTAAAATCCTGGCCAAAAAGAATAAATACGATGGCTGTTACCTGTAAAGATTGTACCGCAAGCGCCTTTAAATGCGCCTGCCAAAAGTAATGCGTGTAGTCCCTGAAAAACTTATAGGCCACAAAGTAATAGATTATTGTAGCGGCAATAAAGATGCTTAATGGGATCCCGATATGAATATCTATCTGCGGGATCAGAAATATAAGTGCCACGGTGATGAGTCCAATTGCCCACAGGCCGCTTAACCTATCAAACATAATGGCCCAAAACACCTTTTTAGCGGGTAACTTATAGGTTTTATTAAGCAGGTAGATCTTGTAACCATCGCCGCCGATACCGCCTGGCAGCAAAAAATTATAAAACAAACCTAACAAGTATAAACGAAAGTTGAAACGCGGGTCGAGCTTTAATTTGATAGACTTAAAAAAGCTGGATAAGCGCCAGGACGACATTACCATAGAGGCGAAGAAACAAAGCAGTGCGGCAAGCATCCACCAGTAATTGGCATGTATCAGCCTCAGCTTTACCTTTTGCAGCGGCACTTTACTAAACACATAATACAGCAGCGCAGATGTTACTGCGAATTTAAGCAGCAGTTTGGTAATGCTCCACAAACGTTGTTTAAAGGTTTTGGGGGCAACCAGTTCCTGTGCTTCGTCTTCCTCGGCTTGTGCTAAGTCTTTCATTCGGTGCAAAGGTAATGATTTAGAGATTAGTTGCCAGAGGTTAGAGATTAGTTAACATTCCTTAACAATAGTACATCGCCTTTTTAATTATTGAGCAAAGAAATTACAATTGAATGAGTGGATCTTCCTAACTAATCTCTAATTAACTAATCACTAATCTCTAAAAAAACGGTATTTTTGCGCCAAATTTCTATCAGATATGAGTAAGGTAAAAGTTGGTATTGTGCAAATGACCTGCACCGCAAATAAACAGGAAAACCTGGATAAAGCCATTGTAAAAGTACGCGAGGCTGCTACCAAAGGCGCACAGATCGTATGCCTGCAAGAGCTTTTTACATCGTTGTACTTTTGTGATGTAGAGGATTATGATAATTTTAAATTAGCGGAGCCTATCCCCGGCCCATCTACCGATGCTTTGCAAAAAGTAGCCGGCGAACTGGGCGTGGTGATCATTGCATCCTTATTTGAGAAACGTGCCCAGGGTGTTTACCATAATACCACTGCTGTTTTAGATGCCGACGGCAGTTACCTGGGCAAATACCGCAAAATGCACATCCCGGATGACCCCGGCTTTTACGAGAAGTTCTACTTTACCCCCGGCGACCTGGGCTACAAGGTTTTCAAAACTAAATTTGCCACCATAGGTGTGCTGATATGCTGGGACCAATGGTACCCGGAAGCAGCCCGTATTACCGCTTTAATGGGTGCCGAGATTCTGTTTTACCCCACCGCTATTGGCTGGGCAACCACGCAAGACGAAGCTACCAATACCAAACAATATAACGCCTGGCAAACCATACAGCGCAGCCACGCTGTTGCCAATGGCGTGCACGTAGTAAGCGTTAACCGTGTGGGCGAAGAGGCCGGCGTTAAATTCTGGGGAGGCTCATTCTTTGCCGATCCGTTTGGCGAGGTTTTACACCAAACCACCGTTGAGCAGGAAGAAGTAATTGTTAAGGAACTTGATCTTAACCAATCCGACTACTACCGCAGCCACTGGCCGTTCTTACGCGACAGAAGGATTGACAGCTACCAGCCAATAACGAAACGCCTTTTAGATAACGATTAGTTAGCCCATGGACCATAGTCGATAGACCATAGAAAAGCACCATGGCATTTAAGTTTGAAAATCTACAAGTTTGGCAAAAAGCATTAGACCTGACTGATGAAGTTAACTCTTTAACCAAGAAGAGTTTTCCGAAAGATGAACTTTTTGTGCTGACTTCACAAATTAAAAGAGCGGCTGATTCTGTTGTGCTTAATATTGCTGAAGGTTGCACGGGTCAAACAAATGCGGTATTTAAACAATTTCTTGGTTATTCTCTGAGGTCTGCAATTGAGGTTGTATCATGCCTTTTTATAGGTAAACGACGAAAAATAATTAATAACGATGATTTCCAAAAGCTATATGATGACTATCAAGCATTATGCAAGATGATTACCGCTTTAAGAAACACTTTATAACAACTCCTACTATGGACTATCAACCATCGACTATGGACAACAATAACCTACCTGCCGGCTTCCACTTCCCCGCAGAATGGGCTAGACAAAGCGCTATGTGGCTTAGTTGGCCGCATAAAGAGGCTTCATGGCCCGGTAAATTACCGTTGATTTATCCGCAATACTGCGAATTTATCAAGGTGATATCCGAAGGACAGATCGTCCGTATTAACGTGGTTGATGCGCAGATGACGGCCTTTGCCAAACAGCAATTACAGGTTGCAGGTGTTGATCTAAATAAAATTGAGTTTTATGAGTTCGGCACAAACGATGCCTGGTGCCGCGACCATGGCCCTGCGTTTTTGGTGAATTACAATACCAAAGAAAAGGTAATTGTAGACTGGGGTTATAACGCCTGGGGCGAGAAATATCCTCCGTATGATTTGGATGATGTTATCCCTACCAAAATTGCCAACCACTTCGGCCTGCCGGTTTATCATCCCGGTATTGTGATGGAAGGCGGATCGGTTGAATTTAACGGGGCGGGCACCTTGCTTACTACTACTGCCTGCCTGCTTAATAAAAACCGCAACCCGCATTTAAACCAGCAACAGATAGAAAGCTACCTGCAAAACTATTACGGCGTAGAGCAAATATTGTGGTTGGGCGATGGCATTGTGGGCGACGATACCGACGGCCATATTGATGATATTACCCGTTTTGTAAATACCGATACCGTGGTTACCGTGGTAGAGCATAACAAAAACGACGAGAATTACCACCTGCTGCAGGAGAACCTGCAAACGCTTAAAACCATGCGCCTGCTTAACGGCAAACAGCTTAACATTGTTGAGCTGCCCATGCCCGAGCCGGTGATATATGACGACCAGCGCCTGCCTGCATCATACGCTAACTTTTACATTGGCAACGCTGCTGTAGTAGTGCCTACCTTCCGTTCGCACCATGATGATAAAGCGCTGGACATTATACAAAGCTGCTTCCCCGACAGGAAAGTGGTGGGTATAGATTCAACAGATATTATCTGGGGACTGGGGAGTTTTCATTGTTTGAGCCAGCAGGAGCCGGCGGTGTAATACCCCTCATAAATGTATATTCGAAAATCGTAGAGGCGTGATACTTCGCGTCTCCTTCAGGAAGGTTATAAACTGTCATTAATGCATATTTAATTAAGACGCGAAGTATCGCGTCTCTACGATAGAATAATTAAAATTGTTCTTTTTAAATATGTAGAGGCGCGATACTTCGCGTCTCCTTCAGGACGGCTATAAATTGTTCATTAATGCATATTTAATTAAGACGCGAAGTATCGCATCTCTACGATAGAATAATTATAATTGTTCTTTTTAAATATGTAGAGGCGCGATACTTTGCGTCTCCTTTAGGACGGCTATAAATTGTTCATTAATGCATATTTAATTAAGACGCGAAGTATCGCGTCTCTACGGTGAAAAATAATTATAATTTCATCTTTAAAATCGTATAGGCGCGATACTTCGCGTCTCCTTTAGGACGGTTATAAACCCTTCATTAATGCATATTTATTTAAGACGCGAAGTATCGCATCTCTACGATAGAATAATTATAATTGTTCTTTTTAAATATGTAGAGGCGCGATACTTTGCGTCTCCTTTAGGACGGCTATAAATTGTTCATTAATGCATAT
>NZ_SNQG01000006.1:281207-293217 GCF_004378255.1 Mucilaginibacter phyllosphaerae
TTTAATTAGGACGCGAAGTATCGCGTCTCTACGGTGAAAAATAATTATAATTGTTCTTTTTAAATATGTAGAGGCGTGATACTTCGCGTCTCCTTTAGGACGGCTATAAATTGTTCATTAATGCATATTTAATTAAGACGCGAAGTATCGCGTCTCTACGGTGAAATGGAAGATAAATATAAAAGCAGATATCGCATATCATCCACCAGATTAGAAGGCTGGGATTATGGTTCGCATGCTTTATATTTTGTAACTATTTGCACAAAAGACAGGGTTCCATATTTCGGCATCGTTGAAAAAAAGGAGCAAGATATTTCGTCTTTAAAAAACACACTGATTGCCGATATTGCATATAACAATTGGCTTAAAATACCACAATTTCATCCGTATATAGAATTAGAGGGATTTGTTATTATGCCCGATCATATCCACGGCATTCTGTTTATTAACAAACCTGATAAGGACACATGGGAGTTAAATAAAGCAGGTGGACAATCAAAAAATTTAGCTTCAGTTATAAGGGGGTACAAATCTTCCGTAAAACAATATGCTGTGTTAAATAATGTTGATTTTTCCTGGCAACCGGGATATTATGACAGGGTGATCCGTAATGAAAAAGAACTCGCAAATATACAGCAGTATATTTACGACAATCCGGATAATTGGTTATTAAAAGGGACTGACTTTGAAAACCTTTACAAGCCGTAGAGGCGCGATACTTCAACAATGCATATTCATTAAGACGCAAAGTATTGCGTCTCCACAGAGAAACAAATCGATTTAAAATCCTAATCGTAGAGACGCGATACTTCGCGTCTCCTTTAGGACGGTTATAAACTGTACATTAATGCACATTCATTAAGACGCAAAGTATTGCGTCTCTACAGAGAAACAAATCGATTTAAAATCCTAATCGTAGAGACGCGATACTTCGCGTCTCCTTCAGGACGGTTATAAACTATCCATTAATGCATATTCATTAAGACGCAAAGTATTGCGTCTCTACAGTAAAAAATATTTTATAACCTATCCTTAAAATCGTAGAGACGCGATACTTCGCGTCTCCTTCAGGACGGTTATAAACTGTTCATTAATGCACATTCATTAAGACGCAAAGTATTGCGTCTCTACAGAGAAACAAATCGATTTAAAATCCTAATCGTAGAGACGCGATACTTCGCGTCTCCTTAGGACGGTTATAAACTGTTCATTAATGAATATCGTTAAGGCGCGATGTATCGTGCCTATAAAAAGAATGAAATCAATCATACACGATGTATCATATCTCTACAATTACCCCAGCCTAATTTTTTACCGACAATTCTCCCGCGCTTACCGACTTCTTTAATCATATCACCAACATTGGGTTTGCAGATGTGCAATCTTAATTTAGATTTGGATAAGATTTAAAATAAAGATTACCATGCCCAATCATATAGACGATACAAACCGCACCCCCCAAAACAAGGTTTTAGCCGGGATGATCTTATTGGCAGTAGGCGGTGTACTGCTGATCAAACAATTCAACTTTTTCTTCTTCCCAAACTGGCTGTTCAGCTGGCCGTTAGGGTTAATTGTTTTAGGCCTTTATTTTGGCGCAAAACACAATTTCCGTAAGCCGGTATGGTTTATATTGGTTATCATCGGTTTGCTTAACTTGTTAGATGATCTTTTTCCGAGTTTTGACTGGGGCGACGTGATCTTCCCTGTAATGCTTATCTCTTTCGGGATCTGGATCATTATGCGCCGCAAAACCGAAAAGCCGGTGATCAAAAACGACTACTGGGATAAAAAATACCAGGCTAACCCCTACAGTGCCGAAAAGCCCCTGGCAAACTTTGATATAGACAGTACAGAGCCAAACGCTGCCGAGCCGGTAAACAACGCCGGCACCAATATGCCGCCGCTAACAGAGGATGATTACCTGAATGCTACCGCAGTGTTTGGCGGCGTAAATAAAACCATTTTATCAAAAAACTTTCAGGGCGGCGAGATCACCAACATTTTTGGCGGCACCGAACTTGATTTTACCCAGGCAGATATCCACGGCCGTGTAATAGTAGATATTACCCAGATGTTTGGCGGCACAAAACTTATTGTACCCGCCAACTGGCATGTGGTGCCTGATCTGGCAGCTGTATTTGCCGGTGTAGACGATAAGCGCATCAAAACCGCCCAGCCCAACACTACCGATAAAGTATTGGTGCTAAAAGGTGTATCGATGTTTGCCGGCGTAGATATCCGCAGCTATTAGCAAACCATACATACCGTTAAGATCTGCCTGTTTCACAAATAACCTTAATCCACACATTAACTAAATAAAAAGCTTTGGCTGCTTCACAAATATCGCAATCAAAATTAATCGGCGCCTTTACGGTTTGCGGGTTGGTTTGGGCCGGCCTGCAGGCATACATTATCCATAGCTTCGGTTTCCCGTGGATAACCGCAGTTAACGATGCCGGTATGAGCGCCTTGCTGCTCTCTTGTGCCTGCTGGCTTATCAATAACAACCTAAAGTATTACCAGCCCGATAAAGAAAGCTACGTGTACCTGTTAATATGGTGCGCCGCCCTTGCCGGTGCCTGCGTTGCCGGGTGCCGCTATATTATGCCGCTGTTTAATATGGGGCAGGTTTATTTTAATTTTTTGCAGCAATCGGTGGTTATCCGCTTCTTTACACTGTTTTTAGCTATCGGCTGGATGGCCATGATCAGCGCCCTGTGGTATTCACAGCTGGACCATAAAAAAACCGTTGAGCGTAAAACCGAAGCCGAAAAGCTGGCCCGCGATGCCGAGCTTTATAATCTGCGCCAGCAGCTGCAGCCCCACTTTTTATTCAACAGCTTAAACTCTATCAACGCCCTGATAGGCTTTAAGCCCGAGCTGGCACGTAAGATGATCCATCAACTGTCAGACTTTCTACGCGGCACCCTCAAAAAGGACGACCAGCTGCTGGTGCCTTTAACTGATGAACTTGCGCACTTAAATTTATACCTGGAAATTGAAAAAGTGCGTTTTGGCCACCGCCTGCAAACAGAAATTAGTTGCGATGATAAATGCGGCGAAGCTATGCTGCCCTCACTACTGCTGCAGCCACTGGTAGAGAACGCCATTAAATTTGGCTTATATGATACTACCGAAGATGTTACCATCAGCGTACGCGCCGAAACCGAGGACCAATACCTCATCATCATGATCCAAAATCCTTACGACCCTAAAACCAGTCGGCGCAGCAAAGGCACCGGTTTTGGCCTTAGCGGGGTACAACGGCGGCTTTATTTGATATTTGCACGTAATGATTTAATGGAAACTCACGCAAATGATAATATATTTACAACCATAATAAAAATACCGCAGTTATGATCAGCGCTTTAGTTATTGATGACGAGCCTTTGGCCCGTATGGTTGTTTTAGAATACTTGCAGGATTTCCCCCTGATAAACGTGATACAAGAATGTGGCGATGGTTTTGAAGGCCTTAAAGCCATACAGCAGCATCAGCCCGATCTTATTTTTTTAGATGTGCAGATGCCCAAAATAAACGGCTTTGAAATGCTGGAACTGGTTGATAACCCGCCTGCCGTAATTTTTGCAACCGCCTTTGACGAATATGCTATTAAAGCCTTTGAAGCACACGCGGTAGATTACCTTTTAAAACCCTTCAGTAAAGAACGCTTCACTAAGGCAATAGAAAAACTACTGGCCCAGGCCCCTGCCGGCCCTACCCCGGTAACCAAAACCAACCCCTTATTAGAAGAAGCCGCACAATCACCGGGGCAAAATGAGCGTATCGTTGTAAAAACAGGCACCAAAGTAAAGATCATTGCCGTGCACGATGTAGAATACCTGCAGGCCGACGATGATTACGTAAGCGTTGTAACCGCTGAAGGGGCCTTCCTGAAAAACAAAACGATGGCTTTTTTCGAAAAGACCTTAGATCCGCGCTACTTTGTGCGCGTACACCGCTCTTATATCATCGCCATACAGCAAATTACCCGCTTAGACCCGTATGAAAAAGACAGCCACCTGGCTATCCTAAAATCGGGTGCCAAGATCCCGGTGAGTAAAACAGGCTACGTGAAGCTGAAGCAGGTATTGGGAATATAATTTTATTTTTCCAATTTCCAAACCTTTTCCGTTACATCTGCCTCTGCCAGTTCTTTTTTGAATTGGGCGCAGTTTTTAAATTGCAGGGTTGGCAGTGTACGGCTTTCTAAAGTAAGGCTAAAACTATCATCTTCAAACGGCCAGGGTTTGATGGTTAGGGAGCCATTGGGGTTGCGCAGGAGTTTATATTGCTTGTTATCCGGTCCCTGGCTTACCTCGATGGTACGATTCTCGGGTTGTACCTCATGCTGGGCAAGCAGTAGGGAGAAGGCATCACACCATTCCAGTAATCCATAAGCTTTATCTGTTTCTTTTGAGGTGATGCCAAGTTCCTGCATCCAGTTTTTTTGCAGCCTCTCTTGCTCCAGCAAAAAAGGCTTTACCAAAGGGTTGCTACCGGCTTCGCCTTTGTGCAGAAAAACCATGTGTATAGAAGTTAGCAAAGCGATATACCGGCTTTTGGAAACGGAGAAATCATGAAGCCTTTGGCAATGCTCCGGCTCAAACTTTTTCATGCTGAAATCTACCGGGCCGCCTTGCGGGGTAAGCAGGTCATCGGCTTCCAGCTCGGTTTGGGCGTCGTCATGGTCGGCAATGGCAATCAGGGTTTCCGTCCAGCGGCCGGGACGGTCTTTTTTGCGCCAATGCATCGCAATCTGGGCGGACAGCAGGCCATGTGCCCGTTGCGTTATGATTTCCCAGCCTTGTTCTGTGTAGTTAACGATCATCACAAGGATAATGATTGGCGGGGAAAATTGTTTAAGGGTTACCGTAGAGACGCAATACTTTGCGTCTCCCACCATGCAGTTAAAAGAGACGCTAAGTATAGCATCTCTACCACATCGTCACTCTGCCAGCAGCACCTTCCAGGCATCGGCCACTAATCCATTATCCAGCAGTTGTTTGGCTTTTAAATGCAGCTGCAGTTCGCGGGTTTGGTTATCGCCGATGGTAGCATCAAAGATCTCTTTTAGTTCATCGCTTTGGGTGTAGGCTTCTATTTCAACATCAGTTGGCAGTTGTTCTACATTGCCTAATTGCCCCAGGTTATTCCCTGTAAGCACTTTGGAGTTACGGATAGCATGCGGAATAGCATCAAACCCAATACCTACCGTAGTAACCGGCTTGGCTACCTTAAACAGGTTATCGGCAGTAACGCGGCAGTACCAATCGCCACCCAGGCGGGCCACGTGATCTGTTTTCAGTTGGTCAATAGATCCATCAGTATTCAAAACATCTTCATTGATGTGAATTACTTTGATCTCGGCTATTACCAAATTACCCGCGCCAGGCGTATCGCCCAGGCTAATCACATCCTTTACCACACATTCCAGCTGTATTTTTGATTCGGCTACACGGGGTGGTTTTACCAAAGTAGATGGGAGCTCGGTCAATCCTGATTTTGTAAACTCGTTTACCCCAGCCGGGTACTCTACACTGGAGAGCGATACCTGCTGCACCATATCGTAATTCACAATATTGATGACACACTCGGGCACGTCCTTCAAATTCTCCAGCGTATGCTTGGTGGTATTATCCCTCACCCTGCGCGACGGTGAGAACACGCACACCGGCGGGTTAACGCTAAACAGGTTAAAAAAACTAAACGGGCTTAGGTTCACATTCCCTTCTTTATCAATAGTTGATGCCAGGCAAATAGGCCGCGGCGCCACCGCATAATTAAGGTAAGCCTGTATCTGTAAAGGGGTAAGATCTTTTGTTTGGAGGGATAGCATGGTGGTACTCATAAAAGCCCCCTCTAAATCTCCCCCGAAAGGGGAGACTTTAAGAAGCCTGTGTAATTCAAAGCCCTCCCTTTCGGGGAGGGTTGGGCGGGGCCTATTTCTTCAACCCTAAAATTGAAAAATCATCATCACTTTTTTTAATAATGTTACCTAACATACCCAGGCCGGTTATTTCCATTTCTACCAGATCGTTTGGTTGCAGCCATTGGGGCTGGTAGTTAGGGTTGTTCAACAGGCCGGTACCATTCAGTTCCAGGAAACAGCCCGTACCTACCGTACCGGATCCTATCACGTCGCCGGGCAATACATCGCAGCCGTAGGCACAACGCTCAATGATCTCGGCAAAGGTCCAGTCCATATCGGCCATGTTACCGCTGCTTATCTCTACGCCGTTAACATGGCATTTCATGGTCAGGTTATAGGTAACGCCCGTATGGCCCTCTTTAGGTGCAGTTTTGTACTGCTCCAGCTCATCCGGTGTAACCAGCCAGGGGCCAATCACGGTCGAAAAATCTTTTCCTTTAGCCGGGCCAAGATTAAGCAGCATTTCTTCCATTTGCAGGGTGCGGGCGCTCATATCGTTCATGATCATATAACCGGCTATGTAGCTATCTGCTTCGTCAGCGCGGATGTTGCGGCCCTTTTTGTTGAGCACCACGGCTACTTCCAATTCAAAATCCAATTTCTGAAAGTGATCGGGCATGCATTCAATTTCACCGGGGCCTTGTATGGCGTTATGATTAGTAAAATAAAATATGGGGTACTGGTCAAATTCGGCAATCATATCCACCTTACGGTTGCGGCGGGCAGCAGCCACATGCTGGCGGAAGGCATAACCATCCCTGCAGGATGTTGGATGAGGTACCGGCGCCATCAGCTCAAAAAACAACTCTTCTTTAGCCGCTGTCTTGCCAGATCGTATCTCTTCGTTAACGCGTTTAGCGTGTTCCATCAGCTCATCACCACCCCACAAAAATTCATTCATGTTATCAGGGATCAGCTTATCGCAGGAATTCAGGTTGTAAATATGTCCGTTGATATATACGCCCAAATGTTCCCGGTCTTCGGTTTTGTAGGATACTAATTTCATAAGGATATAATTGGTTTATCGGAAATCAAAAGTAGTAAAATAGTTGATTGATATGATTTGTAGCGTCTTGTTTAGATTGGCAATGAATTTCCATTTATCATAGAGACGCGATACTTAGCGTCTTGTTTAGAATGGTAATGAATTTCTATTTACCTGTACAGGCGCGATACTTCGCGTCCCCTTTAGATTGGTAATGATTTTCTATTTATCGTAGAGACGCGATACTTCGCGTCTTGTTTAGATTGGCAATGAATTTCTATTTATCGTAGAGACGCAATACTTCGCGTCTTGTTTAGATTGGTAACGAATTTCTATTTACCTGTAGCGGCGCGATACTTCGCGTCTTGTTTAGATTAGTAACGAATTTCTATTTATCGTAGAGGCGCGATACTTCGCGTCTTGTTTAGATTGGCAATGAATTTCCATTTATCGTAAAGACGCGATACTTCGCGTCTCCTTTAGATTGGTAATGATTTTCTATTTATCGTAGAGACGCGATACTTCGCGTCTTGTTTAGATTGGTAACGAATTTCTATTTATCGTAGCGACGCGATACTTCGCGTCCCCTTTAGATTGGTAACGAATTTCTATTTATCGTAGAGGCGCGATACTTCGCGTCTTGTTTAGATTGGCAATGAATTTCCATTTATCGTAGAGACGCGATACTTCGCGTCTTGTTTAGATTGGTGAACACCTTGCATGTTCCGAGACGCGAAGTATCGCGTCTCTACGGGTGAACCAGGCATGCATTAAGACGCGAAGTATCGCGCCTCTACGGGTGACCGGCATTCATTAAGACGCGAAGTATCGCGTCTCTACGGGTGAACCAGGCATGCATTAAGACGCGAAGTATCGCGCCTCTACGGATGGCCGGGCACTCAATAAGACGCGAAGTATCGCGCCTCTACGGGTGACCGGGCATTCATTAAGACGCGAAGTATCGCGCCTCTACGGGTGACCGGGCATTCATTAAGACGCGAAGTATCGCGCCTCTACGGTTTTAAACCAATCACTATTCACCAAAACTATGCTTGCATATTAAATTTATTCCCCTTAATTTTGATAGCAATGATGAGCATTAAAAAACAGTTTTACTTTTCCCTTGGGCTTACTTCTATGAGTAACTCCTCTTCCTTCAGGGATGCTGTGCTCTCTAAGATCGCTTTAGCGCAATTCTAATTTTATTCTTGTTGATATACGCCGCAATGGTACCGGTCAATCCCGTACGCATTCGCCTGTACTGTTATTAAAATTTTTGAACCGTTAAAACGTTCTGAATAAACCAATTAATTAAATCATGCCTATTTACCACACTTTAGGGACTATCCCGCATAAGCGGCATACGCAATTCCGTAAGCCCGACGGCACTTTATATGCCGAAGAACTGGTATCAACAGAAGGTTTCTCCAGCCTGTACTCGCTGGTTTACCACGCCTACCCGCCCACCATCGTCAAAGAACTGGGCGAGCCTTATTCTGTTGAGCCCAAAATAGCCCGCGAGAAGCACCTGAAGCACACCAGCCTGATAGGTTTTAATATAAAACCAGAAGACGATTACCTGAAAAGCCGCAAGCCCGTGCTGGTAAACGCCGATCTGCACATCTCCCTGGCGGCCCCTCGCAAAAGCATGACAGACTATTTTTACAAGAACAGCCAGGCCGACGAGGTGATATTTATCCACGTTGGGTCGGGTACTTTAATAACAGGTTTTGGGAAGATAAAATTCGAGTATGGCGATTACCTGGTGATACCCCGCGGTACCATTTACCAGCTGGAGTTTGACAGTGAGGATAACCGCCTGTTTATCGTAGAAAGCTTTAGCCCGATACGTTCACCAAAACGGTACCGTAATGCATACGGGCAGCTGATGGAGCATTCGCCATATTGCGAACGTGATATTAAACGCCCTACCGATCTGGAAACTATCGACCAAAAAGGCGATTTTAAGATCCTGATCAAAAAACAGGGGCTTATTTATCCGTACACCTATGGCACCCACCCTTTTGATTTTGTGGGCTGGGATGGTTTCCATTACCCCTGGGCGTTTTCTATTCATGATTTTGAACCGATAACCGGCCGCGTACACCAACCACCACCCGTACACCAAACTTTTGAAGGCCACAACTTTGTGATCTGCTCTTTTGTGCCGCGCAAATTTGATTATCACCCCCTATCTATCCCTGCACCTTACAACCACAGCAATGTGGATAGCGACGAGGTATTGTATTATGTAGACGGCGATTTTATGAGCCGCAAAAGCGTAGTAAAAGGGCAAATAACTCTGCACCCCGGTGGCATACCGCACGGCCCGGCGCCGGGCTCGGTAGAAAAATCTATCGGCAAAGAGTTTACAGACGAACTGGCCGTGATGATAGACCCTTTCCGCCCGCTGATGCTGACAGAAGATGCGGTGAATATAGAAGACGGCAATTACTATAAAAGCTGGGTAATTTAAAGCTCACATAAATCCTCTCCAAAAGAGAGGACTTAAAAAATAAAAACAGTCTCTTGCTTCTTCTCCAAAGGAGAATACTTGAAATTAAATAAAATAACTCCCAAAAGTCTCCCCTATCGGGGGAGATTTAGAGGGAGCATAACTAACATACAACAATGGAAACATTAACATTAGATACCAAACCAAAAACAACCGATTTTTTACCGCTTAACGGTACAGATTATATTGAATTTTATGTGGGCAATGCCAAGCAGGCTGCCCATTATTATAAAACTGCTTTCGGCTTTCAGGACCTGGCTTATGCAGGACCGGAAACAGGCGTACGCGACCGCGCCTCTTATGTTTTGCAGCAGGGCAAGATCCGTTTGGTACTAACTACGCCGCTGCATTCAGATCACCCTATATCAGAACATATTAAAAAACATGGCGACGGTGTAAAGGTATTAGCCCTTTGGGTTGATGATGCCTACGATGCCTTTAAACAAACCACCAGCCGTGGTGCCGAGCCATTTCAGGAGCCGCAAACCATTACCGACGAAAATGGCGAAGTACGTACCAGTGGCATCAAACTTTACGGCGAAACCGTACATCTTTTCATCGAACGTAAAAACTATAACGGCCCGTTTTTACCGGGTTACAAAGCCATGCAAACTGCCTACCAGCCGCCTGTTGCAGGCTTGCTATATGTAGACCATTGCGTAGGTAACGTGGGTTGGCACAAAATGGATAAATGGGTTAATTTTTATGAGGATATTATGGGTTTCCGCAACATCTTAACCTTTGATGATAAAATGATCTCTACCGAATACTCTGCCCTGATGAGCAAGGTAATGAGCAACGGGAACGGTTATGTAAAATTCCCGATAAATGAGCCTGCTGAGGGCAAAAAGAAAAGCCAGATTGAAGAGTATTTAGAGTTTTACGAAGGCGAAGGCGTACAGCATATGGCCCTGGCTACTGATAATATTGTTAAAACCGTTACCGACCTGCAAAGCCGTGGCGTGGAGTTTTTAACGGTGCCTACCTCTTATTACCGCGAACTTACCGCACGTGTTGGCCATATTGATGAGGACCTTGGCCCATTAGAAAAGCTGGGCATTTTGGTTGATCGTGATGACGAGGGCTACCTATTGCAGATTTTTACCAAACCTGTAGAAGACCGCCCTACCCTTTTCTTCGAGATCATTCAGCGCAAGGGGGCAAAATCATTCGGTGCAGGTAATTTTAAAGCCTTATTTGAAGCCATTGAGCGTGAGCAGGAATTAAGGGGAAACCTTTAATTAGCTTTAACATGCTATTCAAAACCGGGCGCAACTGCCCGGTTTTTTATTGATACAACTTTGGCAATACTAAACGAATATCAAAAATAAAATCACTGCTATCACATTTTAAAATATTTTATTAAGTTTGAAAACACCATCATTATGCACCCCCAGGCATTGCCAAATAAATTTAAACCCGTAGCCTATATCACCAGTTTAGCCATTACGCTATCCATTGGGGCCGTTGCCTCTTTTTTTACCCGGCCTCAAATAAAGGCCTGGTATATCACTTTGAACAAACCCGATTTTACACCACCAAACTGGCTTTTCCCGGTGGCATGGACTATCCTTTACATCCTGATAGCTACCGCTGCTTACCTGGTTTGGAAACTACGCAATGATACCGCGATATACCGATCGGCTTTAATAGTTTACATTTTGCAGCTGGCGCTTAATTTTTCCTGGTCGATTGTATTTTTTGGCATGCATCAAATCACCGGCGGGCTTATCATCATTATAGCCCTGCTGGTCACCATTATACTTAATATATCTTATTTCGGCAGGTTTAGCAAAGCGGCGGCCTGGCTGCTGGTGCCTTATTTTTTATGGGTTGGCTATGCTACTTTATTAAACATTAGTATTTGCGTGCTTAACAAATAAGAAAAACACTATTTTTATTGCACGTTACCGTGCCTGAAATGAAAAGAATTTTATTTACCTGTCTACTTTTTTTAACTGCCTTTGGTTACAGTTTTGCAGATACCATCGCCATCAATCATTTTGTAGTTAAGGAAAACCCTTTTGCTAAAGACGAGATTGCTATTATTGCGGTAGATACCGCCCAAAATATCCAGGAAAACGTAAGCGGCATTTTCACATTTACCGTTAACAGCTTTACCGAGCAGTTAACCTTTGATAAAGGCACTGCCTTTTACAGGCATAAGATAGAAAAATCGGGTTTTGTGTATGCCCGTCACGAAAATGATAACGGCACACATTCTATGCTATATTACATTTACCGGCACGATAGTAAGCTAACGCCTGTAAAAATAAGCTGGATATTATTGATCTGCATCCCGCTGGGCTTAATTTTAATAGGTTACCTGTTTAAGCGCTTTATCATTATCGCAGCCGTTATATTTTGTATCTTTTTGTACTTTAATCACAGCAACGGCCTAAGCATCCCCACCTTCTTCCAAAGCATTATCGACGGGTTAAAGGGGTTATTTGCAGGTTAGAGGTTAGAGGTTAGAGGTTAGAGGTTAGAGGTTAGAGGTTAGAGGTTAGAGGTTAGAGGTTAGAGGTTAGAGGTTAGAGGTTAGAGGTTAGAGGTTAGAGGTTAGAGGTTAGAG
>NZ_SNQG01000007.1 GCF_004378255.1 Mucilaginibacter phyllosphaerae
CTAACCTCTAACCTCTAACCTCTAACCTCTAACCTCTAACCTCTAACCTCTAACCTCTAACCTCTAACCTCTAACCTCTAACCTCTAACCTCTAACCTCTAACCTCTAACCTCTAACCTCTCTAACCTCAAATCGCTTCTCTCTAACCTCTATTCAAAGGTCTTAGCCAGTTTGGGGTTGGTTAGGATGATGTAATCGCCCATTTTAGTGAATTTGCTCCAGTCGGGGTTATCAAAACTATCATCTGCATAGGTGGCTATATTAATGATACGCACTTTAGGCGCGTAATTTTTGAGTTGTGCAGCAGTGCCTAACTTTTCTTCGCTATGGAAACCACCATTCACTTGTAATACCTTATAATCTTTATGCGCTTTTAAAAACCGGGCAATGTTCCAGCCCATAGTAGCATCCCAAACATTTTGCGATTGGTAGATCTTAAAGTTACCCATAGCGCTGTGCCCGCCCATAATGCCCACAAACTTTTCGTAATAAGGGCCGGTGGCGGTATCAATAGGCAGTGGCGCTAACCAAGCCTTGGCTGCAGGGCTTAATTGATCCAGGCTGCTTAAACCGCTGCGGGTAACCATATTGGTGTAACGGGTAGGGGCGTTGGCCGCAATCACCGGGATGTGCGCTGCTTTAGCGGTTTCTATCATGGGTCGATAGTCTTTATAATTTTTCCAGGCGCGGCCTTCGCTAATCAGGTTTTTCTCGCGGATGTAGCCGGCCAGGTATTCATCTAATACGGTTTGGCAATCGGTTTGGAACATCTCTAACGACAAGCCCAGTTTGCCGGGGTACTTTTCTGCCAGTTTTTTTAGGATCACATTCTCCAGATAATGGCCGGTAGAATCGTTATGCTCTTCGCCAAAAAACAACACATCGGCTTTGTCCAGGTCGTTTATAATATCATCAATAGTAGCCAAACTGTTTTTAGCAGTATTATATATTTTATAATTTTGGGCCATAGGGGCCTGGCAAACAGCTAAAAAGGGTAATAATAAGGCAAGCAGCAGCGTTAAGAATTTCATAGGCACAACCGGATGTTAATAAGTTGATAAATATCGATTATCAAATTACTACATTAGTATTTGAAAAAACTAAAAAAAAACCTACATTTGCGCTCTTGTTTTTAAAAGGACGATAAGAATAATAGAATAAATATATCATGAAAAGAACGTTTCAGCCCTCACAAAGGAAAAGAAGAAATAAACACGGTTTCCGTGAGCGTATGTCAACTGCTAACGGCAGAAGGATATTGGCAGCAAGAAGAGCAAAAGGCAGAAAAAGATTAACTGTATCTGACGAGCGCAGCCACAAAGCATAATTCTGGTTGTTTACTCCTTGCAAAAGGGGCCGAACCGGTTGTGTAATCATTTTTCGGTTCAGCATCAACAACTATGTACACTTTTAAAAAAGAAGAACGGTTATGTAACAAAAGGCTTATCGACGGGCTTTTTCATAACGGTTCTTCTTTTTTATGTTATCCCTTTAAAGCCTCATGGATGCTTGCCGATGGCGGGCAGCAATTCCCTGCGCAGATAGTTTTTTCTGTATCCAAAAGGCGTTATAAGCGCGCGGTAGACCGTAACCTGGTTAAACGCCGCATGCGCGAAGCTTACCGCTTACATAAGCAAGCCCTGCTTTATGATGTACTGAATAACGCCGGTAAAAAAGTGGTGCTATCTATCAGCTATATCGGCAAAGAAATTTCCCCTCATGAATTTGTTGAAAAAAAAATGATCAGGCTTTTAACACAGCTTGCGGGGGAAGCTATTAAATGAAGCTTTTGTGGGATATTAACAAACGCATTATAGGCGGCTTTTTTTTATTGCTGATTAAAATATACAGGTATCTGATCTCGCCTATTTTACCTAATGCCTGCAGGTACACGCCAACTTGCTCTCAATATGGTATAGAAGCGATTAAAAAACACGGGCCGTTTAAAGGGGGCTGGCTTACGCTAAAACGTATTGCCCGCTGTAACCCCTGGGGGGGCCACGGGCACGATCCGGTACCTTGATTTGTAAGTCAAAATTCAAAAACCGTTCAACTGGTTATGGCTTCTGTTTTTGAATTTTTTAATTTTGACTTTTACTTTTGACTTAACATGATCTTACAGATAGAAACAGCAACAACATCATGCTCGGTAGCTTTGACTAAAGATGGGCAGGTATTAGCTTTTAAGGAGATAGACCAGCGCAACATACATGCCGAGGTGATTACTGTTTATATTGATGAGATTTTAGCCAGCAGACAAGTGAAATACGCCGATCTTGATGCGATTGCCGTTAGCTGCGGCCCGGGCTCGTACACCGGATTGCGGATAGGTGTATCAACTGCTAAAGGTATATGCTTTGCCCTTGATAAGCCGCTGATAGCTGTAGAAACCTTAGCCGCAATGGCCAAAGGTGTAGTAAATGATCATCCGGTTGATGCAGATACCCTTTTATGCCCCATGATTGACGCCCGCCGCATGGAGGTTTATACCGCCATATTTAACCAGGCAGGTAAAATAATAAAGCCTACCGCCGCCGAAATTATTGATGCAGATAGCTTTGGCGAGATCCTTTCAAAAAGTAAAGTGTTGTTTTTTGGCGATGGGGCCGGTAAATGCAAGAATATTTTAGGCCATAATTCAAATGCATTATTTTTGCCGGATTTTGTAAACTCTGCAAAGTATCTCACTGCAATAGCGGCTGATAAATACCATCGGCGGGAGTTTGTAGATGTGGCTTACTTTGAGCCGTATTATCTTAAAGATTTTATTGCCGGTAAAAAAGCAGGGGATTAACTGCCGTCGTCGCGGCCGGGGTGGAAAATATTATCCCAGATCCGTTTCAGGAAACCAGGCCTTTCGCCAAGAGGAATGCGGCTGCCATTTAAAGGATGCTCTATCAGCCTGCCGAATTTTAACGAAAACCCTAAAAAGAAATCGGCACCGCTATATGAGGCGCTTTTATTTATTGCAGCATTGCTTTTACCTGCCGAGCTAAACAGGTTAGCTGTTTGTATCAACCTGTCTGTACCCATATAAAACTCTACATTTGGCGCTTTCACCATAAACTGCAGGCCTGTAGTAAATATACCGTAATTGTTATAAGATGAGGTTAATGTACCTACCAGGTTATTGTATTGCACCGGGTTTACGATTGCTGCGGTATAACCCTCATAAAACAATTCCTTTTGCAGTACTATGGTAGGTGAGTATTTAATAGTCCTGTCATAATCAAACCAGTATGATCTGTTCGCACTTACTTCGGCCTTGCCATTTGTAGGGGTAACAAATGCCCCCTCGGTATCAGCAGAACGAATGATGCCGTAGGCAGCGGCATACAAATTATCCTCGCGCCGGTTTGTGTTCAGATCAAGAGCAGTACGGGTAGTATTAAAATTACTTGTTTTAGAGCGTTTATACCAGTGTATAAAACCAAGGTCCTTTACATTGGCCTGTATGGTAAAATTATCCCTGGTACGGTAAACGGTACCAATGCTGATAGATGCCCCCGGATTTCTTAACGTTGGTAAAAGGTCCCTTCCGCTAAATTCGCCTGGGGTAAAGCTGATGCGATACCTGCCCTGCAAGCTGATATTTGCCAGATCATTAAGCTTATCAAACTCAATGCGCGATTGGTCTATCTGCAGCTTTTGATACTGTATCCCCAATAAAGCACTTAGTTTAAAGCCTATAGCAAATTGTTTATTTACCTTTTCGCGGTAACTAAAACTTACCTGATGGTAGGTTTGTTCGGTGTATTGATTGTTGAGTATGTTATCGTAGACATCACCTGTAAATTTATCGAACCCGGTAAGTAATAGTAAAGTTTCGTCAGAGAAAAGGCCGCGTCCTTCTGCCCTGGTTTGGGTAGAGATCCCGATTTCCTGGTCACCATCCAGGCTGGTGTAAACCTTAAACATCAGGGAGTAAATATTGGCCTCGATATTTGCCCTGCTAAAGCGATTATTGCCAAGTACCAGGTTTGTGTTTAAATACTTGCCGGCAAATGCCCTGCTTTTTAGGGGTACCTGCCCGTTACCAGTAAGGTAAACATTGCTGTTGAAATTCGGTACAAAAAAGTTGAACGCCAGGTTGTAGCTGGTATCTGGTTTAAAGGTAGACTGGCCGGGGTTTTCAAACGAATCATACAGCGTACCTGTATTGTACTGAGAAAATTGCTGGCCAAAGGTTTCAACAGAAATAAAAAGGAAGCAAATGGCCAATAAAAAATACTTCATACACGTTCGCAATACCTTATCGTTTTTTATGAGTTGCTTGTAAATACACTTGCTAATATATAACCCTTTAACGTATTTACACATTTCGGGTTGTGTATAAATGCTTTTTTAATAAACTTTTTTACTAACAGTGGTATCTGCAGGGTTTTGCAATAAACAAAAATTAGTGTAGAAATTTTTATCAGTTGCCGCAAACTGATAAGATGCCCCGTAAAAATTCTTCCAGGATAAGGAATTATTTTTATACGCAAAATAAAAATCTTCTTTTAACCCGTTCTTTAATATTTGCTGTGCATTTTTAAAGTTGATAAAAAAGGCAACATTGCTGCGTTCGGCCAATAAATTATCAAACTTTACATAATCTTCGTTTTTGTTTAAAAACTTGCGGTTAAAGTAGGTATCGTTGTAGCTTTCCAGTTCTTTTGTGGTATTGGCTATAATCAAATAATTATCTACCACCCTGAAATAAGGCCTTTTAAAAGCATTAAAAGCATCGCCCAGTAAAAAAAACGGCAGTTTGTTATAGTTAAACTGTCCAACATCATCTGTTATCATAGTGCTGATATTAACCACAAGCGGCCTTAGCTTTGAGCCGTTTTTAACGTTGATAATAGCCATCCTTTCCTGAAAACGGGTAGTTACTACGGCAAATTCGTTACCCAGCAGCTGTGCAAATTCATGTGTGAGGTTAAGGCCGGTTTCGGTTTTAACTTTTTGAAACAGGGCGCTCTTTTCTTTTTGCAGGCCGGCTTTTACCTGGAAATCATCCAGATCTGCCGAGAATTTTAGCGGGTCTGAGGCGGAAAGGTTAAGGGCGTATGCGGTAGTAGAAGGATAAATATCTTTAAGCTGATTGCTTACCGGCTGCTGATTGGTAAATACGTTTAAATAAGTGCCGGCCTTTTCTTTTTCGATGTTGGTGTAGCCGCTAAACATCAGGGCATCATTC
Organism: Mucilaginibacter phyllosphaerae; assembly: GCF_004378255.1. Lineage (GTDB taxonomy): Bacteria > Bacteroidota > Bacteroidia > Sphingobacteriales > Sphingobacteriaceae > Mucilaginibacter > Mucilaginibacter phyllosphaerae. The sequence continues at coordinate 5,186 of NZ_SNQG01000007.1, forward strand.
TTAAAATTAAGGTTTAGCGCAGCAAGGGCAGGCAACAGCCTTACAGGCTTAAAAATATCGGTATTACCATCTTTAAAAAGCTGACTAAACAGCGGCTGCAGGCGCTGATAATTAACGTATAGGTTTGCCAGCGAGTTGGAGTTTTGCTGATCGGGCAGCAGCAGGAACGCAGGTTTATCCCTGTTGAAGCTGTAATTAGCGTTCCGGGTGATCAAATCTTTAGAGAAACTGCCCGAAAAGATATTACCATCAATATTGATGATATAAAAACGTTTTTTTAAGGTGTTAAAGTAAATGTTGTATCCACGCTTTTCGCCTATTTTTAGCGGGGTGATAACCATGCCTGTTTTAGGCTGTTTGGCCAGCTTGTCAAATTCAGTCAGGTCGATATCTTTTGCTGCTGATGCAGTAAGCAATAATTCAACCTCGTTACTTTGCGATGGATGAACAGATACGAATACATTGCGCCCGGTAAAAAAGGTGGTTAGCGCAGCATTGTCAAATAATATTTTACGTACGGTGTCCAGGTCACTTACCTTTTGTTCGCCAATAAGGTTATTGATGAGGGTGTTGCCCTTATAAATATCGTAAAAGCTTTTTTCGTTGGTAAACTCAAAAACAATTGCCGCATCATCCGGAATGGTACGCATAATGTTGCCGGCATGTACGCCCGATGTATTTAAGTTGTTAAAATACTTAACGGTAATATATGCAGTTGCAGCAATTAAAATTAAAGTAATAATTATCAGTCGTTTCATTCCTGGTTTGCGCGTGCAATTTAGAAGTAATTATTTAGCGATGGAATTAATTAGTGACTGAATTAATTAGTGAATTGTTGATTTAATGATTGTACAAGAAAAATCGCAACGCGATTTTTCACCTTTCACCTTTCACCTTTCACCTTTCACCTTTCACCTTTCACCTTTCACCTTTCACCTTTCACCTTTCACCTTTCACCTTTCACCTTTCACCTTTCACCTTTCACCTTTCACCTCATTTGGTTAACTTAGCCTTTTATATCTGCATGAACAAACAAATCATCATAACAGCATCTATACTGGGTGCAATTGCCGTTATTGCCGGGGCTTTTGGCGCACATGCCTTAAAGGCATCTTTATCTGCTTATCAGCTGGAAGTTTGGCAAACCGCTGTGCAATATCAGTTTTACCATGTGTTTGCGCTGCTGTTCCTGTCTACATTTACCCGTTTTAAAAATAAAACCATAGCTATTACCTACTATCTGTTCACTTTGGGCATTGTGTTGTTTTCGGGCTCGCTTTATTTGCTGGCCTGCCGCGATCTTTTAAAGATGCCCGGTTTAGTTGCTTTAGGCCCAATAACCCCCATCGGCGGCTTATTGTTTATTATAGGATGGGGATTTTTAGCTATTGCAGCATTCCGTAACAAATAAAACTGATGTTAGAATTTGCCGACGGTTTACAGGCTACCCGCAAAACACTTTTTGTTGAAGTGATTTTGCCGCTGGCCATCAGTCGTAATTATACATACCGCGTACCTTTTGATTTAAATGATACGATAGCAATTGGCAAAAGGGTAGTAGTGCAGTTTGGCAAAAGCAAGCTTTATACTGCTGTTGTAGCCGATATAACGGAGCACGCACCCGAAAAGTACGAGGCCAAGTACCTGATAGATATTTTAGACGACCGCCCGGTAGTTACCCCGCGCCAGTTGCAGTTTTGGCATTGGCTGGCCGAATACTATATGTGTAACGAGGGTGAGGTGATGAATGCCGCCCTGCCATCGGCCTTAAAACTGGCCAGCGAAACCAAGGTAATGCTCAATAAAGATGTGGCGTATGATAAGGCATCCCTAAACGATAAGGAGTATTTAATTACCGAAGCGCTGGATATTCAGCCGGAACTGACCATTAGTGATATTGCCAAGCTGTTGGGGCAAAAAACGGTAATGCCTATTTTAAAAGCCCTGTTCGAAAAAAATATCGTTACGATATCTGAAGAAGTGAGCGAACGGTACAAACCACGTAAACGTACTTACCTTACTTTAAACCCTGCTTATCATAATCAGGATAATTTGCGCGAGTTATTTACCATCCTGGAAAAGCGCGCACCCAAACAGGCAGACGCCGTGCTGGCCTTTATCAAATTATCGCGCCAGCAAAAAGCTATAGCCAAAAATGAGCTGATAGAAGAAAGCGGCTCGGGCGAATCGAGCATCAAATCGCTGATAGAAAAAGAAGTTTTTATTGCGGAGGACAAAACGGTTAGCCGGCTTGGATATACCGAAGAGGAAGACCAGTTAAGTAATTTTATATTAAGCCCCGCCCAGGCAGATGCCCTTGCCCAGGCACAAGCGCAGTTTTTAGATAAGGATGTAGTGCTGCTGCATGGCGTAACCTCATCGGGTAAAACGCAGATCTACATTAAACTGATAGAAGAAATGATGGCTACCGGCAGGCAGGTGCTTTATCTGCTGCCCGAAATTGCTTTAACCACGCATATCATCGAACGCCTGCGTGTTTATTTTGGCGGTTCTATTGGTGTGTATCATTCGCGTTTTAATGATAACGAACGTGTGGAGGTTTGGCAAAAGGTGTTGAACAACGAATATAAGGTTGTGCTGGGCGCCCGCTCATCGGTGTTTTTGCCGTTTAGCGATCTGGGATTGATCATTGTGGATGAGGAGCACGAAACATCCTATAAACAGTATGACCCTGCACCACGTTACAACGCCCGCGATGCCGCTATTTATCTGGCTAATATGTATAAAGGAAAGGTGCTGCTGGGGTCGGCTACGCCATCGTTCGAAACCTATTACAACGCCCGGGTTAAAAAGTATGGCTTTGTTGAACTGATGGAGCGCTATGGCGGGGTGCAGCTGCCACTGATAGAGGTGGTGAGCATAACCGAAGAAACCAAGCGTAAAACGATGCAATCGCATTTTAGTAGTGTGCTGATGCAGGATATTCAATTGGCATTGGATAATAAAGAGCAGGTAATATTATTCCAAAACCGCAGGGGATATGCCCCGGTGCTGATGTGCCGGGTTTGTGCCTATACGCCAAAGTGTATCAACTGCGATGTTAGCCTTACCTATCATAAACATACCCACAAGCTGCATTGCCACTATTGCGGTTATAAAGAAGATACGCCGAGTATTTGCCCGGCCTGCGGCTCTACTCATTTGGAGTATAAAGGCTTTGGCACCGAGAAAGTGGAGGACGAGTTATCTGTACTGATGCCTAACGTACGCCTGGCACGTATGGATCTGGATACTACCCGCTCCCGTAATTCGCTGCAAACTATTTTAAATAATCTGGAAGAAAAAAAGATAGATGTACTGGTAGGTACCCAAATGGTTGCCAAAGGGCTGGATTTTGCTGATGTTACCGTTATCGGGATCATTAATGCGGATAGCCTGCTCAAATATCCCGACTATCGCGCTAACGAACGCAGCTACCAGATGCTGGCCCAGGTAAGCGGCAGGGCAGGGCGCCGGGATAAGCAAGGCAAAGTAGTTATACAAACTTACGACCCAAACCACCGGGTAATAAAACAGGTGATAGAGAACGATTACACCGACCTGTATTTTACAGAAATGGAAGAGCGCAAGAGCTTTAAATATCCGCCGTTCTATCGCATTATCAGTTTGGATATTAAACACAAAACTCCCGAAATATTATATAATCAGGCCGAATACCTGGCCAACGAATTGCGCAAACATTTCGGCGACCGTGTTATTGGCCCAGAAGCACCGTTGATCAACCGTATTCGTAACTACTACATCAAATCCATTATGCTGAAGTTTGAGCGGGATACCATATCTATTGTTAAAGCTAAAGCGATCATCAGGGAGGTGATCACCCAGTTCCAGACTACCAAACTCAGCAAAGGCAGCATCGTACAGCCTGATGTAGACCCTTACTAAACCTGACACGATTACGGGATTGGACACGATTATGGGATTATAGGATTAACAGGATTGGACACGATTATAGGATTTTAGGATTAACAGGATTTTTGATTTATGTATATTGATTTATGGAAATAAATGAACTGACGCATAAGGTGATTGGAAGTGCAATGGAAGTGCATAATACTATTGGTAATGGGTTTCAGGAGATAGTTTATCAACGTGCTTTGGCTGTAGAGATGGGTTTAAGGGGTATCATGTTTGAACAGGAAAAAGACATGTACATTCATTACAAAGGTGAGCAAGTTGGTTGCAGGCGTGTGGACTTTTTTATTGCAGATTGTTTAATGCTTGAAATTAAAGCTCTTGATAAAATAGAAGATGTACATAAAAATCAGGCTATAAACTATCTGGAAGTTTATAATATAGCGGATGGATTACTGATAAACTTTGGAAGCAATAGCCTTGAGTTTAAAAGGGTATATAATAAAAAAAAGGTTAAACCTAATAATTATCCATTGAATAAAATCAATCCCTCTTAAAATCAATTACTAATATTTAATAATCAGGAATATCAAATCCCTTATATCCTAAAATCCCTTAATCGTGTTAGCTTTGCAGGATAATGGCGTACAAGTTTATTGATAATTACCGTGAGCAGGGGGCAAGGAAACGACTGGTAGAAATACTGCGTAAAAAAGGTATCGAGGATGAAAAGGTTTTATCGGCCATTGGTAAAGTGCCCCGCCATTATTTTTTTGATGAAACTTTTTGGAACCAGGCGTATAAGGATATTGCTTTCCCGATAGGGGCCGGGCAAACCATTTCGCAGCCTTATACAGTGGCTTATCAAACCGAATTACTACATATTCAAAAAGGCGATAAAGTGCTGGAAATTGGCACGGGCTGCGGTTATCAAACTTGTGTATTATTAGAGGTAGGTGCCAAAGTTTTCACCATTGAACGCCAGGAAAAACTATACGAACGTACGATACAAGTTTTACCTTATATGGGCTATAAACCCAAATTCTTTTTAGGGGATGGATCTATAGGGATTGCAGAAGATGCCCCTTATGATAAAATAATTGTAACCGCAGGCGCGCCAACCGTTCCCGAAATATTATTAAAGCAATTAAAAATTGGTGGTATTGTAGTGATCCCTGTAGGTGACGAAAAATCGCAAAAGATGGTCACCGTACTTAAAACCGCCGAACATGATTACGAACGCCACGTGCTGGATACCTTTAGGTTTGTACCGTTGGTAGGCGATAGAGCGTGGTAAGCCCTCCCTAACCCCCTGAAGGGGGGATTTTTAAGAATGAAAAAAGGCGAGGATTAATCCCTTTCGCCTTTTTTTATTTTTTGCTTCCCCTTCAGGGGGGTGGAGGTCTTACCGTTTCATCGCCCTGTCCATTTCAACTTTTGTATCGCGTTCTTTTAGGGTTTCGCGTTTATCAAAGGTCTTTTTACCCTGGGCAAGGCCTATTTCTAACTTGGCAAAACCGCGGTCGCTGATAAAAAGGGCAAGAGGTACAATGGTCAGTCCTTTTTCTTCCCCGCGCGTTTGCAGCTTTTTAAGTTCTTTTTTATTAAGGAGCAGTATGCGGTCGCGTTTGGCTTCGTGGTTGTAGAAAGAACCCATCGAATACTCTGCTATGTGCAGGTTGCGTACATAAAGCTGGTTATCTATAAAGGTGCAAAAAGCATCGTTAACGTTGGCTTTTCCTTCGCGTATGGATTTTATTTCGGTACCCAGCAATTTGATACCTGCTGTGTATTTATCCAGTATATGATACTCAAAGTATGCCTTTTTATTCTTGATATATAAGTTCTGCTCCATTACCGTGCAAATATGCAATATTTATATAGCGTCTATAATCAAGACCGTTCAAAAAATGTCAGATTATTGGCAATTTCTATTTTGTCTTGATCCTAAATGTCTTTTCTCTTCTGTTGCGGTTTAACTACCAGTACGGGTACGTTAACCTTGTGCCTTACCGAATCAACAGTGGTGCCAAATATCAGATCCTTTAAAACTTTGTGCCCGTGCGACCCCATTACCACAAAATCTATATGGGTATCTTTTACTATTTGCGCTATGGCCGTTGCCGGGCTGCCGTAACCAATTTTTGCTTCGGCCTTATAACCTAATTTTACCAATGTATCTACATAAATATCCAGATTATCTACATCGCTTTGGGTTTCGCTATCCATCACCTGCTTGCCATAATAACGCGCGCCGGCAGTTTCTACCACATGTATCAGGTTATAATGTGCCGTTTTGCCGCCTTGCATTAAAGCATGACGAATTGTATCCTGATCGTTTTTGGAAAAATCTATAGTGATACCTATCTGCTTGTAGCTGATGGCTTCCAGGTTATCAAGCGCTGTGGCAATACCGTGCGGTACATGTATAGGCTGATTGACGTGTTTGTACAATATAGGCCTTAAAAACACATATACCAGCAACAGGCCAATACCCACCGCTATAGGTGATATAATATAATGCACCAAATTGGAAGAACCCGGACTTGCCGCCGCCCAGGTTTGTATCTCTTGTATTACCAGCCTTACATTCAAACCCACAATTAGGGTGGCAAATACCCACGCCAATACTTGTAAAGGCACGCTTGTGGCAAATTTGCCCATTCGTTTTTTATCAGATGTAAAGTGTATGAGCGGGACGATCGCAAAACCCAGTTGCAGGCTTAGTATTACCTGGCTTAATATTAATAATTTGCCCAAACCTTCTTCACCAAAATGCAGAATGGTAAAAAATGCCGGGATGATAGCCAGTAACCGTGTAAGCAAGCGGCGCAGCCATGGCGCTATACGCAGGTTTAAGTGGCCTTCCATGATGATTTGACCTGCAAGGGTACCTGTTACAGTAGAACTTTGGCCCGCGGCTATCAAAGCAATGGCAAACAGCGCAGGGGCAAGCTTGCCGAATATGTTAGTTAATAACTTATGCGCATCCTGTATCTCGGCAACCTCATGAAAACCACGACCGAAAAAGGCACTTGCTGCCAATATTAATATAGCCGCATTTACAAAAAATGCCAGGTTAAGCGCAATGGTGGTATCCCAAAAGTTATAGCGGATAGCACTTTTTATCCCTTGTTCGCTGCGATCTATCTTACGGGTTTGCACCAGCGACGAGTGCAGGTACAAGTTATGCGGCATTACGGTTGCCCCAATAATACCAATGGCTAAATATAGCGATGTGCTGTTTAGTTTGGTTGGGATAAAGCCTTTTGCAATATCTATAACATTGGGTTGCACAATAAACATTTGTGCCAAAAATGCCAGCCCTACTATAAATATTAAGGATATAATAAAGCCCTCCAGTTTGCGCATGCCTTTATTAAGCAGGAATAGTAACAGCAGGGTATCTAATAAAGTGATAGATACGCCCCATATTAATGGCAAGCCAAATAGTAAGTTTAAGCCTATGGCCATACCAATTATCTCGGCCAGGTCGCAGGCTATGATGGCTATTTGAGCCAGTATAAACAGGCAAAAGTTTACAAATGGCGGGTAAGTGTGTTTTGATGCCTGCGCAAGGTCCAGCCCGCGCACAATGCCCAGGCGCACGGCCAGGTTTTGCAACAGCAGGGCTATCAGGTTGGATAACAGCAGTACCCAGATCAGTTTATACCCAAACTGGCTGCCTGCTGCCAGGTCGGTTGCCCAGTTGCCGGGGTCCATGTAACCCACGCTTACCAGATAGGCGGGGCCTAAAAAAGAAAGGATTTTGCGCCAGCCGGTTTTCCCTTCGGTGGTTACGGTATTGTGTACGTTGCCTAACGAGTGGCTGTCGTGCTGTGGTGTGGTCATAAGGCTATTAACAGGTTATTGGCCACTTCGCGGCTTATTTGCAGATCTTTGTTTTCCATTTGTAGTACCACGGTGTTATCGTAGCTTATAATCTCTTTGACAGTTATTTTTTTGCCAATGGTTAGGCATTGTTTTTCCAGATATTGTAAAAATGCGGTAGAGTGATCTCTAACTCCGGATATTACTCCGCTGGTATTAACATCCACTGCCGAAATTGGTTTAAGATCATTCTTTTTAAAATTGCCATTGCTGTCTGGTATGAGGTCGCCATGCGGGTCGCGGGTTGGGAAACCCATAAATTCGTCCAAACGGTCAATCAGTTCGGTAGAAGATATATGTTCCATTTCTTCGGCCATGTCGTGCACTTCATCCCATTTAAAATGCAGCTTCTCTACCAAAAAGTACTCCCACAGGCGGTGCCTGCGGATGATGTTAATGGCCACCTTTTCGCCGGATTGGGTTAAACTTACGCCCTGGTAACGGGTATAATTGATCAATAGCTTTTCGGCAAGCTTCCTTAACATATCGGTTACCGACGATGCTTTGGTAGCCAGTTCGGCAGCAATTTGGTTGGTGCTCACATTTTCTGCCAACATAGATAGCTTGTAGATGGCCTTTAAATAGTTTTCTTCGGCTAATGTGTACATTTAAGCAAATCTAATTAATTTTTTAGACTCGTCTAAAAATACAATTTATTTTGTAATATGTTTTGTTAAAATAGTTTTCAAAAAAATTATATTTTGTGCGGTGAAGAATACTTTATATTTGCACGTACCATGGCTCAAGAATTAGATAAAATAGACCTACAGATACTTAAGATTTTACAGGAGAACGGCCGCATTACCAATTTGCAGCTATCCAACGAAATTGGCTTATCGCCGGCGCCAACTCTGGAGCGGGTGCGTAAGCTGGAAAATGCACAATTTATTAAAAGCTACCATGCCCTGGTAGATGAAGAAAAACTGGGCCTGGGTATTAAAACCTTTATACAGATCTCGCTGGATTTTCATCAGAAGAATACCATCCAAACGTTTTTAGATGAGATCCAATCTATAAAAGAAGTTACCGAGTGCCACCATGTAACCGGCCAGTGCGACTTTTTATTGAAAGTTTACGTACGCGACATTAAATCGTATGAGCAACTGATCATGGAGAAGATAAGCCGCATCACTGTAGTTAAAACTTTTCAGACTATGATGATTATGAGCACCAGTAAGAAAGAGCCGATAGTGCCGCTGGAGTATTAATTAGGCAGGCAATATTTTAAAAGCCGGGAATCCAGTAGAAATATCTATTTGATCCCTGGCTTTTTTATGTCGCCTGTTTTTATTCTTTTGAGATCAGGTGTAACCGATAGGTTTTTATAACGTCTAAGCTTTACGATGAAATTTAAAAACCTGCCTTGGATACCATTTGCCTTTTTTGCTATTGCTGTTGGCCTTTATCCTTTACTCTATCTTTTGATAGATATGCAGTCTAACGGTTTATTGCATTCTAAACCAAAGGCTGTTTTGAATAATAGCATCTGGAGCACCGCGTTTTATATTCATATTGCTTTTGGCGGTTTAGCCCTTTTAATTGGCTGGACCCAGTTTAGTGCCCGATTGCGCCAACGCTATTTAAATTCACACCGGCTTGTAGGTAAAATATATGTTATCGCAGTGGCTTTAAGTAGTATAGCCGGTTTATACATTGCATTTTTTGCTACAGGCGGTATTGTTTGTGTATTAGGCTTTGGTTTGCTGGCTATTATTTGGCTCATCAGTAATATAATGGGATACCTTACCATCAGGCGTGGGCATGTGCCGCTTCATCAAAAATGGATGATTTTCAATTACGCGCTTACGTTTGCAGCTGTTACGCTGCGTGTATGGCTATCGCTACTAATTATCTTTGTTTTTCATGATTTTGTGCCTGCCTATCGTGTTGTATCCTGGTTATGCTGGGTTCCTAATTTAATTATTGCCCTTATTATCATAACCAAAAGAAATAATGCGGCCAGCCCCCTAACCCTGTGAAGGGGAAACAGTATTTATAAAGCTCCCCTTCATGGGCTGGGGGCTCAGATCTGCCAATCGATCTCTTCTTTTCCTTCCTTCTTTAAAAATTCATTTGTTTTAGAGAATGGTTTAGAGCCGAAAAACCCGCCGTGGCTTACTGCCAGGGGCGATGGATGGGTTGATTTAATAACAAGATGATTATTGCTTGGGTTGATGAGCACAGCTTTGGATTGTGCATAGGCCCCCCAAAGGATAAATACAATACCCTTTTTTTCATCCGACAAAGTTTTGATGGCTGCATCGGTAAATTTTTCCCAACCCTTTTTTTGGTGGGAGCCTGCCGTGGCCGCCCTAACGGTTAGGGTGGCATTTAATAATAATACGCCTTGCCCGGCCCATTTGGTCAGGTCGCCGGTTTGGGGGATGGTAAAGCCGGGGATATCTGTAGCTAATTCCTTATAAATATTTTTTAATGAGGGGGGTACTGCCACACCTTTTTGTACTGAAAAGGATAAGCCGTGTGCCTGGTTGGGGCCGTGGTAAGGGTCTTGACCAAGAATTACTACCTTAACATCATCAAACGGTGTAATGTTAAAGGCGTTAAAAATATCTGCATTACGCGGATAGATGGTATAGCCGGCTTCCTTTTCGGTTTTAAGGAAACCTTTAAGCTGCTGCATATAAGGTTTTTCAAATTCTGCGCTTAAATGTTGCTTCCACGATGGTTCTAATTCTCCTGCCATAAATATTAAATACTGATGTTTATTTAGCTTACAAATAACGATATTTGCACACTGTTTTTATACTAATACAAATTATGTCGAATATAGTTAGGTTAATTATTGCTTGTGTTATTATGGGTGCGGGTGTTACGCTATGTGCCTTTGGTTTTTGGGGCTGGGGGATAACCGTATTTTTATTGGGTGGCATTACCTTGCTAACCTTCTTTTTTAACGAGAACATGCTGCTGGCACAGTTTTACCTGCGCAAAGAAAATTCAGCTAAGGCCGAAGCCGTACTTGCAAAAATTACAGATTACGAAAAACAACTTTACAAAAGCCAGCATGGTTACTACAACCTGCTGATAGGTTTAATAGAATCGCGTGCGGCGCCGTTAAAATCAGAAAAGTACTTTAAAAAGTCTCTTCAGTTGGGAATGAGCATGTCGCACAATACGGCGTTGGCTAAATTGAGCCTGGCAGGTATCTCTATGGCCAAACGCAATAAGCGCGAAGCCGAGATGTATTTAAAAGAAGCAGCTAAAGACGACAAGAACAAATTACTTGCCGACCAGATCAAAATGATGAAAGGCCAGATGGCCCAGATGGATAAGCAGCAGGTGCAACGCGGAGGTTTCCGCCAGAAATTCTAAGAAGCGGTAAAACGCCCTTTATTTTTCGTCGAGGTTGCTGAAATAATCCGGCTCTGATGAGTGGCTTTGCGATGGTGCTATGTGCCTGTCTACAATCGGGGCCTCGCTGTAATAGCTGTTGGCTTCGTATTTATCGGCTTTAACGGGCTTTGATACCTCTACAATTTTTAGCAAACTGCGGATAAATGACAGGTCGAAATTACTCCTGTTTAATTTTATCAGGTATTCGTTATCGGTTATTTCCAGAATAGAATTTGTCATGGTATTCATTTATAGTGTGTTCGGTATAAAAATCAACAATTACTATTAAATGAAAGTTTTATTCTCTTTACCTTTTTGTTAAGAAATATGTATTAGGGGTTAAATAAAAGGTTGATAGTTGATGGTTCATAGATCATAGAAAACTCCGTCATTGCAATCACGTGTTAGGATAAAACAAAAAGGGGCGCTAAATGCGTCCCTTTTTGTTTTATGATGTTCACCATGAACCATCAATCATGATCCATGAAATAATTACTCAAACCAAGCCATAACCGCATCTTTAGTAGGCATGGCTATTTCCAGTTTCATTTTTTTTCGCATCCCGCCAAGGTCGTTAAATACCTTGTTGGGGTTGCCTGTTTTTAATTCTTCAACCGTGTTGAAGCCCATTTTATTCAATACAGGTACCCACTCTGCAGGGATCCCAATATTAGTAAAATCTTCTATAGTTGGTGCTTTAACTTTTTTCTCCGGGCGCATCTGCGGGAAGAATAAAACTTCCTGAATAGTGCTTTGGTTGGTCATCAGCATCACCAAACGATCTATACCGATACCTAAACCAGATGTTGGCGGCATACCATATTCCAGGGCACGTAAAAAGTCATCATCCATAGCCATCGCTTCGTCGTCGCCACGGCCGGCTAATATCAGTTGCTCTTCTAAACGCTCACGCTGATCTATCGGGTCGTTTAATTCCGAGTAAGCGTTGGCTATCTCTTTACCGTTCACAAATAACTCAAAACGCTCTACCAGGCCGTCTTTTGTACGGTGCTTTTTGGCAAGCGGCGTCATCTCGATAGGGTAATCAGTAATGTATGTCGGTTGGATCAGGTTATGCTCCACCTTGGCACTAAAGATCTCGTCTATCAGTTTGCCTTTACCCATGCTGGCATCTACTTCAATGGCTAAGTCGGCGCATACCTTACGCAGGCCTTCCTCGTCCATAGCAGCTACATCAATACCTGTATATTTCAGGATAGAATCGTACATCGAAAGTTTTTCGTAGGGGCCGGCAAAATTTATTTCGTGTTGGCCAACCTGTACTACAGGGATGCCATGAACGGCTTTTGCAACGGTTTCTAAACACTCCTCTACCATAGCCATCATCCAGATATAATCCTTATAGGCTACATAGATCTCCATAGCGGTAAATTCCGGGTTGTGGGTGCGGTCCATACCCTCGTTACGGAACATTTTGCCAAACTCGTACACACCATCAAAGCCTGCTACTATTAGGCGTTTCAGGTAAAGCTCGTTGGCAATACGCAAAAATAGCGGCATATCCAGCGTATTGTGGTGCGTAGCAAACGGGCGGGCCGCTGCACCGCCATGTACAGGCTGCAGGATAGGGGTTTCTACCTCCATCCATCCCTGCAGATTAAAGTAATTACGCATAGCGCTGATCACTTTAGAGCGGTTGATGAAGATGTTCTTATATTCGGGGTTAACGGTTAGATCTACATAACGCTGGCGGTAACGCATTTCCGGGTCGGTAAAACCATCGTGTATGGTACCATCTTCTTCGCGTTTAACAACAGGCAGTGGTTTTAACGATTTAGAAAGTACCACCAATTCTTCGGTATGTACCGAGATTTCGCCGGTTTGGGTTAAAAATACATAGCCTTTAATACCTACGTAATCGCCAATATCCAGCAGTTTTTTAAACACGGTATTGTAAAGCGTTTTATCCTCACCGGGGCAAATATCGTCACGTTTAATATAGATCTGCACGCGGCCGGTGCTATCCTGTATCTCAGCAAATGAGGCACTGCCCATAATGCGGCGTGTCATGATACGGCCTGCAATTACAACCTGTTTATACTTATCCGGCGCAGCTTCAAAATTGTCATTAATGTCTTGTGCCCATGCGGTCACCTCGAAAGCTTCGGCAGGATAGGGGTTAATACCCAGCTCGCGAAGTTTTTGTAAAGATTCGCGGCGAATAATTTCCTGTTCGGATAGTGCAATACTCATTGTATAATGTATAAATAATAAGGGTGCAAAAATAGGATTTTTAAGTTAGATATGATGGGTTAGATTTATAGTTTACTCACCCCGACCACGCTACGCTGGTCGACCCTCTCTGCGCAAGCGCAAAGAGGGTGTGGAATGTTTTTTATCCCTCTTTCCGCCGCTTGCAGAATCGTCCGCTTTGTGAGTTTACTCACCCCGACTGCGCTGCGCTGGTCGACCCTCTCTGCGCAAGCGCAAAGAGGGTGTGGAATGTTTTTATCCCTCTTTCCGCCGCAGGCGAAGAGAGGGTGGTCGAGCGTAGCAATGACCGGGTGAGTAAAATCACCGCGGGTAATCGTCCGCTTTGTGAGTTTACTCACCCCGACTCCGCTATGCTGGTCGACCCTCTCTGCGCAAGCGCAAAGAGGATGAGGAAATATTTTTTATCCCTCTTTCCGCCGCAGGCGAAGAGAGGGTGGTCGAGCGCAGCAATGACCGGGTGAGTAAAATCACCGCGGGTAATCGTCCGCTTGGTTAGTTTACTCACCCCGACTGCGCTGCGCTGGTCGACCCTCTCTGCGCAAGCGCAAAGAGGGTGTGGAATGTTTTTATCCCTCTTTCCGCCGCAGGCGAAGAGAGGGTGGTCGAGCGTAGCAATGACCGGGTGAGTAAAATCGCGAATATTTATCAGCTTCCTACCACAAAATCACGCAATCACTAATTCTTTAAATCACTAATTAATTAACTTCGCGCTATGGATATTAAAGTGATCGCATTTGATGCGGATGATACACTTTGGGTGAACGAGCCCTATTTCAGGCAAACAGAAGAGCAGTTTTGCACTTTGCTGGCATCGTACGCCTCGCAGCATGAGCTGGAGCGAGAGTTACTGAAAATAGAGATTGCCAACCTGGGGCTTTATGGTTATGGCATTAAAGGCTTTATCCTTTCGATGATAGAGGCGGCCATGAAGATCACCCAAAATACCCTGAGCATAGAAGCCGTTGCCCGCATCATGGATCTGGGGAAACAGATGCTTAACCAGCCTATCGAGCTACTGGACGGGGTGGAGGAGGTACTGGAAACCTTGAAAAGTAAATACCGCCTGGTTGTAGCCACAAAGGGCGACCTGCTCGATCAGGAACGTAAGCTCAAAAAATCGGGCCTTAACCCGTATTTTCATCATATCGAGATCATGAGCGAAAAGGATGATGCCAATTACCTGAAGCTGATCAAACACCTGGATATACAGCCGCAGGAATTGCTGATGGTGGGCAACTCGCTTAAAAGTGATGTAATGCCGGTGCTGAATATTGGCGGCCATGCGGTACATGTGCCATACCATATTACCTGGGCACACGAGCAAATTGAGGATAGCATAGATAACGAACGTTTTAAAAGCGCCGATAGCATCAAAGATATTTTGGCCTACCTGTAAGCATGAAAACAAAAATAAACCTGGACACTTGGTACCGTAAAGATCATTTTAACTTTTTTAATTCGTTTGAAGAACCTTTTTTTGGCGCTACGGCAAATGTGGAGGTAACCGTTGCCTACCAAAAAGCAAAAGAACAGGGCGTATCCTTCTTTTTATATTACCTGCATTGCATACTGGTTGCCGCCAATAAAATAGAGGCGTTTAAATACCGGGTGGAAAACGGGGAAGTGTTTTTATATAACCAGATCAATTGCTCTGCCACTATTGGCCGTGCCGATACTACTTTTGGCTTTTCGTATATAGATTATAAGGCCGATCTAAATGAATTTATAGCTGTAGCGCAGCAGGAGATACAGCGCATCCAAAGCACTACCGGGCTGGAGCTAAGGCCCGTGTTTGATGTTTTACACGTATCGGCCATACCCTGGGTAAATTTTACCGGCCTAACACACGCCCGCAGCTTTAGCTTTAAAGATAGCATGCCCAAAATATCCCTGGGTAAAATAATGGACGAAGGCGGCAAAAAAACAATGGCGGTATCTGTAACCGTGCATCATGGCCTGATGGATGGCCGCCAGGTAGGCGAGTTTATCGATCTTTTTCAGCAGCTTTTGAATCAATAGTTTAAGTAAAGGTTTTTGATAATAGGCGTATGTATTATAAAAGGTAAATGATATATTTACTTACAGCCAATTAAACGTATGCTTAAAAAGTTCTGCCTGTTACTGCTGTTTGCTTTAACACTTTATTCCTGCAAAAAACAGCCGTTTGTACCCAATTACGAAAATGGTTTGCCCGGCCTATGGGCACAATTGGGTGATTTTCCTGGTGTGGGCAGGGTGCGCTCTTACGGTTTTACCATTGGGGATAAGGGTTATGTAATTGGCGGTAATGGCGATAGTGGTTTTAACCAATTAGGCCTCTATGATTTTTGGGAATATAACCCTGCTACAGACCAATGGGCGCGCAAGGCTGATTACCCGGGCCAGGCGGCTGAGTATTTAAAAGGTTTCACCATCAACAATAAAGCTTATGTGGGCACCGGTTACGGCAAGCGTGTGGCCACGCCGGGCAATAACAGCCCGCAGAATGATGATTTTTGGGAATATGACCCCGTTACCGATAAATGGACCCGTAAAGCTGATTTTGCCGGCGGCCCCCGTGAAAATGTAATTGCTTTTGAAATTAACGGTACCGGTTACATGGGGCTGGGCACCAATAACAGCTACGATGTTAATTATAAGGACCTGTGGAAGTACGATGCAGTTACCGATAAATGGGCCCGCGTTGCCGATTATCCCGGTGCAGGCAGCTTTGGCATGGTAAGTTTTAATATCAATGGCAAAGGTTACGCGGGCCTGGGCGGCGCAAGCCCTAATATTGCCGCCAAAGATTTTTGGGAATATGATGCAGCCGCTGATAAGTGGGCCTCAAAAGCCGATTTTATAGCTGCTGCAAGGGCTTTTAGCGGCAGTTTTGTAATTGGCGAAGATGGGTATGCGGGTATGGGATCTACCACTACCAGCACACTGCCGGCAAGCGACTGGTATCGATATAATACGGCTACCGATAAATGGTCTAAGATCACTAATCTGCCCGGTACTTCGCGTTACGATATGGTAAGCTTTGCCGTTAATGGTATTGGCTACATGGGTACAGGCAACCCCGGCTTGTTAAAAGACTTTTGGAAATATACTCCGCGTAAAACAAACTAATAATGCTGGTAAACAGATTGTATGATGATGATAACGCTATTGATCATGATGTGCAATGCTATTCCCCAAAAAAATCCGTTACGGAAACGTACGTAGGTTAACAACCATCCCATCACCAGTTGCGGCAGCACATATAACGGATATATAAACAATATCCCCAATTGCAGCGGGGCATAATTTAAGGTATGTAATAACCCAAATGTGATGATAGAGGCTACAATGATGAAAGTTTGGGCCCTTTTATTCGGTGATATATTTTGAGGCAATACTTTAACAAACGCAAAATATCCGGCTGCAAAAAGCACTATGCGAATAGGTATGCCCAATGCCAGGTCCTGATCTCTGATGCCTGGTATTACCCTGGCAAGCAATACCAGGGCAAAGCCGAATGCTGCGGCGATATGCTTACGTTTAAAGGATAACGATAGCCGGAAGATCATCTCTTCAATAAATGGGCCTAACAGGCTGATGTAAAGCACGGCTTTCCAATAACCATATTTTGCAAACAGGCTGTGCATCGTTATTTTGTATTGGCTTACCGGGCTTTTGTAATGCAGTAAATGTATAACCACATATTCCCACAAATACAGTAGCGGGGCATTTAAAATATTAAACAGAAATATAATGCCATAGATGCTGAACAATAAAACCAGCTTTTGCCGGAAGTTACGATGATGATCACTCAGCCTGGGGTAGCTGCCGATGGCACATATTTTCTGAAACATTAAAATGTATTAAAACTATTCCGCCTCATCTTCGCCGTTATACAGATCGTCGATAACCTCGGCATATTTTTTTTCTATCACTTTGCGTTTGGCTTTCAGGGTAGGGGTAATTTCGCCTGCTTCCATGCTAAAGGGGTTGCGCTTAACCTTAAAGTTTTTGATCCGCTCGAATTTGGCCAGTTCGTTTGAAAGGCGCTTTACATCCTGGCTCACCCAATCCGTAATTTCCTTATCCTCTATAAATAGTTCGGGTTTCTCAAAAAAGTCGTCGCCCAGCTTAAAGGTTTCCTGCAACATTTCGCGGCCGGGTACCAGTATGGCGGTAATATATTCGCGCTTATCGCCAATTAAAAATACCTGCTCAATTTTAGGGCTTTTCAGGTAGGTGTTCTCTACAGGTGTGGGGTAAACATTTTTGCCATAGGCGTTTACCAGCATATTCTTTAAACGGTCGGTTATTTGCAGGTTACCTCTGTAAAAACGGCCGATATCGCCGGTGTGGAACCATCCTTCGCTATCAATAACGGCAGCAGTTTCTTCGGGCTTTTTCCAATATCCCTTCATTACACAATGGCCGCGAACAATGATCTCACCTTCTTCCGTTTCTAAATCAGGGTTAAAGTTTTCATAGGTTTGTTTGGTGTAAATATGTTTGGTATCCACATTTTGGATGCCTACCTCAATACCCCTTATAATACGGCCAACCGTGCCATAAATGATCCGGTCGTTTTCGGTGATCGCCATTACCGGCGATGTTTCGGTCAACCCAAAGCCCTCCAGTAATTTAATATCGATATCTCCAAAAAACTCGCCTACGTTTTTAGGCAAAGCCCCGCCGCCCGATAACAGCATTTTTAAGCGGCCGCCTGTTTTTTCTTTGATCTTGCTAAATACCAGCTTATCAGCCAGTTTTTGCCGTGCGCTCAATAATATCCCCGGTGTTTTGCCTGCCTCATTGGTAAGGCGGTATTCGCGGCCGGTTTTAAGCGCCCAGTTAAATATTTTGGTTTTAACACCACCTGCCGACTGCCCGTTTTTTATCGCCTTATCATGAATGCGCTCCAAAAGGCGGGGCACACAGCACATAATGGTTGGTTTAACTTCGGCCATGTTTTTGGCCAGCAGTTCCAGGCTTTGGGCAAAGGCTATTTTACAGCCTTTATTCATGCAGATGTAATAGGTAGCTGTACGCTCAAACACATGCGATAAGGGCAAAAACGACAGGAACAGGTCATCTTTATCCACATTGGGGATCTGGTACAGGCTTACTTTGCAGTTTTCTGTCAGGTTATGATGGGTAAGCATTACGCCTTTTGGGGTGCCGGTAGTGCCCGATGTATAGATGAGGCAGGAAAGGTCTGTTGGCAGGATGGCTTCCCGGGCGGCATTGATGGCCGGGCGATATTCATCAACCAAAGCTAAACCTTCTTCAATTACCTGTGCAAAACCAACCACTCCTGCGTTTAATTGCAGGCCGTTGCTGAATTTTTCGAAACCATCAAACGCCGGTATTATGCGGATAAGCGATTTGCAGTTATTAGCGATCTTTAAAACCTTACGGAAAAGAAAAGGGTTACCGGCCAGAACGGTGCGCGCTTCAGAATCGTTCAGGATATACTCCATTTCAGACTCTGACAGGGTTGGATAAATGGATGTATTTACCGCACCGATCTGTTGCAGGGCCTGGTCGTAATACACATAATCCGGGCCGTTCTCGATGATCAGGGCCAGCCTGTCGCCTTTTTTGATGCCGATGTTAAGGAACCAGGCAGAAAGGGCATCAATTTTTTCGAGCGCCTGTTTATAAGAAATTTCAACCCAGGCATCTTTTACCTTATGGATGAGGAAGGTATGATCTTCGGGATGTATGTTCGCAACAATATTACGGATCAGTTCCGGTATGGTTGATTGCTCGGCAACAATGTTCATTAAGTTTATCTATCAGGTTTACTACAAATCTAAAATATTTTTAAGAATAAAACCAATGCACATTATACACCTTCAAGGGGTAAATACAGCAGGGATCGGGGCGTTTTTTAACTTTTTAATTAAATTTAACATAAAGTTATTAGCTTACCACCAAATGCAAGCAAAAATGAAAGTATGTTTTACCACCTTACTGATAATTATGATTGCCTGCAATTATTCGGGCGCACAAAACCCCGCAGTTATCCGCGTAGATCTGAATAAGCCCAAAGGCGACATGAAAGCCATATGGGCATGGTATGGTTATGATGAACCTAACTATACCTACATGCGGGATGGTAAAAAACTTTTAACCGAGCTGGCAAAACTGAGCCCAGTGCCTGTTTATGTGCGTACGCATAACCTGCTTACTTCCGGCGATGGTATGCCTGCCTTAAAATGGGGATCTACCAATATTTATACCGAAGATGCGCAGGGCAAGTCAATTTATAACTACACCATAGTTGATAGTATATTTGATACTTACATTAAACGCGGCATAAAGCCGCTTGCCCAGATAGGTTTTATGCCGCAGGCACTATCAACCCACCCCGAGCCTTACCGGCATAACTGGAAACCAGGCGACAGTTACGATAAAATTGAAACAGGCTGGGCTTATCCCCCTAAAGATTATCATAAATGGGGCGAACTGGTTTACCAATGGGTAAAGCATTGTGTTGCCCGTTATGGTAAAAAAGAAGTGGAAAGCTGGTATTGGGAAGTTTGGAACGAACCTAACGGCGCTTATTGGAAAGGTACCGTGCCGGAATTTTACAAGCTTTACGATTATGCCGCAGATGGCGTAAAAAGGGCGCTGCCTACTGCACGGATAGGCGGCCCAAACGTAACGGGTGGCGCCGAAAAATGGCTGGAAGGCTTCATCAAACATTGTTTACAGGATACTAATTATGTAAGCGGTAAAGTTGGCTCACCGATGGACCTGGTGCTTTTTCACGCAAAGGGTGCGCCGCGGGTGGTTAACGATACGGTGGTAATGAGCATCAGGCAGCAGCTGAAAGATATTACCGGGCATTTAAAAACGATCAGATCATTCCCGCAGTTAAAAGATATCCCGATTGTGATCGGCGAATCTGACCCGGAGGGCTGCGCTGCATGCGGCATGGCCACTAACCCTGAGAATGCCTATCGTAACGGCACTATGTATTCCAGCTATACGGCGGCATCGTTTGCCCGTGTTTATGAACTGGCAGATGCCTATCAGCAAAACCTGATCGGGGCGGTTAGCTGGTCGTTTGAGTTTGAGAACCAACCCTGGTTTGCCGGGTTCAGGGACCTGGCCACTAACGGCGTTGATAAACCGGTGCTGAATGTTTTCCGGATGCTGGGGATGATGAAGGGCAAAAGAGTACAGGTGAGCAGTAACCGCATGTATAACCTTAAAACCGTGCTTGATTCGGGCATCCGCGGCCCGCAAACGGATATCGGCGCGTTGGCGGCCCTTGATAAGAAAACAGCAACCGTGTTAGTATGGAATTATGCCGATAAAGATAAGCAAGCCCCTGCCGAGCCGGTAACTATCAATATCAACGGGTGGCAGGCAGGTACACACTACGTTACGCTAACCGAATATCGCATTGATGACACACACAGTAACGCTTATACCGCATGGATAAAAATGGGTAAGCCGCAACAGCCCGCACCAGCACAAATAGCGGCACTTGAAAAAGCCGGCGGACTAAAAACCATGGCGCAACCCCGAATAGTAAAGGTTGCAAAAGGAAGTGTTAGCCTTAAAACTTCCCTGCCGCGGCAAGGGGTATCGTTGCTTTATATGGCCATACGATAGGCCGTTTTTATACCGGTGTTACTATTTTAACTTTTAGTAGCATAGTAGGTGCATCCCTTGTACTGTATGCCCAGGTATGCGGCTGTATGTTTAAAGGGAATTTCGAAACCATCGGGCATGGTAGGGTCGGCGCCAACGGCAACCATAGCTGCCGATTTACCGCGCAGATTTTTACCGAGGTCTTTTTTAATCGTGATCAGGTCGGTAAGCCGGTCAAAAAACACCTTCATTACTCCGCTCATGCTGTACCAATAAACCGGGGTAGCAAAAATAATATTATCATAAGGGAGCGCTTTTTTAATGATGGCCTCAAATTCATCATCGGCAGGGTAGTGGCCGTCGTAGTTGTAATGGGCAATTTTATGGTCGAGCAGGTCTATCATATCAAAGCCGGTTTGGCCTAAAGCTTTGCGGGTTATTGATTCGGTAAGGCTGTTTTTGCGGTTACTGCCCAGTATCAGAAGCGAGCTGTTTTCCATGCTATTAAACATAAAAGGTTGACTATATAAATATAATCAACCTTTTTGGAATATTGCGTTAATAAAATATTAAACTTTTACCGAACCTCAATCCCCTCCCAAAGAGAGAGGCTATAGGCCTAAACAGAGAAGCTTTCGCCGCAGCCGCAGGTGCGTGTGGCGTTGGGGTTATGAAAGTTAAAGCCTTTACCGTTCAGTCCGTCGCTAAAATCAAGCTCGGTACCGGCCAGGTATAAAAATGATTTCATATCCAGGGCAAAACGTACGCCGCGGTCTTCAAAAAACTGGTCGCCCTTTTTCTCCTCGTTATCAAAATCGAGGTTATAAGATAAACCAGAGCAGCCGCCGCCCTGTACAGATACCCGCAGAAAGTAAGAGGCATCCAGCCCGCTATCCTGCATCAGGTTATCTATTTTAGCTTTTGCTTTATCAGTTACAGTTACCATGGTTGGTTAATGGTTGATTAAGTGAGCGGTGAGTGGTTGCAAAGTGTAAAACTTTGTTTAGTGAGTAGCTAAAACTACTCACCACTTAACCAATCTCTACTCACCAAAAATTAGTGATGTGATTTTTCCAGAGCGATTGGCTCCATGCCGTTTTTAACACGGAAATCATTGATGGCTGCTTTGATAGCATCTTCTGCCAATACCGAGCAATGGATCTTAACCGGCGGAAGGGCAAGCTCTTCTACGATATCCATATTGTCGATCTTCATGGCATCATCAACGCTTTTACCTTTTAACCACTCGGTAGCTAAAGATGAAGAAGCGATTGCCGAACCGCAACCAAATGTTTTAAATTTAGCATCGGTGATGATGTTGTTATCATCCACCTGGATCTGCAGGCGCATCACGTCGCCGCATTCTGGTGCACCTACAAGCCCGGTACCAACCTTGTGGCTGCTTTTATCTAACGTGCCCACATTGCGGGGGTTAGTATAATGGTCAATTACTTTATCTGAATAAGCCATAGCTTTATAATTTAGCCCCCTAAACCCCCTGAAGGGGGAATAAGAGTTTGTTTATATTTTTAATTATTTAATCAATTCTTTTTAGCTCCCCCTTCAGGGGGCCGGGGGGCTTAGTGTTCCGCCCACTCAATCGAGTCGAGGTCGATACCTTCTTTAAACATTTCCCAAAGCGGCGACATGTTGCGCAGGTTGGTAACCGCTGTTTTGGTTACTTCTACGGCGTAATCAACCTCTTCTTCGGTAGTAAAGCGGCCCAGGCCGAAACGGATGGAAGAGTGCGCCAGATCATCAGATAATCCTAAGCTTTTTAAAACGTAAGATGGCTCTAATGAAGCCGACGTACAAGCCGAACCTGATGATACTGCCAGATCTTTCATGGCCATCATCAAACCTTCGCCCTCTACATATTTAAAAGAAATGTTGGCTACGTGCGGTAAGCGGTGTTCTACATTACCATTCACATAGCTTTCTTCCAGTACGGTTAAAGCACTTTCTAATTTATCGCGCAGGGCAGATAAACGGATCGCTTCGCTTGCCATCTCTGCACCGGCAATTTCGCAGGCTTTACCCAAGCCAACAATACCGGGTACGTTTAACGTGCCAGAACGCATGCCGCGCTCGTGGCCGCCGCCATCCATTTGTGCCGTAACCTTAACACGCGGGCCTTTACGGCGTACGTATAAAGCGCCTACACCTTTAGGGCCGTACATTTTATGTGCCGACAGGGCTAACAGGTCGATGCCGTCGCGGTTAACATCAACAGATATTTTGCCAACTGCCTGTGTAGCATCGGTCATAAACAAAGCGCCGTATTTATGCGCAATGGCAGCAATTTCTTTAACAGGCTGTATCACGCCTATCTCGTTATTACCATACATAATAGATACCAGGATGGTCTCCGGCGTCATGGCGGCTTCTAACACTTCCAGGTCAACCAGGCCGTCTTCCTTCACGGCAAGGTAAGTTACCTTACCGCCCAGTTTTTCAACGTGTTTGCAAGCGTCTAAAACAGCTTTATGTTCGGTAACCGCGGTAATGATGTGGTTACCTTTTTCTTTATACATTTCAAACACACCCTTAATGGCAAGGTTGTCAGACTCGGTAGCGCCCGATGTAAAGATGATCTCTTTTTCGCTCGCACCAATCAGTTTTGCAACCTGCTCGCGTGCATAATCAACGCCTTCTTCAGCTACCCAGCCAAACGGATGGTTACGGCTTGCCGCGTTACCAAACTTTTCGTTAAAGTAGGGCAGCATAGCCTCAAGCACCCTTGGGTCCATAGGTGTTGTAGCGTTATTATCTAAATAAATTGGGATATTCATGTATTAAAAAATTAACAATACAAATATACGCAAAGTTTTACTTTTACATCAGCAAGCCGCTATAAATTGCATTTACATGCCATTTATTTACAATATTTGGACATGGAGGAGGAAGAGGTGAAAGGTAAAGGCTGAAAGGTAAAACAGTGCGCCTTTACGGATAATGAACGAATGCTCTTCAAATCACTAATTCAATAGATCACTAATCAATAATTAATTAAACTGAATGAACAAAATAGAGCATATTGGTATAGCGGTTAACAGTGTTAAGCTGGCGGGTGATATCTACGGGAAATTGCTGAACACAACTGTTTATAAAACAGAGGAAGTAGCATCAGAAGGTGTTAAAACTGCTTTTTTGCAGGCAGGCCCCAATAAAATAGAACTGCTGGAAGCTACCAACGACAACAGCCCTGTTGCCAGGTTTATAGAAAAACGCGGAGAAGGCATCCACCATATCGCTTTCGACGTGACTGATATACAAGCAGAAATGGCCCGCCTGAAAGCCGAAGGATTTATTTTACTGAATGATGAACCTAAGCAAGGCGCCGATAATAAACTGGTTTGTTTTGTGCATCCTAAATGTACTAACGGGGTATTGATAGAGCTATGCCAGGAGATTTCCTGAGGGGTTGCATACTCTCTTTGCAGAGAAGGGCGATAAGCGCAGCGTCGTCGGGGTGAGTTAACTAACCAAGCGGGTGATTCTGCAGGCGGCGATCTTACTCACCCCGCGGCACTCCGTGCGCGACCCTCTCTTCGCCTTCGGCGGAAAGAGGGATAAAAAATAATTCCTAACCCTCTTTGCGCTTGCGCAGAGAGGGTCGACCAGCGCAGCGAAGTCGGGGTGAGTAAACTCACAAAGCGGGTGATCTTGCCAGTCGATATGAGTAAACTAATCAAGCGGACAATATCCCAGGTGCAGTGTAAACTTAAATTTTTGTAAGTAACATTATCTGTACAGCAACGTATAATAGCTTGATTAATACTCAAGTAATTAAACATGAAAAGATATTTAGTGAGCTGGATAGCAGGGGCGTTGGTTTTATCGTGTTTTACGATGTGTACCAAAAAAGTAAACAAAATTGAAAAACCTTTAAACCCCGAAACGGGCCAAACTACTCAAACACCCGGACAAAACACAGGCACGGCCGATCCGTCTGCCGACCCTTCTGACGACGAGGTGAGGGCTACCTATGCCATAGGCGAATGTACTTACACCGTACAGCCATCGCAGTGGGTGGTAGATGGTGCAAATATCCCTGCCGGTTCTGTTGTTTGTATCCCTGCAGGCACACGGGGCGCATTGCTGTTTAAAAATCTTAAAGGTACCGAAACCGCCCCGATAGTTATTATGAATAAAGGCGGCAAGGTGAACTTTACGGTAGCTGCAACGGCTTCATATGCACTAAAAACCCAAAATTGCCGGTATTTTAAAATATTAGGTATTGGGGATGCGGCTACAAAATATGGGTTTAACGTAAACGGCGGTAACATAAGTGTAACGCTGGATGATCTGAGCTCGGATTTCGAGATCTCGTTTGTAGAAGTGCGCAATAGCGGTTTTGCAGGTATTATGGCTAAAACAGATCCATCCTGCGATATCGCAACGCAGCGCGGGCATTTCACCATGAAGAACATAAGCCTTCATCATAATTATGTACATAAAACCGGTGGCGAAGGCTTTTATGTAGGTAATTCTTTTTATGCTGATGGCAGGCCCCTTGCCTGCGGTACGGTTTTACCTCACGATGTTGTTAATGTAAAAATATACAAAAATATGATCGACTCGGCCGGATGCGAGGGCATCCAGGTAGGAAGCGCAATTGCCGGATGCGAAGTATATAAAAACACCATCAGGATGCCGGGCCTATCGCCTTTTGCAAACGGGCAGGATAACGGCATACAGATAGGAGAGGGCACGGGGGGGGTATGTTATGCTAACCTGATTGAAAAAGCTCCCGGCGACGGGATCATTGTGCTGGGGCTTGGGGATAACCTGGTATATAATAATATTATTTTAAATGCAGGCGAGCACGGCATCTTTGCAGATTCGAGGTACACGCCTGGGCCGAATTTTAAGTTTATAAATAACACCATTATTTCGCCGGCCTTAAACGGAGTAAAACTGAATTCAGAAACTATCCCGATGAATACGGTTATCAATAACGTGATCATTTCCCCGGGTGCAGGCGTTGCCATTGCCCGTAAAAGTACTGCCGTTAAGCTTACGGCATCAAATAATTATACCGGTACCGATGTGAGCCTGTTGATGTTTACAGATTATGCCAAAAAAGATTTTCATCTGCTGCCCGCATCGCCGCTTATTAATGCAGGGGCCAATGTGTTATTATATGGTGTGTACTATGATTTTTACGGTAAATTACATACTGCAGCCAACGCATTCGATATTGGGGCTACCGAATATTAATACCTGGGCGGGGTTTAAGTTTGCAAAATAACGAATGTAAGATAGCCTGTATTTAAAGATGTTTTGGGTTGATATATGTGTTTGCCAGTAAAATAGACTTATATTTAGGGTTTAATTACTTCCAAATACAAGCTCTCCACATCGTGTTAAAAACTTTTTAATTTTGACTTTACACATTTAACTTTTTTTATTACATTTGCACCTCTTTTATAAGAAAGAAGCACACAATAGCAATGAAAAAAGATCTGCATCCATCAAACTATAGGTTAGTTGTTTTCAAGGATATGTCAAACGACTATTCTTTCATAACCAAATCATGTATCGATAGCCGCGAAACCGTTAAATGGGAAGATGGCAACGAATATCCATTGATCAAATTAGAGATTTCACACACTTCACACCCGTTCTATACAGGTAAAATGAAGTTGGTTGATACTGCCGGCCGTATCGATAAGTTCCGTACCCGTTACAACAAAAAATAATTGTTTTTTCAATAAAATACTGATGAGTTCCCCGCAAAACGGGGGACTTTTTTTATTTTTGGCCTATGGCAATCATTCTTTTTGACGACGACGCCCGCAATACGCTTCTGCCTTTAACCTACACCCGCCCGGTTGCCGATCTGCGGATAGGGATCTTAACCATTGCCGAAAAATGGGCTAAATATTTGGATACGGACTTTTCTTTTATTACCGAAAATTACTTGCAAGGTAAGTTCCCGCTAAATATTCAGGATGACAATATTTTTATCAATGGCTCGGTTTGCCCGGATGAAGGTATTGTTGAAGCTATAAATAGTTTAGGTAACGGCCAGGCCTTACGATATCAGGACAAATTGATTGCCGTAAAGCTAAGTGATGTTTATGCACACAAGTTTAATCCTTTTGGCAAATATTCTGATGAAACAGTTTACACCAATGAACTTGTAACCATAAAACACCCCGAAGATATATTCCGCAACAACGGCACCGAACTGCGTAAAGATTTTAAACTGCTTACCCAAGGCCGCAAAAGCGCACAACTAAGCAGCACCAATACCATAATTGGTAACGATTTTTTTGCAGAAGAAGGCGCACAGGCCGAATGCTGCAGCTTTAGCACCCTGAACGGGCCTATCTACCTGGCGGCAAATACCGAAGTTTGGGAAGGTACCCACATCCGCGGGCCGTTTGCTTTGTGCGAGCATTCGCAGATAAAAATGGGTACTAAAATTTATGGCGCTACCACCATCGGCCCTTATTGCCGTATCGGCGGCGAGGTAAACAACGCCGTGGTTTGGGGCTACTCATCAAAGGGCCACGAAGGTTACCTGGGCAACGCCGTAATTGGCGAATGGTGTAACCTGGGCGCCGATACCAACAACTCTAACCTTAAAAATAACTACGGCGAAGTAAAGCTATGGGACTACCCAAGCCAAAGTATGCGCAACACCGGCCTGCAGTTTTGCGGACTCATCATGGCCGATCATGCCAAAAGCGGTATCAATACCATGTTTAACACAGGTACCGTGGTGGGCGTAAGCGCCAACGTTTTTGGCGGCGGATACCCGCCAAACCACATCCCTGATTTTAGCTGGGGCGGGGCAGATGGCCTGGTAGAATACGGCTTTGATAAAATGATGGAAACAGCAGCCAAGGCAATTGGCCGCCGCCCGCACCGTAACTTTGATGAAGCCGAAAAAGCAATACTGACAGAGGTATATAAGTTAACCAAGCCCTATAGAGGTGAGTAGTTAGTTGGTTGATAACTAAGTAGTTACAAAATATAAATAAACGTTAAACAATATTATGGACGATCGACCATCGTCCATAAACTTAAAAAAAGCAAAATGAGAAAAAAAATTGTAGCCGGAAACTGGAAAATGAACCTTGATTACAGTGAAGGATTAGCGCTGTTTTCTGAAGTGACTAACATGGTTAAAGACGAAGCTACCGGCAACCAGCAAGTTGTAGTATGCAGTCCGTTCATTCACCTGCACAGCCTGGCTCAGTTAACCAAGGGTTATACCCATGTAGCCGTTGGCGCACAAAATGCCCACCAGGCCGAAAGCGGTGCTTATACCGGCGAGGTTTCTGCCAAACAGGTTAAATCTACCGGTGCGGAGTATGTTATCTTAGGCCACTCGGAGCGCCGCCAGTACTTTGGCGAGAGCAACGAATTGTTAGCTAAAAAAACAGATACTGCCCTGGCCAACGGTTTAAAACCCATCTTTTGCATTGGCGAAACCCTGCAGGAGCGCGAAGCTAACCAGCATTTTGACATCATTAAAAGCCAATTGATGGAAGGCGTTTTCCATTTAGATGCTGATAAATTTGGCCAGATAGTATTGGCTTACGAGCCGGTTTGGGCTATTGGTACCGGTGTTACCGCCACATCAGATCAGGCGCAGGAGATCCACGCGTTTATCCGTGCAGAACTGGCTGCCAAATACGGCCAGCAGGTTGCCGATGATATAACTATACTTTACGGCGGTAGCTGTAACCCTAAAAACGCAGCCGAACTGTTTGCCTGTGCAGATATCGATGGCGGCCTTATCGGCGGCGCGTCCCTAAAATCACGCGACTTTACAGATATCGTTAAAGCGTTCAATTAATTTAGATATAAGATGTGAGATATGAGTATTGAGACGGGAAACAATTCCTTCTTATCTCATATCTCACATCTCAATACTCATATCTCCAAAATGAATTACTACGAATTACTCTTCACCACCATTACTACCGAAGATTACCAGCAGGACCTGCTGATAGGGGCTTTGGGCGAAATTGGTTTTGATACTTTTGAAGAGGTAGACCTGGGTTTTAAGGCCTATATCCCGGTGGATGATTTTAATCAGCAATTGCTGGACGAAACCTTATCTGCCTATCGCGAGATGTTTACGTTTAGCTATGATATTACCCTCATCCCGCAAAAAAACTGGAACGAGGTATGGGAGAGTAACTTTGAGCCGATACAGATAAGCGACCAGATTTTTGTGCGGGCTACCTTTCATGAGCCGAAGCCGGAGTTTCCGTACGAGATCGTGATCGACCCGAAGATGGCATTTGGCACCGGCCACCATCAAACCACCGCCATGATGATGGGCCTGATGCTGGAAAATGATCTTGCCGGTAAAAAGGTGCTGGATATGGGCTGCGGTACCGGTATCCTGGCTATTTTGGCCGCTAAATTAGGCGCTGCAGATCTTACCGCTATTGATTATGATGTGATATGCTACGAAAGCACCATCGAAAACTCGGCATTCAATAATACGGCTAACATCAAAGTCCTGTGCGGCTCAAAAGAAGTTATCCCCAATGAGCAGTATGATATCATCCTGGCCAACATCAACCGCAATATTTTATTAGACCAGATGTCCCGTTATGCCGAGGTGCTGAAACCCGGCGGCGAGATCTATTTCAGCGGGTTCTACGAATCGCCCGATCTGGATATTATCACCGAAGAAGCCCGTAAATACAACCTTAAATACATTATCCACAAAAAAGATAAAGAGTGGGTTGCCGCTAAATTTGTATTGTAATAAATAATGTAGAGACGCGATACCTCGCGTCTTTTTTTTTAAATAATGCAGAGACGCGATACCTCGCGTCTTTTTTTTTAAATAATGTAGAGGCGCGATACTTCGCGTCTCCATCAGGACGGTAATGAATAATGTAGAGACGCGATAGTAGAGACGCGAAGTATCGCGTCTCTACGGCTTGTCAGGACGGTAATGAATAATGCAGAGACGCGATAGTAGAGACGCGAAGTATCGCGTCTCTACGGCTGGTTAGGACGGTAATAAATAATGTAGAGACGCGATATTAGAGACGCGAAGTATCGCGTCTCTACGGCTTGTCAGGACGGTAATGAATAATGCAGAGACGCCATAGTAGAGACGCGAAGTATCGCGTCTCTACGGCTTGTCAGGACGGTAATGAATAATGTAAAGACGCGATATTAGAGACGCGAAGTATCGCGTCTCTACGGCTGGTTAGGACGGTAATAAATAATGTAGAGGCGCTATATTAGAGACGCGAAGTATCGCGTCTCTACGGCTTGTCAGGACGGTAATGAATAATGTAGAGACGCGATAGTAGAGACGCGAAGTATCGCGTCTCTACGGCTTGTTACGACGGTAATGAATAATGTAGAGGCGCGATACTTCGCGTCTCCCTCAGGACGGTAATAAATAATGTAAAAACACGATAGTAGAGACGCGAAGTATCGCGTCTCTACGGCTTTTTTGACACGAAGTATCGCGTCTCTACGGCTTTGTTAATAACCTAACGTAAACCTTGCTTTAACGTGCTGGTTGTTCTCCAGTTCATTAAAAATGGCTACGGCTAAATCGGCTGTGCTGATCTCGCTTTTACCTTCCGCATCAAATACAGGGCTTTCGGTACCCAAACGGAACTGCGCGGTACGCTCGCCCGGGTGCAGGTTAATGGCAGGGCTCAAAAAGGTCCAGTCCAGTTCGGTCTCTGTGCGCAGGTAGGTCAGGTAATCGCGCGCGGCAGATGCACCGGGATAGTATTCTTTCGGGAAATGCGGTCCGTCTACTAGTTGCTTGCCGTCGATAAATAAACTGCCTGCGCCGCCTATGGTAATAAAACGCTTAACGCCGGCTTTTTTCACAGCCGCCTGTATGTTTTTAGATCCGTTAAGGAAATCATCATACAAATTGGGATTTGTCCACCCGGCATTAAAGGAGTTAATCACGGCATCATGGCCGGATAGTGCAGCTGCCAGGGCATCCACATCATTTACATCGGCAGCCACGGCGGTAACACCCGCTGCTTTTTCTACCTTATCTGTATTGCGGGCAATGGCGGTTATTTCGTATCCGCGCAATAAACCTTCTTTTACCAATTGTGGGCCTACAAAACCTGTGGCGCCAATTACTGCTACTTTCATTTTGTTGTTATTTATATGTAATTAATTTTGTTACAGTTTATACTAAAATTTTTTATTCGAATTTTTTGCAAAAGGCAGCCAGCGTAGTGTTGCCCAGCTTGTTTAGCATGGTTTGTTCAATATCCGCCTCCAGGGTATTTAAATGCGCATTAATTTGCCTGCCGATAGGGCAGGCGGGGTTAGGCTGGTTTTTGGCCTGGCCCAGTATAGCGCCGGATCTTACAGCCTGGTAAATGCCGGCCAGGCTGATGTCTGCAGCGGGCCTGTTTAAAAGGTAGCCCCCGTTTTTGCCCTGCTGGCTTTTAATAAGCCGGTGTTTGATAAGGTTGCTCAACTCTTTACGCACCAGCACAGGGTTTACATTAATGCTTCCCGCCATATAATCAGATGATAATACTTCGTCCGCAGTGCAAAGCAGTGTCATGATGTGCATCGCTATCGGGAATCTTCCGTTCATTTAATTAATTGTAATAATAAATATTACATTACAAATGTAGCCATTAAATTTTAATAAACAAGCTGTATGTGCCACCTGTATAAATATGAAACCATGCTGACAAAGCACCATGTTATTGTGCTAATTTTGTTTTAAACAAGTTTTTTAGCTTGCTTTGGTTAACAGCTATCTAATGTCGCCCATATGAAAACCTACCTCGTGCCTGTTGATTTTTCTGATGCTGCTTTAAACGCTGCAGATTTTGCTGCCCGCTTAAGCCACCAAACTGATGTAGCCACCATTGTGCTGATGAACGCTTATTATATATCGCCGTACGAAACCCTGCTGCCCAACCCGGATATGGTAATGCTGCGCGAAGAAGAAATTGAAGAAGAAGCTACAGAACGATTAAACCGGCTTAAAAACCTGAAAGCGGAGCTAAGTAAACAGGTGCGCGATGGTGTAACTATAAAAACGCGCTTAAACCGCTCGCATTTGTTACGCGCCGTAGTAGATGTGGTTGCCCTGGAAGAGATAGATATGGTGATCATAGGCAGTATTGGTAACAGCACCGTACGCGAAGGCGCCACCAACAAAATTGGCGACCATGTGATCAGGATATCTAAGGCCAGCCCGGCGCCGGTTTTGGTTATCCCGCCAGATTACCGCTACCGGCAGATCAGGGAGGCTGTTATTGCCTGCGATTTTAAGAAGGTAAAGGATAACATACCTATGGATATACTGCACAAGCTACTGGGCAAACAAACCATCAGGCTGCTGGTGCTAAATATTGACAGGGAGGGCAGGCATAACGGTAAAGACCCCGAAATGCTTGCACAGGAAAGCGCGCTGCACCTTATGCTGCAAAATTATCAAACCAGGTACTTTTATGAAAACTATGCGGATGTGCTAACCGGCATACTTGATTTTGCCCGCGACCAAAAGGCACAGCTGCTGATTGCGCTGCCGCATAACTACAGCTTTTTGCAATCGTTGCTGCATACCAGTATCTCGCAGCAGCTGGCTAAAAATTCAACTGTGCCGGTATTATTGTTAAAATAATATCCATTTATGTTAAATTTTAAGTTAATAGTTGTTGCAGCAGTGGTTTTTACGTTTATTTGCTGCGCTTTACCGCAATAATATTTATTAATGAGAGTACATTTTATAGCGATAGGGGGCAGTGCCATGCACAACCTGGCTATTGCTTTACATAAAAAGGGGGTTAACGTTAGCGGGTCAGACGATGTATTGTTTGAGCCTTCGTCTTCCCGGCTGGCAAAATATGGTATCCTGCCTGCACAGGAAGGGTGGTTCCCCGAAAAAATAACGACGGATGTTGATGCGGTTATTTTAGGCATGCATGCGCGCATAGATAACCCCGAATTGCTGAAGGCGCAGCAACTGGGCATCACCATCTATTCGTACCCCGATTATATTTACGAACAATCAAAAAACAAGCTGCGCGTAGTAATAGGCGGCAGCCACGGCAAAACCACCATTACCAGTATGATACTGCATGTTTTACAGCAGGCCGGTAAAAAGTTTGATTACCTGGTAGGCGCACAGCTGGAAGGTTTTGAAACCATGGTTGGCCTGAGCCATGACGCCCCGGTGATGATCATAGAGGGCGACGAATACCTGGCTTCACCGATTGATCGCAGGCCCAAATTCCATATTTATAAAGCGGATATCGGGGTAATAAGCGGTATCGCCTGGGATCATATCAACGTGTTCCCAACGTTTGATAATTACATAGATCAGTTTAAGATCTTTGCCAAAACCATACAGCCAAACGGCAGGCTGATCTACAGCGAAACAGACGATGTGCTGAACACCATGGTTAAAGGGCTTGCCATCGATATAGAAAAGCTGCCTTATAACCTGCCCGCATACAGCATAGATAACGGCATAACCACGGTGATAAGCGATGATCAAAAATACCCGCTGGAGGTTTTTGGCCGGCATAACCTGCTAAATATGCAGGCGGCCCGCCTGGTTTGCGAAGCCCTGGAAATCAGCACCGCCGATTTTTATCACTATATCACCACATTTAAAGGAGCGGCCCGCCGGTTAGAAGTGGTTGGCAAAAATGATACGGCCACCATTTTTAAGGATTTTGCGCATTCGCCGTCAAAACTTACGGCTACGATTGATGCCGTGAAGGCCCAGTTTCCGAACAGGCAGCTGGTAGCCTGTATAGAACTGCATACTTTTAGCAGCCTGAACAAAGATTTTTTGAATGAATATGCCGGTACAATGGATAAGGCCGATAAGGCAATTGTGTTTATTGACCTTAAAACATTCCAACAGAAAAAGATAGAGCCGTACCCCGCAGAAGCAGTAAAAAGTGCCTTTGCTAATAATAACCTGCTGTTTTTTAACGAATCGGCACAATTGCTTGATCATCTGGAAACCCTGAACATGCGTGATACAAATTTACTGATGATGAGTTCGGGCAATTTCGGGGGGATTAATTTAATCGGACTTAAAAATAATTTGTTATAAAATTTATTGATTATTAGTTTGTTATTAAAATTTTTTGTAACTTTATTAACTATTGAGAAACCTTACCTAATTAACGTAAAATGAAAACACTTGGAAAAAAGATCCGGTTATTACGCCACCAAAAAGGGTGGAGCCAGGAAGAAGTTGCTAAACGGTTAGATATTTCTATCCCGGCATTTTCAAAAATTGAAACCGGTATCACGGATATAAACCTTTCTCGCCTGGAGCAGATCGCCGTTTTATTCGAAATGTCTGTGGTTCAGCTGCTTACCTATAACGAAGGAGAGCAGGACCAGAAAATTGCCAGCGAACTGGAAAATGTTAACAAAAAGTTGATGGACCGCGAAACTGAGGTGATAGACCTGCAGAAGAAAGTTATTGAGCTTTTTGAGGAATTACGTCACAAAAAAGCTGCTACAGCTTAAATTTAATTAAGCCCGGATGATCTGATCTATCCGGGCTTATTAAATTTATACCGCATGGTTAAATGCTTTTTGCCGAATGTTGCGCCCACGGCTGCATGTATGGCAAGCATTTTTTCATTAAAATCTCCCACCCACGATAGCTCCAGTTCGTCGTAGCGTTTCAGCGGCAGCACATATTCTTTCAGTTTGATGAACAGGCAAGATTCCAGCCCGTGTTTCTGGTACTTTTGTTTGGTGCCCATCACAATTGCCCGCATGCGCGATACTCCCCGCCATTTACGATACAAAAACAGCAGTTTACCCCATAGGTTAAGCCTGCCATTCAAGGGTTTTATCATTTGGTTGGCATCTGGCAGTATCACAATAAAAGATGCCGGCTCGTTATCTACATAGGCAAACCATATCAGCTTTTCGTCCATTATGGCCTTCATTTTTTCCAGGCTTTGTAATATGGTGGTATGGGTTATGGGTACAAAGTTTTCAAAATCCTGCCAGGCATCGTTGTAAACAGCCATAAAATCGGCAGCAAATTTTTCTATCTGTGTACTTTTAAAATGGGCAAAGGTATAGCCCGGCTTGTTCATTACCCAGTTGGCAATTTTGGTAAACCGCTCAGAAAAAGGCTTATGTACATCCAGATGGTTGGTGATCTGTTCATACAGCGTTACAAAGCCGTAACCCTCAAAAAACAACCGGTAGTAGGGCGGGTTATAATTCATCCCGTAGGATGGTGGCGTAAAGCCTTCTACCAGTAAGCCCCAAAAATTATCATTCTCTCCAAAGTTTATAGGGCCGTCCATCGCCTGCATGCCGTTTTGCTGCAGCCAGGCCTTAGCGGTATCAAAAAGCAAAAAGGCGGCCTGCTTATCATTTACACACTCAAAAAAGCCGCAGCCGCCGGTGGGCTGTGCACCATGATCCGCCTTTTTATAGTTGATAAAGGCAGCTATGCGGCCAATTAACCGGCCGCTATGGCTGCGCAAAACCCAGCGTTTGGCCTTACCGTGGGTATAGAAGTTGTTTTTTGCCGGGTTAAATACAGCCTCTATATCATTATCTAAAGGGCAAACCCAGTTGCCGTCGTTTTCATAAATAATGCGGGCAACGTTTAAAAAGGCTTCCTGGTGTGCCCGAGTCTTAACTTCGGTAATTTCCATTCGGGTAGGGTAATGCTCATCACAAAAAAAGCACCCAGCGCCGGCTGAATGCTTTGAGTTTTATTGTTAGCTGCTTGTGTGCAGATCAGTCCTCGTCTTCATCGTCATAAGGGTCGTACGAGTCAAAGCCGCCCAGGTCGTCATCCAGGGGCATATCTTCGTTAAAATCATCGTCGTCATCGTCTGCTACCTTTTTGCCCGGAGTAGGATCATCGGCATCAAGATCATCATCCTCTTCATCGTTGATCTTTTTAGTAGAGTTATAAGGTTTTTTTGGAGCTGCCATTTTAATAAATGTTTATTCGTTAAAATTGATATCGGTTAACCTGATGTTGGGTGTTAGTTTTGCTGCGCTATAATCAGCGTTATTTACCAGTAAAAATAGTTAAAATCACTTTTAATTAAAATCATTTTAAAAATTATTCGCTCTGCTCGCCAATGGCCGAACTGTTGTCTGTAATTTCCTTTAGCTGTGGTAGTTCGGTAATATCGTTAATGCCAAAGTAATCCATAAACAGGCTGCTGGTGCCGTATAAAATGGGTTTACCTACCGTTTCCGATTTCCCCGTGATCGCAATGAGCTCTTTTTCCAGCAGTTTTTGTATCGAGTAATCGCAGTTCACCCCGCGTATCTGCTCCACATCTGTTTTGGTAACGGGTTGCTTATAGGCAATAATAGCCAGGGTTTCCAGCGCGGCCTGGCTCAGTTTCTTTTTAGATCGTTGCAGCTGCAGCAGGCTGATGGCGGCGTGGTATTTTTTTTTGGTAAGGAATTGGTAGCCGTTGTTGATCTTTACCACTTCAATCGCAAAAGCGTCATCCAGGTATTTTTGGGTGATGGTGTTTATCTGTTGGGTGATCTCGCCAATGGTGTAGTCGTGCTCAAAGGCGGCCTGCAGGCAATAGGCAATTTCTTCAGTGCGGATGCCCTGCTCAGATGCAAAAATAAGTGCCTCGATGTATTGCCCGATATTTTCCATGCGCTGCAAATATATCAGAAACCCCGAAAGATAAAAGCATAAAAACCCGCATTTAGCGCCGGTGTAAACCGCAGCACATACAAGGGCGGTTGAAGGGCGAAAAAAAGTGATTCAGGGGCGAAAAAAGGGCGCGTTTATTCCTTAAAATTCCCTCCTTTTTGCCGCCCCAGGGCGCTGTTTAATAATCTATCACCTGCTCTTCGATCTCGGCAGGGATCTCGCGCCAATCGTATTTTTGGGTACGCAGCTGTGGCTCAAAACCGGCCTCTTTAATAGAATCCTGAATGCCCTTTGCCGTGAAACGGTGGGGCGCCCCGGCAGCAGATACCACGTTCTCTTCTATCATGATAGACCCGAAATCGTTGGCGCCGGCGTGCAGGCAAAGCTGTGCTACCTGTTTGCCAACCGTTAGCCATGATGCCTGTATATTCTTAATATTTGGCAGCATAATGCGGCTCAGGGCTATCATACGCAGGTATTCGTCGCCGGTAACGTTGTTGGTAATGCCGCGTACTTTCTTCAGCAAGGTGCCGTCATCCTGAAACGGCCAGGGTATAAAGGCCACAAAACCGTGGTTACCCTCGGGCTTTTCGGCCTGTACCTCGCGGATCCAAACCAGGTGTTCAAAGCGTTCTTCAATGGTTTCTATGTGCCCAAACATCATTGTGGCCGATGTGGGCAGGTTTAACTGATGGGCTGCCCGCATCACATCCAGCCATTCTTTGCCGCCGCATTTACCCTTGGATATCAGGCGGCGTACACGGTCGTTCAGGATCTCGGCACCGGCACCGGGCAGCGAATCCAGGCCCGATTCCTGCATGGCTTTAAGTACCTCATAGTGGCTCATATGCTCCAGTTTTGCCACGTGGGCGATCTCCGGCGGGCCTAAAGAGTGCAGTTTAAGTTTGGGATACAGCTGTTTAAGCTCGCGAAACAGATCCGTATAAAACTGAAGGCCAAGATCGGGGTGGTGGCCGCCTTGTAATAAAAGCTGGTCGCCGCCATATTTAAATGTTTCTTCAATTTTCTTTTTATAGGTCTCTATATCAGTAATATAGGCTTCGTCATGCCCCGGCCTGCGAAAGAAATTGCAGAATTTACAATTGGCAATACAAACGTTGGTGGTGTTTACGTTACGGTCTATCTGCCAGGTAACTTTACCATGCGGCACCTGAATTTTACGCAGCTCGTTGGCTACATACATTAAATCGGCCGTAGAGGCATTATTGTAAAGGTAAACCCCTTCATCAATGCTCAAAAAATCAAACGCTAAAGCACGCTGTAACAGATCGGCTGTATTCATGCACAAATATACGCAGTAGGAGGGTAAAGGCGAAAGGTAAAAGGCGAAAGGTGTTGTTGGGGTGACAATGCCATCTGAATAGAAATTACAGGATTTAAAATTAGCCGAATGATTGGTATTCTGCACATTTCCTCAATTCTGTAAATTCTGATTTACACCACTTCCCCTTTATCCAGCCGTAAAACTTTATCCACACTATCCGGTATTTCATGTTGATAATGAGTAACATATATCAATGTTGCATCACTTATACTGCAAATAGCATCTACAATACTTTTAAAATGCTGCTGCTGATGGTCGTCTAATCCCTGGCAGGGCTCATCAAATATAAGCAAGGCAGGGTTCTTGATCAAAGCCCTGGCAAGCAGGCAAAGGCGTTGCGCACTGGCCGGGATGTTTTTTAATAAATGGCGGGCGTACTGATCTATCTCCAGAGCCTTCATCCAGTTCAGAGCTTGGTCGGCACGAGACTTAATGCTTGGCCTGAACAAGCCCAGCGTATCGTAAAAGCCACTTTCTATCACCTGCAGGCAAGAATTATCGGTAGGGAAGTACTGATAAAACTCGGGCGATACAAAGCCTATTTTGCTTTTAATATCCCAGATGCTTTCGCCGGTACCCCGCTTTTTATCAAATAATATAATATTATTGGCATAGGCCTGCGGGTTGTCGCCGTTTATTAAACTCAGCAGGGTTGATTTACCTGCCCCGTTTGGCCCAAGCAGCGCCCAGCGTTCACCGGGGTTTATT
This sequence comes from Mucilaginibacter phyllosphaerae, assembly GCF_004378255.1. GTDB lineage: Bacteria > Bacteroidota > Bacteroidia > Sphingobacteriales > Sphingobacteriaceae > Mucilaginibacter > Mucilaginibacter phyllosphaerae. The sequence goes on from NZ_SNQG01000007.1 coordinate 43,807, forward strand.
TGCCAATTTATGTTGTTAAGTATGGTTTTATCACCGTATTGGATGTGTACATCGCCCATGCTTACAATTTGTTTGTAATTATGGGCTGTTGTGAATGAATTTAGTAATCCGCTTAATGCCTCTTTATCTATTACTGGTTTATCGGCATGCTGTTGTTCAATAGTATTAAACTCCTGTTTAGTAAGTCTTTGCGTAATATTGCCATCATTTAATACCGCCACATGGGTAATGCAATCGGGTATTTCAAACGCTGACGTTGCCATAATAATGCTAATGCCCGATGCCGAGATCTCATTTAATAAAATATTAAAAGTTTGGCGTGTGGCTATGTCCAGGCCGGTCATGGGGTTATCCAGCAATAATATTAACGGATTTTTTAGCAGGGCGGCAGCTATCATCAGGCGTTTTGTTTCTCCGTTAGATAGTTTAATGGTTTGTTTATCGCAAAGCCCGGTTAAATTTAGGGCTGCTACAGTTCTGTCGTATGTCCAGTACAGGGGCTTATGCTCGTTGGCTTTTACAGATTGCAGATATTGGCTTACCGTAAGCGTATCTTCCGAATCGGATGAATTGTAGCGTTGCTGGTAGTAAAAATTAGAGGTGTTAGATAACGTTTTAAAATGATGCCTGGCACCGGCAAAGGCAATAAAACGATGAAAATTCACCGGTGTATTACCTGCCGGTTGCTGTACATCAGCCATGAAATGATAGGTGATATTGCCGCCGCTGATACTGATGTTACCTGCAATGGTTTGCAGTAAAACACTCTTGCCCGATCCGCTTTTCCCGGTAATAGCCCAGTTATCACCACTGTTTAAAGTGAAATTTAACTGTTTAAATATTTGTTGATTTATAAATTTTACGGCTATGTTATCAAGCTTTATTACAGGTATTTTCATCGGCCGTAAATTTACGCATACAGAAATAGATACACCTGCAAAAAATTAAATAGGTAACTCTGATTTTATATTCCTGATTGTTGTGGGATTTTTTTATTGTTTTTTTTTGAAATTAATGAAAATATAGAAAAACTATTTTTAGCTTTATAAAACCTATTTATGAGAACATCTTTTGAGTTGGTAACCAATTAAATTTTTTAGTTTTTAATTATTACCCCCAATTATTTGCTATGGAACTTTTATCAGTAGCTGTTGAATCCCTTATACCAATGAGTTTATTGGCTATTATTATTGTATTAATTGCTGTACAATTTTTACCGGTAGACCACACAGAGACGGAAGAATCTGATTCAAACCTATTATTATAATTTAAGGTCTGATTATTGTATAAAGATTTTTGTCATAAATCTTACGATAGTCTACCATGAAAAAACTTAACTTTTTATTTATCGCGCTGGCAATGGTTGCCCTTAGCGGATGCTCGGTTATAGGCGGAATTTTTAAAGCCGGCGCAGCTGTAGGTATTATAGCTGTTATTGTTGTTGTTCTTTTGATCATCTGGCTTATCTCTGCCTTCAGAGGAAGGTCATAACCCAATTTATATAAATGGCCCGTCTTATTAAATTAAGGCAGGCCATTTATGCTTATAATGCAACAAAGGGGAATTATTTTAAAAATGGCTCCCCTTAATATTAATTTCTCATATTAATATACTGCAGCGGCTGGCCAAAGTCTTCGGTACGGCAAAGGCTGATAACGGCTTGCAGGTCGTCTATTTTTTTAGCGGTAACACGCACCTGGTCATCCATAATGGCCGCCTGCACCTTAAGGTTACTGTCTTTTATTTTCTTTACAATTTTTTTAGCGGCCTCTTTATCAATACCTTCTTTTATTTTAATCTCTTTGCGTATCATGTTGCCAGATGCATACTGTTCCTTGCCAAAATCAAGCGCTTTAGGGTCAAGGTTTTGCTTAACCATGCGGCTGATGATAGAATCTGTAATGGCTTTAAGGCGCATATCATCTTCAGTAACAATCGTCACTTCGTTGGTTTTCTTATCCAGGTCTATCGTACTTTTTGAGCCGTTAAAATCGTAACGGTTTAATATTTCTTTTTTGGCAACGTTTATGGCATTATCCAAAGTTTGTCCGTCTATCTTGCTAACTATATCAAATGAAGGCATAATGTAGATTTTTGTAATAACACAAAGCTAATGTAAGATTTGCATAAGCTGTATATTTTACTGCCGAATATTAAACTTAATATTCAAAACATCTTTATATACAGATAAGTTAATATTAACTTAACAAATAAATGAGCAGTTTTGTTGCTATCGCAATATGGATACGAAGAACATTCCGTTAATAAATAGGGAGATAAGCTGGTTATACTTTAATGACAGGGTTTTACAGGAAGCTGCCGACCCAACCGTCCCCCTTATAGAAAGGATAAAGTTTTTGGCCATATTTTCGTCTAACCTTGATGAGTTTTATCGTGTAAGGGTAGCCACCTTAACCCGCCTGGCCAACCTTAACGAAAAGGCAAAGGAGATATTGGGCTATAACCCCAAGAAGATACTGAGCCAGATAAAAACTATTGTTGTAAAGCAGGAAAAGAAATTCCACAACCTTTACGAAAATATTATAGTAAAGCAGCTTGCCGAAGAAAAGATCTTTATTTTGAACGATAAGCAGCTTAACGTAACTCGCGGCGAGTTTGTGAAGGGCTTTTTTAGGGAGAAACTGCTATCTACCCTGGTACCTATTATGCTAGACGACAGCCTGCCGCTGCCCGAACTGCGCGACAGGGCCATCTATTTTTTTGTAAGGCTTACCAAAAATAAAAAATCGCGCTACGCGCTGATCGAGTTTCCGGATAACCTTTCGAGGTTTTTGGTATTGCCCGAAACCAATAACCTTAAATTTATCATCCTGCTGGATGATATCATCCGCTATAGCCTGGAAGATATCTTCTTTATTTTTGAGCACGATTCGATAGAAGCCTATTCCCTGCAGCTAACTCGGGATGCCGAACTTGACCTGGACAAAGAGGTGAGCGTTAAATTTGTAGATGCGCTTAGTAAAAGCCTGCAAAAACGCCGCAAGGGTAAACCCATGCGCTTACTTTATGATAGCGATATGCCGCTGGAAATGGTTAGTTACCTGGTTAAAAAAATGAAGATTGATAAAGGTAGCCTGATACCGGGTAACCGTTACCATAATTTCAAAAATTTCATTTCGTTCCCTAATGTTGGGCGGCCAGATCTGGAATACAAAAAAAATGCTGCACTGCCTGTAGCAAGCCTGTCATTTGGTAAAAGTTTGATGGGGATGATCGCTAAAAAAGATTTTTTGATCAGCACACCTTACCAATCTTTTGATTATGTTATCCATTTTTTACGCGAGGCAGCTATCGACCCAAAAGTTAAAGAGATCAGCATAACCGTTTATCGCCTTGCAGAAAACTCCAAGATCATCCACGCGCTGATCAACGCCGCCAAAAACGGAAAAAAAGTAAATTGCCTGGTTGAGTTGCGTGCCCGCTTTGATGAACAAAATAATATTTATTGGAGCAACAAGCTGGAAGAAGAAGGTGTAAACGTGCTTTACGGCATAGACGGTTACAAGGTGCACTCCAAAATTTGCCTGGTTACCCGCATGGAAAAAGGTAAGCCTATGCATTATGCCTGCCTGTCTACCGGTAACTTTAACGAAAAAACGGCAGGGATCTATGCCGACCATACCATCCTTACGGCAAACAAAAAGATAACGGTTGACCTGGTTGCGATATTTAGGGCGCTGAACAGAAATGTGCTGCCAAAAGGGTTAAAAACACTTATCGTATCGCCAATTGATTCGCGCCCGGCCATTTACAGGCTGATAGATAATGAGATTCGGATAGCTAAAACCGGTAAAAAGGCGTACATGATCTTTAAAATGAACAGCCTTGCCGATGAGCAAATCATCAACAAACTTTACCAGGCCAGCAACGCCGGCGTAAAAATTAAACTTATAGTGCGCGGTATGTGCTGCCTGATACCTGGCGTTAAAGGCTTTAGCGATAATATAGAAGTAATAAGTATTGTAGATAAATACCTGGAGCATGCACGCGTGCATATTTACGGCAACGGCGGCAAAGAATTGATTTACTTAACCAGCGCCGATTTTATGACCCGCAATATTGATAACAGGGTAGAGGTTGGTTTCCCGGTACTGGATGATGACCTGCGCCGCGAAGTGAGGGAAATTATCGAGATACAATTACAGGATAATACTAAGGCACGTGATATTACAGGCAATGCCGTAAACCGGTACCACAAAACCCAATCAGAATTGCTTACCCGTGCACAAATAGATATTTATACATACCTCAAAAATAAAAACTTAACAAATTGAGATACGCAGCCATTGATGTTGGATCTAACGCAGTAAGGTTACTGATAGCCGAGATAATAGAGAACAACGGTTCTATATCCTTTAAAAAGAATACGCTGATCCGTGTACCGGTTAGGCTTGGCGATGATGCATTTCTTAACAAACACATTTCTGAGAAAAAAACTACCGACCTGCTAAAATCCATGCAGGCATTTCGTAACCTGATGGATGTTTATAAGGTAGGCGATTATATGGCCTGTGCCACATCTGCCATGCGCGAGGCCGCCAACGGGCAGGAAGTGGTTGATAAAATTATGGCAGAAGCAAATATTGACCTGCAAATTGTACACGGCGAAACAGAAGCCAAGATCATTTATAACAGCCACGCCGAGATCAATATTGATAAAAGCAAAAATTACCTGTATATAGATGTAGGCGGGGGCAGTACAGAACTTTCGCTGTTTAGTAACGGCGAACTGCTGGCTTCGCAATCTTTTAACCTGGGTACCATCCGCATTCTGGATAATCAGGATAAAGACGAAACCTGGAATGAGATGAAAGATTTTATTCGTGAGCATACCAAAGGGCTTAAAAATATTTTTGGCATAGGCACTGGCGGTAACATTAACAAATTGTACAAGTTATCGCAGGAAAAAGATGGCGCAGCGTTGAGCTATATTAAACTTAGGGCACTTTATAACTACCTGGATTCGTTCTCTTTAAAAGATCGTATTAACGTTTTAGGCTTAAACCAGGATAGGGCCGACGTTATTATCCCCGCCTGCGAAATTTATTTAACCGTGCTAAAATGCGCAAACATTAAAAGTATTTATGTGCCTACGGTGGGTATGGTTGACGGAATCATCCAAACGCTGATCGAAAAGAACTATCAATCAGCCACATAAAATTATTTTAATAAATTTTTAATAATTCCGAAACAGTTATTATATTTGTATTGCCCGCTCAAAGGGCATGTTTTTCATAGGTAGATGTAGGGTCGAGTACGAGTTATTCGACCCTTTTTTGTGCCTGTAACTTTTATTCGCTTACTTTGTTACATATACCATGACTAAAAAGAAAATTGTAGTTGCCGTTACCGGTGCAAGCGGATCCATCTATGCCAAATTATTACTTGATAAATTGCAGCAACTGCAAAACCAGCTAACCGAAGTAGCCATTGTAATGAGCGATAATGCCAAGCAGGTTTGGGAGTTTGAACTTGATAACGCCGGCCACGGCAATTACCCTTTTAAAACCTACGCAAAAAACGATTTTATGGCGCCTTTTGCATCCGGCTCGGCTAAGTTTGATACGATGGTGGTGGTGCCATGCTCTATGGGTACTATGGGGCGCATTGCATCCGGCGTATCTGACGACCTGATCACCCGTGCCGCAGATGTGATATTAAAGGAACGCCGCAGGCTGATACTGGTTGCACGGGATACCCCCTTAAACCTTATCCATATCCGCAATATGCAAACCATTACAGAAGCAGGTGGGATCATTTGCCCGGCCATACCATCTTACTACAGCAAACCCAAAACCATCGAAGAACTGGCCATGACCGTAGTAAACCGTGTGATAGACCTGATAGGGCTGGATAATGAAAGTTATCGGTGGGAAGGTATTTAGTAAGAATTGCATTGTTGTGGAGTTGTTTTTTGTTATTCCTGTTTTTCCGGTTTACTTAACATCCATTTACAACTCGTAAGTAACCCCTTTCTCGGGCAGGGTAACCCGGTAGCCATCCTGCTCTAAAGCATCGGCCATAGCCTGCATGCTGGTAGCCTCGCCATGCACCAAATAAACGCCTTTAAGCTTGTTTGGGTGTTGCCCTTTAATGTTGTTTACCAGGTCCTCATGATCGCCGTGTGCGCTTAAAACATCGGTTTGTTTGATGGTGGCATAAACGGCCAGGTCGCGGTCTTTAATATGCACGATAGAATCGCCGCGTAACAGGCGATAACCTAAGGTGCCTTTAGCGCAGTAGCCTATAAACAATATGGTACAATAATAATTCTGAATATTGTAAAACAGGTGATCCTGAATGCGGCCGCCCTCCAGCATTCCTGCTGATGAAATAATAATGCAGGGCTCGTAATAATTGGATACCTGCCTGCTGTCTTTCAGAGTTTCTACATAGGTAAGATGCTCAAATTCAAATTCGTCGCCTTGTTTATTGTAAAATTCCTGTGCCTCGGCGTTTACCAGGTGGTGGTGTTTACGGTAAAGGCTGGTTGCACGGGCAGCCATAGGGCTATCCACAAAAACCTTTACAGGTGGTAGCAAACCCGCATTAAAGATCTTGTTCAGCGCAAAAACCAATGATTGTGTGCGGCCAATACTAAAAGCAGGGATGATCAAACGGCCCTGCTCAATCACACAAACCTTTTCTATTGTTTCTATCAGCGTTTCCTGTACAGTTTTCCCTTTACTATGCATCCGGCCGCCATAGGTAGATTCGGATACGATATAGTCAACCGGCGGGAGCGGTTCGGGGTCGTTAAGTACGGGGTAGTTCTTGCGGCCGATGTCGCCGGTAAAGGCAATAGATTTTTCTTCGCCGTTATCATTTATCTTTAGCACCGCGGCGGCGGCGCCAAGCAGGTGCCCTGCGGGTATAAAGGTAAGTTCGATATCACCCGTAATCCGGAACGGTTTATTATAACCAATAGTAACAAAGCGCTCCACGGTATCCATTACATGCTTTTGCAGGTACAAGGGTTGCGGGCCTCCGCCGCCATGTTTGTGCTTACGCCCCCGGCTCCGGCCTTTTTGTGCCTTGGCCAAAAATATATTTACAGAATCAAGCAACAGCAGTTCGGCCAGGTCGGCGGTTGGAGGGGTGCAGAGGATCTGCCCGTTAAAACCCAGGCGCACCAGCGTTGGCAGGTTGCCAGAATGATCTATGTGCGCATGGGTGAGGATAACCACATCTATTTCTTCCGGGCGAAAGCCAAAATCTTCGTTAACCTGTATGTTATGGTCTTTTTCGTAATCCAGCCCGCAGTCTATCAGTATTTTATATTGGCCTGCCTGTAGCAGGTGCATGCTGCCTGTAACCTGGCGGGCAGCGCCGTGTATAGTTAGTTTCATTTATATAGTTCGCAGGCGGTACAAGGTGATACGGCCTTATGCAATAATAACGATTAATCTTTTAAATATTCAGTGGCTTTAAAGCACTGTTCACGTTCACAGCGCGTGAACACCGTGAACAAACTTTAATATTTGATAATCAATTGATTAGTGAATGATAATAATTTAGATACAAAAATAAAAACTTTATTAAAATTATATTAAATTATTAATTGTCAGGCATTTATGTATAATTCAATTTCAGATAAATTTATAAGACGCTAAACCCTAACCCTGCGCTGTTTCAAACTGCAGCTGGCTTAGGTAGCGGTACAAACCCTGCTCGTTAGCTATCAATTCCTGGTGGCTGCCGGTTTCGATAATGTTACCTTTTTCCAGCACGATGATCTTATCTGCTTCGCGAATAGTTGATAAGCGGTGGGCAATGATGATCGATGTACGGCCTTTCATTAAAACCTCCAGGGCCTCCTGCACCAGGCGTTCAGATTCCGAATCAAGCGAGGATGTGGCTTCATCCAATATCAGTATAGCCGGGTTTTTAAGCAATGCCCTGGCAATAGCAATGCGCTGGCGCTGGCCACCGGATAGTTTTACACCACGTTCGCCTACAACGGTATCATAACCCTCGGGGAAGGAAGTGATGAACTGGTGAGCATTGGCTTTTTTGGCAGCAGCTATCACTTCATCTTTTGTGGCATCCAGCTTACCGTAAGCAATGTTCTCTAAAATGGTGCCGCCAAAAAGCAATACATCCTGCGGCACAATGGCCACCTGGTTGCGGATATCGGTTAAGGCATATTCGCCGGCATCCAGCCCGTCAAAATAAATACTCCCGCTTTGCGGATGGTAAAATTGCAGGATCAGCGCCGCCATGGTAGATTTACCAGAACCACTCGGCCCCACAATAGCTACTTTTTGGCCGGCGTTTGCAGTAAATGAAATACCCTTTAAAACCGTTAATTCAGCACGCGACGGGTAGGCGAAAACCACATTGTTAAACGCCAGGTTACCGCTTATTTTTTGTTTAATGGCATTATCTTCCGCATTGATGGAAACATCTTCACCTTTCTCGTCCAGAATTTCTAAAACACGTTCACTGGCGCCTACGGCTTTTTGCAGGTTGGCATAAAGCTCGGGAAAACTGCCCATTGCAGCGCCTACAAAAATGGAGTAAAGAATAAAGGTTGTTAAGCTACCCACCGAAAGTTCGTGATGATGTACCAGTATAGATCCGTACCATATAACGCCTACAATCGCCCCAAAAAGGCAAAAAACAATAAAAGATGCAAAGATGCCGCGGTACACCGCGCCCTTAACGGCTATTTTTACCACCTCGCGCAGGTTTTTGTTGTAACGCCCTGCCTCAAAGGCTTCGTTAACAAATGCCTTAACATTGGCTATGCCCTGCAGTGTTTCTTCGATAATTGTATTTGATTCGGCCAGTTTATCCTGCGCCTGTTTAGACAGGTTGCGAATAAACCTGCCAAAAAACACCGCTACCACAATCAAAACGGGCAGCATCAGCAACAGCGCTAAAGTTAGTTTAAACGATACGATAGTTAAAAGTGTGATACCGCCCACTAATAAAACCAGCTGCCTTATCATTTCGGCAAAAGTGGTGGTCATGGTATCTTGTATCTGCGACAGATCGGCAGATATACGGCTATTCAGTTCGCCAACCCTGCGGTTAGCAAAAAAATTCATAGGGAGGGTTACCAGTTTAAAATACGTATCCCGGCGGATATCTGCCAATGCTTTTTCTGCCACCTGTACAAACCAAACCACCCTGAAAAAGGATACAAACGCTTGCACAAATAAAATAGCAAATGCCAGGATGCCTATGGCATTGATAGTAGGAGGAAGGAAGGCATACTTTTGTTTACCCTGTGCTGCATCTATTAAAGCGCCGAGTAACGACGGAAAAGCCAGCCCGGTTAAACTGGAAGCAAATAGAAATATTAAACCTGCTATAAATTTACCCCGGTAAGGTTTAATGTACGAAATAAGTTTAGCTATACGCTTAACACTCTCCAGGTTTAATTTTGCCTTTGGTAATTCTGCCTCTGCCTTGCTGCCACTGTTCAATCTGCCTCTTGCCATATATAAAGTGCTCTGTTATCAACCTGCAAAAATAGGGTTTAATTGTTTTGTTTGATGGATGCAGATAAAATTGACGTTGATGTGTAATTTGTATAATGGCATAACTTGCGTCTGCAGAAAGAATAGCGATAATGTAATTTACAGGGAGGCGCAATGTATTGCGCCTTTACGTGGTAGAGAGGGTATTACTGAAAATCAATAATTACACTATCGCCAAGGTTTAGGCCCAGTAAACCGCTGGCATTACCTTTATTGATGGCTATCTCCAGATGATCGCTGATCCCAAACAGACAAAGTTTTTCTCCTTCGGGCACTTCGTTATAATGCCAGCTAAGGTGGGTAATGGTTTCATTGCGTTTAAAGTATAACACAAAACGGCGGCCCTGCTGCACCCGGTTAAAAAATTCCTTGGTAACGTTTGTGATCACATTCTGAAACGAATCGATATAGATCACGGCACCTTTGATGAGGTTCTTTTCAATCACCGGCTGCAGGTTCATTTTGTTCTCTACATTGCTTACGGGCAGGCCAATTTCTGCCAGGGTGCCGCCATTGGCCAGGTGGCAGGCGGCCTTCACAAAAATATCTGCCAGCGGGAAATGCAGAAACTTCAGATCCTGCATGATATTTATTTCCACAATCTCATCGGGCTCCTGGTCAAACATCAACGAGAATATGCCGTTATCGGCCCCAACAAAGTAATGGTTTTTGTACCTGATGGCCAGGTAGCGGGTGTACGTATTATACACAGTATCAATACCTATCAGGTGTACCGTATCATCCGGAAAGTAATAAAAGCTATTCTTTAAAATAAAGGCTGCCTGCTGCACATTAAAGGCCGCAACATTGTTAGTAATATCTACAATATTTACTGTGGGCAGCAATTTATAAATACTACCTTTAAGGGCAGCCTGATAAATATCTTTATCGCCCAGATCAGTAGTTAAAGTTATAATTGCCATTAATTTTGTAAATATTTATTGCTAATCTTGTAGTGTATTTAAAGGTGCAAATATTCAATTTTTAATTCATAAAAATTCGCAAACTGACAAAAATCAATTCCTATTGAACGAGCTAAAGTTATCAATTGAGCAAATAGACCCCGCCGTATTATGGGGCCCCAGCAACGATCATTTCGAGATCATCAAAAAGCAATTTCCTAAGCTTAAAATAGTTGCGCGTGGCAGCGATGTAAAAGTTTTGGGTGATGAGCACGAACTAACGGTTTTTCAGGAGAAGTTTGATCACCTGGTAAAACACGTAGAAAAATTCGACAATCTGAATGTAATTGATGTGGAGCGCATACTGGGCTCCAAACCGTCTGCCAAGCCTGCCGCAGCCGGCGAAGGCACCCCGGATAAATTTGCCAGCGGCGAAGTTTTGGTATTTGGCCCCAACGGTATTATGGTACGTGCCCGCACGCCAAACCAGCACCGTATGGTAGATAGTTTGGCTAAAAACGATATTCTTTTTGCCATTGGCCCTGCCGGTACAGGTAAAACCTACACGGCTGTTGCATTGGCTGTAAGAGCGTTAAAGAATAAAGAGATCAAACGGATCATCCTGACCCGACCGGCTGTAGAGGCTGGCGAGAACCTGGGATTTTTACCGGGCGACCTGAAAGAAAAGATAGACCCATACCTGCGCCCGTTATATGATGCGCTGGATGATATGATACCGGCCGAAAAACTAAAACTTTACCTGGAGAACCGCACCATAGAAATTGCCCCGCTGGCATTTATGCGCGGCCGTACGCTTGATAATTGCTTTGTGATTTTGGATGAGGCGCAAAATGCTACCGACATGCAGTTAAAGATGTTTTTAACACGTATGGGGCCATCGGCAAAATTTATTGTAACGGGTGATGTAACGCAGATAGATCTGCCGAAGAAACAGCAATCAGGCTTATATACCGCGTTGCGCATATTAACAGATATAAAAGGAATTGATATTGTGTACCTGAGCGGTGAAGATGTTGTGCGCCATAAACTGGTAAAACGCATCCTGGAAGCTTACGGGGATATACAATAGAGATTTGAGATGTTAGATTTGAGATTTGAGATGTTATCTTAAACTTATGTTTAACTTATAAGAGTTTAGATGTGAGGCTTGGGAGAGATTAATTTGTTTGGTCTCATATCTCAAATCTCACATCTCACATCTAATCCACAATGAACGCAATAAAAGAAACACATTTTAATTTTGAGGGGCAAACCAATTATTATAAAGGTAAGGTCCGTGATGTTTATACGATAAAAGATAAATACCTGGCCATGGTAGTTACCGACCGGATCTCGGCCTTTGATGTGGTACTGCCGGAAGCCATCCCTTTTAAAGGGCAGGTATTAAACCAAATAGCCGCTAAGTTTTTACAGGCCACGGCAGATATTGTACCTAACTGGGTAATTACCGTACCCGACCCCAGTGTTACTATTGGCCGCATTTGCGAGCCGTTTAAGGTAGAAATGGTGATACGTGGCTATCTTGCAGGCCATGCTGCGCGCGAGTATGCTTTAGGTAAGCGCCAGGTATGCGGTGTAAGCTTACCCGAAGGATTGAAAGAGAACGATATTTTACCTGAGCCCATCATCACCCCAACAACAAAAGCATCGGTAGGGCATGATGAGGATATATCCCGTGAGGGGATCCTGAAACAGGGCATTGTAAGCGAAGCGGATTACGTTCAGCTGGAAAACTATACCCGCCAGTTGTTTAAACGCGGTACAGAGATAGCCGCCAAACAAGGCCTTATTTTAGTAGATACCAAGTATGAATTTGGCAAAGTTGGCGATACCATTTACCTGATAGATGAGATCCATACACCCGATTCATCAAGATATTTTTATAGCGAAGGTTATGCACAACGCCAGGCAAATGGCGAGGCGCAAAAGCAACTCTCTAAGGAATTTGTTAGAAAATGGCTGATCGAGAACGGCTTTCAGGGTAAGGACGGGCAGCAGGTGCCTGTGATGACCCCGGCAATAGTAAGTTCAATATCCGAGCGCTATATTGAACTGTATGAGCAAATTACCGGCGAAAGCTTTGTTAAGCCCGGCCAGGAAAATGCTGCAAACAGGGTAGAAACTGCGATAAATAATGCATTAGCCGCTATGGAAGTTCTTTAATTAAAGACAAATTAATTATATATTAGCTTTTTAATTATAACAAAATGAAATTTACGGTTGACAAGCACGAGAAATACATCCTCATTAAGCTTAACGAATCCAAATTAAATTCGCTGGTTACGCCGCAGCTGAAATCTGAATTGATACTGATCAATACAGAAGGGCAGCGTAACATCATCCTTGATCTTTCGCAAATAAAGTTTGCAGACTCATCCGGCTTAAGCAGTTTACTGGTAGGCCACCGTTTATGCAAAAGCGCAGAAGGTTCATTTATACTTTGCGGCCTGAATGAAGCTGTATCGCGCTTAATAACTATATCACAGTTAGATAACGTTCTTTCTATTGTACCTACCTGCGAAGAGGGTATCGACCTGATCTTTATGGAAGAGATTGAAAAAGAACTGAAGAGAGAAATTAGATAATAAGCTGTTTACCCGGTATGAAATTCGAAGTTACAATACTGGGCAGCAGCTCTGCAACACCTATATTTAACAGAAACCCCACTGCGCAGGTACTCAATATAAACGAAAAGCTTTATTTGGTAGACTGCGCCGAAGGCACACAGCAACAAATGCTGAGGTTTGATGTTAAAGCCAGCCGTATTGATTATATTTTCATCAGCCACCTGCACGGCGACCATTATCTTGGCCTGGTTGGCCTGTTATCATCCATGCACCTTAACGGGCGCAAAAAAGCACTTAAAATTTTCGGGCCTGCACCACTAAAAGAGATCATTGACCTGCAGCTAAAATATTCGGAAACTACGCTTAATTATCCGCTTGAATATGTTTTTACAGATGCCACAGTAAAAGGCGTGATACTGGAAAACCAGGATGTTTATGTAGAAACCATACCGCTGGATCATCGCATACCCTGCACGGGGTTTCTGTTTCGCCAAAAAAAGCGTTTAAACAAGCTTATTAAAGAGCGTATAGAAGAACTGGCTATCCCGGTTCAATACTACCCTGCAATTAAAAAAGGGAACGATTATGAAGCGCCCGATGGCACTATTTATAAAAACGATACCTTAACCATTGCAGCAGAACAACCCAGATCATACGCTTACGTATCTGATACGCTTTATACAGAAAAATATCTGCAGCAAATAACCAATGCTACCTTATTATATCACGAGGCTACCTTTTTGCATGATATGCTGGATAGGGCCAATCAAACACACCATACTACTGCTTTACAGGCAGGAGAGGTGGCCGTTAGGGTAAATGCAGATAAACTCATCATCGGCCATTTTTCGGCACGGTACAAAACCCTTAATGAGCTTTTAGATGAAGCAAAAAACGTTTTCCCGAATACAGAACTTGCTGTAGAAGGAAAAACGTTTGTAATTAGCGAGTAGAGATTAGTTAACCTCTATTCACCTGATCTCTGATTATTAACCTCTGATCTCTAAAATCAATCTCCTTTTTTACCGAATACAGAGAAATGTACATAGCGGCTTGGATGTGCCTTAATATCCAGGAACAGGTTGTTTAAATTACCTGATGCTGCATTCAAATTATCGTACATTTTGGTATCGTTCATCAATAAACCAAGCGAACCTTGTGTACTGTTTATTTTTGCCATAGTGGCCTGTAAATCTGCAGTAGCTTTGTTGGCGTTTTCCATTGTTTGCTTAATGTTTGAATTAGCCAGGTCATTGCTAAAGCGTTCAAAGTTTTCGGATATGCCGTTAAGTTTGGCGGTACTTGTTCTTAAGTTGCCGGATACGGCTTCGGCATTGGTCATGATACCGTTAATATGGGTGCTTTGCGCACCAACAATAGCATCTATTTTTTTAGTAGTGCTTTCTAACGTTTGCAGCGAATTAGCAATGCTGGCAAAACTCCTGTCCACATTTTTCTGGAAGGTTGGGTTCATGATCTTATTGATAGCACCTAATGCAGAATCTACCTTAGTTATCAGCACTTCTGCTTTTCTTTGAATAGGTTGCAGGCTTTCTGCAAGGCTGCCCTGTATATCGGCGCGCAGGGTATCCTGGTCGTCGGCATATTTCATGCTGTTACCTAACTCAAATACAACAGCTTTGCCGCCTAAAAGGTCGGTACTTTCTAATTTAGCCAAAGTGTTATCAGGTACGTTATACTTTTTATCAACTTTAAATTCTACAATGGTACGGCCGTCGCCCTGTAATTGCATTTTAGAGATGCGGCCGATCTGAAAACCGTTTACAAGCACCGGCTTGGAAACGGTTAAGCCCTCTACGCTGCCATAGATAGCATAAAATTTATTTGAACCGGAAAAAACGTCGTTACCTTTTAAAAAGCTGTAGCCTAATACCAGTATAGTTATCGCTACTGCAGTGAGCGCGCCGATCTTTGTTTCGTTAGAAATTTTCATATAAGCAGATAAAGTTTAATTTTAATTTACGGTAGTTTGTTCTATTTGGTTCCTGTATTTTAATATTGCCCGTACTATCGAGTTTACGATCTCATTTTGCCCTGTTTCTGAGTTTAGATATTCTTCATCATCCGGGTTGTTAATGTAACCTGTTTCTACCAGTACAGATGGCATTGCGCTGTGGCAAAGTACATAAATGCCCTGTTCTCTTAAGCCTTCGCTACGTCTGCCGTCAGTCTGAACAATCTCATCGCTAATTAAGTTTGCCATTTTTACACTTTGTTTACGAAATTTACGCATGTAGGCATCCGTAAGTATAATAACTACCGGGTCGTTGGGGTCTAATGCGTCCCCATCTAAACCGGCATCACCCTCAATCTGGTTGTTTTTGATCGCGTTTTGTTCCTCGCGCGAGCGGTGCAAGCCATATACCAGCATCAGCGCACCCTTGCCCGATCGATCGGCCACACGGGCAGATCTGTAAACAGGCTTACCGCGCCTGGTGCCAACACGCTCGCGCACCACCCTGTCTGGTAACGAATTACAATGGATAGATATAAAAAGGTTGCCTTTATTCTGATTGGCTATTTGTGCCCTCCTTTCAAAAGATACATCCTCTTCGGTAGTGCGGGTTAATACGGCCTTTACGCCTTCCACATCTTTTTCAATCGCTTTCTGCAATTTTAATGCAATAGCAAGCGTTACATTCCTTTCAGACGAAAACGAGCCACTGGCCCCGCGCGAATAATGGCCCGGAGGGGCGTTATCAGGCTTTACACCGTGGCCTGCATCAATAATAACAGTACGTAGTTTAAAGCTGTTTGTAATAGTGTCATTTAAGTTATTTGTTTTAGCGATTGCCGCTTTAAATGAAAAAAATGAAGAGCAAATGAGGAGGGTTAACGAAGCAAAAAACGGTCGTTTCAACCTGTTCAATAGTTTATTTTTCATTATGTTTGAGGGCTGTTAACTGTATCTGCAAAAATAGTATTCATAATCAATTTTGAAATCGGATAAACTTTTTTTTCTACTTGCACTTATATTAATGGTTAACATAATGACCCCTGCAAGGGCGGGGCATCGTTATATAACTGTTAAAGATACCATTATAAAGCTTGATTCGGTAAGGGATAAAAAACTCCTGAAGATAAAGCCGGGTGCTAAAGCAGCAAATACCAAAAATACAGCCCGTAATTTCACCGCGCCTAATGCCAATCCGCTAACAGCAAAAAGAGACACAACGCCAAGTGCAGGCGGCTTAAAATCTGTTGTAAAGGCCGTAGCAGAAGATTCATCTTACGTAGATAACGAAAATAAAATATCCTACTGGTATGGTAAGGCCCGGGTTACTTATGAAGACTTTGAGCTTGATGCCGAATATATACGTGTTGATGAAAAAAAGCACCTCATTTTTGCCCGTGGTGCAATCGACCCCAAAACAAGGCGGTATATTGGCAGGCCGCTATCAAAATCGGGCAAAGAAAAGCCGGTGGCATCAGATTCGCTGCTGTTTGATTACAAAACAAAGAAAGGTAAGATCTGGAACCCGGCATCCGAGCAGGAGGGGAACTTTATATCGGGCGGGCAGGCTAAACGCCTTAACGAAAACGAGGTAGCTTACCGAAACGTTATTTTTAGTACCTGCGACCTCCCTTTTCCCGAAACACATTTTGGCATTGTGATAACCAAAGGAATAGGCCAAAAAAACAGGATCATATCCGGCCCGGCATACCTGGAAATAGCCGGTGTACCCTTGCCGCTTGCCATACCCTTCGGCTTTTTTCCAAAACCCGATTCAAAAAGTTCCGGAGTGATCTTACCCACGTTTGGTGAAGACCAGAAACTGGGGTTTTACCTGCGTAATTTTGGTTATTACATCGGCCTTAATGATAATTTGGACCTTACCACAATGGCCACCCTTTACTCAAAGGGATCTTACGAGATCAACACCAACGCGCGTTATTTAAAACGCTACAAATATGGCGGCAGCCTGACGCTGAGTTATGGATCGCACAATTACGGCCTTGCGGGTGATCCTGCCGTAAAGGATTTTAACATCACCTGGTCGCACCAGCAGGATCCTAACGCTAACCCGGGTACTACATTTAGTGCATCGGTTAATGCCGGTACATCAAGCTTTTACAGAAACAGCCCCGGGCAAAACAATTATAACCTTACACAGCTTACCCAAAATAACCTAAGATCGAGCATATCATACGGTAAAACATGGCCTAATTCGCCGTTTAACCTAACCGTAAGTTTGGGCCATAGCCAGGATCTGAGTAAAAAAACAGTAACGCTGGAGCTGCCAACCTTCAGTTTTAACATGGCTACACTTAGTCCGTTTGATTCTAAAAGCCGGGTAGGCGAGCAAAAATGGTATCAGCGTATCACCGTAGGTTACAGCCTTGTTGGTACCAACAAATTAACAGATGTGCCTGAGACCGAACTTTTTAAAGCAAACACACTGACTAAGCGCCTGCAAAACGGTTTACAGCACCAGATACCTATTGCATTCAACTCAACTTTTTTAAAGTATTTTCAGTTTAACACCGGCGCCAACTATACCGAACGCTGGTACCTGCAAAGCATCCGCAGGCGTTTTGACAGAGGCACCGTTGCAGGCCAGGTATTACCGGTTACCGATACCGTGCCGGGTTTTGCACGCGCAGGCGAGTACACTTTAAATGCAGGCTTCTCTACTAAAATATATGGTACTATACCATTCAAAAAAGGTAATATAAAAGCTATCAGGCATATATCTACACCATCTATAAGCTTTAACTACCGCCCCGATTTTGGCGACCCAAGCTACGGTTACTATCGTACTGCTGTGAGCAGTGCAACCGTACCTTATCCGTATTATGCGCAGCGATATTCAATTTTCGAGCAATCGGTTTATGGCGGCCCGTCACCGGGTAAACAGGCAGGTATCGGTTTTTCTTTAGATAATACCATCGAAGCAAAAGTAAAACCTAAAAGCACCGATACATCCGGTATTGACAGGAAGATCCCTATTTTACAGGGCTTAACTTTTTCTACCTTTTATAACTTTGCAGCCGATTCGTTAAAGCTGTCAAACATTAATTTTTCGGGCCATACCGCTATCCTGAATCAAAAAGTAAATATCAACTTCAGCGGATCTTTTGATCCGTATGTCACCCGTGTGCGCGATTCCATTTCAAACGGGCAGGTAACCAATTATACACGCCGCATTAACCGCTACAGCTGGCAGGATGGTAAATTCCCGTTGCTGCAATCTTTCAGCTTCTCGATGAGCGGCAGTTTAAACTCAACCACATTTAGGCCAAAGGCTGTGCCGCCGCCCGGATCCACCTTACAAACGATGGACCCTAACCAGGCACAAAGGCTGGCTATGATCAACAGCGACCCGGGGGCATACATTGATTTTAATATCCCCTGGAACCTGGCCATCAATTACAACTTTACCTACAGCAATAACATCGTAAACACCTCATCAAGTAATACGGTGATGTTGAGCGGTGATGTTAGCCTTACCAGTAAGTGGAAAATACAGTATAACAGTTCATACGATATTAAAGCCCGCAAGATAACAGATGCAACTTCTTTCGCCATATACCGTGATCTGCATTGCTGGGACCTGTCTGTACAATGGCTGCCATTCGGCTTTTACAAATCATACAACGTTACCTTAAAGGTTAAGGCATCTATCTTACAGGATCTGAAACTGAGTAAACGAAGCGATTACACCAACAACCAAAGCTTTAACTAATATGCTTGCAGAAATTATCACTATTGGCGACGAGATATTAATTGGGCAGATTGTAGATACCAACTCTGCCTGGATGGCCCAAAAGTTAAATCAACAGGGTATCAGGGTAAAGCAGATCTCGTCAGTATCTGATGATAAACAGCATATTTTAAACGCCCTAACCGAGGCAGCAACCCGTGCCGATATTATTTTTATTACCGGCGGCCTGGGCCCTACAAAAGATGATATCACCAAACAAACACTTGCCGAATATTTTAATGTAAAGCTTGTTTTAAACGAGGATGCCTTAAATAATGTGTTTAATATTTTTAAGCGTTATAACAGGCCTATGTTGGATGTTAACCGCAAACAGGCAGAAGTGCCCGAAAATTGTGAGGTGATATTAAACAATAACGGCACTGCGCCGGGTATGTGGTTTAATACCGGGGGGAAGATCTATGTATCGATGCCGGGGGTACCGTTTGAGATGATGTATATGATGGAAGATACGGTTATACCCAAACTAAAAGCAAGCTTAAAGCTGCCGGTTATTATCCACAAAACGATACTGACAGTGGGCGAGGGCGAATCTTACCTGGCAGAAAAGATCGCTGATATTGAAAACGATCTACCGCACAATATTAAATTAGCCTACCTGCCAAAAATGGGGCAGGTGCGTTTAAGGCTGAGTGCCTATGGCAACGGCGAAGCATCCCTGCAGGATAAACTGGAAGAATTTGCCGGCCGTATTGCAGAACGTGTTGGGCATAATGTAGTTGCACTGGAAGATACCCCCCTGGAAAAGGTGGTATTAAATTATATGCAAGAGCGCGGATTAAAACTGTCTGCTGCTGAAAGTTGTACGGGTGGCTACATCTCACATCTGCTCACCCAGCATGCCGGTTCATCTGCCGTTTTTTTAGGCAGCGCCATAACCTATGATAATCGTATAAAAGAAAAAATAGCGGGTGTTAACCATCAAACTTTAGAGACATTTGGCGCAGTTAGCGAGCAAACTGCCAGGGAAATGGCAGAGGGGGTTTTAAGCCGTTTTGGTACCGATTATTCAATAGCCGTAACAGGTATAGCAGGCCCTGGGGGAGGATCTGAAGATAAGCCGGTAGGCACCGTTTGGATTGCGGCGGCAAAGGCAAATAAAACAGTAGCAAAGAAATTCACATTTGGTAATAAGCGAATGCAAAACATTGAAAGGAGCGCTGTAGCGGCCTTTTTTATGTTGATTACTTTACTAAAAGAAAGTTAGCAGTAACGCTTTTATTGTATAATTTTGACCAACGAACTATAGTTTTGCGTATGGCCAAATACCAATTATTATTGCCAAAGATGGGTGAGAGCGTTGCAGAAGCAACGATAATCAAATGGAATAAAAAACCCGGAGATTATATAGAAGCAGATGAGGCAGTTATGGAAATTGCAACCGATAAGGTTGATTCAGAAGTACCGTCGCCGGTTTCGGGGAAATTAGTTGAACAGCTTTGTAAAGAAGATGAGGTGGTGCAGGTAGGGTCTGTAATTGCTATTATAGAAACTGACGAACCCGAGAGCAATGATGCACCTGCATCTGCGCCCAAAGCTGAAACTGCAGCAGACTCGACACCACATACCGAACCTATTGCTGCAGAAGAACAGCCTGTACAGCAAGATACACCACAACCCGCAACTGATGAGCCGGAGCCTGAACACAATCCGGTTAGCGCAGCTATTGATGAAATTCCGGGCATCAGCCAGATAGAAGAAAAAGAGACACCGGCAAACGGCATTAAGTACGAGAATCGTTTTTACTCGCCATTAGTCAAAAACATAGCCAACCAGGAAGGGATAGGCAACGATGAGCTTGATCACATACCGGGTACGGGTGCCGAGGGCCGCTTAACAAAAGATGATCTGTTAGAATACATCCAAAAGCGTAGCTCAAAAACCGGCGCTACACCCCAAACCATAGCATCGCCACCACAACAGCATGCAACTGAAAACGTTGCACCGCCCGTTCAACCATCAGCACCGGTTGCTGAGGAGCCAAAAGCGGCACCGCAGCCAAAAGCAGAGCCTGTACCCCAGGTTAACGATATTGCACAGGCTGTAGCACCGGCTGCCGAAGAGCCAAAAACAGCACCGCAGCAACCTGCGGCGGCATCAGTTTCTGGCGGGCAGGAAATTATTGAAATGGACCGCATGCGTAAGCTTATTGCCGAACATATGGTTTACAGTAAACATACTTCGCCGCATGTAACCTCGTTTGTTGAGGCTGATGTAACCGAACTTGTTTTATGGCGTGAGAAGGTTAAAAACTCATTTGAAAAACGCGAGGGCGAAAAAATAACCTTTACCCCGATATTTATAGAGGCCGTAGTAAAGGCTATTAAAGATTTCCCGATGATCAATGTATCAGTAAACGGTACGCAGATCATCAAGAAAAAAGATATTAATATCAGCATGGCAACTGCCCTGCCAAGCGGTAACCTTATTGTGCCGGTTATTAAAAAGGCAGACGAGTTGAGCCTGATAGGCATTACCAAAGCTGTAAACGACCTTGCTAACCGGGCCCGTAATAATAAATTGCAGCCCGATGATGTACGCGATGGTACGTTCACCATTACCAACGTTGGCTCTTTTGGTAACGTAATGGGTACACCCATTATTAATCAGCCGCAGGTAGCTATTTTAGCTGTAGGCGCCATTAAAAAGAAACCTGCCGTAATAGAAACTCCCAAAGGCGATGCCATAGCCATCAGGCATATGATGTTCCTGTCGTTATCTTATGACCATCGCGTGGTAGATGGCGCATTAGGAGGTTCGTTTGTAAGCAGGGTAGCCCACTACCTGGAAAATTGGGACACTAACAGGAATTTATAGTACAGTAATATATAGTTAATTTAATTTGTGAGTTCTACAAAAACAAAGGCTTCCCTAACCGGAAGCCTTTTGTTTTTGTATTAATCTGCAACTGCAACACGGGTTTGTAACCTACTCTCTGCTGTTTCTGATCCAAAATTACGGGTAAGCATTTCATAAACTATCTTCAACCAGATCAAAAGACAGGGGAGCGCTATCAGGGCATAGGGGATAACGTATTTATCTCTTAAATATCGTGGGAAAAGATCTGACGGAGAAAAGTTTGTTAACACCAATGCAAATATTAGTAAAAAACGCTCGTAACCTGTAATTGGCCTGTTTAGGTTTACATACCATATGCTTACGCCAATAAAAGCTATAATATAGGTTGGCGGCTCGGAACCGGTGCTGAACAATGTGGCAAAAAGCAATGTTGAAGCTAATAACAGTAACTGATATTGTGTGTTTCGCCAGTATTTTATTCGTAAAGCAGATGCACCAAACAGCAGTAGCCCAGGGGCTAATATCAACGTGTTAGATAAGTTTTTAATCAGAAATATCTTACTGATCATACCCATTACACTTATATTGCCCCTTGTTGAAACAAGGTTAGCGGCATTTTTAGCTAAAAGATCGGGATACCAGTTATGATAGGTTTGCAGGACATAAGCAGGTGATGAAACCAGCATAGGCAATACAAACAACACGGCCGACCAGAATATAAGGCTTAAAATAAGCTTGATTTTATTATCTGAAAAAAAGAAGAATGCCAGGCCAACAACGCCGTATAACTTTATTGCAGTACCTATAACGATCATCAGAGCTGCCCAAAAATCCTGCTTATTTTTTATAAATATAAAGCTGAATATTACAAGCGCGGTAATAAGAGGGTTTACCTGTGTATTGCCTGATGAGCCCATCATACTATTTATATTGAGTAGCAGGATCACAGTTTTTTGAAAATCATTTATCGGCAGCTTAATTATCGAATAAAATAATATATAAGCTAAAAACAGCACCCAAAGTACCACACCAATTTGGTTGGGGAGTAAAGCAAAAGGCGCAATAATTAACCCGAATACGGGCCCATAGTGGTTAAGGTCAAAATAATATTGCGGCTCGGGGCCAAATAAGCTTTGCTGGTGAATCAGGTTTAAAAAGTTATGCTTATAAATGATGTAGTTATTATGCGTTGTTTCCTTGTTTGAAAAATGAGTTACTACATCTTTAGCCACTGCAAATAAACTCAGGCCAAACCAAAGTGTTAGAATAAATGGCCTGTTAAAAAGTATGAGTTTGATTTTTTCCATGTAGTATTTTGAGTTGGCGATAAAAGTAAATAAGATACGCAATATATGATAACAAAAAGAGGCTGCCTTTTTTTGGCAGCCTCTTTCAGATAACGAAATATAGTGCTACTATACTTCAGCAGCCTGTAGCTTTGCCGAAGCTAAACTAACCCCCGTTAGCTGATCGGCAAAGGCCACAAAAGCTTTGTTTTCTGCTATACGTTGCTGGTTATAAATTAGTTTCTGCAGATTTATCTTACCTATCACAAATTTATAATTGCCAGAATAAAAACGCTCCTGAATGTATTCAAATTCCAAAGCCTCTACCAAAGCCTCATCCTCATAACGCAGGTATATATTAATAGCAACATTATTGGTAAATTGCAGGTTATTTACCGCTTTAGCTTTTTTATATTCATACTGATAATCGTACCTAAGCGCTGCAATATCTGATAGCACAGCCGAACCTGTAGGATGGCCGCCTGCGCCCTTGCCAAAAAAGAATTGCTGATCGGCAAATGCCGCCTGTACCGTTACCCCGTTATATTCATACTCTACGTTGTATAAAAATTCGGTTTCGTTAACAAATTTTGGTAATACAAACAGGGTAACGTGTTTGTCATCCAATTCTTTAGCAACCGGTACCAGTTTTATCTTTAATTTCTTTTCGCGGGCATATTGCAGATCATTCGGCGCCAGGTTTTGGATCCCGATATTCAGCACCTCTTCAGGATCAATCACTACGCCGTATGCGTGTGCTGCCGCTATGATCAATTTATACTTGGCATCATACCCGCCAACATCCATTGTGGGGTCGGTTTCGGCAAAACCAAGATCTTGTGCTTGCTTAAGTGCGGTGTTGTAGTCAAGGTTCTCTAAATATCCTTTAGAAAGGATATAGTTTGACGAACCGTTGAAAATACCGCTGATAGAATGCAGTAATTCATTGTCATAATACTCTTCCAGGTTACGAATGATAGGGATACTGCCACATACGGCCCCTTCGTATAATAGCGAAGTGCCATATTTCTCCTGTAATTCTATCAATTCATTTAGATAAGTGGCGATCATCTTTTTACTGGCCGATACAACATTCTTACCGGAGCTTAACGCGCGGGATACGATCTCAAAAGCCGCCTCGGTATCATTTATCAGTTCAACCACGGTATTAATATCCGGGTTATTCAGTATTTCGTCTCTATCCGTAGTGAAAAGTTCTTTTGGTAGCGAACGGTCCTTTTCAGGATTTTTGATCGCTATTTTAACTATTTCTAAGTTCAGGTTTTTTGTTTTGATGATATCGTACAATCCCTGGCCTACAACTCCAAATCCGAAGAGGCCGATGTTCAGTTTCTTGCTCATTAAGCTATTTTTTGCAGTTCTATTATTTTTCCTTTTACATCGGTTTTAAAAAACGATGTGATAATATTTGTTAAATCTTCTGTTTCAATTAAAAATCCGTCGTGCCCGTAAAATGAATCCAGTTCGGCAAAGGCCGATTTGGGGATATGCCTGAAAAGGTATTGCTGTTCCTCAATTGGGAATAATACATCCGTTTTAATACCTATAACCAGTGTGCGGGCTTTGATCAGGCTTAAAGCTTTATCCACACCATGCCTGCCACGCCCCACATTGTGCGAATCCATGGCCTTTGATAAGTACCAGTAACTGTACGCATTAAAACGATTAACCAGCTTTTGCCCCTGATAACTCTGGTAGGTTGATGCTTTAAAATTATCAGTCAGGGTATCGCTATCTTCCTGCTGGGTGATGCCGTAGGTTTTGTAACTGCGGTAGGATAGGAGCGCTATGCTGCGTGCTGCTTTTAAACCCTTGCTACCCCCATCCGGCGCACCGGCGTAAAAAGTACGGTCGGCGCTAATGGCTAAACGCTGCGATTCGTTAAAGGCAATTCCCCATGGCGAGTGGTTGGCATTGGTAGCTATCAGTATCAGGTTTTTGATCCTTTCGGGTTCAATAATGCTCCATTCTACAGCCTGTTGCCCACCTAATGACCCTCCCAATAAAATTTCTACCTGCCCAATGCCTAAATGATCGGCCAATAGTTTATGAGCCTTCACCATATCACGAATGGTAAATTCCGGGAAAGCCAGGTAATAAGGCTGGCCGGTACCCGGATTAGTACTTAGCGGGTTAACCGTACCGTATGGCGAACCCAGCACATTGGCACAAACCACAAAGTGCTCATCCGGATTAAAGTAATCATCGGCGCCAAAAAGGCCTTTCCACCAGTCAAAAACATCAGAATTTGCAGTAAGGGCATGGCATACCCATACCACATTATCGCGGTTTGTATTGAGGCTGCCATAGGTGTTAAAGCCTATCTCAAGCCCTTGCAGTTTCTGGCCGGATTCCAGTTCGAACGTTCCGTTATAGGTAAAACTTTGTATGCTCATTGGTTATTCCTGTTATTTCGGGGGCGATCGGCTAAAACAACCGCCCCCTGATAACATCACTTAAAAAACTAAAAAAAAACTAAAAAAAAACTAAAAAAATCGTTATGTAAATTCAAGCTGTTTTACTTTAGCAAATGCCTGTTCAAAATCAGCTTTTATATCATCAATATGTTCTATCCCCACAGCTACGCGCAACTGGCCCGGCAAAACACCGGCAGAGATCTGTTCAGTATCTGATAATTGCTGATGCGTGGTAGCGGCCGGTTGTATAATTAACGTTTTGGCATCGCCAACATTAGCTAAATGGCTAACCAGTTTAAGGTTATCAACCAAATTGTTGGCTAACTCTGTATCACCTTTAATTTTAAAGGATAAAACTGCTCCAAACCCATTTTTTAAATATTTTTTGGCAAGCGTATAATGAGGTGATGATTCCAGCCCGGGGTAATTAACGGTTTCTACCTGTGGGTGCTGTTCCAGCCATTTGGCCAGTTCAAGTGCGTTATCTACATGGCGTTGTACGCGCAGGGATAAAGTTTCTAACCCCTGTATGTTTAACCAGGAGTTGAATGGCGATTGTGATGGGCCAAAGTCCCTCAAACCCTCCACACGGGCGCGGATAATGAAGTTAATATTGCCAAAACGCCCGTTAACGCCGAATACATCGTTAAATATCAAACCGTGGTAACCCTCGCTTGGTTCGGTAAACTGGGGGAACTTGCCATTACCCCAATCGTATGTGCCGCCATCTACAATTACGCCGCCAATGCTGGTGCCATGCCCGTTTATCCATTTGGTGGTAGATTCTACTACGATATGGGCCCCATGCTGTAACGGGCGAAACAGGTATCCGCCTGCTGCAAAAGTATTATCTACTATAAGCGGCAGATCGTGCTTGTTAGCTAATGCCGACAGTTTTTCAAAATCAGGAATATTAAAGCCG
The DNA here is from genome assembly GCF_004378255.1 of Mucilaginibacter phyllosphaerae. Classification (GTDB taxonomy): domain Bacteria; phylum Bacteroidota; class Bacteroidia; order Sphingobacteriales; family Sphingobacteriaceae; genus Mucilaginibacter; species Mucilaginibacter phyllosphaerae. The sequence goes on from NZ_SNQG01000007.1 coordinate 69,995, forward strand.
GGATTACCGATGGTTTCGGTATAAATAGCTTTGGTTTTATCATCAATATGTTTCTCTATACTTTCTGCATTATCATCTTCTGCAAAACGTACCTCTATTCCTAAGCGTTTAAAAGCTACCTTAAATTGATTATAGGTACCGCCATATAAATAGGGTGAGGTAACAAAATTATCGCCGGCCTGTAAAATATTGTTTAATGCAATAAATTGTGCTGCCTGGCCAGATGCCGTTGCCAAGGCTGCAATCCCACCTTCAAGCGCAGCAATGCGCTTTTCAAAAACATCGGTAGTGGGGTTCATTAAACGGGTGTAAATATTGCCAAATTCTTTAAGGGCAAACAGGTTTGCGCCGTGCTCGGCATTGTTAAACACGTAAGAAGTTGTTTGATATAAAGGTACAGCACGAGAGCCGGTTGTTGGGTCAACTTCCTGGCCGGCATGTAATTGCAGTGTTTCGAATTTTAAGTTAGACATGTTCTGTAGATTATGGGTATTTAATTGAAAAGTTAAAGATTACGATAGGATAGAACTATCCCGTTAAGCAGATCACGTATTTTTTCAGGAAAAAGAAAAAGGGAACGTGTTACTGAATCAACAGCAGCAGCAACACATACAAATACAGCCAGAAGATAGGGTGTATAAAGATAGGGCCGGTTGGCCTTGTAATGTGTTTTGTTGTAGGTAAGTTAAACTTTTCATGATTAAAAATTTATATCCCCCGGTTAACTATTCTCCGGGACAGGAATTGGCACCTTCTACACCTTGTAGGGTTGCCAGCGGTTCTCTGAGCCTGATCTCTCGCCGCTTCTTTATAAACCAAAATCCGTGTGAGGGAAAATTGATCGTGGTATCACTACCAAATAATGTTTCAAATATAGGGTAATAGAATTTTATAATCCAAATAATATTTTTAATTATTTATAATTATGCTGTAAAAACTATTAATCTGTAATAATAGCAATTACGCCATCGCCTGTTTCAGATCAGCAATCAAATCATCAATATGCTCTAAACCTACCGATACCCTTAACAGATTCAAAGGGGTTTTGGTATCCGGCCCTTCAACCGACGAACGGTGTTCTATCAGGCTTTCTACACCGCCCAGGCTGGTGGCACGCGTAAATATTTTAACAGCATTCACCACCTTTTTGGCCTCTTCCTCGCCGCCTTTAAGGGTAAATGATAGCATGGCCCCAAATGCATGCATCTGCGCCCTGGCAATTTCATGCTGCGGGTGAGATGATAAACCAGGATACAGCACACGGTCTACGCGTGGATGGCTTTCTAAAAATTGGGCTAATAATTGTGCATTGTGCACATGGCCGCGTACGCGGTAGGGCAAGGTTTTAATACTGCGCACCAGGTAATAACAATCCATAGGAGAGGGTATGGCGCCGCCCATGGTTTGTACATTGCGGATCTTTTCCCACCAATCGCTTTTTTCTGCTGTTATTAAAGCGCCGCCCATCAGGTCGCTATGGCCGCCAAAATACTTGGTGGCCGAGTGCATTACCATATCAGCACCCAAGGCCAGCGGGCTTTGACAAACAGGCGTGGCAAAAGTATTATCGCATACTACTTTAAGGTTATGTTTGTTTGCTATGCCTGCCACCTTTTTAATATCTGTTATTTTAAGCAATGGGTTAGATGGCGTTTCTATCCAAATAATACCTGTATTAGGTTTTATGTGGGCTTGTAAAACATCGCTATCATTTACGTCGATAAAATCAAACTCCAGTATCCCCGCAAAAAGTGCTTTCAGCTGGTTGCGAAGGCCATGATACATATCATCGGGGGCAATAATGTGCGTACCTGGATCCAGGGATTGAAATACCGACATACCTGCGGCATTACCGGATGAGAAGGAAGCGGCTTCTGCACCGTTTTCCAGTTTGGCCAGCACCTGCTCTAACGCTGCACGATTGGGGTTAGCCGCCCGGCTGTAAGAATAACCCGACGAAAAACCACCATCCTCGTCCCGCTCAAATGTAGTTGCCATAACTATAGGCTGTACAACTGCTTTTGTTGAGGCATCGGTGTGGTTACCGGCATGTATGGCGATGGTTTCTATTTTCATGAACAGGAAATGTATGCCGCCAAATTAACTAAGAAAAATTTATTATTCATGGCTGTGCTGTAAATCTGTTGCAATTATGTTATTATCCCGCTTACTGTAAATTGATTGTCATACTATATGTTCAAACATCCGTTATATCTGTACATTGATTTTAAAACTAAAGCAAATTGCTACATTTGCTCAAATATTTTTCCAAATGGAAGTATCAGATAATTTACTGGTGTTGCTGAATAATCCACAGCTTTCATCAGCACTAAAGAACATTGCTGAGAAGGTACTCCATAACCAGCGCATCACTTTTGATGAAGGCGTTTTGCTTTACCAAGAAGCAGAATTAGGCTATCTGGGAGTACTTGCTAATTACATACGCGAAAAAAAGCACGGCGACAAAACATATTTTAACCGTAATTTTCATATCGAACCAACCAACCTGTGTGTGTACGACTGTAAATTTTGCTCCTACTCGCGCCTGATAAAACAACGTGCCGACGGATGGGAATACACGATGGATGAAATGCTGGATATCGTTAAAAAATACGACGGGCAGCCGGTTACCGAGGTACATATTGTTGGCGGCGTTTTACCACAATACGATGTTGCCTTTTACACCCAGCTGTTTAGCAGGATTAAAGCCCACAGGCCGGATTTGCATGTAAAGGCCCTAACCCCGGTAGAATATCATTACATTTTTAAAAAGGCCAAGATAGATTATGCCACAGGCATGAAGTTGATGAAAGACTCCGGCCTGGAATCAATGCCAGGGGGCGGTGCAGAGATCTTTCACCCCGAGGTGCGCGACCTGATAGCAAAAGATAAATGTACCGGCGATCAATGGCTTTCTATTCACGAGGAATGGCATAAACTGGGTATGCGCTCAAACGCTACGATGCTTTATGGCCATATCGAGCAATTTCATCACCGGGTTGACCATATGGAGCAACTTCGCCAATTGCAGGATAAAACCGGCGGTTTCCAGACCTTTATACCGCTCAAATTCCGTAATCAGGATAACCAGATGAGTAATGTGCCAGAATCAACCGTGATAGAGGATCTGCGCAATTACGCCATTGCAAGGATCTATCTGGATAATTTTGACCATATCAAAGCATATTGGGCCATGATAAGCCGTACAACCGCGCAATTGTCCCTTAATTTTGGAGTAGATGATATTGACGGTACGCTGGATGATACCACCAGGATCTACTCGATGGCAGGTGCCGAAGAGCAAACACCGGCCATGAGCACCAAAGAGTTGGTAGACCTGATCAAAACCGCAGGCCGTTATCCGATAGAACGTGATACCCTTTATAATGTAGTTACCGATTATAACGATTATCAGTTTGAGGAAGAAGTAAAACCGCGGTTTTATAAGCTGCCGGTTATTAATTAGTTGATTGATGCACTATCCATTTATTTTATTAGTGGACAATGCACCAATGAACAATTGAACTAATGAACAAATGAACCAAATAGAAAAAACATTATATATTGTACGCCACGGCCAAACAGATCTTAATAAACAAGGCATTGTGCAGGGACGGGGCCGTGATACAGACCTGAACGATGAAGGCCGCCGACAGGCTAATCAGTTTTTTGAAGCTTATAAAAATGTACCTTTTGATAAGATCTACATATCTGAATTAAAGCGCACGCAACAAAGCATACAGCAATTTATAGATCTGGGGATTCCATTTGAAAAACTGGAGGGCCTGGACGAGCTGGCATGGGGCGTACACGAAGGCCAGCCCGCCACGCCCGAAACAAAAGCCGCTTTTTTAGACCTGATGCGTAACTGGCTTGATGGTAACCTGGATGTTAAGTTTGATGGCGGCGAAAGCCCTAACGAGGTAAAAACAAGGCAACTTGAGGCACTTGACATCATAATGAGCCATCCCGAAGAAAAAACAGTGCTGGTATGTATGCATGGGCGTGCTTTACGTTTACTAATGTGCATTTTAACAGAACAGCCACTTACCAAAATGGACACCTTTCCGCACCAAAACCTGGTGCTGTATAAAGTTGCCTACAATGGCAGCAAGTTTGAAATTGTTGAAGCCAACAACGCCAAACATTTAATAAACGATTAGCGCGAACGATAAGTGAATAAGATAAGAATTTCTGCTGTTAGTTATACTAACACCAAACCCTTTTTATACGGCCTGCAGCACTCAGCAATAAAAGACCAGATAGACCTGAGCCTGGATATGCCGGCAGACTGTGCCCAAAAACTCATTGACGATAAGGCTGATATTGGTTTGATACCTGTAGCCGCTGCCTTAAGCCTGCCGCAATGGCAAATTGTATCGGCTTATTGCATTGGTGCCGAAGGGCCTGTAAACTCGGTTTTTATTTTTAGTAATTGTGATATCAAGGATGTAAAACGCTTGCAATTAGATCCGGAGTCGCGCAGTTCAAACAACCTGGCGCGTGTGCTGCTTAAAAACTACTGGAAAATTCAACCGGAACTGATCACAGGCGCGGCTGATTACGCCCAATCTACCGATCATGAAACTGCCTTTGTGCAAATAGGCGACCGTACCTTTGGTAAAACCGAGCAATATAAATATGTTTACGACCTATCCGGCGAGTGGAAAAAGTTTACCGGCCTGCCATTTATATTTGCTGCCTGGATAGCTAATAAGCCTATCCCTGCAGGTTTTATCAAAGAGTTTGACAGCGCCCTGCGCCATGGCCTTGCCCACAGGCATGAACTTTTAGAAACGCTGCCACGGCGGGCCGATTTTGATCTGGAAGATTACCTGATGCATAAATTGGATTTTGACTTAACAGAGGATAAAAGAAAGGCATTGTACCTTTTTCTGGATTATATAAATGCATTATAACGTTTGCCCGGAGATCAATCAAATATATTTCATAATTATAAAACCATATTTAAAAATTGGCATTGCATATAGCATAGCTTAATTGAATATGGAATCACAAAAATTGATGGGGCAATCAGCCCTGATAACCGGTGCAGATAGTGGTATAGGTAAAGGCGTAGCGATAGCTATGGCCAGAGCAGGGGCAAAAGTGCTGATTAATTACGTGCATAACCAGGAGTCGGCAGATGAGGTTGTTCATGAAATAAAGGAAGCCGGCGGCGAGGCTATTGCATTTAAGGCAGATGTAAGCATTGAAGATGATGTGCAAGCTATGTTTGCCAAACATATAGAAACATTTGGATCTATAAACATATTGGTGAACAATGCCGGTTTGCAAAAAGATGCAAAGTTTTTAGATATGACCCTGGACGAATGGAACACCGTTATCAACATTAACCTAACCGGGCAATTTCTCTGCTCGCGCGAAGCCGCAAAATTATTTATTAAACAAGGTGTAAAAAATGAAGTAAGCAATGCCGCAGGCAAGATCATTTGCATGAGCAGCGTACACGAGGTTATCCCCTGGGCAGGGCACGTTAATTATGCAGCCAGCAAAGGGGGTATTAATATGTTTATGAAAAGCATTGCGCAGGAACTGGCACCGCACAAAATTCGCGTTGTAGGTATTGGCCCCGGTGCTATACAAACCCCTATAAATAAAGATGCATGGGAAACACGCGAAGCACTTAATAAATTATTAACGCTTATACCTTATGGCCGCATTGGGCAAACAGACGATATCGGCAAACTTGCTGCCTGGATAGCATCTGATGATGCAGATTATATTACCGGTACAACAATTTTTGCGGATGGTGGGATGACGCTTTACCCTGGCTTTGCCGATAACGGATAAAAGATCTGTAAAAAATAATTGTCATGGTAAGGTCAGAAAACACACAGCTCTTTACATCAATTTAACTTAGTGTAATATTTACAATAAGCATGGTGTATTTTTATTGACATATTGTTAAAAGTACACTATCTTCATGCGGTGATTTTTAAATTTTGATGATAAAGCGGTATTAATTATTAAATACTCATAAAAGTTCTCAATAATTATGAATATTATTAATACAAGCTTACTTTTGTTATATAAATTAAAATAAAAGATCATGAAAAAATTATTTATATCAACCGCAATTGCTGCATTGTTTACCGCAAATATTTTTGCTGCAAACACCATAACAAAATCAGAAGAAGGTAGCGATAATGTATCATACATCGTGAACTCTAAATTTAACAGCGATTTTGTAAGAGCTGAAAACGTAACCTGGAAAGTTACCCCTAAATTTCAAAAGGCTACCTTTACGCTTGATGGTGTAAAAAAAGCAGCATTTTATAATCTTAGAGGCGAGCTTATAGGTGTTACAGAAAATGTACAATTCAAAGAATTGCCTACAAAAGCAAAAAAAGAAATAGGCCTTAAATACGCGGGTTACTTTGCTAACGAAGTAATTAAATTTGATAATGGTGATAACGGTTTTGATTCAACAGCATATTTTGTTGATCTTAAAAACGATAAAGAAGAAGTTTTGGTTAGGGTAACGCCATCTGCCGGTGTTTACTTCTTTCAGCAAGTAAAATAATTCATTAAAAATATTAATTAGCCTAAGGTTGCCGGTTTATACCAGCAACCTTTTTTTTGTGATTTTAAATTTATTTTGGCTTAATAATAATTTATTTGATTATTAATAATTTTATATATTTGATACAGATAGTTGTACATTCTATATTGATTATTAAACCATTTTTTATTCAGTTGAATTACTTACTGATCTTAACACAATTTTTAATACGATTATATTATTATTATGAAAACTGGAAAAGTAAAATGGTTTAACACACAAAAAGGTTACGGTTTTATTATCACTGATGATGGTAAAGATCTGTTTGTACATTTTAAAGATGTACAGGGTGGTGTGAATGCAATAAAAGATAACGACAACGTAGAATACGAAGAAGAAGAAGGCAGAAAAGGCCTGCAAGCTGTTAATGTTAAAAAAGTTTAATCAGCCAGATTATAATATATGAGCCCTCCAAACAAACGGAGGGCTTTTTTTATACAATAGCCTCACATCTTCCGGGCATTTTATACCTTAGCCTCACAAATATTACAAACCTTATTTATGACTGATATAACTTCAGCAAAAAACTCCCGGAATGTTATTTTCCTGGTACTTGTAGCCTCTCTGGGCTATTTCGTTGATATATATGATCTATTAGTTTTTTCGATAGTGCGCAAGGCCAGCCTGCATGATATTGGCGTGAGCGAAGCTGATATGCTGCCTAAAGGGCAATTCATTATCAATGTACAAATGTTTGGCCTGCTGCTGGGCGGTCTGCTATGGGGCATTATAGGCGATAAGCTGGGCCGTATCAAAGTTTTATTTGGGTCTATACTTCTTTATTCTGTTGCAAATTTTGCCAATGCTTACGTAACCGATGTAAATACTTACGCTATTATCCGCCTTATTGCAGGTATAGGACTTGCCGGCGAATTGGGCGCCGGTATCACCTTGGTTACCGAAACACTGAGTAAAGAAAAACGCGGCTACGGCACCATGATAGTTGCCGTAATAGGTTTGTTTGGTGCTGCAGCGGCTTATGAGGCTGCTAAATACGGCTGGCAAACAGCCTATAAAGTGGGCGGGGGGCTTGGTATCATATTGCTGCTATTACGTGTAGGTACTTTTGAATCGGGCATGTTTAATAAAGTGAAAGAAAGTGGTGTATCAAAAGGTAATTTTTTTATGCTGTTTACTAATGCCGAACGTTTTAAAAAATATCTGTATTGCATTTTAATAGGCGCACCACTATGGTATGTAGTAGGTGTATTGGTTACGCTTTCGCCGGAGTTTGGTAAGGCATTGGGCTCAACTGTACCATTAAGTGCAGGGGAAGGAGTGCTTTACACTTACATAGGAATTTCTATAGGAGATATTTTTGCGGGCCTGCTTGCACAAATTACCAAGTCGCGTAAACTTACTATGGCAGTTTTTTTAACGCTGTCTTTAGTAAGCGCGTTTATTTATTTAGGCTCAAAAGGCATTACACACGATAAATTCGTTTGGATTTGTTTCTTTATGGGTTGTACTGTAGGTTATTGGGCAACATTTGTTACAATAGCTGCCGAGCAGTTTGGTACCAATATCCGCTCTACGGTAACTACTACAGTACCCAATTTTGTCCGAGGCTCGCTTATTCCCATCAACATGGCTTTTAACGCATTTGTTGTACATTACGGTATGGTTACAAGCGGATACATCATGATGATACTATTAACGCTTATATCCCTGTTCTCGTTAAGCCAGCTCAAAGAAACCTTTGGTAAAGATCTTAATTATATTGAGGAAGAAACAGGGGTAAGCTAATCGAAATTTGTGATTTAGCTGATTGATGAATTAGTGCTTTAAAAGCAGCCGCTCTACGTAATAGTTTATTAATTTTGCACAGTATAAACTACAGATACACTATTTCAGCCAATTACTGATTAATGATAACAAAGGAACAAATAGCCGCAGATTACCAACAGATACAGGATGAGATATGCACTGCGCTTGAGGCTACCGATGGCAAAGCAACATTCGAACAGGAAGTATGGGAGCGCGGCGGCGGCGGCGGCGGCCGTACCCGTATTATTCAAAACGGTAATATATTTGAAAAAGGCGGTGTAAATTTTTCGGCTGTGCATGGGCAACTCCCACACACCATAAAAAAGGCGCTTAACGTAGAGCAGGACGATTTTTTTGCAACCGGCGTATCTATCGTAATTCACCCAAACCATCCGCTGGTACCTATTATTCATATGAATATCAGGTATTTTGAAATGCCCTCGTCTTTCAATAACGATACGCCGCCTGTACGCTGGTTTGGCGGCGGGATAGACCTAACCCCGCATTATGTATTTGATGATGATGCCCGGTATTTTCACCAGCAATTAAAAAACACCTGCGACCAGTTTAATACCGATTTTTACCACCGCTTTAAAACCTGGGCCGATAATTATTTTTTTATTAAACACCGCGAAGAAACCCGTGGTATCGGCGGTATATTTTATGACCGCTTGACCGCTACGGACGATATCACCTGGGAAACTGTTTTCGAATTCTCTAAGGCTGTTGGCCGCACCTTTGCACCAACATACCTCGAACTGGTTAACCGTAACAGGGATAAACCATTTACAGATGAACAGCAGCAATGGCAATACCAGCGCCGCAGCCGCTATACCGAATTTAACCTGGTTTATGATGCAGGTACAAAATTTGGCCTGGAAACCAACGGCCGAATAGAATCTATATTGATGAGCCTGCCGCCAACGGCCAAGTGGGTGTATAATTACCAGGCACAACCGGGCAGCAAAGAAGAGAAAACCTTATCTTTACTAAAAAAAGGCATAAACTGGGTTTAAGTTATGATCAGGAAGATACTTTTTGTAGCATTACTGGCTTTTATACTTTGCGCATTTGGTGCAGATAATAAATTAAACGGCAATTGGGAATACAGCGGCGGTATTTACAACGGCAAACCAGAAGCACCTTCAAAAGATTATAAACTGCTAAGGCAGTATGATGATGCCCATTATACGGCTTTGTTTATAGAAAAAGATGCAGAGCCAATAACCTACGAAAAAGGTGATTACATTTTAAAACAGGATACCTGCCTGGAAACCCAAACCTTTAGCGCACAGCCATCCAAATTACTTAGCATAACGCTTAGATACCGTTACCGGCTTAAAAACGACACGCTTACTCTTAATGGCGTATTACCCAACGGAACTGTAGTACAGGAGTATTGGAAAAGGATTAAATAAAATACCCTTTCCAAATTGAAAAATTTAGATTTTTTAAATTTGTTGATGCTTTAGACCATTCAATTATTCCCACTTCAATTCAGTAAAGTTTTTAATTCATCAAGTTCTGATTCTGGCATAAAAAACGTGGAAAACAAGTATAAATGTTAGCAAAAACTTGCCCTAAAAATCATATAAATTCATAACTTCGCAGGTCATATAAAAATATTTTTATACGCATTTACTGTTAAGATTTTCCACTAAGAAAAACCAATGGCTGAAGAAACCGAAGACGAAAATTCGCACAAAGAAGACAGGATAATTTCGATAAATATTGATGAAGAGATGCGTGCCGCTTACATTGATTATTCAATGTCGGTTATTGTATCAAGGGCGCTGCCCGATGTACGCGACGGTTTAAAACCCGTTCATAGGCGTGTATTGTACGGTATGTTAGACCTGGGTTTGGCAAATAACAAACCATATAAAAAATCGGCCCGTATTGTGGGTGAGGTTTTGGGTAAGTATCACCCGCATGGCGATACATCTGTATATGATGCCATGGTACGTATGGCGCAAGACTGGAGCCTGAGATATCCGTTTGTTGAAGGGCAGGGTAACTACGGCTCGATAGATGGCGACCAACCGGCGGCAATGCGTTATACCGAGGCCCGGTTGGAGAAGATAGCCGAAGAGATGCTGGCTGATATCAACAAAGACACAATAGATTTTCAGCTGAACTTTGACGACTCGCTGCAGGAGCCGACCGTGCTTCCTGCAAAATTCCCTAACCTGCTGGTAAACGGTGCATCGGGTATTGCGGTGGGTATGGCAACTAACATGGCGCCGCACAACTTATCAGAGATCATTGATGCTACCATAGCTTTGATCGATAACCGCCAGATAGAGATTGCCGAACTGATGACTTACGTTAAAGGCCCTGATTTCCCTACAGGTGGTATCATTTATGGTTACGAGGGCCCACGCCAGGCATTGGAAACCGGCCGTGGCCGTATTGTTATCCGTGCACGTGCCGAAATAGAAACTTATAATAATGACCGTGAGCGTATCATTGTAACAGAAGTACCTTATCAGGTAAACAAGGCGCTGATGATCGAGCGTACCGCCGAACTGGTTAACGAGAAAAAAATTGAAGGAATTTCTGCCATTCGCGATGAAAGTAACCGCGAGGGCATCCGTGTTGTTTATGAAATTAAGAGAGATGCAAACGCCGCTATCGTATTAAACAACCTATATAAATACACGGCACTGCAAACATCCTTTAGTGTAAATAACATTGCACTGGTGCATGGCCGCCCGATGCTGCTTAACTTAAGAGACCTTATTCATCATTTTGTAGAGCACAGGCACGAGGTTGTTATCCGCCGCACTAAATATGAGCTGGCCGAGGCAGAAAAACGCGCACACATTTTAGAAGGTTTGCTTATCGCGCTTGATCATATTGAAGAAGTTATCCGGTTGATCCGCGCATCTTCATCCCCGGATGAGGCACGTGAGGGCCTGATGGCACAGTTTGGCTTAAGCGATATACAGGCACGCGCTATTTTGGATATGACCCTAAGGCGCTTAACCGGGCTTGAGCGTGATAAGATCCGCGATGAGTACGATGCCTTAATGAAAACCATCGATTACTTAAAATCTATCCTGGCTGATGAAGGCCTGCGTATGCAGATTATCAAAAACGAACTGAACGAAATAAAAGACAAATACGGTGATGAACGTAAAACCGAAATGGTACACTCATCAGCAGAAATGCAAACCGAAGATTTTATTGAGGATGAAGACGTTGTGATCACTATCTCTCGCGAAGGCTATATCAAACGCACCTCGCTTACCGAATACCGCCGCCAGGGCAGGGGTGGGAAGGGATCTTTAGGCAGCAATAGCCGCGATGCCGATTTTATTGAGCATTTACTGATAGCAAGTAACCACAATTACATGCTGTTCTTTACCGAATCTGGCCAGTGTTTCTGGTTAAGGGTATTTGAAATTCCGGAAGGCACACGCACCTCTAAAGGACGTGCCATTCAAAATATCATCAATATACCTAAGGAAGAGAATATTAAGGCTTACATCAAGCTTAAATCACTCAAGGATAAAGAATACCTGGAAAATAACTTTATTATTATGTGTACCCGCAAAGGTGTTATCAAAAAAACATCTTTAGAGGCATATTCGCGCCCGCGTGCCAATGGTATCAATGCTATTAATATCAACGAAGGCGATTCGTTACTGGAAGCAACCTTAACAACCGGAACAAGTGAAATTGTGATGGCGCTGCAATCTGGCCGTGCTATTCGTTTTAACGAATCTACCGTTAGGCCTATGGGGCGTACGGCTACAGGGGTACGTGGTATTTACTTAGATAGTGATAATGACGAGGTTGTGGGTATGATAGCCATTGACGATAAAGAGACCACCGTGTTGGTTGTTTCTGAAAAAGGCTACGGTAAACGTACCGATATTGAGGATTACCGCGTTACTAATCGTGGTGGTAAAGGTGTAAAAACACTAAATATTACTGAAAAAACCGGAAACCTTGTAGCCATAAAAGGTGTTACTGATACGGAGGATTTGATGATCATCAATAAATCGGGCATTATCATTAGAATGGCTATCAGCGAATTGCGCACAATGGGACGTGCTACACAAGGGGTGAGGCTAATTACCCTTAAAGGTAACGATGAAATAGCTTCGGTTGCTACGGTAGCCCATGAAGAGGATGAAGTATTAGATGAAGCGATAATAGAAGAGGCGATAGCTGATAAAGAAATTGCTGAACAAACGGACGCTGATATAGCTTCAGAAACTACTGATGTACCAATAAAACCGGATACAGATATTGATACAGCTAATGCAGACGACGAGCCTGCTGATGATGACAAAACTGAATAATAAATGCAAAACCGAAAGATCGGGTTAATAATTTTAGCGTTGTTTACTACATCCTTTGCCTTTGGCCAATCCGAAGCGTTAAAGGTTGTGGTAAACAACCTTGCTTTTTATAAGCAAAAAGGCGACCTTAAATTTTTAGCCAACGCTAAAAAATCTGCCGATAGTTTAGTGGTTACCCGTAAAGATTCGGCCGATCTGGACAAAAATGTTTACCGCATTATTGTAAATTCCAGCATATTGTACACAGATTCTTTAAATAAACTTGGTCAGCCGGAAGATTTTCTTAATAAAACAGCAACCTTACTGGACAAATTTGAAGATAGAAGCAAAATATATAAATACCAGCCCGAAATTGATTATGCCAAGCGATGCCTGGCAAACGTATATATTCGTAAAGGATTTATTTTTACTAAAAACAACGATTTTAAGAATGCTGTAGATGCTTTCCAAAAAGCAAAAAAATACGCTCCGTCACAAAAACAGATCAACGCCTATATTGCTTATGCCAGCAATCGGTTAGGCAACCTGCAGGATGCTGCCAAGTACTACAATAACCTGGTAAATACCGATAGCACCAAGCTGGAATATCTGGAAACTGCTTCTACGATTTATAAATCTATTGGTGATACGGCCAAAGCATTACAAATTGTAAAAAAGGGGAGGCGCCTGCTGCCACAAAATAAGCAGCTTTTAAATGATGAGGCAAACATCTACAATAACAAAAGAGATTATAAAGCGTTAGAACCTTTGTTAATATCCTTAATTGATAACAACCCTAATAACCCGGATGTTAGTTTTGTTGCGGCAAATTGTTATGATAATTTAAACCAATATGATAAAGCAGAATCCTTGTACCTGCGCACAATTGAATTGAATGGCACAGCTTACGAGCCGGTATTTAATTTAGGATTATTATATTTCAAAAAAAGCACACTTAAAAACAACAACGACGATAAAAATATTACAAGCGCTATTTTATGGCTCGAAAAAGCAAATGAAATGGCGCCTCGGGATAAAAATTGCCTCGAACTTTTACAGCTTGCCTACAATAAAACCGGCAATCAAAATCAGCTGGATAGGGTAAGTGATAAGTTAGAGCAATTATCAAACTAATAAAACAATAAATAACACATAAGCATTACCAATTTAAAACAGTATCAAATGAAAATTAAATTCTTAATGGTGGGGCTATTGGGTCTCATTTCTGCAACTTGCTTTGCCCAAAAAGGGGAGCTGAATACGGCTCAATCTGAATATGAAAAATACGATGGTTTAAAAACAGCGCAGCCTAAGCTGGCAATGCCAAGCCTTGATAAAGCAAAAGAAGCTATTGATAAAGCTGCTGCAAACCCTAAAACAGCTAATTTACCGCAAACCTATGCTGTAAAGGCAAACGTGTACGGTGCTCTTGCCGAGTTAGATACCGTTTCAACTACATCATTACCAAAATTCAACACAGCCGCAGAAGCACTGGCTAAGGCGAAAGAGTTGGATAAAGGCGATAATAAAAAATCTATTGATAATGCACAATCTATTTTAGCAGCATATCAATCTAACAAAGGTGTAAAAGAATATCAGGCAGGGAAATATGATCTTGCTTATAAATCTTTCGATTATTATCGTAATGTTTTCCCGGAAGATACAAACGCTGTACTTTACACCGCACTTGCAGCTTATAATTCCAAAAATTACCCGGCAGCGATTACTAACTACAGTAAACTTACAACGTTAAAATATTCTAAAGCAGAAACGTTATATAGTGATTTAGCAAGTATATATTTAGCTACTAAAGACACCACCGGTGCTTTAAAAACAATTACTGACGGCTTGGTTAAATTCCCAAACAATGCCGACCTAAGAAGGACTGAAATAGAGATCAGCCTGCAACAGGGCAAACAAAAAGAAGTGCTTGATAAAATTACAAGTGCCATTGCAAATGATCCAAAAAACAAAAACCTGTATTATTATGCAGGTTTAGTTTACTCCAATACAGCCGATGATGCAGGGCAGAAACTGATCAAAGCACCTGCTGCAGGAAAAGCCGCATTACAAGCTGAAAAGACACAAAACATGCAAAAAGCAGCTGAAATGTATAAAAAAGCCCTGGAGATAGATCCAAACTATTTCGAAGCCAATTTAAACATGGGTTATGTATTGTTATCACCGGCAATTGATACTTATAATGCTGCTAATAAATTACCGGCAAATCAACAAAAAGCTTATGAGGTTGCGGTTGCAAAAGCAAACACACAATTTGATGTTGCAAAGCCATATTTACTTAAAGCTGTAGAATTAAATCCAAAATCAGCCGACGCACTTAATAATTTGCTTACTTATTATAAAGGCAAAAGGGATAATGCAAACATTGCTAAAACTAATGCATTAATAGCAGCACTACCCCAATAATATTATAAATTAAGCCCTATAAAAAAAATAGGGCTTAATTTATATCAATACTACTTAACATAATGTTAATTATAGGAATTATTTATTATTTAAATTTGCTGAAGAGACTATTCTAAATACAAGCCAATTTAAAATAATTATAGCACGAAAAAGCCCCATGAAGTTTCATGAGGCTTATGACATTACGAAAAACAAATTACATAGGTTTTTTTGTAGTATCTGTTGTTGTAGTATCTTTTTTCATAGTATCCGTTTTGGCACTATCTGTTGGTGCAGCCATTGTTGCGGTTGAATCTGTTGAAGTACTGTCACCAGTACCGGCTTTTTTTTCTGAACTACAGCCTGTGGCAATTGTACCAACCATTGTCGCGACTAACGCGAAACTTAAAATTTGCTTTTTCATATTAGATATAATTTAAAAGTATTAATCAAATGTTTGTTAGCATTATTAACCCGTAAAGCTCAAAGTTGTTTAATAAACTTTCGTTATTATTTAAAGAGTTGCATATGCTTAAAATGTCATAAATATAATTTTGGTTGATCCGGTCTATTATTTAAACAATTTATTGTTGATATTTATCGCAATGGTAGTATCAGAAAACACTTTGAAATGGGCCATGCGCTTCTACCCTCCACTGCTGTTTCAACGGATTTGGATTATAGGGTTTGATGCAGGCTTTAGGGGTGTTAAGGTAAGGGTAAGTAAGAGTATTTTTAATAAAAATTATAACGGGTCTGTTTTTGGCGGGACTATTTTTGCAGCGGCAGATCCTTTTTATCCGGTTTTGCTTTACCAGGTTTTAAATAAACCCGGCAGAGATTTACGCGTATGGTCAAAATCGGCAAAAATAGATTTTTTAAAGCCTGCCTTATCCGCCTTATCATTTCATATCATTTTAAATGAGGCGGATATTGATATGGCTGTAAAAGCTTTGAGCAATACAGGTAAGTATGAAAATACATTCCCGGTAGATATCTACAATAACAACAATGAGATATGTGCATCGTTATTAAATGAAGTATATGTGCGCGACCTTAATTTTAAACAAGCAATTTAACCAATGCCCGTATTTATGAACGATGAACTCTTTGTAAAAAAGGGTTATAAAATATCAACAGACCGGCATTTGCTTAATTTTGATACAATATTCAACTATCTTGACGGGCAATCCTACTGGGCTAAAGGCATACCAGCTGATAAGCTGAAGAAAGCCATAACAAATTCATTATGTTTTGGCGTTTACAAGGCCGACGAACAGGTGGGTTTTGCACGCGTAATTACTGATAAAGCAACATTTGCTTACCTGTGCGATGTTTTTATTTTGCCAGATTACCAAGGTGTTGGTTTATCAAAATGGCTGATGCAAACCATAGTGGCACACCCGGATTTGCAGGGGCTGCGCAGATGGTCGTTAGCTACGCTGGATGCACACGGTTTGTATAAGCAGTTTGGTTTTACCGAAATAAATAACCCTGAGCGATGGATGCAGATTTTTACGCCTTATAATACAGATTGACGAGATTGCATGAATTTAAAGCGACAGATTTTTGAGGGCGAAGGCGTATCACTTGATTTTAAGAAAACCATAACCAGTTGCGAAAAGATAGCCAAAACGATGGTTTCTTTTGCCAACAACGTTGGCGGCAGGCTGCTTATTGGTGTGCTTGATGACGGTACCATAAAAGGTGTTAAAGCCGAGGACGAGGAGCAGTATATGATCACCAAGGCCGCTCATTTTTTTGCCCGCCCGGCGCTTGAGCCTGTTTTTGAAGAGGTTTATTTTGATGATAAGCTGGTATTGGTTGTTGATATACCCGAAAGCAATGATAAACCCCACTACGCTTTGGCCGAAGATGGTAAATGGTGGGTCTATATCCGCGTGAAAGATAAAAGTGTGCTGGCCAGTAAAGTGGTGGTTGATGTGCTTAAAAGATCAGCTGATGATACAGGCGTATTGATAGAATATTCATCTAAAGAAAAGGCTTTGCTTGAGCATCTGGATAAAGAAGAACGCATCACTGTAAAAGAGTTTTGCACTTTGTTAAATATTGGCCGCAGGCGCGCACAACGTATTTTGGTTGATCTGGTATTATCCGGCATACTGCGCGTGCATACTACCGAAAAAGAAGAGTTTTACACAGCTTCCTGATTTAGCGGGCTATTGCTTACTTTTGCCAGCCGTGTAAGCCAATGAAAGCCCTTTATCAAAAATACCGTTTTTACTATCGCGATAGCCTGAAACTGGCTATACCCATTGTGCTTTCGCAGATCGGGCATACCCTTGTGCATTTTTCAGATACCATTATCATCGGGCAATTTGCAGGTACCGCGGCGCTTGCTGCCGTATCCTTATCTATCAGTTTATTTATTGTTCCTTTTGTAATAGCCCTGGGCATTAGTTATGGTATAACACCTTTGATTGCACAGCATAACGGCAGAAAAAATTATACTGAATGCGGCAGGTTACTAAGTAATAGTTTATTGCTGAATGCGATAACCGGTGTTATACTTTTTGTGATATTCTATCTTGGGGTGCTGTTTTTTATAGGTAAACTGCATCAATCACCCGATGTTGTTGTGCAGGCAAAGCCATTTTTAATATTGTTGCTATCCTCATTGATGCCCTTAATGGTGTTCAACACATTTAAACAATTTGCCGAAGGGTTGGGCTTAACCCGGCAAGCTATGTATATAACCATTATTGGCAATGTAATAAATATTTTAGTTGGGATAGTTTTGGTAAAAGGGATGTTTGGCATTGCCCCCATGGGTATAAAAGGTGTTGGTTACAGCACACTTATAGATCGTTGCCTGATGGCTGCAGCTATGTGTATTTATGTGTTCCGTTCACCTCACTTTAAAAAATATTTAAATGATTTTGAATTTAAAAACATTGACAGGGAAAGAATTAAACAGCTTTTAAAAATTGGTGCACCGGTAGCTATGCAATCAACTTTCGAGGTAAGCGCATTTGGCGGTGCATCTATTATAATTGGTACTATTGGGGCAGTACCACAGGCTGCCCATCAGATTGCTTTAAATCTTGCCAGCATGAGCTACATGATGGCTGCAGGCATCTCATCTGCATCGGCCATACGGTCTGGCAATTATTTTGGTTCGGGCGATCATCATCAATTACGCTTTTCGGCAATATCCAATTACCATATCGTAATTGTGTTTATGAGTTGTACGGCTATTATTTTCACCTTGTTTAACCATCTGCTTCCCTGGATCTACACATCAGATATACAGGTAATCACAATAGCAAAACAGCTGCTTATCGTAGCTGCATTTTTTCAATTATTTGATGGTACGCAGGTTGTAGGTTTAGGCATACTGCGTGGCATGGGCGATGTAAAAATACCAACAATATTAACATTTATATCTTACTGGGTTATAGGTTTGCCTGTTGGTTACCTTTTAGGCATTATATTGCATATTGGTGTAATTGGCGTTTGGTTCGGGCTGGTCGCCGGTTTGGCGTCCGCATCCTTGATGCTGTTTTTAAGGTTTCAAAAGATCAGTAAAAGTAATAAACTGATGATGATCAAAGATCTAAAAATATAGATCGTTTGCTGCGCGGTAGGTATTACAATGTGCTTCTACAATGTCTTTTATCTGCGGAGAATAACCGCCGCCCATACTAACCTGAACAGGTATATTATTTGATTTACACTGCTCAAATACAAACAGATCACGCTGTTTGCAGGCATCTTTACTTAGGGCGAGTTTTCCTAATTTATCCGATTCAAGTATATCAACACCGGCAAGGTAAAATATAAGATCGGGCTGGTGGTTTGTTATCAAACCGGGTAATGTACTACTCAGCAAGTTTAAATACTCATTATCCCCTATCCCATCCGCTAACGAAAGGTCCAGGTCTGATCGTTCTTTTCTGAATGGGAAATTCTTATCGCCATGCATAGAGAAAGTGAACACACGCGGCTCATCTTTAAAGATCTGTGCTGTGCCATTACCCTGGTGTACATCTAAATCAACAATTAAGATCCGTTTAGCTAAATTATTATTTAACAAATAGTTAGCGGCTATTGCCTGGTCATTTAGCATACAAAAGCCTTCGCCCCAGTTGGTACCTGCATGGTGCGTCCCTCCTGCTGCGTTAAAGGCAACGCCATATTCAAAGGCATAAAGGCATCCATCAATAGTACCCTGCGCTATACGCACCTCCCGCTCAACAAGTTGTGCCGAAAGTGGGAACCCAATTCTTCGCTGTTCCTTCGATGATAGTGTTAAATCGCGTAATTGCTGCCAGTAATTTGCATCGTGGGTAAGTAAAATGTTCTCTTCATCAACAGATACCGGCGAAAACAAGTTAGACTGCGTAATAACGCCTTCATGGAGTAGCTGGCCGGGAATCAGTTCGTACTTTAACATCGGGAAACGATGCCCCGGAGGCAACGGGTGGGCATATATAGGGTCGAAGGCTATTTTAAGCATAATGGCTATTCGGCAAAGATCTCGCCAACATGCTTTTCAATATTTTCGCAGATGTTGTTCAGCGGCAGGTCATTGGCATCATACCCAAATGGGTCTTCTATCTCTTCGGCTATCAATTCAATGCTGGCAAAAACAAATAGTATAAAACCAATTATCGGCATAATAAAATACTTCAGATCAAAGGCCCAGGTAAAAGGCAGGGTCATGATATAAGTAAAGATAAATTTTTTGATAAACACGCTGTAGGAGAAAGGTATAGGCGTTTTCCTGATACGTTCGCAACCGCCGCAAATATCTGTAAATGAGGTGATTTCTGTGGTTATACTGATTAATTGCTCGGGGTTTATCTGCCCTTCTTTGTTTAAACGATAAATATTTTTGATGATGGCGGATGCCACCTGGTTAGGCACATGCTTACTGCCGTCTGTCGGCAAAATGGTTTGGTCGCCGGGTACGTATTCATCACGCAGATGATCCCTTAACGATCTGGCATATAGCGGTATAGCATAGTTAAAAAATACGGCGTCCTTATCGCTAATCAAGTGTTTTAGCTTGATGGCCAGGTTGCGGCTATTATTGGTTAGGCTACCCCAGATCTTGCGGCCCTCCCACCAGCGGTCATAAGCCGAATTAATGCGGAATGCCAGCAGTAAAGAGAATACAAAACCAATGGTTTGATGCACATAGATCACCTTACGCAGGATACTGGTTTCCTCCAGTTTCCAAAAATCGATCAGTAAAAAGGTTATGGCGCCTGCATATAAGCTAACCGATAGCATCAGCGGGAAAAGTTCACGCAACGTATCCGCCTTGTTAAACCTGAATATAAGCGAGAACCATTGCCTGGTGTTGTAGTATATCATTTTGCACTATTTAACGACCTTAAATCGCCCTAAAAAGACTTTCAGACGCCCTGTAAACGTCGACATATGAGTTATAAAGCGGCACGGGGCTCAAACGGATCACATCCGGTTCGCGCCAGTCGCCAATCACCCCATTTTGGGCCAGGTAATTGAATATCTCTTTTGCCTTGCGCTTGCAAACTACAGATAGCTGGCAGCCGCGCCGGCTATTATCTGCCGGGGTGATAATATGGTAAACTTCTTCACCATGCTTTTTGTTCACTTCGCTGATCAGGTATTCCAGGTAGCCGGTAAGTAACTCACTTTTAGCCCGGAGCGCCTGCAAACCGCCTGCACGCTCAAAAATATCCAATGATGCGCGGTGAAGGGCCATCAGGATAATAGGGCTGGTGCTTACATTCCAGCCTTCTGCCCCATTTTCGGGCTCAAAACCGGGCGCCATCAGGAATTGCTTATCGCGGCGGTAACCCCACCAGCCGGCAAAGCGGTTTAGTGAGGTATCGGTAAAATGCTTTTCGTGCACAAAGATGCCACTGATACCACCCGGGCCGGAATTCATATATTTGTATGAACACCAGCAGGCAAAATCAGCGCCCCAATCATGTAGTTTCAAAGGTACGTTGCCGGCAGCATGCGCCAGATCAAACCCAACCATGGCCCCTGCCGCGTGCCCGGCCCTGGCAATGGCCTCCAGATCAAAAAACTGACCTGTATAATAATTTATGCCGCTAAATAGCACCAGTGCCAGTTCATCGGCATTATCTGTTATCTGCTTTAATATATCTTCGGTACGCAGGGTGGTTTCGCCTGCACGCGGGGCTACCTCTATTACAGCACCATTTGGGTCAAAACCGTGGAAACGAACCTGGCTTTCAACCGCATATTGATCTGACGGGAAGGCGCCCGCCTCCATTAGTATTTTGTATCTTTTACCTGTTGGTTTATAGAAACTTACCATCAGTAAATGAAGATTTACTGTAAGTGAATTCATTACTGTGATTTCGGTTTGTTTGGCGCCGAGCAGGTTGGATAAAGCCGGCAGCAATTGCTTATGGTAATTAAGCCACGGCTCATCCCCCGTAAACCAGCCCTCTACCGCGTTAGTCTCCCAGGCGTTCAACTGATCCTGAATGTATTTTTTGGCCGACCGGGGCTGCAGGCCTAATGAGTTGCCGCATAAATAAACGGCATCTTCCCCATTATGTTTCGGGATCAAAAACTCGCTCCGGAAACTTCTTAAAGCATCCTGTTCATCCAGCTGTAAAGCAAATTGTAAGTTGTCCTGGTAAATCATCGGTCAATATTACAAAAAAGCTGTTTGTTATATATCATTTAATTGAAACACAAAAGCCACAGGGCTATCCCCATGGCTTTTGCAGAAAAACTATTAGTACTTAAAAGAATATTACAGGTCTATTTTACCGTGTTTACCCTCATCGTATTGTTTACCGCCAACAACAGCTTTCAGCATGTTAAACAACACTACCATACTGCTGCTGCTGCTATCCCAGTACTCGGCATCGGTTGGTTTAACTTTTAAAAGGATCAGTTTGGGGTCGTCTACACCTTCGGGGAAGAAAGCCTGGATAAACGGATTCCACAATTCCTTCATTTTTGCTTTATCATCCACCAGTTCGGCTTCGGCAACAACGCTTAAATAAGTATGATTCTTAACATCCGAGTAGGTTAATGATACGGTGTTTTCTACCGAGATCTCGCTCGCTTTTGGCGAGTATTCATTTGTAAAAAACCATATATTACCTTCATTATCCACATCTGCGGTACCCATAGGCCTGCTGTGGAATCCTTTTTCGGGAGTGTAGGTAGTAAGCATGGCTGTTTTAACCTCGTTCACCTTGTCCTTAAAATATTTAAGGCTCTCTGTTTTTGACCAATCGCTCATAGTATGTTTGTTATATAGATGCAGTATAAACCAACAATAAAATTATTTGTTGGGCTTACTCACATAAATATTTCCTTTAACATAAAAGCGGTAAGGCAGCAGGGCGTCTTCGCCGGCATAATCAACCCCGATACGCGGGCCGGCAGCTATCTCCTCATCCGGGAAGCTTAAACCCCTGTCCTCTATCCAGATCACTTCGCTTTGCAAACTCATGGCGTTGATTTTGCGCGATATACCCAGTGCTTTGGCAACAGACCCCGGGCCTTTGGTGATGTTGGGTTTAAGCGCCTCCATATTGCGCCTTAACAGCATCGCATCTAAACCATCGGTAGGCTCAATGGCTCGGATCAGAACAACCCTTGGGTCGCCCTCTGTAGAAGCGACTATATTTAGCATTTCGTGAATGCCGTAACACAAATACACATATATTATCCCGCCCGGCTCAAACATCGTTTTTGTACGGGGTGTTAACTTATTTCCATACGCATGAGCTGCTTTGTCAATAGCCCCATTATAAGCCTCTGTTTCAACAATGTAACCACCTGTTAAGTCACCATCAATACAGGTAAACAAGTATTTACCCAAAAGGCTTTTTGAAAGTTGCAGAACATCATTATTCTGATAAAATTCAGTAGATAGTTTCATTCTCCAAGTTTACTTTCTTAAAACCAAAGTATAATAATTGATCACTCTGCGCGGCCATAGTTTATTCGTATTATTTAAAAAGTTACTTATTATTATATCCGGCATCGTATTCACAACTTCAGATGCGTTATGGTGAAATTCGCTTCCAATCGGGGTAATTATATTAGCTTCATCTATGGTGATCTGAAAATCAGCTAAAAGCTTTAAAGCAGAAATATAATTAGACAGTTCTATAAATATCATCAAGGCTCCCGGCTTTAATAAACTAAATATATGCGCCAGGTTGGCCATTACCAGATCATAATGTTTGGAGCTGATTTCATTTAAACAATTCTGAAATACAACAATATCAAATAGCGGTATCAGGCTATTAACTTTAACAGGAATCTCTACCGTTATATCAAAAGGATGCCCGCCTAACAGAAGTTTTTGGCCGTTGTTTAAAAATGCAGGGAGAATTTTGTCGCGGTTTATATGCCTGGTATATTCCCAGCCGCCTGCATTAATATCAAAGGAAACAAACCTAAAATCATTTATTGGCAGGTTGTTAGCTAAGGCAAACTGTATTATGCCATAAGCCTCGGGGCACGAGCCCGAACCAAATAAACCGCACCTTAAAATTTCTGCGGGCAGGTTTATATCTCTGTCCGCCAAATTATCTAAAACCAGCCCTATCAGTTCACTATACTGTGGAAAATAACGTAAAAAATATGCCGCCTGGGTTAACCTGTCCGAATAATTTACAGATACCTTTTCATTTCTGTATGCATCCCATAAATTCTTGGCCGGGATTTTTAACGATGTTAAATAAGCTTGTTTCTCGGCGTCTGTGTTGGCATTATTCAGTTCAAATAACGCATCCAGCATCAATGGATAGATCATTTGATTACCCTGAAAGTTAAATTGATCCTTGGTTTCAGGTCCCTGCTTGTTTTGGGGATCTCATGCTCCCATTTATGTTGTGTTTCGCCTTTCATCAATAAAAAACTACCGTGAGAAAGTTGTATTTTTTCAACAAGCGATTTATCTTGCAGGTTTCTTAATTTAAAAGTTCTTTCCTCGCCAAAACTTACCGAGCCTATGGTAGGATTAATTCCCAGTTCTTTTTCATTATCGCAATGCCAGGATACACTATCTTTCCCATTTCGATAAAGATTTAACAATACACTCGAAAAATTAACCTTAGCTATTTCTTCAATTTTATTTTTTATTTCTAATAACTCCGGAGACCAGGGATTGGGCGCCATAGGTATGCCGGAATATTTGTAAGGCTTATCCGTATCCCCATACCATGCAGTCAGCCGAGGCAGGTCCATCAGTTTTCCATAAAAAACAATTTTGTCCTGCTGCCATTTGATATTCCCATACAAATCTTTATAAAGCCTGTCACTATCTGCTTTGCTAAAAAAGGCTGGATAAAACAGCGCTTCTCCTTCTTTTGGAAGAATATTTTGCCCCGGTTTTTTTTGAGGCTCCGATGCTTCAAATAATGATAATGTTGTCATATAGATGAATTGTAATACAATGTAAAGAATATAAAAAGCCTAACAAAATTTCATTGTATTATTTCAGGATACCGGCCAGCAGGACGTTTATTTCATCAGCCCTGTCAAACACCATAATGTGGGTGCCGCCTTTAATAACTGCTGTGGGGTTTTTAATGTTTTGGTAAGGGAAAACCAAGTCCTTATCGCCAATGATATGATAGAGGTTGGAGACCTCCGCATCGTTTTTCCAGTAGAGCACGGCGCGCATGGCCCATTTCAAAAATACAGGCGAAGAATTACGCAGCATACTTTTAAACAAAGCCAGATCTTCGGCACTCATACTGCCAAACATAGGCTTAACCAGGAAACCCAGATAAGTTATTAATTTACCGGGGATAGCCCTGTACACCGGTAGCCCTCTGAATAATTTAAAGTACCAGGGGGCTTCGCTGTCGGCTTTAATGCTTGATATCAGGATCACCTTGGCAAGTTTTACACGTTTGGCAATTTCTACAGCTAACATCCCACCTAAGGATACCCCGATCACAATGGAGTTATCCTTTATATAAAATTGATCTATAAGGCTTTGTGCATAATCACTTAAAGTATCTGAAACGTCCGGGATCAGCCAGTTTACCAGTACTTCATCATACCCGGCAGGCAATTTTATGTTTTTATACAGACGGCTATCGGCCCCTAAACCGGCTATCAAAAATATTTTAGGCATTGAATTTAATTAAGCCGATGATCTGGTTAAGGTACCGGGCATCTGTTTCATCAAACTCATTCAATGCCGAACTATCCACATCCAGTACACCAATAACCTCGTTGCGGTGTGTAAGCGGTAATACGATCTCTGACCGCGACAACGAACTGCAGGCAATATGCCCCGGGAATTCTTCTACATCGGGCACTATCAGCGTTTCGGCCTTAGCCCATGCCGTGCCGCATACGCCCCTGCCTTTGGCAATGCGCGTGCAGGCAACAGGGCCCTGAAAGGGACCTAAAACCAGTTCATCCTGCTTTACCAGGTAAAAGCCTACCCAAAACCAGTTAAACTGCTCTTTAAGCGCTGCAGCAATATTTGCCAGGTTTGCCACCAGGTCGGTTTCACCATAAAGTAAAGCCTCTATCTGTGGAATAAGCGATTGATAACGCTCCTTTTTATTAGCTGATGCTATGATTTGTAAATCCTCTGCCATAAAGCAAATGTAACGTGCCTGTGTGGAAAGTAAATAAGTTAAATCTCATATTTAAAATTTTATTTTCGCAGGTATATGATCGTTAGCCTCACTATAGTGCGTTACCGTAAAGCTTTAATCCCTTTTGCGCTGCTGGCCATGGCGGTACACCGGCTGCCCATGTGGCTGCAGCAGGGCTGCAGCTTTTGGAAATTACTGGGCAGCGGCCGCAACGGCACGTTCGACCTGCAGCCCGACTGGCAGCAATGGGGCCTGTTAGCCGTATGGGATGACCGTGATGCTTACCAGCGCTTTACCAAAACTTCTGTTATAAAAAAATGGTGGAACACTTTAGCCACGGAAAGCTGGACCCTTTTATGCGAACCCATGCAAAGCCATGGCCAATGGGACGGCAGGGAGCCATTTGGTAAGCCAAACGAAAAGATCGCAAACGGGCCAATGGCTGTGCTTACCCGCGCCACCATTAAAATGGGCCGGCTTAAAAATTTCTGGTCGCATGTGGATGAGGTGGCCAACCTGATGGTTAATGCACCCGGTTATATTACCTCTTTTGGGGTTGGCGAAGCGCCGGTGTTTCGGCAGGCCACCTTCTCGGTGTGGGAGAGCTTTGAGCAAATGAAAGCTTTTGCCTATGGCAGTAAACAACACGCCGAAGTAATTAAAAAAACACGCAGCGAAGGCTGGTACAGCGAAGAACTTTTTGCCCGTTTCCGGATCATAGAGAGCAGCGGTACGATCAACGGAACTGACCCATTAGCCGGCTTAATCAAATAGAATTACGTTATGAGAATAATTGCAGAATTACCCCACCCGGATTTTAAGATCTCCATCCTCAGCATGAACCAAAAGTTTATTGTAAAGATAGAACAAGGCACGCTGGAGCAAACCTACAAGATCCCTGATATGGACCTGACCGAAGGTGTGAACAGCGTTTTTGAATTACTAGATGAACCGTTTTTAAAAACGGTTTCGGCCCGATTTGCCGAGATGGGTAAAGACTTTAGGGAAAGCTATTACAGGTATAATTATTAGTAGAGTTGAATTTTATAAATACTTGTAATACATATATTTATAAAAATTAAAAATCTAAACCAAATTATATTTGGTAATATTTTATGTGTAATTAAACATTCCTAATCTCGGTGTCGATATCATTTATAAATACCCATAATATATAAAATACATAAATAATTGATAATTAATTATTTATAGGATAAAAAACAATCAAACAAAATTATATTTGGCAGAATATTAGGGCCATTTAGGGCTACTATATATCTAAAAAACCTTAAGCCGTTTTAAATTTGGTAAACAAATTACACCAACACAATAAGTTAAACAGACCGCATTATACGTCATTTTCCATGAGTTCATCCACCACCATGGGCACCCCTACCGTGGCTTGGTAAGGCATTTCTACTATCCTGCTATTACTTGCCGTTGGGATGTTGGGATCGATAATATATTTGGTTACATCGCGTGGTATGTAATTGATCAATCCGGCGGCAGGGTACACGGCTAAAGATGTGCCGACCAATATAAATAATTCTGCTTGTGCGCAAAGCTTTGCCGCGGTTTCTATCATGGGTACGGCCTCGCCAAACCAAACCACATGGGCCCTTAATTGCGAGCCTAATTCGCACTGCTCCCCCATCTTTAATTCCCAGCCCTCAATCGGGTAGGTAAGGTTTGCCTTTATGCCGGATTGCGACCTGGTAATAATGCCATGCAAATGAATTACTTTGGTTGACCCTGCCCGCTCATGCAGGTCATCAATATTTTGGGTGATAATGGTTACATCATATTTCTCTTCCAATTTAGCCAAGGCATAATGGGCGGCATTGGGCCCGGCCTCCAATACCGATTTGCGGCGCTGATTATAAAAATCCTGCACCAGTTCGGGGTTACGCGCCCAGGCTTCGGGTGTGGCTACATCTTCAATGTTATATCCCTCCCATAGCCCATCGCTATCCCTAAACGTTTTTAAGCCGCTCTCGGCGCTTATTCCGGCGCCGGTAAGTACGATTACCTTTTTCATAATAATAGCATTTAGGCGCGACTATCGCGCTTCTACAATAAAAATAACAATTTTAGAAATGCGATACTTCGCGCCTCACAAACAAAAAAAGCGGTTAACCATTAGATCAACCGCTTTTATCAATATCAGCAATACTACAGAGCCAGTTGCCTTTTGCCTTGCAAAACCGTGTATTTGCTTTTCGCCAGTTCAAACCCACCAAACAATATAGCGCCATAAATGGCATCAGATAGCAGCATGTTGGTTTCAAACGGATAGATAGCCTTAACTAATAAGGTGGTGTAGTTGGCCCATGTGTTTGGCTGGCCGTATAAAAACGGCAGATCCATGATCAGCCAGTGTATCAAAACCGAAACTAATGATGCTGCCGCAACATGAAGCACATTTACCTTTTTAATAAAGGTACCTACAAACACCATCAGCATAAAGCAAACATACATCACCAACGAACTGCTGTAAAAAGTAAATTTACCTGCATAGATATAGTTGATAATAACATCGCTTGCAAAAAGCGCCACTAAAGGCACCAGGTAAGCTTTCCATTTATCTGTAAAATAAGCACCGCCAAATAAAGCTACCGCACCCACCGGTGTAAAGTTACTTAGTGCCGGCACTTGTGTGTTTACCAGGCGCATAGCTATAGCAGCAAGCACCATTAATATAAGTACGGTAGTGCGGGTGTTTTTTGTTTGTAATGACATGTTTGATGATTGTTGCGCAAATTTATTGATAATACCCTGTAAAGTAAAATGCTATTTATTTAAGAATTACAATAGCGCCCGGGTTAATACCTGTTGTAACCTCATATTCCAGTTTACCTGTTTTATTAAAAACATATAATTTGCCGTTATTGGTATAATCTACGGCATCCGTAACAAATACTTCGCCTGTGGTTGGGTCAGCCGTTATTGCGTACGGTACTTTAATTGCTGTGGCATCTGTAATAAAGCCCTCGTTTGCAATAGTTTCGGTTTTAACATTGTACACTTTCACTTTACCCGCGTCTGATAAGTAATAAGCCAGGTCGCCAACAACTATAAAAGAGGTACCGTAACCGGCATCAATATCTACGGTAGTTTTAACAACATCTGTAGTGTTATTAATTGTAGTCAGTTTAGGGTGTGCCGGGTAATCTGTACCGTAAGATATTACATATACGTCGCCGTAAGCATCGGCAGCAATATTAACCGGGTTAGTAGTAGCCAAGTCTATTTTTTTAATTTCGGCACCTGTAGCTATATTAATAACAGATACCGTTTTATCCGGATTGGCAAAATCTAAACCACCAGAGTTAGCTACATATATTTTGCCGTTTGATACCACCATTTGCTCGGGGTTACGGCCTACCGAAATATATTTTTCGATAGTTAAAGATGCGGTATCCAGCACAGCAACTGTACCATCATACGAAGAGATATAGGCTTTGTTTTTATCAAACACCACATAACGCGGCTGGCGGTTGGTGCCGGCATTATCCATTTTTATTTGTTTAATGGATTTTGCGGTTTTAGCATCAACTATTTCTAATGTGCTGGAATAGTTTACGGTGATATACATTTTTGAGCCGTAGATCCTGGCATCATTACCGGTATCACCAATACCACGGCCATTCACGCTGCTAAAAATATCACCGGTAGTGTTTTTAGTGATGGAATTATAAAAGGACAGCACACTATTGTTTTTGCCGATATTACCCTGGCTAAGTATGTAAACACCTGTTTGAGGTACCTCTGTGATGTTTACCTTGTCTTTTTTACAGGCAGATAGCACTGCAAGTATTGTGGCAGCAGCAAAAATGGTTTTAAGTTGAAATTGTTTCATGATGGTATGTTATATGGTTATTTGAAATGATAAACGATATGACCGGCCCGGCATGGGGTAACTCCTGATAATGGAGTAATTTTTATTAAACAGGTTACTTACTTCTAACGAGGTTGTTACCGGTGTTTTCCCGCTAATAAATTTATAAACTGCGGATGCATCACTTAAGGCATATCCCGGCACCAGGTACTCTGGTTGGTTGGTACCGGTGTAATACCTGCCTGCAGATAATACCTGGTTAAAGTATATGCCCAGATCATGGTAATTTACCCCTGCATTTAAAGCGAATGTATTTTTAGGCGTATAAGGTATTTGCTGCTTGTAGGTTGCCGCTGTAGGGTCGCTTACATCAACTGCATACTGATAGGTGTAATTTATATTTAAAGATGCCTGCCATCCTTTATATAGCCTGGTTTGTGATCTGAAGCCAACATCAAGCCCCTTAATATCCACCTTACCTAAATTACTGAACGAAAATACCGCGGGGTTACGGCTTGGCACAGCCAGTATTTTATTGTGCACATTATTATAATAAGCATCAGCTGTTAGTACAATGTATTCTAAAAAGCCATTCAGATTTTTGGAATACGTTGTACCCAGATCATACTGATAAACAAACTCGGGCTTTATAACACGTTTAACAGCAGCATAATAATACAACTCGTCTAAAGTTGGGGCACGAAAAGCATTTTTGTAAAACGCCCTCAATTTAAAGTTGGGGCTGCTAAAAGGCTGAACGGTTGCTACCAGGGTTGGCGATAAAACTGCTTTCTGTTGAAAGGCCGTCCCTTTTTGCACCGACTCGTGAATATTAGTATGCAGCAAATTACCCTGTAGCTGCAACTTACCCAATTTAAAGCTGCTGGCCAAAACATTTAACAGGGTAAATCTTGCGGGGTAAGCATATTTATCTATATAAGCATCTACTGTGGTGTAGGATGCATCAACGGCGTAAGATACTTCCCAAGCATTAGTTATAGCATAAGATAGCGCTGCCGACTGATATGCCTCGCGTTGCTTATAATTCTCTAAAATATAACCTTTGGTATTAAAGTAAGGCGAATCCAGATAACGGGTTTTAAGTTGCGAAAGCTTGCTGCTAAGTAACAGTTTTAAACTATTTTTCCAGATGTGCTGATAACCGGCCTGCACAAACAGGTCGTTATTATTTAAGTGTTGCCCCGGCAATTCGCTGTAAAATACAACCGGCCCGGGCAAGCCACGTTTGGCGTTATAATAATTAAGGTGGATATTAAACTTATTGCTATCGGTTTTACTGTAGTATAATGCTACGTCGGTTTGCAAAGATTGTACATTACCGTTCCTGCGGATAGCCAGCGTATCAGATGCATCGCCATCTACTTTATATTTGTACCGGCCATTGGCACCTATGTAATTACTATTTAAAACCAGTTGCCAGTTATGATTAATGTGCTGCTGCCATTGCAGATACGGGTTGATCAAGCCAAAGCTCCCTCCCTTTACACCCACCTGCACCTGGTATGGCTTACCGGGTGTCAGATCCGGGCGAATGGTTTTAATACTCAGCACACTGGCAGAGGCAAAAGCACGCGCCGGCTGCAGCAGGTTGTCTGGCTGGCCGTTGTAAAGCGTTATTTCTTCTACATTATTCAGATTAAACTTGCTCAGATCTATTTGCCCGGTTTGGGCATCGTTTATTTGCACACCATCAAACAACACCGCCGTATGGTTAGTACCCAAACTGCGCACAGATATGGTTTTTAAGCCACCTATACCGCCATAATCTTTAACGTTAACACCTGCAAAGCTGCGAACAGCATCAGCAATGTTAAACGCACTATACCTGGCAAAATCCTTACGGGTTAATTGTTGAGCCGGGGTAAGCGACTGCACTTTGGGTGCAGGTGTTGCCGTAACGGGTACTTCTTTTAACCGTTTGGTAGAATCAGTTTGTGCCAAAACAAAATTAGAAGCAATCAGGCAGGTGCTTGCCATACCTATCACCTTCCCCAAAAATGGAAAGTTTAACGTTCTTGAAATGGATATGCAACCGTGCCTCATGTTCTGATAAAACATCACAGCTATCAACAGAAAAATATGCAGGAATGAAAATACGCGCTTAATAACGAAAAGAGAGCATTCACATCCAAGCTTCAATCCCCGAAAGCTATGAATAATATAATGCTGAGGCAGGTATTCTGACTTGCTCCCCTTTGCCCTGCCTTCCCATCCCGGTGTAACCGGCACAGTGACATTTTTTGATCGGACATTGGTTAAACGGAGCTTACAGCTGCGGGACAGTTACGGATTTACACCGTATTCCCTTTTAATCCTGTTAAAAAACACTTTTAACAGGAACCTAAAGCGCTGCAAATGTAGTATTAGCTTTGTTAACCGCAAAGTTTAAAATTAGCACCGGTTAAATTAATTTCAATAAAAGAAAACCCGCTTAATGATCAGGTGTTTATTTATGATATAAATACACATCAACATGACAACAGCAGCATTGCAAAACAGATACCGGGGGCCTGCCGAAAGCCAGCAACCAACCCTAAACCTATCTACCGCCGAACGTACCATATCTATAGCAACAGGTGTAAAATTGGCCTTATCGGGCTTTAAGGGTTTATTTAAAAGCCCCTTTGCAAGTATCATAAAACTGGGTGCGGGCGGTTACCTGCTCAATCGTGGTTTTACCGGCCATTGCGATCTGTACGCGCGCATGGGCCGCAACAGCACCGAACCGGTAAACGTAAATATCCGTTCATCCTACCATATTGATAAGCCGCGCGAAGAGGTTTACGCATTTTGGCGCAAGCTGGATAACCTCCCTTTATTCATGAAGCATCTGGAGAGTGTAGAGGTCATAGATGATAAACGCTCGCATTGGGTGCTTAAATTGCCTACAGGCGTTGCCAAAGTAAGCTGGGATGCAGAGATCGTACGCGATGAGCCGGGTTACGCTATCGGATGGAGTTCGTTACCGGATTCATTGATAGATAATGCCGGCAAAGTACGTTTTCAGGATAGTATTGATGGTAACGGCACACTGGTAGATATTGTGATTAGCTACAGGCCGCCCGCAGGAGGTTTTGGAGGCGGTATTGCACATATAATAAACCCGGTTTTTAAAAGTATGGTTGATAGCGATGTGCGCAACTTTAAGCAGTACATGGATATTGATGGCGGCGAACCAACATCTTTTGATGAGCCGGTAGCTATTATAATTGAAGAAACAATTATTGAGGATAATAGATCCGGTGAGGATAATTCCCGTTCCCAAACAAATACGGATCTGTTGGATGGCAGGCAAGGTAACGGGGCTGAAAGTACGGGATTATAGTATCATTTATTGATGCTGACGCTATCGAACCATTAATCGCTTTGTTAAGTATTAGATAGGCTGACAAAATAAAAATACAAAAAAAGGCCTTCTGAATAAACAGAAGGCCTTTTCTTATAATTATGCTCTTGATTATTTCACAGCATCAATGATAGCTTTGAAAGCATCAGGGTGGTTCATCGCCAAATCAGCTAATACCTTACGGTTTAAACCAATTTCTTTAGCAGCTAACTTACCTATTAATTGAGAGTAAGAGATACCGTGCTGGCGTGCACCTGCGTTGATACGTTGGATCCATAAAGCCCTAAACTCGCGTTTTTTGGTCTTACGGTCGCGGTATGCGTATTGTAAACCTTTTTCTACTGTGTTTTTAGCAACGGTGTAAACCTTGCTTCTTGAACCCCAATAACCTTTGGCGAGGTTCATGATCCTTTTCCGGCGTCTTCTCGACGCGACTGCGTTAACTGAACGTGGCATGTTGTGTTGTTTTTGGTAGTGAGTGTCCCTTTCGGAAGCTTCTGTACTCTAATACCTGGTTAAAAAATTTGTTTAATTACTTGCCTATGCAAAGCATACGTTTTACGTTGCCTAAGTCAGCTTTTGATACCAAACTGGTGTGACTAAGGTTACGCTTGCGTTTAGTCGACATCTTGGTTAAGATGTGGCTTTTGAATGCGTTTTTTCTGGCAATTTTACCGGTTCCAGTAAGCTTAAAACGCTTTTTTGCACTGGAATTGGTTTTCATTTTTGGCATAACTCTATTATTTATTTAGATATAAGATTTGAGATGTGAGATAGGAGAAAAAATCTCATTAGCCACACCTCATTTCTTGTGATTGCATTTTAAATATGTCAAAGATCTAAGTTAGAGAATGTCTCTAATCTCCAATCCAACGTCTCAGATCTTATTTTTTCTGTGCCTTTGAAGCAACAGTTAAAAACATCCTTTTACCTTCCAGCTTTGGTAATTGCTCTACCTTACCTAAATCTTCTAATGCCTGTGCAAAACGCAGCAATAATATCTCACCTTGTTCTTTGTAAACAATTGCACGGCCTTTAAAGTGCACGTAAGCCCTTACCTTTTCGCCGGCTTCCAAAAACTTTTGCGCATGCTTTAATTTAAATTCAAAGTCATGGTCATCAGTGTTCGGCCCGAAACGGATCTCTTTAATAACTGTCTGCTTGGCGTTGCTTTTGATCTCTTTAAGCTTTTTCTTCTGTTCGTAAACGAATTTATTATAATCGGTTACTTTACAAACGGGAGGTACTGCGTTTGGAGAGATCTCAACCAGGTCAAGTTCCTGTTCCTGTGCGATAGCAAGCGCATCTCTTAACGAGAATATCCCCTGCTCAACGTTATCACCTACAAGGCGCACTTCCTGTGCCCTGATAAACTGGTTGATGTTGTGTTCGGCTTCTTTTTTCTTAAAAGGTAGCCTTGGTCCTCTATTGAAAGGTTTGTTTAAAGCCAAGTTATACTGTTATTTCTTTAATTATTTGTTCTTTAAATTCTTGTATGCTCATACTTCCCAAATCGCCCGTGCCATGTTTACGAACAGAAACCAGCCCTTCGGTTGCTTCTTTTTCGCCCACAATAAGCATATATGGGATCTTTTTAACTTCAGCGTCGCGTATTTTACGACCGATTTTCTCATCTCTAAAGTCAATCAGCCCGCAAATATCGGAATCTTTTAACTCATCTGAAAGTTTTTTTGCATATTCTTCATACTTTTCAGATATCGGCAGGATAATAAACTGCTCGGGAGATAACCAAAGCGGGAAATTGCCGGCACAATGCTCTATCAGTACGGCTACAAAACGCTCCAATGAGCCAAACGGCGCACGGTGTATCATCACCGGGCGATGCTTTTGGTTATCGCTGCCGGTATATTCCAGCTCAAAACGCTCGGGCAGGTTATAATCTACCTGTATAGTACCTAACTGCCATTTACGGCCCAGGGCATCCTTCACCATAAAATCAAGCTTAGGGCCGTAAAAAGCCGCTTCGCCATATTCTACTACGGTTGGCAGGTTCTTCTCGGCAGCAGCCTCGATGATAGCGCTCTCGGCTAAAGCCCAGTTCTCGTCGGTACCAATATATTTGGTTTTGTTGTTTGGGTCGCGCAGGGATACCTGTGCAGTGTAATTATCAAAACCCAAAGCGCCAAATACATACAGCACCAGGTCAATAACCTTTTTAAATTCTTCTTTTACCTGATCGGGGCGGCAAAATAAGTGCGCGTCATCCTGTGTAAAGCCGCGTACACGGGTTAAGCCATGCAGCTCGCCGCTTTGCTCGTAACGGTAAACAGTGCCAAACTCTGCCAAACGCACCGGCAGATCTTTATACGAACGTGGTTTTGTTTTATAGATCTCGCAGTGGTGCGGGCAGTTCATCGGTTTTAAAAAGAACTCCTCTCCCTCCTGCGGGGTTTTTATCGGCTGAAACGAATCGGCACCATATTTTTCATAGTGGCCAGAAGTTACATACAGGTTTTTATGGCCGATATGCGGCGTAATAACCTGTTCGTAGCCAGATTTTACCTGTGCTTTTTGTAAAAAGTTAGTTAATCGCTCGCGTAAAGCAGTACCTTTTGGCAACCATAACGGTAAACCCATACCCACCTTTTCGCTAAAGGCGAATAGTTCCAATTCCTTACCTAATTTACGGTGATCGCGTTTTTTAGCTTCTTCTATCAGGTGCAGGTAATCTGTAAGTTCACTTGCCTTAGGGAAAGTTACGCCGTAGATACGGGTAAGTTGCTTACGGCTTTCATCGCCGCGCCAATAGGCGCCGGCAACACTCATCAGCTTTACAGCTTTAATACTTCCTGTATTAGGGATGTGCGGGCCACGGCAAAGGTCGGTAAAGTTACCCTGTGTGTAAAAGGTAATACTGCCATCGGGCAGGTCCTTGATCAGGTCGAGTTTATACTCATCCCCTTTCCCGGTAAAATATGCAACAGCATCTGCCTTGCTAACCGGTTTGCGAATGTATTCGCTTTTGGTTTTAGCCAGTTCGATTACCTTGTCTTCAATTTTCTTAAAATCATCTGATGAGAATGGCTCGTCGCCAAAATCAACATCATAATAAAAGCCGGTTTCAATGGCCGGGCCTATACCAAATTTAGTGCCCGGATATAAGGCTTCTAAAGCCTCGGCCAGTAAGTGGGCGGATGAATGCCAATAAGTTGATTTACCTTTTGCATCGTTCCAGGTTAAGAGCTTAACGGCCGAATCTTCTTCGATAGGGCGGCTGGCATCCCAAACCTCGCCGTTAACTTCGGCAGCTAATACGTTACGTGCTAAACCTTCAGAGATAGACTGCGCTATCTGCATAGAAGTGATCCCCTTGTCGTACTGACGAACGGAACCATCGGGAAGTGTAATGCTAATCATCTACAACTATGATTTAAATTTTAATAAATAATGAATAAAAAACGAATCGCATACTACCGCGATTTGAACTTAGCGCAAAAATAGAATTTTATTTATACCAGGAAAGGAAATTATGTGTTTTGCAGACCTAATGCAGGTAATCGTTCCTGGCTATCTGTTCATTAACCTGGCTACATATTTACCAATGATATCAAACTCCAGGTTTACCACCGAGCCTTCGCGCACGTTATGCAGGTTGGTATGCTCGTAAGTGTATGGAATGATGGCTACCGAAAAATAATTCAGTCCCGAGTTTACCACCGTAAGGCTAATGCCGTTCACACAGATCGAGCCTTTCTCTACCGTTACATTACCACCGGCAGCATCATACTCAAAGGTATATTCCCAGCTGCCATCCAGTTGGATAAATTTAGTACAGGTGGCGGTTTGGTCTACATGCCCCTGCACAATATGGCCATCCAGCCGGGCATTCATTTGCATGCATCGTTCCAGGTTTACCGGTTCGCCAACTTTAAGGTAACCTATATTGGTTTTATTCAGCGTTTCTTCAATGGCTGTAACCGTGTGCGTATCATCGGTTAAACCCACAACGGTTAAACAAACGCCGTTATGCGCTACCGATTGGTCTATCTTTAACTCGTTAACAATGCCCGATTGTACGGTGATGTGCAGGTTGCCCTGCTCCTGCCTCAAATTGGTTACCTTTCCTAAAGTTTCTATAATTCCTGTAAACATCGTGCGCAAAAGTACAGAATTTTAGATGTGGGTTATGTTATCACAGCATCATAAAAAAAGCGGATAGCTTGTGAGCTATCCGCTTTTTAATAAATATTTAAAGTACTATAAGGTGATATCAAACACTTGTCCGTTGAATGACACGGTAGCTTTATGCTCGCCTAAAAACTTAATGGTACCTGTAAAGTTAAAATCCTTACCGGCATTATTACCGGCTGATGTAAAATTGGCGGTACCGGCAGTAATATCAAACGGCCTGTTAGCAGCATCTATAATAATACCCTTTAATACATAGGTGTTGTTTTGAACAATGTAATCACCATCTTTTTTAGTGGTGATCTTGTAAACAGAACTTTGGTTACCGTTAACCTCCATCTTTACAAATTCGGGCAGTAAGCTTTTTAATGTGTAGTATTCTTTAACGCTTATATCGTAAACAGCATACGGGCTAAAACCGGTATTTACGTAACTGCCTGTGTAAGTATAACCATTGGGCTGATTACCTGCATCGCAGCTAACAACATATTTGTTTGAACCGGTCATTACATCTTTAACGGTATCGCCTTTGGTGTAAGTATTGTCATAAGGTACCTCGATGTACTGGCCGCAGGTAAGATCGTTAACTTTTTTACCGTTACGCACGCTGTTGGTAGCAGGTAAACCAGAGGTGGTTTTGCTGGCAATAGTATTACCAATGGAGTTGTAAAGGTTAACAGCTATTGAAGTAGCCATCTCTTTATCAGTATTGGTATTAGCTACCTTTGCCTCTTTATTACAAGACGAATAAACTAAAACGGTTAATGCTATAAGGGCTGCAGCAGCCGGTGATTTGAATTTAGTGAACATAACGTAATAAGGTTTATAATATTTTCAACAAAAATACCTTATCTGCAGATATTTATGCAACTTTTTTTTCACTTTCGCGTATAACGGAACGCGAAAATTAAAAACAAAAGCAATAGTTAATTAATACCATCTTCAATTAAAAGATTGCTCATTACTTAAAGCATCCTGGCAAATCAACGCGTTTATTGCGCAGATCTTTTCCACCTTCAAATACAGATTTTAGGTTGGCAAGATAAAACACCCACCCTACCTGGCACTGCACCAGCAAATTTTTCTCAGGGTCATCTTCCGGTGGTATGTTCGTTTGCTCAAGTTCAATAATGGTTAAACCATTGCGGGTACTAAAGTTTACGCTTACCATACTGCCGCCGCTAAAAGTGAACTTCACAAAGTCGTGCCCGTTGGCTTCTAATATGCTGCCCGTTTGCACCATGCTGTTATCATAACCATGCCAGTACCACGAATAGGTATCCTCTTTCAAGATCTGCTCGCCGGCTTCACGCAGGCGTTGCGGTACGGTAAAAAAATCCGCTTTGCGCAAAAACCATTTCTCCAAACCGGCGGGAGTTGTCCAGGCCAGGTAAAGGGAACGCAGGTCGACATTATAATCGCCACAAAGTTTAAATTTGCTCCAGCGGGTTTGGTCCATAAGTAAAAGGTTTATACAGATTTGTATGCATATAAAACTAACCAAAATAGTTTATGTTTAGCTATTTACTATCAAAACAATTTTATGACGAAGCAAAGCGCGGGGATATTGCTGTACAGGCACAAAAATGGTTTGCTGCAGGTTTTTTTGGTACACCCCGGCGGCCCCTTCTTCCGCAAGAAGGACGATGGCGCGTGGTCGGTACCCAAAGGTGAATTTACGGATGATGAAGATGCGCTTGCTGCTGCAAAGCGCGAGTTTGAGGAAGAAGTGGGCAAGCCCGTTACCGGTGATTTTATAAAACTACAGCCCGTTAAACAAAAAAGCGGCAAAGTGGTGCATGCCTGGGCTGTAGAAGGCGATATAGACCATGAAACTATCGTAAGCAATACCTTTGAGATAGAGTGGCCGCCAAGATCCGGCAAGCGTGCCAGTTTCCCGGAGATTGACAGGGCCGGTTGGTTTAGTGCCGATGTGGCAAAACTGAAGATCATCCCCGGGCAGGTTGGTTTGATCGACGAGTTGGAAAAGTTAACCTGAACCCGTGATCTGGCGAATTTAAGGCTTCACGGGGTTTCTTAAAAAACTGTTCACGTTCACGACGTATGAACATCGTGAACATTTTATAAATATCTTATAATCAGATTGTTAATAATTAGCCTTTTCTGTTTTTTACCCAATTGCTTTCTGCTATAGCGGCCGGCTGCGTAATAGTTGCCTTTTTGCCGGCTAATAATTTTTCCATTACCAAAGCAGCTATCAAGGCCTCGGTGTCGTTGCCGTTTTCCAGCGACTGGGGCGTAAAATATTTTTTTACAAAGTGGGTATCAAAGTTACCTGATGTAAAAGCCTCGTGCCCCATTACAAACCGGCCGAAACCAAGCGTTGTAGTGATGCCCGTTATGGTGTATTCATCAATAGCGCGTACCATGCGTTCTATAGCCTCTGTACGGTCTTTACCGTAGGTTATCAGTTTGGCTATCATCGGGTCGTAGTAGATCGGGATCTCCATCCCCTGTTCAAACCCGTCATCCACCCTAACGCCCGGTCCTTTTGGGGTAACATAGGTTTGCAGGGTGCCAATATCAGGCAAAAAGTTATTGGCGGGGTCTTCGGCGTACACGCGCAATTCCATGGCATGGCCTTGTATCTTCAGGTCTGTTTGTTTAAAGCTGATGGCTTCGCCGCGGGCTATGCGGATCTGTTCTTTCACCAGGTCGATGCCTGTTATCAATTCCGTAACCGGGTGCTCTACCTGCAAACGGGTGTTCATCTCCAGGAAAAAGAAATCCAGCTTTTCATCCATAATAAATTCTACCGTGCCTGCGCCGGTATAATTAACAGACCGGGCTACATCCACGGCGCATTTGCCCATAGCTTCGCGAATCTCCGGCGTCAGTACAGATGATGGTGCCTCTTCTACCACTTTTTGATGGCGGCGCTGCACCGAGCAATCACGCTCAAATAAGTGTACAATATTACCATGCGTATCACCCAGTATCTGTATCTCGATATGCCTTGGCGAAGAAACATAACGTTCTATAAAAACCGCGCCATCACCAAAGGCAGATATGGCTTCGGATACGGCCAGGCCCATTTGCTCTTCAAAATCTTCGGGGGTATCTACAATACGCATCCCTTTACCGCCACCGCCGGCAGCCGCTTTGATGAGGATAGGGAAGCCTACTTCAACCGCACGCAGTTTAGCCTCATTTACATCTGTAATGGCTTCTTCGGTGCCGGGCACCATAGGGATATTGTATTTTAAGGCTGCAGCTTTGGCAGATAGCTTATTCCCCATCACTTCCATCGCCTCGGGCGATGGGCCGATCAGGATCAAACCTGCTTCGCGCACTTGCCTGGCAAAAGCGGCATTCTCGCTTAAAAAGCCATAACCGGGATGGATACCTGCTGCACCGGTTTGCTGGCAGGCGGCTATAATTTTATCGCCCACCAGATAAGATTGGCTGGATGGCGCTTCACCAATAAATACCGCCTCATCTGCATAGCGCACATGGAGTGCATTGCGGTCGGCTTCTGAATAAACGGCCACCGTTTTTATACCCATTTCGCGGGCAGAACGCATTACGCGCAAAGCAATCTCGCCCCGGTTAGCTACCAATATTTTTTGCATAGACAACAAATGTAATTAATCTATACAAAGGCCAAAATATTGTAGCAGTGTATTAACGTTTTTCTTGCTTGCCATTATTTTTTCTGAGGATCAAAAACAAGGCAAGTACTACAAACGCTATGATCAATACAAATGCAACAGGTAATAACATAATATTAAAGTTTAATTTATTAACTAAAAATTAATATCGAATCGTTGGTTTTTATAAAGGTGAGATTTGCTGGCCCGCAACGATGTGTTCTTTTTCTATTTTCTTCTGCAATTCCAGTATGGCCCCTATCAATGCTTCGGGGCGGGGCGGGCAACCCTGTACATAAACATCAACCGGGATAACCCTGTCAACCCCTTTTACCACATGATAACCGTGCTGCCAGTATGGCCCGCCGCAGTTAGAGCACGAGCCCATAGAGATGACATACTTAGGATCGGGCATCTGCTCGTACAGGCGTTTAATACGCTCGGCCATTTTAAAAGTAACCGTGCCGGCTATGATGATCACATCCGACTGGCGGACAGAAGGGCGTGGAAATACCCCAAACCTATCCAGATCATAGGTAGAAGCCATAGCGCCCATCATTTCAATGGCGCAGCAGGCAATACCAAAGCTTAGTGGCCACAGCGACGACAGCCTTGCCCAGTTAAGCAGGTCATCCATCCTGGTGACAACAATTCCACCGGTTTCGTTAGTCAGATCAGGCGTCATTAGCTGGTTTTTTAAATGATGGTTTAAACATAGGCTTCCGGGTTTCGGGCGCGGCGGTAACTGTATCAGAAGTTGTAGTAGCCGCAGCAGGTATCAAAACTTCTGAAGTAAATTCTTTTACCTTAAAATTGCCTTGTTTAACATTAACGTTATCATATAGTAACTGTGGTATGCGGACGTCTGTTTGCGGCAGGGTAACATTTGGCTTTATCCAGTCCAGGTCGCCTTTTAACCAAACGTAGGCCAGGCCTAAGATCAGTATCCCTAAAAAAATAAACATTTCTGTTAGCGATAGCCAGCCCCAGCGGGCGTCCGCAGCTAATATTTCGCGGTTGCCAAATACCGTTGCCCACGGAAAAACGAATACCATCTCTACATCAAACAACAAAAACACCAGCGCTATCACATAAAAACGCGAGTTAAAGGGCAACCAGGCATTGCCGGTTGGCTCCTCGCCACATTCATAGGTGGTTAGCTTATCATAATTAGGGTTACGGGGCGCTAAAAGGCGGTTCACAAAAAATAACCCGCCAATGGCTAAAACGCCTGTAATTAAAAAGATAAGTATCTTTCCAAATTCTGATATTTGCGCAACATCATTCATGACAGCAAATTTAACAAAACAATCAAACTTTGACGCTATAATTATTGGCGGCGGCGCATGCGGACTGATGTGCGCAGTGCAGGCAGGTTTTTTAGGCAAGCGCACACTGGTTTTAGAGAAGAACGATAAGGTGGGCGCTAAGATCCTGATTAGCGGCGGCGGCAGGTGTAATTACACCAACCTGTATGCTACCCATAAGCAATTCATCTCGCAAAACGAACATTTTAGCCGCTCGGCATTAGCGCAGTGGACGGTGGATGATACGGTGAATTTTTTTGAAGCTTACGGTATAGAAGGCAAAGAAAAAACTTTGGGGCAGCTTTTCCCGGTGAGCGACAAGGCAAAGGATGTGGTGAACGTTTTTACCGGCCTTTGTAACGATCTGGATCAGGAGATATGGTGCGATACCGAAGTAACCACCGTAGCGCAAACCGAAGATGGCTTTAACGTTACGGTTACACGGAATGGTAAAACACAAATATTATTTGCCCCCAGGGTAGTTATTGCCAGCGGCGGCCTGCCTATACAAAAAATGGGCGCTACAGATTTTGGCCTGCGCATAGCCCGTAAATTTGATATGCTGGTTACCGAAACCTACCCTGCCCTGGTGCCGCTAACAATTACCGGCAAAGAACAGCCCTGGTACGAGCAGCTATCGGGCAACAGCATATTTTGCCGTGTGTGGAATGACAGGGCAAGCTTTGAAGAGAATATTTTATTTACCCACTGGGGATTAAGCGGCCCGGCTGTATTACAGATCTCATCGTACTGGAAACCGGGTGAAAGCATTTTTATAGACCTGCTGCCCGGCAAAGATATTATTGAACTGATACTGCAAGAACGCGAACAGAACGGCAAAAAAATGCTGCTGGCTTATCTATCTAACCTGTTTACCCGCAAGTTTGCCGAGGCTTTGGTTGATTACATCCCGGCGGATAAAAACCTGGCATCCTTAACTAAAACTGAACTGGAAGACATAGGTGCCCTGCTGCACGAATTTAAGGTAAAACCGGCGGGTACCAAGGGTTATGATAAAGCCGAAGTGATGACAGGCGGCGTAGATACCAACGAACTATCATCCAAAACCCTCGAAAGTAAAAAAGTGCCGGGCCTTTTCTTTGGCGGCGAATGTGTGGATGTTACCGGTTGGCTTGGCGGTTATAACTTTCAATGGGCCTGGGCCAGCGGTTTTGTAATAGCGCAGAATTTGTAGTTTGATCCGGATCAATTAATGAACAGGCATAAACTGATGCATGGCGTTAGGGATTTCTCTTTCGCCCCGCTACAACCATCCGCCTGCTCTATCGAAATGATATTTTATCAAGGTTTCTTTTCTGGTGCTGGCGCTGGTACTGCTGCCGGCGTTGTACCTGGCGCCCATGCCGGCTGGCCCGGTGCGGGTGGGGTACGCGGCTGGCTGGGCAATTCAGATGCCCTTACCAATTCCGGGTGCTGTACCCCCCTGTGGCAGCTATAACAGTTTACACTGCTTTCCACAATTACGCCGGTGCTATCTTTTTGCGCATGGAAATACTTTTTGTTGATATCCTGCGTCATTTTATACATATCGCGGGCCATTTCTTTTTCGGGTTTGGCATCGCTGGCCCAGTCCATTTTTTTAGTATCCTCATTACGCACATGGCAAAAGCTGCAGCGTGCACCTAAGGCATGTTCCCACTCCTCCATCACCTTGTGCATTTCTTCTTTAGAAATATCTTTAGGTAAAACTTTCAGGTTTTTGAATTTTTCATCATCCGCAGGCTTGCCCACAGGTGCCATTGCCATAAATAATACGGCAGATAAAAGCCCGGTTGTTACGAATAGTTTTTTATTAATTGTCATTATAATGTAAGCCAGATATAAAGTTCTAATCTATACACATTATTTTGTAACCGCAACACGCCACAAAAATATTACTCAGGCGGTTAAAAAGGGGGCTATCATTTCCATACTCAGGTCCCACAGCATGTTGCGGCCATTTTCATCGGTTGCCGATGTAGAGGCCACATGGCGGTTTTTAAAGTATCCCCCGCTTTTTGAATCTATCCGGCTGGCGGTTGCCAGGTAAATGGTTGTGCGCGCACC
The DNA here is from genome assembly GCF_004378255.1 of Mucilaginibacter phyllosphaerae. Taxonomy (GTDB): domain Bacteria; phylum Bacteroidota; class Bacteroidia; order Sphingobacteriales; family Sphingobacteriaceae; genus Mucilaginibacter; species Mucilaginibacter phyllosphaerae. The sequence goes on from NZ_SNQG01000007.1 coordinate 113,965, forward strand.
GGTTTCTGCCGAGATCATAAACGGGCGCAACAGCCACATCAATACTTTACCCATGCCAGTAAGCCCGGTGCCAAAGCCGGTATTCACCAGCCCCGGGTGCAAGGCAAATGCGCTGATACCCTTGGGCCCAAACCTGGTAGCTACGGCCCTGGTAAAGTATATATTAAAAAGTTTTGCCATACCGTAAGCTTTCCAGGCAGAGTATGGGCGTTTTGTCCACTGCAGGTCATTAAAATCCGGCTTGCCTATGCGGTGTGCTTCCGAGCTTACATTAATAATGCGCGCCTGCCCCTTTTGCAGCAAGGGCAGCAGCTTATTAAACAATAAAAAATGGCTTAAATGATTCACCGCGAAGGTCATTTCGTAGCCGTCTTTGCTTTCCAGCCGATCGGCAAAAATGCCGCCGGCGTTGTTTATCAGCACATTAATGGCCGTAACGCTATGCATTAAAGTATTGGCAGCGTTACATACGCTTTCCATATCGGCCAGGTTGCAGGGTACTATGTATATATTTTTGTTTTTGGTAATGCTTATGATCTCCTGCCTTATTTCTTCTGCCTTTTGCGTATCGCGCACAAGCATATAAATGGCATGATCTTTTTTGGCAAGCGCCAATGCGGTCTCTTTACCTATGCCGGATGTTGCACCGGTTATAACAGTAGTTGTGATCGGCATAAATTCAAATAATTGGGTTTTCAGGGAAACTGGTATCCAAATTTACTATAATCTGTTAAAGCAACAAATCTTTCTATTTAAAGGTAATGATGTTTAAAAAGATATGTTTAACCCAGGCAACGGTTAATATGCATTCAAAAATATTTTTGTTAAATTCTATTAAAATATTTGCATATTTACGAAAGTGTCGTATATTTACGAAATAATCGTAGATTGAAATGGAGAAATTATCACAACAGGAAGAAGAAGCCATGCAGGCGGTTTGGCAGGCAGGTGCAGGTTTTATTAAGGATTTTCTGGATCTTATAAACGACCCTAAACCGCCCTATACCACCCTGGCATCGACCATAAAAAACCTGGAACGCAAAGGTTTTGTAAGCGGCGAAAAAATGGGGAATTCCTATCGCTACACCCCTGCTATTTTAGAGGAAGAATATAAAAAACGTTTTATGAGCGGCTTTGTAAGCGACTACTTTAAAAACTCGTACAAAGAACTGGTTACCTTTTTTGCCAACGAAAAAAAGATCAGCGCCAGCGAACTAAAAGAGATACTTAACCTTATCGAAAAACCTAAACCTTAATAATATGCCTGCCTTATTTGTTTTTTTGCTTAAAGTGAATATTGCACTGCTGCTATTTTGCGCGGGCTATTACCTGGTGTTACGCCACCTTACTTTTTACACCTTAAACAGGGCATACCTGGTGGCTGCCATTATATTTGCCACCCTTTACCCTAAAATAGACCTGAGCGATTTTGCCCAACGGCACGAAACCCTTGCCAAGCCCGTGCAAAATGTAATTTTAAACTGGCAAGCCCCGGCAGTAAGCCTGATAAAGCCCCTTGCACAACCCAATTACTGGCAATGGGCAACGGCGATATTCTGGTTTGGCGCCGCTTTGCTGGGGGTGCGTTTGCTGATGCAGCTGTTCTCGTTATTTATGCTGTACAGGCGGTCGTGGCCGGCGCGGATCCATGAGCATGATGTGAGGATCATCGAGGGTGAGGTTGCCCCATTCTCTTTTTGGCGTAATATATATGTAAACCCGGCCAACCACACCCCTGCCGATCTTAAAGCTATTTTACTGCACGAGCAGGTACACGTAAACGGCTGGCATACCATTGATATTTTACTGGCCGAACTAAGCAGCATATTCTACTGGTTTAACCCCGGTATCTGGCTGATGAAAAAGGCCGTGCGCGAGAATATAGAATTTATAACCGACCGTAAAATATTAACCAAAGGCTTTGACAGTAAAACCTATCAGTACAGCCTGGTTAACGTAAGCTTTAATACCAGCACCCCCGGCATTGTAAATCACTTTAATATATCAACCATAAAAAAACGCATTATTATGATGAACGCTAAAAGATCTTCGAAGTTTACACTAACGCGTTATGCGTTTGTTGTACCGGCAGTTATTGCCCTGTTATTGGTTTTCACCTTATCAAAGGCAGATATTGCCAAACCTATTACCCATAAAATTGCCATTGCCATAAAGCCGGTTACCCTTGCTCTAAAAATTGCGGCCCAAAATGCGGTAACATTTTCGGATACGGTACCATCTGAAAAAGTAAAACCGGCCACCAAACCTGTTTATACCGATACTTTTAAACAAAAATCTGTGCAGCCCTTTACCATTAAACTTGATACACTTAAAAAACAGGCTTTCTCCTTCAGTTTCGACAAAAACCACAGCCTGGATTCGATGGATATAATATTAAACAGTAAAAAGATAACAAAGAACGAATTAAACGCCCTCGACCCAAGTACAATTGCGTCTGTCAATATCATGTCGGTAGATGATGTTAAAAATAAGCTTAATCTGAATTATGGTTCTTCATCTCCTAACAGTGATAAAGTAGTTTTTATAACTACAAAAGGCTCCGGAGTGGGGCAAGCCCTGGCAAATCAGCTTGGTACTAACAACCAGTTAACCAACATCAGGATAAATGGTGTAAATAAAGCCACTAAAAACCTGACTGAAAAGGAACTGGCCATTATCAATGCCTTGCCTGGTACAAAAGGATCTGTAAATAACGTTGTTATTACAGGTTACAGCAGCGCATCTACTACCCCGGCAAACCAAATAAGGGAGGTTGTGCTGGATTCGGGTACAGTGATCGTAAATGGTGTTAAAAGTTCGGTTGTTAGCCGTATGGGGGCACAAATAAGAAATAACGCAGGTAATGGTAATGTTATAGCATTATCTTCTACCAACAGCAACAATGCAGTGGCTGTAAAAGGCTACCGCACCAACGCCAGCTTTGTATATGACATTAACACCACCAACGTTAACCGTATATCTGATAAGCTGATCATGATTGACGGCAAAGTTGCCAGCGAGAAAGAAATGAAAAAGTTATCGGCCTTTGATATTGACCGGATGAGTGTAAGCAACAGCGCAGATACGGTAAAAAAATATGGCGATAAGGCTAAATACGGTGTGGTTTACATCTACACTAAAAAAGGGAAATAATAATCAGATCAGTTAATAGTTTAAGGTTGACCGGGGCAAGCCTGGTCAACCTTTTTTTTAACTTGCTTCTGCCAGTTTTTCTTTGTCCAGTATTTCTAAAAGGGCCTTTTCTGCCAAATTCAACTCGGCAGATCTAACGTCTTTATCTTCGTCCAGTTTATCAATATATTTAAAAATGGTACCCTCTTCGTAGCTTTTGATCACCGTTGGATGCACATAATATTTTTTACAAACTGTGCGGGTGTTGCCTAAATTAACAGCCACTTCATCCAGCACACTTACAATCTTCTTTTTACATTCAGATACGGTACTAAACTGCCCGGCTTCTTTAAAGGCATACAAGGCGCTTACGCTGCCCGCCCACGTACGGAAATCTTTAGCGGTAAAATCTTCGCCGGTTATTTTTTTAAGATAGGTGTTGATATCGCCCGAACCGATGGTGCAGCGTTCGTTATCGTCATTATAAAACTGGAATAACTCCTTCCCCGGGATGTCGCGGCATTGCTTAACCAGTTTGGCCAGCTTTTTACTTTGCAGGGCTACTTTGTGCATTACGCCTTTTTTGCCCTTAAATTCAAAATTCATTTTGCTGCCTTCTATCTTCACATGTTTATCCATCAGGGTGGTTAAGCCGAACGAGCCGTAAAGCTTTTTATACGATTCATTACCCACACGGATGCTGGTGAGCTCCATTAACCTTACCACCAGGGCAACAACCTTTTCATGATCGAGCTTGCGGCGCGCAAGGTCCTCATCAACCTGTTTACGTATGGCAGGCAGGTGGGCTGCAAAAGTTTGCAGGCGATAGTATTTAGACTGATTGCGGATCTTGTTCCAGTAAGTATGGTAGCGGTATTGCTTGCGCCCGGCTGCATCTGTGCCGGTGAATTGCAGGTGGCCGTTATCATGCGGCGAGATCCAAACGTTGGTGTATGCAGGCGGTATAACCAGTTTATTGAAACGATCTATCAGTTGCTTATCCTTCACCACGTTGCCATCAGCATCCAAATAAGACCAGCCTTTACCACTTTTTTTACGGGTATAACCGGGCATCGCATCTGATACATACCTCAACCCAACAGCCTTTGCTGTTATTTTGGGATCGCGGCCAATTTTTTCGAGTTTTTTTACCAGGCGGTTCATGTGTAAGGTACAACATGCAACATAGGGATAAGTTTTAGCTACCGCTGCGTGAATTATAGCGCTGATGTTTTATTTCAAAAGAGCATTCTTTTCTTGGGCAAAAACCTTAAATACCTGCTTATCTAAAAACGCAGGTAAAAATTTACTTAACAATACGGTTAGCTTGCCCTGCAATGTCATTACCAGGGTACGGCTGCGGTTTTCGATGCCGTTGGCAATGATGCGGGCTACTTCTTCTGCCGGCATCATTTTATCTTCTGCCAGGGTGCTTTCGCCTTGCTGCCTGCCGTTTTTATCAAGTGCCGTATTACGGATGTTGGATGCCGTAAACCCCGGGCAGGCTACCATAATATGTATGCCGGTGCGCAGGTTCTCTACCCTTAAAGCATCTAAAAAGCCATTCATGGCGTACTTGGATGCCGAGTACCCGGCACGGCCGGGCAGGCCCTTATAACCGGCTATTGAGGATACGCCAACAATACTGCCGCGGGTTTTGATCACCTCTGGCAGGGCGTATCTGGTACAGTAAACGGTACCCCAAAAATTAACATCCATCAGGCTTTGCATTACCTGCAGGTTTACATCCTTAAACAAGGCGCGCATACTAATACCGGCGTTATTGATCAGTATATCAATTTTACCAAAGGTGAGTATAGCCTGTTTAACCAATGCGGCGCAATCTTCTTCTAAAGTAACATCACACTGCACGGCAATAGCTTTTATAGGATGTTGGGCATTAAGCTGTTGGGCTATTTCGCATAAAGTTACATATTGGCGGGCGGCCAGTACCAAATTAGCGCCGCGCCGGGCAAGTTCTGCAGCCAGGGCTTTACCAATGCCCGATGATGCACCGGTGATGATGATAACCTTATCTTTCAATTTCATATTTCGGGGCGAAGATCTGCGGGATGCCCGGTATTTTTATCTCCGGCATGTGCAGCAAATACTTCGCAGCGAAGATAATCATCGCGCCATAAAATTGCCTGATGTAGCCCCAGCTTAATTTAGATTTAAGCTGGCTGTTAAAATTAAGAATATAGGTTTTGGGGAAATAGTAATTTTTATAGCCTGCCAAACGGATGCGTAACGACAGATCAATATCATGGCCAAATATGGCTAAACGCTCATCCAGCAAGCCAATTTGGCTGAGTACCGATCTGCGAATGAGCATAAAGGCACCGTTTATTACGTCAACCTCCGTAGTGGCAAATTCCTCCTCCTCTACCCAGTTATCATCACTTTTATACAACCGCGATTTTGGGAAATATTTAGCCAGGCCGCTCAATTTTAATACAGCGCCCCAGGCCCTTGTAAAACCGGTTCTGGATTGTGGCAGGAAGCGCCCGCGCGGGTCAAGCATACGTACGCCAACACCGCCTGCATCAGCATGTGCATCCATAAATTGCAATACATGCTCTACTGTTTTTTTGCCGCTAATTGTATCCGCATTGACCAGTAAAACATACTCACCGCTTGCTTGCTGGATGCCCTGGTTGCGGGCTTTAGCCATACCGGCCATTTGTGTATTTTGGATAAGCGAGGCTTCCGGGAAATCATGCTGTACCATAGCTGCTGATCTGTCCGTTGATGCATCATCTATCACAATTACCTCATAATCAATATCCCTGCATGCCCTATCTAATGTAAATAAAGACTGCCTTAACAGTGCGCACATATTATGATTAACTACAACAACAGACAGTTTCATAAGCATCAGGATAAAGAATTTTCGTATGGCACACGGGTTACGATAGACCGTCCTAACGTAATCTCGTCAACATACTCCAATTCACCTCCAAAAGCTATGCCACGGGCAATAGTTGAGATATTTATTGTAAACTGCTTTAGCTTTTTGTTTAAATAAAAAATGGTGGTATCCCCTTCCATTGTAGCGCTAAGGGCAAAAATAACTTCTTTAACAGCATTATCCTTCAGTCTTTCTACCAGCGAATCTACCTGCAGGTCGGCCGGGCCTATACCATCCATAGGCGATATTAAACCGCCTAACACATGGTAAACGCCGTTGTATTGATTGGTGTTTTCGATAGCCATTACATCGCGGGTATCTTCTACCACACATATCAGGCTATGATCGCGCTTGTGCGATGCACAGATCTCGCAAATCTGCCGGTCGGATATGTTATGGCAGGTTTGGCAAAACTGAATTTCGTTACGTAATTTGCTGATGGCCGTACTAAATTGCTGTACCTCCTGCTTATCGCGGTTTAGCAGGTGCAGCACCAGGCGCAAAGCAGTTTTTTGGCCCACGCCGGGTAGTTTGGCAAATTCGGCAACGGCATTCTCCAGCAATTTCGACGAAAAATTCATGACACGAAAATACGGAAATATAGATAAGCTTCATCTACAATAACAATGGCGGTTATTCGCTTCTTAAACTTTTAACCGGGTTGGCAATAGCCGCTTTTACAGTTTGAAGGCTTAAAGTAAACAACGCAGCGGTTAACATACCTGCACCACTAAGTACAAATATCCACCAGCTGATGGTAGTGTGGTCGGCAAAGTTTTCCATCCATTTATGCATGGCGTAGTAAGCCATTGGGGTAACCAACACAAAGGCCAATACAATAAGCCAGATCAGTTCGGCAGATAAGAGGGTTACAATTTGTGATACCGATGCACCTAATACTTTGCGTACGCCAATCTCCTTAGTGCGCAAGGTTGTGGTATATATGGCCAGCCCCAGTAAACCCAGGCAGCTGATAAAAATGGATAAACCGGTAGCCCAGTTTAATAGCTTGGCCGTATTTTGTTCAGCATCATAATATTTTTTAATATTCTCATCAAAAAAACCATATTCAAAATCATCTTCGGTATAAATTTCTTTCCAGATTTTTTCTAAATTTGTTATGGCCATTTTCCACTCGGCCCCACCGGCACTTTGCGGTTTTAGCGCAATATGAAATGTACGGTTGTTCCACTTGTTATTTACAGGTTGTAAGATGGCCAGCGGTTTAATGGCCGAGCGTAATGACTTTTGAAAGAAATCCGCCGCAACGCCAATAATCTCCATCTTTTTACCATTATATATAACTTGCTTATCAATGGCATCTATAGGGGTACCAAAGCCTAAAACCCTGGCGTAAGTATTATTGATAATTAAAGCTTTAGCTGTATCTGCCCGGATTAGATTACGGCCTGCCAATAGTTTTAAATCATACACTTTAGCATAATTTTCGTCACCAAATTTAAGTTCTACCTCGGTGGCGATTTCTTTTTTGCCATCCTTGAACTCAAAAGTGCTTGAATTGGTACCGCCGGACGATGGGGGTGCGCCGCCTATGCTTACCAATTGTACCTGTGGCATCAGAAACACCTTATTCAAAAACACTTGCTGCTTGCCGGTACCGATACTTTTATACGGGGTAGATATATTTAAAATAGCTTCTTTTTTGAAGCCCAGATTTTTATGCAGTGCATAATAGATCTGTTTACTTACCAATAGCGTGGCCATTATAAAAAACTGTGCTATCACAAACTGGGTTACAGTTAACGATTTGCGCAACCATGCGTTGCGCGTTTTACTGCTGTTACTGCCCAATTGGCCTTTTAACACCGTAACCGGCTTATAATTGGATAATACAAGTGCCGGGTAAAAACCTGACATGCCGCTTACCAACAAGGTAATTAATATTAAAAATACAATAATGTGGGGCTGAGATAAAATATTGAAAGAAACACCTTCTGGAATAAAATCTGCAAATAGTTTAAGAATAACCGGGGCCAACGCAACTGATATCAGCATTGCTAAAAGGGATATTAAAAAAGTCTCGCTCATAAACTGGGCTATCAACTGGCCGCGTTTGCCACCCATAGTTTTGCGGATACCTATCTCTTTGGCCCGTTGTGATGCCTGTGCAGTGGTTAAGTTTATAAAATTAATACAGCCAAGCAGTAACAAAAAGCCAGCTATTAATAACAAACTATATAGCGTACTGCGGTTTGCAGTACGCGTGCTGTCAAAAGAACCGTATCTTTGATCGAAATGCAATTCTGCTAATTTCTGCAAGCCAAACAATTTGGTACTGCCTTTATCTTCCGGTTTTGGCGGGTCATATTTTTTAAGCAGCCGGTTCAATGATTTAGTGACCGTGGTCGCCGACGTGTTCTCATTCAATTTAATAAAAAGCTGAGACGAAGAGCTGGTACTGCCCCAATTTGTCATTTGGAAATAATCCTTCATCTGCTTGCTGGCGAGGCCTGTACTGTAAGAAATGAAATCATGAAATATGAAGTCAGTATTTTGCTTTAATGATTCTACAATTCCCGAAACCGTTGTTTTTACCGAGTCTTCATAAATAATCTCTTTGCCTATCATCTCGCTGTAAGATAGTTTAGGAAAATATTTTTTGGCACTTTCGGAGGTAAGCACTACCTGGTATGGTGTGCTTAGTGCAGTGCGGGGAGAGCCTTTTAACCAATTGTATTTAAAAATGTCAAAATACCTTCCATCTGCAAGTATAATACCTGTTTCTTTTTTTAATTTAACTTCTTTATTATCTGTAACAGGAATAAGCACCCTGGTTTCGTACATAGTATAGAACGGCGCCGACTTATCTATACCAGGCACTTCAGATTGTATCACCAGTGTAAGCGGATCACAAACGCCGCTATTGTAACTTGGTTCGCCCGCAAAAGTGTAGTTAGATACTACCCGGTAAATCTGCTTACTATCGCCATTAAACTTATTAAATGTAAAATCAAAATGGACAATAAGATAGATAACCAATGCGGCACTGATTCCTATAGACAGACCGATTATATTAATCAGGGTGAACAATTTGTGTTTCCTGAACCCGCGAAACGCAATTTTAAAGTAATTCTTTATCATACTTTTAAAACAATAAATGCTTATGATACCTTAATTGTCTAAAAAACTACCAAAATTATAAGTAATTGATAGTTAATTATTTAATAAGATACTGGTATCTGAAAAGTGTTCGCATATGTAACAGCCATTGTACGGTTATGATACAGTTAAGCATGATGATCAGCTAAGATTGTTAAGTTTAAACCGGCTGCAAAAAACAAGAGGTTAGTTACTTAAAACTAACCTCTTGTTTTTTGCCGGTTTTAGTATGATTACTATAACTGCTATTTAAATGATACATTTACGGTACCGTCGCCGCGTACCTCTACCATTGGGCCGCCCCCGTTTAGTTTACCGTTTACCCGCTCTTTTTCTTTATGGCCTTCAAATTTGCCGTTAATGTTAAAATTAACGTTATTGCCGCGCAGATCGACATCTACACCCTGGTTAGCCGGCAATTCCAGGTCTACATGGCCGGAGTTGGCATCTATCTTCACAAATTTATCTACCCGCAGCATTTGCACATGCATTCCGCCCGCGCTGGTAGAGGCATCTACACTGCCGGATATAGCCGATAGGTTCACGCTGCCGCCACTGGTGCCTGCGGTAAGTTCGCCATCAATATTGTTGCCGCGTACGCTGCCGCCGCTGGTTTGGGCGTTCACCTTGCCTTTAAGGTTGGTTAAGCTTAAGGATCCGCCGCTGGTTTCCAGCTTGATGTTGCCATCGCAGTTCAGGGCGGTGATGCTGCCACCGCTGGTCTGCAGGTCAATTAACGGTTTGGTGTTTGATACGCTGATACTGCCGCCGCTGGTTTCGCCTTTTACGGGGCCTGTTAACTTATCTACACTGATACTGCCGCCGCTGGTTTCAAATGTTTGTTCGCCTGTAAGGTTATCCAGGTGCAGGCTTCCGCCGCTGGTGTTTAAGCTGGTAGCGGTTTGTTTATTTACATAGATCTTAAAACCGATGCTTAATGATCGCCTCCAGTTCATGTTGTTTCTGCGGCTTTTGGCGGTAGCATGCAGTTCGCCGTCGTGGATATCGATATCCAGTATGTAATCTTCCTCCAGTCGTTTTTTGATCTCGTCTTTAGTAAGGCCCTGGTTATTGTTCCCCGTTACATAAACATCAATGTGCGGTTGCTGCACACCTGCGCCGCTTACGGATATACTGCCGCCGCTGGTGCTCACAAATACCTGTTTGATGCCATCATTACTTAATGAACGGCTATAATATGGGGTTTTGCTATCCTGTGCGGATGCAAAGTAAACCGGGGATGCCAGTAAGAGTAACAGGAAATACTTTTTCATAAATTATTTTGTGTTTATAACAAGATTGCTTTTTTAGCAAATAGGTTGCATGTATTTTAAAAAAATCATTCATTATTGCTGTGTGGTATGGGGCAACAGCTTATTCGCTCCTTAAACTTTTTACAGGGTCAGTTAACGCTGCTTTTACAGATTGAAAGCTAACCGTAGCCAATGCAATTAAAGCTGCACCGCCCCCTGCCAATAAAAACACCCACCAGTTTATGCTTATTTTGTAAGCAAAATCCTGCAGCCATTTATCCATGGCAAACCAGGCAACGGGGCTGGCAATCAGCACAGCAATGGCTACCAATTTCATCAGATCTGTTGATAGCAGGCTTACAATGCTGGTTATACTTGCCCCCAATACCTTGCGGATGCCTATCTCTTTAATGCGCTGCTCGGCAGTAAAGGTTACCAGGCCAAAAAGGCCCAGGCAGGCAATGCTGATAGCCAGTATGGTAAATATCAGCAGAATAGTACCCTGCTTTTTTTCGGTTTGATACTGAGCGGCAAAATTTTGATCCAGAAAATGAAACTCCGCTTTATCTTCTATATCAAACGTGCTGTAAACCTTGCTGATATAATCCAACGATGCCTGTATGTTACCCTTACGGATACGGATGTACAAATTGTCTTTGTCCTTCGCTTCGGCGGGCAACTGCATTACCATGGGTGCAATTTTATGCTGCAGCGAATAAGTGTTAAAATCTTTTACCACACCAACAATGGTTTGCGCTATCACTTTTCCCTGTTCATTTACACCGGTGCGCACGGTTTTGCCAACAGCATCTTTCCAGCCCAGTTCTTTCACCAGGGTTTGGTTCACTAAAATAGCATTTGTAACATCGCTGGTAACCTGTTTAGAGAAGTTACGGCCGGCCGCCATTTTTATTTGAAGCGTTGGCACAAAATCTTCATCTATCTGCAGGTTTTGCACAATTTTAGATTCGGATGTTGGCTTACCATCCGGGCCGAGATTGAAATCGCCGCCGCCAATGTTGTTATTACCAATTGGGTTACCGGCCACACCAACACTTTCGATAGCCGGGTTTAACAAAAGTTGTTGTTTAAGCGCATCCACTTTGCCCCTAACCTGGCGGTTGTTGATGTGGAAGGTAAGCGTTTGCGCTTTATTAAAACCCAGGTCGCGCTTTTGAAAATAGTTAAGCTGCTGGTAAATAATAACCGACCCGGCTATCATCACGATAGTGATCACAAACTGAAACACTACCAACGATTTACGGAACAGGATAGTGGAGAACTGGTTGCCCAACTGCCCCTTCATGGCCGGTATGGTTTTAAAGCCTGACAAGAATAAGGCCGGATAAATGCCGCTTAAGCCACCGGCAATTAAACTAAACGCTGCAAAGGCTGCTATAGTTTTAAAAGTACCAAACTGCATCAGCACCAGGCTTTTGCCCGATAGCTGGTTAAAATAAGGCAACACCAACTGAATGATAACGGCCGCGCTGATGGTAGCAATAAAGGTTAACAGGATGCATTCCGCAAAAAACATAGCCATGAGCTGTGCCCGGCCCGACCCGATAACTTTACGCACACCAATCTCTTTGATACGGATAGATGAACGCGCAGTAGTTAAGTTAACGTAATTAATAATGGCGATAACCAATATCAGCAATGCCGTAATGCTGAATATATACACATACGTGATGTTACCGTTTGAGCCGATCTCGTAACTTAAGTTTGAGCGCAGGTGGATATCCGTTAATGGCTGCAGCTGCATGGTAAACTTCATGGGGCCGAGATCGTTTTTGATGTGCTTATTAAAAAATGATTCGCCGGCTGCCTCGATGATTTTATGATCGCCCGGATTTTTCAATAAAAGATAAGTGTATAAACTGGAATTGCCCCAGTTGCCGCCATAGCCAGCCGTATAATCTGCCGGGAAACTGCGCAGGGCTTTAAAGGTAAAGTGTGAATTTACCGGTACATCGGTAATAACGCCTGTTACAGTTGTAGGTTGGCCCTCAATCTGTATTGTTTTGTTGATGGCGTTAGCTGCATCACCAAATATATTTTCGGCAAAGGTTTTGGTTAGTACGATGCTTTGCGGCTTTGCCAGGGCATAATTTGCATCGCCGTGTAAAAACTGATAGCTAAAAATATTAAAAATACTATTATCAGTAAGCATAATGCTACCCTCGCTAATGGTTTTATCCTGATAGGTTATTTTACCACCACCCTCTGCATCTATCCTCACGGCATCGGTAACCTGCGGAAACTCGGCCTTTAACGTTGGCGCATAAGGCGGTGACGTAACAGCAATATCAAATTTACCGCCATTCCACCTGCCGTGTTGTGCTACCCGGAAAATACGATCAGCTTTGGTATTATAGCGGTCGTAACTCCACTCATCGGTTACATAAAGGGTTATCAGCCAAAAAGCAGCGATGCCCATAGCCAAACCAAATATATTGATGAAAGAGAAGGCCTTGTGTTTCTGCAGGTTTCTCCATGCTATTTTAAAATAGTTTCTGATCATGGCGCTATTGTTTAACCAGATAAACTTAAATAAAATGCCACAGATTTAATTATTTAATAATCAAACAGTTAAAATAAAATCTACTACAACAAACGTACGCAAGCGTAACAGTTGGGTGTTCGGTTATGATACAGTATTTTACATCATGACCGGACAATTATCAAACCTTTACCGGATGATAATTTAAAGCGTATGTTGCTGAGTGTGTTTATAAATCATAAATATAACATGGTAAATTTGCTATTGTGCTTAACCATCGGTACATTTAGGAAACTAAACCTAAATTATATGACAAATGAAGCAATTAATGCTGCGACCAATGATGCAGCAGAAAAAACCTCCTGGGCGAAACCCGATGAAGCCACGCTTATTACTACCAATGCTTTAGGCGGCCGCAATTATGTACATACGTATTATCAAAAGGATTGGAACACCTGCGGACAGGCATCCATTGGTGCAATTTTAGATTTTTATAATAAAAACCCATACAACCTTCCCCGGCTTTCCCCTCCTGATCCGGGAGATGATAAAAAACATTTTGATGATAACCAGCTTATCGCTGCAATTAAAAAGGATTTCCCGCCGGATGTTATCGGCACCTCCCCAATGCGCATCAGGGATGCGCTGCAGCATTATAAATTTAAGGCTTTTTGCGGCTTTTCGGGTTTGGCATCAGCCGGTTGGGAAAAATGCTGGCAACAAGTGCAAACATGGGTAAATGCGGGTCATCCTGCCATTTGCTGTGTTGATACAGGCAAACTTGGCGGCGATAATTTTGGGGCGCATTGGTTAATTGTGTACAGAATTGAAACAGATAAGGTTTGGGTGGCCAATTACCCCAAAATGACCAAAATTGCCATACCGCTGTTTTTAGAAGCCTGGCATACCTGGTTCTTGAATACACCGTTTAACCATGCTTATATTGTAAGCCAGCCATAGCCTGATGCATACATAATTTAATAGATTACAGGCTCTGTACAATACCTGTAATCTATTAATTGCTTTATAGTATCCTTAATGCTATTCGCTTCTTAAACTATTCACCGGGTTTGCCAATGCAGCTTTTATGGCATGGTAGCTTATAGTAACCACCGCCGTAATAAGGGCCATTGCCCCGGCCAGCACAAACACCCACCATGGCACGGCAATACGGTAAGCAAAATTTTGCAGCCAGTTATGCATGGCATACCAGGCAATGGGCGATGCTACGATAACCGATAGTACAATAAGTTTTAAAAAATCTGTTGATAATAAGGTGGTAATAGTAGTCATACTGGCACCTAACACTTTGCGAATGCCAATTTCTTTGGTGCGCTGCTCTATGGTAAATGCAGCCAGGCCAAATAAGCCCAATGTAGCCAGCAAAATGGTTATGTAAGTAAATGTGCTAAATATAGATGCAAGTCTGTCTTCGGCTTTGTATTGTTTATCAAAAGCCTCATCCATAAACGAGTAGCTGAACGGGGTATCCTGATCATACTTTTTGTAAATGGCCTGTATAGCGTTAATAACCGATGGCATATTGGTATGCGGTTTTACACGGGCAAATAAATTACAACCTTCCTGTCCCCATACCTGTGTGGTATCTGGTTTTATAAATAGCCCCAACGACCCTATAGTTGTTTCCATCGAACTGAAATTGAAGTTTTTAACCACACCTGCTACTTCAAGTTTTCCGTTACCGGTGTTTATGAAACTACCAACCGGGTTGGCCGGCAAGTGCAATTCTTTAATAGCCGTTTCGTTTATTACAATGGAATTAGCATTAGCCAGTTGTTTGCCGGCTACAGGGGCATACTTCCACTTCAAACCAAGCGTGGGGATAAATTTATCATCTACCGACAGTGCTGCCAGGCCAACACTTTCTTCTTTAGTTTTGCCTTCCATAAAGTACATATCATGCCCGCCATACATAGCATAGTGTGAGGTAGCCACATTACTGATGCCCGCCAATGCCTGCACATCTTTATTAAATGCCGGGTAGTTTTTGCCAATGCTGTTGCTAACGGGTATCATCACCACGTTCTCACGGTCTAAGCCGGTATCCGCATGACGCAGATAGTACAGCTGCCTGTCTATCACCACACCGCAAATAATTAAACCAACGGCAATACTAAACTGCAATGTGGTAAACACCTTGCGTACGGCTGTGCCGCCAGATTGTTTACTGGTTTTGCCCTTAAGTGTAATAACAGGTTTAAATGATGATAACACAACCGACGGATATATACCAGAGATTAATGCTGTTAATAATAACAAGCCAAATAACAACAGCAATACCGTAGGGCTGTATAAAAATGAATTATCTATTTTAAGCTGTAAAATATTTAGGAACCAGGGTTTAAATGCATAACAAAGCGCGTAGCCCAAACTAAAAGAGATCAGCGTGAACAAACCCGATTCTACATAAAACTGGGCCGCTATGGTTTTACGGCTTGCGCCGGATACTTTACGTACCCCAACCTCTTTAGCCCGTAATGTGGCACGAGCCGTTGTTAAGCTCATGTAATTAACCAATGCCAGTAGTAATATCAATACCGCTACTAACGGGAATATTTTAAGATATTTAAGATTAGAAAAATCGCCAAAATTGTTGCTTAGATGTAAGCTGGTTAGGGATGATAGATTGTAGAATGTTTTAAAATCATCTTTTTCTTTATCGGCCATGCGTTGCAGCCCATTGCGGATCCCTAATGTATCCGACTGGCTTTTAAGAAGCAGGAATAGGTTGAAAGAACCGGAAGCAATGCGTTGCTCGCCTGTATAATTAGCTGCCTCTTTCATGGCAAGCAAACTATTGGCCGATGCTACAAAGTTATAATCTACAGATGAGTTTGATGGTGTATTTTCGGCAACACCGGTTACCTGGTAAGTGTAAACGCTATCTGTTTTAAGTTTGATGGTTTTGCCTATAGGGTCGGTGTCACCAAAATACTTTTTAGCCATATCTTGTGATAGCACAACCGAGAAGGGTTTATTCAAAACATCGTTAGCGCTACCTTCTTTTAGTTTAAAGGTGAAGAAATTGAAAAAGGCAGGATCGGCAAATATTAATTTATCTTCTTTAAACTTAGTTTCGGGGGTTAGCGGGTTACTTACAACAACCGGTTTAAAATAATCTAAAGTACGCATGTAGCCTTCTACACCGGGCTGGCTTTGTTTTACCAAAGGGCCGGATGCATAGCTCATGTAGTTCATGTTCATGGTATTACCGCCAATCTTAACGCTTGCCTGTAGTTTGTAAATACGTTTGGCATTGGTGTGAAACCTGTCGTAGGTCATTTCGTGCGTAACATATAACATGATCATCATACACACGGCTAATCCTACGGCAAGGCCGGCAATATTTATTAAACTGTAAAGCTTTTGCTTTTGCAGGTTACGAAGGGCGATTTTTAGATAATTCTTAAACATGATGTTTTAGTCATTTACAGATTATTCACTCCTTAAACTCTTAACAGGGTTTGTTAAAGCCGCCTTAACCGCCTGAAAACTTACTGTTACAATTGATATCAACGTAGTCATGAATGCAGCTATGGCAAACACCCATACACTTATATCCACACGGTACGAATAACCCTGCAACCACATGTGCATCAAGTACCAGGCAAGTGGGGTTGCTACTAAAAACGATACCCCAACAAGTTTCAGAAAATCTTTAGAGAGCATAGTGGTTACCCCTAATACAGATGCCCCCAGCACTTTGCGCACTCCAATTTCTTTGATCCGGTTTTGGGCCATGTAGGTTGCCAGGCCAAATAAGCCCAGGCAGGAGATAAATATGGTCAATCCGGCAAATAATGTAGCCAGTGTGCCTATCTGTTTCTCATCGGCAAATTTCTTGCTGTACTCATCATCAACAAAGTGGTAATCAAACGGGTATTCTGAATTATATTTTTTGAATATATCTTCGGCCAGTTTCAGGTTCTCTGCCGTGGTATTTTTAGGATTAAGCTTGTAGTGAATAACATTGAACCAGGCTTTGGGCCCCTGTATGATCATAGGTTTTACCGGTTCATAAGGCGATTGCAAGATAAAATCTTTAATTACGCCTACAACCTTAAACTTACTTCCGCCATTATCGCTATTTCTAACTATTTGCCCTATGGGGTCTTTAAAGCCCATAATTTTCACGGCTGCTTCGTTCAATAATATTGCTGTAGAATCTGAAGGATATGCCTTTACATCAATATCCCTGCCTGCAACTAATTTAAGGTTCATGGTTTTGCTAAAATCAGCATCCACGTTAAACATATTAAAATCAAGCTTTGCCCCTTCCTGTTTGCCATCCCAGGTGTAATCCCAGGTATCGCTCCAGCCCTCTGTCATGGGTGCGCTGGTTTTGGTTACAGATGTAGCTGCCCCACTGGTAATTAATTCATTACGGATGAGGGCGTAGTTCTTATCAACCGTACCGCTCATAAACGTGTACACCAGGTTATCTTTTTTATAACCGGTATCGCGGTTTTGGGCAAAATCAAGCTGTTGCTTTACAATAATGGTAGAAATGATGAGCACGATGGCAAACGTAAATTGCGTTACCACCAAAACTTTACGTGGCGAAAACGCCGATTGAGCGGCTTTAAACGTCCCTTTTAAAACCTTAACCGGTGCAAATGAAGAGAGGAACAAAGCCGGATAACTACCGGATAAAACCCCGGTAAAAAGAATGAACGATACCATGACCAGCCAGAAAAACGGGTTGCCGAATGGTATAAATAATTGCTTTTGGGTAAGCTGATTAAACGATGGTAAACTTACGGCTACCAGTATCAGTGCCACTACGCCCGATATTAAAGCGATCATAATAGATTCGCCCAGAAACTGCACTATTAAACTGGTTTTTGATGCACCGACAACCTTACGGATCCCGACCTCTTTAGCCCGTTTTTCGCTGCGTGCCGTGCTCAGGTTCATAAAATTGATACAGGCTATCAGCAATATAAACCCTGCTATGATACTGAACAACCTGATAATGGTTATCCTGCCGCCTACCAGTTTGCCATTCTCAAATTTAGAATATAAACGCCATTTGGTCTGCGGATGCATAAACACATCAATATCCTTGATATCTGAATGCGTACGGGTAATATCTTTTACCCTGCTGTTTACATACGCTTCGGTAATGCCCGGTTTTAGTAAAGCATAGGTTTGTACAGAATTATTACCCCAGTTTTTATCCTCACGCCCATTGATCTTTTCCCAGTAGCTCCACGGCATTAAATATTCAAAGCTAAACCGTGTGTTATTTGGCAGATCTTTCATTACGCCGGTTACCGTAAAATAATCTACGCTGTCAATTTTTATGGTTTTGCCCATTGCTTCTGTATCACCGAAAAGCTTCTTTGCTGTTTTTTCGGTAATAACTATATTTTTCATACTGTTTAAAGCCGTGTTAATGTTACCCTTGATAAGTGGAAAGCTAAACATTGTCAAAAAATCAGCATCAGTATGATAACCGGTTAAAGTAAGTCGTTTATCACCTAAGGTAAATAGGTAGTTTGCATTATTAGTACGTGCGGCTTGCTCAACCTGCGGGTAGTCTTGCTTTAAAGCCTTCATCATAGGCTTTGGTGTAGTGCCCCAACAAATTAGTTTACCATCAAAAAACGATCTGTTATACATCTGATAGATGCGATCTTTTTTCTCATGAAACTGATCGTAACTCATCTCATTTTGCACCCAAAACAAAATAAGTGCTGCGCTTGCCATACCTACTGCTAAGCCAGCAATGTTTATGCTGGTAAAACTTTTATTTTTTAACAGGTTGCGCCAGGTTATTTTTAAGTAATTTTTAAACATCGTATTAAATTCAAATCCCTAAATTCTAATTTCGAAACGTTAAGCGCCAGGTAAACTACTTTTACTCTTTATTCGCTGCGTAAGCTATTGACCGGATTGGCAATTGCGGCTTTTACAGATTGAAAACTGATCGTAATAAATGCTATCAATAACGATCCTACAGCGGCAGCTGCAATTACCCACCATTGTATGGTTATACGGTAAGCAAAATCCTGTAACCATTTGTTCATTACAAACCAGGCTATGGGTGATGCAGTTACAATTGCGATACACACTAACTTTATAAAATCCTTTGACAACATGGTAACTATCCAGGTTACATTTGCACCTAAAACTTTTCTTATTCCTATTTCTTTGGTACGTTGTTCGGCAGCATAAGCGGCAAGTCCAAAAAGGCCCAAACAAGCAATGATTATAGCCAGTGATGTGAATATGACGAAGATTTTTCCAATACGTTGCTCCGAACGATAAGATAAATCAAAATCCTGATCCATAAAAGAATAATTGATCTGCACGCCCGGTGATAAGCTGTTCCATTTAGCTTTTATCTGGCTCATCAGGGATTGGATATCTGCAGAGCCAACGCGTATAGCTAATGCCCCGGCGTTTTGGCCGTAAGTTAACACAATTGGCTCTATCTTTTGACGTAACGAGTTGAAGTGGAAATCTTTAACAACACCTACAATATGGCATTCCTTAACATTTGGTGTATTGCCTTTACGATCTCCGCCTAAAGATTGGTAAACTGTTTTACCAACCGGATCTGCAAAGCCCAAAAACTTCGCAGCCGCCTCGTTAATAATAATGGCAGATGAATCTGTTTGCATTTCTTTGGAGAAGTTGCGTCCGGCAGCTAATTTCATATCCATAGTAGGGATATAATCAGCATCTACTTCCCAGCTTTGCGGGAAGAGCGATTTCTTTTGATCGTAGGAAGCATCTTTAAAATAGATGCGCGTATTGCGCCAGCCGTTAGTTGGTAAAAAGCCCGTCATTGTGGCGCTTTTTACACCCGGGAGTTGGGCAAGCTCCTGCTTAAATACACCTGCTTGCTGATTTAACTCGCCCGAGTTTTGAACAATAAGTACCTGGTTTCGGTTATAACCCAGATTTTTGGTTTGTATAAAGTTTAACTGATTGTAGATAACCAAAGTACCTACAATTAATAATATCGACACAAAAAACTGAAACACTACTAAAAAGCTACGTAAGCCACCTCCTTTAAAACCTGCGCTTAGTTTCCCTTTCAATACTGCTATTGGTTGAAATGCTGACAGAAAGAAGGCCGGATATGAGCCCGCTAACGACCCGATAACTAATACTATAAGCAATAACGCCGGCACAAGCCATTTAAGCGATTGTGTTGTTAATATGATATCTTTACCGGAAATCTGGTTAAAAGCAGGCAAAAGCACTGATGCTGCAATCACAGCAATAATAGTAGCGATAAAGGTGATCAGGATAGATTCTGCTAAAAATTGGAATATCAGGTTTTTACGTGATGAACCTAACACTTTACGTACACCAACCTCGCGCGCACGGTTTGATGAGCGAGCGGTACTAAGGTTCATAAAATTTACACATGCTATCAGCAATATAAATATGGCAATAGCCGAAAATATATAAACGTACTCTTTGGTGCTGTTAGGGCCAAGTTCGCCGGTAAGGTTTGAGTTTAAGTGGATATCTGTAAGTGCGGTTAAATTAAGCCTGAAATAGCTGCCGCCTTTTTCAAACTGTGCGATATTCATCCCCAGTTCCGACTGCATTTGTGCGCCGCTGAATTTTTGCAAAAACGCCGGGAAGCTTGCGGCCAGTTTGGTGTGGTCTTTGGCATCCTTTAATAGCACATAGGTATTATAATTGCTTCGTAACCACTCGTTTGAGCGGCTATCCGGAAACGACTCCAGCGATACAAAAAAATCAAAGTTAAAGTGCGAGTTTTTGGGTACATCTTTAATTACACCTGTTACCTTAAAGTTCTCTTTATCATTAAATATAATAGTTTTACCTAAAGCAGCGGTTGTATTAAAATATTTTTTAGCAGTGCTTTCGGTAATTACTACCGTGTTGGGTTCCAGCAAGGCGGTTTTAGGGTCGCCGCTTATCATGGGTAAGGTAAACACGTTAAAGATACTGGCATCTACAAAGCCTACCTTGTTCTCTACAATATTACTGTTGCCTTTTTTTACATGTGTGGTACCGGCAGGTTT
This sequence comes from Mucilaginibacter phyllosphaerae, assembly GCF_004378255.1. Classification (GTDB taxonomy): domain Bacteria; phylum Bacteroidota; class Bacteroidia; order Sphingobacteriales; family Sphingobacteriaceae; genus Mucilaginibacter; species Mucilaginibacter phyllosphaerae. The sequence goes on from NZ_SNQG01000007.1 coordinate 134,920, forward strand.
TATGCGCGTTGCATCTTCTACATAAGGATATTCAGCCTTTAAAGTTTTGGCTAAGGGCGGCATGGCAACAGCGTATTGTACCTGGTTATCGCCCAGTTTTAAATCTTCGTTTACGCGGTAAATACGGTCGGCTTTGGTGTTATAACGGTCGTAGCTTAATTCATCAACTACATAAAAAACAATAAGCAGGCAGGTGGCCAGGCCCAGTGCCAAACCTAATATGTTAATAGCAGTAAAGCCTTTATTTTTATAAAGGCTTCTGTAGGCTGTTTTGATGTAATTTTTAAACATAATGCTAATTTTTTAGGCAATTCTCAGGCTAACCCCTCCGCCGTGGGGCGGCAGAGAGGGTAAGCAAGAGTCACACTTAACTATATTAATTAACTAAAGATCAGTACGGTTATACCATGATATTTTCCATTACAGTTTGGCCATCCAGCAGGCGGATGATACGGTGGCTGTAACGGGCATCATGCTCGGAGTGGGTAACCATGATAATGGTAGTACCTTGTTCGTTCAGGTCGGTAAGCAGTTCCATTACATCGTTACCGTTGCTGCTATCCAGGTTACCTGTCGGCTCATCCGCCAATATAAGTTTAGGTTTGTTTACAACCGCACGGGCAATAGCCACACGCTGTTGCTGACCACCCGATAACTGTTGCGGGTAGTGGTTACGGCGGTGCATGATCTGCATTTTATCCAACACCTCTTCTACCCTTTTAACACGTTCGGCAGCGCTTACGCCGGTGTAGATGAGCGGCAACTCCACGTTTTCAAAAACGGTAAGCTCATCTATCAGGTTAAAGCTCTGGAAAACAAAACCAATGTTGTGCTTACGCAGGTCGGCACGTTTACGCTCGTTAAACTGCGCCACCTCTATGCCATTGAAAACATAACTGCCTTCATCCGGGTCATCCAGCATACCCAGGATGTTTAACAAGGTTGATTTACCGCAACCAGACGGGCCCATGATGGCCACAAATTCGCCGGTATCCACATGCATCGACAGTTTGTTTAACGCGATAGTTTCTACCTCTTCAGTGCGGTAAAATTTTTCAAGATTTGTAATTTTTATCATTTGGCCTCCCCAGCACGGGGCTTTCGCCTCCGTGCCTTTTGTTTAATTGTGATTTATATTTTTATTATAATTAATTTATCTTTCAATCCTCTTGTACAAGACGCATCAAGTTGAAGAAGGTTACACTTGCGTAGCTATTGTTTTAGCACCAGTTCCTGTATGTCGCCGTAATTCTCATAGCTTGATGTAATTACTTTGTCGCCAGGTTTTAAACCTTGTAGTACTTCATAATAATCAGGGTTTTGCCTGCCTATTTGTATATCTGTTTTAAAGGCTGTTTTGCCGTCTTCGCTTACTTTAAAGATCCAGTTACCGCCTGTTTGCTGGTAAAAACCACCTTTAGGTACCAGGGTAGCTGTCGTTTCGTCGCTCAACGCTAAACGGATCTGCAGGGTTTGGCCTTTACGGATCCCCTTAGGCACATCGCCTACAAACTGCATATCTACCTTAAAACGGCCGCTGGTAACCTGTGTAAACACTTTTTTAATGGTTAATTTATACGTTTTACCGGCGAAGCTAAAATCGCCCATTAAGCCATTGTAAATTCTGGATAGGTAATGTTCTTCCACATCCACCTGCACCTTAAAGCCGCCCTGTGCATCTATCTGGCCTAAGTGCTCACCTTTATTCTTGTTCTGGCCAACTTCGGCATCCATAGAGGTTAATTGCCCGTCTATAGGCGACCGAACGGTTAGGTCGGCTACTTTTTTGCGCATTAAAAGCAGCGTGCTTTTGTTGTGGGCATATTGCTCGCGCGCCTGCTCGTCTTCCTGGCGTATTAGGGTGGTATCCTGTTTTAAGATCTGTGTGGTTAGTTTTTTACGGCGCAGCTGGTAGATGTAAGCATTCTCTGCTGCTTTAAATTCCTGCAAGCCGATGGCTTTTTGATCTAACAGTTTTTTATCCAGGTTGTAAACGCGTTCTGCCTCTTTGTAAGCATTATCTACATCGGCCATCTGGTTTAATTTGGTGATGGTGTTTTGCTGTGCATTGTTATGCGAGATCTGCATTTGGGTTTGTGCCGCGTAAACCGCAGTTTCCTGATTGGCCAGGCTCAGTTCCAGATCGGTATTGGATAAACGGATGATCGGGTCGCCCTTTTTGAGGCTGGCGCCATCCTCTACATACTTTTCTTCTACACGGCCGCCTTCAACCGCATCCAGATAGATAGTAGTAAGCGGTAATACCACACCATTCACCGGGATAAACTCCTGGAAAGCCCCTTTTTTGATCTCGCTAACGGTGATGCGCTCGGTATCAACATTTAATTTGCTTTTGCCCGATGTAAAAAATATACTGCCGGCAACTAAAACTACAACACCCGCAATACCGGCTATGGTCATCAGGCGCTTAGTGCTCCATTTCTTTTTTTGTATAACTCTATCCACTGTGTTTAATAATATTTGGTAAACAGATACAAAAACACATGCCACAAATTAATTTACTGTATTACAACACGTTAAGCGCAAAAGCCATAATTACACCGTACGCTTCTGTTACAGCAAGTGTTCGGTTATGATACAGTGCGTTTTTTTGCAAATAGTTAAGTGCCTTTAGTTGATAGTTGATTATCAGTATAATACTTAATATAAGCTAAATGGTATGATATTTCGTATCAAAATATTTAAATTGCATAGCTATAATGCGCGTGCAGATATACCATGATCTATAACCCCAGGAACTAATCACTCACCATAAATGATACTTAAAAAAGCAACCGTTTTAATTGTTGACGACGACCCCGATGTGCTTACGGCTGTTAAGTTATTGCTTAAAACAGAAACCAAAGAAATTATTACCGAAAAGAACCCCGAAAACCTGAACTGGCTTTTACAGCGTAATGAGGTTGACCTGGTTTTACTGGATATGAACTTTAACAGTGCTATAAATACCGGCAACGAGGGCATTTACTGGCTGCGTAAAATAAAGGAATGGAAACCCAACGTTTGTGTTATTATGATAACGGCTTACGGGGATATTGACCTGGCCGTACGTTCGTTAAAGGAAGGCGCTAATGATTTTGTTGTGAAACCATGGCATAATGAGAAATTAATAGATACTATTAAGGATCTGCTGGATAAAAAAGAAGGCGGCGCCGGTAAATCAGCCAAACCATCTGTTAAGGGTGCCGCCGGTACGTCAATACTGGGTGATAGCGATGTGATGGAAGACATCTTTCATAAAGTAAATAAGATAGCCCCTACCGATGCCAATATTTTAATATTGGGGGAAAACGGTACAGGTAAAGATCTGATGGCAAAGGCCATTCATGAACGTTCTTTACGTGCCGATAAACCTTTTATTAAGGTAGATGTGGGCGCTTTGACAGATTCGCTGTTTGAAAGTGAATTGTTCGGCCATAAAAAGGGTGCTTATACTGATGCCCGAGAAGACCGCATGGGCCGTTTTGAAGAAGCCGAAGGCGGCACCCTGTTTTTGGATGAGATAGGTAACATCAGCCTGCAGCAGCAGGCCAAGCTGTTAACCGTTTTACAAAACCGCCAGGTTACCCGCTTGGGTACCAATAAAGCAGTAGATATTAATATCCGCCTGATATGTGCCACCAACGTGCCTTTGCAGGAACTGGCAAATGAGAATAAATTTCGAAAGGATTTAATTTACCGTATCAACACCGTAGAAATAAATATGCCGCCGCTACGTAAACGTGCCGAAGATATTGTGGTACTGGCCCGGCATTTTGCTAAAATGTATGCCGGTAAATACCTTAAGCCCGCCGTAGATTTTGATATTACGGCATTGAACAAATTGCGAAGCTACAGCTACCCGGGCAATGTGCGCGAACTGCAATATACTATTGAGCGGGCCGTAATTATGGCAGATGATGCCTTACTTAAAGCGGATGACCTGATCTTCTCGGTTCTGGAATCGCCGGGCGAAAGCATTATTGATGAAGATAACATACAATTAAGCACATTAGAAAAAAATGCTATCCTCCGTGTAATTGACAAGCATAACGGCAATATTACACGCGCCGCCAAAGAATTAGGATTAACCCGTACGGCCCTGTACCGCAGATTAAGCAAATATGATATTTAACCGTTACGAATGGCGGCTGGTGCTGCGTGTGCTTTTCTTGTTTTTGGCGTTAACTGCTACTGCTGTAATTGTGGTAAGCAGCCAGCCCATGTATAGTGTTATTACGGTGCCCCTGGTAATTTATTCGGTGCTTGACCTGATCCGTTTTAACAAAAAGGCACAGGACGAGGTGAACCAGTTTGTAGAGTCGATACATTACCGCGATTTTTCTCGCCACTTTGATGTGCGCAAGGCACCAAACGAATTAAAACCACTGCGAAAAGGCTTTAATGATATTAACACTACATTTAAACTCATTAGCCGCGAACGCGAGACGCAGTTCCATTACCTGCAAAAGATACTGGAACTGGTAGATACCGGCATACTATCCTACGAGCAGGAAACCGGCGAGATCAGTTGGATAAACGAGGCTTTTAAATCGCTGATCACCATACCTTATCTAAAAACCATTCACTCGCTTGAAAAGCGTGAACCTGTTTTGTATAAAGATGTGATACAGCTTAAACCCGGCGAAACAAAGGTGCTCTCTATCACCCGCGATCAGCAGCAGGTTAAAATGCTGGTAACGGCCAGCATTATGCGCAGCGATGATAAAATGTATAAGCTGATCGCTTTTCAGAATGTGAGCGAAGCTTTGGATGAAACAGAATCAAACGCATGGTCGAAATTACTGAACGTAATGACGCACGAGATCATGAATTCGGTTGCCCCTATCTCGTCATTAGCTGACACCCTGAAGAACCGCCTGCAAAGTCCGGAGATCACCGAAAACCTGGAAGGTGTTGACCTGGAAGATATAGAACTGGGCATTGATACCATTAAACGCCGTAGCGAAGGCCTGCTTAAATTTACCGAAAGCTACCGCAGCCTGAATAAGATAACCAAGCTGGACCTGAACAAGATACTGGTACGCAATATGTTCGAGAACCTGAACAGCCTGATGACCCCAACGCTGGACAAGAAAAATATTGAACTGGATATTATTTTGCGCGACCCCGGGCTTGCCATAGAAGCAGACATAAACCTGTTAGACCAGGTGATGATAAACCTGCTGGTAAACGCTATTGAAGCCGTTAAAGACCGCGAAGAGCCACGCATCATCCTATCTGCCGAGGTACAAAATAACCGTACCCTGGTAAAAGTGACCGACAACGGATTAGGCATGCCGCCCGAACTGCTGGATAAGATCTTTATCCCGTTTTTTAGTACCCGCAAAACAGGCAGCGGTATAGGTTTAAGCCTGTGTAAACAGATTATGCTGCTGCATAAAGGCAATATTCAGGTACAATCTACCGAGGGTAAGGGTTCGTCATTTATATTGCAGTTTGCTAATAATTAATTAGTAAATTGCTTTAAAATCAATCACTATGAAAAAATCATTGCTTATATTATTTGTTGTACTTATTGCCAAAGCCGGCTTTGCACAAACTGCTGCCTTACCTGCCAGCGAAACCGTTTTAAAAGATGCTTATGCCAGGGCTGCTAAAGAAAATAAAAAAGTGATGCTGATATTTCATGCATCGTGGTGTGGCTGGTGTAAAAAAATGGAGGCCTCGCTTAACGACCCAGCTATTAAGCCAATGGTTGATGCCAACTATGTAATTGCCACGTTTGACGTTATGGAGCAACCCGCCAAAAAAAACCTTGAAAACCCGGGATCTTTAGAAGTGATGACCAAATTGAAAGGCGAAAAATCCGGCTTGCCTTTCTGGGTAATATTAGATGCCAAAGGCAAAGTTTTAGCCGATAGCCAGATTAGGCCAGCCGGCGCATCATTAGATACTTATGGAGAGAATGTAGGCTGCCCCGGTGCACCGGATGAAGTAACTTTCTTCACCAAAATACTTAAATCTACCTCTAAATTAACCGACGCACAGCTGGCTGTAATTGCTAAACGTTTTGCACAAAATGCCCCTGCCCCTGCAAAAGCTGTTGAACCAACTTCGCCGGCTACTGTTGGGTCTAAATAATATATCAGTCAGGCTGAGTTTGTCGAACTGTCAACCAAATGTATAGGCCTTCGACATGCTCAGACTGACATTTTTTTCTCATCTGCATATCTGCACATCCGCACACTTACACTTCTACTCCTCTCTGCCAATTTGGCAATTCCATCCCCTTTGGAACGCACATTGATATTCACTTGCTGTAAATCATTTCAAATTTTCTAAACAGTTATTACTATGCAAGAAAAAGGAACAATTTCGATCCACACCGAAAACATCTTCCCGATAATTAAAAAATTCTTATATTCTGATACCGAGATATTTCTGCGCGAGCTGGTGTCCAATTCGGTTGATGCTACCCAAAAAATAAAACGCCTTGCGGCATTAGGCCAATACAAAGGCGAACTGGGCGACCTTCGCGTGGAAGTTGCTTTTGATGCCGACAAAAAGACCATCACCATATCTGATAACGGTATAGGGATGACGGCCGAAGAAATAAAAAAATATATCAACCAGATCGCATTCTCGGGCGCTACCGAGTTTATGGAAAAGTTTAAGGAAGCTAAAGATGCCAACGAGATCATCGGACGCTTTGGTTTAGGCTTTTACTCGGCCTTTATGGTGGCTGATAAGGTTGAAATTGAAACTTTATCCTACCAGGACGGCGCCACCCCTGCCCATTGGGTATGTGATGGCAGCACCGAATTTGAAATTAGCGAAGGCAGCCTGGAAGAACGCGGGACCGAAATTACCCTGCACATTAATGCCGAATCTGAAGAATTTTTAAACCAGAACCGCTTACAGGAGATACTGGATAAATATGCCAAATTCCTGCCGGTACCTATTAAATTCGGTACAACTACACAAGAGGAAGAAGATGGTGTTGACGAAGAAGGCAAACCAAAATACAAATCTGTTGAGGTTGATAACATCATTAACGATACCAACCCTATCTGGACTAAAGCACCAAACGAACTGAAGGACGAGGATTACCTGAAGTTTTATAAAGAACTTTATCCTTACAGTGAAGATCCGTTATTCTGGATCCACCTGAATGTAGATTATCCGTTTAACCTTACGGGTGTACTGTACTTCCCTAAGCTGAAGAACGACTTTGAGATAACCCGTAATAAAATAAAATTATACTCGCGCCAAGTATTTATTACAGATGAGGTAAAAGATATCGTTCCGGAATTTTTGATGTTGCTGCATGGTGTTATCGATTCACCGGATATCCCTTTGAACGTTTCCCGTAGTTTTTTACAAGCCGATAGCAACGTTAAAAAAATAAACAGCTATATCACCAAAAAAGTGGCTGACAAACTTGCCGAACTGTTTAAAGCAGACCGCAAAGGTTTTGAAGAAAAATGGAACGACATTGGCCTGTTTGTTAAATACGGTATGGTAAGCGAAGAGAAGTTTTACGATAAAGCCAAAGATTTTGTTTTGGTGACCAATACTGCTAAAGAAAACTTTACCCTTAGCGAATACAAGGAGAAGGTAGAAGGGGTACAAACCGATAAAGACGGACAATTGATATACATTTACACTAATGATGCCGAGAAGCAGGATGCCTTTATCCAGTCGGCAGGTAAAAAGGGTTATGATGTATTGGTCATGAACTCTCCTATCGATAACCACTTCATCAGCCAGTTAGAGCAGAAACTTGAAAAAACCTCGCTTAAACGTGTTGATGCTGATGTTGCTGATAAACTGATCAAAAAAGATGACGCACCTGAGCATGTTTTAACGGAAGAACAGTCAACCAAAGTAAAAGAGATTTTTAATAAAGCTATTAACAAGCCGGCTTACCGGGTAGAACTGGAAAGCCTTAGCCCGGATGAGTTACCGGTAACCGTAACTATGGACGAGTTTATGCGCCGGATGAAAGATATGGCTGCCATGGGTGGCGGAATGGGCTTTTATGGCAACATGCCAGACAATTATAAAGTAATTGTAAACGGTAACCACAAACTGATCAGCCGTATTTTAGATGGCGAAGACGAAGGAGTGCAGGCACAACTGGCCAAGCAAGCGTTTGATCTGGCCCTTTTGTCGCAGGGTTTGTTGACCGGTGCAGAACTTACGGAGTTTGTTAACCGTAGCGTTAGCCTGATCTGATCAGCTTTATTCCTTAAAAAGTAGACTGAATATAAAGCCATCCGTTATTACGGGTGGCTTTTTTGTTGAATTATTTATGGAAATTTAAACATAGCTGCATCTTATCATAAAAACCAAATATGATAGTAGCACAGGCACAGCTTAAAGGAACGTTTCACCGGGCGATTTATGTTAATACTAAAGGGCCGCCGTGTATATCAATTATAAATTTGGCGTGCAAATAAATTAAACTTATTGGTTCATTAAATGTCTAAATAATATAAGTTTTAGGCTATTATAATTTATAACAATGAAACGTTTACTCAACATACTTTTAGTTTTGTGTATAACAAATTGGGGGCTAAACCCGGCTTATGCACAAAATAAAAAAAGCGATAAAAAAGCAGCGCAGGCAGCTGCATTAAAGCAACTGGTAGAATCAAAAAAGTTCACCTTTCAGGCTAATTTTATTTACCCTTCACAGGGCAATTTTACTTATCCCACCTTTAACGGGCAGCCGTTAAACGGGCAGCGCTATTTAACACCCGGATATGATCTGCGCATTACTCAGGATTCCCTTGTATCCTACCTGCCGTTTATTGGTGTTGCTTATTCAGCATCGGGATATAACAGCCCTAATGATGATGGTATTAAATTTACATCTACCGATTTTACCTACACCTATCAGGCTAAAAAGAACGGCATGTTTTATGTACTGATTAAGCCCAAAGGTGTAAGAAATGCCAATCAGATAGGCATAGATATATCGCCGGGCGGCAGTGCAGACCTTACCGTTTTAAGCAATAACCGCGAGAGGATGCGCTTCTCGGGCATCATTAAAGAAATTAATTAAACAAATTATGCTAAGGATAGATATTCCGTCATCAGCGATAGCTGCCAATGTATTTACACAAGAAACCCTGCCAACACCGCCTAACGGTACAGAAACCGAAATAAACGGCGATTTGATACTGCTGTTTGAAGACGAAGCGGAGGCCGTAGCCTATTTAGATGAGCTGGAAGATTACGCAGCGGAATTAGACGGCGGATCACCAGAAAAAACCAGTGTTAACGCTTTAGTAAGCGCTATAACTAATGACGAATTTGTACAGGCTTATCTGCAATAGCCTGTACAAATTCATTATTTTACATTATACGTTAATATTTTTACTGATGTACTGCATACTGCTATTGATGCTTGCAAAAGCATCTTTAGGCATATCATGTTCTACAAAAAAGCTTTGCATGCCAGCGGTTAATGCAGCAGCAAAAATGGGTTTAAAATCTATAGTACCACTGCCAACAGGCAGGATGTTCTCTTTGCCTGCGTCAAGATCCTTTACATGCCATAAAGGGAAACGCCCCGGATTTTGTTTAAACAGATCAACCGGATTTTTACCGGCCTTAATTGCCCATGCCAGATCAAGCTCCATTTTCATTTTCTGCGGGTCGGTTTCTGACAGCAGCATATCATAAGGTATCACCCCCTCTTTCAATATCCTAAACTCTGCATCATGATTATGATAGGCAAATATTAAACCGGCCTTTGTTGCCGCCTCGGCAGTTTTATTCAATACCGCTATAGAAGCTTTCAGTTCTTCCATACTGCCTGTTGGGGTGTTGGCGCAAACCAAGTATTTCACCCCTCCTTCGGCGGCTTCATCTACCAGTTGCTGCATATCATCCTGTAAGTTTTTCATTGGCGGTATTACCATAGGCTTACCATCGGGTGTGGTTGGCATTTTAGCGCCTGCAGGTAGCTTAAACGGTGCCCCCAGTACATGGTGAGATTTCCACGATAAGCCCAAACCATTTGCCATGGCTTTAAATTCCTTAGGCTTCATACCATAATAACCGCCCTTTTTGCTAAAGGCCGATTCTAACTCTTTATATCCTGCAGCAGCTATTTTAGTTAAAGTGCCTTTAACATCGCTGTCTATCACATTAAAAAATGTAAATAGCTGTACCCCAACCGGGTGTTTGATCATATTGAGATAAGAAGATGCCGCTTTACCCGACAAAACCGCACTACTAAGCACCAAAGTGCCGGTGCTTTGCAAAAACTTGCGCCTGCTAAAATTCATTCTAATTGGTTATTAAATTTACTTGGTAAGTAAATCTAAACCAATAAAATCAAAATATGAAATATATTGTGTCAAAATAACGCATTAGTACATATAAAACTAACTGAACTACAAAAAATAATTCTATAATAATTATATTAATTTGAAGGCCTCAAATCTCTTTGAATTAAATACATCTTTCTGTTATGAATCATAAAAGTAAGTCTCTTATAATCTTTGTATTAATTTCATTATTTAATTCGGCTAATTTTTCAACTTCATTCGCCGCAACGCAAGTAGATACACTTATAAATAATAAAGCTGTACAAATAAGATTTCAATATTCTTTAGATAAACAGATTCGTGCCGATTTCTATAGAAATAAAATTTTAGTGCTTGATTTTTGGGCAACATGGTGTGCTCCTTGTATCGCAGGATTTCCAAGATATAATGATCTGTCAAGAAAATATTCAAATAGTGATGTGATATTTGCGAGTATTACAAACGAGCCAATACATACAGTAAAAACCTTTTTTAAAAGAACAGGTAAAAAGTTAAACGCCTTAAAACTCATTGATACTACCAAATATACAATGAACGCTTTTGGAGTACTTACTCCATCTTTATCACAAGGAATACCTTATTGTGTAATAATTGATAAAAATAATGTGGTGAGATGGCAGGGTAACACTTTTGATCTTAGTGAAAGCATTATAAATGGCATAATTAAATCTAAACCAATTGATGAAAATAAAAGTACATTTAAAACTAACATACCTAATAGTATAAAGCCAATTAACAAATACTCATTCTTCTCTTTTAATGCTATCAAAGCTGATACCGGAATAAGCAATATAGATGATGGTGAAACATATCGTTCTTATTACAATGATATTATTGAATTTACATCAAAAAACAAACCGTTGGATGATTTAATTGAACTTTTAAGTAACGTTAGTAAAGTAAGGTTCAAGACAAATAGCGTAGAAAAGTTAAGACAGCATGTTGGTGTAGATTTTAAAATTGGATCAGACAGTTCCCGGTTTAAAAACTATAAAAGCACGATATTTGAAAATGCTCCACGAAAGAACTTTATTCTTGGGCTTGTTGGTGAAGCTTTTAAATTTGAAGTAAAAGTTGAGCCTCAAAAACTTCAGCATTACGAATTAATTATTGTTGACACAACCAAATTGAATACATTCAAGTCTCTTAACCCTAAGCATCATAGTTACGATTTTGATCATTATCCCAATTTTGAGGTTATTGGATATAATTTAAGTAAGATAACCTCATATTTAGAAAGCAATACAAATTATATAATCACAACTAATATTAAAGATAAGAGTCTTTACGATCTGTCACTAAATATTATGGATTTTAAGACACTAAACAAAAACTTAATATTTCATGGTTTAAAATTAGTAGGGATAGAAGATACCGTACAATTGTTAAACATTACCTTTTATTAATTTAATGATACAAACAATTAGCAATTAATCCCGTCCAGCCGGTTTGGTGGGCGGCGCCTAAGCCACGGCCCGTGTCTCCGTCAAAATATTCGTAATAAAGTATGTGGTTTTTAAAGTTGGGGTCTGTTTGTACTTTCTCATCTGTTCCGCTAACCGGCCTGCGTCCGTTTTCGTCGGCTAAAAATATTTTGGAGATGCGACGGTAGATCTCGTTGGCAACATCTTTCAAGTTCATCATATTACCAGATCCTGTTGGGCATTCTACCTTAAAGTCGTCTCCGTAATACTGGTAAAAATCATTCAGGCTGTCAATGATCAAATAGTTGATTGGGACCCACACCGGGCCGCGCCAGTTACTGTTACCGCCAAACATATCACTGTCGCTTTCGGCAGGTACATATTTGATGCTGAATTTAGTACCGTTGATATTAGCACTGAACGGATTATTTAAATGATATTTTGATAATGACCGGATACCGTATTCGCTTAAAAATTCGTTCTCATCCAGCATGTATTTTAAGATCCCTTTCATGCGGTGGCCGCGTAATAAGCTAATAAGGTGTTTACCAGTAGCACTCTTTTTATCCCAGCGGGACACCAGGTCGGCCAGATCCGGGCGGTTGGCTGCAAACCAATTCATGCGGTCCCTGAAAATGGGATTACCGGTAATATCCGCATCATCCAAAACCTCGGTAGCAAACAGCGGGATCAACCCTACAATGCTGCGTACCTTCATTTTTTCGGCAGTGCCGTCGGCCATCCGCAACTGGTCGTAAAAAAAGTCATCTTCCTCATCCCACAAGCCGCTGTTACCGCCCTCGCCCAGGCTCGACATGGCCGCAGATATATAAATAAAGTGTTCAAAAAACTTTGAGGCGATATCTGCATAGGCTTTGTTGGTAACAGCAAGTTCGGCTGCTATACGTAATAAATTCAGCGAATACATGGCCATCCAACTGGTGCCGTCTACCTGTTCCAGATGGGCGCCGTTAGCAAAGCGTGTGTTACGGTCAAACACGCCTATATTATCAAGCCCTAAAAAGCCCCCTTCAAATATATTATTGCCGGCTTCATCTTTGCGGTTTACCCACCAGGTAAAGTTCAGCATCAGTTTATGAAAAATGCGCTCTAAAAAAAAGCCGTCGCCCTGGCCGTTATTTGCCTGTTTATCCATCTGATAGATCTTCCAGGTAGCCATGGCCAGCACAGGCGGGTTGGCGTCGCTAAAATCCCATTCGTAGGCAGGTAGCTGGCCATTAGGGTGCATATACCAATCGCGCACCAGCAGGCTTAACTGTTTTTTGGCAAAGGCCATGTCAACCACGGCCAGCGGGATACAGTGAAAGGCCAGGTCCCAGGCTGCAAACCAGGGATACTCCCATTTATCGGGCATAGAAATAATATCCTGGCTGTTAAAATGCTCCCATTTACTGTTGCGCTGGTGTTGTCGCTCTGCCGGCGGGGCTGCTTCTGCCGGGTCGCCGGCTAACCATTGATGGATATTGTAATAATAAAATTGTTTATTCCAAAGCATCCCTGCAAAAGCCTGCCGTTGTATGCGAGCGGTATCTTCATGATTATTTTGAGGATGCAGGGCCTGGTAAAATTCATCCGCTTCCTGCACACGCGAAGAAACCATCTCATCAAAATCATCAAACGCTGTTACTTCGCCTTCAATAAGCTTTAGGCGAATGATGGTGCTTCCTTCTGCCGGGACGGTTATATCATAATTAAAGGCAGCTTTAGTACCGGTATTTGCCGGATTAACCGTAGCAGCCGCATTAATAATATAATCGTTTATACCGTCTTTATAAAAAGATTTGCCGTCATCGATATTATTAAACCTTTTGGTGTTGGTTATGTTATCGCAGAAAAGCATTTGGGGGTTACCTTCTGCCACCAGGTTCATCTCCCCCACATCTTTATGGCTGATATGAATAGCATTATTTGCCACAGATAATTGCGGTTTATAATTATCATAGCCCCACTCCCAGGTATTACGAAACCAAACGGTTGGCAGCACATTTATACTTGCGGGTTGTTTACTGCGGTTGCTTATGGTTATTTTAATCAGCATATCATTAGCCGACTGCTTGGCATACTCAACAAAAATATCAAAATATTCGTCGTTGTTTAAAATGCCGGTATCTATCAGTTCATATTCTGATTGCGTACGGCTGCGTTTTTTGCTCTCGGCTACCAAAGCCTCATAAGGGAAACGCTGCTGCGGGTACTTGTACAGCATTTTCATGTAAGAATGTGTTGGCGTATTATCCAGGTAATAATACAGTTCCTTTACATCTTCGCCGTGGTTACCTTCGGCGTTGCTCAATCCAAAAAAGCGTTCTTTTAGTATTGCATCTTTTTTGTTCCAAAGCGATAAGGCAAAACAAAGGCGTTGTTCCAGGTCGCAAATCCCGGCAATCCCTTCTTCGCCCCATCTGTATGCCTTGCTTCGGCCAATATCATGTGTAACATAGTTCCAGGCATCGCCATTGGCGCTATAATCTTCGCGTACGGTACCCCATTGGCGGTCGCTTACATAAGGGCCCCATTTTTTCCAACCGGTTTCTTTTAAGCGTTCCTGTTCTGTCCCCATAGTTTTGATCTTTATTTCCAGCTATTCTTCAGGAAACGTAACCAATTACCATGCATCATGTTTTCAATATCCGTAATATTATAGCCACGCTTTTGCAATAAAGCGGGCACTTTTTGCATATCGGCAATGGTTTCCAGGTCATAAGGGCATTGCTCGCGGCCAAAAGCCCCATCCAGATCGGTGCCCATACCTACATGCAGCGTATTACCGGCTATCTGGCAAATATGATCGATATGATCTACCATCACCTCCAGGTTGCAGTTCATCTGGCGGGGAGTTGATTGCCCCCTCACCCAATTGGGTACCATCATCCAGGCATCTAAAGCGGCGCCTATTACTGCACCGCGGTCAATAAGCGCTTTTATCATTTCATCGCTGTACTGGCGGTTGTGGTTCACCAACGCACGGCAATTGTTATGGCTGGCCCAAACAGGCCCGTTAAAATTATCAAGCGCCTGCCAAAAGGCATCATCGCATAGGTGGGTGGCATCTAAAATAATATTCAAACGCTCCATCTCTTTTAATAATTCAATACCATTAATATCCATTTTACCCGTTGCATCCGTACCATTGGCATAGCGCCCCGGCCCGTAATGTGCAGGCCCTATAGCGCGTAACCCGTTTTGATAGGCACCTTCCAGGTAACTTACGTTCACAATAGAATCGGCACCTTCCAGGCTTAAAATATAGCCTACAGGTTTGTTTGTGTTATCTTCACCATTGCACCATGTGGCCAGGTGCTTATCCAGGGTTTGCAAATCATTTACCTGTGTCATCTGCCCGGCATCTTCCATGGCTTTATACCAGGCAAGCTGGCCCTGTGTTTGCGCCCAGGCTTGTTGTGGCGAGTGCCAGCCGGGTAAGTTGTTATCAGGCGCTACATAACGGCCAATTTGGGTAGCCACTACCAGGCCGATGTTGCCTTTACGAAGCTCTGGTAATGACACTACCGCTTTAGCACGGTCGGGCTTATCTGTTAAATCTTTTTCCCGGTGGTTTATTTCGGTAACGGGCCTTTGCAGGTCGCGGTTCCATTCCAGCGCGTTCATGCTAAGGTCTAAATGGGCATCAATTATGAACATAGATTAAGGGGTGTTACTGCGGTTGATTAATGATGGCATCGATTGTGTAATCATTTTACCGATTGATTAAATAGTTATTTTTCTGTCGCGGGCAATCGTTCTCCATTCACCGGTAACTAACTTATCTTCAATAGTTAAAGCACACTCATATAAAGCAACTGATGGGCATATGTGATAAGGCAACCCATACAATACATCACCTACTTTATAGTGATGATGTTTACCTGCATCAGCTACCAGGTGCTCTTCGCTATGGCTAATGAATTTTAATTCCGGAGCATTTAAAAAGTACACGCGTTTAGCCAGTTCGTTCTCTGCCGATACCGATTTATGGCCCAGATCAATACATATTTTCCCATCTTCGGGCAACGAAACTACACGCGCTATCAGCAGGGCCGAGGGTAAAAAAGGTTGTTCGGGATAGGCTGCCTGATACCCCTTATCCCAATAAACAAAAGTACCGGGGCTAACTTGTATGCCTTTTATTTTTGATACGATAGGGAACGTTGGCGAGCCGCCGGCAATCAATTGCGGGCGGGCATAGCCTGCTGTCGTAATATCATCCATCAACTTAAATACCGGCGATAAACTTTCATCACTACGCTTTTGGCGAACGGAATAATCACTATCATGGATATGCCCGTCATAAGCATGCAGGCCTGCCATATTTAAACCCGGTAGTTGCAGGCACTTTTTATACAAAGCCAGTGCATCCGCACCGGGGATGATCCCCGTACGGTTCATGCCTACATTCATGTCTATATAAACAGATATTACCGCATCACTTGCCGTAGCTTCATTAGCAACGGCATGGGCTGTAACATCGTTATCTACCAGGCAAGAGTATGCCGTTTGGGGATAAGCCTTTATTAGCTGTACAAACCGCTTTAGTTTTGGCCCTGTAGGCTGGTATGCCAGCAACACATCAGGTGCGCCGGCCATGCCCAGCATTTCTGCTTCGGCAATGGTAGCGCACTTAAATTTGGTGATGCCTGCCTGCAGCATTAATTTTGCAGCATCCGAATTTTTATGGGTTTTAGCGTGCGGCCGTAAACGGGATATATCATCAACCATTGTTTTTAACAGGTTGATGTTACTTATCACCCTATCGGGATATACCACCAATGCAGGGGTATCCAGTTCATCAGTATTGCTGATAATATACCAGTCTGATGCAGTGCTATTCATTACACCAATTCAAATAAAGCTTCTATCTCCACAGGGATATTATCCGGCAGCGAACCCATACCTACCGCACTGCGTACGCCAATGCCATTCTCTTCGCCCCATACTTTAGCAAACAATTCGCTTGCGCCATTTATAATGAACGGGTGCTTTTCAAAATCGGGTGTGCAGTTAACCATGCCTAATACTTTTATAACACGTTTAACTTTATCCAGGCTGCCAATATTTGCTTTTATAGTTGCCAGCATGGCTAAACCAACCTGCCTTGCAGCAAGCTTGCCGTCTTCCTGGCTAATGGTATCACCTATGCGGCCAATGATCAGGCTGCCGTCATCCTGCACGGTGCCGTGGCCGGATAGATACAGATATTTTCCGTCAATTAAACAAGGTTTGTAAACGCCAAGGGGTTTGGGTGCAGGCGGCAGATTTAAGCCTAATGCTTCAAAATTTTGTTCAGGTGAGTTCATTTTGTAAATCTATAATTTTTTAATAAAACATAGTGTTTTTTTAACACAAAGCATTTAAAAAAGGCCTTTACTATGCCTAAAGCTAATTATTGGTTTTTTAACAACATCAAACAAAAAAGGCCGGGAACCACCCCAGCCTCTCACTCACATAACTATATTATTATAATTTAAACGATACGCCAAAGTTTAAAGAGTAATCTGCAAAAGCTGCATCACCTATAACATAAGTGCCCGATTTAACAGAGTTCTCTTTATCGGTTACGCTTTGTGTACGGTCTCTTTTTACAGCAATTGGCACATTCGCAAACAGGTTAAATCTTTTAAAGCTATAGTTTAAAGATGGCTCGACAGACAGCACATAACCCGGGCGGCGGAAAGCATCACTTTTGCCTATCAGATCGCGTACCGGGATACCTTCTATACGGCCCCCGGCAGATACCGTTAACGCCCTAAAAGCGCCACTTAACGTATAATTAACGCCCAATCTCGCCAAAAACTGATCTGGCACGCTCATGATGCTTTCATTGGCTAATGTGGCCCTTAGGGTTTCGCGGTAGGTGCGGGTGCCATTTGTATTACGCGGGTTTGCCATGTAGTACAGATTGGTGTAACCGCCAAACCTGCTCCCAAAATTCATGAAGCCATTGATCTCTGCAATGATCCCCACACCCCCATCGCCTAATTGGATTGACTGATCTACGGGGCGCTCTGACGGCGTAACATTTTTAAACTCGCTCATGTAATTGTAATTGCCTGTTGGCAACTTAACACCTAAGCCTATTTGTATGTTGCCACGTTTAGCTGTATGGCTGTCAAATAGCCACCTGTTACCTACGATGCGCGCATCACCAAAGCCATGCGAGTAGGATCTGTTTCGTTCTGCTCCGCCGTGTTCATATAATGATGAGCGGGTATTGATAAGATAAGGTATGCCCACCGTTACCGACCAGTATTTGTTGAAATTGCGGGTAAGTGCCAGATCAATTGTATTTTGAAAATTAACCACTTCATTATGCAGGGTTTGCCTTTGCTTTTGTTCTTCGGTGCCTTTAAAGTGGCGGAAGGACTTAAAGTATCGGTAAGAAGAGGTAAAATACCAGCTCGATTCTGATGCAACTGTGGTATCCAGCATAGGGTGCTCCATAGTAAGGAATGAGCCATTACCCCTGATGGCAACACAGCCCTGTGCGTTTACATATGTGTTAAAAAAAAGTATATATACAGCAATCCCCGTAAGGAATTTGTAAAAAAAATTCATAATTATAATAGGTTAATATTGGTAAAATATAAGCATACAACCAACCCAACAAAGGCTGGCTGTAACCTGTAAACAGGTTTATTAATAGGTTTAAAGTGCGCTTGTGTATTTAGTTTTTTGTAAAAACGGTATAGTGAGATTTGTTGAGATTTGTTGAGATTTGTTTACTTGTAAACCATAACGCTATCAGTGTGCCATAGCTGCCGCCACGTTCTATCCATTCAAAAACTTCATAATGCGGATACAGCAATTCTGTGGAGATCTTCCAGATAATAAGCACTAATAAAATACTGCGAACAGGTTTTATTAAAACTAAAAAGGCTGCAGCTATTTCAAAAACGCCTGCAAGCTGTGCAACCCTGGCCGGGTTACTAAACCCAATAAATGCATATTGGTTTAACAGCCCTTTTTTTTGAATGATGTTTAACCAGCCATGCCCCATAAGCAGCAGAAAGCCAACTAATTTTAAGCAGGTAAAAACATTACTAACGGTTTTGGCATCAACATCTTTTGCAGGATCTATCGGTTCAAATAACTGCCGGAAGTTCTTTACACCCCCAGAAAGAACTAAAAGTGCAAGCGGTGCACCGAAGTTACCCGCACGTTCAATCAACTCTGCAAATGGCTCGCCGGACAGCGGGCGCAGCGACGCTGTGAATGCGCCCCAGATAACCAGCCACAACGCGATAGCGCGCATTGGGCGAAACAGCATCATAACGCCCAAAGCAATATCTGCTGCCCCAACCCAGGGCATCAGTTTATAAGCAGTTTGAGTACCGATGCCAAATACGGCAAAATAGTTACACCATATTTGCTTGGTAATAATGCCAAAAGCACCGTGCCCTATAAAGCACATAGCTACCGCTAAACGTAAAACGTAATGTATTTTTTGTTCGGTTTTTACCATTGTTACCTTCACTTAGTTTGATGCACCGTCTGCCTTGCCCCTGGCAATTGCAAATTGGCCCACTTTGATACCTGTTTGCAAACCAACCTCGCAATCGCTGCGGTAGTGAATAGCACCATATAACCTCGACATGGCTGCTTCATGCGCCATATCCATAAAGGCAGATGCTTTTTCTGGCACCAGGTAGCCTAAAACTGTTGCTGCGGCACCGCTAAAGTTAGAGTGGCCGGAAGTGTACGACGGGAAGTTGGGTATGCCTGTTAAGGTTTTTATAGTTAACACCATCTGTGTTGGGCGCGGGTTAAAGTAATAGTACTTGGCATCCCAGCAAACAATAGCGGCATCCATTTCGGCCATGTTTAACAACGCAAAATTGCGTGCCCAGCGTACTTCGCTATAACTGTGCTTCACAAACTCTTCGGCGGCAATACTGTTCCAGTGGCCCGGCGGGGTTACTGTACCTACACCATCGGCCCAAAAAGCAACAATACGTTCGTGTTCGCGGCTATGGTTCTGGCTCATGGCTAACACTTCATCCGCTTCCTTTTTAAACTCCGGCGAGCTGGTTGCATAAGGGGCAGGCGGGCGTAAGGATACCACCGTAGCGGTGTTAAATAAAAACGGGTTAACCTTTGTGAACATGGGCAGCATTGGCGGGCGTTTAGGCAATTCTAAACTTATCCAAGGGGTGTTGCCGGCTGCTTTGGTATCAGCCTCCAGTTTGTCCCAATCTTCTTTTGCACCGGCAGCTTTACCGGCGCCATCTGCACGGGCACGCGCTAAAAATACGGCAGCAACCTGTTTGCCTAAATTTTCGCCTGCATCCATATCAGACCGCGTATTGGCACCGGCCATAATGCGGTATAATTTCTCTTCGGCAACTTTTTGCTGGATGTAATCCAGGTCACCAGGAAATAAAAGCTCCATCATTTTGGCGGTAACACCGGCTACAACCGCATCTTCGCTCGGGTACGACGGCAGATCTGACTTGGGTATAAGCGCCTGCACGGCCGCATCGTTTTTGTACGGCGCTGCACGGTTAAACTGCTTCTTAAACTTCCAGGCTGCAACCAATGCATCATATTGCGCTGCGCTTACATAGGCATAGGCACGTGCCGCATAGGGCGGGTTAGAGAATGGAAATAACGGATATGCCAGCGGGTTAGCCGCATTAGGAAACGGGTATGTGTTATCTGCGTTTTGATATGGCGGCAGGTTGTGTTTGGCAACTAACTCGCGCAGGATCTCGTTCCAGCGTAAAACAGAGCCGGCACTCCAGTATTTGATGATATCCTTTTGTGCACCTGTAAGGTTACGCTGATAGCTTTTGATCTCGTTAAGATCGGCCAGGTAATTGGGTGTGGTAACGGCATCCGGCGTGGCTACAGTAAAAGTGGTGCCTGCAGTTAAAATGGGTGTCCAGGTATCAGCATTCAGATCGATATTAGCCGGCGCCAGTGCCGGGAACTGCTGGTTACGTTCTTCAATTGTTTTTTTGCATGACGAATTAAATAACAATACCGTTAATAATACCGCGGGCAATATATAGTGTATAATTTTTTTCATCACTTTGTTATTTTTCAGATTTATCCTTTTTAACCGAAAACACATAATACACACCACCAAAAAAGGATGTGTTTTGGCCAACATTACGGCCTTTTAAAACATAATTGCCGCCGGCGGTGAATTCAAGCCCGGCAACCGATTGAAAGCTATATTTAAAAATAGCACCGGCAAGGGTTGCATCCATATTATTACTTGGAAAAGGCATGTTGTTTTTAGTGATATCAAACCCGCCAATGGTATTAACCTTAGTAAAGGTAGCTTCGGCATTAAACTTTAAACTGCGGTAACCTGCACTGGCCAAAAAGTTGGTTGCATTTGGCATAGCAACCTGGTTGGTATAATGCATTTGGGTGGTGTAGTACGAATCGCGGTCGATAGTGATATTATCTTTACGCACATACTGGCCCGACCCGGCAACGAAAAACCTGCCCACCTGGTAGTTAAATAAACCGCGCAGGCCAATGCTCCTGCTGCGCATACCTATAGCAAGCGGCAAAAAATCGGCCTGGTAATTACCCACGGGGATACTGCCTGTTGCAATAGCATGAAAACTTAGCAAGCCGGTACCTACCTCCTGCCTTACGACCATCCATTTAACGGCAAGATTTATATCCTGCACACCACGCTGGCCCCTCAGGGTACCTGCAGATGCGTTAGATTGAACAAAAGGTATCATAAACAACAGGTTAATCTTGTTGCTTAAACCATAATTACCGCCAACAGCATAAACATTGCTGCTAATGGTGCCCAGATTTAGGTTCTCGCGTTTAAAAGTACCTTCCCAGTATTTATCCCAGCTGTTGTGGGTATAAACGCCGGCGGCACAAAAGTAATTTTTAGGTATCATCAATGCATCATTTTCTGTTTGTGCGCTAACCGTTTGCGTAAAAGCAACACAAGCCAAAATGCATAAGTAACACCTGCTTATATAATGTAAACAGTGTTTCATATTAAGTTTTAAAGTGATAGGAATGATCTTTTTAATTAAGCATCAGCCACTAAAAATCTCACAAAATAATGGCTGATACTCAATTTCATTCTGACGGGGGCGTATAGATAATATACTGCGTTACGACAAAACACAGGTTTTACCTTACCCAATCAGAAAAATAAATTATAAGGAATATATCAATCAACCGATATAGTTTGGCGGTTTGCCCGGAGATTCGATGTAAGGATGGGTTAGTTTGGAAGATATAGGGTTTTCACGTTTGTCTACAGCGTCTGTAAAACTTAAAAACACAAAGTTAACCTCGGGGTTATTATACTCTGATGATGCCGGCGATGAAAGCTTTTTAACAGGCGCCTGTTCACCTTTTTTGCTTAACGGTGCATCGCTCACATTTTTAGCCATAATAATATTGGCATTAAAAAGCTTGGTTTTGGTGCTGTTGGCAACGCAAACCAGGTACATGGTGTCCCTGGTCATTTTTACACCTACATAGTTATAAAAGCCATCTTTAAGTTGTATCTGCCCTTGTATGCGCTCGTAGTCGGGCCAATCTGTAATAACTTTATTTTTTACAGGCACCTTTATTTGCACAAGCTGGGTGGCATCAACTTTGTTTTCGTAGATGTTTTTTACGATGGTTATTTCGGACCGGTGAATGAAATATTGTAAGGCAAGGCTGTAACCACCTATATTAAATAGATGTATGCTTAGTAAAAATAAAGCGAAAAACCTTCTCACCGGTTATTAGTATTAGGGACTTACAGTTGTAAATATATATAAATATTTAATTATCGCAAAAAAATTACAAATATCTAAAACAAGATGTGTATTAAATTGTAAAAAAATTATCATCTGCACAAAGGTTTGGCTATAAACACAGTAAACGGATATTCTGCAACGCTAAATAAAACACGTTAGCCTTGCCAGATACTGGTCCATATCATCTTCATATAAAACCTGGGTTATCCAGCCTTCTTCGGCTGCTATAGCTGTCAGATTATCCTTATCAATATATAGCCATTTAAACCAGTCGGTTTTATTGCCTTTATAAATATACTGGTAGGATAATTCGCCATAATAAGTTTTACCCCCTGGCAAATTTTCCTCATACAGATAAGCAATATCTGATGAGTCAAATAACAATTGCCCTCCTTTGTTCAGCAGTATTTTAGCATGCTGTAAAAAACGGCGTAAACCTTCTACAGTGCCACACAAGCCAATACCATTCATCATTAAAAGCAAGGTATCATAAGTATCCTGCCTGTAACTAAAAATATCGGCGGCAACAGCCCGCTTAACGCCGCGTTGCAGCATAATGGTAACCGCAAGTTCAGATATATCCATTGCGGTTATATCCAGGCCTTTGTTTTGTAAAACTAAAGCATGGCTCCCTGCTCCGGCACCAATATCCAGTATTTTACCACTGCAATTATTAAGGGCAATAATTTCAAGATCTGGCATTTCATCCACGGTGCGCAGGTACACATCCAGCGGCATTTCTTCTTTAGGGCCGTAAGTGTTGTTGATCCATAATTTATGCTTGCCGTTTTGTTTGTAATGATCAAACAGCGCCTGGCCAAATATATCTTTCAAAAGTTGGGAGTTTATTAATCAAAGAAAAGCATTGCATATTAAAGTGTCAACTCTATTTCTTTACAACACTTAATTCGCCGGTATTTTCCATATATACTTCTTTTATATTTTCGAGTGTACCTTCATTGGCTTTAAGCCGTACATCGCTCATCAGGTCATCTTCGGTCATCAGGCATTTACGCAGGTTTTGCCTTTTAATACTACCATCCCCGTAAAGCAAAATCTTTTCGCCCTTTAAAACTTTACTAAAGCCTTTACTACCTAATATCAGCCATTCCAAAAGCCGATGGATCAATACCAGCAGCAAACAAGCCGCAACGGTTGCTAAAAATGGTGAAGCGCCAGCTACTGCCCTGCTGAGTATGGCTCCAAGTATAATGGTGATAGTAGTATCAAAGGCCGATTTTTTACCAAAGGTTCTTTTACCCGAAATGTGTATCAGCACCAATGCAATAAAATAAACCACTAACGCGCGTGCACTCATCTGCAGCAGGGTTAGATCTTTCCCCTCGCCAAATATTTTGATAATAGTTTCCATAAACAGTATCAGATATAATTAAGTGATGCGGATAATTGTTTTAATAGAAATATTGCTTAATGATTTATTAATTATCTAATAAATAAAATAACCGCAAACAAACTGTTGCAAAATGCGTGATTATATAAATACCACGCAACAATGGAAAACAATGAGCCAACAAATACCAATAATACGCCGGCCATAGGCTACAACCGCCGCAGGTTTATGGAAGATGCGGGCATAGGCATTTTAGCAGCAACCGTAATTGGTGAGTTAGCCTCGTGCTCGTCAAGCGCACAAAGCGTTAACGGGGGTAAATCACTGGCAGATACGATCTCCGTAAACCTCCCCCCGCGCGACGCTCTTTCAGAGCAAAAGTTGAGCGGGCCGCCTGCACTTCTGCCGCCGCAAAAACGTATTGGCTTTGCCATTGTAGGCCTGGGCGACCTGGCATTAAACCAGATCATGCCCGCTTTTGGTAGCAGTAAATATGCCAAGCCCGTTGCCCTGGTAAGCGGGCATCCTGATAAAGCACAAAAAGTTGCAGCGCAGTATGGTATTGCCCCTAAAAATATCTACAGCTATCAAAATTTCGATCAGATAAAAAATAACCCTGATATTGATGCAGTGTACATTGTGTTGCCCAACAGCATGCACGAAGAGTTTACCATAAGGGCAGCAAAAGCTGGCAAGCATGTACTTTGCGAAAAACCAATGGCCAACTCGGCTGAACAGGCACGCCGAATGATAAAGGCCTGTAAAGACGCAGGTAAAAAGCTGATGATAGCTTATCGCATACAATACGAGCCGCATAACCGGCTGGCTATGAAATGGGCGCGTGATAAGCATTTTGGCAGGGTTAAGATCATAGAATTGGCCAATACGCAAAATGCAGGCGCCCCCGGCCAATGGCGACTGAAGAAAGCTTTGGCGGGTGGCGGCTCTTTACCTGATATAGGCTTATATTGCCTTAACACCTCGCGGTTTATACTGGGCGAGGAACCCGAGATGGTCATGGCCACTGTTTACAGTACACCGGGCGACCCAAGATTTAAAGAGGTTGAAGAAAGTGTATTGTGGCAAATGCACTTCCCCAGCGGCGCATTGGTAAATGCAACTACCTCTTATGGTACGCATAAATCCAGAAGGTACCGTTGCTATGCTGATAACGGCGGCTGGTTTGGCCTCGACCCTGCCTTTGATTATCAGCGGCTGCAAATAGAGGCATCGCAGGCACAAGGCAACCTGGAAGTAAAACAAAGCCCCGATATGGGCGAAAAAGACCAGTTTACCTTAGAACTTGACCATATGGCGCAATGCATTCTTGAAAACAAAACGCCCTATACCCCCGGCGAGGAAGGCCTGCAGGATCATATTATTATGGAGGCTATATATGAATCTGCAAGAACAGGTAAGCCTGTAAAACTTAATAAAATTGATAAGCCCGATGCATTTCGCGGATCGGCACCAAAGGATGAGTTTTAACAGGCCGGCTAATTTCTATATATAATAGATACGGTATTAGTAATCTCTATAGCTTTAATAGCATAATCCAGCATAAATGGATTATGCTGCTATAGCCTGGTTTACGTTACCTTTTTCTATCTGGTAGTTGTTCATCAGTTCGTTTTCGGAGATGATAACGCTAAAATCTTCGAAACGTACACCGTTTTCAAATGCGTATAAAACATAGCCGCGTTTGGTGCCGTCGTACTGCCCCAATTCGTAAACTTCGTCATACTTTTTGGCTTTTATTTTTGCGCCGCTTACCAATTGGTAGGCGTCAAATATATTTTCGAATGTTGTGTTTTTCATGTTACAAATGGCAATACAATTTCTTTGCCATTTATTATCCAAACCAATCGTAAATATCGTTTTGTTTTAAATTTTGTTTTTCGCTGCCCGATACATCCTTTAAAATCTCTCCCTCTCCCATCTGTATGATGCGCGAACCGTATTTACCGGCGTCCTTTAAATTATGCGTTACCATTATCGCCGTAAGCTGGTACTGCCTGATGAGGTCATCAGCTATGCGCAACACCTGTTCTGCCGATCGTGGGTCGAGCGCGGCAGTTGGCTCATCAAGCAGCAATATTTTGCAGGTATCCATCACGCTCATGAGCAAGGTAAGCGCCTGGCGCTGCCCGCCGGACAGTGTACCGATGGGTTGTTCAATTTTATCTTCCAGCCCCATGTTCAGAGTGGCTATCCGCTCTTTCACCAGGGATTTAAATTTATCGTTCTTGCCGATAGATAAGCCCTTGTTTTGCGTACGCAATGCAGCCAAACGGAAATTATCTATAATACTCAGGTCGGCGGCTGTACCCAATAAAGGGTTTTGGAAGATCCGGGCTATCCATTTGCTGCGGCTGTATTCGGGCAGGCGGGTAACGTTATTGTCATCAATACTTATTAAACCCGAATCTGGCAAAATATTACCCGCAAGTAAATTAAGCAGGGTAGTTTTACCGGAACCGTTAGCGCCAACTATCACTATAAATTCACCCGCATTTATTTGTAAATTTATGTTGTTTATAGCAACAACCTGGTTAGGTTTGCCGGTATTAAAAGTTTTATGAACGTTGCTTAACTGTATCATGCCTGCCTCCCGGTTAAACGCGGTAAGCCCACAATCAGTAATACAAATACAGCGGTAACCAATTTAAGCAGGTTGGCATCTATCCCAATATTTAGCGTAAAGGCCAGCACAAACTGGAATATTACCGCCCCTGCCATTACCAAAACCAAACTCCACCAAACCGATGTGATACGCAGCCAGTTAATAATGGTTTCGGCAATAATAACCGATCCCAGGCCTACTATCACAATCCCAATCCCCATGCTGATATCGGCAAAACCCTGCAATTGCACTATTAAATAGCCGCTTAAAGCCGTTAAGGCATTGGCAAGGGCCAGCCCGGTGATCTTCATCCTGTCGGTATTTACGCCCAGGGCACGAATCATGGGTTCGCTGTTGCCGGTGGCGCGCATGGCTATCCCAAAATCTGTTTTTAACAGGTAGCCGATAAGCAGCGTAAAAACCAACACAAACCCTGTTAAAATAATTAATGAATTTTGATTGATATTAGTGGTAAATGTTATTAATGTAAACAAGTTGGGCATGTTGAGCAAGGGCAGGTTAGACCGGCCAAGAATAGTAAGGTTAACCGAGTATAAGGCCGTCATTACCAAAATGCCGGCAAGCAACGCGTTTATTTTTAATTTGGTGTGGATGATGCCCGTAAGCGCGCCTGCCAATGCCCCCGCTAAAAGCACCGCAGGTAAGATAAGGTATCCTGATAAATTGTGTGTAAGCATAGCCCCGCTTACCACGCCGCCAAGCGTGTAACTGCCGTCTGTGGTAATATCTGGAATGTTAAATATCTTCATGGAAATATAGATGCCGAACGCTATCCCCGCAAAGCATAGTCCCTGTAATAAAGCTGTGAGGTAAAAATCCATTATTTCACAGCTTCAAAATCAGCAGGGATACTGATGTGATACTTTTTGGCGGCAGCCGGGTTATAAACCCTTTTGCGAATTTTCACCATCTCCAGTTTCAATCCGTCTGTTTTATGTGTTTTAAGATATTGGGCGGCCTGCAGGCCCGATTGGTAGCCCCACTGATAAATATCGGCACCAAAGGCGGCTACCGCGCCCCGCTGTACCAATCCGGCCTCGCTGGTAAAAATGGGAATGTTCTTTTCATTACAGCTTTTTAATATCGTTTCAAAGGCGGCAAAAACGGTATTATCGGGGTTGGCAAAAAACGCATCGATGTTTTTATTTAATAAGGCTTGCGTTACCAGTTGTGCATCCGCAGATGAATTTAGCGGCAGGGCAATAACCTTCACATTCAGTTTGGCCGCAAGCCCCTGTATGCGCTGCAAAGCATCTGCCGATTGCGGCTCCGATTGATTGTAGATCATCCCGATGATGAGCTGTGCACCTTTAGGTTTTAATAACTGGGGTATAATAGCAAACGAAGTGTCAATATAATTCAATTCCTCCATGGTGCCGTACAGGTTTGCCGGGGCTTTGCCGTTCGCGCTAATTACCTTCATTCTTTCGGGCGTGGGCGATACCATCTGAAAAATGGGGATGATTTTGGTTTTTTGGATGGCCGCCACAGTAGATAATGTGGTAGAGGTAGCCAGCAGGGTTACCTGGTTTGATACAAAGTAGTTTACTATTTGAGTAAGCGTTGGGATACTCCCTTGTGCATTACGATATTCAATTTTAACTGTTTTTTGCTCTTCGTTAAAACCGTTTTTCTTCAGGGCATCAATAAACCCATATTTAGCTTGTGCTATGGTTGCATCTTCAAAGGCATCTACAAAACCCACAACGGGCGTATTGCCTTTTTTAGATGATGAGCAGGATATGATGATAATGGCAACAGTTGCTACTGCAAATAAAACGCGTGCAAATTTCATATTGCTAAGGTATGTAATCAACCTAAAAATTAAAACATATAAACGCAACCTTTTAGCACTAAAAAGCATCTTAAAATAGCATATTCGTTTATATTTGTTTTACCATACCATCAGCATGAAACTTAAACTTACATTAACCTCCATCCTGTATTTTTCGGCAGGCAGCCTGTTTGCCCAAAATGTATCAACCAACCCTTTTGATGGTTTTGCCAATAACCAGGGCGGGCTGATCCAAAAAGCTTATGATCAACGCAACGATACCGAAGGCTTAAAGTTAATAACCGAGCTGATGGTTAAATATAACCAGTTAAACGCGGATGATAAACGGATGTATAAAGGATACTTAACCAATAATTGGTACAACGTAAGCTGCCTTTACTCCCTCCTTAATAAAAAGCCCGAGGCCTTAAGCACATTAGATAGCGCAGTGCATTACGGCTATACCAATTACAGCCACTTAATGGAGGATAGTGATTTTGCCAATATCAAAAACGAGCCAAAATTTAAGCAGATAGCCCAGGGAATGCGCGCCGTGGGTGATTATAAATATATTTTGCAAAAAGCAGAAAAATTTAACGCACGGGATGCACGTAAAATACCGGCCTTTACCTACCAACCTGCAAGCAATGGCAATTTAGTGGCCATCAGGAAAAACTTTAAGCTGGATTCTATTGGCGGTAAAGGTGATGAAGCCTCAAAAGCGATCAATATACTGAAATGGGTGCATAATACGGTTAAGCACGACGGGCAGCATGAAAGTGGTATCAGCATGATAAACGCCAACGAGATCATTAGCAAGGCAACAGCCAAAAATATAGGCGTATCATGCGGAGAACTGGCTACCACCCTTAACGAATGCTATCTGGCCATGGGATGGAAATCGCGCAAGGTATATTGTTTCCCTAAGGATAGTTTGAATGTTGATTACGATTCGCATGTGATCAATGTGGTTTATTTGCCAACCCTGAGTAAATGGGTATGGATGGACCCTACTAATAATGCCTACGTAACAGATGAAAACAAAAAGCTTTTAGGTATTGCTGAAGTGCGCGAGCGCCTCATTAAAAACCAGCCGTTATTTATAAACGATGATGCCAACTGGAACAACCGCTTTAAGGTAACCAAAGACGATTACCTGGACAGGTATATGGCCAAAAACCTGTACCGCGTTTACAGCCCGCTGCGTAATGAATATAACTACGAAACCCGCGAAAAAGATAAAACCATCACCTACATCAGCCTTTTGCCGGTAGAATACTTTAAGCAAACGCCGGATAAGAGTGAAGATAAAAACAGCCAGACAAACCTGGTTATCGAGCGTTACCGCACCAATAATGCCGATGCTTTTTGGAAGCTGCCAACAGGTAAATAACGGCTGCTTATTGCTGTCATTTTTTAAACAATCGGTTTTTGCTTGTGTTTTTTGGTTAATTTTGCCCCTGCATGATACCTGTTATTTCTAAATTACCCCAAACCGGGACAAACATATTCACCACCATGTCTGCCCTGGCTGCCGAATATGGCGCCATTAATCTGTCGCAGGGTTTCCCCGACTATGATTGCGCTCCCCAATTAATAGAATTGGTGAACACAGCCATGAAAAATGGGCACAACCAATATGCGCCAATGGCCGGTGTAATGGCCCTGCGCGAGCAGATTGCAATAAAAACAGAAAAACTTTACGGCGCCCGTTATAACCCCGATACCGAGATAACTGTTACTGCCGGCGGCACGCAGGCGGTGTTTACGGCTATCAGCGCGGTTATTCACCCGAATGATGAGGTGATTATGTTTGAGCCTGCCTATGATTGTTATGCGCCTGCTATTAAGCTGATGGGCGGTGTGGTAAAATCATTGGAACTGGAACCGCCCAGCTATCGTATTGCTTGGGATATGGTAAAAAGGCTGATCAATAATAAAACAAAAATGATCATCCTGAATTCGCCGCATAACCCCACAGCTACAATTTTAAGCCGTGAGGATATTGATGAGTTAAGCGCTTTGGTAAAAAACCAGGATATACTGATTTTAAGCGATGAAGTTTATGAACACCTGGTGTTTGACGGGCAGGAGCATCACAGCATGGCCCGCTACCCGGAGTTGCAGCAGCGCAGCATGATTGTGGCATCGTTTGGTAAAACCTTCCATGCTACCGGCTGGAAAATGGGGTATTGCCTTGCCCCTGCTTATTTGATGGCAGAGTTTAGAAAAATACATCAGTTTTTAGTGTTCAGCGTAAATACCCCGTTACAATATGCTATTGCCGAGTATTTAAAGGATGAAAACACCTATCTTGACCTGCCCCTGCTTTTTCAGCAAAAGCGGGATCATTTTCGTAAAGGTTTAGAACAAAGCCGGTTTCAGCTGTTGCCTTGTTCCGGCTCATATTTTCAATCTGTTACTTATGATGCCATTACAGATGAAAAAGATACCGACTTTGCGATACGTTTAACGAAAGAAACGGGTGTTGCGGCGATACCGGTTTCGGCATTTTACCGTAAGGGTACAGACAGGCATGTATTGCGTTTTTGTTTCGCCAAAAGGCAAGAAACCCTGGATAAAGCCGTTGATAAATTGGTAAAGGTTTAACCTTACAGCAATATTTACGTATAATTATTTGCCGCTCTATTAAAAGCTTGTTTATGGATAATCTGAAAATTACGGTTTACCAGGGGTATTTATTTTGGGAAAACACAGATAAGAACCTGCAAAATATAACATTGCGATTATCTAATATACGCGAAAAAACAAACCTCATTATCCTGCCCGAAATGTTTAATACCGGCTTTAGCATGAATGCCGAAGCACTGGGCGAAACCATGAATGGCAAAACCATGCAATGGATGCAAAAAACTGCCCAAAAGTTTGATGCAGTAGTTACAGGCAGTATCATTATTAAAGAAGACGATAAGTTTTATAACCGCCTGCTTTGGGTGCGCCCCGATGGCACGTATGAGCATTACGATAAACGGCACCTGTTTGCAATGGGTAAAGAGCATACTGTTTATACGCCGGGCACCAAAAAGCTTGTTGTTGAACTAAATGGCTGGAAAATTTGCCCGGCCATTTGCTACGATCTGCGTTTCCCGGTATGGTTGCGTAACGTTGATGAAGATTATGATCTGCTGATGATTGTAGCCAACTGGCCCGAAAAACGTGCACTGCATTGGCGCACACTTATCCCAGCCCGGGCAGTAGAGAACCAGGCGTATGTTATTGGCGTTAACCGCGTTGGCCACGATGGCAACGAAATTTACCATTCCGGCGACTCTACCTGTATAGACCCTAATGGTAACGTGGTGTATTATAAGCGCGATGAAGAAGATGTGTACACCTTCTCTATCATTGGCGATGAAGTAAAAAAAGCCCGCCGCGCATTGCCTTTTTTGAGGGATGCAGATAAATTCAGAATTGAAGAATAGATATTTTTACTTCCTGCAATTTTTGCCTGATACAAACTAACATATACATAGTAGCTAATCCATCAATTATTCTAAATCCATCAACTCATCTATATTAAGAGGTGATTGATCGCAATAGTGCCGAAAGTTGATATGATATTCCCCTTTCATATCCATACTAATCTTACTATTTTGCGTTAAGTTAAAAACCTGGATTATAAATGAGAGTGATCGTTCGTGGTGTTATAATTGTGCTGTACCTGTTTGCTGCGTTCAACGCATCGGCTCAAAAGAAAAAAAAAGATCTTACCCGGTTTGTTGATCCTTTTATAGGTACCGGTGGCCATGGCCATACCTACCCGGGTGCTGTTGCGCCGTTCGGTATGGTGCAGCTTAGTCCGGATACGCGTTTAGAGGGCTGGGACGGTGTGTCGGGTTATCATTATGCCGATACCGTGGTTTACGGTTTTTCGCATACCCACTTAAGCGGCACCGGCATAGCCGATTTTTGCGATGTGCTTTTTATGCCAACCACCGGCGAACCACAATTTAAAAATACCGGTTACCGGTCCGGCTTTCAGAAAAAGAACGAAACAGCATCACCCGGCTATTATTCAACCTTTTTAGATAAGTATAACATTGGTGTAGAGCTTACCGCAACTACCCGCGTTGGCGTGCATAAATACAATTACAACAATGCCGCGCAAGGTAATATTATGATAGATCTGCAGCACCGTGATGAAGTGCTGGATAGCTGGATAGAGGTAGTTAACGACCATGAGATCCGCGGATTTCGGCGTTCCAAATCATGGGCTACCAATCAGCACCTATACTTTTACGCTAAGTTTTCTAAGCCATTTACCAGCTACGGTATCGCCCTGAATGATCAGGTGCAGCAAGGACAAAAGAAGGTGCAGGGTAAAAATGTAAAAATGTATATCCGGTTTGATGACCCCGGTGTAGTGATCTCAAAGGTGGCTATATCATCGGTAAGTGCCGAAGGAGCTTTGAAAAACATGGATGCAGAGGTTCCTGATTTCGACTTTAAAAAAGTGGCAAAGGCAGCTAAAATTGCCTGGAACGAAGAGCTCTCCAGGATTCAGGTAGAAGGCGGTGCGCCCGATGCATCCTCACAGCGGGAAACTAACACCATGTATAATCCTTACGGGTATAATGCTGTTGCGCCTGCACGCAATAAAAAAAAGGTAGAAATTCCGGATTATGCAGATCAGAAGCAAACCATGTTTTATACTGCGCTTTACCATTGTATGGTTGCCCCAAGTATTTATAACGATGCAGACGGGCAGTACCGCGGCCTGGATCAGCAGATACATACCGCTAAAGGGTTTAATTATTATACGGCATTTTCTTTATGGGATACTTACCGGGCCGAAAACCCGTTGCTGAATATTATTGACCGTAAGCGGACACTCGACTTTATTAAAACTTTTTTAGCTATTTACGAACAGGGAGGCCTGCTGCCTATCTGGCCGCTGGCCACTACCGAAACTTATTGTATGGTAGGCAACCACTCTATCCCTGTTATTGTAGATGCCTATGCCAAGGGCATCCGCGATTTTAATGCCGAAGAAGCTTTTACGGCTATGAAGGCCGCTGTAAACCGCAACCAGTTCGGGCTGGACAATTACAGGGCCACGGGTGCCGTAAATGCCGATGTAGAACACGAATCGGTATCCAAAACATTAGATTACGCCTTCGACGATTGGTGTATTGCCCAAATGGCCAAGATGCTTAACAAGCCGCAGGACTACGCCGAATATATTAAACGTGCCCAGTATTGGAAAAACGTGCACAACAACCAGAACGGCTTTATGCAGGCGCGCGATAATGGCGGCTGGTACACGCCTTTTGAGCCCACCGAGATCAATAACAACTACACAGAGGGTAATGCCTGGCAATACAGTTTCCTGGTGCCGCAGGATGTAGAAGGGCTGGCGAAAAGCCTTGGCGGTAAAGTAGCTTTTGAAGCTAAACTTGATGAACTATTTAGTACAAATGCCAAACTAAGCGGCCGCCAGCAGGACGATGTTACCGGCCTTATAGGCCAGTATGCGCATGGTAACGAACCAAGCCACCACATTGCTTACCTATATAATTTTACTAATTCGCCCGATAAAACGCAGTACTATGTAAACAAAATACTGCGCGAACAGTACACCGACAAGCCCGACGGCTTATCTGGAAATGAAGACTGCGGGCAAATGTCGGCATGGTATGTAATGAGTTGTTTAGGCATCTATAATATAGCACCGGGCCAACAACAATTCCAGATAGGTGCGCCGCAATTTGCCAAAATGGTTATTAACCTGGAGAATGGTAAAAAGTTCACTATTAGCAACCCCGGTGCCACCGTTAGCCGCAATAATTTTTATATACAGGGTATCAGCCTCGATAAAAAGCCTTATAATAAACTTTATATCAATTATGATGATATAGCCAAAGGAGGCGATTTTGAAGTGTTTACAGGCTCATTAGCTAACAAGCTTTTTATGCAGGAGTTAGAGATGCCCACCTCTAAGATCAGCGATGAACTGATCGTTCCGAACCCATACATTATATCGGGTACCAAAACCTTCAAGCAGTCCATCACTGCAGAAATTGGCTGTGCCGACAGCCTGGCAAAAATTTATTACACGCTGGATGGCAGCACCCCTACGGCTGCCTCTACACAATATGTTAAGCCCATTGGTATAGTGGTAAACACAACTGTAAAAGCCATAGCTAAACATGATGGTAAAAGCAGCTTTGTAGATGCGGCCACCTTTACTAAAATACGCGGCGATATTAAACTTACGCTGGTTAATAAATATCTGCCCAACTATTCTGCACAGGGCGATGAAACGCTGATAAACGGCATACATGGTACAGCTAACTGGCGGCTTGGCAACTGGCAAGGTTACCAGGGGAATGATTTGGAAGCGATAATAGATATGGGGCAGGTAAAGCCGGTAAAACAGGTTGGCATTGGCACCCTGCAAGATACACGTTCCTGGATAGTTTTCCCGTCAAAGGTGGAGTATTGGTTATCTGACGACGGCAAAAATTATAAATTAGCCGCAACCGTTAACAGCCAGGTAGATGTTAAAGAACTGGAACCGCAAACACAGCAATACACGGCCATAATAAATAAAAAATCAAGATATATTAAGCTGGTAGCCAAACAGTTTGGCCCTTTACCTGAATGGCATGAAAGCAAAGGCAGCCCGTCATATATATTTGCTGATGAGATAACGGTGGAGTAATTAACTACTAATTTGAGAATAGCCTACTTCTCCCAGCCGGTTTCTTTTAATGCAGGATCATTTTCTTTAGCCAAAAAATCATTGTTAGAAAGCGAGCCCGCATCCCACTCCAGTATGGCTTCATCGGGTACTACGTTAACAGGTGTTTTCCAGGAGGTGGAAGTTTCGTTATAAGCCAGGTTACTTTGCAGCGAATAACAGGAAATAATGCTCCAGCGGGGCTCATCAGATAAATTTGCCTCTGATCGGTGCAGTAAATTACTGTGGAAGAACAAGGCGTCGCCAGGTTCCAATTCGCAATACACCAGGTCCATAGTTTGCAGGGCATTATTTACCATGGTCATATCTGCCCCTACCTGTTCGCCCGAAAAGCCGTGATTCATCCGGCCCAGCTTGTGCGATCCTTTGATCACCTGCAAACAGCCGTTTTGCTTGTTTGCCTTAGTAAGTGCCACCATCACGCTCATTAGCTGATCCGGAAACATAAACTGATTTTTATACCAGTAGCCGTAATCCTGGTGCCATTCCCAGGCACCGCCAACTTTAGGTTCCTTTTGCATCAGCTTGGAGTGGAAATGGCAAACCGGCGCATCGCCGTCAAGCAATTGCCTTACCGGTATAATCATCCTTTCGCTGCGGGTAAGGTATCCAAATACATCGTTACCCGGTGTAAACCACAACGACAAACGTGTTTTTTTACCACTTTGGTCGTTCAGGTCGAGCGCGTTCTTGCGCATGGCATCATCATTTAAGGCAGTACTGTACAACCTGCCTGTTTCATCTGCCGAACAGAAATTTTTCACTACAATATAGCCGTTGCGATGATAATCGCTTAGTTGCTTTGCGGATAATGCTTTACCTGCCATAATATTAATTTTAACCGGTTAGGTAAATTTAAGCAAGTATTTGTTCTAATAGCATAATTTGGCTTAAATAATTAATGTAATTGTGTGGTATTTTATCATCATATCATGTAACAAAATGGTGTTGCTATAGTCCAAGCATCACCCATAGCTAACATAACCCCAAAACAGCCATGAATTGGAAATTTTTATCACGCAAAAATAAAGACGAAAATAAACCTAAAAAAAGCGCAGCGCGCGAATGGCTCGATGCGATATTATTTGCGTTGATTGCATCTACTATTATACGCGGTTTATTATTTTCGGCTTATGCCATCCCCTCCGCATCGATGGAGGGCAGCCTGCTTACCGGCGATTACCTGTTTGTAAGTAAAATGGCTTATGGTGCCCGGATGCCTATGACACCCATATCTATCCCGTTTTTAGAGTCGACCGTGTTTGATGCTAAAGTTAAAACCTACTGGGATGGTTTACAACTTCCTTATTTCCGTTTGCCTGGCTTGGGCGAAGTAAAAAAAGGCGATGCAGTTGTATTTAATTACCCGGCAGAACTTGTTAACCGCCCTGTTGACATGCGCACACACTTTATAAAACGTTGCGTAGGTACGCCAGGTGATATCATAGAAATAAAAGACGGTAAAGTTTATGCAAGCGGTCAGTTAGTTGCTAACGCGCCTAAAGCGCAAACATCCTATCGGGTAACCACCACTTCGGCCGATCTGAACCCCGAAATGATCCATAACCTTAAAATAGATGTGCGGTACCAGTATAACCCAACTATTTACGAAATGATCATCCCGCCGGATAGTTATAACGAATTTAAAAGCTATTCTAACATCGTATCTGTTAAAGAAGTAATTGAGCCTAAAGGCGAATACAGCCCGCAGATCTTTCCGCATAACGAAAAATTTAAATGGAACGAGGACAACTTCGGCCCATTATTGATCCCTAAAAAGGGTATTAATATACAATTGAACGACTCTACCCTGGCTTTGTATGGCCGCGCTATTGAGGTTTACGAGCATAACAAAGTTACCCGTGAAGGCGATGCTATCATTATCAATGGTAAAAAAGCGGATACCTATACCTTTAAAATGAACTATTACTGGATGATGGGAGACAATCGCCATAATTCAGAAGACTCCCGCTTTTGGGGCTTTGTACCCGAAGACCATATTGTAGGTAAAGCCATGATAACCTGGATGAGTATAGACAGCACCCAAAGCACAGTTAACAAGATACGCTGGAACAGGGTACTTAGGGCAATACATTAATTAGGATTTTTATAAAAATCTTTTCACAGGGATTGTATATAGAAAGCACACTGATACATCCTGAAAATACAGATCAGATGAAAGCTATCAAAGCTGTTTTAAAGGCTTTGAAGGTGCCTTTGAGCCACAAGCCCTTTGGTTACCTAATTATGTTACAAATAGCATTAATAAAAGTATCAGTCAATGCGAAGCCGGGCAAACAATATCTATGGATGAGTTTACCGGCAAGCATTTTTCTAAAAAATGGAATCTTAATATAAGGTTCACACCAGAAGCTGAAGAAAGTTTTGACTTAGATGCATATTACATAAACTGTTCAATGTTTTACAAAATAAACGAACAAGATATTGTAATTATTTGCTTCTGGGATAACTGCCAGTAACCTTTGTTCATCATATAATATTAAACTGTACGGCTACGTACACCATTTGTAATAAAAACGGCCAGTAGTCTATTAATTCAATCTATAAATTGCTGATAACTAAAACTTTGCGTGTATGGCATTTTGTTTGATGGCTAATAAACCAATAACAATGCTATGAGCAGAGATCACAGGTATATCATCAGGCGTACCCTATCGCAAGAACGCTTTGAAGTGCTTTGGAAAAAACGTGCCCAAGGGCAGGCAACCCTGCGCGACCTGGCTGAAATGGACGAGATCATTAACAGAGACCCGGGTGTGCGCCGTTTTGTGCTGGAAGAAATGGAGCACTTGGAAGATTCTGAACCTAATAACAACGCGCAGCAGATGATAGCCCAGCCACATGTAACCCACCAAAATATCCTTGCCAGAATTAAGGCTCTTCTAAATCGTATATTCCATATGGTTAATGTATTATTAAATTCACCATCTGCTATCCATCATTAACGTCATCTTAATTAAACAAGATGTAACTTTTTCATTTCAGTACCGGTTTAGGTATTTAAATTAGGATATTAGGGCTGGATACCTCAATCACGCTCTATGAAAAGATTTTTACTGCCTGCCCTTATAGTATTATGCCTAAACGCTTCGGCCCAAAAAGCCGTTAAAAGGCCGCTTGACCAGTCGGTTTATGATGGCTGGCAAAGCATTACAGGCGAGCGTATCAGCAATGATGGTAAATGGGTTGTTTATGCTGTTAAGCCGCAAGAAGGTGATGCCAATTTAGTGCTGCTTAATAACAAAGGCAAAAATAAACTCATTATTCCACGGGCGGATACGGCACGCTTTACAGCAGATTCTAAATATGCTGTGTTCCTGATCAGGCCTTTCTACAAAGCAATCCGCGAAGCAAAGATCAAAAAGAAAAAGCAAGCTGAATTCCCTAAAGATACACTGGGTATTATTACGTTGGGCAAAAGCGCTATCAAAAAGATCCCTGCTATACGCTCATTCAAAATAGCCGATAAGGCAGCTGTTGTGGCTTACCTGTCCCCTGCCGATACATTAAAAAAGCCCGAACCATCAGATACCTCAAAAAAAGCTATCGCAACTACTATTGCCCCACCTGTAAAAGAAGGTGCAGAACTTACGGTACAACAACTGGCCAGCGGTAAAATGCGTAGTTTTAATTTTGTTACCGAATACCAGTTAAGTAAAAATGGTAAATGGCTGGCTTTTGCGGTATCAGCGCCTAAAAAAAATAAAGCCGTTAAATCGGGCATGTTTGTTTATGATATGGAGAGGGATTCGCTTAAAGCAGTAAGCACCGGCCGCGGTAATTACAAAAATATAACCTTTGATGATGATGGTAAACAACTGGCCTTTACCGCCGAAAAAAATCAGGAGAAAGCCCTGGTAAAACCATTTAAACTATATTATTACACCGCAGCAAAAGATAGCGCCATTATTATTGCCGAACCAAATACGGCAGGTATGCCTGTAAACTGGGCGGTTAGTGGTGATGGCAAAGTGTTTTTTAGTAAAAGCGGCCATAACTTATTCTTCGGTACGGCACCAATCCCCAAACCGGCTGATACAACCTTGGTTGAATTTGAGCATGCCCGGTTAGATATCTGGAATTATAAAGATGATTACCTGCAGCCCCAGCAGTTAAAAAACCTGCAGCGTGAACTAAAACGCAGCTACCAGGCCGTTATCCGCCCGGCCGATGGCAGTAAAAAGCTGGTACAATTAGGTAGCATGGGCATCAGGGAGATAACGGTATCTGACAATAACGATGCACCCTTTGTTTTAGGGCTTACCGATACCGGGGCACGTGTGCAGGCGCAATGGGAAGGCGGCACAACGCAGGCCGCTTACCTCATTAATACCAAAACCGGCGAACGTATGCGTATTAACAACCGGCTAAAGGCCCGTTACAGCCTATCGCCCAATGGCAACTTTGTGGTTTGGTTTGATGCTAAAGACCAAAATTGGCACAGCTACAACATAGCCACGGGTAAAAAAACAAATATTACTGTTGGCACACATGTTAAAATGGGTGCCGAAGATAACGACGTACCCGATGATCCATCGCCTTACGGTATCTGCGCTTGGGAAGAGAACGACAAGCATGTACTGATATACGACAGGTACGACATTTGGGCTATTGACCCTGCAACAGCCAAAGCCACTAATTTTACAAACGGTATGGGCCGCAGGTATAAGCTGGAATTCAGGTACAATAGCACCGACCCTGAGGAAAAATATATTCCATCCAAAAAAACGATGTGGCTTATTGTACAGAATGAAGAGAATAAGCAATGGGGATACTATAAAAAGGAATTAAACAGCGATTATGCTCCCCAAAAAGTGGTTATAGCACCAATAGCTTACAGCAGCCTGCAAAAAGCAAAAAATGCAAACGATTTCATTTATACCAAGTATAGCTATACACAATCACCGGATCTGTATCTATCTGCAGATCTGGTACACGAAACCAGGCTGAGTGCCATCAACCCGCAACAGGCGCAGTATAACTGGGGCACTGCCGAACTGGTAAAATGGACAACCCCTAAGGGATACAGATCACAAGGTATTTTATATAAACCAGAGGATTTTGATCCGGCAAAAAAATACCCGATGATAGCCTATTTTTATGAGAAGCTTACTGATGGTTTATATAATTACCTGCCCCCTTCCCCTACGCCATCGCGCTTGCCAATTTCGTGGTTTGTAAGTAACGGATATTTAGTTTTCGCACCCGATATTAGCTACCAAACCGGGCATCCTGGCGCATCGGCTGTAGAATTTGTAAATTCGGGCGTAGAGGCGTTAAAGAAGAACACATGGGTTGATGCCGAACATATTGGCATACAGGGCCAAAGCTGGGGCGGTTACCAGGTTGCCTACTTAATAACCCAAACCAATATGTATGCAGCTGCCTGGGCTGGCGCACCCGTTGCCAACATGACTTCTGCTTACGGTGGCATTCGCTGGGAAAGCGGCATCAATCGACAGTCGCAATACGAGAAAACACAGAGCCGTATCGGCGCCAGCCTTTGGGATAAGCCCAATTTATATATCGATAACTCGCCTTTGTTTCAGCTGCCCAAGGTAAAAACCCCGGTAGTAATTATGAGTAACGATGCAGACGGCGCTGTGCCCTGGTACCAGGGGATAGAAATGTTTACAGCCTTACGCAGATTAGGTAAACCCGTTTGGCTGCTGCAATACAATGATGAAGCCCATAACCTGGTAAAACGCCAAAACCGCAAAGATATCAGCATCCGCGAAGCCCAGTTTTTCGATCACTTTTTAAAAGGAGCCCCCATGCCCGTATGGATGGATAAGGGCGTACCTGCTGTTGATAAAGGGAAAGATTGGGGGCTGGAGATTAGCGAATAAAATGATAAAGTGGTGATTTGTTAAATTATAATTAATAAAATTCCTTTTAAAACATTTATAACAAACTATCAGCGTTGTTAAAATAGTGTTTAAAATACTATACATTTTTTTATCTTAGCCGCAAACATTACTACCTGTTTTTAGTTTAAAACAACATGGCGAAAATTTTAATAATTGATGACGAACGGTCTATCCGAAGCGCACTTCGTGAAATTTTGGAGTACGAGGATTACGTTGTAGAAGATATAGATAATGGTGTAGACGGATTAGAACTTATTCGTAAAAATGATTACGACCTGGTACTGTGCGATATAAAGATGAACCGCATGGATGGCATGGAAGTGCTTACCGAGGGTTTGTCCATCAAGCCCGATCTTCCTTTTATTATGATATCCGGCCACGGTACAGTTGAAACCGCTGTAGAGGCCAGCAAAAAAGGTGCGTTTGACTTTATCAGCAAACCGCCTGATATGAACCGCCTGCTGATAACCGTACGCAACGCCCTTGACAGGGGAAGCCTGGTTGTTGAAGCCAAGGTTTTAAAACGCAAAGTATCTAAAGTACGCCCTATACTTGGCGAATCTCAGGCTATATTACGCATCAAAGAAACCATTGACCGCGTTGGCCCTACCGATGCCCGCGTATTGGTTACCGGCGCTAACGGTAGCGGTAAAGAACTGGTTGCACGCTGGCTGCACGAAAAATCAAACCGCTCTAACGGGCCTATTATCGAGGTTAACTGCGCAGCGATACCTTCAGAATTGATTGAGAGCGAACTGTTCGGCCATGAAAAAGGTTCATTTACATCAGCCATTAAACAACGTATCGGTAAGTTTGAAAGTGCCAGCGGCGGTACCCTTTTCCTGGATGAAATTGGTGATATGAGCCAATCTGCACAGGCAAAAGTGCTGCGTGCCCTGCAGGAAAGCAAAATTACCCGGGTAGGCGGCGAAAAAGAGATAGATGTAGACGTGCGTGTTGTGGCGGCAACCAATAAGGACCTGTTAAAGGAAATAGAAGCCGGTAATTTCCGGATGGACTTATACCACCGCTTAAGCGTTATATTGATACACGTACCGCCGCTTACCGAACGCCGCGAAGACATTGCTTTGCTAACACAAAGCTTTTTAGAAGAAATTTGCAGCGAATATGGCATGCCGGTTAAAAAAGTATCTGATGCAGCACTTGAGGCACTTAAGGCATTACCCTGGACGGGTAACATCCGCGAATTGCGCAACATGGTTGAACGTTTGATCATCCTGAGCGATAAAGTGATAACAGATAGTGATGTAAAGGCGTTTGCCAACCCATCTGCACCCGTTACCGCGGATGCTGCCGCAACTGCTGCAACGGCACCGCAAACAGATTTTGATCAGTTTACCAACTTCCAGGAATATAAAGATTATGCCGAGCGGGAGTACATTAAGTTTAAGCTGGAAAAAAACAATTGGAACGTATCAAAAACTGCGGATGATATTGATATCCAGCGCAGTCACCTATACAGTAAGATAGAGAAGTTTGGTTTAAAAAGAGGCGAATAAGAATTTACCCGGCCCATGTAACACTACATGGGCTTTATTATGACATACAATTACAGCCGTTAATTCGAATGAGCAGCACAAACATCATCCATAATAAAGACATAGGTACCAAGCAAAAGGCGCTTGCCATAAACCTTGATCCTAAGATATATGGCTCATTTGCAGAGATAGGCGCAGGCCAGGATGTTGCGGCGAACTTTTTTAAAGCAGGCGCCGCCGCGGGTACTATAGCTAAAACCATGTCGGCCTATGATATGGTTTTTTCTGATGCTATTTATGGTGCGCAGCAGGTGCGTAGGTACGTAACCGAATCCAGGTTAATATCGATGCTTAACCACGAGTATAGCCTGGTGATAGAAAGACTTGCCGCACAGCGCGGAAACGACACAACTTTTTTCGCCTTTTCGGGCACTTTTTCGGCCTTAAACTACCACAAAACCAACGAGGGACATGGCTGGATGGGCCTTCGGTTTCAGATGGAGCCGCACGGCGAATATCATGATGTAGTACTACACGTTAACCTGCTCGATAACGATAACAACCTGCAGCAGCAGGCCGTTGGCGTATTGGGGGTCAACCTGATTTTTGCCTGCTTTTACTACGCACAAAATCCTGCCATACTCTTACAATCATTAATGGATGACCTGACCAAAGACCGGATTCAGATAGACATGATCCGCTTTGAAGGGCCCGGCTTTAGCAAGGTTGATAACCGCCTGATGAGTTTGCACCTGGTTAAATATGGATTTTCTGACGCTGCAGTATTTGGGCCCGACGGTAAAAACCTGCAGGCATCAGAGGTATTGTATAAAAAGCATGTGGTAGTGGTGCGCGGCCGTTTCCGGCCGCTTATTAACGTGCACCTGGACATGCTAAATACCGGCGTAGAGAAATTTTTACAGGAACCGGATGTGAATAAAGAACGCGTAAGCGTGATAACGGAGCTTACGCTGCAGGCATTAAAAGAAAGAGATGCAGATGACAGTGCCGAGATAGACGAAAAAGATTTTTTAGACCGTGTAGACATTTTATGTTCATTAGGCCAAACGGTATTGATCTCAAATTTTCATCAGTACTATAAATTGGTGGCTTTTTTGTCAAAAATAACCAAGTTAAAGATGGGTGTGGTTTTAGGATACCCCAACCTGGAGTATATTTTTTCTGAAGAGCATTACAAAAACCTGCATGGCGGTATCTTAGAGTCGTTTGCTACCCTGTTTAGCCGCGAGGTTAAATTGTTTATTTACCCCACCCTGCGCAATGGCGAAATTTACGACAGTAAAAAGTTTTCGCTGCCGCCAAACCTGATAGACCTGTACGAATATCTGCTTGCCAATAATAAGATAGAAGATATTACCACTTACAACAAAAACAACCTGCAGGTAGAAACAGACAAGGTATTGCAGCTTATAAAAAATAACGAGCCCGGCTGGGAAGAATATGTACCTGTTGAGGTTGCCGTTATGATAAAAGCCCGCAACCTGTTTGGTTATGCGGGGCAAAACAAATTGTGATAAAGGGTTATCTTAAAACTTCTCTTTTAACATTTTAGCAGCCTGGGTATAGCCCCCTTCAGATCCATCTACAAAATGGATGTGCCCGTCTTTCAGATCGCGTACATAGCACGACATGATGGAGGCCGTACTAATATGCAATCCGTATAATATAGCGCCCTCCTGCTCCAGTTCGTCAAGGGCTTGCTGCAGTGCCTTGCGCTGGTTGATAGTACCCGATATTACCGTATTTATTTTACCGTCTATCACCAGGGTATCGGCCATTTCTACCAGGCTTTTCAAATATCGCCTGCCACTTTGTGTCCTGAAATAGATAAAACCGTAAAGCGTAACCAACCACGTTTTTACAAGTTCGAACCATTTTATTTGCCCCAGCCTGAATCGCATTTCTTCACCAATACTGCTGAACGTAGTTTTTAGCTTCAGTTGTTTGATAGATATAGGCTGCCTTTTACGAGGCGAACCATATAGCTCATCTATTTTATTCATCACTTTGCTAAATGATGCAGATTGTTTTATACCGTCTTTTGCTACTACCAGCAAGGTAACTACTTCTTCCTTATTTTCGGGCGGGTCTATCCTGTCCCACCGGCATTGCATCCCGCTCAGGTTAAGTTCATCATCCGGTATAGGGTGGTCTGATAATAGCGCATCATCGCCTTTAATCAGTTTCTCGGCATAGTTTAGTCCGTTACCCAATAAAACGGGTATGTTAAAAGAGCGCGAGCTGCAAAATTTAGCAATATGCAAATGGTATTCCTTAGCGTAGATCTCGGCAACCGAAACCTTGCCGGTGCGCAATTCCAGGTTAAAGTTGTTTAAGGTATTTACCCGGTATAAGGCAAGTGCCTGCATCACTTTATCAATAATATTAGGCGGCACTATAAAGGTAGCGCCGTCTCCACCAAAAAAGAAGGGTATAGTA
Organism: Mucilaginibacter phyllosphaerae; assembly: GCF_004378255.1. Classification (GTDB taxonomy): domain Bacteria; phylum Bacteroidota; class Bacteroidia; order Sphingobacteriales; family Sphingobacteriaceae; genus Mucilaginibacter; species Mucilaginibacter phyllosphaerae. The sequence goes on from NZ_SNQG01000007.1 coordinate 179,751, forward strand.
ATATGGTAATCAAAAGCAATATTAAGTACGGTTACTATACTACCGGTAGCTACCAGGTTTACCTTTTCGTGCTGGCCGCCAAGTACAGCATTGGTTGATCCTTTAATATCCGTAATGATCACATGCCAGTCGGCAGGGATCTCATGAAAAAGTTTTTGGTTGAGCAACAGGTTGCCCAAATTGGTTTTATTTGCAGGCAGCGCATCGTAAAAATGGTTGTTAGCAGCAGTTATCATTAAATAAACATACGTAAAAAAAGCCCGGGGGTTTTACTGTATTTATTAAAGCAGTATGCAGGCAGTTTATACGTTAGTGCTAAATAACTGATTATATTTGGTGACAGCAGCAGCAGGCTAATAATTTAAAACTAAATTTATTGATGTTTTTAACGCCAAGTAAAGTTAAGGGAAGCAGCTTACAGGTAAATATTTATGCCGCAATCACCGTGTTTTTGGCTTACACCATGATCTTTGGCTTTCGTAAATCATTTACGGTGGCCACATTTGATGGCATCACCGTAGCCGGTTATAGTTATAAAACCTTGCTGGTAATAAGCCAGGTATTGGGCTATATGCTGGCCAAGTTTTATGGCATAAAATACATTGCCGAACTTAAGCGCACCGGCCGCGCATCAGTTATTATTTTGCTAACGGGCATAGCATGGTTTAGCTGGCTGGGCTTTGCACTGGTACCTGTCCCCTACAATATCGTGTTCTTATTTATCAATGGTTTCCCGCTGGGGATGCTTTGGGGTGTAGTATTTTCATATATTGAAGGCAGGCGCGGAACAGATTTTATTGGGGCAACACTGGCCGTAAGCTTTATTTTCGCTTCGGGTTTTGTGCGTACGGCAGGTGGCTGGCTCATGCTTAAGTTTGGTGTTACCGAATTTTGGGTGCCATTTTTTACCGGTCTGCTCTTTGCCGCCCCGCTCCTGCTGTTTCTTTATTTGATGGAAAAGATCCCGCCGCCGGATGCGGAGGATATTGCCGACCGCACAGCGCGTGTACCCATGAGCAAAATACAGCGCCGTGCTTTTGTGCGGGCGTTCCTTCCGGGTATTGCAGCATGCATCCTCATTTATACCTTCGCCACCATATTCAGGGATATCCGTGATAACTTTGGCGCCGAGATGTGGAAGGAAATGGGGTTTATCAACCAGCCTGCAATATTCTCTAAAACCGAAACACCTATCACTTTAATCATCCTGGTGCTTATTGGCAGTATGGTCATGATCCGTAACAGCTATAAAGCGCTGCTTACTGCCCATATTTTTATTGGTATTGGATTTTTATTTGCCGGCTTATCTACGCTGCTGTTTATACAAGGCAGCTTATCTGCCATTTGGTGGATGACCATTGTAGGGCTTGGCCTTTATATGGTTTATATACCGTTTAATGCCGTGTTTTTTGAGCGGCTGATAGCTACTTTTAAATATGCCGGTAACGTTGGTTTTCTGATCTATCTGGCTGATTCTTTTGGGTACATAGGCAGTGTGGGAGTATTGCTTTCTAAAGAAGTTTTTAAGGTAAAACTTAACTGGGTTGCATTTTTTTCTGATAGTGTAATGGTGCTATCAGTTGTAGGGTTGCTGCTCACTGTTTTTTCGGCATGGTATTTCAAATGGAAGTACAAGCAACACCAATCTGTGCTTTAATCATTAAAAGGTAATAAATACATTTAAATTCAAACACTTACGCAGGTTTTATAGTTAAACTTTATTTACAAAGCACGAAACTTATCTTATTTAAATGCAGCAAAATTTTACTTACATCAGGATACCCGTATTAAAGCTTTTACCTTTGCTGTTTTGCTTTGCATTTTGCAACAGCAGCTACGGCCAGAGTACCGTTGGATCAGCAAATTTGAAAAAAGATACGGTCATCACTCCTAAAAAAGAAGATCTTAGTAAACAGTATGATATAGGTGACCTTATTAAAGACATCTTCCACCCAAAAAAGAAACCAGATTCGGTTATTAAAAGGCCATCGGGCATCACCATTATACCTAATATTGCCTCTAACCCAAGTATTGGTTCGCAAATTGGCATCAAGGCGGTTGCGGGCCGCGTTTTAGGCTCAGATCCAAATACATTCCTATCGGTTGCAGCCACGTCGGCATCTATCACCACGAAGGGTATCATCTATTTTTATCTTAACCACAACGTGTACACCCCAGGCAATAAGTGGAATTTTCAGGGTAACCTGGTGGCAGCCAAAACGGTTACGCCCGATTTTGGTTTGGGCATAGGTAATGGCGCCACAAACAGCCCCGAGAACGCTATTTTAACCAACCCCGAGCGAAAAGGCCGCGCCCTGCACTCCTTGTTTTTCAACTTTAGAGAAAAAGCATATAAAGAAGTGAGTAAAGGGCTATTTGTTGGTGCAGGTGTATCTTTTGATATCAGAAGAAACATTGAGGACAGGAATTCTACCAGCGACCTAACCCCGTATAACATTTACAGCGACCGTTATGGGTTTGACCGGAAGGGCTATTCGGCGAACGGGTTACTTTTTAATGTACAATATACCACACGCGATAACCAGAACCGCGCTTACAAAGGCATTTATATTGATGCGGGATTCAGGGCTAACCAAACCTGGATGGGCAGTTCTAAAAACGCATTGCAGTTTACTGCCGATTTTAGGAAATACTTTAGCTTATCAGAAAGCCACCCGGAGCATGTTATTGCATTCTGGAACTGGGGTGCATATCAGATAAGCGGTGCCATACCTTATCTTGAATTACCGGGTACCGCCAGGGACGGTGCATTCCGCAGCGGCCGCGGTTATACTACCGGCTACTTTAAGGGTACCCAATACGATTACTCGGAAGTAGAATATCGTTTCCCGATCTTAAAAAATAAGTTTATAAGCGGCGTTACCTTTTTTAATCTGCAAACTGCTAACGACGAAGTGGGCACCAAATTGTTCGAAAAATGGCAGCCGGGTTATGGCGGTGGCCTGCGGGTGTTATTTAATAAGGCAACGCGCACCAACCTATGCCTGGACTATGCCTGGGGCAAATATGGCGCACGAGGCTTCTTTTTGGGATTGAACGAAGCGTTTTAAAGGCTAAACAACTGATGATAGCGTACGAAGAACAAGCTTTAAACGAATTGCAGGCCTGGAAGCAAAAAATGCAGCAAGGCCCCTCGCTGTCAAACCGGATTGCAAAATCTTTGCAGAACAAGATCAATGGCTGGATCCCCGAAAAAGTTCATCAGGTGATAACCGTTACTATCGAAAAGATGGTTAAGGCCACCCTATTTGGTATTAAATATACTACAAGCGTTACCTTGCCACCAGATGCTTCCCTTTTGTTAAGAGAGAGCCACGTTAAAAAGCAAATAACACTATATCAAAAAACAGCAGCAGTAGAAGGTGCCATTACCGGAGCCGGGGGTATTTTAATGGGCTTTGCAGATTTCCCGGTGCTTATCGGTATAAAAATGAAGCTACTTTTTAATATTGCCTCTCTGTACGGCTATGATGTTAAAAATTATAAAGAGCGGCTTTATCTGCTGTATATATTTCAGCTTGCTTATTCCAGCCAGCAAAGGCGAAACGAGATTTACCTGCTTTTACAGGATTGGGATACTTACAGCAGCAAGTTGCCCGATCATGCAGAAAACTTTGACTGGCGGATCTTTCAGCAGGAATACCGAGACTACATCGACCTGGCTAAAATGGCCCAGTTATTACCCGTTATAGGTGCACCGGTTGGCGCCATTGCCAACTACAAGTTGATTGCCCAACTGGGCGATACCGCCATAAATTGTTTTAGGATGCGTATCATGAAACTAAACTATCTGTCGCCGGCGTTTAAGTTATTGCAATAGCATACAGGCTGTTTGTAAGATACCGGCATTTTATTTAAATTTGATGGTAGCGCTATGGATAAAAAGGATACAAACGTTGATGACGCCTTAATTGAACACCTTAAAGAAGGTTTAAAACGAACTTATAAAGAGCGCTTTGAGATGTGCACCCGATTATATAAAATACAGCAAACCATGAAAAAGGCTGTAATAACTCACAAACCATTTATCAGTAAATAACCGGTGGATATCTTTGATGAAGACATTCTGAGTTTCTGGACAGCTCTTCAGAAAAATAATGTTCAATATATTATTATTGGTGGTTATGCCATTAATTTTCATGGATTTCAACGCTTTACAGGCGACATGGATGTTTGGTTAAAAGATACGCTGGAAAACAGAGTGAACCTGCGTAAAGCTTTCATAAGTTGTGATATGGGTGATTACCCCATGCTGGAATACATGCAATTTATTGCAGGGTGGACAGAATTTCGATTAAAGAATGGCATGAGCCTGGATTTAATGGTTGATATGAAAGGCCTTGAAGGTTACACATTTGATGAGTGTTTAAAAATGGCGTCTGTTGCGGATATTGAAGGTGTGAGTGTGCCGTTTTTGCATATTAATCAACTTATTCAAAATAAAAAAATCATCAATCGTCCCAAAGATCAAATTGATATCAATGCTTTAGAAGAGATCAAAAAATTAAGAGAAAATAGCTAACCCTCCTTTTCCTCGTCCTTATTACTTACATTTGGGCCGATGTAAGTTCTTTACTTTCCTTCATCAACCGGTATAGGTTTTACTTAATTGTAGATTAATAGGGAATAGTGTGTAAATCACTAACTGTCGCGCAACTGTAAGTAACACAAAAGGTTTTTGCCAATGTATATGCCCACTGACTGTCTTAAAACGGTTGGGAAGGGCGGCAAAAATGTTACAAGTCAGGAGACCTGCCATACCGAATTGACAATGCTTTCGCGGTATGGGGCAATGGTCTGTGTTTGATATAGTTTTTTGATTTCAACCTGTATTTTTATGCAAGGGAGTGCTGTATCCATACTTTTCCATCAACCCACGCTCAAAACGCATTGCGAAGTTTAGCTAAACGGGCTTTTAACCGATTTATTCATTTAATCAATTAAAGCAATGCTAACGCAAAATTTAGGCTACCCGCGTATTGGTAGCCAACGCGAATTGAAAAAAGTCTGCGAGGGTTACTGGGCAGGCAAAACGGGGCATAAAAATGTGCTTACTGTAGGTAAAACCATCCGCCACGATAACTGGCAGATGCAAAAGGATGTAGGGATAGACCTGATACCCTCAAACGATTTTTCTTATTACGACCATGTGCTGGATCATTCCCTGATGTTTGGCGCTATCCCAAAACGGTACAACGAGGTGATGCTGAAACAAGGTAACGAAGAGTTGGACCTGTACTTTGCCATGGCCCGCGGCTACCAAAAGAATGGGCTGGATGTAGTAGCGATGGAGATGACCAAATGGTTTGATACCAACTACCACTACATTGTACCCGAGTTTTATAAGAACCAGCAGTTTAAGGTGTTTTCTACCAAAATAACTAATGAGTTTTATGAGGCTAAACAGTTAGGGATTATTACTAAACCCGTATTGATTGGCCCGGTTACCTACCTGCTTTTAGGTAAAGAAAAAGAAGCCGGTTTTGAAAAGATTGACCTGCTGAAAAACTTATTACCTGTTTATACGGAGATCCTGAGCAAACTACAGGACTTAGGTGCCGAATGGATCCAGTTTGATGAGCCCTTCCTGGCGCTTGACCTGAACGAAAAAGAACAGCAGGCTTACCGCGATGCTTACAAGCAGTTGCGTAAAGATTTCCCCCGTCTGAAATTTGTATTGACCACCTACTTTGAAAAATTAGGCAGTAATGCAGAACTGGCTGCTTCCCTACCAATTGATGCCCTGCATATCGACTTAGTGCGTGCGCCACAGCAACTGAATGAAGTACTTGATCTTCTTCCTGCTAAAACCATCCTGTCGTTAGGTTTAGTAGATGGCCGTAACGTATGGAAAAACGATTTTGATGCTTCGCTTGCTATGATCAAAAAAGCTACAGAAAAACTGGGCCACGAGCGGGTTTGGATAGCACCCTCCTGTTCGCTTATCCACTCGCCTGTTGATCTGAAGAATGAGCATAATACCGAAGTACTTACGCCCCAAATTAAACAATGGCTGGCTTTTGCCCGCCAAAAGGTTAACGAGATTGCCTTATTAAAAAGCCTTTCGGCGAATGATGCCGGCGTGGGCACACGATATAAGCTGGCCGAGAATCAACATGATCATGCTTCGCGTAAAACTTCAGCACTTATCCATAACGTAATTGTAAAACAACGCGTTAAAGCCATAACAGAAAGTGATTCAAAACGATCGGCTACCTTCGCATCGCGCAAGCAAAAACAACAGCAGTTATTAAACCTGCCTTTGTTTGCTACCACAACTATTGGCTCATTCCCGCAAACTGCAGAGGTACGTAGCTGGCGTGCGCAGTTAAAAAAAGGCGCTATAACCCAGGAACAATATAACACCTGCATAGCCGAAGAAACCCAAAAAGCCGTTAAATGGCAGGAAGAAATTGACTTAGACGTTTTAGTGCACGGCGAGTTTGAACGTAACGACATGGTGGAGTACTTTGGCGAACAACTGCAGGGTTTTACTTTTACGCAAAACGGTTGGGTACAAAGCTATGGCAGCCGCTGTGTAAAACCACCTATTATTTATGGCGATGTATCACGCCCAACAGCTATAACGGTTAAATGGTCGGCCTACGCACAGTCTTTAACGGATAAGTGGATGAAGGGAATGCTGACCGGGCCGGTAACCATTCTGCAATGGTCTTTCGTACGGAACGACCAGCCAAGGTCTGAAACCTGTACGCAGATTGCACTGGCCATTCGCGATGAAGTTTGCGACCTGGAACAGGCAGGTATCAAGATTATCCAGATAGATGAGCCTGCCATCCGCGAAGGCCTGCCTTTACGCAAGGCCGACCACACAGCATACCTGGATTGGGCGGTAAAAGCATTCCGGATTTCGGCAAGTGGCGTACAGGATGATACGCAGATCCATACGCACATGTGCTATTCTGAGTTTAATGATATTATACAGAATATAGCGGCTATGGATGCCGATGTGATCACTATCGAAACCTCGCGTTCGCAAATGGAGTTATTGGATGTGTTTGCCGATTTTAAGTACCCTAACGAGATTGGCCCGGGAGTATATGATATCCATTCGCCACGTGTGCCAAATAAGGATGAAATGACCCACCTGCTTAAAAAAGCCCGGGCGGTGATACCTGATAAGCAACTTTGGGTAAACCCGGATTGCGGCCTTAAAACCCGCGGATGGGATGAAACTAAAAAGGCACTGATAGAAATGGTAGCCGCTGCCAAAGAAATGCGCGCCACGGTAGAAGAACCTTTAACAATATAATTTAAACAAATGCCAAACTTAAAGCCCTCTCCATTGGAGAGGGTTTGGGTGAGGCTGTATATTTACCACAGATATGACATCAGACGAAAGAATACAAGCATCAGAAACGCGCATTTTTAAAGCCGTTTTCCCTAACACCACCAACCACTACGATACCCTTTTTGGCGGCACCGCCATGCACATGATGGATGAGGTTGCCTTTATTACGGCCACCCGTTTTAGCAGGCAGGTAATGGTAACCGTTAGCAGCGATAAAATAGATTTTAAGAAACCCATTCCAGCCGGTACCATTGTAGAATTGATTGGCAGGGTTAGCCATGTAGGTAATACCAGCCTGAAAGTTGATGTAGAAATTTATGTAGAACAAATGTATGCCGAAGGCCGCGAACTGGCCATACATGGCAGCTTTACCTTTGTAGCGATAGATGACCATAAGAAACCGGTAAGGATAATTAAGTAGCAGCTTTAGCGTATCTTTGCCCCTTATGATACAGCAAGCGCTACAAAACTTAAAGATAACAGCCCTTAACCCAATGCAGCAGGCGGCCATAGCCGCCGCAAAAAAAGGCGACGTAATACTATTGTCGCCTACTGGTTCTGGTAAAACTTTAGGTTTTTTATTGCCCTTGCTGGATCTGCTTGATAATAAAATCAATACTGTACAGGTAATGATACTGGTGCCTTCGCGCGAATTGGCATTACAGATTGAGCAGGTATTTCGCAACATGGGCAGCGGCTTTAAGGTAAACTGTTTTTACGGCGGTCATCCGCTTAAAATAGAGTTGAACAGCCTGTCGCAGCCGCCCGCTGTAATTGTGGGCACGCCGGGCCGTATTGGCCACCACATGCGCCGCTTAACCTTTGATACATCAACGGTTACCACATTAATACTAGATGAGTTTGATAAATCATTAGAGTTTGGTTTTAAGGAGGATATGGCTTACATCATCAAGCAACTATCTAACCTGAAAAAGCGGATCCTTACCTCGGCTACGCAGATGGATAGTATCCCTTCATTTACCGGCATTAACCGCCCCGCAAAGTTAGATTATCTGAGTAATGCGGCATCAACCCCGGATCTTAAACAAAAAGTAGTGATATGCGAACCTGCCGACCGCCTGGACGCATTGTTTGCCCTAATCTGTAAGATAAGCGATAAGCCTACCCTGGTATTCTGCAACCATCGCGAAGCTGTAGACCGTATCAGCGATCTGTTGTATGACATGGGCTTGCCCCATGATATTTTTCATGGCGGCATGGAGCAGGACGACCGCGAACGCGCACTGCTCAAATTCCGGAATGGCAGCCACCATATTTTAATAACTACAGATCTGGCCTCGCGCGGATTAGATATCCCCGAGATAGAACATGTGGTGCATTACCAGCTGCCGCATAACCAGGAAGCATTTATACACCGCAACGGCCGCACGGCAAGGATGCAGGCAACTGGTACCTCCTACCTGCTATTATCCCCCGGCGAAAAGCCTGCCTATATAGATGAGATGCCGGAAGAAGAGATATTGCCTCAAAAAACGCTTATACCGTCCCTATCGCCCTGGGCAACGGTGTACATCGCCGCAGGCAAAAAAGATAAAATAAACAAAGTAGATATTGTAGGCCTGCTGCTTAAAAAAGGCGAATTGGCTAAAGAAGATCTTGGTCTGATTGAAGTGTTGGATCATTCCTCGTACGCCGCCGTAAAACGCAATTTAATAGAGCGCACGGTTGCTTTGGTAAAGAACGAAAAAATTAAAGGGCGTAAAATTAAGATAGACATATCAAGGTAGCTATTATCCTCCTAAACTGTCATCCTGAGCGATAGCGAAAGATCTATTAGTGAATTGTCAATTACAACAATGCATGGTGGCCAATAGATGCTTCACTACCTTTCAGCACGACAAGTATATTCGATATTAATTAGCCTTCTCTAAAACAGTTAGCTTACCGCTTTCTTCGTTCATCAGCGTCATTTGGATCCAGATCTGTTTGGTTTTGGTGCGAATAACGTAAGTTTTAATATCATCCAGCAGATTGTAGTCGATAGAATAACCGTATTTTTTGTCAACCAGTTCATTATTCCCTACGCTATCTATCTGGGTTTTGGGTACGGCAACATGGTTTACCTGCACACCGCCTAAAGCTTTAATGGCTTCATTGTAATATTTGCTTACCACCATGCTGCTAAACTTGCCTTCGGCATTGGGCAACTCAATATGAGTTTTAAAAGTTTTGCCTTCCTGCGGTATTAGTTTGCCATTTACAGCAAAGTACTCTTTATCCATATTGTTGATGCTGGCGGCGCTGGCTTCTTTATGATAATCAAAAGTGTACTTATCCGGCAAACCCAAATACGGGAATTTGCCCGGGTCTTTATCAGTAACCGGGATACTATTAATATCAAAAGGCGCTATGGCAACAGGCGTATTATTCGCAACTGCATCCGGCGATGTTTTACTTACCTCGGCTTTGTTAATTGCTGTATCGGCTTGTGTTGCATTGTTAGTTTTGCTTTTGCATGATGCTAACGCAGCAAGTATCATTAGTTGGTAAGCTGTCTTTTTCATATTAGTTAAGGTTGGTTAATGCAGTTTTTAGTTGTGTAGCCACAGTAATTATTTCTTTAGATAAGATTTTGCCATTGGTGGCCGCATCTTCATCATCATAACGCAGGTATTTCCAGGTGTTATTAGTGTATTTGTCTTTAATGGCCAATAGGTATTGCGTGCCCTTCATTCGCAATTTATTAGCGCCAAGTTTTTCTATCCTTGTATCCTTCATCTTTGTTTTAGCCATCATATCAACCAACGATGGGTTCTTAAATTCTAAAACCAGGCTTTGATTGTATTTACCAAGGCAAACAGTTGCATCCTTTAACTTCTTAACAGGGCTCAATTTCAGCATCAGCGGCACTTCTTCAAATATGGTTTTAATCCCCATGCCATCTAAGGCGCCGTTAGCCATCGCTTTCATCTGGGCTTTGGGCATCACTTTAAATATTTGCGGATAGGTCATATCAATCACCTTATCCATATTTTTTTGATGTGTATAGGCTACGATGGCTTCAAAATCTTTCTTGATTATTTGAGCATCCTGGGCCACGGCGCCCCCCGCAAATAATATCAAAAGGCAAAAAAGAATTTTTTTCATAAAAAACGGATTGATATTCGGACTTGATGAGTTTGCAATTAACAACTCTTCGGAGTGATGGTTTTAATTTTATAAGAGTTTGGCAGCTAAAATTTAAAAAAAGTATATTTGATATAAACTAAATTAACCTTGTTATGAAAAAATTATCCTTTTTGCTGGTGATGTTCACCTTCGCCTGTTCAACCGTTTTTGCACAGATGACCAAAGACCAGATTGTTGGCGAATGGCAGCGTGCTAAAAAGTACACCAAAGCTTATTTGGATGCCATGCCTGATGATGGTTACACCCTTAAAGCAACCCCGCAGGTAAAAACATTTGCCGAGCAGATGCTGCACATTGGCGATGCTAACTACTTCTTTTTATCTACGATCAGCGGCAAAGCAAGTCCGCTTGGTAAAACGTCTTTAGAAAAAACAGTTGCCCAAAACAAAGAAGCCGTTACCAAAGCCGTAATGGATAGCTACGATTTTGCGATTACAGCCATACAAGGTATGACTGAGGCGCAATTTCAGGAAGAAGTATCTATGGGTAAAGATATGAAGGTAAAAAAAGGCGCGTTGCTGGCAAAAGCATTTGAGCATCAAACCCATCACCGCGGCCAAACAACTATTTACATCCGTTTAAAAGGTGTAACTCCGCCAAACGAAATGTTGTTTTAACCCGGATTTTAACTCGTATAAAGCCATTCTTAATTAGAGTGGCTTTTTTGTTAACAAACATTTGAATTTGCTAAAATAATTAGCAAATTTGTAATTGTGAACCAAAATAAAATAGAGATAAAGGTAGAGGCGCGGGTATTGTTCATAGATATGAACAGTTATTTTGCCCGTTGCGAGCAGCAGGCAAACTATTGGCTGCGAGGCCGCCCGGTGGGGGTTTGTGTGTACACCGGTAAATACGGCTGCGTTATCTCTTTATCTACCGAGGCTAAAGAGCGTGGCCTTAAAGCTGGGATGCGCCTTAACGATGCCATTGTGCAATGCCCGGAACTTATCCCGGTTGAAAGCAACCCTGCCCGTTACCGGCAGTATCACACCAAAATTATAAATGTAATGCGCGAGTACTGCAACGATGTGGTACCCAAAAGTATAGACGAGGCTATTTTAAACTTTAGCAATTATGAGAATGTTGACCCCATGCAAATGGCCATTAGCATCAAACGGGATATTTTGAGCAAGGTGGGCGACTGGCTTACCTGCTCTGTTGGTATTGCGCCTAATGCATTTTTAGCCAAGCTGGCATCTGTACGCGGTAAAAAACGGGATGGATTGATGATGATAACCCCGCAAAATATTGATGCCGTTTTGGGCGAATTAAAATTGGGCGACCTGCCGGGCATCGGTGCAAACATGTCATACAGGCTGGAGCGGGCCGGGGTTAAAACGCCCCTGGAAATGCGTTACACCCCTCCCGAACGCTTACGTAGTATTTTTAAAAGTATTGACGGCGTTTACTGGCATTATCGCCTGAATTTCATCGAAACTAATATTGTAGCGCATGAATACAAAGGCATGCAGGCCATGCGGCAGATCTCGGCAGAGAAAAGGCAGCATATCAATTACATCGACCAATTATTTATGACACTTTGCCTGACGCTGGAGAAACGCATGGTACATCATAAATTTTATTGCAAATCGGTAGGCTTTACCGTGCGCTATACCGATGATACCCGCTGGGATGATGCCTTTACCATTAGCACCCCCGTGCAGGATGCCATCAGCCTGATGCGCATGATCCGCATCCGGATGGCAAAATTTGAAGAAGCAGCAAAATGCGGGCCTATCTTAAATACCCAAATAAGCCAGATGCGGGTTGCCGTAACCAATTTTGTAAATAACGGCAATATGCTTTACAGCCTGTTTGAAGACATGGATAAACAGGAAACTGCGCTGAAAACCATGCACCAGATAAAAGATAAATTTGGATCTGACAAGCTGATACGCGCCGTGGAGATGACTGATGGAAAAGTAATAAAGGACGTAATAGGTTTTGGCTCGGTAAAAGACCTTACCGACCTGGATTACAAAACCACCTGATCTGCATCATATATCTGATTATCTGTTTCAATAAAACAAATTACACCTGCTGGCTTTTATAATACTATGGATTGGCATATCGGCTGTTCGGGTTTTTATTATAAACACTGGCGGGGCACATTTTACCCCCAAAAGCTGGCTATGGCCAGGTGGTTTGATTTTTACTGCCGGCACTTTAGTACGCTTGAGCTAAACGTTACATTTTATCGTTTCCCGCAGGTTGCATTCCTGCAAAACTGGTATGCTAAAAGCCCGCCCGAATTTAGGTTTGCCGTAAAAGCGCCAAGGGCCATTACACATTATAAAAAATTTAATGATACCGCTGATCTGTTAAACAGTTTTTACGATACCATAAACAACGGTTTAAAAAACAAGCTTGGCCCGGTGCTGTTTCAGATCCCCCCAAACTATAATTATACCGAAGAGAAATTAGAAAAAATAATTAAAGCACTTAACCCTGTTTTTAGTAATGTGCTGGAACCAAGGCATCCCAGTTGGTGGCAGGAAGATGTATATCAAAAACTTGCCGAACATGGTATCGCTTTTTGCGGGATGAGCCACCCTACCCTGCCTGATGAAGTAATATCAAATACACCTGTTGTATATTACCGTTTTCATGGCGTGCCTGATCTTTACCGTTCCTGCTATACTGAAGTATATCTGCAAAATATAGCAGACACGCTTATTGCAAACCCCAAAATTAAACAAGCCTGGCTGTATTTTAATAATGATGTAGAAACCCATGCCATACACAATGCTAAAACAATGATGCTTATGGCAGGTTTAACTATGCCTCTATCTGATTGATCAGGAGCGCCAGGCCAGTTTTAACTTTTTTGATCAGCAAAGCAAGCTCCTCCGGCGAAAGATCCTGGTGCAGGTCGTCTTCATTAATATCGTTCATTTTTTCGAGTACCTGGTCTAAACCCAGGTCGTGTTCGGCGTTCAGATTATCGCCATCCAACTCCAGCACCACAAAAAGGCTTGCCAGGCGCTGGTAATAAGTTTCTGTGTTCAACGTATGCAGTGTATGGTATTCCAGTTTAAGGCGGTACAAAAAATCTTCTAATATCATTTACTTAAATTAAAACAGGTGGCTTAGTTATACCAAACCACCTGCTATGAATGTATAGTTATTACTACCCCCTGCGCCTGCGTCGCTTCTTTTTAGTTTCGGTATGCTTACGTTTTTTAGAACTGCTAACAGATCTTTTCTTCTCGGGTGCGTCTTGTTTTATAACTTGTTTGTCGTTTTTAACCGATGCAGAATCCTTACTTAGCTGCGTAACCGTAAAGCTGTTGCTGCGCAGGCCATATTCTAACAAGCGTTTTGCACCGGTAGGTTTTGCGGTAGAATCATTACTGTTATATATCGGAAACTCACGAATAAGCTTTCCATCCCTGATATAAAAATTATCATTGCCCCGGTAACCTTTTTTTTGCTGCCTGGTTAACTTCGGGAAATCAAGCTTATTAACATTGTTGTTATTAAACTCAAAGGCATAAATTTTAGCATAGTTAACCGTGTCTTTCCCTTTCGACTGGATCAATATCTCGGGGTTACCATCAAGATCCATATCAGCATTAAAAACATCGCTTATCGTACCATCCAGGTCGCCGGTGGTTGTATTATATTTCATCGCGGCCGAATCTGAATGCAGTATGGCAAACGCCCCTGTTTGGGTTGATCCCCTGCCCCAGCTTACCACATCATAGGTTTGCCCCGGCGATACCTCAATAGCTTTATGAAAGCGGAACGGCTGCATCACAGCCGGCCGGGCAGCAACGCTTTTACCGGCAGCCGGTTTATTATCCTTACTACCACAGCCGGTAATTAATAAGCCAAGCACAGTTACGAATAAATAATTCCTTAAATTCATTATGTGAATAGTTAATTAAACATCATGTCTGGCGATACTTCTCCTTTGGGTTTACCCGGTATGGTCATGTAAACACGCAGGCCGCTGCCTGATGAATTGGCATCAACATATTTTATAGTGATCTTATGATATCCCTTTAATAAAGGTACAACACCCTGTTGCTCTACCGAGCCGGTTCTGCCATCGTTATCTACAATCGGTACATCATCAATCAATAACACCGAACCATTTGACGATGCGGTAGAAAAGCCGTAATTGCCATCAACATCGGCCCTTAAATAACCGTTAAACACCACACCATATTTATTAAACGCTTTTTTAAACGCACTTAACGCCGTACTAAAGCTTTTTGCCACACCTGTATCAATAACTGCTGCCGGGTTTACCTGTGTAGTATTAATATAAGTACCTGCCGATACCTGGTATTTTAAACCGGGCGTATTGCCTGTAAATTGTACGGGGGCTAACGGCGCCTTATTAAATACTTTAGCAGCAGTGATAATGCTTCGCTTGCCGGATGGGGTTACCACAATGGTTTTAAGATCGCGGTACTCATTTAGCGGAATTTGGTAAGTTACGGGTTTAGTGTACAATAATTCGGTTTCGCGCGGGGTGTAACCATCTATGGTGTAATAGATCTTCGCCCCCTTTACCGGCGATTTAAGGTTAACCGTCATGCTGCTGCCTATCATGGTAGTATCTGTTGCGCCGATGGCTTGCGGTACACGGTAGTTGTAGCCGTTTTCGTCAAACCAGGCCAAATGTTCCGGCAGGCGGGTTTCTGCAAAATCTTTATAGTTTTTGTTCGCAACCGGTGTCCATGCTACTTCAGATAAGGCCAGCATACGGGGCAGTATCATGTACTCCACTTTGTTCTCGGTAGTGATATATTCTGTCCACAGGTTGGCTTGTACCCCTATAATATGTTTTTGCTGTTCGGGCGTTAAAGCTGCAGGCGTTGGGTTATAAGCATAAGTTTTTTGTATGGGTGCATTACCGCCAATACCTACCGGTTCCTGGTTTAATTTACCCTGCGTATGGTCAAAATATAAAGCCTGGCTGCTTGGCGTCATAATCACATCGTGGTTTTGTTTGGCTGCTTGTATGCCGCCCTCTTCGCCACGCCAGCTCATTACGGTAGCATTTGGTGCAAGGCCGCCTTCCAGTATCTCGTCCCAACCAATAATACTACGCCCCTTGCTGTTCACAAATTTTTCTATACGCTGTACAAAATAGCTTTGCAGGCCATGCTCGTTTTTTAGCTTTAAGCGTTTGATCAGCGCCTGGCAAAATGCAGACTGTTTCCATACTTCTTTTGGGGCTTCATCCCCACCGATATGAATATACTTGCCCGGAAAAAGATCTATTACCTCCGTTAAAACATCCTGCAAAAAGCTAAACGTTTTTTCTGAGGGACAAAAGATATTGTTGAACACCCCCCATTTACCGGATACCTCATAGGTTTGGCTTGGGTCGCAGCTTAATTCCGGATAGGCAGATAAAGCAGCTAAGGCATGTCCGGGCATTTCAATTTCTGGCACTATCGTAATATAGCGGTCTGCAGCATATTTGATCACCTCGCGAATCTGGTCTTGTGTGTAGTAACCCGATACTGGTACACCATCGTATTGCAGCGGTGTACGGTCTTTAAAATTACCGATAACACTTTCCTTACGTGTGCTGCCTATTGAAGTAAGCCTTGGGTATTTTTTGATCTCGATGCGCCAGCCCTGGTCATCAGTCAGGTGCCAGTGAAAGGTGTTTAATTTGTAAGCAGCCATCAGGTCGATGTAACGCTTAACAAACTCTACCGAAAAAAAGTGGCGGCAAACATCCAGCATCATCCCCCTGTAACCAAAACGCGGGTAATCTTCAATAACCAACGCAGGTAATTTTGCTGTTGCGGCCCTTTCAAGCGGCATTAATTGTATCAAAGTTTGAATGCCGTAAAATAAACCTGCGCCTTTACCTGCAACTGTAATTTGCTGCGGCGTAATGGTAAGGCGATAACCTTCTGCAGGCAGATTTTCTGCACCTGCTGATGTTAAATATATGGTAGTAGTGCTTACACGGGCGTTTCTTAAGCCTACCTGTTTGTTATAGGCCATATTATTGGATAAAAAAGCCGAGAAGAATTGTACAGCCTTGTTATTGGTGGTATCGGCCTGTATAACGGTTTCCTGGCTTAAAATAAACTCGCCGGCTGATTTTTTTACAGATACAGGGGCAGGAATAATACCAGCATAAGGGCCGGTACCCTCCACCTGGGCCATCACCGAGGTGGTTATTAAAACGATGAGTAATACCGCAGTTATCCTTAAATACATAGCAAAAACAAAATCAGGTAAATAACGAGGCCGTAATTTAGCATTATAAAAGTAAAAGGCCAATTCTTTACAAGAATTGGCCTTTTACTTTTATAGAGATTAGTGATCAAAGATTACAGATTAGTACTCTAAACCAATTGCTAAGAATAAATAAAAAAACTAATTTCTAATTAACTGGCCTCAAATCACAAAAGACAATTACGCAGTAACAACGTGCTCTTTAGCAGCCAAATAGCGCTCGGCATCTATAGCAGCCATACAACCTGTGCCCGCAGCAGTTACCGCCTGGCGATAGATATGATCTTGTGCGTCACCGCAGCAAAACACGCCCTCTATATTTGTTTCTGTAGAACCGGGACGAGTGATGATGTAACCCGTCTCATCCATATTGATCGTTCCACGGAAGATATCTGTATTGGGCTTGTGGCCGATAGCTACAAAGAAACCGGTAACATCCAGCACGCGGTCTTCGTTAGTTACGTTATTACATACCTTAACCGCATTAACACTTTGCCCGTCGCCTAAAATTTCTTTAGTATCAGTATTATATAAGATCTCGATATTAGGGGTGTTTAGCACGCGGTGTACCATTGCTTTAGAAGCGCGGAACTCATCGCGGCGAACAATCATGTAAACCTTTCGGGCCAGTTTAGCCAGGTAGGTCGCTTCTTCGGCAGCAGTATCACCGGCGCCTACTATAGCTACATCCTGCCCTTTAAAGAAAAATCCGTCGCAAACGGCACAGGCAGAAACCCCAAAACCGCTGTATTTTTGCTCGGATTTCAAACCTAACCATTTTGCTGATGCACCGGTAGAAATGATCACTGTATCTGCCAGGATAGTTTTGCTTTCGTCAACCGTTACTTTGTGGGGCAACGAACTAAAATCAACCGAACTTACATAGCCAAAACGAATATCGGTACCCAGGCGCTCGGCCTGTTTACGAAAATCTTCCATCATCTCCGGCCCCATGATCCCCTCCGGGTAACCCGGGAAATTTTCTACATCTGTAGTTTGGGTAAGCTGCCCGCCGGCCAGCATCCCTGTGTACATTACCGGGTGCAGATCGGCGCGTGAAGCATATATTGCTGCGGTATATCCCGCCGGGCCAGAACCTATAATTAAACATTTAACGTGTTCGATATCTTGTGACATTTGTATCTGTTATATGACGCGAATTTACTATTAATACATCATTATGCCAATAGGTAATAGTCAACACACTGCCATACCTTAATGACTATTTACCAACATTAGCCTTTAAAACCCTTATAAAATTGCCACCTAAAATTTTATCAATATCCTTTTCGCTATAATTTAGCTTGAGCAGTTCGGCAGTAATTTTAGGATAATCAAGTACGCTATCCAAACCTAAGGGATATGATTCGGCACCGTCAAAATCAGAGCCGATACCCACATGGTCGGCACCTATCATCTTCACCATATAATCGATATGTTTGATGAGCATACTTAATGGCGGGCGAAACTGGTCGGCTTCTGTTTTGTTGATGGCATTCAGGCGGATACTGGCCAGATCATAGTCGTTATATACCTTGATGAGCGAATCCATTTCCGGCTTATGGCGGGCCAGGTAAGCTTCGTGCCTGTTGTTATACGTACTATCTATAAAGCCGCTATAAAAGTTAAGGAATACCACACCCTCATTTTTAGCAATGGCTTTTAACTGGTAATCTTTAAGATTACGGCGGTGCGGGTTTAAGGCATAAACGCAGCTATGCGATGCGATAACCGGCTTGGTGGTCAATGCCATTACATCTTTAAAGGTTTGTTCGCCGGGGTGCGACAGGTCGATCATTACGCCAAGTTTGTTGAGGCGCTGTACTACCTGCTTACCCAAATCTGTAAGCCCTTTGTGCGGTAAAGAATCGCTGTGCAAGGTTTCGTCGCGGGCAGATGTTGCCCAGCTGGTGCTGTTGTTCCAGGTTAAAGTAAGGTAACTCATGCCGCGTTTAGCCAGGCTATCTATATAATCCAGCCTGTCCTCTATCATATGGCCGCCCTCAACACCTATCATGGCTGCCAGTTTTTTTTGTGTTACGGTTTTTCGCAGATCTGCTGCCGTACGCACTAATTGTATTTTAGCAGGGTAACGTTTAATGAGCGCGTATAAAGAATCTATCTCGCGGTTAGCGTAGGCATAAGCGTTGCCATTGCCGTATTGGTCGCCACACCAAACCGAAAAAACCTGTACATCAAGCCCGCCTTGCCTGGCACGTGGCAAATCAAAATTACCTTCGGTTTGCCTTTTACCCAAGTCAACTTTGGTGATGAGTTGGTTAGATAAGGCATCGTTGTGGGTATCTATTAAAATTGCACGCTGATGAATTTGCTTAACGTTTTGTGCGGAAGCGGCAAGGGTTGAAAAAAGAAATAGTGGCAGTAGAAGTTTTTTCATTTGGGAAGATAAGAAAAGTTTTAAAAACACATCATTACGAGCGATAGCGTGGCAATCTTTTTAAGCAAATCTATCACGCATAGTGTATAACTATCCTAAAGAGATTGCTTCGTACCTCGCAATGAAGTGGTGGGTAGAAAACAAAGTCCACCTATGTTCACCGCTCATTATCCCCCTACGTCTGTATGATGCCTACGTTAAATTGCTTTTCTATAGGTGCATGGTTAGCCGCCTCTATCCCCATAGAGATCACTTTACGGGTTTCTAATGGGTCTATGATGCCATCTACCCAAAGCCTGGCTGCGGCATAGTACGGCGTGGTTTGTGCGTTGTACCTGTCGGTAGTTTGTTTAAGCAGTTCGGCTTCTTTTACCTCGTCTACTTCTTCGCCTTTTGCTTTTAAACCTGCCGCCTGCATTTGTACCAAAACTTTGGCTGCCTGTGCACCACCCATTACGGCAATTTTTGCAGATGGCCAGGCGTATATCAACCTGGGGTCGTAAGCTTTGCCACACATTGCATAGTTACCGGCGCCGTAAGAGTTACCCACTACTATGGTAAATTTGGGCACAACAGAGTTGGAAACCGCATTCACCATTTTAGCACCATCTTTGATGATACCGCCGTGTTCGCTGCGGCTGCCTACCATAAAACCGGTAACATCCTGCAAGAAAACCAGTGGAATCTTCTTTTGATTACAATTCATGATAAAGCGGGTTGCCTTATCGGCCGAATCGGAATAAATGACCCCGCCAAACTGCATCTCGCCTTTTTTTGATTTGATTACCTTGCGCTGGTTAGCCACAATGCCAACAGCCCAGCCATCTATACGGGCAAGCCCACATATGATAGATTGCCCGTACCCTGCCTTGTATTCCTCCAGCTCCGAATCATCTACCAGTCGTTTGATGATCTCGTACATGTCATAGGCTTTATCCCGCGTATCCGGCAGGATACCGTAAATTTCTTTCTCGTTAAGTTTTGGTGCTGATGGTTTGATACGGTCGAAACCGGCCTTGTTATAATCGCCCACCTTACTCATGATGTTACGGATAGCATCCAGGCAGGCCTTATCATTAGGGTGCTTGTAATCGGTAACACCGGATATCTCGCATTGGGTAGTTGCACCGCCAAGGGTTTCGTTATCCACATCTTCGCCTATGGCGGATTTTACCAGATACGAACCTGCAAGAAATACCGAACCTGTACCTTCTACAATCATGGCTTCATCACTCATGATAGGTAAATAAGCACCACCGGCCACGCACGAACCCATAATAGCAGCGATCTGGATAATACCCATGCTGCTCATTTGTGCGTTATTCCTAAAAATGCGCCCAAAATGTTCTTTATCCGGGAAGATCTCATCCTGTAGAGGCAAATACACTCCGGCAGAGTCTACCAGGTAAATAATAGGCAGGCGGTTCTCCATCGCAATCTCTTGTGCGCGCAGGTTTTTCCTGGCAGTTATAGGGAACCAGGCACCGGCTTTTACGGTGGCATCATTAGCTACAATTACACATTGCCTGCCGCTTATATAACCAATACCGCAAACCACGCCACCGCTTGGGCAGCCGCCATGTTCTGCGTACATACCATCAGCCGTAAAGGCGCCAACTTCCAGCCAGGGCTTATCATCGTCTATCAGGTAAGCAATACGCTCGCGGGCAAGCATTTTGCCTTTTTCTTTTTGTTTGGCAGCAGCCTTATCGCCACCACCCAGAAATATTTTTTTAAGCCTGGTGTTAAATTCGTAAACTAACTGTTTGTTAACATCCTCATTCTTATTGAATTCCAGATCCATGTACGTGTTTATAATAGGTTATGTAATTTTAAGTAAATAAATCATAAAATCCCCTATCAACAGCTAATTTATTATGCATGCATAATAATAACTAAAGGTTAAATAAAACTATTAGTTAATTACGGCGTTATAAAATAAAAGTTTATTATGCAGATACGATCGATAGTTCTTATCACAACTTTGTTTTTAAGTGCTTGCTCAAACCCCACAAAAACCCCGGTAGCCAAATCACCGGATACCGTTGCAGTTAAAACCAATTCTGTAAAATTCAATGAAGCATACGTACAAAGCCTGTACGCTAAATCTGACCTTGTTGCCAGGATTAAGGTTACCGGCGCAGTAAAGCATCAGGAGATTTACGTTATAGATGCCCGTTTAATTGAAGTTTACAAGGGTAAAACAGAAAAACAACCTCATATTAAGTATGAAGCCTTTTTAGAAGAGGGTGATTACAAAGAGTTTATAGGAAAGGAGCTGATTATGTTTCTTACCTCTAATAAACAAGATAAGAAACTTTACAACGAAGGTGTGCATTGGAGCCGTACAGAGCCTAATGTTGAATTTGCTTTTGATAACGATCTTAAAAATTACTTGCTAAACCTTAAATAACATGATATTACCTACTTATGAAAGTTTGATAAAGAACTATCCTGACAGCGCTTACAGCTCTTTTCAGGTTAGGGAATTAATAAAAGGTGAGATTGAAAGCCATTCCCCAAGTTTTAGTAATACCTGCGTTATAAGAATGAGCCGCGCATTTAACTATGCTAACAGCGGCAAATTGTTTGACATACCTAAAGCATACCCCGGCATGGTAACATTTTTGGGTGGAGATAAACTTAATTATGCCATCAGGGTAAAGGAGTTCGACAAGTATTTGAGGCATCATTATCATGACCCTACGGTATCGTTAACCAGGAAAAACGGTGAGTTTGATCTTAAAAAGATCAATGGTGTATCTGGTATAATTCGTTTTGAAGTAAGTGGCTGGAGCGATGCAACCGGTCATTTTACCTTTTGGAACGGATCATCTTGTGTGTATTGTGGCGATCATAACTATTTCGCCATGAAACAAACTACTTCCATAGCATTTTGGAAATGTTAACCGTTGATTATTCTGTTAAGTCAGGTTTCTGTCTCTAAACCAAACTTCATCGGGTTTTATGTCAATATTTTCCATCTGATTAACCAGTTGTATGGGGTCGGTAGACGTTAATACCAGTTCGCGGTTGGCAGGTTTCAGGTAACGCTGCTGTACCATTACATCCATTTGTGTGAGCAAGGCATCATAAAAACCATTGATGTTTAAAATACCCACAGGGTGGTTATGCAAACCTAACTGTAGCCAGGTAAGTACTTCAAAAAATTCTTCGAGCGTGCCAAAGCCACCGGGCAGCATAATAATGCCATCGCAAAGGTCATTCATCATTTGTTTGCGCTGGTGCATATTATCAACAATATGCAACTTGGTAATACCCTTGTGCCCAACTTCCTTATCCATCAAAAACTGCGGAATAACACCGATCACCTCTCCGCCCCTGCTTAGTACCGCATCAGCCAGTAAACCCATTACGCCAACATTGCCGCCACCGTAAACCAAACTGATGTTTTTAACAACCATCACATCAGCCAGTAATTCAACAGTTTGTTTTAAAACAGGGTCGCCGTTAAAATTGGCACCGCAGAATACGCAAATGCTACGCATAGAGGTAAGAGATGAGTTAATTAGAAATCAGGAATGCCTGTTTTTAGGATTTAGAGGTTAGAATTTAGAACTTCATCCTAATCTCTAACCTCCAGTCTTTAATCACTATCGTGTATAATTCGGTGCTTCTTTAGTAATGGTAATATCGTGCGGGTGGCTTTCGCGCATACCGGCAGCAGTGATGCGTACAAACTTTGCTTTTTGCAGGTCTTCTATCGTAGCAGCACCACAGTAATGCATACCTGCACGTAAGCCGCCAATATATTGATAGATCACCTCGGCCATATTACCTTTGAATGGTACACGGCCAACAATGCCCTCGGGTACCAATTTGGTTACCACATCTGTCTCGTCCTGAAAGTAACGGTCTTTTGAACCTTTGGCCATAGCTTCTATAGAGCCCATACCCCGGTATGATTTAAACTTACGGCCTTCGTATATGATCGTTTCGCCGGGTGATTCTTCTACCCCTGCAAATAACGACCCCGCCATGATGGTGCTTGCACCTGCCGCTATAGCCTTAACCATATCGCCTGTTTGTTTAATGCCACCATCTGCAATAACCGGTATGCCACGGCCTTCCAGGGCTTTAGCGCATTCATAAACGGCATATAATTGCGGTACACCCACACCGGCTATGATACGTGTGGTACAGATAGACCCCGGGCCTATACCTACCTTAACAGCATCGGCGCCGGCATCTGCCAAAGCAATAGCAGCATCGGCTGTAGCAATATTACCCGCTATAACCTGCAGATCAGGGTAAAGGGCTTTAACGGCTTTAACCATATCTATAACCCCTTTAGAGTGGCCGTGGGCGGTGTCAACCGTAACCACATCCACTCCTGCTTTAACCAGGGCGGTAACGCGGTCAATATTATCAGCGGCAACCCCTACTGCTGCGCCTACCCGTAAGCGGCCAAACTCATCCTTGCATGCATTAGGGAAGTTTTTAACCTTTTGAATATCTTTATAAGTGATGAGCCCTACCAGTTTACCATCCTTATTAACAACAGGTAGTTTCTCAATTTTATTATCTTGCAGTATGGCAGCGGCGTCCTGTAAAGTTGTGCCTTCTGGCGCTACGATCAGGTTAGTTTTGGTCATCACTTCGCTCACCGGTACCGTAAGATCCTTTTGAAAACGCAGATCGCGGTTAGTTATAATGCCTTTTAATTTGCCTTCGGCATCTATTACAGGGATACCGCCAATGCTATATTCGCGCATGATATTTACCGCATCAGATAGTAAGGCGGCCTCAGATAAGGTAATTGGCTCCTGGATCATGCCACTTTCAGAACGTTTTACTTTACGCACCTCATCAGCCTGTTGCTGTATGGTCATGTTTTTATGCAGCATGCCAATACCACCTGCCTGGGCAATGGCAATAGCCAAACCGGCTTCGGTTACGGTATCCATAGCGGCCGATATGATCGGGATGTTTAAACGGATCTTTTTGGTTAAAAAAGTACTCGTGTTAACTTCGCGGGGTAATACTTCTGAATATGCGGGGAGTAACAGTACGTCGTCATAAGTTAATCCTTCGGCGACAAATTTGGATGGGTCTAACTGCATAGCAAATAATTATTTGGAGTTATTATTTGCCGGGCAAAGCTAACAAAATTTATGGAACTTGCGAAACAGATTTAAGAATAGAACGCCAGGCCCACTAATTTTACATTACGAAGAAATATCTACAGCTATCAGATGTAAGTGTGCGATCCGCCCTTACATCTGATTTTCTGCAAACCTATTTTAACACTTCGCGTTGCCTTATAGCTTCATATAAAATAACCGCGGTTGATACCGATACGTTAAGCGATTCTATTTCACCAAACATCGGGATCTTGGCCAGATGGTCGCTGATGCGGATGATCTCGTTGCGGATACCATCTTCTTCAGAACCCATAATGATGGCCGTTGGCGCGGTATAATCCGGTTTATAAATATAGTCGTTGGTTTTTTCGGTACAGCAAACCAGTTGCAGGCCCGATTCCTGCAAAAACTTAACGGTTTGCATAAAGTTATCATGGCGGCAAACCGGTATTTTATATAAGGCCCCTGCCGATGTTTTTATGGCATCCGGGTTTATCTGTGCCGAACCTTTTGCCGGAATAACAATAGCATGCACTCCGGCGCATTCTGCCGTGCGGGCTATGGCGCCCATGTTGCGTACATCGGTAATATTATCCAGCACTAATATCAGGGGCACTTCGCCCCGTTCAAAAACCTCGGGAATAATGTTCTCTATTTTTTGATAGATAATAGGCGAAATAAACGCAATGGCACCCTGATGATTTTTCATGGTGATGCGGTTTAACTTTTCTACCGGTACTTGCTGCGCTGTAATATGGTATTCGTTCAAAACCTCCTTCAGTTCGTTAAGTAACTGCCCGCCCAAACCGCGCTGCAGGTATAAAGCCTCAATTTCTTTACCGGCCAGTATTGCCTCAATTACTGCTCTGATACCAAAAACCATCTGGTTGCCTTCGCGTGGCGGTGGTTTAGAATTATATGCCATTTCAACTAAAGTTATTTTCGCCAAAAGTAGCTATATTAACTCATTTTGCGGTTATTGAACTACATCGAACTTTAGACTTTTTATTTTAGTTAACAATTCTAAAAATTATACACAAATACTTCAACTTATTAATAATCAATACAACACAAGAATTTCATTTACGTTATTAACATTAGAGTGTTAATAGATATAAAAAATTATCTTAATGTCTATCATCACTTTAACTGGTTAAAAACAGTTATCAACCTGCCGCAAAATATTAGGAAACATATTTTATATATTTTTGTTCGTCATGAATTTTGAGAACGATTCCCCTAATTACAAGCAAAACACCGACCGGAGAAGCCGGATCACTAACCCACAATCTTACCTTGGGAATGGTAAGTTACAGCCCCAGGCTTTAGACCTTGAGGAGGCCGTACTTGGTGCGCTGATGCTGGAAAAAGATGCCCTGTCATCTGTTATTGATGTATTGAAACCCGAGGTTTTTTACGAGGTTAAGCACCAAAAAATATTTGATGCCATACGCATCCTTTTCGAGAAAACATCTCCTGTAGATATTCTTACTGTTACCGCACAGCTACGCCAGCAGGGCGAGCTGGAAATGATAGGCGGCGCATACTATATAACAGAGCTAACCAACCGCGTAGCATCTGCGGCCAACATTGAGTATCACTCGCGTATCATTATCCAAAAGTTTATTCAGCGCGAACTTATACGGATCTCGACCGATGTGATCAACTCTGCTTATGAAGATACCAGCGACGTACTGGAAATGCTGGATAAGGCTGAAAAAAACCTGTTTGAGATAGCCCAGAACAACCTCCGCCGTGATTCGCGTAAGATGGATGACCTGGTGCACGAGGCTTTAAAAGATATTGAGGCGCTGAAAGATAAAAAAGACGGCTTAACGGGTGTTGCATCCGGTTTTACCGATCTGGACCGGATGACCTCGGGCTGGCAAAAATCAGATCTGGTAATTATAGCTGCCCGCCCCGCCATGGGTAAAACGGCCTTTGTATTAAGCTGCGCCCGTAATGCCGCAGTTGATTTTGATAAACCGGTTGTGGTATTCTCGCTGGAGATGTCGTCTGTACAGTTGGTTAACCGTTTAATATCCGGCGAAACTGAAATAGAGCAGGAAAAGATCCGTAAAGGCACTTTAGAAGAATGGGAATGGCAGCAGATCCACTCTAAGATTGGCCGTTTAGAAGCTGCCCCTTTAATTATAGACGATACACCTTCGCTGAATATATTTGAATTCCGTGCCAAATGCCGCCGATTAAAATCGCAGCATGATATCCAGCTGATCATTATCGATTACCTGCAGCTGATGCAGGGCAAGGCCGATGGTAAAGGCGGTGGTAACCGCGAACAGGAAATTGGCAGTATTTCCCGTGCCCTTAAAACGGTAGCTAAAGAGTTGAACGTACCTGTTATTGCACTATCGCAGTTAAGCCGTGCGGTAGAGAACAGGCCGGGTGGCTCTAAAAGGCCAATGCTATCAGATCTTCGTGAATCGGGCTCTATCGAGCAGGATGCGGATATGGTATTGTTCCTTTACAGACCAGAATACTACGGTTTAGATGTGGATGAGGATAATAACCCTACCCAGGGCGTTGGTGAGGTGATCATCGCCAAACACCGTAACGGCGAAACCGGCCGCGTAAGATTAAAATTCGTAGGTAAATATGTAAAATTCCAGGATCTTGACCAGGGGATGGACAGCTTTGGTGCGCCCGGTGCAGCAAATGCATTTGCCGGCCTAAGCCCCTCACAAGATTTTGACAGTAAGCCAAGCAACTTCATTATCCGCCCATCCAGAATGGATGATATAGATGATGAGCCGCCTTTTTAAAAGACACAGGATATTAAGACCCTAAGAACAAAGATAAAAGCCGTTTCATTTAAACGGCCTTTATCTTATCTGTCCTGACTGTTGATTCTTACTATCTTAATGCTCTCCTAATAATCCTCGTCATCATCTTCCTCAAAGCCTTTGGCAGAGCGGTAAACAGACTGCAATTCGCTAAAAGCGTGCATATCGCGCTTGCTTTTGGTTATTTCCATGCCCTTTTCGTAGGTGGTAATTGCGTCGTCTTTACGGTTAAGGGCTTCATATAATTTACCCAGGTGATAATAAGTACCGGTGTAACCCGGGTGGTTATTTACCAGGTCCTCATAATAGCTCAACGCTTTATCTGTATCGTTAAGTCGCAGGTATTCAGTAGCCAGCGCATATTTTAAAAACTCATCTTCGGGCTCGTTCTGTAAAAACGCCAACAGCTTATCTAATCTGCTTGTATCCATTTTAAACTCTCTCTTTTTTAACTAAATTTGTGGTGTCCTTTAAATTACAAATACCTGTAAAAACATAAACCAATTATAATGAGTAAAATACTGGTAGGTATCAGCAATGTTCCGGATACCACTACAAAAATAACTTTTACAGATAACAACACCCAATTTAATACAAACGGTGTACAGTTCATTTTAAACCCTTATGATGAAATAGCCCTGGCACGCGCTATCGAACTAACAGATGGCGGCAAGGGCAGCGTAACCGTTATTAATGTTGGCGAAGCCAATACCGAAGCCACCATCCGTAAGGCGCTGGCTATTGGTGCCACCGATGCCGTGCGTATCAATGCCAAAGCACACGATGCCTGGTATGTGGCTTATCAGATTGCTGAATATGCCAAGGCAAACCCGTTTGACCTGATCCTGACCGGCCGCGAATCGATCGATTACAATGGCTCTAAAGTTGCCGGCATGCTGGGCGAATTGCTTGATATTCCGTCGGTATCCATCATTAAAAAACTGGATGCTACCGAAACTGAAGCTACTGTTGAGCGGGAGATAGAAGGTGGTAAAGAAGTACTGACTGTCCCATTCCCATTTGTGGCCGGTTGTGCCGAGGGTGTGGCCGAGCCTAAAATACCCAATATGCGCGGTATTATGGGTGCGCGTACCAAACCATTAAATGTGGTTGAACCGGTTGAAGTGGAAACTTTATCAGAGATCATCAGTTATGAAACCCCTGCCCCGCGCGGACAGGTAAATTTGATTTCGGCAGATGATACCGCTAAACTGGTTAACCTGTTGCATACCGAGGCAAAAGTTATATAATTAAGGTTTTAACGATTAACATTATAATATGTCAGTTTTAATATATGCGGAAAATGCGGACGGCAAATTCAAAAAATCAACTTTTGAAGCTGTATCCTATGCCAAAGCAATAGCCGCCCAAAATAACACCAGCCTTATCGCCATATCTATTGGGGATGTTGCCAAAGATGACCTGGCCGCATTAGGTAAATATGGTGCCGAAAAAGTTTTAAATGTAAGTAACGATAAACTAAAGAATTTTTTGAACCAGGCTTATGCATCGGTTATTGCCGAGGCTGCTAAAGCCAATGGTGCAGATGTGGTGGTGCTATCAAACTCTTTTAGTGGCCGCGGCCTTGCCCCCCGTTTGGGTGTTAAACTGCAAGCCGGTGTTGCCGATGGCGCAGTGGCACTGCCTGTGCAGGATGGCGGCAAGTTTACGGTTAAAAAAACGGCCTTTTCCGGCAAAGCCTTTGCCGTGGTTGAGCTGACTTCTGTTAACAAGGTTATTGCACTTACGCCAAATTCCTATAAAGTGGTTGAAAGCGGCGCTGAAGCACCTGTAGAAGATTTTACTACAGAAGCAAAAGCGTCTGATTTTAAAGAAATGATCAAAGACATCCTTCGTTCTACAGACAAGGTATCTTTGCCGGATGCCGAGATCGTGGTATCTGCCGGCCGTGGCTTAAAAGGGCCCGAGAACTGGGGAATGGTTGAAGAACTGGCCGACCTGTTAGGTGCTGCTACAGCCTGCTCAAAGCCGGTATCTGACGCCGGATGGCGCCCGCATAGCGAACACGTTGGCCAAACGGGAATAGCCGTAAGCCCTAATTTATATATTGCTATAGGCATTTCTGGCGCTATACAGCACCTGGCCGGTATCAGTTCATCAAAAGTTATTGTTGTGATAAACAAAGATGCCGAAGCGCCGTTCTTTAAAGTAGCAGATTATGGCATTGTTGGCGATGCATTTGAAGTATTGCCAAAATTAATTGCCGCAGTAAAAGAATACAAAGCATCAGCTTAAAACATATAATATATCGCCGTGATGGGGAATGACATGAAAAAGATCAAGCTGGATATTGTAGGATTATCTTACAGCCAAACACAATCCGGCGCTTATGCTTTGGTATTGGGCGAGGTAAGCGGCCGGCGCAGGCTGCCTATTATTATAGGTAGTTTTGAGGCGCAGGCCATAGCCATAGAGATAGAAAAAATGACGCCAAGCCGCCCACTAACCCACGATTTGTTTAAAAGTTTGGGGCAGGCATTTAATATTACCGTGCAGGAGGTTATTATTTACAACCTGGTTGACGGGATCTTTTACTCCAAACTGATTTGCTACGACGGCAAAAAAACTGTAGAGATAGATGCGCGCACCTCAGATGCTATTGCCGTATCCGTAAGGTTTGAGTGCCCGATCTATACTTATGAGTTTATCCTTTCTACGGCGGGTATTGTGATAGAGGGCAACGATTTTGTTTACCTGGAAAACATTAACGAAACACCCGAAGAGAAAACGCATTCATCGGCAGCGGGTAGTTTTACATCCTTAAGCGAGGATGAATTAAAAACCAGGTTACAGCAGGCACTCGCCGAAGAAGCTTATGAAAAAGCAGCTAAGATCAGAGATGAATTAAACAAGCGCAAATCATCCTGACCGGATAAATTCATGAGATAATATTTAACAAAAAACGGAATAAGCTAATTATTCCGTTTTTTTTGAACTGGATTTTGCAGTTTCCCCATATCGCTTTATTTCACTATTTTCAGCCTTTATTTTTTAACTATTAATTGTTTAAACCAGTGCTGTATGAATATTAAGTTTCGCTTAATACTGATGAATTTTATGCAATTTTTTATATGGGGGGCCTGGCTACTCACCATTGGTGCATACTGGTTTCAAAATAAACAATGGTCGGCCACCAACTTTGCTGCAATTTTTTCAACCATGGGCATTGCATCTATCTTCACCCCGGCCATTTCGGGTATAATTTCAGACAGATTTATTAATGCCGAAAAGTTATACGGCATCATGCACATACTGGGTGCTGTAACTTTATTTTGTTTACCACTGGTAGAAAATCCGGTTACATTTTTTTGGGTATTACTGCTTAACATGATGTTTTACATGCCTACCCTATCCTTATCAATTACCGTGGCGTATTCTGCATTAAAAAACAGCAACATTGATATTGTTAAAGAGTACCCGCCTATTCGTATATGGGGAACAATAGGCTTTATTGTAGCCTTGTGGACGGTAAGCTTAACACATAACGAAACTTCATCAAATCAATTTTATATCGCATCGGCAGTATCCCTTTGTTTGGGTGTTTATGCCTTTACGCTGCCTAAATGCAGGCCTTTCGCCGTGCGCACGGGTAATAAATCATTCACCAACCTGTTAGGCTTAAATGCATTTGCCCTTTTTAAAACGCCAAGATTTGCCATCTTCTTCGCATTCTCGTTACTGTTGGGTGCAGCCTTACAGTTAACCAATGCCTATGGCGATACCTACATTCACGATTTTGCCAAGGTTGCTGCTTATAAAAACCTGGTGCCTGTGCGGTACCCGGCTATCATTATGTCTATCTCACAGATATCCGAAACCTTGTTTATTTTGGCTATCCCTTTCTTTCTGCGCAGATTCGGGATCAAATATGTAATGTTATTTAGCATGCTGGCCTGGGTGCTGCGTTTTGGCCTTTTTGCCTTTGGCGACCCTGCCAACGGCCTTTGGATGATCGTATTATCGTGCATCGTTTATGGTATGGCCTTCGATTTCTTTAACATCTCGGGCTCATTATTTGTTGAAACACAAACCACGCCAGAGATAAGGGGCAGCGCACAGGGTTTGTTTATGATGATGGTGAACGGTTTTGGTGCTTTGTTTGGCAGCTTTGCAAGCGGTTACATTATTGATAAATATTTTACCCTGGCAGACCATAGTAAGAACTGGCATGGCATCTGGCTAACCTTTGCAGGCTACGCCCTGGCTATTGCTATTGTGTTTCCCTTTATATTTAAGTACAAACATAATGCTGCGTTAAAACAAGCTATAGAGAACGCTTAATACACCTAACCCTAAACCATGAAAAAGCATTACCGTATAGAGAACGATTGCCTCAATTGCGGGACTATATTAGCAGGTAAATTTTGCCACAACTGCGGGCAGGAAAACCTGGAGATGAAAGAAAGCTTTGGCCACATGCTCAACCATGCCGTAAGCGATTACTTCCATTTCGATTATCAGTTTTTTCATACACTTAGGCCGCTTTTTTTAAAGCCCGGCCATCTTACCACTGAATATCTTGCCGGCCGCCGTGCGCAATATCTGCACCCTGTTAAAATGTATATTTTTATAAGTTTGGTGTTTTTTGTGTTCTTTTTAAGCGGAAGTAATCATAACGCAAAAAGCGGCAAACAGGAACATGCTAAAGAAACAACATCTACAGATACTGTAAAAAAGAATATCGGAAAGGCTATTAATGCAGACAAAAATTTAACTAAAGAACAAAAAAAGGTTTTAGCAGAAAAAGTAGATGCCTGGATACCCGATAAAATTGCCAAAGAAATAGAACATGATAGAAATAAAGATAAGGCCCAACTGAAGGTAGATAATGATGACGGCGGTGGTTTTGTAGTATATGGCGATGATAAGCTAAATAAATTTAAAAACTATGATGCATATCTTGCCGACCAGCAAAAGCTACCCGAAGCTAAACGGGATAATTTTATTTGGAGATATATTACAAAAAAAGGCTTTGATTGGAAAAACCAGGGTAAAAATGCTAAAGAGGTTTTATTTGAAGGACTGAAGCATAATGCACCAAAGGTGATGTTTTTGCTTTTACCCCTGTTTGCCCTGATATTAAAAGTGGCATTCTGGAAAAATCACAAACTTTATGTAGAGCACATCATCTATGCTATCCACCTGCATTGTTTTTTATTTTTGTTTTTAACCATTACCATACTGGTTAAAATAATTATACCCGATAACTGGGAAACCCTGATCAGCATCATACAGGCCGCAGCAACCCTTAGTATTATTTGGTATATCTACCGGTCTTTACGTTTGGTTTATAACCGTACACGCTGGCGCACGGTTAGTAAAATGGTTGGTGTGTCGTTTATGTATTCTATGGTGTTTGGCCTGTCGGTATTTATAATATTAGTTATAACAGCTTTAACATCAGTATAAAACGCATTAAAACAACAAGGCCTGCAAATTTACATGGCAGGCCTTGTTGTTTTAATGTTTAGCTATTATAAAAAAGCGTAACCTAAACTCAGGTTAAATAAGCTTACGCGGGTTTTGTAATTTGTAGAGCCGTCATAATAATTCTGTTTAGATAAGCCTGCCTCATAACGTAAATCAATTGAAAATTTACGGATATCTACGCCGGCACCTGCCGTAATAGCAAAATTCGAATCTTTGTAATCAAAACGGGAAGCGCTTGCAACCGCCGTACCAAAGTTATTATCTTTATTAATGGCAAATGATAATAGCGGGCCGGCATAAAACCTGCCGCCTAAACCAAATGCACCAATTTTACCACCTAAAAGCAAGGGTACATCAATACTTGTGAATTTTGCAGAACCAATTTTTACGTTGCTGTTATTGATATCAACATTTTTGCTGGTGATATACAACTCCGGCTGGAAATTAAAACCTAAAGCGCCAAATCTGGCCCAAAAACCACCCAGATAACCCGCACGGTTATCGCTGCTGAAAGTACCGTTTGAGTTTGATAAGCTTGATAAATTTACACCTCCCTTAACACCAAATTGCACTTTGGGGAGTATTTGTGCCTGGGTTGCTGTAGCTGCGGCTATAAATAAGCCAAACGCAAGTATTAGTTTTTTCATGGTTTAATGATTTTTACCTTTAAACGTGCTAAGTTAACATTTGTTTTAAAAGCAAATATCCAGCTGCCCTGTTTATGGCGCCGGATATTTGGGCATTACAAATGCATAGCAATTTAGAGTGATAAGCGGCCCTGGTAATAATCTAATATTTTGTTGTAGATAAAGCAATCGTAACGGGCGTTGATAAGGTTTAGGTTTGCCCTGTCCATATAGTTTTTAGCCAATACAAAGTCTACAGAAGTTAAAACACCGGCATTGAAACGGATCTCGGCAATCCTGAAAGATTCGGCATAAGCTTTAACCTGGTCTTGTAAGGCAGCGTAACGTTCAAGCGCATTGCTCATGTTTAGATAAGCCTGTTCTACATTCTGGCGCAGCTGGATCCGGGTATTTTCTTCAACATATTTATAGTTCTGAAGATCTATTTTGGCTAAGGTTACCTTATTGCGGTTTTGGAAATAGTTTAAGATCGGGATCCTGACGGTTACACCAAACTGGTTGTAAAAGTTGTTTTTAAACTGATCCCAGTAAGGTATGGTTGCACTATTTACCTGTGCTGCGCTTGAATAATTGGTATTTAAACCGCCAAACAGCGATAGCGTTGGCGATAAAGCACCCTTAGCTGCCGATACGCCTTTTTCTGCGCTTTGGCGGCGTAGTGTTGCTGCCTTAACATAAGCCAGTTGTTGCAGTGCTGTTTGATAGATCTGGTCTGACGTACCGTTTTGCGGTAAGATCTCGTTCCCCACAATTTTTTCAAACCTTATTTCCGGCCGGTAAGGGATATTCAATATCTGTAATAAGTTCAGTTTAGATGTTTGCAGCGTAGCTTTTGCATTCACATAACTTACCTGGTTATCGGCATAAATGCCTTTAAGATCTGTCAGGTCATTTGGTTGTTTATTGGCACCTTGTTTTTCCAGTATGTTCAGCCTGTCTACCTGTTGTTTTGAAACCTGCAGCTGGTTTAACACCTGCGACAGTGATTCGGTATTATTAAGCACCTGTAAATAAGCCGTAATGGTGTTAATGGTTACCAGGTCCTTTGCTTGCTGCAGGTCCATCTCGCCCGCTTTATAGGCCAGGGATGTTTGTTTTATCCTGTTCAGGTTTTGCAGGCCGCTAAATAAGGTAAGATCGGCGCTGGCACTGTAGCTGGCAAATTTAGTTGAAGCGTTAACGTAGGTATAATCTACCTGGTTAAGGCTACGCCCGTTGCTGATACCGTGGTCAATCTGCCCGTTGATAGAGGGCAGCAGGTTTTCTTTTGCCTGGTTTTTATCAACCTTAGCAGTTTGTAACAGCAACTCGCTTTTTCTTACGTCGAGATTATTTTTTACAGCTATATCAATACATTGCTGCAGGTTAAGTACGCTATCAACAGCCTGGCTGTGTGCCAAAACCGGCGCAAGGGTTATTAAGCTAAAAAGTATAAATTTAAAGTATCGCATTTTGTGTTATTGTTCAGAATTTCCTCGAAGATTCTACCCTTCCATCCAACAGGTTAATAATCCGCGAACCATACTCCGCGTTTTTTTCAGAGTGCGTTACCTGGATGATGGTAACACCGTCTTCTTTGTTCAGCTTACGAAAAAGCTCCATGATCTCCTCCCCTTGTTTAGAATTAAGGTTACCTGTAGGTTCATCAGCCAGTAATAGTTTTGGTTTGGCAATAAGCGCACGGGCTATTCCTACCAGTTGCTGCTGGCCGCCCGATAGCTGCGCCGGAAATAAATCCTTTTTACCTACGATCTGGAAACGATCCAGCATATCGGCTACCATCGCCTTACGCTCAGAACCCTTTACATCCTGGTAGATGAGTGGTGTTTCGATGTTTTCGTAAACGGTAAGTTCGTCTATCAAATGGTAAGCCTGAAAAACAAAACCGATATACTGCTTGTACAAAGCGGCACGTTGTTTTTCTTTAAGCTGATGAACGGGCTGATTAACAAAATAGTGGTAACCGTCGTTCGGTTCATCAAGCATCCCGATGATATTTAGTAATGTTGATTTGCCCGACCCGGACGGCCCCATGATCGAAACAAATTCACCCTCGTCTACATCGAGGCTAATATCGTTTACAACAAAGTTTTTGTTCCCGCCTACCTGGTAATACTTAGAAATATGCTGAAGTGATAACATGTTTAATTGTTAGGTTAATGAATTACTGTTTATTTTTTTGCAATTTCTTAAACTGATTTTGGTATTGAAGTATGAATAATATACCAAACTTATAAGTTACTACGTATCAGATATTTATAATTAATTTAAAAGTAAAAACTGTACGCTTATGTACAGCGTGCGTTCGGTAATGATACAGTTGTTAGAGAGATGGAGATTGGTGATTAGCGATAAGAGATCAGAAAGGCATATATACAATTAGAGGTCAGAATATTCGATTCTAACCTCTAATCACCAATCTCTGATGCTGATACTATTCGCTTCTTAAACTTTTTACCGGGTTGGCTAAAGCCGCCTTTACAGATTGCAGGCTAATGGTAAAAAAGGAGATAAGCACGGCTGCAGCGCCGGCTATACCAAATAGCCACCATTGTATATGGGTTCGGTAAGCATAATTTTGCAGCCATTTATCCATAAAATACCAGGCAACTGGTGTGGCTATTATAAAAGCTATCATAACCAGCCACAAATAATCTTTTGATATCAGTGCAACAATATCGCTTACATTAGCCCCCAGTACCTTGCGGATGCCAATTTCTTTTACGCGTTGTTCTGCCGTAAAACTTACCAGGCCAAATAAACCCAGGCAGGCCAAAAAAACTATCAGCAGGCTAAAGCAAGTAAACAATTGCTGTAATTTAGCTTCTGCTTTATATTGCTTATCTACCAGTTCGTTTACCCAATTATATTCAAATGGTTTATTATCCGGATAGTATTGCTTGTACAACCTGTTTAAACCTGTCAATACAGCCCTTTCGGTGCCGGGGATAACCCTGATCAGCATAGCGCCGTATCGTGGGTTAGACAACGCTTGCAGCACCGTAGGCTTAATTTTGTTATGGAGCGATTCGCTGTAGAAATCTTTTACTATACCTACGGTAGTACCTTCAAACTTAACATTGCTTTGATTTACCTTCAGGTTAAGCAGTTTAGCGGTGTAAGCCGTTACCAGCATGGGTTGGTTTTGTATCAAAGCCTTTGTTTTAGCTGTGGCCCCTCCTCCCATTAATGTGTCCTGATCTATAGCATCAGTACTAACGTTAGGGTTAAAGATGCGGCCCGAATTTACTTTAAGTTTTAATACACCCGGCAAATCGGCATCGGCCTGTATAAAGTGCAAGGTCAGTTTTTCATTACCCACCTTTACGGTTCTCGACATATTGCCCGATCCGGAAGATGGGTACCAATTAGTTATACTTGCCCCTGCAACGCCCGGCATCCGCATCAACTCCGTTTTAAATGACTGCCCGCTTTTGCCCCAATCGCTAAAATCAATATTAACCAAATTGTTTTTATCAAACCCCAGATCTTTATGGCTCATGAAATTAAGCTGATTATGCACTACCAGCGTTATTATAATAATAGTTACAGATATCGCAAACTGGCCAACTACTAAAGCTTTTTTCAAAAAATTAAGCCCCACGTCTGATGCTATTTTATCCCGCAAAATAACCGCGGGTTTTGGGCGTGATAGATACCAGGCCGGATAAAGCCCCGTTGCTATACTGATGAGCAATACCCCAATTATTGTTACCAGTAAAAAAACAGAGCTATATAAATTAACAACTAACTTATGATCCAGATAGGTTTCAACAGGTTTTAATAAAAAGGGATAAAGTATGATAGCCAGCGAAAAAGATATTGCAAAAAACAGTACCGACTCTGAAAGGAAACGTATAATTAACTGGCTGTTACCGGCACCTAAAACCTTGCGCACGCCTGTTTCTTTGGCGCGGTTAAATATCCGGGATATTGTTAAATTAATAAAATTGATACAGGCAATCAGCAATAGTAAGGCAGCAACACCGGCAAATATGTAAACGTTGCGCATGCTGCCATGTACATCTTGCACAGCCGCAAAATCCGATTTTAAATACACATCTTTTATAGGTTGGAACGTAAACAGATAATCTACTTTCCTTCCGTTTAATTGTTGTTTATACCAATTATTTACCTTTTGCGTAAAAGCCTTAACATCTGTACCGGGTTTAAGTAAAACATACTGCGACTGAAAGGTATAGCTCTCACCTGTTATCGGTACTTTGTTATCAATTGCCCTGTATTCAGATAGCGCCATCACATCTGCCCGCAAATGGGTGTTCTGTGGCAAATTATCTACAACGCCTGTTATCAAATATTTTTGTGGTTCGCCAAAATCTGGTAGCGTAGTAACTATCGTACCAATTACATCTTTGCCTTTAAAGTATTGCTGCTGCGTTTTTTTTGTAATTATCAGGTTGGTATATCCCTTTACAAATCTACGTGGATTGCCTTGTACTATCTTAAAATCAAGTATATTCCAAACCGTAGCTTCGGCACGTAACATATTAAAACTTACAGCATCTTTACTTTCATCAAAACGCAAGCGGTTTTTAACTACATCCATCCGGCAGTAATTTTGCACCTCGGGAAGGTCTTTTTTTAGTGAAGGCCCAAGTCCCGAGAAAGCTGCGGGCATCAATTCTTCACCCTTAACTTCCTTGTATGCAGATAAAATACGATAAATATTATCAGCCTTAGCCCATTGCTTATCGTAGGATAATTCATCAATTACCACAGTGGCTACAATAAGGCAGGCGGTTAGCCCCACACTTAGCCCAATAATATTTATTAATGAGTATGCTTTGTGTTTTAACAAGCTACGCCAGGCAATTTTAAGGTTGGTTTTAAGCATGATTTATTAACTCTAAATTCTGATAACTGAATCTTAAATATGATGTAATTGCCGTTATTCGCTGCGCAAGCTTTTAACCGGGTTGGATAGCGCCGCCTTAATAGACTGGTAACCAACGGTTAAAAATGCGATCAGCGCGGCCATACCGCCGGCAAGCACAAAAACCCACCATTGTATGCTTACGCGGAATGCAAAATCCTGCAGCCATTTATTCATGGCAAACCAGGCCAACGGGGATGATATCACAATGGCTATCAGCACCAGCTTAATAAAATCAAAGGATATGAGGCCTGCAATGCTTGCCACGCCCGCACCCAGTACCTTGCGGATCCCTATTTCTTTGATACGCTGGCGGGTAGAGAACACTGCCAAACCAAATAAGCCCAGGCAAGATATCAATATAGTTACTACGGTAAATGCAGTAAGTATGCCCCCCGTACGCTGGTCGGTTTTATACATGGCATCAAACTCCTGGTCAAGAAAATGGTATTCGAAGGGCGAATTAGGGTAAAATTTATGCCATTTAGAGGCGATAGCGGCTATGGTATTAGCTGTATTTTTACCCGATGTTTTAACCAGCAGCTTGCCAAACCAATCATATTCCGGAAACATCACTATAGGTGTGATTTCTTCGTGCAGGGATGCAAAGTTAAAATCCTTTGCCACGGCCTTAATAGTTCCCATACGGCCGTTTAAGCCTATTTTTTTGCCAATAGCCTGCTCTGGCTTCCACCCCATTCCCTTTACGGCGGCCTCGTTCAGGATGAAGCTGTAGCGCCTTTTGTCAGCGCTGGTATCCATCACCTGCTGCTCGTCGCCAAGGTCCAGGTCGTTGCCGGCTATCAATTTGATGCCCAGCGTTTTGGTAAAGCTTTTCTCCACAGGGATGGCCGTTACCGAAAGGTTAAAATCGGCATTTTTACCTTCGGCGGTATTAATGGAGTAACCACCGCCCACATTAACCGGCGAATCGTAGCTTGCCGTAGACCCTAAAACGCCTGTTTGCTGCCCTATTTCGCCCTTAAATGACTCTATTTGATTGTATCCCATACCACCCAGATCCAACACCAAAACCTGATCCCGGTTGATACCTGTATTTAAACTTTGGATGTAACGCAACTGGTTACCGGCAATGATGGTACTGATAATAAAGAATACCGATACCACAAACTGAAACACCACCAACGATTTTCTTAACATATTACCGCCCGCCTGCATGGATGACCCACCCTTTAGGGTTACAATCGGTTTAAAGGCCGACAGGTATAACGACGGATAAGTACCGGCTAACAGCGTAACCACAACAAACAGGGTAACCAATGCCAAAATCAGCCATTCGGGGTTCCAGGTTTGCAGGGAGAGCTGCTGCCCCGTAAAGTTGCTGAATACCGGTAACAATGCCGATAACAACAATACCCCCGCTATTAACGAAAACAAGGTAATTATCCCCGCCTCTGCAATAAATTGCACAAATAACTGGCCGCGCATAGCCCCCATTACTTTACGTACGCCAATCTCTTTGGCACGTTCTGCCGAGCGCGCCGTAACCAGGTTTAAGAAATTTACGCAGGCCAGCACCAACAATACGATAGCTACAAAGCCTAAAATATAAACGTACTTGATATTACCCGACGGCTCTAAACCCTTACCTGCGGTACTGTACAAATGCACACGGGTAAGCGGCTCTAAACCAAACCACATTTTACCGCCCGATGCAGGCCTGTCTTTATTGATATAGTCGGTCATTTGTTTGGCAACCGCTTCCCTGTTTGCGCCAGGTTTTAAAAGGATGTAAGAATAATCGTTTGATGAACTCCAGGCCAGATTCAATGATCTGGGCATCATAGCGTAGCTGCCCATCATATCAAACTTTATCTGCGAATATTCGGGCACGTCCTCAATCACGCCGGTAACGATCATACTGTTCTTCTGGTCTACCTTTAAGATCTTACCCATGGCATCCTCATCACCAAAGTATTTTTCAGCCGTTGATGCTGTAAGTACGATAGAGGTTGAATTAGCCAACGCCGTTGCCGGGTTACCGGAGAGAAACTTGAAGGTAAAGATCTTGAAAAAAGATGCATCTGCTACCAGCATCTTTTTCTCTTTAAACAATTTATCGCCAAACTGCACAACGGCAGCACGCATGTTAGAGTAGTTTACAACCCTTACGCCATCTTCAATATCAGCCAGTTGCTGCTTAAAAACAGGCACGGGGGCAGTAGGCGTTAAAGCGGTGGTATTTACCTCTTTATCGTCGGCAGATTTGTAGCTGAACGTTAAACGGCTGATCCTGCCGGCATTGGTATTAAACCTGTCATACCGCAATTCGTTAGTAAGGTAAGTTGCCAGCAGCAAAAAGCTGCATATTCCTACCGCAAGCCCGGCCATGCTGATGAATGATGTAGTTTTGTTTTGAACAAGGTTGCGCCACGCCGTTTTTAAATAGTTCCTGATCATGCTTTGTAGTTTATGAGTATTTTGTTTTTATGCCTTTATTATTCTGAACGTAAACTTTTTACAGGGTTTGCCAGCGCGGCCTTTAATGCCTGCGAACAAATGGTTATCAGCCCAATAAGGATGGCAATGCCCCCTGTTAAAGCAAATATCGTCCAGTCTATTTCCCTACGGTAAGAAAATCCCTGCAGCCATTTATTCATCAGCCACCAGGCGATGGGCGATGCTACAACGATAGAGGCCACAATAAGCTTTAAAAAATCTATCGATAATAAAGATACGATGGTTTTTACACTCGCCCCCAACACTTTGCGCACGCCTATTTCTTTAGTGCGCTGCTCGGCACTAAAGGCAGCCAAACCAAACAGTCCCAGGCAGGATATCACTATGGCTACAACTGTAAAGTAGCTTACAATGGCTGCAAGGCGCGTATCTGCCTTGTAGTTTTTATTAAAGTCCTCGTCCAGGAAACTATAATCGAACGGATCGCTGGTATCATACTTTTTCCAGCTGGTTTCAATGGTTTTTAGCACCGCGGCCATGTTGCCCGGTTTGGCGTGTATCACCATGTAATTAAAGCCCGATGTGTTCAAAAAGAAACCGTAAGGGGTTACCGGCAAATGCAGGTCTTCGTAATGAAAATCTTTCACCACCCCAATAATGGTAAAGGTGGAGGTATTGTCCTGATACTTATTGTACAGCTTTTTGTTGATGGCATTCTGCGCGGTGCCAAAGCCATATTCCTGCACGGCTTTTTCGTTGATGATGATATTATTGTTGGTATCTGAATGAAACTCGGGGCTAAACAAGCGCCCTGCTACCGGGCGGATATTTAAGGTTTGCAAAAAGTTATCATCAACAAAATTCATACGCGTGCGCCGCCCTTCTGCAGAGGTTTGCCCATCCTTGTAAACCAGGTTATCGCTCGGGTTAAAAATACCCGGATAATAGGCCGAGCCGCCAATAGATGCTATGCTGCTGTTCTCCTCCAATACGGTTTTTAAAGCGGTGTAGGCTGCCTTGGCTGCGCCGGTACGCAGGGGCACGATAATTTGCTGATCTTTGGCAAAGCCCAGATCAGCCGTGCGCATGTAATTCATTTGCCTTGCAATAACCACCGATGCCACAATAAGCACTACCGAGATGATAAACTGGAATACCACCAGGCCTTTACGCACAGCCACTACGGCAAGCGAGTTGGTTAGTTTGCCTTTTAAAACTTTTACCGGGTTAAACGATGACAGATAAAATGCCGGGTAACTGCCTGCTAAAATTCCTGTAATTAAGGCCATTAGCAAAAATTCAAAAAACATCACTAAGTCCCTCGAAAACGACAGTGTTATTGCCCTGCCGGATACCTGGTTAAACAGCGGCAGCAGTATCAGCGTTAGCGCTATGGCAAACACGAATGCAATAAGCGTCATCAAAATAGATTCGCCCAAAAATTGTTTGATCAGGGTTGATTTTTCTGCTCCCAATACTTTACGCACACCCACCTCGGACGAGCGTTTAGATGAGCGAGCGGTAGAAAGGTTCATGAAGTTGATACAGGCAATTATCAGTGTAAATACCGCTATCGAGAACAGCACATACAAATAAGTTTTGCTGGCAGGCGGGGTAACATTGCTATCTACCTCGCTGGTTAAATGTATATCGCGCAGGGCCAAAAGCGATTGCTCTTTACGGAAACCTATATTTTTAAGGTCCTTACTGGCATACTTATTTATAAAGGCCGGCAGTTTAGCTTGTAATTTGGCTGCATCCGTACCGGGCTTTAGCAGCAAGTAGGTAAAAAACAGATTATTGCTGGCAAAATCGTTTTGCTGCCTTTTAATAAAGCCTTCCATGTTACCGCCGTTAACCGACAGGAAAAAGTTGGCATCGATGTGTGATGGTGTTTTACCGGCTTCAAATACGCCGGTAACGGTGTAATCCTGCTCGCCGTTGGTGTTGCTGTTTACATGTATCACTTTATTAAGCGCCGGCTGGCTGCCAAACAGTTTATTAGCCAGTTGCTGTGAAATTACAACCGTGCGTGGGTTTGCCAGTGCATTAACCGGGCTCCCTTCGGTAAACTGATAGGTAAAGATCTTAAAAAAAGAGTTATCCGCTAAAAAGCCCCGTTGCTCAAGAAATGATCGCCTTTCGCCCTGTGCCGGATTGTACTGCACAATGGTTTTATCTTCGGTAAACAAGCTCAGTAACCTTGCTGTCTCCACAATCTCGGGGTACTCCCGTTTTAAGGCAGCAGCCATCGGCGCCGGCGTGTTAGGCAGTGCCATGCGCTTGCTGCCGCTTTGTATAAATGCAGTTACTACCTGGTAAATGTTTGGCGCGTTTTTATGCTGGCTATCATAGCTGGTTTCATAGTTAAGGTACAGCGCTATCAGAATGCAGCATGCTAAACCTACCGACAAACCAAATATGTTGATGAATGAGAAGAACTTGTTCTTCATCATGTTACGCCATCCTATTTTAAAATAATTTTTTATCATAATTTTGAAGATGAAATTCTAAAAAGCTAAATCTTAAACTCTAAGGTAGCTCTGTCTGATCTTTAATAAACTAATGTCTGATCCCTAAACCTATTCGCTTCTTAAACTTTTTACGGGATTAGCAAGTGCCGCTTTTATGGACTGAAAACTAATAGTTAAAAGCGTTATAGTTACTGCTATTATTGCCGATATTACAAATACACCCGGCCCTATGGTAATACGGTAGGTGTATTGATTAAGCCAGTTTTGTAAAAAGTAAAAAGCAACGGGCGATGCAATAAGGCAGCTTAACACTACCAGTACAACAAAGTCTTTAGATAGCAAAATCCAAACCTGGGCTACCGTAGCACCCAGTACTTTTCTTACCCCTATCTCTTTGGTGCGCTGTTCTGCAACGTATGCAGCAAGCCCAAACAAGCCCAGGCACGATATAAATATAGCCAGCGCCGCAAATATGCCGGCCAGTTTACCTACTAACAGTTCCAGGTTAAATTTTTGGTTGTAATCATCATCCACAAAACGGTAAGTAAACGGGTTAGCCGGGCTGTACTTGTTAAAAATGGCGCTTACCTTTTCAATAGCTTCATGCGGATTAATGTTAGGCGATAGGCGATAAATGATATTGCTGCCGCCATCAAAGAAAAACATGCTGGGGTCTGCCGCCTGGAATGGCGAATCCATCAGGGCATCTTTCACAACACCCACAATGTGCATTTGCCTGCCAAATTTACGGATGGTTTGGCCCAAAGGGTTGGTTAGTCTTAAGCGTTTTACGGCAGCTTCGTTTAAAATTACGCTGTTGCTATCAGCTTTAGCGTTCCCCACAAAGTCGTGCCCCCCTTTTAGCTGCATGCCCAGGGTTTTAAAGTAATTTTCTGAGATGAGGATGGTACCCATTTCTACCGTTTCGCCGGGGTTTTTACCCGGAAACTCTTCCACATCGCTATGCCAGTCTACCCGGGTTGCAGGGCTTGATGAGGTAGTGATGGATGACACGGCGCCGCTTTGCAGCAGCTCATTTTTTAGGGCAACTGCATTTGCATTGATATCATCGTTGGTTGTGGTGGTAACCAGCCTGTTTATCGCATAGCCGGTCGGCCTGTCTTTAGCATGTTGTATCTGCTGGTAAATAATAACTGTACTGATAATAAGCACGATAGAACAACTAAATTGAAGTACAACTAACGCCTTACGGGATACAGAGGCAGACCGGGCTGTTTGTATTGTGCCCTTTAATACCAGCACCGGGTTAAATGACGACAGATAGAAAGCCGGCCTGCTACCCGCTAATATGGCTGTAAGCAATGTACAGCTTAGGGTTATCAGCCAAAAAATTGCGCTGCTGTAGGGTATGGTAACAGATGTACCGGCGAGTATATTAAATGATGGCAAGGCCAGTTGTACCATTACAACGGCAAATAAAAAGGCCACAAAGGTAACCAGCACACTTTCTGTTAAAAATTGCAGTATCAATTGCTGGCGCTGCGAGCCTATGGCTTTGCGGATGCCTACCTCGCGGGCGCGCTTTTCCGACCGGGCTGTAGTCAGGTTTATAAAGTTGATACAGGCGATCAAGAGCACCAATATACCAATGATACTGAAGATGCGGACATACTCTATAAAACCACCCAGCGCTTTACCGTTGGTGTAGGTGCCATAGAGGTGCCAGTCCTGTATGGGCTGCATGATCACGTCGGAGTTTTTGGCATTAAGGTTAT
Source organism: Mucilaginibacter phyllosphaerae (assembly GCF_004378255.1). Classification (GTDB taxonomy): domain Bacteria; phylum Bacteroidota; class Bacteroidia; order Sphingobacteriales; family Sphingobacteriaceae; genus Mucilaginibacter; species Mucilaginibacter phyllosphaerae. The sequence goes on from NZ_SNQG01000007.1 coordinate 224,383, forward strand.
CCTCATAATGCTCCAGGTTTTTGATCTTGGGGGCAACCTGGCTATACTTGATGCCATCTTTAAGCTTGGCAAAAAGTTCAAATCCGTTGCTGCCAAAATTCTGTTTGCGCGATTCTTTTACCCCCGGGTCGGTAATCTCAAAATAGCTGAAGGGGATAATATAACTAAAATGTAAGGATGAATTGGCAGGGAGATCTTTGATAATGCCGGTCACCTTCAGGTTATCCTTATTATCCACCTTTACCATTTGGTTGATGGCGCTTTTATTACCAAACAACGCCTTGGCCGTGGCCTCGGTCAGTACAATAGAATACGGGTCTTTCAGGGCATCCGCGTTACCTTGCACAAACGGAAATTGAAAGATCTTAAAAAAATCGGCACCTGCCTGTTTACCATCTAAGTTTAATTTGGTGTTGCCCGCCATTAAACCATGGCTGCGGCCGCCGTCTGTTTCTGCAACGTACGCTATTTCGGGGTAGTTGCTACGCAGGGCATCTGCCAGTTTTAATGATGTACTGCTAAAGGTTAGCGTATCGCCGTTACTGTTAAAATTGCGCCTTACCTGGTAGGCCTGCCCGTAATTGGGCAAAAACCTGTCATAAGCATATTGGTAGCTAACCCAAAGGCCAATCAGCAAAGCAACGGCCATACCTACAGCAAGGCCCATTACATTTAATATACTATATACCTTGTTGCGGGTAAGGTTCCGCCACGCAATTTTTAAATTGGTTTTCAGCATCATAATTAATTTAAAGGGTACTTACTCGCTTCGTAAACTTTTAACCGGGTTGGCAATGGCAGCCCTGATAGCCTGGAAGCTGATGGTGGTAAGCGCCACAACCATGGCTAAAACGCCGGCCACTGCAAACACCCACCATTGTATATCAATTCTATAAGCAAAATCTTGCAGCCATTTATGCATAAAATACCAGGCAATTGGCGAGGCGATCAAAAATGAGATGCCCACCAGTTTCATAAAATCTGACGAAAGCATATTTACGATACCCGGTGTAGATGCCCCTAATACCTTGCGGATGCCAATTTCGCGGGTGCGCTGATAAGTGCTGTAGGAGGCCAGGCCTAACAAACCAAGGCATGATATAGCGATGGCCAGTATGGCAAAGTTGAAGAACAGTTTACCAAAACGCTGCTCGGTGCGGTATTGCCTGTCAAAAAATTCGTCTAAAAAGTAATAGCTGTATGGCCTGTTTGGGATCAGTTCCTTCCATTTGCTTTCTATAGCTGCTAAGGTTGCCGTTAAATTTTTAGCATCCACCTTTGCCGATACCAGATTAAGGTTGTTCAATTCCACCCGCATACTTAGCGGTTTTATTTTTTCTTGTAAAGAGCGGAAGTGAAAATCCTTCATCACCCCTACTATTTTACCTTCGCGGCCCCATTGCTTAAAGCGTTTACCAATTGCCTGCTGCGGCGAACTATAGCCGAATAGTTTTACCGCTTCCTCGTTCAGGATCATAGCTTGCGCCGTATCGGTGCTCATGAAATCCCGTGAAAAAGGCCTGCCTGCAACTATCTTTATTTTAAACTGGTTCAGGTAATCAAAATCAACAAAATATAGGTCGAGATTGGCTATCTGCAGATCTCCTTTGTTGTTCTCAATTTCAGAATAGGCGCCGCTGTTACCGCCACCGGGCACGCTTGATGATAAAGCGGTTGATTTAACACCGGGGATCTCTTTAATGGCCTGCTGAAAAGCCTGTTTGGCCGGGTCGCCGTTGCTATCCATTACCAGCATCTGATCTTTTGTAAATCCCAGGTCGCGGTTGCGCATAAAATCCATCTGGTTATAAACGATGATGGTGCCTATGATGAGCGCAATAGAAATACTGAATTGTGCTACCACCAGGCTTTTGCGGAGGAAGTTCCCTTTTGTGCCCGAGGAGAACCTGCCCTTTAACACCATCACCGGCTTAAATGAGGAAAGCACCAATGCCGGATAGATACCGGCCAATAAACCGATTAGCACAGATATGCCAAACAATATGGCAACGTATGATACATTTGAAAATATCCCCGGACTGATGATTTTACCTGATAACTGGTTAAACATTGGCAGAAAAACGACCGATAGTATTACGGTCACAAAAAACGCTATGATACACAGCACCACCGATTCGCCGATGAACTGGCCGGCCAACTCGCCTTTAGCGGCGCCAACTACTTTACGGATACCCACCTCTTTAGCGCGTTCTACCGAGCGGGCCGTAGTTAAATTGATGAAGTTGATACAGGCAATAAGCAGGATAAATACAGCCACAATACTAAAAATGTAAACATTGCTGATGCTGCCAACTTCCTGCCCGCCCCGTTTGGAGTGCAGGTAAATATCTTTGAGTGGTTCCAACATCAGGGTTGCCGACATCTGGCGCTTGCGGCTTTCTTCGCCGTTACGTTTCTCTATAAAAGCCGGAAACTTTGATTGCAGTACTTTAGCGTTTACGCCAGGCTTCAACAACAAGTAAGTGGTAGCACCATAATTGCCCCATTGCTCATCAATCCCCTTATTGAATTTTTGGGTGAGGGTAGTCATCGATAAGATCATATCTGCCTTGATCTGCGAATTTTCGGGCATGTCTTTAATGATACCGGTAACCATGGCGGGCATTGCCTCGCCGGATAACAGCACCGTTTGCCCGATGGGATTAGTGTTGCCAAAATATTTTTTAGCCGCCTTTTGGCTGAAGATAACGCTGGCCGGTGCAATTAAAGCGGTGTTGGGGTTACCCTTTAACATTTTAAAATCAAACACTTTAAAAAAAGCCGAATCAGCAAACAGGGTGTTATCTTCCTGAAATTTAACGTTGCCTTTTCTAACCAAAAAACTGCCGCCGCTAACCCGCACAAATGATTGTATCTCCGGAAAATCTAACTTAAGGTTAGGTGCGAATGCCCAGGAGGTAACATCCGTTTTAATGGTTTCCGACGGGGTTTTAATATCCGTAACCACCCTGTAGATCCTGTCGGCCTTGGTGTGGAATTTATCGTAGCTTAATTCAAAAGCCACATACATGGATATAAAAAAGCAGGCCGTAATACCTACAGATAAGCCGGTGATATTAATAAATGAAAATACCCGGTGCCTCCAAAGGTTGCGTAAGGCTATTTTAAAATGATTTTTTAACATAATATGAAAGATGAAAATTCTAAATCCAATTCTGTAATAACTCTGATCTCGGGTCACTAACCCCTACTCGCTTCTTAAACTTTTAACCGGGTTAGCAATTGCTGCTTTAACCGATTGAAAACTGATGGTAATAAGCGCTATAAAAACAGATAACAAAGCCACAAAAACAAATGTGCCCAGGGTAATATCTATATGGAAGGCAAAATCGCGCAGCCAGCGGTTCATGGCATACCAGGCCAGCGGCCAGGCTATCATGTTTGATATGACAACCAGTTTAACAAAATGGCCGGATAACAACAGCACAATGTTTTGCACCGATGCACCCAATACCTTGCGCACACCAATTTCCTTGATCCGTTTTTCGGCAGAGAAGGATGCCAGGCCGAACAAGCCCAGGCAGGATATCAGGATAGCCAAACCAGCCAGGATCCCAACAATTTTACTCACCTGGTTATCTGCCCGGTACACTTCGGCAAAATGGTCGTCAAGAAACTCATATTCAAAGGGGTAACCGGGATTAACATCTGTCCAGGTGGTTTTTATAAAGTTGATAGCCTGTGCCGAACTGCCGGGTTTTATTTTTACAGATACCGTACGGAACCCCCACTCGCTTTGGTTAACGATAAACAAATTCTCTACCTTGTAATGCAGTGAATTAAAATTAAAGTTTTTTACGATCCCGGTAATCACCCCAAGCGAATCATAACCAAAGCGTTGCCCCAATAAGGTTTCTATCCTGGCACCCTGATGATCTTTCAAAAGCTCCTTAGCCATAGATTCATTCACGATGTATTCGCGCCCGTTGGCGGTTCTTTCCGTCGAAAAATTCTTACCCGCGGCCAGTTTAATGTTATAAACCGACAGGTAATCATGGTCTACAACAAGTTGTGTGGCAGCAAGCTCCCTTACGGCATCGTTATTATATTTAAAGTTTACACCCGATTGATCCAGGTGGCTGCCCAACTGATCTTGCGAAGCGGTAACACCGGCAATTAAAGTATTGCCCGATAACTGCTGTTTAAACAATTCGTATTTTTTGCCCGAAATATTGTCCAGCGGTATGGTAACCACCTGTTCGCGGGTAAAGCCGGGGTCTTTTTCCTGCATAAATTTTAGCTGCTTTACTACAAACACGGTAGCGATCATCAAAAACACAGCGCTGGTAAATTGCCCTATCACCAGCACATTACGCAGCATGCCTTTATTTTTACCGGATTCTACTGCTCCCTTTAACACCTTAACCGGCTGAAAAGACGACAGGAACAACGCCGGATAGATGCCCGAAACAAGCCCCACCAGCACCGTACCCAACAAAATGAGGATTAAAAAGGATGGCTTGCTGAATATAGGCATACTCATATTGCGCAAGCTAAGGTTGTTTACATAAGGTAATACCAATTCTACCAATATTAAGGCAAGCACCAGGGCGAGTAACGATAGCAGGATAGTTTCGCCTAAAAACTGAAACGCCAGCTGTGGCCGGTTAGCACCGATAGATTTGCGGATGCCCACTTCTTTAGCCCTGTCTGCCGAGCGCGCGGTAGACAGGTTCATGAAGTTAACGCAGGCGATGATCAGCACGATGAATGCGATAATGGCGAAAAGATTAGTTGACTTTTGATCGAATTTCTGGAAGTTCAAATAATCCAGCCCTATATCTGTAGCGCCCGCATGCACATCTTTAAGCGGCAGGTAAAATAATTCGTAGTAGGAAGTATATTCTGGCTTAAGGTGTTTTTTGAGGAAGGCGGGCATCTTGGCTTCAAAAGCTTTCAGATCTGTACCCGGCGCTAATTTTAAATAGGTATTAAGCCAGTTGCCGCCCCAGCTGTCCATCCATTTTTGCTGGATACCGGGTAACGAATAAATAGCATCAAACTGTAGCTGCGAATTTTTTGGCGCATTTTCCATTACAGCGGTCACGGTAAACTTTACAGTATCGCCGCCATAATGATTGATCACTTTACCAATAGGGTCTTCGGTGCCAAACAGCTTTTCGGCAGTTTCTTTGGTGATGGCTATACTGTTTGGTTTATTAACGGCGCTTTGGGCGTCGCCTTTTAGTGTTTTAAAGGTAAATATCTTTAAAAAATCAGGGTCAACGGCAAATACCTGTGGCACAAATACACGTTTCTCGCCATAGGTCATCTGGTATTTCTGGTCCCACTTTATGCGGGTAAAGCTTTTTACCTCGGGGTATTCTGCCTTTAACGCAGGCCCCATCGGGAACATAGATAAGCCTACCTTTTGTGAGGCGGCCATCCCCGGGAATTTTTGCACCTCGTTCAATCGTACAATATCATTACCGTGGAAACTGTCGAAACTACGTTCGTAGGTTACAAACAGCATAATTACAATACATGCCGCCATACCAATAGCTAAACCTACTATGTTTATGGCCGATGACACCTTGTTTTTCCAAAGGTTGCGCCAGGCAATTTTAAAGTAATTCTTTATCATAATGCTGAAGGTGAAATTCTAAACTTTAAATACTAAATTCTAAAAGCTAACTCTAAAAACTAAATCCTAAAGTAGCTCTGTTTAATCTTTAATAAACTAATGCGTGTTCTTTAAAGCTACTCGCTTCTTAAACTTTTTACCGGGTTAACCAGCGCCGCTTTGATTGCTTTGTAGCCAACCGTTAAACAGGCTATGGCCAATGATGACGCTATAGCCAGAACAAACACCCCGGCTGTTAAATTGATACGATAGGCGAAGTTTTGCAGCCAGCCCGACATGAGGTACCAGGCCGCAGGCATTGCTAACACAAATGCAATGGCTATCAGGATCATAAATTCCTTAGAGAACAGCAATACGATATTAAATACCGATGCACCCAATACTTTACGTACACCCACCTCTTTAGTGCGCTGTACTGCCATAAAAGATACCAGGCCGTATAAGCCCAGGCATGATATAAAGATGGCTATAAAGGCAAATATCTTGTAAACCAGTGCCAGCTGGTTTTCCTGCTTATAAAACTGCGCAATGTTCTCATCCAGAAAATAGCCGTTGTAAGCATATTCCGGGTAAGTGCTTTCCCAAAGTTTTTGGATGGATGCTACCGTATTGGTCAGGTTTTTTGTTTGAATCTTAACCGCCGCAACCGACTCGAACTTTTTAAGCGGTGATATAACTATCGGCTTAACAGCATCACGTAAAGAATTGGTCTTAAAATCTTCTACCACGCCTGTAATAGGCGCCCAGGTGCCCCTGGCACCCATACGCACGGCTTTGCCAATGGCATCCCCGGCTTTTTTAATGCCCAGCTTATGTATAAAAGTTTCATTCACTACCAATTGGCGAATGGTATCGCTTGGGTCGTACCCTTTGCCGGCTGCAAACCTTAATTCAAACGTTTTAAAATAATCGGCATCGCCGTATTTAAGAAAGGCATTAAATTGCGGGTCTTTCTCAGAATGGTCGTAGTAAAAGTTTTGCCCCCAGTTGTTTTCTGATGAGGGTGCATCTGATGCAAAACTTACCGATTTAACTTCGGGCTTTAGCAGAAGCTGTTGCTTAAACGCCTGCATTTTACTTAGGCTAAGGCTATCTGCAGAACCCGGAATGATCAATACTGCATTTTTATTAAAGCCCAGGTCGGCCTCGTTCACAAAGTTCATTTGGTTTACGGCCACTATAGTGCCTATAATAAGCAGTTGTGCAATGGCAAACTGCGCCACCACCAGCGCCCTGCGCAGCGGTATGCCGCCGATGGATGCGGCCGTAATTTTATTTTTTAATGCCTGCACAGGTTTAAAGCCCGATACCACCAAAGCAGGATAAATACCCGATAATAGTATCACAACAATGGTTATAACTATTAAAAACAAAACCGTGCCTGTGCTGAATAAAGCAATTTCATCCGGCACGCTGGCAATATTTTTTAGATAAGGCAAGGCAATTTTTGCTATGGCCACAGCCAGTAATACCGATACCATAATTACCAGTGTGGTTTCGCCTATTACCTGGGCAATAAGCTGTTTACGCGTGCTACCCAAAACCTTGCGGATACCTACTTCTTTAGACCTGCCTACAGATTGTGCCGTAGATAAATTAATAAAGTTGATAGACGCCATAATGATGATGAGCACGGCTATAAATGTCAGCGTGTTCAGGGTGGCCCTGCTGGTGATATGATCGCCGACGGTATTGCCTACCCTGGTATCAAAATGCAATTCGCTTAACGGCTGCAACAAGTGTATGCGCGATTGCTTTTGCTGGTTTAAATCGCTTTGTTTGTTTGTAAAACCTACCAGTTGTTTGGTAAAATTATCGGGGTTTACATTTGCCGGCAATTCTGTAAAGATCTGGTGATTGCTGCTCAGGGAATGCCAGTCGTTCCTGAAACCATAGGTATTTGCATTTTGCTTTAAAGTGATGTAAGATACCATTACCCTTAAAGGAAAATCGCTGTTATCCGGGGCATTATCTACTACACCAGCCACGCGCAGGGATAGCAGGTTATCCATTTTAAGGTTTTTACCTGTGGCTTTTTTCCAATCGCCAAAGTACTTGGTGGCCGTTCTTTTATCTAAAACAACCATATTGGGTTCGGCCAAAAACTTTTTGTCGCCCTCTAACCAGGTAGAATGAAAAATATCAAAAAACTGCGGCTCTATAAAAAACACGCCAAAGCCTTCGGTAAATTTCTTATCGGCGGTACCGTTATTGCCGCTATTATCCGGCACGGTTATTTGGCTGCCATAACTTGTATTTAATGCCGCAAATTTATATTGCGGAAAATCGGTACGCAAAGCATCAATTGCCGGTACAGATACGCCGGGATTATAAAAGATCCCTTCATCTGCAACCTGCTTTGTTATAATATGGTAGATGTTTTTGTAATTGGCATAAGAAGTGTTGAAACTGCGCTCGAATTGCAGGATAACAAATATAAGCAGGCAGGCTGCTACACCTACGCTTAAACCCGAAATATTGATAATAGAGTGTGCCTTGTGGCGTACAACATTTCTCCAGGCTATTTTAAAGTAGTTTTTTAACATTTGTAATGATATTTGCTTACATAGATTAAAACACATACCAAAACAACAACTAATTCATTATCAATACTTTAATAAAATAAAAAAGCGTACGCTATGTACGCCTGTGTAACACCCTGTGTTCGGTTATGATACAGTAGGTGGTAATGATGGAGGGCTGATGATCGAGAGAGACCGGGCAGGTCTGCCCTACCCGGTCTCTTTAATCGCGAACTTAAAAGCCAAAGTGTTTGATATAGGTACTCAGGTCCTTATCTCCCCTGCCCGACAGGCAGATCACCACGTTATCATTTTTTTGGAAAGTCATTTTCTCCAGGTAAGCCAAAGCATGCGCGGTCTCTATCGCGGGGATAATACCTTCCATTTGCGAGCATAGCAGGCCGGCGTTTAAAGCTTCATCATCGGTAATGCTTACGTATGTGGCACGGTTAATTTTGTACAGGTGTGCATGCTGCGGGCCTATCCCCGGATAATCTAACCCGGCCGAGATAGAATATGGTTCTACAACCTGCCCGTCGTCGCTTTGCATCAGTATGGTACGGCTGCCGTGCAGTACCCCTTCGCGGCCCAAAAAGGTAGTTGCTGCCGAGTGGCCGCTGTTTACACCCTTGCCTGCTGCCTCAACAGCAACCAGTTTTACCTCCTCATCATCTAAAAAATGATAGAACATCCCCATGGCGTTGCTGCCGCCGCCCACGCAAGCCATTACATACTGCGGCAATTCACTGCCCGTTTGTTCCAAAAGCTGCTTTTTAGTTTCGGCAGATATAATTGCCTGGAACCTGGCAACCATATCCGGATAAGGGTACGGGCCCACTACCGAGCCGATAATGTAATGTGTATCAACCGGGTTGCCAATCCAGTCGCGCAGGGCCTCGTTAGTGGCATCCTTAAGCGTTTTACTGCCCGATGTTGCCGGCACTACCGTAGCGCCCAGCATTTTCATACGGGCTACGTTTGGTGCCTGGCGCTCCATATCTATCTCGCCCATGTAAACTATACATTCAATGCCCATTAAGGCGCAAACAGTAGCTGTGGCTACCCCGTGCTGGCCGGCGCCTGTTTCGGCAATAATGCGTTTTTTACCCAGTCGTTTGGCTAACAGTATCTGCCCGATGGCATTATTTATTTTATGTGAGCCGGTATGGTTCAAATCTTCGCGTTTAAAGAAGATATTGGCACCATATTTTTCTGAATATCTTTTGGCATGATATAAAGGCGAAGGCCTGCCCACATAATCTTTCAACAGCTGGTCAAACTCAGCCTTAAACTCGGGGTCGCTTAATATCTTGATGTATTCTGCCCTTAGTTCTTCTACATTGGGGTATAGCATTTCGGGTATATATGCACCACCAAAATCACCATAATAGCCTTGTTCGTTAACTCCGTACTTCATCCGAAAATAATTATTGATTTAATGGATCAGTGATTTAAAAAAGCAAATCACTACTCCGCTTTTACCTTATTAAATGCCTTTGTTAATTTATCCGTATCCTTTAATGCGGGTGACAGCTCGAATTTACTGTTCAGATCTACGCCGTAAAACGCCGGGTGGGTTATTTTTTTTATCTCCTCCAGGTTATCCAAACTTAAACCGCCCGATAAAAAAAAAGGTACATGCAGCTTATATTGATCTAAAATATCCCAGTTAAATGTTACGCCCGAGCCGCCGTGCACCGGCGTTTTAGTATCGAACAGGAAATAATCTGCGCTATTCCTGTAAGCTTCCAGTTGTGCAAAATCAAAGTTTTCATCAACGCCAAAAGCTTTAATAACCTGCACCTCGTGCCGGTACATATCGCAAAACTCCGGGCTTTCGCTGCCATGCAGCTGTATCGCATCAAACTTGTATTTATAGATCATCTTACTGATGCTGTCGGCATCTTCGTTCACAAAAACGCCTACCTTAATAATATCTGTAGGGATATTTACCAACTCGTCGTCAGCCATCCCGCCAATAAAACGCGGCGATTGTGCATAACAGATAAAACCCATATAATCTGGCGCCAAAGCTTCAACAGCTTTAATATTATCCCTATATTTTAATCCGCAAACCTTAATTTTCATGTTAACCGGCTATCAAAGTTTTAAAACTGTTAAGCGCCTTTTTGGCCACCAACGATTCTTCGGCCTCGTAAAAGCAATCTGCAAAGCTTTTTTGGGGGTGGATGGTTTTAATGGCCATTGCTGCATTGCTTAACACCACGCTGATCTGTGCTGCACTTGCTTCATGCTGCAATACTTTCATAAATATTTCTGCCGAATCACCTACGGTATGGCCGCCGGTTATCTGGTCTTCATTTAGTTTATCAAAGCCCAGGCTTTCTATACTGTTTATTTTTTCGCCTTCGGACGAAAAGGTTTTAAAATCGCAGGTAAGCGAGATCTCGTCGTACCCATCCAATGCATTCAGTATTGTGTATTTTACGTTTGATTTTTGGTACAGGTAGGCATAGATCCTCGCCAGTTCCAAATTAAAAACGCCAACCATCTGGTTTTGGGGCTTGGCGGGGTTTACCAGCGGGCCCAGCATATTAAAAAAGGTTTTTACGCCCAGTTCCCTGCGGATGGGTGCCACGGTTTTCATGGCCGGGTGGAATAAGGGGGCATGTAAAAAGCAGATGTTTGCCTTATCTACACTACGTTTAAGCGCATCGGTGTTATTGGTAAAAGTATAACCCAGGTGTTCCATTACGTTAGATGAACCACAGCCCGATGATACGCCGTAGTTGCCATGCTTGGCCACCTTGTAACCCGCCCCGGCAACCACAAACGATGCCAGGGTAGAGATATTGAAGGTATCCTTACCATCACCGCCGGTGCCGCAAAGGTCAATCAGTTCGCCGTTCTGCAAGTCAACCGGCAGGCAAAGTTCCAGCATGGCATCACGGAAACCTTCCAGTTCATTCACGGTGATGCTGCGCATGCAATAGGCCGTCATAAAGGCTGCCATTTGCGAATTGTTGAACTTACCCAGTGCAATATCCTTCAGGATATCTTTAGATTGTTGGCGGGTAAAAGTTTTATGTTCAAAAAGATGATTAAGTATCTGTTTCATAACCGGGCATAAAAAAAGGGTTACCATGTGGCAACCCTTCTGTATATTTATCAAAACAAAAAATGAGGCTGCCTTACGAATTCTCGTTAAGCCACCACCAATTGTTGTTTAATATTTGCGCTTTCATATTATTGTTAGCAAATATGGAAATTGTTTTCACTAAATGCAAGCATTATAATATTTTTACAGGGAGCAATTATTGATTTAGCCATTTATTAAATAACTGATTTTACGAACCCGGCACATATCTTTAATTTACAGATCGCTAAATCAAACTCATCACATTGTAATTAATGGCTATACATACCCAGCAAACCAATCCCGAAAAAGACCTTGGCTTTGGCCCGCAGCCGGTGATCAAAAACCAACCGCTGATCAATAAAGATGGTTCGGTAAATGTGAAACGCAAGGGCCTCTCGCGCTTTAATACAGCCGATAACTATCACACCCTTATTAAAATGAGCTGGGGAAAGTTTTGGGTGGTGGTACTAAGCGGTTACCTGGTTGCTAACCTTTTATTTGCCTCTGTATATGTTTTAATAGGCATGGATAGCCTTGAAGGTGCATCCGGCGATACCACGGGCAGCCATTTTCTGGATGCTTTCTTTTTTTCGGCGCAAACCATATCAACGGTGGGTTACGGGCATATCAGCCCGCATGGCGTGGTGGCCAACAGCGTAGCTGCTTTTGAATCGATGATAGGTTTACTGGCCTTCGCACTGGCAACAGGCTTGCTTTACGGCCGTTTCTCCAAACCATCTGCCAAAATTGTTTACAGCGAGAACTTACTGGTTGCCCCCTACCGGGATAACAGCCGTGGGCTGATGTTCAGGCTGGCAAACATCCGTAAGAATGTACTGATAGACCTGGATATCGAGATCATATTTTCTTATAACGAATTTGTGGATGGCAAACCTATCCGCCGTTTTTTCCCGCTGGAACTCGAACGTAAATATGTAAGCCTGCTTACCCTGAACTGGACGATAGTGCACCCTTTAAATGCCGGCAGCCCGCTGATAGAAATGACCAACGAAGACCTGGAATCCTCCCAGGCAAGTTTTTCGGTTTTATTAAAAGCATTTGACGATACCTTCTCGCAAACGGTGCATTCGCGCACATCCTACGTAGCACAGGATATGGTTTGGAACGCCAGATTTATACCGATGTTTGACCGGGAGGATGACGGAAGAATAGCCTTGGATATGAGCAAAATAAGTGCTTATCATTTACTTACATAGTTGTAAAGCCTGCCGTTTTAAGCAGAAAGTATCCCATAAATTCTCATCACCTGATTCGGCCTGTTTAAAAGCCTTTTAAAGTATTTACCACATATTCTACCTGTTCGGCATGCACATCTAAATGGGTTACAAAACGGATGCGGTGTGTATCGGTACTGCCGGCTTTAATACCTTTGGCCTGCAGCCTGGCTAAAACCGTATCGGCAGGTTCGGTGGTATCAAATAAAACAATGTTAGTTTCTACCGGTAACACGCTGCTTACCCAATTGCACCGGGCAAGTTCTTCGCCTAAAATGCGGGCATGTGCGTGGTCTATCTTTAAACGTTCTACATGATGATCAAGCGCGTAGATCCCGGCGGCAGCCAGGAAACCCGCCTGCCGCATACCTCCGCCCAAAACCTTACGGATGCGGCGGGCATACTTAATAGTTGCTTTATCTGCCAGTAAAACAGAGCCTACAGGGGCACCAAGGCCTTTAGACAGGCAAACCGATATCCCGTCGAAACAAGTGCCATAGCCGGCTGCATTATCGCCGGTATGGGCAAGTGCATTAAATATACGGGCCCCGTCTAAATGCAGCTTTAACCCGCGTTGTTTACACAATTCGGCAATGGGTTTAATCTGCTCCAGCGTGTAACAGCTGCCGCCGCCTTTGTTAACTGTGTTTTCTAACACCACCAGGCTGGTATGCGGGTAATGGATGTTATCTGCGTTTATCTCCGGCGCTATCATTTCTGCTGTTAGTATGCCACGGTAACCGTTTAACAAACGGGTAGATACGCCGGAGTTAAAGGCAATGCCCCCACCCTCGTACCGGTAAACGTGTGCGGTTTGGTCGGCTATCAGTTCGTCCAGCGGCTGGGTAAAGCATTTGATGGCTATCTGGTTGGTCATCGTGCCTGATGGGCAATAAATGGCGGCTTCCATTCCAAACATGGCGGCAGCCTTTTCTTCCAGCGCGTTAACGGTTTCATCCTCGCCAAAAACATCATCGCCCACCTTGGCGCTCCACATGGCATCAAGCATTCCCGGCGTAGGTTTGGTTACGGTATCGCTGCGCAGATCTACTGTTATCATGTCAAAAAAAATCTATTATATTTGGTTTCAAATCTAAACCATTATGCGCAAAATTTTACTGCTGCTTTGTATTTTAAGTATTACACTAACAGCCAAAGCACAGCTATTTAGCAAAAACTGGATAGAAGGATGTTATTACGATACGGCCGGGGTTAAGCACCAAGGGTTAATAGCCTGGGACCCGCCGTCTGCAAATAACCTTTTTAAAGGTAAAGGGGATAATATATTTTACAAAAACGGTAAAAAGGGCGAAAAAATAAAGTTAAAGAATAGCGAGATAAGATCCTTTTTATTAAAAAACGATAATACGATGCTTGATAGCTTTGTTGTAACCAAAAATAAAGATTTCCAGAAAAAACCCTTTTTAATGGTATTGTTTAACAATGATACCAAAATATACGTTTCTTACGTAAATAATTCAAGCCCTAATATGGCTCCCAACGCTGCCGGCTTAATGATGTTTTCACCCGGATATAGCGGCAATATTATAAAATATTATTATGGTACTAATCCGGATAGTTTAACCGTTTTAAATAAGAAAAATTTTGTGGAAATAATGAGCTGCTTACTTGCAGGCAAACCCAATGTGGTTGCCAAAATAAAAGACAAAACTTTTAAAATAAGTAAGTTAGAAGAACTGTTGTATTTCTATAGAACAGACCAATACCCTAAATCAATGTTATAAAATGCGTAAAACGCTGTTCATAATTTTCCTACTTGCAGGTGCGTTTACGGCCCGTGCACAAAACCCCGATAACCGCAAATGGTTTGAAGGACGCGTTTACCATACCAGCGGCGAAGTTTTCGACGGCCTGGTATCATGGACACCGCCGCGTAAAGGCGAATATGAGGACGGCGACCGCATATTTTACTGTGCCGATGAAAAAGCCGAAGTATTCCCTATCCCCTATTACAAGATCAATTCTTTTGTAATGGGCGATGACAGCATTGTGGTATCGCACAACGTGCAATTTAAAAACAGCCCGTTTATGACGGTACTGTTGGATAACCCTACCAAGCTATATGCAAACCAGATCCTGAAGAACGGTTTTCCGCTCATCATCAATACCGGCGGCTTTTCTGGCAATGTGGGCATGGGTATCGGTGTAGGTACATCTATTGGCGGCGGTGTAAAAACTACTTATTACTATGGTACCAATGCCGATAAGCTAACCAAGTTGGATAAAAAGCAATTTATGGAGGTAATGAGCGGCATGATGGCTGATAAGCCCGAAGTAGTTGCTAAAATTAAAGATAAAACTTTCCGTTACGGTGATATGCAGGACCTGCTAACTTATTACTTTACAGGCCAGATGCCCAAAAGATCTTATGACCGCTAATTATAAAAACTATTTGCCTTTACCGGCCCTGGCGCTATTATTTATGATGTTAACCGGCCAGGCAGCAACCGCACAAAAATGGCTGCCCGGATATTTTATTGATGTTAAAGGTGTAAAAACCGAAGGCTATATTTATCCTAACCCGGGCGGCAGCGGGCCTTTTAAAAACGAAGGCTTTATTTCATTCAGGGATGAAGAAAAATCTACCCCGTATTATTTAAGCACCAGCGATCTGCAATGCTTTGTAGCCGGCCGCGATAGTTTTGTGGTAGCCCATGCCCCCGGTAACGAAACCTGGGCAAAAAAGGAGTTTGATTTTGTGCGTGTTGCTGTAAACAGCGACATGAAAATATATGCCACCCGCGGCGCAGACAGTGGCGGCGGTGGTGGTAAAAAGGTGCAGGTAGCACCCGCAGTAGGTATTGGCACAGGCACCTATGGCACCGCTTATGGCGGCGGCCTGGGTATAAGTATAGGCGGCGGTGGCGGCAGTAACAAATCTAAACTAAGCTATTACTATGGCACCAATACTGCCAATATGAAACACCTTACCGGCGAAAATTTCATTGATGTAATGAGCGAAGCCATGGCCGACGAGCCCGAGGTTGTAGAACAGATCCGTAACCATAATTTCGGTATTGGTAATGTAGAAAAACTGATAGCCTATTTCAATAAGGTTAAAGCTTCGCATTCAAATTAATTACACCGGCCGATTTTTCTTAAAACAAAAATTTAAGTTTTAGTATTTAATAATTATAAACTTAAATAGGCTTGTTAAAAAAATTACCGGTACTTAAAGAGAGCGCCCAGCTGCGGTATTTTACGTTTTTCTATCTCTATATTATGCAGGGCATCCCATCGGGTTTTGCCTTAACTGCTGTAGCAAACTATTTGGCTGCAAAGGGCGTTTCATCCCATGCTATTGGTACTTTTGTAGCTATTGTAGGCATCCCTTGGATCATCCAGTTCATTTGGGGGCCAATTATAGATCGTTACCAGTTTTCGGTAATAGGCCATCGTAAACATTGGGTAGTACTTACACAGGTAATGGCCTTTTTCGCATCCTTAAGCTTATTATTGGTTCATGATCCGGTTAGCCAGTTAACCTTAATGTCGGTAGTGTTTTTTATTCACAGCAATTTTGCCAGCGTGCAGGATGCCAGTGTAGATGCTATCGCCATATCTATTGTACCGGATGCCGAGCGTGGCCGGGTAAATGCCTTTATGCGTGGCGGATATTTAATGGGGATTGCCGTTGGTTCGGCGGGGCTATCTACCGTGCTGCATTATTACGGCTTTTTTTACGCGGCGTTGGTACAGTCGGCCCTGCTGCTTATCCTAACAGCGCTAACATTCCTCATCCGGCTGGATAGTACAGATGGCTACATTCCATCCTTCAGGTTTCGTAAAAGTGTAAAAGCAGAACATGAAATGCTCGGCAACCCCAAACTAAAATGGCTTTTTAAACAATTATACACCGGTATTACAGCAAATCAAAGCTTACAAACCTTTGGGGCCATAGCGCTGGTTTATACTTGCCTAAGCATATTCATCCGGTCGTTTTCTTTTCACCTCATCCATAACCTGCATTGGGCAGATAATGCCGTATCTGTGCTGCAGGGCGGCTGGGGTACTTTTGCCACCCTGATAGTTACCATAGGCGGCGGCGTAATTGCCGATAAAATGGGGCCTGCAAAGCTGCAGCTGCGGGTTATGCTGGGTATTTGTTTATTCCTGGTGTTGTTTAATAGTTTTGGCGCGATGTGGTTCCATAAGGTATTCACTATCAGCGGCCTGCTGCTTTGGAATTTTGCCGACCCGATGTTTAGCGTGGCTGCTATGCCGGTTTTAATGGCACTTTGCCTTAAAAAGGTGGAAGGATCGCAATTTACGGCTTATATGGCCATGGTAAACTTTTGCGATGTGATGGGTTCTTACCTATCCGGCTGGGCCATGACCTACACTACCGCACCGGTGATTGGCGTAACCTGCGGCTGTTTAATATTTTTAGTGGTGTTTGTTAAGATCTTAAACATGCCCCGCGAAGCCAAACCCAGCATGCTTTACAAATTCAGAGGAATCTAACCAACAAAAAAAGGCCCGCCATTACCGGCAGACCTTTTGAATTTTTATTTTTAAATTTTGACTTTATTGCCCTTGTGCCAGCGTGTAGCCTATTTTACCGTCAAACTTCATCAGGAACTCTACCGAGCACACTTTCAGGTCTTCAGATAACTCGGCGGCTATTTGCAATATTTCTTTCTGGGTGATCTCGGTACCGTCCTTTTTCTCAAAACGGATACGGTATTCGTTCACCAGCTCGGTAAAAATAGAGCCAGTAGGCCAAACCTGGGTACCCCGGTTAGATATCATCACCAATTTAAAAATATCCGTTTGTTTGCTTTGGGCTATCTCAGCAAGTTCATTAGGTTGCTTGCTGGATTCTACAAACACATCCACGCCTACCATTTCTTCGGTAGTGGTAGTGCTGGTAACGGTCAGTTTATTTTTCAGAGGATGATCATGATTGGCTTTCACTTCCATATCCGGCTGTGCAATAACTTCGCCTTTAGCAGGCACCTGGCCAAGGTTAGCGATCACCGCATCAGCAAAAGTTTCTGTATTAACAGATGCTACCGCTTTATCACCAAAATCGCCGGTGTGTATGCCTTGCTCCAAAGTGTATAATAAGGAGTTTTCGATATTGGCAGCAGCGGTAGTAAAGCCCAGGTAACGCAACATCAGGATGCCTGATAGCAATAACGCAGTTGGGTTGGCAATACCACGGCCGGCAATATCCGGTGCGGTACCATGTACAGCCTCAAAAATAGAAATGTTATCGCCAATGTTTGCAGATGGCGCAAAACCCAGGCCGCCTACTAAACCGGCACAAAGGTCAGATACGATATCCCCCTGCAAATTGGTTAACACAATCGCCTGGAAGA
Source organism: Mucilaginibacter phyllosphaerae (assembly GCF_004378255.1). Classification (GTDB taxonomy): domain Bacteria; phylum Bacteroidota; class Bacteroidia; order Sphingobacteriales; family Sphingobacteriaceae; genus Mucilaginibacter; species Mucilaginibacter phyllosphaerae. The sequence goes on from NZ_SNQG01000007.1 coordinate 242,190, forward strand.
TCTCCGGGCGCGATACCAGTTTCATACACAGATCATCCACAATGATATCAGATGATTCGATATCCGGGTATTCCATTGCTATTTCGTAAAACGTTTCCAGGAATAATCCGTCGGTTAGTTTCATGATATTGGCTTTGTGGCCGCATGCCAGTTTGGTATAACCCTTGCGGCGGGCCATCTCAAAAGCATAACGGATCACCTGGGCCGAGCCCGGTCGGGTAATAATACGGCGGCCAACGGCAACGTCGTTAGTTAACAAGTGCTCGATGCCTCCGTAGGTATCTTCAATATTTTCACGAACGATGGTCAGGTTGATCGGGATGCCGGCTTTTGAAAATACGGTGTCCACACCATTCAATGATCTGAAATCGCGTTGATTAGCATAAGTATTCCAAACTTTACGGGCAGTAACGTTGATGCTTTTTACGCCTTTGCCCTTTGGGGTTTCCATTGGGCCTTTAAAAAGCAGGCCCAAACGCTCGATGGTTTCTTTGGCTGCGGCGGTCATCCCGGTAGAGTGGCCTGCATCAAAATAAGATTTGCCCATTTCTACGTACTCGTAATCAAGCGGTACGTTTGCTGCTTCGAAAATGCGGAGCACGGCGGCCATAATTTCCGGGCCGATACCGTCGCCTTTTGCTACTGCTATTTTAGTTTTCATGGATGATAATATGAGGTGTGTAAAAACGCTGCAAAGGTAGGCTTTTTGGGGGTGATTTGAAAGCGTTTTAAAGTCATTTATGTGCTGAATATGACGTTTAAAATGCCCGCAAACACATTTTTTTCATAACATCTCAACAACAAATAATTCTTGGGCCGCTATTTAAAAGATTTAGGTAAATTTGCACCCTATACATGAAAGCATTTTACGGCGATTTAAAATTAGGAATATTAGGCGGCGGCCAGCTGGGGCGCATGCTGATACAACAGGCAATAAACTATAACGTTACCGTAAAGGTACTCGACCCGGATCGTGAGGCACCCTGCCGCAGGCTTTGCAACGAGTTTGTTGTAGGTTCGTTAAGCGATTACGAAACCGTTTACAACTTTGGTAAAAAGGTTGACCTGCTCACCATCGAAATAGAAAAGGTAAACGTGGATGCCCTGGAGCAGTTGGAAAAAGAGGGCGTTGCAGTTTACCCGCAATCGCGCATCATCCGCCTGATACAGGATAAAGGCCTGCAAAAACAATTTTTCAAGGAAAATGAGATCCCAACTGCCGAGTTCCAGGTGATCGCATCGCCCGAGCAATTGAGGGCAAGCCATATCCCCTTTCCCTACATACAAAAGCTGCGCAGGGATGGTTACGACGGCAAAGGCGTGTACAAAGTGGTTGACGAAAGTTACCTGGCCAACGCCTTTACCGAGCCCAGCCTTGTGGAGCGCCTGATTGATTTTGAAAAAGAGATTGGCGTAATTGTGGCCCGTAACGAAAGCGGTGAAGTGAAAACCTTCCCGATGGTGGAGATGGAGTTTAACCCGGAAGCTAACCTGGTGGAGTTTTTGATCTCGCCCTCTACCCTGCCCTTCGAGGTACAGATGGAGGCTGAGAATATTGCCAAGCGCATCGCATCAACCTTAAATATTGTTGGCATACTGGCGGTAGAGATGTTCCTGACCAAAGACGGGCAGATCCTGGTGAACGAACTGGCCCCGCGCCCTCACAACAGCGGACATCAAACCATAGAAGGTAACGTTGTGTCGCAATTTGAGCAGCACTTGCGCGCCATTTTTGACCAGCCTTTAGGTGATACCGCCTGCCTGAGCAATGCCATTATGGTAAACATTTTAGGCGAAGCCGGTTACGAAGGCCCCGCAGTTTACCAGGGGATAGAAAAAATATTAAAATGCCACGGTGTTTATGTACACCTGTACGGCAAGGCTTTAACCAAACCTTTCCGCAAGATGGGGCATGTTACTATTATAGATAACGACAGGGAAAAAGCCATAGAAAAAGCACGTTATGTGCAGCAAACGTTGAAGGTGATCGCGTAGAGTAGTCCATGGTCTATGGTCAATAGTCCATAGATCAATTAAATAAAACAAACACTATGGGCGATGGTCCATGGTCTATTAACAAAATTATGAGCCAACCAAAGATCGCCATTATAATGGGCAGCAAATCAGATTTAAACATTATGCAGGATGCTGCTGATGTTTTAAAAGAACTGGGTGTTGATTACGAAATAACCGTTGTATCGGCACACCGCACACCCGACAGGATGTTTAGCTACGCCCGTGCCGCTGCCGACCGTGGCATCAAGGTAATTATTGCAGGCGCCGGCGGCGCGGCGCATTTACCGGGCATGGTGGCATCATTAACACATTTACCTGTTATTGGTGTACCTGTAAAATCAAGCAATTCTATTGATGGGTGGGATTCTATTCTTTCTATCCTGCAGATGCCTAATGGCATTCCGGTGGCTACAGTAGCTTTAAACGCAGCTAAAAATGCGGGGATCCTTGCTGCACAGATCTTATCTACAGCCGATGAGTATCTTGTTGCCAACCTTATCGCCTTTAAAGAAAAATTAAAACAGGTAGTAGAAGCATCGGCTGCCGAGATGGAAGGAAAATAAATATCTTTATCTTAAAACCTTTCCTACCAATACCACGTATCTATTCATAACAACCAAATATTAATTAAAAATCATGGGAGCACCAGAAATAATTTTAATCATCATTGCTATTTTACTATTGTTTGGCGGTAAAAAAATACCACAACTTATGCGCGGCCTTGGTGAAGGCGTAAAATCTTTTAAAGATGCCAAAGGCGATGCTGAAACCACCACTGTAAAAGAATAATAAGCCGATACAATCTGATACTAAGAAAGGCCTGTAGCTAAGATAAGTTACAGGCCTTTTTTTAGATACAGATATTCCTGTCAGTTCAGCATCGGGTTCTCGGGGAAATTAGCGATATGCGCATATCGCTGGCCCAGGCTTATCACCACCTCTTTCCAAAGGTTGTTTTCGTTACTGAAGATATTATCGGCCTCAAATTTATTAGATGCTATCCAGGCATCCTCGCGCAGCTCTTCATCCAGTTGCCCCGGTGTCCAGCCGGAGTAACCTGTAAAAAATTTAATCTCATCCTCGGTAAGCTGATAATTGGTGATCAGCTGTTTGATCTGTTCAAAATCTCCGCCCCAGTAAATACCGCCCCATATCTCAATGCCTCCCTGTATTTTTTCGGGGCAGCGGTGTATATAATGCAGCGTATTCTCGGCCACCGGCCCGCCCATGTAAACAGGGATCTCTGAATACGACAGATCGGGAAGGATATCGCCCAGCATCATTTCGGTTTGATGATTAAGGATAAAACCCATTGCGCCCGCTTCAGAATATTCGGTAAGCAGGATAACCGACCGCTTAAAGTTAGGGTCGGGCATAAATGGTTCTGATATTAATAAACGGCCTGCCGCGGCTGAAATTGGACTTAGCATAGGTGCAAAATTATATATCAATAACAATTAATGTAAAAATATGTTCATTAATGATTAAAATGAATGGTGCACTGATATGTACGGTATAATTAATTTGTAAGTTTGCGATAATGGACCAAAAAGATATAGAAAATTTAAGGCAGGATTACAGCGCCGCTTCGTTAAACGAAACCGATGTAGATGCCAACCCCATGCGCCAGTTTGATAAATGGTTTAATGAAGCCATTAACGCCAGGGTGCACGAGCCTAATGCCATGACCCTGGCTACCGCTACCAACGATGGCCGCCCGTCTGCCAGGATAGTTTTATTAAAGGGATTTAGTGACGATGGCTTTAAATTTTACACCAACTACCTGAGCCGAAAAGGGAAAGAAATTGCTAAAAACCCATTGGGGGCGCTGATATTTTTTTGGGGCGATATGGAGCGGCAGATCCGTATTGAGGGCACCATAGAAAAACTTGATAAGCACTATTCTGAAAAATACTTTCACTCGCGCCCAAAACTGAGCCAGATAGGCGCTATGGCTTCGCCGCAAAGCCAGGAAATATCCGGCCGCCAGGATTTGGAAGAGCGTATGGCTAAACTGGAGGCAGAATATGCCGAAACGGAAGTGCCCAAACCATCTTACTGGGGCGGATATGTACTAAAGCCGCGCTTGATAGAGTTTTGGCAGGGCCGCCGCAGCCGCCTGCATGACAGGATTGTTTATAAAAAAACCGATAATAAAGCCTGGAAGATCGTTCGCCTTGCGCCATGAGTTTTGATGATATTAAAATATTGCTTATCCAAAAGTTTGGTGAGGATGTAATAATTGGTGAAGAGCGCACCGGCCTGCAACCTGCCCTGCTTATAAACCCCGATCATATTGTTGAGGTTTGTATGGAATTACGCAATAACCCAAAAACATATTTCGACTTTCTTAACTGCATTAGCGGGGTAGATTATGGTGTGGAAGCCGGCCGTTTTGGCGTGGTATATCAACTATCATCCATCCCATATAATTTACTGCTTACCTTAAAAGTTAGCCGCGATAATGACCGTAACGAGCAAAATCTGCCATCTTTCCAGAGTTTAACCCCGGTTTACCAAACAGCCGACTGGCATGAACGGGAAACTTATGACCTGGTAGGCATTTTTTTTGAAAACCACCCGGATCTGCGCAGGATTTTATTACCCGATGATTGGGAAGGATATCCGTTAAGAAAAGATTATGTAGCTGCCGAATATTATAAAGGCATCCGGATAGATTATCCGGTGCAACCCGATGATAAAGCCTTACAGGTAAACTACAAGCAACCGCAGCCTAAAAACCCTGAATATACCGGGGCATTAGATCGCTATCACAAAAAAATAGCTGATGCCGCTGTAGAGGATATGGTGTTAAATATGGGGCCTCAGCATCCATCTACCCATGGCGTTTTACGGCTGGAACTCATCACCGATGGCGAGATCGTAAAAGAAGTTATCCCGCATGTGGGTTACCTGCACCGCTGCTTTGAAAAACATGCCGAAAACCTTACCTACCAGCAAACCATCCCGTTTACAGACAGGATGGATTACCTGGCAGCCATGACCAACGCCCATGCGTGGGTTATGGGCGTTGAGCGGATGCTGGGTATTGATAAAGAAATTCCTAAACGGATAGAATACATCCGGGTGCTGGTTTGCGAACTTAACCGTATCGCATCCCACCTGATAGCCATAGGTACCTATGGTATTGATATTGGCGCCTTTACCCCTTTTTTATGGTGCTTTCGCGATCGCGAGCATATTATGGGGATGTTGGAATGGGCGTCGGGCTCGCGCATGCTGTATAATTATATATGGGTTGGCGGTTTGTTTTACGATTTGCCAGTTGGCTTTGAAGAACGCTGCCGCGAATTTGTAGATTATTTTAAGCCCAAAATGGTTGAGCTTAACCAGCTTTTAACCGATAACCAGATCTTCATCAGCCGTACGGCAAATGTAGGCGTATTGCCATTGGATGTAGCTATAAATTATGGCTGCACCGGCCCCGTGTTACGTGGATCGGGCTTAAGGTACGATCTGCGCCGCATAGACAATTATTCTGCCTACCCCGAACTGGATTTTGAAATACCGATTGGCACGGGCGCAATGGGCACCGTTGGCGATTGCTGGGACAGATACAAAGTGAGGGTTGACGAAATAGAACAATCGTTACGGATGATTGAACAATGCCTGGACAGGTTGCAAAAAGAATTAAAACGCACCCCCGATTTTGACCCGCGTGCAAAATTGCCGCGCAAACTTACGCCTAAACCGCAAGATTATTACATGCGTGCCGAAGGCTCAAAGGGCGAACTGGGTTTTTACTTTATTCATGATAACGAACGGTCCGAGATCCCGTTTCGTGCCAAAGCACGAGGGCCAAGCTACAACAACCTGTCTGTAGTGCCGGCCATTACCAAAGGTGTGATGATAGCCGATGTTATTGCAATCATCGGCTCTATTGACTTTGTGCTGGGTGAAGTGGATAGATAAGGTATTAGAGCGTAATTGTAAATCCCTGTCAAACCATTAACCGCTTTGCTAAGTCTTTGGCAAACTCAAACGGACATAATGCAGATGTCCTGGTGAGCCTGCCGAACCATGAGCCGCTTTGCTAAGTCTTCGACAAGCTCAGACTGACATGATGGGATTGTCATGATGAACCTGTCGAACCATTGGCCGCTTTGACAAGTCTTCAACAAGCTCAAACGGACATAATGCAGATGTCCTGGTGAGCCTGTCGAACCATGAGCCGCTTTGCTAAGTCTTCGACAAGCTCAGACTGACATGATGGGATTGTCATGATGAACCCGTCGAACCATTGGCCGCTTTGACAAGTCTTCGACAAGCTCAAACGGACATAATGCAGATGTCATGGTGAGCCTGTCGAACCATTAGCCGCTTTGCTAAATCTTCGACAAGCTCAAACGGACATAATGCAGATGTCATGATGAACCCGTCGAACCATTAGCCGCTTTGACAAGTCTTCGACAAGCTCAGACTGACATGATGGGATTGTCATGGTGAGCCTGTCGAACCATGAGCCGCTTTGCTAAGTCTTTGGCAAACTCAAACGGACATAATGCAGATGTCCTGGTGAGCCTGTCGAGCCATTAGCCGCTTTGCTAAGTCTTCGACAAGCTCAAACGGACATAATGCAGATGTCATGGTGAGCCTGTCGAACCATTAGCCGCTTTGACAAGTCTTCGAATGACCTTATTTGCCTTTTAACCATTTTAAGGCAGCTATTATTTTTTCGTCCTTAGTAAAATCATTAAAATTATCGCCGGCAATAACATCCTGGTCGGGCGGTACATTTTTGTAATAGATGTTGCCGTTTCTGTCAGCCTCGGCAGCCTGTGCCATAATAAACTCAACCCCGTAATACCCAAAAGACTCGTTTGCCGTGGTATATCCTGCTGTAGTATCACCAATAATGCGGGCATTTTTTTGGCCTTTAAAAGTAATGACCGTTGCCTCGCCGGAGCTGGCCGTGTATGGTGATGTCAATACGGCTATTTTTATCTTCGGGTTTACTTTGGCCAAGGCCTTTATCGTGCATACTTTTGTAGTATCCGAATAGATGCTGGTATCCTTTACCAGCCACGATTCATTTTTAGATGCATCGGGATATATAAAATATCCCAGCTTACCTTTACTTACCAGGTTACCTACTCCTAATATCATTGGCCACATATTACCGCCGGTGTTTAATCTTAGATCTATAACAATACCCTTAAGTTTTGACGGATTAAGTTTAGCAAGTGAATCTTGTATCTGCGAAGCTATCTTCTGTATCTCGCCTGGTTGGGTGGGGTTGTTTCCGGGTATCAATAAATAACCATACCCATTTTCCAGCATAGTGGTTTCTATAGCCGGTTTACCTTTTTTAAATTTAGCAAACAATTCCTTATAAAGCACTTTATCTGCCTTTACAATTGTGGTATTCCACTTATATTTTTTGCCATTATATAAAGCCATGCCATGAAAATCGCCCAACATCTCATACATTAATGCTACTGCGGGCATAGCTTCGGTAATGCTGTTGGCAGCCGCGCTACGCTTAAGTACAGAATCATTTAGTACAGCCCAGTTTATTTTGTCGCGGTATATGGAATTTTGTTTAGCGTAAGACAAGGCCGTATCTATAAGCTTGCGGGCACTATCGGCGCCGGTTAATTGCTTTTGAGCTAAACCTACAAACGGAAGTATAAAAAGGCAAATAAGTAGTTTAAATTTCATCATACAAATCAATAGTACTGTTTAATTAAGACGATAGAGAAGATAATTAGTTACTGTTTCCCCAAAAAAAAGGGACGCAATTTCTTGCATCCCTCTTAGCTATATTAATTGTTGATTTTTACTGATTATAAACCTTCACCATAAACACATAGTTACGCAGTTTTTTGATCTGCTGGGTACGGGTTAGGTTGGCTAAAGTATTTTTGGTGTTTAGCGTAAGCGATTTATTTAATGAATCGGCCGGGATACTTTGAATGGCTTTTAAAAGGTAATTTGATTTTACCGCAAAAGCAGCACCTTGTGTTTGGGTTTGTTTACCGTTTATTACCCCAATGATATTGCCTTTATCATCTAATAAAGGGCCGCCGCTGTTGCCGGGGTTAACCGGAATAAACAACTCATATTCAGTAGTATCACCATGGAAACCTGTACCGGCGGTTAAGGCACCGGGGCCAAATTTAAGATCATCGCCGGGGTAGCCTAAGGTATAAACGGCTTCACCTAAATCGCTTTTGGTTTTCTTAAAGCTATAAGGCACAGCCCCCAGGTTTTTAAAAGCCGCATCGTTTATCTGCAGGATAGCCACATCATACAACGGATCGGTATAAACTACTTTGGTGTGGAATGATTCGCCTTCGGCATTTTGCACGTAAACAGAATCGGCACCGTTTACAACATGGTTATTAGTTACGATGTACCCGTTACCGGTAAGCGCAAAACCTGTACCCCTGAATTTAGCAGAGATTGCAGGGCCGGTTGTTTTACCAGCTTTAATAATATTATCTGTTTTAGCGCCCAGCTTATCCTGCTCTTTCTTCACACGCTCCACATCAGCCTTTAACTGTTGGAAACGCGGGTCGCGGTTGCTCAGGTCGCCTGTAAAATACAAAATAATCAGCACGGCAAGTATGGCCACAGAGGCTGCCACAGATATTTTCGAGTGATGATTGCGCCACATTTGCACTACCCATGACGGATGCGCCATCAGATCGTCCTTCAGCATGTGCACATCAATCTCCTGGTGGATCTTATCCAATCGGTTCTGCAGGTTTAAGCGATCGTTATATTGCTTCATCAAACCTGTAAATTCTTTATGCCCGGCTATTTTAGCACTTATCGTTGCATCCTTTTTACATAATGCATCAAACTGAGTGCGTTCTGCAGCAGGCATTTCGCCGCTCAGATAGCGCTCTATCATATCTAAAAGTTGATCATCTTTCATATTGTAACTCCTCTTCTCGTTATTGCTGAAAAAATAATTTTTTCAGCCTTTGCAGACATTTGTATTTCTGCGTTTTTGCATTATCTGCATTTGTGTAGCCAAACCGTTCGCAAATATCCTGCATGCTGCGGCTATGCATATAAAAATCTTCCATAATGGTTTTGCAGGGCTCGCCCAAAAGTTTCAATGCATCGCCCATTTTGTTGAGCTGCAGATCCCGTTCTTCGTGCTTTTCCAGTTCATCCTCAACCACCAGGTATTCCTGGAAATCTTTAATGTCGCCGCCATACCTGTTCAACTGTTTAAGCCGCTTTAACCATAAACGCCTGCATACCGAATATATGTAGGTTTTTAGTTTGCTGCTCAATTCAAAATCGCCCCGCTTAACCTTATTATAAAGAACTATTATCGCTTCCTGGTAAACATCCTTGGCCTCATCCTCATCACCGTTATTATTGATAACAAGCTGTAAAACCATCGGGAAATAAGCCAGGTATAACTTTTTCAAAACACTGTCAGAATTATTAAGTATCCCAATGATCACTTCACTATCTGACGGTATCTCCACATTTATCTGATTATTCACTACTTAATACTTTTTAAACCTAATTGTAACCCAACATTATCATTTATTTTTTTGTGCGGGGTTCGGCCATTGGCCAAAGCTGCAATATCGGGATTTAATTGTTATAGTATAGCGGCATTAAATTTGAGCCTGATAATTAGTAACAAAATATTTAAGTATGAAAACTTCACTAAAAATTAGCTTTGCAGCAATAATAGTAAGCTTGGGTATGGCGGCATGCAGCGGCAATAACTCTACCCATCCGCCCGACAGCACCCGGGCCGACTCTGCTCAACTGGATACTACCAGGGGTAAAAATGGTTCTGCCGCGGGTATAGACAGCGGGCTGGATAAATCAGCATCGGGAGGCACCGACACCCTTAAGCAAGGACGCAAGCGGCAAGAGTTTCCGCGCTAATTATTATAATCGTATGCTCGAAGCCCGGATTTGTTAATGCGGGCTTTTTTGTTGGGTTACCTTTTTATGCTTTGCGTATTAACACTACAAAAATCATTAATCTCAAAACATGAAAAATTCAATCAAGATCACATTTTTAGCTTTAGCCATTGCTTTTACCGCTGCATCTTGCGAAAGCAAAAAACCTGCAGAAACTGTTGACAGCACCAAAAACGATACTATTGTTAAGGTTGATTCAACTGTAACTAAAGATACTGTTGTTAAAGGTGCTGATACCGTTAAAGTTGATACTACAAAAAAATAAAAAAAATAAACGGGTTACCTTTTCACAAAAGGAGTATTAACAACAAACAAGAATAAAATACTTTAATTTATAATAACACAAAACATGAAAAATTCATTCAAAATCGCTTTCTTATCTTTAGCTATCGCTGTTTCTGCTGCTGCTTGTAAAGGTTCTGGTTCAGCTTCTTCTGCTGATTCAGCTGCTGATACTTCTAAAAAAGATACTACTGTTGTAATTGATTCAACTGTGAAAAAAGATACTACTGTTGTAGTTGACACTACTAAAAAAGATACAACTAAAAAATAATTTAACCCAGGTAGTTAAAAATTAAATAATTACATCGTTAATTTTTAATTTTTTAGTTTTTAAAAGGTAATCTGATTTTTTTTTTAAAAAATTGGGTTACCTTTTTTTATTTCGGGTATTAACAGGTGAAAAACTATTAAATCACTTAAAAAACAAAAAACGATGAAAAATTCTTTCAAAATCGCTTTCTTAGCTTTGGCTATCGCTGTTTCAGCTGCTGCTTGTAAAGGTTCTGGTTCTTCTGCTGCTGCAGATTCAGCTAAAATGGATTCAGCTAAAATGGATTCAGCTGCAACTACAGATACTGCTGCTAAAATGGATACTACAGCAAAAATGGACACTACTAAAAAAGACACTACAAAAAAAATGTAATTTCTTTTGTGTTAAAAAAAACGCCCTGAGTTTATTCGCAGGGCGTTTTTTTATGCATTTAATTTGCCCTTAAAAAACATTCGCCTGTATAATTGTTTAATGCACAAAGCACCGATACATGAAATACTCCGAATGGAATAATTTAAGCCAAGAAGATAAAAAGAACACCCATTGGCGCCGCCGCCCCCACGTACGTACAGCTACCATATTCAGTATTTTATTTGCGCTGGTATTTATTGTTTTTATGCTTCGCGTGTTTCAAAATCGCCGCATGCATGTTAACCGGAAACCAAACGCTAAAGAAGCCTTTGCCATAGCCAAAGTTTTTGTGAATGATAAATTAAAACAGCCCGCAACAGCAAGCTTCCCTAAAAGTGATTTTGAATCTACCATCGATACCGCGCAAAACAGTTATTACATCTCATCAACTGTTGATGAGCAGGATAGCAGCGGGCGGATGAGCAAATCGGAATGGCAGGTTAAACTATCTTACACCGGCGGCGACTGGGCCGACCGCAAAAGCTGGAAACTGGTTGATATACTTATCAAATAGGCACCCTACGTTCAGAAACCGTAAAGTATAAAAAAACCGCCCCGGTTAGGAAGGCGGTTTTTTACTAAACCAACTTATGAAAACACTTTAATGTTTTCGGATCTTCGCTACACACAAAACTGAATCACCAAGGCCCGGAAAACTTATTTTATTATTTTACAGCTATTTCCCTGGTCTGGAATTTAGCTTCTTCTCTTTTTGCTACGGTAAGTTTTAAGATACCGTCGGCATAATCAGCTTCTATTTTGGAATGATCTACAGAATCGGGTAAAGTGAAGGATCTTACAAAAGAGCTGTAGCTATATTCGCGTTTGGTGTATTTTTTTGTTTCGGCTGTATCTTCCGCCTTTTTCTCGGCAGCTATGGTCAGGATATTTTTATCCAGATTGATCTTAAAATCTTCTTTCTTTAAACCGGGTACTGCCAACTCGATATGGAACTCGTTTTCATTCTCGGCAATGTTAACTGCAGGCACGCGGCTAACTAATTTGTCGCCAATAAACGAATCATTCAATAAAGAATCGAATACATCGTTAAAGAATGGGTGAGCATTGCTTTTTAATCCGTTGTTAAATTTCACTAAAGTCATGGCTTATATCTCCTTTTAATTTTGTTTTATTAATTTATAAAGCTATATTCAACTGTTGTACCAATGGATAAAAATCCAATTTTGCACGACAATCTGTCTGTAAAATTTATATCTTACAGACAAAACGTCTTATTATGACTGAAAAATTAACAGATTATAAGTATCAAACAGATATAATCATCCGCTTCTCTGATATTGATGCGCGCGGCCATGTAAACAATGCCGTATATTTAACTTATTTTGAAGTAGCCCGTTTTAATTACTGGCGCGATGTTGCCCGCTGGAATTTAAAGGAAATTGGTATCGTGATAGGCCGGTCGGAGATTAATTATCTAAAACCGGTTACCATTGATGATGTGCTTGTTTGCTATGTGCGGGTTATCCGGATAGGTAACAGCAGTTTTGATGTGATGCACGTGTTGACCAAGGTAACTGATAAAGGCCACGAGATTTGCACAACCTGTAAAACCACTTGCATCAGCTATGATTATACATCTAACCGATCTGTCCCTATCCCAAAAGAGGGCCGCCAAAACATGATCGATTATGACGAACCAAGGTTGATCCTGAACACAAATTAATCGTGCCCGATGCATCAAAAACTAATTGAACACCACAATCCTGAATGTATTCAAATTAGCTGATACCGTACAGATCAGATACCATTAAAAACAAAGCGCCCCATGCTGTTAGCTGGGGCGCTTTATTAGTATATGCAAAGCTATTTATTTTTTAAGAAAATGCTGAATGATGAGGCCTGCCAGTTCAACACCAATCCGTTCCTGCGCTTCGTTTGTGGCAGCGCCAATGTGCGGGGTTAATGATATTTTGGGATGAGACAGGATCTCCTGGCGGGGAGCCGGCTCATTGTCAAATACATCTAATGCAGCAAATGATACTTTGCCGGCGTTTAAGGCATCTATCAGTTCCAACTCGTTGATGAGGCCACCGCGTGAGCAGTTCACCAAACCAACACCTTTTTTCATGATCTCAAATTCTGCAGCGCCAATTAAGGGCTTATCTACAAACGGTGTGTGTAAACTAATAAAGTCGGCTTGTTTAAACACCTCTTCGGCAGTTGCAGTTTTAACGGTAACCTTAGCCACAAAGCCCCCACCTAAAACCACCTCAACTTCGGGGTTAAACGGAAAAAGGTCATAAGCTAAAACTTCCATCCCTACGCCGATAGCAATTTTAGCTACCTCGCGGCCTATGCGGCCAAAGCCCATAATGCCTAAAGTTTTGCCACGCAATTCAACGCCTTTGGCATAAGCCTTTTTCAGGTCATTAAATTTGGCTGCACCTTCTACCGGCATTTTGCGGTTACTATCCGGCAGGAAACGCACGCCGCCAAATAAATGGCCGAAAACAAGTTCTGCAACAGATAATGACGATGAAGCCGGTGTGTTGTAAACGCCAATGCCTTTTCCCTTGGCGTAGTCAACATCAATATTGTCTACACCTACCCCGCCACGGCCTATCAGTTTAAGGTTTGGGCAGGCATCTATCAGGGCAGCGCGCACTTTGGTGGCGCTGCGTACAGTAATGGCATCAAACTCCTGTAAACGTACAGGGAGCTCATCCTGCGGGATGTTATTGGTTTCTACAAAAAACCCGGCATCCTCCAGCATTTTTTTACCAATCGGGTCTATACCGTCGTTAGCTAATATTTTGATCATGATTTTATAATGGTTAAGCCCCCCAGCCCCCTAAAGGGCGAGCAAAATTCTATTCCCCCTTTAGGGGGTTAGGGGGGTAATTATTTATTTTTCTCAGCAAATTCGCGCATGGCATCAATCAGCACATAAACGCTGGTGATGGGCAATGCATTATATATAGAAGCACGGAAACCGCCTACACTCCGGTGGCCTTTTAAGCCAACAATGCCTTTCTCGTCGCAAAGTTTCAGGAATGGTTTTTCATGTTCGGGGTTTTCGGCAACAAAGCAAACATTCATACGTGAGCGGTCTTCAACCACTGCAACTGCTTTAAACAACGGGTTACGGTCTATTTCCTCGTAAAGCACTCTGGCTTTTTCATTATTTTCTGATTCGATAGCCGGTACACCGCCTTTTGCTTTTAACCATTTTAGGGTAAGCATAGATACGTAAATGGCAAAGCAAGGCGGCGTGTTATACATCGAACCACCTTCTATCTGTACCTGGTAATTAAACATAGCCGGTATTTTACGGCCGGTTTTACCAAGCAAATCATCCTTAACAATTACCAGGGTAACACCGGCCGGGCCCATGTTTTTTTGCGCACCGGCATAGATCAAACCAAAATCGGCAACGTTTACCTTACGGCTGAATATATCTGACGACATATCGCAAACCACCGGTACCGGCGATTTTGGGAACTGTTGTAACTGCGTACCGTAAATGGTATTGTTTGATGTAATGTGGAAATAAGCTGCATCCGCAGGGATGGTAAAATCTTTAGGGATGTAAGTAAAGTTGCTTTCTTTTGAAGTAGCAACAACCTCTACCTCGCCAAAAAATTTAGCTTCTTTTAAAGCTTTATTTGCCCAAACACCTGTTTCCAGGTAAGCGGCTTTGCCACCATCGGGCAACAGGTTGTAAGGGGCCAATGCAAACTGTGTGCTTGCACCGCCTTGTAAAAATAAAACAGAGTAACCTTCTGGCACGCCGAAAAGTTCTTTAACCAGTTTTACGGCTTCATCCAATACTGCTTCAAATTCCGGCGAACGGTGTGAAATTTCCAGCAGGGACAGACCGGTTCCGTTAAAATCAATTACTGCAGCAGCAGCCTGTTTTAAAACTTCGTGAGGTAATATGCCGGGGCCGGCACCGAAATTGTGTTTCATAATGTTGAACTATATTTGACTAATAACTAATTATCAACTTTGTATTAAGAAAGGCCGAAGATAATAAATCCGACAAGTTTTATAGACTATTTTTTATAATTTAATAAAAAACCAGATTTAGATGAGACAAATGCCTTTAAAGGTAATTTATATTACTATTATGATAATTATGCCTGTTTTAACGAGGCAATAAAAGCCGGCTGATCTGCAGCCGTAAACACCGCATTACCGGCAACAAAAACATTGGCGCCTGCTGCCTTTAGTTTGGCAATATTGTGGCCATCTACCCCGCCGTCTACCTCGATATAAAGATTTGGGTTGGCGTTGGCGCTCATAGCTTTAACTTCGGCTATTTTAGTATAGGTATGCTCGATAAACTTTTGCCCGCCAAAACCAGGATTAACCGACATTACCAGCACCATATCCACATCGGCAATAATATCTTTTAAAAGCGCTGTAGGTGTAGCCGGGTTAATGGCAACTGCAGCTTTGCAACCCAGTTGTTTAATGGCCTGTACGGTACGGTGCAAATGCGGGCAGGCCTCGTAATGTACCGTAATGCTATCGGCACCGGCATCCGCAAAATCTTTAAGATAACGATCGGGGTCTACAATCATCAGATGCACATCCAGCGGTTTGGCAGCATGCTTTTTAGTGGCTTTTACCACGGGGAACCCAAAAGAAATATTTGGCACAAACATCCCGTCCATAATATCTACGTGAAACCAGTCGGCCTGGCTGTTATTTATCATTTCAATATCGCGCTGCAGGTTTGCAAAATCGGCAGCTAATATAGATGGAGCTATCAGGTGGTTCATGGCGGTAAATATAGGCGAATTTGTCTGAACCAGAATTTACCGAATAGAAGAATTTACAGAATTCTGTGATTCTCTTCACATTCACCTAATTGTTAAAAGTCAGGTTCAGATGACCATCTCCGGCACTTCGCCATCAATGATCAGTTTACCGGCTGTGGCTTTTTTTATTTCTTCTACCGTTACGCCGGGCGCACGTTCCACCAGCCTGAAACCCCCTTGTGGTAAAACATCCAATACGGCCAATTCGGTCACAATTTTTTTAACACAGTTAACGCCGGTTAATGGCAAGGTACAATTGGGCAATAGTTTAGATTCGCCGGCTTTGTTTACATGCTGCATGGCTACAATAATATTTTCTGCGGATGCTACCAGGTCCATAGCGCCGCCCATACCTTTTACCATTTTACCGGGGATCTTCCAGTTGGCTATATCACCGTTTTCGGATACCTCCATGGCGCCGAGAATGGTAAGGTTTACCTTTTTAGCGCGGATCATCCCAAAGCTCAGGGCAGAATCAAACACCGCAGAACCGGGCAGCCGGGTAATGGTTTGCTTGCCTGCATTAATGGTGTCGGGGTCTTCTTCCCCCTCAAATGGGAACAGGCCCATCCCCAGTAAACCATTCTCTGATTGCAGGATCACATCCACTTCATCAGGAATATAATTAGCTACCAAAGTTGGGATGCCGATGCCCAGGTTAACGTAGTAACCGTCTTTTATCTCTTTAGCTATTCGCTTTGCGATGCCTTCTTTATCTAACATGTTTTATATTTTAAGCGCCATTGCGATAGCGTAGCAATTTTAACAGGTATGCTGCTTTTCTATCCGTAAATTGCTTCGTACGTCGCAACATAACGCGTGGGGTTTGATGGTATTGGTTTATGGTTATAACTGGTTGCGCTTTCTTACCGTGCGCTGTTCAATTCGCTTCTCGTAATTTTCTCCCTTAAAAATACGGTGCACGTAAATGCCGGGGGTATGGATATTATCCGGATCAAGTTCGCCGGGTTCTACCAATTCTTCTACCTCGGCAATGGTAACTTTGCCGGCCATAGCCATTACGGGGTTAAAATTGCGGGCGGTAGACCGGTAAACCAGGTTGCCGAGCCTATCCCCTTTCCAGGCTTTTACAATGGCAAAATCGGCATCAAAGGCCATTTCCATCAGGTAATCTTTACCGTTAAAATTACGTACTTCTTTACCCTCGGCTACTTCGGTACCAATGCCTGCCGGGGTAAAAATGGCTGGCATACCGTAACCTGCCGCCATGCAGCGGGTAGCCAAAGTACCTTGCGGAATCAGTTCTACTTCCAGTTCGCCGCTTAATAGCTGCCGTTCAAATTCGGCATTCTCGCCAACGTAAGATGAGATCATTTTTTTAACCTGGCGCCGGTGCAGCAACAGCCCTATCCCAAAATCGTCAACACCGGCGTTATTAGAGATGCAGGTAAGATCTTTAACGCCTTTTTTAACAAGGGCAAGAATGGTTTTTTCGGGAAGGCCGCACATGCCAAAGCCGCCCAGCATCAGCGTATGGCCGTCTTCTATATCGCGTATGGCCTCGTCGGCGCCGCTCACTACTTTATTCATGGTTTATTTTTGGTTGCGGTAAAATTAGGCATTTTGAACCAGCCTTACCAGTAAAATACTATGCAAGCATAATATTTTATAATATGTATTACCCATCTTCAGCGGGATGCAGCTAAAAACCGGGACATATTTATCAATAGAATAGAATACAGCGCCCGGCATTAACTTCCAATTAAAAAATACAAACAAATAATAAACTCAAGCCTTTATACTAATATATCAATTTATAACATCATGGCAGAGTATAATGATAATGACCAGCAAAATAAACCACAGGGTTACCGCGTAGACGACGATAGCAACCTGGAAGAGAAAGACCTGCGTAAAACTACGTTTATGTTTGGCAGCGAAGAAAAAAGTGGTGAAGAACCCGGCATGGAATCTAACGGAGCGGGCGGCCATCGCTTTGGAGAGAACAGCAATACGCCATCCGGAGATGACAAAAATAATCCGTCGCAAAATGCAGGTTATGGGAATGATTATTTTAAACGTACAGAACCATCAGAAGAGCACCCGGAACATAACAACTTTAAAGATCCGAACCAGTTGGGGCAACCTAATTACACCCAAGCTACAGGCGCCGCCCCCACAGGGCAATCTGACGAAGAAAATGAAGGACCGAAACAGGAAGAAGCCGACGAGAACAAGCACCAGCAAAGCGAAACTTACCAGGAAGGTACAGCAGACAATGATGGCGCTACTACCGGCACCAACAGCGAAGGCGACGTTGCCGGATACGGTGAATTGCCCGATCAGCAAAAAGTTGGAGAATAAATGAGTGAGTGGAGAATGATGAGTGGTTTTAACTGCTGCCCATTCTCCACTCACTATTCTCTATTAAGTTACCACTTCATCTTCTCTTTGATAAATGCAGTTAGATCATCGCCCATAATCTGCTGCTCTTTTACGCTGGGGTGCCCATTGGTATTTTTATAGGCAAAAAAGTGTGTATAAATACCTTTATCATTTAAACCGGCAATGGCCTTTTGTATGTATCCCGGCCAGGGCGAACCTGTTTTGGTGGCATCCATTGAGCCAAGCGCACATACAATTTTTGCCTTTGGGTATTTATTACGGATGCTTTTTATAAAAGATTGATAACGGCTGATGATAAATTCCGGCGTTGGCGGCGTATCTCCAAACAGCTTTTTAAATTGCTCGTGCTTGGTGTTCTTAACCAGCCAGGAGTCGTTTTGAAACAGGTTGACAACCACTAATTCCGGGGTGTACCTTTTAAAATCCCAGCGGGTGGTATCATGGGCATATACGCGGTCATAAATATCGGGCATTACGTAGTCAAACCAGCTTATGGTTACCCCAATGCCGCTTTTAGAGATGCAGCTAACATCGGCGTTAAAATACCTGGCAGCTACGTTGGCATAACTGGCATATCCATTTTCGTAAGTGTTATCGCCCCTGTCTTTACCCGTGGTATCCTCATCGGCCATACCGCAGGTTATCGAATCGCCGTAATATTCAATTTTATGCCGGTATGTTGGCGGCGCAAGCAGCTTACCGCTGATATTTAAGCCATAAAACCAGGTACGCCCCCAGTCGTATTCGGTGCGTTTAAATAGTTGCAGTTGATGCGGGCCGGCTTTTAAACCTGTTACCAGCTGATATTCCTTTTTACCTTTATCTAAACGCATAACCTTTGCCACCTTGTTATCAACAACAACATTGTAATAATTAAGGCCTTTCTCATCATTCAGGGTTGCCTTAACAGCCGTACCGTTAAACCTGATCACCACTGATGCTGCCGTCCACGATAGTTCTGCCGTGCTATCGGTTACGGGCGTGCGGCCCATGTAATGAATTTTGGGATTGTTAAAGTTTACAAGCGTTTGTGCGTTGCTGCCAAATGCAGTAAAGGTGAGCAGCGCTACTACAATTAAGTTGAATTGCTTTATCATCAATATATCTTCTATTTTAAATAAACATACGTAATACCCTGCCCGCCTCTGTCGGGGTGTTCATCTTCCATGCGGTCAACCTGATCGTACTTTTTAAGGTATTGGCGTATCATCTTCCTCAGGATGCCGTCGCCTTTGCCATGCAGTACTTTGAGGGTGCCAAAACTCATCATCAAAGCACGGTCAAACAGTTTTTCTATGGCAAACAAGGCATCTTCGGTACGCATGCCGCGTACATCAATCTCGGGGCTGAAGTTAGCCAGATCATTGGTATGGCTGTTGCTGCTGCGCCTTACGATCTCTTTAGGCACGGTAGATTTGGCAACCTTCTCTACACGTTTCTTCTTCACCACCGTACGCAGATCGCCCATGGCTATCACCACATTATCTTTTATCACCTCCATTACCTGCCCCGTGGTATCACCGTCTATCAGCTTTACCCAATCGCCCGGCTTTATCTCTTCATCCGCTTTGGCGGTTGGTTTTGGTGCTTCGGTTTTAACAGTATTCTTTTTAACCTCGTTATTTAAATTTTCGCGCAGGTTTTTGGTTACCTCTTTATCGGCATTGCTGCTTTTAATTTCGGCAATGGTGTTTTCTACCAGCTTATTGGCATTTAATATAATGGTTTTGGCTTCCTGTTTAGCTTCGCGCAGCAGATTCTTGCGGTTCTCATCCAAAAAGCTTTTCAGTTCTTCGTTCTCGGCAAGCAGGGTATCCACGCGGCGCTGCTGCTTATCCAGCTTTAATTTGGTGTCAAATATCTCTTTTTTCTCGCGCTCCAGGTCAACCAGCAAACTATCTACCTTTTTTTGGCCGCTGCTTATTTTATTTTTAGCCAGGTTAAGCACGTTTTGGGGCAAACCTATCTTTTGTGCTATTTCAAACGCGTAAGAACTGCCGGGCTTGCCAACCTCCAGCATGTAAAGGGGCTTCATTTCGGTATTGTTAAACAGCATCGATGCATTCTCAATCCCCTCGGTGTTGCTGGCAAATATTTTAAGGTTTGAATAGTGGGTAGTAACCATCCCCCTCACCTTTTTATGATTTAGGGCTTCCAAAACGGCCTCGGCAATCGGCCCGCCAAACTGCGGATCGGTACCGGTACCAAACTCATCTATCAGTATCATGGTTTTGCCGTTGGCATCCTCTACAAACTTTTTCATTTTTGAGAGATGCGCACTGTAGGTGCTCAAATCGCTTTCTATCGATTGGTCATCGCCAATGTCAACAAAAAGCTGCTTAAATACACCTACCACACTATCGGCACCGGCGGGTATCAGTAAACCTGCCTGCACCATCATTTGCAGCAGGCCCACCGTTTTCATACAAACAGATTTACCGCCGGCGTTGGGCCCCGATACCACAATAATGCGTGTACCCTCGTCAATCCCAACATTTAGCGGCACAACGGTTTTATGGTCCTTTTTAAAACTCAACAGCAACAAAGGGTGGCGGGCATTAAATAATCTCAGCCTGGCCTCGTTAACCACCTTTGGCATTTCGGCCTCAATATCAATAGCAAACAGCGCTTTGGCGCGTACAAAATCCAGCTTGGTAAGCAGGCCGTGATAAGATAGCAAGAGCGGCGCATAGGGCCTTAGTTCATCTGTTAAGGCAGTCAGTATTTTGATGATCTCGCGGCGGCGGTCAAACTCCAGGTCGCGGATGCGGTTGTTGAGCGAGAAAACCTCCTCGGGCTCCATATAAACTGTTTGGCCCGATGCCGATTCATCATGGATGAAACCTTTTAGCTTGCGCTTGTTTTCGGCCAGCAAAGGGATACAGATGCGCCCGTCGCGCACGGTAAGCGATCCATCTGCCGTCCACCCGTTACCGGATGCGGCCTTAAAGATCTGGTCTATCTTTTTACGCGCTTCCTGCTCGGCTTTGGCAATGCCCGATGTTATTTCCATCAATTCACGCGAGGCGTTATGGCGGATCTTGCCTTTCGGGTCAATCACCACATCTATCTTTTTCAGGATAGCCTTTTCTATCGGCAAATGCTCAAACAGGGCTTCCAGGTTTGGGTAAACACCGGTGCGCTCGTTAAAATAGCCTATAACCGCAAATACCGTAGTAAGCGATGCCTGGATCTGAAAAAACTCCTCTTCGGATAAAAAAGCGCCCTCTATCCGGGCTTTATTTGCCAGTGATTTAATATCGTAAAAGTTGTTGATGGGCAAGGCATCATCATTTTGCAGGATGTTCTTAAACTCGTTGGCCTGGTTCAGGAATTTGGCTATCAGGTCATAATTGCTCATCACCTGTATCTTGCCCACCATGTCCTGCCCCATTACACTCAGGCAATGTGCTTTTATCAGTTCTTTAACCTCGGTAAAGCCAAGCTTATCTGCACTATTATTTGGATACAGCATTTTTATTATTCTTTACCGGGGTTTGTGGTTTGGGTGCATTGGCACGATTGAGCGAATCTATCTTAGCTTTTAGCGTAACATCTATTTTAGCATACATCTCCTGCAGCTTATCCGGCTGTGTGGCGTAATATTTTAGGCTGGTTTTAAAAGTACCCGGCGTGGTATGGTGCTGCTTAAACAATTGAACATATTTAGCGCTGCCATATTTGTACATGCTATCCGGCACCTGCGGTATGGTGTAAAGCGATCCGTCTACAATATGCAGATCGGTAAGCAGGCTGATCATTTGCGGCTCATTCAGCACACCCTGCGGTGCGCTGCCGCTTCTGCAGGCAGTTAAATAAAGCAATACTGAAAAAAACAAGGTTATATATTTTTGCATTCTGTAATTTAGCGGCGTTTATATAAAGCAAAATTACGGATAAATGAGCATTGCAGAGAGTATCAAAAGCTTAAAAAAGGAAACCGGCGAAATAAATGTGGCCCTGCTGGCGGTTTCTAAAACAAAACCCGCGGCCGACCTGCAGGAGGCATACGATGCGGGCCAGCGCTTGTTTGGCGAAAACACCGTGCAGGAAATGGTGGAGAAACAGGAGCAGTTACCAAAAGATATTGAATGGCACCTGATAGGCCATTTGCAAAGCAATAAAGTTAAATATATTGCCCCGTTCATCAGCATGATACAATCTGTTGATACTATGAAGCTGCTGCAAGAAATAAACAAGCATGCCGAAAAGAACAAACGGGTGATCGATTGCCTTTTACAGATCTATATTGCCGACGAAGAAACCAAATTTGGTTTGGGCTTTGATGAGGCTATTGAACTTTTACGCAGCGAAGAATACACCGCCCTTAAAAACATCCGCATACGTGGTTTAATGGGCATTGCCACCAACACCGATAGCGATAAGCAGATAAAAGATGAATATTACGAGCTTAAAACCTTTTTTGATGGCATTAAGGTAAGTTTTTTCCGTAAGGAAGACTCTTTTGATACGCTGTCGATGGGTATGTCGTCAGATTATAAGCTCGCTATTGAGCAGGGCAGCAATATGGTGCGCCTGGGCAGCACCATTTTTGGCAGCCGGGCAAAAAAGAGTGTCTGAACCGGAATTAAAGGAATTAAAGAATTAACAAAATGAGTGATAACTCTACTGATAAAGAACGCCCCCATCAGGGGGGTGGGGGGCTAAAGATACGCGTTGCGGTAAAGGCCGATTGCCCGCGCCTGCTGGAACTGGTGCACGAACTGGCCCTTTTTGAGCGTGCCCCACAGGAAGTAACCGTTACGCTTACCGAATTTGAGGAAGCCGGCTTTGGCCAAAACCCGGTTTGGAAAGCTTTTGTGGTAGAAGCAGACGGCATAATAGCTGGATTTGCCTTGTACTACATCCGCTACTCTACCTGGAAAGGCTGCCGCCTGTACCTGGAAGACCTGATCGTGACCGAGAGCCACCGCGGTAAAGGCATCGGTAAGCTGTTGTTTGACCGTTTGTTTGAGGAAGTGCGCGAGCTTGGCTTTAGCGGCATGGTTTGGCAGGTTTTAGACTGGAACGAGCCCGCTATCAAATTTTATGAAAAATATGGCGCAAATATTGAAGCAGGTTGGCTTAATGCATCCCTGTCTGAACAACAGATAGCTAATTTATAACGATGAAAATTACACCCATACTGCTTTTAGCTGCTTTAGGGCTAAGTGCCTGCAGATACAGCCAACCGGCTGTAGACCAGCCCAGCGCCATTTTTAAAGATACGCTTACCTATAATTACCAAACGATTAACCAGCGCGCGGCAGATTGCGGCAACAAACCGGATAGCGCCTGCACTGCGGTTAACCTAAAATACCCGGTATTTAAAGGCAAGCCCGTTTTAAACGACAGCATTAAACATAAGCTGCTTACCATGTTTATGTTGAGTGAAAAGGCTGATACCAGCCTGAAAACGATGGCTGCGAAATTTATTCGATCATACGCAGAAGCTAAAAAAAGCGACCCCAGATCTGAAATGTTTTATACTTTGGATAGCTATGTTAAAGTTATCGGGCAAGACTCGGCACTGGTGGCGCTGGAGTGTGGCGGCTACGTTTTTCAGGGGGGTGCACATGGGGGCAGCTTTACAGGTTTTATTAACTGGGATGGCAAAACAGACAAAAATGTTACGCTTGGCGATATCCTGATAGACGGTTACCAACCCGGGTTAACTAAAATTGCCGAGCGCATTTTCCGCAAGAACGAAAAGCTTACAGCTACCGCATCACTTGCAGATAACTATTTTTTTGACAAGGGTAAGTTCGCCTTAAATGATAACTACTCTATCACCCCAATGGGCTTAAGGTATATCTACAACCAATATGAGATAAAGCCTTACGCTGCCGGCCAAACAGAGCTGATTATCCCCTATGCAGAAATTAAAAAATTAATGAAGCCTAAATCTATCGCTTCACAATACGTAAATAAAAATGCTGGTATTTAAGTTTGGTGGCGCGTCTGTTAAGGATGCGCAGGGTGTTATCAATTTAGGCAAGGTAGTAAACAGTTACGCCGGCAGCCAGATTTTAGTGGTAGTATCGGCCATGGGTAAAACAACTAACGCGCTGGAAAAGCTTACAAACGCTTATTTTAACGGTGCTGATAATATGCACCAGATCTTGGAAGAGATCAAAGCCTATCATTACCACATTGCCCATGAGCTGTTTGGCGAGAACCACCCGGTGTTTGATGATATTGCCAATACCTTTGTAGAGATAGACTGGGCGATTGAGGATGAACCACATGATGATTACGACTTTATTTATGACCAGATCGTATCCATCGGCGAACTGGTATCTACCCGCATTGTAAACGCCTGGTTTAACCATACCGGAATTACCAGCAAATGGCTGGATGTACGCGGCTACATCCATACCGATAACACCTACCGCGAAGGTGTGGTAGACTGGGACAAAACCCGTGAAAGTATCCAAAAAGACATCCCGGCGCTTTTAAACAAGGGCATTGTGGTAACGCAGGGCTTTTTAGGCGGTACATCAGAAAACTTTACAACCACTTTAGGCCGCGAGGGATCTGATTATACGGCCTCTATCATTGCTGCCTGCCTCTGTGCCGAATCTGTTACTACCTGGAAAGATGTGCCGGGCATTTTAAATGCCGACCCCAAACATTTTGCCGATACCATTAAGTTTGACGAACTAAGCTACCAGGAAGCGATTGAGATGACCTATTACGGGGCAAGCGTTATTCACCCTAAAACTATAAAACCATTGCAAAATGCTGGCATCCCCTTGCTGGTTAAACCTTTTACAGAGCCTGCAGCAGCCGGTACAGTTATTAAGGAAGGGGCAGTTAATAAATTTGATAAGCCGGTTATTATTGTAAAGCAAAACCAGGTGTTGTTATCGGTTTCGGCAAACGATTACTCGTTTATATCTGAAAGCCATCTGAGCGAGATCTTCGGGATATTTGCCAAACATCATGTAAAGGTAAACGTAATGCAAACATCGGCACTAAGCTTTACCGCCTGTATAGATTATACTGCCGACCGGTTTGAGAAACTATTGGATGCATTGAAACTGGCGTTTAAGGTAAAGTACAATAACCCGCTTACCCTCATTACTTTAAGGCACTACAATCCGGCATTTGTTGATGAGGTAACAGCAGGGAAAAATATTTTAATGAAACAAACCAGCAGGAATACCGTGCAGATAGTTTTAAAATAAAAGCAGCAGGCATGATGCCATTACGGCAATAAAGGTGTTCATAAAATTCACTTCGTTGTTATTCATCCACCCTTTCCGTTCCAGCGTGGCGCCTAAAACCGAATCGGCTAAATTACCTATGGTACCTGCTGCAATAATATTAGCGAAGATACCGGCACTCCAGCCATAGTTGTGGGCGTAAATTCCGGCAATAACCACAGAACCCGCTATACCGGTTAGGGTACCTTCCAGGCTTATCACCCCGTCGCTTCCCCTGTGGCCCGGCTTAAAATTAATGATATCATAAAACCTTTTGCCATACACCATACCCATTTCTGACGATAGCGTATCTGCCGTGGCAGATGCCAGTGCAGCAGCCATAAAAATACTTGCCAGCAAAGCATTACCGGGCAATACAAAGGCCAGTAAGCCTAATATTGCAGGCAGGCCGCCATTAGCCAATACCTGCCTTGCGTTTCGCTTTTC
The DNA here is from genome assembly GCF_004378255.1 of Mucilaginibacter phyllosphaerae. Taxonomy (GTDB): domain Bacteria; phylum Bacteroidota; class Bacteroidia; order Sphingobacteriales; family Sphingobacteriaceae; genus Mucilaginibacter; species Mucilaginibacter phyllosphaerae. The sequence goes on from NZ_SNQG01000007.1 coordinate 267,905, forward strand.
CGGGTGGGTATCACCTGCTAAATTCCTTTTTTGATGCTTTTTGTGGGATGTTGCCATTACAGACAGTAAAAAGAACATAGCCAGCATGGCAACACCGGCATAACCTGTGCCCAGGTAAATACACAGGCTAATGAGCCAGCCGGTTAAAGCGCCACCTGCAGTTAGCTTACCTGTTTTGTAGCTGGCAAAGCTTGCAGCAAGCAGTACTATTAAAAAAACAAGCTGGGTTAAAGGCATCGTAGATCAAACATAAAAAATAATTTTAGGTGGGCTGTATTATATCGTTTTATTTAGGCCTTTACAAAAAACGCCTTTAGTTAACTAAAGGCGCCTACGGGGTATTTTAATTTATTAATGTTTGTTTTCGCGTTTACGGCTATTATCCTTGTTGGATGTTTGATCAGATCGCTGGCCGCCGCCATTGCTTATCCCCTTTTGCTTTTGTGCTTCCCGGGCATCGTTAAATTCACGGTCGGCAGTTGGCGAACCTTGTCCGCCGCTTGTGTTGTTCTTAAACTCCTGTGCTTTCATAACAGTTATTTTTAGTTTACAATTTGGCTTTGCAGCCTTTTTGCATATAACTGTGCAACAACTGTACCCATTTTGTACTTACGGCAGGCAATTATCGCAGCTGGCTCTGAGTGCGAAATTTCCGCCTGCTTTAATCTACTGACAATCAGCTACCAACCTCCAGTTGCCTGTACACTTCTATCAGGTATATTGCTTCCAGCATACCGGCGTTAAAATCATTCCATTCGGCTTCGGTAAATACAAAATTGATATCACGGTTTGGCGTGCACAGTACCAATCTTTCAGAACCATCGGGGAATGGGAAACATCTGTCCTCAAAATCCATATCCTGCGTAAAGCGATGAAACGATATAAATTGGTCGGGCGTAAAGCATAACATTAAATTCTGGTGCCATATGTTTAACATACTGCATTCAGGGCAATGGCTTATTACCGATTGGCCCCTTTGGGTAAGTATCCTGGTTTCGCACATAATGGATGGTATTAAAATTGGTGCCTGCATGCCCGCAGCCAACGCTCCTTAAACTGCGGGCAAAATCAGGACTTGATATCTTTAATTGTTTAGTTTTTCAATGTATAGCTATTTAAATCGTCGGCCAGTATAAGTGATCTACTATTGCACTGCCAACACTGTAAAAGTATATATTTATTTAGACTAATTAAAAATAAACAATAAAAAATTTGTTTATCGATTGTTATGAGAATATGTCACTTAAAAAAGGGGGGTTGGCAAGAAGATATTCATATACCGGGTAAATAAATGCGGCATTAAAACAATTAACGCACTTGTTTATTCCATTACTTAATTATGGACAGATCTAAACAGGTAATACTAAGCGGCCAGCTGAAATGGGTAGAACGGGTGGCATCCGTAATGGACGATAAATTCCGGCTGCCGGGTACCAACTTCCGTTTCGGGCTGGATCCGATCCTTAACCTTATACCATTTGCCGGTGATGTATCGGGGTTTATCGTTTCGGCATCTTTGCTGTATGTAATGGCAAAAAACGGAGTAAGCCGCAAGGTACTTATCCTGATGGCTATTAATATCAGTATAGATGCTATTGTTGGCGCCATACCCCTGTTAGGGCAGGTATCTGATTTTTATATTAAAGCGAACAACCGCAATATCAGGTTATTAAAAGAGCATTACCGCGAAGGCAAGCATCAGGGCAGCGGTAACGGTATTATTGTACTGCTGATGCTGATATTGCTTGTGGTATTAGCTGCGGCGCTTTACATCAGCTATATAACCCTGCACTGGCTGTTTACCCGGTAATGCCGGCTTTTACTGCCTAACAAAGGTATAAGGCAAAATTTGCATACTGCCGCTGGTTACCGCAGCAAGGTTGATGGATACAATATTGCCATTGCTATCGTAATTAATTTTGGATGCGGTAAAGTTGAAGCTGCCGGTAATGGTTTTCTTATCAGTGTCTATACTGCTGATATTAAACGTGCCCGAATTTGGCTGCACAGTACCGTATGGCTCAAACACGTAATTACCCGAGGCATCCTTAACCTGGGTGGAGTAATTAAATTGCAGGTACGGGGTACCATCAACTTTATAATTGCCCGTTGTAATGCCTTCGTCATCTACCGAGGTTGGGTCGGTAAAAATAATCTGGATCATTTTTTGCGTTTTTTGGCCGGTAACGGTAAAAGTTTTCTTTTTGGTGATTGTATTGTAGGTAAGTGTGGCGGCTAAGGTATCCGGTACCCAGGATACAGAACCTATACTGGCCTGAAAGATTGGGCTTACGGTAGTGGTGGTAGTGGTTTTATCCTTTTTGCAGCTTTGAGATAAAAATACGGCAGAGATAAATAGCAGGAAAAGTGCGGTTTTCTTCATTATACAATACAATTTGGTGCGAAACTAAAATGATTTGGGCATAAAAAAATAGTTTTCACATTTTTTAACATATTAAGTATCACCCACGGCTTGATACTTATTTGATATACTTGATAATTAAACTAAAGCAAACAATTTTAAACGATATTTATTATTTAGCCATGATAACAGTAGTAGGCATTTTTGAAAAAGCAGAACTTGCAGAAGAAGCAAGTTCCTATTTATTAGCTAACGAGTTTACAAACGAAAATATCGACCTTCATCCCCATCAGCAACAGGCAGAAGGGCCAGACCGTATCGCCGACTTCTTCAATCACCTTATTGATGATGAAAAGCAGGCAGCGCATTTTGCATCCCTGGGCCGCAATGGCTCCATTGTAACTGTGCACGCCGTAAATGCAAGAGAGGCGCAGGAAGCTGTTGACGCGCTTAACAATTACGGCGCTATTAACGTAGATGCCGCTGATGACAGCTCATCGCACAGCCAACTGATTGAACGGATAGTTGACCAGGATAAGCGCCTTAAGGGCAATACATCGCCTGCGTTATAACTATGCAAGCGAACAGCCCGGCCTTTTAACCATATCATAAATAAATATGGCCGGCATTTGAATAATCAGCAGCTGGCACATGATCCTGACGTACATTGCCGATTGGCTTTCTAACCTAAAGATCCAGGTCATGAGTGCAACAGCCACGCTTACAGACAGTAAAACAATAATAAACCGTACTGCATGTAATGGCGCGTGGATCTTTACGGCCATTAACTGCAGCCCCTCTGTTGCCAGGCGATACAGGATCCAGCTTACGCTAAAAAATATAAAAAACGAAAAAAGCTGCTTTTCTACAGCGGCGTAAGTAAACCATTGTAAAAAACCGGTAAATAACCATTTAATAAATAAAAATACAATACAGCCTGCGCTTGCCGGTAAAATGGCACATGCATAAGATCTTAGATTCCGGGTCATCATAATTTTTTAATCAGGGGTTAATCAAAAATAATCATTAGAACGATAAACAGCGCAGGCACCTTAGCATTCTAATTACTTTCTAATACGATCTTCTTCACATTTCTGTTACAACAATATCAAACAATATTCCTGTTTGGTGTTTATTGTGTAAACATATCACATGAGCACTCCAAAAGAAAGTTCTTACATCCAAAAAGTATGGCAAACTATGGGTATCGTAGCCCTGCTGGTTTCGGCTATTCTTATAGCGCGTGTTGCCTTTAACGTATTACTGATGATATTGGCCGGGTCGCTGATCGCTACTTACTTTCACGGGCTTGGAGATATGATAGAAAGGCGCACCAAACTCAAAAGGATCTGGGCGATGCTGATAGCCGTATTGGGCACCATTATCATTATAAGTACCATGTTTTGGTTTATGGGCACCAAAATACAGCAACAGGTAAATGAACTGAGCAGTTCGCTGCCCGGCACTGTGCATAACCTAAAAGAGAAACTCTCTCAAAACGATATCGGCCGGCAATTACTGCAAAGTTTTGACGGCAACAACTCCGGCAAAATGGTGGCTACGGCGCAATCCTTTTTTTCTACAAGCTTTGGGGTACTGGGCGATGTTTACATCATCCTTTTTTTAGGGATCTTTTTTACCACCAATCCCTCTATTTACAAAGACGGTATATTATTACTGGTGCCCCCATCCAGAAAAAAAATGGGGACGCATATTATGGATCGGATCAGCCTGTCGTTAAAAGGCTGGTTAAAGGGGATGATGATCTCGATGGTGCTGGTGGCTATCATGATCGGCGCAGGTTTGAGTATCCTCCATATCCCTGTTGCGCTGGTACTGGGCCTCATCACCGGCCTGCTGGAACTGGTGCCCACCCTGGGGTCGGTAATTGCCATGATACCGGGCGTATTACTTGGCCTTACCGTAAGTACCAATACCGCCATCATTGTGGCTATCGTTTACATCGTATCGCAAACTATCACATCCAACATCGTTAACCCGCTTATCCAAAAAAAGATGATCAACCTCCCTCCTGCGCTAACCCTTATCAGTCAGCTGGTTATGGGGTCTGTTTCGGGGGCTTTAGGTATTATCATGGCCGTTCCGCTGCTGGCCATTACCGTTATACTGGTTGATGAGCTGTACGTTAAAAAAATCCATCATATTCCCGAAGAAAAAGGCAAACTGGTAACCACCAAAGGCTTAACAACCGATGAGGATTAAACCGGCTTTTTAGCATGAGAATAAATATAGTGAATTGAGGATGAGCAGATAAGTCTGATTTTAAACATCAGTTAAACCTCATCCAAATCGTATTTAAGGTAGATGATTTGCCTGCCAAAAATCAACCTGTTTTTGTTTTATTAAGCCCTTCTCCTTTGGAAAAGGGTTGGGATGAGGCTTTTAATGCTTGCCCCTGCCCTATGTTAAAGAATAGGTTAAAGAGCCGGGAGGTTTTCCACATTAGCCTTATTTTTTACCGGATCATCGTAATATTGCAAAGATGACAGAGATGAACCCGGCAATGCAGCTGGCTTATGATTATTTAGAAAGCACCAACACCGTTGTTTTTTTAACGGGTAAGGCAGGCACCGGCAAAACCACCTTTTTGCAAAACCTGCGGCAAACCTCAAAAAAGAAACTGGCCGTGGTGGCCCCAACCGGTGTGGCGGCCATTAATGCCGGCGGGATGACGATACACTCATTCTTTCAGCTATCCTTTGCCCCGGTAATCCCATCGGGCACGGCACAGCCCGAGGCACATTACAATACCGAGAAAAAAGAGCTGCTGGCTAACCTCGAACTGCTTATTATTGACGAGATAAGTATGGTGAGGCCGGATGTGCTCGATCAGATCGATCTGATCTTGCGGAATATCAAGGCATCGCACTTTCCGTTTGGCGGCGTTCAGTTACTGCTCATCGGCGATCTGTCGCAACTAAGCCCTATTATCCGCGAAGAGGAATGGGGCATATTACGGCCCTATTATGCAACGCCATATTTTTTTAGCAGCCAGGTGATGCAAAAAGCCCGCTACGTGCGTATAGAACTGGATCATGTATTCAGGCAAAAAGAACAGGCTTTTGTAGACTTGCTGAACGAGGTGCGTAACCAAACCATCAGTAAAGCCAGCCTCGATCTGTTAAACGCAAGGTATTTGCCGGGTTTCCGGCCAACGGCAGCAGACCCGTACATCACCCTGACCACGCATAACGGCATCGCACAAAAGGTTAACGAAGAATTTTTGCAAAACCTGCCGGGATCTGAATATGAATTTGCCGCCACCATTCAGGGCGATTTCCCGAAGGATGCCTACCCTACCGATACCAGCCTGAAATTAAAAATTGGCGCACAGGTAATGTTTGTTAAAAACGATAGCTCTGCCGAAAAACTTTATTACAACGGCAAAATTGGCACCGTTACCTTAATTGATGGCAACAGCGTTTATGTAAACAGCGGCGCAGATGATAAAGAAATTTTGGTAGAACCTGTAGAATGGACAAACATTAAATACCAGCTGGAAGGCGAAACCATAGGCGAAACCAACTCAGGCAGCTTTGCACAGATGCCCCTTAAATTAGCCTGGGCCATTACCATTCATAAAAGCCAGGGCTTAAGTTTTGATAAAGCAATTATAGATGTTGCTGAATCGTTTGCACACGGGCAGGCCTACGTTGCCTTAAGCCGCTGCCGAAGCCTGGCGGGTATGGTATTGCGTAACCCGGTAGCTGCACACAACATTATAGGCGACCCGGCCGTTGCACGTTTTAACGAACAGGCCAAGGCCCTGCAGCCAAATGCGGAGCAGCTGCAGCAGGATATTGCACTATATGAACAATACCTGTTGAGCGAATTATTTAATTTTGGGCCTTTGCAGGCAAAATTGCAGGAATTTAAAAGCATTTTACCCGATCTGGAAAAAGACATCATCGGCGTGGCAGAAAAATTTACCAAGCAGTTAAACGCCGGGCGCAGCATGCAGGCAGCCGCCTATTTTTTAGATAAGCTCCAGGCATCTACAACACTGCTTTACCAAAACCTGCCTTTTATGGTAGATCAATCTAAAGAGCGCGCCGCCAAGGCCGACCAGTTGATTGTTTGGCTATTGAACCGTATTGGGCTGATTGAATATTTTTCGCAAAACCCTTTTGCTACAGCCGCTTACCTGGCTTTGGCGCAAGATAAAGTTTACACACACCACCGATCTTACCTGAAAGCACTGAATGCTTTGCCTAATGAAGAACTGTACCAACAACTAATTACTTGGCGCGAGCAGGAAGCTGCAGCGCAAAAAATAATGCCGGGGATGGTTTTTACAGAAAAAACACTGGCCACAATTGCCGAAAAGCTACCCGCAACCCTAAAAAACTTTAGTGGCATTAAAGGCGTAGGCCCTCAAAAGGCGGCGCAATACGGGCCGCATATCATCCCCATGATTCGCAACTATCAGCAGCAGCTACAAGGCCCCGCGGCAGAACAGGTAAGTTTATTTTAGCCTTTTATCAACATTATACCTTACAAATTAGGGTAATTTTTACTTTTACAGCATGACAGATGAGGAACTGATTGCCTACTTTGAGCACGCAAAGCTACCGGAAACCCTGCGTTTAGACAGGGCTACCACCCAATATAATGTACAGCAGGCAGTAAGCACTAATTTAGAAACACTAAGGGCAAGCACCACCGATCATCGTTGCAGGCACCGCCTTAAAAGGATAGCCTACGCTATGGAAAACCCCTACAACGGGCCCGAAATACCACGGTTTTGAACCGGGAAACTAAGCCTGTTATAGGTAATGCGTTATTTGATCCTGGCTGTTAAAAAACTGTAACAGGTTATAAAGCTGTAAGCTATGCTAACCTATGTTTTACTTTTACGTATTAGTAGATATATTTACGTGTTTTAACATCTATGCGAAGCCCTGTTCACAGCATTCAATTATTTTTAACACAAATTAAAAAGCACTGGGAACGGCTGGTGGGCCATCCTGATGCCTTTAAGTTAGAAAGCCGTGTATTTCACTCCATCAGCATCAGCCTTATTATCGTAGGCATTTTTTACATACCGTATAATTATTTTGCAAAACTGTATATCGCCTCGCTGTCAAGCATGGTTATCTGCATTGTTTTTGGCATACAGTTTTATTACTCGCGCTTTCGTGGCCGCATGCACAGCAGTACGGTTTTCGGTTTAACCGGGGTTATCGTTTTTTCGATAACCTATTTTTTCACCTCCGGAATTTACGGCTCTACAGATCTTATCTGGCCTGCTTACCTGTTACTTGTTCTTACCATTTCTCCCTATCGGCAGCATTTAATCTGGTTAAGTATATTTCTGCTGGTGTTCAGCATAATTCATGTGATAGATTATGCTTATCCGCACCTGGTGAAACACCCCTTTAACACGGGTAAGGGCATGTTTATAGACCGGGTAACTGCTTTCCCTATCCCGGTGCTGGCTGTTTTTGTAATCGTAAGATTTTTTAGGCGCAGTTATGAACGCGAGCGCAACATTGCTGAACAGAAAACCCAAACGGTAGAAACGCATTACAGGCAAATATTACAGCAAAAAAATGAATTGGAGCAAACCAATGCAGAAAAGAATAAACTGATGTCTATCATATCTCATGATTTTCGCAGCCCGTTGGTCAATATCCAAAACTATCTGGAATTGCTTAACGAAACCGAATTGGATGATTTACAGCGCCGCGATTTAGAAAAAAGCCTGCTTACGGCCACCAACCAAACCATGTCTATGCTTTCTAATTTGCTATACTGGTCTAAAACACAATTAGAAGGTACAAGCGTAAACCTGCAACCCGTAAACCTGCAAAAAACATTGCAGGGCACGTTAGAAATGGAACAGATACAGGCTAAGGGGAAAAATATTTTATTTTACCCTGATATAGATAGCCGGGCAACGGTTATTGCCGATGCAGATATGCTGCAGCTGGTGGTACGTAACCTGATAAGTAATGCTATTAAGTTTACGCCCGTTGGCGGAACCATACGCGTGGATACAAAAATAAGTGCTGCAGATTGTACGATCACCATCAGCGATACCGGCCAGGGTATCCCTTTGCAAAAGCAGGCTGCTCTTTTTTCTTTTAGCGCCCGGCCCTCTTATGGTACCAACCACGAAAAAGGCGTTGGCTTAGGCCTTTTATTATGTAAAGAATTTATGGAAAGGCAAAATGGAAAAATAGGTTTTGAAAGCACAGCAGCCAGTGGCTCAAGCTTTTATATTGTAATACCTTTAGCCGGATAAGCTTGCCATAAAAGGATGCCTTAAAAATGATCAGGATCAGCCAACTTCTTTATTCAGGGCTATAATAGCTTCTTTAAATTGCTCCCTTGCCACAACAAACTGAATATTTACCCTGCCGCTTGCCATACCTGCTGCAATAATATTGATGTGATTTTTGGCCAGTGCCGAAGCGCTGCGGGCCAGTAAACCCGGCTGATCCATATTGGTACCCAGCAGGCAAACCATAGCAACCGGCTCGCAGGTTACCTTTTCAAACTGGCTTTTCAGGTCATCTATCAGCAAAGCATTGTAATCATTTTCCCAAATGATGATAGAAATACTATTGGCACTGGTACTTTTAAAGGTATAGCTAACCTTATGGTTGTAAAACAGCTGCATAATCTGCAGATCGCTGCCCACGTTGCCTATCATTAGCGGGTCGTAAATATCTACCAGCAACTGCTGCCCGGTGCCGGTAATTACCTCAACACGTTTTAAATCAGAAATATACTCGCGGGTGATGAGCGTACCGGGGTGTGCGGGTTCAAAAGTATTTTTAATACGCAGATGCACGCCGGCCATTTCCAGCGGTTTGGCCGCTTTTGGATGGATAGCCTCCATCCCCACGTCAGCCAGCTGATCGGCAATATCATAATTAGTATTACCCACCGGCCGTACGTTATCAATACCCACCAACCCCGGGTCGGCTGTAGAAAGATGATATTCTTTATGGATCACAGCCTCAACAGGCCGCAGTATCTCGGCAATTTTACTAAAAGTAACTTCCGAGTAGCCGCGGTCAAACTCGCGCATAATTCCTTCGGTGCCTTTGGCATAACCGGTTGCAATACAAATGCAGGTTTGCAGGTCGATATTTTTAAAGGCGTCCCGGATGCGCTCGTTAATGGTCATCACCCTCGGATCGTCAAAGCCCGAAAGATCCACAAGTTCGGTATTGATGCCTTTCCTTTTCAGGATGCTGGCCAGCACGTAGGCAGAGTGTGTTTCACCTATCGAAGCCAGGATCTCTCTGGCTGCCAGCAGGATCCCTTCATTCAGGTAACCAGATGCAAGCATGGTTGTGGCGCTATCCAGATAAGTTTTGGCTTTGGCCATGTGCAGATCTATCATCTTATCGGCTTCGGTAATGTCAAGCCCTAAATCTGCGTAGCGTTCATTCAGTTGTTTAAGATACAGGGTAACTTCTGCCAAAGCGGTATGATAATCCTGCTGCGTGGCCAGGCGGTGATAAACGCCCGGCGCTTTGGTCTTTTTATTTTCGAGCAGTAAGTTAGTAACGCCCGAAAATGCTGATACTACAAAAACGCGGTTGTAGAGATCGTTTCCGCTGCGCTGATAAAGTATGATATTATCAATAACCTGGTTAAGCGCACTCATAGATGTGCCGCCAATTTTTTCTACAGTAAGCATAAGGTATCCAAACAAAAGCCAAAATTACTTAAATTTTTTATAGTTTAATACCTGTTCAGCCTGAATTAACAACAGTTAACCCTCGGGTCGTTTCCAGGCCTTTCTGAGGTGTTTGTAAGTCGTTTAGCGTAGCGGAGGGGGCGGATTTACGAACGGTCTGATCCGCAGGTATTTACGTTCTGTTCACGGTGTTCACGCCGCGTGAACGTGAACGGCGGGGTAGATGTGCAGGTGTGCGAATCTGCGGATGTAGA
>NZ_SNQG01000008.1 GCF_004378255.1 Mucilaginibacter phyllosphaerae
CTGCCGATGTAGAACCGGTGTTCGCCCAACTCAAGCATAACCATGGTTTCAGGCGCTTCCTGCTGAAAGGGATGTCCAAAACAGAGGTCGAAATAGGGTTATGGTCTATCGCCCATAACCTCAGAAAATGGAAAGCGTAAGCTTTTAGCTCCTTTTTCCCCTGAAAAACGCTCTTAGCACCGATCAGAAACTACTTTTCTGTACAATAGGGCTGCGTTCTCTAATAAACCAATAAAAACATATTAATAAAAAAAACCGCCTCATAATTGCTTATGAGACGGCCTCTTTTTATGCAGCATTAAACTATTTTAGTTTGTTAGCGGTAACGCCCTCGTTGGTGATCTTAACAGGGTTTATCAGCCCGTTTTTATCAAAGGTCATTTTATCTATACAGGTAACGCGGTGGTTACCGTCGGTTTCGGTAAGCGGGCGGCGGTGATAAACAATATACCACTCATCCTTGCCGGGCACTTTTATAACCGAATGGTGGCCTGCTCCTGTAGCAATGGCGGCATCCTGCTTTAATACCACGCCAACTTTTTTAAACGGGCCGTTAATACTTTTGCCTACAGCATAAGCTACGCGATAATCAGGGCCGGTCCAGCCGCCTTCGCTCCACATAAAGTAATATTTACCTTTGCGGATAAACATAACAGGCCCCTCTACATATCCTTTAGGGGTGATCTCCTTAAACGCCTGGCCATTGTCTGCGAGCACAACATCCGTAAAATCGTTTTTTAGTTTGGCAATGTTGCAATGGCCCCAACCGCCGTAAATAATATAATACTGCCCATCGGTGTCTTTAAACACAAACTGATCTATCGGCTGCGCACCGTTCACAATCTTGCTGATCAGCGGTTTGCCTAAATAATCTTTAAAGGGGCCTTCGGGCTTATCAGCTACGGCAACTCCTATACCGCCATATTCCCTGTCCCGCTGAATATCGTTGGCTCCAAAAAAGAAATAATATTTGCCGCCTTTTTGCACAATTGCAGGCGCCCACATGGCGCGGTTGGCCCATTTTACGTTAGATGAATCTAATACGTTATCGTGTTTGGTCCAATTAACCAGGTCTGGCGAGGAGAAGGCATCAAAATGTACCTGTTTCTCATACTTGTCTGAATAGGTTGGGTACACCCAATATTGTTTGCCAAATATGGTTGCTTCCGGGTCGGCATACCAGCCTTTGGCTATGGGGTTACCAGATGTTTTTTTTGCTTTTTGTGCATGCGCTGCTTGTAACAACAAGGCCGGCGACAATAATAAAAACAGTACTTTCTTCATTTTTTTAATTATCTGAATAGTGCTACAAGATACCCAATTACCTCTTTAATATAAAGCCCCCATTGCGACATGGCATCAACACCGGGGATAAAATCGCCCGGGGTAAAGTGTTTGGCCGTCATATACTGGCAGGGGTACGGGATAAAGTCAATCCCGGCCTTTTTAAAGATCAGCCGGGCGCGCCTCATATGAAAAGCCGAAGTAACCAGTAAATAAGGCGGCCTTAATCCGGATGTTTGCAGCAGTTGTTTAGAATATGCCGCATTTTCGGCAGTGTTGCGGGCCTTATCATCAATCAGGATCAGGCTATCCGGTACGCCGGCTTTTATTAATTCGCTTTTTACATAAGATGCTTCCGTAAAGCCATCTGGCTTTAAATCGGCGTTGCCGCCTGTAAAAAGCACTTTTTTAACTATGCCCTTGTGGTAAAGCTTAAGGGTTTGGTTATAACGCTCAACCGTCCAGTTAAAAAATGGTACGCCTTCTTCGTCCTTAGATACAAAGCCGCCCAAAAGTATGGCTGCGGTGTAGGTTTTGTTTAATGGAGAATAGGGCGCCACATCCCACATCCGGGCAAAAACATCGGCCGTAAACTTGTTCGAAAAAAAGTAAAGCATAGCCAGTGCAATAATAATCAGCTTTTGTTTTTTTGCCGTGTTTTTTATAAAAACAGCGTAAAGCAATAGCGCCATACACCAGGTAAGCGGCATAATAAAAACCAGTAAAAGTTTAGAGAGTAAAAAATACATACGCTAAAATGTGTGCTGCAAATTAATTTTAATAATGATGGTGGATGTAACTATTTTCCTGATCTGAATATATACGACAAACTTTTTAAATGAGGTAAGCAGTAAAGCATCGGCATAAAAGGGCAACCTGTAAAGTGGTTTAGTTAAACCTTACTCCTTTTACTGCTTAAATATTTACGTATAGGTATATCATACGCTACCATTACCAGCCAGGCAATACCTAACAATAGCAGCATGCTGGTGATAATTATATATGTTAGCTGGGTTGTACCGGGCTTATGGCCGGCATAATAATTGGCAAATGACCATATTACTGCATAATGTGTCATGTAAAGCGGGTAGGAGATATTGCCCGAAAAATTGCAAAGCTTTTTTAGCCCCGGTGATAAAGCCGCCCCGGCGCCTAAGGCAATAAGCAACGGAAAATAGAATAAAACAACCAGCGGCTCGGTAAGCCAGTTCCATTTAGTGAACGGCATTAGAAAGGCCAGGGCCAGCAACAAGGCCAGGCCGGTAAACCCCAGTTTGTTTTTAATGATCCAGTTACAGCGATATATCAGCAGCCCGGCTAAAAACGAATAACTGATACGGGCAAAGCCATCCCAAAAGTTTGGCCCGCCCCAGCCGCCCATTACATTACCGGCGCGGTACGCAATAAAGCAAATTGCCCCCGCAGATAGTACGGTTAATAAAACAAGCAGACGGCGGCCAATTTTGTATAATACAAAACCATATACAATATTAGCGGCATACTCCCAAAATAACGACCACGCAGGTGCATTAAAACTAAAAAGGTTAAAAGCCCGCTCCTGCATAACAGGCAGTGGTATCATCAAAACCGAACACAAAAATATCAATGCAATTTTACCTGCGCCGTAAGCCTGGGGCACGATAGCAAACGGATCAAACAAATAGGTTAGCAAGCCCAATACCGACCCTAAAATTACCAGCGGATGCAGCCTGATCAATCTTGATTTAAAAAACTCCCACACACCCATTTTGCCGATACGATCATCATAGGCGTAGCCAATTACAAAACCCGACAGGCAAAAGAAAAAATCAACCGCTAAAAAACCATGCGCAATAAAGTTCTGGCTGTAATCGGTGTAAACCATTTCGGTAAAGTGGAAGGCAACAACCGCTATTGCAGCAATGCCTCTTAAGCCGTCAAGAATTTCGAAATGCTGCTTACTTTTTAATATGCCGGTATTTAATGTTTCCATAGGCGATGCGATTGCCAAAAATATCATTTAAACATTTGTTTGCAGCACCTGCTTATTTAAACTTAATGTTAAAGGCTTGATTTTTGCAATATTCCAGATACATAAAAACCATTTTACAATAACAATATTAACTGTTTATATGAATACAACAGCAAATACGATATTGATAACAGGCGGCACATCGGGTATAGGCCTTGCCTTTGCCGAAGCGTTTTTAAAGGAAGGTAATAAAGTAATTATTACCGGCCGCCGCGAAGATAAACTAAAGGAGATCAAAGAAAAGCTGCCGCAAATCATTACCAAAACATCTGATGTTACAGATGCTGCACAGCGCGCCGAATTATTTAACTGGATAAATGAAAACCATACAGATACAAATATCCTGATAAACAATGCAGGCGTTCAGTTTATAACAGATCTGAAAAAGGGGATAGACACGGATAAATTAAAAACCGAAGTTGACACCAACCTAATTGCGCCTATTCATCTGGCTTCATTATTTATTCCGCATTTAAAAAGTAAGCCCAATGCAGCCATTATCAATATCACATCCGGTTTAGCATTTGTGCCAATTGCCATGATGGCCGTTTACTGCGCTACCAAGGCTGCTATGCATTCTTTAACTTTATCATTACGTTATCAGCTTAAAGATACGGATATAAAGGTATTTGCGATAGCACCGCCGGCTGTAGACACCGAACTTGGGCACGACAGGCGCGAAGACAAAACACAGTCGCACGGGGGCATACCGGTTAATGAGTTTATTGCAGGTGCTATGGCGGCTATTAAAAACGATGAATACGATGCCGCAATAGGCATGGCGGCCGGGTTGCGCGCAAAACGCGAAACCCTGTTTGAACAGATCAATAGTGGTTTCCCGGGATAAGAGTAGCCGTTGATATGGTATAAATACATTATAAGTGCTTTAACAAGCACAGGGGAGGATCCTCACGGATCACATTAGCAGATCCAATGCATTTTAGGCGGCCCGGTTTAAAAGCTTAATATTATTGTAAGGTTGTAAAGTAAATGCAACCTTACGATAATTGTTCCGTTAAACCAATTCCCCTGCCGCAGATATTATCATGACCGAGCCGACACTTTCTACACCTGCCGATACGATTAACCTTGAACTTTTTTTTGAGCTATCGCCGGATATGCTTTGCATTGCGGGTTATGATGGTTATTTCAAAAAAATCAATCCTGCAGTTTCACAGGTTTTGGGCTATACTAACGACGAACTTTTTGCCAGGCCTATCAATGATTTTATACACCCGGAAGACCAGGCAATAACCGAAAAGCACCGCAATAATCTAAAAAGGCATATTCCCTTATTAAACTACGAGAACCGCTACATTTGTAAAAACGGCGAGGTGGTTTGGCTTTCGTGGACATCGATGCCTAACGATGCTTCTGAAACGGTTTATGCCATTGCCAAAAACATCACCCATAAAAAGAAGCTGGAGGCTGATCGTAATAGCCTGATTACTAAGCTTACCAGTATCAATAATGATCTTAAGCAGCTTACCTACACCACATCGCATGACTTGCGGTCGCCGGTAAATAATTTGCTGACCGTTTTTACCCTGCTGGATACCTCTAAAATTCAGGATACCGAAACCCTGGAGTTTATAGGCATATTAAAAGATGCCGCCGACAGCCTTAAATATACACTGAATAGCTATGTAGATGTTTTAAGTGAAAAAAACGGCTTGATCGTAAAAACCGAAGAGATACATTTAAACGATTGCCTTAACAGTGTAGCACATTCTTTAAGCGCATTGATCCAAAGCTCGCATACCACTATCAATGCCGATTTTAATGATTTGCCCAATATAACCTTTAACCGTACATACTTAGAAAGTATATTTCTTAACCTCATTACCAACGCTATAAAATATGCCCGGCCTGGTGTTGCACCTATAATTACCATACAATCAGCTATTGTAAATGCTGCCAAACAGATCACCTTTATTGATGAAGGCAGTGGTTTTGATATGGAAAAAGTAAAGCACAAGGTTTTTGGCCTTAACCAAAAGTTTCATAATTACAGCGATAGTAAAGGTATAGGGCTTTACCTGGTTTATAACCACATAACCAGTATGGGCGGGCAAATAAGCCTGGATAGCAAGCCAAACCAGGGCGCTGTATTTACAATTACCTTTAAGGATTAATTAGGGGCCCGAACGCAATTCACATAAAATATTAAGAAGTGTTTAAAGTAATTTTAATTAATTGATTATCAAGATAATTATCGGCATAACTATTGCGTTTTAATCTTTCATAAAAACACTGCCCAAATGAAAGCGCTGCGAACTAAAAAGCTAAACCACGCTATTACCGCCAGGGTAATAGCCCTGCACGGACAAGGTTATACCGACGATTTTTTACCAGCTAAAGATCAAACCTTTATGTGCCTGCAAAACAGCGAGAACTTTGCCCTGCCCGATCTCCAGATCCAAATGATAGGCCAGGGGTTTGACCAGCTGACCAACACTTACAAGTACATCCACACAATAGAAACCATAACCGGCTCTAAAGGATTGCTGATCAGCGATTTTATCTGCACCCAGCCATTCGCTGTTAATTAACATACCCGCTAAAGCGTTATGCTAAAGGTATTGAGTATATTAGCCGGATATACCTTTACTTGTAATGATCTGTTTAAAACCTTATGCTTTGCTGGTGCCTTTATGGCTGTTTGTAATAAATGCATCGGCACAAACCCAAAGCAACACTTTGTACACCGCCGGCCATGCCAGCGCCTTTATAGGTGGCTTGTATGATGCCGTTTACCCTTACACCAATGTATTAAAGCATGGCAACTTTGGCCTTGGCGCACCCGATAAACTCGATGGTGAGATCCTCATCCTTGACAGTAAGATATACCAGACCCAGGCCACCGGCAAAACTTTTGAAGTTAAAAGAACCGAACTTACCCCCTTTACGGTGGTCAACTTTTTTAAGGCCCAAAAAACGGCAAAAACCACCCTTAAATTACCAAAAAACCACCTGTTTAAGTACCTCGATAGCATCCTGACCAACAAAAACGGAATTTATGCCATCAAGATCACCGGCAGCTTCGGTTTGATCAAAACCCGGGCGTTCCCGCCGGTTGCCAGGCCTTATGTGCCACTTGCTGATATGCTGCCATTACAGCATTTTTTTACTTTTAACAATATCCGGGGTACGCTGGTTGGCTACCGCATCCCGGCGTTTATGGACGGGCCGAACATTACCGGTTACCACTTCCATTTTTTAAGCGACGATAAAAAAGCCGGCGGCCACATCATTGAACTTTTAACAGATAATATCACCATCGGGATAGATGAGATGGATAGCTTTTTGGTTGATATCCCCCAGACAGAAGAATTCAATAATTTTGATTTTAAGAAGGATCGCCGCGAAGAAGTTAAACGGGTAGAGAACGGTAAAAAAGAATAATTTTTAGAATAACCGCCCATGGCCGCCACTCCGCAAAAAGCACCATCAGCATTAATGGTTATTGTAGCGTTTGCTACGGTATATATTGTTTGGGGCTCCACCTACTTTTTCATTCAACTGGCTATACAGGGCATCCCGGCTATGCTAATGGGCGCCATGCGCTATATTGCCGCAGGGCTGATCGTGCTGGCCTGGTGTGCTTTAAAAGGCGATAAGATCTGGGTGAAACGCGATGTGATCAATGCCGCTATAGTTGGCCTGATTTTACTTGCTGTGGGTAACGGCGTTGTAATATGGGTAGAGCAGGTATTGCCCAGCGCTATGGTTGCCATTATGGTATCTGCTAACCCCATATGGTTTGTTGTATTGGATAAGCGTAACCGGAAGGCAAACTTAGCCAGCACCGCTACCATTGCGGGTTTAATAATAGGTTTTGCAGGCGTAATACTGCTTTTTGGCGAACAGGTGGTAATAGCGCTGGGTAACACGGTAGACGAAGCCAAGATATGGGGTGTGGGTTTATTAGTACTTGGCCCTATAGCCTGGTCGGCGGGATCGTTGTACGCCAAATACAAGGGCAGCAGCAGCCCGGCAGGTGTAACTACGGGCTGGCAGATGCTTATTGCAGGGATTGCATTTTTACCCGCCGCAGCATTGCATCACGAGTTTAAAGGGTTTGATATTACCCGGGTGCCCACCCAATCGTGGCTGGCGGTATTGTACCTTATCTTTTTTGGCTCTATAGCGGCCTTTACAGCCTATGTATGGTTATTACAAATAAGGCCGGCCACGCAGGTAAGCACACACTCCTATATAAACCCAGTAATAGCTGTATTACTGGGCGTAGTGTTCGCACATGAGCACATCTCGTGGCTGCAAATAGCGGGCCTGGTAATTATCCTGTTAAGCGTACTGCTGATAAACATGGCCAAATACCGCCAGGATGCCCATAATAAAAAATTGGCAGCAGCAAATAGCGCATCTGCCTCAGAGGCGGTGTAAAAACCTGCTTTCACGGCTTTACATCCTCGAACTTTTACCGATAGTAAGGTACAATACCGACCCCAGGAATGACGCGAACAGGATAACCAGTACCGTTCCATAATGGTCAAGGTTTAATGAGCATATCTTTGATCCCCAATATGTAGGCTTTCGGCTTACGCAAGCAGAATGTTTGCCTGTTTAAGGTTGATTTATAAACCTTGGTCGGTTGTGTAAAAAATACTGGCTAAGTATTTAACCGAAACAATATTCTCGGGAAAGGGCTTTTGGCTTCGGTTGCTAAATCGTTATTTTAAAGTTAATTTCCTTATAATAAATAACTCGGTTACCGCCGTAAGGCAATAACCATATTATATGTTATTGCTCAAAAACAGATTCCGACGAAAAATTCGGCCATGTAGCAGGTAAGTAGTTTGGATCTGGCAGGTCCAGTTCATAAATATTGCCTATTTGTTTTTGATCGGTTATCAGCATTACCAATTTACCATTTAAATCAATAGGCTCTGTTCTGGGTTCATATTTTTTAGACATCATCCCATGCAGGTTAAATGCTACAACTACCATTGGTTGCGGCTTTTCAAATTCTTTTTTTATTATTACGTCATCATAATTTTTTGTCGTATCGGGTTCGCCGTCGTACTTTGCAATGTAACCGGTTAAAGATACTTTTACACGGCCAATTATAACATCTGTTTTGAGTTTAATACGTTTTTTACCGTTGTTTCTTTTAATGATGGCCGTAAATGTTTGATTAGGATACCAGCCTCCCATATACAGGTAAATATATTCTTTCCTTATATCAAAATTAAGCACCGGCATAATAACTGTAACCTTTCTACCTACGTAAGCAGAAAGATTTTTAAAACCTACGGTGTCCTGTGCGGAAGCTTTAATTGTAAGGTTACTAAATAATAAAAATATAAGCAGGGGTTTCATTTTGGTGTTTAATTAATTCCCGTTTTCAAAGTTTTTCTTTTCAAAAGCTATGCGATCCACCCAAAAATCTATACCGTCCTTGCCTGCACCTTCCGGATCTATCCGTATAAATTCCGGTAGAATTTCATGTATCTGTTCATTATGGTTTTCCATAGCATAAGTAAGGCATTCTAATAATTTGGAGAACGATGAAAATAAAATTTCACTAAGGCCTGCCGGGTCGCCACCATATTCATGGTCATATAAACGAATGGGATATTCGTTATCTGCTTTATCTTCCCGTGCATCAAAAACAAAAAAACCTATATCATTATCATCCGTTGCAAATGGATATAATTTTTTAGCAATTAAGTCCTTAGAAAGATCATTATCGAGGTTGTCAATAATATCCTGTAATGGTTGTGTTGGAGAAGAATGAGGCATATATGCAACTGGACTGTGGCAATTTAGAAAAAAATACATTTTGTGCCACTCTATAAAACTTTTGGGAAATTTGATTTGAAATTTGTGTTCAACATTATCATAATCTTTACAGGATAGAGTACCTTTTATCGGCTTCCACCTATAATAACCCTCACTATCAACATCAGAATCTATCATTTCCATAGGTGAGTCTTTGGTATAGCCGGCAAATAAGGGTTCATTAGTTTTAAAAAAAGCATCGAATTTTTTTTTTATTAGATATTCCATATCTTAAATTAATTATTTTGAAAACTTCTTGATGTTGATTTTTAATTAATTCCCATTTTCAAAGTTTTCCTTTCAAAAGTTATGCGGTCCAGCCAAAAATCAATTCCGTCTTTGCCTGCGCCTTGTGGGTCTATCCTTATAATTGGGCCAGTTTTTCATACATAGGCTCATTTTTATTTTCCATAGCATAAATAAGGCATTCTAATAATTTGGAGAACGATGAAAATAAAATTTCACTTAGGCCTTCCAGGTTGCCGCTATATTCATGGTCATATAAACGGATGTTATGAAATTATTATCTATTCAATTCCAAGCATTACTTTATAATAATCTTCATACTCTTCCCCACCAGCATGTAATGCTGCCAGATATGCAACCTTTTTTGAGTTTTCAATAAATATCTTTTCTGAGTATTTAGTTAACATTTTTGTTTTTGAAAATTTCATGATTTCATATAAAGCATCAAGAAATTTCTCTGCATTTTCAGCACATGCGAGTACTATTCTATCACCATAAGCATCATATGAAAAAATTTTACCGTTATCTTTATTAATTATCAGGCGATCGTAAATGTCAAAGCCAAAATATAAATATTCGTTGTCTTGTTGATAATCTGCGTCAAATGTGATATCATGAACGCGAAATGACGTAACATCATAATTAGAAATCAGATTTACAATTTCATTTTCATACATTTTGTCGGAAATCTTTTTCACATTGAATTCCGCAATATATTGTTCCTTAGATTCTTCCGATATTTCTACGTTTTGAAAATCCTCCGTATTGGGCTTTAACATAGATACTTTTTTGACAAACTCATTTGCGTTCATAATATTTATTCCGTTAAATACCTTGAAAATTTCTTGTTGTGGATTTTTTATTGATTCCCGTTTTCAAAGTTTTTCTTTTCAAAAACTATGCGATCCAGCCAAAAATCTATACCGTCCTTGCCTGCACCTTCCGGATCTATCCGTATAAATTCCGGTAGAATTTCATGTATCTGTTCATTATGGTTTTCCATAGCATAAGTAAGGCATTCTAATAATTTGGAGAACGATGAAAATAAAATTTCACTAAGGCCTTCCAGGTCGCCACCATATTCATGGTCATATAAACGAATGGGATATTCGTTATCTGCTTTATCTTCCCGTGCATCAAAAACAAAAAAACCTATATCATTATCATCCGTTGCAAACGGATACAATTTTTGAGCAATCAACTCCTCAGAAAGATCATTATCGAGGTTGTCAATAATATCCTGTAACGGCTGTGTTGGAGAAGAATTAGGCAGATATACAACTGGACTGCTTCCACTAAGAAAGAAATAGCTCTTATGCCATTTTATAAAACTTTCGGGAAATTTAATTTTGAATTTCTTTTCAATCTTTCGATAATCGTCATGATTTAAAGTACCGTCAATAGGCTTCCATCTATAATAGCCTTCATTATCAACTGATGAAACCATCATTTCTTTGGGTGTATGTTGAGTATATCCAGCAAATAAGGGGGCATTACGTTTAAAATAGGTGTCAAAAAACTTTTTTATTATATTATCCATACGCTTAGTTAATAATTGTTAAAACTTCTTGCCGTTGATTTTTTATTAATCACATCTATATCTTCAGTAAAGGTGCCAAGTTTAAGTACGCCCATATATTTTCCTTCATCATCATCCCAGATGTAATCAGCATACACATCATAAGTAACTACAGCTCTTATCACTTTACCCGCACTGTTTTTATAAGGCGTTGTTTGAGTTATCATGTAATAATCGCCGGTAAAAGGCTGTTTATATATTTTACCAATCTCGTTATTAGCCCCGAACCAGTTTACCCAAGCGTCTGGATTACCTGTTTGTATATCTGTTAAAAAAGAGAATACCTGCATAACATTAACAAAAGAGTTAAGGGTACCTTTAATACGCAATATTTTACCTTTAACCCTAAATTCATGTAAAATGCTTGTCCATTTTTGATGCACTTTTGCAGGTATAGCATAAGCGATGTATCCTTGTTCATCATGATGGTGAACCAATTGGCCAAATTTATAGGCCTTGTGTGTAGGGTTGTATTTTAACCACTGGTCGTCCGCATTAATATCTTTAAAATTTTTATTAGCAATATAGGTCCGATTTTTTTCACTAAACATTTCTGGTCGCTTTTTTAATAACTGTTCCCAAAAATATTTGGCATTTCTAGGTGCCAACTTTACAGTTCGGGATTCGGCGGGAGCTGGTGTCATATCAATAGGTGTCCCGTTTTTATAATATGCTTCGGGGATAGGGTCGGTGTTTTTAAGACCTTGCTGCTGCAATTCAGTGCCAATCGAGCCTAATACGTCTTCATAAGTGAACCATTCGGATGGGTACCCGTTAATAATGCTACTTGGCCTATAACTAGCAGCCCCACTACCAAGATAAGCAGAAGGGGTTCCAAACCCCATCCCTGCAAAATAGATATTACTTACAGTATTAAGCGTGTTGGAATTGGGTGCACTTGTACCTACAACGTACTCAAAGCCAACCTGAAAAGGACCGATGCTAAAATCAGGGCTAAAATAATGTACAATTTTACCATCTGGATTTGTTATATCTGTTAACTGCCCTAAATATTCAACGCCGTTTACTATAGTTACACCGTTATAAGGATCGGTGTACTTTATACCCTGGGTATCAAGATAATTTAAAAGATCATCAAGCTACCGTCGGGTACCACCGCGTTAGAGCCATTAAGGCCAAAAATGGGTGTTTTTGGAGGCGACACCGGTGGTGGTGTCGTGGGGCAAGGCACAGGCGTAGGTGTGGGCGTGGTGCCGCCTCCGGTGCCGGGTGCCGGCATGCTTTGTATCACCAGTTTACCGTTCTTTACCACCTCCGTCATGTCAACCGTATTTGGCTTTGCCGGGATACAGGGTGGTACCGGCGGCACACCTCCGCCGCTGCCATCACCACCATAGCCGCCGCTGCCCCCACTGCCGCCGTCTCCGTCGCCATGGCAGTTGCCAGATTCAACACTGCCCAAATAATGATAAACGCAGTCTATCAGTTCGCCGCTCGGCAGTTTCTGGCAATTGTAACTGTAAAAATCGGTAATGGTACATGGCGCAACTACATTGTTAACGCCTTTGCTGTTTATCCGCACGCCGCCTGTTGTTTCGTTAAATGATACGCTGCCCGTTCGCACACCGTTCACATAGCGCTCTCCGTTCACAAACTGCCTGTCCAGCGTGTAATAAAATATCATCCCGTTAAATAAGCCCGGTATGTTCCTGTAATGCAGCTCATCTATCACCGTCTCACTGCCGGGGATGCTCAGGTCTTCTATCACCTTGGCAAAAAAGCTTAAACGGCTGCCATCTTTTTTTTCTATAAATACTACCGTTGTTTTGTTACGGTATTTTCCGTCGAGCTGTTTTAAAGTGTAAAGCCCGCTATCATTCTTCATCTCAAATTCGGCCACAATACTGCTGTCGTTTCTTTTTTGCAGCGTGTAGCTGTTCCAGTCAACCTCAATTGAATTGATCAGGTCATTATACCATTTACCGGTACTTTGGGTGGCTTTACTATGGGCTTTTACCCCGTTGGCATATAGCTCTTTCAGCTGCGGGATATGGGCATCGATAGTAGTTAAGGCCTGCGGGTTGGCTGTTTGGTTAACATGGTCCTTTCGGCAGCCGTTAAAAATAATAACAAAACAAAAAATTGCAGCGAAGTAAAACAACCTGATGGTAATAACAGGCTTAAAAAGATGTTTCATGTGATAGGTTTTCAGTAAAAAATTACATCGCTAAGTTAACCTGCACGAAACAAATAAACAACAGTAAACAAAAAAACTATTTTTACATCCTCGAACTTTTACCGATAGTAAGGTACAATACCGACCCCAGGAATGGCGCGAACAGGATAACCAGTACCCAGATCACCTTTGTTGCAGAATTGTTGAAGGTTGCCCTTACGGCATCCAGCAAACTAAATATGATGAGGGCAAAGTAAAGTATCACCAGGAAAATGATTACGAAGGTGCCGGTATTGTTTGCACTGAGGATTAAAAGGTTTTGCATCGCAGGTGGTATTTGTTTAAGATAGATCCGGTTCATCTAAACAAAAAGCATTCCATATACAGGCAAAGCAGATGATGTGCTGTAAAGCTTATGAAATTTTTGAATTTTGGCCGATAGAAAGGTAAATTACCGACCCGATGAATGGTGCGAATAAAATAACCAGCACCCATATCAGTTTGCTGATACTGTCTTTAAATTCCGACCGCAGCACGTTAACCAGGCAATAGGCTACCAACGCAAAATAGATCAGCGGGGATCACTAACAAAATGATTTTTGGTGCACCAAGTCCGCTCATATTAAGGATAGGTTTATACTTTGCTTAAATATAGTGTTTTTTTGATTAATTATTTAATGCTTCTGCGCTGTACGATATAATAACCCGCCACAAAAACTACCACCGCTACTATCAGGCTTACATAAACCTCGTGGGTATAAATATTAATTTCCAGGTGGTTGGCAGGGCCTTTATTGTTTTTGATCATGCTCCTTACAGCGCCCATCGGGTGTGCATAAGGGAAAAGGTAGCTGTACTCCCAGTTATTGCTGGCCAGTATAACGCCGGTAATGGTAGCCACAAAGCCCAGGCCCATCGGCTTCAAAAAATCTGCCCATAAAAGGCTTAATAAAAATTGGATGGACAGGATTCCCAGGGCCGATAAAAACAGCTTGTAATAAACCTGCACCAGCTCCAGCTCCATGTGGTATTCGCCAAATTTAAGTTCGGGCTTTAAGGCACCCAGTAAGTTGCCAAAGGCTATATTAAATATTACAAAAAGGGCCAGGCATAAAAACAGTAAAAACAGGGCATAAAAATACTTGGCGCCATAAACTGCCCAGCGCGACAGGGGCAGGCTGAACAGGGTTTTCCAGGTATCGGCCTTATGCTCTACATTGTTTACCGAGTAGGCCACAAATATGGTATAAATAGGCAACAGTAACGACCCCATGCTGCCCAGGCTTATCATACTCAACTGCACCCACAGCATCATAGGCGGGGTATTTACAAACTTATCGCTTTTAGTATAAACAGCAACAAAGGCCAGCAGGCTGATGAGTACCGGCAGAATAATAGCACCCCAAAAGCCAAGCGTTTTGCGGGTTTTGTAAAACTCAGACCGGAATGATAGTATAAATCCCTTCATGATGATGGTTTAGTTGCGGTTGGTGGTGATATCTAAAAATAGGCGTTCCAGGTCCTTATGCTGTTTGTTGATGCCGAACACCGTGATGCCGTTTTGCACCAGCAGGGCGTTCATTTCGCTTATTTGCTGTTTAGATGTAAAGGGGATAAGCAGGTGGTCGTTCGCTATCTCGCTTACCTCTAAGTTATGGCGTTTTAACAGGTTGGCAGCATCAACCGTATTGTCGGTTTCTATGTAAACCTGCGGCTGGTTAATGTTCTGCAGATCGCCAATGGTTCCCTGGAACATCATTTTACCATGGTTGATGATCCCCACGTGGGTAGCCATCTTCTCTACCTCGGATAGCAGGTGGCTGGATACAAATACCGTTTTCCCTTCTTTAACAATGCGCAGCATCAGCTCGCGTATCTCGATGATGCCGTTTGGGTCGAGCCCGTTGGTAGGCTCATCCAGTATCAACAGCTTGGGGTCGTTAAGCAGGGCAAGGGCAATCCCCAGGCGTTGCTTCATCCCCAGCGAATACTGGCCTGCCTTTTTGCCGGCCGCAGCGGTTAGCTGCACCAGTTTAAGCATATCATCCACACGCTGTTCTTTCACCTGCAAAAGCATGGCGCGGTTCATCAGGTTCTCTTTACCGGTAAGGTGGTGGTATATGGCAGGCTGCTCTATCAGCGAGCCTATCTGTTTTAAAATGCCGATACGGTTGCTGTTCAGCTCTTTATCAAAAATATGAATGCTGCCTTCGCCTGTTTTTAACAGGTTAAGCAGCATTTTGATGGTGGTGGTTTTGCCGGCGCCATTAGGCCCCAAAAAACCATAGATGCTGCCGGCGGGCACTTCCAGCGACAGTGATTTTACCACCTGCTGATCGCCGAAGCTGAATGATAAGCCGTTGGTTTGGATTACCATATCTTGTCTGTAGCAATGGTGGCCACTGTTTTAATAACGGTTATACCCTTAATAAATAATGATGTAGCCTGCACTGCCGAATTTTGGGCAGTATATTGTTTCTTTTGTTCAAACTGGTAGCTTACGCCCATGATGATGGCAAATACTACAGGGGCCAGTAATAAGATAAATGGATTGGAGTTTGAAACTAACTTTTTCATTTTTGTGATTGTTTGATGAAACAAAGAAACACCAAACAACCAAGCCGCTAAAACTATTTAGACCAACAGCCAGCATTTGTAGATGAACAGGCATAAAGCAGGCTTAACCCGTTCGTCGGGGTTTAAAGCCCGTTCATCGAAATATAGCTGTACTAAGTATAATTACACAAGTAAATACATATCTAAATACTACTTTAGATGCTGATAATTAGGAAAGGTTTAAATGAAAAAAGGCTGGCAAATATCCTGTCATATCCTCATCTGGCTGGGCTTCATCGTTTTTTTTGCCTCGCTTGCGCGCTTTAGCGGCAAAATGTCTGTACAGGCAGTG
Organism: Mucilaginibacter phyllosphaerae; assembly: GCF_004378255.1. Classification (GTDB taxonomy): domain Bacteria; phylum Bacteroidota; class Bacteroidia; order Sphingobacteriales; family Sphingobacteriaceae; genus Mucilaginibacter; species Mucilaginibacter phyllosphaerae. The sequence continues at coordinate 15,971 of NZ_SNQG01000008.1, forward strand.
CTGGTGGTTTTTGTATTGTACGGTTTTATCAACATCAGCCTATTTTACCTTAACTACCTGGTGCTCATCCCGCGTTTTTTAGATAAAAAAAAATATAAGTTATACGCACTAAGCATACTGGCGGCGCTTGTGGGCTTTGGGCTGCTGAAATATGGGTGCGGGCTTATTTTTAAGCGCGAGATACTTATGCATACCAAAGGCACGCAGGAAACCGCTTTTTTAAAGTATTTTACCAATACGGTTATCATCTCTACCATATTTTTATTTTTAAGTGCCGTTTTAAAGTTTACGGTAGACTGGTTTTTGAACGAGCGGGTGCAGCGCGACCTGGAGAACCAGCGCTTATCGGCCGAGTTATCCTTCCTTAAATCGCAGATAAACCCGCACTTTTTATTCAATTCCTTAAACAGTATTTATTCGCTGGCCTACCAAAAATCGGATACCACGCCCGAGGCGATCCTGAAGCTATCCGAAATTATGCGCTACATGCTTTACGAGTGTAACGATAATAAGGTGGACCTGGATAAGGAGCTGCAGTACCTGCAAAACTATATCGACCTGCAAAAGATCCGTTTTGGCAACCACGCCTTTATTAATTTTGAGGTGAACGGCGCGGTTACCAACCAGCAGATAGTGCCCCTGCTGCTGATATCTTTTATAGAAAATGCCTTTAAACACGGCATTGCCAATGATGCGGCAGCACCCATTACCATGCGCATTAACGTGGATGACGGGCATCTTTCCTTTTTTATCCGGAATAAAAAGCATACACATAACCGCGATGCATCCGGCGGGATAGGCCTGGCCAACGTACGCCGGCGGCTAAACCTGTTATACCCCGGTAAATATAATTTAGATATTCGCGACGAAGCGGATACGTACACTTGTCAATTATCCTTAGTTTTATAGCCATGATCAGATGCCTTGTTGTTGACGATGAGCCTTTGGCGCTTAACATACTGGAAGATTATATCTCCAAAATACCTTTTTTGCAATTGGTAAAAGCCACAACCAACCCTATTGAAGCCCTTACCCTGGTGCAGGCCGGCGGCATAGAACTGGTTTTTTTGGATGTGCAGATGCCCGAGCTTACCGGCATCCAGTTCCTGAAAATAGCCAACGGTAAAGCTAAAGTGATATTAACCACCGCCTACCCGCAATACGCACTGGAAGGGTACGAGCTGGATGTGGTTGATTACCTGTTAAAACCTATCGCTTTCGACAGGTTCTTTAAATCGGTACAAAAGGCGCAGGGCATTATACAGCCTGCATCAAAACCCGCTTCGCCCGCCCCCGAGCCTGTACAGCAGGATGATTTTATGAGCGATTTTATTTTTGTGAAAACCGAGCATAAAATACAAAAGGTTTACCTGCACGACATCTTGTTTATAGAGGGCCTGAAAGATTACATATCCATTTTTACCCCTGCCGAGCGCATTATTACCCTGCAGGGCATGAAAAAGATGGAGGATGCACTACCGCCCAGGCATTTTATCAGGGTGCATAAATCTTACATCGTATCTATCAATAAAATAGACAGTATAGATCGCAGTCGTATTTTTATAGGCGACAAAGTGATACCGGTAGGGGATACCTACCGGGAGGATTTCTTTAAGATCGTAGACGGCAAAAATATATAGTGTAACCAGTTACTTTGCTTTTTTGGCAATGGCCGCCTTGGTGCGCTTTTCGCGCTTGGCCTTCATTTTAAGGTTAAGCATCTCTACCAGGATAGAGAACGCCATAGCAAAATAGATATACCCTTTAGGGATATGCTGCTCAAAGGCCTCGGCCAATAACGATACGCCGATCAACAGCAGGAACGATAGGGCCAGCATTTTAACCGTTGGGTGGGTGTTTACAAATTTTGCCACACTGCCTGATGCCCACATCATTATCCCTACGGCAATTACAACTGCCGCTATCATGATCTCTACGTGCTGGGCCATACCTACCGCCGTGATCACCGAATCTAAAGAGAACACAATATCCAGCAGCATGATCTGGAAGATGGTGCCCCAAAAAGAATGCGGTTTAACGTTTTCGGCATCATCCTCATCGCCTTCAATTTTATGGTGGATCTCGGCCGTGCTTTTATAGATGAGGAACAACCCTCCGATGATGAGGATCAGGTCGCGGCCTGATATGGCCAATTTCTTTACCCATTCCGGGTCGGTAGCGCCAACCAGGCCGGCAATATTAAACAGGGGTGCGGTTAGCTTCATTACCCAGGTAATGGTAAGCAACAGCAGGATGCGGGTGATCATGGCCATGCCTAAACCAACCTTACGACCGCGTTCCTGCTGGTTTTTTGGCAATTTATCTGATAGGATAGAAATGAATATCACATTATCTATCCCCAAAACAATCTCTAAAACGGTTAACGTGATCAGTGATACCCACGCTTCCGGGTCGGTTAAAATTTCCATACCAAGTGTAAATGTATGGCCTAAAAATAGCAAAACCCCTGCCGTTTACAGCAAGGGTTTTACAATTATGCCGGGGGCAATAGTTTTTAGTAGAATTTAATCTCTGTAAACTTACCATTTATCACAACGGTGGTATCATTTGTACCTTTTCCGGAATTTCCTTTATATGTTTTTGTTGATGACCATCCCCTGTCGTCATCGCTTGGGGTTTTAGAAGTCAGCTTAATTTTATCCGTATTATAATTAAAACTTCCAAATTTGGTAGTTACATCAAAGTTATAATTTGGCGCTTCTTTAAAATCCAGGTTTACACTGGTGTTAGCTGCGTTTATATTAATGTTTTTTGTATTGCTGTCTATGGCTTTAATATTTAAGCCATTTCCAAATTTAATGCTTACATCAGCAGAGGTTTTGAGGCGTGCTATATTTACATCAGAAAAACTAAACGCTGCATTAACTCCTGATACAACGCCTGCATTTAATTTACCATAGCTTATTTTAAGCCTGCCACCGTTAAGCGTAGCGATTTGAGATGTGCCTTCTTGTGTATACCTAATTTGAATATCATTATCGGCATTAGATAACGCGTGTGCTAGTAAGTTTCCAAAACTCAAATTTATAGTGGTTTTACCTTTAAAGTCTGGCAAGTAAACATTCCCAAATTTGTTGCTGATATTAACCGCATTACCTGCAGGCATGTAAACCGCATAGTTAATTTCCATATTGTTATTGCCGTTGATACCATTATTATGGGCCAAATTAGTTTTAAACGACACTACCGAACCTACTTTACTATCAATAATACTTGAGCCATTGATCATATTATTTACATAATCCTCATCATCGGCGCTAAACTTCATCTGCACATCAACCTTAAACTCATTTTTTGCCCAGGTGTTAACTACTATTTTGCCAAAGCTGTTACTTATCTGCAACACATCATTTGCATCAACACTGTAGCTTTTACTGTAGTTTTTTACTTTTTCGGTTATTTCGCCGCTGGCCAGTTTTTTCTTATACTCGTCGGTATTAAAGTTGTTATTATAGTTTTCGCCTTTAAAAGCATCGGCCATATCGGGCGCCATGTTTTGGAAACTGCCGGCAAAGTTTTTACCAAAATCTTTAAAACTCTCGTTAAATGTTTTGTCGAATCCTTTAAAACTCTCGTTAAATGTCTTGTCGAAATCTTTAAAGGCTAAGGCCATATCCTTGTTGGCATTAAAGCTTTTGCTTTTCATCTGCTTTTGCAGCTTACGCATCTTAACTTTAAGATCGGCCATTTGCTTATTAAACTCCCTGGTGTTTACTTTAGGTACGGTAACCATAGGCGGCATGGGTGGCATAGGCGGCATTACAGCGGTTTCCTGTGCAAAACAGGTAGCGCTAATAGCCATTACTGCAATAACAGTAAGCAGGCCTTGTTTAAATATCTTTTTCATTTTGATGATCCTTTTTACTTTGATTAAATTGTTCAATAACACTCAATTGTTGGTTAAGCACCTCGGTTTGTATCTGCAAGTTCCGGATCATTGCACGTAAAACACGCTCCTGGTTGGGGCTGGTTGCTAAATCTTTATTCAGTTTTTTATAGCTGGCATCCATTTTGGCAAGGTCTGCATTAAACTCGTTATAAAGCTGCGGATCAAACTTGGCCACCAGTTTTAGCCTGGTGCGCTGGTTTTCTATTACCGATGCATAATGCACCTGTTGTTTGGCGTAAGCGGGATTAATATCGGCCAGGTTTACGCCGCCGTTTGTGGCAGTTTTTTGGCTGTTTAAATAAAACCCGAAGCCTAGGCCCATCACTACAATAACAGATGCTGCTACCTTCAGCACAAAGCCTAATGAAAATGTTTTTGCCTCGCGCTTTTGCGGCTGTTGTTTTTGCTTGTTATCCCAGCTATCCAATTCCAGTGCAATATTATTCCAGATATCAGCGTGTGGTTCCAGGTCGTCAAATTCCGCCCTGTTGCTTTTCATAAAATCTTCTAACCGCTTGCTCATTTTTTTATTCCTTTCCTTATTAATATATCGCTCAGTTTTCTTTTGGCCCTTAAAAACTGTGTTCTTGATGTGTTTTCGCTGATGTTTAAAACCTGGCCTATCTCTTCGTGGTCGTAACCCTCCAACAGGTATAACGATAATACTACGCGGTAACCTTCGGGCAGCTCTTTCATTGCCTCTTTAATTTGGGCTACCTGGTATTGTACATCCTCATCATCCCAGGGCTCTTCGTCAGGCACGTTATCCAGCTGGCCGTCCCCCAGTTCTACAAACTCCAGTTTCCTTTTGCGCAAAAGGTTGATGGAGCGGTGCACTACTATTTGTTTAAGCCACAGGCCAAAGGTTGTTTCCTGCCTAAAATCTTTCAGCTTGTTAAAAGCATCGGTGAAAGATTCCTGCAAAACATCTTCTGCCTCGGCAATATTGCCCACTATCCTAAAGGCGACGTTCAGCATCGCTTTAGCATATAGCTTATATAACTCATAGCAGGCTTTTTTGCTGCCCTGCTTACACTCAGCCACCAGGCTATAATGTTTATCTACGAATACGGCTTCCAAATTCTGACAGGTTTCAGGTTAAATGACGCAGGGCGTTTAACAACGTTGCACAATGGGAATAAAAAAGATCAGAATTTACAGAATTTTATGATTTACAAAATAATTTAACGCCGGGCATCCTGTAAATTCTTTAATTCTAAAATTCTGATTCAGGCAATAAACGCATCTATGGCCTCCACGGCCTTTTGATACCGGTCATTGCCGGTGCCGGATATGGTGACGTAGTTAGCTTTTAAGGCTTGTAGCTCCTGGTGCCATACATGCATAAAATGCTCGCGTTTGTGGGGGAAATCGCGCAGCGGGTCGTCCTGCCAGGGCAGGTCGATATCTAATAACAGGTACAGATCATAGGGGTGTTTGGGCAACTCATCCAGCACCTGCTGCGGGGCTTTGCCAAAGATCTCCTCGCTCCAGATCTTTACCGTGATAAAGGTGGTATCGCAGATGAGGAGATTGCTGGCTTGCGGCAATAGTTCGGCCTCTGAAGCGAGTTGCCCGTAAAACATATTGATCTCATCTTGCCAGGTGGGTGGTTCGGTTAGTTTTTCGCAGTAGCCGCGGGCATACTCCGGCACCCAAACAGTTTGGTAGTGCCTGGCCAAAAAAGCCGACATGGTTGATTTGCCGGTAGATTCCGGGCCAACAACGGCGATCTTTATAAGTTCGGGTTTCGGGTTTCGGGTTTCAGATTCAGTCATTAACTCTTGTTTCCTGGTTCTAAATTTGTGCTTCTTTTAAAAGGTCTTTTTTCCAGTCGATATATCCCATCAGGGCTATGGCCACATAAACGGCATACATGCCGGCGGTAAGGTGCAGGCCTTTAAATAAATAAACGCCTACGTATATCACATCCACAAAGATCCATATCAACCAGTTCTCTAACACCTTGCGGGCCAGAAAAACCTGGGCCACCAGGCTGCAGGCGGCGCAAAAGCTATCTATATATGGGTACGAGGCCGTGGTATATTTAAGTACCGACCCTAATATAAATGTAGCGATAACTATTGCAGCTGCAGATAACATAATTGCTTTTGGGCTGATACGCGTTACGGGTGTTTTGTTTTCGTTGGCGGGTTTATGGCTCCAGTAATACCAGCCATAAATATTCATGGCTAAAAAGTAAACCTGCAGGCCCATATCGGCAAACAGGTGTGCCTCAAAAAAAATGAAGATATAAATGGTTACGCTAACAATGGCGAACGGCCAGTTCCAGATGTTGTTTTTAGCCGCCAGGTACACACACAGCAAGCCGGTGATAACGCCGGTTAACTCTTGCCAGGTTTGGTGCTGCCACCATTCTTGCAGGGTGTGGATGATTTGCATGGCGTAAATATAATACCATTACTAATAGGAATGGCGGGTACAAAAACTACAAAACCCCATATTGCTATGAGGTTTTATCAGGGTGCTCTCCTTTTAAGAGGGCACAATATTGAGGGCTACCAGATCTTTACGCGCTTATCCGGGTCTAACCACATCTTATCGCCTTTTTTAACGCCGAAAGCTTCATAAAACTCTGGTACATCGCTAAACGGGCCATTTACCCGCATAAACCTTGGCGAATGCACATCTGTAAGCACCTGGTTAGCTAACGATTCCTTCCTGTCGTGCCCAAGCCAGCCTAAGGCATAACCTAAAAAGTAGCGCTGCACAGGCGTCAGGCCGTTTATGGTTTTACCTTCTTTATACTGTTTTGTTTTTTTGAAGGCATCCAGGCCTATCACTACGCCGCCCAGGTCGGCAATGTTTTCGCCAAGGGTGGCCTTGCCGTTAATATGCAGGTCGTTCACTTTGTAGCCATTAAACTGTTTTACCAGCATATCTGCGCGCTGGGCAAACTTTGCCGAATCCTGTGCAGACCACCACGGTTTAAGGTTGCCTTTCTCATCGTACTGGCGGCCCTGGTCGTCAAAACCGTGGGTAATTTCGTGCCCGATGGTAGATGCTGCACCGTAGCCGTAAACAACGGCATCGTCAATTTTTTCATCTAAGGTACCGGGCACCATAAATATTGCGGCAGGCAGTACAATCTCGTTGTTAGACGGGTTGTAGTAAGCGTTATAGGTTTGCGGTGTCATCCCCCACTCGGTGCGGTCTACCGGTTTGCCCAGTTTGGCTGCGTTAAACTTACGGTCGAACCTGCTGCTGTTAATAATGTTCTGTACAAACTTGTTCTTGTCGATATCCAGGCCCGAGTAATCCCGCCAATGATCCGGGAAACCTACCTTTGGATACACCTTTGCCAGTTTTTCGTAAGCGCGTTTTTTGGTTTCGGGGCTCATCCAGTCCAGTTTTTCAATATGGTCTTTAAATGATGCGCGTACGGCTTCCACCATATCCTCATACCTTTTTTTGGTAGGCTCGGGGAAGTATTCTTTCACAAAGATCTGCCCCAGCACTTCGCCCATTACATCTTCTTCAATATCCAGTATGCGTTTCCAGCGTGGCAGCTGCTCTGTTTTACCAGAGATAACGGTGCCATAAAACCTGAAGCTTTCATCAGCCGCAGCCTTATGCAGGTATGGGCTAAATTCATTCAACAGGTTTTTGCGCAGGTAGTTTTTCCAATCGTTAATGCTGAATTTGTTAAGGGCGGTGTTTACGGCGCGTAAATACTCGGGCTGGCCAATAATAACGGTATCAACATTTTTGTAGTAGCTGTTATCAAATGTAGTTTTCCAGTTAATAAGCGGTGCCAGTTTGGTTACCCCTGCAATACCCATTTTATTGTAGTTATGATAAGGGTCGCGCAGGTCTTCCAGCGTGCGTGAGCTGTCTGCCAGGAATTTCTCTAAGGCGTAGGTTTTTTCGGCTGCTGTTTTTGCAGCCGCATCGTCATTGCCTAAAAATTTGAATAGTGCAGGTAAATGCTTTTGCCGGTAATCATTACGTACTTTGGTTGTGTGTTCATCGGTTTTATAATAATAATCGCGGTTGGGCAACCCGATGCCCGATTGCGAAAGCTGCATGATGATTTTTTCGCTGTAACGATCATCCTGCCCGGCATAAATGGCTATCGGGTTTTTTACACCGATAGTAAGCAGGTTGGTAAACTCGGCAACCAGGCCGTTTACATCCTTAACAGCGTCTATTTTGGCTAATTCATCTTTCAAGGGTGATAGGCCCAGTTTTTCTATGGTAACGGTATCCATGCCGCTATAATAAAAGTCGCCTATTTTTTGAGTGTTGCTGCCTTTAGGCGCGCCGGCTTTTACAGCATCCTCATTTATCTTTAACATTTTGTTGCGCAGGTCTTCCTGCACCAGGTTAAAAATGCTCCATGATGAGTAAGCCGCCGGGATAGGGTTGTTTTTAAGCCAGGCACCATTGGCATATTGAAAAAAGTCATCGCCGGGCTTTGCGCTTTTATCAATGTTTTTGATCAGCACATCATTTTGGGCATAGGCTTTATCCTTGTCTTTACAGGCGCTTAACAGGGTAATGCCAACTGTTAATGCCGATACTGCGCGTATAGTGTTTCTTTTTATGCTCATTTTTTGTAGTTTGTATAAAATATCATACAGGGTGTGTATGGAAAAACAGAATGTTATCATTTTCTGTACACTGGTTTTTGATAATTTTGTTTAAAAATGAGGTTTAGCGATGGTTAATCCAAAGAATTATAAAATTTTTTATATAAAATCAAAAGCACGGGTTTTTACGTGGTATTGATTTCGCAAAAACGAAATTCTGCTATCACTATATTTTATAATTGCTTAATTATCACTTTAAAAGTGGCATTCCAAGTATTTCTTTTAAAGAAACCCGGTGTTTGCCGAATTCTTTTGGGATAGTTGAGAAGGGGGCCGGTGTAAAAAAAGCATTGCATTTTACATTTATGGCTTACGTTTTGTTAAAACATAAACAGCCCTGCAAACATCTTTGAAAACATATCATCTACCTATGAAAAACTTTCAGATTGTTTAAAGGCTTAAATTGAATTCTCAGTAGCCCAAGTTGAGATGTATATGTTCTTTTTTTTGGGTTTAATCAATAGTTTAAATTAATTAGGGGAAAAGGGAGCTTCAAAAGAGCTCTCTTTTTTTGTGCCTTAATTTTTGTTTTGCAGCGCCTGGTTTAAGCGAAAGCAGATCTGCCAAAAATTTGATCAATATGATGAAAATAAGAAAGCCTTTAATCTTTCGACTAAAGGCTTTTGCTTCATTTTAGGTAGCGGAGCAGGACTAAATCCGAACTATTTAATGGGATGTTTAAACACCTTAGCGGCTATTTAAAGATGGAGAGGAGTATTTCCTCAATTGTCAACGAAATTGCATTACTAAAGTAGCATACCTTTTTAATTGCACATTTAGCATGATACAACGATCATAGTGAATGTTAGCAAAATTACTGCTAACTGTTGCCATTCAAAAGAGTTAATGTCTTTTAAAAATCTAAGTCAATATCAGATGGGTCAATTTCGTGAGCATCTTCATCGTCGGGCGAATCATTGTCTTGTTGATGCTTATAAAAATAAGCTAGGATTTTTTCATCCTCAGTTTCTACTTCTCCATGTTTGTCATAAATGCTAAATATACCGTTTGGATATTCGGAAACCTCCGCTGCTACGATATCTTCTTCTGATTCTGGATCATAAAATTTTATATCGTATAAGACCTCAACGCCCATTTGCCTGTCAGTGTCTATAGAAGAAACTTCGACTTCACATAAATACTTATCTCCGTTATAGATTGCTATAATTCCTTCCGCCCATTCTCTGATAGGGCGGATGATATTATTAAAATATTTTTCAAACTCGTCAATGTTTTCGAATGCCACTTCATTGTTGTAAAAATCAAGCGTATGCTGATGCATCTTATTATTTAACTCAGCTACAATACTTTCTTTGACCACTACAGTAAGAATGGATTGCGGCAACACAAAATAAAATTGATAGGAATCTTTAAATACCTCCATTTTTAATCTAGAGATATAGTCAACATACTTGCCACCTAAGGAAAGGATGTTTGCCGCTATTTTAGCTGCTTTTTCAGACGGTTTCATGATTTCTTTTAATTAAAAGTTCGTCATCACCCCATGTTAATATAGAAAACGCACCAGTTGGCTCAATAATAATTTTATGAGCTTTTGAACGGGCAACAATAGCACCATTTTTTTCTCTTTTGTATATTGTCTTCCTGAATCGCATACATACGTCCTTTAGTTTGCAACCCTGGATTTAACTCCTGTATTACTCCTGAATGGCAATCTTCAACCGCTTTAATAGTCTCGTTAATTAAAAGCAGTGTATCATTAGCTTTTTGAGGTATAGGATTAATCGATAATGTATGAAAGAAACACTTTAGACGCTCGTATATGCTAAGCTTTGTTCCACATTCGGGAATCGGTGGAATAGGAATGCTATCTAGTAATGCTTTTTGTGACAAGGGTGATAATTAATAATATTGCTCTAATATATAGAAAAGCCACAAGAGACATTGGCATTAATCAGAAAATATATTAATACCGATTTAAGGCTCGAGGTCAGTATTATCGCGGCATCCACTAAATCCCAAAATCTACCAATAGGATTAAACTTCAACCATTTATTTCAGAACTTAAAGATATAGCTACTATTATGAGATTTGGGGGAAGCTCTTTCACGGTTCGAGGTTAAAAAACTCCAATAGTATAAGCAAAGAAAACTTTTAGTTAAACGGATAATTTTAAAATATCTTTAGAAAATTTTAATTACTCGTTTAATAGATAGTTATGAATAAAGCAGAAATGACATGGAACAATTGTTTTTCAGCAAGAAGATATGGAATGGGCAATGATGAAAAGGGAATAAGAACTGAATATGAGCGGGACTGGGATAGGATAATTTTTTCTAGCCCTTTTAGGAGACTGCAAAACAAAACACAAGTTTTCCCTTTGCCCGAAGAGGTTTTTGTTCATAATAGGCTAACTCATTCGCTTGAAGTCGCTAGTGTAGGACGGTCATTAGGAAAGATAATAGGTAAGCATTTGGCCGACCTTCCCACACACTGGTCGCAGTTTGTAACTGCGACCTAAAATAATGTAAGCTTTCAGCTTACACCTTACTCAAAGTAACTGACTATATAGATGGGTTCATTTATACCACGGCAGGCGTGGGCGCAGCCCAGCTGGATTACTTTGGCATGTCGGAGGGCAGGGTTAAGGAACACGGGCGGGGCAACGGTTACCCTAAAACAGGAGTTTATCATTACCGACCACCAGGGTAACGCCCGCATTAGCTTTGAGGACAGCGGCACGGGCACAGCCAAAGTAGTGCAGGAGAACAGCTATTACGCCTACGGCATGAGCATGACCAGCACGATGGCCTTGCCAACCGCGCCGAACAAGAACCTGTATAACGGCGGTTCTGAATGGCAGAACGACTTTGCCGACTAGCCCGACTGGCAGCAAACGTTCTACCGTAACTATGACCAGGCATTGGGCCGTTTCCTGGCCGTTGACCCCACGGCTGAGGCTACCGAGGACATGAGCGTTTACCAGTACGGGAATAATAACCCGGTGGCGTTTAATGATCCCTTGGGGAATTTATCAAAAAAAGAGATAGAATCATTTGGCCCGTTGAAGTATGTGGGTGGCTTATCAAGCGCCTTTTGGATGAAAACCTATGCAAGCGAACAGGAATGGGGTTATGCGCAAGATTTTTTTGAACGTGCAGCAGCAATTGCAGGTGCCACGTCTATATACAATCCTGATAAAGCAGCTTCTGCCAATAACTTATCGTTCGATCAATTAGGAGCATTCCTTGAGACTGTTGGGGCTCACGGATTTAATGGAGATGGCGCTTTTAAATATGGATATCAAACAGGGGGTTTGGTATTTGATGCAGAAAGCTTTTATTCTAATTATTTAAACCCTGACACAATTGCAATAGTGCCTTTAATTACTGGTACTAAGGATACTTTGAATGTAGGAAATCATAAAATATTGCCTATATTTTCAAAACAAATGATTAGCTTAGTACGCCATTTAATGAAATGAATACACCTTATCTTATACTATTCCGTAAAGCTAAAGCTTTTACCCTTACAGAGATACTGGTAGTGCTTTGTATCGTTGGTATTTTAGTTTTCCTGATCCTTCCAAACCTTCTACCCTTGATCACTAAAGCAAAAAGTGTGGAGGCGAAAACCAATCTCGCCCATGTGCAGCTTCTGGAACAAAGCTACTTTTATGAACATTCTAAATACAGTAAGGACCTGGTAGAACTGGGCTTTATTCAGGAAAAACTGGTAACAGACGATAAAGATGGCCGCGCAAATTACCGTGTCGAAATTACAAATGTAACCACTACCACTTTTACCGCAAGAGCTACTTCCGTTACCGATTTTGATGGTGACGGCGTGTTCAATGTCTGGGAGATCAACCAGGATAAAACGATTAAAGAAGTTACCCCGGATTAAAGTGTTGTTGCCGCTGCTGAATTTTTTAATCGTCGCCTGTCTCTGGACCGTGTTTATGCAGGACATCCGTTTCAGGGCGGTAAGCTGGCTTTTTTTTCCGGTACTTGCCCTATTATACATTGCCCACGGAATAGTTAGCGGGATTTATTTAAAAGAAGTTTTGTTTAATACTGCGCTTAACATTGCCTTTTTACTGGTAGTATTTACCGTAGTTTGGCTATATATATCACTCAGGCAGCGCAGGCTTATTTATCTTCCGGATAAACTGATCGGTTGGGGTGATATCCTCTTTCTTTTGTGTATCTGTTTTTTTTTTACGCTTTTGAATTTCATTTTATTCTATATCACCAGTTTGTTTATCATCATTGTGCTTTGGCTGATATGGGTCAGCTTGAGGCCGGGAACAGCCTACAGGCACGTACCACTTGCCGGCTTACAGGCATTGATCCTGTCCGTTTTTTTAATCATCGATTGGTCGAACAGATCAATCGATCTGACCAGTGATAACTGGTTGCTTTTTTTAATTGGCGGGTAATGGCGGCGGAAGAAGATATCATTTTACTAACCGAAAACCTGCACTGGTTGAAAAAGGAGGCTGCATGGCACTATCGAGTGTTGCCCTGCAGCCGATCTGATCATCAGCTGACGCTTTATTGTGAGGAGGGCGCAGACCAGGAAAGCCTGTCTGCAGAACTGGAGACGTTGCTTGGGTATGAGGTGCTCTTAAAACCGATTCATGCTTCTCGTATAACAGTACTTTTATCCAAGTATTATTTAAAACAACCAGCGGGGCGCGAGAAGGCTGTCGCTCCCGGGCACCATAACGCAGACGATTTCTTAAAAGACCTGATCCGTGAAGCGAAAAACCTGAAAAGCAGCGATATTCACATTGAAAGTTATGAAAATAAATGCCGCGTTAGGATCCGTGTAGACGGGATGATGGTTGAACGTTATTTATTAAAAAAAGATGAATATCCGGAACTGATCAATAAGATCAAAATCATTGCCAATCTGGATATTTCTGAAAAACGTTTACCGCAGGATGGCCGTGTTAACTTCGATGAAAAAGATGCAAAATTTGATATCCGGGTATCAATCCTGCCGACGCTTTACGGGGAAAAAGTGGTATTGAGGCTTTTAAATAATGACGCCACAGATATTGACCTGCGTACCCTGGGTTTTTCTGAGTTTGACCTGAATAACTATTTACAGGGGATCAAACGTCCTAACGGATTGTTGCTGATCAGCGGGCCGACAGGTTCCGGTAAAACCACCACTTTGTATGCCTCTCTTAAAGAACTTAATAAAGAGACCCGGAATATCCTGACCATCGAAGACCCGGTGGAATATACCCTGGAAGGCATCAACCAGGTCGCGCTCAAAGAATCTATCGGACTTACCTTTCCCGCGGCATTACGCACATTTTTACGGCAGGACCCGGATGTGATTATGGTGGGGGAGATCAGGGATCCCGAAACGGCTCAGATGGCCATCAGGGCTGCGCTTACCGGTCACCTGGTGCTGTCTACCATTCACACCAATTCCGCCTGGGGGACGGTATCCCGCCTGATTGATATGGGCATCCCGTCTTTTCAGGTAGCCAGTACGCTGAATACTACTGTGGCACAGCGCCTGATCAGGTTATTGTGTCCGAACTGTAAAGAAAAAGCTTTGATGGTTGACGACGCGTTTCCCAAACAATTTACGCCGCCCGTGCAGTTAACTCATCATTATGTTTCAAAAGGTTGCGAGCATTGCCACTATACGGGATATAAGGGTAGAAAGGCGGTTTATGAAGTTATTCCCATCGATCGGGAACTGGCACTTGAAATTAAAAACGGGAATATGTATATTCAGGACCTGTTAAAAGAGAAGGGCGTGGAAACGCTTTCGGAAAATGCATTTGATCTGTTTAAAGAAGGCCTGACCTCTATTGAAGAGATTTACCCTTTGTTATTTAACTATTGATATTGTATGTATAAAACTTTTACCCGGTCAGTGCTGATCGCTTTCCTGTACCTTGTGCCTTTTTGTTCGAAGGCACAGCAGGTGGACAGGATCGGGGTTATCCAGCAAAACCTGCAGAACCTTTCCGCTAAAGTTCCGGGACTCAATCAAAAAGTACGGCTAATGGTGACCGGCGTTTCCATTAAAGATTATCTGAATGCGCTTTCCCAATCCAGCAACTTAAGTATCAGCAGTGATCCGGGCTTGAATTTTCCGGTATTTGATACGTTTAACGATGTTTCGGCATCTAACATCCTGTTATTGCTGGCCAAAAAATACAATCTTGACCTCACTATTGTCGGTAACATCATTTATGTAACGCCTTATCAGGACCCCAACCAGTTACTGAAACCTGCTGTAAAAGAACTTAAAATACAATATTCGCGACTGGACAATACCTTATCCCTTGATCTGGCTAACGATAGCCTCGTGGCGGTCTCCCGTAAGATAACACAATTGTCAGGCATCAATGTCGTGGTGCCTGTACAGATGCAGGGTAAAATGGTCAGCGGGTTTATTGCGGCTGCCCAGTTTGATAAGGCCCTGGGCAGCCTTGCTTTTACCAACGGCATCAAAGTAACTAAAACAGATGATGGTTTTTACCTGTTCCAAACGCTGGAAGAGAACGAAGAAGTTTATGTGAACGGGGATAAAAGGACTTCGGTACGGAAGAATTTCAGACCCCAGGCCCCGGGGAACAGCGGGGGTGCGTCGGGTATTTTCAGCAGGATGGTGGGCGGCCAGAAACTGCTCTCGGCAGATGCTGTTAACGCGCCGATAGCTGACCTGGTTAAATACGCTTCCCAGGAAACCAATAAGAGTTATTCTATTTACTCTGACCTGAAGGGTACCATCACGTTACATGTCAACGATATCACATATGAAACCTTCCTGACACTGTTATTCAAAAGTACAGATTATACTTTTCATGCGGAGGAAGGGATTTATATTATCGGCGACCGGAAACTGGAGGGGTTGAGGGCGTTCAAGCCGATACATGTTCAGAACAGGTCGATTGATACGATCATCAACATGATTCCTGCCGAATGGAAACGCGGTATTGAGATCAAAGAATTCAGGGAACAAAACACGCTATTATTATCAGGTTCCGGCGCGCAGATTAAAGAGGTGGAGGATTTTATCAAACGTCTTGATGTACTGGTGCCTGTGGTGACCATAGAAGTGATGATGATCGATATCCACAATTCCAGAACCGTCTCGACCGGGATCAGCGCCGGGATCTCGGATAGTGTCAGGACAGGCGGAACGGTGCTTCCCGGAATCAATTATACTTTTGGCGCAAAGTCGATCAATAGCTTTCTGAATAGTATCAGCAGGTCCACCTCGGTTAATCTGGGACATGTCACACCAAACTTCTACCTCAGCTTGCAGGCGCTGGAAGCAAATGAAAATGTAAATATTCGCTCTGTTCCTAAACTATCGGCTATGAATGGACACCCGGCTACCTTCAGTATTGGTAAGAAGGCCTATTACAGGAACAGGACCCAAAATGTAATTCCATCACTCGGTAATCCCAGTTCTATTTTTACAGATAATTACCAGGAAGTTAAAGCTGATCTCTCCATTAAGGTCGACGCGGTGGTTTCAGGAGATGACGAGGTGACCCTTAAAATAAAAGTGAGCATGGCGGACTTCACCTCGATCCCCAGTGACGGTTCCCCGCCTCCTCAGGCCATTAGTGAGTTTGAAACCAGTTTACGGGTACATAACGAAGATATGATCATGCTCGGCGGCATTGAAAGAACCGAGAACAGCGAAAGTGGTTCAGGTATCCCGTTTCTATCCAGGATACCGGTTTTGAAATGGATATTTAGCAGCCGGAGCCGCACAAATGCCAAAGTGGTAACCGTGCTTTTTATAAAACCTATCGTGAAGCGTTAAGATGGCACTTGCAAAGTTCATTCATATCGGTCAGTGCATTGGCATTAGCATCCGTTTATCAGCCAATGGTGGGCTCTCGGCTGACGCATGTCAGGTAATTCGGCGGGAAGGCAAGCTGGATATCAACCAGCAAATACCTGCATGCACATCTCTTAACGAGCTTTTTAAATTACTCCCTGCAAAATCAATTATAGCCCTGAACATAACCGGGAGAGGCGTTGTGAACAAACAGGAGGAAACGGCCGGATCTGCTGACACTGTTGAATTTGATAGGATAATGCCCGGCGCAAACCCGGATGATTTTTTTATGCAGCGTTTCGTTTCCGGCAATAATATATTCTCATCTGTGATCAGGAGATCCGAAGCAGATAAGCTGCTTGATGCATGCGCGTCGGCGGGTTTCAAACCGGTAATGCTTTCCCTGGGGCCATTTCCCGCAGATGTGATCTTAAACCAGTTAAATAATTACGGGGAAGACCTTGTTTTTAATGGGCATCGGATCAGCTATAACGAGCACCAGGAATGGTTGTCTTATGGGTATAAACCGGATATGACAGCGCAATTCCCTATTAAAGCAGATATGGAAACACTATTGGAGAGGATGATCTTACCATACGCCGCGGCGTTTCAGGTCATATTGACCAAGAAAGTTGAACCGGTGTGTGCGGAAGTACCCCTGTTGCGGTCCAATTTAACCGGATTGTTGGATGCTATAAAACTAAAAATAACCGGGGCTATGATCCTGGCCATATTTTTTGTTTTACTCGCTGTGAATACCGTCCTGTTTTCATGGCTTTTTACCGATAATGACCGGCTGTCAGCACAATTAAGCCGGTCCTCGCGGGATACGGAGGGTATCCGGGAAATTGAAGAACGCGTAAGCCGGGATGAAATCCTCCTGAAGGAACTCGGATGGGACGGGGGAATAAATAAAAGTATGCTGATTGATAAAGTGGCCGCTTTATTACCCGAAGGCATTACCTGGAAAGAGGTGAACATCAACCCGGTCGATCCGCAGAGAAGCAGGCAGGATAAAGTAGTACGCTTTGCTGACCGCAGACTTAGCATCAGCGGTAACGCGGCGGCGGTATTGGATGTTAATGAATGGATCGCCAGGGTCAAAACGATGGCCTGGGTTAAGAATGCAAGGCTGGAAAGTTATACGTATAATAACGAACTGAATACAGGCCAGTTCAAAATATTGCTGGAGTATTGATATGTGGGATAAATTAACGGTAAAGAAAGAATATCTTTTAACAGCAGGCGTATTTGTATTGCTGCTGATCAGTTATCAGCTGGCTTTCAAAAAAACGATCGCTTTATGGACGGTACACAAAGAACTGCAAAAAAATTTAAGCCTTGCTGGTGATGTGTCTGTACAGCCGGGTTACTTGAAACGAAAGGGCCATAACCTTGAAAGCATATCGCAGTTGTATAAGGCAGATTCTGCGACATTCCGGAACAGTATTATCAGTACGGTGTCAATAACCGCGTCAAAAGAAAATGTGAGGTTGCTGGAAGTCCCGGCTGAAGACCCATTTTACAAAACGGACAAGTTTAGCATTCAAAAACTGGTTTTCCAGGGCGATTACTTCGCGCTGCTCAAGACCCTGCAGAAATTGCAGCAAAGCAGTCAGATAGGTGTGATCCGGTCGGCCGCTATAAAACTCCCGGAAAAGGGGCGTACCGGTGACCTCAAAATGCCTGTGCTGGAAGTGTTGTTCTTGTCTGCCCGATAAAGTTTTGCTGAATTACTGAAAGCTGTTGCTCATCTGGAATAACGGTAAATAGATCGAAACCACAATTACGCCTACGATAAGCCCAAGAAAAATAATGATCAGGGGTTGCATAACACTGCTGAGGGTGGATGTTTTATATTCTACTTCAGTCAGGTACTGCTCGGCCACCCAGGCAAAAAAATAATCAAGTTTCTTGCTCTCTTCACCAACTTTAATCAGCTGGATCATTTTGGGCGGAAAGATCCTGAATTTTTTCAGGCTTTCATGAAGGGACCGGCCTTTTAGTATGTCATCTTCTATTGCCCGTAACGCGCGTTCCACGGGGTAGTAACCGATCATTTGCCTGCTGAGCGCGATGGCCCTGAGTAATGGGAGTTCCGCGTGTATAAGCAAACGCATGGAATTGCTGAAGCGGGCGAGGTAGGCTTTCTGTACCAGGTTGCCAACCATCGGCAGGCGAAGTATGAGGGCGGATGAAACCCGGCGCCAACGGTCATCTTTACGAAAACGATAAATAAATACAGTCACCGTAATGATGATGACAGCAAACGGCATAAAGTATTTACCTACAGCGGTTGACAAGTCTATTACCTGCCGTGTGACCCAGGGCAGTTCGCCGCCGAAACGTTTAAAGACCTCCCCAAACATGGGCACAACGAACTTTAGCATGAAAAATATAGCTCCCGCCGAGGCGGACAGTACGATCACAGGGTAGGTGAGGGCCGAAACGATTGTCCTGCGTTGTTTGATCTTGCTTTTATAAAACTTAGCCAGGTCTTGCAACACTTCAATGAGTTTACCCGTTTCTTCTCCTATCTGCAGGCTGTATACCTCGTACAATGAAAACCTGCCGCTTTGTTCAAGTGCTTTTGAAAACGGCTGTCCTTTTAATACGGCCTCTTTAACGGAGGTAAACAAAGTCTTATCTTTTTGCTGTTCCTGTTCAGCGGTAGCCAGTTCAAACGCGCTTTTAAAATCGATACCTGCCTGAAGCAGTGAACTTAGTTCCAGGTAAAGGAATTCTTTTTTTTTATCAGAAAGTTCCCCGCTGCCAAAACTGATATCCCGGTTCCAGATACTTTCCTGCTGCGATTTTGATTCCTGCAACGGTTTACCGCCGGCCCTGTTCTTTTTTCCGGAGTCATATTTACTTAAGTCAATGGATGGCATAATGATCGTTTTGAAAAAGGGTTTCCGAACTGTATTGTTTAAAGTAATGATAAGGGATTACCTGATCGTGGTAAGTAATACTAAAGGATAATTCATCCTGCAATACGGCAGAATCGGGATTCGTTTCGGGGGGGCGGCCCTCAAACTTTGAGTCGAGCTGTTGATAATCAACTCTAAAGGTATCTGTAATACCCCGCGTACGGACGAGAAAACCGCTATCAAAAGTGTAAGAGGTGGTATCATTTTGGCCGATGATCAGGACCTTCAATCCTTGTCGCCTGACAGCCTCTGCTTTTGAAAAATCCCTTCTTAATAACCTGTCGAGCGTAAGCATAACCATAACTTCGTCATTCTTTTTGCTGAATGAATGATAAGAACGGGTAACGATACCGTATATGGTAAACGTCAGGCCGATCAGTATGGCCGAAATCATCATTGTGATAACGAGCTCCAGGATGGTAAAGGCTTTAACTTTAAGCTTACTCATGTTCTGCAAATATTATTCTACGGCTTACCGCCATGCTTTCATTGTTCTGGTCAAAGGCTTCCAGTTGCACACTGATCAGGTCCGTTGTATTACCATAAGGTGAAACGGTCTGACTGATGGTGAAATCACCTGACTGAAAGGTGCGGTTTTCGAAGACTTCGCCTGGGCCGCTTGTTAAAAAAATGTCCTGGAACGTAGCTTGTGCCTTGAGCTGTTTGGCAGACAAGGATGTACGGAACACATTGGCGAATATGGACATGGCAATGCCGAAAACAATAATGATGAGCACCATAGCTATGACCACTTCCATGATACTGGAAGATTTTAGCTTACCGTTCAGTTTTAATTTCTTTCCAGCCATAGCAAAATTTTTTTCTTTCTGCCAGTTACAGGCAGCAGATCGGATGTGAGGTAATACGGGGATAATGCTTTTGCGCTTATGCGCGTGTTGATCAGGAAATTCTCATATGAAGAGGAATTGCTTTGATAAAGAAATTTCTGGCAGGTGATACTGCCGGAAATCTCAACGCTGTCTTTTAGCGATACAGTCCCCTGCACATATATCTGGCCCGTTATTTTGTCTTTTTTGCCAAAAGATATGATAGTAGGGATAGTTGGTTTTTCTTTTTCATAATAAAACACGATGCCCTCGAAGCGTGTGGCCTCGCCAATACTCAATTTAGGGGATATACCGGTTTTTCGACCGGGTTCAGGTAACAGCCCGATACAAGAGGGGTAAGTAAATACTGATCCTTTGCCGACAACGACCGAATCTCTTGCAAATACCTGGCAATTGCCTTTAAACCCTTGCCCGAATACTACGGATCTTGCAAAAATCATAATATGATCTAAACGGGCGGTACTGTCGATATAGAGCGTAGTGTCAGCATACAAAACAATATTATCTTTTATCTCCATGTTTTTGATGACAGATTTGCCATCTGTTTTCAGCAAAAGGGTCGGTTTGAAAAAAGAATTTTTCACCAGGCTGTCGCCAATCGGAAAGGGTGAGGACCGGCTTGTGTCAGAGAACGCATTATTTAGCTGCTCAAGCCTTTGCTTGCCAAACGCCGGTATTTCACGTTCGCTGTTATAGATATGACCATCTACAAATTTGGGGTCGCCTTTATAGGCCTTGCCATCAACATATGCGGCCCTTATCCCGGCTTTCGGGATGCGGACATTACCACGGATAAGGGTTTGCCCGCTAACGGAGAGCGGCCGGTCTTCATCGATCAGGTAAAGGGCCATCCAGTTTGCCGAATCAATGTTTTTAGCGATCATGAAGCTTTTTTGCAAAGTGTCCTGCTGAATGAATGCCCGAACAGTGCCAATATCAAAAACACCCCAGGGAAGTTTGCCGGTAATAACCGAATCGGCATCATTATTAAACAGGTTGACCTTTTCCGTTTCCCGGTAGGGCGTTTCACTTTCTGAAAGCAGCAGGTTGATACCCGACTCGAGATTATTCTGCAACTTATCGGACCGGAACTTTTTTTGATAGTTTAACCTGTAAAAATAAGCAGCGGCGATCAGCGAAGAGCAGATCAACGCTATGATAAAAGAAATGATAATAACGATGTAAAGTGATGAAGCCTTGAGCATATGGCCAGGTTATGGTGTCACGGTTTGCTGCGGTTTGTTTTTGTGTGGAAAAAGATGGATCCGTTTTAAAAGAGGCTTATGTTCTACTATGGCACCTGCATTATACCAGGTTGTTATTACCGAATCCTTATTCCCCAAGCTCCGTACCGGCCCATCCATCACACCATTCTTATATCGCCCGGAAACCAGTAGTTTGCCCTTATCGTCATATTTACTGAATTCTCCTGTCATCAAACCATCTTTCCAGCTGAGGATCTCCCGGAGGACACCGTTTGCCGTCCAGCTTTTCCAGGTGCCGTCTTTAAGCCCGGCGCTGAACGTACCCTGTTCCATCAGGTTCTTGTTTAGGTAGTAGGAGCGGTAGTCGCCATTCAGCAACTTTCCGCTATATCCGCCCTGTGTGTTTTGTATTTGGTTTGCGCTATACCAAAAATACCACCGTTCCGGTTTCGTTACAGGATGGCCCTTTACGGGCAGGGTCTCAAATTGCAGTACCTTGTCATCCTGCGTTATCCTTATCCGGTCAAAACCGTAATCGGGCATTTTCTGGGCCATCAAATAACTGCTGCAAAAACAAAGCAGGAAACATAAAATTTTTCTCATAACGTAGCTGTATTCCTGGATATATATTGAATTTTATTTTTAAAAGATATTTTGACGGAGTCGCGCATGTTTTTCAGCAACTTTACATTTTCGGCTGTTTCTCCCTCGCGAAGCATAGCGCTTCGTCCGTTGATAACTAAAATAGAAATAATTTTCCTGGTGGCGGGGTTGGCAATATATCCCGAGTATTTGATAAAACTCCAATCTGTCCTGGCCGGAACGGGGCGGGACGTAACCTTTACTTTTATAACAGGAAGCCGCCTGGTCGTATCTATAGCATGGGATGCACTTAATTGAAAGGGGTCTCTGTAGTTCAGGGCGAGTTTTGTTGTATCTTTTTTGACTGCGAAATCATCGTATACTTTTTCGGGGCGACGTGCTGCCGGCGCAGGTGCCGTGTCATCATCTCCCCAGGCCGCGGCGATTACTTTACAGAAGATCAAACCCCAAATAAGGAATACAGCGAAACCAAGTAAATAGTTGATCGTCTTCCTTTTCATCGTTATTGTACGGTGAAATTTCTGGCTGTGCCTGCGTCACCTTCATTCCCTGCTGCATCAATAGCACTGACCTTCCAGTAAACCTTGCTGCCGGTTTCAGCTCCAGAAAATGTATAATTGGTTGATATAACGATCAGGGGGAAGTTTTGGCTAAAATTAGACGTCGAGTCGGCCTTTAGAATATACAGTTTATATTTAGCCGCCCCTGCCAGTGCCTGCCATTGCAGATTTACTGGGTTGTTGACGGTCTGGTTATTGATGGGGGAGTTGAGCGTGACTTTTTCCGATGGTGTTTTATCCAGCGTGATCTGGTTAATAGCAGACCATCTTGCCTGCGCGGTATCATTCTCGGCCCTGACCCGCCATTGGTAGATCATATCCTTTGGTAAGGAAAAATTGACCTGTTGTCCGGGTACGGTCTGGTCGTAAACCAGCGCGTTTTCATTAACAAAGTTGTTGGTATCGATTTCTATATGGTATTGCGTAGCGCCGTAAAGGCTGCTCCATTGAAAAGCGGTCAGCGATTTATTGATCAGCGCATTATTGGCCGGTAATCTGAGTTCCACAGCCTGTTGTTTGATAGAGGATTGCAATACTGTAAGTGTTCTTGCCGCGCTGTAAGCTGTTACTGAGCTACCGTTCTCTGCACTTACCCGCCACTGGTATACGCCGGGATCCAGGTTCATGGAGAAAGTATTTTTTGTAATAACGGTGTCGGCGATCAGGCCGCCTGGTGAGGAAAAGTTATTGCTGACGATCTGCAGGCGATAACCCAACGCATCCTCTACTTCATCCCACCAAAAGCTGACATTGTACTTCGGGCTGCTGTAATTATCAGAGGGAGCCTGCAGGGTAACTGATCTTTTATCAATGGATGGCTCGATAAACTCTTTACAGGAAAAAAGCAACAAGATCAATACTGTGATCATCCCTGCCGGCTTAAAGAAAAATTTTAATTTCATTCAGCACTAAAATATAACTTTTTTAATAAAACTGTAGAAGCGATTTTAGAATGGCTGCTTTATTGGCATAGCTATATTGATTCAGCTCAATCACGTAATTTTTTAATCGAACTCCATATATAAGGCTCGCTGGAAACAACGGCACCCGGATGACACGGCTATTTAATCGACTTTGTTTTTGATCAAGCCTTAAAATGGATACGATCCATGTGAAGCGGGACATTGTGCCACATTGAAAAAGCTGGCGGAAATTAAATAACCGTTTCCTCTAATCCGTCAGAACACTAAAGACGAAACTAATAAAATGAAAAAACACCTTTTTTTTATCGCCCTGATCGGAATCTTTTCACGGGCTGTGTCGCAAAACACTTTTCCAACGCCAACGGGTAATGTCGGTATCGGAACCACAACGCCTTCAAACAAGCTGCAGGTTATTGATGCCTCAGGAACAAGCGCAGTCAATTTGCAGACAGCTACCAATGTGCTGAATGAGGTTATTGGTATTTCTTTTGGTACGCAACCTGGGATCCGGACAAAAGCGGCGGTGGTTGGAGTCAATACGAATACCGGTAATGCGGCGGGTGACCTGGCGTTGTACACCAACAGCGGCACTGCCCTTGCTGAAAAAATGCGGATCACATCCGATGGTAAAGTCGGTATAGGGGTCGCCGCTCCGGCTAGTCTTTTATCTGTGGGCGGTAACGCCTCAATTTTGACTGATCAGCAAGTCGCATTTCGTTATAACTCCACCATTACAAGCGGTACGGGAGGAGCACTTGGTTTACAGTTGATTGCAAACCCATCCGCAAATTCTTCAGCGGGTTTGTTTGGTATATACGTGCAAATGGGAACCAATACGGCTTCATCCTCAAATGTCGGCTCGATGTTCGGGCTGGTTTCCACCGCGGCGCATCGCGGTACCGGTATTATCGCAACCGTCAATAATCTTTATGCAAGCAGCCCGATACTGGCTTCAACAGGCACCATCACAAATAGTTATGGCGTCATGATCCGCCCGCAACAGATTGCCGGCGTAACAAAGGGATATGGAGTTTACCAGGCAGGCACAGCTGACATAAATTATTTTGATGGGAATACCGGGTTCGGTGCAGCAAACCCGCAGAATAAACTGGTAGTTGCCCAAGCCAGTTCTCTGGTGCCGGCAGCACTGATCCAGGATACAGATACGGGTGATGCAGGTTTAGCTTTTAATGTTTCAGGCGCTTCTTTCACCTAGGCATCGATCAGTCGGACGCAAAAAAATTCAAACTGTCGAACGCTGCGTCATTGGGCACAAACGATTATATCACAGTAACAAATGTGACAGGTAACGTAGGTATCGGGACTTCCAATCCTACCGAAAGACTTGCTGTAAACGGTACGATCCACACAAAGGAAGTTAAGGTAGACCTAACAGGTTGGCCGGATTATGTGTTTAATAAAGATTATAAGCTGCCCGCACTTTCTGTAGTGAAACAATATATTGATCTCAACCATCATCTGCCCGAAATGCCACCCGAAAGACAGGTAGTTGATAACGGGATTAAGCTGGGAGAAATGAACAGGCTGCTAACCAAAAAGGTTGAAGAACTTACGCTTTATTTGCTTGCGCAACAAAAAGAGATAACTGAATTAAAGCAACTATTTAGAACATCCGTACAAAATGCACCAAATAGGAAGCGGAAAAAACACTAAATATGCAGTGTTAACATCGTGCATGGTTATCAATGCTGCCGGGAATATACAGGCAGGAACAACAGATACTAAAGGGTGTAGTGCTGTAAACTGAAGCCCATTGCCACTTCCATAAGGATGAAAATTGATCCATGGGCCCGATTATATATTGAAAAAAAGCTATAAACTGCTATCCCACGGAAGTTAAACAATACGTCGGCGAGGATTAAGATAGATAAGTGCCTTGTAAAATGGCGTTGCCGGGCTAACGGGAAGCGAAAAATAATGAGGAAACGAAAATAGCAAAGCCTGAATTTCTGTTTGTTCATGGCTTGTTTCATCAGTTTAGCTGAACGTGTCAGCATACGCCGCCAAGGCGGAATGTATAAGGCCTAAGTGTGATAATGGCAAAACTTTTAACCTTTATGCACGATGAATAAACATTCTGTTTTTTGCATTTAATACTCAACTATTTTTTATAGTTTTATAGGATTGGGAATCAGTTTGACTGCCAATAAATTTTTGATCTGAATACTTATCATTTATGAAGAAAATGCTATTGGACCCGTTCGGTGACACAATATTCACTTATATTAGGTCGGCGGCCACAAAGGATAATGACGTTGTGGAACACAAAGCAATACTAATGCGATCATTTTTATCAGATCGAAAAAATCTCCCATTTCTTCACGTTTCCAAGTGCGAAGTATAGTCTAAGTGCTATGTCTGAAAATTTACCTTGTTAAAATTTACCTTGTTAAAATTTGCCTAACTAAATGAATAAGAACACCCGCCGGACCCTCTGCCGTTTCTAACCAGTAATTATATATATGAATAAATCCTCAAATCAACCACAGAACAAGGTATTTATGTGGGGCTACCAAATTCTGCTTTTAACTGTTGTCCTCTTTTTGCTGTTCAACTTTTTATTCCGTAATGAGAAAATCGCCTATGTTGATTCGGCCAAGATCCTGAATGAATACAAAGGCACTTTGGAAGCAAAAAAGGCCTATGAAGTAAAAGCGAAAGTCTGGCAATCTAATATGGACACTTTGACAAATGACGTTAAAGCAGCGATACAAAAATATGAAAGAAGTATAGCGACGATGTCAAAAACAGAACAAGACCTTTCCAGGCAGCTTATTCAATCAAAACAAAAGCAGCTATCTGATTATCAGCGGGGTATTCAGGAGAATGCTAAACAGGAAGACGGAAAGTTAACACAGGCCGTCGTGTCCCAGATCAATGCTTTTCTGACTAACTACGGTAAAACGCATAATTATAAACTCATTCTTATTGCAAACCAATTGGGCACGATAGCGTATGCACGCGATGGATTGGATATTACCGCAAAGGTAATAGAGGAGATTAATGATGAATATGTCAAAGGTAAAAAGTAATGAACAAATTGACCCGGTTCTTGTCCATAGGTCTTTTCCTTTCATTTGCGGTTTTCTTTTTATCCTGTAAGGAGAAAATCACCAATAAAACGGAATTGATTGCCTATATAAATGATCCTGAAAACGGATTGCAAAAATGCCGGCAGGCAGGAAAGATAAAAGCAGTTTTAACATATAAGCCCTTGCAACTTACTTCAGTTAACATAAATCAAGACAAACCAGGGACAGCAAAGGCCGGGATGTTCAGGAATAATCTTTTTTTTGTGCTTAGCCTGTCGGCTAATAACAAGGAGCTGATAAGACAGTTACCTTTTGATCAGTATAGCGAAATGGTTCAGGTTATGGCATTTAGGATGAATAACTTTATTGACATTATACCTAATAATGATCGGCCTGTAGCGCCGTTAAGTTGTACTTTTCAGCCGACTTATGGCATGGGGACGGCTAATAACCTGTTAATTGTTTTTGATAAAAAAAAGCTCCTTACAGCTCATCATATAAAAGTTCATATAAAAGAGTTCGGACTGAATATAGGGGATCTTTATTTTGACATAGCCGTATCTGATATCAAAAAAATACAAAATATAGTAGTAAATTAATACCATCTAAAACCAACTATGTTTATCACAAAAAGAAAACAAGGCCGCTTAAAAAAAGCAGTAGCTGTTTTTATGTTGCTTACTATTGTTAACCAGATACTAACGCCAACTGTAGCCTATGCTTTAACTTCGGGCCCTACTGCGCCCGAGGCAACGAATTTTGAACCCATTGACACGACGGATGTGGTCAATCCTCTGACAGGAAGCTTCACCTATAGCGTGCCGTTGTTGGAAGTTCCGGGTCCCGAAGGGGGGTATCCGCTCGCTTTATCCTACCATGCAGGGATACAACCGAACGAGGAAGCGTCATGGGTAGGTCTGGGTTGGTCACTAAATCCGGGTGCAATTGCAAGGAATGTGAACGGTTATCCGGACGACTGGAAGGAATCAAGTGGTTTAACCAGATCTGTCTGGACCGGGGGCAGTACCGAAACTTACACGGGTGGGTTGGGTATAGGATACGGACCTGCTTCAGTGAATGTAAACTTGAGTTTTTCGCAGGATACTTACCAGGGGTATGGGATCGGGTGGAACGCCGGCGTTAGTCTGAACCTGGGATCATATGGCCAGGGGGGCGGATTTATTTCCTCACCGTTCAGCATCGGGGGAAATGTTGGCGTTTCGGCTTACGGAGGCGCTTATGTTGGTGCAAATGTGAATTACACCGCAGGCTCGTCCGTAATAAACGGTTTACAATCAACAACCAGTATCGGCGTGCAAACCAATTTTAATTCGGTAAAGGCAGATATAAGCGAAAGTGTTAGTTACAGCAAGCGGGGGGTATCCTTGTTGGGCGCCTCGATCTCGACGTCCAGCATGAGGCCGTCGTTTACCGTTGGCGGTGGTTCAATAACATCAGTCAATAATCCGAGCGAAAATAAAATAAGCACTTCTTCATCAGGATTTTCGTTCTGGCTTCCGCTTTATTATATACCGGTTACCCTCAGTATAGGATACAATTACACAAGATACTGGTCTGATAATTCACAACCGGTTAATTCAAGCGGCGTTCTTTATAACCGGAACATTGTAAACACTTCCGGCACTTTTTCAGTTAGCGGTGACGATGATAATTATCAACTATTGGACCCCGTATATAATAACATAGTCGATAATCCCGACCCGGTTGATCAGTTGGGTGGCAACTATCCAAATTTTGATAATTACAGTGTTACTGCTCAGGGACTTGGCGGTAACATACGACCGTATATATTTTCTTCCATTCTGTATAATCAGGACAGGGTTAACCGTGTTGATGTAGATCATTCCAAAGATTCATACGGAGTCAACTTCTATGATCAGGGTAGCGGAATCATCCGGTCAAAATATCAATTCAGATTTATTAATGATCTGTCAAATTCATATCAGCAATCCAGTGAATGGTCAGCCGACGTTAACAACAGCGAGCCGACCTATAATTTTAGCAATACTATAAACTATGGCAATAATGACGGGCAATACGGCTATGACGAATCCATTAACCGGCTGGAAGGTACTAATCATATCGAGTATTTTACTAATGATCAAATCAATGATAATACGGCCGCCGCAAGGGGATTTATTGATTGTGACGCTGCGGGCTTTGTAAGAGGAACGAGCGCCAATACCGGAACTATTGGACAGACACAAAATCCGACGATAGGAAAGCAAATCGGAGGATTTATGATTACCAATTCCAGTGGTGTAACATATCATTATGCGTTGCCGGCATATAGTTATGCCGAAACTCAGCGAACAGAAAATGAACCCTATGCGAATCTGACGAACCGGTCTTTAAATAAAATGTTCAGATATACTGATCTGACCAAAAACGAGGCTTACGCTTACACTTGGTATTTAACGGCGATCACCGGCCCGGACTATGTTTCAAGAGGATCAACGCCCGGAAAGCTGGATGCCGCCGACTGGGGGTATTGGGTTAAATTTGATTACGGGAAATGGGCGGATAAATACAGATGGCGTAATCCGTCTGAAGGGGCAAATGACGATTCTGCATCACCCGGCACCACCCGGTATGCATCAGGTTTAAAAGAGCTATATTATCTGGATGCGGTTGAAACAAGAACGCACACCGCCATTTTTGAAAAAGAGATCAGGGCTGACGGGAAAAGCTGCACCGCGACGAACGAAAATATTCCGTATCAACCACAGGCTTTTTATTATCCGCAGAGTAATTCCGGTGGTTATGTGCATCCTCAGTCGACTTTGCGTTTAAACAATGTTTACTTATTTCAAAATGACCAGTTACCAATGGGAGTAAATGCTATTCGGCAAAACAGCACAGTATATGACCATGTTTTCAATTACAGCAGCGGAAGCGAAAGAGTGCATTACGGATTAAATGTGATTGATAAAAATGACATTAACGCTGCCTTGAAAAACAGCTGTCTGAGAAAAATAGCTTTAACCTATGATTATTCATCGGCTATGGGTTGTCCGAATAGTTATGACCCCGGTGGTCTGAATACCTATGTGCAAAGTCCCAGTACGTCTGCCCCCTCATCCTTATTGGGAAAGTTGACTTTATTAGCTGTGGATTTTCAGGGAAAAGGGGGGGCACAGGTGACGCCTCTAACGACGTTCCAGTACGAACTTGAGGCCAGCGATCCGGCTAACACGGATAATATCTCGCTTACAAAGCTGCAGACCTATGAACAAACTATACACGGATTGTCGCCTGCCATTATTCAAACGCAGACCCCGGGTAAATTTAAAAAAGGAGACATCCTATCATTTTCAATTGGTGGTATAAAATACTATTGCACGTTATTACACCCGACAGATAATACGAATCAGTCGTTTACGGCCTATTTCCTTGACAAATCCCCTGATGTTTTAGCCACAGGCATACCCGCAACACGTACGAAAAATCCGCCGTATAATAAAGATGCTTTTGACAATTGGGGGTATTATAAATCTGATTTCGGCGAGACTGTAATTTCGTACCCGATAACGGGGCTGGGTGCGCGTCCGGATCGCGGAAACGGATCCCCCGGCTCAACTCCGGTTCCCGCCTCTCCTCCGTCACCTAATACGGATTTTATTGTCAAACAAAGACCCACATCATCAGTTTCAAACAGTTCAACAGATGTCTGGTCGCTTCGCAAAGTAAGTTCAGGCATAGGTTCTGAAATCAGGATCAATTATGAAAGTAATACGTATAACAGATCGGCGCTTAGTAAAAACAAGTCTGTTTTAATCGACCACGATAATGCGATTTCTGGTCCCAAAAATACGCTTACGTTTCCAGTAAATCCTATGGGGATAGATCTGAACACGGCGTATAAGACCGGAGATGTTTTGCATATGGGGTTTTTAATTGATAAGATCACAGGCCCATCCAGTCCGAATCCAGGCCCCTCGTCGGTTACTTTTATTTATAAAAACTCTGACGCCTATCCGACGCCCACGATCATCAAAAGTGTCCGTTCTGAATTCGGGCAAGTGAGGCCAAATGTTTATGCAGAGATCAATGAAATAACCATTCAGGTTGACCCTCAGATGGCCGCAGATATCGCAGGTTATGCCATAGACGCAAATTTAACGGTTAATGCCAACTTTTTTTACGGAGGAGGAGTGCGCGTCAAAGACATAAGCGTCGATGATCTGGGCGGTAACATTAAAAAAACATCTTATAATTATAATCTGCCCGGTCCGGTTCAAAATGATGCTAATTCCTCGGGCGTCACCTCTTTCGAACCGCTGATCTTCCCTATCGAAAACCTATTCCCGACGTTTAGGGAATACGCGAATTACCAAGCCGAAACGACTCATTTAGGAACAATGAATGACCCTACAGAAATGATAAAACAATATCGAAGGGATCTATACGCGGGAAACAGCCAGATTCTTTCGATAGCACGTGAAGCTCCCGGCCCCGGGGTAATGTATGAGTACGTAACGACAACTGAAAGCAATATAATTGCCAATGGTACAGCAGTGCCCATAAATGGTAAAACGATGTACCAATACGAAGTGTTTAAGCCTGAAATGATCGGAATATATGACTATAATGACGAACAACCGGTGTCATCCGCATACACGTACTCCGGCCCGGACCCCAATTCAAACATGCCGATCAACTATACAGCGCAGGGCGTTAAACGCACGTACTCTCAAATTATCACAAAATCTAAGAGAGACCGGTCGATTAAGGATTATACCAGCAGGATAGGTTGCTTAAAAAGAGTAGTCACTTATGATAATTCCGGCAACAAGTTAACCGAGAAGATCAATCATTATTTACATGACGATCTTGAGAATACATCATTTCAGACACAGGTATCAAATTACGAGCCCAGACTTTCATCCTATAACGGCATAGCCTACAATAATATGGGGGTCATTAAAGAAAGGTATGGAAATGCGCGCTTAAATTACAGCGGCATACAGGGGCCCTATTATCAATACAAAAGTCTTGTAATGATGAGTAATAAGGAAACTTTCCCCACCTTCCAGACGGGCACGACACAGATTGATTATAAAAACGGTACTAAAGTAGAACAAACCAATTTGGCGTACGATTTTTACACCGGCGCGGTAACAAAAACTTTAACGATCGATTCTTACGGAAACCGGTTTGTCAGCCAGGCAACACCGGCTTATACGTTACAAAGCCAGTATTCTGCAATGGGTTTGAAAACACATGATGATAACCCCTTTTTGATCACTCATGTAGAACATAAGCAAATGCTTACACAACAAGCCTCTAATTATACGTTTAGTGTCGACATAAATAACAATCCCATTGGGGTTGTAACGGCGACTGCGCAAACCTGGTCGAACAACGTACCGGTCCAGGATCCCGGAGGAAACCTGACCACAACCGGTCAATCCAATATTTGGCGGTTGGAGAAATCACTTTCCTGGATGCCTGCAGGAAATTCCATAAATAATGTTACCCCATATTCCTCCTTTGGGGATTATTATGCCGGTGGCAGCGGCAATTCTTCGTGGAAAAAAACAAGCCAGATAACCCGGTATAATGTTTACTCTGCCGCTTTAGAAGCATCCGACATCAATGAGTCTTATGCAGCAACACGAATGGGGTATAACAACAGTAAAGTACTGATAAGCGGAGGCCCTGCAAAATATAGCGAAATCGCATACACCGGTGCCGAGGATGCATTATTAGATAATAGTCTAGTTACCTATGATAACGGTTACATTGAAAAAGGAAACGGAATAATCCTGACGGATTCTACCAGGGCACATACGGGGCTGAACAGCTTACGGGTTCCTGCTGCATCTTCCGGTTTTAGGTACACCGTGCCGATTACAAGTATCGGTAAAAAAGATTACGCTGTGGCGGTATGGGTAAAACCCTCATCTGGCAATGCAGATCAGGCGCAGCTTTTCTATCAGGTGGGTGCAGGAACAGCTGTACAGGGAAACACTACCCTTAATAAGTCAGCCGCGGGTTGGTACCTGCTGGAAATGACTATTCCCGCAAATGCCCTGACGGGAACCGGTAATTTGGTTGTCGGTTGTAAGAACGGATCATCTGCCGACCTTTACTTTGATGATTTTAAATTTCAGCCAATGGCCTCGTCAGCGATCGCGTATGTTTATGATAAGAAAACCGGGGAATTAACTTACATAATTGGTAATAATAACTTGTTCACCCGCTTCCAGTATGACGAAATCGGACGATTGGTACGAACATACAAGGAGGTTTTAGGCAAAACTAAAATTCCGATAATTAGTTCAACCGTCTATCATTATGGAAAATCGACCCTGTAATATTTAAAGAAATTAAAATGAGAAGGATATTATTAACTGTTTCGATAACATTGCTTGTATTACTCGTAACGAACGTTTACGGGCAGGATATTTATAGTTCGGTACCGGTAGTATTGCCTGTTAGCCCGCAAACGACGTATACGACGGCAGTGGGGTCAGTAACAAATATCTCCAGCAGGCAGTCTGTGATTTTAGGGCCGGGCACGACCTTAAGCAGCGGTTCTGCTGTCATTATTACAGTTGACCCGTCCCTGATTCCTCCTCCGCCGTCAAACCCGGCGAATGATAATGATAAAAACTGGGTGCTGACGCGTACTTATGATGAGAACGGGAAGGAAATAACTATTGCCAAAGCATTTTTTGATAAAAACGGTAAAAATATCCAGACCCAGGTAAAAAATGAAAGCACCGGGCACGTTTTGGCCAGTCAGCCTTTGTATGATTTGCAGGGCAGGGCGGTTGGAAACACGCTGGCGGCGCCTACAAATAATTCGGCGTTCGCTTATAAAGATCAGTTTATCAGCAGAAACAATGTCGCCTACAGCTATCTGAATTTTGATGGTGATCCGGCCAGTACGACGAATCCTTATGCAAGGGTTAACAGTCCCGACCCCGTTGATAACAGCCAGCAGGGCACACTAGGCTGGTATTACAGCAATAATAACACGCTTGAACCGTACGTGGCGGCTACGGGATATCCTTATGCGCGAACAGAGTATTACCATGACGGAACAGGGTCTGTTAAGCGGTCGGCAGGTGTAAGTGAGCAGCTGAAGCTGGGAGCCGGGCACGAAACGGGCAGCAACAGTTTCCCGGTACAGAATGAGTTGAACAATTACCTGGCTATACGCAATAAGTTTTTTCCTGCTGCCGTTTCAGGAGCGGTTCCATCCAGTTTGGCCGGGCAGGCGCTGCAATCGGTTTCAACAGACGAAAACGGTTTAAGTACACTGTCGGTAACCGATCTTTCCGGCAATCAAAGTTTAATGACAGCAAGGGCAGAAACGGGAACGGATTCAGCAGTTGATCCATGGCTTTTGGTACAGAACACTGTTGTTATAAGTAATATACGACAACAATATTCATACAGTATAACAATTGCCGGCCCTTCATCCATCCAGGGAAATCCGCACGATCCGGCAATTATCGCGATGCTGCATGCCCTGAAGACAAGTTTCAGCGTAAATTCAGCTTATCCCATAACGGTTACCTGCATATCAGGTGGTGTTGCTACCTGGACGGGTACAGGGAATGATTATCGTTCGCCAAGCCCCCCCCTGACAGGCGGTTCTTATAGCTTTACTATTACATCCGACTATGCCTTTTCTATATCAGCGTCGGGTCCCTACGGCGTTCTGCTTGATCAGTATCCGGCTACATTTAGCGAGCCTGATCATACATCGATCGCGTATTTTCAACAGACCGCCTCATCTCCCGTTACATATACAGGTAATGCGGTTGTTTATGATATGAAAGAAGAGGGACCGGTCACATCTTTTACCAGCGGGAACATTTTACCAGCCGGTTATTATAAAGTAGTGGCAACGACACCAACCGATAACACGACCAATAATGTTACGGTAACCTATACCAACAAATATTCAGATATCACTTACAATTATTATAACCAGTTAGGCCAGCTGATAGGTAGTATTGCACCCAACGGGGTACAGAAACTCATTCAAAGCGGTTATACCAGCTATACCACCGCGGCCGAATTGCCTTTTGTGAGTTTATATGAATATGATTTGCAGGGTCGCTTAACTGCGGCAACTATCACAGATGGCGGCCGGTCGGAATATGTTTACCGGCGGGATGGCAAGATTCGGTTTTCACAAAATGCTGTTCAGAAGGTTGCGGCAAATGCCGGTACGGGCAATATTGAAAAATTCTCTTATACCAATTACGACACTTTTGGCCGCCCTATCGAGTCGGGGGAATATCTGGTGCCCACGGGTGCGGCGTTAACATTTGCAAGCACCAAAACCAATACAACATTGCAGGAGAAGACCGGAGAAGATGACGGCCTTACGGGCGGCACAAAACAAAGCCGGGTAAATACCTATTATGATCTGCCTGCAGCAAATTTAGCACCTTCGGGGTATACACAGGATCCGGGCTTTTTAAAAGGCGCTGTCAGCTATACGACCAATGCGAGCAGCACCACCTGGTACAACTACGACGATTATGGCCGCATAACATGGACGGTAAAACAGATATTGGGGTTACCAGGCTATAAAACCGTTAACTATACCTATAACGAACAGGGAAATACGAGTATTGTAGATTATCAGAAGGAAATCGCGTCCGAACACTTTGTACATTATTATACTTACGATGCCGACGGCCGGCTGGTTAATGTGAAAACCAGCGCTGATGGAGGAACAACAAAATTACAGCAGGCCGCTTATCAGTATTACCTGCACGGACCCCTAAAACGCGTTGAACTGGCTGATAAACTACAGGGAATAGATTATGTATACACAACACAAGGATTATTAAAAAGCATTAACCACCCGTCGGGCGATAATGTAAAAGACCCAGGCAAGGATGGTACTAACAATTTTTCCCCCGATGCCTTTGGCATGCAGATAGAGTATTTTCCTAATGATTACAGCCGGACAGGAAGTAATATTAGCAGCATTCCCACTGGTCAGCCCAATTATTACAATGGTAACGTAAACGGGATAAGCTGGCAAAGCAAAAAGCCGTCTTCAATTTTAGGGTTGCCTGGCAATAGCGGCATACAAAATCCTACCATGTATACTTATGGCTACGATAATAAATACCAGCTTAACGCAGCCATCTGGGGGACGCCAAACTTTAACACTCCCGCATTTACTGCCGGTGCCATGTTTAAAGAAAACGGCATTACCTATGATGCCAATGGTAATATAAACGGACTACAGCGCACCAATAATGCAGGGGCGTTAAGTGATGATTTTAGCAAATATACCTATGAAGCAAACACCAATAAGCTTACCACTGTTGGTAATACTGCCGGAACAAATAATTACGCCACTTACACGTATGATGAACTGGGCCAGCTAAAAAGCCAGAATTTGGTGGCCGGTAATATAAGCACCTATTTAAAATATGATGTAACCGGCAAAATAACCGGTATATACAGCGATGCAGCCCTCACCATACCGAAAGTTACATATACGTATGATGAAAGCGGCAACCGCATTAAAACCGTCAACACGAACAGTACCACTTATTATGTTTATGATGCTACGGGCAACGTAATGGCTATTTATACCGGTACTACCATAACCGAACTGCCTGTTTACGGGGCCAACAGACTGGGTACTTATTTTGCCAGCGGTAACAATTATTATTACGAATTGAGGGATAATGTAGGCAGCGTTAAAGTAGTAGTGAACCGTACCAAGGTGGCAGGACAGGCTGATGTTTTGCAGTATAGCGATTACTACCCTTACGGCAGTATAGCCCGCAACGGTGGTGTAGGCTACCGTTATGAATACCAGGGTGCCTTTGCAGAGAAAGACCCTGTGACTGGTTATAACAATTTTGAGTTGCGGATGTATGACGGGCGCATTGGCCGCTGGTTAAGCATTGACCCTGCCGGGCAATTTGCTTCGCCCTATGAAGCAATGGGAAACAATCCTGTAATAAGGTTTGATATGAGGGGGGATACTGTTTTAATGCAGAATCTACCAAATGGAGACCTTAATGGGGGCGAATTATCGCAGGCGAACGTAGTAAGCTCACGGCTTTCATTTGGTGAATTACATACACGGGAATTATATGGCGGGGCCAATATTAATTGGGCCAATCAACCGGATTATATCCAAAGGCAGTATGCTAATTATAACGAAGGATATGCCCGGCAGCATAAAGGGGTAGCAGAACGGGACAATGCGATGGCATTGAATATCGGAATTTTTGTATTAACGGATGGTGTTGGTGAACTTGTGGGGCCAGCCATATATGCTTGGGGGGGGAGGTTGATTGGCAGGTTTGCCACTACGGAAGGTATCGCAGCGTCAAAGGCTGCAGGCATTTTAGGCGAAGATGCTGTAGGGATTTCCGGTTCAAAAACAGCAATCAATGTAGGAGGAAGAACAAGAATCCCTGACCGTTTAACAGCTAATTTCCTTGAAGAAGTTAAAAATGTAAAATATCAATCGTTAACTAGTCAATTGAGAGATTTTAATATTTATTCTCAACAAAACAACCTACAAATGATCTTACATACAAGATCAAATACTATTTTATCGAAGCCATTACAAGGATTAATAGATAATGGTTCTATTATTCATAAAATCATACCAGGCTTATAAATCAATATCTATGAAGTCGACATTAGAAATAAAATTTATTGAATTGCTAAAAAAACCTGTAAAAACAAGTATTGAACTGCAGGAGATAGAAGTCATTGGAAGAAAATTAGAATTACAATATAGAGAAGAAACATCTGACCTTATATCAGAATTAAAGGAAGTGGGATACGATTTCAATGATGTTTGGCAAATGGTAAACACAAAGAAACCATATCCAAAGGCAATAAGAATATTATTAAAATATTTACCTAAAGATTATCATGATAAAAACAAAGAGGGAATAGTTAGAGCATTAACAGTAAAAGAAGCAGTTGGAATCGCAAGCCCTCTTTTAATTGTTGAATATAATAAAACGCCTAAAAATAAATTAGCATTGCGTTGGGCAATAGGAAATGCCATATATGCAACGATAACGAAAAATGACATAGAAAGTATTTTGCCTATAATTCAAGACAATGAAAATGGAGTATCAAGACAAATGTTTATTAGAGCTTTAGGTAAAATTGGATCAGAGCAAGCAGAATCTACTCTTATTAAATTACTTGATGACGATGAGGTAATTCTCGATGCTTTAAATGCTTTAGTAAAACTAAAATCAAAAAAGGCAAAAAATAAAATTATTTTATTAGTCAATCATCCAAAATCGTCAATAAGGAATGCCGCTCAAAAAGCATTAATAAAATATAACTCTTGTAATAATCTTTTGTGAAATTATAATTTACTGGTTTGTCTACACAGATTATCGACTTGCAGAACAAAGTTTCCCAACTCTTTGGCTTTTCCTTTGAGTGCGATGGTTAGTTTGATATTCCGGGGATGTTGACTACCTGATTCCGTAGCAAAGTGACCAGGCGATTAGCTGGCGAACGATAGCAGCGAGAGCTGTAAAAGCGTTTTCAAAGTTAGTTATTAAAAGTGGTTATTGGTAACTGACCTCTTTATCATCAGTTCTTCGCTTCTTTCTCATGGATTCTCCTTTCAGTTCGATACGGTGTGCACTATGTACGATCCGGTCCAGTATAGCATCAGCAATTGTCTTTTCACCGATCACATCATACCATTTACTTACAGGTAGCTGAGATGTAATGATCAGCGAGGTCTTTCCATGCCGGTCTTCAATGATCTCCATTAGCGCAGCCCTGCTTTGCGCATCAAAAGGCTGGATACCGAAGTCATCTAATATCAGTAATTCTTGCCGCTCTATCTTCGCAATTTCTTTGAGATATGAACCATCAGCCTTAGCCATTTTAAGCTTGGAGAATAGCTTAGGTGTGCTTGCATAAAAGACCCTGTAGCCAAGTGTACAGGCCTGATATCCGATAGCGGAAGCAATGTAGCTTTTACCAATACCTGTGCTTCCGGTGATGAGCAGGTTCTCATTACGCTCAATAAACGTACAGTCCGCCAGGCGCATGATCTGGTTGCGATCAATACTTCGGTCGGCATGATAGTGAACGTCCTCTACAGAGGCTTTGTAGCGGAACTTGGCGTAATAGATCTGCCGCTCGATACGCCTGTTATGGCGGTCATCCCACTCTGCATCCACCAGGTGCGCCAGTAGCTCATCTACTGTATAATCCTCTGTTTTACCTGTTTCCAGGGTGCTTTGAAAAGCATGGTACATGCCGAAGAACTTGAGCTTCAGCATTTTGTCTAACGTGTTTGTGTTCATTCCATTGGTTGTTTAAAAGGTTATTTGTAATAGTCTTCGCCTCTGATATTATCATGGCTGGGCATAGGCAGTTCATCTGCGAACAAGCTTTCCTCGTATTGATCCATCTTCTTTTCCAGAATCATATGAATGGTCTTATAGTTATAAACGCCATAGTGAAGCCCTCTTCTGCAGGCCATGATCAGGCGTTCATTACCTACCTTACGGGAGAAGCCAAGGATACCCAGGCAGGACTTATAAGCCTGCTCGGGGTGTTGTTTACGGTCGAATATATTATGGATATAAAGCCTGACATCCTCGTGTATGGATGAGGCCCAGCCCAGGAACTTATCCTTTGACCAGTCGGCTACGAACTGATGAGTGGAAGCCAGATGATCTTTCTCGGTTGTATAAAGATATAGCCCCCTTGTGCGTTTATGCATAGCAATACGCTCATAATGGTAAAAGGCTTCTACCGAAGAACTGGAATATAGCAGCTTGATCTTTCTGCCGATAAACCGATAAGGGACGCTGTAATAATGTTTATCCGGTCCAAGGCATACATAGCCGTTCTTCATCACGGTAGCATGGAACTGCTTTTTAAGCTCGTAACGCAGAACAGGTAAAGGGTTGAGCACCTCCCGCTCTATCTCATCGAACTGCTGCCTTCGGCTATAGTTCCTGCCTTGCAGGAACCGGTTGTTGTGCTCTTCGAGCACAACCCTTATGGCTTCATTCAGATCCTTTAACGAATGGTAAACTACTTTTCTTAAGGGGGCATAGATCCGGGTATACATGATCTTAACCGCACCTTCTACCAATGCTTTATCACGAGGGCGGAACGCCCGGGCAGGTAGTATGGTGGTACCGTAATGGTCTGCAAAGTCAGAGAACGTTTCGTTTAACGTGGGCTCAAAACGGCTGCTTTTGGTCACGGCAGCTTTAAGGTTATCCGGTACAATGGCATCAGGAACGCCACCGATATAGTGCAGGGTATTCTCACAGGCCGTAATAAAGTCCTCCTTTTGCTGACTACTCACAGCTTCTACATAAGTGAGCCGGCTGGCTCCGAGTATAGCTACAAATACCTCAACGGTAATGATCTCGCCGGTGTCTTTATCGGTAATGCTAAGCTTTTGCCCTGCAAAGTCCACATACAGCTTATCACCTGCTTTGTGATCCATATGCATGGTCGGGTTGACCCGAGCCTTCCATTGGGTGTAATAGAAGCAGAACTGGCTGTACTGATAGCCATCAGGGAACTCTTTATAATACTCTCCCCATAATATATGGCGGTTTACACCGGTACGCTTAAGTTCTTTATCTACGTGTGGAAAGCACCGCAGCATAGATTGCATACGGCCTGTAGGAGGCATCTCCCTGCTTTTTCCAAAGAAGTCCTCCAGTTCCTTATCGTTCAGCGCGTCAACCTACTCAAACGTAAAGCCACTATCCTTAAACGAGGCCAGGTACTTCTTAACGGTATTCCGGGACGTATCAGCCTGGGCAGCTATCGACATGATACTGCGCCCACTAGTGTACATCCTTATTATCTTTCTGATCTTACTCATGCTAATCGTAGTGTTGGCCATGCTTTTGGAGGTTATGTTAAACCTCGTAAAGATGGTTGCTTCTACAGCATTAGCTGCTCGTTCGGGGTGGTCAATTTGCCCCGGAATGCCTGGTCAGTTTGCCCCGGAAAGGGGTGGTCAATTTGACGCGGAATCACTGGTCACATTCCGCCGGAATCAGGTGGTCAATATCAGCGGTATATCCAATGAGACTTCCATTCAGATCGTATTTGCTATAATTGCTGAACTTGCAAATCGCCAATTGACTCCTAAAATATTTGAGCGGCTTTGCTATTACTTATTAATGCGATTTATTAGCGGGCGAACGGTTTTTCCTCTGTATTCCACCTTCTACCGTCTTTCAGAATTGTATATTCCGGATTCTACACATTCTTGGCTAGCTAAACATGCTATTTTCAAACTAATTACTGATCACGGTTTCCTTTCTTACAAAACTATTCGCACCTGGGGCGGCATGATCGATTAAAAAGAAGAAAGAAAGAAAGCGCCCTTGTCAAATGATTTGATGGCCAGAAAAAAGACATTTAAATCCAACTGAATAGTTGTATATTTAGGTAAGCCAAAGGCAAAGATAAAAACCGTTAACAATACGTTAACAGAAAAAAGAAAAGCAGTCACGATTTAACGTAACTGCCTAATTCTGAGGTAGCGGGAGCAGGACTCGAACCTACGACCTTCGGGTTATGAGCCCGACGAGCTACCAACTGCTCCATCCCGCACTATCTTTGTTGGTACTATACATAACGGGCATAACTCCGTAATGTTTGTCCTAATTGTCAAAAAAGCAATTTGCTCTTCCTTTTAATTGGACTGCAAAGATATAATTCGTTTCTTTGCAGTCCAAATAATATTTTAATTATTTTTTTATGGCGCATAAGGCAGGTTTTGTAAGTATAATTGGTAAGCCCAACGCGGGTAAGTCAACCCTTATGAACGCATTGGTGGGCGAAAAAATGTCAATCATCACCCCAAAGGCGCAA
Organism: Mucilaginibacter phyllosphaerae; assembly: GCF_004378255.1. Taxonomy (GTDB): domain Bacteria; phylum Bacteroidota; class Bacteroidia; order Sphingobacteriales; family Sphingobacteriaceae; genus Mucilaginibacter; species Mucilaginibacter phyllosphaerae. Next base: position 57,281 of record NZ_SNQG01000008.1, read on the forward strand.
ACCACCCGCCACCGTATCCTGGGGATTGTTAATACAGACGATTATCAGATCGTGTTTTCGGATACCCCCGGTATCATTAAACCGCATTACGCATTGCACGAAAGTATGATGCACCAGGTGGATGGCTCTATTGTAGATGCCGACCTGATTTTGCTGGTTACCGATATTCACGAAGAATTTAACGAGCAGGATGTGATCAAAAAACTGGAAGGCTCTACCGCCCCGTTGGTTGTACTGATCAATAAGATAGATCTTTCTACTGAAGACGAGGTAAAGGAAAAAGTGGAATACTGGCAGGAAAAATTAAACCCAAAAGCCATTTATGCCATATCTGCCCTGTTAGATCATAATATAAAAGCCGTAATGGATTTTGTATTGGATGGCCTGCCTGAACACCCTGCCTATTATGAGAAGGATGCACTTACAGATAGGAACGACCGCTTTTTTGCTTCAGAAATGATCCGTGCGCAGATCTTTAAGCAGTATAAAAAGGAGATACCCTACAGTACCGAGGTTATTGTTACCGCTTTTGTAGAAGGCGAAAAGCTGCACCGCATCAGTGCCGAGATCATTGTTGAACGCGATTCGCAGAAGAATATCATTATCGGCACCAAAGGGGAGATGCTGAAAATAGTTGGCACTTATGCCCGCAGGGATATGGAGGATTTTTTTCAGAAGAAGATCTTCCTGGAAATGTTTGTGAAAGTTATCCCCGACTGGCGCAGCAAAAAAAATTACCTTAAAAAATTCGGGTACGAATAGTAAATAGATCTGAGATATCAGATGTGAGATTTTAGATAAATTCATGTTTGATGCTCAAAAAAATTAATTTAGATGTAAGTTTAGATAAGCCGGGGAATAGCCCTGTCGCATATCTCATATCTCACATCTCATATCTAAAAAAATGAGTAATATAGTAGCTATAGTAGGCAGGCCAAACGTTGGCAAATCCACTTTATACAACCGTTTAACCGAAAGCCGTAAAGCTATTGTTGACGATTTTAGCGGTGTAACCCGCGACAGGCACTACGGTACATCCGAGTGGATAGATAAAAAATTTACGGTTATTGACACCGGCGGTTATGTAGCCAACAGCGACGAGATATTTGAAGTAGCCATCCGCGAACAGGTATTGATTGCGATTGAAGAGGCCACCGTTATTTTATTTATGGTGGATGTTACCACCGGCATTACTGATCTGGACGACGAGATTGCCAGCCTGCTGCGCAAAGGTAAAAAGCCGGTATGCGTAGTGGTAAACAAGCTGGATAACAACGCCCAACTGGCCGATGCCACCGAGTTTTACAGCCTTGGCCTGGGTGAGATCTACACCATATCATCCATGACGGGTTCTGGTACCGGTGAATTGCTGGACGAAGTGGTTAAGCATTTTGAAGACGTGCCATTTGAAGAGAACGAACGCCCTAAATATGCCATCATAGGCCGCCCTAACGTGGGTAAATCTTCTATTATCAATGCTTTGATTGGGCAGGACCGTAACATTGTTACCCCTATTGCCGGCACCACGCGCGATTCTATCCACATCCACTACAACCAGTACGGGCACGATTTTATGCTGATTGATACTGCCGGGATGCGTAAAAAAACCAAGGTGAAAGAGAACATTGAGTTTTACTCGGTAATGCGCACTATTAAGGCTTTGGAAGAAGCCGATGTGGTGATCATTATGATAGATGCCGTAGAAGGTTTAGAAGCGCAGGATGTAAACCTGTTTCACCTGGCCGAAAAAAACAAAAAAGGCGTTGTGGTAGTGGTAAATAAATGGGACCTGATCGAAAAAAATAATAAAACCATTAAGGTATTTGAAGAGCAGATACGCCAGAAGATAGCGCCGTTTACCGATGTGCCTATTGTGTTTACTTCCGTATTGGAAAAACAGCGTGTATTAAAGGTAATTGAAACAGCCAACCAGGTTTACGAGAACCGTGCCCGCAAGATCCCTACCAGCAAACTGAATGAAGTGATGCTGCCGATCATCGAAAAGTATCCGCCGCCATCATTAAAAGGTAAATACGTAAAAATTAAATACATTACGCAGATAGCTGGCACATCGCCCATGTTCGCATTCTTTTGTAACCTGCCACAGTATGTAAAAGAACCCTATTACCGTTTTATTGAAAACCAGTTACGCGCTAACTTTGATTTTTCGGGAGCACCGGTACAGGTTTGGTTCAGGCAGAAGTAAGAAAAGTTGAAGATATTATGATGAATGGCAGATGGCTTCGGCTCTCTGCCATTTTTGTTTACAGGTAATCTGTTAATGCAGTTTGCAAAAAGGCGATCAGCTCCGGGTCGTTAAATTGGTAGTCATCAGCAATATTTAAAACTACAAGTTGCTTGTGCCGGGCATCAAACTTTTGTTTAATGATCTCGCGGTGTTTATACTCCATCACAAAAAGCACATCGGCCCAGTCGATGAGTTTCTGATTGAGCTTAACACGCGCCTTATCGCTGGTACCTGCCGAACGGGCATGATGTAACTGGTGCCCTTTAAACAAAAGTTCGGCAGTGGGGCTGCGCCACTGGTTTTTGCTGCAGATGAAAAGGAGGTTGGGCAATTGTTAGTTGATTAGTAGTATTTTTACAATTATTAGAAGGATTAGTATCATGATAGAAAAATAAAAGATAATTCTTCCATGTGCTCTGTCGGATTCATTATAGCCATAAACCTGTTCCCCGTTTGGCAAAGTCTTTTTATGGATGTACAAATGCCAACCTATAAATGCCCCCAAAATCCCGCCTGATATCGCAAATAAATAGCCCAATACTATCCAGGTATTCTGTGGTTTTTCCGGCTGTTTAAGTTCATTCAATCGCTTTAAAGTTAATTGGGCAATTGCTTGGTCGGTAATATAAATGCCTCGCTCTTTCAGTATCTTTACAGCAAGCAGGTTGTCAAACTGGCTCCATTCATCCGGCTTGGCTATCAGGTCAGTAAGTTCATCATTTGTAAAGCTGTAAAGATAGTGGTCGTTATCTGTTGCGTCAACGCTTTTGCTTTCCTCTGCTTTAAGTAATTCATCAACTTTTAAAAATTCATCCGCACTAATTTTTACTGCGTAATCTTTAGCTGTTTCATCGGTATAAAAGGTTGGGTTAAATAAAGTAGCTTCTTCAACTATGTTGTAATTAATTTGGTGACGTTGTAAAACTTCGGCAAGCTGGTTTGCCAGTGCCGCATCATTGAATTTTTTATATGTAATCAATTCCATATTTGTTTTTATTTCCCTTTACCCGCCATATAATCCAGCGTTAAATTACACAGCGCTTTCACCCCAAGTGTAAAACCGCTTTCGTCCAGATAAAAATCTGGTGTGTGATGAGATGGTGCCGTGAGTGCGTTGCCGCCTTTAGGCATTCCTCCTAAAAAGAAGAATATACCGGGTACCTTTTGCTGGTAAAAGCTAAAATCTTCGGCACCGGTAACAGGCGGGCGCAATATTACGTTCTCCTTGCCGGCGGTAGCTGCCAATGTAGGCAGCATTTTAGCCGTTAACGCTTCATCATTAAAGGTTACCGGGTACTTGTTGCTGTAAGGGATCAAAACCTCGGCCTGGGCGCCGTATGCTTCGGCTGTTTTAATGGCAATACGTTTTACATTGGCAGTTATCAGCTTTTCATCGGCATCGGTAAAGTATCTTAACGTGCCCTGCATTTTTACACTTTCGGGGATGATGTTAAACCTCGATCCGCCGTTGATCACCCCTATGGTTACCACAGCAGGGTTTTCGGTTACGTTTATATTGCGGCTAACAATGCTTTGCAGGCTGCTGATGATCTGTGCCGAAACTACCACGGGGTCTACACTGCTCCATGGGTAAGCGCCGTGTGCCGAGCGGCCCTTTACGATGATCTGCAGATCGCTTACACCGGCCATGGTGCCGCCTGGTTTGTAAGTTATTTTCCCAACTTCGGTTTGCGAGTTGATGTGCAGGCCAAATATCACATCTACTTTGGGGTTTTCCATCACACCTTGTTTCACCATTTCTTCCGCGCCGCCCTTTTCGCCCACAGGTGCACCCTCTTCGGCAGGCTGAAAAATGAATTTTACCGTGCCGTGCAGGTCCTTTTTCATAGATGACAGCACCTCTGCCACGCCCATCAGTATCGCCATGTGCGAATCGTGCCCGCAGGCATGCATTACGCCAACTTCCTGCCCGTTATACTGGGTTTTAACTTTTGATGCAAAGGGCAGGTTTACCCGCTCGGTAACCGGCAGGCCATCCATATCGGCACGTAAAGCAACCACAGGGCCGGGCAAGCCACCCTTTAGCACCCCAACCACCCCTGTAGTGGCTACACCCGTTTTTGCTTCTATGCCTAAAGATTGCAGGTGTTTAGCGATAATATCGGCTGTGCGCACCTCATGATTGCCCAATTCGGGATGTTCATGAAAGTCGCGCCGCCAGGCAATCACCTTATCTTTTAAAGCATCAGCCTTGGTGTTTACTGTTTTTTTTAAAGAAGTGGTTTGTGCTGATGTTGCTAAAACAACAAAGCAAAAAAGAGGGGTTAAAAGTTTTTTCATAACCGCAGTTTAGTGCAGTAAGATAAACTTTTAACCCCGAAAAATAAAAGTATGCTTTTTATATTATTTAACGTCTTTAACGGTTATCGTGAACATAATAACGGTGTTTGGTGCAATAGGCCCGTTACCAAATTGCCCATAAGCTAAAGCAGAGGGAAGGATCAATAATATTTTACTCCCTTTTTTTGCCTTCAGCAAGCCAACTTTCCAACCGGTAATAATATTATATCGATCTGAAAGACCGGTAGTATAACTGGTAGATGCATCAAATTGAGTGCCTTTAAGGGTTGTGCCAACATAATCAACAGTTACCATATTGTCACTGGTGATCAGGTTGCCGGTGCCTTCTGTTTGTATTTGATAATATAAGCCAGAAGCATCTTTGGTTGCAGTAATTTCCGGATGTGCTACCAGGTAGGCCTGTATCGCATCATCATCAATTTTTGCCTGTACTGCAGGGTCAACCGCGGCGGGTGTGGTATTATCTTTTGAGCATGATGCAAATCCAAGTGCCAATACGCTCAGGATCAATAAATATTTTTTCATAATAACAATAACGTATAAAGTTAAGAGAGTGATACAGTAGTTTTAATTTTCAGTTCATTTAATTGCGCATCAGCGATAGTTGATGGCGAATCTATCATCACATCGCGGCCGGAATTGTTTTTAGGGAAGGCGATCACATCACGGATAGAATCTAACCCGGCGAAGATAGAAGCCAGCCTGTCGAACCCGAAGGCAATGCCGCCATGCGGTGGGGCGCCATATTCAAAGGCATCCATCAAAAAGCCAAATTGTTTTTGAGCTTCGTCTGCAGAAAACCCTAAATGTTTAAACATCAGCGATTGCAGGGCGCGGTCATGGATCCGGATGGAGCCGCCGCCAATTTCGGTACCGTTGATAACCAGGTCATAAGCGTTAGCACGTACGTTTTTAGGGTCGGTATCTAACAAAGCAATGTCCTCTGGTTTAGGCGAGGTGAACGGGTGGTGCATCGCATGGTAACGCCCGGTTTCTTCATCCCACTCCAGCAGCGGGAAATCAAGCACCCACAGCGGGGCGAATTTATTTTTATCGCGCAGGCCTAAACGGCCGCCAATTTCCAGGCGTAATTCGTTAAGCTGTTTACGTACCTTATCGGTCTCGCCGGCTAAAATTAAAATTAAGTCGCCTTTTTCGGTTTCAAAGGCAGCACTCCATTTAGCCAGTTCTTCTTCGTTATAAAATTTATCAACCGATGATTTTAGCGTACCATCCTCATTATGGCGGGCATATATCAAACCTGTAGCACCAATTTGCGGGCGTTTCATCCACTCGGTAAGTTCATCAATTTGCTTGCGGGTGTAGCCTGCGCAGCCTTTGGCGTTGATCCCCACCACCAGTTCGGCATTATCAAAAATACTAAAGCCCTTGCCTTTTACTACATCGTTCAGTTCTACAAACTGCATCCCAAAACGGGTGTCGGGCTTGTCAGAGCCATATAAGCGCATGGCATCGGCATATTGCATCCGCGGGAAATCGCCCAGCTCTAAATCTTTAACCGTGCGGAACAAGTGGCGGGTAAGCCCCTCAAATATATTCAGGATATCTTCCTGGGTGATGAACGACATTTCGCAGTCTATCTGTGTAAACTCCGGCTGGCGGTCGGCACGCAGGTCCTCATCCCTAAAGCATTTCACGATCTGGAAATAACGGTCAAACCCGCTCACCATCAGCAATTGTTTAAAAGTTTGCGGCGATTGCGGCAGGGCGTAAAACTCGCCCGGGTTCATGCGGCTTGGCACCACAAAATCCCGTGCACCTTCCGGCGTAGATTTGATCAGCACCGGTGTTTCTACCTCAATAAAATCTATGTCAGACAGATACTTGCGAATTTCCTGTGCCATTTTATGGCGCAAAACCAGGTTGTTGCGTATCGGGTTGCGGCGCAGGTCCAGATAGCGGTATTTAGCACGCAGCTCTTCGCCACCGTCGGTTTCATCCTCTATTAAAAACGGCGGGATCTTGGCAACATTTAAAATTTCCAGTTCGGTAACGGCAATTTCAATTTCGCCGGTTGGTATTTTAGTGTTTTTGTTAGAACGTTCTACCACGTTGCCTGTAACCTTAATTACAAACTCCCGGCCCAGTTGCTTGCCGGTTTCACGCAAGTTAGCATCAGTATCGGTATTTAAAACCAGTTGGGTTAAACCATAGCGGTCGCGCACATCAATAAATGTGGTACCACCCAAATCTCTCGATTTTTGAACCCATCCGCAAAGGGTTATCGTTTCACCTAAATTGCTGATATTTAATTGTCCGCAGGTATGTGTTCTAAGCATAATTCCTTTTTTTAAAAGTCTGCAAAAGTATGGTTTTAGTCGGAAAGTCCGAAAGTCCGGAAGACAGAAAGTGCTACAATCGTGAGTTTACTTGCCGACTTTGCCGACTTTCTGACTTGCGGACATCAAAATAACGCCTATATTTGCCGCATAATTCTCAAGGGGTGCCTTGCTTTGAGCAATCAAACTGAAAGACAGGCTGAGATCAAACCCATTGTTTTTGAAAGTAAAAAGTTAAAAGTCAAAAGTTAAAAGTTGTATGCCAGCTTTATACTTTGAACTTTTAGCTCTCAACTCTAAATAACATGCACCTGATCCGGGTAATGCCGGCGTAGGGAGAGGTAACAAGTTAAGTGTACTGCCATTGTACCCTGGTGAGCAGATGGTTTAACTAATTTTTTGTTCAATAATTTGAAAAATTTATTTGCGGCGCTTATCGCCCTGCTGCTGCCTGTCCTGGCATCGGCCCAATTTTCCATCAGCGGAAAGATCACCAACCAAGCCGGCGAAGCTTTGCCCGGCGCAACCGTAACCATTACCAGCCCTGCCACCAATACCCAGGCAGATGCTAACGGCAAGTACCAGCTTGCCGGTATGCCGGCCGGTACCTATACCTTAAAGGCCACCTACATTGGCTACCAGGTAACTACGCAAACGGTAACCTTAACCGGCAACAAAGTGCTCAATTTTGCGCTTACCAATGCTACATTCAGCGCCGAAGAGGTTACCGTTACGGCTACCCGCGCGGGTAAAAAATCGCCAACGGCTTTTACCAATTTAAGTAAAAAAGATCTGGAGAAAAATAATTTTGGCCAGGATCTGCCTTATCTGCTTAACCAAACGCCATCCGTAATCATAAATTCTGATGCAGGAACAGGCATAGGCTACACCGGCATCCGTATCCGTGGCAGCGATGGCACCAGGGTGAACGTTACTATCAACGGCATCCCGCTGAATGACGCCGAAAGCCAGGGCTCGTATTTTGTGAACCTGCCCGATCTTGCCTCGTCGGTAAACAATATCCAGATACAGCGCGGCGTAGGTACTTCTACCAATGGCGCAGGCGCATTTGGCGGCAGTATTAATATCCAAACCGCTACCCGGCGAGACACAGGCTATGCCGACCTTAATAACACCATTGGCTCTTACGGTACCGTTAAAAATACCGTGAGCCTGGGTACCGGGTTAATGTGCGGCCACTTTAGTGTGGATGGGCGGTTATCCAGAATAAAATCTGACGGGTATATTGACCGCGCCTCATCAAGCCTGCGCTCGTTTTTTTTAAGCGGGGCTTATTATGATAAAAACAGTACTTTGAGGCTTAATGTGTTTTCGGGCATCGAGCGTACTTACCAGGCATGGAACGGTGTGCCGGATTATGTTATTGGCGACGATACACGCAAAGATAACCGCACCTACAATGAACTTGGCCTGATGCCAGACGGAAGCTTTTATAAAGACCAGGTAGATAATTATCAGCAAAACCACTACCAGTTATTATATGACCGCAAGCTATCTGATAAGTTATCCTTTAGCGGTGCCCTGCACTATACCAAAGGCTATGGCTATTACGAAGAATTTAAGAATAATGCTAAGGTTACAGATTATGGCCTAACCCCCGTAATTGTTGGCGATTCTACTATCGTCAGAACTGATCTGGCCCGCCGCCTGTGGTTAAATAACGATTTTTATGGAATTACTTACGCCCTAAAATACCAGGCACAAAGCAATCTTAACTTTACCCTTGGCGGCGCTTACAACCGCTACACCGGCGCACATTACGGCAATATTATTTATACCAAACAAGATGCAGGCATCCCGCCAAACTACGAGTATTACCGCGATAACGCCACCAAAAGCGATTTTAATATTTTTGGCCGTGCCGAGTATAAAACCGGCAATGCAACCCTGTTTGCCGATATGCAGTACCGCCGTATCAACTACTCTTTTTTAGGTTTCGACAGGAATTTGAAAAATGTGCAGCAGGATGCCAAACTTAACTTTTTTAACCCCAAAGCAGGTATAACCTACGAGTTTGATGAGCAAAACAATATCTATGCATCCTTTGCCGTAGGTAACCACGAACCTAACCGCAACGACTACACCAACTCTACCCCGGCAAGCAGGCCCAAGCCCGAAAATATGAAGGATTTTGAAGCCGGTTACCGTACCAGCGGCGATGTATTTAAGGGCGGCATCAACCTGTTTTACATGCTGTATAAAAACCAGCTGATACTAACAGGTGCGCTGAATGACGTAGGTGCCGCAACACGTATCAATGTAGACGACAGCTACCGTGCAGGGATAGAGGTTGATGGCCTTGTTAAAATAACCAAGCAGTTAAACTGGGCGGCTAATGCAACCATCAGCACCAATAAAATAAAAAACCTGAGCCGCACCCTGGCCAGTTATGATGACAACTATAACCCGCTAACCCCGGTAACACAATTCTTTAAAAATACAGATATTGGTTATTCGCCATCATTAATAGTTGGCAGCGAGATTGCCTGGGCGCCGGTAAAAAACGGCAGTATTGCCTTTTTAAGCAAGTATGTAAGCAGGCAGTTTTTAGATAACACCGGCAATGTAAACCCAACAGGTATTACTACCTCGCCGGATGTGGCCAACAACCCTTACGCGGTTAACCGGCTGTTAAAGGCATACTTTGTAAACGATGTAAGGCTTAAGTATGATATCCATACCAAATCTATTAAAACCATAGGGCTTGGCTTGCTGGTAAATAACGTGTTCAGTAAAAAGTACGAGGCCAATGGCGCCACCTATCCCGAAGTGGATAGCGGTGTACTGTTAAACTACAATTACTACTTTCCGCAGGCAACACGTAATTTCCTGGCATCGGTTAACTTAAGTTTTTAATTGATGCAAAGCTGGATACACCTGTTTATTGACCAGGTTAAGGCAACCACCCTGGTGGAATGGCTGGCCGTTATATTAGGCGTGGCCGAAGTATTTTTAGCAAAGGCAAATAAAGTATGGCTATACCCCACGGGTATAGCCTCTACCCTGATCTCGATATATCTGCTGCTTCATGCAACGCTTTATGCCGAATGCCTTTTAAGTGTTTACTACGTGGTAATGAGTATTTACGGCTGGTATTACTGGGTTAAAAAACGTAACCAGCCCCCGGTAAAGGCTACCTACGCCAACCGGCAGGAATGGCTAACCACGCTGCTGATTGTATTTGCAGGCTGGGGCCTGCTGTATCTTATCCTGGTTAAATTTACACCCTCAACCGTACCCGTTTGGGATGCCTGGGTATCATCAACCGCCTGGGCGGGTATGTGGCTTTTGGCCCGGAGGAAGATAGAGAACTGGGTGTTATTGAATATCAGTAATATCTTCGCTATACCTTTATTATATCATAAGCATTTAGTGATGTTTGCCGTGCTTACGCTGATCTTATTTGTGGTGGCCATATTCGGTTATTTAGAATGGCGGCGGATCATTAATCGGGAAAAACAAGATTTAGATATTTCAAAAACTCTCCCTTCAGGGGGCCGGGGGGCTTAATATGGAACAGATTCAACATCCATCAACACTGCTGCAACCAGCATGGGTCGATACTATCCGTAAATATGCCCCCGAAGCAGAGCAATCAGGCAAACTGCACCCGGCGCAGCTGCAGTTGGTATATGATCAGCAATGGTTCAACCTGTTATCGCCCCGGCAATATGGCGGCCTGGAAACCCCTTTGCCGCAGTTAATAAAAACAGAAGAAGCTTTAGCCTGGGCCGATGGCAGCCTGGGCTGGGTAGTTACGTTGTGCTGCGGTGCGGGCTGGTTTGGTGGTTTTATAGCGCCCGGTGTTGCCCCCAAAATTTATGCTGATGAGGAGGCATGCCTGGCGGGCAGCGGCGCACCTACCGGTACAGCCACCATTACCGGCGACGGCTACATCATCAATGGCAGCTGGAAATACGCCAGCGGCGTACATCACGCCACCTATATTACCGTAAATTGCCAGATAATGGACGGCCAAAACCCGGTTTTAGATACCGATGGCAGCCCGTTGATCCTGCCTTTTGTGCTGAACAGGCAGGATGTGCAATTAATATCCGGCTGGAAATATATAGGCATGGTAGCTACCGGCAGCGATGCCTATGCGGTTAAGAATTTGCACGTAAACAGCAACCGCTGCTTTAAAATAGACCCTGCTGCGGCTGTAATAGATTCGGCTTTATACTCATATCCTTTTATGCAGTTGGCAGAAGCTACGCTGGCAGCCAACCTATCGGGCATGGCGGTGCACTTTCTGGATCTGTGCAAGCCCGCCCTTGAATTTAAGGCAACCAATATCCGCAGGGTAAATGCCGCAAATGTTTTGGTGATGGATGAAGCCCTGCAATCTGCAACGGCATTGTTAAACCAGGTACGCGCTACGTTTTTTGAAGCGGTGGAAGCATCGTGGCAAGATCCCTTAAACGAAAAATTATTAGGTGCGGTAAGCGCGGCAAGCCGGATGCTGGCCAAAATATCCCGGGAGTGCGTAGACGAACTTTTCCCTTTTTGCGGCCTGCTGGCAGCATCGCCGGATACCGAAATTAACCGGGTTTGGCGCGATCTGCATACGGCAAGTCAGCATAGTTTGCTTACTTTTTTAGATTAGGCCTCATCCCAACCTTTCTCTAAAGGAGAAGGGCTACATACTTTTAATAATTAGTAACACAAATATCACATTGTTTATATATTGCAATGGTGATATTTGCGCCTTTAACATCCATTACCCCATGAAGATAAAAGTTTTGCTTACGCTAACCTTCGCTACAGCTGTATTTAGCTTATCTGCACAAAATAAAAAAACTATACAGGCTGCTACTGCAACGCTGCCCCGCCCCAAATTAATGGTAGGCCTGGTGGTTGACCAAATGCGCTGGGACTACCTGTACCGTTATTACGACCGTTACCAGGCCGGCGGCTTTAAGCGTATGCTAAATGAGGGTTTTACCTGCGAAAACACGCTAATACCTTATATACCAACAGTTACAGCTATTGGGCATTCTTCTATTTATACGGGTTCGGTGCCTGCTATACATGGCATAGCCGGGAATGATTTTACGGTACAGGCAACCGGCAAATCAATGTATTGCACAGATGACAGCACGGTAGTGGCTGTGGGCAGTACATCTGTCGCAGGCAAAATGTCGCCACGCAACTTACTGGTAAGCACGGTAACGGATGAGTTAAGGCTGGCCACCAATTTCCGGTCAAAGGTAATTGGCATTGCCCTGAAAGACCGCGGCGGCATTCTGCCCGGCGGCCATGCAGCCAATGCGGCCTACTGGTTTGATGATGCCAATGGCGCATGGATCAGCAGTACTTATTATATGACCGAGCTGCCCGCCTGGGTGAAGGCTTATAACGCCACTAAACCGGCCGAAAATTACCTTAAAAGGGACTGGAATACACTTTATCCGGTAAATACCTACGTACAAAGCGCACCCGATAACAGCCCGAAGTACGAAGGCAAATTTGCCGGTGCTGATGCCCCGACGTTCCCTATCAAAACATCAGAATTATATAAGGGCAAAGCCGGCATGATCCGCGCCACCCCCTATGGCAACAGCATGACGCTCGACCTGGCAAAAGCTGCGGTAGAGAACGAAAAGCTGGGTGCCGGGTCGGTAACCGATTTTTTGGCGGTAAGCCTTTCGTCAACAGATTATGTAGGCCACCAGTTTGGCCCCAACTCGGTTGAGGCAGAGGATACCTATTTGCGTTTGGATAAAGACCTGGCTGCTTTTTTTACTTACCTGGATGGTAAGCTGGGAAAAGGTAACTATACTGTTTTTTTAAGTGCCGACCATGGCGCCGCGCATAACCCCAACTTTTTAATTGACCACAACATCCCTGCAGGTGTTTGGAATGAGGGCAGCGCACGCACCCGCCTGAATAAAATGCTGGAGGATAAGTACAAGGTTAAAGATGTGGTATTGAACTTTAATAATTACCAGTTAAGCTTTAACAATGCCGCGATCAAAAAAGAAGGACTGAACAGCGAGTCCCTAAAATACGATTGCATCCAGTTTTTGCAGCAGGAGCCCGAGGTGGCTTATGCGGTTGATATGCAGCGCGTGCAGCTGGCTACCATACCGGATGATCTGCGCCAGAGGATCCAGAACGGGTATTACGCCGACCGGAGTGGTGTGATCCAGATCATCTTAAAACCGGGATGGTATAGCGGCCACGGCCCTACAGGCACCACCCACGGCACCTGGAACCCTTATGACGCGCATATTCCGTTGGTATTTATGGGCTGGGGCATTAAACACGGCAGCCTTACCCGCGAAACCCATATGACGGATATTGCCCCAACCGTTGCCCAGTTATTGCACATACAGGCGCCAAACGGCAATATCGGCACCGCCATTGGCGAAGTGCTGAAGTAAAAAGGTTAGGAAATACCGGAAGTCGGTAAGTCCGAAAGATGGAATATTTTTATATTGAAATGAATTATAAGCCCCGGCAAAAGCCAGGGCTTAATTATATCTTTCGGGCTTTCGGTCTTTTCCGACTTTCCGGACTAATATTATGAAAAAATACATCTCCAAATTTCATTACCTCACGCAGGATTTGCCCGGCCGCAGCCACCCAGAACAGGCGCAAATAGCTTGCGAAGCCGGTGCCAACTGGATCCAATACCGTTGTATGAGTAAGGGCGATGAGGAGATGATAACAGAACTTCATCAGATAGCATCTATTTGTGATGACTGGGGCGCAACCTTAATTATAGCCAACCACTACCATTTACTGGATAGGGTTGATGCACAGGGCGTGCATATCGAAGCCCTGAATGCCGATTATGCAGCCATCCGCGAAGCCATAACGGATGAAAAAACATTAGGCGCATCTGCCGCAGATATAGAAACTTTATTGCGCATCCAAAACACCGGCGCTGCTGATTATTGCGGTTACGGCCCCTTTGCCCATACTACTACAAAAGCTAACGATAAGCCCCTGCTGGGTTATGACGGCTATCGGGCTTTACAAAACCAAAATATAGATCTCCCGGTAATTGCAGTTGGCGGTGTGCAGCTAAAAGATATTGAATTGCTGATGCAAGCCGGTATTTATGGCATCGCCGTATCATCAGCCGTAAACCTGTCGCCCGATCCTGATGCTATGGTGAAGGAAATTTATAGAAAGATATATTGATTTAATTTTCAGTCTGAGCCGTTTGCAATATAGTAAAGGGAATAACGGCTTTACAGGCTTAACCCATAGATGGGGCAGTTTGTGGGGTAAGCGATATAAACATGCTCATCCATCACCTCGCCGTTTTTAATAACAGATTGTTTTAGTACACCCTGCAGCGTATAACCGGCTTTTTCCAGCACCCGCATTGATGCCGGGTTTTTGCTGAATATGGCCGCCTGGATACAAATAATATCAAAATTTGTAAAAGTATAAGCGGTTACCAGCCTAACCGCTTCGGTGGCAATACCGCGGCCCCAGTATTGCTCGCCCAGCCAGTAACCTATTAACGGCGACTTGCGGTGCACATCATCCCTTAATTGTAAGCCTATCCCGCCGGCTGCTTCACCGTTTATTATAATAGCAAAATTGGTAACCGTTAGCCGGTTCAGCATCAGGCCAATAAACGCCTCCGCATCTTTTAAGGTATAGGGCGTGGGGAACCTGTCTTGCAGGTATGCAGGTACCTTAGGGTTGTTAGCATGTTTTTGTAATGCCGGTGCATCTGCCTGCTGCCAGTGCCTCAGCGTAAATTGGCTTCCTTTTATTTCCATTTTGTAACAATCCAAACGTTAAAATTACTAATATTAACCAAACTGCTAAATTGCAGTGCTTAACAGCATACTTTGCATATGAAAAAACGCTTTACCTTATTGTTCCTTTGTTTCGGGTTTGCCGCATCAGCGCAAAAGCTGGAAGTACTTACGGTTGAAAAGATCATGCGACACCCTAAGTGGATAGGCGTGTCGCCATCCAACATCCGCTGGAGCGATGACAGTAAAAAGATCTATTTTAACTGGAATCCCGATAAGGCCGAACGGGATGAGCTTTTTTATATCAGCCCCAATAACACCAAACCACAAAAAGCAGGCCTTGCCGAACGGCGCGATATGGTACCCGAAGGCGGCAAATGGAACAAGGCCCGCACTTTAAAAACGTATGAAGATGACGGCGATATTTACTTATGGCAGGCAAATACCGGCAAGGTTGTACAGCTTACCCACACTACCGGCCGCGAAAGCAACCCAACCTTTACGGGTGATGAAAGCAGTGTGATCTATACGTATGATAACAACCTGTATCAGCTTAAATTAGGCAAAAGCGAACTTACCCAGCTTACCAATTTCGTAAAAACCGCCTGCGAGAAAAAGCCTGCTAAAGATAATGAGCAGGCCCGCTGGCTCAAAAAACAACAAGCAGAACTGTTTGATATAATTAAGGCAGAAGAGAAAGACCGTAAGCTGGATTCTGCAGAACGGGCCTTGCTTAAAACGGATAAATTAAAAGAGATAGCCTTTGGCGATAAAAGATTGAGCAGTATGCAGGTAAGCCCCAACGGAAGGTATATCACCTACCGCCTTACCCAAGCTGCCGAAGGTGCCAGGGCGGGCATTGTACCCAATTATGTAACGGCATCCGGCTATACCGAAGATATCCCCAACCGTACCAAAGTAGGCGCCCCGCAAGCTGCATCAGAGGGTTTTATTTTTGATACCCAACGCGATTCTGTTTATGCCATCGTTACTAAAAATATTCCCGGCATTAAAGATATCCCGGCGTTTTATAATGACTACCCCAAAGAATTAGAAGCCCTTAAAAAAGCCAATGCCGACCGCAGGGTGGATCTTAGCGCCCCATTCTGGAGCCCCGATGGTAAGCAAGCCGTAGTAAATATAGATGCGCAGGATAATAAAGACCGTTGGCTGATGCTGCTGGATGCCGCAACGGGTAAACTAACCCTGCTGGACAGGCAGCACGATGATGCCTGGATAGGCGGCCCGGGCACAGGTGCCTGGTTTGCAGATGGTAGCTTGGGCTGGGCGGATAACACGCATTTTTACTACCAGAGCGAGGCCAGCGGCTATTCGCACTTATACCTGGCAGATGTAGTTAACGGCAACAAAAAACAGCTCACCAGCGGCAAGTGGGAGGTGCAAACGCTGCGCCTATCAAACGATAAAAAAACTTTTTACTTTACCGCCAATATCGATCATCCGGGTATTACGCAATTTTACCGTATCCCGGTTACGGGCGGTGCACCGGTTAAAATAACGGGCATAAAGGGTGGTAACGAGATAGGCCTTTCGCCCGATGAAAAGTGGATCGCTATCCGTCATTCGTATTCTAACCAACCCTGGGAGTTATATGTACAGCCCAATAAACCGGGCGTACAAGCTATACAAATAACCCATTCTACCACCGCAGAATTTAACACCTACCCATGGCGCGAACCGGAGGTGATCAGTTTTAAGAACCGTAACGGCAAGGATATTTATGCCCGGGTATATGTGCCTAAAAATCCCGACCCGGCAAAACCGGCTGTGGTGTTTGTACATGGCGCAGGATATTTGCAAAACGCACATTACTGGTGGAGCAGCTATTTCCGCGAGTATATGTTCAACAACATGCTGGCAGATAATGGTTACACGGTGATGGATATTGATTATACTGCCAGCTCGGGTTACGGCCGCGATATCCGCACCGGCATTTATCGCCACATGGGCGGTGCCGACCTGACCGACCAGGTAGACGGTGTAAAGTTACTGGCAGATAAATATGGCGTAAACCCTAAGCACGTGGGTTTGTATGGCGGCTCTTACGGCGGTTTTATCACGTTGATGGCCATGTTTACCCAGCCGGATGTTTTTGCAGCCGGTGCAGCCCTGCGCTCGGTAACCGATTGGGCGCATTACAATCATGGCTACACATCTAATATTTTAAACGAGCCTTTTAACGATGAGAAGGCCTATCGCCAAAGTTCGCCCATATATTTTGCGGATGGCTTAAAGGGCTGGCTTTTGATGCTGCACGGCATGGTAGATGAGAATGTGAACTTTCAGGATATTGTAAGGCTATCGCAACGGCTGATAGAACTGCACAAAGAAAACTGGGAACTGGCCCCCTACCCGGTAGAAGACCATGGCTTTGTACAACCCAGCAGCTGGACGGATGAGTATAAACGCATCTTTAAATTGTTTGAGGAAACGTTGAAGAAGTAGTGCCTGATAAGTGGTAGCTTGGTGAATAAACTTGCCCGGCGGCTATTTACTCACCCCGCGGCACTCCGTGCGCGACCCTCTCTCTTCGCCTTCGGCGGAAAGAGGGTAAAAAATTATTATTCACCCTCTTTACGCTTGCGCAGAGAGGGTCGACGAGCGTAGCAATGTCGGGGTGAGTAACTTGCCCGGCGGTTGATCTTGCCGGAGATAACTAAACTAATCAACAGATGAAAAAACTATTCTATATGTTACTCTTACTTGCCCTTGCCTGTACCCCGGCCAAACATCCCGCTGCCGTGCAGATAGCGCTTAGTGATAACGGCCAATCCGTTTGGTTTAAGGGGTTAAATAAATTGGTAATAAATGATATTGCCCGCGATACCAATCAGGCGGTTTGGCAAAGCCTGGTGCCTGTATATCGGATGCCCGCCGATACCGATCTGAAGAATTACCAGCCGGTGCAGCCCGGGCAATATGTGGTAAAAGATAGCATAGTGGTTTTTACGCCCGATACCCCGTTTGTAAAAGGTCAAACCTATTTTGTGCGCAATTATCGCCTGGGCGAGGGCGCATTGTTAATTGATTATATCAAAAGCCGGTCGCAGCCGGGCAAGGTGCAATTTATCGATTTGATTTTTAAGCCATAAGCTTGCAAAAATCAAAAAAAGTTGTACATTTGCAACTGAATTAAAAAAGAGGGGGCATTTGTCCCCTCTTTTATTTTATCAATCAAATTATCATCCGTTGCTTGCCTTGTTAAGGCACGCCCGGCAAAACATCCGATAATGAATATTGAAAAAAGAGTAACAGAACTGGTAGAGGAAAAAATTGCCGATATGCCAAACTTGTTTTTGGTGGATGTTAAAATGCATTCAAACGGCAAACTGATTGTGTTGGTAGATGGCGATAACGGGATAGGGATTGCCGATTGTGTAGCCATAAGCAGGCATGTAGGCTTCCATCTGGAAGAAGAGAACACGATAGAAGACCCCTATAACCTGGAAGTTTCATCGCCGGGCATTGATACGCCGCTAACGCTAAAAAGGCAATATGCCAAAAATATAGGCCGCACGCTTGCCATAAAAATGGACGACGGCACCAACCGCGAAGGCACTTTAAAAGAAGCTGGTGACGATATGATAATAATAGAAGAAACAATAAAACAAAAAGGGAAAAAGGCCGAAACTGTTGAAAGCACTATCCCTACAGATAAAATAACAGAAACAAAAGTTTTAATATCATTCAAGTAGAAGATGAGCAATATTAATTTAATTGATTCTTTTCAGGAATTTAAAGATTTCAAGAACATTGACCGCCCA
This sequence comes from Mucilaginibacter phyllosphaerae, assembly GCF_004378255.1. Taxonomy (GTDB): domain Bacteria; phylum Bacteroidota; class Bacteroidia; order Sphingobacteriales; family Sphingobacteriaceae; genus Mucilaginibacter; species Mucilaginibacter phyllosphaerae. The sequence continues at coordinate 75,681 of NZ_SNQG01000008.1, forward strand.
ACCATGATGAGCGTTCTGGAAGACGTTTTCAGAAGCATGATCAGGAAAAAGTATGGCACCGATGAGAATTGCGACGTTATTGTTAACACAGACAATGGTGACTTAGAGATATGGCGCACACGTGTTGTTGTTGAGGATGGTTTTAGCGAGGATGATGACCTGGAAATTGAGCTGGCCGAAGCACAATCTATTGATGCCGACCTGGAGGTAGGTGAGGATTTTATTGAGCAGATCACTTTAGAAAGCTTTGGCCGCCGCGCCATTTTAGCTGCCCGCCAAACGCTGGTATCTAAAATTTTAGAGCTGGAGAAAGACGAAATATTTAAAAAATATAAAGATCGCGTTGGTGAAATTGTTACCGGCGAGGTTTACCAGGTTTGGAAAAAAGAAACCCTGGTGCTTGATGATGAAGGCAACGAACTTTTATTACCTAAAACCGAGCAGATCCCTGCCGATTACTTTAAAAAAGGGGATAGCGTAAGGGCAATTATCAGCAAGGTTGATATGATGAACAGCAATCCAAAGATCATCATCTCGCGTACCGCACCTGAATTTTTGCAGCGTTTGTTCGAAATGGAAGTACCCGAGATCTTCGACGGTTTAATTACCATTAAAAAGATCGTTCGTGAACCCGGAGAGCGCGCTAAGGTAGCAGTAGAATCTTATGACGACCGGATTGACCCGGTTGGGGCCTGCGTAGGGATGAAAGGCTCGCGTATCCATGGTATCGTTCGCGAATTGAAGAACGAAAACATAGATGTGATAAACTTTACCAACAATATCCAGTTATATATACAACGTGCCTTATCGCCCGCTAAGATCACTTCTATTAAGTTAGATGATGAGAAAAAAACGGCAGCAGTGTACTTAAAGCCCGATCAGGTATCATTGGCCATAGGCCGTGGCGGCCACAACATTAAACTGGCAGGTAAATTGACAGGTTACGAAATTGATGTTTACCGCGAGGCTGATGAGCATGACGAGGATGTGGACATCGAAGAATTCTCTGACGAGATCGATAGCTGGATACTGGACGAATTTAAACGCATCGGGCTGGATACTGCGAAATCGGTACTGGCACTGTCTGTGGGTGAATTGGTTAAACGTACCGACCTGGAAGAGGAAACAGTAAAAGAAGTTTTATCGGTTCTGCAGGCAGAATTTGAATAAACAACATAACACGAATAAAAAATCGTATTTTTGCGATAATTAGAGAGAAAATTTAATAAATGTCAGAAGACAAATCCATAAAATTAATAAAAGCGGTAAAAGAACTTAACATTGGTATGGGTACCATTGTCGATTTCTTAGCTTCCAAAGGTTATAAGGTTGAAAAGCAGCCTATGGCCAAGCTGGATAACGATATGTACACCACATTGTTAAAGGAGTTTGCTGTCGACAAAATTATTAAGGAGGAGGCCAAGCAGATCAGCATAGGCAAGATCAGGAAAGAGGAGCCCGGACAGGCCCCTGAAAAACCTGTTGAGCAGCGCCGTTCCCGTGATTTTGAGAACGAGGAGATCCTGATCAAAAACACCGGCCATTTTTCTTCAACGCCGGCTGAAAAGCCAAAACCGGCCGAGCCTGTACAGGCAAAAACCGAAGAGCGTACAGAAGCAGCATTGCCCGGAGTAAAGGTGATTGGCAAGATAGACCTTAATAATCTTAACGCTAAACCACCGGTGGAAGAGAAACCTGCACCGGTTGCCGAAGCGCCCAAAGCACCCGAGCCTGTTGCAGAAAAACCTGCACCGGTTGTAGAAACGCCCAAAGCGCCCGAGCCTGTTGCAGAGAAACCTGCACCGGTTGCCGAAGCACCCAAAGCGCCCGAGCCTGTTGCCGAGAAACCTGCACCGGTTGCCGAAGCACCCAAAGCGCCCGAGCCTGTTGCAGAGAAACCTGCACCTGTTGCAGAAGCCCCGGTTACCCCGGCTGCACCAGTAGTGGAAGAAACTACCCCGGCAGAAGCGGAAGGCGACGACGTGATACGCGCCAGCGCCGAGCGTTTAAGCGGGCCAAAAATTATAGGGAAGATAACCTTACCGGTTAACCAGCCAAAACGTGGCGGCCCGGTAGCGTCATCATCAAGTGCCGCAGGCAGCGCTGCCGATCAAAAACGCAAACGTAAGCGTAAAGATCAGCAAGGTGGCCAGGGCGGCGGCAATAATGGTGGCCAGCAGGCACCGCCAAGCGGCACCATCAATCCAAACCGTCCCGATTTCCGGAACAGGCCGGCAGGCCCTCCGGGTGGTGGCGGCGGTAACCGTCCGGATTTTAGAGGTGGCAGAAATGCACCGCCAAGCAGCGGCCCTAAAGAAGAACCAACAGAAAAAGATATACAAGACCAGATCAAGGCTACCCTTGCACGCTTAAGCGGCGCGGGTAAGTCGGGTAAGTTTGCACAGCGTGCCAAATTCCGTCGTCAAAAACGGGATGATGTTGCTGCCAATGCGGATGAACTGGCAATGGAGCAGGATGCACAATCCAAAGTATTAAAGGTTACCGAGTTTGTTACGGCAAATGAACTGGCCCTGATGATGGATGTATCTGTAACGCAAATTATCTCTACCTGTATGAGTTTGGGGATGTTCGTATCCATCAACCAGCGATTGGATGCCGAAACCCTGAGCATTGTTGCGGATGAGTTTGGCTACCAGGTAGAGTTTGTAAAACCACAAGATGAAGAGTTTATATTAGATCAGCCGGACGAGCCGGAAGATCTGGTTCCGCGTGCACCAATTGTGACCATCATGGGCCACGTGGATCACGGTAAAACATCCCTGCTGGATTTTATCCGCAAAACAAACGTAATTGGCGGTGAGGCCGGGGGGATAACCCAGCACATCGGCGCTTACGAAGTAACCTTGCCGGAGAATAAAGGAAAAATCACCTTCCTGGATACACCGGGCCACGAGGCGTTTACTGCCATGCGTGCCAGGGGTGCACAGGTAACAGATATTGTTATCATCGTAATTGCTGCTGATGACAGCGTGATGCCGCAAACCCGCGAGGCCATAAACCACGCGCAGGCTGCAGGTGCACCTATCATCTTCGCATTCAACAAAATTGACAGGCCGGGTGCCAACGCCGATAAAGTGCGCGAGCAACTATCAGCCATGAATATTTTGGTTGAAGAGTGGGGCGGTAAATACCAAACGCAGGAGATCTCGGCAAAAACCGGTTTAAATATCGAATTGCTGTTAGAGAAAGTACTGTTGGAAGCAGAATTGCTTGAGCTTAAAGCCAACCCTAACAAACGTGCCGTAGGTACTGTTATCGAGGCTGCTTTAGACAAGGGCCGTGGTATTGTAACCACTATATTGGTACAGGCCGGCCGCTTAAAAGTGGGCGACCCGATATTAGCCGGTTGCTATAGCGGGCGTGTTAAAGCGTTAACTAATGAGCGCGGACAAAGGGTTGAATCTGCAGGGCCATCTACACCGGTACAGGTGCTGGGTATGCAGGGGGCGCCTACTGCTGGCGATAAATTCAACGTGTTAGAGACCGAGGTTGAAGCCCGTGAAATTGCCAACAAACGCTTACAACTGCAACGCGAACAAGGCTTGCGTACACAAAAACATATTACCCTGGATGAGATTGGCCGCCGTTTGGCAGTTGGTAACTTTAAAGAACTTAACATTATTGTTAAGGGTGACGTGGATGGTTCTATCGAAGCGTTGTCAGATTCGTTATTGAAACTATCTACCGAGCAGATACAGGTGAATATCATATCCAAGGCAGTTGGGCAGATCTCCGAGTCGGATGTATTGCTGGCTTCCGCATCAGATGCGATCATCATCGGTTTCCAGGTACGCCCCTCAGGAAGTGCGCGTAAACTGGCCGAGGCGGAGCAGATTGATATCAGATTATACTCTATCATCTACGATGCTATCAACGAGATAAAAGCGGCGATGGAAGGTATGCTTGCACCAACTTTTGAAGAGAAGATAGTGGCTAACGTAGAGATCCGCGAAACCTTCAAGATCAGCAAGGTTGGTACCATTGCAGGTTGTATGGTGTTAGATGGTAAGATTACCCGTAACAGTAAGATCCGGATCATTCGTGATGGTGTAGTAATTCACACCGGCGAACTGGCTTCATTGAAACGCTTTAAAGATGATGTGAAAGAAGTAGCTACCAATTACGAATGTGGTTTAAACATTGCCAACTACAACAATATAGAAGTTGGTGATATTGTAGAAGCTTACGAAAACGTAGAAGTAAAACGTAAGTTAGCCTAACCGCTAACGGCTTAATATTTAAAGAGGCTGTTCCAATCGGGACAGCCTCTTTTTTGTTGGCAAATAAGTTAGCAAATAAGCCAGCACCGCTTTAATGATGCACGTTATTATATTATTTTGTTGCTTTGAGTGTAGCAGTGATCTTACCGCATTCCAGCATATCATCTCCATAATAAGGATTACGGATCTCCTCCGATTCGCTTAACCACGCGGCCTTTTTCATGGGGCAGTATTGCTGATAAACAGGGATGCTGTTAATTTTTAAGCCCGATAACAGGCTATACATATTTTTAGATAAGCTTTGGAAATGCTCGCGCTGATGATCCAAAACGGTTGTCTGGCTAATGTGGCGGCTATCAAATTTTAGTTTGTCCAGGTAAGTAGCCATCAGCTTTTGCTGTGCCGGTTGTAAACCCTTAACCGGAGCCGATAGCACTGCAACCAATTCTGCCGAGCGGGCTTTAGCCAGCGTAGAATTGCTTGCAACCAGCGCATTTTTAACACCAAAGTAAGATGTGGTTATTTTTTCGATGGCGGCGTTTTGTGCTTTAGCTGCTATGATGGATGTTACGAGTATCAGGCTTAATAAGATCTTTTTCATGATTTATAAACGTTATATATCAAACTTAAATATATTGTTTGATAATTTCTTTGCAGCCAGCCTCGATGAGTTTAAATACGGGGGCGAATTGGGTATCGTCATAATAGGGGTCGGGCACTATTTTGTCACCCAAAAGCAGCTTTACCTTTTGGCGGTCACTACTGTTACGGGCGAATGCCAGCACATTGCTGAGGTTGCTTTTATCCATCACCAGTATCAGATCAAACTCATCAAAATCACCCACGCGGAATAAGCGACAAACCTGTTTGCTGATGTCTATCCCCTCATTTAAAGCTGCCGCAATAGAACGTCTGTCGGGAGCGCGGCCAACATGCCAGTCTCCTGTACCGGCCGAATCAACTTGCCAATCCAAACCTGCTTTATCTGCCAGGTGCTGCATAATGCCTTCCGCAAGCGGCGAACGGCAAATATTGCCCAGGCAAACCATTAGTATTTTCATGATGCGAATGTGCGGATATGCAAATTGAACTACGCCCCGAAAATCTGATTTAATAAACCGGCTAACCTAACACCGCCTTTTACAAGCTGGTTGTTCAGGATGCCGATGTATTCGAAATTGTATCTGTAAACGTTTACCTTATCGTCGTTCTTAACACCGGCATAGATCTTTGCCGCCAGTTGATTAGATTCAAATAGCCACTGGCTTACCGGCGCTTTTTGCCATTCTGTACGTTGTGCAACAGTTGTATGATTTATCCATGCTGTATATTCTGTATAGCTTAATTGCTGAAAATCTATCAGCTGGCTATCCCATATAGAATGCAGGTTGGTAGGGTTATTAAACCAGGTAAGTTTAACATCATTACCGCCTTTATCTGTTAAATGGCCGGTGTGCATTGGTTGATGTACATCCTCTACAATGTGTATCAGCATGCGCAGGGCAAGTAATTTGTTGTTTTTGGCAAGCGTTTTCTTTTTTAGCTCACCCACTAAAAAATTAATTTTTGTGTAGGCATCTGTAGCAGTATCCTGCTTTAAAAAGGCCTGCATTTCGGGGTAGCTGTATTCTTTATCAAAGTTGATAAAATGCCAGTTGTACAGGTAATTGTATTGCGGATCTGACTTGATAAAATCGGCCCAGTTACTGGTCATGGCTATAGATTCGTTGCCTAAAATAGCTTTGATGGCCGCACGGGCCTTTGGCGTAAGGTAACTGTCGGCAATCTGGCCGCTGATGCGATGGCCGTTGGTGCCCCATGCCATGGTTTGTACCGGCAGGTACATAATTACTATACTTAATAGAAGTGTTTTTAATGAAGCTAATTTCATGCTTATTATAAGGGTTTTGGAATGCAACTATTTCTTTTGATCAGCCGGGCGTTAATAGGTATAACGCCCGACATCGGGTTAAACTGAATTACAGAATCGGTTTTCTTGACCACTTTAAAACTTTCTTCGTACACGCCCGACCGGAAGCAGCCTGTTGGGTCTTTATAGCTGTAATCGGCATTGCAAAACAGGCCGCGTACATGCAGGGTGTCGTTACGCTGTTCGTAAACGCCCTTGGCATATTCTGTCCAGTTACCGCCCTTCATACAGCTATCGGCGCCCACATTTGCCTTACTGAAAGTTTTAATACGCACAAAAAACGAATCGCAATTAAACTTAAGGTTATATAAAGAATAATTTACCAATTGTTGCTGCATTGTTACACTATCCTGCTGCCATTCGCCCTGCAGGTAACTTTCGCCCGGGGTTTGCATATCGGGGTTAAATTTACAAGCGCTTAGTAAGGTTAAAGCTAAAAGACAAAAGGCGAAAGATTTAAAAAAGCTAATAAACGGCCTGTTAGTATGAGCTTGGCGAAGGGCAGCATGCACACCCTTACCGCTGTGTTTCCACAGGCTCACCATGGCAAACTTCTTTACTATAAATGCGAAAGGGTTTTTCATTAACCGTATTTGATAATTTAAAAGCCTCTTCCCAAAATGAGAAGAGGCTAAATTCTGCTCCCCTTCAGGGGGCTGGGGGGCTCTTATTTCAAGCTCCCGATCATATCTTCGGGGCGTACCCATTCGTCAAATTGCTCGTTGGTTAGGTAACCCAGGCCAACGGCAGCTTCGCGAAGCGATTTGTTTTCTTTTAAGGCTGTTTTAGCAATCTTGGCTGCGTTCTCATAACCGATGTGCGGGTTAAGTGCGGTAACCAGCATCAGGGAATTTTCCAGGTGTTTTTTGATACCATCGTAGTTTGGCTCGATACCTACGGCGCAATGATCATTGAATGATACACAGGCATCGCCTATCAGCCGGGCAGATTGTAAAAAGTTAGCCGCCATAACCGGTTTAAATACATTTAGCTCGTAATGGCCGTTTGAACCACCAATGCTGATGGCTACATCATTACCCATTACCTGCGCGGCAACCATGGTAACCGCCTCGTTTTGGGTTGGGTTAACTTTACCCGGCATAATAGATGAACCCGGCTCGTTATCCGGAATATGGATCTCACCAATACCAGACCGCGGACCAGAAGCCAGCATCCTGATATCGTTAGCTATCTTCATTAATGATACCGCTATTTGTTTCAGCGCGCCGTGGCTTTCTACAATGGCATCATGCGCGGCCAAAGCTTCAAATTTATTTTCGGCAGTGATGAATGGCAGGTTGGTAAATTGAGCGATATATTCGGCAACCTTAACATCATAACCTTTTGGGGTGTTGATGCCTGTACCTACAGCAGTACCACCAAGCGCAAGCTCGCTCAGGTGATCAAAGGTGTTGCGCAGGGCTTTTAAGCCGTGGTTCAGTTGCGATACATAGCCCGAAAACTCCTGGCCCAGTGTAAGCGGCGTAGCATCCATCAGGTGGGTACGGCCAATTTTCACCACGCTTTTAAAGGCTTCGCTTTTTGCCTGTAAAGTGTCGCGCAGTTTTTCGATCCCCGGGATGGTTACATCTATCAGGATTTTGTAGGCTGCAATATGCATAGCCGTTGGGTAAGTATCGTTTGATGATTGTGATTTGTTCACATCATCATTCGGGTGGATAAAGGTTTTACCTTCGCCCAATATATTTCCCTGTATTACATGTGCGCGGTTGGCCACCACCTCGTTCACGTTCATATTTGATTGCGTGCCCGAACCTGTTTGCCAGATCACCAGCGGAAATTCTGTGGCCAGTTTGCCATCCAGTATCTCATCACAAACCTGTGCTATCAGGTCGCGTTTTTCGGCAGGCAGTACGCCCAGGTCGGTATTGGTGTAAGCCGCAGCCTTTTTCAGATAAGCAAAGGCATCTATAATTTCCTTAGGCATACTTGCCTCGGGGCCTATTTTAAAGTTGTTGCGGGAGCGTTCTGTTTGTGCGCCCCAGTATTTGTCGGCCGGTACCTGTACCGCGCCCATGGTATCATGTTCGGTTCTGAAACTCATATGGATAGTATTTTTTTGCGTGTCAAATTTAGGGTTTTATGTGGAAGGGCTAACTATTAAAGCGTAATCTTTTTGGTACAGTTTACAATGGTTTATTTGCTTCGTCAAAGCCCCAAAGCAAAGTAGCTTATAAGTAGAGTTAAAGGAAATATTGTTAGAACAATTGGAGGGGTGTGTAAGGATGTGATGTGGCAGGGAGGGGTTAATTCGCCTTGCTTTACGCCGAAACCCCTCCCTGCACCCTCCCAGCTGGAGGGAATTGCGCATGCCGTTTCTTTTGTTATTCAGGGTTATTACTATCCAACTCCGCCACTTTACCTTCATTCTCCTTTACCCATTTGGCATTTTCAGGCAAACTATTTTGGCTTATTACCCGCACAAAAGTTTCAAAATTATCTGAATGGGCAAGCTTGTTATAATAAGCCGAGTATCTGTAGTGATCACCAAAGGCGGCATATAATTCTTTTAACTGCGCTGTAAGCAACGCCGTTGGCGAAGCATACTTACGTGTCATAAAACCGGACAGGGCTTTAGTGATGATCTTGTTTTGAGCAAAGGCTTCGGCTTTGGTAGCTGATGTTGGCTGGTAGCCGGTTTCGGCAGGCAGCGTGCCGCGTTGTAATATGTTTTGCAGGTTGCCAAAGGCTTCTTTACTGCGGGTACTGTTTGGCTCCAGTTGCAAAAAACGACAAAAGCCCAGCAAGGCCTCGGCGCGCTTATTTTCGTGAAAGGTAGTTAGTGCATACATACGCACACTTCCTGCATCTGCCGAATCGCGCTTGATGGCCTCGAGAAATGTTTGCTCGGCGTCTCCGTACTGCTTACCGCGATACAGCACAATACCCAGATTATAATAAATGCGCTGGTTGGCGCTATCTGTCTTAAGTCCATTTTTGTAAGCTGCTACGGCTTTGGGCAACTGATTGGCATTACCATAAATGCTACCCATTAAACTGTAAGCAGCGGCCGTAAATGCAGCGTTGGTGTTTGCTTGTACAGCTTTCTCTAAGTTGGGGATGCCTTGCAATCCCTTCCCGCTTGCAAACAGTGCAAAGGCCATTTCGTAGTTGGCGCGAGGGTTATTTGGCTCGGTGGCCAAAGCGCCTTTGTATTTCTCGATAGCTGCGGCGTAATTTTTTTGAGCGGCTAATTGCTGGCCTTCTTTAAGCAGCATGGTAGCATCCTGGGCGTTGGCACTAATTGTAAATATGGTTATCAATAAAAGTAAATTCAGCAATAATCTCATCCTCAAATTTAACCAGTTTATAATTTGTTGAAACATTAATTAAATTTTAATCTTTTACCTCCCATATAATTTTTAATTTTCGCCTTTCGTTTTGTGATTGATTTTTTACCTATGAGACAAGTGTGCACAACTGTCATTTCCTTTGTATTTTCTATCGTTTCTTTAGCTTCCTGCTCTTCAAATTCGGGTCATAATAAAGCCGGCGAAGCTGATAACGGCAAACCATTTAACACTACCGAACTTTTAAAATACGACCCCGCCAAAGGCGATAAAAAGATTGAAGAATTTATGCAGCACCTGCATAAGGTGAGCGGTTTTAACGGCAACGTACTGGTAGCTAAAAAGGGCAAGATCATTTATGAAGGTTCTTTTGGCTGGGCAAACCATTTAACGCGCGACAGCCTGAAGCTAAGTTCGCAGTTTGAACTGGCATCGGTTACCAAAACCATGACGGGTACCGCTATTATGCAGCTGTGGGAAAAAGGTAAGATAAAACTGGACCAGGATGTACGTGATTTCTTCCCGGATTTTCCGTATGAAGGGGTTACCATCCGCCTGTTGCTTACCCACCGCAGCGGTATGATGAATTACGTGTACTTTGTAGATGGTATTTACCGCAGCCAGCATTTAAATCAAAAAAAGGGGCTTACCAACAAAGAGGCTATGGACATGATAGCCAAATATAAACCGGCACGTTTTAATAAGCCCAACGCCAGCTTTTTATATAATAACAGCAACTTTATGGTGCTGGGCGCTATTATCGAGAAAGTAACCGGGATGACTTATTCTGATTACATGAAGGAGAATATTTTTAAACCTGCCGGTATGGCGCATACTGCCGTGTATTCAAAAGCGGTGTATGATAAAATTCCGGCCGATGTGGTTGGGCACGACCGTAACAGCTGGAAATATTCCGTAGCGCAAAACTTTTTGGATGGCCCCGTGGGCGATAAAGGTATTTACAGCACCGTTGGTGATCTGTTTGTGTTTGACCAGGCGCTTAAGGCCGGCAAACTGATTAAACCGGCAACGCAAGATTCGGCTTATACGGCGCATAACCCCATGATCCGCGGGCACTTTAGCTACGGTTACGGCTGGCGTATTTTTGAAAGCCCCGGCCAAAAAGTGGTTTACCATACCGGCTGGTGGCACGGCTTTCGCCATATATTTTTACGCGATATGAAAAACGATGTGACCATTGTTTTGTTAGGTAATGTAGTAAACGGAAGCCTGCTGCACCTGGATGACCTGTTTAAGATGACAGGGATGCCGGTAGTGCGCAAAGGTGCCTACAACGGCGCAGGCGATACAGCGGAAGATTAAGCTTCGGATGTGCAGATGCGTGGATATGCAGATGTGCAAATGAAAAATCTTCTTTAATAATATTAACCAGGATATGCAAAAGCTGGTGCAATCATCTGCACATACGCACATTTGCATATCTGCACATCTACAACACTATGTTTGATAAATTAATGGAGGCCCAGCAAAAGGCGGGCGAGGTAAAGAAACGTTTGGATGCCATTATTGTAACCGGCATAGCCGAAGGTGGCAAAATAACGGTAACTGCTAACGGCAACAAGGTAGTACAATCGGTTGTTGTTGATGATGATCTTTTGAAGGATGCTGACAAAGAACAACTGGAAGAACTGCTTGTTGTGGCCATAAACAAAGCTTTAGAACAGGCCGAAAATGTAAGCCAGAGCGAAATGGCTGCTATGACACAAGCTATGCTTGGCGGTATGGGCGGCCTGGGCAACCTGTTTAGCAAATAATACACAGTTAAAACAAAACCTGATGAAATTAACCTACTATGGCCAATCCACCATTGAATTGGTGGCCGATGGCAAAACATTATTATTCGATCCGTTTATTACCCCTAACGAGCTGGCTAAAAATATCGATATAAACAGCCTTAAGCCGGATTATATCCTGGTATCGCACGGCCACGGCGACCACGTTGCAGATTTGGTTACTATTGCCAAAAGCAGCGGCGCAAAAGTTATTTGCATTGCCGAAATTGCCGGCTGGCTGGGCAAGCAAGGTGTAGATAACACGCATGGTATGAATATAGGCGGTGGTTTTAACTTTGATTTTGGCCGCGTAAAAATGGTAAACGCCGTGCACTCCAGCGCCCTGCCCGATGGTAGTAATGGCGGCAACCCTGCCGGTTTCCTGATCTATGCTGAAAGTAAGGTGATTTACTTTGCAGGTGATACTGCGCTTACCTATGATATGAAGCTACTGGCTGATGAAAACCTGGACTGGGCTTTACTGCCATTGGGAGATAACTACACCATGGGTGCCGATGATGCTATTAAGGCGGCGGCATTTATCAACTGTAAGAACATTATCGGTGTGCACTATGATTCTTTCCCGGTGATAAAAATTGATAAGGAAGAAGTTGCGGGTAAGTTTGTTAAGGCCGGCCTTAACTTAAAGCTACCGGCAATTGGCGAAAGTATGGATCTGTAACCCGAATCCTTTGCAAAACAAAAAATGCCTTTCAAATAACGAAAGGCATTTTTTGTTGAATAAAATACTAACCGGATACTTACATCTTCATGGCGGTATCCTTTTTCATCGAAGAATCTTTCATCATCTTCTTGTTCTTCATTTTTTTCTTCATCGCTTTTTTCTTGGTAGTATCCTGCTGTTGTGTTTGCAACGGGGCTACGGCATAAGCGTTAATACTACCAAAGCTTATGGCAGCAACGGCGATTATACAGATAGTCTTTTTCATAACAAGTTAATTTAGTTTTTTAGTTTATTACTTAAAGCAAATTAACTGCCAATTATTTCACTATCTTAAAAATTAAATTACGGTGCCGCTTGGTATTATTGCGCGTTTTTTAATAATCACAATACCATCGGTAACGGTATAGGTTGGGTAGTCACCGTCGGGCAGTGGGTCGCCGCAGTTTATTCTCACATCATCACCTATATAAGTGTTTTTATCGATGATCGCATTTTTAATACAGCACCTGTCGCCAATGCCCATAATAGGCTGGTTATTTTCTTTGGCAATGGCAATTTCTTCCAGTGTCTGGTAATTGTCGCTGCCCATTACATAGCAGCTTTCAATTTCGCTGGCCACACCAATACGGGTACGGATGCCGATGATAGAGTGAATAATGTGGGCGGCATTGATGATACAACCATCCGCAATGATAGAACGCTCCATATGTGTGCCGGATATTTTGGTTGGCGGCAGCATGCGGGCCCGGGTGTAAATATGATTTTTATCAAACAGGTTAAACTGCGGGATATCATCCGTTAAGCCTAAATTGGCATCAAAAAATGATGGGATGGTACCAATATCTGTCCAGTAACCTTCGTACTGGTAACTCACAACCTTGTGCCCTGCAATGGATTGCGGGATGATCTCTTTACCAAAGTCGGTATTATCGTTTCCTTCCAGTAATTCGTACAGCAGTTTGCGGTTAAATATATAAATGCCCATAGATGCCAGGTAAATACGTCCCTGCTCTCTCATTTCGTCGCTTACATCTGATACCAGGTTTTCAAAACCACTTTTCGGCTTCTCTACAAATGAGGTGATGAGGCTGTCAGAATCTGTTTTAAGGATGCCAAAGCCGGGAACATCGCTTACATGTACAGGGATGGTAGCGATAGAGATATCAGCCTTTTTATCAATATGCTGCTGTATCATTTGTTCAAAATCCATCTGGTACAACTGGTCGCCCGATAGAATGAGCACATAATCAAAATCATGCGTGGCCAGGTGATGCAGGCTTTGCCTAACCGCATCTGCCGTGCCCTGAAACCAGCCGCCGCTTGTGGGCGTTTGCTCTGCAGCCAAAATATCAACAAAAGCCTTGCTGAACGTGCTGAAGTGATAGGTGTTTTTAATGTGTTTGTTTAGTGATGCCGAGTTAAATTGCGTTAAAACGAATATACGGTTGATACCCGAGTGCAAACAGTTGGAGATAGGGATATCTACCAAACGATATTTACCTGCAATTGGCACTGCCGGTTTTGAACGGGTTTGTGTAAGTGGCGCCAAACGGCTGCCCTGGCCGCCTCCAAGTACAATACTGATTACTTTAGATGTCATATCTTAGGGATTAAACTTTCATACAGGTTGATATATTCTTTTGCAGAGCGGCTCCACGAAAAATCGAGGGCCATCATTCGTTTGCGCAGGGTTTGTATTTTGCGGCCGTCTTTAAACAATACCAGTGCGCGGGTAACGGATACGCAAATATCATCTACGGTAACATTGTTAAAGCGGATACCGTAGCCGCCTTCATCGCCAAAATCAATTACGGTATCTTTTAAACCGCCTGTGCTGCGCACTATGGGCATGGTACCGTAACGCATGGCATACATCTGGTTTAGCCCGCAAGGCTCCACGCGCGATGGCATCAGCAAAAAATCGGCCCCGGCGTAGATGAGGTGTGCCAGCGACTCATCATACCCAATAAATACATTGCAGTTTTGCGGGTATAGTTGCTTGAGCAGGTTAAGCGACATTTCTGTAGCGCTATCGCCCGCACCCAATATCAGGAAATTTACTTTATCGCCATGCTCTTTTAAGCTGCGCTCGATTGCTGCGGGCAACTGATCCGACCCTTTTTCGACCACCAAACGGCCTATAAACGCTATTAAAGGTTTATCCGGCGCCAGGCCGAAGCGTTCGCATAAAAGTTCTTTATCTTTTTGTTTGCCTTTGGCAACGGTTGCGGCGTTAAAATGTTCGGGTAGCATGGGGTCTGTAGCCGGGTCCCAAACATCGGTATCAATACCGTTAATGATGCCTGTGCCTTTATCGCGCTCTACGTAAAACAGGTACTCCAGCCCGTTAGAGCTGATGCTCAATTCCTGCAAATAACTTGGCGATACGGTGGTGAACCGCCAGCAGCACTTTACTGCGGATGCCAGCGGGTTGATGCCCCCGTTCCAATCCAGCAGGCCGGTTTTATAAAAGTCTATCTCGGGCAGGTAGTGCAGGTTATCCCAGCCAAAAGCGCCGTGGTATTGCCCGTTGTGTATGGTAAATACCGTTGGGATGTGCGATAACCTGCGGTACAGGTATGAATTATACATCAGGAATGGTACCAGGCCCGAGTGATGGTCATGGCAGTGCACCAGATCTGGCGTTTGGCCGCTCCAGTTTATCCAGTCCAGAAAGCAGATCTGGAAAGCCAGGAACTGTTCTTTTTCGTCGGGATAGCTGTAGATATTTTCACGGTCGAGCAATCCGGGGATCTTGATCAGGTAAAGTTCAAAACCCAGCTTGTCGGTTTGTTCTTTTAAGATCTCGAAATAAAGCCGGCGGGTGCCCAACAGCGTAGTGCCCTGAAAAACAACATCAAACTTATTTTCGTGAACAAATTTGCGGTTATAAAACGGCATTACAACGGCAGCCTGCATACCAGCCATATTCTGGTATTTGGGCAGCGCCCCAACCACATCGGCAAGGCCCCCAACTTTAGCAATGGGGTAGCATTCGGCACTTAGGTGAAAAACTCTCATTTGGGATTATAATAAGGGTAAGGTACTAAACATTTCCCCACATGAACAAACACATAATTGGAAAAATGTGTTTAAAAATGTGATATTATTTAATCAGATAGAATGGATGATTACAATTTTGGCAGAAATGATAATTACAGAGTTGCTTTTATTGTGGATTTGGTAAAGAGGAATTGTGTAGGTACTAATTTGCCGCCATTAAGCAACTATTATTTATTGCAAGCTGCTTTAAAATAATAGTTAATTTATAACATTCAGGCCGGTGTTTTTTAGGATCCTGACGATTGTCAACAAATGCGATTAATTCTATAATTTGTTTATTAAGCTTCACCCTGTAAATTAACGAAACTTGCTTAATAATGAGCCCAATATGCGTATGCTTTACCCTAAGCGATTTTCTAAAAATTAAAGGGTGATCTTTTAGATTTATTAAATATTCTGATACTCTTTCGGTAAAACGAAAATTTCTTTTTCTGTCCAGTTTTTTTGCAAATACGCTATTCTATTATCAAAAGTTGCAAGATCTCTTTTAGTCCAGATTATTTCAAACCCCATTTTGCAAATCGTTTAACGGCTTCACTATGTGGAACTGTTTCACCCCTGTCGGCTTCCTCTAAGCCTGCTAATACATCCTTTTGTTGTTTCTCGTTCAGTTCATCAAACCAATCAGCCTTTCTATAATTTAGTACGGCTTTTAAATCACTAATTAATCCGGCATCATCTGAATTTATTATCGATTGTAAAAGATTTAATTTTTCGGATTGTAAATTCAGATAATCAGTTTTGATAAAAACTAAATTACAAATTTAGTTTTATATAGTTATTTTATATTGAATCTTCAGCATAGATCCACAATATTTACTTTAACCAAAGTAGACAAATATGTATAAAGTTCAGTAATCAATAAAACAATCGTATCTGTCTATTGTATTATATTCTTTAGGGATAGATGATATTGTTTGGCGCTTTTTATCTCATCATAATTAATGCGCCTCTAACCAGTTTAAACCGGTACCTATCTCTACCATTATAGGCACTTCGGTTTTGATGGCGTTCTTCATGTTTTCCATGATGATAGGTTTAACGATCTCTATCTCGTGGTTGGGCACGTCAAACACCAGCTCATCATGCACCTGCATGGTCATGCGGGCATCCAGCTTAAGGCTTTTAAACTCGCGGTGGATGTTGATCATGGCTATCTTGATCATATCTGCAGCCGAACCCTGGATAGGCGCATTGATGGCATTTCGTTCGGCAAAACCACGCACGGTTTGGTTGGCGCTGTTAATATCGCGCAGGTAACGGCGGCGGCCCATTAGGGTGGTTACATAGCCATTCTCGCGGGCAAAGTTCATGGTATCGGCCATGTAGTTTTTGATACCGGGGTACTGGGCAAAATAGTTCTCGATGATCTCGGCAGCCTCTTTACGCGGGATGCCCAGGTTTTGTGATAAACCAAATGCCGATTGCCCATAAATAATACCAAAGTTTACTGCTTTGGCGTTGCGGCGCTGGGTGCTGTCTACATCTTCTATACCTATACCGTAAACTTTGGCAGCGGTGGCCGTGTGGATATCGATATTATCTGTAAAGGCCTGGCGCATGTTAGGGTCTTTACTTATCTCTGCAATAATACGCAGCTCAATCTGCGAATAATCGGCAGATACAATGCTATGGTTGGCATCGCGCGGAATGAACGCTTTTCTTACTTCGCGGCCACGCTCGGTACGGATAGGGATGTTTTGCAGATTGGGGTTATTGGAGCTTAACCTGCCGGTGGCTGCCACCGCCTGGTTATAGCTGGTATGCACACGCCCGGTTTTAGGGTTTACCATAGTTGGCAAAGCATCTACATAGGTAGATTTTAGCTTTTGCAGCTGCCTAAAATCAAGTATATCTCTTACAATATCGCTTTTAGTGGCCAGGCCCAGCAGCACATCCTCGCCGGTTTGGTATTGGCCGGTTTTGGTTTTTTTGGCTTTAGGATCAAGCAATAGCTTCTCAAACAATACTTCGCCCAGTTGCTTTGGGGATGCGATGTTGAAGCGTACACCTGCCTTTTCAAACACGGTTTTTTCTAATGCGGCAATATCAGTTTCCAGTTCTTTAGAAAATTCGCGCAGGGTGTCATGGTCAATACGTACCCCTTCGTGCTCAATATCAGCCAGTACATAAATCAGCGGGTTCTCTATTTTATGAAGCAGGTCTTCGGCCTGTACTTCTTTTATCTTAGGCTCAAAAATGGTGCGCAGCTGCAGGGTAACGTCGGCATCCTCGGCTGCGTAATCTTTGATCTTTTCTATCTCCACATCGCGCATGTTGCCCTGGTTTTTACCCTTGGGGCCAATCAGCTCGGTAATAGATACCGGTTTATAGCTCAGGTAATTTTCTGCCAGGATATCCATGCCGTGACGGGTATCCGGGTCTATCACGTAATGGGCCATCATGGTATCAAACAGGTCGCCCTTCATTTCTATATCATACCATTTCAGCATCAATATATCAAATTTCAGGTTCTGCCCGGTTTTGCCAATATTAGGGTCTTCAAACACCGGTTTAAATTCGGCAACCAGTTTTTTTGCCTCTTCCTCATCATGCGGGGCCGGTACATACCAGGCCTGGTTATGCTTTACCGCGAAGGACAGGCCCACCAACTCGCAATGGTTGGCATCGGTGCCGGTGGTTTCGGTATCAAAGCAAAAGTGCTTTTGTTTTTTTAATATGGTTATCAGTTCGGCTCTTTTTTCAAACGTATCGGCTAAAATATATTCGTGTTCAACGGTATTGATATTTTTGATCTCTACAGGTGTTGGCGCTTCGTAAATATCCTGCGTTTCTACCGTAAGCGTTGTGCGGCCTTCGGCAACGGGGTTTCCAAACAAGTCGGTTTGTACAGATACGGCCCGGGTTTCGGTAATGCTAAAATCATCACCAAACACACGGCGGCCCAGCGTACGGAATTCTAACTCGGCAAACAATGGCTCCAGCAGGTCTTTACTTGGTGCGCACATTTCCAGCCCTTCCTCATCCAGTTCCACAGGCGAGTTCAGGTTAATAGTCGCCAGCTTTTTCGACATAAGGCCTTGCTCTGCAAATTTCTCTACATTCTCGCGCAGCTTACCTTTCAATTCGTGGCTGTGGGCTATAATTTCTTCTACCGAGCCATATTGTTTAATTAACGTTTTGGCCGTTTTTTCACCTACCCCAGGGATGCCGGGGATACCATCCACTGCATCGCCCCAAAGGCCCAGGATATCAATTACCTGCTCCGGGCGCTCTATTTCCCACTTAGCTAACACTTCTTTTACACCCCATATCTCCATATCGTTACCCATACGGGCCGGCTTATAAACCCGGATATTATCTGATACTAACTGTGCAAAATCCTTATCGGGGGTCATGCAGTAAACCTGGTAGCCTTTTTGTTCGGCCTTTTTGGCCAGGGTGCCTATAATGTCATCGGCTTCGTAACCGTCTGATGTGATCAGCGGAATATTAAAACCCAGTACTACTTTAAATATATAGGGGAGGGCTTTGCTCAGGTCTTCGGGCATGGCCTCGCGGTGGGCCTTGTAGCCTGCAAAATCGGTATGGCGCTCGGTTGGGGCATCGGTATCAAAAACTACGGCCATATGAGTTGGTTTCTCTTTGCGCAAAACCTCCAGCAGCGTGTTGGTAAAACCCATAACCGCCGAGGTGTTTAAACCGCCTGATGTAAAACGCGGGTTTTTACTTAAAGCAAAATGCGCCCGGTATATCAGGGCCATACCATCCAATAGAAAAAGCTTCTTCATAATATTTGAGATTACACCGATTTTGGGTGTGATTACATCGATTGCACCGATGATTTCAAAAATACAATTTCACGATGTTAATATCGAACACAGAATGTAGAATACTGAACGATGAATACTTCAATGTTTAACATTCGAAATTCATTATTCGATATTATTTTTATCTAAAATCGCATTCCGGCGCATGATCGTTAACCATGCCGGTTGCTTGCATAAAGGCATAGCAAATAGTAGTGCCAAAGAATTTAAAGCCGCGCTTTTTCATGTCCTTGCTTATCGCATCAGACTCGGGTGTGCTTACATGCGCGCCGGTGTATTCAGCAAGCGGTTTACCATCGGGCATAAAACTGTACAGATAATTGTTAAATGAGCCGAATTCCTTTTGTACATCTATAAACAACTGCGCGTTTCTGATGGCCGATGCTATTTTTAACCGGTTACGGATAATGCCCGCATCGTTCAGCAAACGTGCCTGATCTGTATCATCAAAATTAGCCACCTTTTGTACATCGAACCCGGCAAAGGCTTTACTATAATTATCGCGCCGGCGCAAAATGGTGATCCAGCTGAGGCCGGCCTGGGCAGCCTCCAGGGTCAAAAACTCAAAAAATACCTGGTCATCATGCACTGTTTTTCCCCATTCCTTATCATGGTATTCCATGTAAAGAGGGTCGGTTCCGCACCAGTGGCAACGGGTTAAGTCTTTAGTTGGCATATTTTAATACTATACGACACGGTGAAATATTTTTACAAACCACTTAGCTCATCCCAATACTCAACCGCCCTGCGGTAATGCGGAATCACGATAGAGCCCCCTACCAGGTTGGCTATCATAAACACCTCGTTCATTTCATCGTGCTTTACGCCTGCTTCATGGCATTTGCCCAGGTGGTATTTAATACAATCGTCGCAACGCAAAACCATAGATGCTACCAGGCCAAGCATTTCTTTGGTTTTCACATCCAGTGCCCCATCGGCATAGGTAGTGGTATCTAAAGCGAAGAAACGTTTGATGTTGGTATTAGCCGTTTCCATTATCCTATCGTTCATTTTAGTACGGTAGGCTTCAAAATCGTTTATTAATTGTCCCATAGGGTATTTATTAGTGATTGATTGAGTTAGTGATTGCCACTATCCGGGTTATTGGATTTAAAGGTATAAATGTTTTGTTTTGATGTGACCGATAAATGATAAATTTACCGCATAATTAAAAAACGATGGAAAGTATATCGCCCAATATTTTTTACGAACGACATTACCGGAACGGTTGAATTTTATAAGCTTTTAGGCTTTGAAGCTACCATAACCGTACCCGAAAACGGCGAAGAGCTGGTTTGGGCTATGATGACCAGCGGCAACGTTACCATAATGTTCCAAAAGATGGAGAGCCTGGGTGACGACCTGCCCGAGATCAGCCGTACTGCTGGTGGTTCGCTTTTATTATATATTAATGTGGGCGATATACGCGGGTTATTCGATAGTATTAAGGATAAAGTAAAAGTGCTTAAAGGCCTGGAAAGCACCTTTTACGGCGCTACCGAATTTTCTATTCTTGACAATAACAATTACGTTTTAACATTTGCACAGCACGCGTAATTTAATTACACCATTAAACCTAAACTGAATTTAAGTATGAAATTTTTCTACACAATTTGTTTTTTCCTGCTCGCGTATCCGGCCTGTATTTTAGCCCAAGCTAATTACAAACCGGCATTTATAGTTAAAAATAATGGGGATACAACAAGGGGTTTTATTGATTACAAGGAACAAGAACAAAACCCCAAATTAATTCACTTTAAAAGTTTAGCCAACGCAAATGAAAGTAAAGTGTTATCGGTATCTGATATTTTAGCATTCGGAATATTTAATGTGGAATATTTTGAACGTTATAAACTACAAATAAGCCAAGACGAAATTAACCCTACCAACCTTGCTGATAAAGCGATTGACACTACATTTAAAACGGATGTGGTGTTTGTTAAAGTTATTGTAAAGGGTAAATACATTAACTTATATAAATATACCGACTCTCTTAAAACGCGATTTTATATGACTGCCAACAGTAGCAGCATAGCTGAGTTAGCATATCATTTAAAACCAAATTTTGGTCAGGTAACACAAAGCACGTCAAATTTTAACTATATCGTAATTGATAAGTATAAGCAGCAATTAATGGATTTAGTTAAAGATGCAAACGTTATTAACAAGAACCTAATAGCAAAAATAAAGCGTACCAACTATAACGAGCGAGAGTTAAAGGGAACTGCCGAAAAGATAAATGGTAATTATATTACTTTTAGCACTCAATCACTATTTGGATATCGCTTTTTTATTGAGGCTGGTGCTAATTTTAGTAAATTTAATTTAAGTGGAGAAGGCAATTTTCCGCAAAATACAACTGTAAGCAGCAGCTCGCCAAGTATAAGTGCAGGCGCAAATCTGTTTTTAAATAAATATACTCAAAAGATATTTTTTAGAACAGAAATAGGTTTTAATGCTCACCACTATGCATACAAAGATGTTCTTTCTCAATTTAACAATAACGTAACCTCAAGCCTTGATTTTAAGCAAAGCACGCTGTTTTTTAAGTTTTTGCCTGCTGTAAATATTTACAATCAATCGGGTATTAAAGCATTTATCAACGCTGGGCCGGCAATAAATCTATCATTTTATAACAAATATCAATTCATCGAAAATTTTTATAATTCAAGTCAAAAGGTATCAGACCAATATCCGGAATTTTCAAAAATATGGCTTAATTTACACGTGAATGCAGGCGTTGAGATTGCAAAAAAGTTAATTATCTCTGCCGGATATTCGCCAAATGCAAGAATTACACAGTTGCAGTTTGTTACTGCTAATATACAATCCTATCAGTTAGGCGTAACTTATTTATTCGCCAAAATGTAATGATGATAAGTTTTATCCGCGTAGATCATTTCCATGTATGTGTACCGCCTAACCGGTTGGAAGAGGCAAAGGATTTTTACACCAAAGTGATTGGGCTGGAATTGATATACCGGCCCGATCATCTTTTTTCGTCGGCCGGGTATTGGCTCAACATTGGCGATGTACAATTGCATATTGGTGTAGAGCCTGCCTTGCCGCGCAGTATCAGGCATGTGGCCATG
Organism: Mucilaginibacter phyllosphaerae; assembly: GCF_004378255.1. Classification (GTDB taxonomy): domain Bacteria; phylum Bacteroidota; class Bacteroidia; order Sphingobacteriales; family Sphingobacteriaceae; genus Mucilaginibacter; species Mucilaginibacter phyllosphaerae. The sequence continues at coordinate 97,587 of NZ_SNQG01000008.1, forward strand.
GCGGTTGTTGATGTAGATGCCGCCCGCAAACATCTGCAGGATAATGAGGTAGAAATTATAGAGGAGCCCGTTATCCCCGGGCGCAAACGGTTTGCCTTTATCGACCCATTTGGCAACCGGATGGAATTGCTGCAATTATTATAAAATCGTTAGCGCGGTTTATTCGTATGTTGTGGAAATTTAACTTTACATGAAACTGATCTCTCCTAAATTGCACGGTATTATAGATTATGCGCTTATCGTTTTTTTGTTTTTTTCGCCGGTTTTATTTGCTATGCCTAAGCATGTTGCCACTTATACTTACCTGCTGGCTACGGCACAACTGGTACTTACTGTAATTACCGATTATAGTTTTGGCATGTTCAGGATGGTGAAACTAAGGGTGCACCAAATAATTGAGATCGTGTTAAGCATAGCGATGGTAACAGCCGCCTTTACTTTATTTGAGTATGATGAGCGTACTCAACCCTATTACGCCGGGCTGGGTGTATTTTGGTTTATCATCGCAGTTTTTACAGATTACAGTAAAAGCCGCGATGGCATTAAAGCGCCAATTCTATAGCCGGATCCCAATACAGGGCTTTAAAATTTTGTACCTGGTTATCCGCAACTTCAACGCCTTCATTTTTTAAAAGCTGCTCCATGGTATCGCCGCCAAAGTGGAATTTGCCGGTTAGCAAACCCTGGCGGTTCACCACGCGGTGCGCAGGCACGGGCGGCTGCGCAGTTCCACAGGCCATCATGGCGTAACCTACAATCCGCGATGATTGCTTAGTGCCCAAATAAGCCGCTATTGCCCCGTAAGAGGTTACCCTGCCCCTGGGTATCTGCCTCACTACATCATAAACATTATCATAAAAAGTATAATCGGGCATTGCAGGTTTTAAAATGTAAATTTAAGATAGTTGATATTTTTATTATGCTGCAGGTATTTTTTCTCGTAATAGGTTTTAATAGATAATACCTCATCGGCATACTCCGAATGGTAAAGGTCCTCGGTTTTTGCGAATAGCTTTAGGCCAAGTTCTGCTATTTTTTCGGCAGTGTAGGCGTGCAGCCCGTCGTTATCGGTTTTAAGGTTCATGTAGCCGCCAGGTGTTAATACCACCCGGTACATATCTAAAAACCGCGAAGAGGTGAGGCGCTTTTTTTCGCGGCTAAGTTGCGGCTGCGGGTCGGGGAAGGTTATCCAGATCTCATCCACTTCGCCGGGGGCAAAATAATCAACCAGGTTCTCTATCTGCATGCGCAAAAAGGCAACATTGGTTACACCCTCCTCCAGTGCGGTTTTGGCGCCGCGCCAAATGCGGTTGCCTTTATAATCTATCCCGATAAAGTTTTTACCGGGGAACATCTGCGCCAGGTTTACCGTGTATTCGCCTTTGCCGCAGGCCAGTTCCAGCACTACCGGGTTATTGTTGTTAAAAAAGCCGGTAGCCCAGTTACCCCTGTAGGGTTTGCCGGCATCCAGTTGTAACACATTGCTAAATGTTTCTATCTCGGCAAACCGCCTGATCTTATCTTTTCCCACTTGTAATATTAAAAATGCGAAAATACGGTTTTTTTGTAAAAGGCGATTTTAGCGGGCAGGCATACCTGCAAGCCAAATAAAAAGGGATAAGCCTTGTGCGGCTTATCCCTTTAAAGACCGTGTTTCACAACAGGGCCAAGGCCTTTAATATGGCTGGTATGGCGGTACATCGCCCGGCGTAACAACCGCCGGAAGCGGTTCTTTAACCGTAACCTTTTCCTTCTTTTTAAACAGGTTGTTGATAACGCCCTTTGCTTTGCCCCAAACACCGCTTACATTATCTTCGCTGATGTAATGGGATGCTTTTTGAGAAAGTATGCCCACCAGCGTTTTAACAATAAAGTTTGATTTTCTGAACAGCGTTTTGTTTAAGGCTATGGGTAATGCAAACCGGGATATCAGCCCTAAAAAATCCTGATTAAAAAAGCCTGCGCTTTTTACCCCGTCAACCGTGGCCGAACCCGGAAATAGCGACATGGCTGTTGAAAATATTGCAGCAGGGCCACTAAAGCGTGCCTTTAAGGCAACAGATTGCTCTGCCTCCAGATTTTTAAGCCGCCCTATTTCCATCTGGAGTTCGTGTATATCTCTTATTGGTGTTTCCATCTTATTTAAATAGCTTACGTATCATGATATTGATCATTGGCTTTTCAAAACTACGTTTGGCCATCGCTATAATAATTGCTATTAAGGCATAAAATGCCGTAACGCAACCAAACCCCTGCCAGTAAGAATGTAATACATCGGCAAGCCATAATGCCAGCGTGAAACTAAAAAACAGAAATGCCAGCACCCACAGTACTATAATAACAATATCTGTGATAATATCAGCAATAACAGATGTGCTGCGCTCGATAACTTCATACTTTAAAAGTTTAAAGCGTGTTTCAGCGTAATCCTTTACCTGGTCAATAATTGGTCGTGCTGTTTCTTTTTCTGGTTCCATATTAATTTATTAGTTGCGGATAAAATTTGATCGCAACGGTAAGTTATGCGTGTTCCAGGTCGTCCTGATATTCTTCTTCGGCGCCCCTTACTTTAGTTTTAATGTTTTCAACAACCTTATCTTTAAGGCCCACCAGCTTGTCAATTTCATTAGCAGCAGTTTCTTTGATCGAATCGCTAAGGTTAGCCAATGATTCTGAAAGCTTGTCGCGTGTTTCGATACCTTTGTCAGGTGCAAATAAAATACCTAATGCCGCACCCGCCGCTAATCCTGCCAACAGGGCAACAACTACTTTTGTGTTATCGTTCATACTATATTAATTTTTAAGTTGAAAATTTGTTTTATAATTATTTAATTCTTTTTTAAAAAAATATTTTTACACCGGTATTAAATTTAAGGCCCGCAATAGCATTACATTTCGGGGCCGGTACGTATCCTTTCCAGCCTGTCGGCTGCCATTCTGTTTGTTTCGTATATTTCTAACAATAATAAGAAATAGGATAATAACACAGGCCCAAAAACCAGGCCAAGTATGCCAAAAAGCGGCAGGCCTATAAACACGCCTATAACAGTTATAATTGGATGGGTGTTGCCAATGCGGCGGTTAATGATCATTCGCAGCACATTATCAACATTGCCAATAAACAAAATACCGTATAAAAGCAGTATTACACCATGCACTTTTTCGCCATTGGCATATAGCAGCACGGCGGCAGGTATGCAAAGCGTAGGTGCACCAACCACAGGTAAAAAAGATATAAACGCGCCTATTACCCCCCAGAAGATAGGGTCGGGGATACCGAAGATCCAAAAGCCGTTGGCCAGCAGCGCACCCTGTGTTATGGCAATTACACCCTGCCCCAGCACGTTAGAATAGGTAGAATTGCGCAGTTCTGCAGCAAATTTTAAGGCGTGCTGCTCTCTAAAAGGTGCATATTTTAGTAAGCCTATTTCAAACTCGCGCATCTGTACAAACATAAAGTACAAAATAAAATACATTACCAGCAGGGTAAGTACAATATTGGCCGCACTGCCTAAAATAGACGGAAAAAGGTCGGCAGCGTATGCGCCTAATTTTTGCAGGGTGTTTTCGGCAAAGCGCGGCTGGTTTAAATTGGCTGCGGTAAACGCGTCGATCTTTTGTGTCCACTTATCCAGGTTGATCGTTTCGCGGTTGATGCCCGATATTTTGCCGATCACCATGATGCTTAACGACAGGAATGGGATAACGATGACCAGCAGCGATATTACAATAATGATGATTGCCGATAGCGGCCGGTTAAACCTGCGCCTGTTTACCATATATAAATAAAACGGCCGAAAGATGGTGTAGAGCACAATGGCACCCAGGATAGAGCTAAAAAGCTCGCTAAGGGCGTAAAGCAAAAAACAGCCAAGCACAATTATACTTACCAGTATGATGTTATTACGCTGCTTATAGTTAAAAATGGACATAGGTTATCCCCCGGAAGCTGATTGTGATACCATTATATAAACAAAAAAGCGCTAAATAGTTTTTAGCGCCTTATAGTTACTTTATTCAAAATTAACCAGCAGCTTATCTATTTTAGCTGCCGATTGTGCTATGCTATCCAGGTACAGCTGCAGGTCGCCCCCGGTGTCATCTACCTCATACCGCAGCCCATCCAGCGCCAGATGGATGTTAGACAGCTGGTTTTTTATATCGTGCCGCAGCATCTCAAACGCTTTGCCTTTTTCGGGGCTGTTTCCTTCTTCACCTGCCATCGTTATTTCAGGTTAATAGATTTCATTTTGTTATAAAGCGTTTTACGATCGATGTTTAAGATCTCTGCGGCTTTGGTTTTATTAAAATTCACCTCGCGCAGCACTTTCAATATGGTTTCGTGCTCGGCGCCAAGCGCGGCATTCTTCAGGTCGTGCTTAGGTTCTTTTGCTTCTGCTGGCGTATTGTTACTTGCCGGCTCATAGGCAGATATTTTAAAGTTCGAGATCTCCAGCGGCAGCGTTTTCATACTGATCTCGTTGCCTTCGGTAAGTAATGTTGCCCGGCGCACCACATTTTTTAATTCGCGGATGTTGCCCTGCCAGCGGTAATTCATAAAGCATTCCACTACTTCGGGGGCAAAGGTGGTTACATTGCGGTCAAGCTCCTGGTTGGCAATTTTTAAAAAGTGGCTTGCCAGCATCATAATATCGTTGCCCCGCTCGCGCAGGGGCGGCATATGTATGCTAAATTCGTTAAAGCGATGGTAAAGATCTTCGCGGAAACGGCCTTTGGAAATGCCATCCTGCAGGTTCTCATTCGTGGCAATAATTATCCGCACATCCAGGTCTATCTCTTTCGTGCTGCCTATCCGTTTAACCTTGCGCTCCTGCACGGTGCGCAATAATGCGGCCTGTATCTCGTAAGACAGGTTGCCCACTTCGTCTAAAAACAGGGTGCCGCCGTTGGCCATTTCAAAATGGCCGATCTTGGTGTACAGCGCCCCGGTGAACGAGCCCTTTTCATGGCCAAAAAATTCGCTTGCGGCCAGTTCTTTGGTCAGCGATCCGCAATCCATTGCCACAAAGGGCTGGTTGGCGCGCAGGCTGTTCAGATGGATGCTTTTGGCAACAGATTCTTTGCCGGTGCCGCTTTCGCCTAATATAATAACGCTGTAGTTGGTGGGTGCAACCAGCTCTATCTGTTTTAATAATTCTTTGGATGCGCGGCTGGTACCCACTACAAACTCGCCCGACAGGATCTGTTTCTTGATCTCTTTTTGAGGTTTATCGCCGGCGGTGTAATCATTGGCAGCCATTTCCTGCAAAGCATACTGGGTTTCAATTGCTTTGGTAATGGTGTTTAAGATCTCGTCTGGATAAAGGGGTTTTGTAATGTAATCGTAGGCCCCCATTTTTATCAGCTCAACGGCCATTTTAATATCAGAGTAGCCGGTAATGATGATAACGCCTGTTTTGGGGTAAAGCGCCTTAATGTTCTTCAGCATTTCGCGGCCATCGGTATCCTCCAGCCTAAAATCGCACAGCACCAGGTCAAATTCGTTTTTCTTAAGGCAATCCATACCGGTACTGCCATTTGGAGCTGTACTTACCTCAAAACCGTTACGTACCAAAAATTTTGATAGCAACAGGCCAACATTAACTTCATCATCAATGATGAGTATTTTCTTCATATCAGTAATTACTGTTTACAGGTAGATGTATTCCGTTGGTTAAGGTACAAATATTTAACAAAATATCAGAATTATTACTGCGATGTGATAAAATTGGGATTTTTGATAACAAAAAAGGAGGCTATGCGCCTCCCTTTTGTTATTGATCTTTGGATTAAATAATGATTTTTGAGCTTAGAAACCGTATGCTAAACGCAGGCCTAAGAACTGTACCTTGCTATTAATGCTGTTAGCGATAGTAGTGTTGTATTTAGATGTAGCTTCGTAACGGATACCTGCATCGATAAAGTTACCGCTTGCGCTAACCGGGAACTGAACACCAATTTGCGGCGCATAAACAAATGCTACAGATTTACCATTATCGGTTTTACCATAAAATTCATCTTTGTTAAGCAAAAACGCTGCGCCGGCTTCTCCCTGAACGTAGAAGTTTGGAACTACGAAGTATTTTATACCAGCTTTTACCGGTATCAGGTGAATATCAGATGCGGTAAGACCTGTTGCATCATTTTTTGCACCAAAAAAGTTGTTGTAACCCGCGTTAACCGTTACGAATAATTGGTTTGCTACAGGGATATCTGCCTGTACCGAACCACCCAGGTTCCATTTGTGTGTGTCTTTAAAGTCGCCTACGGTGATGCCTGATTCAACACCAATGCTGTAACGTATGCCGCTTTTTGTTGTAGTGCTTGCAGATGAAGACGTTGTTTGGGCTTTAGCAGCGAATGATAATCCGGCAAAAGCTAAAACCAATGTTGCAATTTTTAATGTAGTTTTCATGTTATATATAATATTATGATGGTGTAATTTGTTTTACACGCAGCAAAGTAAAGCATGAAAACGTAATTTGTTTTTCATCCGATTGTCAGAAATTCTTAATCGATTGATTAACAGATAATTATTTTTTGACTTTATGGGTTAGTTGGTCAGCGCAATGTAAAGCTAATAGTAAATAAGCGATTTTGTTATCGGATTAACGCACACAAGTATAAATGACGCCCCAAAAAGCTTAAAAACCAAAAGCAGCATATATGCCCAAAGAGTTTACATTACCGCGGTAAGTGCCGCCGTAATGGTTTGTAGCTTCATAGCTTAAGCCAAGATCTATTACGCTACGACTGCTAACAGGCAACTGTACCCCGGCACGGGGCGAATAAATAAATGCTTTGGCAGCATCGTAGCTGGTTTGCGGGCTATTTAAAACCAATGCTATTCCCGCATCGGCCTGCAGATAAATTTGCGGGGTTAAAAAATAGCGTAACCCGGCTTTAGCGGCCAGCATATCTATATCCGGATAATCAATAATTAATTGGTTAGTTACCGTGCTGTTTACATTGCTTTCGCCCTTAAACTTGGTGTAGCCGGCATTCAGCGTTAGGTGCAGGGTTTTAACAAGCGGGATGGTTTGCTGCAAATATCCGCCGAAGGCAATGGTATGGGTATCGCTAAGTTTACCGGTTGGCAGGCCTAAATTAACACCGATGCTAAATTGCGCCTGATAAGGATTGACCGTTTGCGCCCGTGCAGAAAAAAGAAAAAACACTAAAACTATTACTGCCGCAAATGTGCGGCTGCATTTTATCAGTTTATAAACCATAGGGTATTATTATTGGTGTATTACCGGCCTTTAAATTCGGGTTTGCGTTTTTCTAAAAATGCTGCCACGCCCTCTTTAAAATCATGGGTGCCAAAGCATTGGCCAAATTCTGTTATCTCAGTTTCGAAACCATTAACACCATCCTTACCCGCATCATTTACCGAGCGGATAGCTGCAGCCAGGGCCAAGGGGGCGCGGGTCAGTATTTTTTCCATCAGTTCTTCGGCCCTGGGTAACAGGTCTGCCTGGAAAACCACCTGGTTAACCAGCCCCGCCTGTAAGGCATCAGCGGCAGTAAGCATATCGGCCGTCATGATCATTTCCAGCGCCTTGCCACGGCCAACCAACTGGGTTAAGCGCTGTGTGCCGCCGTAACCGGGTATTAAACCCAAGGTAACCTCGGGCAGGCCCATTTTGGCATTATCGGCTGCAATGCGGATGTGGCAAGCCATAGCCAGTTCTAAACCGCCACCCAGGGCAAAGCCGTTTACGGCAGCTATTATGGGCTTGCTGCCATTAGCAATAAAATCAAATACGGTTGCCTGCCCATCACGGGCAAGGGCGGTGCCGCCTGCTGCATCAAAATCTGCAAATTCGGTAATATCTGCACCGGCAACAAAGGCTTTGGTGCCTGCGCCGGTGATAATAATGCCGCCGATGCTTTCGTCGGCATAGGCAGCTGTTAACGCTTCGTGCAGTTCGCAAAGGGTAAATTTATTCAGCGCGTTTAGTTTGCTTTCGCGATTGATGATAATGTATTGTATGCGGCCTTTGCGCCCGGCCACGATATTCTCAAATTCCATAACGATAGATTTTAGAAATTACGATTGGTATGTACCCAATTGGTAATATAAGTAACAATATCGGCGGTGCTTGTTCCCGGCGGGAACAACTCCCCTACACCTATTTTTTTTAGTTCGGCCATATCATCAGCCGGTATAATACCACCACCCGTCAGCAACACATCACCCATTTTCTTTTCTTTTATCAAAGCCATCACTTTTGGAAAAACCGTCATATGTGCACCCGACAGGATAGAGATACCGATGGCATCCACATCCTCTTGCAGGGCGGTGTTCACTACCATTTCGGGTGTTTGGCGCAGGCCGGTATATATCACCTCCATGCCGGCATCGCGCAGGGTGGTAGCAATTATACGCGCGCCGCGGTCGTGCCCGTCCAGCCCAACTTTGGCAACTAATACACGTATAGGGCGGTTAAATTGGATATCGCTCATGGTTTTATGAAGGCAGTAAATGGTATATCAAAGTTAAGAGAAAATTATGGATGTTTTTACAATCAACGCCATTCCGATGCCTGACAAGAGAAAAGACATTCTGAAAATTCTTTAATTCCGTAAATTCGGGTTCAGACAAATGCGTTAGGGGTAGCAGCGGATACCGGCCGTGTGGCTAAGGCCTGTGCAGTATGAGCGGATAACCCGGGCCGCAGGTAACGCCCATATTCAATTGGCTGTTTGGTGTAACGTTTTCATATGTTTCGTCATGCGAATACGGCATTTCGTGTAATATTTGCCTATTTCTCCGTACTTTTGCAGCCTGTTACCAAAAATCATGAGCGAAGAAAGATCACTGAATTTTATTGAGGAAATTGTTGAAGCGGATATTGCTGCCGGCAAAAACGACGGAAGGGTTTTAACCCGTTTCCCGCCGGAGCCAAACGGCTATTTGCATATCGGGCACGCAAAATCTATTTGCCTGAACTTTGGCCTGGCACAAAAATATAATGGTAAAACCAACCTGCGTTTTGACGACACCAACCCTGTTAAGGAGGACGTTGAATACGTGGATAGCATTAAAGAGGATGTAAAATGGCTGGGTTTTGACTGGGCCGAAGAACTTTACGCATCTGATTACTTTGACCAGTTGTATGACATGGCCACCGAAATGATACGCCAGGGCCTTGCTTATGTAGATGACAGCACTGCCGAAGAAATTGCCATACAAAAAGGTACACCTACCGAACCGGGTGTGGCTAACCAATACCGCAGCCGCTCTATTGAAGAGAACCTGCAATTGTTTGCAGATATGAAAGCGGGTAAATACCCCGATGGTGCAAAAGTGTTGCGTGCCAAGCTGGACCTGGCATCTACCAACATGCACCTGCGCGACCCGCTGATGTACCGTATTAAACATACCCATCATCACCGCACGGGCGATGCCTGGTGCATTTACCCGATGTATGATTTTGCACATGGCCAAAGCGATGCTATTGAACACATCACCCACTCGATATGTACGGTGGAGTTTATTCCTCACCGCCCACTGTACGATTGGTTTATTGAAAAACTAAACCTGTTCCCGAGCAAGCAATATGAGTTTGCCCGCCTTAACCTTAACTATACCGTAATGAGCAAGCGCAAGCTGCTGCAATTGGTAGAGGAAGGGCATGTTGATGGCTGGGACGACCCACGAATGCCAACAATCAGCGGCTTACGCCGCCGCGGTTATACCCCTGCCAGCATCCGTGAATTTTGCGAGCGTATTGGTGTAGCCAAGCGCGAGAACATGATTGATGTTGGTTTACTGGAGTTTTGCATTCGCGAGGACTTGAACAAAACCGCATGGCGCCGTATGGCCGTGCTTGCCCCGGTTAAACTGATCATTGATAATTATCCCGAAGGACAGATAGATGTTTTTAGTGGCGAGAACAACCCCGAGGCCGAAGATGGCGACGGAAGCCGCGAGTTTCCGTTTAGTCGCGAGCTTTGGATAGAGCGCGACGACTTTATGGAAGTGCCTACCAAAAAATATTTCCGCCTGGGTGTTGGCCTGATGGTGCGTTTAAAGAATGCCTATATTATTAAAGGCGAAAGTATTGTAAAAGATGCGGATGGCAACATCACCGAGATCCACTGCTCATACATACCCGAATCAAAAAGCGGTAACGATACCAGCGGCATAAATGTTAAGGGTACCATCCATTGGGTGAGTGCAGAGCATGCTAAAACGGCCGAAGTACGCTTATACGACCGCCTGTTCCAGGTGGAAGACCCAAGCAACGAGGATGGCGACTTTAAAGATTACATTAACCCTAACAGCCTGCACGTATTACCAACCGTTTATATTGAGCCAGATCTGGCCAATGCAGTTGCCGGTACCCCGGTACAATTTATGCGCAAAGGTTATTTTACGTTAGATAAAAACTCTACCGCTGATAAGCTGGTGTTTAACCGCACCGTTACGCTGAAGGATGGGTGGGTAAAAAAATAAGCCCCTACCCCCTCAAGGGGGAGTTCTTGAAACATAAAGCCAGTTTGACGAAAATCAAGCTGGCTTTTTCATTCTGTGCCCCTTCAGGGGGACGGGGGGTTAATATTTCTGATAAACATTATACAGCACATCCAGATCAAATTGGGTGAGCCGGGCAGAATCTTCGCGTTGTACAAAGTGGCGTTTAAATGCGCCTATTGCAGCAGGGAGGTTACGGGTATCGTAACCAATTAATCGTAATGCTGTAGCACTATCAAAGTTAACAGGTGCAGGTACAATGATCATATCCGAATAATAACCGAAACCTTTTTGGGCCAGTTGTTCCCACGGGAACCGGATGCCGGGGTCGGGCTTGCGGCCGGGGGCAATATCGCCATGCCCTATAAAATTAGCTGTAGGGATATTATAGTCCTTTTTAAGTTTAGCCAGCAGGATAAGCAGACTATTCATTTGTGCGGGGGCAAAAGGTTCATTGCCTTTATTATCCAACTCGATACCGATCGAGCAGCTATTCATATCGCTGATGCTGCCCCATTTGCTGATGCCCGCATGCCATGCGCGCATATAATCGTTAAGCATGTGTATCACCCTGCCATCTTTACCAATTACATAATGCGCACTTACCTGTGGCTTTACCAGGGTAAAGGTCCTTACCGTTTGCCCTACAGAATCTTGCGCGGTGTAATGTATAATTACATAATTGGGCTTACGCAGGTTAAAGTTAACTGTGCCAATAAATTCCGACGGGATAGGTTTACCTGCACTATCTAACAGCATGGCAGGCTCTTCGGCCAGCACTATTTTACTCAGGCTATCAGCCTGGTTAGTATAAACACTATTGGTTTTAGTATGCGGATTAGTTACTTTTTTAGAACAGGCGGTAAGTATGGTTGCAGTAAGCAGCAGCAACAGCAGTCGGTTTCTCATAGTTGCGGCTAAATTAGCAAATTTTATGCCTTGATGCTTTACGATGAAATCGCGTTGAGATAAAGAAACCTACAATTAGTGCTTCATTAAGTGAGGCAGTGAACTTTCAAAAGACCTGTGGATGTTAGGTTCATCAAGCTGTTTGTCTGAACCGGAATTTGCTGAATTAAAGAATTTACAGAATATTTCTTTTTCTTCTTGTCAGACAAAACAGCTTTGGGCGAAAGCGGGCAGAACAATGGTGGCGTTATGCGTGGTAAGGGCATAGGGAATTTTTGCAGAAGCAGGGGCATGAGCGAACGTAGCGGTGCAAAAGATTTCCAGCCCGTGGTTCTGCCTGGTTTGCAGGGCAAAGGCCTGTGCGGCAAGAAAGCCTTTTTGCTGAATTAATCTTTGGTTGCTTTGTATCAAGACAAAGTAACAGCCCTCTGCGGCGAATGAGCGGACTAACATTCATCAAAAACATAACGGCAAACTTAGCATAGGAGATGCCGAAACAAGTTCGGCATAAATGTTTTGGTTACTTATTCTTCTTATAAAAATCCTCCAGCGCATCCTTGTACTCTTCGCCACCGAAGATGTTAATCAGATCCATGTATGATTTGTAATTGGTGGTATATTCAAACGCATATTTAGCCACAGTTAGTTTAGAGTCGTCGGTAAGGAATTGATTAAGTAGCGTTATCAGCTGGTTTACGGTGATCCCCAACTCTTTGCTGTTTAATTTGGCTTTTATTACCGCTATCTTTTCTTCATCATTACGTTGCTGCTGCATCTCTTTCAGGATGGCTTTGGCCTGTTCGCCGGTCATGGCCTTTTCCGGGTGCTTTAACTTTTGGTAAGCGATGGTTACGGATGTGGGTTTAATAGTCATCAGTTTTGCCTGAGTAAGGTTTGCTGACAGCAGAAGGATGGGAATAAAAAGTTTCATTTGGGGTTAAGGTATTGTTGGATTAAATGTAGGAAGAAATTGGAATTAGAACTTAATTTTTGATAGCGCTGATAAAGTCTTCTATATCCTGCCCTCCGGCTTCATCTGTTAATGCTATGCTTTCAAACTCGTGCCAAGTATGATCTATTTCATTATCCCAATTATCGAAGTGCAAATCGGGTAAGTTCCATTTATCGACATAAAACCAAGTATCTTCTATCAGTTTTTGATGGATACTAAATTCCACATCTTTTAATATTAGACAATTCGGATTATTAAAGATAATGAAGCTATGATTTTTATAGTTTGCCCCGTCGCGATAGCGATAGGAGAATTTAAAGTTTGGCATGAGGCTAAGGTAGCCGGATGTTGGGATGGTGTCAATCGGATATAAGTGAAGTTAGGGTTTAAAACGGCCATTATGGACTTTTAAAAATTCGACATCAGGAAAAAACTTCTTCGGCTCAATTAGCGATTTTCCTTCGTAGGCTATAAAATTCTCTCTGATGCTTTGGATGTTTTTGCTGTTCGTAAGGACAGAAGATACTTTGATCTTCAAGTCCTCAGTAATGGTTATCAACCCACGTTCGAAAGCCTTGTCGTGCAAAGTATTCAAAGCTAAACCATTGCGGGGGTTAAGCCTGTTACCTGCGTCTAAACTCCACGGCAAGATATGGCTTGCAATTAATAATTCTGGTTGATTAATCCCCGTAATGCAGCAGGTATCTGCAAAATTACTTAGCACCATTTTTCTGAAAACGGTTTGGTCTAATCGAATGAGTACTTGTCGGATAGCTTCTCGTCCAATCATTGTTTCCGGTTCAACCAATTCAACAGGATTAAGTTGTTCAATGGTCGTGTTTTTCTTTTGTGCCAGCAGTATTTCGCTCTCGATAAACAACTCATCCCAATTGTTCATGTATTCGTTCCAAACTTCGCGGTCAAGTTTACTTACGTTTGGTAAGCCTTTAACGCCTCGTTCTAAAAGTTTAGGGTCGAAACTTGCGAAGTTGCCCAACTTGCGCGCGACAGCCGCAGGCGACCGGCCGATAAGCACAGCCCATTCTTTAACAGTACTGTTTCCAGCACTCATTTTTCCAAAAGGAATTTTAGAATACAGATTTATAGCTAAAAGTAATTGCTCTTTTGTCCAGAGGGTTTGGCCTTCTTTCATAATCAATTATTCAATTTGATAAACTCATAAAGCTTCGAAGTTAAATCCTTAGCCTCAATGGTCAAATCATCTTCTGTGATAAGGTATGTAACAGCCTTTTTTGCAAAGTTTAATTTATCTTTGATAGTACCGGAAGAATCAGCATAGGTTCTATTTCCCCCAATTACATTATTGTCTAAAAACATCCCTAATTTTTCCGTTACATGCGCTTCCGCATTGAAAGATTCCTTGAAATTTATTTCAGAATTATCCTCTAATTCAATTATAATCTTTTTTACTACATCAACTGATAAAGTATTCTCAATTTCTCTTGCCAATAAGCAGTAATAACGCTCTTGTAATTTTTCTTTTAATTGAAGCTGTCGTTTTTCCTTTGCAGTGGCCTTGCCAGTTTCACTTAAGCCATCACCATCCTTATCAGTAATTAAAAAAAGTTTACCACAAAGCCGTTCAACTTCAATATTGGGGTGGTTTAAATCAGTATTTTCTAAAAACGACCAATGTGTAATGTTATTCCCGCCATATTCCACAAAAGAATAGTGAACGTCTTCCTTAAATTGTAGCTTTTTATGTTTTTGGAATACATCTAAATATTTGCGTATGTAAATTCTATCCGTAATACCTTCCACCCAAATTGTGCAGTTTGATAAGAATACCGAAGAATTTCTAACGCCTATTTCCGCCAAAATATTTACATCATCATTTTCTACATTTTCTATTGTAAAAGCTGGTATAGGTTTTCCATAATAGCTTTTTTTAAATGTGTAAACGGAAATACTGTCTTTTTCAAGTGTAATATCTAAAAGATGGTTAGAGTGAGTTGTAATAAAGTACTGATGATTTTTAAAAGACAGCATAGTTTCAATTAAGACTCGTTGAAAACCAGGATGCAAATATTGCTCAGGTTCTTCAATAAAGAAATGCATCTTTCTATCTTGCTCAAAGAACATTGGATAGGCTAAAATAATTAACGCTTGAATTCCATCACCTAATTGATAAATTGGGTGTTCTTCATGTTCTCCGATTCTAACAGACACGACATTCGAATCTATTTTTGGAATTAAATTGACTTCGTCGCCATTAAAAAAAGTTTTTTGTAGAAAATTTTCAAAATTCTTTACCTTATCACGCTCACTTTTGTCACTTAATAAAAGCCTTTTTAAATCGTTATAAAGACTTAAGCCAGTATAAATTTTATGGCCGATTGTTCCATCAAAATCAGGCCCAGTAAAATAGTCTTTAACCGTACAATCTAAATACGGGTTAGAATCATTTGACCCCAACGGTCGCAAGCCCCTTAAGGTAGGTATATACAATCTAGCAATTGAGGAATTAAATGTTTTACCATTCAATATCTCTCGCATCTCCACTTTGTATTTTTCGCCTACTTCATGAACTTGATTTATAAATTGTTTGTGTTGTCTTTGACCGAAATTAGTAACACTACGAAAGACGGATATATCATGCAGGGGCTTTTCAAGATATTGGTTTTTATCAAAAAGAATATTAACAAATTCTAATTCATTTAAATTCTCAATTAAAGCTGCCAAGTCAGGATTTTTAACTTCGCTATTTATAGCATCGAGATCTTCTTTACAATGTTGAATTATTAAATTTATCTCGTCAAAAGAAAGTATATCTGATTGATAGTCAATTAAAGTATCAGAAAAAAATGTCCTTAAGAACT
The DNA here is from genome assembly GCF_004378255.1 of Mucilaginibacter phyllosphaerae. Lineage (GTDB taxonomy): Bacteria > Bacteroidota > Bacteroidia > Sphingobacteriales > Sphingobacteriaceae > Mucilaginibacter > Mucilaginibacter phyllosphaerae. The sequence continues at coordinate 112,771 of NZ_SNQG01000008.1, forward strand.
TGCTTTTTCCCGAGTTATTACTGCCAATAAAAACATTAATTTTTGAAAAGTTTTTAATTACTCTACTATTATCAATGGAATTATAATTTTCATATACTCCCTTTCTTAATTTAATACTGGTTATCATATTGCTGTATTAAGTAAATATAGCAATCTATTTGACGCCCAAACCAAACATAACTAATCTCTTTCTTTAATACTGACAAAATCATATCATTGCAAATTCCTTATTAACAATACGTTCACAATGTTCACGTGCGGGAACGTGAACATTTAATACTGCCCGATAGATAATAACACCAGTGTGCAGGCGTAATCTGTAGCTATGCCATTTTCGTGGGCCAGGCGGCGCAGTTCGGAATTTTCGATACCGGGGTTAAATATGATGCGCTTGGGTTTGGTGCCCATGCCAAAAGTAGCCATGTATAAAAATTACGGTTTTGTATTTGGGTAGTACAATATCAGGTTTACCGGGCATGTCTTTTACATGCAACCTGTATCGGAAGCCATATTTATGCAGAAACTTGCGTACAAGCAACTCCGGCTTGGTATCCTTGCTTTTAATGCGCGACATATTGTAACTACGGGTTTCTTTACTATGTACATCTGCCATGTTATTTCAACTCCAAGTGCCGTTGACTTGTTTACTATTAAAGATTGTTTTTGGCTTTTGCCCTTATTCCACTCCGGAAACCTCATGCATCCAAAACAGGGCGAAATAAAGTCGAAAAAGAGCTAAAAAAGTCGTTCTATAGGGTGTTCATTTTGGTTCATTTCCGGAAAAAGCGGAACCAAACCGGATTTTATATAAACCCCTCATTACCAATACGTTCACAATGTTCACGCGTGTTCACGTGCGTGAACGTGAACACTTAATACTGCCCGATAGATAATAATACCAGTGTGCAGGCGTAATCTGTAGCTATGCCATTTTCGTGGGCCAGGCGGCGCAGTTCGGCATTCTCGGTACCGGGGTTAAATATAATGCGCTTGGGTTTGGTGCCAATGATATAGTCGTACAGGCCTTTTTGGTGCTGGGGGCCAAGGTACAGGGTTATGGTATCAATATCCGTGTGGATAATTTCGGGCTTTTCTATAGGCACACCTGCAACCTCGCCGGTTTTTATGCCCACATTCACAATAGTGTGTCCGCTGCGCACCAACCGGTTAGCGGCAAGGTAAGCATAACGGCTTTCGTCGGGCGTGGCGCCCAATATCAGTGTTTTTTTATCGGCCATAAGTTTATAACGTGTAAGGCGTGAGTTTGGTTTGCATATGGTGCGGGATATGTGAAGCGGGATCGGAAAAGCACTTTGGTGAATATACCTAACATCCGTACGCATTCTCCGCTCCACGCACCTCCCTCTTCACTCCCTTTCCCAAAAAATAAAAATACTTTAAAATGTTTTACAAGGTGGCTCGTCTTTATCTTTAAACACATCATCAATTGACAACAGCATCCATGCCCCGCGACAAAAACAGCCACATCATACAAACCATTGCGTCGTATGGTAAAAGCTTACTGGGGTTTATCCGCCGGCGGGTAAAAAGCGATGCCGATGCCGAAGACATTCTGCAGGATGTTTGGTACCAGTTTAGCAATGTGATGAATGCCGAACCGATTGAGCAAACAGGGGCCTGGCTATACCGCGTAGCTAAAAACAAGATCATCGATAAGCATAAAAAACATACCGAAACCTTGCTGGATGATATGCTGCCCGCAACCGGCGAAGACGAGGAGGATGCCGTAGACTTTAAGGCCATACTGCTTACCGAGCCAACCACACCCGAAACGGCTTACCTGCGCAACCTTTTTTGGGAACAGCTTTTTATAGCGCTTGATGAGCTGCCCGAAAACCAGCGGCAGGTATTTATTTGGCAGGAGCTGGATGATATGCCCTTTGAAGAGATCGCTCAAAAAACTGGCGAAAACATCAACACCCTGGTATCGCGCAAGCGGTATGCGGTGCTGCACCTGCGTAAGCGTTTAAAACAATTATATCAGGAAATTACAGAATATTAAAACATTTAAGAAAATACATCATGAGAAATACACTTTATAAAGGGCGTTTTATTTTTATCCCCTTAGGTATAGCAGCCATATTAGCGCTGGTAAGCTTTGTAGTAATGCAGCTTTGGAACAACCTGCTGCCCGATATTTTACACGTAACCCCTATTAACTTTTGGCAGGCCATGGGCATATTTGTGCTGTGCAAAATACTGTTTGGTTTTGGCCCTAAAGGCGGCCGAGGTGGTGCCCCCTGGATGCGCCGCAGGCAAATGATGGAAGAGAAACTAAGCGGCATGTCGCCGCAGGAGCGTGAACGCTTTAAAGAGCAGATGAAAAACCGCTGTGGCTGGGGTAAGCCCCGTAACGACTGGCGCGAAAGCTGGCAGAACGAGCCAATAGCAGAGAAAGAAACGAAGGAATAATAATAATTGGCGTTGAGGGGCGGAGAGCAAGGAATACAAATTTTAACAGGCTCTCCGCACCGGTACCTCCGTCCAATCATCGTCAATAAAACCTACTACCTATGGATGTGCTGATATTTAAAACAAGTGTTGCCAGCAGGCAGGAAATAAGCCGGATTCATCCGCTGCTTACCTCCCTGGCCGAGATCCGCCAGTATAATTTTGATCTGGAAGACTGCGATAAAATACTGCGTGTGGTAAGCAACGGGATAGAGCCGCAAACCATTAACCACATGCTGCAATTAGCCGGTTTTACCTGCGAGCAGTTGGCTTATTAGCCATTGGTTGTTGGTACTAACAAGGGTTACGGTGTATTCTTTATAATAACGCAGTAGTATATCCGGATATCCCAACAGGGGGTTATAAAAATGTAAACCCCTGTTAATTGCTTAAGGCAATCCATTACCTTTGCTATTATGCAAACCATCAGCTGGAACGATTTTGAGAAGGTAGAACTACGCGCCGGTACCATTCTGGAAGTAGCCGATTTCCCACAGGCGCGTAAACCTGCTTATAAACTAACGGTAGATTTTGGCCCGCTTGGTATCAAGCAGAGCAGCGCACAGATCACCAAACATTACACTAAAGATGAACTGCCGGGCAGGCAGATATTGGGTGTGGTGAATTTCCCTAAGAAACAGATCGCCAATTTTATGTCGGAGTTTTTAGTGACCGGCCTGGCCGATGAGAACGGCGACATTGTATTAACAGCTATTGATAAACCGGTACCCAACGGCAGTAAACTGATATGATATTTGCAAACTGGATAGTTGGCCCTCATTTAATCGGTTTGATATTCATCATAGCCGGGTTGATACAAAAGCGATACCCGCCTCAAGAGATCAATAGCCTTTATGGCTACCGTACCTCGCGATCTATGAAAGACAAGCAGAACTGGGATGAAGGTAACCGCTATTCTACCCGCATGATGATCAAATGCGGCGTAGTTTTGGTAATAACAGGGGCTATCCTCACAGCGGGTATGATGCTGATACCTATCAGCCCGGAATGGCGCACAGGTATTAAAGTAATACTGATGCTGCTTTGTGCATTCGGTACGGTGATCGTACTTTTCAGGTCGACAGAAAAACATTTAAAACAGCAATTTAGCGATACCTTATAATGCGATACTACACCTTTGGGGATGAGCAGCCCGCCGTCTCTCCCGATGAGTTTTTTATGAACGAAGCCCTTAAAGAGGCCCGCCAGGCCCTGAAGGAAGACGAGATCCCTATTGGCGCCGTAGTGGTTTGCAAGGGGCAGATCATCGGCAAGGGGCATAACCTTACCGAGCGGCTTAACGATGTATCTGCACATGCCGAAATGCAGGCGCTCACTGCTGCCGCCAATTATATGGGCGGCAAATACCTGCCAGAATGTACCTTGTATGTTACTATGGAGCCTTGCGTAATGTGCGCAGGCGCAAGCTATTGGTTCCAGATAGGGCGCATTGTTTTTGGCGCTTATGATGTACAACGCGGTTTTGGCAGGCTTAACCAAACCATTACGCACCCCAAAACTTTAATTACCGGCGGCATTCACGAGAATGAGTGCGCGCAACTGGTGAAGGATTTTTTTAAGAGTAAGAGGAAGTAGGTTAGTCCGGAAGACGGAGACGCCGCATTTTATCTTTCGGACTTGCGGACATCGGGCTTCCCGACTACTTAACAAAAACTTGACATTGATATAGAACAAAAACCTGCCTCAACCCTTATATTTGTTCCATCACCAAAAACGTTTAACCTTAAAATTTTAAATATTATGGCATTTACACTACCGGCGTTACCCTACGCTACCGATGCTCTGGAACCGCACATTGACAAAGCTACTATGGAAATTCACCATGGTAAGCACCACCAGGCTTATGTTACCAACTTAAACAAAGCTTTAGAAGGCAAGCCAGAGGCTGACAGCAAAATTGAGGATATCATCAAAAATATATCAAAGTTTCCGCCTGCTGTGCGTAATAACGGTGGCGGCCACTATAACCACACCATGTTTTGGACGCTACTTTCACCAAACGGTGGCGGCGAGCCTACCGGCGCTTTGGCAGATGCTATTAAAAGCACCTTCGGTTCATTTGCCGATTTTAAAACAAAGGTATCTGAAGCCGGTGCAACCCGCTTTGGTTCTGGCTGGGCATGGTTAATAGTTACTGCCGATAAAAAGCTGGCGGTTACCTCAACCCCTAATCAGGATAATCCTTTAATGGATATTGCCGAAGTAAAAGGTACCCCTGTTTTAGGTATCGATGTTTGGGAGCATGCTTATTATTTAAAATATCAAAACCGCCGCCCGGATTACCTGGCCGCTATCTGGAATGTGATCAACTGGAACCACGTTTCAGAATTATATACCAAAGCTATCGCTTAATAGCTTCACCCAACCCTCTCCTAAAAGAGCGAGTTTAAAATACAAGGCGGCAGGATAAACATTCTGCCGCTTTTTTTATTTTATAAATACGCTACGTAATTCGCCTAACCAAATCCACTTCAAAGCAGGGGATTAAGTTGGGAAAAAGAAACCTCTCCAAAGGAGAGGGCAGGGTGAGGCTTAAGCTATCACTCATAAAACGTAACGTTTAAGATATTATCCTATGAAAGCCATCGTCCTCGAATCTGCAGAAAACCCTATCATTGTAAAAGAAGTTGCCAAACCCACACCCGGCCCGGGCGAAGTACTGGTGCAAATAAAAGCCGCTGCCTTAAACCGGCGCGACTGGTGGATAACCCAGGGTAAATATGCCGGCATCAAATATCCAACTATTTTAGGTGCCGATGGTGCCGGTATTGTAACCGAAACAGGCGAAGGTGCCGGCGATTGGCTCGGTAAAGAGGTGATCATCAACCCATCTCATAACTGGGGAGAAAGCCCGGAATTTCAGGGTAAGGATTTTAAAATTTTAGGCCTGCCGAATGATGGTACCCTGGCCGATTATGTTTTGGTAAAAGCAGAATACCTGTATCCAAAACCGGCACACCTTACATTTGAACAGGCTGCCGCTTTGCCATTGGCCGGCTTAACAGCTTACCGGGCATTGTTTACCAAGGCACAGCTAAAAAAGGGCGATAAAGTGTTAGTTGTGGGTGTTGGTGCAGGTACAGGTTCGTTTACTTTGCAATTTGCGGTTGCTGCAGGTGCGCAGGTGTTTGTAACATCCGGCTCGGGCGAAAAGATAGAACAGGCCAAACAGCTTGGCGCAGCCGCAGGTGTAAACTATAAGGCGCAAGACTGGGCCGAAGAACTTAAACATTTAAGTAGCGGCGGGTTTGACGTGGTAGTGGACAGCGCCCTTGGGCCCGATTTTAATAAGATTCCTGATCTGTGTAGGCCCGGCGGGCGTATCGTGTTTTTCGGGGGTACGGCAGGTAATATTCCGGAATTGAATGCCCGGCCAATATTTTGGAAACAACTGCAAATTTTAGGCACCACCATGGGCACGGATGAAGACTTTAAAGCGATGCTTGCCTTTGTTGATCAGTACCGTATCGTCCCCGTTATTGATGAAGTATTCCCGCTTGCGGATGCCAAAAAGGCTTTTGATAAAATGGGCGCCTCTAAACAATTTGGCAAACTGGTAATAACCCCCTGAATCAACTGCAGGCACAGCGCCTAATGGCAAACAAAAGGAGGCCGCATAATTTAATATATGCGGCCTCCTTTTGTTTGTGCTTGGTAATAAATGCTAACCGGGTTTATATATTGCCCCGCTGCCTTATATTAACTATTATGGAAACTTTACACTGCGATAGGCAGAAACGTTAGCCAGCGGGATACTCGAGTTATATTTTTTGTTAATAGCCTTTATAAATTCGTTAGCTACAATAGCATACCCTTTTGGGGTAAGGTGAACACCATCTAAAGAGAACAGGCCACCGCTGATATAACCCGAGTTTAAGCTTACACCATCCACTACCAGGCCGTGGGCCTTTACATTATTTAAAAAGGTGTACATATCATTTACTGCAATACCCTTGGCGCCAGCTACAGATACAATGGTACTGTTGTAGGCATTTACATAATCTTTAGTAAGGGTAACCTCGTTATTATCCAGCACATACTGGTTTTCTATAGGTGTGTAGGGGGTTAAGCCGTAAGGCAGCATACCTGCAGGCGAAGAAACCATTGTACCGATCTTGGCAGTAGGGAAGGTTAGCACGATCATATCCTGGGCGGTAGCCACTCTTGGTGCGTAGGTAGTAGTGCCATCTGCGGCAGTTTTAGCATTAATATAAATTGCCTGCACCTGCGGGTTGGCTTTTTGTACCCCGGCCAGTATAGCAGCCACGGTAACCGTGTTAAAGTAAGGGATAGCGGTAACATCCGGTATGGTTGCTACCACACCTTTTTGGCCTGCAGCAGTAAGCTTGCCCATAGCCAGGTTATATAAGGCAGCAAAGGTGGCTTTATCTGTCAGTACATCGCCTGCACCGCCGGATGTTGCATAGCCCAGGGCATCGTTGTTGCCCAGCCAGTTAGAGAAGAAGGTAAAAGGTTTCGCCGTAACAAAATCAATATAAGGTGTAGTGTGCGTACCTATCGAACCGGGTAGTAACCTTTCGTAAAAGCCATTTAAGTTGCCATAGCTGGCCAGGGTAATATGCAAAAGCTTAATGCCCGGCACACCGTAGTTATTAATATCGGTACCGCTGTATTTGGCATAAGTGGTTACATTACCAAAGCCCGGGATAGCCGTTTGGCCGGTTACCGCGGTATTATCAGTCACCAATGCAGTAACGGGCGATCCTGTTGCCGTAAAGCCGGTTAATCTTAAATAGCCCGATCCGTTGGCCTGCGCCTGGTTAAATAATGGCTGGGTAAAAGTACCGCCGCCGGCAGCTTGCATCTGCTTGGCAATGATAGACGGGTAGGAATTCTCCTGCCCCTCCAGGTATAAACCGCCATCGGCATAGCCGGCGGTAAGCGAGTTACCTACTGCAATATATTTAGAGAAATCTGCCGTGCCCGCACTGGGTTTTGGCGTTTCGAACGAGGGCTTACAGGCAACAAAGCCGGCAGCCAGCAACACATAAAAGTATAGTTTAAAATTTTTCATCTGATTATATTAAAGAGATTACCAGTGATACGCTAAAGAAATTCCGGGAATGTAAACGTTTGTTTTAAACGTGCCCGACAGGTTAGATTCGATATTGGTTTGCGTACGCGCAAATACCTTCTCGTACTCAAAAGACAGGTCGAGGTCCAGATGTGGTGTTACTTTGTAACCCAGGCCGCCGGTAAAATAATAGCGGTTAGCATCCGGTGCCTCGGGGGTAACATAACCATCGCGTACCGGGGTGATGCCGTATCCACCGCCGAAACGTAAAAACAGATTGTCTTTAGCCTGGTATTGCGCACCGGCCCTAAAGGCGGCGCCGTCTTTATAATTCCTGGGCGAGTAGGTATCCTGTAGTGTAGGGGTGTTTTTAGCATAATCAAATCCCAGTACTTTATACACGCTCCAGTGCACATAATTTACATCCAGTGCCAGCAGCCATTTATTTGATGGGGTGTAACCAAAACCAATAGAAGAGGTTGAAGGCAAAGGCAGGCTTGCCGTAAAGGTATTAGGCTGCGGGAAATTAGCCTTAACAGAATTTGGCACGGTAAACAGCGCATCGCCATCTTTTATGGTGGTATTTACTTTTGAGCGGTAATTTAAACCAATGGTAAAATCTTTACTTGCTTTAATAAAAACACCGGCATTCCATCCGTAGCCGTGGCCGCTTCCTTTTAGTTGTGCCTGTCCGTCGGCGCCGTTAGCATCCGCAAGCGGGATAGCCCTTGTTAGGTTAACAATACCATGGTTATATACAAACCCGCCGCCTATGCTTAAAAAGTCGGTTAATTTATAACTAATGGTAGGCTGAATGTAAATGGCCTTAAGATCCAGGCTTTCCAGCGAGTATTTACCCTGCCAGTTATTGCCCCAGTCGGTTAAGCCGCCAAAGGGGGTGTACACACCCAGGCCAAATTTAAATTTACTTTGTTTAGGCCCCCAAACGCCGTAAAACGTAAACGGAGTGGCCAGTTTGCTTTTAGTATAATAGCTATCGTTTGTGCCGGCCGGATTAAACCCCGATTTAAAGATAAGCGGACTTATGCCCGCCTGTACATAATTTTCGGAAAGCATGGAGAGCGCCCCGGGATTAAACAGTACCGATGCACCGTCTTGTAATAAACCTGTGCCCGTGTGGCCCATGCCAATTTGTTTCTGGCCATGTAAATTGACCTGGAAACCCTGTGCAAATGCCATAACAGGCAAACATGCCAATAGCAATAGTAATAGTCGTTTCATAATTAATAATATAGTTTAAGCCCTGGTGTTGCTTATAATTGGTTTGTGCGAAGATAGCACTTGAGTAAAAGTAAGTAGCTTAAACAGCAAAAAAAGGGTTGTAGTGCGGACTTATTGGTCAAAAAGTCGGAAGTTGAAAAATAATACATCTTGGCGCAAAAATAAAATTAAAACTATTTTATTAATAGCCGCAGATGGTTTTTTATCGTAGCCTGCTATCTATTTTTCATATATTTTAAATATGTTTGGGTATCGATACCTATTTTCCAGATCTGCATGAGCAAAAAAATCGCCCAGTTAAGTTTCCCTAAATTTGTCGATCTGTATGCAGATAAATCTATTGGGGCAGATTTTTTTATCACCGAAGAAAAGCATCTTTTAGCCCTTAGCGAATATCCCTACCGGTCTGATGGATATATCATCGGCATCTGCACCCGCGGCACGGCCAGGGTAGAAGTGAACCTGCAGGTTTATGATGCCCGGCCGAATGCGATGCTGCTGGCAACCCCTTTTCATGTATTGCGTATTTATGATAGCAGCGAGGACTTTTTATGCCGTTTTGTGGTCTTTTCAAAGTCGTTTTTAACCGAAAATAATATCAACAGCCACTTTTTAGAATCGTTCAGTTATTTCAATAGTTCTTCAACCCCGGTTATCTATCCCGATCATGAAAAGGCTAAAGTGATACTGGAAGTTTTTGTACTGATCAAAAATAAGCTGCTGCGCGAAGAGCATCCCTACAAAACCGAGATATGTCGCAGTATTTTGGCCACGCTGCTGTACGAGGTAGCCGCTGTTTATGAGCATCTCAACGTCATCATCAAAAACAAGCAGACGCGTAAGCAGGAACTCAATATCCGGTTTCAGAACCTGGTGTTCCATCAATACAAGGAGCACCGCAATGTGCAGCACTATGCCGATACATTATGCGTATCGCCTAAGCACTTAACAGAAAGCATTAAAGAAGTAACCGGCAAAACCGCCGGCGAATGGATAGATGATGCCGTAATATTAGAGGCTAAAGTACTGTTGCGAAACTATGAAATAAGCATCGCCCGGATTGCCGAGGCTATCCATTTTCCCGACCAGTCCTCCTTTGGCAAATACTTTAAAAAGCAAACCGGCTTATCACCTTCAGAATACCGGGTTAAGGCAAATAGCTGATGAATTTGCTTAGGTAAACAATACAGAATAATGATATCCCTTCATTATTTGATATTTGAACAGAAAGGGTTCGATATTAAAGCGTTTAATTGCTAACGCCCGATTTTTTGACCAATAAGTCCGCATTCCTGCCCTTTTTTGCTGTAGCATCCCGCCTAAATTTGGCCTTTAAATAATATAGCCTGATGCGGATACCTCTTATCCGGCGGCTATCTACCAATTAAAACCGATATAAATGAAAGTATTAGTATGTATCAGCCAGGTGCCTGATACGGTAACCAAAATTGTATTAAAAGACAATAATAAAACCGTAGAAGAAAACGGCATTACCTTTATTATAAACCCTTATGACGAATGGTACGCGCTTGTACGCGCCCTGGAATTTAAAGAGGCGGGTATTGCCGATGCCGTGCACCTGATTACCGTTGGCCGTGCCAATACCGAACCTGTTATCAGAAAAGCACTGGCATTGGGCGGCGATGAAGCCATCCGTATTGATGCTGATAGCAACGACCCATATGTTACAGCAGGCTACATAGCCGAATATGCCAAAAACGAGGCTTACGACCTGGTGCTTTGCGGCAAAGAAACGATAGACTACGCTAACGGTGCCGTTGGCCCTATGCTGGCCGAACTGCTTGATATAGATTTTATAGGTTTTGCTACCGCTGTTAATATAGCAGGCACCATTGCTACCGTTAAACGCGAAATAGATGGCGGCGAAGAAACAGATACCGCCAGCCTGCCTTTAGTAATATCCTGCCAAAAGGGTGTTGCCGAAGCGCGCATCCCTAATATGCGCGGTATTATGGCAGCTCGTACCAAGCCGTTAAAAACCATAAGCCCAACAGCTATTGAACCGTTAACAACGGTAGCGCATTATGAATTACCGCCGGCTAAGGCAGGTGTGAAATTAATTGCGCCCGACCAGATGGATGAGCTGGTTAACCTGTTACATGCCGAAGCAAAGGTGATATAATAACCCCCAAATCTTAAAAAAAATGTCAGTAATCGTATTAGTAGAACATACAGAAGGTACTATCAAAAAGAAAAGCCTGGAAGCGGTGCAGTATGCCGCAGATATTGCTAAAAAACTGGGTACCACAGCAACCGCTATTGTTGCCGGCAATGTTGCCGAAAGCGAGATGCAAAACCTGGGTAATTACGGTGCAGCCAAAGTGCTGTATATAGGCGACAACCGTTTAAACCAGTTACATGCCCGTGCCTTTACCCGCATATTGGTAACTGCTGCCAGGCAGGAGGGCAGCCCGGTAATTGTAGCCTTGCATGATGTTAACGGCCGTGCCATTGCACCGCGTGTAGCCGTGCAGTTAAAGGCGGGCCTTGTTTCGGGCGCACTATCATCTCCGGATATGAGTGATGGATTTGTGGTAAAAAAATCGGCTTTCTCTGGTAAAGCTTTTGCATTTGTAAACGTTACCAGCCAGGTTAAAGTAGTGATGCTTGCTCCAAACAGCTTCCCGCTGGTTAAAGGCGAAGGGAGTGCAGTTATTGAAAATTTAACGGTAGCTTTTGATGAAAAAGATTTTGGCGTAACAGTACAATCCGTTGATCAGATCACCGGAGAAATTCCGCTGTCTGATGCAGAACTGGTAGTATCTGGCGGCCGTGGTATGAAAGGCCCCGAAAACTGGGGGCTGATTGAAGGCCTGGCAAAAGAGCTTGGTGCAGCAACGGCCTGTTCGCGCCCGGTTGCAGATGCCCATTGGAGGCCTCATCACGAGCATGTTGGCCAAACCGGCGGTACCGTGCGGCCCAATTTATATATTGCGGCAGGTATTTCGGGCGCCATACAGCATCTGGCCGGGGTAAGCGGTTCTAAAACCATTGTGGTGATCAACAAAGACCCCGAGGCGCCATTTTTTAAAGCAGCAAATTACGGTGTGGTAGGTGATGTAATGGAAGTTTTGCCGCGCCTTACCGAAGCTGTAAAGAAATTTAAAGCACAACAGCATTAATACTATGCATATATATTATGAGGGCCAGGTACTGTGGTCGCAGATAGATGCTAACCAGCATATGCGGCATTCGGCATATGCAGATGTAGCCGCACAGGCCCGGCTAAATATGCTGGGTGGGGTAGGCCTTAACCCTGTTAAACTGTTTGAATACCGGGTTGGCCCCGTGTTGTTCAAGGAAGAACTTTTTTATCTGCGCGAAATTGCGCTTGGCGAACTTATTAAGGTTAGCTGCCAGGTTAGCCGGTCAAGGGCTGATGGTTCAAGATGGTCTATCCGGCATGAAATATTCCGTGCCGATGGGGTTAAGGCGGCCCTGATAAACGCCGACGGCGCCTGGATAGATATGGATAAGCGCAGGCTTACACTATTGCCACCAGAACTGGGCAACCTGTTTGCACATGCGCCCTTGAGCGATGATTATACCGAGGATATACCCAATTCAAAACAATAATTTACCATGAGTTTAAAAGAAAGCTTTGAAATAGCCGTTGCAGAAAGCAAGCAATTAGCAAAACGCCCCGATGATGATACGCTGCTAAAAATATATAGCCTGTATAAACAGGCAACAGAAGGCGATATACCGGCTGATACACCCGCCCCCGGGATGTTTGATTTTGTGAATAAGGCTAAACAGGATGCCTGGAAGAAACTAACCGGTACAAGTGCAGATGAGGCGATGGAGCAATACATCAGCACCATAAATGCCTTAAAAACAGTTTAGCTTATTAAGCCGCATTTTACGAATAACCGAACTTTTGACAAATCATTCCGATATATAGCCCTTTGTTATGCATGCATAATCAGGATATTTGTTATAATAAACCAATACTAATTATTTACCGGCCAAACTGTTAATCTTTCTTTGTTTCAAAATTCAGTTTATACTGTCGGGGAAAATGCATTACCTGCGCTGCTTTACTGTTTTTTAAAGATGATAAACTGTGCGGACATAACATTTAAGCCATGCCTGTTTTCAAAAAAAAATTAACGCGGTTAGTCCTTATCCTTTTTATCGCAACTACAGCTTGTTTTACCGCAAAAGCACAGAGCCATAAAGACCAGATAGAAGGTTTATGGTATAACCAGGAGAGAACCGGGAAAGTAGAGATTTCCAAAGGTGCAGATGGCAAATTTTATGGAAAGGTAGTGTGGTTGAAAGAGCCCTTAAAAAACGGCAAGCCCAAGGTTGATGAATTAAACAGCGATGAAAAGCTGCGCAGCCGGCCGCGGCTGGGTTTACCGGTACTGGCCGGGTTTGAAAAAGATGGCGACAAATATACGAACGGCACTATTTACGACCCTAACAACGGTAAAACCTATAGCTGCAAAATGACTTACAAAGGCAATAAGCTGGATATCAGGGGATACATCGGTATCTCGTTATTTGGCCGTACAACCACCTTTACAAGGGCAGAATAGTTTTCACATAAAATCATAAAAAAATATAAGCATAGCATCATGAATGCAAAAAGAGTAATAAAAAAGGTTGCTGTACTGGGCTCTGGTGTAATGGGCAGCCGCATAGCCTGCCATTTTGCCAATATTGGCCTGCAGGCACTGCTGCTGGATATTGTACCTAAAGATGCTGTTGCAGGCGCCAGGAATAAACTGGTGAATGATGCCCTTGCCGCAGCCTTAAAATCAAGCCCTTCGCCTATTTATAATAAAACGTTAGCCAAAAATATCACTACCGGTAACTTTGAGGATGATATGCCGAAGATTGCCGGTTATGACTGGATAATTGAAGTAGTGGTTGAGCGGCTGGACATCAAAAAACTGGTTTTTGACCAGGTTGAAAAGTACCGAACCCCCGGTACTTTAATTACTTCTAATACATCGGGGATCCCTATCCACTTAATGGCCGAAGGGCGCAGCGATGATTTTAAAAAGCATTTTTGCGGGAGTCATTTTTTTAACCCGCCCCGGTATTTAAAACTGCTGGAAATTATCCCTGCGGCTGATACCCTGCCAGAGGTGACAGACTTTTTACTACACTTTGGCGAAAAATATTTAGGCAAAACTACCGTGCTTGCTAAAGATACCCCCGCGTTTATTGGTAACCGCATCGGGGTGTTCAGCATCATGAGCATTTTGCATTATGCCGATAAAACAGGCATCAGTATTGAAGAAGTTGATAAATTAACAGGCCCGGTTATCGGCCATCCAAAATCGGCCACCTTCCGCACCAGCGATGTGGTGGGTATTGATACGATGGTGCATGTGGCTAACGGCCTTAGCCAGGGTGTGCCCGATGACGAAGCCGGTCACCTGTTTCAGATACCGGGATTTGTGACCAAAATGGTAGCCAATAACTGGCTGGGCAGTAAAAGCGGACAAGGCTTTTATAAAAAAGATAAGGTAAACGGTGCTAACGTGTTTTCTACCCTGGATCTGAAAACGCTGGAATATCAACCTTCCAAAAAAGTAAAGTTCGCATCGCTGGAAACCACCAAAACCATTGAGAGCCTTAGCGACAGGATGAAGGTGCTGTTTGCAGCTAAAGATAAAGCGGGGGATTTTTACCGCGCTATATTTTATCAGCTGTTTGCCTACTCCAGCAACCGTATCCCCGAAATTACAAACGACCTTTATAAAATAGATGCCGCCATGAATGCCGGCTTCGGCTGGGAAACCGGCCCGTTCGAGAAATGGGATGCACTGGGCGTTGCAGACACTCTGAAAGCCATGGAAGCAGACGGCCATAAGCCTGCGCAATGGGTTTATGATATGCTGGCTGCCGGTGCATCATCTTTTTACAAAATTGAAGATGGCAAGCGCTTGTACTATGATATTCCTTCTAAAAGCTACAAGATCATTCCCGGTACCGAAGAGTTTATCCTGCTGGATAACATTCGTGCCGCAAATACTATTTGGAAGAACAGCGGCACCACCATTACCGATCTGGGCGATGGCATCATTAACCTGGAATTTCATACTAAAATGAACACCATTGGCGGCGAGGTGATAGAAGGCATCAACAAAGCCATTACCCTGGCAGAGCAGAACTATAAAGGCCTGGTGATATCTAACGAAGGTGCCAACTTTAGCGCAGGCGCCAACGTGGGTATGATATTTATGATGGCGGTTGAGCAGGAATTTGATGAACTGAATATGGTGATCAAAGCATTCCAGAATACCATGATGCGCATTCGCTATTCTTCTATCCCGGTTATTGCGGCGCCTCATCAAATGGCTTTGGGCGGCGGGTGCGAACTTTGCCTGCATGCAGATAAGGTTGTTGCACATGCCGAACTGTACATGGGCCTGGTAGAATTTGGCGTAGGCCTTATACCCGGCGGTGGCGGCACTAAAGAGTTTGCACTGCGCCTGAGCGACGAGCTGCAGGATGGTGATATAGAGATGAACAACTTCCGCGACAGGTTCCTCACTATCGGCCAGGCCAAAGTATCCACCTCTGCGCAGGAAGCTTTTGAGCTGGGATACCTTAAAAAGGGCCGTGATATGGTGGTGATATCGCGTAACAGGCTCTTGGCCGAAGCTAAAAAGCAATGCCTGTTATTGGCCGATGAAGGGTACACGCAACCGGTTCAGCGTAAAGATATCCGGGTGTTGGGTAAAGCGGCGCTGGGCTTAGGCTATGTTGGCGCCAATACCATGTTCAGTGGCAATTACATCAGCGAGCACGATGTAAAGATCTCGCAGAAGCTGGCCTATGTAATGGCCGGTGCCGACCTTTCGCAACCAACACTGGTAAGCGAAGAATACCTGTTAAACCTGGAGCGGGAGGCGTTTTTACAGCTTTGCGCCGAGCGAAAAACGCTGGAACGTATCCAGTCGATCTTAACAGGCGGTAAAGTATTAAGAAACTAACATTAACTACTAACAAAACCATGAACGCATATATAGTAGCAGCAAGCCGCAGTGCAGTAGGTAAGGCAAACCGCGGGGGCTTCAGGTTTACCCGGCCCGATACGCTGGCTGCCGATGTAATAAAACACTTAATGGCCAGTGTGCCCAACGTAGATAAAGAACATGTTGAGGATGTGATTGTAGGCAACGCTACGCCCGAGGCCGAGCAGGGGCTGAACGTTGGGCGGTTAATTTCGCTAATGGCCTTAGATACGGATAAGGTGCCGGGTATGACCGTTAACCGTTATTGCGCATCGGGCTTGGAAACCATAGCCATTGCCTCCTCTAAAGTGCACAGCGGCATGGCCGATTGCATTATTGCCGGCGGCGTAGAAAGCATGAGCCTTTTACCCATGGGCGGCTGGCGTATTGTACCCAATGCAGATGTAGCGCTTACCCATCCCGATTATTACTGGGGTATGGGTCTGACGGCAGAAGCGGTAGCCAAAGAATTTAACATCAGCCGCGAGGATCAGGATCAGTTTGCGTATCAATCGCACCAAAAAGCGATCAGAGCGATTGCAGGAGGTGCTTTTAAAAGCCAGATAGTGCCGGTTACAGTATCCGAAACTTATGTGGATGAAAGCGGCAAAAGAAAGAAAAGAGATTTTACGGTAGATACAGACGAAGGCCCCCGTGCCGATACTTCTATAGAAGCACTGGCTAAGTTAAAACCGGTATTTGATGCCCGCGGTTTGGTTACTGCAGGCAATTCATCCCAAACCAGCGATGGGGCTGCTTTTGTAATGATCGTGAGCGAAAGGTTCATGAAACAGCATAATTTAACGCCAATAGCACGGCTGGTCAGCTATTCGGTGGTGGGCGTGCCGCCGCGTATTATGGGCATAGGCCCCTTATACGCCATACCCGAAGTGTTGAAAAAAGGCGGGTTAAAACAAGATGATATGGACCTGATAGAACTGAACGAGGCCTTTGCTTCGCAGTCGTTAGCCATCATCAGGGGCCTGGGCCTAAACCCCGATCTGGTAAACATAAATGGTGGCGCTATAGCCTTAGGCCATCCGCTGGGCTGCACCGGCACCAAGCTTTCGGTACAACTATTTGATGAATTGAAGCAGCGGGATAAAAAATATGGCATGGTTACCATGTGCGTAGGCACAGGCCAGGGTGCCGCAGGCATTTTTGAACTATTAAATTAACATCAAAAACATTAACTCCATAGAATTATGAGCACTGCAACAGAAAATAAGCATTTAAAAGGTGGTGAGTTTTTAATAAAAACCACCGATGCCGCAGATGTATTTATTCCCGAAAACTGGGATGAAGAGCAATTGATGATTGCACAAACCTGCCAGGAGTTTGTAGAGCAAAAGGTTGTACCCGCTATAGATCGTATAGACAAGCAGGAAGAAGGGCTGATGGTAAGCCTGATAGACCAGGCCGGCGAGTTGGGGATCCTGAGCGTATCCATTCCCGAAGAGTACGGCGGCTTTGGTAAAGATTTCCCTACGGCTATGCTCATCAGCGAAAAAACCGGGCCGGGGGCGTCTTTTTCTGTAGCCGTAATGGCGCATACCGGCATTGGCACCCTGCCTATACTTTATTACGGTAACGAAGAACAAAAAAACAAGTATATCCCCAAGTTGGGGAGCGGCGAATGGAAGGGTGCCTATTGCCTTACAGAGCCGGGTGCAGGCTCTGATGCTAACTCGGGCAAAACACGCGCAACGTTATCTGCAGATGGTAAGCATTACCTGATCAATGGCCAAAAAATGTGGATCACCAATGCCGGCTTTGCAGATATTTTTACTGTTTTCGCCAAGATAGATAACGACGAAAATCTGAGCGCCTTTATTGTGGAAAAAGGGTTTGAAGGGTTATCGCTAAACCCAGAAGAGCATAAAATGGGTATCAAGGGAAGTTCTACCCGACAGGTATTTTTTAACGATTGCCAGGTGCCGGTAGAAAATTTACTATCTGAACGGGGCAACGGTTTTAAAATAGCGGTAAACATCTTAAACCTGGGGCGTATTAAATTGGGCGGAGCCGCATTGGGCGCTTCAAAATCAGTTATTACCAATGCGATACGTTATGCCAATGAGCGCGAACAGTTTGGGCGGCCTATTGCCAAATATGGCGCTATCCGCTATAAACTGGCCGAGCAGGCTATCCGCACGTATGCAACCGAGGCTGCCATGTACCGTGCCAGTCAAAACATAGAGGATGCCATTAGTAACCTGATAGAGAACGGCATGGAAGCTTCAAAAGCCAAATTAAAAGGTACCGAACTTTTTGCGATAGAAGCTGCCATTATAAAAGTACATGCATCAGAAGCATTGGATTATGTGGTGGATGAAGGTGTACAGATCTACGGCGGGATGGGCTACAGCGCCGAAGCGCCGATGGACCGCGCTTACCGCGACAGCCGGATCAACCGCATTTTTGAAGGCACCAATGAGATCAACCGTATGCTTACGGTTGATATGATCCTGAAACGTGCGATGAAAGGCGAGCTGGACCTGATGGGCCCGGCAGAAAGCGTGGCTAAAGAGCTGATGTCTATTCCTGATTTTAATACCGAAGAAGAAACGCTGTTTGAGAAGGAAAAAAAATATGTGGCCAATTTTAAAAAAGCCGTTTTATTGATAGCAGGTGCCGCCGTACAGAAATTAATGACCAGCCTGGCAAAAGAACAGGAAGTATTAATGTACCTGGCAGATATGGTGATTGAAACTTATGTGAGCGAATCTGTACAGCTGCGGGTAGAAAAACTGGCCGGCCAGCGTGGCGAAGCTGCCATACAGGACCAGATAGATATGATGCAGGTTTACATCAGAGACTCGGCCGATAAGATCTTTAAAGCAGGTAAGGAGGCGCTGAATTCGTTTGCAGAAGGCGATGAGCGCCGAATGATCATGACAGGTTTAAAGCGTTATACCAAAACCGAGGATCTGAACGCCACGGCTGCGCGCCGGCGTGTTGCCGCAAAACTGATAGACAATAACAAATACTGCTTTTAATTTATAACTGATCCTTAAAACAAGTTACCATGAAAAATGCAGCCCGGTTATTTGATTGTATGGCTATCCAGGCCCAAAGCCCGCAGGCAAATTTTTTAAATGCCAAGGTAAATGGCGCCTGGGAGGCCTACAGTACTACGCAGATACATACACAGGTGTATCAACTGGCTGCAGCTTTAATGGATATGGGTATATCTGCCGGCGATGGTACTACCGAGGGCCGCGATAAGGTAGGATTGATCAGCAACGGCAGGCCAGAATGGGTGATTGTGGATCTGGCGGTTCAGCTGATAGGTGCTATATTGGTGCCTTTATACCCCAATATAGCTTTAAAAGAGATTGAACAGATCTTAACCGAGGCCGAGGTTAAATGCATTTTTGTGAGTGATAAAGGCCTTTGCAGCAACGTAACTGCGGTGCAGGTAAAGGTACCCTCCTTAACCCATATCTTTTCGTTTGACCGGGTAGACGGCTGCACTAATTGGCAGGAGATCTTAAAACCGGTACCTAAAACCGGTATAGACAGGATAAATGAGATAAGCAATACTATTAAGGAGCAGGATGTAACCACCATTATCTTTACATCCGGCACAACAGGCAGGCCAAAAGGCGTTATGCTTACGCATAAAAATATTGTGAACAATGTTACCGGTTCCAGCCAGGTTTTAACCCAGATCCCGTTAAATCACCAACGCGCCCTCAGCTTTTTACCGATGAACCACATTTTCGAAAAAATGTGCATGTATATCTATCTGTTCAATGGCTTTTCGGTTTACTTTGCCGAAAGTATGGATACCATCGGTGTAAATATGAAAGAGATAAAACCCGATATTTTTACTGCGGTACCACGCTTGCTGGAGAAGGTTTTTGAAAAAATAATGATAGAGGGCAACAAGCTGCAAGGGCTCAAAAGAAAGATCTTCAATTGGTCTATCGCACTTGCAGAGCAATTTGAAAACGCTGGTAAAGGCCCCTGGTTTAAACTACAGCTGGCCCTTGCCGATAAACTGGTTTACAGTAAATGGCGCGCAGCAATAGGCGGCGAAGTAAAGGCTATTGTTGTAGGCAGCTCGGCCTGCCCGGTTAGGCTGGCAAGAATTTTTACCGCAGCTAAAATGGTAGTATTAGAAGGTTACGGGTTAACAGAAACCTCGCCTGTAATTTCTGTTAACTATTACAATGCTACTAACAGAAGGTTTGGCACCGTAGGCAAACTCATAGCCGATGTGCAGGTTAAAATTGCCGACGACGGCGAAATTATAACTAAGGGCCCAAGCGTAATGGTGGGCTATTATAAAAACAACGAGCTTACAGCCGAAGTACTACAGGACGGATGGTTCCATACCGGGGATATAGGTGCTTTTGATAATGATGGATTTTTAAAGATCACCGACAGGAAAAAAGAGATCTTTAAAACTTCGGGTGGCAAATATGTAGCACCTGTACCCATAGAGAACAGGATGAAGGAGAGCCCGCTGATTGAGCAGATGATGGTTGTTGGTGCCGAACGGAAATTCACCTCTGCGCTGATCGTCCCATCTTTTCCTAACCTTAAACTTTGGTGCGATCAAAATAAGATCATCTGCACATCCAATGAAACACTCCTGAAAGAACCGGCCATCATTGCCCAGTTCCAACTCATTATTGACGGTTTCAATACCGAATTCAACCACGTGGAGCAGGTGAAAAAATTCACCCTGTTACCGCAGGAATGGACCATAGATGGCGGAGAACTTACCCCCACAGGTAAAATGAAACGCCGCATTATAATGGAAAAATATAAAAACGAAATAGAAGAGATCTACGCCGGTAATATTAACGGCACTTTGGTTACACATTAAGAGGCCAGTTTTAATATCTGATATAATTTACCTGTATGAATACGCTGCAATTAGCCGTAAATAATAAACTGGCCACTATAACCTTAAACAGGGGGCGCGCCAATGCCATCAATATTGAAATGATTACCGAGCTGATAGCTGCCGCACAGCAGATGGAAGCTGATGATGCAATTGAAGGACTGATCATAACGGGCAAAGAAGGTTTTTTTTCTGCCGGGATAGATCTGATGGAAGTGTTTGCCTATAATGAGCAGGAAAGCAGCCATTTTTGGACGCTTTTTTTACAGATGCAGGCCGTACTGGCAAACTTTAAAAAACCATTGGTTGCGGCCATAACCGGCCATAGCCCGGCGGGGGGATGCATTATAGCACTAACCTGCGATTACAGGGTAATGGCCCAGGGCCGTTACATTATCGGCTTAAATGAGATCCCGGTGGGTATTGTAGTGCCCGATGCTGTTTTTCATCTTTACTCGTTTTGGCTGGGTAAGCGCAAGGCTTATCAATACCTATTGGAAGGTAAGCTGCTGAATGTTGAAGAGGCCCTGCAAAATGGCTTAATAGATGAAATTGCAGAACCTGCTAATGTATTGGCGGCTGCAGAACAAAAGGTAAGAATGTATATGCAGCTTAACCAGGCGGCATGGCAGCAAAGTAAGCTAAACTTCCGCAGCGATCTTTTAGCGCAGTTAAAAAATGAGAACAGCCAGGCCCTGGAAAAAATGCAGCAGCAATGGTGGGCGCCTGCAACGCGCGCTACGCTGCAAAAAGCTATCGATAAATTAAATAATCCTGTAAAGCAGTAACATAAGCCATGCAAAATAGCAATAACGAGAACCAGACAGCCGGCAGTAACGATACCGGAATGCTCAAAACCGATGCCTTTAAAGGGAAAACCATTGTTGTAACCGGTGGCGGCACAGGCCTTGGGAAAGCCATGGGTACTTACTTTTCAAAATTGGGCGCCAACCTGGTTATTACAAGCCGCAAGTTTGATGTGCTGCAAAAAACAGCCGATAATATTACTGCCCAAACAGGAAACAATGTTTTGCCGGTAGTTTGTGATGTACGTAACTATAGCGAAGTTGAGGAGGTATTGCAAAAGGCTATTAAAAGCTTTGGAGCAGTGAATGCTTTGGTAAATAATGCTGCGGGTAATTTTATTTCGCCTACCGAACGTTTATCTGCTAATGCCTTCTCTACCATTATTGATATTGTTCTTAAAGGGTCGGTTAACTGCTCGCTTGCGCTGGGTAAGTATTGGATAAAGGAAGCAATTCCCGGTAACATCCTGAACATTATTACAACTTATGCATCAACAGGATCGGGCTATGTGGTCCCTTCGGCTTGTGCTAAGGGGGGGGTATTAGCTCTAACGCGCTCTTTAGCCGCAGAGTGGGGCCGCCATAAGATCCGCACTAATGCCATTGCCCCGGGGCCCTTTCCTACAAAAGGTGCCTGGGAAAGATTATTACCGGGCGAAATGGCAGCTAAATTCGACTTTAAAAACCGTGTTCCGCTTAAGCGTGTTGGCGAACATCAGGAAATAGCCAATCTGGCCGCATATCTGGTTTCTGATTACTCAGGCTACATCAATGGTGATGTAATTACGATTGATGGCGGCGAATGGCTACAGGGGGCAGGGCAATTTAACGGCCTGGAGATGGTGACCGATGAAATGTGGGATGGTATTGAACAGCTAACCAGGTCTGCCAGGGGCAGTTAACCCGAATGGCTTTTTAATTCACAAAAAACTCATCTGCCAAAAGCCAGGGCTTGCCGCCTGCACCATATTCGCCGGTCGGTATAATACGTTGATTAATAGCCTTAACTTTTATATATTGTGCTTTAACAGGGGCAATTTTAGCGCGTACAGTATTGATGCCATTTACAGGGAAATTATTTTGCTGATAAACTGTTTGGTAATTGACCCCATCTGCCGATACAGAAAATATTAATTCAACAGGTGCCCACATTTTTTGCCAGTGATAATTTAGCACGTTAATGCCTAAATTGCTGATTAAGTTTAAAGAATCCAGATTAATAACCGCATCCAGATCGGTACCGCTAAAGCCAAACCACTCTCCATCATTATAAAGCCTGCTGCCGGTTACGCCATTAACCATTACCCCGGTATTTTGTGGATTATAGTTGCCTGATGGCTGGTTTACTAAGGTTACCTTTTTGCCTGTTGCTTTACTGATGGCTATCTTTTTGGTGTAGATTTCCTGAACGCTTTTTGTACCGGTAAATAAGCCAGCCTTAACTATACAGGTTTTATCTACCAGCAGCGCTGATTGATAAAGTTTGCTTTGCTGGTTCGGCACCCGGCCATTAGTAGTGTATCGGATCACGGCGTTTTTTAAAACTGATGTTAAATGTAATAATGGCATGCCGTTTTTACCGCTGCTTATGCTATCGGTTATCTGATCGAAATTGTTTGCCGCATTTATGCCCATGCTGCTTAAGGTTTCCCGGCCGGCGCGGATGCGCCGCAAAAAAGACTTTAAATTGCGCTGCTTTTTAGGAGACCATGCAATCTCTGCCAGTGCGAGTATCCTGGGGAACATCATGTACTCGGCCTTTTGGGTATTAGGCATATACTCTGTCCAAACGTTTGCCTGTACACCAATAATATATTGGGCCTGCCCGGCTGTTAAAACCTGCGGAACCGGGTCGTATTTGTATATTTTATTTAAGGGCGTATATCCACCTGCAGCAATGGAATCCTGCGGATATAAGGATTGATAATAATCAAGGTACACCTGTTTTTCGGGTGTCATGATCACATTATGGCCCTGTTTGGCTGATTCTATCCCTCCGTGCTCGCCGGTCCAGCTCATTACTGTGGCCCCGGGAGTTAAGCCACCCTCTAAGATCTCGTCCCAACCAATAATTTTTTTGTTATAGGATGCCAGATAATTGCTGATACGTTTTATAAAATAGCTTTGTAACTGGCTTTCATCTGCCAGGTGTTCGTCTTTTATTCTTTGCTGGCATTTGGGGCAGGCCTTCCATCTGCTTTTAGGGCATTCATCACCACCAATATGGATGTATTTGGAGGGGAATAGCGTTGCAACCTCATCCAAAACACCTTCTAAAAAGGTAAATGTCGCTTCGTTCCCGGCGCAATACACATCATCGAATACACCCCAGTAGGTAGCAGTTTGGTATGGGCCGCCGGTGCACCCCAGCGAGGGGTAGGCTGCTAAAGCAGCCATTGCATGGCCGGGCATCTCTATTTCTGGTATAATGGTAATATGCAGCTTGGCGGCATATTGTATCATATCCTTAATATCATCCTGCGAGTAAAAGCCGCCGTACTTTTTACCGTCAAAAAGGTGTGGCCACTCCCTTTTGTGCCCTATAAGGGTCTGGCTGCGGTAAGCCGCAATACTTTGCAGAAGCGGATATTTTTTGATCTCTATCCGCCAGCCCTGGTCGTCGGTAAGGTGCCAGTGGAAAGTATTGATCTTGTAGGCGGCCAGGGCGGTAAGCCATTTTTTTATAGCGGTAACTGTAAACATATGCCTGCTTACATCCAGGTGCATCCCGCGGTAAGCAAAACGCGGATAATCGGTAATATCGCAACCGCGCAAACTGATGTTTGATTTTGCACCGGGTTTAATAAGCTGGGTAAGCGTTTGCAGGCCATAAAACAAACCAGCCTCATCATGGCCTGATAAGGTGATCTGATGGGTATGAATAACCAAATGATAACCTTCCCTTTGGGATACTGTGGTACTATCAATTTTTAAATTAATAGTATTTGAACTGTTTTTTGCCTGGCCGGTGTTAAGTGTTATTCCGCTTATTGCATTAATATGCTGTTTTAGCATACCGGCAACATTTAAAGCTTCTGCATTGCTTGTTTGTATGCTGGTTTTGTGGGTTATGGTAAATACCTCTTTAAAGCCAATAACTTTTGCAGGCCGGGGTATTACATCAATGTCATAATTCCTCTTAGCCTGCTGGGCTGTAGACGGCAAGCCCACCGCCGCAAAAAATATAGCGGCGGTAAGTTTAACCCAATACAGCCCGATTTTAGGATTTAGTAATTTTTTCAAAGGAGTTGTTTTCACCCGGTATCTGTTTAGTTGAGCAGCTTGTTGTCGCCTTCTACCTCAAGGTTGCTTTGCTCGGCAACGGCTTTATATTCAATATCGCCTTTTAATGCTTTAACAGGGATACTAAAGCGGCCATCAGCGCCAATGTTTATCCAGTTGGTATATTTCCATTGGTCGGCGTATAATGTTTCTACCCGGCCACGGTATGCGCGGTAAGCAAAGCGGGCGCGTTTAACGTCCTTATTTTTAAAATTGTATAAGCGGCCGCTGAATAAAACCCCGGCAGCAGTAGCTTTAGCATCGTCGGTTTGTACGGTAACGGCTTCGGCAATAGCAGGTAAAACGTTTTCGAGTTTAATTACCACGGCGTTAGGCCAGCGATGATCGTCATAGATCCGCTGTGTCTTTACCACAGATATCTCTAAACCGGCAGCTGTTTGTTTGTAAGTACAGCTTACATCAGCATCAGGCTTATACTCCATAATTTTGCTGTTTTGCCCTAATACGTTAACGATGGTATTTTTACCAGCCTTTACAGAGTGCAGGGTAAACGTTTTGCGTTCGCCTTCTTTCCAGCCTGCGGCTTCGGTAACAATGGCATAAACCGTTTTGCCCTTAGCAGTAAATAAAATATTATTTTCTTTATTAATCACCCAGCTTTTAACACTGTCAATGCATTCGTGGTTTATAAAGTACCAGGCGGCCATTTCGCGTAAGCGGCCTTCCTGCTCTTCGGGCAATTCGCCGTTAGGTTTGGGGCCAACATTTAACAGTAACGATCCGCCTTTTGAGCGTGCCTCTACTAAAAGGTCAATTAATTGCGTACCCGTTTTGTAACGTTCGTTAGTAGGTTGGTACTGCCATGCTGTACCTATGGTAATAGGCGATAACCAGGGTTGGGTGATAGGGGTGCCGGGTAAAGTTTGCTCGGGTGTTTTAATGGCGCCACGGGTGATCAGCAGATCGGGCTGAATTTTCCAGCAGGTTTCTTTAACTACTTCTTTAGGCTCGCCGTCGATAAAAAAAACATCTATTTTGCCGTAATTTTTCATCAGTTCCTCACATTGCCTGCGGTTGTAATCAGCGTATTTTTTTTCGAGAGCCGCATCCATTTTTACGTTAGTACGGCTGATAGGAATATGATTGGCATGCAGAAAGTAGAAATCCTCCGGAGAAAAATATAAGCCTACATCCAGGCCAACTGCGCGCGTAGCATTAACAAATTCTTTTAACAAATCCTTTTTATAGGGGGTTTTAGTGATATTAAAGTCGGTTGTTTTAGTATCCCACATACAAAATCCCGAATGATGCTTAGTAGTGAACACAATATATTTCATGCCCGCAAGCTTGGCCAGAACAGCTATCTGGTACGGGTCGAATTTATCAGGATTAAATGTTTTTGGCAGATCGTTAAAAAAACGGTCCACATAATCGTCAGAAGCGCCAACAAGCGAGTGGCTGATCACCACGCCCAGTTGGGCATCAACACTAAAATGTATAAATAAGCCGGCGCCGGTGTTTTTTAACCATTGTTCGCGTTCGGGCTTGTTAAGGTTAAAGCTGCTTTTTTCGTCGTCGTTAACAACATCGTTTTGCGCGGATGCCTTATTGAAATTGAAGTAAAGAATTGCTAAAAGAAGTATCAGGGTTTTGTTTATCATCACGTGGCATAAAAATAATCAGGAAGGACTTTCGCCCTTCCTGAAATAATCAAACTATTAAACTAATGTACCAAATTGCTATTTATCCCAATAAACCCTTGTTAAAAGGTTATCAGCCCCTTGCCTTGCTACAGCTGCAGCATACGATGCAGCGTTAAGGTTTTGTTCAGACACGGGGTATAAAAACCGGCGAGGAAACTGGCCACCGGTGGCGTTGCCTGTATAATTATTAGGTGTTAAAGCCGGGTAACCGGTTCTTCTGTAGCTGGCAAAAGCCTCCTGTGCATCAGGGAAGATACTTACCCAAAATTGTGTGTAAATTTGGTTCATCCGTTGGTCAAACGTACCTGCAACAAGCTGATTGTTGTTTACATAAGTGCTTATCTGTGCTGCAGATAAGGTGCCATTGCTTGAACCTAAACTGATGATTGACCATTGCCTTAAAGCAGCGTTTACACCGTTGCTGTATAATGAAGATGCTGACTCGGTTGTGTACCAGCCTCTTAAGGCCGCTTCTGCCAGTAAAAAATATGATTCTGATGCTGTAAATATTAATCGCGAAGAATTGAACAGCAAAACTGTTTTAGGGTTTGGCTCGCTTAAAGATGCAAAGTTTGCAGGTTTTGCACCCAGCGTAGCCGGCATGCCTTGCTGTTTGGCATAAGCTGTATCAGGGCTGCCGCCAGAATAAACTATGGATATTATACCCAGGCGCGGATCATTGGTTTGCTTCAGATAATTAATAAATACTTCCTGATATTTACCACCTTCCTGGTTAGTGTTACCGTTTTGGGCAATATAATCGCTATTCCATAAGCTTAAAGCTAAAGGGTTTTTGTTTATATCCTGTCCGCTGGCCAAGTAAGCTATTTTTGCAATATCGGCATCGGCAGTTATAACACCACCGGCAATAGCCTTTTTAACCCAAGTTTCGGCCGTGGCTGCATCAGCTTTTGTTAAACGCATCCCTAAACGAAGCATAAGGGAATATGCAAATTTTTTCCATTGCGTAGTGTTACCGCCGTAGATCAGGTCGGCAGACCCAAAAGTAGCTTTTGATGCGTCCAGGCTCGCTGCTGCCTCATCAAGCTCGGTAAGCATATTGGCATAGATATCTTTTTGAGGATCATACATCGGGGAGTACACAGAAGCGGTATAACCACCTGTAGCCTGAGAATAAGGAATATCGCCATAAACATCGGTTAAACGGCTGTAGCAATAAACCCTCCAGATGCGTGCTGCCGCCAATAAATTTGTTTTAGCCGGATCGGGCGTTACCGTATTGATAACTACTGCCAGCTCGTTTAAAGCGCCCGGATAAGCACTGCTGAACGATGACGACGAGGTATTTACTTGTGCTGCAACATATTTTGAGCCAAAGCCTGCCACATCATTAAAGCTGGTAGTATATTGCATGGTACCCAGCAGCAAGTTAAGCATATTGGCAACACCATCGTATTGCGATTTGGTGAAAACGTATTCTGCAGACGGATTTGTTACTGCATTAGGGTTGGTATTAAGTGTTTCGAAGTTCTTGGTACACGATACCAGGGCCATAAGCCCAAACAGTGCAAGAAACTTGTTTATATATATAGATTTCTTCATCATTTTAATTTTTATCGTTAAAATTTAACTGAAAGATTTAAGCCAAACGACCTGGTACGCGGTAAACCAATGGATTCAAACCCCTGGAAGTTATTGTTACTGTAGCTTTGCTCCGGATCGAAATCAGTTTTCTTGTACAGGATAAGCAGGTTGCGACCCACCAAAGATATGTTTGCCGATTGAATTTTAAACCCTTTGATGTTGGTTACAGGCAGGCTGTATGATAAAATTGCCTGGCGTAACTTAACAAAGCTACCGTCATGTACAAACAGCTCCGAATAATTTCTATAATTATTATAGTAAGCACTTAAACCACTTACAGGCACCACACGGCTATAAGCGGCGCCGGTTTGATCTACTCCTGTTAAAGTTAAACCATTTTCGCGGCCCGGCAGTGTAGTTTTAAGTAATCCCAAACGGGTTTCGTAAACTTCGGCTATAGAGAATACCTTATTGCCGAACTTGCCATCTAACAGGAAGCTAAAGTTAAATCTTTTGTACCTGAACTCGTTGCTGTAACCCATTGTTAGGGGAGCAACGCTTTTACCTAATGGAGACTGGCCTGTAGCAACCGGCAAGCCGCTGGTTGCGTTAAACACAGTATTACCGTTTGCATCCTTTAAAATCTTTGTACCATAAATTTCAAAAGACGACATCCCTACAACGTTGTTGAGATTGCCCCAGTTACCCACAGTTGATGCTACATTTTGTGAAGTAATGCCAGGTGTTAAGCTTAACACTTTATTGTCATTATAAGCGATGTTGTAGCTGGTTGTCCAGGTAAAGTTTTGGCTTCTTATTGGTGTACCGCTAACCAGGGCCTCAATACCACGGTTACGCACCCGGCCGGAATTTAAAATCACATTATTATAACCCGACGTTGCCGAAATAGTAGCGTTAACAATATCATCTTCAGTCAGCCTGTTATAATAGGTAAAATCAAAACTTAACCTGTTGTTAAATAACTGGGCTTCAATCCCACCTTCGGATGTAGTTGATTTGAGCGGGCCAAGGTTAATGTTACTGATACCGGATATGCCTGTACCTGGCGTATTAGCGCTAACATTTTGTAAAGGCTGCCCCGAGCTTGCAACGTTACTATATGATAACCTTACCGTATATGGGTCTGGTGCACCACCGCCTACCTGCGCATAAGCGCCTTTAAGTTTCAGCAGGTTGATAGCTTTAGGCAGGTTTAATACCTCCGACAAGATTAAACTACCATTAACGCTTGGATAAAAAATAGTGTTGTTTTGCGGGCTAAGCGTAGAAAACCAATCTTTACGGCCGGTAGCTGTTAAATATAAAAAGGTTTTGTAACTAAAATCTGCAGAGCCGAATATCGAATTTACTTCAAAATGTTGATTCACTGCCTGCGTTACTCCTGCCGACAGGTTATTATAACTGTAAAAATAAGGTATTACGAAGCCGGTTCCGGACTGGTTGAACTCATTGTTTTCGAAATGCCTTTTATTTACACCTCCTAAAAACGACAAACCGAAATCTTTAATCTGTTTTTTATATGACAATGTGGCCAAACCGTTGGTTTCGGTAACATCAGATTTGATGCCGTTGTACTGGCCGGTAAGTGCATAAAGCGTGCCTGTAGGAGTAATATTGGTATAATTATAATCGTAATGATCCTGGCTTACAGTCCCTTTCAGTACCAGATCTTTAACAAATTCATAACTGATAGATCCCTGGCCTATAAATCTGTTCTTGCGGTCGTTTTGTTTGAATTTATTAATTACAAAGTAACCGTTTGTGGCAACACTTGCATCATTCCATACGGTTTCGTTGCCTTTAGCATCATAACCGGGGTTAAGCCAGCGTACATCTGCCGTATTGGCTATCATGTAAGGCGACCAATTGGGGTTTGCCGTAGCATCGCCAGCACTGCTGCGATTGTGCGCAACCTCTAAATTATACTGGGCTAATGCCTCAAAGCTTAATTTAGAACTTAACTTACCATTTAAAGAAAGATTGCCCGTTTTACGATTATAAGTGGTACCGGGTAAAATGCCTTTACTATCTAAATCAGCAACAGAAAAACGGTACACAAGATTCTCTGAACCACCCGACAATGCCAGGGTGTTGGTGTATGTGCTTCCGTTTTGGTAGTAATTTTTAATATTATCTTTTTGTGCTACGTAAGGATGGGTTAAGCCATCAACACCTACATAATCTGTAGAGCCATCTATTTTGGCACCCCATGATCGGCGTCCGGTAGCTTGTGCAGCAGCCAGCGTGGTTGGTTTAATGCCATTATCTCCCTGGCCATATTCGTATTGAAAATCGGGCAGTACAGAAATTGTTTCCATGGTTGCCGTACTGCTAAATTCTACACCTATGCCTTTTTGCGCTTTACCTTTTTTAGTGGTAATTAAAATAGCGCCGTTTGCTGCCAGCGAACCGTACAAAGCAGCGGCTGTTCCGCCTTTTAGCACGGTAACAGATTCTATATCATCAGGGTTTATAGCTGCTATACCGTCGCCACGATCAACATTGCTGCCGCCGCCGCTTGTTGTAGGGGCGTTTCCTGGTACCGAATTATTCATTGGCATACCATTAACAACATACAGGGGTTGGTTATCGCGAGACAACGATCCGTTACCACGGATAATTACCCGGCTTGAACCGCCCGGCCCAGTAGACATACCGGCAACGTTAACACCAGCCACTTTTCCGGATAGTGAATTAACCACATTGTTTTCTCGGGCTTGGGTAAGTTCGCTCCCTTTTACTTCTGTAATGGCATAACCTAAAGCCTTTTTTTGTTTACTGATACCCAGTGCGGTTACCACAACCTCGTTTAACGCCTGGCTGTTTTGGGTTAATTTGATGGTAACAGGGGCAGACCTGTTGGTAATATTTAATTCTGCTTTTACATAACCTATAAAAGCGGCTATAATTGTTAAGGGTTTATTATCATAACTTGCAGGTATGCTCAGGTTAAAATTACCATTAACATCTGTTGTTGTACCAACTTTAGGGTCATCTTTTAAAGTAATGGTAGCCCCGGGTACCCCTGTACCATCTTCGGCAAATAAAACCTTACCCTTAATAATATCGGCATTATTATTAATCATAACCACGGGGGCGGCAGCCTGATAAATAACATATTGATTTGCGGTTATTTTTTTAAGGCCCAAAGAAAAATCATGCAGTAATTGTGTTAAGATAAGTTCAACCTGGCCGCCGTTATTTTCGTTAAGCGACGCAGCCGAAACATATTTGTCATTCAGCAGGCCTTCTTTAAATGCAACTTGAATATGATACTGCAGTTTAAGTTTTTCTATAACTTCTTTTAAAGTTTGCCTTGGCTCCGTATCTAATTGCCCGGACTGTGTGGTGTAATTAATATTGTTTTTCTTTGTGTTTGCCGCCAGGGCTAACTGGGCTCTGCTGGGCATAACATTCATCAAAAGCAAAAGCAATACGATACAACATCTTAAACAACTCTTTGAGTTGAAATTTCTCATACGTTTTAATTTAGTAAAGTTAATTAATAGGGGTTAGTTAATTATTATCTGGTTTTCATTCTGATAAATACTTACGTGTAACGAGGCGGATATCGTTTCCAGGAGTTCTTTAACCCCCGTAACATTTATTTCACCCTCAATTTCCATATCCATAGCTGCAGCATTGGTGTATTTTATCTGGTACCCATAAGTATCTTCAAGTGTTTTTAGGATGTTTTTCAGCTTTTCATTAGCAAACACAAACTGGCGTTTTGACCAATTGGCCAATCTTTCGGGATGAGCCAGTTTACCTTTCAGCACAACTTTTTTTGTAGCATATTCAACATAATCGCCCGGTGCAAGTATCAGAGACGGGGCCGCCTTTTTAACATTATTTGCTGTTACCTTTATTTTCCCGGTAATAAGGCCCACGTTAATTTTATTGTGCCTGTTATTAACGTTAAAAGTTGTGCCTAAAACCTCGATATTTAAATCGTTGCAATGCACTATAAATCTTTCGGCGGGCTTAATATTGGCCGGGTTTTTATTAAGGTGTATAACCTTAAAAAGGCCTTCGCCTTTTAACCATACCTCGCGTGGGTTTTTGCCAAAACCACGTTGATAGCTGAGGCTTGAATTGCCGTTAAGCAATACGGTAGTCCCATCGGGCATTACTACTGTTTTTATTTCGCCGAATGTTGTGGAGAAATTTTGTTGCTGGTTATACCAAAAAGTAAATGCACCCAGGCCTACCACTAAAACAGCTGCTGCCACGCGCATGAGTTTTAATAAACTGAAAACTTTAGCCTGTTTAACCGGGCGGGCTTCGGCCTCTATACGTTTCCACACTTCGGCCTGGCGGTCCTCGTTTAAAAAAGTATCCTGTTTGCGGTAGTTATGGATAAGGCTTTCAGCGGTTTCTATGTCTTCTTTTTTTTCGGGATAATGCAAAAGCATTTCTGCAAAAAAAAGGCTGTCCTCTTTAGATGTGTTAATAATACTATTAACAAAATCATCGTCTTCTAAAAAATCTTTTAACGAAAAGGAGGCGTATTTATTAAGATCCATGCATTAAGTGTGTTAAACATTACTTATATACATGATAGCGGGAAAATTATCCCTTAAAAAAAGATTTTTTTTATAAAATTTTATGATTTTGATGAAATTCACAAAATAGCACCCATATTATTGCCAATTTTGATGCTTTTAACGCCACTTCCATGTTGTTTAATGCTTTATAAAGTAATTTATAAGTAGAGCTTGCATTAATGTTCATGATCTCGGCAATCTCAGGGTAATTGAACCCTTCATAAAACCTTAAATATATAATCTCCTGCTGCCGTGGAGGCAGTGTTTTAATAACAGATTTAATTTTATCCTGTAACTCTTTTTCTTTTTCGTTACTAATTACAATATCATCAAAAGATACCTCGAATGAAAATGGATATTCATCTTCTATCTCGGTAAACCTGGATTGAGACTGCATCTTACGAAAGATGATATTGCGTAGCGCCTTGTATAAATAATTTTTAACAGATACGGGAGTGGCTAAATTATCCTTGTTAGTCCATAATTTAATAAAAAGATCATGAACCGCATCTTCTATCAGGTTAACATCCCTGGTAAACTTATGCCCATAATTATTTAAGATTTTAAAGTTTTGGTTATATATCTCCGTATAAGCCTCCCAGTCGCCTTGTTTAAATAAATTCCAAAGCGATAATGTTTCTTCAGTTTTAGGCATTACGGTATTAATCGGGTTGGAAATCAAATCTAAGATAGGGTTTCAAAATAATAATAGAAAATTAATATTAACTTAATGTGTTACAGAGCTGTTTTTTACACTATCCTAAAATTTTAATTGCCAAATGATTAACCAATTTATCTGGCAAACTCCCAGTATTAGTGCTTACCAAATAAGCAAATGAGGAACAGCAAACAGTTGACGTGAGTTTCTTTTTAAAGGAACCGGACGCTTCATCTACAAATAAATAATGGATTTTATCGATTATGATTCTCTAATGGAATTCTAATGTCGCTTTTGGCACATAGTGGCTTGTTTGCGCAATATAAATGGACATTTTTTGGCCATTTTGTGTAATAAAACGGTTACTAATCTTTCAAAAAAAGTATTATTAGGTGAGGTATTATATTTGCTATTTATATAATTTAATGGTTTTAAGCTTATGTGGAAATGTATTATTACTATGATACCCATATTTTTTTAGAGTTAATATGTTATTTCTTTGAGCGACTTAATTCTAAATAATACCCATTTCTGGTTAATCAATGATTATTTGTTTTTAATCAAAAATTAATAAGTTTGCCATGTCGGATGTCACTACCTCATCTGGCAATGGTGTATCTACCCCTGATGTGCCGCTAATCTGTTGCCCTGTTAATTAAACTTACTGTTTATGCTTGTGTGTACAATCAATTGTAATGCAACGGCTTTTTGTTGCCATAAAAATATTAAAACGCTATTTGTTCTTTATAAGATCAGTTAATTAGAAAAGATGCTCTCTTGAGCGTAGGGAGTATCTTTTTATTGTTAAATAATGCTAAATAAAAATGTTAATTTATGAATAGGAGTAATGAGTATGAATAGATTATTTTTACTAATCATCTTGATTTTTAATGTTGCCATAGCCTCTGCCCAAACCAAAACGGTTACAGGTACGGTTACAGCAAAATCAGACAAAGGGCCGCTTCCAGGCGTTAGTGTAAGAGTAAAAGGGGCACAAACGGGCACCGTTACCGATGCAAATGGTAAATTTACCATAAACGTGTCAGCCGGCGGTAATACGCTTGTATTTTCGTTCCTGGGGTTTACCAGTCAGGAAGTGGTAGTAGGTAACCAAAGTGTTGTAAACGTTCAGCTTGCCGAAAGTAACCAGCAACTGGGCGAGGTTGTAGTAACCGCTTTAGGTATCTCGCGCCAGGCAAAATCATTGGGTTATGCTGCCCAGCAAATAAAAGGCGAAAACCTAACCATGACCCGTCAGCAGGATTTTAATACCGCACTGGCAGGTAAAGTTGCCGGTGTGCAAATTCTGGGTGGTTCGGGCGCTAAATTTGGTGCATCAACCGTGCGTATCAGGGGTATCAACTCTTTACAGGGTGGTAACCCAATCTACGTGGTTAACGGTGTAGTTACCGATCCTAATGCCATTAACAATGATGATGTTGAATCGTTAACCGTGCTTAAAGGTCCCGCTGCCACAGCATTGTACGGCCAGCGCGCATCAGAAGGTGCAGTGGTTATTACGCTCAAAAAGGGCTCTGCAAAAGGCTTTGGTATTTCGGTTAATCAAACCACTACCTTTGAGAAGGTATATACTTTACCTAAATATCAAAATGAGTATGGAGGTGGTGCCGACCAAGAGTTTCAGACTTATACTTATGATCCCGCAAACGATCCGGCTTACTTAAAGCAATTTAACGGCACTAAATATTATGATTATTCTGTTGATGAAAGCTGGGGCCCTAAAATGGATGGTACCTTGTATGCCCCATGGTATTTCTGGGACCCAAGCAACCCGGATTTTGGTAAATTAAAGCCATTTGTTGCGCAGCCAAACAACGTAAGAGATTTTTACAAAACGGGCGTTGCTACTAACAATAACGTTGCTTTTTCTCAGTCCGGCGATAAGTATAATGCCCGCCTATCATATACCAATTTAAACCGTACCGGTGTAAGCCCTAACACTAAACAATTGCGTAACAACGTAAGTTTTAACGGCGATCTGAAAATTACGCCTAAATTAACTGTTAGTGCCAACATTAACGTGTTTCAGGAAAATCTGAAGAATGTACCGGCAGAAGGTTACGGAACGCAAACTTCCGGCTCATTTAATCAGTGGTTTCACCGTGACCTGGAAATTGGGAAGCTAAAAAATTACCAAAGACCAGATGGTACTTTTACTACCTGGAATATTACAGGGCCGGCAGATCTTACGCCAAAGTATTGGGATAACCCTTATACCGAAGCTTACGTAAATACATCAGAGGCTAACAATAACCGTCTGTACGGTAACTTAACAGCTGCTTACAATATCCGTAAAGATTTGAAAGTATCTGTTATTGCGCGTGGCGATTACTTAAACCGCGATGCTAACAGCAGAGTGGGGTCATATACCATTAACCCGGATGAGTATGCAGAAAACAGCTATCAGTACAAGGAGTATGATTATGTGGCATCATTAGAGTATGACCATATGTTTGGTAAAGACTTATCCCTCCGCGCAGGTGCCTACGGCGAATCGAGGCAGGATGTAACTAAATATTTAACCAGCAGTACTGTTGGTGGTTTGGCTATACCGGAATTGTACACTGTAGGTAACTCTTTAGACAGGCCAAGTACAGCAACCATACACAGCACTAAAGTGGTAAATAGCTTATATGGGTATGCCTCATTAGGTTACAAACAATTCTTATATTTAGATCTGAACGTGCGGAATGATGTGTCATCGGCTTTGCCAAAAGCAAATAATTCTTATGTATATGGCGGCGCTTCAGGATCTTTCGTATTTACCGAATCCGGACTTATCGAAAAGAACAACTTCCTTACCTTTGGTAAGCTGAGGGCTTCGGTTGCCAAGGTAGGTTCTGATATCGATCCATACCAGGTTGGGCAAACGTATAATTTAAGTACTGTACCTTACGGCAGCAGCCCGGTACAATTTGTGCCTAATAGCCTGCCAAACGCTAACCTTGAACCAACGCTGTCTACATCATACGAGTTGGGTACCGAACTGCACTTTTTAAGAGGCGACCGGATCCGTTTTGATTTTAACTACTATCATCGTAATACAAAAAACCAGATATTGCCGTTGCCGGTTAACGGTACTACAGGTTACTCTACTATCCTGATCAATGCGGGATCTATAGTTAACCATGGTATCGAGATCTCGTTAGGTGGTACGCCGGTTAAAACCAGCAATTTTGTTTATGATGCCAGCTTTAACATTGCGTTTAACCGTAATAAAGTTGTTTCACTGTATCCAAACTTTAATACACTTCGTACCTCTCCGGAAGGCGGCGGTGGCGCAACGCTATCGGGTTATCAGGGGGCAGGTGCATCCGGCTTTGGCTTTGTGGGTTCGCCATCATTTGCAGTTAACAGTGTTGTTGGTAAACCTTATGGAGAGTTGATTGGTTCTGGTTTTGTAAGGGACGGTGCCGGTAATATTGTGGTTGATGCTGACGGTTTCCCGGAAAGGAATGACAATGTAAACTTAGGTAACATCCTGCCAAAATTTACAGGTGGTTTTACCAATAGTGTTACTTATAAAGGCGTAATGGTTGGTTTCTCGTTCGATTTCCAATATGGTGGTAAATTTGTATCGGTTACGCAGCAAAACCTTGCAGGCTCCGGCTTAGGGGCATCAACTGTGGGTAATAATGATAAAGGCAACCCTAAGCGTGATGACCCTGCAAATGGCGGCGGTACCTTAGTAAAAGGCGTACATGAAGATGGCACCCCCAACACTACCTATGTTGATACCCGTACACTTAACGAGGGTTACTACAGCGCAATTTGGGAGCAATACACTTATGATGCCACGTATATTAAATTAAGGGAAGTAAGCATTGGTTATAATTTACCAAAAAAATGGTTTGGCAGAACTCCGCTGCAAACAGCACGATTCTCCATCGTTAGCCAAAACCCATGGTTAATATACACTAAAGCCAGGGTTAAAGGTATCGATCCATCCCAGTTGCAAACTTCGTTTTACGAAGGCGGGCAATTACCCGCAACCCGCACACTCGGCTTTAACCTTAATTTAACCTTTTAAGAAGAGTATTTATGAAAAAGTTTTTAAATAAAGTTCTGTTAGTTTTTATTGCAGGTGCCGTAATGTCATCTTGCAAAAAAATAACAGACGATATCAATGTAAGCCCTAACCAGCCTGTTAATTTATCAACAGGATATGCGCTTACAAGTGCTATTCAATATCTGGGCGGCACAGGTGGTGGCAATAGTACTACAAATATTAATAGTGCTGCAGGCGAGTTATATTCACAATACCTTTCAGAAACGTTTTATAACAACGAATCGAGGTTTGCATTAGCACAGTATGATTATCAGGGATATTATACAGGCCCTCTTACAGATTTGCAGCAGATCATCAATTTTAATACAGATGAAGCCACTAAAAATAAAGCAACTACTCTTTCATTCGGCTCAAATGCCAATCAGATAGCTTCTGCCCGTATCTTAAAGGCGTTTATCTTTTTAACAATTACTGATAGATGGGGCGACATTCCGTATTCGGAAGCTTTAAAGGGAAATAAAAATCTTAATGCAAAATTTGATGCGCAAAAAGATATTTATACAGACTTATTTAAAGAGCTGACTGAAGCACAAGCACAATTTGATGGTGGTGCGTCTCTTAGTGGAGATATTTTATTTGGAGGTGATAACACTAAATGGAAACATTGGGCAAATTCTTTACGTGCGGTAATGGCTTTACGCTTAAGTAAAGTTGACCCAACTACCGGTAGCGCCGAATTTAAAAAAGCTGTTGCCGATGGCTTAATGGCATCTAATGATGATAACGCAACCTATAGTTACCTTGGCGAACAAAATAACGAGAACCCTTATTTTGGTAATTACCGCTCCAGGTATGATTATGCCGTAAGTGGTATTGTGGTAGATAAATTGCAAGCCAATGATGATCCGCGCTTACCGGTTTATGCACAGCCAACCTCAACAGGTACATTTGTTGGGTTGCCTTACGGAACTGCCGGCACCGATTTGGGTAAATACAAAATAGGTAATCGTGATGTAAGTGAAGGAACATTCAGACCAGGTAATATTTCACAAATTGGGATTGCATACTCAAACCAAAGTTCGCCAGCTACCTGGACAAGCTATGCACAGGTATTATTTGCCCAGGCAGAAGCAGCCCACTTAGGGTGGATAACCGGAGGTGATGCGGTAGCAGCAACGCTGTACAACCAGGGCATAACCGCTTCATTAACACAAAATGGTATAGCAGGTGCGGATGTGGCAACTTACCTGGCCAAACCGGGTGTTGTTTTTAATGCAACAACCGCTGTAGAGCAGATTATTACTCAAAAATGGTTGGCTAATTACCTTGGTAACGGTTGGGAATCATGGGCAGAATATCGCCGTACCGGTTTCCCACGTTTGTTAGACCCGGTACCTACTGCTTTAAATGCTGATAAGCATATCCCCCGCAGGCAACAATATCCGCAAACAGAATTGCAACTTAATGTGCAAAACTACAACGAAGTAGTTGCAAGGCAAGGCCCGGATGTATTATCTACACATGTATGGTGGGATAAATAACCGACTGTAAACAACAATAAAACGGGTATAAATGCTATTGAATTTTAGTATTTGTACCCGTTTTGTTATTAAAGGCGGTTTGGAAGAAATGATGCTAATGAGGCAACCGTTGCCGCAGCAGG
Organism: Mucilaginibacter phyllosphaerae; assembly: GCF_004378255.1. Taxonomy (GTDB): domain Bacteria; phylum Bacteroidota; class Bacteroidia; order Sphingobacteriales; family Sphingobacteriaceae; genus Mucilaginibacter; species Mucilaginibacter phyllosphaerae. Next base: position 151,613 of record NZ_SNQG01000008.1, read on the forward strand.
CCATAAACCCAGGTGCCGGCAACAGCGCTTAAAAGTGTAACTACAATCACAAAAAAGCCGCTGCCGATCTGTGCAAAAAGCGGCCCCGGGCAAGCGCCTGTGATAGCCCAGCCTACTCCAAATATTAAACCGCCATATACATTGCCCCAATGGAACTTTTTCTGAGGGATAACAATTGTTTCCTGATGGATAGTTTTAAGGTGGAACCTTTTAATAATTAATATAGCTATCATGGCTACGCTAATGGCGCTGCCGATTACGCCGTACATATGAAAAGCTTGTAGCCTGAACATCTCCTGGATCCGGAACCAGGATGCAACTTCTGATTTAACCAGGATAATGCCGAACAGTAGTCCCAATAGCAGGAATTTGATGTTTTTCATAACTGTAATAAATAAGGTAAAATAAACCATGCAGTAACAAAACCGCCCGCCATAAAGCAGCAGGTTGCCACTAATGAGGGCCATTGGAGCGATGAAATACCCATAATGGCGTGGCCAGATGTGCAGCCGCCTGCATAACGTGTACCAAAGCCTACTAAAAAGCCGCCCACAACTATAAAAACAAAACCACGAAGCGTTAGTAACTGGCTTAAGCTAAAAATATCCTGTGGTAGCAAGCCGTTAAAATCTTTAACCCCCTGCTGCTTAAGTAATGCTGTGGTTTCGGGGCTTATGTTTACCTGCCCGGGATGCGAAAGTATATAAGTGGCTATAAAACCGCCTGCAATTATCCCTAAAGCAAAGTATAGATTCCAGCTTTCTTTTCGCCAGTCATATTTAAAAAAATCTATATCCGCCGGGATACATGCGGCGCAAACATGGCGTAATGTGGCCGAAATACCAAATGTTTTGTTCCCCAGCAGTAGCAGTGCAGGCACAATAAGCCCAATTAATGGCCCGGCTACATACCAGGGCCAGGGTTGTAAAATAAAATTCATCTGTTTTAATAGGTTTAAGCGTTAGCTGATGTGCATACGCGTTATCAATCTGCCAGTTGTATCCATACCGGGCCATGGTCGCTGGTTTTTTCCCAGCCACGTACGTTGCGGTCAACCCCTGCTGTAAGCAGCCTGTCGTTCAACTGGGGATTCAGTAAAAAATGGTCAATGCGCAGGCCTGCGTTACGGCCGTAGGCATCCCTAAAATAATCCCAAAAAGTATAAACAACCTCATCCGGATAAATTTTGCGCAGGGCATCTGTCCAGCCTTGTGCCAGCAGGTTTTCAAACGCCTCCCGCGTTTCCGGCCTAAAAAGTGCATCCTCTACCCATCGTTCGGGTTTATAAGCATCTAAACCGGTGGGGATAACATTATAATCGCCGGTTAGCACAACGGGCTTGCCGGATGTATATAACGCTGCGGCGTGTTGGGTAAAACGTTTAAACCACTGTAGCTTATAATCAAATTTTGGCCCGGGGGCCGGGTTGCCGTTGGGCAGGTACAGGCAGCCAATAGTAATGCCGTTCACTTCTGCCTCTATGTAGCGGCTGTGGGTATCGTCCGGGTCGCCGGGAAGGCCGCGGCGGGTTTCGGTAAGAGGTAAATTGCGAGACAGTATTGCTACACCATTCCAGCTTTTTTGCCCATGCCAGATGGCGTTATACCCGGCGTCATTTATGGCCTGAAGAGGGGATTTTTCGTCGGGTGCTTTAAGTTCCTGCAGGCAGGCTACATCCGGTTGGGTTTCTTGCAGCCAACGCAGCAATACAGGCAGGCGCCCATTTATGCCGTTAACATTGTAGGTGGCTATTTTCATGGTTGAGGAACGATTGAATTAATAGCGCAATTTATAAATGTTTGTGATGATAATTAACTTTCATCTCTAATGTAAACGATCTTATTTTCAGTGAATTTAAATATAGATCTGCCTTTCAGGTTCAGCTCATGTCCTTTTTTCATCCCATTTGGCAGGTCTGTGGCTAATACAGCGTGATAGTTTATCTCTATTTCGGTATGCTGGGATGCATCTTTAAAATCGGTAATAGTTTGCCGCCTGCTGCTAAATAACGCTTTGCCATATTCTGCCTGAATTTTAAATTCATTAATGCCTTTAAGCGTCATGGTAAGTTTGCCGTCTGTGATATTTTCAAATACAATTGATTCATCTAAAGTAGCTAACATGCCATCAATACCGAAGTTGTTGTAAGCATTGATATAGCTTTTAATGATGTTTTGCTGTTTTTGCATCAAATTATGTGTAATAGAAGTTAATTATAGGCTGTTTTTAAATTAATAGGCACGTTATAAGCTCATTATAAAAATATGATAAAGGTAATTAAACCTATTTAACCATGCGCTGTCATACAGCCGATTTTTAAATCAACAACAAACCTTTAAAACAATTTTATGTACAAAAAACTCCTGCTGATATGCTTATCAGCAATTACCATTCAAACCGTTAAAGCACAAACAGAAAAAGGCAGCCAGTTGCTTGGCGCAAGTTTTAGTGTTATGACATCAAGGTCAGACTCTAAAAGTTTCGATTCCGCAACCGGCGCTTATGGGCAAAATTATCATGGCAAAATAACGCAGTACACAATTACGCCAAATTACAGTTATTTTATTGCAGATAAGCTTGATCTTGGCGGAGCCATAGGCTATTTATCCAGCCACCAAAAATATGATGGCGAGCAAATATATTCCAGTGAATATAAAGAGCGTGGATTTAATGCATTTGTATATCTAAGGAAATATTTTTTATATGATAATAAGGTAGGTGTAAGAACAGGGCCTTATTTGAGTTATCAAAATTCAAATATAACCCGCTCCTATCCGGATGTAGCGGATAATATTAGTAAAGGCAATTATTATGCTGGCGGAGTAGGCTTGGATTTTATTTATTTCCCGGTAAAAAGATTAGCGCTTTCTGCTGTAATGGGTAATCTAAACTATTCTCGACTGACCTATACCGGTTCAACAGAAGGTAGCAACAGTAATTTTAACCTGACTTTTGCTAACTCACTTACCTTATCTGTTAATTACGTGTTTGGTAAATAAATTTTATCAGCGCCTTATCCTAAAAACTTAAGGCGCTGAATTAAATTTATAATTGCACAACCACATGTGTATATCTATCGTAATAGGTAAGAAAAACCCCGAAAAGATAACATGAAAAAAAACTTACTTAAATTTAGCGTACTTGCCTTGTTAACGAGCATTGCTGCCGTATCGTGTAAAAAGGATAGTACGCCTGCAACTGCTTCAACTGCCGAAGTGGCCTTTGCTTTATCGGCCGATAATGCCTCATCAACCCTGGTCACCAAATCTGTTGGCAACCCTGCTATTAATGTTACCGGAGTTACGGCTGCCAGCATTAAGTGGACATCGGCCATTGCCAATATCGGCCGTTTTAAGCTTGAGGCAAAAAAGAATGGTAAAGAGATTGAGATTACTACAAAAAACATCACCAATCTTGATCTTTTTGCTATTGACCCGGCTACTATTGCCGCTAAAATAGATACAGGTAATTATAAAGAGATATCTATAAAAGTATTGCTTGTAAAATCATCCGGCACTGATATCCCGCTTACTGTTAAGGGTACATTTACATCAGCTGGCGGTGCAGCCGTGCCAATAGAGTTTGATTATAATGACAATGCTATCCTGAAAGCAGAAGTGGAGAACGTAACTGTTGATGCAACTACAGATGTTACTGCAAAGCTTAATTTCCATTTAAATAAATTACTTACTGCTATTCCGTCTACGCAAATAGATGCCGCTACCCGTACTAACGGTGCAATTGTAATTAGTAATGCCAGCAATACCGCTATTTATAATAAAGTTATAGCCAACTTGCTTTTAGCAATAGAAGCGCGTGGTTTCGAAAAACATAAAAAAAAGTAAAATAATTTAAATCAGTTTTGTATAGGTTAATGGAGAGGCCGCTTTTTATGAGCGGCTTTTTTGTTGCAAATTAGCGGGACAAATAACATTTTTTGCTTTAATTTATATCTGTAAATGAGCGAGCAATCATCACCTAAAAAATTTCTGAAATTAACCGGCTATCAATGGGCCTGCATGCTATACATAGCCGTGGCCATTTTTTGCTGGCAGCTTAAATATTTCAGGCATATAGATAATAACTACCTCATTTTTCGCACCTCGTTCTATCATTTTAAAGATCATCTTAACCTGTACCTGCTTTACCCCAAAGAGTATTACGACGTGTATATTTATGGGCCGGCATTTACTTTGTTTATTGCCCCGCTTGCCTTAATGCCCGAGGGTTGGGGCTTCTTTTTTTGGGAAGTAGGTAATGCCGCAGCATTTTTGTGGGCCATTAATACCCTGCCTTTTACAAACCGTACTAAAACCGCCATACTGCTGCTTTGCGCTATTGAGTTTGCCAACTCCAGCCATTACATGCAATTTAACCCGATAATTGCCGCCATTATTATACTTAGCTTTACGATGGTGAGGCGCCAAAAAGAGCAATATGCCACACTATTTACGGTGTTTGGCACGCTCATGAAAATTTACCCAATTGTAGGGTTGGCTTTTTTTATGTTCTCTAAAAATAAGCTGAAGTATATAGCCTGGTCATTTATATGGCTAATTGTTCTACTGTGCCTGCCGGCAATCATATCCGGGCCGCAATTTTTGGTGCAAACCTATAAGGATTGGTTTGCGGCATTAACCTCCAAAAACCTAACCAACCAAAGTTTAACCACCGGGTTCGACTGGTGCCTGATGGGCGTAACAAGGCGTTTATTTCAGGATGCAAGCATTCCAAACTGGCCATTTTTGCTGGGTGGCGTGGCTGTATTTAGCGGGGCATTATTGCGGTTTAAACAATATAGTTCGCTTAAATTTCAACTGCAGGTAATGTGCTCCATGTTGTTAATGGTAGTGATATTCAGCACCGCGTCAGAGCACCCTACCTTTATTATAGCTACCGCAGGCGCCATAATTTACATGATGATGCAGGAGAAGCCTTTTACACCCTTTAATATTGTGATACTGGTTTTGCTGTTGGTGGTTACCGGGCTTGGCCCGTCGGATGCCTTCCCTAAGCCTGCCCGTGTTTGGATGCAGAACTATGCTATAAAAGCTTACGTGCCAATTATTATCTGGTTTAAAATAGCCTGGGAGCTATTGTTTAAAGATTTTAGCAACGATAAGCTGCCATTGAAAACAGCTACCGGCGAATCCGTATAACATCCTTAATTTTTCTGGTATAAATAATATAACGGTGTATCAAACAGTGTTGCAGGCGGCGTGTTATGTTTTGTCTTTGGTAAATGCCTGTCAATGTGAATCATTTACTTCTTATATTTCAAAATTTAACCATTCGTAATGTATTTAATATAAATGTTGCATTAATTGTGCTTTTATTTTCATAATTTACCAAAGAAATCATAATTGTGATTGTTAAACCGGTCTTAAATAAATACTTTATGACAGACGTTTGATTTTTTTAATGAATTAAGGGCATTTTTATGTACAAATCGCAGCATTTTGAAAAGTACAATTTAATAAACGGCGTATGGGACGAAATGTACAATGAAAATAGTGTCGTTCGTGGCCATTATCAAAAGGTAATAGAATATTTAGCCAAAGAATCGCCTGATGATCTAAACAAAAAAGAAGAATTGGCCAAACGCCTGTTCATGACGCAGGGCATCACCTTTACGGTTTATAACAGCGGCGAAGGTATCGAGAAGATCTTTCCGTTTGATATCATTCCGCGCGTTATTACAGCCGCCGAATGGGAATTTGTAGAGAAAGGCATCAAGCAAAGGCTTACCGCGCTAAACTTATTTCTGAAAGATATTTATCATAATCAGTTTATTGTAAAAGACGGTATTGTACCAATTGATATCATCTATTCGTGCCCGCACTTTTTGCGCGAGATGTACCAATTGAATGTACCTTATGATGTTTATGTACATATTGCGGGGATAGATCTGATCCGCGACCATGACGGCACTTTTTATGTGCTGGAGGATAACCTGCGAACCCCATCGGGCGTAAGTTATATGCTGGAGAACCGCGAGATAACCAAACGTTTATTTCCGGATCTGTTGCCGAATTGCGGCGTACGCAGCGTAACCGAATATCCGTCGATATTATATAAAAACCTGCTGTCGTTATCGCCAAGGCAAATAAGTAACCCTACTATCGTATTGCTTAGTCCGGGTATTTACAACTCAGCTTATTTTGAGCATACCACGCTGGCCCGTTTAATGGGTGTGGAACTGGTAGAGGGCCGCGACCTGGTGGTGAATAATCACAAAGTGTATATGAAAACCACTACCGGCCTGCAACAGGTAGATGTAATTTACCGCCGGGTAGACGACGACTTTTTAGACCCTTTGGTATTTAATCCCAACAGTGTATTAGGTGTAGCCGGTTTAATGGGCGCTTATCGTAAAGGTAACGTAGCCATCGTAAACGCCATCGGTAACGGTGTTGCCGATGATAAGGCCACCTACATTTATGTGCCGGATATGATCCGCTATTATCTGAATGAAGAGCCGTTATTAAAGAATGTGCCTACCCATAGGTTAAGTAATGATGACGAGCGCGAGCACGTGTTCAAAAACATCAACACCATGGTGGTTAAAAAAACCAACGAAAGCGGCGGTTACGGCATGCTGATGGGCCATGCAGCCAGCGAAGAAGAGATAGAGAAGTACAAACTAGAAATATTAAAAGATCCGCGAAATTTCATCGCGCAGCCAACAATTAGCTTATCGGCAGCGCCATGTTATATAGGTGGGGTGCTGCAGCCCAGGCGTATCGATTTAAGGCCTTACGCCCTTTGCGGCCCGGATGGCATTGAGATTGTGCCCGGCGGCTTAACCCGTGTGGCCTTAACAGAAGGCTCGCTGGTGGTGAACAGTTCGCAGGGGGGCGGCAGTAAGGATACGTGGGTATTAGCCCCCTAACCCCCTGAAGGGGGAACAGAATTTTAAACTAACTATATGCATATCTGTATAAATAAAATATCTCATTCAAAAAACTCCCCCTTCAGGGGGCCGGGGGGCGAACCAATATGTTAAGCAGGGTAGCAGCAAGTTTTTATTGGTTAAGCAGGTATATAGAGCGTAGCGACGGTATTTTAAGAATGCTGAAAACCAATTATGCATCGTCGCAGGATTCGGTGGCTGGGTTTACCTGGGAGCCCGTGATCAGGATCTTCTCCGGCTCAGATGAGGAGCTGATAGAAAAGTTAGGGGACGACAGCCGCGCCGTTTTAAAGTATATGGTGATAGATAAGGATAATGCCAACTCTATTGTAAACCTGGTTACGCTGGCGCGAGAGAACGCCCGGAGTGTACAGGAACATATCCCCAAAGATCTTTGGCAATGCCTTAACGAATATTACCATACTGCCAAAGAGCCGCGCATTGTTAATGGCCTTAAAAAGGATGACCCGATAGGCGTTTTAGATATCCTGATCAAAGAGGTTATGCTTTATTATGGCACGGCCGAAATTACCATGGAGCGGGGCCAGGCCCGTAGCTTTATGAACATAGGTAAATATCTGGAGCGCGCCATCCAGTCTATAGATATTTTGGATGTAAAGTTTGGGCCCATCAACAGTAACCCCGATCTGCTGCTGGATATCACCTACTGGAAACACCTGTTGTTATCTATAGGTGGGTACGAATTGTACCAAAAAACCTATCGCGACGGATTGGAAGCGCATAATGTTATTGAGCAGGTGATTTTAAATAACGATTTTCCGCGTTCGGTTATCTATTCGGTAAATAATATCCAACGGTATTTCGACAGGTTGAAGAACAATAGTAATGTGAACGATTACCGCGAGATCTCCTTTCAGATAGGTAAGCTGCAAAGCAACATTAAATATAGTTCGGTTAAAAGCATCAGGCAAATGGGTTTGCACGAATACCTCACCAGCCTGCGCGAAGACCTGTACCGCATAGGTAACTCGCTTAACGAATATTATTTTGCAAATTCCTGATAAACATTAGTACCATGCCCGAATTTAAAATACAACATATCACCAAATACGCTTACGATGGTTTTGTGCGCGATAGTGCCAATAAAATTATCCTGTACCCTATTGTTGATATTTACCAGGAAGTTTTAAAGCACGATCTGAATATTACCGGGCACCCCCAGGTTGATACCTATGTTGATTATTACGGTAACGAAGTTGGCAGCTTTACCTATACCGAGCCGCATAACCTGATGATAATCAATTCGCAGCTATCTATCATCACCCACCCGCGGCCATTACCTTTAGATAACATATTCTCTGCCGAGCAGTGGAACGAGCTGTTTAACCTGCGCTATGTGGTGCCTTATATTGATTTTTTAAAACAAGAGTATTTTGAAGGACTGAGCGAACTGCGCCCCGTGGTAGAAGCCGAGCGCAAGGCCGAAGATACGCCTTACCATACCGCCCTAAAATTCTGTAAATACGTTTACAAAAACTTTGAATACATAAAAGGCGTAACCACGGTAGAAACCACGCTGGACGAGATCTGGGCATTAAAGGCAGGCGTTTGCCAGGATTTTGCCCATTTGCTGATGGTTATGCTGCGCCTGGTTGGCATTCCGGCGCGTTATGTGAGCGGCTATATCTGCCCGAACAAAGATGGTATGCGCGGCGAAGGGGCTACCCATGCCTGGGCCGAAGCTTACCTGCCCGGTTACGGTTGGTTAGGTATCGACCCCACTAATAATTGCGTGGCTAACGAAAACCATGTGCGTTTAGCTGTTGGGCGTAATTTTAGTGATTGCTCGCCGGTTAAGGGAGTGTATAAAGGTGTGGCCGGCCATAGGCTGGAAGTGTCTGTTTCTGTAGGATACGAAGACGGCCAGGTTCACGAGGAAAAGGATATATTTACCGTTGCTAATCATGCACGGCCGGCTGCCGGCATTGCCCGTAACAGCTATGCCAAGTACATGGAGATGATAGAGCAGCAGCAACAACAACAGCAGCAATAATTAAGAGAGGCAAGATCTTAAGAAGCCAGAGGCAAGACAAAGAGCGAATAATTGGTGTCTTAGTTCTTGTTCTCCTGATTCTTGCCTCCCTCAAAAAAGGTAAATCATGACTTACTGTTTAGGAATTAAAGTTAAAGAAGGCTTAATTGCCCTTGCCGATACCCGCATTACATCAGGCACAGAAACTACTGTAAAAAAGAAACTGACCACCGTACAAAAAGATGGCGGCAGCATGTTCATCATGACCAGCGGCCTGCGATCTGTACGGGATAAGGCGGTAGTTTACTTTAACGAACTGGTAGAAACCCAAACTTTCGAGAAACTTTACCAGGCCGTTAATGCCTTTGGCGAACAGGTGCGTCGTGTAGCCGAAGAGGACCGCGCCACACTGGAGAAAGCCGGCTTTAAATTCGATTTGAATACGATAATTGGCGGCCAGTTAAAAGGGGACGATGAGCATAAACTTTTCCTGCTTTATCCGGAAGGTAACTGGGTAGAGCTGGGGCAGGGCGCGCCGTTTGTAGCCATTGGTAACTCGGGGCATGGCAAGGCTATTTTAAACCGCACGCTGGATGAAGATTCTGGCATGCATTTAGCATTGAAGGCAGCGTTCCTGTCGTTTGATTCTACGCGGGTAAGCAGTAACAATGTAGATTTCCCGATAGATATTGCTTTATATAGAAAAGATACGTTTGAATTAGTGGAGCAGCGATATACTCAAAAAGATATGGCCAGTATATCGGCCCAATGGGATGATGAACTAAAAGCCGCCCTGCAGCATATATCGGGCGATTGGATGGAAAAAGCATTTGCAAAATTACCAAAGGTTAAAGATGAAGTTTAAAGTTTCGGCAGAATTAGCATACGAAGTAAAAGCCCCAAGCACTTTAATATTAAACGTACATGCGCTGCGTACCGCCCGGCAAACTGTACTGCAGGAAGAACTTTTGATAGATCCATACATCAAAGCCGAAGAGTTACCCTCAACTAATGGCGAGAATCGCTTTGTACGCCTGGATATTACTGAACCCGGCGAGTTTAGCATTAAATACGAAGCCACGGTTGATAATTACTACGAGATAAAAGATTACCGCAGTTTTCAGGAAGTGCCCGTAAGCCGGTTTGACCCTGCGGTGCTTACCTATTTAAACCCAAGCAGGTATTGCCAGTCGGACAAGCTGTATCGTTTAGCCAACAATACTTTCGGGCAGATAAACAATAGCTATAGCCAGGTAGTTGCCGTAACCGAGTGGATCCATAAAAATGTAGAATATTTAAGCGGTTTTAGTAATTCCGAAACATCAGCTTATGATACGGTTACGCAACAGGCCGGTGTATGCCGCGATTTTGCGCACTTGGGCATAGCCCTTTGCCGTGCCTTAACTATCCCGGCGCGTTATTTTACAGGTTATGCCTATAAACTGATCCCGGCCGATTTCCACGCCTGCTTTGAAGCTTATATTGGCGGCGAGTGGATCTTGTTTGATGCCACCAAGCTGGCCCCGCTAAACGGCCTGGTTAAAATTGCTACCGGCCGCGATGCTGCCGATGCCGCCATTGCCAGCATATTTGGCGATGTGTATTGTAATTATGTAAAAGCCGATTGCCAGATGGTAGAGGATGAACCGTTTAACCCCATCTACTACACCAAATCCGTATTTGACGGGGTGACGTATTTGTAGGAGAAAATAAAAGCGATCGCCTGTGCGATTCCTTCCTTGGGGAAGGAGGAAGTAGGGGTTTATTCGATATTTAGGTTGAAGGTGTGATGTACAAACCCCTCCCCGCCATCACCCCCGCCAACCGCACCCCTCCCCGAGGAGGGAATAAAACATTTCAATGCCTTTCCACAAGCCAGGGATAACATACTCTTTTTGTATCCTTCCTGCCACATTTAACATCAAGCTTTCGGCTTCGGGTTATTCCCATTATCTTTGCTGCGCGATGTCAGATAAAAAAGTAAGAGTCCGTTTTGCGCCAAGCCCTACAGGTGGTTTACACTTGGGTGGTGTGCGCACCGTTTTGTTTAATTACCTGTTTGCCAAAAAACACCAGGGCGATTTTGTTTTACGTATAGAAGATACCGACCAAACCCGCTATGTGGATGGTGCCGAGCAATATATTTTAGATTGCTTAAAATGGTGCGGCATTACGCCGGACGAAAGCCCCGTAGTTGGCGGCCAATACGCGCCTTACCGCCAAAGTGAACGCAAACCTATCTACCGCGAATATGCCGAAAAACTGGTAGCAGAAGGCCATGCCTATTACGCCTTTGATACCGCCGAAGAGCTGGATGCCAAACGTAAGGAAGTGTCAAACTTTCAGTATGGTTTAGCAACACGTAAAGGGCTGCGCAATTCACTTTCGTTGCCATTGCACGAAACCGAAAAACTACTGCATGACGGTACCCCGCACGTTATCCGCATAAAAATGCCGGAAGACGAAACCATCAGCTTTAATGATATGATACGCGGCCATGTTAGCTTTGAAACTAACCAGGTTGATGATAAGGTTTTACTAAAGGCCGATGGTATGCCAACTTATCACTTAGCGGTGGTGGTTGATGATTACCTGATGAAAATAACCCACGCCTTCCGTGGCGAGGAGTGGCTGCCATCTGCACCGGTACACATCCTGCTTTGGGAATACCTGGGCTGGAAGGCCGAGATGCCGCAATGGGCCCATTTACCGTTGATACTAAAACCTGATGGGCACGGTAAGTTAAGCAAACGCGATGGCGCACGCCTGGGTTTCCCGGTGTATGCCATGAACTGGCTGGATGCTAAAATAGGCGAACTAACCCCCGGTTTCCGCGAGTTAGGCTTTTTGCCCGAGGCATTTTTGAACCTGTTAGCCATGTTAGGCTGGAATGATGGTACCGATCAGGAAATTTTCTCATTAGATGAATTGATAGAAAAATTCTCTATCGACCGGATCAGCAAAGCAGGCGCAAAATTCGATTTTGAGAAAGCCAAATGGTACAATGCCGAATGGATTAAACGTACCGATGCCGAAACCCTAAAGGTTAAGGTTTGGGAGATCTTGAAGACAAAGGGCATCGTTATCAAAGATGAAGCTTACCTGCTGAAAGTGATAGATACGGTTAAAGAACGCTGCGTTTTATTGCCCGATTTTTATCAGCAGGCCGCATACTTTTTTCAGCAGCCTGCCGAATATGACATCAATGCGGTAAAACCAAAATGGACTGATGCCAAAGCAGATTTCTTTAATGGATTTATAGCCGTATTAAGCAGCCCCGAAACCTTTGATGCACACGAACTGGAGGCTAAATTTAAAGCCCTGGCCGAAGAAAAGGGCCTTAAGGCAGGTGATGTGATGCTGCCATTCCGTATTATGCTGGTTGGTGGCAAATTTGGCCCGCATGTATTTGATATTGCCAAATTACTGGGCGAAAGCGAAACTATCATCAGGATAGAGAAAGCAATTGAGGCATTTGCAGCATAAGGCAGGCCCCGTGCTGTCGTGGTCTCGCGTAGTATAAGCCGTGATGCAACAAATGTAAGCTTTCAGCATGGCTGCAGCTGAAAGCTGCAGCCATGCTATATCACGGGCTGAAAGCCCGCGATAGCTTTGACAGCTTAAATTTTATAACTCCTTCCGCATCACATAATCATTCATACAGTATGGGCCAATGGGGATGTTCTCTTCCAATATTACCGTAAAGCCCATTTTTTCATAAAAGTTTTTGGCGTTGTTGAAACGGTTCACGTTAAGATCTAAAGTATGCTTGCCTGCCGCAATAACCTTATCTGCAACCGCGTTGATCAGTATTTTGCCATACCCTTTACCCTGGGTTACGGGCAGGCAATATAACTTGTGTAATTTGTATATTTCTGCATCTTCCGGGCGTGCCGAATAAGCGGCAAATGCAACCGGCTGATTATCCTCAATCAATAACAAAAACGTTTGCTGTTTTTCTGTTATCTGTTTGGTTATTTTATCAGCGGTATATAATTCTGCCAGCATATAGGCCACCTGCTCTTTACCCAATAAAGGTTCGTAAGTAGGCCACCAGGTTTGTTTGGCTATCTGTAAAATGGCATCCACATCGGCAGTGGTTGCTTCTCTTATCAAAAACATAAATTAAAATTAATGTTTTTCTTCTTTATCAACCGTAAAAGTTGATGTGTTTTGCCCAACACCAAAGTATTCTTCCAGTTCAGATAGCGTTGAAGAGCTTGTGGCAATATCTTTGATCACCACACCTTTTTCCATTAGTAAAATACGGTCGCAAACGTCGGTTACGTGGTTAAGGTCATGGCTGGATACGATGGTAGTTACGCCATGGTTTTTGTTCTGATCTTTTAAAATATTCTTTAGCCTGAACTGTGTACTTGGGTCAATATTAGCGAAAGGTTCATCCAGCATCAATAGTTCCGGTTGTTGTAACAAGCATGCGCCCACACCAACCTTGCACTGGTTACCTTTGGATAGGTCGCGGATGTACTTGCCTTTTTTGATGATCTCGCCATTAAAAAACTCGGCTAAACCAGCCAGTTTCTCATCTACCTGTGCTTTGTTTTGCCCATGCAGGCCGCCTATAAAGTACAGGTACTCTTCCGGCGTAAGGTAATCTATCAAAAAGCCTTCATCCAGATAAGATGCCGTATAACTTTTCCAGCTTTCGCCGCCGGCAACGTTTTCTCCTTTTGATAAAACTTCGCCGCTTTCGGGCCGAATCAGATCCAGTATCATGCGGAACAGGGTGGTTTTACCCGCGCCATTATTACCAACCAGGCCAATGCTTTCGCCATTATTAATTTGTAAAGCAGGTACGTTTACAACAATCGCCCCATTGTAAACTTTCTTTAGGTTTTTGATCTCTATCATGATTATTTGTTTCTGAAGCCTTCGGCTATTTGATATCTTTTATTGTAAAAATCGCCTTCCAGCTTTTTGATCCAGAAGTCGCGGGTGATGATAAATACGACACCTGTTACTGCCAGTACGGCCAGGCCGGCATCCGTATAACCTAAAAATTTAAACGGCAGGTATATCAGGTAGGGGAGCAGTATAAGCGGAAACGATAATAAAAGCTGGCTCGCGCCAACGCCTTCCCAATTAAATGATGCGCCTTTGCTCAGGTCTATGCGTTTATAGTTGCGATTGGCAAAGTAAAGCACAATAGTGGTGTTGATGCCCAAATTCCACAGGTACATTACAAAATGAATTAATACGGTGCGCCATCCAAAATAAACATAAGGCGTAGTAAGGATAAAAGCAACGGTTGATACTATAGTGAAAAGCAGGTATTTGGCTTTCAAAAAATCAGTAAACTTTACTTTGCTTACCAGTATGCCATCAAAATGCGAGGCCTGCCAGCTAAACATGAATTGCCCGTAATTAATGATGAAGATGCCGGTCATAAACATGCCTACAAACACTTTAAAGCCTTCGCCCATTTTAGGGTTGGTGTAAAATATCAGCCCGTAAAACATAAAAAACAAGCCCATGATCAAGGCAGACCGCGGCCTTTTATTACGGAGGATCAATTTCACCTCGTTGGCAACCAAATCGCCAACCTGGCCAAACCGGCCAAGAAAAGGGATCTCGGTACTGCTTTTTGCCGCTTCTTTTTTTGAACTGAGCTCCTCCAGGTACAGGTTGCCTTTAAGATAGTAAAAGTTGATGTAGAACATACCCGCCGCAAGTATTAAAGGCAATGCCACCAGGTAAGGCTTAAGGATAAGGTTACCAAAAAATAAATAAGACAGCGACTTAAAAGAATAAAGGTGCCACAGGTAATCGCCGCAAGTTATTAAGGCTAAAATGCCGCCGGCCATCAAAAAGATCCAGCCGTTTAAATTGGCTTTGCGTTTGATATACAAAGCCAGGTAGTTGTTAAATATGGCTAAAGCGATAATAGCGATCATAAAAACGGCTGCAACCCCGCCGCCCGCCGCAGATACGATCACTTTAAGGATAAATGGCCCGAAAAGGATGATTGGCCATAAATTAAAAAACGATAACAAAGATGTTAGCGCCAGGTAGCCTACCACGCTATTGCGCTTAACCGGCAGGTGCAAATAAGGCTGAACTTTTAAAGTAGGCAGCTCCTGTAACTGCATTCTCATTAACAGGTCTGATAGGAAATAAACCAGAATAATGCCGCAGAAGGTAACGGTAAGATTTTCTGCCGGGAACATCTTTTTTAAGATAATATCCAGAAATACCCCAAAGGCAAGCACATACAAAAGCAAGATAAGGATAAGGACGCCCATTACCACTTTTATAGCGACACTTTTACCTGTGTTTTTTGAGCGCCAAAAAGATTTTAATTCGTGATTAAAGAAGGTTGTTATCATATAAGGCTATTTAAAAAAATCGGGATAGTGTTTACGATAGTACCTGTTTATGGTAAAGGAAAATACTGGGATCAGGATAAAGGCAGCATAAGCAAGGTACAGGTTAAGGAATGAAATGATTGCCGCAAACAAAAAAACAGAAGGCGCAATAGCCGATCTTTGCTGATAAAATTTAACCTTTTTAGGGTTTTGTAAATTGGTGCTGAGTTTATAATTGGGGTTACTTACAACTGCAAGCAAACGATAATTCATATAACCCGTAAAACAGATGTTAAGTACATAAAACATCAGGGGTACACGCAGCCCGTCAACATAATATTCGCTAAAAAATGCCGAACTGAAAGGCATCAGCACAATAGAAAGTAAAAACCAAAGGTTTACCCAAAGCAGTTTCCCGTTATAATCTGTTACATAACCAAATAAGCGATGGTGAAAAAGCCAGTAGCGGCCAATTACAAAAAAGCTTACCAGCAGCCCGATGAATTTGCCAATGAGTAAACTCAAAGCCGATAATACTTTACTATCTGTAAAAGGATGCTCTATCTCCGGTACCTTTATTTCGATAATGAGCAAGGTGATAGCGATGGCAAAAACAGCATCACTAAACAGCGCAATTCTATCAAGCTGAAATTTTTTATGGTGAGTATCGTCTTTGATCATTTAACAGGTTTCCGTATTGGAAAAATAGCCTTTTTAAAACAACCGGACAAGTATTAGTATAAATATTAACCGGCAGGATCAGTATTTGTACCGGTCGCCCCAAAGTTTCTTTAACTTTTCTTTTGATTCATTTTCGCGCGCATTGTTACCGGGGTTATAAATTTTTGTTCCGCGGATTGCTTCGGGTAAAAAATCAAGGTCGGCAAAGTTGCCTTCGTAGCTGTGGGCGTATTTGTAATTTTTACCGTAGCCAATGTTTTTCATCAGTTTGGTTGGGGCATTGCGCAGGTGTAGCGGAACGGGCAGGTCGCCGGTTTCTCTCACCAGGGCTATGGCTGCACCAATAGCCGTAGTGGCCGAGTTACTTTTAGGCGAGGTTGCCAGATAGATAACCGTTTGGCTCAGGATCAATTGCGACTCGGGCATGCCGATCTTATTAACCGATTCAAAGCAGGCCTGCGCCAGCAGCAGAGCATTAGGGTTGGCATTGCCAATATCTTCTGATGCTAGTATCAGCATGCGTCGGGCAATAAACAGCGGGTCTTCGCCGCCTACGATCATGCGGGCCAGCCAGTAAACGGCGCCGTTTGGGTCGCTGCCGCGCATGCTTTTGATGAAAGCTGAGATAATATCATAATGCTGTTCGCCGGTTTTATCATACAAGGCCATGTTCTGCTGCACATGCTCCAGCACAATTTCGTTGGTCAGTATTATCTTTTTACTGTCAAAGGCATTTACCAGTAACTCGAATATGTTAAGCAGCTTACGTGCATCACCGCCGCTCAGGCGCAGCAGGGCTTCGTGTTCCTGTATAACGATGTTTTTTTCTTTCAGTACAACATCTTCTTTTTTGGCAGTGTCCAGCAGGTCGAGCAGGTCCTGCTCTGAAAGGTGCTGCAAAATATAAACCTGGCATCGCGACAGCAAAGCGGAGATGACCTCGAAGGATGGGTTTTCGGTAGTAGCACCTATTAACGTTACAATGCCACGTTCTACCGCGCCCAATAGAGAATCTTGCTGAGATTTGGAAAAGCGATGGATCTCATCAATAAATAATATGGGCAGTATCTCGCCCTGTTCTTTAAGTAATGATGCCTTTTCAATAACCTCGCGTACATCCTTTACTCCCGAGTTAATAGCGCTTAATGCGAAAAACGGGCGGTAAAGTGATTGGGATATAATATAAGCCAGTGTAGTTTTACCCACTCCCGGCGGCCCCCAAAAGATCATGGATGGCAACGAGCCGCTTTCAATAGCCTTGCGCAGCACCGCGCCCTTACCAACAAGGTGTTTTTGGCCCACATATTCATCTAATAATTTGGGGCGCATGCGTTCGGCTAATGGCGGCAGGTTAATCATAAATGTAAAAATCAGTAATTGAAACGCTAAATCCTAAAAAAGTTAGTAATTTTATCACTAACAATTATATGCCACAACAGTTTACCCAAGCCACTTATCATTCCCTGTGCAATGAACTTGCGCTTACAGATGCCGACTTTAACCAAATTATTAAGCAACACGGCTACCCTCCGTTTTGGTCGCGGCCTAACACGTTCGAGAGTTTGGTGCATATCATATTAGAGCAGCAGGTGTCGCTGGCATCGGCGTTATCTGCCCTGAATAAATTGCGCGAGCGTGTACAGGAAATTACCCCGGCCTGCATCCTGCTCCTGACTGATGCCGAAATGCGCGAATGTTATTGCAGCCGCCAAAAAACAGCCTACATACGTTACCTGGCAGCAGCCATCATCAGCGGACAAATAAATCTTGAAGGTTTTGAGCAGATGGAAGATGACGCTATCCGCAGGCAATTAACCGCATTAAAAGGCATTGGCAACTGGACGGTGGATGTGTACTTAATGTTTGCCCTGCAGCATACCGACGTTTTCCCGGTAGGCGACCTGGCTATTGTAAATGCTGTAAAACGGCTAAAAGGGCTGCCCAAAGAAACGCCCAAAGAAGAATTAGTGATGATTGCCGAACAATGGCGGCCATACCGAACGGTGGCCAGTATGTTGTTATGGCATTATTATTTAAGCGATAGAAAACCCAAACCGTAGAGACGCGATACTTCGCGTCTTATTTAAGAAGGTATTAAATTACAGGGTTGCGAAAGATGCAGATTATCGTGTCTTATTTAGGAAAATTTCAAATTTACGAGAGACGAGAATTATTACGCCTTGTTTTTCAAATTGCATATTTGAGAGAGACGCGAAGTATTGTCTCTACAGCCAAAAAGCCCGCCTGATTTTCAGACGAGCTTTTTTGAATCCTCTCCTTTGGCGAGGTCAGGGAGGGGCTTCTTAAACGTTAAATAACCCGTTGCGTTCCTGCTCCTGGTAGTTTTGTACCGTTTCAATGGCGTTATCAACCACATCGCTTAGTGCGGTGATGAATGTGCCCGGTTTAGCCTTGCTCATGGCGTGCTTAATGGCATCTATTTCTTTTGGTACTATTTCAAATGATTTATTTTCATCAACCGATTTAATGCCTTTTATCAATAGGTCCAAAATATTCTCTTCTGTACGGCCACGCAGGTGTTTTTCCTGGCGAAGAATGATGTAATCGAACATTTCGGCAGCTATTTTGCCTATCTCCTGGATATCCTCATCACGTCTGTCGCCGGTACCGGCTATGATACCAATTTTCAGTGGCGAATCGATATGGCTCAGGAAGGTTTTGATACCGTTAAAGCCATCCGGATTATGTGCAAAATCAATCATAAAACGGAAATCTTTAAACTCAAAGATGTTCATCCGCCCCGGTGTTTGCGCTGCCGATGGGATAAATGTTTCTAACGACATTTTGATATCCTCGGTTTTAAAGCCATGCAAAAAGGTAGCCAGGGTGGCGGCCATCACGTTATCGATCATGAACGGAACGGTACCGCCAAATGTTAGGGGAATGAGGATGGTACGCTGCACGCGGATCTTCCAATCGCCCTTCATGATGGTGATATAGCCGTTTTCGCAAACGCAGGCGATCCCGCCTTTTTTACAATGCGATACAATTACCGGGTTATGCTCGTCGCGGCTAAAGTAGGCCACGTTGCAGTCGGCTTTTTTGCCAACCTGCACACAGTATTTATTGTCGGCATTTAAAACAGCCCAGCCATCTTTTTTAACAGCGTTAATTACTACGCTTTTTACACGGGTAAGATCATCCAGGGTGTGAATGTCTGACAGGCCCAGGTGATCTTCCTGTATATTGGTTATTACGCCAATATCGCACCTGCTAAAGCCCAGGCCCGAGCGCAGGATACCGCCGCGGGCAGTTTCTAACACGGCAAAATCAACCGTAGGGTCTTTCAAAATAAACTCACTGCTTACCGGGCCGGTAGTATCGCCTTTAAGCATCATGTTATTTTGCACATAAATCCCATCGCTGGTGGTAAAGCCTACACGGTGGCCATTGTTTTTAACAATATGTGCAATTAAGCGGGTGGTGGTGGTTTTACCGTTGGTGCCGGTTATAGCAATAATTGGGATAGTGGCAGATTTGCCCGCCGGGTAAAGCATATCAATTACATGGCCGGCCACGTTACGTTTTAAGCCTTCGCTGGGAGCAATATGCATCCTGAAGCCAGGTGCGGCATTCACCTCTAATACCACACCGCCATTCTCGGTAAGGGGTTCGGTAAGGTTTTGGGCCATAATATCTATCCCGCAGATATCTAAACCGATGATCTTGGAGATCCGCTCGCAGATGAAGATATTTTGTGGATGTACATGGTCGGTAACATCTACCGAGGTGCCGCCGGTGCTTAAGTTAGCGGTAGATTTTACAAAGATCTTTTCGCCTTTTTGGGGCACCGTTTCCAGCGTATAGCCTTTTTTCTCTAACAGGTCCAGCGTATCGCGGTCAACATCTATCAGGGTAAGCACATTTTCGTGCCCGTAGCCGCGGCGCGGATCGGTGTTTTCTTTATCAATAAGTTGCTGAATGTTCATTTCGCCGTCGCCAACCACATGGGCCGGGTCGCGCAGGGCGGCAGCAACCATTTTATTATCGATCACCAACACCCGGAAATCAAAACCGGTAATGTAGCGCTCTACAATAACCCGGCGCGAAATTTTAGCGGCAAATTCATAGGCGCTGATGGCATCTTCAATCGTATTGATATTGATACTGATGCCGCGGCCGTGGTTGCCATCTAAAGGTTTAAATACCAGCGGAAAACCGATTTTTTTAATAGCCTCTACCACTTGTTCGGTGCTGCTGATGGTTATGCCTTTGGCAACCGGGATGGCCTGCTCCTGTAAAAGGCGCTTGGTTTCATCCTTATTGCTGGCAATATCAACGGCAATGCTGCTGGTTTTCTCGGTCATGGTGGCACGAAAACGTACCTGGTTTTTACCATAACCCAATTGTACCAGCGATTGGTTATTCAGGCGGATCCAGGGGATGCGGCGGGCAATAGCCTCTTCTACAATGGAGCCGGTACTTGGGCCCAGGCGCGTACGCTCTCTGATCTCGCGCATGGTTTGGATATCTTTCTCCAGGTCGTACTCTGTACCGTCAATTAAAGCCTGTACAATATTTACAGCGCTTTCTGCCGCAAATACGCCTACTTTTTCTTCCACGTAAGCAAATACTACGTTATAGGTGCCGGGTGTTTTGGTTTCGCGTGTACGGCCGTAGCCGGTATCCATGCCGGCAAGGGTTTGTATCTCTAAAGCAATATGCTCTATCACATGGCCCATCCAGGTGCCGGCAGCAACCCGCTCAAAAAAGCCCCCCGGTACACCCGGCGAGCAGCGGTGCGAATAAAGACTGGGGATCAGTTCCTTCATCCTTTCGTAAAAGCCATCAATGGTGTTTGATGGGCGGTCTTCCATCTCTTGCAGGTTCAACCGCATTTGTATCAATTTTTTGCGGCTGCCGCTCCAGATGTTCGGCCCACGTAGTACCTGTATATTTTCAATCTTCATGTTTGCTTTAATCAGTTCAGAATTTCTTTTTAAATCTAAAGAACTTATCAATCTAATAAAATGTTTCAGCCTAAAAATGCAGTTTTATTAATTAAACCATTAGTTTTTAATCAATTTTATTTTAATTTGTATAAATTGATACAAAGATTATGGATGCCCCTAAAGGAAAATTAGTAATTATTGGTGGTGCTGTTGATATGGGCAGTAACGTAAGCGTGTTAGAGCACATTATGCAGCCTAACTATATCAAGTTTTTTGAAAAGGGCATACTCCGGCGTATTATCAATGAATCGGATAAGCACGAGGGTTCTGTAGTGGAGGTTATTACCACGGCTTCGCAAATACCCGAACTGGTTGGTAACGAATATATCAAAGCGTTTAACCAGCTTAATGTAACCCATGTTAATGTGCTGCACATTAAAAGCCGGGAAGATGCATCTAACCCTGATTTTTTAGAACGCATCAGCAAAGCGGATGTGGTAATGTTTAGCGGCGGCGACCAGTTGCGCCTGACCGCTATTTTTGGCGGCACGCAATTTTTACAGATTCTGAAGCATCGCTACCAGAACGAAAATTTTGTAATAGCAGGTACTTCTGCCGGCGCGGCAGCGGCATCAACCCACATGATCTACCGCGGGCAAAGTAATGAGGCCCTGATTAAAGGCGAGGTGCAGATAACCGCCGGTTTAGGCTTTATAGATTCGGTAATTGTGGATACCCACTTTGTACAGCGCGGCCGTATAGGCCGTTTACTGTATGCCGTTGCTACCAACCCGGGCATACTGGGCATAGGGCTTGGCGAAGATGCGGGTTTGCTGATTACCGGGGGTGAAATGATGGAAGCTATAGGCTCGGGATTAATTATGCTGGTTGACGGTAAGAATATTGTAGAAACCAATGTTTATGATGTAGAGATAGGCGACCCAGTTTCTATCGAGAACCTGAAAGTGCATGTAATGTCGCTGTTTGATAAGTACGATCTGCAGCAGCACCGGATGATCATCAAAAAAGCAATCAAGGTTGAAGAGGACGTTTATATAGGCGCATCACAAAGTAACGATCTATTACAATGAAACTGATCATACACGGCGGGTTCTTCAGCGAATCCAACACCAATCAGGAGGTTAAAAAAGCCAAGCAGGATGCCCTGCGCGAAATTGTGACCCTTGGCCATAAATATCTGGAGAGCCACACAGCTGCCCAAACGGTAGTTTACGCCGTGCATTTACTGGAAGACTGCGACCTGTTCAATGCAGGCACAGGATCGCAGATCCAGAGCGACGGCAAGATCAGATTAAGTGCATCCCTGATGGATGGCAAAACCCAAAAGTTTAGCGGTGTTATCAATATAGAGGATGTGAAAAACCCTATCTGCATTGCCGAAAAACTGATGGAATATGATGACCGCGTGTTAAGCGGTTTAGGCGCAAATAGTTTTGCAGCCAATAACGGTTTTACTTATTATAACCCCGAAATACCCCAGCGCCGCAAAGAATATGAGAAAAAACTCTCCGACTCTATCCGCCTGGGTACTGTTGGCTGCGTGGCGCTTGATATTTATGGCGATATCGCAGCAGCAACCTCAACCGGAGGCAAGGGCTTTGAGATTCCCGGCCGGGTGAGCGATTCGGCTACTACGGCGGGTAATTATGCCAATGCCTTTGCAGGTGTTTCCTGTACCGGCGTGGGCGAGGATATTACCAGCGGATCTGTAGCTACTAAAATTGTTACCCGCGTAACCGATGGCATGCCCCTTTCTGTCGCGACAGCGAAAACCCTTGATGAAATGAAACCCTACGATGGCTTTGCCGGTATCATCGGTATCTGCAGTAACGGCGATATTTACCACGCCGATACCCACCCGTACATGGTTTGGGCCCTGCATGATGGCGAGGTGGAGGTTTTTGAGTAAGCGCAACTGTTAGTTATTTTATAATATCTATTGCAGTTGATTTATGATTAACTTTACTTAAGTTGATGTATGCTATAATTAAAATGAGTTAAATGTGATTTAACCAAGCCCTTGTAAATCAAAAAACTAATATTTACATTTGCATACCAGTTAAAATAATTAACTTAATTCTTCCGCTTATAATTTAAATGCGATACATAATTTTAGCTATTCTTTGTACCATTAGTTTATCAGCTTCGGCCCAGTGGTGGCGCGGCGATTTTAAAAAACATGTAAGGTATCCGCAGGTTGCCCATGTTAAAGATGGATCGTTAAAAAAGTTTCTGGCAAATAAACCTGCTTTTTACAACCCTAAAAAACTTGCTTTACCTGTTATACCGCGCAGCCAGTTTAACCTGGAAATAAACGAGCGGATAGTAATGCGCGCTGCGCAGCACCACATGCGCTTCCGCGAATATGCGCTGGCCAGTTACAAATTCAGCGAATTGGCGCAGATCTATGTATCAGAGAACCGCCTGTCCGAAGCGAAGTGGTATTATCTGCAAAGCAACTACATTTCAAAACAACAGAATGATCATCAGCACACCATCAATAACCTGGTGAGCCTGGCTATGGTAAAAGCCGACCTGGGCGATATAACCCAGGCACAGCAAGATCTTACCGAGGCCCGAGACCTGGCCTTGTCAACCGGCCGGGCACAGGATGTTAAACTGATCGATGGTAAGATTAAATTTGTGCAGAGCAACAAAACATGGCTGCCAAAATCTGAATTACGCTACGCCGATGCAGCCGAAATTACAGCTAAATCAAAATAACTCCCTGTTTTTGTAACATTTGCGTAAAATGCGGCTCCTACACTAAAACAAACCAAACATTATTGTAATATTGTTATTCAATATATTAGCGGGACGGCTCATCAGCTGTCTCTTTTTTTATAATATAAATTAAAAACAGGCACAAGTATTGATGTTTCACTCAGGTCCCGATTTAAATAGTGTAAAAGATATGTTCAAGAAATTATATTTAATGCTGGTATTGGCGGCTGCGCTTGCCTGCAACGCATCCCCGTCTAAACCGGTTTACAAAAATGCCGGCCCTAATGATCTGCAGCCTGATGAGCAGCAAAGTGTGGTGCTGGGTTATGTGGCCAAGCTCATCACTGATTATAACTACAAGAAAGTGCCGCTTAACGATTCTATATCAGCTATTATTTATGATCGTTATCTGAAAAGGCTGGACGAGAACCACAACTATCTTTTAGCATCCGATATCAAACAGTTCGATCAGTTTAAATCCACGCTTGATGATGATATTAAGGCAGGTAACCTGGCCAATGTGTTTTATATGTTCAACATTTTCCAGAAACGTTATACCGAATATGTGAATTTTTCGGTAGCGGAGCTGAACAAGAACTTTGATTTTACTAAAAATGAAACTTATACGTATGACCGCGACAGCTTACCCTGGGTGGCAACAGAAGCCGATTTGCATAACCTTTGGGCCCAGCGCGTAAAATACGATCTGCTTAACCTTAAACTTACCGGTAAAGAACTTGCGGCAAACAAAGCTACCTTAAAGAAAAGGTACACCAGCATCCTGTCGCAATCCAACAAATTGTCTAATCAGGACGTTTTTCAGGCGTTTATGGATGCTTTTACCGAAGCGATAGATCCGCATACCAACTATTTTAACCCGGCAATGGCTGCCAATTTTAATATTGATATGTCGCGCTCGCTGGAGGGTATCGGGGCATCATTACAAATAGATAATGAATATGTCACCATTAAGGGTGTTACCGCCGGCGGCCCTGCTGATAAAAGCAAACAGGTAAATGTAGAAGACCGTATTATAGGCGTTGCACAAGGCAAAACAGGCGAGTTTCAGGATATTGTAGGTTGGAGGATAGACAATGCTATCGCCCTGATCCGCGGTGCAAAAGGTACAACAGTAAGGTTGCAGCTGTTGCCAAAAGGCAGCGCCGCCACAGCTAAACCACGCATTGTAGAATTGGTGCGCGAGAAAATTATCCTAAAAGATATCTCGGCTAAAAAAGAGATCCGTACCTATAATTCTAATGGTAAAACGGTTAAAATAGGCGTGATATCCATCCCCGCCTTTTACCTTGATTTTGCCGATTATAAAGCAGGCAACCCTAATTACAAAAGCACCACACGCGATGTGAAATTGATATTAGACAGCCTTAAACGCGAGAATGTAGACGGTGTGGTAGTTGACCTTCGCCAGAATGGCGGCGGATCTTTAATTGAAGCCATTGAACTTACCGGCTTGTTCATTAAATCCGGCCCGGTTGTGCAGGTGCGTGATGCACGTAACCAGATAGAAGTTGATAAGGATGAAGACCCTGCAATTACCTATGCCGGCCCGCTGGCTATTATGGTTGATCGTTTCAGTGCATCGGCATCAGAGATATTCTCTGGCGCAATACAGGATTACGGCCGTGGTTTAATTATCGGTACCCAAACTTATGGTAAAGGATCGGTACAAAACGCTATCGACCTGGATAAGGTGATCACCCCAACCTTAAAAGATAAAATAATGGCGGTAGCCGGTAAATCTAAAACGGTTGCTACCGGCAGCCAAAATAAATTTGGGCAGCTGAATTTAACGGTGGCTAAGTTTTATCGTGTAAGCGGCAGCTCTACCCAGCATAAAGGGGTAATGCCGGATATCAGCTTCCCATCTATCATCCCAATGGATAAATACGGCGAAGACACCGAACCTTCTGCCATGCCTTTTGATATGATCCCGAAAAGCGATTATGCTGTTGTTGGTAATTTTGCTACCGTTATTCCGCAATTGAAAAAGCTGCATGACGACCGCATGGCGGCCAGCGCCAGCTTTAAATATCTGTTGCAGGATATTGAAGAATCTAAAAAACAGGCAAACGAAAAAAGCGTAACCCTTAACGAGCAGAAACTTAAACAGGAACGCGATGCTGACGAGCAAAAATCATTTGAAAATAATAATTTGCGCAGGGTAGCCCTGGGTTTACCAGCCATGAAAAAAGGACAGGTAAAACCAAAGAACGAAGACCTGGACTTTTTGCAAAAAGAGGCAGGACAGATTCTGACCGATTACCTGACATTGGATAACAAATTAACCAACGTAAAACCTACAGGTACATTCTAAAATCGTGTTTTAAAAATATAATATGTAGAGGCGCGATACTTCGCGTCTCTTTTTTTGTATTTGTGTGTGTTTTTTTGGCTTCGTGTCTATCTTTTTTTTACCGGAAATTTCTTGCATAATGTGGTAAGTCAAACTAATTGCATGGCCATAGGTTATTAGTATAACCATGGCTAAACCACTTTTGGAATTTACAGACAGGGGTATTTATTGCGAACAGGGTAAGTTTTATATCGACCCCTGGAAGCCTGTAGACGATGCCGTAATTACCCACGCCCACGCCGATCATGCTTATTTTGGTCATAAAAACTATCTGGCGCACCACCTATCGCGCGAGGTAATGCTTTACCGGTTGGGCGATATCAACCTGCGCACTATTGAGTACGGTGAAATCGTTACTAAAAACGGCGTACAGATCTCGATGTTCCCGGCAGGGCATGTAATTGGGTCCGCTCAGATAAGGGTGGAGTATAAAGGCGTTGTTTGGGTAGTATCCGGTGATTATAAAACGGATGATGACGGGATCTCTACACCATTTGAACCGGTTAAATGCCACCATTTTATATCTGAGTGTACTTTTGGGATGCCTGTTTACTCCTGGAAACCCCAAGCCGAGATCTTTACCGAAGTAAATAACTGGTGGCGCCACAATGTAGAAAATGGTGTAGCTACGGTAATAGTGGGTTACTCGTTAGGCAAAGCACAGCGCATCTTGCAAAACCTCGATGTGGATATCGGCAAAGTTTATACCCACGGCGTTATCGAAAATACCAACGAAGCCTTGCGCCGCAATGGCGTGATATTGAACCCTACGCATCGTATTACGGCAGAATCATCAAAAGAAGAGGTGCGTAAAGGCATCATCATCGCTCCGCCATCATCGGTAGGTACACCGTGGATGCGCAAGTTTGGCCCTTACAGTTTTGGTTATTGCAGCGGCTGGATGGCCATACGTGGTGCCAAGCGCCGCCGTGCTGCAGATAGGGGTTTTATCATGTCTGACCATGCGGACTGGAATGGCCTGGTAAGCGCTATTGATGCCACCGGCTGCGAATGTGTTTATTTAACGCATGGTTATACGGCATCAT
Organism: Mucilaginibacter phyllosphaerae; assembly: GCF_004378255.1. Classification (GTDB taxonomy): domain Bacteria; phylum Bacteroidota; class Bacteroidia; order Sphingobacteriales; family Sphingobacteriaceae; genus Mucilaginibacter; species Mucilaginibacter phyllosphaerae. The sequence continues at coordinate 178,604 of NZ_SNQG01000008.1, forward strand.
TCACAAGATATTTAAACGAAATAGGTTTTAATGCCCGCGAAGTTCATACGCTGTATGGTGGAGAGGAAGAGGATGATGCCTCTCCCCAGCCCTCTCCGAAGGAAAGAGAGCAGGAAGATAATCCTTCTGAAGTCTCCCCTAACGAGGGAGATTTAGAGGGGGCTACAAAAGGGGGTATTATATGAAAGCCTTTGCCCAACTATTTCTCTCTTTAGACGAGACTAACAAAACCAACGAAAAAGTTAAAATACTTAAGGAATATTTTAGCAATGTGCCCGATACCGATAAAATGCACATGCTGGCCTTGTTTACGGGCAGGCGGCCAAAGCGGCCTATCAATTCTACCCTGATCCGTAACTGGGCCATCGAGGCATCCAATATCCCGGCATGGCTTTTTGAGGAAAGTTACCATGTGGTGGGTGATCTGGCCGAAACCATGTCCTTATTAATGCTCGAAAGCCCCGGCAACAGCAGTAAAACCCTGACTGAATGGATAGCGGAAATTAATGCCCAGGCCGCCCGTACCGAAGATGAACGTAAGCTTTGGCTGATAGATTCATGGGCGATGCTGGACAGGCAGGAGCGGTTTGTATTTAATAAACTGCTTACGGGCAGTTTCCGTATAGGCGTTTCTAATAACCTGGTGGTAAAAGCTTTGGCCGATATTACCGGAATTGAAGCCCCGGCGCTTACCCACCGTATTATGGGTAGTTGGATGCCGGAGGATTACACATATGAGCAACTCATCCAGGAGCAAAATGCGGCCGATAACATTTCGAGGCCTTATCCTTTCTTTTTGGCTTACCCTATTCAGGAAACATCCGAAAAACGTAAATCGGCAGAAGATGTAGGCAATGCATTGGGCGAAGCTGGCGAATGGCAGGCCGAATGGAAGTGGGACGGTATCCGCGCGCAAATGATCAAACGAGGCGGCCAGATCTTCATCTGGAGCCGTGGCGAAGACCTGGCTACCGAAAAATTCCCCGAGCTGCATCCCTTTTTGAATGCCCTGCCGGATGGCACCGTGCTGGATGGCGAGATATTGAGCTTTCAGAATAATTTACCCATGTCGTTCAGTGTGCTGCAAACGCGCATCGGGCGTAAAAATCTCTCCAAAAAAATCCTGACCGATAGCCCGGTGGCTACCATTGTTTATGATTGCCTGGAATATGCCGGCGAAGATATCCGCTATAAAACCCAATCTGAACGGAGAGCGATATTGGAAAAGCTGCAGGCTGCAATAGAATTTCCGGAAGTTTTCCGCATCTCGTCATTAATAAAATTTGATTCCTGGGAAGAACTGGAAACTATCAGGGAGCAATCCCGCGCCATGATAGCAGAAGGCATTATGTTGAAACGTAAAAGTGCCACTTATCAGGTTGGCCGCCGCCGGGGTGATTGGTGGAAGTGGAAGATTGACCCGCTATCTGTAGATGCCGTGATGATCTACGCGCAAAAAGGCCATGGCCGCCGTGCCGACCTGTACACCGATTATACCTTTGCCGTTTGGGATGGCGATAAGCTGGTACCATTTGCCAAAGCATACAGCGGCCTTACCGATGCCGAGATCAACAAGGTGGATTATTTTATCAAACGCAACACCTTAGAAAAATTTGGTCCGGTACGCACCGTAAAACCCGAATTGGTTTTTGAAATAGGCTTTGAAGGAATTAATAAATCTACCCGCCATAAATCGGGCATAGCCCTGCGTTTCCCCCGGATACTTAGATGGCGCCACGATAAACCCAAAGAAGAAGCAGATACGCTGGAAAGTTTAAAAGATCTGTTGGGGGAGTAATATCTTTGCTGTCGCGAGCTTTCAGCCCGTGATGGAGTATCGTTGCAGCATTTTGCTTGCGTAAGCTGAAAGCTTACCTTATGCCGTATCCCGAGTTACGCTACGCTAAATTCGCGACAGCATCATAAATTTCATCTTTGCTGTTCGCTGTCGCGGGCTTTCAGCCCGTGATGCAGCATGGCTGCAGCTTTCAGCTGCAATAAGCAGAAAGCTTACCTTATGACGTATCTCAAGTTACGCTACGCTAACTCGCGACAGCAATGAAACATTCTTCAGGGTTAAGAATTGTCTATCAGCAAGCTCTCCCCAAACTTTTGCGAAACCGTTTTATGCTCGTTGCCATTAATACTGATCACTAATGAGCTATCGAACGGAATCTTTTCAATCAATTGAATTTTGGTGCCGATGTTGATATCCAGTTTTTGCAGGTATTGCAAAAACTGACTGGTGGTATCTTTCACCGCTACTACGCGGCAACTGCCCCCGGTTTTAACATCAGCCAGGGTGGTGGAGAAGCGTTTGGCCATTTTGCCGTTGGCTTTGGGTATTGGGTCGCCGTGCGGGTCGTACTCCGGGAATCCCAAAAATTTATCCAGCCTGTCGGCCAGCGAGGCATCTTTAATATGTTCCAGTTCTTCGGCAATATCATGGATCTCGTCCCAGTGATAGCCCAGTTTTTCTAACAAAAACACTTCCCAAAGGCGGTGGCGGCGCACAATAAGCGTAGCGTCTTTTTGCCCTTGTACGGTAAGTTCCACGCCTTTCTTTTTATCGTAGGCTATCAGTTGTTTATCGGTAAGCTTACGGATCATATCCACCACGGATGCCGGGTTGTTCCCTAAAGATTCGGCAATGGCCGTAGGGGTTATTTTTTGCCCCTTATCCTGCCAAAGGCGATAAATGCATTTAAGATAGTTCTCTTCTGATAGTGTGTGCATACTGTTTTATTGGGATACACAAACATAAACAAAAAATTAAGGTTGTAAATAAAATTTGGTAAGGCTAATTTTATTTAATTGGTTAATTAAATTATTTATATATGTTTGTACAAATTTATCTCTATGCGTCATCTGTTACTATTTGTTTTAATTATTTCAGCACTAACAGCATCAGCCCAAAAAAGCTCTCTAAACGGAACGGTGACGGTTAATAATGCGCCGCTGGCCTATGCAACAGTGGCGCTTAACGGCACACAATACGGCACCACTACAAATGATAAGGGTTATTATGAAATAAAGAATATTACCCCCGGCAATTACACGGCAGTATTTAGCAGTATGGGTTATTTTACAAACCGTATCAGGGTAATTATTACCGGCGGCGTACCGGTAACGCAGAATGCCGAACTAAAGGAAGGCAGCTCGAAGCTGAACGAAGTAGTGGTTACGGGTGTATCCCGTGCTACAGAATTGCGCAGTAACCCGGTGCCTATAGTGATAATGGGTAAAAAAGAGATCGATCAGCATGTTAATAATAATATTATAGATGCCATTACAAAAGGTGTTCCCGGTGTTACGGCGGTTACAACAGGTCCAAATATTTCTAAACCCTTCATCAGAGGGCTGGGTTATAACCGGGTATTAACTTTGTATGATGGCATAAGGCAGGAAGGACAGCAATGGGGTGATGAACACGGGATAGAGATAGATCAGTATGGTATCTCCCGTGCGGAAGTGATCAAAGGCCCGGCAAGTTTAACTTATGGGTCTGATGCGCTGGCGGGAGTGATTAACCTGATCCCCTATATCCCCAATGGGCAGGATGGTAAGCTGAACGGCGATATAATTACCGATTATCATACCAATAACGGGCTAATAGGATCCTCACTCGGCTTATCTTACAAAAAAAACGACTGGAAATATGCCTTTAGGGCAACCGGTAAGGCAGCGCATAATTATCAGAACAAGGTAGATGGATACGTTTACAACTCGGCTTTCCAGGAATACATTTTATCCGGCATGGCCAGGGTAGATAAAAAATGGGGTTTTTCGCAGTTTGCGGCTACCACCTATAATAACAAACAGGAAATTCCGGACGGTAGCCGCGATTCGCTTACCCGCAAGTTTACCGTGCAGGTGGCCGAAGCCGCAAATGATGATATCAAAAACCGCCCCATTGCACCGCAGGATTGGCTAACATCATACGGGGTTACGCCGCTGCATCAGCACATTCAGCATTATCGCATCTATAATAAAACCGAAATTAAACTGGGCGAGGGCGTTTTTGCATCAGCGCTGGGCTGGCAGCAAAGCGTAAGGCGCGAGTATAACCACCCCACACAGCCCGATCAGGCAGGGTTATACGTTACGCTGAATACCTTGAATTATGATTTTAGATACAGCCCGCAGGTGTTTAACGGCTGGGAAACCTCTTTTGGGGTGAATGGCATTGCCCAAACCAACCGCAGCAAAGCCGCTACCGATTTCCCGATACCCGATTATAATTTGTTTGATGTAGGCGGGTTTTTTTTTGTGAAAAAAAGTATCGGCAAGGCAGATATTTCCGGCGGTATCCGTTACGATACGCGCCACATCAGCTGGGATGATTTTTATGTAGGCCCTAACCCTGCCAACGGCTTTGAGCAAAAGGTAACGGCAGCAGATGCCGGCGCTAAATTACAGTTCCCCAACTTTACGCATATTTATCATGGTATATCCGGTAGTTTGGGGCTTACTTATAATGTTAGCGACAGGGCATTGTTAAAAGCCAATATAGCGCGTGGTTACCGCGCACCAAACATTACCGAGATCGGCAGCAACGGCCTTGATCCGGGTGCGCATATTGTATATTTAGGTAACCGTAATTTCAGCCCCGAATTTAGCTTGCAGGAAGATCTGGGTTTTATAGCCTACCTAAAGGATGCCGATTTTATAGCAGAGTTTTTTAACAACCAGATAGAAAACTATATCTATCAATCGCGTTTAAACGATGCCAGCGGCAACCCGGTTATTGTGGTGCCGGGTAATACTACCTATCAGTACCAGCAATCAAAGGCGCGGTTATACGGTGCCGAATTTTCTTTTAATCTGCATCCGCGTAGCGTAAAATGGTTCGAGCTGAATAACAGTGCCGCCTATGTAGTGGGTATTAACCAGAACGAGGAGCTGATAAGGCAAAGCAATGGTGCCGCAAAGTACCTGCCCTTTATCCCGCCGCTGCATATCCGGTCGGAATTAAAATTGAAGCTGCAGGGTACTTACGGCGTTTTTTCTAAAGTATATTTCCGGGCAGAAGCAGATGCCTATTCGGCACAAAATAAATACTATGCCCTGAATGATACCGAAACACCTACACCGGGCTACACACTCATTAACGCAGGCATTGGCAGCACACTGAAACACAGATCGGGCAAAACCATCTGCGAATTATTTTTACAGGCCGATAATTTGTTTGATGTGGCCTACCAGTCAAACCTTAATCGTTTAAAGTATTTTGAGTATTACAACGCATCGCCCAATGGCCGCAGCGGTATCTATAATATCGGCCGGAATCTGAGTGCAAAGATTATTGTACCATTTTAAAATAGGTTTAACAACTTTTAAAAAGTTGTTAAACCTTACCTGACAGATGGTTGAAAAATATCCGTTTGATTTCTCCCCAAAGAGTGCCAACTTCGCACTCCCGATAATCGGTGTAATCAAAAAGGTAATCTGTGGAATCTATAAATCATCATATCAAAATAGCGCAGGAGCTTGCCGTTGGCAGCAAGCAGGTAAGCGCAGCCATTGCTTTGTTAGACGAGGGCGCAACCGTTCCGTTCATATCCCGTTACCGCAAGGAAGTTACCGGCAGTCTTGACGAGGTACAGGTAGCCGCCATTCGCGACCGTGTACTGCAACTGCGCGATCTGGATAAGCGCCGTGAAGCCATCCTGAAATCGTTAACAGATCTGGGCAAGTTAACCACCGAACTGGAACAGCAGATCCAAGCCGCTGAGACCATGGTGCAGTTGGAGGATATTTACCTGCCTTATCGCCCCAAACGTAAAACCCGTGCCACCGCAGCCCGCGAAAAAGGCTTGCAGCCACTGGCCGATTTTTTACTCGCCCAAAAAAGTATCGACCCGGAATTGGAAGCCGGTAAATTTATAGACGACGAAAAGGGTGTAAAGACGGTAGAGGAAGCGTTGGCCGGTGCCCGCGATATTATTGCCGAGCATATTAGCGAAAATGCCGAAACAAGGGCGAAAATGCGTCAATTATTTACGGAAAAAGGCGTTTTTGAGTCGCGCGTTGCCCCCGGAAAAGAGGAGGAAGGCATCAAATACAAAGATTATTTTGAATGGACGGAGCCGGTAAAGTCGGCGCCATCACATCGTATCCTGGCCATGCGCCGCGGCGAAAAAGAAGAGATCCTTTACCTTGACATCAAACCCACAGAAGAGGACGCTATCGCCCTGTTAGAGCGTGAGTTTATTACTTCGCGCAATGCTGCAGCCACACAGGTTGGCCTGGCTATCGCCGATGGGTACAAGCGTTTGCTTAAACCATCAATGGAAACAGAGATTCGCCTGTTAACCAAAAAAAAGGCTGATGATGAGGCAATTAGGGTATTTGCAGAGAACGCCCGCCAGCTATTATTAGGCGCCCCACTTGGCCAAAAACGCATGATGGCGATAGATCCGGGTTTCCGAACCGGCTGCAAATTGGTTTGTTTAGATGAGCAGGGCAAACTATTGGAGAACACAGCTATTTACCCGCATACCGGTGCAGGCCAGACTAAAGAAGCGGAGAAAACGGTTACGCATTTATTTGAGCGATACCATATAGAAGCCATTGCCATCGGTAATGGCACTGCCGGCCGCGAAACCGAACTGTTTATCCGTAACTTAAACCTGCAGGGCGTAGTAATAGTGATGGTTAACGAAAGCGGCGCATCTATTTATTCTGCATCTGATGTTGCCCGTGAGGAGTTTCCGGATAAGGATATAACTGTGAGAGGAGCCGTTTCTATTGGTCGCCGTTTAATGGATCCGTTAGCCGAGTTGGTCAAGATCGACCCAAAATCTATCGGTGTTGGCCAGTACCAGCACGATGTTGACCAGAACAAACTGCAAACCTCACTGGATGATACGGTAATGAGCTGTGTAAATGCTGTAGGCGTAGAATTGAACACTGCATCTAAACAGATCCTGGCCTACGTATCCGGCCTTGGCCCGCAACTGGCGCAAAACATTGTGGAGTATCGCAATCAAAACGGCGCTTTTAAACGCCGCGACCAGCTTAAAAAGGTTGCCCGTTTGGGCGATAAGGCTTACGAGCAGGCAGCAGGTTTCCTGCGCATTCGTGGGGCGGAAAATCCTTTGGATAGCAGTTCGGTACACCCGGAGCGTTATACGCTGGTTGAGCAAATGGCTAAAGACCTGAAATGCAGCGTGCAGGACCTGATGCGCGATAGCAACCTGCGCAAATCTATATCGCTTCAAAAATATATATCTGATACGGTTGGCTTACCTACCCTGAATGATATTATGGCCGAGCTGGCCAAACCGGGCCGCGACCCGCGCGAACAGTTCGAGGCATTTAGTTTTACTGAGGGTGTTAATGCCATTAATGATTTAAAAGTGGGTATGAAACTTCCCGGCATTGTAACCAACATCACCAATTTTGGCGCCTTTGTAGATATCGGCGTTCATCAGGATGGCTTGGTGCACCTAAGCCAGATCACCAATCGTTTCATCAAAGACCCCAATGAGGTGCTTAAAGTACACCAAAAGGTAGAAGTTACAGTTACCGAGGTAGACGTAAATCGTAAACGCATCGCCCTGAGCATGAAGGAAAACGAAAAGCGCGAACCTGCCACACAAGTCAAACCACGCGAGCAAAGGCCGGTCCAAAAGCAATTTGCCCAAAAACCAAAACCCGAGCCCGAACCGGAAATGGATATGATGAGCAAACTGGCCGCGTTAAAGAATAAGTTTAAATAATATATTCAGATAAAATATTGCGTAAAGCCTCCTGTAAAGGGGGCTTTAATGTTGGCTCATGATCCTGATCTCTTTTGGGTAATAATTATTGATGCGATTGGGTAGTAGTTTAGCCCAGCCCAAAGGTAATCCTTCATAAGTCATCAAACTCCAGCCTTTGCCGGTAACCATAATATCTATATTGTCGCGGCGCAGATATTGTATGGCTTGTTCTTTGGTCAATTCGGTAGTTAGCACCATATCTTTATTGATAACTAAACTTAACGCAAGTTCATGATCGGGTATCAGGTCATTGCCTGCCAGTTTACCAATCCGTACGCCCGATTTTTTGATGTAAAGATGCCGGTGTAAAATATTTAGGCTTTCTTTATGCTCGCGGTTAATGGCTAACCAATCCTCGTTCACTTTAAAAAAGTAAAAATTATCCGCATTATTCAGATATTGTTTAACCAGGTCCATCTCTTTTGCTGGTAATTTTTGCTGCCCGTTGTTTTTATAGTTAGATACGCCGCCGCTGCTTTCTTTTTTACGCAGGCAAGCCGCAAATAATCCCTCGCCTTTAACCTTGCCGGGATAGAAGCGATACCCCCAGGCTTTTTTTATAGGCGATTCTGTTTCTACAATTCCCCACCCCATATCAATAGGTATGCGGATGCTCTCTAAACCAAACTCGTTACAAAGCCAATCCAGTATATCTTCATTTTCCTGATGCGAATAACTGCAGGTACTATATATAAGGTAGCCATCTTCTTTTAATGCAGGGTAAATATCAGCCAGTATGCGTTCCTGCCTTTGGTGGCACAGGTTAACATTGCCCTCGCTCCATTCATTCATGGCAGCCGGGTCTTTACGGAACATGCCCGAACCGGAGCAGGGGGCATCAACCAAAACCACATCAAAAAAACTATGAATACTGTTAAAATCTCTGGGATCGTTATTGGTTACAATAGTATTAGTAGTACCCCATCTGTTTAAGTTATCACTTAATATAGGTACACGTGTTTTGATGATCTCGTTTGCTACCAGCAGATCGCTGCTGTTTAAAGCCGAATTAAGCAGGGTGGTTTTACCGCCGGGCGCCGCGCAAAGGTCTAATACCTTAATAGCATCTTCTTTATCTGGGCGGATGGTATTTAAGATATGCCCGATAAACATGGATGATGCCTCTTGCACGTAATATGCGCCGGCATGAAAAAGCGGGTCGAAAGTAAATGAGGGGCGTTCGTTTAAATAAAAACCTTCGTTACACCAGGGTATTTGCGAGTCGGTTTTGATATCAGCCGGTTTAAAAGGGTTAATTCTGATAGATGTTGGGGTAGGCTGATGGATGTGTGCGTTAACAAAATCAGTATTATCGAAGCCTGGCTCTGTATTTAAACCATCCAAAAAGTGCGGCGGAAAATTATAATTATCCATATCTGATTCAAATTTACGCATTTTTAATGGGCTTAATTATACTACCTGATGCCGGTTACAGGCGGCTAAGGGAGCGGATTAACAACCGGGCACATGTTTTTATTATGAATTTGATGTTAATTTACAGTTAGTTACAAAAATGGTTTAAATTTTTTAAAATACTTCTTGTAAGCATAGGTGTTTTCTACTTACATTTGTGGCCGCTCAAATAAAAAGGGCGTTGTTTTTTAAATAGTTAGTCAATTAAAAAGGTAAAAAATAAGTGAATTTTTCACTTGCAACAAATGAAAATAAGTTGCACCTTTGCAGCCCGCAACAACGAAAGAAATTGTGGTTGTTAAGTTGAAAAACAGCGAAGAAAAATAGTTCAAAAAAAGTGAAAATAACACTTGACACGAATTAAAAATAATCGCACCTTTGCAGCCGCTTCCACAACGAAGCAAAGCATTAAAAAACAAAGAGATCGCAATGATTTCTTGAATACAGATTGAAAGTTGAAAGTCGCAATGACTCAAACATAAAAGCTGAGCCGAGATGGTGAAGCGATAAGTTCTTAAAAGAGATAGAGAATAAATTATGCAGCGTAACAGCGGGAGGTTTAGACTAACCGGGAGTTAAGCATTAAAGACGAGTTCAGTTGGGATAATGTAAGAGAATATTTTTTTTTAC
>NZ_SNQG01000009.1 GCF_004378255.1 Mucilaginibacter phyllosphaerae
TACCGGTACATCGCCATTTGATAAATGTTTATAATCGCGACCACTTCCAATTGTAAATAGCTCTTTCAAATTTCTTTGTTCCCACTCTCCCTCAAACCCTGGGAATCTCAAATTTGGAACCCTGATATCATCTTTTCTTATCGCCACTATCTCGACTATTTATTTGTAACTACTATTAACATAAAGGATTTTCTGAAAAATTAAAATACAAGTCCTAATTCTTTCAAATACACATCAATCTCTTTGTCAAGTTCGGTTCTTTGGGCTTCCAGTTGTTTGATTTCCAGCATAACAGCTTGTATGTCTATCTCTTCCTCTTCTTCAAAAGTATCCACATAGCGAGGAATATTGAGATTATATTCGTTCTCGGCTATTTCATTTAACGGCGCATTGTAGCTATATTTTTCAATTGCTGTTCTGTCGCGAAAAGTTTGAACAATTTTATCAATATGTTCTTCACGTAACATATTTTGATTTTTTACCTTTTCAAACCCTTTACTCGCATCAATAAACAATATATCATCCGGGTTTTCCCTGCATTTTTTAAATACCAAAATGCAGGTTGGTATGCTGGTACCGTAAAATATATTAGCTGGCAAACCAATTACGGCATCTAAAAAGTTCTTTTGTTCAATTAAATACTTACGTATGTGTAATTCGGCCCCACCTCTAAACAAAACGCCATGTGGCAAAACAATAGCCATAATACCATTTTCAGCCAAATGATGTATCATGTGTTGTACAAAAGCAAAATCGGCTTTGCTGCCTGGTGCTAATCTGCCGTACTGGCTAAAGCGATCATCCGATGAAAACAATGGATTAGCGCTCCATTCAGCCGAAAAAGGTGGATTGGCAACGATCGCCTCAAATGTTTGATTGCCGTGTTGTGGGCGTTCTAACGTATCTTCTTGTTTAATGTCAAATTTGCGATAATGCACACCATGCAAAATCATGTTCATTCGGGCCAAATTATAAGTAGTACGGTTCATTTCCTGCCCGTAAAAATTACCTACGTCTTTTACCTCACGTGCCACTCGTAATAATAGAGACCCCGAACCACATGTAGGATCATATACCGATTTTAGCTTATGCTTACCTGTAGTTACTATTTTTGCTAATATTTTAGAAACCTCTTGAGGAGTATAAAACTCGCCTGCTTTTTTCCCAGCACCACTTGCAAATTGCCCGATTAAATATTCATATGCATCACCTAAAACATCAAGCTCCGTGTTTTTTAATTCAAAATCTATTTTGTCTAAATGTGCCAGTACCTTGGCAATAATACTATTTCTTGCATCTGGCGTTTTACCCAATTTGGTACTGTTCAAATCCATGTCCTCAAACAGATTGTCAAAGTCCTCTTCACTTTCGGTACCCATTGTACTCAACTGTATATTAGTGAGTATTTTTTGTAAGTCGCCCAGTATAAAGTTTGCACTGCTCTGATCAACACTTTCATCATCACCGCTATTGCCTCGTAAAGCAACCGCTGAGAACAACTCGTCAGGTTTTAAAAAGTAGCCTAATTTTTCAAGTGCTTCTTCCTTGATCGCCTCAAGATATTCACTAGCATTTGCCGTTTTATTGGTAATCTCACTAAAACGGATGTTGTCCTGTTGCAAAATGTCATTTGCAAACATTTCCATTTTTTCACTCAAATATTTGTAGAAGATAAAGCCCAATATGTAATCACGAAATTCATCCGCATTCATCTTACCACGGAGGGTATTGGCTATGTTCCAAAGTTGCTGTTCTAATTGTTTTTTTTGGTCTTCACTCATGATTTGGGTTTGGTAACATTAAGGGTTTTATGTCCTCAATGTAAAACTAAGGATTAGTAAATGATAAATAATAAAATTACCATGATTTGATTGGTTAAGCTATCAAACTATAAGCTGTATTTCGTCCTCCGCCCGTTTCTTTCTCCAATATGCCCTTTTCTATAAGATCTTGTATATCTCTTAATGCCGTGTCCGGTGAACTCTTCGTCATCTTAGCCCATTTGGTACTGGTTAGCTTTCCGTGAAATTCATCAAGCAACTTGCTGATCATATATTGCTGGCGACTATTTAACGAAACTTCGCGATTCTTCTCCCAAAATTGAGTTCTGTTTAAAACTGCAGCTAAAGTCTCTTCCGTGTGATCCATAGCATTAAATAAGCAATCAAAGAACCAGCTCAACCAACGGGTTATATCGAGATCGCCTTTTTGTGTTTGTTCCAGCATCTCATAGTAGGTAGCCTTTTCCTTTAATATTTGTGCAGACATGCTGTAAAAACGTTGAGCCGTTTCATCAGCACGAGCAAATTGCATATCGGTAATAGCCCGGGTTATACGCCCATTGCCGTCGTCGAATGGATGGATAGTAACAAACCATAAATGTGCTATTGCTGCTTTCAATACCGCGTCGGTAGTAGGTTCAGCATTAAACCATTTTAAAAACATATCCATCTCAACTGGCAATTTCTCAGCAGCGGGTGCTTCAAAATGCACCTTCTCTTTTCCCATTGCTCCTGAAACAACTTGCATGGGTCCAGCTTCAGGAGTCCGCCAGGCAGCTACGGCAATTTTATGCATACCACTTCTTCCAGTTGGAAATAAAGCTGCATGCCAATCATATAATCGATCCGCAGTTAAATCATTAGTATAACTCTGGGTTGCATCCAACATCATTTCCACTACTCCGTCAACGTTTCGATCAGTAGGCACAGCCCCGGCTATTTCTATACCTAACCTGCGAGCTATTGAAGACCTAACCTGATCGGTGTTAAGCTTCACCCCTTCTATCTCGCTTGATTTAGTGACGTCTAATGTCAGGGTATCTAATACTGTATTCTCCTGCATCTTAAAACCGGCAGAACTCATTAATCCCAATATACGTCCCTGCCTATGTCGTACTTCACCTAAACGGACATGTATTGCTTCAGCATCCCATGTGAACGAAGGCCAGTCTTTTAATTGATGGATATACATAAATTTGGCAATTGTGCGGTAAATATATTTATTTTCTCCGCAAATTTGCGGACTTTACGATACTTATTCGCCGCACTACATCGAACAAGTAAAAATTACTTCTTAATAGTTGATTATGAAAAGCCTCAATCTTACCCGCAAAGAAATTTATGATTTAGTTTGGGAGAAACCTGTTTCGCATTTAGCAGAAGAACTGGGAATCAAACCCTCAGAACTACGCGGCTATTGCGTAAAGTTTGAAATTCCATTGCCTGAACAGGGGCATTGGTCGAGAGTACAATTCGGCAAAGAGGTTACAAAAACGCCATTGCCTCCAGCCTCTGTAAATGAACTCTCTGAAGAAATAGTTATTGAAGAAAAAGAAATTTACAAAGTTGACCCTCCTATCATGTTCCCGGGAGAAAATGAATTGTCGTTTAAAGTTCCAGACCGTTTAATTAACCCTGATCCTTTAATTGTAGTTGCAGAGAATGGTTTAAAAAGAACGCCTTGGTCAAAAAAAGATATGCATAGCACAGAAACGGATCAGCTTCCCATACGGGTATCCAAATCAAACATAGCGCGTGCCTTAAGAATAATGGACACATTGGTTAAATGCTGGAAACGGCGCGGTTATGAAATCACAATCCAAGATGGAGAAGCTTATGTTCATTTACGAAAAGTACGGGATCGTATTAGTTTAAGAGAAATCAGCAAAAAGCTTCCTAAAAAAGGCGAGTATTATGTTCAAGAATTAGAACCCACCGGACAACTGGCATTTAGAATGGATTGGTGGGGAGGCAAAGAATGGAAAGATGGGCGTTTGCCTTTGGAAGACCAAATTTTAGCAATATTGAACCACATGGAATTGTCGGCCCGGCAACTGGAGCGGAGCTGGGCAGAAGACGCCACTAAAAAAGAAGAGCAAGAAGCTTTACAAAATCAAAAAGCATTCCTGATGAAAAATCAACAAGCTGAAGAATCGGCCTTTAAAACATTAATTGAAGATGCATTGCGTTGGAAAGAATTAAAAGTATTGGATGAATATTTGGCTGAGTTGGTAGGTAAACAAACCCATACTTCAGCTTTTTTAGAATGGCTGAACTGGGCTAAGCAAAAACGTATATCAGAAGACCCTTTACTTAATTTTTAATAGTCAGTAAGGATTTATAAATTTTTAGATGCTCCCAGTTCATGCGCAACTTGGAACTGGCCTGCGGAACATTGGCCGCTCATCCGCCGTCACAGGGATCAACGACAATTGGAAACAATCATCATCGTCCGCTTTATTATCCTCGAAACAATGCACCCGGTCTTCCAACACCCAATACCGCCAGATGGGCGGCAGCATGATTTGAAAAGTACCGTCAGGCGCGACAATCTTTTTAAAGCCGGTTTGTTTGATTAATTCCACGTTGCTGATTGATAAGCTGTCAGACTTAGCTTTTCGTGCGGGTTAAAACAATATCTATCTCACCTGTTTCGCTGGATTTATTCCCGTGCACTTCCGTTTGGGTTCTTTTTTTGTAAGGTTTGTCGATTATAGAAAGTTCGTGATCTGGAAAGTGTTTTGTCAATATTTCCAATGTGGATTGGTAAGTATATTCTCGTCTGTCTGTTCTCACATATATGGTACTTTCTTCCTCCATGATGACAGCACAGTTTGCAAAAACTGCGTCTAACAGTTTATAGTATTCGTCTTTTGAATCAAATCTTCCTTTATGCCTATCCTTTAGCAATTTTGGGACTTCCGCTCCCCCAAGCATCCAAAGACGTAGCCATTGATCGGCATGGTAGTCAGTTACCGAATAGTACGGAGGTGACGTGAATAGTAACGAAAATTTAATGCCCGTTTCCTGTGATCGGCTAATTATTTTTTCTAATTCGGTTGTGCTATCGCCAAAAATTACTTGACTATCAAAGACTTTGGGTTTGCCTTTTTCGTACCTCCAAAAAATCTTTTTCTTAAAAAAAGTTAAGGGGTTAATTTCAGGTGGAGTGGTAAGCCCCTTTTTTGTCCACCATTTCATTGAATAATTTTGTCCCATCGATTTGGACATCCGCATTTGATTGGAAACCCCTTCACCAAGTTTACCATGAAGGTAAACCAGCAAAATAGACATCAGGGTTGCATCCGTTCCATCATTCTTCCAATCTAAATTTTTTCGTGCCGAAATCAGGAACTTTAAAACCTCATCGCAATAACACATACGGTAAAATATCGGCATTTTGTTGACGGCTTTTCCGTAATAGTTTCTCTTTTTATAAATTTCTTCAAGGCGCCCCTCCACTTCTTGCTGGTCTGCAGGGCCTAATTTGGCAGCCCCGTAAAGCCAGCCAACAGGGTTAATTTCAATTCCTAAACTATGCCTGCCTAATACGCCGCCCGCATAAATACTGGAACATCTACCAGCAAACGGATCAATAATAAAATCGCCGTCTTGGGAATATTTGGAGACGATCTCAAACGCAAAGTCTACAGGGAACATCGCATAATAAGGCCCAAACCGCGCCCAACGCGCTTCAGCAAGTTTATATCCGTTAACTACGTCAGCGATCGCTATCATGAGGGGGTTGATTGTGTGTTAATCTGACGGGCTATATCCTCGAAAATTGACTTGCCCAAGTTTAAAGGGATTGCCGCTTCAGCGTGCGCCGCTGCTAATGGCGTAACGGAGTTTTCATAACGACTAGATACCAGTTTATCAAGTAGGCCTACTACATCCGCTAAACGTGGAAATTGAGCAGGAAAGGATGTTTGCGTATTTGATTGATAGTTATTATATGTCGCGAGAGAAGCGACGACCCGGTAACCGGCCTTTGTTTTATAAAAAAACTTGCGTCCAAATGCGGTGTCTTCCAGGTAAACAAAATTTGGGTTGTCATTGAAAACAATATTGTTTTTGATATAATCATTATTAAGCAAGAAAATGGATTGTGCAGGGAAGTTATCATCCTCCCCGGTTTTTTTTGTGTCAATGTCCGAAAAGTGCTTCACAAAGTTACCTGTACGTTCTATGCCTAAAATGATCAATTCTGAATTGAGTTCGTCCTTTATCTTTTGATTTAAACGTTCCAATTCAGTTCTTATGGGCTTAGCTAACCAGGATGCGGTACTGAATACGGCTAAAGTCCCTTCAATAAAAAATGCCATGTCCCGGAAGAATGAAAAATATTTGGGCTCCTGTTCAAACGATCTCAATAGGTGGATCAACTGAAGTTTTTTCAAAGTTTCCATAATCTGTCCATACATTTCCCCATTTGTTCCTGAAGGGTTCTGTAATTCGTGTAAACGTAGCGAGTCAGTAGAGTAAAGCTTTCCTCCGCAACCTTTGCACTGATATTCTCCAATGCTAAACTCATAATCTGCTTCGCAGTTATCATGCGGGCATTTGCCAGCCCTGCCACCCGGCTTTTCCTTCAAAAGTGCTTCGAAAGTCTCCAAGAGGGTTTCTGTGTTATCAAAAATCCGAAATTTACCCAGCACCTGGTATAGCATTTTCCGCATAGAAGATTTAACTGAATCCTCTCCGTCTAAAACAACGTTACAGCCTACAAAAATGCTATCAACAGATGTCGGCCTTTCGGTTTCACGAAATTTTTTCGGATCGATAAATGCTGATTTTTCGAGTTCTCTTACCTTGTCCAGTAGAATGACCACTGTAGAAACAGTTACATAACCGATCTCGGCACCTGGATACCCGTTTTCCACGATGGACTTACTATAATCCCCATCAATCGCTATTAAAAGCTTTGGCTGCCAGGTTGAAGACTCTAAATCTGTTGGGCTTAACGTTTGTTCGCTCCAATCGACAGTTTCACCTGTGGACCTAATTCGAATTTGACCCAAGATTTCCTGCAGCCTTGTATCTGAAATAAGCCGTCTTAAGGGTTCATAGCTTTGTCCACTGATAAAATTACTGTCAGCCATACCTATTACTTAGTGGTATTAATTTCAAATTTATCAACTTGAACGGGTATGACAAACATGTTGCTTAGCGTTTTCACACGAAGAAACCCTTTGTCTTGCGCCCTTCGTATTGATGGTTCAAAGTCCGCAAAGTCGTAATATTTACAAAGCTCTTTGGTTTCATCAGCGTTATTTAAATGACTGATAAACCAGTTGGCCGTATTTTTTAATATATTTTTTTGAATGCTACTGACCTCCTGGGTAGCGTAGACCATTCCAATGCGGTATTTCGAGCCTTCTTTCGCCGTTCTGACCCAAATATCGGAGAGGTCGAGATCATTACCTGCGGGCAGGATGTTATGCGCCTCTTCCAAATAAACCAATATCTCGGGTATATTTTCCGCACCCGCGCGGAAGCTACTTTGATTACCTTTGAATATATGCCACATAATTCGGTCGGCAGAAGATTTATTCAGTTCCGGTTCGCCGCTGGACTGATCAACGATCACCAACTTTCCTAACAGCAAATCATTATAAATATCCTGCGCATAATCGGTACCAATGGTAATCGTGTGTTGAGTATTAACCCCACCAATTAAATTGATCGCTTTATTGTAGTTGAACATTTCCAGTAAACTTTCTAATTCGGCTTCGGCCCAGCCTTCTCCCGTTGAATCAGCACTGTCGTCACTACTACTAGATATATATTGTAAGTTAAACGCATTGTAGTCCGCAGTCGACAAAAAATAAAATAACCCCTGAAATGCGGAGAATAAACTGTCCCAGCTTACGTTTTGCAGACCGAGGGTTTGCCCCGCAGCATTAATGGCGCCCTGCTTTTTTACGGATTTTTTATCTTCATGTTGAATCATAGTTGTCCGCAACATTTCACTAAAGACTCCAGTTATGTTTACATTCCGGTTCGGCGGTGTGAACCCTGCTTTGTTAAGTAAAGCCCTATAAATCAAAACCCTCCTGTTATAACGCCTTAATTGCCCTTGATATTCGTTTGTATTATCAAATTCTGCTTCAACCGGTTTGGAAAATTCTATCTGTCGAAAGTTTTTAAAATACTGAGCCGTTTGATCAGCAATCTTAAAATCAATAATCTCTTTACCGATCTGAATATTTTCCTCCTCATAAAAATTCAGCTTCATCAGGCGCCGAAACGGATCTTCAGGGTGTGGAAGAATGCCATAAGTGACCACTTCAGTTTCCGCTAAATCTTTTACATCTGAAAATATTTTCTTCTTTTTTGCCGGATCATTTTCGGCTATATACGCCGCTTTTAGCTTATCTGATTTTTCCCTTAAGGCTGGAATCTGCCTCCAAACATTTTTTAGCGCGTTTGGATTACCTTTACCATCCCGGTCCTGGGCGTTTTCATTAGCATATTCACCATTGGGATCGAATATGATTTGCCCGATACGCAATTTCTTATCTTTTTCTTTTTGCGGCATTCGCAGTTCAAAAACGGACTTGGCGATAATTTTTGTGGTATTGGACTTTCCTGTACGGGTCATCCCGAACAGTGCAGATTTTTGAGACAGTAAGTCGGCCGGATATATAAACACTGAAACATCATCAATATTCTGATGCTTCCTGTTTGTGGAAGCGTAACGGACATGCCCCAATTTAACGCGCTCGGTATTTCCGTAGCGGTCTATATGTGCTTTCAGGTTAGATGGGTCGCAATAATTCACAATTTCTGCTAAGGCATCGCCATTGGGCTTGTAAATTTTAAAGCCTTTATTAGAGTAATAATTGGAAATATCGCTTCCGAATTTAAGTTTCAATCCTGAACTTGGCTTTACGATATCTTCTTCCAAGTAAAATGTTCCAATAATGCGGCACGCGACGCCTGCATAGCTAAAGATATGCCTGGTTTTCAGGTCCATCGTTTCTTCGCCATCCCAATGTTTGTCTGCTTCACCACTGATCCGTTGGGCCGTTTCAATCCTGACTTTTTCGGCCTCTTTATCCTGTGGAATTTGAGTAGAGTCCATTACGCGCAACAGAATGATGGATGCATCTTCGCTCTTGTAGTCAATTTCTTCCTCTATATTAATTCTCGTAGCAATCAAAAAGCTCAAACTAGGTATACCGCCAACTTTTTGACGGTAAAAGTCGTGAACCAACACTTTACCCTCCTCGTAGTTGATGGAATAAAGGTCGCCCACTAACTGATCTTTCTGGATCAATTTGGAAAAAATGGTTTTAGCATTCCAGTTCGGTTGTTGATCTTGAAGGCCACTTATTGCATTTTCAAATGTATCTGCCATTTTCTAAGTCCTGTTTTCGTCCGCAAGATCGCTGATCGCCTGCTCAAACGCAGTCGATTTTTTTGAACCTTTATTAATATCGTTCTCTGACGCTATTTCCTCCATATTCGCTAAAGAAAATCGCTCCTTTAATCGGGTTAAAATATCCTGTTCATCCGCCAGGCGAATATCACGTATTTCCAGAATAGCTTCTTTGGTTGTTTGCTGTGCCAGGTTTTTATTAGCCATTTCCAGGAAAGTATCGGCTCGGTAAATATTAATCCTTTTTTGCGTTTCGTTTTTGAATTCCTTTATCAACTCAGGCCTGGGGCTAATCGTTTTACCCTTGAATTTATACCACCAATCCTCTTTAAGATCATCCGTTACTAAAATAATAGACTGCTCTGTGCCTTTGGCCTTAGAGATCACTTGTTTCCACAAAATCACATCGCCATATAATGAACGATTTCCCTCGTTTTGCTTTTCTTTAAAGTCCATATAACCAGGCGGAATTTTCTCGTCATATCTTTTTTTTCCTTCGCGGTAAGCCTTTTCAAGGTCATCCGTTGAAAAATCATCACCTATTTTTCCATGGAGTAACAAGGTTAATTCCTCGCAAACCGGATCATGCGCCAAATAATCAGGATGGTCTTTTTCCAACTTGTCTAAATCCTTTCCGATGGCATCGAATGCTGACTCAATTTGTATCGTCAGCTCACCTGAACGCAAATAGGGGTGTTTTTTAAATTCATTAAGTTTAGCCTCGATCTCGTTTTTTTTCTTCAGCAATGTTTCTCTAATATCTTTATAGGCAGCTTTCTGTGCGCTAATTACGATCAACCGGTTCTTGTGATACTCAAAAGCGGCCTGGTAAGGAATAAAAATTCTATCTTTAATTTTCCCAAGCAGATCAAAAAAAGCCTTTCTAGTCGCAGGAGTGTACCGATAAAGATTTAATAAGACATTGGCGTCAAAACAAAAAATATCATTCTTCCAGTGCGCCGATAGTTGGGTGTCTGGTATCTGATAATATTCACTGAATTGATCACGCATTTTAGAAAACGATAATTGGAAAGGTTATTAATTAGGACAGGTTGGAACTAGCTCCGGAGTAGTTTGAATTTTATGGTTTAATGTGCAAAATAATATAATTTTTATTCATTTCGAATTATTTTATCGGATGCCAGTTAATTTTGTTCTAAGATAAGGGTACAACTTTTACGAATGCGTGCGATGGTTGGTTATTTCGTAAAGCCCAATGATCGATGACATAGCCATCAAAGCCGACGTAGCTCATCATTAGTTTATAGATCAGGGAGATTTGCATTTGCATCAGGTCGATCATTTCATGACCCTCCAGGTCTTCTACTTCACCGTGTAAGATGGAATTGCGCCTTTTTAACATGATTTCTTCTATTGTAGTTACTTCCGCCAGTTGACCAAACACGACTTTAAATTTGGGTATGTTGCCTAAGTTAGAATAGCCCTTAGGCATGTTCGCTTCGAAAACGTGATGGAAAAACTTTCGAAGCACTTCTAGAACGGTGTAGAAGCAACTATTTTTGATCAGCAACGAGAGTTTGTTACTATTAGCCTCGTTAAATAAAACCAGCGCATACTGGATGGCATGGTGATTATTGGTCAGTTCTGCCAGCCGGCCAAATGATGCTGCATCTAAGGGTTTTAATATTTCGCTCTTCGCAATAGCTTCGGCGCTGCTGCGGCCCAGCAAGTGTTGATAGCCATACGCATTCCAGGTCAGGGCATGGTACATGGAATCGCTGCCTTGTCTCAATTTTCTATATAAAAATTGTAGGGCAGCCTGCTCATTTACACAGAACGTATAGTTATGATCCTGAATAAAAATACCAGTAACAAAGCCAAGCGCCACCATAATATTATAAACCTGCTCCGCGTAAACAGGATAAGCAACGGGTTCGAGCGCTTCGACAATAAGAAAAGCATCGTGACAAGTCAGCCGGTATTCCACTTCATTCGCTGTAAAATGTACGGCTTCTTTAATACCAAAATAGTCATATAACAAGCGGTTACTCGCCAGATGATAGTAAGTGCGATACAAACCTATAGCATCCTCAGGCCATGCAGCGCTTTTAATGCGTTGGACCTTGCCGGAAGAATGACGGTTACTCCAGCCCTCCACAACATTGACCGTATTTTGTTGCCCCGTGATCATGCCTTCCACAACCAAATCCATTGTCGCTGTTTTTAGATTGAAAACACAATCATCCAGTTCCGAGTTGAAGATACGACTGATCTTAATTGTCGGTCTATCGCCGGCCCAGTCTAACTCCGCCTGACATGGATGCCCGTTCAAAACCGCATTTCCCTGATGTACCGCCCTTAAATTATTGATCATGTCAGTTTCTGCCTCTATTGATTTCCAGTAGTGTTCTTCCATGACGTAAAGTTATTGTAAATTCACGGTCAATGAACCAGCACTATGTACCGAGGGTATATCTAAAGAATTTTGCAGAGAAGAGAGGTTCGGAGTATTTCGTGGATGTTTGCCATCGCGTTCTCGATTATTATTTTTAAACGCCTACTGCAATGAATTCACAGATCATTATAGAAACAGACCCCGCCGGTCAACGGCTTTATGAAATCTGTCAGGAAGGATTTGCGCTTTATACGCAGCAGTTGGACCAGCAGCAACAATGGTCCGCCACGTTGAACCTGCTCGAAGAGCGCAACCCGGAACTCTTTAAAACCATGGGGTACCAGCAACTGAAAGGCCTGCTCATGACCACGTCGTTACTCTGTATTGCGGCCACCGACCTGAGTGTGGTCGTCAGCGCGCTATACCTGGCCAAACAACGGCTCGAACAGATCTTTTACATGAAAAGCGCCTATCTCATCATCTATGAAACTTATATTGCTTTTCAGGATAAACAACTCCTGATCAAAAACGAAGCAGCCGAAGCCGGTGCGGAACTCCAGGCCGCACACCTGCGCGTCAGTACCGCCTGGCGCAAATTTGTCAACGATTTCAAGGTCGGTACCGAAGTCAAAAAGATCCGCCACCAAACCGGCGGCCATATCCACCAAAATTTCAGCGAATGGTATACTGCTGTGTGCCGCCTCGAACCTCAGCACACTACCAATATGCTTATCGCATTCTTGGCATGGATACAAGACAGCCAAAACCTGGTCAACCCACTGCTTCAACGCCGATTATCGCTACTACAGGAAACAGGGAAACAAGCCAATGAAAAAACGTGGGAACTGCTCTGGAAAATGGAAGACCTCCAAAAAAAGGTTAATATTATTCAGCCAGAAGGCAACAAGCTTGACCTTGATTTTTCATTACTGCGGAACTTATTGAAGCGTCGCTAAATATTTAAAAAAAACCTTTCGATTCGGACCAAAGAACCGCTTATAAGCTTCTGAATCCAGCGTATAGCTTTTATCATTGTTACAATAATAACAGGACAGTACGCAGTTTTCAGGATTATAGCCTAAATGATTGCTGCGTTTATCGACTTCTAATACAGGTCCACGCCAGCCATAGCCGGTTTTCCGGGTCTTTAATAAACCATTATCGATCAACGATCTTATTTCCAATATGGAGGTCTCACAATAATAACAGCTAAAATTTTGTTTTTCCAGTCGGCTAGTAAACCATTCCGCAAATTCCATCTTGTCATTAAATCCAGTTTTATGCTTACTGCTAAATAGCTTTAAAACACGTTCCCGCTCCGTTGCGATCAGTTCCCTATCATCCATTTGGCTCAAATAAATTTATAAACACTACTATTATGATCCAGCTTGGCGACAACCTCAATGGCTTTGTTGTGGCTCATTTTTCCGGAAGAGGTCAGATAACAATAGATATTGGCAAATTCATTAAGGATGTTTGTCGCAAATATGCCGGTGTCGTCTGTGCCCACGACTACCGGTGGCATAGGAATGCCTTCATCGCTCCATTTTAGCCAGTTCCAAAGCTGATAAGTAGCATAATCGTAGTGATGTCCTATTCTAACATTACTGGTCGGCAGGGTTTCAATAACGATCTCTTTTCGGTGCATGTACGCCAGCATGTCCTTTTGGACTAATTCAAGTTCGTCGCTTGGAAATATTTCCTCGGTATCGATGCTGATTATTTTATCAAAATGTGCCCTGTTGGTTTTCAAATGGTAATGAAACAATATTTGATAAACATCGTCAGCAGGCGAAAAACCCTCAGACCTTATTTGGGCCCATTCGTCTTCATCAAAAACGCTGGTTAACCTGGCGTCAGCTACATTGTCTTTAAAAAGTAAGACAGGGCAAAGTTTCCTGGCCAGCCAGGCCCGTTCTAAAACCGCGCTGGAATAATAATGCCGGTATATTTCCCATGAATAATGTTGAATGGCATTGATCAATTCCGGCATTCGTTTTTTGAGTGCAATATGGCTAGACTGCAAACAGAGGTGATAGCAAAAAACGAGGTTGTCCAGCCATTCGCCCTGTCGAATTAAGATTTTCGGCCCCATGGCATCACACCATTGCCGAGTAGCCAGCCCGAGCGCTGTGGCGTGACCGATCCGGTCACCTGTGCGCAGTTCATTGAACTCGATCGCTTCAAAGACGGCTCGCATGCCACTGATCAGGTGAAAAAAGTCTTCGCCCGCGTGAAAAGTAAAATGATCAAATTTTTTTCGCCGGAGTAACCGGAAAGCCGGTGCAAACACTTCGGGCGGGGTGTCGAACTCGCTGGAGGCAGCATCAATGCCAACTACATTTTCGACAAATTTCGCATTGTTTTTTTTCAGCAAGGCCAGCACCTTGGCCTTTTTCCAAACCGAAAACCGCAATTGCAAAAAGCGGATAAAATCATCCGGATCAGTTTCTGCTTTTTTTATAAAATGAGCGGTTAAGCTCAGCTCAGGCAAATTAACCTGCGCGTTGCTTTGCTGAATACCTACCTTCAGTTTGTCCCAGCCGGAATTAATACTCGTAAGTAAATTCAACGTTTCTTTTTCCGTTTCCTTTGGCGAAAAACGCCCCTCCAAAAAACAAAGGTTGCGAAGTTCATTGCCATGTAACTGGAAAAATCGGTTACGGTATTGTTTTTCACTGATTTCCCGAAGGCCATTCAACGTATGTTTCTGGAACTGTTCAAATCCGTACTGATGGACTTGCTGGACTAACAAGCGGTTACACAGCCCGAGGATCAATAAATAGAAATGAAAAAGAGCGGCGACGAAATCTCGGGGCTGTGTCGCCATATAATTAAACATTTGGATGTAGAACAGCGCCTCTGCCAACATCGGTTTTCCCGAAGCCGGATCTTCATGGATGAGCCCGGAAAATGGGTTTTCGTAAGTGGCAACCGTGGTATCGCTTTCCAAATCATTAACCAGCGCTAGAAAAATGGCATCCACCGAACTGCCAGATCTGTTGCGGCCCAAAATAACGATGTCGTATAATATCGTCTTTATTTTTCGGGCGATCAGGATATGTTTAAAATACTTTCGCGGTTCAAGGAGACGGGATTCCTGTTCGAACTGTTCTTTCACTTTAGCGTTCCTAAACCCCTGGGTCATCTCCTCATAGATTTTTTTTGGGACCAACAAATGGTCCTGCCAGGTCATATCTGTTTCAGTTGCGCCGTTGAGGTGCATATGGAGATCATGAAAACCCTTATTGGACGCGAGATAACTTTCGATCTGTGGTACTCGCGGGTAAGGTAATGCCGTGTACTTAAAATTGGGTAACAGGACGTCATTTTTATACGCTAAAAGACCCGGCGCGCTCAAATCAGTAAATGGTCTTTTGATATGTAAAAAGGCGCATTGCAGCACGAGCGGCGGAATAAAAGTAATGAGTTGTTGCCACTCATTCAAACGGTTGGGCTGGACATGAATTCGGTTGTTGTGCATTTCCAAATGCTGGTCACCGAGCCGAAACAGCCCTTTTCTTAACAGGTCCGGCAAAGTTTTGAGTTCATCGAAATCATTTTCTTGCTGTAACCGGTAATAATGGTCCGGCATTTTCCGGTTACCAAGCCTTTCACACAACAGCAGTCGCCGGATCACCTCGTCGGCGCGGCTGGGCTTTCCCAATCCATACCAAGACAATGATTCCTCATCGCTTAAAAGGTGTCTAAGCATAGAGGATTTTACCATGAAACCTTATTATTTTTAAGATAGGTACGGAAATCACGTAATTCACCGGAAGTAAATGACCGGCCGCCAAACTGGCTTCTTAAATTACTTTGGATAAATTTATTTTTAGCTATAGTTGAACCTTTCGGCGAGGCATCAAAATATTTAAAAGGGACTTTGTCACTTCGCAACCGGGCGATAATTTCATCGTACGGTAGCACATCATTGCTTTCTGCCAATAAGTTTCTTTTAAAAGAAACGTTACACAAACCACGGAAAACAGAGAGCTCAAATATCGGTCCTTGGGGAAATATTTCTGCCTGCATTTGCAGATGTTCCACAATACCAGGATCCAAATAAACTAAGAATAAGGGACAGGAAAATAACCAACGGCTAAATTTGAGTTGCTGCCTTGATGGTTCTCTACGCTGCATATTTTTCAAATTATCCAGAAATATTTTAGGACTGGTATTAACGTTATTCAAATTGATACCCCGAAAAATCTTGTCCGGGCTTTCCTTGGCCTCTTCAATCAGCGTTGCATTCAAAAAAGCCACGATCTGCATACTGAATAGTTCGCCAAGATTTTCCTGGCCACCACTTTGCTCAATATTTAGTAGGGCATAAAAAAAACGTGTGGAGATTTTCCCCAACAGATGAGGGGAGATCAACATACCTTTATACTGACTTGCCCACTCTGACATCATCCTGTCCATCATATGCAAGGAATCGCCCCGATGATAGCGTTCGTCTAAACGTTCATCTACGGAGAATGAATCACCACGGCTGTTCAAGCCCGCCGTAAAATCCGGCATAGGGTAAGACCGTAATTGTGAGAACTCATAAAGCCCTTGTTCAATATCTGTGTTCTTGCGCAACAATTCACCGATGGTCGCTAACAGACTATAAAAAGAGTATACCAATAAACCGGATTGTTTGGTCGTCGACTGGCAAATGCTCAGCGGTATATAAGCGATGTGCTTATGGTTCAAACCTTCAAAAGCAATATCAATGCGGTCAGACATCTTTGCCCGGTCTTGTTTAGCGATCGAATTAAGCGTGTACAGCAGGATCGTTCCACCCCAGGCATCTTCCGTCGTCCGATTACTATTTAAGGCGGCGCGTGTATAAGCATTCATCAAACCGACCGCATCGCGCAACACTTTATCTTGCAATAGTCCAGAATGATCGATCAATCCTTTAATAGATGGCACAGCAGCGTTAGATCCATCTTTAGATGCGTAAAAAGCCGTTTCTAAATTCCTGGTGTAGCCAAGTTTAATTAGATAATCAAAGACCAAGAAAGGATCGCGCTTTAACTTTTGCGCGGAAAGGAAACTCAAAGCCGTTAAGCAAGCGTTGAGCGTATGGTTTTGTAACGTGGGCTGCAATTGATAACCTTCTTCTAAAATACCGGCATCCAATAAAAGCTTTAAAATGACGGTATTGAGAAATTTAGCGTTGCTGTAAATCAGGTTAACATCAACGTCTTTTTCGTAAAGGTCGTTTAAGAATGCATCGGTGATATGGAAATTATTGGACCATAATTCATCGCCCTCGTCAAAGGCGGCCATAAATTGGATCTGGCTCCTAATGGGAAGACTGAGTAAAAATGAACGGTATATCTCCGTCTGCGACTTGCTGGATATCCCAAAGCTACGCAAGACCAGATCATAATAACCCTGAATTTCAAGTAAGTCCCCCTTTGAGCTTTTGATCATAATATCAAATCGGTGCTCATAAATGGGCATTTTTTCATTCAAAGGCGCCAAATTGACCCGCCTGTTCAATTTCATGACCTTTTGAAGGTATTGGCCCTCCATCTGGGTGACCATATCATTAAAGTTGGAGATTTTATTTAAATGCTCACCTTCGTTAATGAGCAGGGCTTTACCAAAATTTTTCCATTGTTGTTTCCGGATAGCGTTCGAATAAAGCCGGATGTCGCCACTGATCAGGGTGACGATCTTCGGCGTTGTAAAATATTTCCTGATCGTCTCCAGTACCCGCCAGCCTTTTCGGAAATCGATATCGATATCGTCAAACGTGATCAGAAACGCCTCTTGTTTTAAAATATCAAGCGCCATTTCAATCACCCGGTGGAAGTTGTGTTCCAACAATCTGGCGGATCTTACCGCCGTTAATCCATTATGCATGATAAATTCAGCATCCTGCCAACTATTTTCGGTCATTTCGCCACCCACACCATCCAGTAAGGGTAAGCCATGAGCTAACCGCTGTACATGGTCTTGCCACTCTTTCTTTTTTAAATAAACCGTACTCTCAGGATTGACATCGCTTCCCGCTAAAGCGGTTTCAACTTTTTCTTTGATGCGGGAAATAATATCCAAAAAAATATGCCCTTTTTCTTCCGTGAGCGTCGGATCAATAATATCAAGTACGCATACTTCAAAACGATTGTCCCTGTATGTTTTCAAAATGGTCATTAAGAAAGTGGTTTTTCCGCTACCCCTGGTTCCAAGTACCGTGATCGCTTCATGCAACCGCTCTCCGTCGGCGACAGCTTTCCTTTTTAATTCACTATCAATCCAACCTGTCACGGTTTGAAATTCCATTTGGTGGATCAGGTTACCGCCAAATTCCTTGGCATTGGCACTATTGTGTAAGTCGATAATGATTTGTTCGGCCATGTTAAGTATAAGATTTAGAATAAATTGCTAGGTTAATAAGCAGTGAAATTAATATTATTATTATAATTCCTCATAACTTTAGGCACTCATCGTACTACAAAGCCGCCAATGAGCGCTTAAGCTTTAGAAAGGCACTGATTGAAAAGGAGATTGCCGAATTGCCGCCACGAATGAGGGAGGTTTTTGAAATGAGCCGCAAACAAACCAGGACCTATAAGGAGATCACGGAACAACTTGGCACATCGGAAGAAACCGTAAAAAAGCAAGTGTCCGGTGCTTTAAAAGTGTTACGGGTCAAATTAGGCGTCTTGATTTATATCCTGATATTAATACATTATTAATATGTATGATGACTTTATGAGTTTTGGCGATTACTTGTCTAACTATAATTGGTCGAGAACATATTCGAAATAACTGGGATATTGGCCAATAGCTGCCCGAACCAACGCTCTATTATTTTTAATCTCTCTAAGCAGCACCATTCTTTGCACTGGAAACGTGGAAAACCTGTTCGCCAGTTCCGCGGCGATAATGCGATCAGCGAAGCCGGCTTCATAAAACGCAATGGCTAACCGGGAGTCCAAACCATATTTAAGCCTTTTTTGCAACAGATCAAGCAATGGCAAAACTTCTTCGTATAGCTCGTTATTCTCGAGCCGCAGAATTTCGGCAATAGCTCCTAAAATCAAAGTACTATCATAGCCGAATGCCCCATCAACAATATCTACAACGATCTCGATGGTAATTTTACGTCTCTGCGTATTTGCCCGGATAAATGCATTTTGCTTCACTAAGGAGCTGTGTAAAGCTTGATAACTCGCGCCGCGAAGCCAGTCAAGGGCGAGGGGATAATGCAAAGCAGCAGGTGAGAGCTTGTTTAAATTGTTGTGCTTTAATTGCGTCTCCAGCAGAGACCAAATAACTGCTAATAATTCCTCTGGATCATTGATGGTTGCCAGTTGTTCTTTGTTGTCCTCAACCCACACTTCAATCTCCAACAATTGGTTAATGCCTAAAAGGGTTTTTCCAAACCTGGCCTTTTTGGCGGTTGATGGTACGGCAGTATTTACGTGATCAGCCAGTACCTGGAACAGCGATACCAGTCCCTCCTGTTGGTCTTCATCAGCGAGTGCAAATGCTAAGGTCGCTTCTGTCAGTTGAGCGATACTTTCCCGAGTATTATCCATGCGGCCACTTTCCCAGTGCGCCAACAAATAACTTTCGATTGCTGAGAATATAGTCAGTTTATAAGCAATTTGATCAGCGACAAAGGCTAATGGAAACCTTGTCGATCTACGCCTGTTGTAAATTTCCGCAATGAAATTAGTGACCGCCTCGTCGCCTCGGGTATATGCCCTGGTTAGTTCAACTGCATCCATACGGCGTGCCAGACTTCCATCGACGCTTCGTACCGGATCAAATATTGTTAGAATCATGCTGGTACAAGGCTCCGAACGACTGGGGTCCAGCAGCCCTTTAGCGAGATTCCAATTATAACGATCCTGATGATACGCTTTTTTATCATAGATCTGCGGATCGGTAAATAAGACGCTACCTTCCGTATGTATACCAGACCGTCCTGCTCTGCCGATGAGATTGTGGAAATCCCTGGTTTTGATCCGGTCTTTAGCTTGATAAAAACTGGTTACCATCAAATATTTAATCGGAAGATTTACTCCCTGTGCGATGGTTGACGTGCATATCAGAAATCGAATGTAACCTTGCTGCATCGCGTACTCGATCGCAAGTCTTAGGCCCTGAGGTGTGAACCCGCTGTGGGCGAAAATCCCTACCGCAGCGACCTTAGTCAACGCGTGATCTTTTCCAAAATGTTCCGTGTGCAGTAATAAAAGTTTGCTCACTTCTTCAGCGGACGAAAAATCCAACGGCCAGCTTTCCTGAAATTGCCGGTCAATGAGATCGGAAATTTGTTCAGCAATCGTATTAACTGTCCTTTTTTTTCCACAGAATATGGCAAGCGCGCCGTTTTTGACCAGTTTGAGTCCGAGGTACACCGCAATCGACTTTCCATCAGTCTTATCGGGAAAGCGGCGTGCGGCTTGCTCACCTTTTTTACTGTTCAAGGTACTGATTTGCAAAACGCGTGGAACAAAGAAATCATCGGTATCAGGATCATCGGGTCGCACAAATTCTATTCTTCCAAGGGTATCATTCCAGCTCACAAATCCGACCGTTCGGTAAGTGGGCAGCAGATTAACGCCATCTACAATTTCCTTGTTTTGGCCCATGAGCCAATCTCCGATAGCCTCCGCGTTTTGGATAACAGCCGAGATCAGGATGATCTGCGTTTGCGGCGAAACCGCCAGACGAAGGGAGGATAACAATAGTTCATAGGTAACACCACGGCTTCCGTTGTCGAATTGGTGACCTTCATCATAAACCAATAAGCCAATATCATCTGCCATTTCAGGTGATTGCCTGATCATATATAAGAATTTTTCCGGCGTAAGGATTAAGATGACTTGCGCTTGGTCCTGCTCGGATTCTTCGGCAAAATCAAAGTCAAGTTGAAAAGCGTCGGAAGGGGCATCCACTCGTATTAGCTCTCCGGCAAAAGCGGTTTGTAAGGTATGTTTTATTTCATTACACAACGCTTTGAACGGCGCGACTATGACGGCTAAACCGCTTCCCGTAGTAATGAAGTTAGACCGCAAAATCAGTTCGATCGAACGTGTTTTACCGGCGCTTGTCGGCATTTGTATGACCGCCGATTTTCCTTTATACACTTCCTGTTCCCCGAGCAATATCTGTGCAGGCCAAAACTCCTTTATGAAATCAGGTTTATTTATAACATTCCGCCAAGCCTCAAGGTCGGTTGTCGTGAACGCCGGTAATAAGGTCCAACTGGAATTCCGGATACGTTTCTCCATTACACTGCTTATGGTATCGATCAACAGCAATTGACGGTCGGTGCCAGACTGGTAAATTAAACGTTTCAACTTTTGTATTTGCCTCTGACAGCCATCAGCTTCCGTCCCGGTGGCTTTGAAGCCTAAAAAAGCCTGCACCAAATCATTGATCGCCGCTGAAAATGTTTCCGGCAGTGTCGGCAGGTCATCGAATGAATCGCGTAATAATCCAACTAACAAATATTCCAGCCCATCAGCTTCTATATCAGGGAATTTTGGTTCTACCTGGCCGATCAGTACCTTTGAACTTCCCGGCAGATCACAAAGATAATAAGCTGCTGACCCTAAGATAAGGAGGTAATTGCCGATGTTATGATTTAAGCGGGAATTGAGGAAGGCGTCAAAAAACTGTGCAGAAAAAAGCATGTTCTGTTTTTCTTCCTGCGGCTCGAAATCAGTTTGCTGGCTGCGGTTATTAAAATCACCCAGTATCGCGATGGTGATTAATAACAGTTCTTCCGGACGGCGCACTATTTTGATAAACGCTGATTCGGGGACGTCGTATTCATACATTTTAGCCCGGGCGCGCGTTACGCCGAGCAGAGTTAAGGATTCGTTCTCAGGCCTCATTTGCTGCTAATTCGTAAAGGTGATGTACCAAATCCATGAAGTCATCCGCGCGGATCAGCACTAAGAATAGATCTTTTTTATAAGGGTGCCCAACACCAGTTGCGGTAGTAATTGCTGTATCTTCATAGGCAGCATTACAAAAAAGTGCTGCGGCGCCATATTGCGTCTTATACGGCTTACTGACTGGATCTTGGTAACGTTCAACTACAGCACATTCATCAGTGTATCCCTTGTCATACAGCCGTTGTTTTATCGCATTTAGGGATTCGCCCAGTCGGGCGGCATCCTTTGCAGAACCGTCTATAGCATCCTGAAGTCTGGGCTTAGCCTTTTTTCCTGAAAACTGTGCTTTTGCTTCGATTATCGTAAGAATATCTTTCGGGCTTTGCTTTTTGTCAAAGAGCTTAAATCCGATCAGGTCAGAGCCTTTAGAGGATTCGTCGCGTATCGTTTTGATGCCATACCGCGTTCGCGGTACCCAATGTAATAGATGATACTCTAAGAAATCAGCCACGAGTATTTCGCCAAAATCGCCAGAACGTATTCCCGGTCCCAAACCCGGATCAGTTGTCGGAAATTTCAATTGGTTGATATATGCGGTCCTGCTTAATGATGTTCCTTGTCTCAACGCATCGATCTCGGTATCAAACACGTAATGATTTCGAAAATGTTTAGCCCAAGCGCTCATGGCTTTGGCGTCCTTCAAATCAGGTTTAAAATCAAGTACGGTAACGTCAGAGCCGTCCGCGGTTTTTAAAGCGGAGGTTCTCTGTTTGAACCATTTGGTGTGTTCACCGGACCAGGGCATAGGATAAAATTAGGTTATTGCTAAGGTAGTTAAAATTGTAAGGTAGCAATAATTAGCAGAGTACAGCTTTAGATGATTTATTTTAATTCCGGATACCCCATGGTTATAGGCTTGGCGCCTTACTGTTATATGCAAGAGCAGGACATTCAAATCTTACTGGAGGAACTTAAGTCTTCACTGTTCCCGACGATAAAACCATTATTGTTTTTTCTTACGTCGGTTATGAAACGGTTGAATTAGTGGCAAGAGATGTCCACTTGGGTTCGAACTAAGAACCCAAAAAACCCATTCAGTAAACAAATTTGAACGATGTAAAATGAAAAAGGCCAGAATTAACCCGCCCTTTCGAAGTTAGCATTAAACCGAATTAACAACATTTAGCTTTCCTATGTTTACCTTAATTCTATTTATTGTTTGATCCTTTTTACTATCCACCACCTTGGCATAAACCTGCGTTGTTTTAATATGCTTATGACCAAGCATCTTAGAAACGGTATAAAGATCAGTTCCAAATTCAAGTTGTAAGGTTGCATAGGTGTGTCTAAAACAATGGAACGTTATATTCTTTTTAATACTGGCCTTTGCGAGCCACCTTATTAAGAAAATTCTGATCGAAGAGTATTTCAAGTTTTTGAAAACTGCTTCGTGAAGGTTTCCTTTGTTTCCCATTAATTTAACAGCATCATCAGAAATTGGCATGTATTCAGCAACCAACGTTTTTTGTTGGCGATATTGTAAGTAGTACTTACCGAGCTGACCTCGTAGTTCAGACCATTTTAAAGCTTTAACATCTGAAAATCTAAGACCTGTTAAAGCAGAAAATATTGCTGCACGCATAATTACATCAGGTTCCATTGGCGTCGATATTAACGTTTGGAGTTCTGTCAACTCCAAACGTTCGCGATGTGTTTCGTTTGTTTTTATGGGCTTGATTAACGAGTAAAGATCTTCTGCCAGCAATCCCTTACTAAACGCTTCTTTTAAAGCAGATCGAAATTTCGCAAAATAACTAACGGCCGTATTTCTTGAAATTGGCTTTTCTCTAAAGCTGATTCCAGGACCACCCAAAAGATAAGATCTAAAACCCTCAGATATTGATCCATCCAAATCAAAAGTTTTTAGGTTATTGGTGGTTATAAAATCTTCAAAATACCGAAAAGCCATCGCCATGTTATCAGAATCCGATTTCTGACGCCTTGCGGTATATTTTTTAAAGTAATTGATAAAATCACCTCCCCTATTAGATTCAGATAAAAATCCAAACCTGTTACTCTGTACGTCAAGATGTCGTTTGAGCCTAACCCACTCAGCTAACTTTGTTGTCTCCCTATTATGCTTTCGTTCAATATTACTATTAGGTTTATTATAAATAAACAGTTTTAAATATTCATATCGCTGAAGCTTATTTTTAGACGAGTTGAATACGGGTGGTGAATAATCCAAGTAAAGTGACTGGCGGTTCTTTGATAGCGATTTTCTTCTTATAGTTACGTTTGCCATCAGATTTGATTAAGTAAAATTGAATCAATATTTTTCTTGGCAACATAAGTGAATCGGCCTACCTGAAATTTATCTATTTTATTTCTTTTGATTAAATTATAAATCGCTCCTTCTGAGATTTTATACTTCGCATGTAATTCGCTCATATTATAACAGTCGCCTATTGGCGGCATTTTGAATATTTGCCTTTTTGGAAGAGTTACCATAAGTGACCTTGACTGAAATAGTTGCTCAATGTCTTTTTTTAGAATGATTGTTCTGCGGACGGAAAGATTGTAAGCGACGAGTTTACCAGTGTTTATTAAATGATAAATAAAGCTGCGCGATACGCCAAGCAGTAGTGCAGCTTTTTGAGTATCTAAAAACTCAACATTTTTAAGAGGTTGCGTCGCTTGAGCGGACAAAATAATAGGCTTTAGACTTTCCGCTTCAATATTTTCATCTCTTTGTTTTGCTGCGTTATACCGTTTATTACACAGCTTGCCACAAAATCGGGTGACAGTGGTTTTGGCATTGAATGTTTGTTTACAATGCACACATTTTCTTTGGATCGTGAAATTTGAACTCATGTATTTTAAATTTCCACAATCTAATTATCCACATTAACACTCGCCCCAAGAAAATCATCGCAAACGATATCCGTCGTTGTTTCTCCCTAAATTGTAGTGTTTTGTGGCATTTAGTATCGTTTAGTGCTATTTAGTTACTGATAGTTACAACGATTTACAAGTAACCTAAAAATGAGGAACAAAAGATAATTTGGGAACCAAAAAAGCAACGAAATTACTTTCAAATAGTAACAAAAAGCGTAAATATACCGATTGGTCTTATTTATAACGACCTGATATCTTGATATTTAGAAAAATAAAATGACGATTTTTGCTTTCTGCTTTCAATTTATAACTAATTGATTATCAATAATTTATATCGACTACTTGCCGATACAGAACTTACTAAATATGTTCTCCAGCAGATCATCTGTGGTAACCGCACCGGTTATTTCTCCAAGATAGTGAAGGGCTTGCTTGATATCCATGGAAAGAAAATCTGATGTTACAAAGTCTATACCTTCTAATACCCTTATAAGGGCTTCCTCGGTTTTTTGCAGGGCTTGCAAATGGCGGATATTGGTTACCAGGGTTTCGTGACCCGTAAGCTGATCTTTTATGGCAGCATTATATATTTCATGCTTCAGTTCATCAATATGCTGTTTTTCTTTGGCAGATATAATAATAGTTTTACCGGTATACGGCAACGCAGCTAATTGTTCGTCATTCAGTAAATCGGCTTTGTTGGCTACAACAAGCATGGTTATACCGGGCTTTTGCAGGTTTTCTATATCACTATTAAGGTCGGCAATGCTTATTTCGCCGGCATCATAAACATAAATCAGCAGGGCGCTTTGGCTTATTTTTTCCATGGTACGCTGTACCCCTATTTGCTCTATAGTGTCTGTAGCTTCGCGGATGCCGGCAGTATCTATCAGTCGGAAGTTGATGCCCTGTATATTCAGTAATTCTTCAATAGTATCACGCGTGGTACCGGGAATATGGCTCACAATAGCCCGCTCCTCATTGAGTAAGGCATTTAAAAGGGTTGATTTACCGGCATTCGGCCGACCGGCAATTACCGTATTCACACCATTTTTAATAGCATTACCAAGTTCAAAAGATTGTATCAGGCTACCAATTACCCGGGTAATAGTGTGTGTTAATTGCTTTAGCTGGTCGCGGTTGGCAAATTCTACATCTTCTTCTGCAAAATCAAGTTCCAGTTCTATCAGCGAAGCAAACTGCACCAATTGATCGCGCAGTTGCTGTAATTGATTACTAAACCCGCCGCGTAACTGCTGCAAAGCAATTTGCTGTGATGCTTTGGAGTTAGATGCGATCAGGTCGGCAACGGCTTCGGCTTGCGACAGATCAAGCTGACCGTTTAAAAAGGCTCTTAAGGTAAACTCCCCTGCTTTAGCTGCGCGTGCGCCATTTTTAATAAAAAGTTTAATGATAGATTCGATGATATAATTGGAGCCATGGCAGGAGATCTCCACCACATTTTCCCGGGTGTAAGACCGTGGCGCTACAAACAAAGACGTTACCACTTCATCCAGCTCGATATCTCCGTCTATAATCCGCCCAAAATGCAGCGTATGCGAGGCCTGTTTGGTCAAATCCCTACCTTTCCATACTTTTTGGGCAATAGTTATAGCATCATGGCCGGATAGCCGAATGACGCCTATTGCCCCTATTCCGTTTGGTGTAGCAAGTGCTACTATCGTATCTTCTTGTTGTATCATTGGATCATTACGTCATTGGATCGTTGCAAAAGCACCGATACAAAAATCGTTATTTAGAAGTTATATTTCTTAACTATAATCAATAATAGTTAATTACCATAGTTACAAATAGATCTTAAAAAAAGCACTTTAACTAATAGATTGTATGTTAGCGTTAAAAATTCTATCTGAAATTACTTAGATCTTTAGTATCTTGCATTTCCTATTCCTTTTAAACCTTATCCAAATAAAATGAGCAAGAAAAAAGTTGAAGTATTTCAAATTCGAATTAAGACCGTAGATGGTTCGGAATTAAATTTCGAAGACCTTTTGTTGAATGATGAATTTGCATCAGTTAGAATAAAGTCTGGTCCAAAATATACGCAGTTCGTATTTATAGAAGAAAAAGGCGATCTTATTTTAGGTCTTGTACAGTCAACTAAAATGGTTGCTACTCCCCCCAAAAACAACATATTAACTAATGAATTATCAGCATTAGGTTTGACAGAACCAGAAGGCTTGGCCTATGGAAATGTTTTTTTATATTCTAAATCGACTAAATTCTTCCTTTATGAAGTAACAAAAGATGGCTTATATATGGGCCAGTTTAGTGATCATATTTATAAACTATACAGCATATATAACGAAGAAAAGGATGAGCGAATCGTGGCTTTTGATATTCGATTTGATGTTGTAATGAATATAGATGCTATGAAAAAAATCCTTGGCATGGGGAGTCAAAAAGCAATTCACATGCAATTTGCGGCACCGGGTGAGATTGTAAAAAAAGTCAAGAATAACCAAAAGTCTCTGAAAGAAATAGCTAAACCAGGAGAAGAGTTTGGGGCTGAATTAATAGATGTTGTATATAAAATAACAAGTAGAAAAGATAAATCTCTTCACACAGGAAAGATAAATCAGATGCTTAGCTGGATTGAAGAAAACTACGATCTCATGAAAGACAATGTTAAAAAGTTTGCTATTAGGGGCTATGAAGAAGACGAAGAAAATATTACAGAAGTAGACTTGATTAAAGACAAAATGCTTGAATCGATAAGTTACAACGAAGATAAAAATATGAGAGATCTAAAGCCAACTTTTAGAAAACAAGAAATTACAGAGGCTTATCAACGCATAAAAAATGATCTCGACAATTATTTACTAATATGACTATTGATAAATTAAAAGAGAGGTACTTATCTGCTACTATATCAATAATAATTGCATTAATAAATTATAAACTTTATTTCAGCAAACAAATTGACATGGAATCTTTTATGGATAAATCAATAGATATATCTTCAATTAGCTTTGGCTTTTTACTTGCAGTATTAGCTTTGTTACTACAAAGCGATACACCAGCAATAACCAGAATAAAAGAAAGTGGTAGATTTGGCGAACTTATTAATTTTAATAAGAAAGCGGTTATAGCTTCCGCCCTACTTGCAATAACTGGGTTAATTTATGTTAGTTTAAAAGTAGCAACTGATTATTCACACATAAATTTATATCAAACTGTAAACTTGCGTCATTTAATTGATTGTATAGGATTAGGAGTTTTTACATTTCAGATTATTGAGGTTTTTCTGTTTCTTGACTTATTTTACTTTGTTATAAAATGACAACTTTTTTTGAAGCTTCGTTAGATACTATCTCTGTGCACCATGTAGGCAACCAGGCTGCGGGCGAAATGTATACCCTGTCTGAAAAACCACTGGAATTAAAGGATGAGATCATCCCTAATTTATTACTCCAATATTTTTTAAAGCCATTTGAAAAAGTTAACGAGGTTTACCACCTGATGCACAGCAGTGGCGACCTTGCCCTTAACGAGATACATAATTTTACCAGCAAAGTTTTTGAAGATAAAGAGAAGTTTCAGGAAATGTCTGAACAGATAGCCAAACACCTGTATAACGTAAGCAGCCACCCCAATATTAAAGGCGGCGAAATATACGTGGTATATTTTAACAATGTACAGATAGAAGGTAACCTATTGGATGCCATTGGTATATTTAAATCAGAAAACAAAGAAACTTACTTGAAGGTGTACCCTGATCAGGGCGGCTTTGCGGTAGATTACGAGCGGGATGCCATTAACATCAACAAGCTGGATAAGGGCGTACTGATCTTTAACATCGAAAAAGAGAACGGCTACAAAGTGGTTGTGGTAGATAAGGTTAGCGGCGGGCAGGATGCTGCCGTTTACTGGAAGGATGAGTTTTTGCAATTGAAGATCCGTAACGATAGCTTTAACCAAACCAGCAATACGCTGGGCATTTACAAGAATTTTGTAACCCAAAAATTGGATGATGAGTTTGAGATGAGCAAGGCTGATAAGATAGACCTGCTTAACCGATCGATGAAATACTTTAAGGAAAAAGAAACTTTTGACCTGGATGAGTTTAGTGAAGAGGTGATCAGCAATCCGGAAGCGATCACATCCTTCAAAAACTTTAAAAATCAGTACGAGGAAGAATTTGATACTAAAATAGCCGATAGTTTTGAAATATCCGGCAACGCCGTAAAAAAGCAGGCACGTGTTTACAAAAGCGTTTTAAAGTTGGATAAGAATTTCCATATCTATATTCATGGTGATAATAAACTGATTGAAAAAGGCTTTGATGATGATAAAGCCATGAATTACTATAAGGTTTATTTTAAGGAGGAAGCGTAAAGCAATAGGCATTATCGCTATACGTTGTAAATAACCCATTACTAAACAAAACCTGCTTATATACGCTTTACGTAATTACCAACAACAATCTACCTGTTGTTAATATTACGTGATAGCTGCATTATTTAACCGGTATTTTTATTTACGCATTGCTGCAAGCGTGCTGCTGATCTTTTTTATAGGATGCAAAATTTTTATGCCTGTATTTTTACCCGCAAAGCCATCGGGTAAAGAAATATCTGTTAATACCGAAGAGAGCGATAACGATGCTGAAAAAAAAGCGGCTGCTAATCCTTCAGAAAAAGAGAAAGAGTTTGCCGGCTTTTATTCAAACACCGCGGCCCAGTTTATCTCCCACACAACAATTGTGCATCTTACAGCCTATAATAATCTTTATATATCTTCTTACTTTTTAACGATTACCATCCCTCCTCCCGATAGATCTTAATTTTTACGTCTTTTTAACCGGCTATCAGGCCGCCATTTTTATTGTAAATATTATCTATCTCATCATGAAAACATTCAACCATTATATTAACAGGTTGTGCTTGTTATGCGCAGCAATTGCTATTATCATATCAACATCTTGCAAAAAAGACAGGGTACTTCCATCACCCACAACTGATGAAACCATTACCGGGCCAGACCTGGCCCTTTATGCCGTAACGCAGGATAACCAACTGCTTAGTTTAAATGCAAAAAACGCGGCATCGCTTACCAAACAAACCACCATTACGGGTTTACAGGTGGGCGAAAGTATCTTAGCCATCGATTTCAGGCCTGCAACCGGCCAGCTTTATGGCGTAAGCAGCAGCAGCCGTATTTATGTAATTAACACCGAAACAGCAGTTGCCCGTGCAATTGGCGCGGCTGCATTTACCCCGGCTATTACAGGCGCGGCAGTAGGTTTTGATTTTAATCCAACGGTAGACAGGATCCGTCTGGTAAGCCTATCGGGCCAAAACCTGCGCCTAAACCCCGAAACCGGTACCGTAGCTGCTACCGACGGTGTGATAAACGGTGCTGCAGGGGCCACAATTACCGCAGCTGCTTATACACAAAATACAGCAGGCACAAGCACAACAGCATTATTTGTGATTGATATTGCAAACGATAAATTATACAAACAAGACCCGCCAAACGATGGCAAACTGGTAGAGATAGGCTCGCTTGGTTTTGATGCACAGCAAACCGGCGGTTTTGACATTAGCCCCGATGGCAGTGCTGCTTTAGCCGTATTAACCGTTAATAATAAATCGGGACTGTATAACATTAATTTGGAAAACGGTAAAGCAACTAAAATCAAAAACGATTTTGCAGCTGCCATCACATCCATTGCTATACCCACCCAACCGGTGGCCTACGCAGTAAGCGCCAGTAACGAATTGATGATATTTAACCCGATGAATCCATCGCCGGTAGTGAAACCAATTACAGGCATGGCAGCAGGTGAAAACGTTTTAGGGATGGATTTCCGCCCGGTTAATGGCCAGCTTTATATATTGGGGAGCACAAGCAGGCTATATACACTTAATGCATCATCAGGCGCGGCCACAGCGGTGGGTACAGCACCATTAACCACCTTATTATCAGGAACGGAATTTGGTTTTGATTTTAACCCGACTGTTGACCGGATACGTGTGGTAAGCAATACCGGCCAAAACCTAAGGCTAAACCCTAACGACGGCCTTGTTGCTGCAATTGATTTACCATTAACACCCGGTACACCATCTGTAACGGCTGCGGCTTACACCAACAACTTTGCAGGCGCAACTACTACAACATTATTTGATATTGATACGCAAACCAGCATGCTTTACCGGCAAGATCCGCCAAACAACGGCGTATTAGTGCCAATTGGTGCTTTAGGTGTAACCGCCATGGCCAGCAATGGCTTTGATATTGGCAGCACCAGTGGCACAGCATATGCCTTGTTAACTGTTGGCGGCGTAACCAAAATTTACACAATAAACTTAACTACAGGCGCTGCAACCGCAGGCGCAACACTTACCGGTAATGTAAAAGCATTTACCTTAGGCTTAGGATTTTAAAATCAGTTAACTCTTATTAAAAAGGTCGCCCTGTATAAAACTGGGCGACCTTTTTTCGTAGATAAATTGGCAAATTATCCTTCTCCCAGATAAGCCAACTGCATAAAACCAAGCACTTCATCATTTATATCCGTCAAATTCAGCATCCTGAAATGATGATTAAACTGCTGCTGACCCGGTACCTGGGGTATTTTAATAAAACACATATTATCCAAATAGGCTTGTTTAAACGGAAATATCACATGAATGAAGTTTTTGCCTAACTGGGTGATGTAGGCAATGCGCTTGTGGCCGTTATCTAATCCGATCATACTTTTTAACGGGATAACTTCAACCGGGCCGATAGTGTTATATCGATCTATAAAATGATTAAACAAGGCAAGTGTATATTCGCTTTTGCCGGTTAAGAAATTGGATAAGTTATATTCTTTTGAGGGTGGCACTGAAATAGTTTTTACTAATCTAAAAAACTATTGTCATTTCGAACTAGGTACAAGGAGAAATCTTTTGCAATAAGCAGGTGAATTTGCATGGCCGTTGAGCGCTGTGTAAAAAAATCTTGTCGCTGCGCTTCTCTCGAAATGACAAGATGATAATATTTTCTTAAAACTCCGGCAATATTCCTTCAATTCCCCAACGTTCTTCTATCCCTAAACCAAACAAGGCAAAATCGTATTTTACGGGGTCGAGCGGATCCAGCTCGCGCAGGTTTTGGGTTAGATCAACGGCTGTTTGCCAATCGGTTTGCTTTCGGTTGATGAGTTTTAAATGGCGGGCTATGCGGTCCACGTGTAAATCGCAGGGGCAGATCAGGTCGGCAGGTTTAAGTTTGTTCCAGATGCCGAAATCAACGCCGTTGTTGTCTTTACGTACCATCCAGCGCAAAAACATATTCAGCCTTTTACAGGTAGATTTTTGCGATGGCGAAGAAACGTGCTTTTTAGTACGATGCGGAAAATCGGGCAGGGAAAAGAAGTAAGAACGGAAATGGTTTAAAGAGGCTTCTACCCCCTCCGCCTCCTGATTAGAGAACTTTTGTTTAACTATTTTAAAATCCTGTTCCCCCTTTAGGGGGTTAGGGGGTATAAACGCATCCTCCAAACTATCAAAATTCTCGTAATGCCATCTAAAAAAGGATATAAAGTAAAGTGTATCTATATCATTAAACGTGCGGTGCTTAAAATGCAATAACTTCTTCAGATCAGGCTCTTCATGATTAACGATAAAATCGTAGGGTGCGCCATCCATCAGGCTAATCAATTCCTTACACTTATTGATAATGGTAACCCTTTGCCCCCATGCCAGCGTGGCCGCCCAAAAACCCATGATCTCGATATCCTGCTTATTGCTGAACAGGTGCGGGATGCTTACCGGGTCATTTGCAATAAACTCCGGCCGGTTGTATTGGGCTACCTTTTGGTCGAGGAAAGATTTGAGATTTAGCCCCCCAGCCCCCTGAAGGGGGAGTTTGCCCCTCCCGTCCTCTAAAGGGGATGCATTTGAAAATTCATCCATAATAAGAACTTTTATTCCCTCTTCAGGGGGTTAGGGGCTTTAAGCTAACGCCTGTTTCAAATCTTCTAACAGATCCTCTATATCCTCTACCCCTACGCTTAGGCGTAACAGGTTATCTACCACGCCGGCTTTATCGCGCTCGGCTTTAGGGATGCTGCCATGTGTCATGCTCACCGGGTGATTGATCAATGATTCTACACCGCCTAATGATTCTGCCAGGGCAAAAACTTTAAATGATGATGCAATGCGGAAGGTTTCCTGTAGGTCGGCATCTTTTAATACAATGGAAATCATACCGCCAAAATCGCGCATTTGCTTTTTGGCGATATCATAATTTTTAGAGTCGGGGAAACCAGGCCAGTAAATTTTCTCTATACGCGGGTGGTCTTTTAAAAATTCGGCAACCTGGCGGCCGTTTTCGCAATGCGCTTTCATGCGCAGATGCAGGGTTTTTATCCCACGTAATACTAAAAAGCTATCCATAGGGCCGGGTGTAGCACCGCAAGCATTGTAGATAAACCAAAGCTTTTTGTATAGCTCTTCATCGTTCAGCATCAAGGCCCCCATTACCACATCGCTGTGGCCACCAATGTATTTGGTAACCGAGTGCATTACCACATCGGCACCCAGATCGATAGGGTTTTGCAGGTACGGCGATGCAAAGGTGTTATCTACCGCAAACAGCAGGTTTTTAGCTTTGGTGATTTTACCTACCGCCTCAATATCCACTACCTGCATGGTTGGGTTGGTTGGGGTTTCTATCCAAACCAACTTGGTTTTATCATTCACATATTCGTTGATGATATCGGGATTCGACAAATCAAGAAAATGGAATTTGATGCCATAGTTAGCATAGATCTTGGTAAAGATTCGGTATGAACCACCATACAGGTCGTTACCGGTAATTACCTCGTCGCCCGGCGCCAGTAACTTCATTACAGCATCGGTTGCTCCCATTCCGCTCGAAAATGCCAGTCCAAACTTAGCATTTTCCAAAGCTGCCAAACAATCCTCCAGTGCCTTGCGTGTTGGGTTGGTACCACGCGAGTACTCATATCCCTTATTATCGCCCGGCGATTTTTGCCAGTAGGTTGATGTTTGGTATATCGGCGTCATGATAGCGCCGGTAGTTGGGTCGGGCTCCTGCCCTGCATGTATTGCTTTTGTTCCGAATTTCATGTTTGGTGAGTGGTTGATTGGGTTAAGTGGTGAGTGGTTATCTATCTATAAATGATCGAAAATTTCAACCATTCACTAATCAAGTACACACTATTCACTCAATTTTTTACTTTTTAGGTATTGAATATATCCATTTATTAATTTCAAACAGCTTTCATACTCTGGTTGAAATGATTGTAAAACTTCTTCTGTGATAATATTTTCGTCTAAGGCTATAATCAAATGATCAAGCGTTTCTGTTAAGGAGCCCCTTGCCATGATACAAAATCTGATGTTATCCTGATAGTGAAAACGGCCATGACCTTCTGCTAAATTATTCCCTATAGAACGGGAAGAACGTATGATTTGGTCTGTTAACCTAAATTTTTCATTAGCAGGAAAACCCCGCGCAAGATCAGAAATTAATTTTCTGATCTTGCGCGATTGCTTCCAGGTTTCTAATTCAGTAAAAGAAGCCATATTGTTAATAATATGTATCAATTTGTTTACGATGTGCAAGTGCAGCTAAAACCACTCACCACTTAACCCAATCAACCACTCACTAAAATTAATACGCTCTGGCAAACAACACCCGTTGTGTAGACGGTTTTCCCGTTAGAATACATTTGCCTTCTTCCTGTTTATTATTCAAAGGTATGCAACGGATTGTTGCCTTAGTTTCATCTTTTATTTTTTGTTCGGTTTCAGATGTACCATCCCAATGTGCTGAAAGAAAACCCGGCTGCTCATCCAACATCCGTTTAAATTCTTCGTAGGTATCTACCTCGGTAGTGTTTTCGGTACGGAAATCTGATGCTTTCTTGTAGATGTTCGCTTGTATCTCTTCTAACAATGCCTCAATATGTGCTGCAAGGCCCTCCTGGTTAACAGTTTCCTTGGTTTTGGTATCGCGGCGGGCCAACTCAACTGTTCCGTTCTGCATATCGCGGCTGCCTATGG
Source organism: Mucilaginibacter phyllosphaerae (assembly GCF_004378255.1). Taxonomy (GTDB): domain Bacteria; phylum Bacteroidota; class Bacteroidia; order Sphingobacteriales; family Sphingobacteriaceae; genus Mucilaginibacter; species Mucilaginibacter phyllosphaerae. Next base: position 34,326 of record NZ_SNQG01000009.1, read on the forward strand.
CAACACGCAAAGGCACACCTTTTAATTCGTATTCGGCAAACTTAGCACCCGGGCGGTGGGTATCGCGTTTATCAAATTTAACAGTGATATCTTTTGCACGCAATTCTTTTGTTAGGCCGTTTACAAACGTGGTAATGTTGTCCAGTTCTTCATCATGCTTGTAAATGGGCACAACCACAACCTGTATAGGGGCAAGCTTTGGGGGCAATACCAGGCCGGCATCATCAGAGTGGGCCATAATCAATGCACCAATTAAGCGGGTTGATACCCCCCAGGAGGTTGCCCAAACAAAATCCTGTTTGTTATCTTTTGTGGTGAATTTAACATCAAAAGCCTTGGCAAAATTTTGCCCCAAAAAGTGCGATGTACCTGCCTGCAGGGCCTTACCATCCTGCATTAAAGCTTCAATACAGTAGGTATCCAGGGCGCCTGCAAAGCGTTCATTAGCGGTTTTGCGGCCTTTTACTACCGGCAGTGCCATCCAGTTCTCGGCAAAATCGGCATAAACCTCCAGCATCTGTTCGGTTTCTGCTACAGCTTCTTCTGATGTGGCGTGGGCGGTATGGCCTTCCTGCCATAAAAATTCGCTGGTACGTAAAAATAAACGGGTGCGCATTTCCCAGCGCATAACGTTGGCCCACTGATTTACCAAAATAGGCAGATCGCGGTAACTTTGGATCCATCCACGGTAGGTATTCCAGATGATGGTTTCTGATGTTGGGCGGATAATCAGCTCTTCTTCTAATTTTGCCTCGTCATCTACAATAATATTACCATCTCCATCGTTTTTTAGGCGATAATGTGTCACAACGGCACATTCTTTAGCGAAGCCCTCTACATGGCTGGCTTCTTTTGAGAAAAAAGATTTTGGTATGAGCAGCGGGAAATAGGCATTTTGGTGCCCCGTTTCTTTAAACATTTTGTCGAGCACTGCCTGTATTTTTTCCCATATAGAATAGCCGTACGGCTTAATGATCATACATCCTCTCACGGGCGAATATTCGGCCATGTCAGATTTAATTATTAAGTCGTTAAACCATTGCGAGTAATCTTCGTCTTTACTGATAACACCTTTGCTCATATTTTGATTATTGGAATGAAATTTGACTTTAATTTTAACATTTAGCAGGTGCCAAATTTATAAATTTATACGTTTATTTGAACTCGAACTTTTACACCCCACAAAAATGAAAAGGAACCTACTCCTCGGAATAACTTTTATCGGCGCCATAGCGCTGAGTTCCTGCTCTGTTAACAAAACAGCATCTAACTCACAAAATAACGACGACGTGTACTTTTCGCGCGCGAAAGCGGCAGAAGAGCCTGAATATGTTACCAGAAATAACCAGTACGATCAAGACGGTGCAGACCAGTACAGCGATGAAGACGACTATTTTTATTACGACGATTATGCATCGCGCATAAACCGTTTTAGCTATTATTCTCCGTTTGGATATTATGATAACTTATACTCGCCATACGGTTATGGTGGTTACGGCAACGGATGGAATGTTGGTTTAGGCTTTGGCTATGGTGGTTACGGCTATGGTGGCTGGGGTGGTTACGGTGGCTTTGGTTTAGGCTGGGGCGGTGGTTACGGCTGGGGCTCGCCATGGGGCTACTCTCCTTTTGGGTATGGTGGCTTTTACTCACCATATTCGTTCTGGGGCGGCGGTTACGGCTACGGCTGGGGTGGCGGCTACTGGGGCGGTTATTCTGCATTCCGCAGCAATCCGCGCCCTTACAGGGGGAACGGCAGCAATACCTCTTTTGCCAACCGTGGGCGCACAGCCTATGGCGGCAACAATAACGGTATAGGTTATATACCTAACAGGGCCACACGTGGTGTAAGTAACGGGGGCAACGGCAGGCCGGTTTATGGCGATACGCGTGCTACACGTGGTGTACGTACCGACAGGCCTACTTACCAACCGAGTGTAGAACGCTCTGCACCATCATCATTTGGTGGCGGCGGCGGTGGCAGAAGCAGCGGTGGTGGTGGCGGCGGCAGGCCCGTAAGAAACTAATTATAACATCAACCTAACAAATTTTATGAAACTCAAATATTTACTAAGTGTAATTGCTATAGTAGCACTTACCCAAAATAGTTTTGCACAATACTCGCAGGATGCCATCCGCTTCTCGCAAACCACTACCGGGTCAACATCCCGCATAAAAGCGGTTGGTAATGCAGGTACCGCTATTGGCGGCGACTTAAGCAACGTTACCGGCAACCCTGCAGGCCTGGGCTTTTTTACCAGTTCGGAGTTTAGCATCACGCCAGAATTTAACGGGGCTAAAACAAATTCAACTTATTTTGGCCAGTCAAATTCAGCCAACAGCAATAAAGTTAATTTAAATAACGCGGCCGTTGTTATATACAACCAATTAAGTAAACCACGCGGGGCAGATAAAAGCAAAGGCTGGTTAAGTGTTAACTATGGTGTAGCTTATAGCCGTAACAGTAATTTTAATCAAAACATCCGTTATAGCGGTACAAATGGTTCTAATTCTATAAACAGTTTCTTTGCATCTCAAGGTAACCAGTATGGCATAGGTTCGGGCTCGTTGGCCGGTTGGGCTTATGATCAAAACCTGATAGATGCTTATAACCTGAATACCACGCCGCCATCATCAGAATACAGGGCTAACAATGTAGGCTCTACCGCTCAGGAAGCTATTATTAATCGTACCGGTGGCCAATCTGCTGTAGATTTTTCTATCGGTGGTAACTACAGCAATAAACTTTATTTAGGGTTAGCGCTTAGTTTTACCGATCTGCGCTACAACTCATACAGTACTTTTTATGAAGATGGCGCCTTATCTGTTTTAGAAGGCGGCATCCCTGCAAACCGCGACTTTACCTCTGCATACTCGCAAAACCAACTTACGCAGGGTACCGGCTTTAGCGCCAGGCTGGGTGTAATTTACAAACCTACCGAGGCAGTACGCTTAGGTGCGGTATTTACCTCGCCTACCTTTTATAATATAGATGATATTTATTATGAAGGCCTTGCATCTAAAGTGGGCAATAACAACCAAATTCAAAATACATCTGATGATTATCAGCTAAACTATAACATGCGTACGCCGTTAAAACTGGCTGGGGGTGCATCGGTATTTATCAAAAGCTTTGGCTTTATTACCGGTGATGTAGAATATGTTGATTACAGCAAAACCCGCATCAGCAGCGGCAACAATTACGATGCAGACCTGCTGGATAACCCGGATATTAAAAGCCTTTACAAATCTGCCATTAACGCGCATATCGGTGCTGAGGCACGTATCAGCAGCTTCTTTTTACTACGTGGCGGTTATGGCATACAGGGCGATGCCCGTAAAGATAACGGCAGCGATATTAAAACCGTTAGCGGTGGTGTAGGCCTGCGTTTTGGCGCCTATTATGTTGATGCTACTTACGCGCACTCATCAGGCACACAAAATGTATTCCCGTATGATATTGGCAATAACAACCCTGCTGCCATGCTAAAAAACACTAATAACAACGGTTACTTAACTTTGGGATACCGTTTTTAATTAGATTTGAGATATTAGACGTGAGATTTGAGACAAAATCTCAGTTATAAAAAAAGAGGCCGTCTCATAAGCAATTATGAGGCGGTTTTTTTTATTAATATGTTTTTATTGGTTTATTAGAGAACGCAGCCCTATTGTACAGAAAAGTAGTTTCTGATCGGTGCTAAGAGC